>CAWIES010000002.1:0-1790586 GCA_963835215.1 uncultured Alphaproteobacteria bacterium | reverse complement strand
TGATTCGATCGGCAGATGATTGCTGAGCTGCGCGATCGTCCGCGGGCCGTTGGATTTTTGGAAACGTTTAGTTCTGAACTCCTTAGCCGCGACAACCGCGCCTTTTATCATACAAAACAGTTCAAAAAGTGAGGAGAGTACACATGAAACGGTACGAAGCGAAGCGAGCGGTGATCATCGGCGGCACGAGCGGCATGGGGCTCGCGACGGCGAAGATGCTCCTCGATGGGGGCGCCCGCGTTTTGGTGACCGGTCGCTCGCCGGCCGGCCTGGAATCGGCGCAGAAAGAGCTTGGGACGGGCGCCATCGTAGTTTCGAGCGACGCGCGGTCGTTGACGGATATCGACGCCCTTGCCTCTCGCGTGAAGGCCGAGTTTGGCGTCTTCGACCTGCTCTTCGTCAACGCGGGGTTCGGCCTCTTCGCGCCGCTCGATGGCACGACCGAGGCAATCTATGACGAGATGTTCAACCTGAACGCCAAGGGAGCGTTTTTCGCGGTGCAGAAACTCGCGCCGCTGATCAACCGCGGAGGCTCTGTCGTCCTCACGACCTCCGTCGCCAACGTCAAGGGAATGCCCGGCCTCGCCGCCTATGGAGCGGCCAAAGCGGCGCTGCGATCCTTCGCTCGGGTGCTCGCCGCCGAGCTTCTTCCTCGGGAGATTCGCGTCAACGCGGTGACGCCCGGTCCCATCGATACGCCGATCCTCAGCAAGGCGATCCCAGACAAAGACGCAGCTGCCGCAGCCGCCGGGCAGATGCGCGACCTCAATCCGATGAAGCGCTTCGGGACGTCGGAGGAAATCGCCAAGGCCGTCCTCTTCCTCGCGTTCGACGCGACTTACACGACCGGCGCCGAACTGCCGGTAGACGGGGGTTGGTCGCAGCTCTGAAGGCAGCACGCGAAATGCGTCGAATTTTGATCTGAGGAGCCAATGACAGACACAGCGAGCCATCCGGTCCCAGAGCAAGGGAAACTTCGTCGCGCGCTCGCGGCCGTCTTCGCCTGGCTGCAAGCGATGGAATCCACCAGCTTCGACTACACTCTCGATCGCATCGAACGCTTGGAACGGGAGGTGGGTCGACTAAAGGAGGAACTGCGCCAAAGCCGCGATGCGGGGCCCGTCGATGCTCACAACGGTAGCGCCGCTGGGCTCGAACATTGACGGCGCCGGTGCGCCCATTGAGCGGAAGCATTTGAGCCGTTCGCACACGAGCAGTTTGCTTCCGAGTCTGGCCCATGGCGAAACCGCTCGCGATGCCTTGTACCGCGAAGGCGCAAGACGTCCCAGACGGCGAGTGGAGGAAAGTGGAATTCCCGTGAGGACATCGAAAAGCCTGACGGCTCGCGGCGCCGTGACGCGCGCGCGAATCGTCGTTGCCGCCGCCAAGTTGATCTATGCGCGCGGCGCCGGCGAAACGAGCCTGGAAGACGTGATGCAGGCGAGCGGCACGAGCAAATCGCAAATCTATCATTACTTCGCCGACAAAAACGCGATGATCGACGCGGTCATCGCGGCGCAAACAGAGGCCGTCGTCGGGTGGCAGGAGACTTATCTGGACGCCGTCGATTCCCTGGCCGGGCTGCGCCGATGGCGCAACGCATTTATCGAGGCGAGGCGGCGAAACGACATCGCCGGCGGATGCCCGATCGGCTCCCTGGCGAGTGAACTCGCCAAGCGCGACGAGGGCGGGCGCGAATTGCTTGCGGAGGCGTTCCGTAAATGGGAGCGCGCGTTGACCAAAGGCCTGGCGGCCATGCGCGATCGTGGAGAATTAGCGGGCGGCGCCAATCTCCAAGACCTCGCCACCGCGATGCTGTCCGCCCTGCAAGGGGGCATTCTGCTGACGCAGACGACGCGCGACGCCCGTCCGCTGGAGCTGGCGCTCGACATGGCGATCACGCTTGTCGAGCGCGCCGCCCCGCGGCGCGCGACCTAGCGCCCCAGGGGTTTTACGCCGCTTCTCAGAAACCGAAGAATTTGTCGCGCGAAGCGTCTTCGTATTCTTCTTTGGCGGCCTTCACCTTGTCGCGCGCTTCGTCCTCGGCGAAATGGGGCGCTTCCCACTCGTCGACTTGGGCGAGTGAATGGTTGACGGACGCCAGCGCCTCTTCCTTCCAGAGGGCGACAATCCATTCGTCGGCCGCCGCCTTGACAGACACAGCGAACCGTCTGGTCCCAGGGCAGCGGAGATTTCGTCGCGCGCTCGCGGTCGTCTTCGCCTGGTTGCAAGCGACGGAATCCACCAGCTTCGACCACACTCTCGATCGCATCGAAAGCTTGGAGCGGGAGGTGGGACGCCTAAAGGAGGAACTGCGCCAAATCCGCGATTCGGGCCCGTCGATGCTCACAACGGTAGCGCCGCTGGGCTCGAACATTGACGGCGCCGATGAGTCGCCTCGTTCCGCGCGCGTCGCGGACCAGAACGGGCCTTTCGTCAAAATTCTTGAATTTCGAGACAGCCGGAGCCTTCGCAATGGGTCTTTAAGAGTCGGTATGTCTTTTTGCCAGTGATCGTCTGCTTGGCCCCCGTTTGCTCAGAAAGCCGCCATCCCGCTTACAGCCAACTCCGGAAATTCAAACTGGCCCGCAAACCTGCCCTGAGCCGGCTTGCTTTTCCCGCGCCTTCCCCCCCAGCATGGTCCTCGCGACGCGGCGCGCCGGCAGTGATTCGACGAAAAACCCGCGCTCGAGCCGTCGCGTGCACACCCCAGAGGCTATAGCGCTCATGAAGCGTCCGCCCCCTTCGTTCGTGGTCGAAGTTCGTAAACAGCGCCGCCCCCCTGGCGAGTCCGCCAAATCCTGGTACGAAGAACCGCCGCCGACGCCCGCGACCCCAGCCAGTCTGGCGGTGTTCGCCGAGCCGGCGCCGGCCGAGGCCGCCCCTTCGCGGCCGGCTGGCCGCATCCTGCAGAGCCTCGTCGAGCCGGCCCTCGCGCCTGACCTTGGCGAGCCGACCGCCATCAAGCCGCGCCGGGCCAAGACCGCCGACGCCGAGAGGCTGCCTGCCTACAAGAGGCCGTCTGGCGGCAAGAAACTTTTCGACTACAAAAAAATGCTCGCCAAGATTCGCGAACCGCGCCACGTCGAGCCGCCGCCGCGCGAACCCGCCCCGCCGCCCATCCAAGCAGTAGCGGCAACGACGGCGGAGTCGCGACAGCCCGCGCGCGCCGAGCGTCACGCCCGCATCCTCAAGCGCTACGTCCACCGCGGCGAGCCCAAGGCGGGCGAGGGCTGGAAACGGCGCCTGCAGCGCAGCGATCGCTAGCGCCTCCCCGCCCCCGCTTCACTCGTCTCAGGCGCGCCGCATGGTCACGCCGCGTCCGGCGAGCGGGTGGGTTTCGAGCCGGTCGTGGGCTCTTCCGAGCGCATCGAGCGCGGCCCGCGTCTCGGCGCGCCAGTCGGCGGCGTGCGGCGCCGCATCGCTGCGGTCGATCGACAGCAACGCCTGCTCACAGGTCGCAAGCTCCGCCCCGCCCGGCCCGCTCAAGGACAGCCATAGGCGCAGCCGCTTTTCGTCGTGTTCGAGCAGCCGGCAGCGCACCGCGAGCGCCTCGCCCAGTCGCGCCTCGGCGAAATAGCGCATCATCATCTGGGTGGTGAACAGCGTGCGGCGGCTCGCCCGGCGCTGCGCGGCGTCGAGGCCGATACGATCCATCAGCGCATCGACCGCGCGGCTGAACACCTGCGCATAGGCCGCGTCGTTCATGTGGCCATTGTCGTCGATCCACTCATCGGCGACGTGCGTTTCGTAGACCAACAGCGGCTCATCGCGACGCATGGTCCCCTCCCCGCGTTGTGCGGCGACGGCCTCGCCACCGCTTCGGGCCCGCCATTTCACCACGGCTGCGGCCGGCCCGACAAGTCGCGCGCAAAGCTGACCAGCGGCTGACGCAACCCGTCAGGTTCCCGCTTGCGGCCCTCTGTTAACCATTGGTCCGTCGACGGCTGGTCGATGGGAGACAGGAGAGAAGAGGCGTCAGTGCTTGCGTGGTCCGCGACGAGACGACGCCGCCGTTCGATGAACCCCGACCGCTTGCCCCCAATGAGCGGAGAGCCCCAGCGGGAATCGATCGGCGCGCCGAATGCCGTTAGCGACCGTGTTCCGTGTTCCCCCTCTTCAAGCGTTCCCGGGAGGGGGGCGCCGCGATCGGGAATTGTCTGGGCGTCGCAGCCGCAGATCGCCTCACCGAGGCAGTTCCCGCCTATCGCGCCCGAGGGCCGCGCTCAAGAACGCCCCGGGGGCTCCCCTCTCCGTCCCGCAAGCGGAGGGGGGAGCTGTGACGCGCGTGATGGACGAGCAGGCAAAGCTCGTAAGCGTTCTTGTCGCGTGGCGCGCGGACGAACTAGAGTGGAGCGCCATCGCTTTGTCGGCTCGGTTACGAAAGCTCCAACCTTTGAGACTCCGGTCTGCAAAGTTCCGGTCTGTTGCGCTCTGCGCGCTGCTCGCGCTCGCGGTAGCGCGGCTTGCGCTCGCCGCGTCGCCGGCCTGGGCTGACGACAGCAACGACAACAGCGGCGGCGGCAACGCCCCAATCGCAGCAGGAAGCAGCAATGGCGGGCCAACCCACAGCGCGACGACTCTGCCTCAGTTCTCGATCGGCTCGTCGAACCGGCGTTGGCTGTCGAATTCGGCGGCGAAATTGACCGCGCCGTTCCGGCTCTTTTTGCGGCGCACAGAGCGCGCCTCGGCCCACGCGGCGACCGGCATCGTCCACGGCGGCGAATCGACGCTCGATTGGCTGACCAACCGCGTGCGCACCGTGCCCGACGATCAGGACAAGGCGCTCGCCGCCGTGAAAGACGGCGAGATCGTGCCGCTGTCGAGCGTGCTCAAGACGGTGCAGAAATCGGTTCCCGGCGATGTGCTTAACGTTGCGTTGACCAAGGATACGGTCGGCTCCTGGAACTACACCATCACCGTATTGACGCCGCAGGGTTTTTACCGCGACGTCAGCGTCGATGCCGGCAAGAATAACGTCACTTCGATCAGGCCTCATTGATGCGCGCACTGGTGGTGGAGGATGAGGCTCAAATCGCCGCTGAGATCAGCGCGCATCTGACTCAGGCAGGCTATGTGGTCGAGACCGTCGCCGACGGCGAGGAGGCGTGGTCGCGCGCCGGGACCGAAGACTTCGACGGCATCATCCTCGACCTCGGTCTGCCACGGCTCGACGGGCTGTCAGTGGTGCGGCAATTGCGCGCCGCTGGCGTGACGACGCCGATCCTGGTCCTGACCGCGCGCGGCACTTGGACCGAGCGCGTCGCCGGCATCGACGCAGGCGCCGACGACTATCTGCCCAAGCCCTTTCAGCCCGAGGAACTCGTCGCGCGCCTTGGCGCGATCATTCGCCGCTCGACCGGCCACACCACGCCGACGCTGGAAGCCGGCTTGCTGCGCATGGATACGCGGCGGATGATCACCACCGTCAACGGCGCGCCGGTGACGCTGTCGTTGCTCGAGTTTCGCGCCCTGCGCTACCTGATCCACAACAAGGGGCGGCCGGTCTCGCAATTCGAACTGGGCGAGCACGTCTACGGCGCCGACCAGGAACCTGGCTCCAACGCGCTGGAAGTGCTAATTGCTAGGCTGCGCAAGAAGATCGGCGGCGAGCTGATCGAGACCCAGCGGGGCTATGGATACCTCGTCCGCGGCTGAATCGGGACCCACGAGCACCACCTCCGACCCGAGGCCAACATCGCTTCGCCTGCGCCTACTGGCGCTCGCCGCGCTGTCGATCGCCGCCACACTCACCGTCGCCGGCCTGTCGTTCGCCTATATTTTCGAGGACCATGTCGAACGGCTCGTCGAGCAGGAACTCGACGTGCGCTGGCGCGAGCTCGCCGGCGCCGTGGCGCTCGGCGCCGACAAAGAGCCGACGCTCACCCACGACCTCACCGACCCCCGCTATCAATTGCCCAGCAGCGGCGCCTATTGGCGGATCGCCGAAGGCGACACGGTGCGGCTGCGCTCGCGCTCGCTGTGGGACGACGATCTCGAACCGACCGACAGCGTGCGCGTGCTATCGACCGGCAAGGCGATCGAACGGCGCGGCCCCAACGACACGACCGTCTACATGATGGAGCGCGAGGTGCGCTTCGACGCCGACGGCGCGCCGCGCGCCTTCCGCCTCGCCGTCGCGCTCGACACCGCGCCGACCGACGCGCTGCGCGACTCCTTCGTCACCGACGTCGCTATCGCGCTCGGCCTGATCGGGCTGGTGCTGTTCGCCGGCGCCTGGCTGCAGGCGAGCGTCGGCCTGTCGCCGCTCAGACGCCTGCGCGGCGAGTTGGCGCTGGTCCATCGCGGCGTCAAGGCGCGCCTTGCCGGCAGCTTTCCCAGCGAGGTCGCCCCGCTTGCGAGCGATCTCAACCGCCTGCTCGACCGGCAGGAGCAATTGGTCGACAAGGCGCGTGAGCGCGCGGGCGATCTCGCCCATGGTTTCAAGACGCCGCTGACCATCCTTCAGGGCGAAGCGAGGCGGCTGGAGGCGCGCGGCGAAGCAGAGTCCGGGGCGCTGCTCAAGCAGCAGGTTCAGAGCATGCGCCGCCATGTCGACCGCGAGCTTGCGCGTGCGCGCACCGTCGGCACGACCGCCGCGGCGGGTACCTTGACCGACGCACGCCGTTCGGTGGAGCGGCTGATCGACCTTGTTGGCCGGATGCCGCGCGGCGATGCAATTATCTGGGACAATCAGGTCGACGCGGCGGTCCGGCCGCGCATGGACCCCGACGACTTTGGCGAGGTGATGGGCAATCTGCTCGACAACGCCCGCAAGTGGGCCAAAACGCAGGTGCGGGTCGAGTGCGAATGGCGCGCCGGCGCCGCTCAGTTCATTATCGACGACGACGGCCCCGGCGCGCCAGAGGCGGTGCGCGCCGCCCTGCCCCGGCGCGGCGAAGCGACCAGCAAGGAGGACGACGAGAGCAGCGGCCTCGGGCTCGCCATCGTCGCCGATGTACTCGCCCAATACGGCTCGACCCTGGCGCTCGAAGATTCGCCCTTCGGCGGCTGCCGCGTGCGCTTCGCCGCCCCGGTGTGACGATCGCGATAAATTCGCCGCGACGGGCCTGCGATTTGGCGTTGCGGCGAGGGCAAAGAGACCGCATATGCCCTGGTAGCAATGCGTTGGTTCTCCGGGGCGATTTGTCGCCGCGGCTGCTGGCGAGGCGCCGCAGATCGGAGATTTCAGTTTTGAGCGATGACGAGGAAGCCGACCGTTTCACCGCGCGGGCGCGCCGCTACGCCAATCTCGGCGTCACCGCCGGCGCGCTCGCCGCACGCGTTGGAGCGCGCAAGCTGGTCGGGGGCGATAGCGCCGGCTCGGCTCGCGACCTCGCCCAGGCGCTCGGCGGGCTCAAGGGGCCGCTGATGAAGGTCGCCCAGATGATGGCGACCATTCCCGACGCGCTGCCCGCCGACTACGCCGACCAGCTCATCACCCTGCAATCGCAGGCGCCGCCGATGGGCGCGGCCTTCGTGCGCCGTCGCATGCAGGCCGAGCTCGGCCCCGAATGGCGCGCGCGCTTTCAAGAATTCGATCTGACGCCCGCCGCCGCCGCCTCGCTCGGCCAGGTCCACCGCGCGATCGGGCCCGATGGCGAGGCGCTCGCCTGCAAGCTGCAATATCCCGACATGGCCTCGGCGGTCGAAGTCGATCTGTCGCAACTCGAACTGCTGCTGAAATTCCATCGCCGCATGGGTCCGGCCATCGACACCAGCGAGATCGCCGTCGAGATCGGCGCGCGGCTGCGCGAAGAACTCGATTACGAGCGCGAGGCGAAGCTGACGCGGCTCTACGGAGAGATGCTCGCCGGCCGCACGCGCGTGCGCACGCCAAGGACGATCGACGCCCTGTCGACCCGGCGCCTGTTGACCCAGCAATGGCTCGAAGGCGCGCCGCTGGTCAGCTTCGTTGAGCGCCGGAGCGGACGCTCGCAACGCCATCGCGCTCGGCCTGTTCGAAGCGTGGTGGCTCCCGTTCTCGCGCTTTGGCGTCATCCATGGCGATCCGCATCTGGGCAATTATTCGGTGGTGGCGTCAGGCGTGGGCGCGGCGCGCGAGGTCGAGGCGGTCAATCTCTTTGACTACGGCTGCGTGCGCATCTTTCCCCCGTCGTTTGTTGGCGGCGTCGTCGAACTCTATCGCGGCCTGCAGAGCGACGACGAGGCGCGCGTCGTCAGCGCCTACGAGCGCTGGGGTTTCGTCAATCTCTCGCGCGCGACGATCGGCGCACTCAACATCTGGGCGCGCTTCATCTATGGGCCGCTGATCGACGACCGCGTGCGCACCATCGCCGACGGCGTCAAGCCGGGCGAATACGGCCGGCGCGAGATCGTCTCGGTGATGCAGGCGCTGAAAGCCGAGGGCCAAAAGCTGAAAGTGCCGCGCGAATTCGTCTTCATGGACCGCGCCGCGATCGGCCTTGGCGCCGCCTTCTTGCGGCTCGGCGCCGAGCTGAACTTTCATCGCCAGTTCGAAGAGGCGATCGAGGGCTTCGACCTCGACGCCCTCGCCGCGCGACAGAAAGAAGCGCTGGCGAGCGTCAGCCTCGCGTAGGGGCCGCGCCGCCAAGATCGGCGCCCGCCGCACTCCGCCTTGACCCGAAGAATCGAACGCGCCCTTACGCTTCCGTCTCTGTTGCGGCGCCGCGTGATTTTTGCCGCACTGCGTCATCGAAACGATTGCGCAAACGTTTCGATGGTGTATAAAAGCAAAAAAGCGCATCGGACGCCTCTTCGTTTTTGCGCGCGGAAGGCCGTCGAGCCGAGTAGGGAGGCCGCGTGACGACGATTACCGACGTGGCCCGACAAGCGGGGGTCTCGGTCTCGACCGTTTCGCATGTCGTCAACGGCACCCGCCACGTCGCGCCGGCGACCGCGGAGGCGGTTCGCGCCGCCATCGATGCGATCGGCTACAGCCCCAATGTCCTCGCCCGTTCGCTGAAGACCGCGTCCACCCGCTCGGTCGGCATCGCGATGTCGGCGATCTCCAATCCCTATTTCAGCGACATCATCTGCTCGATCGGCACCGAATGCGCGCGCCTCGGCATGATGGTCTTTCTCTCCGACACCGAGGACGATCCGGCGCGCGAACTCGAAGTCGTCGCCGCCCTGCACCAACGGCGCGTCGACGGCATCATCCTCGCCCCCAGCGCCGACCCCCAGCGGCGCGCCCTCAACTATCTGCGCGACGTGCGTCTGCCTTGCGTTCTGGTCGATCGCACTCCGGACCCTGAATTCGACCAAGTCGGCGTCAACAATCGCGAGGCGATGCGGCTGCTGGTCGATCACGTCGCCGCGCTCGGACATCGGCGGATCGGCTATATCGGCGGCAATCCCGGCTTCCAGACGACGCTTGAGCGCATCGCCGGCTATCGCGATTGCCTGCAAGCGGCGCGCCATCTCGTTCGACGAACGCTTTCTCGTCATGGGCAGTGCGACGAGCAATTCCGCAACCGCCGCCACGACCGCGCTGCTCGCCCTGCCCGCTCCGCCGACCGCGATCGTCGCCGGCAACAATCTGGCGATGATCGGCGTCATGCGCGCAGTGCGCGCGCGCGGCTTGCGCGTCCCCGACGACATCTCCGTCGCCGGATTCGACGATTTCGAATGGGCCGATTGTTTCGAGCCGCGTCTGACCCTGGTCGCACAACCCTGCGAGGAGATCGGCAGGCGCGCGGCGTCCCTCCTGATCGAGCGGATCGCCGCGCCCGAGGGCGAGCGGCGAACGATCCGCCTCGACGCCGCGATCGTCTTGCGCGATTCCTGCGGGAGGCCGCGATGAACGCGCCCGCCGACCAGCCAAACGCCGCTGCTCGCCATGCGCGGCGTCGTCAAGAGCTTTGGCGGCGCGCAGGCGCTGCGCGGCGTCGATTTCGATCTCAGACGCGGCGAAGTCCATGCGCTGCTCGGCGAAAACGGCGCCGGCAAGTCGACGCTGATGAACATTCTCTCCGGCGTCATCACGCCAGACGCGGGCGAAATGCTGATCGACGGCGTCGCCGCGCGCTTCGACGACCCGCGCGCCGCGCAGGCGGCCGGCGTCGCCACCATCTTCCAGGAGCTCGATCTTGTCCCGAGCCTCGACGTCACCGCCAACCTGTTTCTCGGCCGCGAATTGACGCGCGCCGGCGCGCTCGATCGCGCCGCGATGCGGCGCGCGGCGCTGCTCGCGGCTCGAAGTCGTCGGCGTCGATATCGACGTCGACCAGCCGGTCGGCGAACTCTCGGTCGGCCGGCGGCAGATCGTCGCGATCGCCAAGGCGCTGACCTACGCCTCGCGCATCCTGGTGATGGACGAGCCGACCGCGGCGCTGACCGCCGCGGAGGTCGAACGGCTGTTCGCCGTCGATGCGCGAGATCGCCGCGCGCGGCGTCGGCATCGTCTACATTTCGCATCGCCTCGAAGAAGTGCCGCGCGTCGCCGACCGCGTGACGGTCCTGCGCGACGGCAGGATCGCCGGCGAACCGCTTTGCCGCGTGCGCCGCAGTCCGAACTCGTGCGTCTGCTGGTCGGCCGGCCGCTCGACGAACTTTATCCGCGCCGCAGCGGCAAGTTCGGGGGCAGCGTGCTGCATCTGGAGCGGGCGCATTTTCGCCCCAAGCGTCAGCGCGCCGGCTGGCAGGCGCCGCGCGACGTCACGCTCGACGTGCGCGCCGGCGAGATCGTCGGCCTCGCCGGCATCATGGGCGCCGGCCGCACCGAGCTGCTCTCGACGCTCTACGGCGCCGCCGGGCGCCGGCGCCTGGTCGGGCGTCGTCGAAATCGACGGCGCGCCGGCGCATCTTGCCTCGATCCGCGCCGCGCGCGCCGAGGGACTCGGCCTCGTCACCGACGACCGGCGCGGCAGCGGCCTCATGATTCGCGACAGCGTCGGGCGCAATCTCGTCGCTGTCGGTGCTGCGCAGGGTGTCGCCGTTCTTCGTCATGTCGAGCTCGCGCGAGAGCGCGCTGGCGCGGCGCGCGATCGGCGCATTCGACGTCCGCCCGCCGCGAACCGACATTGCGGTCGGCGCGCTGTCGGGCGGCAATCAGCAGAAGGTCGTCCTCGCCAAGGAGGTGCTGGGCGAGCCGCGCCTGCTGCTGCTCGACGAGCCGACGCGCGGCGTCGATGTCGGCGCCAAAGGCGAAATCTACGCCCGCATTCGCGATCTCGCCGGACAGGGGATGGGCGTTCTCATCGCCTCGAGCGAGATGCCCGAACTCATCGGCCTGTGCGACCGCGTCATCGTGCTGCAGAGGTGGGCGGACGGTCGCCGAATTTGGCGCCGACGCGGACGAGCGCGAGGTGCTGGCCGCAGCGGAAACGACAGAGAGCGAAGCCGATGAATGACGCCCCGAAAATTGGCGATCCTGCGCCCGCGCGCCAGGCGGTGAAGTCGCGCGTCGATCTCCTCGCCATCGCCGTGCGCTTTCAAAGCGTGATCGGCCTGGTGCTGGTCGCCATCGGCGGCGTCGTCTTTTCGCCGCGCGGCACGGCCACATCCTGTTTCTTGCCCCCGACAACATGGCCAACATCGTGCGCGCCGTGTCGGAGACCGGCATCATCGCGGTCGGCATGACCTTCGTCATCATCACCGCCGGCATCGATCTTTCGGTCGGCGCGATTCTCAGCCTGTCGAGCGTCCTGACCGCGACGATCATGACGACCGCCGGCTGGGGCCTGTCCGGCGACCGTTTTCACCGTGGTCGCAACCGGCGCGGTTTTCGGCGCGGTGCAGGGCGCCATCTCGACCCGCTTCCGGCTCGAACCCTTCATCGTCACGCTCGCCGGCCTGCAGATCGCGCGCGGTCTGGCGCTGGTCATCTCCGGCAATCAGTACATCAACATCTCCTACGGCGACGGGCCCGGATTGGCGCCGCCGGTGTTCGCCATCCTCGGCGATCGTCTGTTCAACAACACCGTCCCGGTCGCGACGCTGGTCTTCGTCGTCGTCGCGGTCGTCGCGACCTTCGTGCTCAACTTCACCCGTTTTGGCCGCTATGTCTTCGCGGTCGGCGGCAACGAGCGCGCGGCTCGCCTTTCCGGCGTGCCGGTGAACCTCGTCAAGATCTCCGTCTACGCCATCACCGGCTTCGTGTCGGCGATCGCTGGCATCGTCCATGCCGGCCAGTTCAATTTCGGCAGCGCCAACGACGGCACCGGCTACGAGCTGACCGCGATCGCCGCCGTGGTCATCGGCGGCACCAGCCTGTTCGGCGGGGCGGGCTCGATGGTCGGCACCGTCGCCGGCGCGGTCATGCTCGGCGCGCTCGCCAATGTTCTGCAGCTCAACAACATCAATGCGGCTCTGCAATTGCTCGCGACCGGCGCGATCATTGTGCTGGCCGCTGTTCTCCAGTCTCTCGTTCGTCGCCGCGAGGGATTGGGTCGTTGACCCTGGCGACGCAATAAAAAGGTCCCGGCTCGGCCTTGGCCGCCGCCGGGGCGCTATCCGATCTCAATCGGAAGTCGAAGTTCGGCAAACGGGTAATGAAAGTACGCCGTAAGGCAAAGGGAGAGAACAATGCGTTTGCTACCAGCAAAAACACAGACGTGCCGCACCCTGTCGACGTTGGCGCTTAGCGTCGGCGGGCTGGCGCTTGCCGTGGGCGTCGCCAGCGCCGCCCCCCTGGTCAAGGACTGCGGGAAGGACGGCAAGTACGTCATCGGCTTCAGCCAGGCCAACAACGCCGAGCCCTATCGCCAGCACGTCAACGACCAATTGACGGCCGCGGCGAAGGCTGTCCCGCAGTTCACTTTGCAGATCGCCGACGGCGCCGGCAACGTGAACACGCAAACCTCGCAGATGGACAACTTCATCACGCAGAAGGTCGATCTGATCCTGATCTCGCCGTTCGAGGCCTCGCCGCTGACCCCGGTCGTCGCGCGGGCGATGAAGGCGGGAATTCCGGTCATCGAACTCGACCGCAAGACGGTCGGCGATCCCGGCAAGGACTACACGGCCTTCATCGGCGGCGACAATTTCAAGATCGCCGAGGAAGCGGGCAAATACGTCGCAACCAAGCTGCTGCCGGACGGCGGCGAGGTCGCGGTGCTCGAAGGTCTGCCGAGCTCCACGCCGGCGGTCGAGCGCCTCAACGGCTTCAAGGCCGGCGTGAAGGCCAACGACAAGATCCAGGTGGTCGCCGAACAGGCCGCCGACTGGGTGCCGGATAAAGCCCAGACCGCTTTCGCCGCGATGCTCCAGGCGCATCCGAATATCAAGGCGGTCTACGCCAGCAACGACATGATGGCGGCGGGCGCATTGCTCGCGGCCAAGGGCGCCGGCAAGGAAGGCAAGGTCAAGGTGCTCGGCACCGACGGCCTGCCTGGGCCGGCGGGCGGCATTCGCGCCGTCGCGGAAGGTCAGTGGGCGGCGACGTTCACCTACCCGACCGGCGGCCCGGAGGCGATCGCGATGGCCAAGTCGATCCTGATCGACTGCGCCGAACTCGGTCCCCGCCAACGTCATCGTGCCGACGACGGCGATCACCCCCGAGAACGCCAAGCAGATGATGGGCAACTAAAGCGAAAGCGACGCCTCCCGTCGGTATTCGTGAGCGCGGCTCGAGGTTCGAGCCGCGCTTTTTTTTGCGCCGCATAAAATCCGATTGACCGAGGACAAGATTTTAGCCGCCTCAAGCGTCCGTGGAGCCGCGGCGACGGTCGAGCGAGCGAGCCGGTGAGAGTTCTCAGCCGCGTGGTCTACGGGCGGGGTGGCGAACGCCGTGACCGACTTTCACAGCCCATGCTTCGCCCACATGGCCCGAACGTCCTCGTCCGCGACAAATTCGCCGCGCTCCGCCTCTGCAATCGAGGCGTCAAGGCTCGCCTCTTTCTCGGGCGTGAGTTGGTAAACCTCCTGCTCGTGCCCGGCGAACTGCAACAGCATACGCGCGGCTTCGTCCTGCACGTCGTCGGGCAAGGCGGACACGGTGGCGACGGCCTGTTCAAGCAAGCGGGTCATGCGCGGATCATAGCGCAAACGGTCGGGCAGTGCGAGGCGCGTGGGCGCCAGCCAACGTCATCGCGCCGACGACGGCGATCACGGCTGAGAACGCCAAGCAGATGATTGGCAACTCAACCGAAGCGACGGCTTCCGTCGCCTTTCGTGAGTGTCGCATAAAAAAAGGTCCCGCTCGGGCGAGGAGCGGGACCTTCATAGCGGGTCGTCTGGGGGAGGACGGCGACCCGAACTCACGAGAGAGGAGGACACCCGCCGCACAACGCGCGGCGGGCGAATTTTGTCGTTACTGGCAAACGTTGACCGGCTGGGTGCCGATATAGCGGCCCCAAGCGTCATAGATCGGACGCGGCTGCCAGCACTGATCGGGGCCCGGGCCGTAGCCGGGACCGGGGCCGGGGCCGTAAGCGGGACCGGGACCCGAGTTGGCGATCGCCGCGCCAGCGACCAGGCCGCCGAGAAGGCCAAGGCCAATCGCCGGACCCCACCAACCGCCGCGCCAATGGCCGCCGTAATAGCCGCCATGATGCCAAGTCTGGCCGGGGGGGCCAGCGAAAGCGGATTCGCTGGTCGCGGCGATGCCGGCGGTCAGCGTCAGAGCCGTCACGGCGACGGCGATCGACTTTTTAAAATTCAAGCGCATATGCGCCTCCCAGGGTTCGGAGCGTCCAGCAGCTCCAGCTAGCAGCTCGTCGTTGATACCTCTGCGCTTCAAACCCTTACGGGCCATCAACGCTCGACAATGATGCTCGGTCCGCAACTCGGCGACCATTGGCCGGAATCATGGCGGCGCGGCGCCAAACCGGGCGTCGGGGTAAAAATATCGCGATCAGCACGTAGTTTTGTGAATGGCCGTTCAGCTTACGAATTGGCGGCCCGCTGAGCCGCCATGCCGCGCAGCATCTCGATGATGCCCGAGAAATCGTCGCCCCCGCGCCCCGCCGCGTTGAACAGCGCATAGAGCTGCGCCGCCTCGGCGCCGAGCGGCGTCGCCGCGCCAACGCTCGCCGCCGCCGCTTGAGCAAGACGCAGGTCTTTGAGCATCAGCGCCGCGGCGAAGCCTGGCTGGTAGCCGCGATTGGCCGGGGATGTCGGCACCGGGCCGGGAACCGGGCAATAGGACGTCAGCGACCACGACTGGCCCGACGAAGTCGAGGCGACATCGAACAAGGCCTGCGCGGGCAGGCCGAGCTTCTCCGCCAGCGCGAAGGCTTCGCAGGTAACGATCATCGTCGCGCCGAGAATCATGTTGTTGCAAATCTTGGCCGCCTGCCCGGCGCCGGCGTTGCCGCAATGGACGATGCGCTTGCCCATCGCCGCGAGGATCGGTTCGGCTTTGGCGAAGGCGCCGGGCGCGCCCCCGACCATGAAGGTCAGCGTGCCCGCGCTCGCGCCCGCCACCCCGCCCGACACCGGCGCGTCGAGCGTCAACGCGCCCGCCTTGGCGCCGGCCTCGTGCAGCTCGCGCGCGCTGGCGACGTCGATGGTCGAGCAATCGATCAGTAGCGCCCCGCGCGGCGCCGCGGGCAAAATGTCGGCCCAGCAGGCGATCGCCTGCGGGCCCGCCGGCAACATGGTGACGACGATCTCGGCGTTGGCGACCGCAACGCGCCCGCTTGGCGCAATCGCCACGTCGCTCGCCGCCGCGAGCGCGCGCTGCGCTTCGCTCAGGTCGTAGCCATGAACCGCATGTCCCGCCTTGGCGAGATTGGCCGCCATCGGCGCGCCCATGTTGCCTAGGCCAATGAAGGCGATCCTCGCCATGCGCTCAACTCCCCTGTCACGTCTGCATGACGCCGCGCGCGATGATGACGCGCATGATCTCGTTCGTGCCTTCGAGGATCTGATGAACGCGCAGATCGCGCACGATCTTCTCGATCCCGTATTCGGCGAGATAGCCGTAACCGCCAAAAATCTGCAACGCGTCGTTGGCGGCGGTAAAGCCGGAATCGGTCGCGACCCGCTTCGCCATCGCGCACAGGCGCGTCGCGTCCGGCGCCTCAGCGTCGAGCGCGCTCGCCGCCCGCCACAGCATGGCGCGCGCCGTCTCGAGCGACGTCGCGATGTCGGCGAAGCGGAACTGCGTCGCCTGGAAGTCGGCGATCGCGCGGCCGAACGCCTTGCGCTCGGACGCGTAAAGAAGCGCTTTCTCCAGCGCCGCTTGACCGCCGCCGATCGAGCAGGCGCCGATGTTGAGCCGGCCGCCGTCGAGGCCAGCCATCGCGATCTTGAAGCCCTCGCCTTCGGCGCCGAGGCGCGCCGCGGCGGGAACGCGTAAACCCTCCATCACCACCTGCCGCGTCGGCTGGGCGTTCCAGCCCATCTTGCGCTCCTCGGCCCCGAAGCTGAGGCCGGGCGTCCCCTTGTCGACCAGGAAGGCCGAGACGCCGGCAGCGCCAGCTTCTCCGGTGCGCGCCATGATCAGGTAGAGGTCGGCGGCGCCGGCGCCGGAGATGAACTGCTTGACCCCGTCGAGCACGTAAGAGCCGCCCTCGCGGCGCGCGCGTGTCGTCAGCGCCGCCGCGTCCGAGCCGGCGCCGGGCTCGGTCAAGCAATAGCTGGCGATGAGCTCCATCGTCGCCAGTTTCGGCAGATAGCCCGCCTGCTGGTCGGCCGTCCCGAAACGGTCGATCATCCAGGCGACCATGTTGTGGATCGACAGATAGGCCGAAACGCACGGGCAGCCGGTCGCCAGCGCCTCGAAGATCAGCGTCGCGTCGAGCCGCGTCATGCCGGAGCCGCCGTGCGCCTCGCGAACGACGATCGCCGCCATGCCGAGCGCCGCCGCTTCGCGCAGCACGTCGACCGGGAAATGCTTCTCTTCGTCCCAGGCGAGCGCCTTGGGGGCGATGCGCTCGTCGGCGAAGGCTCGCGCCATGTCGCGCACAGCCACGTGATCTGCGGTGAGCGCGAACATCATGGGCCAGTCTTCGTAGGAGCCAATGCAGAACCCCGAAACGATCGCGCCGCCACGGCGCCTCTTGGCCCCCGTCATACGCGGGCTTGACCCGCGTATCCAGGATGGGACGGTCGCACGCCAATCTTCAGCCTCGCCGCCTGGACGCCCGGATCAAGTCCGGGCGTGACAAGCGATGGGCGCCGCACGATGCGAACTCAGTTCATCGTGGGAATGACGAAGCTCGCGCCTTCCTTCGCGCCCGAGGGCCAGCGCGAGGTCACCGTCTTGGTCTTGGTGTAGAAGCGGAACGCGTCGGGGCCGTACTGGTTGAGATCGCCAAAGCCCGAGCGCTTCCAGCCGCCGAAGGTGTAGTAGGAGACCGGCACCGGGATCGGAACGTTGACGCCGACCATGCCGACCTGAACCTTGGAGGCAAAATCGCGCGCCGCGTCGCCATCGCGGGTGAAGATCGCGACGCCGTTGCCGTATTCATGGTCGTTGCACAGGCCGAGCGCCTCGGAATAATTCTCCGCCCGCGCGACGCACAGCACCGGGCCGAAGATTTCTTCCTTGTAGATGCGCATGTCCTTGGTGACGCCGTCGAACAGGTTGCCGCCGATGTAGAAGCCGTTTTCGTAGCCCTGCATTTTGAAGCCGCGGCCGTCGACCAGCAGCTTGGCGCCTTCCTTGACGCCAAGATCGATGTAGCCTTTGACCTTCTCAAGATGGGCGCGGGTGACCAGCGGCCCGAAATCGGCGCTGGAATCGGTCGAGGGTCCAACCTTGAGGCTCTCGACGCGCGGGATCAGCCGCTTGACCAGCTCGTCGGCCGTCTTCTGCCCCACCGGCACCGCCACCGAGATCGCCATGCAGCGCTCGCCCGCCGCGCCGTAGCCCGCGCCAATCAGCGCATCGACCGCCTGGTCCATGTCGGCGTCGGGCATCACCACCATGTGGTTCTTGGCGCCGCCGAAGCATTGCACGCGCTTGCCGGTAGACGCGCCGCGACCGTAAATATATTCGGCGATCGGCGTCGAGCCGACGAAGCCGACCGCCTTGATGTCGGGATCGTCGAGGATCGCATCGACCGCCACCTTGTCGCCATTGACGACATTGAGAATGCCGGGAGGACCGCCCGCCTCGATGAACAATTCGGCGAGCCGCATTGGCACGCCGGGATCGCGCTCGGAGGGCTTGAGGATGAAGGCGTTGCCGCAGGCGATCGCGGGGGCGAGCTTCCACAGCGGGATCATCGCCGGGAAGTTGAACGGCGTGATGCCGGCGACGACGCCGAGCGGCTGGCGCATCGAATAGAGATCGATGCCCGGACCAGCGCCATCGGTGTATTCGCCCTTCATCATCTGCGGCGCGCCGAAGGCGACTTCGAGCACTTCGACGCCGCGCTGAATGTCGCCCTTGGCGTCGATGATGGTCTTGCCGTGCTCTCTGGCGAGAATCTCGGCGAGTTCGTCATTGTGCTGGGCGATCAGATCGTTGAACTTCATCAGCACCCGCGCGCGCCGCTGCGGGTTCACCGCCGCCCACGCCGGCTGCGCGGCTTTGGCGTTGGCGACCGCGGCGCGCAACTCGGCAGGCGTCGCCAGCGCCACCCGGCCGCGCAAGGTTCCGTCCATCGGCTGAAAGACGTCGCTGGTTCGCCCCGACGCGCCGGCGACATGCTTGCCGCCGATGAAGTGCCCGTAGTCGATCATGTCGTTCCTCCCGAATCGATTTGCCTCGGAGTTGTTATGCGATTATGATTTCTCGCACAGCAATATCGATATCGCGCATCCGTCTGTGCAAAATTGGCTAAACGTGCTTCATCCCGCAGCGTTCAGGACATCGATGGCGTCCCCATCCCCCGACTTGGCGCCAGTCCTCCCGCCGATGACGCTCTTCTGCGTAAATTGCTTTCGTCAGGCCGCGAGACCAGTCTGAGGCCTTCCAAACATCCGCGCAGACCGAAGCGCCCATGCAGGTGAATTATCGCCAAGGTGCGCGTCGCGGAGAGGTAGCCCTGTGCGGCCGCGCGCTTGAGGAGTTGCCGCGCTTCAGCAAGATTTTCCGCGCTCGCCGGTTTGCGCAGAAGAATAAACGCTATTCGCCATTGCGCCTCCGCGAGGTCTCTTGCCGCGCCGACAGCCAAGACTTCTCGCGCTTCCACGATAGCCGTCCGCTCGAGGCGTAGCAGATCGCCGAGAAATACAACGCCGGCGTCAGAACCCGCCTCAAAAGCGCGACGAAACCAGAACTTCGGCTTTTGCGTCGTCCTTTGGCCGCGCCGCGCCCGTCGCGATAATGCAGTTCCCCAGACTTATCATAGACAAGATCGAACCAGCCTCGGCGAGCGGCGTCCAAGCGTGCTACGGCTTGCGCCGCGATCCGTCGTCCAAAGCTTGCACGCGGCTCGGACTTCGTCTTCCAGCGGATCCGCCAAGAAAAGCGCGACGTCGTTCGATTGGGCGCGAAATTGCGCCGCGCTGGCCGAGGAGGATCACTTTCTGCATTGCTGAGCGCAGTACTCTGCACCAACGGGCAGCTCAATAGAAGCGCCATGATAGTCTCCTCGTGACCGGGAGCGTGCAGCATTGACGCCATTGATGTGTTGACGCGTACCCCAGCAAGTCTAGGATGCAGCTGGCCGCGCGCATTGCTGACTTGCCGGTTAGCGTTAATGCGAGGTGTCGTGGCCGTGGCGACGCTCGGCGCCGGGCGCGGACGGGCGACCGAGAGAGGAAACGTCCGCATTGGACTGGGACAATGTTCGCGTCTTCCTCGCCGTGGCCCGGGCCGGGCAGTTCGTCGCCGCGGCGCGCCGGCTGCGGCTCGACCACGCGACGGTCAGCCGCCGCATCGCCGCGCTGGAGGCGGCGCTCGGCGCGCGGCTGTTCGAGCGGCGCACCACTGGCGCGCGGCTGACCAGCTCGGGCGAGCGCTTCCTCGCCGCCGCCGAGGAAATGGAGAGCGCCTTCCTGCATGCGCAGGCCGAGATTTCCGACGTCGATGTCGAGCTGACCGGCGACGTGCGGATCGGCGTGCCCGACGGCTTCGCCACCTACTATATGGTGGGCGCGCTGCGCGACTTCGTCGAGCGCAATCCTGGCCTGCGCATTCAGCTTGCAGCGGCGCCGCAGCTCACCCAGCTCGCGCGGCGCGAAGTCGACATCGTCGTCGTGCTGAGCAAGCCCGACGAAGGGCGCTTTGTCGCCCGCAAGCTCACCGACTACAACCTCGGCATTTACGCCAGCGCCGCCTATCTCGCCGAGCGCCCGGCGCCGCGCGAGCTTAGCGATCTCGCCGGCCATCGGCTGATCGGCTACGTCGAGGAATACGCCTTCTCAAGCGCGCTCGACTACGTGCGCGAGCTGTGCGGCGCCCAGCCGACCGCGTTCGAATGCGCGAGCGCGGTGGCGCAATTCGAAGCCTTGCGCGCCGGCCTCGGCGTCGGCGTCGTCCACGACTTCATCGCCCGCCGCTTTCCCGACCTCGAGCGTGTGCTCCCCGAACGGCGCGCGACGCGCGCCTATTGGCTGGTGACGCACGAGGACACGACGGGCTTAGGCCGCATCCGCGCCGTGTGCGAGCACCTGATCGCCAGCGTGACCAGAGATCGCGCGATGTTCGTATAGTGCGCGTGGCGGCGGCGGAGCCCTCGTCGTTCGAGACGCGCCGCTCACGCGGCGCTCCTCACGATGAGGAGGATTGCAATGCGCCCGCCGCCTTTTCCCACAGCCCTCGTCCTGAGGAGCCCGCGAAGCGGGCGTCTCGAAGGACGCCCCCTCCGCTCGTTCAGCGCGGAGTCTTCGCGCCGCGCTTGGCCAGAGCAACGAGCGAAGCGAAATCGCCGTGCATATAGGCTTCCTTCTTCGCGCGCGACCAGCCCTTGATCCTTCGCTCCGCCGCGATCGCATCATCGACGCGTTCATAGGGCTCCGAGAAGACAAGCTTCAGTGGACGCCGGGTGAATGTGTAGCCAGGAAGCAGACCCTGCTCATGTTCACTCACGCGCTCCTCGACCGCGCGTCGGGTCACGCCGGTGTAATAGCTGCCGTCGGCGCACAGCAGGATGTAGATAGAAGCCCCAGTCATCGCGGCGCCTTTAGCGCGAATTGCCGGCTCGATCCTCCTCGTCGTTCGAGACGCGCCGCTGGCGCGGCGCTCCTCACGATGAGGAGGATCACAAAGGCTCCCTGACCCTTCCCACCGCCCTCGTCTTGAGGAGCCCGCGAGGCGGGCGTCTCGAAGGACACGCCTTGCGCTCGTTCAGTGCCGGGGCTTCGCGCCGCACTGCGCTCCTCACGATGAGGGCGCTCACAGAGGCTCCCAAACCCTTCCCCCCTCGTCCTGAGGAGCCCGCGAGGCGGGCGTCTCGAAGGACGCGGTCCGAGAAAGCTTTCTTCTGGGTGGTCTAAACACAGGCCCCAATGTCCACCGCCCGCCGCGCGCCGCAGGCGCCGGGCGCGCGCGCAAAATGACCCGCTAACATCCTGCCGCAGTCGCGGCAGGCGCCCTCCGCGTCGAGCGCGTAGCTGACGAGCCGATTGCCCGCGCGGGCGATCAGCGGCGCGGCGCAGCCGGCGCAGACCGTCGCTTCGCCCGCGCCGGCGTCGGCATAGACGTGCCGGAGCCCGTTGGCCTTGGCTTGCGCGCGCGCGCGCGTCAGGATCGAGAGGGGCGTCGGCGGGTGGCCGCTCATGTGAAACTCGGGGCGAAGCGCCGAGAAATGCAGCGGCGTCTCGTCGCCGAGCGCTTCGACGATCCAGCGCGTCAGCGCGTCGATCTCGCGCTCCGAATCATTCTCGCCTGCGATCAGTAGGGTCGTGATCTCCAACCAGACGTCGGTCTCCTGGCGAATGTATTTCAGCGTATCGAGCACGGCGTCGAGATGGCCGCCTGTGCGCCGCCAGTAGAAGCCTTCCGAAAACGCCTTGAGATCGACATTGGCGGCGTCGATGACGCGGAACAGTTCGGCGCGCGGCCCCGGCGAGATGTAGCCCGCCGTCGTCGCGACCGTCTTGATCCCCCGTTCGCGGCAAGCCTCGGCGATGTCGATGGCATATTCGAAATAGACGGTCGGATCATTGTCGGCGAAGAGAACGCTGTCGCAGCCGAGCGCAGCGGCCGCGCGGGCGATCTGCTCGGGCGAAGCGGGCTTGGCCTGCTCCTCGGCGGCGCGATTTCTGGCAAGGTCATGGACCTCGCAACAGGCGCAGCCAAGATTGCAGCCCGCCGTGCCGAAGACGAGCGCCGCCGAGCCGGGAAGAAAATGATAGAGCGGCGCCGCCTCGATCGCTTCGACGCGAAAACCGAGCGCCCCGCTCGCCAGCGTCATGCGGCCATCGACATTTCGGCGCACGAAACAATGCCCGCGCTCGCCGGGGCCGACGTTGCACATGCGCGGACAGACCTCGCAAAGCACGCGGGCCTCGGCGAGCGGGCGGGTGTAGTGATCGACGAAGCGCAAGGGATAGGTCCAGTTTTCGCCTGTCGCGGCTTATAGGCGAGGGCGGCGGGCGGCGCATCCGAGGCGCGCCCTCGCCGGGCGCAGTAACATGTCGGGTTCCACGCCGGACGACAATAATACAATCAACCGACACCTTATGAAAGGTTTACCTATGCCCGATATGAGTGAGAACATCAGTTTGATTAGAAATTATACGCAGCGCTTTCCCGAATTAACAAAAGCTCATCATTTTCTATACGACCTGCCGCTGAACAGGCGTGAAACACCAATATTTGTGGTTATTGGAATAAATCCTGGGGAACACAAAACGGATTGGATTGACGCCCCAATCGCTACAGAAGAAACAAGCAGTCATGACTTTCACGGCGAGGGTCGATCCGCATTAAAATGGACCAAGGACATTATTAAAATATGCGGCACTGACCGTATCGTGCAGACCGAGCATTTCTTTTGGAGTTCCCCGCGTGCTGGGCTTCTTTCAAATCACGCTTCGGATATTCTCTAAATAAGTCACCGCACCACGACTTCTGTTTGTCGATGAATTGATCACTCATCGACCATTATCAACCCAAGGCGATAATTTCGTTCGGATTTGAGAAGATCGATTACATAAAATCGCGGTACAAACTAATTATTGAACACGAAATGCGTGATAATCGCGAGAATCGTGTTGCCATAATAATGAATGATGGACGACGACCGTGGATATTCGCCCGGCACATCAGAGCCCATGGATTCTCTAATGCGCAAGAAGAACAGATAACGCGAATTATAACTGCAACCGGATTTGTGACACCCGACGATTTGCCGAGATCTCGATCAGATATCGCCTGACTGCACTACGCGATGCAGATGAACGTCTCCTACCGCGACAGCCGCAAGCTCGCCCAGCCTTCGAGATCGATGCGCTCGCGCAACGTGAAGCCTTGCGCGCGCCAGGCGGCCAGCACGCCGGGCACGTCGGCATAGAGCAGGCCCGAGACGATCGCGTCGCCATCGCGCGCGGTGACGGCGACGAGCGAGGGCGCGAGCAGACGCAGCGGTTTGGCCAGAATATTGGCGAAGACGACATCGTAAGGCGCGCCTTCGCGCAGATCGAGTTCTCGACGCCGCGCGAGACGATCGCCTTGCAGGCTCGGCCGACGCCGTTCAATCGCGCGTTCTCGTTCGCCACCTCGACCGCGACCGGATCGAGATCGCCGAGCCAGACCTTGCGCTTCAAGACTTTCGCCGCGGCGATGGCGAGCACGCCGGCGCCGCAGCCGACATCGAGCACGCGCGCGGGACGGCGCCGCTTCAGCAGGCGGTCGAAATGCAGCAGGCAGCCGCGCGTCGTGCCGTGATGGCCGGTGCCGAAGGCGAGGCCGGCCTCGATCTCGATCGCCGACGTCGTTGGCTTTGACGCGCGCGCGATCATGCGCGCCGTGGACGAGAAAACGCCCTGCCCTGCACCGGCGCAAGGCCGGCGAGCGCATTGGCGACCCAATCGCGCTTTTCCGTCAGGCCGAACGTAGACCCGCGCCGCCGCCTCCGCGCCCGCCGCGGCGGCGACGAGTTCGCGCAAGTTCTCCTCGTCAGGCGCGAAACCGAAATAGGCCTCGACCAGCCACGCCTTGCCGCCGCCCGGCCAGGGCTCCTCGGTCTCGAAGGCGGTCGAAGCCGCCTCGGCCGGCTCGAAACTCTCGACGATCAGATCGGCGACCGCGCGCGCCTCGCTCTCGTCGCAGACGAGTCGCAGGAGATGCGCGGCGTTGTTGGGCGGCAGGCCTTCGAGCATGGATGTCCTCGCGCGCGATCCCCTTCTCCCCTTGCGGGGGAAGGGGCCGCCCCTACCACGCTTCCCTCATCCCCCGCCACCGTCGTGGAAAAAGTCATAGATCCGTTTGGCGGTCGCGGCGTTGAGGCCGGCGGTCTTTTCGAGATCGGCGAGGCCGGCTCGGGCGACGTCCTTGGCCGAGCCGAAGGCGTGCAGCAGGGCGCGCTTGCGGGCCGGGCCGATGCCGGGAATTTCGTCGAGCGGGCTTTTGACGAAGTCCTTCTTGCGCCGCGCCCGATGCGTGCCGATGGCGAAGCGATGCGCCTCGTCGCGCAGCCGCTGGACGAAGAACAGCGCCGGATCGCGCGGGGAAAGCTTGAAGGGCGCGCGTCCGGCGACGAAGAACGTCTCGCGCCCGGCGTTGCGGTCGGGCCCCTTGGCGATCGAAGCCAGCGCGACGCCCTCGACGCCGAGCTCGGCGAACACCTGCCGCGCCGCCTCATACTGGCCGCGCCCGCCGTCGATGATGACGAGGTCGGGTCTGTCGGGAAAGGCGCGGAACTGCATCCTCCTCATCCTGAGGAGCCGGCGAAGCCGGCGTCTCGAAGGACGAGGAGGATCGCGCTCCGCTGCAGCGTCCTCCTCCCTCGTCCTTCGAGACGCGCCCTCTGGGCGCTCCTCAGGATGAGGGAGGGGCGACGCGCCCTCCGGGCGCTCCTCAGGATGAGGGAGGGCCGCAGTGGCGCCGGCTTCAGTGGCGCGGGCCTCCGCGCCCGCGGGCGGGGACGCCCGCGCCACCGAACCCGACGGCGCCTCGGCCGTCTCGCGCGCGAGCCGCGCGAACCGGCGCGTCAGCACTTCGCGCATCATCGCGTAATCGTCGCCCGGCGTCAGATTGGCGCTCTTGATGTTGAAGGTGCGGTACTGGTTCTTCACGAAGCCTTCCGGGCCGGCGACGATCATCGCGCCGATCGCGTTGGTCCCCATGATGTGCGAATTGTCGTAGACCTCGACCCGGCGCAGCGCCGTCTCGATGCCGAAAGCCGCCGCGAGCGCGGCGAGCAGCTTGGCCTGGCTCGCCGCCTCGGCGAGCTTGCGCGACAGCGCCTCGCGCGCGTTGCGCAAGGCGTCCTCGACCAGTTCCTTCTTCTCGCCGCGGCGGGGCGCGCCGATGGCGATGCGATGGCCGGCGCGCGCGCTCAAGATCTCGGTCAGTTGCGCGCGTGAGGCGACGTCGACGGTTGAGCAGCACCAGCCGCGGCGCCGGCCGTTCGAGATAGAATTGCGCGAGGAAGGAATCGAGCACTTCGGCTGCGCCCAGCGAACGGTCGGCGCGCGGAAAATAAGCGCGGTTGCCCCAGTTCTGATAGGTGCGGAAGAAGAACGCCTCGATGCAGAACTGCCCCGCTTCTTCGACGATCGCGAACACGTCGGCTTCCGGCACCGAGCGCGGATTGACGCTCTGCTCGCCCTGGATCGCCGAGAGCGCCGAGATGCGGTCGCGCAGGCGCGCCGCCTTCTCGAATGCGAGCGCCTCGGCCGCTTCGGTCATGTCGCGGGCGAGCCGCTGGCGGATCGCCCGGCTGCGGCCGGAGAGAAAATCGCGCGCCTCGCCGACCAGCTCGGCGTAGTCGGCCGGCGCGATCTCGCCGGTGCAGGGGGCCGAGCAGCGCTTGATCTGGAACAGCAGGCACGGGCGCGTGCGGTTGTCGTAATAGCTGTCCGAGCAGGTGCGCAGCAGGAACGCGCGTTGCAGCGCGTTGAGCGTGCGCGTCACCGCCCCGGCGCTGGCGAAGGGGCCGAAATAATCGCCCTTCTGCGAGCGCGCGCCGCGATGCTTGAGTAGCTGCGGCGCGGCGTGGCCGCCCGCAATCAGGATATAGGGGAAGCTCTTGTCGTCGCGCAGCAGCACGTTGTAGCGCGGCTTGAGCTGCTTGATCAGATTGGCTTCGAGCAGCAGCGCCTCGGCCTCGGTCTCGGTGGTGACGAACACCATCGAGCAGGTCTGGGCGACCATGCGGGCGATGCGGATCGATTGGCGCTCCGGCGTGGTGTAGCTCTGCACCCGCTTCTTGATCGAGCGCGCCTTGCCGACATAGAGCACCTCGCCCTCGGCGCCGATCATCCGATAGACGCCGGGGCCGAGCGGCGCATGGCGCCAGAACGACTTGACCACGGCCGCGCCGCGCGCCAGCGGCCCCGGCTCGGCCGGCGCCTCGTCGAGCGCCAGTTCGAGCGAGGCCGAAGCCTCCTCGTCATCGGGCTCAGCCGACAGCTCGGCGGGATCGAAGCCGGTGTCGGCGGCGGTTGGGGCCTTTCCTGAGCCTGTCATGCGAGGCAAGATTTAGGCTGCGGGGGCCGATTCTGAAAGGGCGCCGGCGCAACAGACCGGACGCCGCGATCGCCGCGGCGCGCGGCGCAGTATGAATTGCTCCCACTGCACTGTAAGATAGCGAGAAATGCCAATCCCCATCGCAACGGAGCCTTCCATGAACCGCAGGCGTCTGCTGCGCCTCGCCGCGCTCTTGGCTATCTTGGCCTTGCCGATCGCGCCCTGGGCGGCGCAACGCGCCGCCGCGGCGGGGACGATCGACGTCGCGGCGATCCTCAACGACCCGGCGGCGCCGGTGGCGGGCAATCCCGCCGGCGACGTCACGATCGTCGCCTTCATGGATTACAATTGCCCCTTCTGCAAAAAATCGTCGCCCGACCTCGAGAAATTCGTCGATGCCGACGGCAAGGTGCGGCTCGTCTACAAGGAATGGCCGATCCTCGCGCCCTCGTCCGTCTATGGCGCACGCCTAGCGCTCGCCGCAAAATACCAGGGCAAGTACCACGAGGCGCATCTCGCGCTGATGGGCGTGCATGGCGGGCAGATTCCCGAAGCGAGCATGCTCGACGCGGTCAAGGCCGCCGGCGTCAACATGGACCAGCTCGACGAGGATCTGAAGGCGCATGACGCGGACATCATGGCGCTGATCAAGCGCGACAAGGACCAGGCCGACTCGCTCGGGCTGCAAGCGACGCCAGTCTTCCTGATCGGCCCTTTCAAGGTCGAGAAGGCGCTCGACTACGACGAGTTCAAGCAGATCGTCGCCGACTTTCGCGCCCGCGTGGCGAAGTGATTTAGAGCGCGTGTGATCAGGCGTCCCGCTGCTCCCTTCTCCCCGCAAGCGGGGAGAAGGTGGCCGACGACGTCGGCCGGATGAGGGGCGGGGTGATTGATCGCAATGCTGCGGCCAATCGCCAAGCCCCTCACCCTGCCTCTCCCCGCAAGCGGGGAGAGGGGAAGACGCTAATACCCCCGCGCCCGCTCCACCACATTGCGCAGCGGCTCGCCGCGCTCGAAAGCGGCGATCTGTCCGGCGATGTAGCGCGCCAGCGCCAGCGGGGCGGAGAGCGCGGCGTTGTGGGGGCTGACGTACACGTTGGGGTGACGCCATAGCGGCGAGGACTCGGGCAATGGCTCCTGCTCGAACACATCGAGCGAAGCGCCCGCCAGCACGCCGGACGCGAGCGCGGCGACGAGGTCGGCCTCGACATGCAGGCCGCCGCGCCCCGCATTGAGCAGCACCGGCCCGCCGAGCCGCCCGTCGCGCGCCAGCTTGGCGAAAAGATCGGCGTTGAGAATGCCGCGCGTCGCCGGCGTCAGCGGCAGCAGCGCGATCAGGATATCGGTGCGCGCCAGCATCGCGTCGAGGCCGCCCGGCCCATGAAAGCAGGCGATTCCCGGTTCCGATTTCGCGCCGGCGCTCCAGCCGGCGACGTCGAAGCCGATGTGGGCGAGCTTGCGCGCCGCATCGAGGCCGAGTTCGCCCAGGCCCATGACGGAGACCCGCACTTCCGCCGCCGCCGGCTGCTCAGCGTCCTCGACTCCAGACGCGCTCCCACTGTTGGCGATCGTAGCGGCGCTGCTGGCGGTGGTGCAGCAGCGTATGCAGGGCGACCCATTCGCCCATGCGGTCGCGCAGATCGGGATCGACCAGGCGCACAATCGGGACTTGCGGCAGGTAAGGATCGCGAAACAAGTGATCGACGCCGGCGCCGGGGGAGAAGATCGCCTGCAAGTTCGGTAGATCGGCGAGCGACCCCGGCGCCTGCCGCCAGCACACCGCGTAGCGGATCGAGGAACGATCGGTCAGCGTATCGGGCGTCGCGATCGCGTGGCTGGGCAATGCCGCCTGCAGCGCCTCGACCCACGGCGAGCCGTCCCAGCCGGTGATGGCGACGAGGATGCTCACGCCGTCGCTCCGCCGCCGACGCGGGCGACCACGGGATCGGCCAGCGTGGCGGGCGGCGCATCGCCGATGCGATAGGCGGCGCGCAGCCGCCGGAAAGCCGCCTCGGCCTGCGCAGCATCGCGCGCATGGACCAGCGCCAGCGGCGCGTCCGCCGAGACTGCCGCGCCGATGCCGGCAAGCGCGGTGAGGCCGACGGCGGGATCGATCGTGTCGCTCGCGCGCGCCCGCCCGCCGCCAAGCTCGACCACGGCGAGGCCGATTTCGCGCGCGTCAATTGTCTGCACATAGCCTGCCCGCTCGGGCGCGGCGGCGACGACAATTGGCGCCGCCGGCAGCAGCGCGCGCGCATTGGCGATCAAATCAGTCGGACCGCCGAGCGCGGCGACCATGCGCTCGAAACGCTCCGCCGCCGCGCCGCTCGCGAGCGCGCGCTCCAGCGCGGCGCGGCCGGCGGCCGAGTCGGGCGCGAGGCCGCTCAGCGTCAGCGCCTCCGCCCCGAGCGCCAGCGTCACCGCGTGCAGCCGCGCGTCGCGCCGTGCGCCGGTGAGATAGTCGACCGCATTCTGCACCTCGACCGCATTGCCGGCGGCGCTCGCCAGCGGCTCGTCCATGTCGGTGATCAGCGCGACCGTCGGCAGGCCGGCGCCGTTGGCGACGGCGGCGATGCTCTCGGCAAGATCGCGCGCGCCTTCGAAGCGTCGGCATGAAGGCGCCCGAGCCGGTCTTGACGTCCATCACCAGCGCCTGCAGCCCCGCCGCCAGCTTCTTCGAGAGGATCGAGGCGGTGATCAGCGCGATCGACTCGACCGTCGCCGTCACGTCGCGAATGGCGTAGAGGCGCCTGTCGGCGGGGGCGAGATCGGCGGTCTGGCCGATGATCGCGCAGCCGACCTCGGCGACGACCTGGCGGAAGCAGCGCGATGTCGGGCTGCGAGACATAGCCGGGGATCGAAGTCGAGCTTGTCGAGCGTGCCGCCGGTGTGGCCGAGGCCGCGCCCGGAGATCATCGGCACGTAGGCGCCGCAGGCGGCGAGCATCGGCGCCAGCATCAGGCTGACATTGTCGCCGACGCCGCCGGTCGAATGCTTGTCGACGACCGGCCCGGGCAGATCGAGCGCGCGCCAGTCGAGCATCGCGCCCGAAGCGCGTCATCGCCCGCGTCAGCGCGACGCGCTCGTCGAGGTTCATGCCGCGAAAGAACACCGCCATGGCGAAGGCGGCGGCCTGCCCTTCGCTGACCGCGCCGGACGGTCAGGCCGGCGATGAACTCGGCGATCTCGGCTTCGCTTAAAGCGCCGCCCGTCGCGCTTGGCGCGGATGATCTCCTGCGGCAGCATCACGGCGCTTCGCTCGTGCGCGGCGATGAAGGCGCGCAGCAGCGTGCGAAACTGCTCGCGAGCCGAGCGCGGCGACGTCCTGCGTCTCCTCGTGGCTGGGATCGCCGCCCGAAGGCCCGCGGCGAAATTGGTCACCAGCGAGACGGCGACGCAAGCGCAAGCCGAGATAGCGCGCGAGCATCACCTCCGGCACGGTCGACATGCCGACGAGATCGGCGCCGAGGATCTTGGCGGCGCGGATTTCCGCCGGCGTCTCGAAGCGACGGGCCGGAGAACCACATGTAGACGCCCTCGTGCAGCTCGACGTCGGCGCGCCGCGCGGCGCGCTTCAGGTTCGCCAGCAGCGCGCGGATCGTAGGCGCTGGTCATCGGCACGAAGCGGTCGTCGCCCGGCAAGCCGATCAGCGGATTGGCGCCGGCGAAATTGATGTGGTCGGTGATCGCGACGAGCGCCGGCGGGCGCCATTCGGCATGCAGGCCGCCGGCGGCGTTGGTGAGGAACAGGGTGCGCCCGCCGAGCCGCTTGAAGGTCTCGATCGCGACGCCATCGCGCCGCGCGTCGCCGCGCTCGTAATAATGGCCGCGGCCCTGGAACAGCGCGACGCGCTTGCCCTCGAGCTCGCCGACCACCAGCCGCCCGCTGTGGCCGGCGACGCTGGGCACGGGAAAGCCGGGAATTTCCGCGTAGGGAATGACGATCGCGTCCTCGAGCTTCGTCGGCAAGCGCGCCGAGGCCCGAGCCGAGCACGAAGCCGAGCGGCGGCAGCGCGGCGACGCCGCGCTTGGCGAGCGCGGCGACGGCGGCGTCGGATCGAAGTCAACGCTCTCTGCGTCATGGCCGGGCTTGTCCCGGCCATCGCGCATCGCGTGCGCCACTCGAGGCCTGCAAGCGACGCGTGGATGCGACAGCCGCCATGACGATCGCGTGCAATTCGCTCAGTCAGAGTGCCGGCCCAGCATGTGCAGGACTCAGTCCTCGTCCACGAGATCGTCGACCTTGATCTTCAGCGCCTTGGCGATCCGCGCCATGATTTCGAGCGATCCGCCGTGCTTGCCGGATTCGAGGTCGGCGATATGGGGCTGCGTCGTCTCGGCGGCCTTGGCGAGCGCGGCCTGCGTCATGCCGCGCTTGGCGCGCCAGAATGCGAGCGGCGTCGGCGCCGCGAGCAGCGCGTCGACCTCCTCGAGCGTCAGCCCTCCGTCGCGCCCGGCGCGGTAATCGCGCCATCGCGCCTTGATGGAGCGAGCGCGTCGCGCATGTCTTCGTATTCCGACGGCCGGCAGGATAGCCAATTTTTCGCCGCCGGGCGTGGCGATGAATTTGGCGGTCATCGTCACGTTCTCCTTTCATTCGTAGATCGAACCGCGTGGCCCGATCTCGGAGACGATGATTTCGGTCTCCGTCTCTTCGAACAGAATTCGAAAGTCTCCAACTCGCAGTCGCTTCGAAGGCAGAGCCGCGCAATTCCGTCACCTGATTCGCCAGCGACGGCGGGATCTTCGGCGTAGGCCGCGATCTTGTCCGCAGATCCGCTCGGCCATGTTGCGATGCTTCTGCAGCGCCGCCACCGCCGGCTCGAGGAACACGATCCTCTTCATCAGGCAAGAATATAGAGATTTTATATAACGCGTCAATTTGGTTCCAGCGCGCCGGCCCCTCACCGCCCGCAAATGCTCCGGCCCGAACGAATGCGGCAGCAGCTCGTCGAGCGTGAAGCTCGCGCGCACGCCCTCCGGCCCGGCGATATGGATCGGCGTCGCGGCGTCGGCGAATTCGCGGATGCGCTGGCGGCAGCCGCCGCAGGGCGTGCACAGGCCTTCGCCGTCGCCGACGACGACAGATTTCGGCGATGCGCCGCTCGCCCGCCAGCGCCATCGCGGCGATCGCGCCGGCCTCCGCGCAGGCGCCTTGCGGATAGGCGGCGTTCTCGACATTGCAGCCGGAAAAGATCTCGCCGCTCGGCGTGCGGATCGCCGCGCCGACGTTGAAATGCGAATAGGGCGCATAGGCGTGGCCGTACGCCGCCTTCGCGGCGTCGAACAGCGCCTCCAGGCTGGCCTCAGCGCTCCTTGACATAGGGAACGCCCGAAGCCTTGGGCGGGATCGCCTTGCCGATGAAGCCGGCGAGCAGCACCACGGTCAGGACATAGGGCAGCGCCTGGATCGCCTGCACCGGCACCGGGCCGATGCCCGGCAGCACCACGCCCTGCAGGCGCATCGACAGCGCGTCGAGAAAGCCGAACAGCAGGCAGGTCGCCAGCGCCGGCCACGGCCGCCATTTGGCGAACACCAGCGCCGCGAGCGCGATGAAGCCCTTGCCGGCGCTCATGTGCGGCTGGAAATAAGCGGCCTGGGCGAGCGAGAGATAGACGCCGGACAGGCCGACGAGCACGCCGCAGATGACGACCGCGCTGTAGCGCAAGCCGCGCACCGAAATGCCGGCGGTGTCGACCGCGGCGGGGTTCTCGCCGACCGCGCGCAGGCGCAGGCCGAAGCGCGTGCGGTAGAGCGCCCAATAGGTCACCGGCACCATGGCGAAGGCGACATAGGTGATGATGTCGTGGCCGGAGATCAGATGGCGATAGATCGGGCCGAGGATCGGCACGCCGCCGAGCTCGGCGACAAAGGGCAGCTGGATGGTGTTGAACAGCGCCGTGTCCGGCAGTTGCGGCGTGCGCCCGCCCTGCGACCAGATCGCGTTGCCGATCAGCGCGGTCAGGCCGTCGGCGACCATGTTGATCGCGGTGCCCGAGACGATCTGATTGGCGCGCTGGTCGATCGAGGCGTAGCCGTGGATCAGCGACACGACGACGGTCGCGGCGACGCCGGCGAGCAGCCCGATCCAGGCGCTGCCGGTGTAGGTCGCGACCGCCGCGCCGGCGAACGCGCCGGTCAGCATCTTGCCCTCGAAGCCGATGTCGACGACGCCCGAGCGCTCCGACCACAGGCCGGCGAGACAGGCGAGGATCAACGGCACGGCGAGACGGATGCCGGAGCCGAAGATGACGATGAAGGCGTCGAAGGCTTCCATCTCGCTCCTCAGATCGGCGGTTGCGTGGTGCGGCGCGCGAGCAGCGCCGCCACCGGACGGCGGAACATGTGTTCGAGCGCGCCGGCGAACAGCACGACCAGGCCCTGGATGACGACGATCATGTCGCGGCTGATCTTCGGCTTGTCGAAGGCGAGTTCGGCGCCGCCCTGGTAGAGCATGCCGAACAGGATCGCCGCGAGCACGATGCCGACCGGATGGGCGCGGCCCATCAGCGCGACCGCGATGCCGACGAAGCCGAAGCCGGCGGTGTATTCGAGGATCAGGCGATGCTCCTCGCCGAGGATGACGTTGGCCGCCATGCCGCCCGCAAGCGCGCCCGACAGCAGCGTCGTGACGATGGTGATGCGCGCGGGCGAAATGCCGCCATAGACTGCCGCGGTCGGATTGGCGCCGACCGTGCGGATCTCGTAGCCGAGCCGCGTGCGCCAGATCAGCGCCCAGACGCCGAAGGCGGCGGCGAGCGCCAGCAGGAAGGACAGATTGAACGGCGTCTCCGGCCAGATGACGCCGAACGGCTTCAGCACGTCGTGGAACTGCGGCACGATGCCGTAGTGGCGGAAAGCCGGGCGTCTCGGCGTTCATCTGGCCCGGCACGCGCAGCACGTCGACCAGCAGATAGCCCATCAGCGCCGAGGCGATGTAGTTGAACATGATCGTCGTGATGACGATGTGGCTGTCGCGCTTGGCCTGGAGATAGCCGGGAATGGCGGCGAAGGCGGCGCCGAACAGCGCGCCGGCGAGAATGGCGACGATCGCGAGCGCTATAGCCCGGCAGAAACGCGCCGAGATAGAGCGAAGCCAGCGCCGCGCCAAGACCAGCGACATAGGCCTGGCCCTCGACGCCGATGTTGAACAGGCCGGCGTGAAAGCAGATCGCCACCGCGAGGCCGGTGAAGATGAAGCTGGTCGCGTAATAGAGCGTGAAGCCGATCCCTTCGAGATCGCCGAGCGCGCCGACGATCAGCAGCTGCACCGCCTCGATCGGGTTCTCGCCGATCGCCAGCACCACGAGGCCCGAGATGACGAAAGCCGCCGTGACATTGATCAGCGGGATCAGCGCGACGTCGGCCCAGGCCGGCAGGGGCTTGAGCGGCGACGCTCATGCGGCGCGCTCGCTGACGCCCGCCATCAGCAGGCCGAGGTCCTGCGGATCGGTCGCCTCCGGCGTGCGCTCGCCGGTGATCCGGCCGCCGCACAGGACGACGATGCGGTCGGAGAGCGCGAAGATCTCGTCGAGTTCGACCGACACCAGCAGGATCGCCTTGCCAGCGTCGCGCTCGGCGACGATGCGCTTGTGGATGAACTCGATCGCGCCGATGTCGACGCCGCGGGTCGGCTGGCCGATCAGCATGATGCGCGGATTGCGCTCGATCTCGCGCGCCAGCACGATCTTCTGCTGATTGCCGCCGGAGAAATTCGCCGTCTTGCAGCAGCGGCGCGCGCGGGCGCACGTCGAAGGCCTCCATCAGCGCGCGCCGCATCGGCGATGATCGCGCGGCGACTGAAAAAGATTCCCTCGCCGAACTCGCGCTGGCGATGGAAGCCGAGCATCGCGCTCTCGCACGCTTCGAAGGGCATCACCAGGCCGACGCGCTGACGATCCTCCGGCACATGGCCGACGCCGAGCGCGCGCACCGCGCGCGGATCGAGCTCGAAGGGCTTCAGCGACTTGCCGTTGACGAGGATTTCGCCACTGGCGATCGGCCGGATGCCCGCCAGCGCCTCGAGCAACTCCGACTGGCCGTTGCCCGCGACGCCGGCGACGCCGAGGATCTCGCCTTCTCGCAGCGCGAATGAGACATCGTGGACGCGCACCACCCCGCGGTCGTCGCGCACGACGAGATTGCGCGCTTCGAGCGCGACGGCGCCGGGATGGGCGGGGCCCTTGTCGATCTTGAGGATCACCTTGCGCCCGACCATCGCGTCGGCGAGTTCGGGCGGCGAGGTCTGCGCGGTCTCGAAGGTCGCGACGATTTCGCCGCGCCGCATCACCGAGACGCGGTCGGTGAGGTCCATGATCTCGCGCAGCTTGTGGGTGATGAACATGATCGTCTTGTTCTGGCGCTTCAGCACCCGCAGCATTTCGAAGAGCTGATCGGCCTCAGGCGGCGTCAGCACCGCGGTCGGCTCGTCGAGCACCAGGATTTCCGCGCCGCGCACCAGCGCTTTGAGAATCTCGACCCGCTGCTGCAGGCCGACCGACAATTCGCCGACGATCGCATCGGGATCGACTTCGAGGCCGTATTCGGCGCCGAGTTCGGCGAGGCGCTTGCGGATCGCGCTTGCGCCCTTGGCGAGCAGCGGGCCGCCCTCGGCGCCGAGCATGACGTTTTCGAGCACGCTCAGCGGCTGCACCAGCATGAAATGCTGGTGCACCATGCCGATGCCGTGGCCGATCGCTTCGCGCGAGGAGCGGATGCGCACCGGCTTGCCGTTGACGCGGATCTCGCCGGCGTCGGCTTCGTAGAAGCCGTAGAGGATCGACATCAGCGTCGATTTGCCGGCGCCGTTCTCGCCGACAATGCCGTGGATGACGCCGCGCTCGACCCTCAGATTGACGTTGGAATTGGCGTGGACCGGGCCGAAGCTCTTGTCGATGCCGATCAGCTCGATCGCGGCGGGCGCTTGAGGATCCACGGGCGACGCTCGCGCGATTTGGGGTGAGGAAACCGGATGTCTCAAGGCTGGGCGCGGCTTCCCTTGAGCCGCGCCCGCCCGAGCGGTCCCTCTCCCCGGTTAGGAGGAGAGGGCGCGCCTCACACGATCAGCGAGGCGCTCAGTTCGGGCACTTGTTGTCGGCCATGTAGTCGTGGACCTCGATCTTGCCGGCGATGATGTCGGCCTTGGCCGCGTCGGCGGCGGCCTTCACGTCGGGGGTCAGCACGTCTTTGTTCCATTCGTCGCTGGCGAAGTCGACGCCGCCTTCCTTGAGGCCGAGCGCCTGAATGCCGGGCTTCCAGGTGCCGTTCTTGGCGTCCATGAACGACTTGTAGGTGGCGACGTCGACGTGCTTGAGCATCGAGGTCAGCACCTTGCCGGGGAACAGATCGTCCTGGTCGGAATCGACGCCGATGCCGAGCTTGCCGGCATCGGCGGCGGCCTTGAGCACGCCCTGGCCGGTCGCGCCGGCGGCGGCGTAGACGATGTCGGCGCCGCGATCGATCTGCGACTTGGCGAGTTCGCCGCCCTTGACCGGATCGTTCCAGGCCGCCGGCGTCGTGCCGGTCATATTGGCGAAGACTTCGTCCTTGCCGCCGGAAGCGTAGGCGACGCCCTGCGCGTAGCCGCATTCGAACTTCGAGATCAGCGGAATGTCCATGCCGCCGACGAAGCCGACCTTGCCGGTCTTGGAGGTCTTGGCGGCGATGACGCCGGCCAGGAACGAGCCCTCATGCTCCTTGAAGACGATCGACTGCACGTTGGGCTTGTCGACCACCATGTCGATGATGCCGAACTTGGTGTTGGGGAATTCGTCGGCGACCTTGCCGAGCGCGGTCGCCCAGGCGAAGCCGACTGTCATGATCGGCGAGAAGCCGTCCTTGGCGAACTTGCGCAGCACCTGCTCGCGCTGGGCGTCGTTCTGGATTTCGAGGTCGCGGAAATCGACGCCCGTATCCTTCTTGAATTTCTGCGCGCCGTTGAAGACGCCTTCGTTGAACGATTTGTCGAATTTGCCGCCGAGGTCATAGATCACGGCCGGCTTGACGTCGGCGGCGAACGCCGCTGCGGATACGAGCGTCGCCGCGGCGAGGCCCGAGAACAAAGCAGAAAACCGACGACCGGCCATGCAACTCTCCCTTATTGATTTCGACCGAGCTAGCGCCCTTGCACACGCGATCGCGTCCGCGAAATTCTGCGAGCGAGCAGACTTGACCGATCGGTCAATCATTCTGCCGGCGACCGATGGAGAGTCAAGCGGCCTCATCGCGCCGCCTCTTGCGCAAGACTAGGCTCAGGGGATTGGGCCGGCAAGTCGAGCCCGCAGATCGACGGGTGATTTCGGCGCGCCTTCAGTCGAACAGGACCGAGACGCTCTCTTCCTTGGCGATGCGGGCGATCGCTTCGCCGATCAGCGGGCCGATCGAGATGACGCGGATGTTGCGCGCGACCCTGACCGCCTCGGTCGGGGCGATCGTGTCGGTGAGCACCAGTTCGGTGAGTTTCGAGGCGGCGATGCGCGCGACCGCGCCGCCCGAAAGCACGCCGTGCGTGATATAGGCCGAAACGCTGGCTGCGCCCTGAGCGAGCAGAGCGTCGGCGGCGTTGCACAGCGTGCCGCCGAAATCGACGATGTCGTCGAGCAGCACGCAGTGGCGGCCGGCGACGTCGCCGATGATGTTCATCACCTCGGATTCGCCGGCGCGCTCGCGCCGCTTGTCGACGATGGCGAGCGGCGCGTCGAGCCGCTTGGCGAAGCGCGCGCGCGCGCACCACGCCGCCGACGTCGGGCGACACCACCATCACGTTCTCGATCGCGCCGCGCTCCTTGATGTCGCGCACCATCGTCGGCGCGGCGAACAGATTGTCGGTCGGGATGTCGAAAAAGCCCTGGATCTGCCCGGCGTGCAGATCGACGGTGAGCACGCGGTCGGCGCCGGCGCGGGTGATGAGATTGGCGACCAGCTTGGCCGAGATCGGCGAGCGCGGGCCCGGTTTGCGGTCCTGGCGCGCGTAGCCGAAATAGGGGATGACCGCCGTGATGCGCTGCGCCGAGGCGCGCCGCAGCGCGTCGATCATGATCAGCAGCTCCATCAGATTGTCGTTGGTCGGATAGGACGTCGACTGGACGATGAAAGCGTCGCGGCCGCGCACGTTCTCGAGGATTTCGACGAAGATTTCGAGGTCGGCGAAGCGGCGCACGTGGCAGCGGGTCAGCGGCTCGCCGAGATAGGCGGCGATCGCCTCGGCCAGCGGCGCGTTGGAGTTGCCGGCCAGAATTTTCATCTTGCCTTGCATGCCGGCGACTCCAGGAGCGCGGGCGCTCTCGCCGTCCTTCCGCCGTGCGGCGCGGCGGAAAGTCGCGGCGGGTCATAGCAGCGGCGGGCGGAGGGAACAATACGACGGGCCCAAGGCGCCGGCAGCGGCTCTGACCTCTTCCACAGCTTGTCGGCCAAACGCGCTCCTATTGCGGCGCGCGAAGTTCAGCGCCACGGCGCTGGCCGGCGCGGCGGCGGCGACCGGGGTCGCCTCGGGCGTGTGGGAGAGGATAGGCGGCGAGATCGTCGGCGCTCTTGGCGGCGACGCTGTCCAGCGCCGCTTGGCCCGCGAGCGCCCAGGGATCGTCGCCGCTGCCCTTGACGGCGATCACGTCGTTGAGGCGCTGGGCGCGCCGCTTGTCGGGGTCGAAGACGTCCCAGACATATTCGATCGCGGCGCCGTCTTCGTCGAGCGAGGCCGAGAGATAGCCGCGCACGAGGTAATGGCGCCTTGGCGGGGTCGGCCAGCGTGATGTCGCGCGCCTGCGCGTCGCGTTTCGAGCTGATCGACGAAGCCGGCGGCGACGCTCGCAGGCGCGCCCTCGACCGAAACGATCGCGACGGTCGCCGCCGGCAAGGTTCACCCCGTCGCGGCGGACGATCTGATGCGGCGCGTCTGGGTCCGGGGTCATGTCGGCCGTCGTGTCGACGCAACCGCAGAGCGCGAGCGGCGCCGCAAGCGCACAAAGAAGCGCCAGCGTCGAGCTTGGTTTCGCCGCCTTTTCCGTCATTTTACGCGCCGAACCTCGACCAACCCACCCATGACCGCTTCGACGCGCGTGTCGCGCCGGCGGCCATTCTTAACCTTCTGCTAACCCTATTTGGACGCCGAGGTCCAGATCGGGCGCGTTCAACGGTTCGGCATGGTGAACGCCGACGAGATAGGTGCGCCCGAGGCAAAAAGCCGCGCCGCTGTCGCTGTCCATCAGGATCATGTGGAGAAAATAAACCTGGTCGCGGCGCGATGACGAACGGATTGCGCTCGTAGAACATCGGCGGGTCCATCCACGAGGGCGTGAATTTCGCGCCGAGCGAATAGCCGCAAGCGTTGAGCCGGTGGCGCGACAGGCCGTGCGCGTCGAAAACGCGCGCGTGGGCGGCGAACACCTCGCCGGCGGTGCGGCCGGGGCGCAACTCCGCTGCGCAGGCCGTCCAGCGCCTCGCGCGCCGCAGCGTGATAGGGCGCGTGCTGGGGTTTCGCGCGGCCGACGAGCATGCGTGCGCATGATCGCGGCGTGATAGTGGCGGCTGACGCCAGCGAATTCGAGCGTGAGCTGGTCGTCGGCTCGACAGCCGGCGCCGCCCGCTCTTGTAGCGGCATAGCAGCGCGTCGGCGCCCGAGCCGATGATGAATTCATTGGCGGGATAGTCGCCCCCCGCTGCGAAAATCGCGGCATGCATCGCCGCCAGGATTTCGCCCTCGTCGGCGCCGGCGCAAGTCGCTGCGATCGCGGCTGCGTCGGCGAGATCGGAGAGGCGCGCCGCCTCGCGCACGAAGACGAGCTCCTCGGCCGACTTGGTCGCCCTGAGGCGCGGAATCAGCCTGGAGGCGTCGACGAGTTCGACGACGCCGGCGAGCGCGGCCTGCAGCCGCAGGCCGTTGAAATGGGTGAGGCCGTAGCTGTCGAACTCGACGCCGAAGCGACCGCGCACGCCGAGATCGGCGAGCATGGCCTTGAGATCGAGGGTCGGGTCGGCGTCTTCGCCGTCCTTCCAGATGCGGATGTCATCGATGTTCGAGGTGTGCTGCGCCTGACGCAAATCCGCCGAGCGCGTGAGCAGCGCGAGCCGACCGTCAACGCCGCACATAGAGACACTGAAAGAAGCAGAAGCCGAAACTGTCGTAGCCGGTCAGCCAATAGTCGCTCTCCTGGGCGAACAGCAGCATGCCGTCCAGCCGCTGCTCGGCCATCGCCTCGAGCAGCCGCCGTTTGCGGGCGGCCATTTCGTGCGGCGTGAAATGGACGGGCATTGAGAGCTCCGGCTCGGGGGCGACTGCGCCCGAGCGAAAGCGCGCCGCCGCGCCCTCGTCAAGCCTTGCGAGCGGCGCCGGCGATGACCAAAGATCAATCGCCGGCCCCTGCCCGCTTTAGAGGCGCTCGATCGTCTTGGCGGCGGCGTCGAGCGTGTCGGCGATCGCCTGGATCGCTTCGGGCGTCGCTGCGCGATGACGCGCGCGCAGCATCACCGCCATGCGCAGGTTCTGCATCGCTCGCATCAGCGGCGCGAGGTCGCCGCGCCGCAGCGTCTCGGCGCCGTCGAGCCGGGTGAAAATCGCATCGACCTGCGCCTGGTTGGCGGCGAGGAAGGCTTGGCCCTCGGCGGTGACGGTGAAGAGCTTGCGCCCGCCCGGCTCCTGCGAGGCGGTGGCGTAGCCCATTTCTTCGATCAAGGTCAGGGTCGGGTAGATGACGCCCGGGCTTGGGCTGTAGCCGCCCCCGACCCGCTCGCCGAGCCCCTTGATCAGTTCGTAGCCGTAGCTCGGCTTCTCGGCGACCATGGCGAGGATGACGAGCTTGAGATCGCCGCCCTCGAACATGCGGCCTTCGCGCGGCTCGAAGCCGCCGCCGCGCCCGTGGCGGCCGAAGCGCCAGCCGTGGCCGAAGCCGTCGTGCATGTGGCGCTCGCGCCCTTCATGGCCATGACGGTCGCGGCCCTCATGGCCAAAGTGGCCCTCGCGGGCTTCGCGGTTAAAACGTCCAAACATTGTTGTATTTCCTTGGGTTAAGATGTATCAAGATATATCTCAGTCGGAGACATGCTCAAGACCGAATCACGATATATCTTGACGTAAGATATAACTTCGCACGCGATTGTCAAGCGGCTTGTTCTCAGAAGCCTGTCGAGGGCGGCGCGCCGGCGCGAGTCTGAATGAATTCCAATGCGCCCAGCGCCGTGTTCCGCTCGATCTGAGTCCGCTTCAGCGACTGCTCCAGCTGCTCGGTGCTGGTTTTGCTGCTGCCCATCAGGACGATCCCGCCCAGCGCAAGACTGATCCCGACGATCATCCGCACCGGGGTGAAGTCCAGCGCGCCCAGCAACAGGCCGAGCAGCAACGCCGGACCGAGGACGGCGCACACGCGCCCCACCAGCGCGAGCCTGTGGCTGCGCCGGATCGCCTCGCGCAGCTCCTCAATCTCGCTCTCGAGTTGCTCGACCCGCTCCGCCTGCTTTGGATCCAATTCGAACATCGAGTTCCCGAGATCGTCGATCACGGACGGAGCGGCCTCACTTCGGGCCCGCTTCGCGCACGACCGCCGCCATCGCCAGTGCGTCCCGGTCGCCATCTTCGGCGAGGCCGGCGATGACGCCGGCGCGGTCGGCGGCGGGGCGGTTCTGGCTCGCCTTCCACTTGCCGCTGAGCGCGGTGAGCTCGATCTCGATGCCGACGATCTGACGCACCATCGTCGCGAGAAAATCCTCCGGCGCGTCGCCAACCGCCCAAGGCGCGGCGCGCGCGCCCTCCTGCGAGCGGGTGAGCGCTTCGATCTGCGCCCGCAGCCAGCCCGCGTCCTCGATCGCCCGCGCGCGCCCGCGCGCCTGGACCATCAGGTAGTTCCAGGTCGGCACGACTTTGCCGGTCTCGCGCTTGGTCGCGTACCAGGACGGCGAGATGTAATGATCCTCGCCCTGAAACACGACCAGCGCCTCGCCCTCAGGCTGCAGATCGCGCCATTGCGGATTGGCGCGCGCGACATGAACGAGCAGCGTCCCAAATTCGCCGCGCTCGGGCTCGAGCAGGAACGGAACGGCGTTGGCGAGCAGCCCTTGCGCGCCCGAGGTGATCAGCAGGCCGAGCGGACGCGCGCGGATCAGCGCGTGCATCGCGGCGCGATCGGGCTGGCGATGGAGGGGAGGTTCGTACATGGAACTGGCTCCGACTGACGAGCGCGTGTGGGGCCCGCGTCGATGAAGCCGTCTCATAACCCATTATTCGGCCACTTGCTCGCGCCGCCGTCACCAGCCCCTCTGGGCGCGATTGCGATCTTGACGGTTCGAATGGGGCGAGCTACAGTGAAACTGTGAAAAATATCACAGTTTCCGTGGACGATGAGACCTACCGGCTGGCGCGAGCGAAGGCCGCCGCGGGAGGGGCCTCGGTTTCGCGCGTTGTCGGCGCGTTCCTTACCGAGTTCGCGCGCGCAGAGAGCGACTTTGATCGCCTGGCGCGCGAAGAGCGGGCGCTACGCGAAGGAATTGCCGAGTTCAGCGCTGGCGACCGACTGGGCCGCGACGCCGTTCATGCGCGCCGATAATGGCGCCCGCGTTCCTCGACACCAATATTCTGCTCTATTCGATCAGCACCGCCGCCGATGAGGCCGCCAAGCGTGAGCGCGCGATCGAGCTGATCGAAAGCGGCGGTTGCGCGTTATCCGTACAGGTGTTGCAGGAGTTCTATGTCCAGGCGACCCGCGCCTCTCGCGCCAACGCGCTGCCTCACCAGGCCGCGGTCGGCCTGATCCGCGCCTGGCGGCGATTTCCGGTGCAGGAAATAACGCTAGCAGTGGTGGACGCGGCGCTCGAAATCGCCGCCCGCCATCGTCTCAATTATTGGGACTCTTGCATCATCGCCGCCGCACAGGCGCTCACCTGTGACCGACTCTATTCGGAAGACATGTCGCACGGCCAGCGGATCGGCGAACTGACGATCTTCAATCCGTTCGCGTGAGGCCACGTCCCTACTCCGCCGCCATCCCCTGGCCGCCGAAGCGCTTCTCGATATAGGCCTCGACCATGACCTTGAACTCGGCGGCGATGGTCGGGCCGCGCAGCGTCGCGGCTTTCACGCCGTCGATGAACACCGGCGCCGCTGGCGTCTCGCCGGTGCCGGGCAATGAGATGCCGATGTCGGCGTGCTTGCTTTCGCCCGGACCGTTGACGATGCAGCCCATCACCGCGACGTTGAGCGTCTCGACGCCGGCGTAGCGCGCGCGCCACTGCGGCATCGAGTCGGCAAGATAGGTTTCGATGTCGCGCGCCAATTCCTGAAAGACGGTCGAGGTGGTGCGCCCGCAGCCCGGGCAGGCCGCGACCTGCGGCACGAAGACGCGAAAGCCCATGGTCTGGAGAATCTCGCGCGCGACCTTCACTTCGAGCGTGCGGTCGCCATTGGGCTCGGGGGTGAGCGAGACCCGGATCGTGTCGCCGATCCCCTCCTGCAGCAGCACGCCGAGCGCGGCGGACGAGGCGACGATGCCCTTCGAGCCCATGCCGGCTTCGGTCAGTCCGAGATGCAGCGCGTAGTTCGAACGCGCCGCCAGCAGGCGGGTGACGGTGACCAGATCCTGCACCGCCGAGACTTTGGCGGACAGAATGATGCGATCGCGTTTAAGGCCGATCTCCTCGGCGCGCGCCGCCGACAACAGCGCCGATTGCACCATCGCTTCGCGCGTCACCGCGCGCGCTTCACGCGGGCGCGCCGACGCGGCGTTAGCGTCCATCAGCGCCGTAAGCAACTCCTGGTCGAGCGAGCCCCAATTGGCGCCGATGCGCACGCATTTGTCGTGGCGCAGCGCGATCTCGACGATCTGGCCGAACTGGGCGTCGCGCTTCTGGCGGAAGCCGACGTTGCCGGGATTGATGCGGTATTTGTCGAGCGCCTCGGCGCAGGCGGGGTGATCGGCGAGCAGCTTGTGGCCGATGTAATGGAAGTCGCCGATCAGCGGCACTTCGACGCCCATTGCTCTGAGGCGATCGCGAATATGCGGCACGGCGGCGGCGGCCTCGTCGCGATCGACCGTGATGCGCACCAGTTCCGAGCCGGCGCGCGCGAGCGCCGCCACCTGGCGCACCGTCGCGGCGACGTCGGCGGTGTCGGTGTTGGTCATCGATTGGACGACGATCGGCGCGCCGCCCCCGACCATGACGGCGCCCGGCCCGGCGCCGACGCGCACGCCAACACTGGCGCGTTTGGGCGCGGGGCCAAAATCGGCTTCTTCGGTCTCGATGTTTTGGGCTTCGTTCATCGCAGGCTCTCGCCGCGTCGCTGAAGGGCGCTCGGCCGGTTTTTAGGCCGCATGGCGACAAATGTCACCCGGCGGGGCGATCCGCGCGCTCCGCCTCGCCCCGCGCTAAGCTGCTGAGTGGATAGGGTATTTAACATAAGCAAATCGGAGATACCTTGACTTACGCTATGAACTTGATATAATAGCTGCAGCTGGAAGAAGCGCCATTTTGGAGGTTGCGTCATGTTGCCGATCGGAACGATTGCGCCCGACTTCACCGCCGAGACTACCCAAGGCAAGATTCATTTTCATGAATGGATCGAGGGCAAGTGGGCGGTGCTCTTTTCACACCCCAAGGACTTCACCCCGGTCTGCACCACGGAGCTCGGCGCCGTCGCGCGCCTGAAGGGCGAGTTCGACAAGCGCGGCGTCAAGGTCATCGGCCTGTCGGTCGATCCCGTCACCGATCACGTGCGCTGGGAAAAGGACATCGAGGAGACGCAGGGCGTGGCGGTCAACTTCCCGATGATCGCCGACACCGACCTCGCGATCGCCAAGGCCTATGGCATGCTGCCGGTGGCGACCGCGGGCACGTCCGCCGGCCGCACGCCCGCCGACAATCAGACCGTGCGCACCGTCTTCGTCATCGGGCCCGACAAGGCGATCAAGCTGGAGCTCGCTTATCCGATGACAACCGGGCGCAACTTCGACGAGATCCTGCGCGTCATCGACTCGCTGCAACTGACCGCGCGCTTCAAGGTGTCGACCCCGGCGGATTGGAAGCATGGCGGCGACGTCATCATCGCCGGTTCGGTCAACGATGAAGCCGCCAAGACCCTCTTCCCGCAGGGCTGGAAGACGCCCAAGCCATACATGCGCGTCGTCAAATTGCCGGACGCCCCCAAGCAGAGTTGACTTAGTCTAGTACTTTAATATAGATATCTCGAAGGCGCGCCGGCGCGGGTCGATTTGGGGATTGGTGAATGCTAGCGTTTCTGCACACGCTCAACCCGCTCTATTCGCTCTCCGGGCTCGTCGTGGGCGCACTCGTCGGCTTCACCGGGGTCGGCGGCGGGTCGTTGATGACCCCGCTGCTGGTGCTGCTGTTCGGCATCCATCCGGCAACCGCGGTCGGGACCGACCTGCTCTACGCCGGCGTCACCAAGATCAGCGGTTCGGCGGTCCACAACTTCAACGGCGCGATCGACTGGCGCATCACCCGCCGCCTCGCTTCGGGCAGCGTGCCGGCGGCGATTTTGACGCTCGTTGCTCTTGGCCTACTTCGGCTCGAACTCGGCGACGGTCAGCACAGTGATCACGAGCGTGCTCGGCTTCGCGCTGATCTTGACCGCGATCACGCTGCTCTTTCGCGCCTGGCTGCTGCGCAAAGTCGCCGACACGCTGGAAAAGCTCAGCGATCGCCAGATCGCCTGGCTGACGGTGCTGCTCGGCGTCGCGCTCGGCGTGCTGGTCTCGATCTCCTCGGTCGGCGCCGGCGCCATCGGCGTCACCGTGCTGCTGATGCTCTACCCCAAGCTGCCGACCGTGCGCATCGTCGGCACCGACATCGCCCACGCCGTGCCGCTGACCCTGGTCGCCGGCGCCGGCCATTGGTGGATCGGCTCGGTCGACTGGTCGCTGTTCGCCTCGCTGCTGATCGGCTCCATCCCCGGCATCATGATTGGCAGCGCGCTCGCCTCGAAAGTGCCCGACAAGGTTCTGCGCCCGGTGCTCGCCAGCACGCTGGCGTTGGTCGGCGGCCGGCTCGCCTTCTAGGGCAAGTCGACATCGTCCAGGGTCGCAAACCTGCCCGCAAGCACGCTTGCTCCTGAAAAGCCGCGCGCTATTGTCCGATCCCTTCGGGATCAGGCAGAGCGGATCAATGCGGATAGAAGAAGCTCGTCAGACGGCAGGCGCGTGGTGCGACGCATGGAATCGTCGCGATCTCGATGCGATCATGGACCACTACGCCGATGACGTTGCGTTTTCGTCGCCAACCGTCGTCAAGCGGTGGGGCATTGCCGATGGATGGCTGCGCGGCAAGGCCAAGCTCCGGGAGAATTTCGCCATCGGCGTGAAGGCGCCCAATCTGCGCTTCGAATTGATCGACGTGCTGCTCGGGGTCAGCTCGATGTGCGTCGTCTACCGCCGGGAGACCGGCGCGCTGGTCGCCGATCTCGTGGAGTTCGATGGCGAGGGCAAGGGACTGAGGGTTATCGCCTGCTACGGCTCGTCGCCGTCGGCTTGAGCGCCGCGCGACCGATCTCGCTGAATTTCCGGAAGTGTTATCTTGGTGGCGGACGCAGTCAGGCGGAACCGGTCTGCCCATATCGGATTCCCTGCTAACAGGGAAAAGAAGAGGGATTCTTACGAATTGCGCTAGATTCGTTGACAAGCCACGCCAAAGAATTCGCTTAGATCAACACCCTGGCCTGCAAATTCCCTGCGTTCAGGAGCAGAGAATTAAAATCGCGTATCTGGGACTGAGATTGGTCGAGAGCTGCCGATCAGGGACCGGCCGAGTGCAGATGTTGTCGTCAACGGACGTTGACGTCAACACGAAGTCGCGCCGACAAGGTTGCGCAATGACGTGCGGATTCGTTGGCGGCATTCCGTGTGCATGGTTGTCAGGCCGCCGACCGCGTCCCGCTTTTCCCGCGCCCAGAATTGAACGGGACGCAGCGTAGTAGGAACAAAAATCATCCTGAGGCATATGTCGCAAGCACCGGCGATTCGGCGATCGTCCGTTCGAAATCACCGGCAGTCCAACCAACGCCGCGGGGCTAACGAAGTGATCAATCTGAATTTTGATCGGAGTGAGAGTTACGAACGCGGGGCCGCTGTCCTGCTGGCGCTCGCCTGTCCGGGCGAACTCGATTCTGATCTTGGATCTCAGCGTTACCTGTCGCTATGCGGCAAGGCTCTCTGGCTTCAATCCCTGGCGACGCCCGACGACTGGACGCCGATCACTGTCAAGCCGCAATACGTTTTTCGCGACGTGAAAATCATCGACCGCGATGTCGCCTTCATCGCCAAGCGGCTGGGTGAGCGCATGGTCGCGGCGCGCATGGCCATTCCTTATTTCCAGCAGGCCGAGCTTGGCAGGCTTCCGCCATTGCCTAACGGGCTTAAACGCCTCTCCGTTAATCAAATGGCGGAGTTCGTATCGCCCGATGCGGGTATGAAAGATCCCGAAAACATTAAGAAGCGCATTTGGAAAGCCAGTCGGCCCGTCATCCATTTGGCGGCGGCCGCCGCCCTAATAGGGCAGGAACTGAAAAGGCGCGGCCTGCGCCTGTGTTTGGAGCTCTTTTTATTTTGCTCCGAATTTATCGAAGCCATTGTGCAACGCGCAGAGGCTTTGAGACAGCTCGCTGCCAGGGATCCAAAATTCCCAGTCGGGCAGAAGGAACTGATCCCGGTCCATTTGGTGAGGACCTAGACACGGCTGGGGTCAATAAATTCATCGCCAGCTGACCTCGATCGCTCTGCGCAACAGTAGGCAAGCTCGCATTCGACGCCGAATCTTCGGTCCGTTCTCGCGGCCGTCGGCGTGGAGGGCGCCTCATGTCGAACGCATCGCGGAAGACCTTAACGCGAACATCTGCACCAACCCCGCCGCTGCTCACTGCCGCGCCGGCGCTATCTGTCGCCTATCTTCCCATTGACCGGCTGACCCCCGATCCGACCAACGCGCGCCGACATGGCGCCAAGCAGGTTCGGCAGATTGCGGCGAGCATCGAAGCTTTCGGGTTCAACGTGCCCCTGCTCGTCGACGCCGAGGGGCGGATTGTTGCTGGGCATGGTCGGCTGATGGCGGCCAAGCGCCTCGGTTGGCGCGAGGTCCCGGTCATTCGGCTTGAGCACCTCAGTGAGGCGCAAAGGCGCGCCTTTATGATCGCCGACAATCGCCTCGCGGAGGTCGCGACCTGGGACGACCGTCTGCTGGCCGAGCAGCTGCAGGCGCTCTCGAACGTCGAGCTCAGCTTCGATCTTGAGGTGATCGGCTTCGATATGGGCGAGATCGACCTGAGGATCGAGTCGCTCGGGGCGAAGGACAAGACGAAGGACGAGCCCGAGCCGCTCCTGGTCGAACCGACGGGCGCAGCCGTTACCAAGATCGGCGATCTCTGGTCGCTCGGCCGCCATCGCCTTCTTTGCGGCGACGCGCGTGACGCCGCGCTGCACGCGGCCCTAATGAGGGACGAGCGCGCCGCCGCGGCCTTCACCGACCCGCCCTATAACGTGAAGATCGACGGCCATGTCTCGGGGCTTGGCAAGGTCCGCCATCGCGAGTTCGCCATGGGCTCGGGCGAAATGACGCCCGCGGCGTTCACCGCCTTCCTCCAAGCGTCACTCGCACAGATCAAAGCGTTCTGTCGCCCGGGAAGCGTCGGCTTCGTCTGCATGGATTGGCGCCACCTCCCCGAGTTGATTGACGCAGCGCGGCGGGCGGCGCTCGAACTTCTGAACTTATGTATTTGGACCAAACCCAATGGGGCGATGGGGAGCCTCTACCGCTCGCAGCATGAGCTGGTGTTCGTCTTCAAGCTGGGTCCTGGACGCCATCGCAATAATGTCCAGCTCGGCGCCTATGGCCGCAACCGCAGCAATGTCTGGTCCTATGCGGTCGGGCCTGGCTTCGGCCGGGCCGGCGAGGAAGGTCGGCTCGCCGATCTGCATCCGACAGTCAAGCCGACCGCCATGGCCGCCGACGCGATCCTCGATGTCACAAGGCGCGGCGACATCGTCCTCGATCCCTTCCTGGGCAGCGGCACGACCCTGATGGCCAGCGAGCGGACGGGGCGGCGCTGTTATGGGATGGAGCTCGATCCGCTTTATTGCGACGTCATCGTCCGGCGCTGGCAAGGCCATACCGGGGGCGAGGCGCGCTTGACGTCAACGGGAGAATCCTTCGCCGCGATAACCGCGCGCCGCCGCGACGCCGAGGAGAACGCCAGTTGAGCCCGCATCGCAGCGATGCGCCGACGCCCAACGGCGCCCGCGCCGAGCCGCAAGAGCCGCAAGAGCGTCCTCAACCCGACCAGGTCGGCTATGGGCGCCCGCCCATCGCGACGCGTTTCCGCCCGGGCAAATCCGGCAATCCGCGCGGCCGCCCCAAAGGCGCCCGCAATCTCGCCAGCGTGGTCGCTGCGGCAATCGGCGAACGCGTCGCCATCACCGAGAATGGCCAACGCCGACGCATCACCAAGCTCGACGCCGCCATAAAGCAACTCGTCAACCGGGCGGCGTCGGGCGAGGTCAAGGCGACCCAATTGCTGCTCCAGCTCGTCCAGGCCGGCGAGGCGAAACCCGATCAGAGAATGGGAAGCGAGATCGGCGAAGCCGACGCGCTGGTCCTCGCCGAACTCAGCCGTCGCTTACAGAAGAGGGAACTATGAACGCGATCTCGCCGGAGGAATACCGCACGCTCCTGCGGACCGACTTCTATTCCTTTTTGGTGCGCTGCTTCGCCGAGCTCAATGGCGGAGCGCCGTTCCTTTCTAACTGGCATGTCGAAGTGATGGCGGCCCGATTGCAAGCCGTCCGCGACGGTCGCTGCAAGCGCCTCATCATCAATGTTCCGCCTCGGCACCTTAAATCCCTCGCCGCCTCCATCGCCCTGCCCGCCTGGCTGCTCGGTCACGACCCAGCGAAGGCGATCGTCAACGTCACCTATGGCGAGGCGCTGTCCGACAAATTTGCGCGGGACTGCCGTTCGATCATGGCGGCGGCTTGGTATCGCCAGACCTTTCGCGACCCGCCTCGTCTCGCCGCGCGCCTCACTTCAGGAGCTCGTGACCACGCGCGGCGGATTTCGCCTAGCGACGTCGGTCGGCGGCGTGTTGACCGGTCGCGGCGCCGACGTGATTTTGATCGACGATCCTCTCAAGCCGAGCGACGCGATGTCAGAGAGCCGCCGTGTCGCAGCTAACGAGTGGTATGACAACACGCTCTATTCCCGCCTCAACGACAAGGCACGCGGCGCCATCGTATTGTGATGCAGCGCCTGCATGAGGACGACATGGTCGGCCATGTGCTGAAGCAGGAGGGATGGGAAGTCCTCTCTTTCCCAGCCATCGCTGAGATCGACGAGCGCCACGTCGTCGAGACGTTGTTCGGCCCGCGGACGTTTGTTCGCCAAACAGGGCAAGCTCTTCATCCCGAGCGAGAGTCTCTCGAAACCCTCGAGCAAATCCGCGCCACGCTCGGGACTTACAATTTCGCCGGCCAATATCAGCAGACCCCTGCGCCGTCAGGCGGCGGTATGGTCAAGGAGGCTTGGTTTCGCCGCTACACGAACGCCGACCGTCCGGCGAGTTTCGATCAGATCGTGCAAAGCTGGGATACGGCCAGCAAACCCTCGGAACTGGCCGACTACTCGGTCTGCACGACTTGGGGCCTCAAGGGGCCAAACTTCTACCTCCTTAACGTCTTTCGCAAAAAGCTTGCCTACCCCGATCTCAAGCGAGCCGTTGAGGCCCAGAACGACATGTTTCATCCAACATCGATCCTGATCGAAGACGCGGCGTCGGGGACCCAGCTCATTCAGGAGCTGCTCGAAGCTGGATTGTCCAAAGTTGTGCGTTACAAGGCTGCCGGCGATAAGATCATGCGTCTGCATGCGCAAACAGCCACGATCGAAAACGGCTTCGTCTTTCTGCCCGAGGCGGCGCACTGGCTCGCCGACTATCTCCACGAGCTTTGTATGTTCCCCAATGGCCGCCATGACGATCAGGTGGACTCGACCGCACAAGCACTGGCCTGGACCAAGCAGCGCTCGCCGAATTCGGGCTTCCTCGATTTCATGCGCGATGAAGCGGCAACGGCGAAGCGGGAGGTCAGTGACGAAGGTCCCATGGTTCGACTGCTCGCGCCGGCCGGCATCGGTTCCGTTCAAACCTGGTCGGGGCGGCATATCCAAGTGCCGCCAAATCGGGTGATTGAGGTCTCGGAATATGACGCGGGGCCGCTGAAGCGCGCTGGATGGCTTGACGCGCCCCAGTGACCGTCGGCTTGAGGCTTGATGAGAGTCCAACGCGCGATAACAAAGCGAGGTCCCAGAGCTTGCTAGCCTCGCTGCGAAGCTGAAACGGTAGCGAGGTATTGGCGGTGACGCGCTTCTCAGCGCGATCCAGTAACACTTTGGGCTCGGCCGACTCGCCGCGACGGTGAGCGACCGCGTCGAGGCAGCGGCCGCAATGATCAGATGAGGGACGACAATCGAGATTAGCTGCGGGCCGATCGCTCCGCTTTTCGTCGGTCATCGATTCATGGGCGACCCGCCGACACGTAACAACTTAGTCGCGACATTTCGATAGCGCAGATCTGGACAAATCACCTATTCGGCAGACCGCTCGGACGAGGCGGGCGTTCCGGGCGCCGAGGTCGACGTCCGGTTTGCGCCCATTGCGGACGCCCCAAACGAATGGGCGCTTTTCCAAAGCGGTCACCGGGCATGCGCAACGCTCCGGCGACTACTCGGAGTGAAATAGAGCCAAATCGCCCGTTGAATGATCGCAGGCCGGAACCGTTAGCCGGCGTGGCTGATTTTGCTCATGCTCGTTCGCTGCCGCGCGACCAAAGGGACCGCAAGTCCGACGCGCCGTGACAATGCCGTCGCAATGTCGGTCGGCGCTGTCGCCACGCGCCCAATCCGTGCAGCTGTCCACTCATCCGTAGGTAGTTTCCGAACCTACCGATTTGGCGCCGATGACCTCATGAATTCGGGGAGATGTGAGCACGCGCCGTTTATGCGCTTGCCGACGCGCTGCGCCAAAACTCGTGACCACTCTTCCTCGGAACCCCCTCGCCCAACAAACCAACGCGATGGAGCTGAAAATGTCGGAGACGATCCAAAAACCGAGCTACTCGCTCTCGCTGCCAACTTTCATACTTATAACCTCGGCGGTGCTGATCAGCATCCGTACGTTTCCGTTACAGGCGTTGGTCGGCTGGCAGACAATCGCCTTCAACATCATGGCCATCATTCTGTATCTCGTTCCAGCCTCCTTCGTATCGGCCGAACTTGCCACCGGCTGGCCGGAGGAAGGCGGCGTCTACGTCTGGGTGAAGGAAGCCTTCGGCGAGCGGTGGGGCTTTGTCGCGATCTGGCTTCAATGGTTTCAAATGACCATCGGCTTCATCGGCATTTTGACCTTCATCGCGGGAACGGCGGCCTATCTCTTTGATCCCGCGCTAGCCGAAAACAAACTCTTCATTTTCGCAGTCATTGTGATTGTTTGGTGGGGAGCGACCCTTCTCAATCTGCGCGGTCTCAAGACGTACGCGCGATTGACGACCGCCTTCGTTATTCTGGGCGCCTTCATCCCCATGATAGCGCTGATTGTCGGCGGCGGTCTCTACCTGATGAACGGGCATCCGTCACTGATACCGCTGGTTCCGTCGGTAGCTGATCTGGTTCCCAAATTCTCGAGCGTAAACGATCTCGCGCTCCTCATCACCTTTGTCTTCTTCTTCATTGGCATTGAGGTTTCCGCGGCGCACGCCAACGATATGAAGAACCCAAACCGCGACTACCCGATCGCGATTTTGGTCGTGGGCGTCGTGATGGCAATCACCAGCGTCGTCGGCGGCCTGATTGTAGCTGCGATCGTGCCCGTCAAGAGCCTGAGTCTGATCGCCGGCATCATGCAAAGCTTTCAGACTGTGTTTGGCGCCGGGGCCACCTGGATTCCGCCTTTGGTGGGCGTGTTGATTATCGTTGGGGCCGTCGGCGAGGTCATTGCCTGGGTGCTTGGGCCCGTGCGCGGTCTTGGCGTGGCGGCCCGCGACGGGTGTTTGCCCAAGGTCCTGCAGAAGGTCAACGATCAAGACGTTCCTGTTCCCTTGATGTTTCTGCAAGCGATCCTTGTGACATTCTGGGGTGCTGTTTTTGTCCTCTTTCCCGGTGGGGTGAATGCTGGGTTCTGGGCGCTGTTCGCGCTGACGACCACAGTCTACATCGTCATGTATTTGCTGATGTACGCTGCAGCGATCCGGCTGCGTTACAGCGAGCCCGACCGCCCAAGGAAATTCAGAATTCCCGGCGGCATATTGGGCATGTGGTTGATGGCCGGACTCGGATTCGTCTCGGCCATCTTCATCCTATTCATATCGCTGCTGCCTCCGACTCAAGTGCAAGAGAACCCGCTGCCGTTCGAACTGTTCATGGTCGTCGGCACCGTCGTCGTCAGCGTAATCCCGCTGGTGATCTATGCCTTCCGCAAAGGCAGTTGGAAGCCGGCTCCGGCGCTCGCTGCGGCGCCGATTCTCGTGGCTCCGAAACCGGTTTGAAGGCTTCCGCCGGATCCGTGGTCCGTCGCGCGCCCGCCGCGTCATCCTCCATTCAAAGGACGAATCCATGAAATCGCATAATCAGATGCCTGTGGCGGTTGATGCTCTCTTTCTCGGTCCGAAATCCGAAAACCGCGACTTCTTCAAGACGACACTGAACTTTCTTATGGACGAGCACATCCATTGGCGTCGGGACTTTCATCCGCTGGACGATTCGATGCTGACTCCGGGCGAAATGCGAACGGACGAATATCAGACCACCCTGGAGCGAACGACTGACGTTCTGAGCACGTTGTCGGGTCGGTTGAAGAATTCCTCAACGCCCTGGTTCTCCACCCGTTACCTCGGCCACATGAATTCCGACACCTTGATGGTCGCCAATCTGGCCCAGATGGCGGCGGTCTTGTACAATCCGAACAACGTCGCCTACGAGTCTTCCGTTGCGACGGCTCCTATGGAACTGGAATGCGGCAGGGATCTTGCCAAGCTTCTCGGATACGATTCTGAGCGCGCTTGGGGTCACATAACGACCGACGGCACCGTTGCGAATTACGAATCCTTATGGCTGGCGAGAAATCTCAAGTCCTTTCCGCTTGCGATAAAGGAAGTCAGCCCGGATCTCGTAGAGGCTCTCGACGATTGGGCGCTGCTCAATCTGTCGACCGGGGCCATACTCGACCTCGTGGACCGGACGAAGGCGAACAAGACCTTCGGGAACGCGCTCAAGGCGTCCGCGCGAGCGCGCGGCGCGGGCGGCGGCAAACTCGGAAAGGTCATTGTCCCGCAAACCCGACACTATTCCTGGGACAAGGCGGCGGACGTCCTCGGCATCGGCATCGACAATCTGATTCGCATCCCAGTGACAGACCGCTATCGCATGGATATCGACGCATTGCGGGCCGCTCTCGCCCAATGTCTCAAAGATCGAACTCCCGTCCTTTCGGTAGTGGCGGTTGTCGCGACGACGGAGGAGGGAGCGATCGACGACATCGCCGCCGTAGTGCGGCTGCGCGAGGAGTTTCGCAAACAGGGCGTCAATTTCTATTTCCATATCGACGCCGCTTACGGCGGCTACGGCCGGGCTGCGTTTCTCGACGAAGCGGGGCGGTTCATGGAACTTGCCGAGACACGCCAGCGCATTCAGGCGATGGGTGTCGCAAAAGGCGAGGCCGTGTTCCCCTCGGAGGAGGTGTGGGCCGCCTATCGGGCCATGCCGGAGTCGGACTCCATCACGATCGACCCGCACAAAATGGGATATATCCCCTATGCGGCGGGTGGAATTGCGCTGAAGGATCGACGCATTCTCAGTCTCGTTTCCTATTCCGCCGCCTATGTCTTCGACAACCAGCAGAATCTCGAGATGAACCTCGGCAGCGTCATTCTTGAGGGATCCAAATCCGGCGCTGCCGCCGCCGGCGTTTGGGCCGCGCATCGATTGCTGCCTTTAGATATTTCGGGCTACGGCCAGTTGATCGGACGCAGTGTCGCCGGCGCCGCTCATTTCGTCGCCGCCCTTGAAACGGTGCGCGAATTCACGGTGGCTGGGCGAACGATTGTTTGCGAGCCTTTGCTGGACCACCCCGATTTCAACGTCGTCCTTCTCGCGTTTAACTTCAAGGGCAATACCGATCTCAAAGTCATGAACGACCTCAACGCCAAGATATATCACGCCTCCTCCTACGAAGGTGGCCCGCTGTACGGCGACGACTGGATCACTTCGCACACGGAGCTCGAATACGATTCCTATGGCGACGCCCCGAAGACATTCGTCACCCGGCTCGGAATTTCTCCCGCGGAGTGGGAGCGCGTTCACAGCGTTTATGTCCTCAGGTGCTGCGTGCTTCATCCCTGGATTTTGAAGGTCGCCGAATATCCGGAGAGCTGGCAGTCTTTTCTCGCGATCATGAAGAAGGAGATTTCGAGAATTGTTTCGGAGGAGGTTTCCTGACGATCTTGCATTCACCGGGCTTCCGATGGACCCCGTGAGGGATCGAAAGCGTCCGCCGCCAAATTGACGCGTTGTTCGCGAAGGATCATCGATATGGTGGAGTCGGGCGCGTCGGCGCTGAAAGATAACCGACCCGCCGCGGCGACGGTCAGGGGCGACAAAAGCGCGCCGACCATCGCACCGAGCGGAGAAGCGCTCGCGCGCGGGCTGCAAGATCGTCATGTGCAGTTCATTGCTATTGGCGGCGCCATCGGCGCCGGCCTGTTCCTCGGTTCGGGACAGGCCATCCACATCGCCGGTCCCGGCCTTCTCGTCGATTACGCGGTCGGCGGCGTAGTTGTGTTTTTCATTGCGCGTGCGCTGGGCGAATTGGCGGTCTATCGGCCGGTGTCGGGGTCGTTCTCGTCCTACGCGGTCGAATTCATCGGGCCCTGGGCCGGGTTTGTGACCGGGTGGTCCTACTGGCTGAACATGGTGCTGGCGGGGATCGCTGAGATCACCGCGATCGGGATCTACTTTCATTTCTGGTTCCCCGCTTTGCCCCAATGGATTCCGGGACTGATCGCGGTCGGTGTGCTCTACTGCGCCAACGTGATCGCGGTGCGCCTCTATGGCGAAATCGAGTTCTGGCTGTCGATGATCAAGGTGGTCACCATTCTCGGCATGATCATCGTCGGCCTGACGATCATCCTGTTTGGCGCCGGAGGAGGGCGCGGAGTCGCGGACTTCTCGAATCTTTGGTCGCACAATGGCTTCTTCCCGACTGGGTTGAGCGGGCTGCTATGGGCGCTGCCGATCGCGGTGTTTTCCTTCGGTGGCATCGAGATCCTGGGTCTGACCGCAGGCGAAACGCAGGACCCCAGCAGGTCCCTGCCCAAGGCGTTCAACGGCGTCGTCTATCGCATCCTTATATTTTATATCGGGGCGCTTGCCGTCATCATGACGCTCTACCCTTGGGACGCGCTTGATCCTACGGCGAGTCCTTTCGTTCTGGTTTTCGCGCGCGTCGGACTTCCCGCCTCAGCCGCGATCATCAATGTCGTCGTGATATCGGCCGCGGCCTCGTCCTGCGACACCGGCCTGTTTGGCACTAGCCGAATGCTCTATTCCATGGCCCTTGCAAACCAAGCGCCTCGGGCGCTCGTGCATCTGAACGGCCGCCAGGTGCCGAGTTGCTGTCTGGCCGTTTCCGTAGCGATGATGCTGCTCGGGGTGGTCCTCAACTACCTCGTTCCGACCGAGGCGTTCAACTACGCGATGACGGGCGTTTTGGCGCTTTTGATGTGGACCTGGGGCACGATCGTCGTCGCCCATCTGGGCTATCGGCGCGCGGTTCGGGCCGGCCGCAAACCTGCGGTCGCCTTTCGCCTTCCCGGGTCGCCCGTGACAAATTGGATCGCGATCGCCTTTATCGTGATGATCGTCGTCTTGATGGGCGCTGACTCGAAAATGCGGACGGCGCTCTACTTCGCGGCGTGTTGGTTCCCCGCTTTGGCGGCGATCTATGCGTTCACGCGGATGCGTCGCCCTGGGCCTTCCGAGAATTGAACGTGAATGCGTGCGCGAGAAGTTGAAGCCGCGCAGACGGTCCTGCTCTGAGGGAGGACGTTGAGGGTGAGCGCGGGTCTCCCCCTAGGACCGATCCAGGTTCGTTGTCAGTGCACGGCATTCGTGAGCGAAGGGCGAGAGTGCCGCTTTCCGATGAATCAAGGCGGCGAGGTTTTGTTTGCCTTCGCTGGCAAACGCGGCCAACCGTCGTCATCGTCGTCGGGTAGGTCGAGATGACCGTCAGCGGCGTTCTTGTCCCAGTTTGGATTCCCGAGCGTTGAGTCGAAGAGCATGTCGCTGCGGGCTTTTGCTTCGGCAATCTTTGCCCTCAATTCATCCGACGCCCACTTGAGATCCGACACCGATGACTCCTCGAAGGGGAGTCCTTTCTTGGTGGGCTCGTTCTCGTTGTTCGGCATTTCGCTTGCTCCTCCCGCGGCACCCCAAGATAGCGTCCGTCCTGCTACTTTTTCTCGATAGAAATCCCATTTTTCCCGACGTCGATTTCAACGTGTCCGGTCTTCTGGCGCTCGTTGAACAATTGAAGACCCAAGGCGATTCCGCCCGCGATGAGTAAGCCGATAATGAGGTAGAGAGCCCTTTGGTTCATATTTTCATTGTCCTTGCCACATGTTTCGTTAGGCCTCGTCGCCGCTATTTCATTCTGCGGCCGCGGAAGAAGCCCTTGTTCGTCGTGTTCTGATTGATGTTGGCGGTGTCGCCCTGTTCGGACGTGTTCAGATCGCCTGGACGGCTCTCATGCGTCGTGTCGCTGCCGACCTTACGATGGTCCCCGGATCCCTTCTTGCTGCGGTTTGCGGCCGGCACTTCTGGGATGGGCTTGGACATGGGGGGCGTTCCTTTTGAAGCCGGCGTTCTCAAACCGGCACTGATGCGGAACGACGAGCGCCCGCCGGGTTGCGAGCGCCTCGTCGCCGACCTGATCTCTTATCTTTGAACAGGCTGTTAGCAGCTCAAGTGCTGCGAGAAATCGCTTCGCTCACAACGAGTCTCAGGGGTGTAGGGCCGAGGGGTCGCTTGGTATTTGCCACTGTAGGAGGCTTCAGAGCGGTTTGAAGCATCGCGCATGGAATTCACGTTCGGCTTAGTCCGCAGGGCCGCGACGATGACGAAGAGGCGCCGCCAACTCTGTTTGATTTGATCCCACCACATGAAGACCTCCCGTCTCGCACGCCAACAACGGCTATCACGCGGCCGACTTCGTCAACGAACTGCAGGCGATGAGTGTGCGCCTGCAAGCGGCGCAAAACACCAGTCGGCGACGCCCGGCGATCGTCGAGCGCGCTCGCTTAAGCGCGAGACCCGGCCCAGCCGTAATGCTGGTGGAGCCGCTTCGCATAGACTTGTGTGAACGCCACGAGCGGATCCCACGGCGGGCTCGACTTGACCAGTTCGCGCGGCACTGCGAGTTCGACATGGCGATCGACCCATTCAATCGACTTCACCGCCAGCGGCGAGATCAACACGCGTTTGCCAAACCACCAGTTGCGCGTGTCGACGACGAGGTAGTGGATGCTCCAGTCGGCGTCGTCGATCATGAAATTCTCGATATGCCCGATTTCGCCATCGACGGCGTGGAGATGGTATCCGATCACCTCGTTGACGCTTCGCACGTGTGGGTCAGTGCCCTGCAAGCGCGCGCTCCCGCCTTGCGCCGCGCCATTGTCGAGGCCTAGGCCGAAATAAGGCGGCGCCATATACGGCCATGCGATCGCGCCTGGCGTCTCCCTGAGATAGGGTCCATCCCAATCCGGGTCCCAGCCATAATGAGTGTAGAGTTGGCTTTCCATCTGCTGCGACACGGGCCGGTCTTCAGCCAATTCCGGGCTTTGTTCGACTTGACCCTTTGTGATCGCTACGGAGAGTTGTTGCCGCTCCAAAGCGGAGAGCGAGACGGCCGAAGGATGAACCAACACCTTGCGGCCCGGCAACCAGGTTCCGCAATCAACGACCAGCCAACGCACTCTCCACGATGCGTCGTCGAACAGGAAATCGACGACGGTTCCGATCGGACCGTCGCTCGCCTCGAGCGCGAAGCCCTTCAGGACTGAAATGACCTGCATCATGACTTGATGACTTTCCGGCGGCGAGCCTGAGGACTCCTGACGCCAGTCTAAGAGACGCGCCGGCGGGGCGGCAGGTTCGGAAACTACCTAACCGCGCGCAGGCCGGGCTAGTCGTCGCCGCCGGGCGAATGGAGCCCGCTGGCTTGATCCGCGCCTCACGGAACGCTTGCGACTTGATGCGCCGAATCGTCCTGAGACTTTGTCTACGCCTTGGCTGCGCTCACGAGTGGCGGCGCGGCCCCAACTTCGCGTTTCGGCGTCGCTTTGAGTTTCCGGGAGTCCAGGATCCAGTAGGTGAGCAGTTTCAACCGGTCATTCACGAGGAACCACGCCAGTGCGTAACCCCACGTGAATAGCGCCCAACCCCAGCCTAGCGGCGTCATGATGTCGGCGCCGTAGACGGCGACCAGCGTGGCCAGTGTCTGCGTGCCGAGAACGGCGATCCACAATATGCGCGCGGGACGTATCGACCAGAACGGTCCGCGCGTGCGCGTCAGAAATATCGTGAGATGTCCCGCCACCGAGAGTTTGAGGTACATCAGGGTTTGGACATGCGCCCGGTCGAGATGAAACACGCGCTCGCCCAGATAAAAAAGGCCAAATGCCGAGACGACGCCGATGACGCCCAGAACGGAGGAGACGCTCAGCACCGTCCGCATGTCCCAGGACTCGGGCCTGTCTCGATAGAGCACATTGTCATAGGCGATCGACAGAATCGCCCCGTCGTTCAACAGCGCCAGCATGACGATCATGACCGCCGTGAGCGGATAGAACCTGAAGACCAGGATCGCCAGGGTCATGAAGAACAGCACCCGCAGAGTCTCGGCGATGCGGTAAATCGCGTAGCTGTTCATGCGTTGAAAAATCCGCCGGCTCTCCTTGATCGCGTCGATGATCACCTCCAATCCCGGAGTCACCAGTACGATCGAGGCGGCGGCGCGCGCGGCGTCGGTCGCGTTGGAGACCGCAAAGCCGCAATCGGCCTTCTTGAGCGCGGGCGCGTCATTGACGCCGTCGCCCGTCATGCCGACGATGTGGCCGTGCTTCTGCATGACGTCGACGATGTGAAACTTGTGCTCGGGGAAGACCTGAGCAAAGCCGTCAGCGTTCTCGATCGACGTGGCGGTCTCGGGCGTCTCGTCCGTCTTGGAGTTGCCGAGCGAGGCGCCATCGAGAATGTTGGCGCCCATGCCCAGGGTTTTGGCCATCTCGCGCGCGATCGCCAGCGCATCGCCCGTCACCATCTTGATTTTCACGCCCATTTTGGCGGCAGCGGCGATTGTCGCCTTGGCGTCGTCACGGGGAGGATCGAATAGCGGCAGCACGCCGAGAAACTGCCATTTGCCGTTGCCGTCAGCCCGCGCGACGCCGAGCGCGCGAAAGCCGCGGGATGCGAAGTCGTTCACGGCCTTGTCGACCGCGTCCTTCACGGCGGCCGCGTTGGCGGACAGACCCTGGATGACCTGGGGCGCCCCTTGGTCACCTTGAATTCTCTGCCGTCCGAGCCTTTCACCGTCGCCTCGGTGCGCTTGTGAACGGGATCGAACGGCGTGAAGTGGGTGACCTGAAAGCGCTTCAGCGCCCCCTTGTCCTTCAGGCCACCCAGAACCGCCTGATCGATCGTGTCGTCGTTCTCCTGCCGGGATGCGAGCGCCGCAGCCAGGATGAGATCGTCGGGCGTAACCGTGTCGAGACAGAACGGCTCCCCAAGCGTCAGCTTGTTCTGCGTCAGCGTGCCGGTCTTGTCGGCACAGAGGACGTCGACGCCGGCAAGTTCCTCGATCGCGACCAATTTGCTTACGATCGCCTGTTTCTTCGCGAGCTTGCGCGCGCCCACCGCCATCGTCACCGACAACACTGTAGGCATGGCCACAGGAATGGCGGCCACAGTCAGCACCAGAGCGAATTGCAGCGTCGTGAGAATGGCTTCACCGCGATAGATCGAGAAGCCGATGATCACAGCCACCAAGACCAGCGCGAGAACGATGAGATAGTCGCCGATCCTCAGCACGGCCCTCTGGAAATGGCTGACCGTGACCGCTGTCTCGACCAACTCCGCCGTCTTGCCGAAATAGGTCTTGCCGCCCGTCGCGTAGACCAGCGCGTCGATCTCGCCGCGACGAACGATCGAGCCGGAGAAAACTGCATCTCCAGAATTGCGCGTGACGGGCAGCGACTCGCCCGTCAGAGCCGATTGATCGACGGAAAGCTCGTCGCCATTCAGCAAACGCGCGTCGGCGGGAACGATGTCGCCAAGACGCAGGTGTATAGCGTCGCCGGGGACCAGCTCTTTCGCGGACGGCGTGACCCATTTACCGTCGCGCTTCACCCGCGCCTTGATCGCGAGCCGCGCCTTCAAGGCGTCGATGGCGTTACCGGCCTCGCGTTCTTCCCAGAAGCCGACGGTCGCGTTGGCGAGGAGCAGCACGAGAATGATGACGAAGTCGGGCCAGTGGCGAACGATCGCCGAGAGCACCACCGCGATTTCGATCATCCAGGGAATCGGGCCCCAGAAATAGCTCAGGAACTTGAGCAGCGGGTTTGTTTTCTTTTCCGCGATCTCGTTGGGGCCATATCGAGTAAGCCGCTTCTTGGCCTCGTCTTGCGTGAGGCCATCCGGCGATGAGCCAAGTCTCTTTTCGACCTCGGCGAGCGGTAACTTCTGGAGATCGTCCTTGGCGACGGGTTTGGCGCCACGGGCTTTGAGAGAATTGATCTGAAGCGTCATCTCCAGCAACTTTCTTCTTTGTCTGTCGGGGCCGCCCTGGTCGCGGAGGTCTGGAAGCGCCGACGCAATGGGTTCGATCGCGGCCACGCAAACACTGCATCGGCGCGCACGCCGGCGACCTCTGATCAAAAGTCTCGGGTGCCCGCGCGCGCCAGCGCGTCCCTGCCCATCTTTCGGTTTGAGCCGCGCGGGTCACCACAAAACAGCCTCGGAATCTACGCATGTGCGGAGACGCCATGGCTCCAGGCGCAAACTCGGCGCGCTCCGGCGCCTCGCTTTGCGTTCTGAGGACAGCCCAGCTCGTCAGGGGCTCGAAGGAAGCACGAGGGAAGCGCCATGGGTCGGCTCGGTCGAGGCGTGGCGGCGCGGACGTAGCGAGAGGTCTTCGGAAAACACGTAAGTCAGGATCGCGGCCAGACACATCGCCGCGCCGACCCAAAACCACGGCGAATGATGGACATGCCGCCAGTTGCGTTTCGGAGCAGCGCGCTTTTGCAGGTGGCGATCGAGGTTTCCGGTCAAGGCGCGACAGCTTCGCGATTGAGGGACGGATCGGGTTGCGCCAATGTGGCGGGACAATTCATACAGGCCCATGGCCTTTGCACCGCGTTCAAATGAGCGTCGCGCCGGCCGGCCGAGAGAGCCATTTCGCCGCTCACCTCGAATGGCTCCATGTCCAGTCGCGGATTTCCGGCAGGTCTTCGCCATGCGCGTCGATGTACTGTTTGTGTTCGATCAGCTTGTCGCGCATTTTTTGCTTGAGATAGGCGCCCTTGCCGCCCAGATACTCCAAATTGTCGATGACGTCCTGCACAAGGTGGAAGCGATCGATCTCATTTTGCACGCGCATATCGAAGGCTGTCGTGATCGTGCCTTCCTCCTTGTATCCCCTTACATGGAGACGTCGGTTGGTCCGCCGGTACGTCAACCCATGCACCAGTGAGGCATAGCCATGGAATCCGAAGATGATCGGCTTGTCCCGCGTAAACAGCGAGTCGTAGTCGATCTCGCTCAGGCCATGCGGATGTTCCGCGGCAGGCTGTAGCCGCATAAGATCGACGACATTTACGACACGAATTTTCACCTCCGGCAGATTGTCACGCAGGATGGAGACCGCCGCCAGAACCTCGAGGGTCGGCGTGTCACCGCAACAGGCCATCACGACGTCGGGCTCGAAGCCTTGATCGTTGCTCGCCCATTGCCAAATGCCGATGCCCTCGGTGCAATGAACGACGGCCTGGTCCATGGAGAGCCATTGCGGCAAAGCGTGTTTCCCGGCGACGACGACATTCACATAGTGCCGGCTTCGCAGGCAATGATCGAAGACCGAGAGCAGGCAATTGGCGTCTGGCGGCAGATAGACCCGCACCACGTCCGCCTTTTTGTTGATGACGTGATCGAGAAAGCCGGGGTCCTGGTGCGTGAAACCGTTGTGGTCCTGCTGCCAGACGTGCGAGGCGAGCAGGTAGTTCAACGAGGCGATCTTGCGACGCCACGGTAGCTCGAGCGTCACCTTCAGCCATTTGGCGTGTTGGCTGAACATCGAATCGACAATGCGAATGAAGGCCTCGTAGCTGTTGAACAGGCCGTGGCGGCCGGTCAGCAGATACCCCTCGAGCCAACCCTCGCATTGATGTTCGCTGAGCTGGGAGTCGACTACGCGGCCGTTCGGCGCGAGGAATTCGTCGTCATCGACCCTGCGGGCGTCCCATTGCCGATTGGTGACTTCGAAGACGTCGCCCAGAAGGTTGGAAAGCGTCTCGTCGGGGCCGAAAATGCGGAAATTATGTTTGTCCTCGTTGAGGCGCGTGACGTCGCGCAGGAACTTGCCCAGCACCAAAGTGTCCTGCGCAAGGGCCGCGCCCGGCACCGGAACCTGGACCGCGTGATCGCGAAAGTCCGGCATTCTGAGGTCGCGCAGCAGCATCCCGCCATTGGCGTTGGGATTGGCGCCCATGCGGCGATCGCCCTTCGGCGCCAAGGCGGCCAGCTCGGCTTTCAGGGCGCCGTTCTCGTCGAACAGTTCCTCCGCCTTGTAGCTCTTCATCCAATTTTCCAGCAGTTTGACGTGATCGGGATGCTTGCCGTCGACGAGGATGGGCACCTGATGCGCCCGGAACGTGCCCTCAATCGGCAGTCCATCGACGACCTTCGGCCCTGTCCAACCCTTCGGCGATCTCAACACGATCATGGGCCAATGCGGCCGCGTGGCGTCGTTGTTCTCGCGGGCGCTCTTTTGAATCGTGTGAATCTGGGCGATCGCCTGCTCCAGCGCCGTCGCCATCAAGCGGTGCATCGCTTCCGGTTCGTCGCCCTCGACGAACAGCGGCGTCCAGCCGCAGCCTTCGAAGAATTTCTCCAGTTCGTCGTGCTCGATGCGGGCGAGGATCGTCGGGTTGCTGATCTTGAATCCATTGAGATGAAGGATCGGCAACACCGCGCCGTCGGAGATCGGATCGAGAAATTTGTTCGACTGCCAGGCGGTCGCCAGGGGCCCGGTCTCGGCCTCGCCGTCGCCAACGATGCAGGCGACAATCAGACCGGGATTGTCGAACGCCGCGCCGAAGGCGTGGCTGAGGGAATAGCCGAGTTCGCCCCCTTCATGAATCGAGCCCGGCGTCGAGGGCGCGACATGGCTCGAAATGCCGCCGGGGAACGAAAACTGTTTGAACAGCCGCTTCATCCCGGCCTCGTCCTGGCTGATGTCGGGATAGATCTCGCTGTAGCTGCCCTCGAGATAGGTGTTGGCGACCAGGGCCGGGCCGCCGTGACCGGGCCCGGCGATGTAGATCATGTCGAGATCATGGAGTTTGATCGCGCGATTCAGGTGAACGTAGATGAAATTCTGTCCCGGCGTCGTGCCCCAGTGCCCGACCACCAGCGGCTTGACGTGAGCCAGCGCCAGCGGCCGCTTCAGCAGCGGATTGTCGTACAGATAGATCTGGCCGACGGACAGGTAGTTCGCGGCCCGCCAGTAGGCGTCCATCTTGCGAAGCAATTCCGGGTTCAGTGTATCGGCTTGCATGGTTTGGCTTCCCGATTTCAATCCAGGTCGAAGGCTATGGTCGAGCCAGCGCCAGCGTATGCTGCGCGATCATCAGTTCTTCGTTTGTGGGAATGACCCAGACCGACACGGCGCTGTCCGAGGCGGAAATGCGCGGTCCGTTGGATGCGTTGGCCTGCTCATCCAGCTTCACGCCAAGCCACGCGAGCTTGGCGCACAGCGCCGCACGCACCGGGGCGGAGCGCTCGCCGATGCCGGCGGTGAACACCAAAGCATCCAGGCCGCCAAGCACGGCGGCATAGGCGCCGACGTATTTCGTCATCTCGTAGACGAAATGCGCGACCGCCGCGACCGCCTGCGGATCGCTGCTTTCCTGCAGCACCCGCATGTCGCCGCTGATGCCCGACAGGCCAAGCAGCCCGGCGCGTTCGTACAGCATCTTCTCCAGCGATGCGTCGTCGAAGAGTTTGCGGCGCAATAGGTAGAACAATGCCCCTGGCGGCACATTGCCCGATCGCGTCGCCATTGGCAGGCCGGAGAGGCCGGCGAGGCCCATCGACGTTTCGATGCTCTTGCCGTCCAGCATGGCGCACATACTGGCGCCGCCGCCGAGATGCGCGGCGATCACCCGCCGCGCCGCGGGAACGAATTGCGGCAGTTGCCGACTGATGTAATCGTAGGAAATACCGTGGTAGCCCCAATGGCGCAGGCCAGTATCGCGCGCGTCCTTGGGCAATGCGTAGGTCTGGGCCACCTCGGGCATCGTTCGATGGAACGCGCTATCGAAACAAGCGACTTGCGGCAGGCCCGGAAATGCCTCGCTAAGCGCTCGGATCCCGCCCACATTGAAGGGCTGGTGCGATGGCTCCATCGCCACAAGCCCATCGAGATAGGCAAGCGCATCCGCGTCGACCCGCACGGGCTCCTCGAAGCGGGCGCCGCCAAGCAGCACCCGGTGGCCGGCCGCGACCAACTTCATCCCGGCAAGGTTGGCCTCCAGCCAGGCGATGACGAATTGCAGAGCTGTCTTATGGTCGACCGAGTGACCTTCGCCCCATTCGCGGACGTTCATCGGCTTCCCGGCCGCGTCACTGACGACGAAGCGTGGATCGCTCTGCAGGCTGTCGATCTGGCCCCGGCAAAGCAACGGCGGCGATTCAGCCGTCCCCGCCGCGTAGGCGGCGAATTTCAGGCTGGTCGAACCCGCGTTGAAGACGACGATCGCCTCGCTCATCGCCGAACACTCCGCTGTCAGTCACAGGTTCGTTGCCGTCACGCCGCGGGGAGCCTCCTTGATGAGCGGAACACGACTGGCGGCGCCATTGGCGCCTGCCGCTTTGCCGGGTTTCTCAAGAAGCTCGAGGAACGGTTTGATGATGTCGATCGGCATGGGGAAAACGATGGTCGAATTCTGTTCGGCGCCGATCTCCGCTAGCGTCTGCAAGTAGCGCAGCTGCATCGCGGCCGGAATGGTCGACAGGATCTGAGCGGCGTTGACAAGAGTTTGCGAGGCCTGGAACTCGGCCTCCGCGTGGATGATCTTGGCGCGCCGGTCGCGTTCGGCCTCCGCCTGTTTGGCGATGGCGCGCACCATGTTTTCGGTCAGCTCGACCGTTCTGATTTCGACGTTGCTCACCTTGATTCCCCATGTTTCGGTCTGGGCGTCGAGGATGCTCTGAACGTCGGTGCTGAGCTTTTTTCGTTCGGAAAGCATCTCGTCGAGATCGTGTTGGCCGAGCACCGAGCGCAAAGTCGTTTGCGCCAGCATGTTCGTGGCGGGAAGGTATTCCTGAACCTTGATTATGGCGCGCTCGGCGTTGACGACGTTGAAATATAGGACCGCATCCACCTTCATGGAGACGTTGTCCCGCGAGATTACGTCCTGGCTCGGTATCTCGATGACCTGAATGCGCAAATCCACGCGCACCATTTCCTGCACGAGTGGGATCAAGAGCACGAGGCCTGGGCCTTTGACCTGCTGAAAGCGGCCCAACGTAAACACCACGGCGCGTTCATATTCGCGCAGGATTTTGATGCTGGCCGCGACCAGATAGCCGGCCACAATCAAGACGAAGAGAGCGACATACAGAGTTGCAGAGAACATGGCGTTGCGCCTTTCAGAGCGAGAGAATTGCGCCTTCATTCCGAAAGTCGGGTCGAAGGCGCGGTCTCGTTGACTCTGCTCGCGTGCTGACGTCCGCCGAGTGCGGAGCGGATCGATTTGGCGTGCAGAAGAGCCGCCGAAAGCGCCGCCGCGGTAGCCTCGGAATCTACCTACCGGCAATCCGCGGCGCGGTCGTGACGCAATAGCCGACTCCGGAAACGCGGCAGCGGGACGTTGGTGAGCCATCCTCTTCCGTGTCTAACGACGCGCGCGATATTTTCGCTGATCGCCCAAAGGGGCCCTTCCGCTCTCGGCAAAAGACGTCATATCGCGGGGCAGCGGGTCAATCAGGCGTTGCCTGAGGCGCTGCCGCAGCGAAGGCGCCATCATCAAAATCAGACGCATTCCACGAAGTCGAGCGCAGCTTTGTCGCTGTGACGCGGACGCGGAAACTCCGGCGTGCGGTCGGCGATCTGCGCCATTGCGGCCGACCTCGCGGCCTGGCGGTCCTCCAAGATCATCGCCCTAACCGCGTGAAGCGTTCTGTCAACGAGGGTGGTTGAGTCCACTACCCCTGCATCGACGGCTTCAATGATGGCGCGGGCCATCAGATTGCGAACCAATTCCGCAGCTCTCGGCCTGCTCTTCAATTCCTTCCAGGCTCGATCGAGAGCGTCGACCATGATTTTGAGCGTTTCCGGTTCATATACGCCCGGCGTGAGATGTGAGGGCATTTGCTGCGCTCCCGGTTGGTAGCGCGATATCATCTTTGCAAAAGTTCCCTCCTGGGTAGCCTCGGAATCCACTCATTGAAACACGGGGGTCTCGCGCGCGACATGACTGGCAATTGCCGCGTGATCGAACAACGTCTCGACGAAAGCGAGGTCGGGGAGAGCCAGGCGCGCGCGCCGTCCGCGGCGTTGCGAACGATCGGCGCAGCGTAGTCCGGGAAGACCCCTAGCAGCGGAGGCCAATTGCCGGAACCGTCGTGCATAGCGCGCGCGGCGTTGCGGATGGCCTGCGGCCCCTTCGTCAGGCTGTAGAGGTTGCACATGGGAGAAAGCTACGCGGGATGCCCGGCGGGAGGAAGCGCGCCGATCCCCGATAGTGTCTCAGTTTCTTCGCCCGTCATGACGGCGCGGGCGCTGAGGTCGGCGGGGCGGCGCTCGCCTTTGGAGCCTTTGAGCATCGGCCTACTCACCCCGCTCTTTAAGAAGCTCTGTTTTGGCTTCGTTGAGATACCTTTGTCGCGCGGATTCGTCGAGCAATCCTTTGAGCGGCTTGAATGGTCCGGTCCGAGGGGCCGCATTCGAATGCCATGCGAGGCCGTTCTCTTCGGCCTCCTCCTTCGCGCGTTTGAGAGTGTCCGCGTCGGGTATCCCTGTCATGTCACGCTCCCGCTCTGCGCCAAGCATAGCGAGCAGATCGGGGCGGTGCGAGCGCGCGTCAAGCCCGTCAAATTTCAAACTGAGACACTGCCGCGCAGGGCCTGTCGCCCCTGCGCCGGAACTCGTTGCAGCCGTCGAGCAAGGGCGCGTGTCAGTTTCCTGAGGCGAGGGCAAATAGGTAGAATCCGTCCCTTTCGTGCGAGCACGGATTGCCTCAACCCTGACTGTATCAAACGCCGGTCTTCTTGTCCCCTCGACATGGCCCGCGCTTGCCGACTGGCGGGCGCTGAGGATCCTTCAAGTCAGCGCGACCGCCGCTTTTTTTGTTGTCGCTTCCACCAGAACGGACTTCACCGACTGGCGGGGCGCCAACGTACGTAAATTCCGAACGTCGACGACGAGCGCCCTCCTTTTGTCAGATAGGAGGCGCTGATCGCCTTACCCCGACGATTGGCGCTCAGGACTAAGGCGGTCGCCGGGCTCTAGCTCTGTGCGACTGGCCTTTTTCCTTTAGCTTTTGAACGAACGCGCGCACTAGCGGCATGGGGACCGGCGAAACATTCCAGGAGTTGGCGGCGCGCAGGGCCGCCGAGGCGACCCAACCGGCGGCCAAGGCGCAAGCTCCGAACTGAGGCGTGGCCTTGCGCCTGCGCCAAGGCGTCACGCTCGTCCGATAGCCTCACTTGTCACTGCCAAGCAATCGCAGCGAACGACGCGGGCATCCAAATTGAAATCGGTCTATGTCCGTTGCGCTGGACCGTTGTGCCCTATTCGCCGGTTGTGCGGTGGCCGGTAATCTCCCCGACGCAAATGCGAAAGTAAAGAGGCACTATCGGGCGTTCTCCATGGCCCAGAATGGTCTTGACGTAGCCCGGCTCCCACCAAGTGGGATGCTTTTGGAGAAGTGACCAAGCTAGCTGGCGTTTGTCCCTCGTCTCAGGCGCATCAGTAAGTTCTTCGTACCGACCAGAAACGATTACGCTCGCCCAGTGCTGCACATCGTCAATCTGATCGACTTCGACGGCGACCAGCGGATTTTCACGCATCAACTCGATTTTTTGACCAACCGTGGAGGCGCAGTACAGACTATTCTCATTATAGGCGAAGAATATGGGGAAGATATATGGCTGGTTCGCCCTCGCGCAGGCCAGCCGCCCGAGACGATTGCGGGTCAGTAGGTCCAGACTGGCCTGCATCGTCATTTCATAAATGACCATTGTGAGCTTCCTTAATTGTAAATCGGCTCCGAATATTGACCCGTTTCGGCGTCCAACGTTGACCCAGTCATGCGCCGAATTCAGGAACAGACATAGCGAGATACAAATCAAGAGGCGGGTCCGTGTTGGACGCCGATTGGTGGGTCAAACACGGAGGCGAAACACACGCGGCGGACACGGAGCGGCGCGCTAGTACTGCTTCCTTGCGCCCAAAGCGGGACGTCGCGATTGGCTCCGCCCGCCATCAACAGCATACGTTCGATTAACAGCCGCTTGCTCTCCGAGTTTGGTAGCCTCGAACGGCCGGCTCTTTGGCGGTGACAGCGCTTTTCGCTCGGGGACGTGCGCCGTTGCCCCAATGAGCGCGCATCCGTCTCAGAGTCTAAAGCGCCACAACCGCCGCATTCTGCAAAACGTTCATTCGATGCGTGGAAAGAGCGACGATTTGGTTCTGAAGCTGACGCAGCAGCTTAGCCAGGATGCGCTGTCCCTGCGCCTCGTCAAGATGCTCGGTTGGTTCATCGAGCAACACCATGGCCTTGTCCGACAACCATGCCCGCGCGAGATTGAGGCGCTGCGCTTCACCCATAGAGAATGTTTCCTGAGTGATCCAGCTGTCGAGACCGCCGACTTTGCGGATCCGCTCTTCCATCTCGACGCCCGTAAGCGCAGCCCATAACTCGGCGTCGGAACGACTGGACGCAAAGAGATTGGCGCGCACCGTGTCTGCGAAGATCGCCGCGTCATGCAGGCAAATCATCGCCATGGCGCGACGCTCGTCAGCCGAGATGGCTTGTGCATCTGCGGTCATTTCGTCCTCGCCGATCCAGCCGGCAATCTGTTTGAGCAGGCTCGTCTTACCGCAACCGCTTTGTCCAACAATAACTGTTGGGTGGCCAGCTTTGAGGCGTAGGGCGGCGCGAACGCCGAGCGATCTGCCGTCCGGGGCGCACACTCGCAGCGCGGAATGCGAGAGAACCGACGGAGTGCGCACATGAATGCTCTCGGCTCCGCCTTGCGAATCTGGCCGCTCTGTCGACTCCCCGATCTCCGCGCGCGCCAGGCGGCGACGCAGCCGCGCCAGCAAGACGCGGGAGCCGCCGTTCGTGGCCTCGCCGAAGGCGAACCAGGCAAAGGCGACGAAGGCGGCCGGCAACAGCACCGCGGAGCGTTCGCCGGCGAGCCAGGCGGAGCCGATGACGCTCAGCGCCGCGACCGGCGCGAACAAGCCGGCGAAGAAATCGAACCGAGCCTGTCGGCGCCGCAACGTAAGCATTTCGAGATCAGCGGCTGAGAATCTGTCGAGCGCCTCGGTGCATTGTTCGCGCCACGCGCCCTCGGCGCGCAGCGGGATCGCCGAACTCATGGCGGCCCCCAATTGAGCCGCACCCACGCGGCGCATCTGACGGCTTGTGCCCCATGTCAGGGCGCCCTCCCTAGAGGTTCCGGCGCCGACTGCCAAAATTATCGCGACCGCGACGAGGATCGGTAGGCACGCGAGAGGCGCGACGATCGCCGTCGCGACGAGCCCGGCGGCGAAAGCCGAGACGGCTGACAGCAGCGGCAAATCGACCCGCAGCCGCGCATAGTCCAGATCCTCGACGTCGTCGAGATAATCGGATAGCCGCGCTTGGTCGCCAAATTGCCAACTCGCCCGTCGCACGCTGGCGGCGCCGGCCATTGCCCCAAACAGCGCCGCACGATGGACGACTTGCTTGTCAAGCGCGGCCTTGTGGCCGGTCAGACGTTCGCCGTAGCGCGCGGCCGTCCGCCCGAGAGCGAACAGCCGGATCAAGGCTGCGGGAATGTGGAAATTGAACGTCAGCGCCGCGGAGGTCAGCCCCGCGATCGCGACGGAGCCGAGCAGCCACGCCGAAACGCCGCCGAGCAGCATGCCGCACGCCAGCGCGGCCAGCGAAAAGGCCAGCGGGATACGCCACGCGGCGCGGCCGGAGGGGTTACGCGATGCCGCGCTCTTCGTCATGCCGCCGCAATCGCCCTGCCTCTGGCACCGAGGTCGATGATGCGATCGGCGAGCGCGACCAGATTTTCATCGTGGGTGGCGACCAACACCAGGCGCGTGCGGGCGATGTCGCAAAGTAGACGCCGGACGAAAGAGGCCGTGAGGGCGTCGAGCTTGGCGGTCGGCTCGTCGGCGATCACCGGACGGCGAGTCAAGGCCGCGCGGACAACGGCGATGCGTAGCCGCTGACCGCCGGAAAGATTCGTCCCGCCGCGCATCACGGGCGCTGCGAGCCCTCCGGGCAGCAAGGCGTCATCGAGCAGGCCGACGCTGCGGGCCGCGTGCTCCAGACGCGTCGGGCAAACCGCATCGGCGTTCCACATGATGGCCTGCTGTAGCGTTCCTTCCGGCACGAAACTGTCGGCCGCCACCCAGGTGACCGCTGTAGCGATGCGGGCGCGCGAATCGCCTTTCGGCGCCGGATCGACGGCCGCAATTCGACGAAGCAACGTGGTCTTTCCTGAGCCGCTCTCGCCGACGATGGCGACAAGACCGCGAGCGGGAAGATCCCACGCATATTCGGCGGCTGGCATGAAAATCTGCGGCGGCGGCTCAGCCCCAAACAGGCGATCGAGCGCTGCAGCGCCCGCCATGCCGTTGGCTTTGGCGTGGTACTGTTCCGAGAAGCGACGGAACGGCGCGAAATAATCCGGCGCGATCATCAGGATGAACAGGCTCTGCCACAGTGTCAGATTCGAAAAGCCAGGAATCATCGCGAGCTTGAGATGGCCGAGGCCAAGGAACACCGCGAGCATCGCAATCGACAGCGAGGCGAAGAAATCGATGATTCCGGCGTTGGCGAACGCGATGCGCAACACGCTCATCGTCCGCGCCGCATAGCATTGCATTCGCTCCGTCAATTTCGCCTGCTCGGCCCCCGCGGCATGGTTGGCCAGAATGGTCGGCAGCGTGCGGATGCGGTCGGCAAATTGTCCGGCGAGCCGCCCGAACGACTTTTCCTGGGCGGCCGCCAAGTCTCGGATCGTGTTTCCGATCAGCACAAAGAAAACAATCATCACCGGCGTCAGCGCGAGGACCAGCGCAGCCGCCTGCCACGAAACCCATGCAAGCGCGCCTGCGGCCATAAGCGGTCCCAAAGCCATCATGAGGCTGGCGGCCCGATGACCGATTGCCAGCGTCGCCACCGACTCGGGATGACGCTGGATGCCGACGATCGCGGCGCCGACGCTAAGAGACTGGAGTCGGCGGGCAGGCATGGCGCAAAGCCGTTTAGCGACCGCCGTGCGAACTCCAATCGCAACGCGGGTCTCTACCGAAGCCTGAACGCTTTCCCCAGCGAGTCCCGCCGCCGCGGTAAGGCCCAACAAGATGAAGACAGTAGCCGGCAACCAGGGTTCGACCGGCTGATTCATGATCAAGGAGCCGACGAGCGCGGCCGTCGACGCCAAAAAGCCCAGGCGGATCAAGGTGCGCGCCATAAGCCAAGCCAGCAGGACAATAACGCCGCGACGGGCCGCCTGTCGCGCCTGATCAAGCGTGCTGAAGTGTGCGTGCGCGGCACCCTCGAAGTTGAGTGTTGTCATCTTGCCCATCCGTTCAATATGCACGCCGAAAGAGATTTCCGGTTGATCTAGATCAAACGATCGAGCGCAAAACTTCGGTAGACAGGGAGCGCCTAAAAAGGACCGGTTTATGACATATCCGCTGCTTGTCGAACTCTCGCGACTACAGTTCGCGCTCACCGCCCTCTACCATTTCTTGTTCGTTCCGCTGACGCTTGGCCTGTCCATCATGATCGCCATGATGGAGACTGTCTACGTCATGACCCGGCGCACAATCTGGCGAGACATGACCAAGTTCTGGGGCGTCCTGTTCGGCATCAATTTCGCGCTTGGCGTCGCCACCGGGATCACCATGGAGTTCCAGTTCGGCATGAACTGGGCCTTCTATTCCCATTATGTTGGCGACGTGTTCGGGGCCCCGCTCGCCATCGAGGGCCTGATGGCGTTCTTCCTGGAGGCGACCTTCGTCGGCCTCTTCTTCTTTGGTTGGGAGCGCCTGTCGCCGCGCGCCCACGCGATCGTCACCTGGCTGATGGCGCTTGGAACGAACTTCTCGGCGCTATGGATTCTGATCGCCAACGGCTGGATGCAGAACCCGGTGGGGGCCGCCTTCAACCCCGATACCATGCGCATGGAAGTCACCGACTTTATGGCGGTCCTGTTCAACCCCGTCGCGCAGGCTAAATTCGTCCATACCGTGTCGGCCGGCTATGTTTGCGGCGCGGCGTTCGTTCTGGGCGTTTCAGCCTGGTACCTTTTGCGCGGACGCCACGTCGAACTGGCGAAGCGCTCCTTCGTCATAGCGGCGGCATTCGGTTTTGCGTCGGCGCTTTCGGTCACGGTGCTCGGCGATGAGAGCGGCTATGCGCTGACCGACAACCAGAAGATGAAATTGGCGGCGATAGAGGCGATGTGGGAGACCGAGCCAGCGCCGGCGTCGTTCACAATGTTCGGCATCCCGAGTCTGACCGCCAGAAAGACGTATCTGGGCGTACACGCTCCGTGGTTGATGGGCCTGATCGGGACGCGATCGATCGATAAGGTCATTCCCGGCATCGACCAACTCGTGGCCAGAGCCGAGAGACGCGTCCGCAACGGGCTTAACGCATATGACGCGCTCGAAAGGTTCAAGGCGAACAGGAACGACAGCGCAGCGCGCGCGGCCTTTGACGGACCTTCGAAAGATCTTGGCTACGCTCTTCTGCTGAAACAGTTTGTCGATGATCCTCGTCAGGCGACGGATCAGCAAATCAAGGACGCAGCATGGTCGATTGTGCCAGAGGTCCCCTCGCTTTTCTTCTCGTTCCGGCTGATGGTGCTCTGCGCCTTCTCCCTGATCATCGTATTCGGCGTCTCGCTATGGCGCACGATGCGCGAGGAGGAAGCGCCGAAATGGCTCTTCAGACTGGCGCTTCTGGCGCTTCCGCTTCCCTGGATCGCTGCCGAGCTTGGTTGGTTTGTCGCTGAATTTGGACGCCAGCCTTGGGTGATCGAAGGGGTGCTTCCGACCTTTCTGGCGACCTCGGAGCTGGGCGTATTCAACCTGCTTCTCACTATCGCGGGTTTCGTCCTGGTCTACAGCGTCCTCGCCGTGATCGAAGTGCGCCTCATGCTCGCCGCGATCCGCAAGGGGCCGGAGATCGCCCATGTTGTCGAATCATGGCGGCAGGAGCCGCCCGCCATCGCGGATCCCGCAATGCAGCCGGGCGAATAAATTCGTCATAAGGAATATTCGCAATGATCGATTTCCTCTTCAACTATGAAACGCTGCGACTTATTTGGTGGGTGTTGCTCGGCATCCTGCTGATAGGCTTCGCGGCGATGGACGGCTTTGACCTTGGCGTCGGCATGTTGCTGCCCTTCGTCGCCAAAACCGATCTGGAGCGGCGCGTCGCCATCAACACTATTGGTCCCGTTTGGGAAGGCAATCAAGTCTGGCTGGTGCTCGGCGGCGGCGCCATTTTCGCGGCATGGCCGGCGCTCTATGCCCTCAGTTTCTCAGGGTTTTATTTGGCCATGTTCCTAGTGCTTCTGGCCCTGATTTTGAGGCCCGTCGGGTTCAAATACCGTTCAAAGAGACCGGACGCGACTTGGCGCGCGCGCTGGGATTGGGCGCTGTTCATTGGCGGGACCGTTCCGGCGTTGATCTTCGGCGTCGCGGTCGGAAACGCTTTGCAAGGGGTGCCCTTCCATCTGACGCAGGATCTTCGTCCAATTTACGAAGGAAGCCTGTTCGGGCTGCTGAACCCGCTCGCGCTTTATTGCGGCCTGGTGTCAGTGGCTATGTTGGCGATGCATGGCGCCGCCTGGCTCGCCTTCAAAGCCGACGGAACCGTCTCCCTGCGCGCCAAGGCGATTGGAGCCAAAGCCGCCGGCGCGGCCTCCGCGCTCTTCGCGGGCGGCGGCGTTCTGATCTGGCTCGGTTTGCTCGGCGGCTACCGCGTAACTAGCTCCATAGTATGGGACGGCCCTTCGAATCCGCTGGTGAAAAGTGTGGTCGTCGACGGCGGCGCCTGGCTGGCCAATTTCATCGCCCATCCGTTTCTCTGGGTTGTCCCCGCGCTTGGAATTGTCGCGCCGCTTTTCGCCGCCGCCGGCTTCCAAACCCGCCAGGAAGGCCTTACTTTCGTTGCTTCGAAACTGTCGGTGGCGATGATCATCGCGACAGTGGGACTGGCGATGTTTCCGATCCTGTTGCCATCCAGCTCGCATCCAGATCACTCGCTGGCGGTCTTCGACGCTTCGTCCAGCAGGATGACCCTCCGCAATATGCTTCTCGCGACGGTTTTCTTCTTGCCGATCATCCTTGCCTACACGGCGTGGGTCTACCGGGTGTTGTGGGGCAAGGTCAGTGAGAAAGACATCGAGCGCGCGGGCGACTCAGCTTACTGACCCGAACTGGAGCAAACTGACATGTGGTATTTCGCCTGGCTATTGGGCCTCGGGTTGGCCGCCTCGGTCGGCATTCTTAACGCTCTTTGGTATGAGCTGCGCACCGTCCGGGAGGAGCCGGTCGACGAGACAGTGCCGCTGCCGACGCCATGACGCGGAGGCCGCCGTCACGAAAGGAGTCCGTCATAGCGGACAGGACCGCATGCGCGTGCCTTTGTGGATGTTCTATAAGGGGAGCCTGCTCTCCGGGCGCCTTCGTCCCATGCATAGACATGGCGCGCGCACACGCAGAGAAGTCAAAGCTGTGCGACGCGCTGGAGGCCATTGCGGACGCGTTGCCCTTTTGCGTCGACCGCCTCCAGTGCCTCAGTGTTGCGAGCAGTCTTGTGCCGCTCTTGCGAGAAAGTCATCGATTTGAAGAGGAGACCGTATTTCCTGCATTCGGGCGGGGGCGCCCCGCTGATCAAACTATTGCACGCCTGAAATCCGAACATTTCGAAGACGCCGGTGCGGCGGAGGACCTCAGCGAAGCGTTACTTGCTCATGGGCACGGTCAACCCATCGATAACCCCGAAGCGCTGGGATACATGCTGCGGGCTTTGTTCGAATCGATGCGGCGCCACATTGCCTTCGAGAGAGACCATATTCTGCCAGCCATCAACCCTTGATCGAAGGCAAATGCGTCGCGGGTCAACCGCCGGAACATTCCGCGAGCTTGTCAAGATCGCCGACCACGATGCGCCGATTCGGCTCGACGCGGATCATGCCGCTTTTGCGCAAATGCGTGAGTTGTCGGCTGACGGTTTCGATCGTCAAGCCAAGAAAGTCCCCGATCTCGGCGCGCGACAGCGGCAGGTCAAACGTCTGCACTTTACGATCCATCGGCGTCGTCGGATCAATATTGCGGGCAATCATCAGAAGAAAACTCGCGACCTTCTCCGCCGCGGTTTTGCGCCCTAACGTCACCATCCACTCGCGCGCTTGATCAAGTTCTCTGAGAGTTTGTCGGAGGAGGCGGCGCTGCAGGTCTGGTTGTTCCACCATCATTCGTTCGAGCGTTTTACGCGGAAACGAACAAAGTTTTACTTCGGTGGCGGCTTCGGCGGTGACGGCGCTTTCGGACTTAAACGGCCGGCCGAGAAAATCTGGGGCAAACTGCAGGCCAACGATTTGATGACGACCGTCGGCAAGCGTTTTTGTCAGCTTGACGACGCCCGACAGAACATTGGAATAATGCTCCACCTTCTGCGCGTCGCCGACCAACTCTTCACCCACCTCGGTCTTACGCTTAATCGAGTGCTTAGCGAGCGCAGGCAACTGATCTGATGTTAGAGCGCCACATATTCCCCGGTGCCGCGCCTCGCAAGGAGCGCAAAGCACCGGAACGCCTGTGGTGTGAACATCCTTTCGCATCGCCCAATCGTCATACACGGTTGCCTGGCCGGACGCCATATTTGCGATTCGGACACATCGGCCTGTCGGTGCCCAGGGCGCAAATTATGAGACAGCTTATGGAAACGCCGATTGGCGCTAATGGATTGGGTCGCGGCACGTCCGCGTTCACCCTTTGGCGTCCCAAAGCGGCCGGTCCGCTCCCGGCCAGCACAAGCCAGTAGCTGCCCGGCGGCATCGTGCCCATGACGGAAGTTCAACACACCGGTTGGTGTCCTCAAAAGCGGACGCTCTTGCAACTTGGGTGAGGGAATCCACTACCCGCCGCGAACCTACATTCTTGTCGAGGGCGACGGCATGCTGCAAACTACGGCCATTGAAATCGTCGATGGAAGGGTTCTTGCGATCTACGTCATTCGGAACCCGGACAAACTCCGCCATCTCGACCGCCGAACCGTTCACTGATCGTTCCCGGCACTGAGCAGAACAATCTTGCCGGATATCCCCCGCTGCGATGCAGTTTCGTCATGCCATCGGAAGGCAACCAGTGTGGAGCCGCCACGAGAGGGCTCTGTGCCGGTCGATTGGCGTGATCAATGCGCCGCGAGGCGACGAAGTGACGCTAGGTTGGGATTTTCGGCGTTGATTCAATTTTGCGAACAAGCTCCGCGACGGCGCCCCGAAGAATTGCGGCCAATTCAACATCTGTTGCGATCCCACAGGCATCAAGGCCGCGCCCCATTAATGGCAAGTCAATCGACGCCGAAATTACGACCTGCCCATTCATCGTTGTTAGGACTTCCAGCAGCTGTGCTTTGGCGTGGGTTGCCCTTGGCGATGCGTTGATAACTGCTATCGGCTTTTCTGAGAACTCAAGGCTGCCCACGAGCCAATCGAGTGCATTCTTCAGAGAGCCAGCAATTCCGTGGGCATATTCCGGGCCGCAGATCATAATGCCATCGCTTAGTCCAACTTCCCGGCGCAAGGCTTGGACGCTGTCGGGTGGTTGGTCGTTGTCCAGATCTGGGTTGAAGTGCGGCAGCGCACCAATGGAGTTGTAGAGGACGACCGCCACATCAGGGGCGGCGAGAATACTCGCTGCCCGAAGCGCCGAAGTGTTGGATGAGGCAGCGCGCAAGCTGCCTGAAATCGCTAGAATTCGCATTTGCTCTCTTCACCATAACGGCAACGCATCTACATTGTTTTTAGATCGAAGCCCGCTTCGGGTATAAGGGCGATGCCCATGGGAGGAATAGACTCATGGCCTCTGCTCTCAATCAGCGCGCCGCGCTTCGCTAAACTCCCATCAACGTCAGAGCGACGGCGCAGGCCATCAGGTACCCGCCAATATTCCGGCCCCGGCTGACCACGACATTGCCGACGGCGCCGTAACTGTATGCGACAACCGCCGCGGCGATAATCCATCGGCGAGCGGTCTCTGTCCCCAACCCGGGCGTTGCGATCAGCAATACGCCAATGCAGATCCAATCGACGGTGCTGCATTGCCAAACCATCCGCAGCAATGTCCGCGCCCTGCGCGACTCGATACGCGCCTTGGGGAACACGCACAGTTCGGCCATCGCGCCGTGAATGACGGCGACCAAGATTGCCGACGCGCCTGAGGCTTGCAGCGCCAAATCCCGCATCCGCCGACTCCTTGCACGTGAGCACGTTCATGGATTGCCGCCGCAACACCGACGCGTCGTCGGCGCTAAACCCGCTCGAGCCCGTTGGTCGGCTGTCCGTTCCAAACGAGGCCAATCACGACGTCGACGATCTCCTCGCGCGAGGGACCGCGATGTTCGAGCCACCATTCCGCGACGGCGTGTAGACCTTCCTTGAGAAACGCGGCGGCGGCCTGCCGGCGCCACGACGGGCTTCCCGACATGACGGCGGTGAGCAGGGCGGCGATCCCAGCCGCCGCGCCCGCTTGAACCTGGCGCGAAATGTTCGCTGCGGCCGTGTCGCCGCGCGGAACCATCAGCAACACGCGCGCCGCCTCGGGCTGCGCCTCTACGAATTGGAAGAATGCGTCGACGGCGAGGCGAAACTTCTGCTCAGGGCGGTCGTCGGCTTCAGCAATCGCTTGCCCGTCGGCGATCAGCCCATCGCGGATCGATTCGAGGACCGTCAGAAACAGCGCCTGCTTCGAGGCGAAGTGGTCGTAGAGAACGGGCTTGGTCACCTTCGAAAGCGCGGCGATGCGGTCCATCGACGTACGGTCGTAACCGTCGGTCGCAAACGCGCACACGGCCGCCGAGAGGATTTTGGCTCGCCGTTCTTCGCCGGTCAGCCGCTTACGCGCTCTTGACACCATGGGTGTTTCTATTACCTACTCATGAGTAGGTTGGCAAGTGCGAGGTGACCCCATGCGTGTCTTCATTGCGGGCGCAACCGGCGCTGTCGGACGCCGGTTGGTTCCACGTCTGATTCGGGCAGGCCATTCAGTAATCGGACTGACGCGCACGCCTTCGAAGGCGGGATTGCTGCGAGAACTCGGCGCCGAACCGCTGGTCGCCGACGCGCTCGACGAACGATCCATTCGGGCGGCCGTCGTCGCCGGGCGCCCTGACGTCATCGTGCACGAACTCACCGATCTCAAAGGCGCTTCGGACCTGCGCAAGTTCGATCGCGGCTTCGCAAATAGTAACCGTCTGCGCACCACCGGAACCGACCATCTGCTCGCCGCGGCGCGTGACTGCGGCGTAAAGCGGATCGTTGCGCAAAGCTTCTGCGGCTGGCCCTACGCGCGCGTGGGCGGCCCCGTAAAATCCGAAGAGGACCCGCTCGATCCGAACCCGCCGCAGCAAATGCGCCGGACGCTCGACGCAATCCGCTATTTGGAAGGCGCCGTCATGACCTCGGCGGCGCCCGAGGGCGTTGTGCTGCGCTACGGCGCTTTCTACGGGCCTGACACCGGAATGTGCGACGCGGCGCTGATCGAACAAATCCGTAGGCGCCGCGTGCCTTTGATCGGCGGCGGCGGCGCATGGTGGTCTTTCCTGCATGTCGACGACGCCGCGGAGGCGACCGCCCTGGCCATCGAGCATGGCGACGGCGTCTACAACATCGTCGACGACGATCCGGCGCCGGTGTACGAATGGCTACCTGCGACGGCCGCGATGCTCGGCGCGAAGCCGCCGCTCCGCGTGCCGGCATGGGTCGCTAGCCTGGCGGCCGGCAAACACCTCGTCGCAATGATGACGCAATCGCGCGCGGGAACGAACGCCAAGGCGAAGCGGGAACTCAACTGGCGTCCCCGTCATCCTTCTTGGCGCCAGGGATTCGCTGAGATCGTCCAGCGCGAGGCGAAGCTGGTTTCATAGTCGGGCCGCAACCCACGCGGGCGCAAATTAGCGCGGTGGCGGAAGTTTGTCTCGCGCGCTAAGGCCATGTCCGCTCCCGGCCAGTGCTCGGCATTCAGCCCGGCCGGTGTGTGGACACTGAGGACCACTGACGCGCAGACTCCCTACTTTCGATACGCGCCGCAGTCAGACGCGGCCACCAAGCCCTGGACTTGGCCGAGTAGGTGGAGGCTCGGACCACGACCAGCCGGAGCGACTGCGCTATTCGTATTCAAGAAGCGGAGAGCCTCATGAGTCAGCGACCCCCTTGGGACCTCATCACAATCGGGGGGCTAATGATACTATTCGGTTTCGCAGAGGTAGTGACGAGCTTCACTCACGGGTTCTTTGGCATCACGACGATGCGCGGGATCATCTCAACGTCGGCAGGCGCGCTGATCGGCACGCTATACGTCGCGGCAGGTGTGTTGTGCCTATCCATGAAGAGGTGGGCTGCAACATTGGCGATTGGGTGCTTGACCGTTGATATTATTGGCCGCGCAGCGATGGTGGTGACCGGCTTATTTCCGATAGACTCAGCCTATCAAACGGTCGCCATCTCTATTGGCACGATCGTCGCAGCAGCCTTCGGGCTCTATATCTGGACGAAGCGCACTTCCTTCCGTTGAACGATCCGCTCACCGCAGACGACAGTATCAATTCAAGCTTGAAGGACCGATCTCTAGCCCCGCGACTTTCACTTCCGGGCGAGCCTTGCCCCGCATGCCAACTGCCTGCGTCTGGCCGGATGTTGGGCTCATCTGCGTCGCCGGTTCTTCGACCTTTACGCCAACGGCGAGTCGGTCGTGGCGATGGCGACGGTCGAGCAGATGAAGCAATTGTGAGCCGTCGAGGATGAGGTGCGTGGTCAACCGCCGCAGGCGCGCTTGGCGGCGCGAAGGGCGACGTCGGCCGACATCGTGGAGACGTTGTTCGATCTTTGGGAGCGCGAACTGCCGCGCATCTCCGGCAATTCAAAATTGGCGGAAGCGATCCGCTATGCCCGATCGCAGCGCGTGAAGCGTCTTTTGCCTTCACTACGGGTTGTCAACTTGCGCATATGACTGGGCTCGCCGCAGCGCGCCATGCGCTCCTAAAGCGCATGGACTGGGATGTCGAAGAGAATGGTCTTCGTGGCGCACCGAAAATCCGCGTGCTCACCAGTGATCAGGGGCACGGGTCAGTGGAGCGCGCGGTGCGCTATCTGGGGTTTGGGCGAAACACGATCGAGGCGCTCGAGACCAATGCCAACGGCAGGATAACGCCCGCTGTACTCCACGACGCAATGGCACGCGGGGAAGGGCACCTTCTTCTGGTGCTGAACGCCGCCGACCTCAACATTGGCGCCTGCGATCCGTTGTTGTTCGGCCCCTGGTCCGGACGCCGATCGGCGTCGTAATGCTTTGAGACGGTTGATCTTCGCTGGGTCAGATCCCGGAGTTGAGTTACACAAGATAGCCCGTCAGCCGACTGTCGAGGCGCTTCCGATCCGGACGTTCGGGCGCCGGTTCGGAAGCGCCGGTTGAGGGGCGGCTGCTGACTATCGCATAGCGTCGAGCTTGGTCAGGATTGTCAAAAACTGATCAGGCGCTGCAGCAATGATGTTGTGCTTGGTGGGCATCTCTTCGATCCGCCAGTCCGCAAGCTTTTTGAGGCGGTCGACGGTCGGAGGGAATGGGCTGTCGGTCCACCCGGTGGCGTAGACAAAGAGCTTCTCTCGAACCTCTTTCCATCGCCCGGCAAGTCGGATCTTCTGGAGAAACGAAGCTATCGGATGCGGTTGACAACGCGGGTCCATATGCACGGGAGGTCGAACGCCAAAGCCGTCCTCGTCCGCGCCGTCAACGGCGATGGCTCGGAAGTGGTCGTTGACCAAGCCCCACCAGGAATCGCCATCCTCAGGCACAAACGCGTCGATGTAGACAAGCGCAGACATGCGCTCGGGCATTCGATCCGCCACCCCTGTTATCACCATCCCGCCGTAGCTGTGCGCGCAAAGAATTACATCGGAAAGATCCTCGAATTCGAGTACGTTCGCGACGTCGAGAATGTGCGTGTTCAAGTTAGGTCGGGCCGCCGCGAGGTGCACCCGTTCACCCAATCCCGTGAGTGTTGGAGTAAAGACTTCGTGTCCAAGTGCACGCAGCTTGCGCGCGAAAGGCGTGATCTCACAGCCTCCATGCCAGCCGCCCGGCACGATAACAACGTTCGCCATCCGTCAACTCCTCGTCGATGCCCTTCCGTGAGGCGCGTCAAGGAGGTTTAGCCCTTTTAGTCACGGAGGAATTTAGATATTCTGCCAATCCATTTTCAAAATTAGTCAATCGATGCGGCAGCCTCTTCAATATCCGTGGACGGATTTCGATGTGGACGGAGCCGTCGTTCCGGCGATTTCGGTGCGCGTTGACGTCATCGAAACGGGAGCAGAGGTAGCCGATCATCAGCACCGCAAGGGTCAGCTCGTTTTTGCACTGGCGGGGGGCGTAACGTCTCGCGTACCCAGCGGCTTATGGATGGCGCCGACGCATTGCGCGGTTTGGATTCCAGGAGGCATGAAACACAGTAATATCGCGACCGCCAACGCGAAGCTTTTCTTCGTTTATATTGAACCTGGCGCTGCTGATCTTCCGGTTCGATGCTGCACCGTTTCAATCTCGCCGTTGTTGCGCGAACTCATAGTTGAGCTTTCCGAACGTCCGGATGCAAATGACGGCAATGCGCTTCTGACAAAGGTGCTGCTCGACGAATTGCAGCGTATGCCTGTCCAGCAGCTATATCTGCCGATCTCATCGGAACCGCGTCTCAGACGCATTGCCGATGCATTGACCGCGAACCCTGCCGACCGGACCACCTTAGGCGCATGGGCGAGTCGCGTCGCGCTCAGTGAGAGCAGCCTCAGCCGCTTGGTGATCAAGGAAACAGGATTGACATTCGGACGCTGGCGACAACAGCTGCACCTAATCGTCGCCATACGAGAATTGTCTAACGGCGTGACAGTCCAGCAGGTTTCGGCCGACCTGGGCTACGAATCCGTTGCGGCCTTCATCACCATGTTCAAGAAGGCGCTCGGCAAGCCGCCGGCGAAATACCTGGCCAGTGTGATGCACGACAACCGCGCATAGATGATCGATTCTGCAGAGCCGGCGAAAGCTCGGCATAAATCCGCGCGCCGACTGAGCCAACTGCCTCTTGTGTTCTCAAGCAATTAGAACGCCGATCGCTATTGAGACCCGCCGCCGATTCACAATCGACCGGAAAGGGCCGCCGACGCCCATCGTCAGTCGGAGGCTGGCGGTACGCGAGGCCTGTCGGTCATTCGATTCTAACCTACGAGAACAAGTCGGAGACCCGGGACGCCCATGAATGGGCTGCTCGGGATGCTGGTCGAGCAGACTTCGCCGTCGCAAGAGTCGAGCGAGGGGTCGACATCGCAACGTCCGCTTCACCAATCCGATCGGCAGAAACCCGCCCTTCCGCTCCCGGCCAAAAGACGTCATATCGCGGGGCAGCGGGTCAATCAGGCGTTGCCTGAGGCGCTGCCGCAGCGAAGGCGCCATCATCAAAATCAGACGCATTCCACGAAGTCGAGCGCAGCTTTGTCGCTGTGACGCGGACGCGGAAACTCGGGCGTGCGGTCGGCGATCTGCGCCATTGCGGCCGACCTCGCGGCCTGGCGGTCCTCCAAGATCATCGCCCTAACCGCGTGAAGCGTTCTGTCAACGAGGGTGGTTGAGTCCGTTACCCCTGCATCGACGGCTTCAATGATGGCGCGGGCCATCAGATCGCGAACCAATTCCGCAGCTCTCGGCCTGCGCTTCAATTCCTTCCAGGCTCGATCGAGAGCGTCGACCATGATTTTGAGCGTTTCCGGTTCATATACGCCCGGCGTGAGATGTGAGGGCATTTGCTGCGCTCCCTGTTGGTAGCGCGATATCATCTTTGCAAAAGTTCCCTCCTGGGTAGCCTCGGAATCCACTCATTGAAACACGAGGGTCTCGCGCGCTACATGACTGGCAATTGCCGCCACTTCGGGCTTTCTTCTCGATTCGATTGGGCGAATTGGCTTTGACGATAGCGGCGCAAAACACATTGGGGGGTCATCGCCCCGGCCGCCGGTGAGCGATCTGCTTCTCCAGCGCCTTGTTAGCGTCGGCAAGGGCCTCACGTTTTGTGGCGAATGAGACGGGGGATCGATGGAGCGGCTGCTCGTTTTGGCAGAGCGCCCATCGGAAGCGGCCGTCGCGCAGAAGATCGGGCCTAACTGAGATCGTGAACGGATGAGTTTCGGCCATACCAGTAACATGGGTCGATGGCGGAAGGTTTTCCAGTGCGCGGCTCTGCTCTCGCAGGCCCGACGCTAGCGGACTCAGAGCGCTTCTGGCGGCAATAGCGCCCCGACCGAACTCATCAATGGGGCAGCGCCTTCGCGGCGGCTGAGTAGATTCCGACGCTGCCTCATCGGCCAGGGATTCGCTATCGCGCAGCGACGGCGGATCAACCTTCCCGAGAGCCGCGATCAACTGGAGGCCTATCCGTGACGACATCAGCGAAGTCACGAATCCGCGTGGTGGCGGCTGCCTGAACGCACTTACGTCTCTGGCCTGGGCCTTACCGAGTTCCTGAAGCTTTGTATGCCGCGCGCCTTTGGCGCGGCGGAAAGGGCCGCATGACAATAACAACGTCGAGCGCCAAAGCGGGTCGGCTGGCCGTCACGCCAAACCCCAAAACGGCCAGCGACATCATGACGACGGATATCGTCTCCGTTTCTGTTGGCGCCAGTGTGCGCGACGTCGCGCTCCTGTTGCTCGAAAAACGCATCAGCGCCGTTCCGGTGCTCGGCGCCGACGGGCAGGTGATTGGAATGGTCAGCGAAGGCGACCTTCTTGGTCGCAACGACGCCGATCGGGTGGCCCGGCGCGACTGGTGGCTGACGTTGCTTGGGGGACTCAGCCCCCAACCGAACCTCTTGAGACTTTGATCGCTCGATCCGTCGAACACGTCATGCGCGCGCCGGTCATAACCGTCGAGGCCGGGGCGCCGTTGCACGAAATTGCCGAAATGCTCCGCGTCTACGACATAAAGAGGCTGCCCGTCATGCGCGCGGGCCGCATCGCGGGAATCGTCAGTCGGTCGGATTTGGTGCGCACGATGGCCACCAAGATTCCGCAGCCGGCAAAGGGCCGGACCCTTGGCGTCTTGGGCGCCATGCTCGCCGGGATGATGAAAACGGCAGTGCGACCGCCAGAGGCGCTCGCGCCAGCGGCCTCTGGCGAGGCGCCGGTCGTCGCCGCGCCGGCCATCACGGCCGAAGCGTTTCTCGCTCTCGTGGCAAACTCGAAGCAAGCCGAGAGAGACGAGGCCGTTGCCGCCAAGCAACAAGCTAAGCTGGACCGCGAACGTAGGGTCAAGATCATGATGGGGGAACATCTCGGCACGTCAGTGTGGACTGCGACACTTGACCGCGCGCAAGCGGCGGCCGCGCGCGGCGAGAATGATTTTGAACTTATTCGCTTTCCCTGCGATCTTTGTAGCGACGGCGGGCGCAAAATCGACGTTGCCGAGGCCGACTGGCCGACCACCCTGAGGGGCGAGGCGGCCGAGTTCTATACGCGATGGGAGCGTGACTTGCGCGCAGCTAGGTTCGGGCTTTCGGCGCAAATTGTCGAGTATATTGACGGCATGCCGAGCAACGTGGCGTTGCGCCTGACTTGGCGTGAGTGAGCCTGAGGCCGCGCGGCTGATTGTCGGCGCGCGTCATTGCTAGATACGCAACGTCGCCAAAAGTGCGCCAGGCTCGATCAGGGAGGACGCGGCCGCGACGATCGTCACGTGGCCGCTCGCCGGCGCGGCGATCTCATGCAAAGCATCTTCGATTCGTATCTCCGCAATCCGCTGACCCTTTGCCACGATCGCTTGATCGGCGATCAGCCACCGTTCCACGATGCCTTCAGGAAACATGGTGGACGCCCAAAGCGCTTCGTTGGCTCGAATATCCTGCATTGCAACTTCCCTTAAAGGCAAAACTCAAGAGTCTTCAGCGCGGCGAAGCTCAACTCCTTGCGATCCTCCAATACCAGCGGCGGAACGACGCGATTCGAGCGACACGCAACTTCCGCTGCGCCTCGATCTCCCACTGGCCCGACCCCACTCTATGCAGCGCCATGATGTTGTCTCGTTGACGATTCCGCTCGACGCGCGGAACCCGTCGATAAGCTTGCCGCGCCGACATTAGTCTGCGCTGGATCGTTGGAAAGGATCGGGAATCACCTACCGTCGGGATCGAGCGGTCGCGTTGCGCACGCGTCGAGCGCGACGTCAGGAGGCGCCTAGCGATTGCGTGTTGGTGGAGAATTGGTCGCGGCGTCGGCTACGGGAGCGCGCGACGGTTTGGCTCCGAATTCCGCTCCCGGCGAAAGACTAGCGGAAATCGCGAGCGCGATCATGGCCAGTATGACGAGGGCGCCGAGAACAAAGCGAGTCTGGGCCTGCTGTGGCCCGACCGCCGCGAGCACGCAATCGGACCCGACGGTGAAGCTCGTCGCCTTCGGCAATAGAGTCACAAGATTGGCGATCGACGAGGCGGAAACGGCCCCGTTTTGCTCGCCCGGCAGCGCGCCAATCAATGCCGTAAGGCGCGCGGTGGCCGCGTCGCGATGCATCCGCCCCAAGCTGACCGCCTCTTGCCAGGGATCGACATTCGAGCGCGCAAGCGCGGAAAGAACGGTCAGCGGCGTGCCATTTCGATCGGCGCGGATCGGCGCGTAGAGGAACTTGTCGAACTGCGGCCCAATGAGAGGCGCTAAAGCGGCATGAGCCATGTCAGCAGGCGGTTCTCTTGTTGAGATCGGACGCCGGACGAGGCCCAGCTTTTCGATCATTCGAACAGTCACAATAGCTGGGCGCGCCGAAGCGCGCCGCCAAACTCGGAAACTACCCAGCCCGGGTTCAAGTTCCGCGCCACGGCGCGGCGCCTCGGCGCTTTCGGGCGATCGTGCTGATGACAATGCCGGCGATGCCCGGCAGCCTGCCAGAGAGCCCGGCAATTTTCGCCATCAGGAGGGTCTTTGCGCAACCAGTGCCGCGAGGCCGAGGCGACCGGGCTTGGCCGCGAGCGCCAGTTCGATCGCGCGGACGATGTCCGGTCCACGAAAGGGCTTTTGGATGAGCACCGCTTCGGGCCCGAGCGACAGGTCTCGTAGCGCATCGCCGGTCGCAAAGACGTGGGGAACAAAGCCGCTTAGCAGAATCTCTTTGACCGCCGCGACGCCGCTCGCTTCGCCCAGCCCGACATCGACGATCATCAGATCGGGGTGGTGAAGCGCGGCGGCAGCCACCGCATTGGCGGCATTCGTCTCCACCGCGCAGACGAAGTGACCGAGGTCCTCGAGCGTTTCGGCAAGCAGTTCGCCGATCATCACGTCGTCTTCCACCACCAGGATGCGCAGCGGCTTCATTGGCCTACCTTCCAGCCCACCGGGCGGTGCTCGCGTCGGGGCCCTCGCAATGTCCGCCGCGTGGCTCATTTCGACGCCACATGCGGTTCGAAGGCCCGCTTGCGAGTGTTTTCGGACAGGGCGCTGTGGGTTGGCTGCATGGTTGGCCTTCGTGGGTTTCACAAACCGAGCCTCGGGCTCGGCGCCTCTTAGTTCGACAGTCAGTTGAAGCGTCCCTTGCACATGGGGTGGAACGCGGAGGCGGCCGAGGAAACGATAACGGAGCTTTGATCGCTATGGGGAGGATCGGAATCTACTCATGCCGCGCTTAGCGCTCGCGACCTACGACGACGCCGGCGAGCAAAGCGGCGATCAGCCCCAGAGCCTTATGCTGCTTGAACAGACCCAACGCTTCACGGAGCATTGCGTTCCCAGCGGAATCGAAAACGGGCCGCCGCGAGGCTTTTTCCAGCGCGCCATACCAAACCGAACGCCCCACAATGCGCACTTTGTCCGCCGCTCCGCCTTTGAGGTGTTCGACCAGCCCGCGGGCTGCTTCAGAGCAGCGAGATCGTCGCGAAACGCCGCGAGGTCCGGATTGATCGATTCAGTCACGAGATCGGCTTTCCAAACATCGGCCCGCTTGCCGAGGAGAATTCGGCGATGGCCCAATTTTGCCGCCATGAGAAGATTCGGAAAATACTCACGTCCCGCACGTACAGCGCAAAGTCGTCGCGAAAGCGACGCTATATACAAGTCGCAATGATACGCGCGTAGTGCTAACGATTACTGGGGGCGTATCTTCGGAGCGTCGCCCGAAGAGAAAAATAATTCAAATGCCCGTAAGTCATCCGCAGCAAATCAAGGCCGCGCGCCCGGATTGGATTCGAGAGCCTGTTTCGACCGGCGCCGACGCCGATTTTCCGATCGTCGCGATTGGCGCGTCGGCCGGCGGTCTCGAGGCCTGCAGGAAGCTGCTGGACGCGCTGCCCGCGAAGAATGGCATGGCCTTCCTGCTCGTCCAGCACCTCGACCCAAGCCACGACAGCATGATGGTCGACCTGCTCGCGCGCAACACGACGATGACGGTCCTTGAGGCGACCGACGGAATGGCGATCGAGCGCGAGCGGGTCTATGTCATTCCGCCCGGCGTCTATCTCTCGGTGAACGACAAAGGCGCATTGCAGCTTTCGCAACCGGGGCCGCGTCACGGCGCGCGACTCCCGTTTGATTTTCTATTGAACTCGCTGGCGCGCGAATGCGGCGCGCGCGACGGTCTGCGTGGTCCTCTCGGGAACCGGCGCCGATGGAAGTCTCGGCCTCAGGGCGGTCAAGGCGAAAGGCGGCCTCGTCATCGCGCAGGAAGTCGGCGAGGCTGACTATGACGGCATGCCCCGAAACGCCATCGCGACGGGCGAGGTCGATCTGGTGCTTTCCGCGGCGAAGATTGCCGAGGCGCTCGTTAGCCACGAACAGGGCGCGGTCCTTGCGTCAACGCCGACAACGCGGCACTCGCGAGAGTCCGTGCAGGCTGTGCTGCCCAAGATCATCGATCTCCTGCGCACGACGACGGTTCACGACTTCACCCACTACAAGCACGGCACGTTGGAGCGCCGGGTCGAGCGGCGCATGGCGATGGCGGCGACAAAGACCAAGACAGCGAGCGAATATCTGGCGCTCCTGCTTCGCGACTCCAATGAACGCGATCAGCTCTCCCGCGACTTGCTGATCAACGTCACGGGGTTCTTTCGCGACGCGCCGGTTTTCGATTTCCTCGAGAAGAGCGTCATTCCCGACCTCGTGCGCGATCATGATCTCGATCGACCGCTGCGGATCTGGATCGCCGGCTGCAGTTCCGGCGAAGAGACCTATTCCGTCGCCATGCTGTTTCGCGAGCAGATCGGCGTCGCCAAGCGCGACGTCAAACTGCAGGTCTTCGCCAGCGACGTTGACCCCGATGCGGTGGCGATCGCTCGTGACGGCCTCTATCCCCAATCGATCGAGGCCGAGGTCTCGCCAAGTCGTTTGGCGGCATTCTTCACCAGGGACAATCATTCCTACAGGGTGTCGCCCGAGCTGCGCTCCAGCGTGGTGTTCACCGTGCAGGACGTTCTGGCGGACCCGCCGTTCGCGCGTCTCGACTTCGTTTCGTGCCGGAACCTTCTGATCTATCTGCGCCCCGAGGCGCAGGCGAAGGTCACCTCGATCTTCCATTTTGCCTTGCGCGAAGGCGGCCTCTTGCTTCTCGGCAATGCCGAGGCAATCGCCGCCGCCGATGGCCGGTTCGCGGTCGTCTCCAAACCCGAGCGGCTCTATCGACGGGTTGGCGGCAGCCGGTTCGGCGACGTCGGCTTGCCGCGGAGCGCCGGCGACGGAGCAAGGATGCGTGTCGTCGCAGGAGCGCCCCAGGCGCCGTCGCGCCAGGCGGACCTCGCCGAGCTTTGCCGAAGAATGGTGTCGGAGACCTACGGTCCGGCTGCGGTGCTGATCAACCGCAAACTCGAATGTCTCCACTTCCAGGGACCTGTCGATCGCTATCTCAAGGTCGCGGCAGGCCGCCCGGCGCAGGATTTGATCGCCATGGCGCGCGAGGGCGTGCGCGCCAAACTGAGGTCGGCGGTTCAGGGCGCGCTGCGCGACAACGCGCGCATCGAATTGCTCGGCGGGCGGACCAAGGATGAAGCCGGCGCCTCGACTTTCCGCATCGTCGTCCAACCGGCGCCGAGCGGGCGCGAAGATCTGTTGCTGGTGTGCTTCGTCGAGGCGCCGCCGGCGGAAGCCGTCGTGAGCGGCAGCATTGCGCCAGCTGACGTCCCGCGCGTCGTCGAACTCGAACGGGAACTCGAGGCGACCAAGGCCGAGCTCCAGAGCGCCATCCGCAACCTGGAGACCTCCAGCGAAGAGCAGATGGCGATCAACGAAGAGGCCATGTCGGTCAACGAGGAATATCAATCGACGAACGAGGAGTTGCTCGCATCCAAGGAGGAGCTCCAGTCGCTCAACGAGGAACTGAACGCTCTTAACAGCCAGTTGCAGGAGACGCTCGATCGGCAGCGCACGACTGCGGACGATTTGCAGAATGTCCTCTACAGCACCGACGTCGCGACGATCTTCCTCGACACGCGCTTCAATATCCGCTTCTTCACGCCAGCGACAAAGGCGCTGTTCAACGTGATTCCGAGCGACGTGGGGCGCCCGCTCACGGATCTAAAATCGCTGGCCGCCGATGAGGCTCTCCAGGACGACGCCCGAAAGGTCCTGAAGAGCCAGACGCCGGTCGAGCGGGAAATCGAGGGTCAGAGCGGCTACTGGTTCATTCGCCGGATCTTGCCCTATCGCACGCAGCGACGAGAAGACCGAGGGCGTCGTCATCACCTTTGAAGACGTGACCGAGACGGCGGCGCACGGCGGACGCGCTGACCGCCGCCAAGCGGCAAGCGGAACTGGCGACCATCGCCAAGTCGCGCTTTCTCGCGGCGGCGAGCCATGACCTGCGGCAACCGCTGCAGACGCTCGCGCTGCTTCAGGGCCTGCTGGCCAAGAAGGTCGAAGGCGAGAAAGCCCAGAGCCTGGTCGGCCGCATCGACGAAGCGCTTGAGCGCGATGACGAGCATGCTGAACACGCTGCTCGACATCAATCAGATCGAAGTGGGCGCCGTTAAGGCCGAAACAGCCGACGTTTCCGGTGAACGAGCTGTTCGACCGGCTCAGGGACGAACTGACCTACCACGCGCAGGCGGCGGGCCTCGTGCTGCGCGTGATTGCCCTGCGCTCAGTTCGTTCGCAGCGATCCGCGTCTGCTCGAGCAGATGGTCCGCAATCTGCTCTCGAACGCCCTGAAATACACGCCAGCGCGGCAGCGTGCTGGTCGGCTGCCGTCGCCGCGGCGGAACGCTGCGCATCGAGATCTGGGACACCGGGCTCGGCATCCCCGACGTCGGAGCTGCAGGCGATCTTCGAGGAATACCATCAACTCGACAATGCCGCCCGCCAGCGAAGCCGTGGCCTTGGCCTGGGTCTTTCGATCGTCAAGAGCCTTGGCGAACTTCTTGGTCATCGGATCCGGGTGCGCTCGCTGGCAGGGAAAGGGCTCGGTGTTCTCGATCGAGGTCCCGATGGCGCCGAGCGGCGCCGCGTCGGCGCCTGCCCATCGTACGCGCCGGCGCCGATGAGGTGTTCGCGCCTATGGCTCCGCGCTCGGGAACGATCCTGATCATCGAGGATGATCCGGAAGTCCGCGAACACCTCGAGCTCTTCCTGAGGGAAGAGGGCTATGACGCCGCGACGGCGATCGACGGTCCCGCCGCCTTGGAGCTGGCCGCCAGCAGGGCGATCCGCCCCGATCTCGTCCTCGCCGATTACAATCTGCCGAACGGAATGAACGGCGTCCAAGTTTCTCAGAAATTGCGAGAAGAGCTCAGTCGCCAAATTCCCTTCATCATTCTCACCGGCGACATTTCGACCGAGGCCCTGCGCAACATCGCCCTTCACGATTGCGTTCAGTTCAACAAACCGGTCAAGCTGAGAGAGTTGACGCAGGCGATCGAGAAACTGCTGGCCAAGCCGCCCGCCGCTCCCGAGGCCCAGCCGGTTCGCCCGGTTGAAGCCTCGATCGCTTCCGACCGCGCCAAGATATTCGTCGTCGATGACGACGATCACGTTCGCGAGGCGATCCGCGCAGTGCTGGAGGACGACGGTCGCGTCGTCGAATCCTACGTCAGTTGCGAAGCGTTTTTGGAAGCCTATCGTCCGGGGACCGACGCATGCCTGTTGATCGACGCCTATCTGCCGGGGATGAGCGGGCTTGAATTGCTGCGCAAACTCCGCAGCGATGGCCATCGCCTGCCTGCAATCATGATCACTGGCAACAGCGACGTGGCGATGGCGGTCGAGGCGATGAAGGCGGGCGCCCTGGATTTCATCGAAAAGCCGATCGGTCGCGAGGAACTGATCGCCGGCGTCGATCGGGCGCTCGACCATGTCGCAAGACTCCAACAAGCTGCAGGAATGGCGCGAGGCGGCCGCGACCCACCTGGCCGGTCTGACGCCGCGTCAGCGCGAAGTGATGGAGCGCGTGCTTGCCGGTGAGCCCAGCAAGAACATTGCGGCCGACCTTGGCATCAGCCAACGCACAGTTGAAAACCACCGCGCCTCGATCATGAAGAGAACGGGTTCGAAGTCGCTTCCGGCGCTCGCGCGCCTGGCGCTCGTCGCCGCGGGCGGCAACGGCGAGCCGGTGGAAGCGCCCTAAACAGTCGCGGAAATGACGTTCTCGACGTCGGCGATGCGCGTGAATTGCGCAGGCGTTGTCACATAAACTTCCTTGCGACAAGGCTTGACCCTCGCCGGTCAATTTTAAGCTGCGGCTATGACAGATTTCCACTCCGCCATCGCCTGCATGTGGGTTGAGAGAGCCGAGCGTCGAGCCCGAGGCGGAACGAAATGATTTCGGACGGCGGAGAAGGTTGAGACGAACCGCTGCAATCCCGACCATGATCGAAAGCTCTGCATCATCCTCTGTCGTTTTAGAACGGCAACATCGGAATTCTCCGCCCGATTGTTCAACCCTTTGTGCTGGCGATGCTCGACCCTCGCCATGACCGCGCGCTTGGCGGCGCCGCAGGAGCCGAGTTTGTCGGTTATGTTCAGTTTCGGCGGACGTCCTTGCTTGCGCAAAAGTCTTGTCAACAATCGCCTCGCAGCCTTTGTGTTCCGGTGGATTTGCACAATTTCGTCGAGCACGTATCCATCCTGATCCACAGCACGCCGGAGATAGCGCTTCTCGCCATTGACGGAGATGACGACCTCGTCGAGACGCCAGATATCATGGCGGTTTGGCGCCTTGCGCTTCAAGCGAAGTCGACGCCAAATTTTATCGCCCAGCGTCAGATCGTTTCGTAGGATACGACAGCGCCGTGCTCAAGCAGCATCTCCTCGACCAGCCGCAAGCTCAATGGGAAACGGAAATAGAGCCAGACGGCGTGTGCGATGATTTGGGGTGGAAACCGGTGGCGTTTGTGGCTGACGGGGCGCAGGATCATGGGCGCCTCTTATCACGCAATCACCGCCGCCGAGTTAACGCGACATCGCCCATCGACCGCCGTCTCGGGGGCGCAAGAACTCGCCGCCGGCCGCTCGCGCGAGCCCGCTTCGGCGGAGGCGGCGACGATTTCGTGTCGCTCCGCCGCCAGCATGGCCGCGAAAACATCCGGCTCGACCGGCCGGGAAAACAGAAACCCCTGCGCCTCGCGACAGCCGAAGCGCAACAGGCGCGCCCTTTGCGCCTCTGTCTCCACGCCCTCGGCGATCACATGCTTATGCATCGAGGCGGCGATCCCGATGATCGCGCCGACCAGCGCCGCATCGTCCTCGTCCTCCATCATATTTTGAACGAAGCTGCGATCGATCTTGATCGTATCGACAGGCAGCCGGCGCAAATGCGAGAGGCTGGAATAGCCGGTCCCGAAGTCGTCGATCGAGACGAGTATCCCGAGCGCTCGAATTTCCGAAAGGATTGCGGGGGTCTGCGCGCCGTCCGCCATCGCCGCGCTTTCGGTGATCTCCAGTTGAAGGTCTTGCGGCGTCGCGCCGCTGGCCGCCAGCGCGCCGCGCAATGTGGCGACGAAATTGGGGTTATGCAGGCATTTCATCGAAACATTCACCGAGACCGGCACTCGGGGGAATCCCTGAAGCGCCCATGCATGGATCTGACGACAGGCCTCGTTGACCACCCAATTGCCGATCGGCACGATGAGGCCGCTCTCCTCGGCGACCGGGATGAAATTGGCCGGCGAGATCTGCTCGCCCGGTTCGGGACGCCAGCGGATCAGCGCCTCTGCGCCAGTGATGCGCCCGCTTTCGAGATCGACCTTCGGCTGATACAGCAGCGCAAACTGTTGCAACTGCAGGGCCTTCGCGAGCCGGAGCCGCGTCTGAACGCGCCGTTGCGTCGCCTTGTCCATGTCGGGATCGAAGAACGCGAAAGCGTTTCGACCCGAGTCCTTCGCCTGGTACATGGCTGCGTCAGCCCGCATCAACAGCCCATCGGCGTCCGCCGCATCCTCAGGATAAATCGCGATGCCGATGCTGAAGGAAACATCGATGTCATGACCATCGACGCTTTCAATCCCGGCGACCGAGTCGAGAATCTTCTGGGCGATCTGCGCGGCAGTGGCCGAATTGGCCAGCGCGGCGATGACCACAAACTCGTCGCCGCCCAAACGTGCGACCGTGTCTGTTTCTCGCACCGCCAGACTCAATCGTTGCGCCACGTCGCGCAACAGCACGTCGCCGACCGCGTGTCCGAGCGTATCGTTGACGTGTTTGAACCGATTCATGTCGAGGAACAGCAACGCGCATCGCTCTCTCGTTCGTTCGGCATGCAGCAGCGCCTGCGCGAGTTGATCGTGGAACAGCGCCCGGTTGGGCAGGCCGGTCAGCGGATCGAAATGGGCCAGTTGGCGCACGCGCTTCAGCAACATGCGCGACTGGGTGACGTCGTGAAGCACGGTAATCGTGCCGATGAGTCCGCCCTCCTGGCCAAAAATGCGGGCGACCGACGCGTCGACCGCCAATTCCGCACCGTCAAGCCGGGTCAGCGTGGCGTCAGCGGTCGCGTTTGCGATTGAACCCGCGGCGCGGGTCTCCTTGGAGGAGGGAACGGATGGCGATCCCGCGTTGGCGATTCTCAGCAACAGTACGTCGTCGATATTGCTCCCCAGCGCATTGGACTGAGTCCAGCCAGTGAGCGATTCGGCCGCAACATTCATCATCGTCACGCGCTCGTCGGCGTCGGTGACAATCATTCCGTCGCCGATCGCATGCAGGGTCACCCGCAATCGCTCCTTCTCGTCAAGCAGAGCGGCTGACGCAGCCGCCTGAGCGATGGCTAGACGTTCGCGCTCGATCAGCGCCACTTTGAACGACGCGACAGCGCTGGTCATTTCGCCAAGTTCATCCGCCGGCCCGCCTTCCGGAATATCGGTTTCGAGATTTCCGTCGGCCAGGCCTCGCATGGTTCCGCTCAATTGGAAGATGCGTTTAGCAAGTTGCCGTCGGGTGCGTCGGATCAGGCCCAGCGCCAGCCCGAACGTCGCCACCGCGAGCGCGGCATAGCCGGCGAGCGTGTCACGGGCGGTTGTCTCGATATCGGCGACCCTTTTTTTGAGACTGGCGGAGCTCGCCTCCAGCACTGGGGCCATGGCGCGAAGCCTCTGCTCCGTGGCGTCGGTCCAGCGCGAAAGGCCCGCGGGATCGACCTGGCCGCCGCCAATTCCCAGGACGCCTCGCCGCAGCGCGCCAATCTCTTGCGAGGCCGGATCGGCCAGGAAACGGCGCCATGCCGGCAATGCAGCCGGAGCCGCCATTCTTTCGAACTGTCGCATCAACATGTCTTGCTGCGCGATCCCCTCGGCCTCGCCCAGCAACGCCAACAGTTGACCATCGGACCCGGCAATCGGACGCACGTTCCGCTCGACGAGCATGGCGTCGTTCATCCACAGCGCCACGTTATAGGCCAACATCAATCGGGTCACTTCGGAGTCGGTGGACAACACTGCGAGTTGACCCTCGAGCTCCAGCGCCTGCAGCGTACCCGGCCGCCAGGTCGTCAGAATATCGGCCAAGGTTTCGGTGCCGGCGTCGACGCGGGCGCGGTTGCCAGCTAGATCGACGGCGACCGCCCCGTGCAGATTGGCCAGCGCCATCGGATCCGTCAGCTCGGCGGCTTTGGCCTGGCGCGCCAGATCCGCGACTGCGGCGTCAGTGCGGGCCCGCGCCGCCGGAATCAACGCCTTCTGCTGCGCCGAATGTGTCTCCAATGCGCCCAGCGACAGGATCGCCTCGGCGGGAATGGCGTGGGAATATTCCTCGACCGCGTTGATCAGCCGTCCGAGCGCGACGATTTGTTCCGCGTTCCGCCAGGTCTCGTAGGTGCGATCGGCCATCAGCCCGACGAAGACGAGAAGCGCCGCAAGCGGGACGCCCGACAACACAAGCAAGTGTTGAGACAGGCTGAGGTTTTTCATCGGCATGCATTACGTCTCAGGCGTTCTGAGACGCGAAGGCTACGCGCCAAATATGCGTCGCGAGTTAAGTAAGATCGATTTCAGCAATCGTCGTGAATCATACCTGAAGCATCATTCGCAAATGTCTTCGAAAGCCCTGGCTGTTGGCCACCGTCATTGTGACGTACTCCTGAAATCATTATAGTTTAGCTCTTTCATCTGTGGAACATCCGCCTGGAAACGGAGCCGCGGCGACGGCGGAAACGACTGCGCCGGTCGAACGTCCGCTTTCACTATCAATCGCCCCAAAGCCGCCGGTCCCCTGTCGGCCAAAGTCCGACATCGGAATCTGAGGACGGGTTCCTCAGAGCGCTCGGCCGGCCAGCCTCAATTGGGCTGCCGTCACGCGCAGGTAACTTCAACTCCGCGCATTCAGCGCGGGCGCGCAGAAACGACTGGCGTTCCGTTCAAAACAGAGCGTGTATGGGTCCGTCCGCAGGCGGCACGCCGCCGGACTGAGACCTTTCGCCCCGCCGATCGCATCGATCCGGGGCTCGTGTCGGTGAGGGCGCCGGATTGGCCGGAGCCCATCGATATGAAGGGTCCGACCATGTCCATTAAGCTTAGCGACACCCAGCTAATCGTGTTGAGCGCCGCGGCGCAACGCGAGGATCGCTGCCTCGTCGCCCCGAAGACTCTGAGGGGCGGCGCGGCGCAAAAGTTCGCCCAGAAGCTCCTTGCGGCGGGGCTGGCAAAGGAGATCAAAGCCAAGCCGGGTGCGCCAGTCTGGCGCCGCGACGAGGAAGCTGCACAATCCTATTCCCTGAAACTCACCAGCGCTGGATTGAAAGCGATCGCGATTGAGGAACAGGGTGCGGAACGCTCGTCGCGAATGCAGGCGTCGCCGACTGTTGCGGAAACCGCCGAGGCCTCGGGAACGCGAGCGACGCCGTCGATACCGGCGGCGGAGCCCTCCCGCGCCCCGCGCGAGGGTTCGAAGTCGGCGCTGGTCGTTGGACTTGTCCGTCGCGACAGCGGCGCGACGTTGGCCGAACTTGTCACGGCGACCGGCTGGTTGCCACATACGACGCGAGCGGTGCTCACCGGCCTGCGCAAACGCGGCTACGCCGTGACTCTCGAGCGATCCGGAAAGGATCGGGAATCAACCTACCATATTCCTGTTGAGCCGCGCCTCGCCGGCAAGGATCATGACGCGGCGAGGAAGAAGGATGCTTCCCACGCGATCGCGCCGCCGGCTGCTGCGTCGTCAGTGCACCCCGTCGCCCGATCGATCGAGGCAGAACGATTGGCCAAGCCGAAGAGGACGGTGCGCGCCTCTAAACGCAGAGCGGCGTAATGGTTGCGCGCCGCCGCGCAAGCGGCGCCGGCGAGGCTCAGCCTCATCCGGCGCCGTCACCGGAGGAGATCGCTCCGCTCGACCCGATGATCGCCGGCCTTGCCGATCTCGAGCCCGATCAGCTTCGCCTTCAGTGGCGCAACCACCTAGGGGGGGCCCCGCCCGCCCATTTGCCGCGTTGGTTGCTGACGAGGCTTCTCGCCTATCGACTGCAGGCGATCGCGAAGGGCGATCTCGACAAAGCGACACTCAAGGCCATTCGGCGAAGAGACAGTACCGAAGGAGATCACGCAGGCTCGCTGCCATTCACCCCGCGCAACCCTGCGATGCGAGATGGCGTCGACCTGAAGGCCGGCGCGCTGCTGGTTCGCGAGTGGAACGGCAAGCTCGAGCGGGTGATGATTTTGGAAAGCGGTTTTACCTGGAATGGCAAACCCTATGGCAGCCTTTCCCAAATCGCCAAGGCGATGACCGGCACGTGTTGGAACGGCCATCGCTTCTTTGGCCTCCGGACGGCCCACTCCAGCCTAGGAAAGTCTTCGAACCGTCGAGCGCGAAGCGCCGACCCTCCCTCCCCGCTCGTCGCCGAGCGCCCGCCGGCGACGACCGCTCGCCCATCACGCTCCCGGCCGCCTCATGAAACCCATTGACCGCAAACAAAATCTCCGCTGCGCGATCTACACCCGCGTCTCCACCGAGCATGGCCTCGAACAGGAGTTCAACTCGCTCGACAACCAGCGCGAGGCCTCCGAGGCCTATATCAAGAGCCAGGCCCATGAAGGCTGGAGACTGATCCGGGATCGCTACGACGACGGCGGCTTTTCCGGCGGCTCGATGGACAGGCCGGCGCTGCAGAAGCTGCTCGACGACGTCCGGCGCGCGAAGGGTCGATGTGATCGTCGTCTACAAGGTCGATCGGCTGACGCGTTCCCTCGCCGACTTCGCCAAGCTCGTCGAGCTCTTCGACGCCCACGGCGTGTCCTTTGTCTCGGTGACCCAAGCCTTCAACACCACCACCAGCATGGGTCGGTTGACCCTCAACATGCTGCTGTCCTTCGCCCAGTTCGAGCGCGAGGTCACGGGCGAGCGCATCCGGGACAAGATCGCCGCGTCGAAGAAGCGAGGGCATTTGGATGGGCGGGGTCGTCCCGCTCGGCTATCGCGTCGAGGGCCGTGCGCTGCATATTGTCGAAGAACACGCAGACTTCGTTCGCGACCTCTTCCGACGCTATCTCGAGATCGGCAGCGTGGTTCGGCTGAAGGCGGTTCTCGATGACGAGAATCGTCCGCCTGCCCGTTCGCATCGACGGGAAAGGCCGACGCACTGGCGGTGGTCTGATCAGCCGCGGCCATCTCTACAAGACCCTCTCGAACCCGATCTATATCGGACGGCTTGCGCACAAGGGAGAAGTTCACGAGGGGCTTCACGTCGGGATCATCGACCAACTGACCTGGGATCGCGTTCAACAGCAGCTGGCCAATCATCTGAAAGGGACAAAGAGCCTGCGCCGGAGGTCGGACGCTCTCCTCGCCGGGAAGATATTCGACGATCGCGGCAACGCGATGAGCCCGAGCTATGCCGCCAAGGGCGGACGGCGATGGCGTTACTATGTCTCTCAGGCCTTGCTTCAGGGCCGCAAAGCGGATGCGGGTTCGCTCGCCCGGGTTCCGGCCGGGGAAGTCGAGGCGCAGGTCGGCCGAGCGATCCGAGGCGTAGAGTTGACCCTCGTGCCATCGGCAACAGCCGCAGGCATTGAGAGTCCTTCGACCGACCGCGCTCGCGCTCGCGGCGAGGGGATCGAGCGCCCGTTTGGCCCCGACCACTCCGACGAGCGCGCCATCGATATTCGCGACGCCATCGAGCGCGTTACGATCAGCCAGACGATGATCAGGATCCAGCTGAGCGAGGCCGTCGGCGCGGATGCCGGGGACCGGATTGTGACGGTTCCCTGGACGGCGCCATCGCCCCATCGGCGGCGCGAGATCATTCAGGGCCAGGGCGCCCGACCATCCGCGACTTGCCCGATGCGAACCAAGGCGCGAGCTGTCTTCCTCGAAGCCTCGCGCCGCGCCCATCGCTGGCTTGACGAGTTGCTCGCCGATCCCCGGCAAAGCATCGAATCGCTCGCCATCCGCCAGGGCAAGACGGAACGCTCGATCCGCATGACGCTTTCGCTGGCGTTCCTGGCTCCCGCCCTCGTCAAGGCGGCGATCGAAGGGCGCCTGCCCCGTGGCTTCGGCGTCGCCCGCCTTGTCGACCTGCCGATGGCATGGAGCGACCAGTGGAACGCGTTGGGTCTGAGCGAGCCTGCGCAGACCTGAATTTGACCCCATTGCGTAGGATCGCCAAGCGCGACCCTGGGCTGGGCATCTGCGGCGCATATCATCGGTCGTGCGCGGCAAAGCCGGCCCCGCCCTTCCGCGATCGATGGCCATGTCGGCATTGCAGCGATCCGCATCCGCCCTATTTGGGAAACGGAATTTTGCCGCCAGAGACTGGCGGTCATTCAGGCCCCAGTGGACCCCGGGTAACCGGCGGACAGACGGCGCAGACTCAACCGCGCGTCGCTAACCGACCGAAATGTCGCAGGATATTGTGAGGCTGGAAACCGCTGCCGTAGGTCGCGACTTCCTGGTGGAGCTGAGGGGATTCGAACCCCTGACCTCTGCAGTGCGATTGCAGCGCTCTCCCATCTGAGCTACAGCCCCGTCCGCGCGGCTGTTTACGTGCGCGTCCGGCCAGTGTCAACGGCAGAAAACCGGCTCAGGCCGACAAGGAGCGTCCATGCGGGCCATACTGAATGTCGTTATTCTCGCCCTCGATCTCTACAAGCTGGTGATCATCGTCGCGGCGGTGATGTCCTGGCTGATCGCCTTCAACGTCGTCAACGCCCGCAACGACTTCGTGCGTTCGGTGTGGAACGCGCTGACCGCGCTGACCGAGCCGGCGCTGCGCCCGATCCGCCGCATCCTGCCCAACACGGGCGGCGTCGACATTTCGCCGGTCGTCCTGTTCCTGCTGATCCTGCTGGTCGAGCAGATCATCACCCTCTACATCTACCCCTACGTGTTCTGAACCCGCATGGGCGCCGCGGCGGGGCGAACCTGCCGCGCGAGAAGGACCAAGGGATGCGCCTGCCCTGCGACGCCGCGCTGATCCTCGTCGATCTGCAACAGGCGATCGACGATCCATCCTGGGGCCCGCGCAACAACCCTGAAGCCGAGCAAACGGTCGCCGCCCTGCTCGCCGCCTGGCGCGAGGAAGGTCTGCCGATCGTCCACATCCGCCACGACTCGGCCGAACCGGGCTCGCCCTACCGCGCCGACCGGCCCGGCAACCGGTTCAAGCCGGAGGCGGCGCCGTTTCCCGGCGAGCCCGTGGTCGCCAAACACACCCGAAGCGCCTTCGTCGACACGGCTCTCGAAGAGACGCTCGATGCGTTCGGCGCGACGACGCTGGTCCTCTGCGGCGTGCTGACCCACAATTCGCTCGAGGCGACGGCGCGCCACGCCGCCGACCTTGGCTACCGAGTCTTCGTCGTCGCCGACGCCTGCTGGGCGGTCGATCTTCCGGCGCCCGAGGGCCGCGCCTGGCCGGCCGAGATCGTCCATCGGCTGGCGCTCGCCTGCCTCGACGGCGAATATGGCGAAGTCGTCGACAGCGCCGCCGCGCTGGCCGCAGCAAAGCTGGCCAAATCGCGCCAGCGGCGCAAGGAGGCGGGCGGACCCTCCAGCGGCTGAAAGCCGATCGCGGGCGCCAAGATTTAACCCTCTTGACGCAATCTGCCCGGCGATGTCGGTCTCCACTTTCGCCGCGCCGCGCCATTCCGCCGCAACGCCGCGCCGGGTTCTCGCCCTGGCGGCGGGTCTTGCGCTCGCCCTCGCAGTCGCGCTGCTGGCGCGCCGTCTCGCGCCCTCCGACATGGCCTTCGCGCCTGCCGCCCTGACCGCGCTGGTCGCCCTCGCCACAGCCGGCCTCGCGGCGACCGTTGAGGCGAGCGCGCTCATACCAACCGCGCTCGCCTTTGGCCTCGGCGCGCTCGCGGCGCTCGCGGCCGCGTTGGCGCCGGTCGCGCCAGACGCGCTGGCGTACGATTTCGGCTTTGGCGCGCTCGTCCTCGCTTGGGCGATCTGCGCGCGTCTCCTGGCGGCGCGTCGGCGCTGGAGCATCGCGCCGCCGGGAGGCGTCGCCCTCGCCGTGCTGGCGACCGGCGCGATCGGCGTCTACGCGCTGGTCTACGTCGCCCTCTCGCGCGACCTGATGGCCGGCGATTTCATCCGCTATCGCGAGATGGCGGTTGCGGTCGCGAGCCTCGTGGACGCTGGGCGCTGGAGCGATCTGATCTCGGCCTTCGTCGCCTCGATGACCGATGACTATTCCTGGGCGCCGGCGCTGGCGCCGGGCCTCGTCATGGCGGCGAGCGCGCCATTGTCGCGCCTCGTCTACGAAGCGCCGATCGTCATCCTCTATGGCGCGCCGGCGTTGATCGCGCTCGCGCTGCTCGCGCGCGATCTCGCGCGCCGCGCCGGATTGCCCGCCGGCCGCGCCCCCACCGCGACACTGGCGCTCGCCGGCGCCGCCGCCTTTGCCGCCTACCCGACCGGCTTCGCGGTGCTGGCGCGCGGCATGCCCGACATTGGCGGCCTCGTTCTCTATGTCGCGGCGTTGCGCCTCGCCGAACGGCTGCTGCGGCTGCTGGCGCTGCCGCCCGGCCATGACGAGCGCGTCGGCCCGCTGGTTCGCCGCGTCGCGGGTGCGCTGGCGTTGAGCGTCTTCGTCATGGTGCTCTTTCGCCGCTGGTACGCCTTCGCGGCGCTCGGCGTCGCCGTCATGCTCGTGGCGGAAATTGGCTTGCAGGCGTTGACTCGCCGAGCCCGTTCGTTGCGTTGGCGCGAGGCGGCGATGGCCGCTTGCTTCGGCCTGCTGCTGTCGCTGGCGCTGCTGAGCCCGATGATCGTCGACTGGCTGCCGGATCCCGCCGCCCACGACTACACGGCGATCTACGCCGCCTATCGCAAGCCCCTCCCGGTCTTTGGCGCCGAACTGCTCGACTGGTGCGGTTGGGCCGCGCCGCTCGCCGCGGTGGCGAGCGCCCTGCTCCTGTTCGCCCGCTCGACCGACCGGCGCCTGTTGCGCCTGACGATCGGCGCCGCGGGCGTCGCGGCGGCGGCGTTCCTGCGCGTGCAGACGCCTTACATCCACCATCTCTATCTCGTCGCGCCGGCGCTCGCCGCACTGATCGGCGCGATACTGCTGGTCGTCTTCGCCAAGCGGCCGCGCGTCGGGGTGCTGGCGCTGATCGCGCTGGCGGCGACGACGCTGACGCCATTCGTCGCCGCATGGACGCCGGCTGGATTTGCTCCCCTCGCCGGGCGTCCTCACGCGCCGCGAACCGATCTCGCCGAGCTTGCGCGCTTGAGAAGCTGGGTCGACGAGCGGGCGCGGCCGGACAATCGCGTCTGCGGGCTCGGCTCGAGCTACACGTTCAGCGGCCAGTTGGTCGAGGAACTTTGGCAACTCGATCCCGTCCGCTCGCCGATCTATGCGCAAGCGGAACTGCGCCCAACGGTGACCATGTCGGACGTCGACACCGTCGAAGGCCCGCCCAATCCCGAGATCAAAACCTGCGCCATCATGCTGGTCGGCGATCCGGTGCAGACCCACCTCGATCCCAACTATCAGCAGACGGTGATCGTGCCCTCGCGCGAAATGCTGTCGGGGGTTGGCATCGGCGCCCATTACCGACGCACCGGCGAGGTCTTCCACCTCGAAAATGGCGTCGAGGCCGTCGTTTTCGAGCAGACCGTTCCGCTCACCGACGCCGATATGGCCGCGCTCGCTGGGCGTTGGCGCAACGCCCGCGCGCTGCTCGGCCAAGACCTGACGAGCCTGGATTTGCGCGGCCCGGTCGCGCCCTAAAGCTCAGCGCCGGTCCAGGCCCAGCACCCAGTCGAGCGCGATTTTGCCCGGCCCGAAGGTCATGATCGCCAGCGCGAGCGAGGCCCAATAGAGGTGGAAATTCGCCCAGCCCTCGGGGAAGGAGAGCTGGATGACGCCAGTCATGACGAGTAGCCCAAGCGCAGCGTAGCGGGTCCCCAAGCCAATGATCAGCAGCGTCGGCAGCGCGACCTCCGCGACGCCGGCGGCGAGCGCCATCAGGTCCGGTTGGGGAAACGGATACTCGGCCCCGAACAGGTGCAGCCGCAAATCGACGAAGCGCGCCTTGACGCCGAAGGATAGCACGAACCAGTCGTCCCAATCGGTCTGACCAGCGCGTAGGAACGGCAGCGCCAGGGCGATCCGCAGCACGATCATCGTCAGCGAGATCGGCACGAGGCCGAACAACGCGCCGGTGAAGCGAGCGATCGGGTTGGCGCGCGTCATTGGCGCCGCAGCGTCGACAGTCATTTTAAAACTCTCCCTCAGTCGAATGATCGCAGGGCGCCGGCCGTGACCAGACCGACGAGATGAGCGCCGGGGTCGAACCCCTCTCCGGCGCATGATGTCGTTGCTTCGCCAAGGCTGGCGCCGGAAAACAGCGCCTGCGCGAAGGCGAAGCCCGCGGGGGGCAGAATGCGCACTTCGACCTCGGCTTCGGGGCGAACGATCAGCGCCAACTCGGCGGCCCAAACTTCGGGCGGGCGCGCTTCGCCCTCGCTCTGGCTCGCCGCCCAGATCGAAGCGGCGGGATGAGCAAAGCTCAGCAGTCGCGCGGCAGGATGCGGCGCGAAGCGCAAATCTTCGAGCGCCTCGGGAGCGATGCCGGCGAGTGCGGCGAGATCGAGCGGCGCCGCCTCGGCGGCGTGATAGGCCTCGACCCACGCGTTCTCCAGCCGCGCCACGTCGGCAAGATAGGGGATCGCTTGCGCGGGGGGAAAGCGCGCGATGAACGCGGCGAAACTCGCCCCGTAATGGATCAACACCGGCGTCGATGGCTTCTCGCCGGCGACATAGGCGCCCGCCATGCCGCGAAAGAAGTCATCGCCGACCAGCTTGCGAACGGCGGGATAGCGCGCTTCGAGCGCGCCAATCAGCGCGACGGCGACATTGTTGCGATAGACGGCGAAGCGCCGCTCGATCGGCCGCCCGTCGCGCCGCTGCGTCGCGGCGGGCGCGGGGCGCGAGGGGTCGCACAGCGCCTCGGCGAAGGCCTCGATCGTCGCCTCAAACGGCATGACGCAACGCTCCGGCGAGCGCGCCCGCCATCGCGGCCTCGGTGCGCACCGCCTCGGCGAGCAGCACCGGCCAGGACGGCACGTCGTTGTCCCATTCGACCAGGGTCGGCGTCGGCCCGAGGCGGCGGATCGCTGCGTCGTAGAGCGCCCAGACGTCGGCGCGCACCGGCGAATTGTGGGCGTCGATCAGCAGCGGCGCGCCGCTGTCGTCCTGAGCGTCGGCGTAACCGGCAAGGTGGATCTCGCCGACATGCGCCATCGGGAAGGCGGCGAGATAGGCGAACGGGTCGTAGCGATGATTGGTCGCGCCGACGAAGACATTGTTGACGTCGAGCAGCAGCCCGCAGCCGGTGCGCCGCGCGACCTCGGCGAGAAAATCGGTCTCCGCGATCGGACTGTCGGCGAACTCGACATAGGTGGAGGGGTTTTCGAGCAGCATCCGCCGCCCGAGCGCCGCCTGAGTCTCATCGATGTGGTCGCAAACGGTCGCCAGCGTCTCGTCGTCATAGGGCAGCGGCAGCAGATCGGCGAAGAAGCCCTCGTCGTGGCTCGACCAGGCGAGATGCTCGGAAAACTGGCTCGGCTGATAGCGGCGGATCAGCGCCGCCAGACGCTTCAGATGTTCGCGATCGAGCGCCCGCGGCGCGCCGATCGACAGGCCGACGCCGTGCAGCGACAGGGGGTAACGGGCGCGGATCGCCTCCAGCCGGCGATGGGGCGGACCGCCCTCGCCCATATAGTTCTCGGCATGAACCTCGAAAAAGCCGACAGCGTCTGGTCCGGCGAGAATCGCCTCGACGTGTTCGGCCTTCAGGCCGACGCCGGCGCGCCGCGGCAACCTGTCGACGACCTCAACGGGGGTCGGAAACGCGATGGTCATGGCGGGCTCCACTCGACTGTCCTGACCGTCTTCGCGGCGCGCCCGGCGCATGTTACAGGGCGCGGCGGCGGGTTTCCGCCAAAGAACCTGTAAAGGGCCGTTGTGACTGTAACACCAGGCGCAGACGGGGCGAAGAACGAATGGGCGTGACTTCGATCGAGCCCGCCGGCGACGACAAATGGGCGCCGGCCATGCGCGCCGCCCTAGCGGGCGACGAGCTGGCCTATCGACGGCTGCTCGACGAAATCGGCCGTTCGGTCAGCGGGATGGCGCGTGGCGCGTTCTCCCGAGCCCGGGTCGGCGACGCGGATATTGAGGATGTCGTGCAGGAAACTCTGTTGGCGATCCACTTGAAGCGGCACACCTGGGACGGCGGTCCCAGGGTTTCGCCGTGGGTCAACGCGATCGCCCGCCACAAGATCATCGACGCCATGCGGCGGCGCGGCGTGCGCCGGGCCGAGCCGATCGAGGATTTCGAGGCCGTGCTCGCCGCGCCCGAGGTGGAGGACCCCCACACGCGCAGCGACATCGAGCGGGTGATGAAGACGCTCGCCCCCCGCCAGCGCGACATCGTCACCTCGATCTCGCTCGAAGGCCAGTCGATCTCGGCGACCGCGGCGCGGCTGTCGATGAGCGAAGTCGCGGTGCGCGTGGCGCTCCATCGCGCCCTGAAGTCGCTGGCCGCAGCTTGGCGGAGCGCAACCCAATGAAGACCGCCGATCTCATCAACGCGCTCGCCGCCGAGCCGGTCGCTGAGCCGATCCATCTTGGGCGCCGCGTCGCCCTGGCGCTCGTCCTCGGGGCGGGCGCAAGCGCCGCGCTGTTCATGACCATGATCGGGCCGCGGCCCGATATTTCCAGCGCGATGCACACGGTGCGTTTCGACCTCAAGTTCGTCGATGCGCTGGCGATGCTGGCGCCGTGCGCGCTGCTGGCGCTGCGGCTGCTGCGGCCGGATGCGCGGCCGGGCGCGCTGATCGCGTGGCTGGCGGCGCCCTTCGCGCTGCTGGCGGTCGCGGTCGCCGTCGAGCTGGCGGTAACGCCCTCCGATCTCTGGATGATCCGCATGATCGGCTCCAACGCCGTCCATTGCCTGACCATGATCCCGCTGATGTCGATTCCGCCGCTGGCGGCGCTGATCTTCGTCATGCGCGCCGGCGCGCCGCGCTATCCCGCCCTGACCGGCGCGCTCGCCGGCGCGGCGGCCGCAAGCGCCGTGGCGATGATCTACGCCACCAATTGCCCCGACGATTCGCCATTGTTCGTCGCCACCTGGTACCCGCTGGCGACGCTGATCGTCTCGGCGGTCGGCGCGCTGGCCGGGGCGCGTATGGCTGCGGTGGTGAGGGCGTAGCCGCTGCCCCCTCCACCGCGCTAACGCGCGGTCCCCCTCCCCCGTAAACGGGGGAGGAAGCTTTCCTCACTTCACCAGCGGCTTCAGGATCGTGTTGAGATCGTCGAGCGTCAGTTCGCCGCCGAACACCTTGCCGGCGATGACGAAGGTCGGCGTGCCCTGAACATTGACGGTGTCGATCGCCGTCTTGAGGATCTTGGTCATCGCGTCGGCCTTCGACTGATCCTTCAGGCAGGCCATCGCCTGGTCATGGGTCATGCCGGTCGGACGCAGCGCGGTAATCAAGGCTTCGAGCGGGTGATCGACGAAAGCCCATTTGTCCTGTTCGGCGAACAGCAGGTCGATCGTCGCCAGCGCCTTGTCGTCGCCTACGCAGCGCGCCAGCACGAAGGCGGCGACGTCGAGCGGGTTGCGCGAGAACTCGCGGAAAATGAAATGCACCTTGCCGGTGTCGATGTAGGCGGCCTTGAGGGCGGGGAACACCGTGCGATCGAACGCGGCGCAATGCGGGCAGGTCAGCGAGCCGTATTCGACCATCGGCACGCCATTGGGATCGCCGAGCGAGAGCTCGGCGAGCGGCCCCGGCTCCAGCACTTTGGCCATATCGACCGTCCCCGAGGGCGTCGGCCCGGCGGCCTCGGCGGGCGACAGCGCCAAGACCAGCGGCAGCGCCAGCGCCACGGCGGCGGCGAAACGAACGAGGGCGGACGACAACGAAACGGTCACGAACAACTCCCGAGATTCGAACGCCGATCAACGCGGCGTCGCGGACGGCGCCGGAGATTGGACTCTTTCCCCCCAGGCGGCAAGGGGACGCGGGGGGTCGGGAGCGGTCGGGCGAACGCGCGTTCTTTCGATCATCCTCATCCTGAGGAGCCTGCGAAGCAGGCGTCTCGAAGGACGAGGATGATTGCGGACCAAGCGCCGACGCTTTCGGCAAGGCGGGCCCCTTCCCTCATCCTTCGAGACGCGCCGCACGCGGCGCTCCTCAGGATGAGGGAAGGGTCGGCCCGATTGCGCCGGCGATTGAGAACCCCGCTCTTTGCAAGCGGGACTTGGCCGCAATTACGCCGCCAGCGCCGCCCTCAGGCGCGGCTGCGCGACGCGCGCGCCCGCCTTCTCGCCGAGCGCGATCAGACCGCCGAAACGACGCTGCTTCTTGGCCGCGTGGTTGGTGAAAATGTCGGCGAGATAATGGTCGAGGAACGGATTGCGGAACCGCTCGAGCACGCTCGTGCGATAGGTCCGCGCCTCGACGCCGAGCCCGATCGCGTCGAACACCGGCAACACTTCCTTGTCATAGAGGTCGTTGAGATCGGCGAGCACGCTGCGGTCGCCGAGCAGCTCGCGCACCGTCACGCCCTGCGCGGCGCCGCGCGCGCTCCAGCAGCTCGGCGAGATAGGTGTGGCCGAGATTGAGGATGAACAGTTTTAGCCGCTCGTAGCGTTTGAGATCGTCGGTGACGACGACGTCTGGGTGGTGGCAGGGCATGACGAGGCCGGGCCGGCTCTCGACCGCCCACAGCGCGTAGGGCTCCGCCACCGCGCCCGCCGGCTCGAGCGGCGTCGAGACGATGCGGTCGACCAGCGAATTGACCCACATGCAGTCCTCGTCGAGCCAGCGGCTGAAAGCCTCGGGCAGGCCCCAGCGCTCGGCGACTTCCAGCGCCAGCGCGCGCAACCGGTCGCCGTTGCCCTCGATCAGCTCGCAAGGAAACAGCGTCGGCGCCGGCCGACCGGCGATGAAGCGCGCGTGCAGCAGCTTCGCCAGCTTGGCGGGGAAACCGACGCGGCACGCCTTTGTCGGGCGCGTCGGCGGGATCGAGCTCGAAGCCACGGTCGCCGGTGTTGGAGACGATCCAGCGCGGCTTCGACGAAACAGCGCGGTCGACCGCCGCCCAATCGCGTTGGCCTCGACCGCCGCGCCCGATGCTGTCGACCTCCTCCCACGCATCGACCCGCGCGCCATCGACGAGGCCGCGCACATTGATGCGGTAGGGCTGGGCGGAATCGAAGAAGGCGACGCGGCGCGCGCTTTCGGCCGAGGAGGTGGTCTGGACGACGGCGATCCGCCGCGTCGCCCGGCCCATCGACAAAACCGCTGGTCGACGAACAGATCGACATGGGCCTGGAGAAATCGGCTGGTGCCGAATTGCAGGATCGGAAACGTCATGCTCAAACCTCGATCAGCGCTTTGACGACGCCGCTCGCGGGGTCGAGCCAGTGAGGAAAAAGCCGCGCCGCCTCTTCGAGCGAGGCGCGATGTGTGGCGAGAGCGCGCGGTCGGGAATCGCGCCGGCGCGCAGCACGGCGAAGACGTCGTCGAAATCCGCGCGCGTCGCATTGCGGCTGCCCAGCAGCGTCGTCTCGCGCTTATGGAATTCGGGATCGGAGAAAACGATGTCGCCGAGCACGATGCTGACCAGCACATAGGCGCCGCCGTGCGCGACCAGCGAGAAACCGGCGTTCATCGCCGCCGGCGAGCCGGTGCAGTCGAAGACGCAATCGAAGAAGTCGCCGTCGGTCAGCGTCGCCAGCCTGTCGCGGGCGCCTTCGCCGGCCTCGATCACATGCTCGACGCCGATCGCCGCGTGCGCAAAAACCAGCCGGTCGGCGCGCGTGTCGAGCATCGTCACCTCGGCGCCGCGCGCCCTGGCGAAGATCGCGCGTGGCGAGGCCGATCGGGCCGGCGCCGACGATGACGACGCGCTGGCCCGGCTCGATCGCGCCGCGCCGCACCGCATGGGCGCCGATGGCGAGGAACTCGGCCATCGCCGCCTCATCGAGGCTGACGCCTTCGGCGTCGACGAGATTGTCGTCGGGCACGCAGAGCCAATCGGCCATGCCGCCGTCGCTATGCACGCCGAGCACGTTGAGGCGCTGGCAGCAATTGGTCTTGCCGCGCCGGCAGGCGACGCAGACGCCGCAGGCGAGATAGGGGATGATCGCGACCTGCTGGCCGATGCGGAAGCGGCTCGGCCCGGCAAGATCGGCGATTTCGCCGGCGAGCTCGTGGCCGATGATCCGCGGATATTCGAAATAGGGCTGCGACCCCTCGAAAATATGCAGATCGGTGCCGCAGACGCCGGCGCGGCGAATGCGCACCAAAGGCGGCGCCTGGCGCGGCGACAGGCGCCGGCCGCTCGACGAGCGTCAGCTCGCGCGGGCGAGGACAGAGAAGGGCTCTCAATGGGGACTCGTTTCGGGTTCGCGCGAGCTCGGACTGACATGCTAGCCCCTTAGGCGCCTAAGCCGCAAGCTCTCGCGCATCACAACCCCGGGATTTGACGCCGGCGGCCTCCCGCTGCGGCGAAGAAGCGGTTAGGATCAGCGCCTCGCGTCGAATCCGCGCCTTTTTGGCCGCATTCGGCGCGTCCCTCGTCCCAGCCAATCGCCGCGCCCCGGCGAGACGGTCACGCGCCCTGCGGCGCCTCGCCGCCCCGCCCTCGCGCCTAGGAGCAACGCAATGGAATACCGACAATTGGGCAATTCGGGGCTGAAAGTCTCGAGCCTGACTTTGGGAACGATGACCTTCGGCGGCCAGGGCGGCTTCGCCAAGGTCGGCTCGATTGGCCTCGTCGAAGCGCGGCGCCTGATCGATCTCGTCGCCGACGCCGGCGTCAATTTGATCGACACCGCCGATGTCTATTCGTCCGGCGTCGCCGAGGAGATCCTCGGCGAGGCGATGGGCGGCAAGCGCAAGCCCGGCATGCTGATCGCCTCCAAGGCGCGCTACACGATGGGCCCAGGCCCCAACGACAAGGGCCTGTCGCGCTGGCATCTCATCCAGGCGTGCGAAGCGAGCCTCAGGCGCCTGCGCACCGACGTGATCGACCTTTATCAGGTGCACGAATGGGACGGGCTGACGCCGCTCGAAGAGACGCTCGAGGCGCTCGACAATCTCGTGCGCGCCGGCAAGGTGCGCTACGTCGGCTGCTCGAATTTCTCCGGCTGGCACGTGATGAAGGCGATGGAGGTCGCGCGGCGCGAGGGCCGCATTCCCTTCGTGTCGCAACAGATCCACTACACGCTGCAAGCGCGCGAAGCCGAATATGAGCTGATCCCCATCTCGCTCGACCAGAAGCTCGGCGTGCTGGTGTGGAGCCCGCTCGCCGGCGGTCTGCTCAGCGGCAAGCACAAGCGCAACAAGGCCGCCCCCGAGGGTTCCCGCCAGACCGCGGGTTGGAAAGAGCCGCCGATCGCCGACGAGAACAAGCTGTGGGACATCGTCGACGAACTGATCGCCATCGCCGACAAGCACGGCGTTTCGGGGGCGCAGATCGCGCTCGCCTGGCTGCTCGATCGGCCCGCCGTCACCACGATCGTCATCGGCGGGCGCACCGAGGCGCAGATCAAGGACAACCTCGCCAGCGTCAACGTCAAGTTGAGCGCAGCGGAGCGCGCGCGGCTCGACAAGGTCAGCCAGCCGACGCTGCTCTATCCCTACTGGCACCAGGCCTGGACCGCGAGCGACCGCCTCGGGCCGGCGGACTTGTCGCTGATCAAGCCCTATCTCTGAGCTGGGGCGCTCATCCTCCCCCGCTTTGCGGGGGAGGAAAGCGCACTCCCATCTTCCCCCGCTTGGCGCGGGAGGATGTTGGGCGGCGCGTTCGGCAAGAACGTGATCGATTTTCTTCACTTTGACGGGCGGGTCGCGGGCGCCGTCACGATTCTGTCATCGAGTTATTGTCACAGCAGCATGAAGCGGACGGCTGGCGCGCGCGGCGCGTCGGCGAGGCCAAGCCGCCGGGGCGCCCAGGCATGAATTTCTTTCAGCGGTTCACGTTTTTGTTCTCGGCGCCGATGTTCGACGCCGATGATCTCGAAGGGCTGCGGGTCAACCAGATCGTCGCCGCCATCGAACGCATGGGCTTCCAGGTCGTCAAGGCGCGACGCCTCGAAGACGCGGAGATCGCCGTCCAGACCGACGCGGCGATCGGCTGCATGGTGGTCGACTGGGGCAAGAAGGGGCTCGAGGGCAAGGCCGCCTCGCTGATCAACCTGATGCGCAAACGCGGCCTCGAAATGCCGATCGTCATTCTGGTGCGCGGCAAGCGCTTCGAGGACATTCCGGTCGAAGTGCTCGACTTCATCGACGGCTACGTCTTTCTCGCCGAGGAGACGCCGGAGTTCATCGCCAAGAACCTGGTCTCGCGGCTCAAGCAATATGCAGAGACGCTGAAGACGCCGTTCTTCGGCGCGCTCGTCGACTACGCCGAGGAGGGCAACCAATTGTGGACCTGCCCCGGCCACAACGGCGGCATCTTCTACTCGCGCAGCCCGATCGGCCGCATCTTCATGGAGCACCTTGGCGAAGCGGTGTTCCGCGACGATCTCGACAATTCGATTCTCGAACTTGGCGATCTGCTCACCCACGAAGGGCCGGCGCTCAAGGCGCAGAAGGAGGCGGCGGCGATCTTCGGCGCCGAGAAAACCTATTTCGTCCTCAACGGCACCTCGACCTCCAACAAGGTCGTGCTGACCAATCTCGTCGCCGAGGAAGACCTCGTCCTGTTCGACCGCAACAACCACAAGGCCGCCCATCACGGCGCGCTGCTGCTGGGCGGCGGCATTCCCATTTATCTGCCCGCCGACCGCAACGCACACGGCCTGATCGGGCCGATCTGGGCGAGTGCGTTCGACGAGACGGCGATCCGCGAGCGCATCCGCGACAATCCACTGGTCACGGACAAGGACGCCTGGAAACGCGAGCGCCCGTTCCGCGTCGCGGTGATCGAGCAATGCACCTATGACGGCACGATCTATGACGCCGAGCGGATCGTTCAGCGCATCGGCCATCTGTGCGATTACATCCTGTTCGACGAGGCCTGGGCCGGCTTCATGAAATTCCATCCGCTGTACGAGCGGCGCTTCGCGATGGGCCTGAAGAACCTCGGCGAGGGTTCGCCCGGCGTCGTCGCCACCCAGTCGACCCACAAGCAGCTCGCCAGTTTCTCGCAGGCCTCGCAGATCCATGTGCGCGACCGCCACATCAAGGGCCAGCGCCGCCGCGTCGAGCACCGCCGCTTCAACGAAGGCTTCATGCAGCACGCTTCGACCTCGCCCTTCTACCCGCTGTTCGCCTCGCTCGACGTCGGCGCGCAGATGATGAAGGGGCGCTCGGGCGAGGTGCTGTGGGACGACACGATCCGGCTCGGCATCGAGCTGCGCAAGAAGCTGCGCGCGGTCAGGCGCGAATTCGAAGAGAAGGAGCGCGATCCGGCGCGCCGCTGGTTCTTCGATCCGTTCGTGCCCGACCGCGTGACCATCCCCGACGTCGCCAGCGATGGCGGCGCGCATGTCGTGCCGTGGGAGAGCGTGTCGACCGACCTGCTGGCGCGCGATCCGCGCTATTGGACGCTGACGCCAGGCGAAGCCTGGCACGGCTTTTCCAAGCTCGAGCCCGGCTTCGCCATCACCGATCCGGCCAAGCTGACGCTGCTGACCCCCGGCTTCGACCGTAAGACCGGCGCTTACGAAGCGCATGGCGTGCCGGCGCCGGTGGTGGCGCAGTACCTGCGCGAGAACCGCGTCGTGCCGGAAAAGAACGACCTCAACTCGCTGCTGTTCCTGCTCACCCCCGGCGTCGAATCGAGCAAGGCCGGCACGCTGGTCTCGGCGTTGGTCGCCTTCAAGCGGCGGCACGACGAAAACGCGCTGCTCGACGACATGATGCCCGAATTCGTCGCCCGTCGCCCGGCGCGCTACCACGGCCGGCGCCTGCGCGATCTCTGCGCCGACATGCACGCCTTCTTCCGCGACGCGGGCGTGAGCGCGCTGCAGAAAGCGCAATTTGCCGACGAGCATCTGCCGGACATGGCGATGACGCCGCGGGAAGCCTCGCGCCATCTCGTGCGCAACAACGTCGACTATCTGCCGCTCGACGAATTGGACGGGCGGATCGCAACCACGCTGTTCGTCGTCTATCCGCCCGGCATCGCGACGATCGTGCCGGGCGAGCGGCTCAATGCGCGGGCGAAGCCGATGGTCGACTATCTCAAGACCTTCGAGCGCGCCGCCAATCTCTTCCCCGGCTTCGAGTCGGAAGTGCAGGGGCTCTACCGCGAGGTTGACGCGGCCGGCGCCATGCGGTTCTTCACCTATGTGGTGCACGAGTGAGCCTGGCTGGCGCGGCGAACGGCGCGATTGGCGATGGGCGAGCGCATGACCGCGGCCGACCGCGATGCACGTCGCCCGCGGAGGACTGACCGCCGACAGTCGCGCGTCTGTCTTCGTCCGCCCCTCGCGCGAGGCCGACGTGCCGGCGATGCTGGCGATCTATCTCCATCACATCCGCTACGGCGTCGATCCGAACTACACCGGCGAGATCGACGCGCCCGACGCCGACGATCTCAAGCGCCGGCGCAAAAACATGCAAAAGGGCCGACTGCCCCATCTCGTCGCCGACGACAGTGGCGAGGTGCTCGGCTACGCTTACGCCGTCCCGTTCCGTAAACGCCCGGCCTATCGCTATACGGTCAAACACTCGATCTACGTGCGCGCCGACCGGCTCGGGCGCGGCCTCGGCCGCATGCTGCTCGCCGGCCTTATCGAGTCTTGCGCAGCGGGCGGCTATCGCCAGATGATCGGCTACATCGACGGCGCCAACGAGGCTTCGATGCGACTGCACCGCACGTTCGGCTTCCGCGAAGTCGGCCGCCTGCCCTCGGTCGGCTACAAGTTCGGCCACTGGACCGACTCGGTGATGGTGCAGCGCTCGCTCGGGCTGGGGGCGACGCGCGCCGCCGGAGCGGTAAGGCAACGAGTGGCCGTTCCCCGAACGGCCAGAAGCAGCGCCGCAACAAAACGGCAGGTCTTCTGAAAAAGAGCTAGGCCTAACATCCCATCGTGGAGGCGTGCCTCTCGAAGCATGCCTCCACCTCCCTCGAGAGGTATCAAAGCCCGAAGTGCCCGGCGATTACGTCATATAGCCGATCAAGAGCGCCTGCCGCGCGGGGACAAGCATATTTGTAGCTTGCCACCTGATATCTAACGCCGGGGCGAACAATCGAACGGAACGCGACCGCGAGCTCTTTTAATTTCGCGGCGTCGCCGGGGCCAACCTCGAATTTGAGCTGATCCTTGTGAAAGGGCCTGGAAATGCTGATGCCGTGCGTCTGCATCCAGGTCTGAACGGCGTCACCTTGCGGTATCCGCCCCTCCAGCATCACGGCTATTTTGTCTGGGCCGGTCACGACGATCGTCACCTCGCAAAACCAGCCATACGGCTTTCCATCACTGGCGATCCCTCCGCTGGTCCGGTCGTCAACGATGAACGCGGAGCCGTGGTCGACGTTCTTGATGCGCTTGTCGGCGAAATGCCCGTATTCATTGAGAAGCGCCTGCTTCAAAGCTCGCATTTCTTCCATGATCTTTTACTCTCCGGCCGACGCGGTCGGAGCCGGAGCCGGAGCCGGAGTCGGAGTCGGAGCCGGAGCCGAGGCCGGCGCGACAGTGGCAAGCGGGTGATCCATCATGTCGTTCGCCCCGATCTCTAATGCGCGCGACAAATGCGAATTAAAATTCGCTTCGTCTAGTCCCGACGTGTTCTGATCGGGTGCCAACGAATGGCCCGATGCGGATTCCAAATCAGGACATGGCTGATCGGGCCTGAATTTCCTGCCTTGATGTCGATAAACCTAAGTTTGTGCAGCAGATGCATGCGCGCGCCCCATGTGTAGACCGCCCTTTGGCCTGTGAATCCCGCTGCATGGGCCATTTCCTGTTGTTTCGATGTATTCACCATAGAATTGTCCCAGGTCTCGCACCACAGGCCTAGGTAGGTCGATGACACGGGTTTCCCGTTACTAAGGTCGTCCATAATCTGCAAAATGATCGGCATAGTCTTCGGTATCGTAGCAAATCCCTTGTTCTTCTTCCGATCCCAGAGCCGTGGCTCTGACCCCGGCCACATCAGCTCTCTCTGTTGCAGTTGCTTCGCCACAATTGCGTTTTTTTCTCGAGCGGGTGCCATTTCGTTTTTACCTCCATGAGCGGGGCCGCTGCGGACGCCGATTTGGAACCAGTAGGCGGGGCCGAGTTTGGACCTCGGCCCCTTTGGTCTCGTCTCGCTGCCTTCGGGTTTGGACGCCGACGCCTCGATGACCACTGGAACCATAATATCAAAATCGTTATTTATCAATGATTTAGATAGTTACTCGCCGAGCGTGAGTTGTAATATTTCACATTTCATACCCATAAGCCTACGCGAGTTATTGTAACTAGTCTAATCGAGTTCGCATGGTCGAAACTCGAAATGGAGAGAAATTCATAAACATCAATATGTTATCTGACTCCGCGCTGTACTCGGGGTGCTCTGGTGCTGAGGCATGCTGACCCGTGCTCCAGGTGCTCATGGGGATAGCGCGAAAGGGGGTTTGCCGCCGTCTGACGCGGGCTGAGTCGGCCTGAGCGGCCGCCAAGTGCAAAATTTGTGTGTCTCGCCGATGGGGCGCACTTCAGGAGGGCGATGTCACGAACCCGGAGTGGATTCCTGATCGGATGCCAGCCGCCGCAGCAGCGTCCAGCTATAGATGCCGCTGTCGTGGCCGTCGCTGAAGGTGAAGCGCGCCGCGTAATTGCCGATTGTCTCGACGTCGACGATCGTCACGCCGGGCGGCGCTTTGCTTTTGTCGGCGCTCGGGCTTGCGGCGCGCAGCCGGTCGGCGTCGATCTCCACGCTCACGGCGTCGGCATAGGTCAACCGCAGCACGCGGCCTTTCTCGCGCACGCGCAGTTCGCTCGGCGGCTCATCGGGCGCGACGGGCGCGCTCACTCGATCACGATGCGCGGCGCCGCGCGTGCCGCCGCGCCGGAGAACAGCGTCTCGCGCACGCGGCTCGCAATCGCGACATAGGCCGCCGCCTGCGGGCTATCGGGCGCGCTGACGACGATCGGCGCGCCATTGTCGGAGGTCTCGCGGATCGCGGTGTCGAGCGGGACCTCGCCAAGGAACGGCGCGCCATGCGTCTCGGCTTCGTGGCGTGCGCCGCCATGGGCGAAGATGTCGGTACGCCCGCCACAATGCGGGCAGATGAAATAGCTCATGTTCTCGATCAGGCCGATCAGCGGCACGCTGACCTGCTTGAACATCGCCATGCCGCGCCGCGCGTCGATCAGCGAGAGATCCTGCGGCGTCGAGACGATCACCGCGCCCGACAGCGGCACCGATTGCGCGATCGTCAGTTGCGCGTCGCCGGTGCCAGGGGGCATGTCGATCACCAGCACGTCGAGTTCGCCCCAATCGACCTCGCGCAGGAACTGGGTCAGCGCCGACATCACCATCGGCCCGCGCCAGACGACCGGCGCGCCTTCTTCGACCAAAAAGCCGATCGAGATCACCTTGGCGCCGAACTTCTCGATCGGCCTCAACCGCTGCCCATCGGCCGCGAGCTCGGGCTTATGGGTTATGCCAAACAGGCGCGGCATCGACGGGCCGAACACGTCGGCGTCGAGCACGCCGACCTTGAGGCCCAGCCGGACGAGGCCGAGCGCAAGATTGCAGGCGGTGGTCGACTTGCCGACGCCGCCCTTGCCCGACGCCACCGCGATGATCCGCGCAACACCATCTATCGCGCGCGCCTGGGGCGGGCGCGCGCGGTTATGGCTATGGCCCCCGGCCGCCGGCGGCTTGGCGACCGGCCCCTCATTCTCCGCGGTCAGCGTCACCAGCGCCGATACGACGCCGGGCAGCGCCTTGATCCGCGCCTCCGCTTCGCCGCGCATCGCTTCCAACGCCTGGGCGCGGGCGGGATTGATCTTCACCGCGACGAACACCTTGCCATCGCGGATCGTCACGCCGTCGATCGCGCCCGATTGCGGCAGCGGCGTCTTGCCGTCCGGCCCCGCGACAGTCGCGAGCGCGGCGAGAATGTCATTGTTGCTGAGCATGAGAATTCGTCGTTTCGTGATCGGCGGCGCGCGGCGCGCAGCCGCCCCTGCACTGAACCAATTTTCCGGGCGACGCAAGGCGGGCGAGCCGGCGTCTCTGTTCAACGCTTTGACGACGTTCGATTTTCCCGCTAGTGCAGCCAGCTCGTTCACACGCAGCCGGGTGACGCGCATTCCCGTTTCAACCTCGCCAGTCCCGACCTTGAATCCGGCGTCTCAGACGCGCGATTTCATTCGCGCCAACCTGCCGCTTTGCCCCCTGCCCTTTCTCGACGGGCTGCGCCTGCATCGCGCCGCGCCGACCAGCGGCCTGCGGCAATTCGCCGCGCGGCGCGGACGGGACGGCGAAGCGCCCTATTGGGCCTATCCGTGGGGCGGCGGCTTGGCGCTGGCGCGCTATCTCCTCGATCATCCCGAGACGGTCACAGGCAAGCGCGTGCTTGATCTTGGCGCCGGCGGCGGCGTCGTCGCGATCGCGGCGATGACGGCGGGCGCGCGCGCCGCGTTCGCCGTCGACGTCGACCCCGATGCGCTCGCCGCGATCGCGCTCAACGCCGAGGCCAACGGCGTCGCGATCACCGCGACCTGCGAGGACTTGCTCGACGGCGCGCCGCCCGACGTCGATCTCGTGCTGGTCGGCGATCTCTTCTACGAGGCCGGCCTCGCCGCGCGTACGACGGCGTTTCTTGAGCGCTGCCAGGCGGCGGGAATTGCGGCGCTGATCGGCGATCCGTGGCGCGCGCATCTGCCGCGCGAGCGCCTCGTCAAGCTCGCCGACTATCGCCTCGCCGATTTCGGCGACGCGCCAGACGCGGCGACGACGGCGAGCGCCGTCTTCGCCTTGGCGTGAAAGGGGGAGCGCCTTGGCCGATGTGACGCTCGACCTGCGCGGCCTTAGTTGCCCGTTGCCGATCCTGCGCGCGCGTAAAGCGATCCGCGAGTTGGCGCCGGGCGCGCTGATCGAGGCCTTCGCCACCGACCCGCTAGCGCCCGAGGATTTCGCCTCATTTTGCGAGACCAGCGGCGACACGCTGATCGAGTGCGTCGAGGAGGGCGGCGTCTTTCGCATTCTGATCCGCCGCGCCGGCTGAGCGGGCGCCACGCCGGACCCCGACAAACGCCTTTATCCGGGGCGCGCGATTGGGCATTCTCCCCCCTCCGGGGTCCGCCGCAGCACATTTTGTGAGTCTCTCATGGCCGATTGGTCGCAAACCTTCACCTTTCTCGACGGGCGCTGGCTCGAAGGCAATCCGCCGATCCTCGGCCCGCGCAGCCACGCCTTCTGGCTCGCTTCGAGCGTGTTCGACGGCGCGCGGGCTTTCGAGGGCGTCGCCCCCGACCTCGACAAGCACTGCGCGCGAGTCAACCGCTCGGCCAAGACCATGTGGCTGAAACCGACAATGACAAGCGAAGCGATCGAAGAGCTCGCCTGGGACGGGATCAAAAAATTCGCGTCGGGCGCCGCGCTTTATATCCGCCCGATGTATTGGGCCGAGCACAACGGCGTGGGCTCAGTGCCGCCCGATCCCGAATCGACCCGCTTCTGCCTGTCGGTTTACGAGGCGGCGCTGCCCGAACTCTCCGGCGTGTCGGTCACCCGCTCGCACTACGCCAAGCCGCTGGCGATGACGGCGCCGATCGACGCCAAGGCGGGTTGCCTCTATCCCAACAACGCGCGCGCGTTGATGGAGGCGCGCACGCGCGGCTTCGACAATTGCCTCTCGCCGACATGCTCGGCAATGTCGCCGAAGTCGCGACCGCCAACGTCTTCCTCGCCCGCGACGGCGTGGTGATGACGCCCGCCGCCAACGGCTCGTTCCTCAGCGGCGTCACCCGCGCACGGGTATTGGCGTTGCTACGCGCCGACGGCGTCGATACCCGCGAGACGACGCTGTCCTTCGCCGACTTCGAGGCCGCCGACGAGATTTTCATCGTCGGCAATTACGGCAAGGTCACGCCGGTCAAGCGCATCGAGACCCGCGCGCTGCAGCCCGGGCCGTTCTTCCGTCGCGCGCGACAACTCTATTGGGATTTCGCCCATACGAAGTGAAGGCCCTTCTCCCCGTTCACCGGGAGAAGGTGGCCCGAAGGGCCGGATGAGGGGCGGCGCAGCCGGGCGTCATTCCGCCGGCGCCGGAACAGGCTCGGGCTTCGGGAAGGGCCTAAAGGTCGTGGCGATCAGGAAGGCGCCGATTCCGAGCATCCACGCGCCAACGTAGAGCCAGCGGTAATCGGAGAAGGCGTCGCGGATCATGCCGCCGGCGAGCGGCCCGATCGCCATGCCGAGACTGCCGGCCATCGCTGTTCCGCCGATCACGGTCCCCATCATCTTGAGCGGAAAATTCTCGCGCGCCAGCACGGAATAGAGCGGCATCACGCCCGCGTAGATGAAGCCGAACGTCGCCGCGACGGCGTAGAAGCCGGCCAGCTCGTGGACGAAGAAATAGGCCAGCGCGCCAAAGGCCTGCAAAAGCAGGCCGGTCACCAGGACGCGCTTGGCGCCGAAGCGATCGCCGAGCAGGCCGAAGGCGATGCGTCCGCCGAGGCCCGCGAGTCCCTCGACGCTATAGATCGACACGGCCGCGATCATCGGGATGCCGCAGCTCACGGCGTAGCTCACGGTATGAAAGATCGGGCCCGAATGGGTCGCGCAACAGAGGAAATTGGTCAGCAGCAGGATAATGAACTGCGGCGAGCGGATCGCCTGCGCGACGTTCATTTCGGGCTCGCGCGCCTGGCGCACGGCGGCGGCGGGCTGCTGCGCCGCGAGGACGGGCGCGCTGCGCACCAGGAGCGCCGTCGGGATCATCATGATGGCGACGATCGCCGCGACGATCTGCAGGGTCGTTCGCCAATCGTGATTGGTGATCAGCCACGCGACCAACGGCGACATGGTCATCGGCGCGATGCCCATGCCGGCCGAGACGAGCGAAATCGCCAGGCTGCGCTGCGTTTCGAACCAGCCGGTCACGCAGGCCATCGTCGGCGCGAAGATCGCCGCCGCCGCGATCCCGACCAGCAACCCGAACAGGATTTGAAACGCCCATAGCGACGGCGCGAGGCTCGCCAAGGCGAGGCTCGCGGCGAGCATGACGGACCCGGTCATCACGATCACCCGGGTTCCCAGGCGATCCGACAAGGCGCCCCACGCCACGCTCGCGAGCGCCATGGCGAGAAACGCGATGGTCATCGCGGTTGAGACGCCGGTGACCGACCAGCCGGTGTCGCGCGAAATCGGCGTCAGCAGCACCGGCAGCGAGAACAGCGCGCCGCCCGCCAGACAGCCGAGCAACCCGCCAGCAGCGACGATGACCCAACGATAAGGGGATTCTCTCATCGTTTGTCTCCTCTATCGGCGCGCTCGCGCGGCATTCGCCGAGGGGTGGAATCGCCCAGGCCGTGAAAAATGGCGTCAGGCAGGGTCGTCTCTAGTCCAACCATGGGCTTGAATATGGGTCGCCAAACGCCAGAATGGCAACGCCAAGGTTAAATGACGCTCCGGGCCCCGACATGATCCGACACGCCGTCCTCGTCGCGCTGGCCTCGCTTCTGACGCTAGGCGGCTTCCCGCCGGCGCTCGCCGCGCCGCCACAGACCAGCGTTCCCTATGCGCTGCTGCTCGATTTCAACACCGGCGCGACGCTGTTCGCCAAGAACGCCGACGCGCAGATGTCGCCGGCCTCGACCACCAAGATCCTGACCGCCGAGATCGTGTTCCACGAGATCGCCGAGGGCCAGCTGCACTTGAGCGATTCCGCGCCGATCTCGGAGCGCGCGGCGCGCGAGGGCAACGCAGAAGCGGGCGGCTCCAGCATGTTCGTTCAGGCCGGCTCGCAGGTGACCATCGACGATCTTCTCCACGGCCTCGTCATCGACTCGGGCAATGACGCGGCGATCGTGCTCGCCGAGCGCGTCGCGGGAACGGAAGAAGCCTTCGCGGCCGTGATGAACGCGCGCGCCCGCGAGCTTGGCATGACCCATTCGCATTTCGCCAACGCCTGGGGCCAAGGCGAGCCGCGGCCAGAGCGTGACGCCGCGCGACATGGCGCGCCTCGCAGTCTTATGTCATCGCCGACCTATCCGCAGTTCTACCCGTACTTCGGCCAGACCGAGTTCACCTGGAACGGCGTGCGTCAGCTCAACCGCAACCCGCTGCTGACATGAACATCGGCGCCGATGGCATGAAGACCGGCCATATCGCCGCAAGCGGCTATGGCCTCGTCGGCTCGGCGGTGCAGGGCGGGCGCCGGCTGATCCTGGTCATCAACGGCGCCCGCAGCGAAGACGAGCGCGGGCGCGAGGCAAAGAAACTGATTGAATGGGGGTTTGCGCAAAAATAGGCTTGGTGCGGCCCGCTGTGGCCACGTTGCGCCCTAGTCGCGGGAGCGGAGGAGGCAGATCGTTGTCACGACGTCGCGAACGGACGCGGAGCGCGCCGATTTTATTACTACTACTGATGTTGTCAGCATGTGACGCCGACCCCGAGTGCGATCCGGGAAACATTGGCGATGACACCGCTAGCCGAGATCAAAAGCACGTCGCACGAGTTCACGAGACATTTTGTGGCGGCCCTGGCGCCTCTGATGGCTGGACTGTGGGTATCCGGAACCGCGGAGAAGACATCGACCGAGAAAATAGCGTTTTCATCACTTTCAACAGCGCGCCCATTATACGATGGACCGCTGAAAACGAGCTGACAATCGAAATTACTGATATCGATACAATAAACAAGAGTGAAAGAGAAAGCGACGGTATTTCTATTAAGTACATTCTAGCAAACAAGTTAACTAGAAGCTACGTCATAGAAAGATTGCGCGTGGCGCAGAAAGAATATGAAGCGGCCCAAGGGATAAATCGAATGATAGCGAAGAACGAGGCCGATCGATATGTCACTTTTTTGAAATGGACCGAAGATTATATTACGTTTCTCCAATAGAATATTGGACAAAATTCGCTCATAATGTCTTGGACCTGAACGAAGAAATCGGGCGCGAGCCGAAGAAGCTGATCGAATGGGGGTTTGCTACGGGGCGGTAGCGATTATCAGTAAAGTGCGCCTACGCTCCGCTCGCTGCCCTACTCGCGCAGCAGCGCCTGCCAGTTTGGCGGCACGGCGCCGGCCGGTCCCGGCGTCGGTTGATTCAACGGATGCGCGTGCGGCGGGTGAAGCGTCGCGCTCGCGCAGAAATCGCCAGTGCGATAATCGTAAAACCAATCCTCGCCCGGCTCGAAGCTCGTGATGATCGGGTGGCCGGTGGCGGCGTTGTGTTTCGACGCATGCTGACTTGGCGAACTGTCGCAGCAGCCGATGTGACCGCATTCGGCGCAGCGGCGAAGATGGAACCACCATCCGCCCGTCGCCGCGCATTCGAGGCAACCCGTTCCGCTGGGCTTGGCCGCCGGGTTGACGCCGTCGCTTTCGAACTTCATCGGCGCCGTCCCCTCTAGCCGTAAGTGACGCCCGGGTTGCTCTGCCCGACTTCGATGATGTAGCCGTCCGGATCGCGAATGTAGCAGCGCGTCTCGCCATACTTGGGCTTCGGCTCGGTGATGAACTCGGCGCCCCGGCTTTTCCAGAGTTTGTAGCACGCTTGAATATCGGCGACGCGGATATTCATGAAGCTGCTGACTTGATCGGGGTCGGGCGGAACGCGCAGCGTCACCGTCGGCTTATCGGGCGTCGGACCGCCGCCGGGATTGACGATCAGCCACGTGTTGGCGATCTGCAGATACCCCGGCGCGCCGCTCTTGTCGCCTCTGCTGGCGATGCGACCGCCGAACACCGTCTGGTAAAATCGCAGCGATCGCGCGACGTCGGCGACGGTGAGAAAATGCGCGATGGTAAACCCATCCTTCGGCGGCATTTGATAGGCTGTCTGCTCGACTTGCACTTGGGTCATGGACGACTCCAGTTCGGCGCCTATGTCGAGATCGACCGCCCTCGCAAGCTTGTCTTTACCTGGACTGGCCCGCTGACGAATGATGTGAACACGCTGGTGACCCTCGAAGTCAATCCGCGCGGCGACGAGACCGAGTTCGTGCCGGCCAACAGCGCGGCGCTCGGCCGCAGTCAAACCGCGAACCGAGAAGCCGCCGGCCCACGCTGGCGGCTTCGTTTCGACCGCGTCTGCGGCGCGCTCAGCCCGCGCGCGTCATCCCGGTCATGTCGAGGCTATTGCCGGACTTGAAATAGCTCAGCGTGACATGTTCGCCCGCCTTGAAATTGGCGAGCTTGACGTTCGGCGTCGCGAGGTACGTCGAGCCGTTGTCCAGGGTCACCGTGTGTTTGGCCTGGTCGAGACTCGTGATGGCGCCCTTCGCGTTCAGAATGGCGGATCCGGAGTCGGCGTAAGCCACGGTGACGCCGCCGAGCAAGGCAAGGGCAGCGATCGAAGCAACGAGAATACGCATGACGGTTCTCCTTTCCAATCAAGGCGGAATTCCGCTCTTCCCCGGCTGACGTCGCGTCGAGCGGACCGCCCAATCAAAGTCAACCACGCCGCGCCTGAAATTGAGTTGGCCATCATATTAAACGATGTTCATCCTCGCGGAATTTCTGTGACGGAATTACGGTCATCGCGTTTGACTCAACTGTGTCTCGCGCAAGACATAGCCTCGATCCGGGCGCGTGATTATCGCCCAGAGAGGACGTAATGACGAATGCCGTGGAGACCTTGGCGCTGAAACGCGATCCGTAGTGCAGCCAGTCTAGCAGAGGCTGGCGCAATATTCAGGCCTTTGGCGTCGCGCAGCCAAACACGACGCCGCATTCAGATGGCCGCAACGAGCGCAAAGCGGTAGCGACCGACCGTGGCCGACCTTATCCTTCTCTCAGTCGAGCGCCGCCGCTACAGCGCGACGCAGAGCGGGTAGCAGTTCAGCCTCGAACCAGGGATTGCGCCGCATCCAGCCGGTGCTGCGCCAGGCGGGATGCGGGAGCGGCAGCCGAGCTGGGCAACGTCTGGCCGAAATTGCGGACTTTTTCGGTCAACGTCCCACCGGAGACGTCTCGCAAATAGGCCTTCTGCGCGTGCAAGCCGACGAGAAGCGTCAGACGCACATTGGTCAAGCGTTGACGCAGCCGGTCGTGCCAGAGCGGCGCACACTCGGGCCGCGGCGGGAGGTCGCCGCCGCTCTTACTGACGCCGGGATAACAGAAGCCCATCGGCATCAGCGCGAGCCGGTCGGGATCGTAGAATGTCGCTTCGTCGATCCCCATCCATTCGCGGAGGCGGGCGCCGCTCGCATCGTCCCACGGGACGCCGGATTCATGCACCCGGCTGCCGGGCGCTTGGCCGATCACAAGCACGCGCGCGAGAGGCGCCAACTGGACGATCGGCCGCGGCCCGAGAGGCAGGGACGCTTCACAGACCCGGCAGGCGCGGACGTCTCGCAAGAGATCCGACAGGGCAGGCTTCATGTCTGCTCGCTTCAGCATTGTTGATCACTCGGCGCCAGTTCATTCCCGAAGAGCGAGCGACGACCGCGAGAAACGGCGGCGCCTACACCGAATACCGGAGCAGAGTGCGGCGATCGCTGTTCCACGGCGTTCCGCTTCCGAGAATCAATCTGGTGAGCCGGATCGGCGAGAACGGCCGCAAGACGGTCGCCAGTTGTATTATTATCTTTCCGATAGTCGGAATACGCGTTGATCTATCATTCTCCCACCCAGAGCCAACGCCGATGTCCCGCTCCCTCCCGCGCCGCCGCGCGTGACCTGCGCCGCCTGCGCATTCTAGCCGCCGTGCCGGCGGGGCTGTCCTTTGCGGAAATCAGGCGCACAGAGGGGCTGTCGCGCGAGCGGGCGCCGACCTCGGCGATCGTCGAAGGCCGCACGAACGGCTGGGGACGTATTCTGGACCACCTCACGGAGGCGGCTGGCGAGGCGAGATAGCCGAGGCGCGGCGGCCGCCGAAAAGGACTGAGATTCGCAGCTCAGAAACGACCGGGTTGGGCCGACAGGGGACTGGCGGGTTCCGGACGATGCGACGGTCAAGCGGACGTTCAATAGGCGAGTTGAACGGCAAAGTGCGACCCTGAGCGGAAGTTGCTCGCTGTGCAGAAATCAAGAAATCAGCTCCACGGATTTTCGGGCCAAAAAGTGGGGCGTTTTGAGAGATTGACGCGCGACGCTCAAAGGCCGTCAGTAGACGCATACCCGACGCGAAAAGGCACCAACGCCATGGCGTGGCGCTTCGGATTCCGATTGTCAGCGGGCGACGGACGAAGCACGTCGTTAGCGAGTGAGGCCCATGACCCTGCCCCCGCTCTATAAGTACCTCGACTTTCGCGGCGCGGAGCTAACCCTTGGGAATAGGACGTTCAAACACGCGAAACCGTCGGACTTTAACGACACCGAAGACCTGACGGTTCAGAGTGTCTTTCACGAGGACACGGAGCCAGCTGCTAAGAAGATCGCGCGTGAATTCGTAGACGTTATTCTTCAGCATCTCGACGATCCCCCGACGTGTAAATCGCCGATGAAGGAGCAATTGCAACTCATTCAGCAAGCATTCCGCGACAATCCTACTGCGGCAGACGGGATTCGTGCCGAACTAAGCAAAGATGGGGCGACGCCAATTTTTGACATTGCTTCTATGCGCGGGATGAACGGAGAAGTAGTCAAGCGCGTAAACGAGCGTTTGCAGGCGACCCGAGTTCTGTGCGTTACTACTCATCGGGCTAGCGAAAGGATGTGGGTTGAGTATGCCGACAATCATAAGGGAGTTGTATTGCGGATCGGGCCGGACCTGGCCAAAAACTCGAAGTTTCAGCGTTTTCGGCCTGTTATATATAAAGAGACGCGGCCTCCGCTTTACGAAACTACGCACGAATACATTGCGGGCGGGTTATTCGGAGATTTTCCGGCCCGCGTACAAACAATGATCGATAGAATTATTTATACAAAAACTCTCAATTGGTCTCACGAGGGGGAGTACCGTTTGGTCATTCCTTTAGGGCAAAATGAATCCCCTTGGAATACAGACCCCTATAACCCGGAAGAAATTGTCGAACTATATATAGGTCTTTCGATGGGACGACGAGACGCTGATCGGATCGCTGGCATGGCCAGGGCAGTTAACCCGCGCATAGCGGTCTTTAGAATGAAGCGCGGGGGCGACGGTGCCTTAGGGTTCGATCCGATCTGATGCGCCTTGGCAAAGCAGCTTCGCGGGTTTGCGTGCATAAATCAAGAATTATGACGAGAGCGCTCTTCGGGGGCGCCCGCAAATTAGGCGCGCGCGCCCGCTGCTTGGGATAGGTGAACCTCAACCGATTGGAGCAAGTCAATAACGTCGCCGGGTCCCATGAAGTCGAAGAACAGAGGTCCCGAAAGGGCGGGCGTTATTTCATAGACTGTGCCGATCGGGCTTCTCACCGGGGCGTCTCTGTTATGGGCGGGATGCTGGGCTAACCGCTCTCGCCCTTCTTTTGTGATGTTGAAACGGTTGCCGTGGGCAACCCCGTTTCGCAGGTGGTAGACAAGTTCAAGCAGCGGCGCTTTATCAAAATAGCGGTGTGTCGAAAGCTCATCGCCTAGAGTCAGCAGTGCGCCCATAGCCCACGCCCGCAGCACTTCCTTCTGCACGCCATGATCTTCGCGGAACAGATCGAGGTAGTGGCGCAGATTTAAGGTGTGGGCAGTTCCGTCCTTACGTTTAATCTCGCCGGTCGGGTCCTGCCCAGGAGCCTTAGGCGGGGGTAAGGAATTGATCGAATGCGGGTTCGCTGCGACCAATTGGGCAACGAGGAACGCATAGTAGCCGGAGGCTAAGCGTTGAGCCGTTCGGCTGACGGCAAGCATATCAGAAGGGGCGGCAACCGGAGACCCGCCCGAGCGACCTGGCCGCGTCAGCGACGTACACCTTCTAACGCGAAGGCCACGTCCCCGACGAGACCGTTGGGCGGGAAAAAGCCGGCGGCGTGCAGCAGGCCCAGGCATTCCTCGAAATCCTGATAGTGGACTGACCCGTCATCGGCGCGCTGCGCCAGCTCGGCGATGCTATCGCCCAGGGCTTTGATCCTGGTTTCGCGCCGTGTCCGTTCGGCCGGCCCGACGCTGCCGGGGCCGTCTTGGACGAAGATGTTGGAGTGCTGGCGAACATATGCTGCCAGGTCGGCCAGGGCCTTCGGCCCATCCGCGCGGCGGATGCATTCTCGTTTCAGCTCGTGCTGATCCCACAGGAGTTCGGAATCGCGCGTCATCAGAAACGGCTCATGATAGCCAGGCTGGCCCATGTGCTTGCAGAGATGCTTGATGCCGGCCTTCGCGTTCGGGAATTGCATGAGCTGCTGTTTCGCCACGCGACCCTTGGCCGGCCCGTCGTGGAGCACCAGCGTCACCGGCACGTTGTCCTTGGCCTTCTTCGCCAAGGTCTGCGCGATGCAATAAACGGCATCCTCGATCATCGGCATATCGCGCGTCGCGTCGGGCGCGCTGTCGGTTCGTCGATAGCTGCCTAGCGAGAAGCCGCCGCTTTGCAGCTTGTAGAACGACACTTCCATCGACGCGAGCGACGCACGGCCTTTGTCCCAATCGACGACCCAGGGAGCCTTTGCGCCCCCGCGCGCCTCGACGCGCTGCAGCACTTCGTCGAGATCAATCGTATGCTGGCGGTGCCGCGCAATCTGGTCCTGATCGTCCCCGACGATCGACACCGCGTCGGGACGCCAAGGCAGATGCAGTTCATGCAGGTGAATCCAAGCCAGGATTGCCCGTTGTGCCGGGCCGGGAATTTCCTCGCCGTCCAGCCAGCGGCGGAGCGTCCGGGGCGAGATGCTAAGCAGTTGGGCGGCGTCGGCCGGCGCGAGGCCGAGACGCCGCAGATATTGTTCGAGTTGGTCTTTGTCCATGATCATGACACGCCCTCCTCAGGCGATATGTCACATCTTTATCGGACAAAATGTCAAAAGTCAAACGGCGTTTTGTCGATAACGTCGCGCCGCCTGGTGCAGAAATCAGGTACAGAAAGTCGACAACGTGCCCACGGCAGTCGATGCGGCCTGTCGCTTGAACGTCCGCTTCGGAGGCGCGACGACTGTCCGCCGAACGGTAATCTTGGGCGCAAAGCGGCCGGCAGTCGCATCATTGTCTTTCTGTTAATCAGAATTAATGTTAATCTCTCTTTCTCTCATCCAGAATCGGTCCCCCTATGCCCGCCTCCCTCGCCTCCCCCGCCCCCTCCCGCGCCGCCGCCCGCGATCTGCGCCGGTTGCGCATTCTCGCCTGTGTGCAGGCGGGGCTGTCGTTTGCGGAGATTGGGCGCGCGGAGGGGCTGTCGCGCGAGCGGGTGCGCCAGATCGTCGCCAGGGCGCTCGACGAGGCGGGGAGCGAGACAAGGCTCGATCATGCGCGGGTGCAGATCGCCCGGCTCGAGCCGGCGCTGCGTCTTGCCGCAGGAGCGGTCGCCGAGGGCGACCTTGGCGCGATCGACCGGCTGCTCAGGGTGCTCGACCGGCTCGACAAATATAGCGCCGTCGAAGGCGCCGAGGCGAAGCCCGATGAGGGCGCGCGGACGCGACTGCTGACGAAGCTCAACACGATGGCAGAGCGCATGATCGCGGCGCGGCGCTCGGGCCGCGTCGGCGCCGGCGAGCCGTCCCATCCCGGCGACGGTGAAGACGTCCCCGGACTGGATCCGGGGATTGACGCGGGCGAGAGCGTTGATCGCGTTGACGAAGCCGCCGCGCCGTCAAGCGCCGGGCTTGACACGGCTTGACAGGAGTTGACGAAATTTGACGCTGCGGTTGACGCCGCAAACCCTCATCCGGCGGCCGATGGCCGCCACCTTCTCCCGCTCGCGGGAGAAGGAAGCGCCTCACCCTTCTCCCGCTTGCGGGAGAAGGTGGCGCGAAGCGCCGGATGAGGGGCCGCCGCTCAGCTCGCTTCGAGAAACCGCTCCGCCGTCGCGAGGTCGACCGAGACGATCTGGCTGACCCCGCGCTCGGCCATCGTCACGCCGAACAGGCGGTCCATCCGCGCCATGGTGATCGGGATTGTGGGTGATGGTGACGAAGCGCGTGTCGGCGCGCTTGCGCATCGCGTCGAGCAGGTCGCAGAAGCGCTCGACATTGTAATCGTCGAGCGGCGCGTCGACCTCGTCGAGCACGCAGATCGGCGAAGGGTTGGTGAGGAACACGGCGAAGATCAGCGCCATCGCCGTCAGCGCCTGCTCGCCGCCCGAGAGCAGCGTCAGCGTCTGCGGCTTCTTGCCGGGCGGACGGGCGAGCAGTTCGAGCCCCGCCTCCAGCGGATCGTCGGATTCGATCAATTGCAACTCGGCCGTGCCGCCCTCGAACAGCGTCGCGAACAACTCGCCGAAATGGCGTTGACGACATCGAAGGCGGCGAGCAGGCGCTCGCGGCCTTCCTGGTTGAGACTGTGGATCGCCTGACGCAGGCGCTTGATCGCCTCGGTGAGATCGTCGCGCTCGGCGATCAGCCGGTCGCGGCTCGCCTCGACTTCGGCGAGTTCGTCTTCGGCGCGCAGATTGACGGCGCCGAGCCGCTCGCGCTCCTGCTTGCAGGCTTTCGAGCTTGCGCTCGACCTGCGTCGCTTCGGGCGGCGCTTCGCCGGCGGCAAGGCCCGCGAGCGCCGGCAATCCGGCCGGCTCGACGTCGAGCTCGGCGGCGATCGTGCGCAGCAACTCATCGCGGCGCGTTGCGCGCCCCTTCCAGCCGCTCCTCGGAGGCGGCGCGCGCTTCACGCGCGGCGCCCATCGCCTCCAGCGCGGCGCGCGCGGCGCGGTCGGCCTCGGCAAGCGCGGTTTCGGCGGCGACGCGCGCATCGGCTGCGCCGCTTGCGCGCGGCCTCGGTCTCGTCGAGCTGCGCCTGCAACTGGCGGCGCTGCTGCAAGAAGGCGGCGGGCGCATCGGCGAGCGTCGCGAGTTCCTGCTCGGCGGCGAGGCGTCGCTCGGCGATGTCGGCGATATGCGTTTCGGCCTTGGCGCGACGCTCGGCCCAGGAGCGTCGCTCGTCGGAGATCGCGCCGCGCCGCGCCGCGCGCGCCTCGGCTTCGCGGGCGAGAGTCTGCGCGGCCGCCTTCGCCTCGGCAAATTCCGCCCGCTCATGCGCGGCGAGCGTTCGCGCCCGCTCCAGCGCCAGCGCCAGTTCGTCGCTCGGCGCCAGCGCGGCGAGCGCGGCTTCCTGCTCGCGCTTACGCTCGGCCGCCTCGTCGCTGCGGCGCCTTCGGCGCGCGTCAGCGCCTCATCGAGCGCGGAGAGACGCGACAGGGTCTGGGCGCGGCGCCGTTCGGCGGCGGCGAATTTGTCGCGCGCCGTATCGGCGGCGACGCGGGCGGCGCGGGCGCGCTGACGCGCCTCGCTCTCGGCCGTGGCCGCTTCCCGCAGCGCCGCTTGCGTGCGCGTCGCCGCGGCGCGCGCGATCTCGGCGACCTGGCGCGCGGCCTCGGCCTCGCGCGAGAGATCGCCGAGCCGGTTTTTCTCGACCAGTCGCTGCGCCGCCGGCGTTGGCGCCTCCGCGGTGGAGACGAAGCCGTCCCAGCGCCAGAGATCGCCTTCCAGCGACACGAGGCGCTGGCCTGGCTTCAGCAGCGCCGAGAGACGAGCGCCCTCAGCCCGCGCGACGACGCCGATCTGCGCGAGGCGCCGACGCAACGCAGGCGGCGCTTCGACGCGGCCGGCGAGCGGCTCGACGCCGGCGGGGAGTTCGGGATCGCCGCCCGCTTCGAGCAGAGACCAATGCGCTGGCGCGGCGGCGTCGATCGAAGCCTGCAAGTCATCGCCGAGCGCGGCGCCCAGCGCCGCCTCATAGCCGCGCGCGACATCGACCGCATCGACCACCGGCGGCCATTTGCCGCCCGGCGTCGCGCCGAGCAGCTTGGTCAGGGTGCGGATTTCGGTGTCGAGGCGCTGGGCGGTGCGCTCGGCCTCGGCGAGCGGCCCGCGCGAGCGCGCTTCGGCTTCGCGCGCTTCCGCGTGGGCGCCCTCGGCGACGAGCGTGTGCGCCTCGGCCGCTGCGAGCGCCTCGCCAAGCGCGCGGGCCGCCTCGCTCTCGGCGCGCAGCGCCGCCTCGTCGCCGGCGGCGCCCTGCAAGTCGGCGCGCTCACGCGCCAGCGAAGCACATTCGCCCTCGAACCGCGCGACGCGGCGGCCCTCCTCGGCAAGGCCGGCGGCGAGCGCGTTGCGCCGCGCATTGAGATCGGCGGCGGCGCCCTGCGCCTCGGCCAGCGCGGCTTCAGCGGCGGCGAGGCGTTCCTCGAGCCGGGCGCGGCGCGCCTCGGCTTCGCGCTTCGAGTCTTCCGAGCGCGCGGTCTCGGCGGACAACGCCTCGTCTTCGCTCGCCAGGCGCGTCAGAACGTCGGCCGCATCGGCGACCAGCGCCTCCTCGCGCTGAAGATCCTGCGCCGACTCGGCGACATGGCGCTCAAGTTCGGCGACGCGGTCGCGCGCGCGCTTCTCTTCGCCAGCGAGCGCATCGCGCGCCAGCACCAGGCGATGCAGCGCCGCGCCGACCCGCGCCTCCTCTTCGCGCAGCGGCGGCAGGTCGGCGGCGGCGATCGCTTGCAGGCGCGCGGCCTCGGCCTGGGCGCGGGTGCGCTCGGCGACCTCGCGCAGATCGGCGTCGAGCCGTTGCCCCGCCAGGATGAATTGCGCCTCGCGATCGCGCCAGGCGATCAGCCGCGCCAGCGCCTCCTGGCGGCGAATGTCCTGCGCCAAGACCCGGTAGCGGTTCGACTGACGCGCCTGACGCTTGAGACTGTCGATCTGCGCGTCGATCTGCTTGAGGACATCCTCGACCCGCACCAGATTGTCGTCGGCCCCCTTGAGGCGCAGCTCGGCCTCGTGGCGACGCGTGTGCAGGCCGGAGACGCCGGCGGCCTCCTCGAGGATCAGCCGGCGCGCCTGCGGCTTGGCGGCGATGATCTCGCCGATCTGCCCCTGGCGCACCATCGCCGGCGAGCGCGCGCCGGTCGAAGCGTCGGCGAACAGCAGTTGCACGTCGCGCGCCCGGACCTCGCGGCCATTGACCCGGTAGGTCGAGCCGGTCTCGCGTTCGATGCGGCGCGTCACCTCGATCGTCTCGGCGTCGTTGAAGGCGGCGGGGGCGCGGCGATCGGAATTGTCGAGCGTCAGTCCGACCTCGGCGATGTTGCGCGAGGGCCGCGACCCGGCGCCCGAGAAGATCACCTCGTCCATGCCGGAGGCGCGCATGCTCTTGTACGAGCTTTCGCCCATCACCCAACGCAGCGCCTCGACCAGGTTCGACTTGCCGCAGCCGTTGGGGCCGACGAGCCCGGTCAGCCCCGGCTCGATCTTGAAATCGGTGGCGTCGCAGAAGCTCTTGAACCCGGCTAGGCGCAGCCGCTCGAATTTCATGGGCCTCGCCCTCTGATCGTCCCAATACGCGGGAGTTCTTAATATGCGGAAGTCCTGCGGCAAGCCGCCACAAAGCGGGGCGCGTATCAAGTCCCGCCACGCAAGAACCTGTGCGAAACCGCCCTATTTCGTCGGCGGCGCAAGGGCTTGGTCGAATTCAACGAGCGCCGCTTCGCCGCTCAGTTGATGGCCGTTGACGAAGAAGGTCGGCGTCGAATTGATCCCGAATCGCTGGGCGGCGGAATCGTGGATGGCGGTGATGCCGTCAAACAGCGTCTTGTCCTTGACGCAGGCCAGGAAATCTTCGGGCGAAAGGCCGGTTTCGAGCCGCAGGCGCACGATCGGCTCGTCGCGGAAGGCCCAGTTCCCCTGACTGGCGAACAGTCTGTCGATCAGGCCGTCGCGCTTGTCGGGGCCCACGCACCGCGCGGCCATGAAGGCAAGGATGGCGAGCGGATCGAGCGGGAATTCGCGCAGGATGAACTTCGCCTTGCCGGTGTCGACGTATTTCGCCTTGAGCGCCGGCCAGACCTGCTCGTGGAACGCGGCGCAATGGCTACAGGTCATCGAGGCGTATTCGACGATGGTCTCTGGCGCTCCAGCGTCGCCCTCGACGATATCGGGCAGCGGCCCCGGCAGCATCAGCGTCGGCGGCGACCTCCGCATCGGACGCGGCGGCGGCGGGCGTGCTCGCCATAACGAGCGCGAGAAGGCACGCCGGCGCGAGGCGGCGGAGCTTTGGCATCGGTTTGACCTTCGGATCGCGCGGCGCGGTCGAGGGCTCCGGGCGCGAGGGCGAAAATAGCCACCCCCGCCCAATGGGGCAACCCGGGCGACCCCCGTCTCGACACGCCGCCGGCTTTGCTGTATGAGCCGCGCCTCAAATGAAAACAGCGCGCCGAAGCGCTCGCCGAACCGCCTCCGAGCGGGGAGGCTCACGGCATGGAGACGACAATGAACATCATCCAGACGATCGAGGCCGAACAGGCCGCCAAACTGGCCGCTATCCGCCCGATTCCCGAATTCGCCCCCGGCGACACGATTATTGTCAACGTTAAGGTCACCGAAGGCGAGCGCAGCCGCGTTCAGGCCTACGAAGGCGTTTGCATCGCCCGCAACGGCGGCGGCATTCAGGAGAGCTTCACCGTCCGCAAGATCTCCTATGGCGAAGGCGTCGAGCGCGTATTTCCCATCCATTCGCCGGTGATCGACTCGATCAAGGTCGTGCGCCGCGGCAAGGTGCGCCGCGCCAAGCTCTATTACCTGCGTGATCGCCGCGGCAAGTCGGCCCGCATCGCCGAGCGCACCGACACGGTCAAGGCCGCCGAGACCGCCAAGCCCAAGAAGGCGTAAGCCTCGCGGGTCTGCGGATCGGTAACGGCGACTAACAGCCGCCCCCCTTTCCGTAGCCGCGGCGTGCTAGACCGCGCTCATGCCGCCCCTGCACGAAGCCGAATCGCGAACCGAAAGGATCGTCGACGCGCTGTTTCCGGTCGCGGTCGACACGCTCTATTCCTACCGCGTTCCTTCCGGGCTGACGCTGGCGCCGGGCGATTTCATCGTCGCGCCGCTCGGGACCCGCACCGCGACCGGCGTCGTCTGGTCGCTGCGTGAGGGCGATGGCGGCAATCTCAAATCCATCACCGCCAAGCGCGACTGGCCGCCGCTGCGGCGGAGCATGCTCGACTTCATCGACTGGGTGGCGAACTGGACGCTCGCCCCGCGCGGCATGGCGCTGCGCATGGCGACGCGCGGCCCCGAGGCGGCCTCGGCGCAGGCGCCCAAACTCGCCGTGCGCCCGACCGGCAAGCCGCCAGCCCGCCTGACGCCGGCCCGCGAGCGCGCGCTGGCCGCGCTCAGCGAGGGGGCGCCGCAGACCAAGACCGCGCTCGCCGCGCTCGCCAAGTGCAGTGTCGGCGTCATTGACGGGCTGATCGCGGAGGGCGCGCTGGAATTCGTCGCGCTCGAGCCGGAGCCGGCGACGCCGACGCTCGATCCCGATTTCTTCGCGCATACGCTCGAGTCCGACCAGCGCGTCGCCGCCGATGCGCTCGCCGCCGCCGTTGCGGCGCGCACGCCGCGCGCGATCCTGCTCGAAGGCGTCACTGGCTCGGGCAAGACCGAAGTCTATTTCGAGGCGATCGCCGCAGCCTTGCGGGGCAAGCGCCAGGCGCTCGTGCTGTTGCCCGAGATCGCGCTCACCGCGCAATTCCTCGACCGCTTCGCCGCGCGCTTCGGCGCGCGCCCGGCCGAATGGCATTCGGCGATCACGCCGCGCCAGCGCGAGCGGCTGTGGGGCGCGGTCGCCGGCGGCCAGGCGCAAGTCGTCGTCGGCGCGCGCTCGGCGCTGTTCCTGCCGTTCGCCGACCTCGGCCTGATCGTCGTCGATGAGGAGCACGAGGGCGCCTACAAGCAGGAAGAGGGCGTCGTCTACCACGCGCGCGATATGGCGGTGGTGCGCGGCAAGCTGGAGAGCGCGCCGGTCGTGCTCGCCTCAGCGACGCCCTCGCTCGAGACGCGGGTCAACGCCGAGCGCGGCCGCTACGACTGGCTGCGGCTAGCGGCGCGCTTTGGCGAGCGCAAGCTGCCGGAACTGACGGCGATCGACCTCAAGCGCGAGGGGCCGCCGCGCGGCCGCTGGCTGGCGCCGCGGCTGGTGGCGGCGATCGAAGCGGCTTTGAGCGCCGGCGAACAAGCGCTACTGTTCCTCAACCGGCGCGGCTATGCCCCCCTCACCTTGTGCCGCGCCTGCGGCCATCGCTTCCAGTGTCCGAACTGCTCGGCCTGGCTGGTCGAACATCGTTTTCGCAAAGCGCTGGTCTGCCACCATTGCGGCCACACCGAGCCGCGCCCCGAGCTCTGCCCGCAATGCGGGGAAGCCGATAGCCTCACCGCCTGCGGCCCCGGCGTCGAGCGCCTCGCCGAGGAGACGGCGGCGCTGTTTCCCGATGCGCGCACGCTGGTGCTCTCCTCCGACTTTCCCGGCGGGATCGAGAAGTTGCGCGCCAGCTTGATGCGGCGGCGCGCGGCGAATACGACATCATCATCGGCACGCAGCTCGTCGCCAAGGGCCACAATTTCCCGCTGCTGACGCTGGTTGGAATCATCGACGCCGATGTCGGCCTGGCGAACGGCGACCCGCGCGCCGCCGAGCGCACCTTCCAGCTTTTGCGCCAAGCGACCGGGCGGGCCGGGCGCGGCGACAGGCCCGGCCGCGCCATGCTGCAGACCTGGCAGCCCGAGCATCCAGTGATCGCGGCGCTGCTTGTCGGGCGACGTCGAACGCTTCTACGCCGAGGAGACGGAGCAGCGCCGGCGCGGCGGCTTGCCGCCATTCGGCCGGCTGGCGGCGATCATCGTCTCGGGCGAAGATCGCGGCGCGGCGGAAGCTCATGCGCGCGCGCTCGCGCGCGCCGGCCATGCGCTGGGGCAAAGTTGGCGGGTGGCGCCGGTTAGCGGCGCGCCGCAGGGCGACGAGATCATTCTGCTCGGGCCGGCCGAAGCGCCGATTGCGGTGTTGCGCGGACGCCACCGCTTCCGCCTCGCGCTCAAGGCGCCGCGCGGCGCCGATTTGCAAGGCTATCTGCGCGCCCTGATCGCCGCTGCGCCGCCGCCGCGGGGCGGCGTCAGGGTCGCGGTCGACGTCGACCCGCAAAGCTTCATGTAGACAAACCCTGTGTGGGTACGGGAAACTCGTTTCCGACACTGGGACGGGACTTCGGGCGACATGGCGATCGCGGGCATCGACCTCGGGACGACGAACTCGCTGATCGCGCTGTGGACCGAAGATGGGCCGCAGCTCGTCGCCAATGCGCTCGGCGACACGCTGACCCCCTCGGCCGTCAGCATCGCCGAGGACGGCGCGGCGCTGGTCGGGCGCGCCGCGGCCGACCGGCTGATCACTCACCCCGATCGCTCGGTCGCTTCGTTCAAGCGCTGGATGGGCTCAACCGCCGGCGCGCGCCTCGCCGGCCGCTTCTACCGCGCCGAAGAATTGTCGGCGCTGGTGCTGCGGGCGCTGAAGGAGGACGCCGAGACCAAGATCGGCGCGCCGCTCGGCGAAGCGGTCATCTCGGTGCCCGCCTATTTCAGCGATCCCCAACGCAAGGCGACGCTCGATGCGGCGCGCCTTGCCGGGCTCACGGTCGAGCGGCTGATCAACGAGCCAACCGCCGCCGCTTTGGCGCACGGCCTCGATTCGCTCGAAGAGGGGCGGTTTCTCATCCTCGACCTTGGCGGCGGCACGTTCGACGTCTCGCTGCTGCACAAGTTCGAGGGAGTCATGGAGGTTCGCGCCTCCGCGGGCGACTCGCATCTCGGCGGCGACGATTTTCGCGACGCGCTGATTGCGCTGATCGCCCGCCGTCACGAGATCAATCCCGACCAACTGGCCGGCGTCGATCTCGCGCGGCTGATGCGCGAAGCCGAGCGGGTCAAGCACGCGCTGAGCACGCAAGAGAGCGCGCCTTACGAAGTCGTGCTGCTCGACAAGCCGCGCCGCGGCGAAGTGAGCCGCGCCGAATTCGAGGAGGCTTCGCAGCCGCTGCTGCGCCGGCTTCGCACGCCGATCGAGCGCGCCGTCGCCGACGCGCGGGTCGATCCGCAGACGATCGATCAGATCGTGCTGGTCGGCGGCGCGACGCGCATGCCGATGGCGCGCGCTCTGGTGACGCGGCTGTTCGGCCGCTTTCCGCTCGCTCATCCCCGGCCCGATCACGTTGTCGCGCTCGGCGCGGCGGTTCAGGCGGGCCTGAAAGCCCGCCATGCGGCGCTCGCCGATCTGGTGATGACCGACGTGTGCCCCTACACGCTCGGCATTTCAGTGCGTGATCCGACCGCGCATGAGCAGCGGTCGATGTCGCCCTTGATCGAGCGCAACGCGGTCGTGCCGATCAGCCGCGCCGGCCGCTATTTCACCGTCGAGGATAATCAGGGGGCGATCGTCATAGAGGTCTATCAGGGCGAGAACCTGCGCCCGACGCAGAACATCAAGATCGGCGAACTTCGGATGCCAGTCCCAATGGCGCCGGCCGGGCGCGAGGGAGTCGAGGTGCGTTTCACCTACGACGTCAATGGCGCGCTCGAAGTCGAGGTCGCCGCCGAGACCACCGGCCAACGCGAGCGGCGCGTCTTCCGCAACGAAGCCAATCTCAGCGCCGAAGACGTCGACACGCGCTTTCGGGCGCTGGCCGAACTGAAGACGCCGCCGCGCGACCAGGCGGAAAATCGCGCGCTGATCGCGAGAGCCGAGCGGCTTTACGCGGAGAGCCTGGGCGCGCAGCGCGAGCACATCAAGCGGCTGCTCGGCAATTTCGAGATGGCCCTGGCCGACCAGCAATTGCGCGACGCCGGCGGCCTACGTCGCCACTTCGCCGAAGCGCTCGACGGCTTCGAGCGCACGTGGCCCTCGGCATGATGGGCGGCCAGCGAGCGGCGCGGCGATGAACCCGTGGGCTGTGCTCGGCATCGCGCCGACGACCGACATTCGGGCGATCCTGCGCGCCTACGCCGAGAAGCTGAGAGTGACCCGGCCGGAGGACGATCCGGGCGGCTTCCAGCGATTGATGGAGGCGCGCGAGCAGGCGCTCGCCTGGCGGCCCGAGCCGACGATCGGCGCGCACGAAGCGGACGACGATACCAAAGCGCCGCCCGTCGCGGACGACGAAATTGCCGCGAGCGGCGCGCCGTTCGACATCGCTATACGCGCGTCGCCACCACCACGCTGGCGGGCGCCTACGACAAGTTTCGAGTCGCCCGAGCGACCCGTCGGACCGCCGCCGCGTTGGCGCGCGCCTTTGCCGCCGCCGTCTCGACCGGACAAAGTGATCGCGCCACCCCCGGCGCCCGAAAAAGTGAACGCGACTCCCCCCGACCGCGCGCTTGGCCGCCACAGCTATCATGGCGTCCTCGCTTCCTTCCGCGCCGACCTCGCCCGCCTCGCTCGGGAGCCTGAGGCAACATTTCGCGACCTCGCCGCCTGGCGGGACATCCTCGCGCTCGCCGATCTTCTCTCGCTCGCCGAGCGAGAGAGTGCGCGCGCCGAGCTTGCGGCCGTGCTGATCGAACGCCTGCCCGACGTATCGCCAAACGCGCCGAGTTTCGGCGTTGGCCTCGTCGCGGTCATCGAACGCCTCGACCGCGACTTCGATCTCGCGCGCGTCGCCAATGACGTGAAGCGCTTTGGCGACGGGCCCCAGCGCACGCGCCTCGCCGACTGGCTCAATGGCTGCGCCGCCGAGCGCACGCTGGCGCGCCGGCGCGAGGGCGGCCGGGCCGCCTATCGCCTGCCCTCTGGCCTGCCGCTGATTCCGCCCGGGGATCGGCTGCCGGCGCTCGGCCGCCCTGACCTGATCGCGATCTACGAGGGCTGGACCCGCAACGAGAAGACAAATTGGGGCCTCGCCTGGCGCGGCGCCGGCTGGGCGCTGCTGCTGCCCGGCGCGCTCGCCGCCGCGCGCGACGCGGCTTGGCTTTCGCTGATCGCCCTCGTTGTCGAGATCGGCGCCTTCGCGCTCGCCATTTTCGCGTCGTCGCATTTCGTTGACGGCGGCGCCGATGCGATTAGCCGCATCGAAACCCTCGCGGCGGTCGCGATCCTCATCGGCGTGCGCGTCACGGTGATGAGCCTGTGGCCGCGCTTTGCCCTCGCGCGCGCGGCTGCGCGGGTGCGGCGCGCTGACCTGTCCGGCCTCTCGACGCAGGTCGGGCGACGCCCGACCCTGGCGCGTCGCTTCACTGGGCACGCCTTCTACGCGCTCGCCTCGTTCCTCGCCGGCGTCGTCGACGTCATCACCGGCTTGGGCGTCGCCAGCGCCTTTCTCGCCGCCTTCGACCTCGCCAAATGAACAATGGCGGCCCGTCAAGTGAAATAAACCAATTTAATACGTATGAAACACAATCGCCTAGATTTTATCGGTACAATATGCTAAAGCTCGCAAGCTGCACATGGCTTTAGCGCCGGTGCGCCGTGAATTGCGGCGCGCCGCTTCTGTCGTTGGCGCTTCGGATACCAGGATATGGCTTTGCCTCAGATCGTCACCGCCAATCGGCTCGTCGACGGCGTCGTCTTGTTCATGGACGCCGCCGGCGGCTGGAGCGAAGACTTCGCGCGCGCCGCGATCTACGCCGACGCGGCGGAGACTAAGGCCGCGCTTGTCCACGCGGCCGAGGCGGTCGCGGCGAGCTTGCTCGTCGACCCCTATGGCGTCGATGTCGAGCTGCGCAACGGCCACTACACGCCCAAGGCGCTGCGCGAAGCGATCCGCGCTTCGGGACCGACCGTGCGCCGGGATCTCGGCAAGCAGGCGCAGGGACAAGCGCCGGTGCTCGCCTTGCACGCGCCGACGGAGACGCCGCATGTATCGCTATGACGAATTCGACGCCGCATTCGTCGCCGCGCGGGTCGATCAGTTCCGCGAGCAGGTCGGGCGCCGGCTCGCAGGCGAGCTGACTGAGGATCAGTTCCGGCCGCATCGGCTGATGAACGGCCTCTACCTCCAGCTCCACGCCTACATGCTGCGCATCGCCGTGCCTTACGGCACGCTCAGTTCGCGCCAGTTGCGCAAGCTCGCCGAGATCGCGCGCAAATACGATCGCGGCTACGGCCATTTCACTACGCGCCAGAACCTGCAGTTCAACTGGCCGGCGCTGAAGGACACGCCTGACATTCTCGCCGAGCTCGCCAGCGTCGAGATGCACGCGATCCAGACCTCCGGCAATTGCATTCGCAACGTCACCGCCGATCACTTCGCCGGCGTCGCCGCCGACGAGCTCGCCGACCCGCGCCCCTACGCCGAAATCCTGCGGCAATGGTCGTCGCTGCACCCCGAGTTCTCGTTTCTGCCGCGCAAGTTCAAGATCGCCGTCAACGGCGCGCCCAACGATCGCGCGGTGATCCAGGCCCATGACATCGGCCTGCAGATCGTGCGCAACGCGGCGGGCGAACTCGGCTTCACCGTCTATGTCGGGGGCGGCCTCGGCCGCACGCCGCTGATCGGCCACAAGGTGCGCGAGTTTCTCCCGCCGCACGATCTGCTCGGCTATTGCGAGGCGATCCTGCGCGTCTACAATCTCGAAGGGCGCCGCGACAACAAGTTCAAGGCGCGCATCAAGATCCTGCTGCACGAGCGGGGTCTGGCCGCCGTGCGCGAGCTGGTCGAGACCGAATTCGCCACGCGCCACGACACGGCCCTCGCGCTGCCGGCCGAGGAGATCGCGCGCATCCAGGCCTATTTCGCTCCCCCGCCGCTCGCGCCGCGTGCGCCAAAGAGCGAGCGCGTCGAGCGCCGCCGCGGCAAGGACGAAAAGTTCTCGCGCTTCGTCGAGTCGAACGTCGTCGCGCACAAGGTTCCCGGCTACGCCATCGTCACCGTATCGCTGAAGCCGATCGGCGGCGTGCCGGGCGACGCGACCGCCGATCAGATGGACGCGGTCGCCGACCTCGCCGAGGATTATTCGCAGGACGAATTGCGCGTCTCGCACGAACAGAATCTGATCCTGCCCCATGTTGCGCTCGACGAGCTGACCACCGTCTATGATCGGCTGGCTTCGGTCGGGCTGGCGACGCCCAACGCGGGCCTGGTCAGCGACATCATCGCCTGCCCCGGCCTCGACTATTGCGCGCTGGCGACCGCGCGCTCGATCCCGATCGCCCAACGCCTCTCCGAGCGCTTTGGCGATGGAACGCGCGCGCGCGCCATCGGGCCGCTGAAGATCAAGATTTCCGGCTGCATCAACGCCTGCGGCCATCATCACGTCGGCCACATCGGCATCCTCGGCCTCGAGCGCGCGGGCGAAGAGACCTATCAGATCACCTTAGGGGGTTCGGGCGACGAAACCGCTTCGATCGGCCAAATCATCGGCCCCGGCTTTAGCTCCGAGACGGTGGTGGAGGCTGTTGAAACGGTGGTCGACACCTATATGGCCAAGCGCGAGGGGCCGCAGGAAAGCTTCCTTGCCGCCTATCGCCGCCTCGGCCCCGCGCCGTTCAAAGAGGCGCTCTACGAACGCAACGAAGGGGCTGACATCTGATGAGCGCCCACGACGTCAAGCTGTTCGGCGACCAGATCGCCGCCACCAGGCTGGAAGACCGCTTCGCCCGCATCAAGGCGAGCTCGCTGCTGCGGCTCGCGATCGAGGATCTGTTCCCCGGCCGCATCGCGCTGGTCTCGAGCTTCGGCGCCGATTCGGCGGTGCTGTTGCACATGGTCTCGCGCGTCGATCCCGCGACTCCGGTCGTCTTCGTCGATACCGGCCAGCACTTTCCCGAAACGCTCGCCTATCGGGACACGCTGTGCACGAGCCTTGGCCTCACCAATGTCATCGTCGCCGGGCCCGATCCTGCGACGCTCGAAGCCGAAGACCCGGAGAAGTTCCTGTTCGCCAGCGATCCCGACCGCTGCTGCGAAATCCGCAAGGTGCTGCCGCTCGCCAGCGCGCTCGACGGCTATGACGCTTGGATCACCGGCCGCAAGGGCTTCCAGAGCGTGACGCGCGCGCGGGTGCCGTTGTTCGAGGCCGAAGGCGAGCGCGTCAAGGTCAACCCGCTGATCGGCTGGAGCGCGAGCGACATCCTCGATTACATCCGCGCCGCCGGCCTGCCGCCCCATCCGCTGGTCGCCAAGGGCTTTCCCTCGATCGGCTGCCTGCCCTGCACCAGTCGCGTCGCACCCGGCGAAGACATCCGCGCGGGGCGCTGGCGCGGCCGCACCAAGAGCGAATGCGGCATCCACACCGAGCCGCTGACCGCTGGGCAAGATATCTGATGGCGCTTTGGCGCGACGGCGCGTTCGCCGAGGATGAGTGGACAACGCTCGACGACGCGGCGCCCCTGCCCGCGAGCGGCGCGATCATCATCTCGTTTGCGCGTTGGAGCGCCGACAAGGATGCGCTGACCAAGCGCGCCGATCCGGTCGGCGTCGGCATCGCCGCCGGCAAGGAGGCGCTGGCGCAATTGGCGGAGGCGGCGGGGCGGCCGCTGATCGCGCTGCGCTTCGACAAGTTCGTCGACGGGCGCGCCTTCTCCTACGCCGAGCTGCTACGCGAACGTTTCGGGTTCGCCGGCGAGTTGCGTGCGACCGGCGAGGTGCTGCTCGATGAAATCCCGCTGATGGCGCGTTGCGGTTTCACGTCGTTCGAGGTGACCGATGAGCCGACGCAGCGCGCGCTCAGCGAAGGTCGGCTGCCGACCGCGCACCTCTACTACCAGCCGAGCGTCGTCCTCTCCGAGGCGCCGGCGGGGACGAGGCCGTGGCTGAGACGGGCGACGCACTGAGGGCCGCCCGCGAGAGCGCGCGAACCACAGCGACGAGGCTCCGCCCTTACGCGCTCCCAGCCCTCTATGTCTACGCCAGTCTGATCCTCGTCGCCGTTCCGCTGGTTCGGGAATGGTCTGGGCCGACTAACAAATATGACTACCCGTTGTGGTACTGGGCCGGAAAGCAGGTCCTTGCGGGCGGCGATCTCTATCCCGCCAACCCGGATGCGTGGTTCGCATTCATTTATCCGCCGCTCGCGGCGGTGTTGCTGGCGCCGTTGTGTATCTTCGGCTTCGCCTTCTCAATTCTCTGCATTGGCCTCATCTACGCCGCCAGCTTTGGGATTTCGCTCAAGCTGTCCGATCGGCTCGCCGGCGAGACAGGTGCGAAGCCATTGTGGATGGTCGCGCTGCCTGCGGCGCTCGCGCTGCCGGTGATCTGGGAAAACTTCAACTACGGCCAGCCGAACCTGATGCTGCTCGCAATCATGCTGGCCGGCCTCGCCCTGCTCAGCGCGGGACGCGAGGGGTCGGCGGGGGCGATGTTCGCGCTCGCGACGGCGTTGAAGGCGTTCCCGGTCACGATCCTGCCCTATCTCTTGTGGCGGCGACGCTGGCGCGCGGCGGCTAGCATGGTCGCGCTCACCGGCGTCCTGCTGCTGCTCGTGCCCGCGCCGTTTCGTGGGCTTGAGCGCAACTTCGACGATACCAAGACCTGGTTTCAGGCGGTCGCGCTGTCGGCCAACGCGGAGGGATTTGGTCAGCGGCCCGAGCAGAACTGGAGCTGGAAGAACAACTCGCTCATCGCGGTCACGCATCGCCTCCTGCGGCCGTTGAACGCGGAAGCGCTCGATCCCGACGCAAAGCCGTTCACCGTGAATGTTCTCGACCTCAGTTACGAGCAAGCGAACTTGGCGTTTCTTGGTGTCGCCGCGCTGATCGGCCTCGGCTTCATCGCCGCCATGCCGGCGGAGCGACGGCGAACGCCCAAATCCGACGCCGCCGAGTTCGGCATTCTGATCGCACTGATGACCGTCAGCTCGCCGCTTGCGCGCGACTATTATTTTGTCTGGATGCTGTTTCCGGTCACCGTGCTGGTCTACCGCGCCGCCTTCGAGCCGCGCGGCAAAGCGCGTGCGATCGCCTGGGGCCTGCTGGCGTTGGCGATGGCCCTCTTCGCACTTCGCGCCCCGCACCCCCCGCCCCACTGGCCGCAAGCCTGTGGCAGCGACTTGTGGGCGAGCGCGGCGATCGTCGGCGCGCTCATCTGGCATATGCGAAGGGACGCCAAAGCGGTCGGGCTCAGTCCCCGCCCTGCGCCAGCCGCAGATTCGGCGTGAGCGCTTCCACCTTCCCCGTCTCGACTGCCTTTTCGCCGAACTCCATCGCGTCGATGCGGGCGGCGCGGCGCGTCACCTTCTCCGCCGACGTCGCGACCATGCCGACGTCTTCTTGCGCCTGGCGGAAATGGGTCTCCAGCTTGCCGGTCCGCTCGGCGAGCAGGCGCACGTCGTTGAGCAGTCGGCCGACCTCGGCGTGGATGGCGTGCGCCTGATCGCTCATGCGCTGGTCGCGCAGGATCGACTGCGTCACCTGGATCGCCATCATCATCAGCGAGGGCGAGACGATGACGACGCGGGCGCGATGCGCCTTTTGCACGACGTCGTCGAAATGCTCGACGAGGTCGGAGTAGATCGACTTCGGAGGGCACGAACATCAGCGCGATGTCCTGCGTCTCGCCCGGCAGCAGATAGCGCTCGGCGATGTCCTTGACATGCTTGCCGACGTCGGCGCGCACTCTCGCCCCGGCCGCCTTCAGCGCCTCTTCGCCACGCGCTTCGTTAAACAGCGTGAAGGCTTCGAGCGGAAACTTGGCGTCGACCGCCAGCACCCGCTCGTCGCCCGGCAGGCGGATGACGCAATCGGGCCGCGCCTTGTTGGAGAGCGTCGCCTGGAACTCGTAGGCGCCCGGCCGGCAGGCCGTCGCTGACGATCGCCTCCATCCGCCCCTGGCCGAAGGCGCCGCGCGTCTGCTTGTTGGAGAGAATGTCCTTGAGCGACACGACCTCCTGCGTCATGCCGACCATGCGCGCCTGGGCGGCGTCGATCACCGCCAGCCGCTCATTAAGCTTGCCGAGGTTCGCCCCGGTGGTCTGAGCGTGGCTTTCCAGCCCGGCGCCGAGCCGCGCGCCGACATTGTCGAGCCGCTCGGACATCACCCGCGCGAGATCGGCCTGGCGGGAACCCAGCCATTCGCTCATCGAGCTGAGCCGGCCGGCGAGTTCCGCGTTCGACTGGGCGAGCCCGGCCAGGCGCGCCTCGAGCTCCCGGCGACCGTCGGCCGCGGCGTCCGCCTCGCGCCGCCGGGCGCCATTGGCGCGCATCAACGCGATCATCAGCAGAAGCAGCAGAACCGCGATGGCCCCGAGCGCGTGGGCGAATGTCACGGGATAGCCGTAGAGAACGACGAGCGTGGGGTTCATGGGCGCGAGCTTAGCCGATTCGCCGCGCCAAATCGAACGAAAGAAGAACGGATTTGACCGCGCGCGCCAGCATCGTTATCTGACCGGCAAAGAGCGAGAATCCGACACCATGGCCCTGCGTCACATCATCACCCTGCCCGACCCCAAACTGCGGCTGGCGAGCGCGCCTCTGGCGCAGGTCGACGACGCGGTGCGGCGCACGCTCGACGACATGATGGAGACGATGCGCGAGGCGCCGGGGATCGGGCTTGCCGCGATCCAGATCGCCGAGCCGATCCGCCTGGTGGTGATCGACCTCGCCAAAAAGGACGAGCCGGCCCAGCCGCTCTATTTCGTCAACCCCGAGATCGTCTGGTCGTCGGACGAGCGATCGACCTACGAGGAAGGCTGCCTGTCGATCCCCGAATATTACGAAGAGGTCGAGCGGCCCGCCTCGGTGCGCGCGCGCTTCCTCGACCGCGACGGCAAGCTGCAAGAGCTGCTCGCCGAAGGTCTGCTGTCGACGGCATTGCAGCACGAGATCGACCATCTCGACGGCGTGCTGTTCATCGACCACATTTCCAAGCTCAAGCGCGACCGCGTGATCAAGAAATTCGCCAAGCTGGCCAAGCGCGCCGACGGCCACCGGCCGCTGTGACTTTGCCGGCGCCGCTGACGGGCGCCGCTTACGACCCGCTCGGCGCCAGCGCGTCGAGCGCGATGTTCAGCCGCAGCACATTGACACGCGGCTCGCCAAACAGCCCCAGCGTCCGCTCTTCGACTTGCGCAGACGACCAGCGCGCGCAACTTCTCCTCGCTCAGCCCGCGCGCCTTGGCGACAACGGGAACCTGAGCCAGCGCAGTCTGGGGCGAAACGTCGGGATCGAGCCCCGAGGCCGAGGTCGTCGCGGCGTCGGCGGGGATTGGCCCGCTCCAGCCGGCGGCGCGCTTGGCCTCGACGTCGGCTTTCACCCGGTCGACCAGCTTCTGCGACGTCGGGCCAAGGTTGGAGCCGGTCGAATTGGCGGCGTTGTAAGGCGCGTCGATCGTCTTGGACGAATCGTCGGGGTGAGCGGGATCCTGCGCCTGCGTCGCCGAAGGGCGGCCATGGAAATATTTGTCGCTGGCGAAGTTTTGGCCGATCAGCGCCGAGCCGATCGGCGCGCCATCCTTGCCGGTCAGCAGACTGCCATTCGCGGGATAGGGCAGGATCACTTGAGCGACGACGGTGATCGCCAGCGGATAGACGAGGCCGGTCAGCGCGCTGAACAGCAGCAGCAACACGACGGCGGGACGAACCTGGTTCAGCATGACGGCGTTCCTTAGGCGAGATGCAAGATGCTGACGACGACATCGATGATCTTGATGCCGATGAATGGCGCCACGATGCCGCCCAGACCGTAGATCGCCAGGTTGCGCCGCAGCAGCGCCGCTGCGCCGACCGGGCGATAGGCGACGCCCTTCAGCGCCAGCGGGATCAGCGCGACGATGATCAGCGCATTGAAGATCACCGCCGACAGGATCGCCGACTTGTCCGAGTGCAGTCCCATGATGTTGAGCGCGCCGAGCTCGTCGTGATACTTGGCGATGAACAGCGCCGGGATGATCGCGAAATATTTGGCGACGTCGTTGGCGATCGAGAAGGTCGTCAGCGAGCCGCGCGTCATCAGCAATTGTTTGCCGATGCCGACGATCTCGATCAGCTTGGTCGGATCGGAATCGAGATCGACCATGTTGCCGGCCTCGCGCGCCGCCTGCGTGCCGGTCTGCATGGCGACGCCGACATCGGCCTGGGCGAGCGCCGGCGCGTCGTTGGTGCCATCGCCGCACATCGCGATCAGTCGGCCGCCCTGCTGCTCCTTGCGGATGTAGGCGAGCTTGTCCTCCGGCGTCGCCTGGGCGAGGAAGTCGTCAACGCCCGCTTCCGAGGCGATCGCCGCCGCGGTCAGCGGATTGTCGCCGGTCACCATCACCGTCTTGATGCCCATCGCGCGCAATTCGGCAAAGCGCGGCCGGATGTCGGGCTTGACGATGTCCTTCAAGTGAATGACGCCGAGCAGGCGCTGGTTGTCGCAGACCGCGAGCGGCGTACCGCCGGCGCGCGAGATGCGGTCGACCGCCTGGGTGAAATCGGCCGGCGCCTTGTCCTTGGCGACGCCAGCCTCCTTGAGGATCGCGTCGACCGCGCCCTTGCGCAGCGAACGACCCGGCAGGTCGACGCCCGAGAGGCGGGTGTGGGCGCTGAATGGCACGATCTTGGCCTGCGCCGGTTCGACCATCGCCGACATCCCGTAGCGGCTCTTCGCCAGCGTCACGATCGACCGTCCTTCCGGCGTCTCGTCGACCAGACTGGCGAGCAGCGCCGCGTCGGCAAGCACGCGCTCATCAATTCCAGCAACCGGGATGAACGCGTCGGCCATCCGGTTGCCGAAGGTGATCGTGCCGGTCTTGTCGAGCAACAGCGTGTCGACGTCGCCGGCCGCCTCGACCGCCCGCCCTGACGTCGCGATCACATTGAAGCGGATCAGCCGGTCCATGCCGGCAATGCCGATCGCCGACAACAGGCCGCCAATGGTGGTCGGGATCAGGCAGACCAGCAGCGCGATCAGCACGGTCGCCGACAGCGTGGTGCCGGAATAGACGCCGAGCGGCCAAAGCGAGACGCAGACGATGAGGAAGATCAGCGTCAGGCCGGAGAGCAAGATCGAGAGCGCCAGTTCGTTGGGCGTCTTCTGCCGCTCGGCGCCCTCGACCAGCGCGATCATGCGATCGAGAAAGGTTGAGCCGGCGGCGGCGGTGATGCGCACCTTGATCGAATCGGACAATACCGTCGTGCCGCCGGTCACCGCCGAGCGGTCGCCGCCCGCCTCGCGGATCACCGGCGCCGATTCGCCGGTGATCGCCGCTTCGTTGACCGAGGCCAGACCCTCGACGATCTCGCCATCGCCCGGGATCATCTCGCCCGCTTCCACCAGCACGACATCGCCGACGTTGAGCTCGAGCGCGTTGACGCCCTCATAGAGGCCGCGCAGATTCTGCGGATCGAGATAGCGCTTGGCGCGCGCGTCGCTGCGGCTCCTGCGCAGCGTCTCGGCCTGCGCCTTGCCGCGCCCCTCGGCGACCGCCTCGGCGAAATTGGCGAACAGTACCGTGAACCACAGCCAGAAGGCGATCTGGCCGGAGAACAGCGGCGAGAACTCACCGGTCACGCAGTCGCGGATGAAAAAGCCGGTGACGACCAGCGACACCACTTCGGTGACGAAGATGACCGGGTTCTTGGCGAGCTTGCGCGGATCGAGCTTGCGCAGCGCATCGATCGCAGCCGGTCCGAGGATCTTCGAATCGAACAATCCCCGAGGCTTGACCTTGGACATGGTGGACTCCGAAACGAGGGCGCGGCCCTCAGAAAATCTTGCGTCAGAACGTCTTGCCGCCGAGCATCAGGAAGTGCTCGACGATCGGCCCCAGCGCGAGCGCGGGGAAATATTGCAGCAGGTAGAGGATGACGACGACGCCGATCAGCAGGCCGACGAACAACGGTCCGGTGGTCGGGAACGTGCCGGTGGACGGAGGCGCCTTCTTCTTGGCGGCGAGCCCGCCAGCCAGCGCCAGCACCGGGATCACATAGGCGAAGCGGCCCGTCAGCATGACAATGCCGAGCGTCGTGTTGAACCACGGCGTGTCGCCATTGAGCCCCGCGAAGGCCGAGCCGTTGTTGGCGTTGGCGGAAGCGTAGGCGTAGAGGATTTCCGACAGGCCGTGCGGGCCGGTGTTGTTGAGGCTGTCGAGCCCGGTCTGCAGCATCACCGCGGCGGCGGTGAAGCCGAGCACCGCGAGCGGATAGATCAGCACGGCGAACATCGCCAGCTTCATCTCGCGCGCTTCGATCTTCTTGCCGAGATACTCGGGCGTGCGGCCAACCATCAGCCCGGCGACGAACACGGCGATGATCGCCACCACCAGGAAGCCGTAGAGACCAGCGCCGACGCCGCCCGGCCAGATGCAGCCGGCAAGCAGGTTGAACATCGGCACCAGGCCGCCGAGCGGGGTCAGCGAATCGTGCATCGTGTTGACCGCGCCGGTTGATGTAGAGGTGGTCGCGGTTGCGAAGAGCGCGCTCATCGCCTGACCGAAGCGCACTTCCTTGCCTTCGAGATTGCCGCCCGCGGGGTCGAGGCCGAGCGCGGTCAGGATCGGATTGCCGGCAGTCTCGGCCCAATAGACCACGCCGACACCGAGCAGCAGCAGGATCGCCATTGTCGCGAGGATCGCCCGCCCCTGCTTGAGATCGCCCACCGCGCGCCCGAAGGCGATGACGGAAGCAACCGGGATCAGCAGGAGCGACCAGATCTCCAGCATGTTGGACCAGGCGTTGGGGTTCTCGAACGGATGGGAGGAATTGGCGTTCAGGAAACCGCCGCCGTTGGTGCCGAGCTCCTTGATCGCCTCCTGGCTCGCCATCGGTCCAAACGAGATCGTCTGTTTGACCCCTTCGAGCGTCGTCGCGTCGACCGATCCCGCGAGGGTCTGCGGTACGCCGAGCGCGACCATCACCAGCGCGATCACGATCGACAGCGGCAGCAGGACGTAAAGGACGACCCGCGTCATATCGACCCAGAAATTGCCGACCGTGGTCGCGGAAGAGCGGGCGAAAGCGCGCACCAGCGCGAACGCCATGGCGAGGCCAGTCGCGGCGGAAAGGAAATTGTGAACGGTGAGACCGAGCATCTGGGTGAGATGACTCATCGTCGTCTCGCCGCTGTAGTTCTGCCAGTTGGTGTTGGTGATGAAGCTGATCGAGGTGTTGAAGGAGAGATCGGCCGGCAAGCCGTCGAACCCTCGCGGATTGAGCGGCAGGTAGCCCTGCAGGCGCTGAAGCGCATACAGCGTCACGAAGCCCACGATCGAGAAGGCGAGCATCGCCATGGCGTAGGCGAGCCAGCTTTGCTCGCGCGTCTCCTCGACGCCGGCGAGGCGATAAAAGACCCGCTCGAGCGGCCGCGCGAACGGCGTGAGGACATTGCGTTCGCCCGCGTAAATATTGGCGATCAGGCTGCTCAGCGGAACTGCGGCCGCGAGCGCCAGCGCGAGGACGATCGCGATCTGCGACCAGCCGACGAGAGTCATGACGTCACCTTGAAACAGGAGCTTGGGAAGAATGCGCGGCGCGCCCTCAGAACTTTTCGGGATAGATCAGCGTGTAGAGCAGGTAGACGGCGAGAACGACGCCGACCGCGAGGCCGATGAGGGGTTCGATCATGGCTAAGGCTCCTACAGCCGGTCGCAGGCGACGGCGTAGACGCCCATCAGCGCGAGGAACACAAGTGGGATACCGATGTAGATGACGTCGGCCATAGCGCAGCGCCCTTCACGAATTCGACGCCGCCCTTCTCCCGCCGAAGTCGGTAAGCGATCAATGCGGGAATGGGCGCTCGGCCATAAGGAATATGTAAGGAACACGCCGCCCCGGCGCGCTGGCCGCCCTTATGAACGCCTTACAACCGGCGCCCGATTTGCGAATGGCGCGCTTGTGCCCGCTGGGACTATCGAGGCGGCCAGGATTGGCAACCTGAGGAGTTCACCTTGACCGCGCACACGCCGCGCGCCGCCTTCCAGCCGAGCGAGCCTTCGCCTCGCGGGCAGGTCCTGCTGCGCGCTGCCTTCCTCGCCGTAACTGGCGCCCTGCTTTTCGCGTGGCTGGCGGCCCACTGACGCCTTCGCGGCTGGTGCGCTATACTGGGACGGTCTCGACAGAAAAGCGCCGACGCCTTGGCCAACGACCGAAATCCCGAACGCCGACCCGATCCCGACGCGCTGCTGGCGCTGACCGACAAGGATCGGCGCGGCCGCCTGCTGGTGTTCCTCGGCGCCGCCCCCGGCGTCGGCAAGACTTACGCCATGCTGCAACGCGCGCAGTTGCTGCGTCACGAGGGCGTTGACGTCGTCGTCGGCCTGGTGGAGACCCATTCGCGCGCCGAGACCGAGGCGCTGACGCACGGCCTCGAAATCCTGCCGCGGCGCGTCGCGCGCTGGCAGGGGGGTGAGATCGCCGAGTTCGATCTCGATGGCGCGTTGCGCCGCCGGCCCAAGCTGATCATCGTCGACGAACTCGCCCACACCAATGCGCCCGACAGTCGCCATCCCAAACGCTGGCAGGATGTCGAAGAACTGCTCGATGCGCGCATCGACGTCTGGACCGCGCTCAACATCCAGCATCTCGACAGTTTGGCCGACGTCGTTTCGCGCATCGTCGGCGTCACCGTGCGCGAGACTGTGCCCGATGTGGTGCTGCGCGACGCCGACGACATCGTGCTGGTCGATCTCACCTCCGAGGAGCTGATCCAGCGCCTCAAGGACGGCAAGGTCTATGTGCCCGAGACCGCTCGGCTCGCCCAGCAGAAGTTCTTCACCCTGCGCAACCTCACGGCGCTGCGCGAGATCGCGCTGCGCCGGGCCGCCGCGCGGGTCGACGACCAGATGGTCGAGCAATTGCGCCAGAGCGCGATCGAGGGCCCGTGGGAGACCGCCGAGCGGCTACTCGTGTGCGTCGGGCCGGACGCGCTGTCGCTGAACGTCATCAGGGCGGCAAGTCGGCTCGCCACCGGCCTTAACGCGAGCTGGGTCGCCGCAACGGTCGACAAGCCAAGCGGCGAGGCGGGCGGCGCGAGCGACACTGCAGTCGACGCCGCCCTGCGCCTGGCGCAAAGCCTCGGGGCCGAAACGACGCGGCTCGTCGGCCACGATCTGCCCGACGAAATCCTGCGTTACGCTCAGCGCGAGAACATCACCCAGATCGTCGTCGGCCGCTCGCGCGCCGGTTTCCTCACCCGCCTTGCCGGCCGCTCGCTCTCGGACGCATTGGCGCGGCGCGCCAGCTTGATCGGCGTGCATATCGTCACCGGCGACAAGCCGCGCGAGGCGCCGCGGATCGGCCCATTCGCGCAAATCTTCGATCGCGATCTGCCGATCGGCGCGCTGGCGGCGGCGGCCTCGGTGGCGGTGGCCGTCGGCCTCGGCGAGGCGCTCGATCTCTGGCTGCGTCTCCCCAACCTGTCGATGGTGTTTCTCATTGCGGTCACAGTCTGCGCGGCGCGCTTTGGCGTGCGCTCCGCCATTCTGGCGGCCGTTCTCTCGTTCCTCGCCTACGATTTCTTCTTCGTCACGCCCTACTACCAGTTCACCATCGCCGAGCCGCAGGAATTCTTCGCGCTCGTCATCTTCCTCGCCGTGGCGAGCCTGGTGGGCTGGCTCGCCGGCCGGGGGCGCGACCAGGAGCGACTGGCGCGCGAAAACGCGCAGGCGACGCGCTCGCTGTTCGAGTTCTCGCGCAAGCTGTCGGGCGCGATTGCGCTCGGCGACATTCTCGATACGGCGACCGTCTATGCGCAAAAGACGCTCGAAGCCGAGAGCGTCGTGATGCTGCTGCCGGAGGATGGCGAGCTCGCGCTGAGCTCGGCCTGGCCGCCGGTCGATGCGCTCGACGCGGGCGAAAGCAGCGCGGCGCGCTGGGCCTTCGACAAGAGCGAGCCGGCGGGTTGGCGAACGGGGACGCTGCCCAATGTGCGCTTCCAGTTCCGCCCACTCGTCACCTCGCGCGGCGTTGTCGGCGTGTGCGGCTTTGCGCCGGCGAATCGCGAGGCGGCGATCTCGCCGACGCTCGAACACGCGCTCAACCTGATCCTCGAACAGGCGGCGATCGCCACCGACCGCGCGATCCTGGTCAAGGACTCGGTGCGCACCGTCGCGCTCGAAGAAAACGAGAAGCTGCGCAGCACATTGCTCGCTTCGCTGTCGCACGACCTGCGCACGCCGCTGGCGACGATCACCGGCGCGGTGACGACCTTACGCAAATTCGGCGAGGCGATGAGCCCCCAGCAGCGCGGCGACCTGCTCGCCTCGATCGAGGAGGAAAGCGACCGGCTGACCCGGTTCATCGCCAACCTGCTCGACATGTCGCGCATCGAATCGGGCGCGCTACGGCCCAAGCGCGACCTGGTCGATGTCGCGGAGGCCGTCCGCGCGGCGATCGAGCGCGCCGGCAAGGCTTTCCCCGCGCAGCCGGTCGTCGCCAGCCTAGCGCGCAATCTGCCCTTTGTGCGCGGCGACGCCAATCTGATCGAGCAGGTTCTGTTCAACCTGCTCGACAACGCCCAGAAATACGGCGGCGGCGGTAAGGTGATCGTGCATGCGCGGCCCGAAGGCGCCAAGGTGCTGGTCTCGGTGACCGACGAGGGGCCGGGCATCAAGCCGGCCGACATCGAGCGCATCTTCGAGAAGTTCTACCGCGGCGGGCGCACCGACGGGCGCCGCGCCGGCACCGGCCTCGGCCTGTCGATCAGCCGCGGCCTGGTCGAAGCGATGGGCGGCCGGATCTGGGCCGAGAGCCCGGCGGTCAAGCGGCGCGGCACGCGCATCGTCATCGCAATGCCGGCGGTTGAGGCGGGCGAACTCGCCAAAGCAGCCTCATGAGCGGCCAGCGCATTCTCGTCGTCGACGACGAGCCGCAAATCCTGCGCTTCCTCAGGCCCGCGCTCGAGGCGTCGGGCTATGTGGTGCTGCACGCGAGCACCGGCCACGAGGCGCTGCGCGCGATCGCCAACGGCGCGCCCGACCTCGTCCTGCTCGATCTCGGCCTGCCCGACATGGACGGCAAGGCGGTGATCGAACAGGCGCGCGAGTTCACCCGCGCGCCGATCGTCGTGTTGTCGGCGCGCGAGCGCGAGGTCGAGAAGATCGCCGCGCTCGATCTTGGCGCCGACGACTATGTCGAGAAGCCCTTCGCCATCGGCGAGCTGCTGGCGCGCCTGCGCGCCGCGCTGCGCCACGCCAAATCCGGCGCGGCGGTCAAGACGCGGATCGAAGTCGATGGCCTGACGATCGACATCGAGCGCCGTCTGGTCGTGCGCGACGGCGCGCCGATCAAGCTGACCCCGCGCGAATACGACCTGCTCACCACGCTGGCGGGAAATCCCGGCCGGGTGATGACCCACGGCCAAATCCTCACCGCCGTCTGGGGCCCGGCGCATAAGGACGACACGCAATATCTCAGGGTGTTCATCGGCCAGTTGCGCAACAAGATCGAACGCGATCCGGGGCAGCCGGTGATCATCCGCACGGAGTCCGGGGTCGGATATCGCTTTGCGGAAAACGCGTGAGGCGCCGCCGCGTCCCTTCTCCCCGCATACGGGGAGAAGGTTAGGATGAGCGGCTGGGTGAGGCGCCGCACCGTTGCGGCCAATCGCTCGGCCCCTCACCCCGTAAACGGGGAGAGCGGGACTTGCGCCGCGGGGTTTTACGCCGCGGCGATCCCGATCGGGCAGGACACGCCCGTCCCACCTAACCCGCAATAACCGCCCGGATTCTTGGCGAGATATTGCTGGTGATAGGCCTCGGCGAAGTAGAACGGCTTGTTCTCGCCGATCTCGGTGGTGATCGCCCCATGGCCCTTGGCCGCCAGCGCCTTGGCGAAGACATCGGCCGAGCTGCGCGCCATCGCCAACTGCTCGGGCGAGGTGCAGAAGATCGCCGAGCGATATTGTGTTCCCGAATCGCCGCCCTGGCGCATGCCCTGGGTCGGATCGTGGTTTTCCCAGAAGAGCTTGAGCAGCGCCTCGTAAGAAATCTTGCTCGGATCGTAGGCGACCAGCACCGCCTCGGTATGACCCGTGCGTCCCGAGCAGACCTCGTCATAGGTGGGGTTGGGGGTGAAGCCGCCGGCATAGCCAACGGCGGTCACCCACACCCCTTCGCCGGCCTCCCAGAACTTGCGCTCGGCGCCCCAGAAACAGCCCATGGCGAAGATCGCCGTGGCGATCCCGGGCGGATAAGGCGCGGCCAGGGCATGGTGATTGACGAAATGCTCGCGCGCCGTCGCGATCGGCTGCGCGCGGCCCGGCAGGGCGTCGGCAGGCGCAACGAGGCGGTTTTTGGCGAAGGAGAAGCTCAGCATGATTGGCTCCTGTTTGGTTCTGCCAGGTGTTCGCGCGGGCGCCCGCGCTTGTTACGGTTTGTCCGCTAGCGAAAGCGTTGGGGGCTCCGCAGCAATTCGACGCGCCGGCGCGTCACGTAGAAGATCGCCAGCCCGAGCGCGGCCAGCACCAGCGCGGCCGGCGCGTAGAGCATGTTAATCAGCACCGGGTCCCACAGCAGTGGCGCGCGCTTGACGACGAAAGGCTGCAACAGCGCAAATTTGCTCGGAATCGCCGCGGCGAGCGCCCGCCCGAGCGAGGTCAGTTCGAGCTTCTGGTCGGCAAGCGAGCGAGCGCCGTCGATCACCGCGGCGGCGAAGGCGCAGGAGAGCAACACCCAGCCAAGAAGTCGAAACGCCAGTCGAAACACGCCCGCCGCTCCTGTGCGCTGGAGGCGCGTCGGTGTTAGCCCAGAGCGACGCGCCCGTCCACGCCGCCGCGCCAGACGCGCACGCGACTTGCGCCTTCGCCATACAGGGTGATATGCGCCCGGTCGCGCCCTTGAGGCGCTGCGGAGGGGTGGCCGAGCGGCTGAAGGCGCACGCCTGGAAAGTGTGTATGCGGGAAACCGTATCGCGGGTTCGAATCCCGCCCCCTCCGCCAGCGCGTGCCTCACCGATGATCCGCTCGCGCCGCTTGCCGCCCGTTCCCCCGGGCGGTCGGGCGCCGGATCGCCAATCTCCGGTCGTTCAATACGCCAGCGCCGCGGCAGGGAGCGGTCCGAGGGCGGCGCTCTCGGCGCGGGATTTTTCTTTTCGCGCATACATGCGCTGATCGGCGACGGCTTGCAGATTCGTCTGGGTTTGACCGTCATCGGGATAGAGCGCGGCGCCGATGCTGGCGCTGGCGGTTAGCTGGACGCCGTCATCCAGGATAATTGGCGCCTCGAGTGATTTGCGCAGCTTCTCGACGACGATTTCGACCTCGCCTCTCCCGCCAACGTCTTCCAGGATGACCGTGAATTCGTCGCCGCCGGTGCGTGCGATGGTGTCGACACGGCGCAGCGTCGAGCGGAACCGGGCGCTGACGGAACGCAGCAGTTCGTCGCCCGCTTTGTGGCCGAGCGTGTCGTTGACCGTCTTGAACCGATTGAGATCGATGACGAGGAATCCAAAGCCGACCCCGGCGCGGGCCGAGCGGTCCACAGCCTGGCGGAAGCGATCCGCATAGAGGCGTCGGTTGGGAAGCCCGGTGAGTTCGTCGTGCGTGGCAAGATGGGTCGCGCTCGCTACCTTTTCCTCAAGCAGCAGCAGGATCATGCTCGCAGCCGCCAGGAATTTCGGCAGGTTCCAGATCTCGGATTGGATGTTCTGCGACACGACGGGCGCGTAGAGCATCAGCAGCGAATAGACTGGGAAGACCAGTCCCCAGAGGACGAATGCGAGTGCGGTGAAAGCCGCTCCCATGGTCGCGGTCGGCGCCTTTCTCAAGAAGAAATACGCCGCCGCGAGATAGGTCCAGCACATCAGCCACTGGCTCGCCATGGCGACGCCATAGAAGCTAAGAGCGGCTGTCTGCACCGCGTAGGCAAGAAGCGTGAGCCCGACGGCAAGCCAGAAGTCGGGAGTCCGCTTGCGGGCGTCGCTGCTCGCAAGCCAGGCGCCGCTTGCCATGCAAAGCGCGATCAGAACGTAGAAGACTGCGGGACGTTGATCGCCAGGACTCAGATCGCCGTAGGCCGTACTGGCGATCGCAAATATCAGGTTCAGCAATCCGAACAGGCCGATCTGCCACTTCAGCCGCAACAGGCTTCCGGCCGTCCCGCCATAGGCCGCCAAAATGAAGATCTGTCCGGCGACGGTCAGCGTGCCGCGCGCCAAGACATCGAAGGGAAATTGCTCGGGCAGCAGCATGAAGATGCCGGCGTGCACGAGGATGAGAACCCAGCCGACCAGCCAGAAACGCAACTGGGCGTCCTGCTTCTGTCTGATCAGAACGCAGGCGATGCCCACCAAAATCGCGTAGGTGACGAACTCGGGCAGACCGTAGAAATTCATCCACGCCTCCCCTGGCAGCGGCGCGACGCAAAGCCATGCTTCACAACCAAGGCACAACCAGAAATGTAGATTTACAACCAGAAGTATTAACAATTGGTTGTTGAGGGCGCCAGCGGCCCAGCTCGACGGCAGGCGGCGAAAAGGGTCCCGAAAGCTCGGTGGATGTAACGGGTGAGATCGCGCCCAGCCAGATCGCCGATGCCTCTTCCGAGGGCAATCGGCGCTTTGCTGCGGCCCGCTTGCAAATCACCGCCGGTGCGGGGGTTTACTTCACGGAGCTTGGTCCATGCTCTCGCGCCAGCGCCGCCAGATAGGCGCCGTAACCATTTTTGGACATTTGCGCAGCCGCGCGCGTGACGTCCTCGACGCCGATCCATCCCGTGATGAAGGCGATTTCCTCGAGGCAGGCGATGCGTTGGCCTTGGCGCTGCTCGACCGCGTGGACGTACTGGGCGGCGAGCAGCAGCGATTCCGGCGTGCCGGTGTCGAGCCAGGCAAAGCCGCGCCCAAGACGCGTCACGTTGAGCTGGCCCTTTTCGAGATAGACGTTGTTGAGATCGGTGATCTCGTATTCGCCGCGCGCCGATTTCTTTAGCCCGGCCGCAAATCGCGGCGCCTGCGCATCATAGAAATAGAGCCCGGTGACCGCCCACGGCGATTTGGGCGCCTTGGGCTTTTCCTCAAGCGACAGCGCGCGCCCGGCGGCGTCGAACTCGACCACGCCGTAGCGCTCGGGATCGCTGACGCGATAGGCGAAGACGGTCGCGCCGTCCCGCTGCGCTGCGGCGTTGGCGAGGATTTCCGTCAAGCCGTGACCGTAGAAGATGTTGTCGCCGAGAATGAGCGCCGAGGGCGCGCCTTCGACGAACTCGGCGCCGATGACATAGGCCTGCGCGAGACCGTCCGGGCGCGCCTGTTCGGCATAGCTGAGCTTGAGGCCCCATTGCGCGCCCGAACCCAGCACGCGCCTGAATTGCGGCAGATCGGCGGGCGTCGAAATGACAAGAATCTCGCGGACGCCCGCCAGCATCAGCGTGCTCAGCGGATAATAGATCAGCGGCTTGTCATAGACCGGCAGCAACTGCTTCGATGTCGCCAAAGTCATTGGGTGCATGCGAGTGCCGCTGCCGCCCGCGAGAATGATGCCGCGCATCGAAGCTCCTTGCCGCTTATTCGCTCTCGAGCAGTCGCTCGACGCACGCCGGGAGGGACTGTGTCCAATCGGTGAGCGAGATTCCATAGGTGGAGGCGATTTTCGTCGCGTCGAGCCGCGAGTTGGCCGGCCGCCGCGCCGGCGTCGGATATTCGGCAGTGGCAATTCGCCGCACCGTCGGCGGCGCTCGACCGTGGCGCGCGAGGACCGCGAAACTCGCTTCGGCGACGTCGGCCCAGCTCGCCTCGCCCGCTGCGACCAAATGGAAGACGCCGGCGAGCCGTTGCGAAGGGTTGGCGGCCATTTGACGCGCGACGTCAAACAAGCCGTCGGCGATATCGAGCGCGCTGGTCGGATTGCCACGCTGATCGTCGACGACGCCGATCTCGTCGCGCGAGAGCGCGAGGCGGAGCATCGTGCGCACAAAATTGGCGCCGAACGGGCTGTAGATCCAGGCGGTGCGCAGGATCGCGCTGCGCGGATGAATTTCGGCGACGCGGCGCTCGCCAGCGAGTTTCGAGCGGCCATAGGCGGTGGTCGGCCGGGCCGCATCGTCTTCGCGGTAGGGTCGATCGAGTGTCCCGTCGAACACGTAATCGGTGGAGAGATGAAGCAGCGGCACATTCAGCCGCGCCGCCGCCTCGGCCACATGCGCCGCCCCGTCGGCGTTGACGCGCATCGCCGCCTCGGGCTCGGATTCGGCCTTGTCGACCGCTGTATAGGCGGCGGCGTTGACGATCGCTGCGCAGTCGAGGCCATCGAAGGCGCGCGCCACGCTTTCTGCGTCGGCAAGGTCGAGCTCCGGCCGACCGAGCGCGACGATCTCGACGTCGGGAGGCGCGCGCTCGCGCAGCGCGCTGACGATCTGCCCGCGCTTGCCCGTCACCACGATGCGCATCGGCGTCTCATGCGAAGGTTTCGGCAAGATCGCGCAGGCGCGGCCAGCCCCGATCCTTGTCGGACAGGATCGCGCGATCCGGCGTCACGGGCCAAGCAATAGCGAGATCGGGATCGTCCCAGGCGAGCCCGCGATCGTCGGCGGCCGAGTAGAAGTCGGTGACCTTGTAAAGCACTTCGGCGCCCTCGGTTAGCGTACAAAAGCCGTGCGCGAAACCGACCGGCGCGAGCACCTGCGCCCAATTTTCGGCGGAGAGCTCGACGGCGACGTGCCGCCCAAAGGTCGGCGAGGAGCGCCTGAGATCGACGACGACATCGAGAACGCGCCCACGCGCGACGCGCACCAGCTTCACCTGCGCGTGCGGCGCGATCTGAAAATGCAGGCCGCGGATCGTCCCGGCGGCGCCCGACAGCGAATGATTGTCCTGCACGAAGCGATGGGAGAAGCCGGCCTCGCGCCACGTCGCCTCGTTGTAGACTTCGGAAAAAAAGCCGCGATGGTCGCCGAATTTCTTCGGCGTGACGATCTTGACGCCCGCGAGCGCGGTGTCTTGCACCTGCATGTCGGTACCCTCGCCCTCCGCCGGCGCCCTCAGGCGCCCGCCCCCAAACGCTCGCCGCGATACTTGCCCGAACGAATGGCGCCCCACCAATCGGGATTGTCGAGATACCAGCGCACTGTCTTTTCGAGGCCGGTCTCGAAGGTCTCTTGCGGGCGCCAGCCGAGTTCGCGCTCGATTTTCGCCGCGTCGATGGAGTAGCGCAGATCGTGGCCCGGCCGGTCGGCGACGAATTCAATCTGCTCGCGATAAGAGCCGCGCGGCTTGGGGCGAACGGCGTCGAGGATGTCGCAAATCGAATGGACGACATCAAGATTGCGCCGCTCGCTTTTGGCGCCGACGTTGTAGGACTGACCGGCCTCGCCCCGGCCCGCCGCCAGCAGCAGCGCCGCGGCGTGGTCTTCGACGTAAAGCCAGTCGCGAACGTTCTCGCCGCGCCCGTAGACCGACAGTGGCTTGCCTTCGATCGCGTTGAGGATCGTCAGCGGAATCAGCTTCTCGGGAAAATGGTAGGGCCCATAGTTGTTGGAGCAATTGGTGAGGATCGTCGGCAGGCCGTAGGTGCTCCGCCAGGCCCGCACCAGATGGTCGGCGCTCGCCTTGGAAGCCGAATAGGGCGAATTCGGCCGATAGGGGCTGTCTTCGCCAAAGCTACCCTCGGCGCCGAGCGAGCCGAACACTTCGTCCGTCGAAACCTGCAGGAAGCGGAAACGCTCGCGCGCCTCCCCCTTCAGCCCGCGCCAATAGGCGAGCGCCTCCGACAGCAGAGCGAAGGTCCCCACCACATTGGTCTCGATGAAGGCCGCCGGAGCGTCGATCGAGCGATCGACATGGCTCTCGGCGGCAAGATGCAGGACGCTCTCGGGGCGAAATCGCTCAAGCGCCGCCTTGACGGCGCGGCGGTCGCAAATGTCGGCGCGCACGAAGGCGTAGCGCGGGTTTGCCGTCACGGGCGCCAGCGAAGCGAGGTTGCCGGCGTAGGTGAGCTTGTCGAACACGAGAACGTCGTGGCCGTCTTCGATCGCGCGGCGAACGACCGCCGACCCGATGAATCCCGCCCCGCCCGTAACTAGCAAACGCATGGCGACCCTTTGCTCGCGATCGGCGCGCCAGCGCCTCGCAAGCCTCTACACCAAGACGGAAGCGAGCGAAATGCGCACTTGACAAGCCCGTGCAACGGCCGATCCCTGGCGAGGCCGCCATTGACGCACTGGCGTCGACCGTCCGAAACTTCGGCCTATAGGCGGGAGGAAGACAGCGGCTTTGCGGGTTTGCGGTTTCAGAACCCTGGGCGCCGTTTCACCCCCGCGTCGGCGCCGCGGCGACCGCAAGTCGAATCGAGCGTCGCAAGCGTCCTTGGAAGTCGCGTTTGCCAGACGTGAGCCGCGGGCGGCGAGTTTCAGCTGGAGGGAAATAGCGAGTTGGACACGGTCAACGAAACTCACGAACGTGGCGAGCTCGCGCGCCTCTATCGGGAGCATCGGGGCAAAGTCAGCGACAGGTGGCGGTCTTACTTGGACAACTATGACCGCCTGTTCTCCTCTTATCGTGAGAAGCCGGTTCGCATTCTGGAGATCGGCGTCCAGAATGGCGGCTCGCTCGACCTGTGGCTGCACTATTTCCCGAACGCCAAAATAATCGTTGGGTGCGACATCGACCCTTCGTGCGCCGCGCTCGAGTATGACGACCCTCGCATTCGCGTCGTTGTCGGCGATGCGAGCGCGGCGGGAACCGCGGCGCGAATCCATGAGATCAGTGATCATTTCGATATCACTATCGACGATGGATCGCACATGGCGCGCGACGTCATTCGCTCGTTTGCGGTCTATTTTCCACGGTTGACGGAAGGCGGCCTCTACGTCGTCGAAGATCTGCATTGCAGTTATATGCACGGCTACGAAGGTGGGCTCCAGGCGCCCTATTCGTCGATGTCGTTTTTTAAGCGTCTAGCGGACTTGGTGAACCGCGAGTTCTGGGGTTGCGATCTGCCTCTCGAAGCGCCGCTTGCCTATTTCGCGCGAAAATCCGGCGCCACGTTTGAGCCTCGATCGCTTTCGCTGATCGAGTTGGTCAGTTTTCGAAATTCCCTGTGCGTGATAGCCAAAGGCGCGCCTGAAGCGAATGCGCTCGGCGAGAGGATCGTCGCTGGTCAATCGGCGATCGTCGACCCAGTTGTTGCGCGGCTCGACGGCAACCGCTTTCACGGGACCGACGAAACCTCTAACCCATTCGGGCCGCTATCGCGCTCCAGCGAGGAGCATGTCGAAGAGCGTCCCGTCCACTTCCGACGGGCTCTCTCGCAGAACGCCCGCATCCTCGCACTGCAAAGCGAGGCGCGGGACCTCAAGGTCGCGCTTGCGGGCGCAAAACGGGCGGACTACGACGGCCGCCTGCCGCGTAAGCTCCGCGGCTTAAAACGATGGCTCCCTGGCAGCGGCAGGGAAATTCGCCAGCGCACGCGTGAATATCGCATCATCGCGGCTTCAGCGTTATTCGACGCGGATTGGTATCTCGCCAACAATCCCGACGTCGCCGCGAGGAAGTTCGACCCTGTCTATCACTACCTGCGCTATGGCGCCGCCGAGGGTCGCGCGCCGGGGCCGCATTTCGACGCCCAGGACTATCTCCGAGCGAATCCGGACGTTGCTGCGAACGGAACGAATCCGCTTCTCGATTATCTGCGGCACTGCCGAGCAAAAGAGAGAAGGCTGTCGCTTTCGGCCCCAGCGATCTCAGAAACACTGCCGCAAATTGAGTTGTCCGGGTGGGATCGCGAGCTCGCTCCAGCCCAATCCGGTCCTGACGACCGGAACGTGGCGCGGGCTCGCGAGGCCGATTACAGTCTCGCGATTCCCATTGATTACGTCGGTGAGCCAAGAGACCCACCCGGGAGCGTCGCTGCAATCGTCCACGTTTTCTACGACGAGCTTGCGGTCGAGTTGCGTAGCTATCTTGATAACGTTCCTGGCGCCTTGGATGTCTTCATCTCGACGACCGACGCGCAGCGAAAGTCGGTCATTGAACTTGCATTCGCTGGCTGGGCGAAGGGGACGGTCGAGGTGCGCCTCGCGCCAAATCGCGGACGTGACATCGCGCCGAAACTTGTCGGTTTTCGCGACGTCTACGATCGCTACGAGTTCGTGCTTCATGCGCATACAAAGCGCTCACCCCATGCGACCAAGTTAGCCAACTGGCGCCGCTATCTATTGGCAAGCTTGGTCGGAAGTCCGCTTGTCGTCAGCAGCGTGTTTGAGGCTTTCGGACGAAATCCGCGGCTTGGATTGGTGGCCGCGCAACATTTCGAACCGGTGCGGGAGTGGATTCAGTGGACCGGCAACTTCGACCGCGCAGCCTTGCTCGCCGCTCGAATGGGCTTTTCCATCGACCCACGCGCGAAACTCGATTTTCCCTCGGGATCGATGTTCTGGGCGCGCAGCGCTGCGCTGAGGCCCCTTCTCGAACTCGAGCTCGCGACGGAGGACTTTGAACCAGAGAGGGACGAAAGAAACCAAACGCTCGCTCATGCGATCGAGCACCTCTATTTTCATGTTTGCGAAAGGGCGGGCTTCGACTGGATCAAGATCGCGCGGCCGAAACTCTTGCCGCACACGCCGGCCATCTGTGCGGTGACGAACCCGCGAGAGCTCAACGAATTCTTCGCCCTGTGCAATTTTCGGCTTCTCACTCGCCATATTCCGGGTTCCTTCTCGCCGAAAAAGGAAGCTCCGGGAGGGATCGAGCCTTAACCGTCCGAGCCTGACGCCGTGAATGGATATGCGCGTCGAGGACCCTTTTTGTGACGGCTAGCGGATAGAGCCGGGTCTACGGCGACGCTACGGCCCCGCACAAATTTCAATCTGACGCCCGAGCGCCGCGCTCAACCCCGTTGCCGAGTCCCCGAATTGGCGATAAGAGGGGTGGGAAAAGCTTTTCTCACCGGCCCGAAACGACGCTTTTCCAAAAAAACAGAACAATAATTAGCAAAATCCCAGGAGGAAACTGATGACCAACCGGACATTCAGCGCCGCGGTTGCCGCCTTCTTGCTCGGCTCAACCGCGCTCGCTCAGACCGCCTTCGCCGACACGTTGACGATGTGGGTTCGCGCTAGCGGCACCAACGCCGCCGCGCACCTCGTCGACCTTTGGAATTCGACCCACCCCGACAAGATCGAGCTGACCACCATCCCCGACACCCAGATGGTCACCAAACTCGCGACCGGCGTTCAGGCCAATCAGGTTCCCGACCTGGTGTCCTTCGATCTGATCTACATGCCCGATTTCATGAAGGCGGGCTTCCTGGAAGACCTCACCGCCGAGCTTAAGGCTGACCCGAACTACGCTTCGGTCGCGCAAGCCTACAAGGACATCGCGACCTACCAAGGCAAGCTTTACGGCGCTGGCTTCACCCCCGATGTGTCGATCCTCGTTTGGAACAAGGACCTGTTCAAACAGGCGGGCCTCGACCCCGAAAAGCCGCCGCGCACGATCGGCGAAATTCATGAGGACGCGAAGAAGATCCGCGCGCTCGGCCCCGACATTTACGGCTTCTATTTCTCCGGCGCCTGCCCCGGCTGCAACATCTTCGCCACCTCGCCGATGATGGTCGCCGCGGGATCGAAGATTCTGCCCGCCAGCGGCACGGACGACGCACTCACCGGCGATGGCGTCAAGGACGTGCTCGAGCAGTTCAAGGAGATGTGGGCCGAAGGCCTCGTCCCCAAGAGCGCTCAGGCCGACAACGGCGCGAATTTCGCGTCGATCTTCAAGACCGGCAAGATCGGCATCCAGGGCACCGGCGGCTTCCTGCTTTCCGAGCTCAAGAAGGACACGCCCAACCTGAATTTCGGCATCACCTTCCTGCCCGGCGTCAAGGACGGCGAAGTGTCCTCGTTCGTCGGCGGCGACGTCGTCGCGGTGCCGAAGGGCTCCAAGCATGTCGCGCTCGCCAAAGCGTTCATCGCCTGGGAACTGACTGACGAAGCCCAACTCGAGGGCCTCGCCAAGAACAACATCCTGCCCTCGCGCCCGGCGCTCGCCGACAATAAGTATTTCGCCGCCGATCCGCGCATCGTCGTGACGGCGAAGGCGATCGGCGTCGGCTACGTGCCGTGGGTCTATCATTTCGCCGACATGGTGAACTCCGACTCCAGCCCCTGGATCAACATGCTGCAGCGTGCGATCTTCGATGGCGATGTCGACGGCGCGATCACCGAAGCGCGCCAGAAGATGAAAGACATCGCCGGCGAGTGAGCGTCGGACCGGCGCTCTTAAGGGGCGGCGCATATGCGAGCGCGACGCTTGGGACAATTGCAGGGCTGGCTCTTCATCGGGCCTGCCCTGCTCTTCGTCGCGCTGTTCGTGCTCGTGCCGCTCGGTCAGCTCGTCTACACGTCGCTGACCGACCGCTCGCTGCTGGGCGGAGGTCGGTTCATCGGCTTCGAGAACTACTTTCGCATTTGGCGCGACGCGAGCTTCTGGCGCGCGCTTCAGTTCACGGTCATCTACACGGCTGTCCTGACGCCGATCCTGATGGGGCTCGGCTTCGCCCTGGCGCTGCTCACCGCGGACAATACGCCGCTCAAGCGTCTCACCCGCACGATCGTCTTCCTGCCGGTCGTCATCGGCATCTCGAGTTCGAGCCTCTTGTGGTACTGGCTGCTCGACGAGCAGGTCGGCCTGTTCGACAAGCTGCTGGTCGATCTCCATGTGATCCGCGAACCGATCGTCTGGTTCGTCACCGCCGATCTCGCCTTCTGGGCGGTGGTGATTTCGATCACCTGGAAAGTCGTCGGCTTCGGCATGGTTTTGTTCGTCTCGGGCATCCAGTCGATCAATCCCGACATTCTCGAAGCCGCGATCATGGATGGCGCCGGATATTGGGGCCGGGTTCGCCGCATCGTCCTGCCGCTCACCCGCCGCATCCTGCTACTGACGACGCTGGTCAGCGCGATCGGCTCGATGCTCGCCTTCGACCAGTTCTACATCATGACGTCCGGCGCGCCGCGCGGGCAGACGTTCACCGCCGTCTATCAGATCTATCAGAACTCGTTCGTCTCGTTCAAACTCGGCTACGGCTCGGCGCTGTCGGTCGTGCTGACGCTGATCATCCTGGCCTTCTCGGCGCTGCAAATCGCGCTGACCGTGCGCAGCGAGGCGAAATGAGCGCCCCTCTGCTCGCCCCCGTCGCAGCGCGCTGGCGCCCCGCCGCAAGATCCGCCGCTCGGGAGCGGGCTGGCTCGTCGCCGCGGCGTGCTTTGCGGTCGTCGCGATCATGGCGGCGCCGCTCGTGTTCTCCTTTCTCGCTTCGATCAAGTCGGCGGCTGAGGCCTCGGCCTCGCCGCCCGATTATTTGCCGCATACGTTCAGCGTGCAGAACTATCTCAAGGTCGCCAGCCATCAGGCGGGCCTCGCCAGCTACGCCGGCAATTCCACGCTGGTCGCGCTGATGACGATCGCCGCCTGCCTCGCGCTGGCGACGCCGGCGGGCTACGGGCTCGCGCGCTTCTCGCCCTATGGAAAAGAGATCGCCTTCCTCGTCCTGCTCGCGCCGATGATGATCCCCTATCAGGCGCTGCTGACGCCGCTCTATCTCGACTTCGCCAAGCTCGGCCTCGTCAACTCGCGCATCGGGCTCGCGATCGTGCACACCATTCTCCAACTTCCGTTCTCGATCTATCTGATGCGCAACAGCTTCGAAGCGATCCCGCGCGAGATCGAGGAAGCGGCGATGATCGACGGCTGCTCGGCCTGGATGCGGCTCATTCGCATTTTCTTGCCGCTCGCCGTTCCGGCGCTGGTCACCGTCGCCCTGTTCGCCTTCATCGCCTCCTGGAACGAGTTCCTCGGCGCGCTGATCTTCATGAACCGACGAATTCTCGTTCACCATGCCGATTCTGCTGGTCAGCGTGCGCACTGGCGATCACGGCGCGGTCGATTGGGGAGCATTGCAGGCGAGCGTGGTGATTTCGATCATCCCCTGCCTCGCCGTCTATCTGGCGTTGCAGCGCTACTACATTTCCGGCCTGCTTTCGGGCGCGTCAAATGACGAAGGACGAGCGCGACGACGCAGCCCTCGACGCCAGCAGCCTCGCCCCTGGCTCGCGCACCATCCGCGATGTGGCGCGCCTTGCCGGCGTCTCCATCGGCACCGCGTCCAAGGCGCTCAACGGCAGCGGACGCGTCAGCGCCGAAACGCGGGCGACGATCGTCAGGGTCGCCAAGGACATCGCCTACCGGCCCAACGCGCTCGCCCAAAGCCTGCATCGCGCGCGTTCAATGACGGTCGGCATTCTCTCGACCGACAGTTTCGGCCGTTTCAGTTTCCCCATCGTCGCGGCGATCGAACGGCGCCTAGCCGATCACGGCATCGCCGTCTTCATGTGCAACGCCACCGACGATCCCGCGCGCGAGCGCCGGCACGTCGAACAATTGCTCGGCAAGCGGGTCGACGGGCTCGTCGTGACGGCGCGGCGCGTCGATCAGCGCGAACCGATCGAGCCGACTGTGCGCGGACTGCCGGTGGTCTATGTGTTTTCGCGCGTCGAGCATCCCGACGCATTTTGTCTGCTGCCCGACGACGAGGGCGGCGCCAAGCTCGCGGTCGAACACCTCGCCTCCCTCGGACGCAAACGCATCGTCGCCATTACCGGGCCCGAGCGGTTCGAGGCGGTGCGCCTGCGCGCGAAAGGCTATCTGGCGGCGATGGCCGAGGCTGGCTTGGCGGCGCGGCCCCCGATGCCGGGCCGCTGGTCGGAGGCCTGGGGCCGCGAAGCCGTGCAGACCATCTTCTCGCGGCGCGGCGCCGCTCCCGACGCGCTGTTCTGCGCCAGCGACCAGATTGCGCGCGGCGCGATCGAGGCGCTGCGCGAAATAGGCCATTCCGTGCCGACGGACGTCGCGGTGGTCGGCTTCGACAATTGGGACGTGATGACGGAAGCCACCCTGCCCCCGCTGACCAGCATCGACATGAACCTAGAGGCGCTGGGACGCGAGGCGGGCGCGGCCCTGCTCGAAATGATCGCCGGCAGCAAGTTGACCGGCGTGCGGCGCCTGCCGTGCTCGCTCGTCATACGAGGCTCGTGCGGCGCATCGCAATCAGAAGCAGCGGAGAGCCAGTGATGAAGAAGGGCGCCTATTCGGCTGTTCCTTTCGCCGATGTTCGGGTCGCAGGCCCGTTCTGGCGTGAGCGGCTCGAGGTCGTACTTGAGCGCACCATTCCCAGCCAGCACGCCAAGCTCGAAGAGATCGGCATTCTGGATTCGCTGAAGCTGCCGAAGCCGGCGCCGCCGCTGACCATTCCGCGCAACGGCCACAACTTCACCATGCAGGTGTTCTGGGACTCGGACGTCGGCAAATGGATCGAGGCGGCGAGCTACGCGCTGTCGCACCGGCGCGACGCGGAGATCGAGGCCAAGATCGACGCGATCGTCGACGATCTCGCCAAGGCGCAATCGCCCGACGGCTATCTGAATTGCTGGTACAACGACCGCGAACCCGACAAGCGCTGGACGAACCTGCGCGACAATCACGAACTCTATAACGCGGGTCATCTGCTCGAAGGCGCGATCGCCTATTTCCGCGCAACCGGTCGGCGTCGCTTGCTCGACGTCATGGAGCGCTACGTCGATCACATCGCGGCGACGTTCGGCGTTGGGGCCGGACAGAAGCGCGGCTATCCCGGCCACCAAGAACTCGAGCTCGCGCTGGTCAAGCTCTATCGCCTGACCGGCGAGCAACGGCGGCTCGATCTTGCCGCCTATTTCATCGATGAGCGCGGCCGCCAGCCGCATTACTTCACGCAGGAGGCGCTCGCGCGCGGCGACGATCCCGCCGACTACTGGGCCAAAACTTACGAGTACAACCAGTCTCATATTCCGGTGCGCGAGCAGACCAAAATGGTCGGGCACGCGGTGCGCGGCATGTACATGACCTCGGCGATGGCCGACCTCGCGGTTGAACTCGAGCGACGACGAGCTCGCAGCGCGCGTGCGAAGCGCTATGGCGCGACGTGACGACGGCGCAGATGTACGTGACGGCGGGGCTCGGTCCGAAGGAAACGAACGAAGGTTTCACCGAGCCCTACGATCTGCCCAACGAAACCGCCTATGCCGAGACCTGCGCCTCGGTCGCCCTCGTCTTCTGGGCGCAGCGGATGCTGCATCTCGATCTCGACGGGCGCTACGCCGACGTGATGGAGCTCGCGCTCTACAATGGCGCGCTGAGCGGCCTGTCGCGCGAGGGCGCGCATTATTTCTACGCCAATCCGCTCGAGAGCCGCGGCAAGCACCAGCGCTGGGCGTGGCATCTTTGCCCCTGCTGCACGATGAACGTCTCGCGGCTGGTCGCCTCGATCGGCGGCTACGCGATCTCGACCAGCGAGGACGGCGTCGCCTTCCATCTCTACGGCGGCTTCGAGACCAAAGTTTCCCTCGGGGGGGTCGAGGTGGCGCTGCGCGAGAGCGAGCGACTATCCGTGGTCGGGCGATATTCGCATCGCGGTCGATCCCGCGGGCGCCGGCGAGCTTCGATCTCAAGCTGCGCATTCCCGGCTGGGCGAAAGGGGCGAGCGCAGCCATAAACGGCGCGGCGACGCCGCTCTCGCCCCTGCGCGGCTATGCAACGATTCATCGGCGCTGGGGCGCCGGCGATGTCGTGACGCTCACGTTGCCGCTGCCCCCCGAGCGGCTCCACGCGCACCCCAGCGTGCGCATGGACGTCGGGCGCGTCGCGCTCAGGCGCGGCCCGCTGATTTATTGCATCGAGGAGGCCGACAATGCCGGTGGCCCGGTCCAGACCCTGGCGCTGCCGCGCAGCGCCCCGCTCGCAGCCAAATGGCGCGAAGATCTGTTCGACGGCGCGATGACGCTGGAAGCGAGCGCCGTGCGACTCTCGCCGGGCGACGCGGAAGGCGCGCTCTATTCCTCCGCCCCGCCGGCGTCGCAACGCGCCTCGCTCACCGCGGTGCCCTATTACCTATGGTCCAATCGCCAGCCCGGTTCGATGCAGGTATGGATCGCCGAGGCGGCCGAGTCAGGATGACGCGAACTTGGCGAAGCCGACGTCCGGCGCGGGGGTGACGCCAATCGCGCGCGAGATTTGTTCCTCGCTCCAGCCGATCTGATCGAAACCGCCGCGCCAATAGACGAGCGCGCCGCCGGAGGTTTTCGGCAAAGCGAGGCGCACCCGCGCGACGACGATCGCGTGGGAATGACGCTCGATCAGCTCTTCGACCTCGCATTCGAAGTTCGCCAGCGCGTCGGTGAGCGCCGGAGCGCCGCCCGGGGTCGTTGTCCATCGTTCCTGGCGAAATCGCTCGGCGCCCGCGAGTCCGGTGCGGCCGGCGAAGCGATCGGCGATTTCACTCTGGTCCCCCGCCAGCACGCTGACCCCGAACAGTGCGCCGGGGAAGAGGCGGGGATAGAGCGAGGCGGCGCGCGAAACGCACACGACCAACGCCGGCGGCTCGACCGACAACGAAGCGACCGAGGTCGCCGTCAGCCCGACCCGCCCTTCGCCTTCGCCCAATGTGACGAGGCAGACGCCGCTGGCGAGTTGGCGCATGGCGAGGCGAAAGGCGCTCGGGTCCGAATTCGCCGGTGCGGGGGCGGGCGAAGAATAGCGGTCGAGTTTGGCGATTGCGGTCATGTTCGTCTCATCGGCAGGGGCAAAGCCAAGGCGTTCAGAAATCGCGGCGCTGGAAGACAAATTCCTCTTCCTCCCAATCGCGCCGCGACGCGGCGGCATCGTGGTCTTCGGCTTCGAGGAGCGTGCGCACGAGCGCGACAACGCGCCGCCACAGGCTGGACGCGGCCGAATTGATCAGACTGTAGATCGCCATGCTGTGCTCCTCAGATGCCGGCGCCGTCGTCGAAAGTTTCGTGGCGCGCTTTGGCTTGGGTGACGTGGCTGCCGGGGGCGACGCTATGGGTCAGCCACACCGCGCCGCCGATCGAAGAGCCTTTGCCGATGGTGATGCGGCCAAGGATCGTTGCGCCGGCGTAGATGACGACGTCGTCCTCGACGATCGGATGGCGCGGATAGGCCTTGCGCAAGGCGCCAGTGGCGTCCTCGGACTCGAACCGTTTGGCGCCCAGCGTGACGCCCTGATAGAGGCGCACATTGCGCCCGATGATCGCGGTTTCGCCGATCACGACCCCCGTGCCGTGATCGACGAAGAAGCGCTCGCCGATCTGGGCGCCGGGATGAATGTCGACGCCCGTGCGGCCATGCGCGTCTTCCGATGCGATGCGCGCCAACATCGGCGCGCCAAGCGCGTAGAGCTGATGCGCGAGGCGATGGCGCAGCACCGCGGCGAAGCTGGGAAACGAGAAAATGACTTCGTCGATGCTGGCGGCGGAAGGATCGCCCTCGTAGCCGGCGCGCGCGTCGCTGTCGGTGAGCGCGCGGATCGTCGGCAAAGCGGTGAGAAACCGTTCGGCGATCTCGCTGGCGCGCCAGGGCTCGGCCGCCGCCGCGCCGACGCCTTCGGCGGCCAGTGCGAGCTCAAGCCGGATTTGGCCTTCGAGCGCGCGCGAGGCCGAACGCAGCGTCTCGCCGATGAAGGCGTCGACCGCCGCTGTCGCGAGACCCTGTGGGCCGAAGTGCCTCGGATAAAGCGCCGAGACGAGATCGTCGATCGCCCCGATCAGGATCTTTCGCGAGGGCAGGTTCGGCGCGCCGCCACGATAGCGTCGGCGCTGCGATAGACGGCGCAGATCGCGCAGCCGAGCGACGACGTCATCGACCGGCGACTTCGCCTCCACGTCCGTGTTCGTTTCAGCCAGGACGCTCACGCCGCAATCCCTTGGGCCCCGGACAGCGCATTGTCCCCAAATCGGCGCGACATTCCCGTACTCCATAAAGTCTATAATTTTTGTAGACATAAACCGAAATCTCCGGCATGACAAGAGGCCGGGGCTACGCCGCCCGAACCTTTTCAGGGGTTGTCATGGACCGCAGACATTTCCTTCTCTCTTCCCTCGCCGTGACGCTCGCGCCCTCGGCGCTGCGCGCCGAAGCGCTGAGCGAATTGCGGATCGGCTATCAGAAGACGGCGATCCTGCTGTTGGTCAAAGCGCGCCAGTCGCTTGAGCAACGCTTCGCCGCGCAAGGCGTAACGGTGAAGTGGGTCGAGTTCGCATTTGGGCCGCCGCTGCTTGAAGCGGTCAACGCAGGCGCGGTCGACTACGGCTACACCGGCGACGCGCCGCCGATCTTCGCTCAGGCGGCGCATGCCAACATCAACTACGTCGCAGTGATCCCGGCGCGCGGCTACGGGCAGGCGATCGTCGTGCCGGCCGAACTCGCCAGCCCAGAAGCTCTCCGACCTCACGGGCAAAAAGATCGGCGTCGCCAAAGGCTCCAGCGCGCACAACCTGCTCGTCTCGGCGCTGGAGAGCCAGAACATCGCGTGGAGCGAAATCGAGCCGGTCTATCTCGCCCCGGCGGACGCCGCCTCCGCCTTCTCGCGCGGCGCGATCGACGCCTGGTCGATCTGGGACCCCTTCTACGCAATCGCCGAGTTGAAGCAGAAGGCGCGCCCGCTGCCGATCGATCCGAAGGTCACCGTCCAGAACAGTTTCTTTCTCGCCAATCGCGAGTTCCTCGCCAAGCATCCCGACATCGTCGGCGAGATCAACGCGGAGGTCGCCAAGGCGACCACTTGGGCGGGCGACCATCGCGACGAGACCGCGGCGCTATTCGCCGAAGCCAGCGGCGTCGACATCGCGGCGCAGAAGCGCTCGGTCGATCGCGCCGAATTCAGCTTCGGCCCGTTGACCGACACCGTCATCACGCAGCAGCAGGCGGCCGCCGACCGCTTTCAGCGCCTCGGCCTGATCCCCGCGCCGATTACCGTGCGCGACATTGTCTGGTTCTGGAAGCCGAACGCCTGAGCGCGACCATCGAGGGAGACGCACGACAATGAGCAGCGCCCTCAGCGCCGTTCCCCTGGCCGCGAGATGGCCGCGCATCGATTTCGTCAAGCGCACTCGCGCGCTGCTGCGATCCGCGGCGGGCTGGCTCGTCCCCGTGCTGCTGATCGCGCTGTGGCAGGCCGCCTCGTCGCTCGGCTGGCTCTCGGACGGCGTGCTGCCCTCGCCGCTCGCGGTTCTCGCGGCAGGCTGGCGGCTGACGCGTTCGGGCGAGCTACTGCGCAACATCGAGGTCAGCGGCTTGCGGGCGCTCGCCGGTCTCGCGGTCGGCGGCGCGATCGGCTTCGTCTTCGGCCTCGCCAACGCGCTGTCGAAATGGAGCGACGGCCTCACCGACTCGACCCTGCAGATGATCCGCAACGTGCCGCACCTCGCCTTGATCCCGCTCGTGATCCTCTGGTTCGGCATCGAGGAGGAAGCGAAGCTGTTTCTCGTCGTGCTCGGCGTATTCTTCCCCATCTACGCCAACACCCTGCATGGCGTGCGCTCGGTCGATCCGCAGCTCATCGAGATGGCCAAGAGCTACGGCATGCCGCGCGGCGAGCTGTTCCGCCGCGTGATTCTACCTGGCGCGCTTCCGTCGATCTTCGTCGGCCTGCGCTACGCGCTCGGCGTAATGTGGCTGACGCTGATCGTCGCCGAGACCATCGCCGCGCAGTCGGGTATCGGCTACATGGCGATGCAGGCGAGAGAATTCATGCAGACCGACGTCGTCGTGCTGTCGATCCTGATCTATGCGCTGCTCGGCAAACTCGCGGACGTGATCGTGCGCGCCCTGGAACGCGCGAGCCTCAGCTGGCGTCCCGAGCACCGCAAGGCCTGATGCGATGACGCTTCCCCAGTCTTCCCTCGCGCCCTCGCCAGAGCCGTCTCAGCTCGGCGCGGACGTCGACATTCACGGCCTCGGCAAGCGCTTCGGCGATAAGCAGGTGCTGCGCGGCCTCGACCTCGCCGTTCCCGCAGGCCAGTTCCTGGCGATCGTCGGGCGTAGCGGCTGCGGCAAGAGCACGCTGCTCAGGTTGATCGCCGGCCTCGACGCGCCGGACGCCGGAGCAATTGCGCTCGCCGACTCGTCCGAGAGCCCCGCCCCGTCGATCGCCCGCGTGATGTTTCAGGAGCCGCGGCTGTTGCCGTGGGCGCGCGTGCTCGCCAATGTCGAGGTCGGGCTCGGCCTTGCGCGCCGCCGGCCCGACGCACGTCGCCGGGCGCTTGAAGCGCTGGACGCGGTCGGCCTCGCGGATCGCGCCAACGAATGGCCGGCGGTGCTCTCGGGCGGACAGAAACAGCGCGTCGCCCTGGCGCGCGCACTGGTCAGCCGGCCACGACTGCTGGCGCTCGACGAACCGCTCGGCGCCCTCGACGCGTTGACCCGCATCGAGATGCAGCAATTGCTCGAAAGCGTGTGGCGCAAAGAGCGCTTCACCGCAATCCTCGTCACCCACGATGTCGCCGAGGCGATTGCGCTCGCCGACCGCATCGTGCTGCTCGATCAGGGAGCAATCGCACTCGATCGAACGATAGCCCTCCCGCGCCCACGCCAAAGGGGCGACGCGCAATTCGCCGCCCTTGAAGGCGACATTCTCCAGCGCCTGCTCGGCCGCACACTGAGCGCGGCCACGTAAACAGCGGCCAAACGACGCGCGCGGCTTATGCTCCGCTTATGTCGGAGGGGCGCTTTCCGTATCGATTCCTTACGTCCGCCTGCCCATTGTGTCGCGCGGGTACGAGAGCGCGGAGTGGGCTCGATGCGCGAGTTCCTTGACTGGACCTTTTTCGGCGGGCCCGAGGCCGGCCTCGGGCGGGGGAGAACGCGCGGCCGACGCGAAGAGCGGCCCTATCCCTCGCCGGCGGATGTGTTCGTCCCGATCGGCTTGGTGCTGCTGATTGTTTTGTCGATCGCCCTGGCCGCCGACCTCCTGACTGTCGCTCCCGGGCGGTAGCCGCGGCGCGCAACGGCTGGTCGGGCGACAATGCGCAGTGGAGTTGATGCGATGGACAGAGAGGAAGAACCGCCCGACGACTCGTCGTCGCCGGCGCGATTCATTGTCGGCCAGGACGAGGGCGGACAATGGGTGGTGGGCGACCGCTTCGGACTTTGTGGCGGCTGGTTCGTCAGCCGCGAAGAGGCCATCCGCTACGCGAAATTCGAGAGCGAGGGCGCAGCGGCGCCCGTCGCGATGGCGAACGACCTCGTCAGCCTCGATGAGGCGCTGGCGCGCAACGGACGCCGCCGCGGGACGAAACCCGCGACCCATTAGAGCTGGGAAGGCGACACCCCCTCCGCGACGCGGGCGGCGCTCAGGGCGAGGCTGTCGGCCAACTGCTGACACTGAACGCGGATGTCGGGAATGGCGATGCATTCCCAGAACGCCGCACGTGCCAGCGGGCCCAGCGCGCGGACGCGCTGCGACGAACGCCCGCGCCGATCGATCAATGCGAAATCATCCGCGACATCCAATCCGATTCCGAGCGCGTCGACGCGCGCGGCGCCCTGCGCGAGCAAAGCGCGGATGAGCGGATTGGCGGACTTCGTCGGGTCGTCCGGCAGGCCGGTGCAGTCGATGACGCGCGCGACTTCAATGGTTTTCGTCTCTCCCGATCCCCGAGCGCGCACCTCGACGGCGATATTCGCGCCCATTGCAGTTGCGCCCGCGAAACGCCCAGGAATCACCGTCAGCCCTCGCGCATGGATCAGGTCTGCGAGCTTGCGCTCGATTTCAGGCGCCATGCGGTGGCGGTGCACGTCCCAGTAGGGGCGGGCGTGGCGCAAGAAACGCCGGCGCTGATCAAGCGTCATGGCGCCCCACAGGCGCTGCGTGTGCGGCCTGAGCGCGTCGAACGCGCCGCGCCAGTCGCCGCCATCCTCCCCCTGCGCGGCGACCAGCGCGCGGAGCCATCTCACCAGCTTCGACAAGGGGGCGCCGAATGGAACCTCGGCGGCTGAGAGCGTGCGCGGCGCGACCGGCCGATGCCCCGTCGGCAGCAGGCCGCGCCGCGAAACGACGAAGATGGGTCCGTGGTGACCGCGACGGTCGAGCGACAGCGCCATGTCGACCATGGTGAGACCGGAACCGACGATCAACAGCGGCGCATGCGGATCGACGCCGGCGAGCGAAGCCTCGGTCCAAGGCTGTTCGGCAGGAATTCCGGTCAGTGCGGGCTTCGCGTCATGTCCGGTCGCGAGCACGACAACATCCGCGGCGATCGCCGCGCCCGAGGCGAGTTGCAGCCGGACCTCTCTGTCGGTCTCGATCAGATTGACGCACGTCTCGCGCAGATGTGTTATCCGGCCGGCCGCCAGAAGGCCGCGCGCGAGGTCGGCGACATAGTCGCCGTAGGTCCAGCGCGAGACAAAGGCGAAGGGACGCGGGCCCTTCTCCGCCTCGCGGGCCTCGATCCAGTCGCAGAAATGTTGCGGCCGTTCCGCGAAGGCGCTCATGTTGGCGGCGCGCACGTTCAGCAGGTGTCGAGGATCTTGTGTCGAATAGGCGATCCCGCGACCGAGCTCACCGCTCGGATCGATGACGACAATCTGATCCGATCCCGAATGGTCTCTCGCGGCCAAATGGGTCGCAGCGAGAACGCCGGTCGCTCCGCCGCCGACAATTGCGATGCGCACGTCGTGGAGTCTCCAAAGCGCCGCGAAAGCCGCTGCGGCCTGTCGCGCCGGTCGCGTCTGTCAGTTGTGCCGGAATTTCATATGTCTATGAAATTAGTAGATTGAGTAGGACCGCCCCTGTCAAGCCGCTTCAGGGCCGCTTGGCTATCAGATCGCGCCTCCATCGCATCGCTCGCCCGCGCCCGCGCTTCGGGCTAAGCAAGGTTCAGGCTGTACCCAGAAAGGACCGGACCCATGTCCGCTCTACCCGCCGCGCTCCTCGATCTACCCGTAACGCCGCGCATGCCGGTGGTGTTCATCGGCCACGGCAATCCGATGTACGCGATCGAGGACAGCCAATATGGCCGCGCCTGGCATGCGCTCGGCGAATCCCTGCCCGCGCCGCGCGCCATTCTTGTCGTTTCGGCCCATTGGATGACCCGCGGCGCGACGATGGTCCATGTCGGCGCCAAGCCGAAGACGATCCATGACTTCGGCGGCTTTCCGCGCGAACTCTATCTCCAGCAGTATCCGGCGCCGGGCGCGCCCGACCTCGCCAGGGCGACGATCGAACTCGTCCAGCGCAGCCATCTCGAACCGGACGAGACCTGGGGGCTCGACCACGGCGCCTGGTCGGTGCTGCTTCACATGTTCCCGAAGGCCGACGTGCCGGTGTTTCAGCTCTCGCTCGACCTCGGCAAGTCGCCGCTGGCGCAGTTCGAACTCGCCAAGGAGCTGAAGCCGCTGCGCGAGCGCGGGGTGCTGATCATCGGCTCGGGCAACATCGTCCACAATCTGATGGCGATTTCGCCGGGCGCGCAGCCCTACGACTGGGCGGTCGATTTCGACGCGCGCATGACCAACCTGATCGAAGCGCGCGATTTTACCGCCGTCGCCGAGGCGCCTTCGCACGTCGCCTCCGCGCGCCTCGCCCACCCGACGCTCGAACACTTCCTGCCGGCGCTCTATCCGCTCGCGGTCGCGGACCCGAAAGACGAGCTGAGCTTCTTCAACGCCTCGTTCGACATGGCGTCGCTGTCGATGCGTTCGTTCGTGCTGTCTTAAAAACGCGGGCGCGGCGTCTCAATTGCGAAAAAGCGCGAAGTAGACGACGTAGATCCAGCCGAGGATGCCGTCGATAATCGCCCAGAGCAACGAGTGGTTGTTGACGTAGGAGACGGCGATCGCTACCGCCGAGCCGAAGCCGACGCCGTATTTCGCACCCTCGACCCGCACGCCGTAGTAGCGGCCCCCGTCCATCAGCCTCGCCTCCGCGGTCGCGCCCGAGCGCGCCGCCGGCAGGCTAGCCTAAAGATGCGGCAGGCGCATCCCACCCGCTCGAGCCGGCGCGGGAGACCACTCGCAAATTCGGCCAAATGGCATTATACGCGCCTGCGAAGACAGCAACCGCGGGGAGGCCAGAGCGCCTCCCGTCAAGGAGCCTCCATGACCCGTTCAGCCCTCGCGCCGGCCCACCGGCTCGCCCTAGTCCTCGCCATGAGCCTCAGCGCCGGCTGGCTGGCCCTCACCCCCGTACACGCCGATCCGCGGATTCTGGCCAAGGTCGATGGCGTGCCGATCACCGAGGACGACGTCGCCGACGCGCTGCACGACATCGGCCCCGGCCTGCCGCAGAAGCTCGAAGGCGCTGCGCGCGAGAAATACGTGCTCGACTATCTCATCGACTTGCGTCTGGTGGCGGCCAAATCGAAGGCGGACAAGCTCGACCAGGGCGCCGATTTCACCCGCCAGCTCGACTATTATCACGACAAGTTGGCGATGGAGGCGTTGCTGACCCAAGTCGGCAAGGGCGCAGCGACCGAGGAGGCCGCGCGCAAGGCCTATGACGAAGCAGCCAAGGCGCAGCCGCCGGTCGAAGAAATCCACGCCCGCCACATCCTGCTGCCGACCGAGGAAGACGCCAAGGCCGCGCTGGCGCGCGTCAAGGCGGGCGAAGACTTCGCCAAGGTCGCAACCGAATTGTCGAAGGACCCCGCGGGCGACGGCGGCGACCTTGGCTGGTTCACCAAAGACCGCATGGTGCCCGAGTTCGCCGACGCCGCCTTCAAGCTGCAGCCCGGCGAGATCTCCGAGCCGGTGAAGAGTCAGTTCGGCTGGCACATCATCAAGGTCGAGGAGCGGCGGATGCGCACCTTCCCGCCCTTCGAGGAGCTCAAGGATCAGGCGTCGCGCTACGTCGCCCAAAAAGCGCAGAGCGATCTCATCGCCTCGCTGCACGCGACCGCCACTGTCGAGCGCTTCGACGAAGAGGGCAAGGTCATCCCCGACACGCCGCCGGCGCCCCCGGCCGACGCCGCTCCCGCCGCGCCTGCCGCTCCCGCGGACGACGCCAAGCCCAAGGCGCCGTGAGCCAGAACGCTCTGGATCAAGACGACCTGATCTGCCGCGCGGGCGAGTTCGCTTGCCAGCGCTTCGTTTCTCAAGATCCGGACTCGCCCCACCATGGCCGCTCCCGCCTCGATCTCGCCGCTCGCGCCCAAGAAAACCCCCGCTCTGCCGCCGATCGAGGGCGTGCGCTTTTCCGTCGCCGCGGCCGGCGTGCGCTATCACGGGCGAACCGATGTGATGCTGGCGGTGTTCGACCGCCCGGCTCAAGTCGCCGGCGTCTTCACTCGCTCCAAATGCCCCTCGGCGCCGGTTGACTGGTGCCGCGCCGCGCTGGCGCAGGGACACGCGCGGGCGCTGGTGGTCAATTCCGGCAACGCCAACGCCTTCACCGGCGCCTTCGGCGACAAGACGGCCAAAGCAGTCGCAGAGGCGACGGCCAAGACGATCGGCGCCGCGCCAGCCGAGATTTTCATGGCCTCTACCGGCGTCATCGGCGAGCCGCTGGAAGCGGGCCGGATCGTTGACGCGCTCGGCGCCCTTTCCGCCGCCGCGCGGCCTGACGGGCTGATGGATGCGGCGCGCGCGATCATGACCACCGACACTTTTCCCAAGGTCGCTGCGCAGCGCGTCAAGCTCGGCGACGCCGAAGTGACGATCAACGGCATCGCCAAGGGCGCCGGCATGATCGCCCCCGACATGGCGACGATGCTCGCCTTCGTCTTCACCGACGCGCCGATCGCCGCGCCCGCGTTGCAGGCGCTGCTCAGCAAGGGCGTCGAACGTTCGTTCAACGCCATCACCGTCGACAGCGACACCTCGACCTCCGACACGTTGCTGATGTTTGCGACCGGCGCCGCGGCCGCGCGCGGCGCGCCGGCGATCGCCGACGCAAGCGATCCCCGCCTCGCCGCCTTTCGCCGCGCGCTCGACAAGCTGCTGATCGACCTTGCCCAGCAGGTCGTGTGCGACGGCGAGGGCGCGCGCAAATTCATCGAGGTCAGGGTCGCGGGCGCCGCGACCCGCCGCGCCGCCAAGCGCATCGCCTTCGCTATCGCCAATTCGCCGCTGGTCAAGACCGCGGTTGCCGGCGAAGACGCCAACTGGGGCCGGGTCGTCATGGCGGTCGGCAAGGCGGGCGAAAAGGCCGAGCGCGACAAGCTCGATATTTTCTTCGGCGACATCCGCGTCGCCCATGCCGGCGCGCGCGATCCCGACTACGACGAAGCGGCGGCCTCCGCCTATATGAAGAAGCCCAAGATCGTCATCGCCGCCAATGTCGGCGTCGGCACGGCGACGGCCAAGGTGTGGACCTGCGACCTCACCAAGGAATACGTCGCCATCAATGGCGACTATCGCTCTTGAACCTGCTGCTGGTCGTCGCCGCGGCGCTGGTCGACGCCGACAATCGGGTGCTGATCGCCCAGCGCCCCGAAGGCAAACATCTCGCCGGCCTGTGGGAGTTTCCCGGCGGCAAACTCGCGCCGGGCGAGCGCCCGGAGGAGGCGCTGATCCGCGAATTGCGGGAGGAGTTGGGCATCGCGGTCAAGCCCGCCTGCCTCGCGCCGCTGACCTTCGCCAGCCACGCCTATGACGAGTTCCATCTGCTGATGCCGCTCTACGTCTGCCGCCGCTGGGAGGGTTTCGTCCAGCCGCTCGAGGGCCAAGGGCTGAAATGGGCGCTGGCAAAGGAACTGCGCAACTATCCAATGCCCCCCGCAGATGCGCCGCTGATCCCGCACTTGATTGAGCTGCTGGGGTGAGGCGAAGTGCGCCAACGTCGGCGCCCGGCAAGCCTCGCTTACCCGGCAAGCCTCGCTTAACCAAGTCGGCGCAACGTCTCCCCATGACCGCCCCGTCCAAAGCCAGCGACGCCCTCGCAGCCGCCGCCCTCCCCGCCGCCTCCGATCTCGCCGCCAGCGTCACCGCCTGGCTGCATCGGCTCGCCGACGAGCGGCGGCTTTCGGCCAATACGGTTGAGGCCTATGGGCGCGACGCGCGCCAGTTTCTCGCCTTTCTCGCCGAGCGGCTTGGCGCGCCGGCTGGGCTTGAGGCCTTCGCCACTCTCGCCCCCGCCGATCTGCGCGCCTTTCTCGCCCGCCGGCGCGCCGACGACATCAACCCGCGCTCGCTGCAGCGCGCGCTCTCGGCGCTGCGCTCGCTATCGCGCCACATCGCCCGCGAGGGCGGCGCGCCAGCTTCCGCGCTTGGCGCGATGCGCGCGCCCAAGGCGGCGCGGCGGCTACCGCGCGCGTTGAGCGCGCCCGACGCCGCGCGCGGTCGCCTCCGCCGCCTCGCGCGAGGGCGAAGCGCGCGAGCCTTGGGTCCTCGCCCGCGACGCCGCCGTGCTGTCGCTCTGCTATGGCGCGGGCCTGCGCATTGGCGAAGCCTTGTCGATCCAGCGCGCCGACGCGCCGGTTGGCGAGCGCGACGCGGTCAGCGTCGTCGGCAAGGGTCGCAAAACGCGCTCAGCCCCGGTGATCGCGCCGGTCAAGCAAGCGATCGAGGATTATCTCGCGCTCTGCCCCTATGTGCTGAAGCCACAAGGTCCGCTGTTCGTCGGCGCCAAGGGCGGCCCGCTTTCGCCGCGCATCGTGCAATATGCGATGGAGCGGTTGCGCGGCGCGCTCGGCCTGCCGGGCAGCGCCACGCCCCATGCGCTGCGCCATTCCTTCGCCACCCACCTCCTGGCGCGCGGCGGCGATCTGCGCACGATCCAGGAGTTGCTCGGCCACGCTTCGTTGTCGTCGACCCAGATCTACACCGCCGTCGACGGCGCCCGGCTCCTCGCCGCCTACCGCGCCGCTCACCCGCGCGCTTGATCTCCCCAACGCCCGGCCCTGTTCACGCAGACGTGAAATGCCAGTGGCAGCGCCACCAACTGGACTGGCACTTGCCCTCGCCGCAGCAGGCGTTAGGTTCGCCCGCGCTCGAGATCGCCCCAGAGATCGCCCCAGGAGGAACCCATGGCCGCCAAACGCATCGTCTTCACCGGCGGCTCTGGCAAAGCCGGCCGCCACGCCATCGCCCATCTGCAGGGCAAGGGGCACAAGATCCTCAACGTCGATCTCAAGCCGCTCGATCTGCCCGGCGTCAACACGCTGCAGGCCGACCTCACCCGCTCGGGCCAGGCGTTCAACGCGCTGACCTCGCATTTCGGTTTCGGCGGCTATGAGGATGGCCGGGCGCCCTCCGCCCCCGACGCGGTGGTCCATTTCGCCGCCGTGCCGCGCGTGCTGATCGAGCCCGATAACGCCACCTTCGCCGCCAATGTCATCAGCACCTACAATGTCATCGAGGCGGCGATGAAGCTCGGCGTGCGCAAGGTCATCGTCGCCTCCAGCGAGACCACCTACGGCGTCTGCTTTGCCGAGGGCGACAAGGATTTCCATTCCTTCCCGCTGGAAGAAGATTACGACATCGACCCGATGGATTCCTACGGTCTGTCGAAAGTGTGCAACGAGAAAACGGCGCGCGCTTTCGCCATGCGCTACGGCGCGGACATCTACGCGTTGCGCATCGGCAATGTCATCGAGCCGCATGAATACGGCATGTTCGCCGAGTTTCAGGTCAAGCCGATGATGCGCAAGCGCAACGCCTGGAGCTACATCGACGCGCGCGACCTCGGAGAGATCGTCCACCTCTGCCTGGAAAAAGATGGCCTCGGCTTTCAGGTTTTCAACGCGGTCAACGACACGATCACGGTCGAGACGCCAACGCGGGAGTTTCTCGCCAAGCATTGCCCGACGACGCCGATCACCCGTACGCTCGGCAAGTTCGAGGCGCCGCTGTCGAACCGCAAGGCGCGCGAGGTGCTGGGGTTCAAGGAGGCGCACGATTGGCGCCGCTACGTCGGCAAGAAATAGCCGCGCCGAAATTGCGCGGCGCGCGGCGAGCGGATCAGGCGATCGTGCTGGTCGATGACGTTGAAGAGGTTGTCGACGTCGATGATGACGACGTCAACAACGACAGCGCCGAAGAATTGGCGTCGTAGGCGTCCGAAACGTGCCGGCGATGGTGCGACGGCCCGCCGCTGGATGACGTCGAGGCGCTGGCGCTCGAGGAGTTCAACGCGCTGGACGAACTGGCGCTATCAAGCGACGCAAGCGACGATTCCGTGGCGGTTGAGCTCGAAGAGGTCGACGAGCTTGAGTCGATCGTCCCGGTCAGATCCGTCAGGAACACGGTCAAGGCGTTCTGCAATTCGCTGATATCGGTGCTGAGCTCGGAGGCCGCCGAGTTCTGACGACGCGGACGAGGCGCTCGAAGCCGAGGACACGCTCGAGGACGAGCTGGACGATTCGAGAGCGCTGAGGAAATTGGTGAGATCGGCCTCCAACTGCGCCAGGAGACTGCTCGCGCTCGTCGAACTGTCCGAGGAATCGGACGACGAGCTGGCGCCCGGCACACCAGGGGGCGGTCCGGGCGGGGGTCCCGGCGGCGGCCCGGAAGGCGGACCGTTGACGGTTGTTCCCTCGCTCTGACTGCCGCTGGATGAAGAGGCCGAAGAAACCTCAGCGCTGAGCTGCGACAGGAGCGCCAGCAACTGCGCCGAGAGGCCGATCGCCGTGGACGCGTCGGAGGAGGTGATGGCGCTGCTGGTCGAGGCGGAGGAGGCGGTTGAACTCGTGCTCGACGAGTTGGAGGCGCTGTTCTGGGCGGCGCTATTGGCCTGCAGGAGCAACAGCAGAAGACTCTGCTGGCTCGTTCCAGAGACGGAAAGAGACATCGAAGATTTCCCGGCTAATAAATCTGTATATGAATGATAACGTTAAGGAAGGCTTAAGCTAGACTGCGCCGGGAACGCGGCAGGTCTGCTGGCCGAGATGGGCGATCTCCAGCGACAGCTTCGCGTCGCACCAGATGTGAAAGCCGGCGGCGCGGGCGCGGTCGCAAAAGACATAGTCCTCGCCGACGATGTCACCGCTCGCCTCATCCGTGATGTAACGGAAGTAAGGCGCCGAAAGCGCGTCGAACACCGACAAGCGAATGAGCAGGCAACCGGTCGGAATCCGCAACATTTCGGTCAGGCCGCGCGCATCGCAGGTGGGCGTTGGCTGCAGCGCGGTCCCGAGGACCGGATAGGGCGGCACGCGCTTGACGTAGGTCGCGCCGACAATCGGCTCGTGGTGGACGAGCAAGCGATGAAGCGTCGTGCGTGGAAACGTCATGTCGCTGTCGAGAAACAGGATGTGGTCGCAGCCGAGTTCGCGCGCTCGGCTAACCCCGGTGTTGCGAGCGGCGGCGACAATTGACGACTTGTTGTTGACGATCGGCGTCTCCAGCGGCGGCGTCGAATTGCACAGCCCGGCGAGCGACAGAGCGAAGTCGGCGTGCACCATGTCGCCCGAGGGAAAACAGATCGCGACCTTGGGCAGAGCGTCCGCCACCAGCGTTCCCTTCCAGCGAATCACCAAGCGCCAGCGTGTCGGAACGGGAGCGCTGCGGCAATGCGCCCTCAGGTCCCGCGCGGCTTGGCGCGGCTGGTCGGCGCGGCGTTGGCGGGGTCTTCCGGCCAGAAGTGGCGCGGGTAGCGGCCGCGCAGATCGGCCCGCGTCGCCGCCCATGAGCCCTTCCAGAAGCCGGGCAGGTCGCGCGTGATCTGGATCGGCCGATGCGCGGGCGACAGCAGATGCAGGGTCAGCGGCACGCGCCCGCCAGCGAGCGCGGGATGGACGGTCAGACCATAGAGCTCCTGCACCCGCAGCGCGACGCTCGGCCCACCGTCCGCCTCGTAGTCGACCGGGGCCGCGGCTCCGGTCGGCGCGACGAAGTGGCTCGGCGCCTCAGCCTCCAGCCGGCGCGACAAATCATAAGGGAGCAGCGCGTGCAGCGCCTGCCCGAGTTCGTCGCCGGTCAAGTCGTCGAGCCGCGTCTTGCCGAGCAGAAAAGGGGCCAGCCAATCGGGCGAGGCGGCGAGCGCAGCGTCCGACAGATCGGGCCACGGCTCACCTTCGGCGCGGCGCAGAAAGTTCACCCGCCCGCGCCATTGCGTGAGGCTCTTGGTCCACGGCAAGCGCGCGAGACCAAGATCGATCAGGCCAAGGGCGAGCGCGCGGGCGCTTTGCTCGTCCGCTAGCGGCGCGAGATTGCCTTCGGCGAGCGTCAGCGCGCCGAGCCGGCGGCGCCTGCGCGCGCGCAGCGACGCCGAGGCGCGGTCGAACAGCGTCTCCTCGCGCGTCTCAATCTGCGCTCCGGCGACCGCCTCGATCTGCTCCAAGGTCAACGGCGCCGCGGTGACGATGCGCGCCGAGGCGGCGCGCCCGACGATCTCGCCGATCGCCAGGAAGGATTCGCCCGCCAGCGCATCATGCGGCTCAAGCGCCGCCGCGCGACCATTGACCATCAAGAACTCGCCGCGCTTGCCGCGCGCCATCGCGATGCGGTCGGGAAAGGCCGCGGCGAGCCATTCGCCGATGTCGGCGAAAGGGCCCTCATCTGTCGGCTTCGCCGACATCTTCTCCCGCATAGGGCGTTCGGAAGAACGCCCGTCTCTCGACGGGGCTATGCGGGAGAAGGGGCGCTCCCCCTCTCCCGCTTCGCGGGAGAGGGTCGGGGTGAGGGTCTTCGCCCGCTTCGCCAGGTTGCGCGCCAGCTTGCGTGCGTCTTCGGCGCGCGGCGAGCGATCGCGGCGAAAACTGTCGAGCCGGCGCGACAGGTCGACCGCATCGCCGCCGAGGCCGCGCTCGGTCAACGTCACGGCGATTTCGGCGGCGAGTTCGGCTTCGCCAGCGCGCGCGGCGTCGACCACCATGCGGGCGAGGCGAGGCGGCAGCGCCAGCGCGGCGATTGCCTCGCCTTCGTCGGTCACGCGGCCCGCCGCGTCGAGCGCGCCGAGCGTCGCCAGCAACACCCGCGCCTCCGACAACGCGCCGAGCGGCGGCGGATCGAGGAACTTGAGCTTCGCCGCATCGGCGACGCCCCAGACCGCGAGGTCGAGCGCAAAACCGGTCAAGTCGGCGGCAAGAATCTCTGGCGGCGCGAAGGCGGCGAGGCCGCCATTGCCCGCCTCCTCCCACAGCCGGTAGCACACGCCAGGTTCGACGCGGCCGGCGCGGCCGCGTCGCTGATCGGCGTTGGCGCGCGAGACGCGCACGGTGTCGAGCCGCGTCAGACCGATGTCCGGCTCATAGTGCGGCACGCGCATCAGGCCGCTGTCGATCACCACCCGCACGCCTTCAATCGTCAGCGAGGTCTCGGCGATCGAGGTCGCCAGCACGATCTTGCGACGACCCTGCGCCGCTGGAGACACCGCGCGGTCCTGCGCGTGCGCGTCCATTGCGCCATAGAGCGGCGCGATGTCGACGCTTGCATCGCGGATGCGCTCGGAGAGCGTCGCCGCGACGCGCGTGATCTCGCCCTGCCCCGGCAGAAAAACGAGGATCGAGCCGCTCTCATCCGCCAGCGCGGCCAGAATCGCGCGCACGACGTCATCCTCGATGCGTTTGGCGGGATCGCGCCCGAGGTAGCGCGTGACGACCGGAAAAGCGCGGCCCTCGCTCTCGATCTGTGCGGCGCCTGGCATGAGCGCCGCGACGCGCGCGCCATCGAGCGTCGCCGACATGACGAGGATACGCAAATCCTCGCGCAGGCCCTCCTGCGCATCGAGCGCCAAGGCGAGTCCGAGGTCGGCGTCGAGCGAGCGCTCATGAAACTCGTCGAACAGCACTGCCGCGACGCCGGTCAGCGCCGGATCGTCGAGGATCATGCGCGCGAACACGCCCTCGGTGACGACCTCGACGCGGGTGCGGGCCGAGATCAGGCTCTGCAGCCGCACCCTGAGCCCAATCGTCTCGCCGACTTTTTCGCCCAAGCTCGAAGCCATGCGCTGCGCGGCGGCGCGCGCGGCGAGCCGGCGGGGCTCGAGCACGATGATCTTGCCGACGCTGGCGAAGGGCTCGTCGAGCAGCGCGAGCGGAAGCCGCGTCGTCTTGCCGGCCCCGGGCGGCGCGACCAGCACCGCACGCGTCCCAGCATTCAGCGCAGCCACGAGCCGCGGCAGGGCCTCGTCGATCGGCAGCGGGTCGGGAAAGGCGCGCATGGCGGCTTGAATACAGCCGAGGCCTTCGGACGCAAGCGCTCGTTGCGCCTTGCCGCACAACGACCCTATTTTCCATCGCCCCACCGCAAATTGCCCCCGCTTGCGGCGCGGCGCTCGATCCCCCACCTTACCCTTATGACCGGCTCGCGAATCGCTAGTCTTCCCACCCGGCACGTCGCCGTTCTCGGCCCCACCAACACCGGCAAGACGCATCTGGCGGTCGAGCGGATGCTCGGCTTTTCCAGCGGCATGATCGGCCTGCCGCTGCGGCTGCTGGCGCGCGAGATCTACGACCGCATCGTCAAAGCGCGCGGCGCGGCCTCGGTCGCGCTGGTGACCGGCGAAGAGAAGATCGTGCCGATCTCGGCGCGCTACTGGGTGTGCACGGTCGAGGCGATGCCGCTCGATCGCATGGTCGAGTTTCTCGCCGTCGACGAGATCCAGCTTTGCGCCGATCCCGAGCGCGGCCATGTCTTCACCCACCGCCTGCTCAACGCGCGCGGCATTTCCGAGACCATGCTGCTGGGCGCGGCGAGCGCGGCGGGGCTGATCCGCCGGCTGTGCCCGGAATTCGAGATCCAGTCGCGCGACCGATTCTCGCAACTGACTTACGCCGGCCCCAAGAAGCTCACTCGGCTGCCGCCACGCAGCGCCATCGTCGCCTTCTCCGCCGACGCGGTCTACGCCATCGCCGAGCTGATCCGCCGCCATCGCGGCGGCGCGGCCGTGGTCATGGGATCGCTTAGTCCGCGCACGCGCAACGCCCAGGTCGAGTTGTTCCAATCGGGCGAGGTCGATTTTCTCGTCGCGACCGACGCCATCGGCATGGGCCTCAACATGGACGTCGACCACGTCGCTTTCGCCGCGCTGCGCAAGTTCGACGGCCGGCGCTCGCGCTGGCTGCACCACCACGAGATCGGTCAGATCGCCGGGCGCGCCGGCCGCTATCGCCGCGACGGCACGTTTGGCGTGACCGGCGAAGCGCCCGATATGAACGCCGAAGTCGTCGCCGCGGTCGAGGGCCATGTGTTCGCGCCGCTTGCGGCGGCCGAATGGCGCAACGCCCGGCTCGACTTTTCTTCGCTCGCAGGGCTGGCGCGCTCGCTCGCCGCGCCGCCCTCGGCGCCGGGACTGAAGCTCTCCGACGAGGCTCAGGACGAAGCAACTCTGCGCCAGCTCGCCGGCGACGAACTCATCAAGCGCCGCGCCCGCGATCGCGCCAATCTCGTGCGCCTGTGGGAGGCCTGCCAGACGCCGGACTTCCGCAAGACTTCGCAGGATGAACACACCCGGCTGATCGGCGGCATGTTCGAGCATCTCACGCAAGGCGATCGTCGGTTGCCGGAGGACTGGATGCAGGGGCAGTTCTCGCCGCTCGATCGCAGCGACGGCGACATCGACGCGCTGTCGATGCGGCTCGCCAAGGTGCGCACGCTCGCCTATGTCGCCAACCGCGCCGACTGGCTCGCCGATCCGGCCGGCTGGCAGGGGCGCGCGCGCGCGCTCGAAGACCGCCTTTCCGACATGCTGCACCAGCAACTCATGCAGCGCTTCATCGACCGGCGCACTTCGAGCCTGCTGCGCAGCCTCAACCAGCGCGCCGGTCCGGTGCTCGGCGGCATCGGCGCCGACGGCGTGGTGATGGTCGAGGGCCACCGCGTCGGCACGCTCGCGGGCGTCCATTTCGAACCCGAGCGCGGCGGCACGCCGCTGGAAAATCGCGCGTTGCGCGGCGCGGTCGAGCGCGCCGTCGCGCCCGAAATCGCCCGCCGGCTCGGCGCGCTCGCCGGCGACGAGGACGAGGCCTTCACGCTCTTGCCCGGCGGCCGGCTTGCCTGGCGCGGTCAGGCGACGGGCGAGATCGCGGGCGGCGGTCTCTTCGCTCCGCGCGTCAGGCTCTACGGCGAATTTGGCGCCGAACCGGCGCGCGAGCGAGCGGCCCGGCGGCTGGAGGCTTTCGTCGCCGCGGAAGCTGGACGCCACTTTGCCGCTCTCGCCGGGCTCAAGGCGGCGGTCGCCGACGGGCGCTTCAAAGGCCTCGCGCGCGGCGTCGCCTATCAACTCGTCGAACAATTCGGCGTCCTCGACCGCGCCCGCGCCGAAACACAGATTCGCGCGCTGAGCCGCGGCGAGCGGCGCATCCTCAAGGGCCTCGGCGTGCGCTTCGGCGCCTTCAGTCTGTTTCTGCCGGCCCTCGCCACCGTGGAGGCGCGCCGGCTCGGCGAACATTTTGCCGCCTTGGCGCGGCCGGGCTGGCGCCCCGAACGCGACGCGCTCTCGCCCCTGCCCCATCCGCCCCCGCCCCCCGAGGCGCTGGCGCTGCGCGCCCTGCGCATCGTTGGCGCCCTCGTCGCGCCGGTGGCGGCGCTGGAGCGGCTCGACGCGCTGGCCCGCGAGGCCGACCCCAACGCCGGCGGCGCGATCCGCATCACGCCAGAGCTGATCGCCGCGCTCGGCTGGAAGCCCGGTCAGGGCGAACAAATCCTCGCCGGCCTCGGCTTCACGCGCGTCCGCAGGGGCGACGCGGCCGAGGGTGGCGTAGGAGAGCGCGAACTCTGGCGCCGCCGCTCGGCGCCCCAGGACCGCCCGGCAAGCCCCGCCGTCTCGCCTTTCGCTGCGCTCGCGCCCTTCGCCAAGCCGAAGGCGCCAGGCCGCCGCCCGCGCAAGCGGCCACGCCGCCGGGCGGCGGCAGGAGGCGCGAACGGATGACGGAACACGTCGATTTCGATAGTCCCGAAATCTGCCGCGCTGACGTCTGGCTGTGGCGGGCGCGCTTCTTCAAGACACGCGGCCTGGCGGCGCGGGCCATTCAAGCGGGCGGGGTGCGCGTCACCCGTGGTGGTCAAGGCGCGCCGATCGACAAAGCGAGCCGGCAGGTGCGCGCCGGCGACGTCATCGCCTTCCCGCTCGGGCAAAAATATCTGGCGGCGCGGGTCGAGGCGCTGGGCGCGCGTCGCGGCCCCTCGAGCGAGGCGCGCCAGCTCTACACGCTGCTCTAGTCGCCTCATGCCGCCCTTGACAGCGCCGCGGTGGGCGCGAAATCTGCGGCGGTCCGCGTCACGGCGCGGCATTGTGCAGCGCACGGGGGGCGCGCCGCCATGGCCTTCGCGGATGTCAACGGCGCGGTCGCGCATTACGCCGACGAGGGGCGCCGCGACGCGCGCGCGATCGTTTTCATCAATGCGCTGGGCGTCGACTATCGCATCTGGGACGAACTCGTCGGGCCGCTCGCCAGCGCCTATCGCATCGTGCGCTACGACAAGCGCGGCCATGGCCTCTCGGGGCTGCCGCCGGGCCCGGCGCTGATCGCCGACTACGCCGCCGATCTCATCGCCCTGCTCGATCTCCTAAGGGTCGATGGCGCGGTGATCGTCGGCGTGTCGATGGGCGGCATCATCGCACAGGAGCTCTATCGTCAGCGCCCCGACCTCGTCGCCGCGCTGGCGCTTTGCGATACCGCGGCCAAGATCGGAACGGAGGAGAGCTGGCGCCAGCGCATGGACGAGGTCGCGCGCGGCGGGATCGAGGCCGTCGCCGACGCGACAATGCGGCGCTGGTTCACCAGCGAGTTTCGCGCCAGGCGCCCGGCCGAGCTCGCCGGCTGGCGGGCCATGCTGACGCGCTGCCCGAAGGAGGGCTACCTCACCGCCTGCGCCGCGCAGGCTCAGGCGGATCTCAGACCCTATTGCGCGTCGATCAAGGTCCCCACGCTGTGCCTCGTGGGCGAGGAAGACGGCTCGACGCCGCCCCCGCTGGTGCGCGAGTTGGCCGACCGGATCGGCCAAGCGCGGTTCAAAGTGATCGCCGGCGCCGGCCATTTGCCCAATATCGAGCGGCCCGATGTCGTGCGCGGCCTGATCGAGGCGCTGGCCAAGGGCGCCGCGGCCTGAACGGCGCCCATGCAAGCGAACAAACCATCAACGGGCCGCCGATTCACCGTCAATCCAGGCAGTTTGCGCCTCGGGCGCGAAGGGGTATAGAGACCGCCCGCGCAGACCGGCCGCGGCTTGGCGCGCGGCTCAAACCGGACCTTGCATGTCTCACGAACCTTTGCCCGCGGCTGTGGCGTCCGCCGCCAACGGCCATGACGCAACGGCAACCGGGCATGGCGGCAACTTCTGGATCCTGGCGCTCGGCTCGGTCGGCGTCGTCTTCGGCGACATCGGCACCAGCCCGCTCTACGCGCTGCAGACCGCGCTCGGCCATTTCAAGGAGGGCGGCCCCGGCGTCGCGCAGATCATCGGCGTCGTCTCGCTGATCATCTGGGCGCTGCTGATCGTCGTCACCGCCAAATACGTGCTGTTCCTGATGCGGGCCGACAACAAGGGCGAGGGCGGCATTCTGTCGCTGATGGCGCTTGCCCAGCGTGCGCTCGGCCACAGGGCGACCATTTGCTTCCTGCTCGGCGTCGCCGGCTCGGCGCTGTTTTACGGCGACGCCATCATCACGCCGGCGATCTCGGTGCTCTCGGCGCTCGAGGGACTGAAACAGGTCGACCCCGACCTCGCGCCCTTGGTTCTGCCGGCGACCGTCGTGATCCTGATCCTGCTGTTTCTCGTCCAAAGCCGCGGCACGGCGGGCGTGGCGGCCTTCTTCGGCCCGATCATGATGGCGTTCTTCCTCATCAACGCCGGCCTCGGCCTCATGCATATCCCCGATGCTTGGGTGATCATGCGCGCGCTGAGCCCGTGGCCGGCTCTCGTTTTCCTGAGCGAGCATGGCGCGTTCGGCTTCGTCGTGCTCGGCAGCGTCTTCCTGGCGGTGACCGGCGCCGAGGCGCTCTACGCCGACATGGGCCATTTCGGCCGCAAGCCGATCCAGGCGGCGTGGCTGTTCCTCGTCCTGCCGGCGCTGATCGATCAACTATCTCGGCCAGGGCGCCTTGATCATCGCCAACCCCTCGGCCGTCGAGAATCCCTTTTTCCTGCTCGCGCCCGGCTGGGCGCTGCTGCCGCTGGTGCTGCTGGCGACGGCGGCCACGGTGATCGCCAGCCAGGCGGTGATCACCGGCGCCTATTCGCTCACGCGCCAGGCGATCCAGCTTGGCCTGCTGCCGCGCCTCGAAATCATCCACACCTCCGATACCCAGGAGGGACAGATCTACATCCCGCGCGTCAATCGCATCCTGCTGCTGGGCGTGCTGGCGCTGGTGTTGCTGTTCCGCTCCTCCGACGCGCTCGCCAACGCCTACGGCATCGCGGTGTCCGGGACGATGGTGACGACGACCGCGCTCGCCTTTTTCGTCGTCTGGCAGCCTGTGGCGTTGGCCGCTGTGGGGCGCGCTGGCGCTGGTGTGCGGTTTCCTGTCGATCGACCTCACCTTCTTCATCGCCAATCTCTTCAAGGTATTCGAAGGCGGCTGGGTTCCGCTTGATGCTCGGCGCGGCGATGGTCGTGGTGATGTGGACGTGGTCGCGCGGCAGCCGCGATCCTCTCGATCAAGACCCACCGCGACTCGATCCCGATCGGCGACCTCATCAAGATGCTGGAGAAATCGAAGCCGACGCGGGTGCCCGGCACGGCGATCTTCCTCACCAGCGACCCGACCGTCACGCCGTCCTCGTTCATGCACAATCTCAAGCACAACAAGGTGATGCACGAGCGCGTGGTGATGATGTGCGTGCACACCGAGACGTCGCCGCGCGTGCCGGCGGCGCACCGCTTTGAAGTTCATGCGCTCTCGCCCGACTTCCTGTCGGTCACCCTGCATTTCGGCTACATGGAATCGCCGCGCATTCCTGTCGCGCTGGCGGCGCTGCGCAAGACCGGGGTGAAGTTCGACATCATGACGACCTCGTTCTTCCTCGGCCGGCGCACGCTGAAGCCATCGCCGAACTCGGGAATGCCGAAATGGCAGGACCTGCTGTTCATCGCGCTCGCGAAACAGGCCGCGAGCGCCCCCGACTTCTTCAATTTGCCGTCGGACCGAGTGGTCGAACTCGGCGCGCAGATGAAGGTGTAGCCGCGCGCGGCGGGGGCGGCCAGCGGCCGCGCCCACAGATCACCCCCCAATATTGAAGCTCGCCAGCGCGGCCATGTTGACGATGTCGGAGTCCTTGGCGCCGAGGCCGACGATCTGCACCGGCTTTTCCAGGCCGACGATCAGCGGCCCGATCACCGTCGCGCCGCCGAGCTCCTGCACCAGGCGAGTGGAGATCGCCGCCGAATGGAAGGCGGGCATGACCAGCACGTTGGCGGCGTCGGTGAGGCGGCAGAACGGATAGGCGGCCATCAACGACTTGTTGAGCGCGACGTCGGCGCCCATCTCGCCATCGTATTCGAAGTCGACCCGCATCGCGTCGAGAATGCGCACAGCCTCCTGAACCCGCTGGGCGCGCTCGCCGGGGGGGTGACCGAAATTAGAGAAGGCGAGCAGCGCCACCTTCGGCTCGTGGCCGAGCCGGCGCGCCACGCCCGCCGCCTCGAGCGCGATGTGAGCAAGATCGTCGGCGGTCGGCATCTCTGTGATGGCGGTGTCGGCGACGACGATCAGCCGGCCGCGCGCCAGGATCAGCGACACGCCGATCAACCGATGGCCGGGCTTGTCGTCGATCAGACGGCGAATCTCCTCCAGCGCGATCGAGAAATTGCGCGTCACGCCGGTCACCAGCGCGTCGGCGTCGCCAAGCGCAACCATCGCCGCGGCGAAGGAGTTGCGATCCTGATTGATCAGACGCTGACAGTCGCGCATCAGGAAGCCGCGCCGCTGTAGGCGCTCGTAGAGAAACTGCGCGTAGACCGCGTTGCGCTGCGACAAGCGGGCGTTGTGAATCTCGACGCGCTTGTCGGCAAGGTCGAACCCCGCCGAGTGAGCGGCGGCGTGCACGCGGTCCTCGCGGCCGACCAGCACCGCCGTCCCGAGCCCCTGATTGACGAAGGAATAGGCGGCGCGGATCACCTGTTCTTCCTCGCCCTCGGCGAAGACGACGCGCTTGGGCATGCGCCGCACCCGCTCGACGATGCGTTGCAGCGCGCCGGCGATCGGATCGCGCCGCGCCGACAGCTGCGCCTTGTAGGCGTCCATGTCGACGATCGGCCGCTGCGCCACGCCCAACTCGGTCGCCGCCTTGGCGACCGCAATCGGGATGACGTGAATGAGGCGCGGATCGAACGGCACCGGGATGATGTAGTCGCGCCCGAAGCGCGGCCGGGCGCCGCGATAGGCGACCGCCACCTCGTCGGGCACGTCCTCGCGCGCGAGTTCAGCCAGCGCGTGGACGGCGGCGATCTTCATTTCCATGTTGATCGTCCTGGCGCGCACGTCGAGCGCGCCGCGAAAAATATACGGGAAGCCGAGAACGTTGTTGACCTGGTTGGGATAGTCCGAGCGGCCGGTGGCGATGATGACGTCATCGCGCACTTTCTGCGCCTCTTCCGGCGTGATCTCGGGATCGGGATTGGCCATGGCGAAGATGATCGGATCGGGCGCCATCGACTTGACCATCTCAGGGGTCAGCGCGCCCTTGGCCGACAGACCGAAGAAGATGTCGGCGCCGACCATCGCCTCGCCAAGCGTGCGCAACGGCGTCTCGACTGCGTGGGCCGACTTCCACTGGTTCATCCCCGCCGTGCGGCCGCGATAGACGACGCCCTTGGTGTCGCACAGCACGACGTTCGAGGGCTCGAAGCCGATCGCCTTGATCAGATCGAGGCAGGCGATGCCGGCGGCGCCCGCGCCGTTGCACACCAGGCGGGTCGTCTTGATGTCGCGCCCGGTCAGGAGGATGGCGTTGAGCATGCCGGCGGCGGCGATGATCGCGGTGCCGTGCTGGTCGTCGTGGAAGACCGGGATGTCGAGCAGTTCGCGCAGACGCTCCTCGATATAGAAGCACTCGGGCGCCTTGATGTCCTCGAGGTTGATGCCGCCGAACGAGGGCCCAAGAAAGCGCACCGCGTTGATGAACTCGTCCGGGTCCTCGGTCGACAATTCGAGGTCGATCGAATCGACGTCGGCGAAGCGCTTGAACAGCACCGCCTTGCCTTCCATCACCGGCTTGGCGGCGAGCGGCCCGAGATTGCCGAGGCCGAGGATCGCGGTGCCGTTGGTGATGACCGCCACCATGTTGCCGCGCGCAGTGTAGTCGTAGACGGCGGAAGGATCGGCGGCGATCGCCCTGACCGGGGCGGCGACGCCCGGCGAATAGGCGAGCGAGAGATCGCGCTGGGTCGCCATCGGCTTGGAGGCGATGATCTCGATCTTGCCGGGGCGGCCGCGCGAATGAAACTGCAGCGCTTCCTGGTCAGTGATCGAGGGGCGTTTGGGCGCGCCGTCGGCTTGATCGTTCATCTACAGATCTCCCCCGAATGGGCTGCGCCCGCCAATCGGGGCGGCGCGGCGCTTCGGGCTGGGCGTTTTCCTCTCCGGCGCGGATGTTCTCGCGCCCCGCGTCATGGCGAGCCTTCTAGGGCCGGCGCAGCGCATCAATCCGTTCTAAACCTTGAGCGGAGTTTGACAACCCGGCCAATGGGTAGGAGCGCTCGCGCGGCCCGCCGTTGACGGTCTTGCAACTATATAAAGATATGCTTATGTGGTTATATCGAGGAGGCTCCCGAGCGATATGAGCGTCGACCCCACCCAGTTGTTCGCCGCGCCCAAAGCGGTCGAAAGCGACGTCGGCGCGACCCTGGCGGCCGCGGCGCGCGAACGCGTGCTGATCCTCGATGGCGCGATGGGCACCCAGATCCAGGACCTGCGCTTTGACGAGCGCCAGTTCCGCGGCGATCGGTTCGAAGGCTGCGAGTGCTCGCTGAAGGGCGACAATGACCTGCTGACGCTCACCCAGCCGCAGGCGATCGAGGACATCCATTTCGCCTATGCGATGGCCGGCGCCGACATTCTCGAAACCAACACCTTTTCCTCGACCTCGATCGCCCAGGCCGACTACACGATGCAGTCGGTCGTCTACGAGCTCAATCGCGACGCCGCGCGCCTTGCCCGCCGCGCCGCGCTGAGGGCCGAGCGCATCGACGGCAAGCGGCGCTTCGTCGCCGGCGCGCTCGGGCCGACCAACCGCACCGCCTCGATCTCGCCCGACGTCGCCAATCCCGGCTACCGCGCCGTCACCTTCGACATGCTGCGCGAAGCCTATTCCGAGCAGCTCGTCGGCTTGATCGACGGCGGCGCGGATCTGATCCTGATCGAGACCATCTTCGACACGCTCAACGCCAAGGCGGCGGTGTTCGCTTGCGAGGAAGTCTTCGCCGCCAAGGGCGTGCGCCTGCCGCTGATGATTTCCGGCACGATCACCGATCTGTCGGGGCGCACGCTGTCGGGCCAGACGCCGACCGCCTTCTGGCACTCGCTGCGCCACGCCCGCCCGTTCTCCGTCGGGCTCAATTGCGCGCTCGGCGCCGCCGCCATGCGCGAGCACCTCAAGGAGATCTCCGAGGCCGCCGACACGTTTGTCTGCGTCTATCCCAACGCCGGCCTGCCCAATGAATTCGGCCTCTACGACGAGAGTCCCGAGGCGATGGCGGCCGAAATCGGCCGTTTCGTTCGTGACGGGCTCGCCAATATCGTCGGCGGCTGCTGCGGCTCGACGCCGGATCACATAAAGGCGATCGCCGCGGCGGTCGCCGGGATCAAGCCGCGCGTTCCCCCGCAGCCCACGCCCTTGTTGCGTCTCTCGGGCCTCGAGCCCTTCACGCTGACGCCCGACATTCCCTTCGTCAATATCGGCGAGCGCACCAACGTCACCGGCTCGGCCAAGTTCCGCAAACTGGTCACCGCCGGCGACTATGCCGGCGCGCTCGCGGTCGCGCGCGATCAGGTGGCGGGCGGCGCACAGGTTATCGACATCAACATGGACGAGGGTCTGATCGATTCGGCCAAGGCGATGACCGAGTTCCTCAACCTGATCGCCGCCGAGCCCGACATCGCCCGAGTGCCGACGATGATCGACTCATCGAAGTTCTCGGTGATCGAAGCCGGCCTGAAATGCGTGCAGGGCAAGAGCGTGGTCAATTCGATCTCGCTCAAGGAGGGCGAAACAGCGTTTCTGCATCAGGCGCGCCTGGTGCGGGCCTATGGCGCGGCGGTGGTCGTCATGGCCTTCGACGAGAAGGGTCAGGCCGACACACAGGAACGCAAGACCTCGATCTGCGCCCGCGCCTACAAGCTGCTGATCGAGCAGGCGGGCTTTGCGCCCGAGGACATTATCTTCGACCCCAATGTCTTCGCCATCGCCACCGGCATCGAGGAGCACAACAATTACGGCGTCGACTATATCGAGGCGACGCGCCAGATCCGCGCCAACCTCCCCCACGCCCATATCTCGGGCGGCGTGTCGAACCTGTCCTTCTCGTTCCGCGGCAACGAGCCGGTGCGCGAGGCGATGCATGCGGTGTTCCTCTACCACGCCATTCAGGCGGGCATGGACATGGGCATCGTCAACGCCGGTCAGTTGGCGGTCTACGAGACGATTGACCCCGAGCTGCGTGAAGTCTGCGAGGACGCGGTGCTCAACCGTCGGCCCGACGCGACCGAGCGGTTGCTGGCCGTCGCCGAGCGCTATCGCGGCGGCGCGGCGCGCGAAGCCAAGGCAGCCGACCTTAGCTGGCGCGAACTGCCGGTCGCCAAGCGCATCGCTCATGCGCTGGTCAATGGCGTCACCGACTTCATCGATGCCGACACCGACGAGGCGCGCCTTGCCTCGGCGCAGTCGCTGCAGGTGATCGAGGGGCCGCTGATGGACGGCATGAACATCGTCGGCGACCTGTTTGGCGCCGGCAAAATGTTCCTGCCGCAGGTGGTCAAATCGGCGCGGGTGATGAAGCAGGCGGTGGCGCGGCTGCTGCCCTACATGGAAGCGGAGAAGCTGGCGGGCGGCGATGGGCGCCAGACCGCCGGCAAGATCCTGCTCGCCACCGTCAAGGGCGACGTGCACGATATCGGCAAGAACATCGTCGGCATTGTGCTGGCCTGCAACAATTACGAGATCATCGATCTTGGCGTCATGGTGCCGGCCTCGAAGATTCTCGCCGTGGCGCGCGAGCAAAAGGTCGACATCGTCGGCCTCTCCGGCCTCATCACGCCCTCGCTCGAAGAAATGGCGCATGTCGCCGCAGAGATGGAGCGCGAAGGCTTCGACCTGCCGCTGCTGATCGGCGGCGCGACGACCAGCCGCGTCCACACCGCGGTCAAGATTCATCCCAACTACGCGCGCGGCCAGGCGATCCACGTCAACGACGCGAGCCGCGCCGTCGGCGTCGTCAGCGGCCTGCTGTCGCGCACGACGCGCGACTCATCGATCGTCGCGGTGCGCGAGGAGTATCGACGCGTCGCCGACGCTCACGCCCGCGCCGAGGCGGACAAGACCCGGCTGCCGCTTGCCAAGGCGCGCGCCAACGCGATGCGCGTCGACTGGTCCAGCTACACGCCGACAACGCCGAGTTTCCTTGGCGCGCGCGTCATCGCCGACTGGGACCTCGCCGAGCTCGCCCGCTACATCGACTGGACGCCCTTCTTCCAGACCTGGGAGCTCAAGGGGCGCTATCCGGCCATTCTCGATGACGAGAAGCAAGGCGCGGCGGCGCGGCAATTGTTCGACGACGCGCAGGCGATGCTCAAGCGCATCATCGAGGAGCGCTGGTTCAAGCCGCGCGCGGTGGTTGGCTTCTGGCCGGCGGCGCGGGTCGAAGACGACATCCGCCTTTATGCCGACGAGGGGCGCGGGGAGACGCTCGAAACGTTCTTCACCTTGCGCCAGCAGCTCTCGAAGCGCGACGGGCGGCCGAATATGGCGCTCGCCGATTTCGTCGCCCCGCTCGATGGCGGCAAGCCCGACTATGTCGGCGCCTTCGTCGTCACCGCCGGCCTCGAGGAAGAGGCGATCGCCAAGCGCTTCGAGCTCGCCAATGACGACTATTCCTCGATTCTTTCCAAGGCGCTCGCCGATCGTTTCGCCGAGGCGATGGCCGAGGCGTTGCATCAGCGCGTGCGGCGCGAACTCTGGGGCTACGCGCCCGACGAGAGTTTCGCGCCCGATGCGCTGATCGGCGAGCCCTATCGCGGCATCCGCCCGGCCCCTGGCTACCCCGCCCAGCCGGACCACACCGAGAAGGCGACGATCTTCCGCCTGCTCGACGCGGAGGCGCAGGCCGGCGTGCAACTGACCGAGTCCTACGCCATGTGGCCGGCGGCGTCCGTCAGCGGCGTCTATCTCGCCCACCCGGAAGCGCATTATTTCGGCGTCGCCAAAGTCGAGCGCGACCAGGTCGCCGACTACGCCCAGCGCAAGGGCATGGCTGTGGAGGACGTCGAGCGCTGGCTGGCGCCGATCCTCAACTACGTTCCCGCGCCTCGGCTGAGCGCGGCGGAGTAGCGCGGCGCTCCGGCGCGACGGCGGCCTTGGCGGGTGCGGCCGAGCGCCTAAGGCTGCAGTTGGCGGGCGAGCCAGAGAAACGCATCCCCCTGCATGGCGCGATCGAATTTGTGCGGTCCGGGATAGAAGCTGCCGCAGTAGTTCTGCGGACAGCCGATCTCCTCGTAAGCGGCGCGAAGCTTCGCGTCGGCGGCCCGCATCCCCTCGATGGGAAACAGCTCGTCGTCGCGGTCGTATTGCACCAGGAGCGGTTCGGGCGCCGCACAGGCCGCGAGGTCCGGCCAATCGCACGCCGCCGGCAAATTGTCGGGAAAGAACAACCACGAGTGCGGCCGGACGTGTCTTGCCAGCAGATATTCGTAGCTGCTCATCATACCGACGATGACGGTCGCCCGAACGCTTTTGCTGCAGGCGCGCAACATCGCGGCGCGACCGCCGCCGCCCGAGAGCCCGATGCAGCCAATCCGCTGCTCATCCACTTCAGCCAGCGAGCGCAGCGCGCGCAAAGCAATTCGGTCGTCGTGGGCGATGAGCGCGGCGTAGCTCGTCCCCAGCAGTCGGCAGTACTTTTCGATCACATGCTCATAAGCGATCGCCGCCTGATTATACGCCTCCACGTCGAGGGGAGATGCAATCGGATCAACGGGGGAATGAGGAGCGTCTCCTGTCATAACCCCTTGCGGAAAGCGGCGGCTGCCCCAGGAAAAGGCGTCATGGGCCAACACGACAAAGCCGGCCCTCGCAAGATCGAGGGCATAGGGGCGTCCGCCGTAATAATTCGAACGATACGCCGCCATCCCCGCCGCCACGCCGTCCGGACCGTCGGCGATCTTTTCCTTGCCGTAGTATTTGAACAGGCCGTGGTCATGCAGCGCCAAGACCGCTGCGCTTGGGCCGACGGCGCGCTCAGGCCGGTACAGCAACGCCTCGGTTCTTGGACCGTAGCCAGCCGACCACGAGACCTCTTGGCCGACAATGCCTTCGAGATTCCACGTTCGGCCGCGCTGCAAGTCGATCGGACCCGAGTTGGTGACCGGCGTTGTCAACGCCGCCAGCGCGTCATCCCTCGTGAGTTTGGCCGACGTGCGAGTCCACCCGACGCGTCCCGCTTTTCGCGCCGCCACAACGAGGTCTGCGTAAGGGCCGAGGTCATGGGCCGCCGCACGAGCCGCCGGGTCACCGTCGTCCATTGGATCGCCCCACCCGGAATAACGCTCGATCGAAATGCGATGCGCATTTGAGCGGCAAAGTTAGGGGGACCAGCCACGCGTGGCAAGAATTCCCGGCCGTTCAGACCCCAACGCCGCGCAACCGCGCGATCACTTCGGCCATTGAGCGCGCCCGTTGCCGCGCCGGCGGCGGCGCGGCCTCGGCGAGCCAGGTTTCGACCGCAGCGCGCCCGCTCTGGCGCAGGCGCTCGAGAAAATCCCAGCCGAGATTGCCGGCGCTCTCGGCTTCCAGCCCGGCGAATTCGTCCTGAGCGGAGATGCGGCCGATGCGCAGGCGGCTGAGTTTGGGCGTCGCGCCGACAAGCTTGGCGTAGCGCAGCGCATCGAGTTCGACATTGAGCGTCGCGTTGAAGCGAATGTGCTCCAGCCGCTTGCCGATTTCGTCGGGCGAGGTCGGCAAATGATCGACGGTTGAAGGCGTCACCTGCACCACCAGGATATGCTTGGCGCGCGAAGCGACCGCCAGCGCCATCAGCGGCGGATTGGCGGCATAGCCGCCATCCCAATAGGGCTCGCCTTCGATCTCGATCGCATGATGGATCAGCGGCAGGCACGCCGAGGCGAGCACGACGTCGACGCTCGCCTCCTCGGCCGAAAACACCCTGAGTTCGCCATCGCGCACCCGCGTTGCGCCGATCAGCAGACGGATCGGCGAGCGCACGCGCAGGCGGGCGAAGTCGACCTCCTCGACCAGCGCGGCGCGCAGCGGGTTGAGATTGAAGGGATTGAACATGTACGGCGACAGCGAGCGCGCCAGCAACCCGAACGGCAGGCCGGCGAGCGAGGCGCTCGGCAAGAGCGCCGCCGCCCGGCTCATGCTTCGCCAGAAGCGCTCAAGCCGCGCCTTGGCCGCTTCGCGCCCGCCCTCCATCAGCCCAGAGGCGAGCAGCACCGCGTTGACCGCGCCGGCGCTGACGCCGCTGATCGCGTCGAAGGAGACCTCCGGCTCGTCGAGCAACCGCTCCAGCGCGCCCCAAGTGAAAGCCCCGAACGAGCCCCCGCCCTGCAGGGCGAGCGACAGACGGCGCGGCGGCCAGACTGGCGCGGGCGCGCCAAGGCCAAGGAAGGCGAGGACATCGTCGACAGCGATCATGTTCGGCGAAGCCTCCGGGGACCATACCTAGTGCGGATCATTGTGCACTGCAACATGGTGGCGCTCGCCGCCCGCGCAATCTTGGCGCGGAGTTGCACGATTGCGCGATCGCGCGCATTTTCATGCCGACGCCACCTCCCGCGCGGAGCGCCGAGATCCTCTTCGCCAGATGGTAGTTACGACCTCCTCCAAGCTTCGCTCGCCCCTCGCGGCTTGGCCGATCGGCGGCCAATGGACGCTGCTGGTCGTCCTCTCTACGCTGCTCGCGCTCGGCTTCATCGCGCTTGGCCTGCCGGCGGCGCTGCTGCTCGGCCCGATGCTGGCCGCGATTGTCGTCGCCGCCAATGGCGGGACGACCCGCCTGCCCACGACGCCTTTCTACGCGGCGCAGGCGGTGATCGGCTGCATGATCGCCGACAAACTGCCGCTCTCGCTCTTTGGCGAAGTCGGGCGAAACTGGCCGGTCTTCTTCGGCGGCGTGCTGTCCGTGATCGTCGCGGCGAGTGCGCTCGGCTGGCTCCTCACGCGTTGGCAAGTGCTGCCGGGGGCGACCGCCATCTGGGGCTCCTCCCCCGGCGCGGCGACGGTGATGACGCTGATGTCGGAGAGTTACGGCGCCGACATGCGGCTGGTCGCGCTGATGCAATATCTGCGCGTCGTGTGCTGCGCGATCGCCGCCTCCTTCGTCTCGCGCTTGTGGGCTGGTGGAGGCGGGACGCCGGCGCCGGCGATCGTGTGGTTCGCGCCGACGCCCCCGCTCGCGCTCGTCGTCACGCTGGCGCTCGCCGCGATCGGCGTTGTGGCCGGGCTCAGCCGGCGCATTCCCGGCGGGGCGCTGCTGACGCCGCTCGTCCTCGGTCTCGTCCTCAAGGGCGCCTTGGGCGTCGACTTCGCGCTGCCGACGCCGCTGCTCGCCGCGTCCTACGCCGTCGTCGGCTGGGGCATCGGCGCGCGATTCACGCCAGAGATCATTGGCCATGCGGCGCGCGTGCTGCCGCGCATTCTCGCCTCGATCCTCACCCTGATCGCGATCTGCGGCGGCTTCGCCGTGATTCTGCATTTCACCACCGGCGTCGATCCGCTGACTGCCTTTCTCGCCACCAGCCCCGGCGGCGCGGATTCGGTCGCCATCATCGCCGCTTCGAGCAATGTCGACCTGCCATTCGTGATGGCGATGCAGATGACGCGCTTCATCCTCGTCATCGTGCTGGGGCCGGTGATCGCGCGCTTCGTCGCCGAGCGCACTCGTTAGCGCGGGCTGGTCTCTGGCGCCGCGGGCGCATCAGCGGTCGCCTCGGCGGTTTCTTGAGTCCAAGACCTCTTGGCGCTGCTCGCCTGAATGATCGAGTCGAGCAAGCCGGGGAAGCGCACGGCGAGATCGTCGACCCTGACTGAGATCATCCGATAGGGCCCGGAGAGGCGGGTGCGCGTCACGCCCGCTTCACGCAGGCGCGCATAGTGGTAGCTGAGGTTGGTCTTGGGCGCGTAGCCGTCGAAGGCCTGGCACGGCGCCTCGCCCTGTTCGAGCAGGCGCATGACGATTTCCCGCCGCATCGGCTCGCTGAGCGCCTCGAGCACGGCGGAAAGATCGATCTGCTCCCGGTCGGGATGATGGAGCTCCTTGGCCATGGGCCACCTATAGACCGTTCAATCCGTGAGTTCAAGACTTATTGAACCCATTGACAGCCGGCCGGCATTGGAGTAGTTCAACGACCCTTGAACTCATGGGGCGTATCATGCTTCGCACTCTTTTCCCGCTCGTTCTCGGCGCCTTCGCCATCGGCACCGAGGGCTTCATGATCAGCGGCGTGCTGCCGACCATCGCGGCGGACCTCGGCGTCTCGCCCGCCGCCGCCGGGTCGCTGGTGACCCTGTTCGCGATCGCCTACGCGTTCGGCTCGCCGGCGATCGCGGTCGCTTCGGCGGGGATCGAGCGTAAGCGGTTGCTGGTCTTGGCCATGAGCGCCTTCGCCGCCGCCAACGGCCTGGCGGCTTTCGCGCCGACCTTCGGCTGGCTCGTCGCCGCGCGTGTGCTGCTCGCGCTCACGGCCGGCGCGTTCATGCCGGCGGCGACCGCCTACGCGACCGCCACCCAGACGCCAGAGCGGCGCGGCCACGCGATCGCGCTGATCGTCGCCGGCTTGACGCTGGCGACCGTCGTCGGCGTGCCTGCGGGCACGTTCGTCGCCAGCGTCGCCAGTTGGCGCGCAACCTTCCTCGGCGTCGGCGTGCTTGCGGTCGTTGCGGCGATTGGCGTCGCGGTGTTCCTGCCCCAACTCAGGGGCATTCGCGGGGCGAGCCTCGCCGAGCGCATTGCCGTTGGCCGCCGCCCCGCCGTTCTCAAGTTGTTGGCGTTGACGACGCTCGCCCTGATCGGGCCGTTCGCTGTCAACACCTATCTTGGCGTGCTCGCCGAGACGACGCTTGGCGTCAGCGGCGTCTCGCTCGCCGGCGTCCTGATGTTCTTCGGCGTGATGAGCTTCTTCGGCAGCCAGATTGGCGGCTACGCCGCAGACCGCTGGCCGCGCGAGCGCTTCATCGCCATCATCTTCGTCGTGCTGGTGGTCGCCTTCGCTGCGCTGGCGGCCGCGCCGCTGCTCGGCGGCGCGATAGGCGCGAGCGCGCTGTTCGCCGGCCTGACCTTATGGGGCCTGCTCGGCTGGTCGTTCCCGGTCGTGCAGCAGGCGCGGCTCGTCTCGCTCGACCCGCCGCTCGCGGCGATCATCCTGTCGTGGAACACCTCGGCGCTCTACCTCGGCGCCGCGATCGGCTCCACGCTCGGCGCGGTCGCGATCTCGCAGTGGTCGGTCGGCGCGGTCAGCCTTGTGGCGATGGTCACCGACCTCGCGGGCCTCGCCTGGTTGGTTGCAACCAGCGCGCGCCGAGCGCCCGTCAGCGAGCCCGCCAACCCCCTCGGCGTCGCCTGCATGGCGACCGAGGAATAGCAAACGCAAAACGCGGCGCGGCGCGCTCTACGCCGCTTCGCTTGCGCGTCAGTCAGAAAACCCGCTGAGCAGGTCGACCTTGGCGTTGGCGAGGATCAGGCGCCGCGCCAGCAAAGACGCGAGGTTGCGCAGGATCTGCGTCGTGACCCGCGCGCCCTCCTCGCCCAGCGCCGCGAGCGGCAGTTCGAGGCACTTGACCGCGGTGTCAGCGAAGACGTCGGCGCTACGATGTGGCTCGATCATCGCCATCTCGCCGAAGCTGACGCCGGGCGCGAAGGAAGCGAGCCGCACGCCGCTCGGCATCTTGACGCTGACATTGCCGCTTTCGAGAAAGAACACCGAGCGCGCCGGCTCGCCCGACGCGACGATGCGCGCGCCAGCCTCGTAGCTCCGCTCGACCGAGCGCGCGGTCAACGTGGCGATTTCCTTCTTGCTTAGGCCGGCGAGCAGCGGCTGATCCGCGAGACCGACCGCCTCCGGCCGGCCGCTGAAGCCGCCATAGCGATAGACGATCTGGTCCTCCGCCCATTCGATCGCCTCGTCGAGTGAATCGAACCGGCGCAGTTGCGAGGCCGCGACAAAGCTGCAGATTGCTTCGAACACCCCCGAAGCCTTGTCGACGCCGGCGACAATGACCGTCGTTCCCGCCGCGGCCAGCCGCCCGAAGTGCTCGCCAAGCAGGCGCGCACCGGCCTCGGTGATGGCGGGAACGCGGCGGCAATCGAGGATCAACAGCGATGCGGCCGGCGGTTTGTCCGCAAGCTGGCGCGTGACGTAGTCGATGGTCGCGAAGCTCAGCGCGCCGACGAGTTCGAGCACGCGAACATCGTGATGACGCTCTTCGATGATCTTGCGCTCGTGCGGCGCCCGGTTGCGGCGCGTGGCGAAGCGCGCGGTTTCGTAGTCGGCGATCACGCTCGTGCGCACATCGGCGCTGCGATTGAGCATGTGGAGATCAAAGTGCGACGACAGCGCCTCGCACACCTTCAGCCCGCGCACGCTGTTGCCGTGGCTATCGAGCAGCGGCGAGAACGTGCCCATGCCGATCTGCGCCGGCAGCGCGGCGACGATCCCCCCGCCCACCCCGCTTTTCGCCGGAATGCCGACGCGGTAGACCCATTCGCCCGCGTAATCGTACATGCCCGAACTCGTCATCACCGACAGCGTTCGCGCCACGACATGGGGTGAAGCGACGACGACGCCGGTGACCGGGTTGACGCCGTGGTTGGCGAGCGTCGCGCCCATCACCGCCAGATCGCGCGCGGTGACGAGAATCGCGCATTGGCGGAAATAGACGTCGAGCACCGCGTTGACGTCGCCCTCGATCACCGAATAGTTGCGCAGCAGCCAGGCGATGGCGCGATTGCGATCGCCGGTCGCCGACTCCGAAGCGTAGACCGATTCATCGACGCCGAGGTCCCTGCCCGCGTAACGGCTGAGCGCCTGGCGGATGCGCTCGAACGCGCCCGCGCCCTCGACCCGGTGGATCAGCCCCGAGCAGGCGATCGCGCCGGCGTTGACCATCGGGTTGAACGGGCGATTGTCGGCGGTGAGGCGGATCGAGTTGAACGCTTCGCCGCTCGGCTCGACGCCGATCGCCGCCTCGACCCGCGCGTCACCCAGAATTTCCATGGCGAGCGCGAACACGAACGCCTTCGAAACCGATTGAATGGTGAACAGGGCGCGGCTGTCGCCGACCTCGTAGGTGTGTCCATCGAGCGTCGTCAGCGCGACGCCGAAATGATCGGGATTGGCCCGCGCGAGCTCAGGGATGTAGTTCGCCAGCGCGCCCGAGCCATCCTGCCGGACGTCGTCGTGACACTGGGTGAGAAAGAGTTCGAGCGGCGATGACGTCGCATAGCCGCGCGGCTCATCGACGCGCAATGATCGACCAACTTGCTGATCCACGAGGCCACCCCAATCGACCCACGGCGAAACGGCCGGGCGACGGTCTCGCGAAAGCTGAGTTTGCGGGGCCAAATCGGCCTTGGCAAGGTCCGCCTAGCGGCGGCTCCGCTACGCGTCTCGCTCTGCTCGCGCGGCCGGCGCGCGCCTTCGTGATAAAATGCGCGGGGCGCAACCCCTTGCAGTTCGACCGCAAAGCATGGACATTCGCCGCTTCTGATTCCCTTAAATCCGAGACGCGAGCGCCATGACCGAGACGACACAGCCTAACGATCGTCGACCATTCGTTTCGACCTTGAGTCGACGCGTCTTCATGGTTGGCGTTCTCGCCCTTCCGGCCGGCTGCAACGCGCCCGGCGCGATGTACGGCAGCTACGGCCCGATCTCCAACGAAAAATTTCCGATCGCCGACGTCGACCTCGCGCAGCGCGATCCGCAGCTCGCCCGGCAGGAAGTCTCGTTCTCGGGCCCGTATAAGCCGGGAACGGTGGTCGTTAATGTCGCTCAGCGCCGCCTGTATCTCGTCCTGGGCGAGGGGCGCGCGCTTCGCTATGCGGTGGGCGTCGGCCGCGAGGAGGCGCTGAATTTCCACGGCAACGCAATCATCGGGCGCAAGGCGGAATGGCCGAGCTGGATCCCGACGCAGACGATGATCCACGCCATGCCGCGTTACGCGGCCTACGCGGGAGGAATGCCCGGGGGCATCGACAATCCCTTGGGCGCGCGCGCGCTCTACCTCTATCGCGACGGCCAGGACACGTATTTCAGGTTGCACGGAACGACCGAGCCGGAGACGATCGGAACGGCGGTTTCCAGCGGCTGCATCCGCCTAGTCAATCAAGACATCATCGATCTTTACAATCGCGTCCCCGTCGGCGCCCAGGTGGTGGTGCTGCAGAACTAGGGGGCAAGATCGAGCGCTTGGCGTCGGTCCGTTTCCAGGGAGGGGCGGAAAGCGCTCAGGCGTCAGCGCCAGCCAAGGGCCGGGGCGACTTGTTTCAGGATCGCCTCAATGACGTGCGCGCAATATGCGACGCCGAGCTGGTTGGGGATGGTGAGGAGCAGCGTGTCGGCCGCCGCTATCGCCTCGTCCCCTCTGAGTTGTTCGATGAGGCGGTCCGGCTCGGCGGCGTAGCCGCGGCCGAAGATCGCTCGGGTTTTCTCATCGATGAAGCCGATCTGGTCCTCTTCTTTGCCGCCACGCCCGAAATAGGCGCGGTCCCGATCATCCACCACGGGAAAGATGCTGCGGCTGACCGAGACGCGCGGTTCGCGCTTATGGCCGGCCTCTTTCCAGGCGGCGTGGAACATCCGGATTTGGGCGGCTTGCTGGACGTGGAACGGCTCGCCGGTCTCGTCGTCCTTGAGCGTCGAGCTTTGCAGGTTCATCCCGAGCTTTCCCGCCCAGGTCGCGGTGGCGTTGGAGCCGGCGCCCCACCAGATCCGCTCACGCAGGCCTTCTGAATAGGGCTCGAGGCGAAGGAGGCCGGGCGGGTTGGGGAACATGGGATGAGGGTTCGGTTGGGCAAAACCCTTGCCGCGCAACACCTCGAGAAGGACTTCGGCATGGCGCCGGCCCATGTCGGCGTCGCTCTGGCCCTCCTCCAGGTCGTAGCCGAAATGACGCCAGCCATCGATCACCTGCTCGGGCGAGCCCCGGCTGATGCCCAGTTGCAGCCGGCCAGCGGCGATCAGGTCGGCAGCGCCGGCGTCCTCGGCCATGTAGAGCGGGTTTTCATAGCGCATGTCGATGACCGCGGTGCCGATCTCGATGCGGCGGGTCCGGGCGCCCACTGCGGCTAGGAGCGGGAACGGCGAGGCAAGCTGCCGGGCGAAGTGATGGACGCGGAAATAGGCCCCGTCCGCGCCCACTTCCTCGGCCGCGACGGCGAGATCGATGGATTGCAGAAGTGCGTCGGCGGCTGAGCGCGTCTGCGACTGAGACGACGGCGTCCAGTGCCCAAATGAGAGGAAGCCGATCTTTTTCATGCTGATGTCTCGCGCCAAAGGTCCGGGTGCAGGTTAGCTGGGAAAGTGATCTACGCGAAAGGCCGCGAGCCGCCGACAGGCTTGACGGTCAAGCCCCTTCACGCCCCCGGATAATCCTCGATCCGCCCGACCGCCGGCTCCCTGACTTCGCGCAGGACTTCGCCGACCTCTTCAACCTTTCGCATCACCCTCAGCACATTGCCATTGGCGATCTTGGCAAGATCGCGTTCGGAAAAGCCGCGGCCGATCAGCTCGGCGAAGAGGTGCGGAAAGCGGCTGACGTTCTCGAGCCCGATCGGCTCCGGGCCGCCGTAATAGTCGGAGCCAATGCCGACGTGGTCGATCCCCGCCGTCTCGACCAAATAGACGATGTGGTCGGCGACTTCCGCGAGCGTCGCGCGCGGCGCCGGCCCGCTGCGCGCTTCGAGCGCGGCGATCCGCCCCTTGGGGTCGATGACCGAAGGCGCTTTGCCAAAGCTGTCGAGCGAGCCCTTGAGCCAGTTGCGCAAGTCTTGCGAAACAAAGCCCGGCACGAAGGTCGCCAGCACCGCGCCGCCATTCTCCTTCAGCCGCTTCAGCACATCGTCGGGCGCATTGCGCGGGTGGTTGCAGAGCGAATAGGCGTTGGAGTGCGAAAGCAGGATCGGCGCCTTGCTGACGTCGAGCAGGCGGCGGATGCCGTCGTGCGAGACATGCGCGCCGTCGACGATCACGCCAAGCCGATTGCATTCGCCAATCACCGCCCGGCCGAAGGCGTTGAAGCCGCCGTGGCGCGGCGCGTCGGTCGCCGAGTCGACCCAGTCGAGCGTCTCGTTGTGGCAGGGGATCAACATCCGCGCGCCCGCCGCGTGCCACAGACGCAGCGGCGCCAGCGCATTCTCCAGACCGACGCCGCCCTCGACGACGATATAGGAGGCGATCTTGCCGGCTTTGCGCGCCCGCGCGAAATCGGCGGCCGAGCGCGCCGGATAAAATACGCCCGGATGCGCCGCTTCGATGCGGCGGATGAGATCGATCTGTTCGAGCGCGGTGCGCGCGGGGTGCGGCGCGCCGGTCGGCTGAAAGGCCGCCCAGAACTGGCCGCCGACCTTGCCCGCGCGCAGACGCGGAATGTCGGTGTCGCTCTCCGCATGGACGCGGGTGAGGTCGTAGGCGATGACGTCGCCGCGCGCCGACTTGTCGATACGGATCGTCCAGGCGAGATCGTTGTGGCCATCGAACAGCGGCGCGCGCGTCAGCAAGGCTTCGGCCTGGGTCAGCGCGTCTTCGTCTCGCATCGCGTCCACGAATCTCCCCTTCAATCGGCGCCCGATGCAATCACCAATCGCCGCCTCGCGCCAGCGCCGCCATGGTTAACAGGTCCTCCAGCTTGTCATTGGGGCGCTCGGGCTGATAATGCCGCCCGAGGCGCGCGGCCGGTCGCCGCTCGGCGACAGGCGGATGACTGGGAATATGAGCGCTGGGCGGGCGGGTAAGACGGGGCGCGACATCGTCGCCTATTTCGCCGGCCATCTGGCCAATCTCGCCAATGGCAACGACACGCTCGGCGACGAGGAAGAGATCGTCGTCGTCAAACCCTTCCATCTCTTCGAGCGCGTGCGCCGGCTGCTGACCACGAATCGCCGCTATTCTGAAGGCCTGATCGGCGTGTGGGCCTATCCTCCGCCCGATGGCGTCGAGGAAGCCGCCGAATTCTATTTCGATCGCGTGCTCGATCGGCCGATCGCCGCGCGCCGCAGCGAGCCGACTTCGGCCGACAATCTCGCGGCTCTGGTCGCAAGCCGCGCCGCCGGCCCGGTCGCCCCGGCGGCGGTTGGAGACGCTCTGTCGACCTGGAAGGCTCTGGTTGGCGGCCCGCCGCGCCGGCGACGCTTCCGCGAGACCAGCGAACTGTTTGAATTCTCCAACCGCATTCTCAAATGCCTCGACGCCGCCAACCGGCCCTACGCCGAAACACTGCGCCTCGGGCTCTGCCCGAAGGAATGGCTGATTGGCGAGGACGCCGCCGGCGTCAACACGCTGAAATCGGCCAACGGCTTCCTCAAGGCGCTCAAAGCCGAAATGGGCGACATCCTCGGCCGCCGGCCGAGCGACCAGGCGCTCGAAGCCGCCTTCGCCGCCGGGCCGGTGCCCGGCTGCAAAAGCGGCGCGGAATTCGCCGCCACGCCGCTCGGCGCCGCCATCCTCACTCGCGTCGCTGGTCAGGACCAGACCTATATCGTCTCGTTCGAATCGGTCGAGGCGACGCAAGCGGCCGAAATCTCCGAGGACGCCGAGGGGCCGCTGATGAGCCGCGAGGAGGCGGCCCCCTATCTCGAGGCGGCGGTGGCGGCGGGCGCAATCGCCCCGCCCGAACGCGAGCTGCTGGCGGAAATCATGGCCGGGCGCACACTCAGCGAGGCGCTGGGCGAAAGCCTGTTCCTGCGCCGTCGGGTCAAGGCGGATTTCGAAGGCGACATAGCGGCTTACGTGGAGGATCTATCGGCGCGGACGGCGCGCTTCGTCGTCCAGGCGAGCGCCAGACCGTAAACGAGGCGCGACGGCTCGCGAACTGGGGGGCGAGGGTCCCGCCAAGGAGATTGAGATGAATCCGACGTTCGATCCGCGCGATGCTGCTCGGTTTTTGCGGACCCTGCGCGTCGCGACCCAGACGACGATCGCCCAAGACGACATGCGCGGGGGCCGCGTTCGCTCGCGCTCGCTGTCCTCCTTCACGGCGCTGGCGGCCAAGGGCCCCGGCGAATGGCGCTTTCCCGCCGCCGGGCTGATGAGCGCCGACGGGTTGGTGCTCGCCCGCCTCCTGCACGAAGGCGACAACGCAACCGTGCTGTCATTGCAAGCCCAGGGCGTCGCCGGGCTCAGCCTCTACGCGCAGAAATCAGTGCGGGTGGTTCTGGGCGAAGCGCTCGCCATCGACGGCGTGTTCGACCGCGACGGCGCGCTGCACATCGTGCTCGACCAGGACGCTCAGACCCGCGCCGACTTCGCCGCCCTTCAGATCGAGCTCTTGGACCTCGCGCCGTGACCGCCCGCGTCTTCGTGCCCCTGGTCGGCGCGAATGGCGAAGGCGCGCAAGTGTTCGAGGCGATCGCCGGCGATTTCGCGCCCGAGCCGCATCCCGCGCGGCTCGTGCCGCAGATTTCCGAACTGTTCGATTTCGGGCTCTACGGCATCGGCCAGACCGTGCGCGAAGCGGTCACCCGCTTCGTCGCCGCGCGCCGCGCCCGGCTCTGGCTCACCCACCGTAACGGCCGCGTCATTCCCTGGAACTTGCGCATTTCCGAGTTGCAGGTTGGACGCCTGTCGGACGAGAACGCCCGCTCTGCCGGCCTCGGGCTGACCCTCGCGGCAATGTGTCAGGCGTTCGGCCGCGATCCCGACGTCGTCTTCGCCACCGGCGAGATCGTGCTGCCAACTACGCCCGGCGCGCCGGCGGTGGCGGTCGGTCCGGTCGGCGGCCTGCGCGGCAAACTCTCGCTCGTCGGCGACTACATCGTTCAGCATCGTCAGGCGCTCGAAGGTCGGCGCATGGTCGTCGTGCTGCCGGCGAGCGCAATCGACGGACGCCCACTGGAAGTCGCCGAGGCGGCGACGCTCGATCGCTTGCGTCAGGAAGCGCAGAGCGCCGGCGCGCGGCTCGAGTTCGTCTTCGCCGACACGCTCGACGCGGTCGAGGCTGCACTAGGGCCCTTCGCCATGCGCGAGATCGTCACGCCGGCGCGCGCCCTCGGCGTCGTTGCGGCGCTGGCGGCGATCGCGCTTGTCACGAGCCTATGGATCACGCTGCTCCACGCCCCGGTCGTGCTCGCTTTCGAGCCGCTCGGCGAAGCGACGCGCAGCCTGGCCGACGATGCTTCGCCGCAGCGCGCCCGCTACGATTCCACCGCCGACAAGCTGCAATTGCTGGGGCCGTGTTTCGACGACCAGCGCGAGCCGCTGGTGGTTGGCGGCGAGACCTTGGTGCTGCGTGTGAGCGCGCGCGACGGCCTGCCCTACGCCAGCGCGCTGCGCTCGCCGCGCCTGTTCATCGCCTCGGTGTCGCGCGCCGCCGATCCGGTGATCCTCGACGCCGAACATTTCCACTCGCTCGCGCCGGCCGCGCGCGGCCAGGATGGTCTTGAGCTGACCGCGGCAATCCCGATCGAGCCGATCGAGGACGAAGTGCGCCTGTTCGTCGTCGCGACCCGCGATCCCTCGCTGGAGATCACCACTTTGCAGGACGACCTGCGCAAATCGCTCAAAGGGCTCACGGGCGCGGCGGTGCTGACGACGACCACCAGTTTTCTCGCCGACCGGGTCGGCGCGGAAATCAACTACCAGTTCAAGGTGACCAATGACCCACACGCTTGCACGTAACGACGCGCCGGCGACGGCGGCCGCTCACGTCGGCGGCCGCTCTTGGCTTGCGCTCGCTCTCGCTACACTCGTCGCGGTTGCGGCTTTCGCCGCGCCGGCGCGCGCGACGCCGCTGCCGCTGACCGACGACGCCAGCATCGGAACGCTCGCCGAGCGGGTCAGCGCCTTCGCCAACGCCAGCCGCGTCCATTGGATCGTCGCCGCCAAGACGCAAGCCGACGCAGAGGCGACAATCGCCAAGCTGGCAAGCCGTCTTGCGCCAGTCGATCGGCCGCTGCTGACGCGCGTCCAGGCGCGCGCCTTCGCCGACGCCGCCCCCCAGCTCGCCGACTCGCCCTCGCCGCTCGCCTGGATGACGATGGCGCCCGACAGCCCGGCCGCCGACCGGCGCGCCTGCTCCTGGCAGGTCACGGTCACCGATCCCGCTTTTCCCAGCCTCGGCGACACGCCGCTGTCGGCGCCGCTCGCCCCCAACGATCGCGTTCCGGTCAGCGCTTCGGCGACCTTCCGCGTCGGCCATTCGGGCCTCCTGCAATCGAAGCTCTATGCCTTCGACGAAACACGTCCGGGCGCCATCCGCGACCTCGCCACCGTCGCCGACGCCGACATTCCGGTCGCCGCCGATCCGAGCGGCGAGACGATCGTGCTCGCGATGGCGCGCCAGACGGCGCCGTTCCTCGAGCGGCTGAAATCGCAACTGGCCGCAAGCGATGGCGAGCGCCGCGAGCTCGGCAAGGAATACGCGCTGCGCGACACGCTGCTCGGCCAGGGCCGCGGCATCGGCGCCAACATCCAGCTGATCCCGCAGGGCATGATTTCCGCCAAGAAGGATGTCGTCGCGACCGCAGAGTTGAAGCCGCGCGCCGAGCCGCTGATGGAAACCTGCCTCTACGCGCTGACGCCAGCGGAGTGAGGCGGCAGCGCAAAGTCGGTCGTCATGGCCGGGCTTGACCCGGCCATCCAGGCGCCTCGGCCAGTTGAACCGCGCCGAACACCCTTCATCGATACAGGCTCGATGGCCGGCTCAAGCCGGGCCATGACGAGGAGCGCCGTGGGCAAACGGCTGCGCCGGTCGCCTCACGACTTCTCCGGCGCGCCGAGCAGCCTCCACTGGCGCAACGCCGGTCCCAGCGCTGGGCCACTTTTGCCGTCGAGCGGGCCGGAATAATAGCCCGCCGTCGCGAGCCGCTTTTCCAGCGCCTTGACCGTGTCGGGGCTCCAGCTCTGCGCTTTGCTGGTCAAGTCAGCCATCGACTCGCCCGAATCCGCCGCGACGGCGCTGAGCAGCGCGTCGGCGGCGCCGGCGGGGTCCTTCGCGACGCCGCGACCCTCGTCGAGCAGCGCCGCTGCGGTGTGATAGCCCTTGGCAAAGCCCTGATCCGCCGCGCGTCGGTAGAGATCGAGCGCGTCCGAAGTCTTGCCGCCGTAGCCGCGCTCGGCGAACTCGGCGAGATCGTAGGTTGCGCGCGGCGAGCCGGCCTGCGAGGCCTGTTGCAGCAGCGCGTAGGCGCGCGGCAGATTCTTGTCGATGCCCTTGCCCTCGGCGAGCGCCACCGCGAGATTGATCGCGCCGTCGGCGAGGCCGCGCTCGGCCGCCTTCTCGTAAAGCGCATAGGCGGCCTTGAGATCCTTGGGCGCGTGGTCGCCGGTCTCCAGCATCAGGCCGAGACTGTACATCGCGCGCGCGTCGCCCGCATCCGACGCCTTGCGATAGAGGCCATAGGCGACGTCCATGCGTCCGGCCGCGGCTTCGGCGCGCGCCAGCAGCGCGGTGTAATGGGCGATGTCGGGATGAAGCGCGATCGCTTGCGTGCAGACGCCGATCGCCGCCGCAGCGTCGGCGTGCAAAACCGGCAATTCGACGCCCGGCGTGTCGGCGGTGGCGTCGTGCGGATGGGTCGCCAAACGTTCGCACACGAGGCCGGGATCGTCGGCCGCAGTTCCGGCGTCCTTCAAGCTGGCGAGCAGCGCCTGCGCTTCATGGACATGCGCGCCGCCGGGATAGCGCGCGAGATAGAGCTCGACCAGCCGGCTCTCGCGCCCGCTCAGCGCCAGGCGCCACAGTAGGTCCTCGACATCGGCGCGGGCCGCCGGAGCCGGCGAGGCAGGAGACTTGGCGGTGGTGCCGATCTCGCCGATCAACGCGCGCACGTCGGCTGCGTGCGCGCCATCGGGGTAGCGCTCGAGATAGATCGACAGCAGGCTGGGATCGCGCCCGCCCCCGGCAAGGCGCCAGAGCAGCGCCTCGGGCGAGGAATCGCCCACCGCCTCGCCGGCGAAATAAAATTGCCGCGTCAGCGACGAGTTCTCCCACGGAATTTGCGCGCCGCCGGTAGCGGCGATGACATCGCGGCGCACGGCAATCATCATCGAGGAGACGTCGACCCCTGGCGCCGCGACATGGCCGAGCAGCGCGCGCGCGAAGGGACTGTTGCGCCCGCCGCCGTCGTAAGCGACGTTATCGGGTTGGGTGGCGAAGGCGATCAGGAAGCCGGCCGCATCGCCAACTCGCGCGAGACCCGACGCGCGCGCGGCGAGGGTGAAATCCTTGAACGGATTGTTGCGGCAGGCGTCGAGGAAGACGAGATGGACGCCGCTGCTCTTCGATAACGCTTGAAAGACGCCGTCGAGACGGATCGTCCGCTTGTCGATGTCATCGGGCGTGCGCAACTGCGCGTCGACGGGGATCAGGTAATTCTGGGCGGCCACCTGCATGCCATGGCCGCCATAGTAGAACAGCGAAACGTCGGCCTTCGCCGCGCTGAGAGCGAAGTCGCCGATCGCCCGCTCCATGTGGTCCTGGTCGAGATCGACGCCCAGCGTCACCGTGAAGCCGAGCGCCTTCAGTGCTTCGGCGACGTCGCGCGCGTCATTGGGCGGATTGGCGAGTTCAGGGACTGAGCGATAGCCGCCATTGCCGATGACCAGCGCCACCCGGCTTTCGGCCCAGGCTTGCGACAGGAACGCGGGCGAGAGGGCGAGCCAAAGCGCCGCCGCGCCGAAGCGCGCGAGTGAGCCCCGCCGCCGACGCGCCGAGCCATGATCGAGACTATCGCGCAACGCGCCCATCGCTTCGTCCCGAGGCTCGGATGCGGCGCCGATCAAGTCAAGCCCGCGCCAGCAAGCCGCAAGCGGGCCGACGCCTAGAGGCCACCGCCCTTTTCGAGCGACAGGCTTGCCACGCTCAGCGTTTCGACGACGAAGTCGCCGCCGCGGGTGTTGCGCGGGTCAGCATTGGGGTCCTCGGCCTTCACCAACTCGATGTCCTTGTGGATCGCGGCCATCGCATCGTTCAGGGCGGTCAGCGCTTCCTTTTTGGTGCGCGCGATGCGCACGCGCCGCGCCGCGGTGGCAATGATTTCGGGCGCGTTTTGCAAGCGGGGCGGCAGGCGCGGCGCGATCTCGGCGAGAGCCCGGGCATATTCGTCGAGGGCGTCGGCGATGCAGGCCTGGGCGACGCAGCCGCAGTCTCGGATATAGGCCTGGGTGTCGCGCGACAGATCCTTGACCGTGTCGTTGACGTCCTGGAAGTTCGGCGCCGCCGGCAGCGACAGCCCGCCGCCGCAGGAACCCGCGCCGGGCGCGCCGCCGCCGTAAGTCGGCGCGCTGGAGGCGTGGCCGCTCGGGCCTCCCCCAGGCGCGTGACCGCCATTGCCTGCTGCGGACTGCGCGAAAGCGTATCCGCTCGCGGCGATCCCCATGACAAGGACCAGCGAAACCGCCACGCGCCTGACGGCCTTATGCAGCGAATTCATGGGCGCCTCAGCCTCCAAGCCTCGCCAATGGCGGCGCGCCGCCAAGCGAAATCCGATCTCGGCCACCGTTTACGGTCCGGTCCGCTCGGCCGGAATATCGATACCCGAAGCTCGGCGCGGGGTCCATTGCGGACCCACGGCGGAGCGCAAGCGGGCTTTCCCAACGGCGGCCGCTGCGACTATTGCTGTCGCGGCGTGGCGCAAGGCCCGCCTCGGCTGGGAGGACGCAACGATGACGATCGAAGGGCGAAGCGACACCGGCCCCGGCGACCCGATCCGGCTCGGCATGGTGGGGGGCGGCGAAGGCGCCTTCATCGGCGCGGTGCACCGGCTGGTCGCGCGGATGGACGGTCACTACCAATTCGTCGCCGGCGCGTTGTCCTCGACGCCCGAGCGCGCTCGGCGCTCGGGGGAGGCGCTCGGCCTCGCCCCCGACCGCATTTACGACGACTTCGCCGCGATGGCGAAGACGGAGGCAGGTCGCGCCGACGGCATCGAGGCGGTCGCCATCGTCACGCCCAACCATTTGCACGCCGGGCCGACGATCGCCTTTCTCGAAGCGGGAATCCACGTCATTTGCGACAAGCCGCTGACTGTCTCGCTCGCCGAGGCGCGGCGGATGCAGGCGGTTGTGCAGCGAACCGGGCTCATCTTCGCCCTGACCCACAATTACACCGCATATCCGCTGGTGCGCCACGCGCGCGCAATGATCGCGGCGGGCGAGATCGGCGCCGTGCGCCTCGTCCAGGTCGAATATGCGCAGGACTGGATGACCGAGGCGGTCGAGAAGCAGGGCCATAAGCAAGCCGAGTGGCGGGTCGATCCGGCGAGATCCGGCCTAGGGGGCGCGCTCGGCGATATCGGCACCCACGCCTTCAATCTTGCCGACACGGTCAGCGGCGTCGAACTCATCGAGCTGGCGGCCGAACTCACCGCGTTTGGCGAGGGCCGCGCGCTCGACGACAATTTGCAGATCCTTCTGCGCTACGCCAATGGCGCGCGCGGGGCGCTATGGGCGAGCCAGATCGCGCCGGGCCACGAGAACGACCTCAAGCTGCGCATCTACGGGACCAAGGGTTCGCTGCGCTGGAAGCAGACTAGCCCGAATGAAATGCTGTTCGCGCCCTTCGGCGAGCCGACCCGCATCCTCACCCGCGGCGGCCCAAGCGTTGGCCCGGCGGCGGCGCGCCTTACTCGTGTGCCGCCCGGCCATCCGGAAGGCTATCTCGAAGGCTTCGCCAATCTCTATTCCGAGATCGCGCTCGCCATCAAAGCGGCGCGCAATAGCGAGCCGACGCCCGTCGGCGTGGCGTTCCCGACCATCGTCGACGGCGTCAAGGGCATGGCTTTCATGGAAGCGGCGGTCGAATCGTCGAAGGCCAACGGCAAATGGACGAAGCTCGCGAGCGCGTGAGCGCACGCGCCTCAGGCCTTCTCGACCCGCACCTGCGCGCCGTCCTCGACACTGGCGACGCGCACCTTGGCGCCCTTGGGCAGGTCTTCGCCGGCGACGCGCCATAGGCTGTCGCCGACCCGGATGCGGCCGAAGCCGCGCTCGATCGCGTCTTCGAGATAGAATTCCTTGCCGATCAGCGCTTGGGCGCGGTTCAGCGGCAGTGGCGGCGCGCCGGCGTCGAGCGAGCCGTAGACCCGCCTGCCGACGACAACGAAGACCGCGACCAGCACGGCGAACAGCAGCAGCGAGGGCGTCAGGTCGAGTGGGAAGATGAATTCGATCACGCCGACGACGACCGCCGCGGCGCCGATCCAGATCAGAAAGGCGCCGGGCGCCAGCGTCTCGGCGGCGCATAGCGCCAGGCCGCCGACCAGCCACAGCTCAGGGACGGACAGGAGCATGGCGTTTGCCCTAGCTGCGCGGCGGCGGGGTTGGAGACGGCGGCGGCGTATCGGGCACCGCGCCGGCAGGTCGCGCCGGGCGCACGGCGCTCTCGGCCATCGCGCCCGAAGCGATCTGGGCGATGCCGCCGAGTGTGCCGGCGAGCGAAGACAGCTCCATCGGCACGATGAACACTTTCTGGTTGGGCGCCTGCGCGATCGACTGGATCGCCCGCACGTATTTATCGGCGATGAGATAGTTGAGCGAAGCAAGATCGCCGCCCGCCGTCGCTTCGTTCATCATCTTGGTCGCCGCCGCCTCGGCTTGGACCGAACGCTCACGCGCTTCGGCGTCGCGGAACGCGGCCTCCTTGCGGCCTTCCGCCTCCAGCACCACCGCCGCTTTGCGTCCCTCGGCGCGGGTGATGTCGGACTGGCGCATGCCCTCGGCCTCGAGGATCACCGCGCGCTTCTCGCGCTCGGCTTTCATCTGGCGGCCCATCGCCTCGACCAGGTCCTTGGGCGGCTCGATGTCCTTGATCTCGATGCGGGTGACTTTGACGCCCCACGGCTCGGAGGCGGCGTCGATGACGCCGAGCAGGCGGGCATTGATCTCGTCGCGATGCGACAGGAGCTGATCGAGGTCCATCGACCCCATGACGGTGCGGATGTTGGTCATCACCAGATTGAGCAGCGCCTGCTGCAGGTTGGCGACCTCGTATGACGCGCGCCGCACGTCAAGCACCTGATAGAAGACGACGCCATCGACCGTCACCGTGGCGTTATCCTTGGTGATGATCTCCTGGCTCGGCACATCGACGACCTGCTCCATGACGCTGAGCTTGCGCCCGACCCGGTCGATATAAGGGATGATGAGCCCGAGGCCGGGCGTCAGCGTCTGGTTGTAACGGCCGAAGCGCTCGACGGTGTAATTGTACCCCTGCGGCACCTGGCGCACGCCCATCAGCACCGTGATGATGACGAAGAAGGCGATCGCCAAAGCGACGATGCTGAAACCCGCAAGCATGGCGCAACTCCCTCTCGCGGCGCGGCTGAGCCCGCGCGTCCTGCGCCCGCCGCTTACGGGACGCGCGCGACACTAGCCGCGCGTCGGCGCAAGCGCCAGCGTGTCACATCGCTCAGCCTAACACCCCTGCCGCCTCGTCAACGGTCAGGCCGATCGCTCCGGCGGTGAGTGGTCGCCCCGCCGCGCGCGCCTCGGCGACGCGGTCGAGCCTGAGCAGCGCCAGGGCCTCGCCCCCCGCCGCCGCGCCAAGCGCGCCGATCGTCAGCGCGCCGTCGGTCACCGGCGTTCCCGGCGCTGGCGCTGGACCAGCGAGACGCACGTGCACGACGCGCTTGCGCGCCTCGCCGCGGTGCTTCATGCGCGAGACGACCTCCTGGCCGACGTAGCAACCCTTGGCGAAGTCGACGCCGTTGAAGAGGTCCATGTCGGCGTCGTGCGGAAAGGCGTCGCCGTAGAGGAAGTCGACCCCGCCCTTGGGCGCCCCGAGATGAATCCGCAGCGCCTCGTAAGCCGCAACCCCGCTCTCGCCGAACGCCTGCGCCGCGGCGCGCGGCAGGATGGCGCGCCGGCCAAGCCCTTCCGCGCGCGGGTCGGCATAGACGAGGCCGCCGCTCACCGTAATCGTTTCCCCCCAGTCGGCGACGACGCCGAGCGCGGCGCTCTCGTCCGTGATGGCGACCTTGGCGCGCAGCTTGTACATCGACAATCGCTTGGCGAGATCGGCGGCGAGTGTCGCGGGACAATCGATCAGGAAGGCGGTCGGCTCGACCGGCGCTTTGACGGCGAAGAAGTCGAACAGAATTTTGCCCTGGGGCGTCAGCAGGGCTGCGTAACGCGCCTCGCTGGGCGCAAGCCGAGCGACGTCGTTGGTTAGCATGCCCTGCAAAAAGTCGGTCGCGTCGGCGCCCTCGACCCGCACCAGGCCACGGTCGGCGAGAAAGGCGGCGGATGGGCTCATGTCGGGGCCTCCTGGGCGCTTGCCAACTCGACGCTTGTCAAGCCGAGCCATGTTAATTAGGCCGTTCGGGCCGGCGCGCAAGGCAAGGAAGGTAATCCGCATGACCCGCCTGTTCGACTGCATCCTCGCCGGGGCGAGCGTCGTCAACCAGGACGGGGTCGGCCCGCGAGACATTGGCGTCATCGCAGGTAAGATCGCCGAGATCGGCGACCTCTATGCCGCCGCGGCCGGCGAGCGGATCGACTGCCGCGGCCTGCACATCCTGCCCGGCGTGATCGACAGCCAGGTGCATTTCCGCGAGCCCGGCCTCACCCACAAGGAAGATCTCGAAAGCGGCTCGCGCGGCGCCGCGCTCGGCGGCGTGACGGCGGTGTTCGAAATGCCCAACACCAATCCGCTGACGACCTCCGCCGCCGCGCTCGAAGACAAGCTCAAGCGGGCGAAGGGGCGCATGCATTGCGATTTCGCCTTCTGGGTCGGCGGCACGCACGAGAACGTCGCCGACATCCCCGAGCTCGAGCGCCTGCCTGGCGCGGCCGGGATCAAGGTCTTCATGGGCTCCTCGACTGGCGCGCTGCTGGTCGCCGACGATGGGGGCGTATTGGCGATCCTCAAGGCGACGCGCCGGCGCGCCGCCTTTCATAGCGAGGACGAGCCGCGCCTGATCGAGCGCAAGGGTCTGCGCGTTCCTGGCGATCCGTCCTCCCACCCGATCTGGCGCGACGAGATCACCGCGATCCGCTCGACCGAACGGTTAATCCGCATCGCCCGCGAGGCGCGCGCGAAGGTGCATGTGCTGCACATCTCGACGCGCGAAGAAATCGCGTTGCTGGAAGCGGCCAAGGACGTCGCTACCTGCGAGGCGACGCCGCATCACCTGACGCTCGTCGCCGACGACTACGCGCGGCTGGGGACCAAATTGCAGATGAACCCGCCGGTGCGCGGACGCGAGCATCGCGACGGCGTCTGGCGAGGGGTGGCGCAGGGCGTGGTCGACGTGCTCGGCTCCGACCACGCGCCCCATACGCTGGAGGAGAAGGCGCGCCCCTATCCCGACAGCCCGTCGGGCATGACCGGCGTGCAGACCTTGGTGCCGATCATGCTCGACCATGTGGCAGCCGGCCGGCTGAGCTTGCAGCGCTTCGTGGACCTTTCTAGCGCCGGTCCGGCGCGCATTTTCGGCATCGCCGGCAAGGGTCGCATCGCCGCCGGCTACGACGCCGACTTCACCATCGTCGATCTCAAGCGCCGCGAAACCATCCGCGATTCCTGGATCGCCTCGCACAGTCAGTGGACGCCCTATGAGGGCAAGACGGTGACCGGCTGGCCGGTCGGAACCTTCGTGCGCGGCCGCAAGGTCATGTGGGACGGTGAGCTGACGAGCCCATCGCAGGGCGAAGCGGTGCGCTTCGCCTAAGGGCCGTCAGTGCGCCGCGACAATCAACTGCAGCCATTGCGCGACCAGCGCCGGCTTGGGAGCGCCCTCGATCTCGACGCTCGCCTCGTAGCGCAGCAGCCAATCCTTCGCGGTTCGCCGCGTCGCCTCGATCAGCGCAAAGCGCCCACGCACCCGCGCGCCAGCTTTGACCGGCGCGACGAAGCGCAGGCGATCGAGGCCGTAATTGACGCCCATGGCGACCCCGGTGAGCGGCGGCAGCGCGTCCTCGGCCATCGCCGACAGCATGGCGACGGTGAGGAAGCCATGAGCGATCGTCCCGCCGAACGGCGTCGCCGCGGCCGCTTCGGGATCGACATGGATGAACTGCCGATCCTCGGTGACCTCGGCGAAGGCGTCGATGCGCGTCTGGTCGAGCGCGAACCAGCGCGAAATATAGGGCTCGCCGCCGACCCGGGCGGTGAAATCGTCGATGGTGACCGGCGCGTGCATCCTCGTCCTCTCTAGGAATGTGCGCTGAACAGCGCCGGCGGCGCCTGCACGGAGAGGCCGCCGTCAACCGGCACGATTGCGCCGCTGGTGTAGGCGCCGGCGCGCCCCGTCAGATAGAGCAGCGTGCCGGCGATGTCGCTTGGCTGGCCGAGCCGGCCCATCGGCACCGCGCTGGCGGCGTTCCTCGCCCCCTCAGCGTCGCCGAGCGCGAAGCGCGTCATATTGGTCGGAAAAGGCCCCGGCGCGATGGCGTTGACCGTCACCTGCCGTGGCGCGAGCTCCGCCGCCAGAATGCGCGTGAGGTGATGCACCGCCGCCTTAGCGGCCGAGTAGGCGTAGGCGGTGTCGGCCTGAGTGATCGTGCCCATCACCGAACCGATGTTGACCACGCTCGCCGGGCGCTCGCTTGAGGCGGCGGCGAACAGCAGCGGCGAGAGATCGCGGGTCAGCGAAAACAGGCCGGCGACGTTGACGCCCATCACCCGCTCCCACGCCTTCCAGGGATAGGTCTCGAACGGCTCGCCCCACGAGACGCCGGCGTTGTTGACCAGAATGTGCAGCGCGCCGGCGCGGGCGCGCACCTCGGCGGCGAGCGCCGCCACGCCCGCTTCGTTCGCCACCGTGCCGGCGAAGCCCTCGCACGGCCCGATCGCGCTCAATTCGCGCGCGGCCTCGACGCAGGCCTCCCCCTTGCGTGAGGCGATCAGCACGCGCGCGCCCCCCGCGAGCAGCGCCTCGGCGCAGACGCGGCCAAGGCCGGTCGCGCCGCCTGTGACCAGCGCGGTCCGTCCGGCGACGGAGAAAAGATCGGTCAGTGCGGACACGTTGCCTCCACGAACGCCGGGATCGGCTCGCTAGGTTAGGGCGCCGCCGGGCGCTGGCCAATGGCGCCCAGTTCAGATCATCACCGGACCGCCCTTGGCGATGGCGCGCTGATAGGCGGGTCGCGCGCGAATCCGTTGCAGGAAGTCCCAGAGTTTCGGGCGACGCGTGTCGAGCCCCGCCCGGGAGGCGGCGGCTTCCAGGGGATAGCTCATCTGGATGTCGGCCGCTGAAAACGACTCTCCCGCAAACCATTGGCCAGCCGCGAGCCCCCCCTCGAGAAAATCGAAATGCCGCTTGAGTTGCGGATCAATGTAGGAGGAGAGCGCCTTGGCCGCGATTGCGCGGGCGACCGGCCGGACAAAAAACGGCGCGCCGTGCGGCAACCGCATGAAGATGAACCGCATCGTCAGCGGCGGCATCAGCGAGCCCTCGGCGTAATGCATGAAATAGCCGTAGCGCAGACGATCAGCCGACCCGTGCGGCGGAATGAACCGCCCGCCGCCGTAGGCGTCGACAAGGTATTCGAGGATCGCGCCCGATTCGGCCAAGGTCTTGTCGCCATCGACGACCACCGGCGACTTGCCAAGCGGATGCACCGCCCGCAGCGCCGCCGGCGCCAGCATCGTCTCGGGGTCGCGCGGGTAGCGGCGGATTTCGTAGTCGAGCCCCAACTCTTCCAGCAACCAGAGCACGCGCTGCGAACGCGAACGTTCGAGGTGATGGACGACGATCATGGGCTCAAGCTCTCCGGCGACGCAGCGGGAGCCTACGCGACAATGGCCCGGAGCGGGAATCTGGCTGGCTTGCCCCGTGCCGACAACCCAACCATATTCGCCCAGTTGCGAGTCCGCGCGGGCCGTCGCGCCTTCATTCTGGCCGGAGACCTCAATGCCAGCCGACGCGCCGTTGCGACTTGTCACCCTGCTTGGCAGCCTGCGGCGCGCCTCCTTCAACGCCTCGATCGCGCGCGCCCTGCCCGGCTTGGCGCCGCCGGGGGTGACGATCGAGCCGCTCGGCTCGATCGGCGACTTCCCGCTCTACGACGCCGACGTCGAGGCGCAGGGATTTCCCGCGCCGGTGGTTGCGATGGCCAAGGCGATCGGCGCAGCCGATGGCGTGATCGTCGTCACGCCGGAATATAATTATTCCGTTCCCGGCGGCCTGAAGAACGCGATCGACTGGGTGTCGCGGATGAGGCCCAACCCATTCTGCGACAAGCCGCTGGCGCTGCAGAGCGCTTCGACCGGCATGCTCGGTGGCGCGCGGGCGCAATATCACTTGCGGCTGACCTTCGTCACGCTGGAGGCGCGGGTGTTCAACAAGCCGGAGGTCTTGGTCGCCAACGCCAGCCAGAAGTTCGACCCCAAGACCGGCGAACTGACTGACCATCCGACGCGCGAGTTGATCGCCAAGCAGCTTGCCGCCTTCGCCGCCTTCGTCGCCGCCCACAAGCGCGGCGCCCTGGCGTCGTAGGGCGCGCCCGCCTTGACGCCGCCGCCAACGGCGCCGACACTGCATTTCTCTATCCCCGCCGAAGGCCGCCGATGAAAGTCTCCCTCGTTCAGATGAATTCGGTCAACGATAAGCCCGCCAATATCGCGACGGCGCGGGCGTTGATCGAGCGCGCGATCAACGAGGAGAACCCGGACTGGATTTTGCTGCCCGAACAGTTCGACTGGGCGGGCGGGGTGAAAGGCGACAAGGCGAAGAACGCGGAAGCGATGCCCGGCGGCCCCGCCTATGCGATGGTCCAGGCGCTCGCCGCCAACCATCGCGTCTTCATTCACGCCGGCTCGATCATGGAGGCGATCCCCGGCGAGGAGCGCATTCACAACACCTCGGTCGTCTTCAATCGCGCCGGCGAGGAGATCGCGCGCTATCGCAAGATCCATCTCTTCGACGTCACCACCCCCGACGGCGCCGCGTATAAGGAAAGCGCGACGGTCAAGGGCGGCGAGGCGGTCGTCACTTACGATTGCGAGGGCGTCACCGTCGGCTGTTCGATCTGCTACGACCTGCGCTTTCCCGATCTCTTCCAGGCGTTGGCGGAGAAAGGCGCGCAGATCATCGCCCTGCCCGCCGCCTTCACGCTGCAGACCGGCAAGGATCACTGGGAGACGTTGCTGCGCGCGCGCGCGATCGAGACGGAAACCTACGTCTGCGCCGCCGCCCAGACCGGCTCGTTCACCGTCGGCAACGAGCGGCGCGAGACCTACGGCCACTCGCTGGTCGCCGACCCATGGGGCCATGTCGTCGCCAAGGCGTCGGACGGCGTCGGCGTCGTCTCGACCCGGCTCGACATGGCGCTGGTCGATCGGGTCAGGCGGATGATTCCGGTCGCGGCGCACAAGGTCGCCATCCCGCGCAGCTGAGGCCTCAGCCCGCTGCGCGCAACCAGCCTTCGAGCGCCAGGCCGAGAAACAGCAGCAGCGCCGCATCGCGATTGGAGCGAAAGAGCCTGAGCGCCGTCGCCGGACTCGCGCCATCGACTTGCCCAATCTGCCAGATCAGATGCACGGTGAACGCCGCCCAGCCGATCTCGGCGACGAACCTCCCGCCTGCCGCGAGCAGCGCCGCCTGCGCGAACAGCGCAGCCATGAGATAGAACGCGCCGATCCCGCGTCCCGCATTGGCGCCAAACAGCCGCGCGGTCGAGCGGATGCCGACGATCGCGTCGTCGCGCGCGTCTTGCAGCGCATAGATCGTGTCGTAGCCGATCGTCCAACACACCGCCGAGACATAGAGCAGCAGCGCCGGCAGACTGAGGCTGCCATATTGCGCCGACCAGCCCATCAGGGCGCCCCACGAAAACGCGAGCCCGAGTACCGCCTGCGGCCAGGAGGTGACGCGCTTCATCAGCGGATAGACGGCGACGATGATCAGCGAAGCGAGGCCGAGCGCGACCGTGAAGCGGTTGAAGGCGAGGAGCACGGCGAGGCCGACCAGCCCCTCGGCGACCAGGAAGATCGCCGCGGCGCGCGGGCTGACGCGCCCCGACGGCAAGGGGCGTCCTCGTGTGCGCTCGACGCCCGCGTCGAGTTTGCGATCGAGAATGTCGTTGTAGGTGCAGCCGGCGCCGCGCATGGCGATCGCGCCGACGAGGAACAAGAACAGATGCCAGAGGTCGGGACCGCGATCGGCGGCAAGCCCAGCGAGCGCCGCGCTCAACCAACACGGCGCGAGCAGCAATTGCCAGCCGGTCGGGCGATCGAGACGAGCGAGTTGCACGTAGGGAAGCGCGAAGTCGGGCGTCAGGCGCAGCACAAGGCTGCGCGGGCGCGCGTCGGGCAGCGGCGCTGGGCGCGACGCGCCGAGGCTCAAAGCGGGCCGGTCGGCAGCGGTTGCGCCTGCGGGGCGCCGCCATCCGCCTGCTGGTCTTTCATCTTCTTGATCTTTGCCGCGAAATCGCAGGCCCTGGCGGCAAAGGCGACGTTCTTGATGTGCGTCGCCTTGAGCTGGTCGACCATCTCGTCAGGGATCTGGCACCAGTCCTTGTTCTTTTCCAAATAGGCGAGCATCGCGGTCTCGGCGACATTGAGGCCGCCCGACTTGGCGCAGAACATCGTCGGGTCGAGTGGCTTTCCTTTGGCCGCTTTGATCATATCGTTGATCGTCGACATCTCCGCGGTGCGGCGCTGCGCGAGCTTCTGCAGATCTTCGTTGCAGCTTTGCGCGAAGGATGGCGCCGCCCAAGCCACGCCGGCGAGCGACAGCCCGGCGACCATGATTGTGGAGCTAAGCCTCGTCATTTTACGCAATCCCGTCTTGATCGAAGCGGACCATTTTACCGCAAGTCGCGTCGGGGCGCGACTCCTCAAGAAAAACAAGTCGCGCCAAGGCGCGACTGGCCGCAAAAAAGCGGCGAAAGCGGGGCGCCCGCGCCTTCAGACCTGAGTGAAGACTTCAGACCCAGGCTCTTCCGGCGACGTCGATCGCGTAGAGCTGCGGCTGGGCGGCGATGGCGGCCATGCCGACCAGCACGGAATCGGCGCGCATGACCAACCGGGTCGGAATGCTGCGCGCCAGCGCATCGACCGGCGCTTTGGCCTCGAAAGCTCGGCGGAACGTCGCGTCGTCGAGGAAATCGACGATACGCGGCAGCACGCCGCCCGCCAGCGTCACGCCGCCCGTGGCGACAAAGGCGATGCCCATGTCGCCGGCGAAACGGGCGATGATGCGCCAAAACACTGTGAGGCTTGCCGCTTCCTCGCCGGCTCGATCAGCTAGCGCCGCCGCGACCACGCCCGGCGCGTCGAGCGTCGATTTCTTTCCCCCCTGCGCGGCGAGGCGCGCGGCGTGGACCCGAGCGAGGCCTGGCCCCGACATGACGCTCTCGGTCGTCACCCGGCCGTGAACGCGGTCGAGAAACGGCCAAAACGCGCTCTCCTCCTCGCCGACCGGGCCGAAATCGATGTGGCAGGCTTCGGAGGCAAGCGGCGTGTGGCGACCCGAAGCCTCGACCAGCGCGCCAATGCCAAGTCCAGTGCCCGGCCCGAGAATGACCTGCGGCCCGCGCGGCCCAAAGGCGGCGGGGCCGATCGGGCGCGCCCAGTCGCGCGGGATCGCCGGCAGGGAGAGCGCCTGCGCCTCGAAATCGTTGAACAGCAACCCTTGAGCGAGACCGAGCCGGCGCGCCGTCTCTGGGCCGTCGATGATCCAGGGCGCGTTGGTTAACTTGAGCTTACGCCCATCGACTGGGCCCGCGCCGCACACAACCAGCGAACGCGGCCGCTCGCCAATCTTGGGAATTGCCGCCTCGGCCGCCTCGACCAGACCGGGATAGTCGCTGGTTTTGAGATGGACGACCTCGCCGAGCTTGGCGTCGGGCGAGGCCTGCGAGGCAAAACGCGCATTGGTGCCCCCGACATCGCAGACCAGCACGGGGAACGGCATGAGAAACTCGGACATGGGCGGCATAAACGCCGGAAGCCGCGCGCGGCGTCAAGGTGGAGGCGGCCCGAAGGGGCGGTCGGGGTCGCGAACCCCCAGAGAATTGTCCAATTGTTAGGGAATCCCTGCAATTTTCGGAGTTCGCGCGCGGCAGGCGGGGGCGGCGTCATTCGCCATGAACCTCTCGAGCATTTCACTCCCTGAACAAATTCGGGTCGGCGATCTCCTCGCCGCGCTCAGCCACGCCCTCGACATGACCGAGGGCCAGCCGGTCGGTCATTGCGTTCGCTGTTGCTGGATCGGCACCGCGATCGGCCGCGAGATCGGCCTGTCCGACGGACAGCTTCGCGAGCTCTATTACACGATCCTGCTCAAGGACCTCGGGTGCAGCAGCAACGCCGCGCGCATTTGTCAGCTCTATCTGACCAACGACATCGACTTTAAGCGCGACTTCAAACAGCTCGACGGCAGCCTGCCGAAAGTGCTGCGTTTCGTCCTCGGGCACACGGGCATGAAATCGGGACTGGCCGAGCGGTTTCGCGCCATCGTCAACATTTTCCAAAATGGCGGAGAAATCGCCAAGGAGCTGATCGAGGTCCGTTGCCAGCGGGGCGCGGAAATCGCCCGCCAGCTTCGCTTCTCCGAGGATGTCGCAATGGGCATCCATTCCCTCGACGAGCATTGGGACGGATCGGGCAAGCCCGAGCGCCTCGTCGGCGCCGAGATTCCGCTTTACGGCCGCATCGCGCTGATTGCGCAGGTCGTCGATGTCTTTCAAACCACCGACGGGCCCCAAGCGGCGATCCGCGAAGTCTCGGATCGTTCGGGAACCTGGTTCGATCCCGAGCTGGTGGAGGCGTCTCGCGCCGTCTTTGAGCGCGAACAATTCTGGCAGGCGCTCGTCGCCGACGACTTGGACGCGCGCCTGTTTGCGCTGGCGCCGGCGCAACACGAGGAAGTTCTCAACGACGAGTATCTCGACGAGATCGTCGCCGCCTTCGCCCAAGTCGTCGATTCCAAGAGCCCCTACACGGCGGGTCACAGCGACCGCGTGGCGCTGTTCACGGATATGATCGCCGAAGCGATGGACATGTCGGCGACGGAGCGGGTTTGGCTGCGGCGGATCGCACTCCTGCACGACATCGGCAAACTCGGCGTCAGCAATTCCATCTTGGACAAGCCGGCCAAATTGGATGAGCAGGAGTGGGAGGCGATGAAACGGCACGCCGCCTACACCGAGGTCATTCTCTCGCGCGTCAAGGCGTTCGAGGACATCGCCTTCATCGCCGCCTCGCATCACGAGCGGATGGATGGCAAGGGCTATCCCCGCGGCATCTCCGGCGATCAGATCCCGTTCGAAACGAGGATCATCACGACCGCGGACGTCTTTGACGCCCTGACCGCAGAGCGGCCGTATCGGGCGGCGATGCCGATCTCCAAAGCGCTGGCGATCATGGAGAAGGACCTCGGCGTCGCCATCGACGAAACGTGTTTCGCCGCGCTCAATCGCGCTCTGGCCAATACGCAGGCGGACGTGGCGGCGTAGGGTTGGAGCGAGGCATTGCGCGTCCGTGCCTCGGGCTTGCACCCGGGGCTAATAAATCGTATGAGAACGAAACATGAACATAATGTGCCGCGGCCAGTCGCCGCGAGAGACGCGTCTGTCATCGATCGCCTCGCGCGAGCAATGCTCTATCCTCGGCCGTCCGGAGCCGTTCAGCAGTCTTAATCTTTGACGGGGGATCGGCCGTCGACCGGCGTCTTCCTTTTACGAATTTTTCTGCGGCGGAGGCATGGCGCGAGCCGGGCTCGGCGAGGGCTGGCGCTGCCTGTTCGCCAATGACTTCGATCCCGCCAAGGCGCGCGCTTACGCCGACAACTGGGGCGCGGCGCCATTGCGCTGCACCGACGTGGCGACGCTCGTCTCGGCGAGCTCCCGGCCCGCGCCGATCTCGCCTGGGCCTCCTTTCCTTGCCAAGACCTGTCGCTCGCCGGGCGGGGTATCGCGGGCTGGGTCGTGAGCGTGACGACGCTTTGCTCGTCCGGCCTTCTGGGGCTTTCTCGCGCTGATGCGGGAGCTGGCGCGGAGGGGCGCGCGCCGCGCCTGATCGCGCTCGAAAATGTGCTCGGCCTGCTCACCGCCAATGGGGCGCGATTTTGCCGCGCTCGCGCGGCCCTCGCCGATCTCGGCTATCGGTTTGGCGCGCTGACGATCGATGCGGCGCATTTCGTTGCTCAGTCGCGGCCGCGCCTGTTTTTTGTGGCGCTTCGGGAGTGATCTCTCGCCGCCCAGCGAATTGACCGCGGCAGGGCCGGCCGCGCCCTTCGCCTCCCCTGCGCTTCAGCGCGCCTTGAACGCGTTGCCGCCGGCCGCCGCGCGCTGGGTCTGGTGGCGTCTGCCGGCGCCCCAGCGCGCCAATCAGCTCTTCGGACTTCTCGACGCAGCGTCCGGCCGATGTCGCCGTGGCTTAGCGCCGAGCGAAAGCAAGCTACTGCTCGCACTGATATCGAAGTGCCTCGCGCGCGATTTGGCGACAGCGCAGAGCCTCAGTCAACGCCGCGTCGCGGCGCTGTTTCGACGAACCCGGCCCGGCGATTCGGGTAACTCAGCGGGCCGAGGTGCGCTTCGACGATCTTGCCGGCTGCCTGCGAACGCCGCGGCGGTCGTCAAGGCAGACCATTTTATCATCGAAGGGAAGACCGTGCGTCCCGCCTGATCTGCGCCGCGAAGCGGCGCGGCTGATGGGACTGCCCGAGACTACAGACTCCCCGCACGGCACAACGAGGCCTACCATCTGTGGGCGACGGCGTGTGCGTTCCGGTTGTAGCACTCGCTACACACATCCTTGAGCCGATCTTAGCGGGGGACTTTCTCAAGAGCTGATTGCCGCGGAGTGAGCTGCGGCTATTGCTTGCCGTTCGGCGGAAAGCTGTTCGCCCGCTGCCGACTTAAGTTGGCTGCTATGTGCTTTGCGATCTCGATCAGGTCCCGATTTACGTCGGGAAGTCGGTGGACGGCATCCGTGCCGGCTTAAACCGTCATCTCACCGCGGCGCGGAGTGACATAATCGCGAATCGTCAAATCGACGTGTGGGAGATCGCCTGGGTTTGGACGTACCCCGTAGCGAATAGAGAAGAAATCAACGCGATCGAGGACGCGCTTTTCCACGAATTCCACCCGAAATCTGCCCTAATGAACGGCAAGGTGCCCAAGCCTCCCGCGAATAAGATCAAGGTGCCCACGCCCTCCCACAAAATCCAAGTCATGGCCGATGCGGAAATCAGGGAGAAGAAAGACCCAGCTCTCCGGCTGCCGCGGCAAGCGGAACATTACAGTCAAATCGTCGGCCACTTCCTTGCAGTAAAGAATTCCAAGGAGATTGCAGGCGCAATTCAAGCGCACTTCGAACGGCTGCAGAAATACCATCGAGAATTGCTTCCGCTGGCAACCGAAGTCGAAGGCGATGGCGGAGACGATTAGATGCCACCCCTGAAGAGTCCCGAGATTACGAAGGGGCCCGGGAGCGCTTTACCCGCCGCCGCGCTTCCCCTAACAAGCTTGCAGCAGTCCTAGTCGACTCCGCAGGAATGAACCCCGCGCCCCCTCCCCCGAACGCTCCGCCGTCATGCGGGCGGTCAAGTCGCAAGGCACCGGGCCGGAGCTGAAAGTGCGCGCCATGCTGCGCGCCATCGCGCCCGGCTACCGGCTCAATCGCGCCGACCTGCCGGGCAAACCGGACATCGTCTACGGGCGCCGCAAGCTGGCGATCTTCGTGCACGGCTGCTTCTGGCACGGGCACGACTGCCCGCGCGGCGCGCGTCCGCCTAAGGACAACGCCGAATATTGGCAAACGAAAATTGCCCGCAACCGCGATCGCGACGCAGCGACGCTCGCGGCGCTCGCTGGCCTGGGCTGGCGCGCGCTGACAATTTACGAGTGCGAACTGAAGGACGCCGCAAGGCTGCGCGCCCGGCTCGGCGCCGAATTTGCTTAAGTCTTTTGGCGGGGTGACCTCCCCCCTCGCCACGACCCGTCGTTTGACGGTGGCTCTCCTCCCCTCCCCCTCTCCCGTTGCGGGAGAGGGGCATGGGACGAAAGCCCGGCCAGGGGCTTGCGCCGCACTTTGATGCGCTGCACAAATACCAAGGTTGAGGATCGCTCCCCAGTTCAACCCGCGCCCGGCCGCCCGCCGCCTGCTCAGGAAACCGCCGATGCCGATCGCCGTCAAAGAGCGCACCGCCGAGCACAAAGCCGCTGAAGCCGAAAAAGACGAGCCGCTGCGCGAAGACATCCGTCTGCTCGGCCGCCTGCTCGGCGACACGGTTCGCGAGCAGGAAGGCGCCGACGTCTACGAGATCGTTGAACGGGTCAGGCAGGCCTCGATCCGTTTCCATCGCGACAACGAAATCGCCGCCCGGCGCGAGCTGGAGGCTACGCTCGACAGTCTCGAAAACGACCAGACTTTGGCGCTGGTGCGCGCCTTCAGCTATTTTTCGCACCTCGCCAACATCGCCGAAGACCAGCATCACATCCGCCGCAACCGCGCGCATGTGCGGATGAAGTCGGAGCCGCGGCCCGGCGCCCTCGCCCATGCCTTCAAGCGCGCCGCAGAAGCGGGCATCGACGCCGCCGCCTTGCGCGCCTTCTTCGACGGCGCGCTGGTCAGCCCGGTGTTGACCGCCCACCCGACCGAAGTGCGGCGCAAGAGCACGCTCACCCGCGAATTGGAGATCGCGCGCCTGATCGACGCGCGTCACGGCCTGGAAGGGGATGAGGCCGAGCTCGCGCACAATGACGAAGAGCTGCGCCGCGCCGTGCTCGTTTTGTGGCGCACCAGCATGCTACGCCAGACGCGGCTGAAGGTGATCGACGAGGTCGCCAACGGCCTCACCTATTACGACTACACCTTCTTTGGCGAGTTGCCGCGCATCTATGGCGCGGTCGAGGACGAGCTCGCCCGGCAGGCGCCCGCCGACGGCGCCAAGCGCCTCGACTGTTTCCTGCGCGTTGGCTCATGGATCGGCGGCGACCGCGACGGCAACCCGTTCGTGACCGCCGAGGTGATGAACGAGACGATGCGGCTGCAGAGCGCCGCCGCCCTCGCCCATTATCTCGAAGAGTTGCACCAGCTCGGCGGCGAACTGTCGCTGAGCGCGACCCTGGCCAAGGTCAGCGACGCGCTCACCGCGCTCGCCGACCGCTCCTCCGATGGGTCGACCACGCGCCGCGACGAGCCCTACCGACGCGCGATCGCCGGCCTCTATTCGCGCGTCGCCAAGACCGCACGCAAACTCGATCACGTCATGGCGCTGCGCCAGCCGCTGACCGACGCCGAGCCCTATGCCGACCCGAAGGAATTCGCCGCCGATCTCGCGATCATTTCCCAGTCGCTGGAAGCGCACGGCATGGCGACCCTCGCCCGTGGCCGGTTGCGCACCCTGCGCCGCGCCGTCGATGTCTTCGGCTTCCACCTTGCGCCGCTCGACATGCGGCAAAATTCCAATGTCCACGAGCGCACCATCGCCGAGCTCTTCGCCGCCGCCAATCCCGGTGTCGACTATCTCACGCTCGACGAAGCGGGGCGCGTCGCGCTTCTGACCCGCGAACTCAACTCGCCACGCCCTCTGGTCTCGCCTTTCATCGCTTACAGCGAGGAGACGACCGGCGAGCTCAAAATATTTCGCGCCGCCGCCGAGATTCGTATGCGCTATGGCGCCGGCGCCATTCGCACCGCCATCATCTCGATGGCGCGATCGGTCTCCGATCTGCTCGAACTGGCGCTGCTGCTCAAGGAGGTTGGGCTCGTTTCCGCGGAGGGGCGCTCGGCGCTCAACCTCGTGCCGCTATTTGAAACCATCGACGATTTGCGCGCTTGCATCGACGTGATGGACGAGTTGCTTTCGCTGCACACCTATCGACGTCTGGTCGATAGCCTCGGCGGCGAACAAGAAGTGATGCTCGGCTACTCCGATTCCAACAAGGACGGGGGCTTCGTCACCTCGGGCTGGGAACTCTACAAGGCCGAGATCGGACTGGTCGAAGTGTTCCGCCGCCACGGCGTGCGCATTCGCCTGTTCCACGGTCGCGGCGGCTCGGTCGGTCGTGGCGGTGGTCCGAGCTACGAAGCGATCCTCGCCCAGCCGGGCGGCGCGGTTGCCGGCCAGATCCGCATCACCGAACAGGGCGAAATCATCTCCAGCAAATATTCCAACGGCGAAGTCGGGCGACGCAACCTCGAGACCCTAGTCTCGGCAACGCTGGAGGCGACCCTGCTGCAGGAGCAAGCCGCCGCCCCCGATCCGGCCTTTCTCAGCGCGATGGAGGCGCTGTCGGCCAGCGCCTATAAGGCCTATCGCGGCCTCGTCTACGAGACGGAGGGCTTCGAGACCTATTTCTGGTCTTCAACCGTCATCACCGAGATCGCGACGCTGAACATCGGCTCGCGCCCCGCCTCGCGCAAAAAGACGACGGCGATCGAGGATCTGCGCGCGATCCCTTGGGTGTTCTCTTGGGCGCAGTGCCGGCTGATGCTGCCGGGCTGGTTCGGCTTCGGCTCGGCGATCAAGGAATTTGTCGCCGCTCACCCGAAGGACGGCATGCAGCAGTTAAGGACGATGTATCGCCGCTGGCCGTTTTTCCGCACCCAGCTCTCCAACATGGACATGGTGCTGGCGAAATCGAGCCTCGCCATCGCCTCGCGCTACGCCGCGCTGGTGCCCGACGTCGCGTTGCGCGAAGCAATTTTCTCGCGCATCTCGCGCGAGTGGCATGACGCGGTCGACGCGCTCAACGCGATCATGGAGCAGAGCGAATTGTTGGAGAGCAATCCGCTGCTGCTGCGCTCGATCCGCAATCGCTTCCCCTATCTCGACCCGCTCAACCACGTGCAGGTCGAACTGCTCAAACTGCACCGTGGCCACGCGCCGAGCGACAAGGTGCTCTCGGGCATTCAACTGACGATTAACGGCGTCTCAGCAGGCTTGCGAAATAGCGGCTAAGCTGGACCATGTTTCGCCGCCTGCTCGACGCGATCTTCAACGGCCCCGCCTGGCGCACGTTCCTGGCGATGGGCGTGTTTATCGGCGCCTTCGCGTTGTGCTCGCTCAACCTCGCCTATCTCTTCATGGAGAACTTCCGCCTGCTCTCGCAGTACGGCGCGATGGCGGCGCTCGACGGCGGCGTCCTGCAACTCATCGAGCTGGTCTTCTGGGGCTACCTCAGCCTCGGCTTCTATCTGTTGTTCAAAGGATGCGTGGACGGCTTGCTGAGGCGGGTGCACCCACAGCCGAACGACCCTCCGTCATAGTCGCCCCTCCTTGCGGGAGGGGAGCGCTACCGTTCCGCCAGCGTCATGTCGTCGCGGTGGATCATTTCGGCGCGGCCGGGGCCGCTGAGAATTTGCGCGATGTCGCGCGAGTTGCGGCCGCGGATTTGCTCGGCGTGCCGCGCGTCATAGGCGATCAGGCCGCGGCCGATCTCGGCGCCCTGCTCGTCGCGGATCGCGACGCAATCGCCGCGCGCGAACACGCCCTCGACCCGCGTCACGCCGGCCGGCAGCAGGCTCTTGCCGCTCGCCAGCGCCCGCGCCGCGCCGGCGTCGATCGTCACCGCGCCCTTGAGCTCCAGCGTGCCGCCGATCCATGCCTTGCGCGCGGTCACCGGATTGGAGGGCGTCAGGAACCAGGTGCAGGGCGCGCCTTCTGCCACGCGTGCAATCGGGTGAGCGACCCGCCCATCGGCGATCACCATATGCGCGCCGCCAGCGGCGGCGATGCGCGCCGCCTCGATCTTGGTGCGCATGCCCCCGCGCGATGTTTCGGATGCGGCCCCGCCCGCCATCGCCTCGATCTGCGGGGTGAGCCGTTCGACGATCGGGATCAACTTGGCGTTGGGATTGGCTTCGGGCGGCGCGTCATAGAGGCCGGCGACGTCGGAGAGCAGGATCAGGAGATCGGCGCTCGCCATCGCCGCGACGCGCGCGGCGAGGCGGTCGTTGTCGCCGTAGCGGATTTCGCTCGTCGCCACCGTGTCGTTCTCGTTGATCACCGGCACGGCGCGCATCGCCGACAAGCGGCCAAGCGTTTCGCGCGCGTTGAGATAGCGACGCCGCTCCTCGGTATCTTGCAGCGTCAGCAACACCTGACCAGCGACGATGCCGTGGCGATGCAGCGTCAGCGACCAGGCTCTGGCGAGCGCGATCTGGCCGATCGCCGCCGCCGCCTGGCTGTCCTCGAGCTTCAAGGCGCCGGCCGGCAGACCGGCGACGCGCCGCCCCAGCGCGATCGCCCCCGAGGAGACGACCAGCACATCGGCGCCGCGCCGGTGCAGGGCGGCGAGGTCCTCGACCAGCGCCTCCAGCCAATCCTGCTTCACCGCGCCCTTGGCGGCGTCGACCAGCAGCGACGAGCCGACTTTGACGACGACGCGCGAGAATTGATCGAGCTTGGGTGGTGCGGTCACGGCGAGCGCGCTTATCTCAAAGGGTTGAGGGCCCGTGGCCTAGACGAGGCCCCGCGCCAAAGCAAGCGACGGTTGACCCCCGCGCCGGCCGCTCACTAGAAAGGGGTCGACCCCGCGCCGCCACCCGTCGCGCCGCGCGGCCCGCTTTGCCGCCCTCTCGCCTCGGAGCCGCCTCCATGCGCAAATTGGCCGATCTGACTGAGCGCGAGATCATTGCGCTGGCGATCGCCAACGAAGAAGAGGACGGGCGCATTTTCGCCGACTTCGCCGACGGGCTGCGCGACGACTATCCCTCGACGGCCAAGGTCTTCGGCGAAATGGCGGCGGAGGAAAACGTCCATCGTCGTCGCCTGATCGATCTCTTCACCCAGAAATTCGGCGAGCACATCCCGCTCATCCGACGCCACGACGTTCGCGGCGGAACCGTGCGCAAGCCGATCTGGCAATTGCGACCGCTGCGGGTCGAGGCCGTGCGTCAACGCGCGCGCGAGATGGAGCAGGACGCGGCGCGTTTCTATCGTCTCGCGGCGGAGCGCACGAGCGACGCTTCGATCCGCAAGCTGTTTGGCGATCTCGCCGAAGCCGAGGATCAGCACGAGCATCTCGCCGCCGAACTCGAAGTTCAGTACCTCACGCCGCAAGCGCGCCGCGACGAGGACGAAGGCGGGCGCAAGCAGTTCATTCTGCAAGTTATCCAGCCTGGCCTGGTCGGCCTGATGGACGGCTCGGTGTCGACGCTGGCCCCTGTATTCGCCGCCGCTTTCGCGACCCATATTCCCTGGAACGCGTTTCTTGTCGGCATGGCGGCCTCGATCGGCGCCGGCATTTCGATGGGCTTTGCCGAGGCGCTGGCCGACGACGGCAAGCTGTCGGGGCGCGGCGCGCCGCTGTTGCGCGGCGCGGTCTGCGGCCTGATGACGACGGCGGGTGGCATCGGCCACACGCTGCCCTTTTTGATCCCGAGCTTCGTCACCGCGACGGTCATCTCCTGCATTGTCGTCGTCTTCGAACTGGCGATCATCGCCTGGATCCAGTGGCGCTACATGGACACGCCGCCGCTCTCTGCTGCCGCGAAGGTCATGCTTGGCGGCGGTCTCGTGCTGGCGGCGGGCGTGCTGATCGGGAGCAGCTAGGCGCCGCCAGCCGGCGCGCTCAGGCCGGCCGCAGCCAAGCGAAAGCCTTGCGGACGAAGGCCGCGCCGCCGGCGGCGACCGGGTCGCCATGCGCGATCACCACGCGTTCGATCGGCCACGCGAGGATGCGCGCCAGCGCCGCGCGCGCCGACTTGCGGTCGATGAAGCTCGAACGCCAGTCACGCGGCGCGCTCGGCCGAGGCGCAACAATGCCGGCGTAGCGAGCAAGCGGCGCGCGCCAGCCGGTGAACCACTCGGGCGGAAAGTTCTGGATCAGGTCGGCGAAAATTGCCGTCCCGCTAGCGTGATGAAAGAACACAACCTCAGTCATCGCCCAGCTACCGCGCAGCGCAACTTGGTCGATGTCCGCCGCCCAGACCGGATCGGGCGCGTCGCCGAGGTCGTCGTCGAATGCGAGGTTCTTGCGCCGTCGCCGTAGACCGGGAGGGGCGAACATCCGGGCCTCGGGATAGGCGGACTTCCAGTCGCCAAGAAAGAGGTGGTGCAGCTTGTTGGGCGAAACAAGAAACCGAACCGCTCCCAGTGCGTCGATCTCACCCTTGAGCGCCGTCGACAGCGCGATCGGCGACCAGATGAAAAGCCCACCGTTCGACAATTGAATCGCCGCCATCCGAGTCGAATAGGCGAACCCGAAGAAAGACACCGGCGGGCCGTCGGCGGTCCAGATCTTCGGCCCGAATTCGCGCAAACACTCGGTCATCATCGAACCCTCGCTTCAAATCGGTTCGACGCGTTCACGGGAACGGCGCTATTTGCGCAGCGCCGCGAGGAAGGCCTCGAACGCCGCCAGCGTCGCGGGCGAGACATAGTGCTCGACACCCTCGGCGTCGGCTTCCGCCGCCTCGCGCGGCGCGCCGACCGCGACGAGCAGGTCGACGACCAGCCGGTGGCGCCGGCGCGAGCGTTCGGCCATCGCCTGGCCGGCGGCGGTGAGCGAGACGCCGCGGTAGGGGCGCACGAGCGCGAGGCCTTCGCGCTCGAGCCGCCCGATCGCCTTGCTGGCGGTCGGGTGGGCGACGCCGAGGCGCTCGGCGATGTCGGTGGTGCGCGCCTCGCCATCGCGGGCGATCAGGTCGGCGATCAGCTCGGTGTAATCTTCCAGCGTCGCGCTAGCGCGGCGACGGCGCGCGGCGACGAAGCGGCGCGCCTGCACCGGCGCGGTCGCGAGGTCAGGCTCGGCCGTCTTTGTCTTGGCGCCGCGCGTCGTCTTCGCCACCCGCGTCTTCCCGGTTCCGCCCGCTACAGTCATACGCCCGGCCCGCGCGGCGATTCAACCGCTTGGCCAGCTGCGGCGGCGCCCGGCCGCAAGCGGCGGCGTAACATCCTGAGCGCGAGCCTTGCGCGCTTGCCGCCCTTGAATAGGCGCACCCGCGTCTTGGAGAAGCCGATGCTCGCCCGCGCCGCGACCGGGACTACGTCCGGCGAGGGCCCATAACGGCGCAGCATGCGCCGCATGTAGCGCTTCGACCAGTGCTGACAATAATGCTCGAACTCGCTCCCGATCAGCGAGACTTTGACGCCGGCGAGCCGGAAACATTCGGCGACAGCGAATTGCTCGATGTCATGGCGATGCAGCTTGGCTGCCCATAGTCGATCGAGCAGCACGAGTGCATCTTCGATCACCGGCAGATGTTCGAAACGCGCCGCCACCAGTCCGGAATTGAGCATCACCGAAGCGGCGGCATCGAAGCGATAATGCCCGAGGTGCGGCAGGTCGGTCTCGAACGGGCCGAAGAACGGATAGGGGTTGGCGCGCACGAGGCTGTTCATCGCTGCGCCCGCCTCAAGCGCCCGCTCCACCGCCGCCGCGAACCCCGGCCTGATGAAGCTGTCGGTGTCGAGCATCACGCAAGCGCGCTGGTGCAGCGCCAGCGCCTCGGCGAGCACCGCCGGCTTGGCGCGAAAGAAGAAATCGCAATCGCCCACCCAGCGCATCGCCGTCAGACGACCGCCGATGTCGACGATGCGCTCGCGCCAGGTCGCGAAATCCTGCGGCCGATCGGTGAAGATCGTGATGCGCGCCGCGTCGCCGCCGATCTCGGGCAGCAACGTTGCGATGCTGTAGACCAGCTCGCGCTTCACGCTCGGCGAGACGCCAAAGCAGAGATAGACGAACTGCGGCGCGCTCGTCGCGCTCGCCCGACGTTCGTCCATCGTCGCCCTAGCTCCGCGCCAGCACGTCGCGCACGTGCTGGACGAGATCGGCTTCGGGAACCGCGAACTGCGCCTTCTGGCGCAATTCGAGATAGTCGGCGCGGTCTTTGCTCGCCTTGGCGAGCTCGGCGCCGAGCCTGAGATCGCGGATAACAACTTGCGCGCCGCCCGCCGCGTCGCGCTCGTTGGAGCCCTGGATCACCGCGCACAGACTGCCGCGCCGATCGGCGTATTTGAGCTGGGCGTTGAGGCCGGCTTGACCAAGATACATTTCGGCGGCGACGCCAGCGGCGCGCAAAGCGGCAACTAGGCGCTGATAGTCGGCCAGATGATCGCGGTCGAGCACGACGACGACGACCGGCCCGGCCTTGACGGCCTCGGCAACGATCGGGCTCTTGATCGCCTTGAGCGCCGCAAGCAAGCGCGAGACGCCGATCGAAAAGCCGGTCGCCGGAACCGGCTCGGCGCGAAAGCGCGCCACCAGCCCGTCGTAGCGCCCGCCCCCGCCAACCGAGCCGAAGCGGATCGGCTTGCCGTCTTCGCCGAGCGTCTTGAAGGTCAGCTCCGCCTCGAAGACCGGGCCGGTGTAGTACTCGAGGCCGCGGACTACGGACGGGTCGATCACGATCCGGTCCTCGCCGTAACCGGCGGCGCGCGCTAGCTCAGTGATTTTCTCAAGCTCATCGACACCCTCATTCCCGACCGCTGACCCGTTGACCGCGCCTCTCAATTCCTGCTCCGAGCCGCGATTGTCGACAGCTCGCGCCAACACGTACCCGATGACGCGCTCGATCGCGACCGGCTCAAGGCCGGCGCCCTTAGTGAAATCGCCGCTCTCATCTTTGCGCCCGCCGCCAAGCAGCGCCCGCACGCCCTCGTGGCCAAGGCGGTCGAGCTTGTCGATGGCGCGCAGCACGGTCAGACGGCGGCCGAAGTTCTCCGCTCCGCCGAGGCCGATCGCTTCCATCACGCCGTCCAGAACCTTGCGGTTGTTGACCTTGATCACATAGTCGCCGCGCTTGATCCCCAGCGCCTCGAGGCAATCGGCAGCCATCATGCAGATTTCGGCGTCGGCGGCGGGCGAGGCGGCGCCGACCGTGTCGGCGTCGAACTGCATGAACTGGCGAAAGCGCCCCGGCCCGGGCTTCTCGTTGCGAAACACCCAGCCGGCGCGATAGCTGCGATAGGGCTTGGCGAGGCGCTCGTAATTCTCGGCGACGTAGCGGGCGAGCGGCGCGGTCAAGTCGTAGCGCAGCGAGAGCCACTGCTCGTCGTCGTCCTTGAACGAGAACACGCCTTCGTTGGGCCGGTCGAGGTCGGGCAGGAACTTGCCCAGCGCGTCGGTGTATTCGATGAACGGCGTCTCGACCGCCTCAAAGCCATAGAGTTCGTAGACGGCGCGGATCTTCGCCATCATCGCTTCGGCGCCGGCAAGGTCGGCGGCGGAGCGATCAACGAGGCCGCGCGGCAAGGCGGCGCGAACTTTGGCGGCGGCGTCGTCGGTCATGCTCGGTCCTAGCGGCGCGGCGCGCTTCAGATCAATCCCGCGCCGATGTTGATCGTCAGCGCCAGAATGATCGTGTTGAATAAAAAGGCGACGACGCCATGCACGAGACAGGCGCGGCGCATCGCTTTCGAGGTGGCGTTTACGTCGGCGGTGGCGGTGGCGCAACCGATGACGAAAGCCTGATAAAGGAATTCGCCCCAGTCGGGCGATTCTTCATGCGGAAACCTTAGGCCCCCGCGCACGCCTCCCTCGCCGGGCGCGTAATATTCGGCGACGTAATGCAGCGCGAACATCACGTGAATGAAGGTCCAGACGCTGAGGATCGTCGCGGCGACAAGGCTGATGTGCTCCGCCTTGCGCAGACCGGTCATGTCCTTGACCGGCCCGAGCTCCCAGACGATCGCCGCCATCGCCGTGAACCCGGCGACGAGCGTGAGGATCAGCAGCCAGGTCTGGTTTTCGTCTTCCTCGGCGGCATGGGCGCGCACCGCGCCGGTCGGACCCTTGGCGGTCATCATCGCGGCGATCAGGGCAAGGAACAGCCAGGCGCCAACGTTCCAGGCGATCAGCGCCCGCGTCGCCATGTGAACATCGTTTGGGACAACGAGGAAGGCGATGACCATCGCCGCCACGCCCACCATCAGTCGCGTCCGGCGGCGGAGCCGGGCGAACACGCCGCGGCGCGATTTGCGCGCCGGCTTGTCGCTCATCGACATGCGGCCTCCGGCCATAGCCAACCTGTCTCTGGCTTGCCCGAGGCGCCGCGAAGGGTCAAGAGGCGGACGCCAGCGAGCGCCCCGTCTCCCGCAAGGGGGAAGGTGGCCGACGAAGTCGGCCGGATGGGGTGTGGAAAGCAGCAAGACATTTTGGCCATCTGGGCTGCGGCCTTCGCGCAAATTCTCCACCAGTCCTGCGTCGGCCTACACCCCATCCGTCGGGCTCCGCCCGCCACCTTCCCCAGCTTCGCTGGAGAAGGGGAGCAATTGACACCCGCCACCGTTTCTCGCCATGGCTGGGCCCTGCAAAGGAGGCGCGCCGATCGCCAAAGCTCCGGACGACGAACACGCCATGCGCGCCCGGCTGGACGCGCTCAAGGGGGCGCTCGACCGCCGCCAGGCGGAGGCGCGGGCCAAGGAGTCGCCGGCGCCCGGTGGGCCGGGCTCGCCGGGCGATCCCTCCGGCTTCCTGGTCGGCATGTCGGCAGCGGGCGAATTCGTCGGCGCGATCGTCGCTGGCGCGCTGATCGGCTGGGGCGTCGATTGGCTCACAGGCAAGAAGCCCTGGTTTCTCATTCTCTTCTTCCTGCTCGGGATGGTCGGCGGCATCGCCAACGTTATCCGCGTCGCGGGACCCAAAAGCCCGGCGCGGGAGCGCAATTCGCGCTTGTCTGGCGCGCAAGCGCCGGATAAAGACGGGCGGCGCTCAGCCTCCGCGGCCGCGCTGGGGGCCCCTGTGGGGGCGGACGACGACGAGGACTAGACGTGGCAGGCGAAGCCGGACCGGCGATCAACCCGATCGAGCAATTCTCTCTGTCGCCGATCGTGTCGATCAAGATCGCTGGCCATGATTTCTCGCTGACCAATTCCGCGCTGCTGATGCTGGTCGTGGTCGGCGTCGCCTGCGCGCTGATGCTGCTCGGCGCGCGCGGCGGGCCGGGCATACCGGGCCGCCTGCAGTCGCTGGCCGAAATGGCCTACGAATTCATCGCCGGCATGTTGCGCTCGGCGGCGGGGGAAGCGGGCATGCGCTTCTTCCCGATGGTGTTCAGCATCTTCATCTTCGTGCTGCTCGCCAACCTGATCGGCCTCTTTCCCTATTCGTTCACCGTCACCAGCCACATCATTGTCACCGCCGCGCTGGCGCTGTTGGTGTTCTTCACGGTGGTGGTGGTCGGGATCAAAGAGCACGGCCTGCACTTCTTCAAACTGTTCGTGCCCTCGGACGTGCCGATCTACATCCTGCCTTTGGTGGTGGCGATCGAGATCTTCTCGTTCTTTGTCCGCCCGATCAGCCACTCGGTGCGTCTGTTCGCCAACATGCTGGCCGGCCACATCACCCTTTACGTTTTCGGCTCGTTCGTGGTGATGCTGCTCAGCGCCGGCCTCGTGTTGAAAGCGGCCGCCGTCTTGCCGTTCGCGATGATCATCGGCCTTGAGGCTCTCGAACTGCTGGTCGCGTTCCTGCAGGCCTATGTCTTCGCCATGCTGACATGCATGTATCTCAACGACGCCATTCATCCGGGCGGTCACTGACCGCCCTTCATCGTCACGCCAACACGGCCATCAAGCAGGAGTTTAGACACATGGAACCGCACGAACTCGCCAACGCCGCCAAGTACATCGGCGCGGGCCTCGCCGCGATCGGAACGGGCGCCGCCGGCATCGGCGTCGGCACGCTGTTCGGTCAGTTCCTCAACGGCGCACTGCGCAACCCCAGCGCGGTCGACGGCCAGTTCGGCCGCCTGATCTTCGGCTTCGCGGTGACCGAGGCACTCGGCATCTTCGCGCTGCTGATCTCCTTCCTGCTGCTGTTCGCCGTCTAAGGCGCGAAAGCGAAACCCTCGCGGAAGCGCGCCGGCGTCGGCGCCGCTTCCGCCACAGGACATCTGATCCGCGATGGCTCAACCCGAGCAGACCCCTGCGACGCATAGCGAAGTCGGCCAGGACGGCGGCCACGCCGCCTTCCCGCCCTTCGACAGCTCGACCTTCCCCTCGCAGCTCCTGTGGCTCGCGATCAGCTTTGGCGTGCTCTACTACGTCATGGCCAAGAAGGCGTTGCCGGCGATCGGGGCGACCATCCAGGCGCGCAAAACCCGCATCGCCAAGGACATCGACGACGCGACCGCGATGCAACAGAAGGCGGACGCCGCCGCCGCCGCCCATCAGAAGTCGCTGGCCGACGCGCGCGCCAAGGCTCAGAGCCTCGCCCAGGCCGCACGCGACCAGCTCGCGGCGGAAGCCGAGGCTCGGCGCCAAGGGGTGGAGGCGGATCTTGCCGCCAAATTCGCCGAAGCGGAGCGGCAGATCGCCGCGACCCGCGCGCAGGCGATGTCGAGCGTCAGCGCGATCGCCCACGACGCGGCCGGCGCGATCGTCGAACGGCTGATCGGCCGCTCGGCCAAGCCCGACGCGCTCAACGCCGCGATCGCCGCGCAAAAGACCAGTTCGAGCGGAGACGCGTGATGGAATTCGGCGCCGAATTCTTCGTCCTCATCGGCTTCGTCGTTTTCCTGTGCGTGCTCGGCTATTTCGGCGCGCTCCGCACCGTGCTCGCCGGCCTCGACAAACGCGGCCAGGCGATCGCTGACGAACTCGCCCAGGCCGCCAAACTGCGCGCCGAGGCGACCGCGCTGCTCGAGAGCTTCGAGCAGAAGAAGAACGAGGCCGAAGCCAGCGCCGCGGCGATCATCGCCGAGGCGCGCGCCCAGGCCGAGACGATGGCCAAAGAAGCGGCCGAGCGGATGAGCGAATTCATCACCCGTCGCGGCCAGCAGGCGGAAGCCAAGATCGCGCTCGCCGAATCGCAGGCGGCCGCCGAAGTGCGCGCCGCCGCCGCCGATTTCGCCGTCAAAGCGGCCGAGATCGTGCTGCGCCAGGAGACCCAGGGCGCGGCCGGCGCCGAGCTCGCGGCGCGCGAAATCGCCGCGCTCAAAGACCGGCTGAACTGACGCGCCCAAGGCGCGCGCCCGACCCTTGACCCTCGGCGGCGCGCGCCTCATGGTGGCGCATCTTTTCGCCATCCAAGCGAGTCGGCCATGAAGCGAGTCCTCGTCTGTCTGGCGGCGCTGTTCGCCCTCACCGTCGCCGCCCAGGCGGCGGGAATCATCGTCCCGGCGGAACAGCGCTACCTCCCCTACAGCGGCATTGTGCCAGCCTGCGACGATCCGGGCGTGCTCTCCGACATCAGCAGCCGCTTCGCGCAAAAGGAGAGCGAATTCTGGAATTCGTCGCTGCAGATCGCCAGCTACGACCGGGTCCGCGAGATCGGCTTCCGCTCCAACGGCCTCAGCTACATTCCGCGCCGCTATTGCGTCGCCCGCACTTTCGACGGCGAGGGCAAGACGCGCCCAGTCATCTACGACATCGGCGAAGGTCTCGGGGTCCTCGGCTACGGCTGGGGCGTTGAGTGGTGCGTCGTCGGCCTCGACCGCAACCACGCCTACGAGCCGTCCTGCGGCGCGCTGCGGCCCTTCGCCGCGCGCTTCCTCGGCGAGGCGGCGATCCGCGAGCGCTATTGAGAAGCTTCCCCAGGGCGCGGAGCGCTTAGCATGCGTCGCCTGACCGCTTTGGCCGCGCTTTTTTGCGCCTGTGTTGGCGGACCAACGTCAGCGCAGACTGCGGGTGATTTCGACTATTACGTCTTCACACTTTCGTGGTCGCCGGGCTTTTGCGACACCGGCGGCGCCCAGAAGCAGCCGGGGCAATGCGCCAACGGCTCGGGAACCGGCTTCGTCGTCCACGGCCTGTGGCCCGACAGCGCCTACGGACCGAACCCGGAAGATTGCGGCGCGGGCGCTTCGGTGCCGAGCGACGCGCTGCGGCTCACCGACGGCGTCTATCCCGACGAGGGTCTGGCGCGTTACGAATATCGCAAGCACGGCGTCTGCTCCGGCCTCGATCCCGTCGCCTATTTCACCGCCGTGAAAACGTTGCGCGCCGTGATCGTCGTTCCCGATGCGCTGAAGGCGCCGCACGAGACGTTGCATCTCGATCCCGCCGAGTTCGACTCGCGCCTTCGTCGCCGCCAACGCCAGCCTTCAGCCCGAGAACATGGCGATCACCTGCCACGACGGCGAGTTGATCGACGTGCGCATCTGCGTCGCCAAGGACCTCGGCGGCTACGCACAATGCCCGAAGGTGTCGGGCCACACCTGCCACGCCAAGTCGATCTCCGTTGCGCCGCTGCGCTGAGCGGGCCGCGCGATGAACTATCGCCACGGCTTTCACGCCGGCAATTTCGCGGACGTCTTCAAGCACGCGATCCTCGCCCGCATCCTCGTCTATCTGACGCTGAAGGATACGCCGCTCCGGTACATCGACACCCACGCTGGCGCCGGCCGCTACGATCTCGATAGCGAGGCGGCGCGACGCTCGCCCGAATGGCGCGATGGCGTCGCGCGCCTGTTGAAGGCGCGCCCGCAAGGCGAGATCGCCAGCCTGCTCGAGCCCTATCTCAGGGCGGTCGGGCCGTTCGACGAGACCGAGGGCCGCCCGGTCTCCTACCCGGGCTCGCCCGCGCTGGCGCAAACGCTGCTGCGAGCGCAGGACCGTCTCGCGCTGTGCGAAGCACATCCGCAGGAGCGCGCCGCCCTCGTCGCGGCGATAGGGCGCGACGCGAGGGTGAAGATCGCGGAGACCGACGGCTACGCCGCGCTCAACGCCTATGCGCCGCCGATCGAGCGACGCGGGCTCGTGCTGATCGATCCGCCCTACGAGGCGCCGGGCGAAGCCAAGCAGGTCGAGGCGGCGCTGGCGCGCGCGCTCGCCAAATGGCCGCGCGGAACTTATCTGCTGTGGCGGCCGATCAAGGATGAGCGCGACGACGCGCATGTCCGCAACGCGATTGCCGCGATCGGCGCGCCCAACATGCTGCGGCTAGAAATCGACGTCGGCGTCATCGCGCCGAGCCTGCATTCGCCAGCGCCTCTGCACCGCGCCGGGCTGATCGTCGTTAACCCCCCCTTCAGCCTGATCGAGGAGGCGCGCACGCTGATGCCCTGGCTGGCGAAGCTGCTCACCCGTGCCGGCAAGGGCGCGCATGTCGTGGATTGGCTGACGCCGCCGGTCTAGCGCCTGCGGTCTGACGCAAAAAGAACGGAGCCCCGCGTGAGGCGGGGCTCCGAGTAAGCAATCACGCAAACGCGCTACGCTTACTGACAAGTGTTGACCAGTTGGCGGCCGAGATACCCGCCGGCGCTGCTGTAGACGTCCTGGTACTGCCAGCACGGGTTCGACCCGTAGCCGTTGTCGTAGTAGGGGTAGGCGGAGCCGATGATCGCGCCGCCGACAAGGCCGCCGACCACGGCCGCTCCGATGCCCGGGCCCCAACCCCCGCGCCCGTGATAGTTTCCGCCACCATGGAACGCCCCGCCGCCGCCGCCATGCCACATGGATCCGGCGCGACCCATGGCGAGAGCGGGTGACGCCAACCCTGCGGCGCCGATGCCGAGGGCCAGTACGATCGTCGCGACGCGGCCGGGCGATTTGAGAAATGCACGCATGACACGCTCCATTGTTCGATTGGCGAGCCGATACGGCGCGCCTTCACGCTGTGTGGAGCACCTCGAGTTCAATGCTCGCGCGACAGTTGCCAAATCAACGCAAGGGTGCGCTGGCAGTTCCCCCAGCGTGATCAGACTTCCGTGAGCGTCGCCGTGACCGGGAACCCGCTGGGTAAGGATTTTGATTGGTCTGTGCGCCAAAATGGTTTATATATGAACAAGATAGGGAGCCCAGCCATGTCGTTGCCGAAAGCCTTGCAGGGCAAATTGCGTTTGCCGGCGATCGGCGCGCCGCTATTCATCATTTCAAATCCAGCTTTGGTGATCGCCCAATGCAAGGCGGGGATCGTCGGCTCGTTTCCCGCACTCAATGCGCGCCCAATCAGCCAGCTCGACGAATGGCTGCACGAAATCACGGAAGCGTTGGCCGCGCATGATCGCGCCCATCCCGAAGCGCCCGCCGCGCCTTTCGCGGTCAACCAGATCGTCCATCGCTCGAACGCTCGCATCGAGCACGACATGATGGCGGCGGTGAAGTGGAAGGCCCCGATCGTCATCACTTCGCTTGGCGCGCGCGAAGACGTCAACGCCGCCGTCCATGCCTATGGCGGCCTGACGCTGCACGACATCATCAACGACCGCTTCGCCCACAAGGCGGTCGAGAAAGGCGCAGACGGACTGATCGCGGTCGCCGCCGGGGCCGGCGGTCATGCGGGCGCCTATTCACCCTTCGCACTGGTGCAGGATATCCGCGAATGGTTCGACGGGCCGCTCGCGCTGTCGGGCGCCATTGCGACCGGCCGCGCGATCCTCGCCGCGCAGGCGATGGGCGCGGATCTCGCTTACATCGGCTCGGCCTTCATCGCCACCACCGAGGCGCGGGCGATCGAGGAGTACAAGCAGGCGATCGTCGCCGGCCGCGCCGTCGACATCGTCGGCTCGAGCCTGTTCACCGGCATTTTCGGCAATTACCTGCGCCCCTCGATCGTCAGGGCCGGGCTCGATCCCGACCAACTGCCCTCGGGCGAAGCGAAGGCGCTCGACCTCGACTCGCTCGGCGGGTCGGGGGTGAAAGTCTGGCGCGACATCTGGGGCTCGGGCCAGGGCATCGGCGCAGTCAAGGCGGTGACGAGCGCGGTCGCGAGTTCGTCGAGCGGCTGACGCGCGAGTATGTGGCGGCGAAGGCGAGCCTCTGCGCGTAGCCATATCCTGTTGCACGACGATCGCGACTTCGACACGATGGCCGCGCATCTCGCCTTGCGGGTGATGTGAGCGCGTCTCGACCGCGAGCGCCGCCCAAGCCGGCAATGAGTCAAGCGCTTGGCGCCGCGCGCGGCGCAAAAAATTTGTTCGACGCGGGATAGCGGGGAAAATTGCGTCCCACGCCCCGGCGCCCTCGTATCGCAACGCCAGACATGACAGAACCCTTTCGCCCGCCCCTGCAGGCGCGGTAAACTCCCTCCGTTGTTGTCGCGTATTGCGTCCGCTTCGCAATCCAACCGAAATTTGCATCGCAACGCGCCATGGCGACTGTCGAACAATTTCCCGGCCGGCTCCCGGCCGCCAATAGCAGCGAGCGCGCCTATCGCGCGCCCCCGCTCAATGTCGAGGCCGAGCAGGCGCTGCTCGGCGCGATTCTGGTCAACAACGACGCCTATGACCGGATTTCGGATTTCCTAAAACCCGAGCATTTCGTTGAGGAAATCCATCGCCGCATCTTCGAGATCGCCGGCTCGCTGATCCGCGCCGGCAAGCTCGCTTCGCCGATCACCCTGAAAACCTTCCTCGGGCGAGCATGACATCGCCGGCGCGACCGTACCGCAATATCTCGCTCGGCTCGCCGCCGAGGCGACGACAATCATCAACGCGCTCGACTACGGCCGCTCGATCCACGACCTCGCCGTGCGGCGCGAGCTGATCCAGATCGGCGAGGACGTCGTCAACGTCGCCTATGACGCGCCGGTCGATTCGAGCCCGCGCGAACAGATCGAGGAGGCCGAGCGGCGCCTCTATGCGGTCGCCGAGGGCGGGCGCTACGACGGCGGCTTCCTGCGCTTTTCCGACGCGCTCAAGATCGCCGTCGACATGGCGGCCAAGGCCTATGAGCGGGACGGACACCTCAGCGGCGTCGCCACCGGCCTGCTCGACCTCGATCACAAGATGGGCGGCTTGCAGGCTTCCGACCTTGTCATCGTCGCCGGCCGCCCCGGCATGGGCAAGACGGCGCTCGCCACCAACATCGCCTTCAACATCGCCAAGGCCTATCGCGCCAACACGCGGCCAGACGGAACGCTGGAGACGGTCGATGGGGGCATCGTCGGCTTCTTCTCGCTCGAAATGTCCGCCGAACAATTGGCCACCCGTATCATCGCCGAGCAGTCGGGCGTGCCCTCCAACAAGATCCGCCGCGGCGACATCAGCGAGCACGAATTCCAGCAGGTTTCGGTAGCGATGCGCGAGATGCAGTCGATCCCGTTCTATATCGACCAGACCGGCGGCATTTCGATCGCCCAGCTCACCGCCCGCGCCCGCCGACTTAAGCGCCAGCGCGGCCTCGACCTGCTGGTCGTCGACTACATCCAGTTGCTGTCGGGCTCGAAGACGCGCTCCGACAACCGCGTGCAGGAGGTGACCGAAATCACCACCGGCCTGAAAGCTTTGGCAAAAGAGCTCAACGTGCCGATCCTGGCGCTCTCCCAGCTCTCGCGCCAAGTCGAGCAGCGCGACGACAAGCGCCCGCAGCTCTCGGACTTGCGCGAATCGGGCTCGATCGAGCAGGACGCCGACGTCGTGCTGTTCGTCTTTCGCGAGGAATATTACCTCAAGAACAAAGAGCCTCGGATCGGCACCGAGGAGCACATCGCCTGGATGAACGAGATGGAGCGCGCCCACGGGCGCGCCGAAGTGATCATCGGCAAGCAGCGGCACGGCCCGACGGGGACGATCGAGCTGCAGTTCGAGGCCGAGCTGACGCGTTTCGGCAATCTCGCGCGCCAAGACGCGCTGCCGGATGTGAGGTAAGTCGGCGCGCCGTCCTCTGAGCCCCGTCACGGCCCGCTCTCTCTTGGCGTCATGGCCGGGCTTGACCCGGCCATCCAAGCAGCGACGCTTCTTAAAGAAACCGCCGACTCTCCGACGCCTCAGCCTGGATGGCCGGGTCAAGCCCGGCCATGACGGCCGTTTGTCGCAAACCAACCCCTTCCCTCATCCTGAGGAGCGCCGCGAAGCGGCGCGTCTCGAAGGACGAGGGCGGGGTTTCCCGCACCTTACCGCTTCGCCAGTCGCGTCAGGCTGATCAGCACGGCGAGCGCGGAAAAGGCCGCCCCCACCATCAGCGCGATCGGCTCGGCGTGGTGCGGCGCGACGCGGAAGAACAGCGCCGCCAGCGTCGCGCCAGCCGAGAGCCCGGTCAGCCGCGCGGTGGCGAGCATGCCGCCCGCCGCGCCAGCGCGCGGGCGCGGCGCCGACGACAGCAGGATGCGGTTGTTGGGCGCCTGGAAGAAGCCAAAGCCCGCGCCGCAAAGGGCCATCGGCCAGGCGATATCGAGGACGCTCGCCTGCGGCGGCAGGTGCGCTAGCAGCACCAGCCCCGCCGACATCGCCGCGAGCCCGATCGCGCCGAGGATCGCCGCCGGAAACCGGTCGGAGAGCCGTCCCGCGAGCGGCGCGGAGATGGCGACCGCCGCCGGCCACGGCGTCATCAGCAATCCGGTTTCGACCTGGCTGCGCCCGAGCCCAAGCTCGAAATAAAACGGCAGCGCGACGAAGGCGAGCGACTGGGCGGTGAACGAGCAGATCGAGGTCGCGACCGACAGCGCAAAAATGCGGATGCGCATGAGGTCGATCGGGATCAGCGGCGCGGCCGACCCCGCTTCGCGGCGGATCAGCGTCCAGGCCGCCGCCACAGCGCCAGCGAGTTCGCACGCCGCAATCGCTCCCTGCCCTTCGCCATGGGTCAGCGTGTCGACGCCGATGAAGAACAGGCCGAAGGCAAGCGCATTGAGCGAGGCGCTGACGACATCGAACGGACGGCGAGAGAGATCGGAGTGTGGCAACACGCGCGCCGCGAGGAAGAGATTGAGGACGCCGATCGGCGCGTTGATGGCGAACAGCCATTGCCACGGTCCGACCGCGAGGATCGCCGAGGCGACCGACGGCCCGATCGCGGAAGAGACCGAAACGACAAACGCATTGAGGCCGATGCCGCGCCCCAGTAAGGCCTGCGGATAGGTGAAGCGCACCAACGCGCCGTTGACCGCGAACACGCCGCCCGCGCCCAAGCCTTGCGCGACTCTGGCGGCGATCAGCATCGGCAGGCTCACCGACAGCGCGCAGGCGAGCGATCCAACCGTAAAGACCGTGAGGCCGGCGAGGTAGACGCGGCGATAGCCGATGCGCTCGCCGAGCGAAGCGAAAGGCAGCAGCGTCACCACCACCGCAAGCTGGTAGGCGTTTACCACCCAGACCGTTTCGGCCGGGGCGACGTGGAAGTCGGCGGCGATCACCGGCAGCGCGATGTTGGCGACCGCCGCGTCGAGCACCGACATCGCGATGCCGAGCCCGATCGCGAGCATCGACCAATAGCGCTGCGGGACCGGCAGGCCGTCGGGATGAATGATCGCTTTGGGTGGCAGTTTCGAGGTCTCCGGCGATAGGACGCGCATCGCGCGCTCCGTTTGCGCGTCTCCTATAGCGCGGCGGAGCGTGGCGTAAACGGCGTTCAATCTTTGTTGAACGGAACGATGTTGCCGAGCCTAAAGCACCCGCAACTTCACCTTGTCGGGCTTGGCGATCATCAGACGATTGCGCAGCGGCAGGCCGAAAGGTTCGGACTCGATCTCGAACACGTCGCCCTTTTCGGCGCGAAAGCCGTCGGCGAACGACAGCGTCGCGGTGCCGAAAAAATGGACATGGACGTCGCCGGGCTGGCGAAACAGCGCGTATTTGAAGTGGTGCGCCTCGAGGTTGGCGAGGCTGTGCGACATATTCTGCTCGCCCGAAACGAACGGCTTTTCCCAGACGATCTCCTTGCCGCGGCGGATGCGCGAAGCGCCGCGCACGTCGGTCGGCGCGTCGCCGACCAAAAGCTCGGGGCCGACGCTCGAGGGGCGCAGCTTGGAATGGGCGAGATAGAGATAGTTCTGCCGCTCGGTGACGTGATCGGAGAATTCGTTGCCGAGCGCGAAACCGACGCGTACCGGCTGCCCGTTGTCGTCGATAATATAAAGGCCGACGATCTCCGGCTCCTCGCCGCCGTCGAGGGCGAAACTCGGACTGACAAGATCGCCGCCGGGGGCGACGAGCGTCGAGCCGTCGCCCTTATAGAACCATTCTGGCTGCACGCCACTCACGCCGGGCGCGGGTTTGCCCCCTTCAATGCCAAGCTTGAACATTTTCATCGAGTCGGTCAGCGCCGTAGTCTCGGCCTGAGCGAGGGTTCGGTGCATCTTGTCGCGCCCCTCGGCGGAGCCAAGATGGGTGAGCCCGGTGCCGGTGACGAAAACACGCGCTGTGTCCTCGTGGTCGAGCGGCAGGAGCACCCGCTTCTCCTTCAGCGCCGCGGCGAGATTGATCGGCTTGCCGACGCCGCGATCTGAAATGATCTTGCGCAGCGGCGCGCCTTCGGCGATCGCCTCCAGCGCGAGATCAAGCGTGGTGCGCACGCCCTTGACCAGCCGGCTCTCGCCGCGCGCGGTGACCACCACCGCACGTTTGTCGTTGTCATCGACGATCTGCGACAGTCTCATGCATCCTACCTTGGTGAAGCGATGCGGCTCTCGATCAACGGCAAGAGGCGCGGGTCGGTGAAATCGGCGACCGCCATGACGGCGCCGGCGGCGAGAAGTCTATCTGCCGGCAGCGTCGTCGTCAGCCCGACCACGGCGAGCCCGGCGCCCTTCGCAGAAGCGAGGCCGGAGAGCGAATCCTCGAAAGCGAGCGAACGGCCAGCCGCAGCGCCAAGCTGTTCGAGCGCGGTCTGATAGGGCAAGGGATCGGGCTTCGCCCGCGCCAGTTCGCCGCCAAGCACCCACGTCGGCAGGCGGTCCGCTAGCCCAAGCGCGGCGAGCGAGGCTTCAACATTGGCGCGCGGCGCGTTGGTGACGAGCGCCGAGGCAAGCTCTCGCGCCGCAGCGAAGTCGAGTAGCGCGCCGATGCCGGCGATCGGTTCGGCCGCCGCGATGCCTTCGCGGAAGTGCGCCTCCTTGGCCTCCAGCGTCGCCGCCCGCTCGGCCTCGCTCAGATGCGACAGAAAATAATCGCCGATCGCCGCATTGCCGAAGCCCTGGATGCGAGCGGTGAAGATCGCCTGATCGACGGCGACGCCATGGGCGGCGAAGACGCGCTGGAACGCGCGCAAATGGACGGGATCGCTGTCGATCAGCGTGCCGTCGAGATCAAAAAGCAGCGCCGCGGTCACGACTGAGCGATCACAGCACCGCGCCGATTTGCCAGGGCACGAATTCCGCGTCGCCGTAACCGAGCGCCTCCGACTTGGACTGCTCGCCCGACGCGACGGCGAGGACCTTGTCGAAGATCTCGCGGCCCTTGTCCTCGATCGACACGCCGTCGATCACGTCGCCGCAGTTGATGTCCATGTCTTCGACCATGCGCGCGTACATGTCGGAATTGGTCGCGAGCTTGATCGAGGGCGTCGGCTTGCAGCCATAGGCGGAGCCGCGACCGGTGGTGAAGGCGAGTACATTGGCGCCGCCCGCGACCTGACCGGTCGCCGACACCGGATCGAAGCCAGGCGTGTCCATGAAGACGAAGCCCTTCGTGGTCACCGGCTCGGCGTAGCGGAACACGCCATTGAGAATGGTCGTGCCGCCCTTGGCCGCGGCGCCGAGCGACTTTTCGAGGATGGTCGTCAGCCCGCCCGCCTTGTTGCCGGGCGAGGGATTGTTGTTGAGCTCGGCGCCGTTGCGCGCGGCATAGGCTTCCCACCAATGGATCAGATCGACCAGCTTCTGGCCGACTTCCGGGGTCGCCGCGCGGCGGGTCAGCAGATGCTCGGCGCCGTAGATCTCCGAAGTCTCGGAGAGAATGGCGGTGCCGCCGTTGCGCACCAGAATGTCGACCGCGGCGCCGAGCGCCGGGTTGGCGGTGATGCCGGAATAGCCGTCCGAGCCGCCGCACTGCAGCGCCAGCATCAGCTCGCTCGCCGGCAACGTCTCGCGCTTGGCGGCGTTGAGGATCGGCAGCATCGCCTTGACGCGCTCGACGCCCGCCTCGATCGCCTTGCGCGTGCCCCCGGTCGCCTGGATCGTCAAGGTGTTGAAGAGATCGCTCTCGTTGAGGTGGCGCTCTTCCTTCATGCGGCCGATCTGGAACACCTCGCAGCCGAGCCCGATCATCACCACGCCGCCCATGTTGGGATTGGCGGCGTAGCCCCATTGCGTGCGCGCCAGCACGTCGAAACCCTCGCCCTTCGAGACCATGCCACAGCCCGCGCCATGAACCAGCGAGATGACGCCGTCGACATTGGGATAGTCAGCGAGAATTCCCGAACGCTCGACCTCGCGCGCGACGTAGCGCGCCACAGTCGCCGAACAGTTCACCGAAGTCAGGATGCCAAGATAATTGCGCGTGCCAGCCTTGCCGTCGGCGCGACGAAAGCCTTGGAAGGTTGCTTGCCGCTCAACCGGCAGGATCGCCTCGGGATGCGCGTCCTCGCTGAAGCCGTAGTCGCGGTCGATGTGGCTGACGATGCAATTGTGCTCGTGCACCCATTGGCCGGGCGTGATCGCCTGCGAGGCGAAGCCGATGATCTGGCCGAACTTGCGGATCGGTTCGCCGACCGCAATCGGCGCGGTGGCGAACTTATGGCCGCGAGGAATGCGCTCGGCGGCGACCGGCCCGCCGGCCGGCGCTGCGCCGGGGCGCAATTCGTCGACGGCGACCATCACATTGTCCAGCGCATGCAGGCGCAGCGCGCGCGGCGTAGCCATTGGCTTCACGTCCTCGACTTCCCGTTCTCTTTTCGGCCGTTCAGGCCGAAATCAACTCGGGTCGCTCGCGTGCGAACGACTCAAAACTCTCGGCCATCACCGCCAGGTGCCGGTCCATTGACGCTCGCGCCCCGCCGACATCGCCCGCTGCAATCGCGGCGACGATCGCCAAATGTTCGGCGAGCGTCTCGCGGATGCGTCCCGCCGGCAGCATCAACATACGCCGCACCCGCTCCAGATGCGCGCGTAGGCCATCGAGCACCTCGCTGGAACGGCGCAGTCCGAGATGTGTCGTCAAGACATTGTGAAAACCGACGTCCAACGCATAGAAAGTTGGCCGGTCGCCTGCATCCACCGCCTCACGCCCGCGCGCCAGATTCTCGGCCAGCGCGGCGAGCCCGTCCTTCGGCAAGCGGCGCGCCGCCTCGGCGGCGATCTCGCATTCGAGCGCGCGGCGAATGAACATCCGCTCGCGCACCTCGGCGCCGGAGATTCGGGCGACAAACGAGCCGTGCTGCGGCTCTATCACCACCAGGCTCTCGAAGGCGAGCCGACTCACCGCGGCCGAGACCGGAAAGCGCGACACGCCGAGGCGTTCGCACAGAGCCAGCTTGTCAATCGGCGCGCCCGGTTCGAGCGCTCCCGCCAGAATCGCCTCCTTCAGCTCGCCGTAGACCTGCTCGGCCTTGCTGTTGACGCGCTCCCCCATGGCTCTTATCGACTCCCGGCCCCTCGAAGGGCGCGCATGCCTCTTTGGGCCTGACATGCCAGAGGCTAGAGATGCGGGGGCGCGCCGTCAAATACAAGGGGCGGGCGCCAGGGGACGGGTGCAAGGGGCGAGCACCAAGGGGGGTGGCGTGACGGAAACGATCATGTCGACTGTGCAATTGCAAGAAGCGACGACGCTGCCGCGCGATGGCTTCGCCGGCGCGCTGGTTGGCCGGGTCTGGCGACCGGACGTCGACGGACCGTCGGTCGCGCTCGCGCGCGGGGGATCGTTGTTCGACATCTCCGCCTCCTTCGCCACGGTCAGCGCCCTGTGCGAGGCGCCTGACCCGGCGGCTGCGGCGCGCGCCGCGCCTGGCGAGCGCCTCGGGAGCCTCGCCGCAATCCTCGCCAACACGCCCCCGGACCGGCGCGACGCCAAGCGGCCGTGGCTGCTTGCGCCCATCGATCTGCAAGCAATCAAGGCGGCCGGCGTCACCTTCGCCTCCTCGATGATCGAGCGGGTGATCGAAGAGCGCGCGCGCGGCGAACGCGCCGCCGCCGAAGCGATTCGCGAGGATTTCGCCCGCCGCATCGGCGCCGAACTGACGAGCGTGAAGCCCGGCTCGCCGGCCGCCGAGCGGCTGAAGCAAACGCTGGTCGAAGCGGGCGCTTGGTCACAATATCTTGAGGTGGGTCTTGGTCCCGACGCCGAGATTTTCACCAAGAGCCAGCCGATGTCGGCGATTGGAACCGGGGAAGACGCGGGCTTTCACTCGGCTTCGATCTGGAACAATCCCGAGCCGGAGGTCGTGCTGGCGGTCAATTCACGCGGCGCGATCGTCGGCGCGGCGCTCGGCAACGACGTGAACCTGCGCGATTTCGAGGGTCGCTCGGCGCTGCTGCTCGGGAAGGCCAAGGACCAGAACGCGAGTTGCGCGATCGGCCCGTTCCTGCGCCTGTTTGACGCGACCTTCACGCTCGACGACGTGCGCAAGGCCGAGATCGGCCTCACCATCGAGGGCGAGGACGGCTTCACCCTGCAAGGGGGCTCGTCGATGGCGCGCATCAGCCGCGATCCCGCCGATCTGGTCTCGCAACTGATCGGGCCTTCCCATCAATATCCCGACGGCGCCGTGCTGTTCCTTGGCACCATGTTCGCTCCCGTCGCCGACCGCGACGCGCCCGGCCGGGGCTTCACCCACAAGCCGGGCGATCTCGTCACCGTCAGCACGGAAAAGCTCGGCGCCTTGACCAACCGCATGCGTCACAGCCAGAACTGCCCGCCCTGGGACTTCGGCGCCGGCGCATTGATGCGCAACCTGGCGCGAAGAGGGTTGATTTGAACCGATGAGGACGAGAGCGCGATGACCGAGACCCACAAGAACTACATCGGCGGCGAGTGGGCGGGCGCCGACAGCGCCTCGCGCAACCTCAATCCCTCCGACACCAACGACGTCGTCGGCCTCTACGCCCAGGCGAGCACGGCCGACCTCGACGCCGCCGTCGCCGCCGCCAGAGCCGCATTTCCCGCCTGGTCGCGCACGACGCCGCTGGAGCGCCACGACATCCTCGCTCGCGTCGCCGCCGAGATGACCGCGCGGCGCCAGGAGCTCGGCGATCTGCTGGCGCGCGAAGAAGGCAAGACGCTGCCCGAGGCGATCGGCGAAGCGTCGCGCGCGGCGCTCACCTTCGACTTCTTTGCCGGCGAGGCGCTGCGCATCCCCGGCGAGAAGTTTGGCAGTCTGCGGCCAGGCGTCGACATCGAGGTGACGCGCGAGGGCGTCGGCGTCGTCGGCATCATCGCGCCGTGGAACTTCCCCCTCGTCATCCCCTCATGGAAGATCGCACCAGCGCTGTGCTACGGCAATTGCGTCATCTTCAAGCCGGCGGAATTGGCGACCGCCTCTGCGCATGTGCTGGCCGAGATCATCGCCCGCGCCGGCGTGCCCCCCGGCGTGTTCAATCTCGTCATGGGGCGCGGCGCGACGGTCGGCCAGGCGATGCTCGATCATCCCTACGTCGACGCGCTCACCTTCACCGGCTCGGTGGCGACCGGGCGCAAGGTCGCGGCCGCCTGCACGGCGCGCATGCGCAAGTTCCAGCTCGAAATGGGCGGGAAGAACCCGCTGATCGTGCTCGACGACGCCGATCTCAAGAACGCGGTCGAAGTCGCGGTCAATGGAGCCTATTTCTCCACCGGCCAACGCTGCACCGCCTCCTCGCGACTGATCGTCACCCCGGGCATCTACGGCCGTTTCGCCGACGCGCTCGCCGAGCGCATGGGCGCCCTGGTGATCGACGACGCGCGCAAAAGCGGCGTCCACATCGGGCCGGTGGTCGACGACGGTCAGCTCGAGCAGGATCTCGCCTATGTCGAGATCGGCAAAAGCGAAGGCGCCAAGCTCAAGCTCGGCGGCCAGCGGCTCAATCGCTCGACGCCCGGCTATTACATGGCGCCGGCGCTGTTCGTCGACGCCGACAACTCCATGCGCGTCGCCCGCGAGGAAATCTTCGGTCCGGTCGCCGCGATCATCCCGGCGCGCGATTACGATCACGCACTGGCGCTCGCCAACGACACCGAATTCGGCCTGTGCGGCGGTATCTGCACCACCAGCCTCAAATACGCTTCGCATTACAAGCGCAACGCGGAAGTCGGGATGGCGATGGTCAATCTGCCGACCGCCGGGGTCGACTATCACGCGCCCTTCGGCGGCCGCAAAGCCTCGAGCCTGGGCGCGCGCGAGCAAGGCCGTTACGCGGTCGAGTTCTACACAACGGTCAAGACCGCCTATACAATGGCCTAAAAGGCCGGGCGTGAAAGAACGAGGCGGGGGGAAGCGCGGGGTATGATTCTTGTTTCTGGCGAGGCGCTGATCGACCTCATTCCCGACCCCGCCGTCGAGGCGCGCTATGACGCGGCGCGCGGCGGCTCACCCTATAACGTCGCGATCGGTCTGGCGCGTCTGGGCGCGCCGGTCTCGTTTATCTCCCGGCTGTCGGCTGACGCCAACGGCGAGGCGCTCGCCGCCGCGCTGGTCGCCGACGGCGTCGACTTGAGCCTGATCGCGCGCGATCCGCGCCCGAGCATGCTGGCGTTCATCATGCGCGGCACGGCCAAAACCGGCTCGCGCTACGCCTTCTATCTCGACGCCACCGCCTTCGACGGGCCCTGGCCTTTCCCCCCCGTTTGGCCGGAGCAAGCGCGTCACCTGCATGTCGGCTCGATCGCCGCCCTCGATCCGCGCCACGGCGAAGAGGTCGTCGCGGCGCTCGCCAAGGGGCGGGCCAACGCCACCACCAGCTTCGATCCCAACGTCCGGCCGCTGGTGACGCCCGATCGCGACAGCGTCGTCGCGCTGGTCGAGCGTCAAGTCGCGCAGTCAACCATCGTCAAGGCGAGCGAAGAGGATCTCGCCTGGCTCTATCCCGGACGGCCAATCGAGGAAACGCTCGCGCTATGGGCGAAGCTCGGACCGCGCTTCTGCGTGGCGACGCTCGGCGAAAGCGGCGCGATCGCCTATCTCGGCAAAGAGCGGCTGAGCGTCACCGCCCCCAAGGTCGTGGTGGTCGACACTGTGGGAGCGGGCGACAGCTTCACGTCGGCGCTGCTGGCGGCGATGGACCGCGACGGCGCGCTGGGCGCGGGCGCCCGCGCGCCGACCCGCGAGCGCCTGACCTCCTGGCTCGCCTTTGCGGCGGCCGCCTCGGCGCTGACCTGCACCCGCAAGGGCTCCGACCCGCCGACCCGCCGCGAAATGGCCGAGCGCGGGATGAGCTGATCGGCTTAGCGGCGCACGAGTCGGCGCGCGAGATCGGCGACTTGCGTCGCGCCGATGGCGATCTGCCGCAATTGCCCGCTTGGCGAGGGCGTCGCGCCAACGAAAAACAGCCCTGGCGCTCCCGAGGCCCGGTCGCTGATCAGCGGCTTGCCCTGCGGGTCGAGAACGCCCGGCGCGTCAGGCAACAGGGCGCGCAGATCGGGGCGGAATCCGGTCGCGAGGATGACGGCGTCGAAACGCTCCGCGCCGGTCTCGACGAATGTCACGCCGTCGGGCGAAAACCGTTCGATCCCGTCACGAACCTTGATCGCGCCGCTTCTGATCTTGGCGATTGCGCCGATGTCGATCACCGGCACGCGGCCATCCTCCTCGATCATCTGCAGCGGCCCCTTGGCGGCGCGTTTCAGGCCGAGCTTGTCGAGCGAGCCGATGGCGAGGCGAATGACCGGCGCGTTGAGAAAATCGGCGACGCGGGTCGGCAGAAATCGCTGCGCGATCGAAAAGCTCTGTATCGGCACGCCCAAGAGATCGCGCGGCACCACGCGCACCGGCGAGCGAACGGCGAGTGTGACATCGGCGCCGGTCTCGCACAGATCGAGCGCGATTTCGGCGCCGGAATTGCCGAAGCCGACCACCAGGACACGCTTGCCAGCGTAGGGCGCGCCCGAGCGATAGCGGCTCGAATGAACGATCTCGCCGGCAAACGCCGACATGCCCGGCCAGCTCGGCGTGTAGGGAAAGTCGGCCCAGCCGGTCGCGACCACAACGATCGGCGCCGACGCCGATTGCGCCCCCGCTTCGACGCGCCAAAGCCGGTCTTCGCGCCGGATCGCGCTCACCGGCGTGTTGAAGCGCGGGCGAAGTTCGAATTTCGCCGCATAGCTTTCGAGATAATCGACGAACTGCGCCCGCGAGGGGTATCGCCCGTAGGCTGGCGGGATCGCCATTCCCGGCAGCCCGGAATGCGCGCGCGCCGTGTGCAGATGCAGCCGGTCATAGTGGCGCCGCCAAACCGAGCCCACCGTCTCGGCCTTTTCGAAGATGACGGCGTTGAGCCCGCTGGCCTTGAGTCGCTGCGCCGCCGCGAGCCCCGCCGGACCTGCGCCAATGATGGCCGCGTCAAAAGCCTCCACGACCCGCCTCCCGCCGATGCGCACGGACGTTCGAGACCATAAAAGAAGCTGGAATTTCGCCAACTTTGCAAGCCGAGGACCGCCGGGAGACCACTCCCAGGTGGGCGCCGCCCCATTCGCCTGCGCCCGCCGCCGGACCTCGATGTTGCGGCGCAGCGCAGGGGGAGTTAAGGAACGGGGCGCGAACCGACGAGGACTCGCCGACATGGCTTCGACCGACACCGCGCCAAAGCCGCCCGCCCGCCCGCTCTCTCCCCATCTGGGCATCTATCGCTTCACGCTGACCATGGCGATGTCGATCGCCCATCGCATTACCGGCGTCGGGCTCTATCTCGGCGCTTTGATGCTGGCCTGGTTCCTGCTCGCCGCCTCGCTCGACGCGTCCGCCTTCGCCGTCTTCTCCGGCTTCATCCAATCATTCTTTGGCCGGCTGATTCTGTTTGGCTTCACCTGGTCGCTGTTCCACCATCTGCTGGGCGGCCTCCGGCATTTCATCTGGGACGCCGGCCACGGCTTGGACGATCCCGTGCGCGAGCAATTGGCGCAGGCGACGCTGGTCGGCGGCTTGGCCCTGACGATCGTCGTCTGGGCCGTCGGCTACGCAGTTCGTTGAGGGAGCGGCAAGGATGACGGAACCCGGCGACTCGCTGCGCACGCCGCTTGGCCGCGCGCGCTATCTCGGCTCGGCGCGGCTCGGGACGCAGGAGGCGTGGCTGGTTCGCGTCACCGCGGCGGCGCTGGCGCCGCTCACGATCGGCTTTGTCTGGCTGGCGCTCTCGCTGCTGAGCAAGGACTACAACGGCGTCAGGGCCGAACTCAGCCATCCGCTGCCCGCGATCCTGCTGGCGCTGTTCGCGCTGGTCGCCTGTTTTCACATGCAACTCGGGATGCGCTCGGTCATCCTCGACTATGTGCATGGGTGGCAGCGCGAATGGGCGCTGATCGCCAACGTCTGCTACGCCGGCGCGGTGGCGCTCGCCTGCGTCTACGCCGTGTTGCGCATCGGCTTCGTGTAAAAGTTGGGCTTCGTGCGAACCCCGTCGGCAAAGGGCATGCTTGCAAATGGCTAACGGCTCTCCGGACGTCGGTGCTCCAGCCCTCGGCGGCAACGCCTATCCGATCATCGATCACACCTTCGACGTCGTGGTGGTCGGGGCGGGGGGCGCGGGCCTGCGCGCCAGCGTCGGCTGCGCCCAGGCGGGGTTGAAGACGGCCTGCATCAGCAAGGTCTTCCCGACGCGTTCGCACACCGTCGCCGCGCAGGGCGGCATTTCCGCTTCGCTCGGCAACATGGGGCCGGACGACTGGCGCTGGCACATGTACGACACCGTCAAGGGCGCCGACTGGCTCGGCGACCAGGACGCGATTGAATATCTCGTCCGCAACGCTTCCGCCGCCGTCTATGAGCTCGACCATTGGGGCGTGCCGTTCTCGCGCACCGAGGACGGCAAGATTTACCAGCGTCCTTTTGGCGGCATGACCACCGATTTCGGCAAGGGGATTGCGCAACGCACCTGCGCCGCCGCCGACCGCACCGGCCACGCGATCCTGCACACGCTCTACGGCCAGGCGCTCAAGGCCAAATGCGCGTTCTTCATCGAGTATTTCGCCCTCGACTTGATCCGCGACACGGATGGCCGGGTGCGCGGCGTCGTTTGCCTGAAGATGGACGACGGAACGATCCACCGTTTTCGCGCCCAGACGACGGTGCTGGCGACGGGCGGTTACGGGCGCGCCTATTTCTCCGCGACCAGCGCCCACACCTGCACTGGCGACGGCAACGCCATGGCGCTGCGCGCTGGCGTCGCGTTGCAGGACATGGAGTTCGTGCAGTTCCACCCGACCGGCATCTACGGCGCCGGCTGCCTGATCACCGAGGGCTCGCGCGGCGAAGGCGGCTATCTCGTCAATTCCGAGGGCGAACGCTTCATGGAGCGCTACGCCCCGTCGGCCAAGGACCTCGCCTCACGCGACGTCGTCAGCCGCGCGATGACGCTGGAGATTCGTGAGGGGCGCGGCGTCGGCAAGCTCAAGGATCACCTTTTCCTGCACCTCGACCATCTCGACCCGAAGGTGCTGCACGAGCGCCTGCCGGGCATCTCGGAGAGCGCGCGCATTTTCGCCGGCGTCGACGTGACCAAGGAGCCGATCCCGGTGCTGCCGACCGTCCACTACAACATGGGCGGCATCCCGACCAATTATCACGGCGAAGTGCTGACCAAGGCCAATGGCGATCCCGACGCGATCGTGCCCGGCCTGATGGCGCTGGGCGAAGCGGCCTGCGTTTCGGTGCATGGCGCCAATCGCCTCGGCTCGAATTCGCTGATCGACCTCGTCGTGTTCGGGCGCGCCGCTGGCGAGCGCGCCGCCCAAATGCTGACGCCGGGCGCAAGCCAGCCCGACCTGCCGCAAAACAGCGCCGAAACCGCGCTGTCGCGGCTCGATCGCTTCCGCCACGCGAGCGGCGGCGCGCCGACCGCCGCGCTGCGCCTCAACATGCAACGGATCATGCAAAGCCATTGCGCGGTGTTCCGCTCCGGCGAGACGCTCACGGAAGGGCAGAGCATGATCCACGCGGCCTGGCGCGCCGGCGCCGACGCGCATGTCACCGACCGCTCGCTGATCTGGAACTCCGATCTGATCGAGACGCTCGAATACGACAACCTGATCGTCCAGGCCGTGGTGACGATGGAAGGGGCGCTCAATCGCACCGAAAGCCGCGGCGCCCATGCGCGTGAGGACTTCCCCAAGCGCGACGACGCCGACTGGATGAAGCACACGCTCGCGTGGATCGACGCCGACAAATACGAAGTGCGCCTCGATTACCGCCCGGTGCACACCTATACGATGAGCAACGACATCGCTTATATCGAGCCGAAGGCGCGGGTGTACTAGAACCATGGCCCAGTTCAACCTTCCTAAGAACTCCCGCCCGACGCCGGGCAAGACTTGGCCCAAGCCCGACGGCGCCAAGCGCGTGGCCGAATTTCGCGTCTATCGCTGGAACCCGGACGACGGCGTCAATCCGCGCATCGACACCTACTGGGTCGATCGCGACGATTGCGGGCCGATGGTGCTCGACGCGCTGATCTGGATCAAATCGAAGGTCGATTCGACCCTGACCTTCCGCCGCTCTTGTCGCGAAGGGGTGTGTGGGTCTTGCGCGATGAACATCGACGGCCTCAATACACTCGCCTGCACCAAGGGCATGGACGACATCGACGGCGCGGTTGGAATCTTCCCTCTGCCCCATCAAGAGGTGGTCAAGGACCTGGTGCCGGACCTGACCCACTTCTACGCCCAGCACGCGCTGATCGAGCCGTGGCTGAAGACGAGTTCGCCGACGCCGGAGAAGGAATGGCGTCAGTCGCCCGAGGACCGCGCCAAGCTCGACGGGCTTTACGAGTGCATCCTGTGCGCCTCGTGCTCGACCTCCTGCCCGAGCTACTGGTGGAACGGCGACCGCTACCTCGGGCCCGCTGTTCTGCTGCAGGCCTATCGCTGGCTGATCGATTCGCGCGACGAAGCGACCGGCGAGCGCCTCGACGAGCTCGAAGACCCATTCCGCCTCTACCGCTGCCACACGATCATGAATTGCGCCAAGACCTGCCCCAAGGGCCTCAATCCGGCCAAGGCGATCGCCCACATCAAGACGATGATGGCCGAGCGGCGCACCTAGACCGCCCGAGCGGCTGCTGCGAGCCCGGCGTTTAAACGAAGTTTCGATGGAAATTAAAGAGCCGCCCCTCCGGCGGCTTTACTCATTTTTCATTAACCATAAGCCAGGATAGAAAAGCGGCCTGGGGGGCGTCGGTAAACCAGAATTTCGCCCGGATCGCAGCGCAAGCAGCGTCGCCGGGCGCGGGAGCCGCCGAATCGTTTTGACGAAGGAAGCCTTTTCCATGCTGTTTGCCGCTCCCAAGGTCGTCCGCGCGACCGCCTTCGCGCTGGGCGCCGCGCTTGCCCTCGCCGCGGCGAGCGCCGCCGCCCAGACCAAGACCGACGACAAATCGAAAGACGCGCCCGCCGCCAAGCCGGAGCTGGTCGGCTCCTTTGGCGACTGGAGCGTCTTCCACAGCCAGTCGGGCAAGACCCGCATCTGCTACGCGCTCGCCCAGCCCAAGGGCCGCGACCCCGACGATCTCAAGCGCGACCCGGGTTACGCCTTCATTTCAGAGCGGCCGAGCGAAGGGGTACGCAACGAAGTGTCGTTCATCATGGGCTTCGACGTCGGCGCGCCGAGCGCCGATAGCGACGACGCCAAGGACAAAAAGAAGAAGCTGATCGCGCCGACCGCCGAGATCGGCGATGCGACGTTCGACCTCCTGCCCAAGGGCGCAAACCTGTGGGTAAAGAACGCCGCACAGGAGAGCGACCTGATCGGCCAGATGCGCAAGGGCGGCAAGCTGATCATCAAAGCGACCTCGAAGAAGGGCAACCTGACGACCGACACCTATTCGCTTTCAGGCTTTGCCCAGGCGATCGAGCGCGCCGTGAAGGACTGCCCGAGCAGCTAGGCGGGCCCCACTGGGCTACCGCCGCTACGCCCTGCGCGCCGCGATGAAATAGTTGACACTGTCTTCGCGCGACAGCCGCCAGTCGCCACGCGCGAGATCCCAGACCATGCCGCGCCGCGCCGTCGCGCGAAAGCCGGCGGCGGCGAGCGCGGCGGCAAATTCAGCCGGCGTGACGAACTGCTCCCAGCGATGCGTGCCCTTCGGCACCCAGCCGAGCACGTACTCGGCGCCAAGGATCGCCAGCGCGAAGCTGCGCAGCGTGCGGTTGAGGGTCGAAGCGAGAAACAGGCCGCCCGGCGCGACCAATGCGCTCGCCGCGGCGACAAAGGCGGGCATGTCGGCGACGTGTTCGACAACCTCCATCACCGTCACCACGTCGAAGCGCACGCCCTCAGCGACGAGATCCTCGACCACGCCCGCCCGATAGACGAGCCGCGCCCCGGTCGCTTCGGCGTGGGCGCGCGCCACGGCGATCGACTCTTCCGCCGGATCGAGGCCGACGACTTCGGCCCCCAGGCGCGACAGCGGCTCGGCGAGCAGCCCCGCGCCGCAGCCGACATCGAGCAAACTTAAGCCCGCGAGCGGCGGCTCGCCGGCGACGCCGGCGCGGGAGAAATGGGCGAGGATCGTGTCGCGCATCCATCCGATGCGGATCGGGTTAATGCGATGCAGCGCCGCCATCGGGCCGGCCGGATTCCACCATTCTTCGCCGAGCGCGCCGAAGCGGCGGACTTCCTCGTCGATGACGCCGGCGGCGGCCATGCGGTTATTCCCAAATTACGGGCGTTGACCGCCCCAGGAACCGCCTTTATACGCGCGCCAGCGCGACGGCGCGAGCCGGACGCCAAGAGACTGCCTGGGCTCCCGGAACCGTCATGGCGCGTTTGGTGATGAAGTTTGGCGGCACGTCGGTCGCCAATGTCGAGCGCATTCGCAACGTCGCCCGGCACGTCAAGCGCGAGGTCGAGGCGGGCAATGAGGTCGCGGTCGTCGTCTCGGCGATGTCTGGCAAGACCAACGAATTGGTCGCATGGTGCCGCGAGGCCGCGCCGGTCTATGACCCCGCCGAATACGACGCGGTCGTCGCCTCGGGCGAACTCGTCACCGCCGGCCTGCTGGCGATCGTCCTCAAGGCGATGGGGCTGAACGCGCGCTCCTGGCAGGGCTGGCAGATCCCGCTCGTCACCGACTCCGCCCATGGCGCGGCGCGCATCGTCAGTGTCGATGGGGCCAAGATCGTCGCCGGCTTCGCCAAGGGCGAGATTGCGGTCGTCGCCGGCTTTCAGGGCGTTGACGCCGAGAGCGGCCAAGTGACGACGCTCGGGCGCGGCGGCTCGGACACGTCGGCGGTGGCGCTCGCCGCGGCGCTCAACGCCGACCGCTGCGACATCTACACCGACGTCGATGGCGTCTACACCACCGACCCGCGCGTGGTGCCCAAGGCGCGCCGGCTCGACCGCGTGTCGTTCGAGGAAATGCTGGAGATGGCCTCGCTCGGGGCCAAGGTGCTGCAGGTGCGCTCGGTCGAGGTCGCCATGGTGCACAATGTGCGCACCTATGTGCGCTCGTCATTCGACGATCCGGCCGACCCAAAGCTCGGCACGCTGATTTGCGACGAGGAGGACATCGTGGAAAAGCAGGTGGTGACCGGCATCGCCTTCTCGCGTGACGAGGCGCAGATCACCTTGCGCAAGGTCGCCGACAAGCCGGGGGTCGCAGCGGCGATTTTCGTTCCTCTCGCCGAAGCCAATATCAACGTCGACATGATCATCCAGGTCGTCTCCGACGACGCGGCGACCACCGACATCACCTTCACCGTGCCCGGCGCCGAGTTCGACCGCGCCAAGGCGCTGCTCGAAGCGCGGCGCGCGACGATCGGTTACACGGCGCTGCAGGGCGCGCCCGACGTCGTGAAGATTTCGGCGATCGGCATCGGTATGCGCAGCCATTCCGGCGTCGCCGCACGCGCCTTCAGGGCGCTGGCCGACAAGGGCGTCAACATCCGCGCCATCACCACCTCGGAGATCAAATTCTCGATGCTGATCGACGAGGCCTACACCGAACTTGCGGTGCGCACGCTGCACACGCTCTACGGGCTCGACGCCTAGGGGTTGACGCGACCCTCGCGCGGCACCATTTGCCGGCGCAAGGGTAGTCCGTGCTATAAGGGCCGCCCAAAACCAAGCCGCTTAAGCCGCCAATGACCGCGATCCTAGGCTCCAAGATCAGCTCCCCGAAGGCCGTCTCCGGGGCGACCGAGGCGCGTGCAGAAATGCGCGCGATCGGCGCCGAAGCGCGGCGCGCGGCGCGCACGCTCGCCAACGCGCCGGCCGAGACGAAGACCCGCGCGCTCAACGCTGCGGCGCGCATTTTGCGCGAGCGCTCAGGCGAAATCCTCGCCGCCAACGCCCGCGATCTCAAGGCCGCGCGCGCCAAGGGCGTCGCGCCCGCCTTCCTCGACCGGCTGGCGCTCGACCCCGAGCGCATCGAAGCGATGGCCGAGGGGGTCGAGATTGTCGCCGCCCTGCCCGATCCGATCGGCCGGGTGCTGGCGATCTTCCACCGGCCGAACGGGCTGACGATCGAGCGCGTAGCGACGCCGCTCGGCGTTGTCGGCGTGATTTACGAGAGCCGGCCCAACGTCACCGCCGACGCCGGCGCCCTGTGCCTCAAGGCGGGCGACGCGGTGGTGTTGCGCGGCGGCTCCGATAGTTTTCAGTCGTCGGCGGCGATCCACGCTTGCCTCGTCGCCGGCCTGAAAGAGGCCGGCCTGCCGGAGGCCGCGATCTCGCGCGCGCCCTCGGCCTCGCGCGAAGCGGTCGGCGAGATGCTGGAGGGCCTGGGCGGGACGCTTGACGTGATTGTACCGCGGGGCGGCAAGAGCCTCGTCGAACGGGTGCAGCGCGAAGCGCGGGTGCCGGTGTTCGCCCATCTCGAAGGCGTCGTGCACATCTATGTCGACCACGCCGCCGATCTCGACAAGGCGCTGAAACTCGTCGTCAACTCCAAGATGCGGCGCACCGGCGTGTGCGGCGCCGCCGAGACGCTGCTGGTCGATCGCGCCTGCGCGCCGACGATGCTTAAACCCCTAGTCGAAGCGCTGATCGCCGCGGGCTGCGCGGTGCGCGGCGACCTGGCGACGCAAGCGGTCAACGGCACGGTGACGCCGGCGCGCGAGTTCGACTGGCGCGCCGAGTATCTCGACGCGATCATCGCGGTGAAAGTCGTCGACGGGCTCGACGCCGCGATCGAACACATCGAGACCTACGGCTCGCACCACACCGACTGCATCATCACCGAAGACGCCGCAACGGCGGAGCGGTTCCTGCGCGAGGTCGATTCAGCGATCGTGCTGCACAACGCTTCGACCCAGTTCGCCGACGGCGGCGAGTTCGGCTTCGGCGCCGAGATCGGCATCGCAACGGGCCGCATGCACGCGCGCGGGCCGGTCGGCGTCGAGCAGCTCTGCACGTTTAAGTATCGCGTGCGCGGCGACGGCCAAACGCGGGCGTGAGGGGTCCTCGCGCCGTCTCTCCGCCCTCTCGCCGTCATGGCCGGGCTTGACTAGGATCCATTACGGAGCCATATTGGAGCCATGCCCGTCAACCTCTCGATCAAAAACACCCCCGACCAAGTCGCGGAACGCTTGCGTCAGCGCGCCGCGCGCAATCGCCGATCGCTGCAAGGCGAGCTCCTCGCCATTGTCGAAGCGGCAGTGCGTGACGAGGTCGCGGCGAGGCCGATAGCGATCCTGACCGAAGTGCGCCGTCTCGGCCTAACGACCCCTGACGAGGCGGCGGAAATCGTCCGGCTCGCCCGTGACGGACGTTAAGGTCGTCGACACGTCGGCGCTCGCCGCAATCCTGTTCGGCGAGCCCGAAGCCGAGGCGGTTGTGGCGCGGATCGGCGAAGCTCGCCTGGTCGCACCGACGCTGCTGGCTTTTGAACTGGCGAACGTCTGCCTGGTGAAGTGCCGCCGCCATCCCGATCGGCGCGAGTCCTTGTTGTCGGCCTTTGCGTTACGCACGCGCTTCGCACTCGAAGAGGCTGCCGTCGACCATTCGGAGGCGCTCGCGCTGGCCGAGGCCAGTGGCTTGACCGTCTACGACGCCAGCTATCTCTGGCTCGCCCGACGCCTCGGCGTCCCACTGGTGACGCTCGACAAAGCGTTGGCGCGCGCTTCCGCCGCGCCTTGAGGAAAGCAGCGCCGCAAGCTTCCAGAGGTGGGGCACGGCGTCGGCGCATGGCGTAAGGTCGCCGCCGGCAAGGAGAGGTTTATGGCGAGCGACGACGTCGAGGTTGTGGTAATCGGCGGCGGGGCGGGGGGCGTCAGCGCCGCGCGGCGACTGCGAGAGGCGGGCGTCAAGGCGCTGATCGTCGAAGCGCGTTCGCGGCTTGGCGGGCGCGCCCTCACGGTGCAAGCGGGCGGTTTTCCGATCGACCTTGGTTGTGGCTGGCTGCATTCGGCCGAGCGCAATCCGTGGACGAAGATCGCCGAGGCGCAGGGCCGAACGGTCGATCGCTCGCCGCCGCCCTGGGCGCGCGCCCATGCGCAGCCGGGACTGACGGCGGCCGAGTCGGGCGAAATGCGCACAGCCTTATGGGCCTTGCACGAGCGCGCCGATGCGCTGGCGGACAGCGAACCGGATCGCCCGCTCGCCGACCTGCTCGAGCCTGACGGCAAGTGGAACGCGATGCTCGACGCGATCAGCGGCTACTACAGCGGCGCGGCGCTTGAGCGCGTTTCGGCGCGCGATCTCGGTCGCTACGCCGAGGACGGCGTCAACTGGCGCGTCGTTGAGGGTTATGGCGCGACGATCGCCGCCCACGGCGCGGGCCTCGACGTCGCCTTCGACAGCGTCGTCACGCGCATCGATCACAGCGGGCAACGCGTCCACGTCGAGACGACGCGCGGCGCGATTGCGGCCGACGCTGCGATCGTCACGTTGCCGAGTGCGATCATAGCCGCCAACGAAGCGCTGTTCGCGCCGGCGCTGCCAGCCAAGGCGCGGGCTGCGGCGGGGTTGCCGCTCGGCCATGACAACAAGCTGTTCCTCTCGCTCGCCGGCGCGGACGCGTTCGAGCCGGACACGCGCGTCTTCGGCAAGCTCACGACCGCCGCGACCGCCGGCTATCAGTTTCGCCCGCTCGGCCGGCCGATGATCGAATGCTATTTCGGCGGCGCGCTGGCGGCCGAACTCGAAATGGGCGGTGAGACCGCGTTCTTCGACTTCGCGCGCGGCGAGCTCGTCGCCCTCTATGGCGGCGACTTCGCGCGCCGTATCGCGCCGCTAGCTGTCCACGGGTGGGGCGTCGACCCATTCGCGCGCGGCGCCTATTCCTACGCCCTGCCCGGCCATGCCGACGATCGCGCCACGCTCGCGGCGCCCGTTGACGACCGTCTGTTCTTTGCCGGCGAAGCCTGCTCGCGCGAGGACTACTCGACCGCGCACGGCGCTTACCTGACGGGCCTCGCCGCCGCGGAGCAGGCGATCGCCGCGCTGGCTCGCGCGCGGGGTCATCGCCGGTCATGACGGGCGCGGCGGCGTCGCCGCTCTAGGGAATCACCGCCTCGATCAGCGCCGGGCCGGAACCCGCCACCGCGCGAGCGAGTTCGGCGTCGAAGCTTTCGGCGCTCTCGCAGCGCATCGCCGTCACGCCGAAGCCTCGCGCAACCGCCGTCCAATCGATGTTCGGGCGGTCGAGCGCCAACAGCTTGCGAGCCTGCGGCCCCGGTTCGCCGGACTTGGTGCGGGCAAACTCGATGTCGAGAATGCGATAGGCGCGGTTGGCGCACAGGATCACCACCACATCGAGGCTCTCGCGCGCCATGGTCCACAGGCTCTGCGGGACATAAGCGCCAGAGCCGTCGCCGGTCAGGGCGATCACTTTGCGTTGCGGAGCGGCGATGGCGGCGCCGATCGCGACCGGGAGACCTTGCCCGATGCCCCCGCCCGTTATGCACAGCCAGTCGTGCGCCCGCGCGCCCTTCGTCGCATCGTAGACGGGCCAGCCGGAGGTCACGGCGTCGTCAGAGACAATCGCGTCCAGCGGCATGTGGCGCGCGAGCGAGGCGCCGATCGCATCGGTGGTGAGACTTCCCTTCGGCGGGGCGTCTTGGACTTCGCGCTCGGCGAGGATCGAGCTGGCGGGCGCGCCGAGTTCGTCGGCGAGCGCGGCAAGCGCGAAGGCCGCGTCTTCTTCGCGACTCGCCAGTGTTTCGATCGCGCAAGTCTGCGGGGCGAGTAGGCTCGGCACGCCGGGATAGGCGAAAAACGCGACCGGTGGTTTGGTCGCGACCAGCACCAGAAGGTCGACGCCGCTAAGGCTCGCCAATGCGACCTCGCCAAGGTAGGGCAGTCGCTCGGGCGCATAGCGGCCGGCGCCGCGCGACTGACGGGCGATGAACGTGTCGACCACGATCCGCACGCCGAGCCGAGCGATACGCCCCGCCGCGATGGCCCCCTGCTCGCTGAGTGAGCCGCCTATCAGGATCGTCGGCGTCTTCGCGGCTCGCAGCGCCGCCGCGACTTTGGCGATCCGGGCCGCGTCGGGCCGGGCTCTCGCTGGCGCTGCGATCTTTGGTCCGACGCCGCTCGCCTGCGACCAGGCGCAGTCGGCGGGCAGGATCACGCTCGCCGTTCCGCGTGCGCCACTCTGGCTGGCCGCAACGGCTTGCGAAGCGAGCGCGACGAGCGCATCGGCCGTCTCGCCCGACCTGACCCAGGTCGAGTTCAGCGCGGCCAGCGCGGCGATGTCGGAGGTGAGCGGCGCATCGAGCGCGCGGTGATAGGTCGCGTGGTCGCCGACGAGATTGACGATTGGCGAATAGGCGCGCCGCGCGTTGTGCAGATTGGCGGAACCATTGGCGAGGCCGACGCCAAGATGCAGCAGCGTCGAAGCGGGTTTGCCCTTGATCCGGGCATAGCCGTCGGCCGCGCCGGTCGCGACGCCCTCGAAGAGACACAGAACCGGCCGAACCCGCGGCTCACGGTCGAAAGCCGCCACCATCTGCATTTCGCTGGTGCCGGGATTGGCGAAACAAACCTCGACGCCGTTGTCGGCGAGCGTGCGCAGGATGGCCTCGGCGCCGTTCATCGCGTGTCTCTCCACGGTCTCAACGGGCAAGCGTCGCCCCTCACATCGCGCCGACGATCACCCGCGCGACATCGCGATGCACCGCGTTGCGCGCTTCGATCGGCGCGTTGGACTCGGCGTAATAGACCGTCGCCAGCAGCGGGGCGCGGCGGGGCGGGCGCAGGATGGCGATCGCATTGGCGACGCCATGATCGCCGGTCCCCGTCTTGTCGCCGATCCCCCAGTCGGGCGGCAGGCCGGCGCGCAGTCGCTGGTCGCCGACCTTGTCGCCGATCATCCAGGCCTCGAGCTGCTTGCGCGAGGCCGCTGAAAGAACGTCGCCGAGCAATATCGCTCGCAGATCGCGCGCCATTGCCATTGGCGAAGTCGTGTCGCGTTCGTCGCCGGGGATGGCGCTATTGAGGGTCGGCTCGTTGCGATCGAGCCGGGTCACGCCGTCACTGAGCGTGCGGGCGAACGCCGTCACCCCCGCCGGCCCGCCGACCGCGCCGAGCACCAGGTTGGCGGCGGTGTTGTCGCTCCACTGGATCGCGGCGGCGCAAGCCTCGGCGAGGCTCATCGCGCCCGCGCCGACATGGGCTTTGCTGATCGGCGCGTAGTCGAGCAGATCGGCGGGACCGAAGACAAGCGGGCGGTCGAGCCGTTCGGCGCCCGCGTCGACAAGCTTGAGCGCCGCGGCGGCGGCGAGCGCCTTGAAGGTCGAACACATCGGGAAGCGCTCGTCGGCGCGGTGGGCGATGCGCCGGCCGCTCGCCGAATTGATCGCCGCGACGCCGAGTTGCCCGCCTGCGGCCTTTTCGATCGCCGCAATCCGCGCCTCGGCGGCCGCAGAGGAATCGTCGGCGCGCGCCGACGGCGCGACGAGGACGGCGGCGAGACCGGCGAGAACAGCGCGGCGGGGGATGACGAAGGGCATCGGGCTCGGCTTCAACGTTGCCTCATTTGGCGTAGAGGGCGGCGATTTCGGCGGCGAAGGCGGCGGCGATCGCACTGCGCTTCAATTTCAACGTCGACGTCATCAGTCCGTTGGTCACGGTCCATGGCGTCAGCGTCAGATAGACCTTGCGCGGCGTCGCGTAGTGGGGAAATTGGGCGACCGCGTGGCGAACGCGCGCCAGCGCCAGCGCGCGCATCGGCGCCGCGAGCAGGAGCTCTTCCGGCGCGCCGGCGAGCCCGGCGCCCTTGGCGGCTTCGATCAACGCTTCGCGGTTGACCACGGCAAGCGCAGCGATGAACGGGCGCTGCTCGCCGATCGCGATCGTCTGCTCGAACAGCGGATCGCCGCAGATCGCCTGTTCGAGATCGGCGGGCGAGATTTTCTCGCCGGTCGAAGTGACAATGATGTCCTTGATCCGGCCCTTGATGAAGATGCGGCCGTCGGCGAGACGCGCCTGGTCCCCGGTGTGCAGCCAACCGTCGGGCTCCAACACCTTGGCGGTGTCTTCCGGTCGGCGCCAATAGCCGACCATGACGTTCGGCCCCTTGACCAGCAATTCGTCCTCCTCGCCTATCTTGACCGCGACGCCAGGGAGCGGATCGCCGACGCTCAGCGGATCGTTGCGGCCCGGTCGGTTGACGCTGACGACCGGCGCCGATTCGGTCATGCCGTAGCCCTGCAGCACCTCGACGCCCATGGCGAGAAAGAAGCGCGCGACCGAAAAGGGCATTGGCGCGCCGCCGGCGACGGCAAAGCGCAGACGGCCGCCAAAGCGCGCACGCACGGTCTTCCCCACCAGCCGGTCGAGCGCCGGCCAGGCGAGACGCTCGAGCGGCGACAGACCGGCGCCAACCCCCTGCGCCGCCTGATAGCGCCGCCACCCGATCCGCTCGGTGAGATGAGTCAGCGCGCGGGCGAGCGCGTTTCCAGTCGCGAGCCGGCGCTCGATGGCGAGATAGGCGCGCTCATAGACCCGCGGAACGGAAATGAGGATCGTCGGCCGCATTCCCTGCATATCTTCGGCAAGCAGTCCGATCGAGCGCGCAAAGGCGACCGCGCAGCCGGCGGCGATCGGCAGATAATAGCCGGCGGTGCGCTCGAACGTGTGCGACAGCGGCAGAAACGAGAGGAAGAGGTCGCCAGCCGCCGCGTTCAGCCACGGGCGCACCGCCAGCACATTGGCGACCACGTTGGCGTGCGACAGCATCACCCCTTTGGGACGCCCGGTCGTGCCCGACGTGTAAACGATCGCGGCCAGCGATTGCGGCGTCACTTCGGATTCCGGCGTGAGCCGCCCTGCCGCCGCGGCCAGCCACGGTTCGGCGCGCGCAACGCGCGGATCGCCGGCGATCTCCGCCTCGGCTCTCCCGACAACGATAACCCGCTTGAGATCGGCGTGGTCGCGGGTGTGGGCGGCAAGGCGCGTCCAATCTTCAGGATCGTCGACCACCAGCGCCGCCGCGCCGCTGTCGGCGAGGATGAACGCGAGGTTGCCGGGATTGTCCGCGACCGGCATCGGCGTGATCGCCAGGCCGAGCGACAACGCCGCCTGATCGACGCAGACATAGGCGACGCCGCTGCCCATCAGCGTCGCCACCCGCGCGCCGGGCGCGAAGCCTTCCGCGGCGAAGGCGGCGCGCCAGCGCGCAACTTCGCTCGCCACCTGCCTCCAGCTCCAGTCGACCCAGACCCCCGCGCTCGCATTGTGCTGCCGATAGGCGAGCGCATCCGGGGTCAGCGCGACACGAACGCTGAACAGCTCGGCGAGCGTGCGGCAAGCGCCGATCGGATCTTCGCTGGCGGAAGATGGGCTCATCGTAGATTCCGGTTGGTCACGGAAGTCTTCGCCTCGTCACGCCGCCGATATCGCGAATTCCAGCGAAAGGAAACGGTCGTGACCTCAGAAACCAGTGCGAAGGGCGAATTCCGCCACGAAGACGCGCTGCGCGAAAAGTTCTTCGCCTTCCGAGAGGTCAGGTCAAACCGTCCCGTGGCCTAACGCTTTGAGTGAAAAGGCTTTGTCCTCCCGATCCGGCGCGCCCTTCGCCAGTTAACGTAAACGCCGCGTTAACGCGCGTCCCGCCATATTGCCCGCGGATTTCTGTCGATTCGGCGGAGGGGGATTCATGTCTGGGCTCGGCAATGTCTTCAACGGCAAAGTTCGCGTCGCCGTGCTCACGCTCGGCTTCGCAGCCGGCCTCGCAATCGTCGGAGCCTCCGAATACCTCGGCGCCGGCAAAATCGCCGAGGCCGCCGCCAACGCGAGCGCACTGGCCGCCCTTAACAGCGCCACCGGCGAAATCGGCGCCGCGACCGAGGCGCTACGCGGCGCCAGCTCGCAAATCCGCTACACCCGCAGCGCCGACGCCATCAAGGCTTTCACCGACGGGTCGAAGGACCTTTCGACCCAGGTCGATCAACTCGCCGCCGGCGCGCACGACGACGCCCTCACGACGCCGATCGGCGCGCTCAAGGGACAAATCGAGGCGATCGGCAAGCTCTTCGCAACGTTGCAACAGTCGCAGCAGACGGTCGGCGATTCCGCTTCGAGCGGCCTGGTCGGCACAGCCAACGCCGCCGGTCAGGCGCTGCTCGACGGCGCCACCTACGCCTACGCCGACCTCGACACGCTTGAGGGCGAGCAGATGCGCCGCGCCATCGTTTCGATGCTGCGCGTGCAGATGCTCTACGAGGCGAGCTTCGACGAGCACCTCAAGGGCGCCTTCGAAGTCGCCAACTCCGACTTCGACGCGGCGGTCAAGGCTTCCACCCTGACGCAGGAGGCCAAGGACGCGCTTTCCAAGGCCGCCACCGACTATCTCGACGCCTACAAAGCCGCCACCGCCGCGGAACTCGACTACGCCCACGCGGCCGACGCGCTGACCAAGGGGTTCGATCCCCTCGCTCCGATGCTCAAGAGCCTCGCCGCCGAGCTGGCCGGGGAGAGCGCGGCGGCCAGCGATCAACTCGCCGCCGCCCAGAGCGAGATGCAGACCAACATTGCCGCCGGCCTGCTGATCGCCTTGGTGTTTGGGCTGATCGCGTCGTTCCTTGCCCTGCGCGGGGGCGGCGGCAGGCGGCTCGTCAAGTTGCGCGACGCGATGCAGCGCCTTGCCGCCGGCGATCTGAGCGTCGACACGCCCGCGCTCGGCCGCAATGCGGTTTACGCGGCAATTGAGCGCGCATTTGGCCTGATCAAGCAGGAACAGATCGACGACGATCGCAGCGCCCGCGAAGCGACGGCGCGGCGCGAAGCCCGCGAGGCCGACGCCATCGTGCAGCGCGACGTCGAGGCCGAACGCGTCGCCCTCGCGCGCGAACAGGAGCTGACCGTCGCCGCGCTGGCGAAGGCGTGCGAATGCCTGTCGGCGGGCAATCTGACCTACCGCATCGCCGAGGACTTTCCGCCCGCCTATCAGAAGGTGAAGGACGACCTCAACGCCGCCATGGCGACAATGCAGAACGCGATCCTGGTCATTTCCGACACGGCGCGCGCAATCGGCGTCAATTCCGAAGCGGTGTCGACCACGTCCAACGACCTATCGCTCCGCACCGAGCAGCAGGCAGCGAGCCTCGAGGAGACCGCCGCCTCGCTCACCCAGATCACCCAGACGGTGAAGAGCGCGGCGGAAGCCGCCTTGCATGCGCGCGAAGTGGTCGCCGCGGCCGACGGCGACGCCAAGAAGGGCGCCCGGGTCGTGCGCGAAGCGGTGTCGGCGATGGACGGCATCGCCAAGTCGGCGCAGCAGATCACCCACATCATCGGCGTCATCGACGAGATCGCCTTCCAGACCAACCTGCTGGCGCTCAACGCCGGCGTCGAGGCGGCGCGGGCAGGCGATGCTGGCCGGGGCTTCGCGGTCGTCGCCTCCGAAGTGCGGGCGCTGGCGCAGCGCTCGGCCGAGGCGGCGAAAGAGATCAAGGGGCTGATTTCCGCTTCAACCACGCAGGTCGGCCACGGCGTCGAGCTGGTCGCCGAAACCGGCGCGGCGCTTGAGCGCATCATGGCCCAGGTCGCCGACGTCAACATCGTGATCGCCGAAATCGCGGCGGGCGCGCGCGAGCAGGCGACCGGCCTCGACGAGGTCAATATTGCGCTTGGCCGCATGGACCAGGTCACCCAGCAGAACGCGACGATGGTCCAACAGTCGACCGAAACCAGCCGCTCGCTGTCGCACGAGACCAACGAACTGTCGCGGCTGGTCGGCCAGTTCGAGATCGGCGTCGAGGGCGACGAGCGGGGCTACGAAGAGGCGGAGGAGACCAACGAACCCGCCGAAGAGCCGGTGCGACGCGCCCTGCAGAAAGCCGCGCCCCACGTTTTCCCCGCGACCTCGCGCGGTCCCGCCGCGCGCCTCAGCCGCCCCGGCCGCTGACCCGCTCAGCCGAGGCGCGGCTCGCCGCCTCGCCTCGGCTCGGGCTTTCCGGTCTTTCGCCTGCCCCCAAGCCCAAAACTTGTCGCCGTCCCCGCCCAGGCAACCCATTGCCATGCCGGGCGCACGCCGCTATTCCCGGCTGATTATCCCCTTGAGCATCGGGACGGGCGCAGTTGAGCGACAGGGAACCGCAGGTCGACGAAACGCTGGCCGTCGCGCATGGACTGAAACCCGATGAATACCAGCGGTTTGTCGCGCTGATCGGCCGCACCCCGAGTTTCACCGAACTCGGCATCGTTTCGGCAATGTGGAACGAGCACTGCTCGTACAAATCTTCCCGCCTCCACTTGCGCAAGCTGCCGACCAAGGCCCCCTGGGTCATCCAGGGGCCGGGCGAGAACGCCGGCGTCATCGACATCGGCGACGGCGAAGCCTGCGTCTTCAAGATGGAGAGCCACAACCACCCCTCGTTCATCGAGCCCTATCAGGGCGCGGCGACCGGGGTCGGCGGCATCCTGCGCGATGTCTTCACCATGGGCGCGCGCCCGGTCGCCTCGCTCGACTTCCTGCGCTTCGGCTCGCCCGACCACCCCAAGACGCGCCATCTCGTCGCCGGCGTGGTGGCGGGCATCGGCGGCTACGGCAATTCGTTCGGCGTGCCGACGGTCGGCGGCTCGGTCGGCTTCAATAAGGGCTATGACGGCAATATCCTCGTCAACGCGATGGCGGTCGGCGTCGCGCGCGCCGACAAGATTTTTTACGCAACCGCGACCGGGATCGGCAATCCGATCGTCTATCTCGGCTCCAAGACCGGGCGCGACGGCATCCACGGCGCCTCGATGGCTTCCGCCGCTTTCGAGGCCGACGCCGAGGCGAAGCGGCCGACGGTGCAGGTCGGCGATCCCTTCGCCGAAAAGCTGCTGTTAGAGGCTTGCCTCGAATTGATGGCGTCTGGCGCGGTCATCGCGATCCAAGACATGGGCGCGGCTGGGCTCACTTCTTCGGCGGTGGAAATGGGCGCCAAGGGCGATCTCGGCGTCGAACTCGACCTCGACCTTCTGCCCTGCCGGGAGACCGGCATGACCGCCTACGAGATGATGCTCTCCGAGAGCCAGGAGCGCATGCTGATGGTGCTGAAGCCCGAAAAGGCTGTCGAGGCCGAGGCGATCTTCCGCAAATGGGGCCTCGATTTCGCGATCATCGGCAAAACGACCGACAGCAAGCGCTTCGTCGTCAAGCATGGCGGCGCGGTCAAGGCCGACCTGCCAATCCGCGAACTCGGCGACCAGGCGCCGCTCTACAACCGACCGTGGACGCCGACGCCGAAGTCGCCGATTCTCGACGCCGCGAAGATCGCCGCGCCGATGTCCAACACGCAGGCGCTGCTCAAGCTGATCGGCTCGCCCGATCTCTGCGGCAAGCGCTGGGTGACCGAGCAATACGACACGCTGATCCTCGGCAATACGATCGAGGGGCCGGGCGGCGACGCGGCGGTGATCCGGCTCGGCGATGGGCCGAAGGGCCTGGCGCTGACGACCGACGCCTCGGAAAGATACTGCGAGGCCGATCCCGTCGAAGGCGGCAGACAGGCGGTCGCCGAGGCGTGGCGCAACCTCGTCGCCGTCGGCGCGCGGCCGCTGGCGCTCACCGACAACCTCAATTTCGGCAATCCCGAGAAGCCGCATGCGATGGGCCAGTTCGTCGGCTGTCTGCAAGGCATCGGCGAGGCGGCGCGCGCGCTCGACTTCCCGATCGTCTCGGGCAACGTCTCGCTCTACAATGAGACTTCGGGCGTCGGCATCCCGCCAACCCCGGCGATCGGCGGCGTTGGCCTCATCGCCGATGTCGCCAAGGCGGCTTCGCTCGCCTTCAAGCGCGAAGGCGAGGCGGTGCTGCTGATCGGCGGCGCGCCAGCGTGGCTTGGCCGCTCGGTCTGGCTGGCGACGATTTGCGGGCGCGACGAGGGCGCGCCACCCCCGGTCGATCTTGCCGCCGAACGGCGCAACGGCGAATTCATTCTCGCGACCATCGCCGCAGGCGACGCGAGCGCCGTTCACGACCTTTCCGATGGCGGCCTCGCCGTGGCGCTGGCCGAAATGGCGATCGCCGGCGGGATTGGCGCGACAATCGACCAAGGCGCCGTCGTGGGGCCCGCACACGCCTTCTTCTTCGGCGAGGACCAGGGGCGCTACCTCGTCAGCGCCAGCGCGGCGGGCGCGCAGGCGATCCTTGCCGCCGCAGCCAAGGCGGGCGTGCCGGCGGCGCGGATCGGGACGACGGGCGGCGACGCGCTGCGCCTGGGCGGCGAGGCGCCGGTCGGCCTCGCGGCGCTCAGTCAGGCCCACGAATCCTGGCTGCCCCATTATATGGACGGTCCAGGAGGAGAACGGACATGACGACTTTCATCGCGGTCAAGTCGCTCGGTGGGTTCAACTACGTGCGCGCCGACCAGGTCATGGCGGTCGCCACCGCTGAGCAGACCAAGTGCAACATCTACCTCTCCGGCGGCGTGACGGTGCCCTCTTCCGAGACCGCGAAAGACATCGTCGGCCGCCTCGAGGCGGCGGCTATCGGTTCGCCCGAGCCCGAGGCGGTTACCGCCACGCCCGAACCGGAGGCCGCGTGATGGCGATGGCGATGGCCGAAATCGAGGCGATGATCCGCGAGGCGCTGCCCGACGCCAAGATCGAGGTGCGCGACCTTGCCGGCGACGGCGATCACTACGCCGCGACGGTGGTGAGTTCCGCCTTCGTCGGAAAGAGCAAGGTGCAGCAGCACCAGATGGTCTATGCCGCGCTCAAAGGCCGCATGGGCGGCGAGTTGCACGCCCTGGCCCTGACCACCTCGGCGGGATAGGGCGCGCCCCTTCCCCCCTTGCGGGGGAAGGTGGCGGGCGAAGCCTTCCGAACCCACCAATGGCCGCTTTTGCCCTAGCCACGAGGCCGAACGACTGGAGCAGCGTTTAGCAGACCGTAAATCGTCGCCAGAGCGATGGAGGCGACGATGATGGTGATCCGGCTGACCCTGTACGCACTTCTGGCGACGAGCTCGATCGTTTGCGGCTTTGGCGCCGATCTCTTCCTCTCGGGCGTCGTGGTTCTCTAGTCCCGGCGTTCTCAGTCGGGCAAGTGGGGCGGGCCTCAGCGCCCGCCTTGGCCCGCCTTGACGCTCGCGGCCACGCAGGGCCGCGCCACTGTTTAGCTACCCCCCGCCAGCTCGCGCTCCAAGAAGGCCAGCGCCTGCGCCTCTTCGACGTCCTTGGCGACGAAGCTCGCGCCGATCCCCCTCGCGAGGATGAAGGTCAGGCGGCCGCGTTCGACCTTCTTGTCCTGGCGCATCGCCTCCAGAATCTGATTGGCGTCGGCGTTGAGGCCGCGCACGGCGTTTATGCCGGTCGGCAGGCCGACCGCCGCCAGATGGCTCTCGACCCGCGCGACATCCCCCTCCGCGCACAGGCCGAGATCGCGCGAGAAGCGAAAGGCGCACGCCATGCCGATCGCCACGCCTTCGCCATGCACCAGTCGCTCGCCGTCATAATGGGCCAGCCGCTCCAGCGCATGGCCGAAGGTATGACCGAGATTGAGCAGCGCGCGCTCGCCCTGCTCGGTTTCGTCCGCGACGACGACGCGCGCCTTGGCGGCGCAGCAGGCGGCGATCGCCGTCAGGCGCGCCGGGCCGCCGGCGAACACCTCGCGCCAGTTCGCCTCCAGCCAGGCGAACAGCTCGGCGTCGCCGATCAATCCATATTTGGCGACCTCGGCGTAGCCGGCGCGGAACTCGCGTTGGGAGAGCGTGTCGAGCACGCCGCTGTCGGCGATGACCAGCGAGGGCTGGTGAAAGGCGCCAACCAGATTCTTGCCGGAAGGCGCGTTGATCCCGGTCTTGCCGCCGACGCTGGAATCGACCTGCGCGAGCAGCGTCGTCGGGATCTGCACCAAGCGCACGCCGCGCCGTAGCGAGGCGGCGCAAAAGCCGGCAAGATCGCCGATGACACCACCGCCAAAGGCGATGACGAGATCGCGCCGCTCGACCCGCGCTTCGAGCAGCGCGTCGCTGACGCGGGCGAATTCGGCGTAGGACTTGCTGCCTTCGCCGGGCGGGCAAACGACGAGCGAGGCCTTGAGCCCCGCCCCTTCGAGGCTGCGCAGCAGCGCATCGAGATGCAGAGCCGCAACCGTTGCGTCGGTGACGATGGCGCAGCGCGCGCCCGGCGCCAGCGCCGCGATCTGCGCGCCCGCCGCCTCGATCAGGCCGGGGCCGATGAGAATCCGGTAGCTGCGCGCGCCCAGCGCGACCGCGACCTCGCGCGTCGTCGCGGCGCTCGGCGCCAGCGCGGCGAACCGCCGGCGAAGCGCGGCGACGACCTCCTCGACCACCCAGTCGTGCGGGCCATCCCGCGAATCGATCGTCAGGTCGGCGAGCGCATAGGTCGGGCTGCGCTCTTCGAGCAGCTTGCGCAACGTCGCCTCGGGATCGCTTGTGCGCAGCAGCGGTCGGTTCGAGCGTTTGCGCACGCGGCGCAGCATGGCCTCGAACTCCGGCTTCAGCCACACCGACACGCCGCGCTCTTCGACCCGCTGGCGCGTCTCGGCGCTAAGGAATGCGCCCCCGCCGGTCGCCAGCACCTTCGGCCCCTCGCCGAGCAGGCGGGCGATCACCCGGCGCTCGCCATCGCGAAAATAGGGTTCGCCGAACCGCTCGAAAATCTCGGGGATGGTTAAGCGGGCGCCAGCCTCGATCTCTTCGTCGGCGTCGACGAAGGGCAGGCCGAGGCGTAGCGCCAGGCGCTTGCCGACCGACGTCTTGCCCGCGCCCATCATGCCGACGAGCACGATCGACCGGCCGCCGAGCGCGGCGACGAGACTGTCGATCTCGGCGCCAACGGTCTCGGACTTGCCGGTCTCGGACTTGCCTGTCTCGGACTTGCCAATTTCGGGGTTGGCGGCGTCGATCATGGCCCTCGTTCCCATGCCGCTTTGCGGCGCCGCTCCTTAGCCCAACCGCCGGCGTATGGCCACTCTCTCGCGCCGCCGCGGTGAATCATCCGCTTGCGCCACGGGCTGAGACTTGCAAACCTGTGTCAAAGAATAAGGGCGCAGGGGTGGGGAGGGTCCGATGGACGCAAGCCGTCACAATGGCGAACCTAGGATTGCCGGGCCGCGACTGATCGCGATCGTCGGCCCGTTCCAGAGCGGCAAGACCAGCCTATTGGAGAGCCTGCTGGTGCGCGCCGGCGGGGCGCCGCGACAAGGCTCGGTGCGCGAGGGAACGAGCGTTGGCGACTCCAGCCCCGAGGCGCGCACCCACGCGATGAGCGTCGAGCCCAACCTCGCCAGCGTCGACTATATGGGCGACCGCTTCACCTTCTTCGATTGCCCCGGCTCGGTCGAGTTCACCCACGACATGCGCTTCGCGCTGCCGGTCTGCGACGCCGCGATCGTGGTGTGCGAGGCTGACCCGCGCAAGACGCCGGCGCTGCAAGTGATCCTGCGCGAGCTGGAAGAGCTCGGCGTGCCGCGCATCCTGTTCCTCAACAAGATCGACCTTGCCGCCGGCGGCGTGCGCGAAGCGCTGGAGATGCTGCAGCCGGCTTCCCGCGCGCCGCTGCTGCTGCGCCAGATGCCGATCTGGGAGAACGGCATCGCGACCGGCTTCATCGACCTCGCGCTCGAGCGCGCCTTCGTCTATCGCGAATCCGCGCCCTCGCAGGTCGTCGCGATGCCGGCGGGCGTCGCCGCCGACGAGAAGCAGGCGCGCTACAGCATGCTGGAGCGGCTCGCCGACTATGACGACGCGCTGATGGAGCAACTCATCTCCGACATCGAGCCGCCGCGCGACCGGGTGTTCCTCGACCTCGCTCAGGAATTGCGCGAGGGCCATGTCGTGCCGGTGATGATCGGCTCGGCCGCCGCCGGCCACGGCGTGACTCGGCTGCTCAAGGCGCTGCGCCACGAGGCGCCGGGCGTCGCCAAGACGCGCCAGCGGCTCGGCGTCGCGGATGCCGGCCCAGCGCTCGCCCAAGTGATGCGCACGATCCACACGGCGCACGGGGGCAAGCTCTCGGTCGCGCGCGTGCTGCGCGGCGCCTTCCCCGACGGCGCGAGCGTGACGAGCTCGCGCGGCGGCGAGGAGCGCGTCGCCGGCCTCGCGCGGTTGATGGGCGCGGTCTCGACCAAGCTGCCGCGCGCCGAAGAGGGCGACACTGTCGCCTTCGCTCGCCTCGAAGGCTTCATCACCGGCGATCGATTCAGCGAGGGCAAAAAACCGCCCGAGCCGGCGCACGCCGTGCCTCGCCCGCCCGCCACCCAGGCGATCGCCGTCGTCGCCAAGGACCGCAAGGACGAAGTGCGGCTCGGCGTCGCGCTGACCAAGCTGTGCGAAGAAGATCCCTCGCTCGCTTATGTTCAAGATCAGGAATCGGGCGAGCTCAAATTGTTCGGCCAAGGCGAGATGCACCTCAGGGTGATCATCGAGCGGCTGGCCGAGCGCTTCGGCGTCACGGTCGATTTCACCAAGCCCACAATCGCCTATCGCGAAACGATCCGCGATCCGGTGTCGGTGCGCGGGCGCCACAAAAAGCAATCGGGCGGCCACGGCCAGTTCGGCGACGTTGTGGTCGAGGTCGCCCCTCGCGAACGCGGCCAGGGCTTCGCCTTCGCCGATCGGGTCCACGGCGGCACGGTGCCGCGGCAATATTTCTCTTCCGTGGAGATCGGCGCGCGCGACGCGATGAGCCGCGGCCCGCTCGGCTTCCCGGTGGTCGATGTCGGCGTGACTCTGGTCGACGGCTCCTATCACACGGTCGATTCCTCCGACATGGCGTTTCGCGCCGCGGCCAAGATTGCGCTCGCCGAAGCGCTGCCGATGGCGCGCCCGGTGCTGCTCGAGCCGATCCTGGCGGTGACGATCTTCGTTCCCTCGGACGCGCTGGCGCGGGCGAGCGCGCTGGTCAGCGCGCGGCGCGGTCAGATCCTCGGCTTCGAACCGCGCGAGAGCTGGCCGAGCTGGGACACGCTGAGGGCGCTGATCCCGGAAGCGGAGATCGGCGATCTGATCATCGAGCTGCGCTCGGCGACCGCCGGCGTCGGCGCCTTCGAGACCAAGTTCGATCATCTCGCCGAACTGAGCGGCCGCGTCGCCGACAATGTGATCGCCGAACGCAAGCGCGCCCACGCCTCGTGAGCGGCGCTCACGCGAGCGCCCGCCAGCCGATCAGCGCCAGAAGGTGCAGCGGATAGAACCAATAGAGCGCGAAGCGCGGCAGGAAGCGCGGCCGCCCGGCGAGCTGGCGCGCCAGCGTCAGGACCGCGGCCGCGGCAAGGACGACGAGGATCGGCGCAAACAGGCTATCGAACAAGTCGTCGCGCGGAAACCAGTTGAGCCCGACCAACAGCAGCGCCGCCCAGGGCGCCGCGTCGCGCCGCCCGTCGATCGCCAGCATCAGCGCGCTCGGCAGCAGTAGACCGGCCATGCCGAAGCAGAGGCCGGTGCTGATCGAGGTCCACGGCGCGGCGAACGAGGCCGCCGCGCCCAGCGCGAAGACCGCGTGCTGGATGAGCGGGGAACGCGCGCGCAGCAACTCGGCGACGAAGATCGCCAGCAGCAGGGTGATGAGGATGTTGTCGAGCCCGTCGTGGAAGGCGGCGCGGTAGATCGGCTGCGAGACGATGGCGAGGGGCGTCAGATACGCTGCGTAAATCGCCGGAGAAGCGCCCCGCCGGAGATTGAGCGCGAGGACCAGACAGAACAGCGGGAAGGCGAGCCGCCCGACATACCACAGCGGCGAATAGTCGTGGTCGAAGACCATGTCGTTGAGATGGTCGCAGACCATGGCCGCTGCGGCGACGAGTTTGATTGCATCGAGCGGCGCGCCCTCGAGCGCCCATGTCCCACGCGTTTCGCTCACGCCGCCATCCTCCCAAAACGGCAGGCGAGCGCGGCTTTGACAGGCGGACCGATTGCATATACTACTTGTCGTTGCGGGAAAATCCCCGACGGGGCGACGACCATGCGCATCCTGCTTGCGGCTTTAGTGCTCATCTTCGGCGTCGGCGCGGCGATGGCGCCGGCTTCGGCGACCAATGGCAGCAACAAGACCTGCAGCGGCAACAACTGCTGAAGCGGCCGACGCATCTGAAGGGTCACGGCGCGTCTCCAAGCTCGCGCCGGCAATAGGCGGCGACATCGCGCGGCCAGAGGTCGCGCGGGCTCCAGCTTGAGCTGGGAACATCGACATCGAGACAGCCGCGGAACGCGGCCATTGCGCCCGGGTGGTCGCCGAGCGCGGCGAGTACGACGCCGAGCCGCTGCCGGCTGACCGCGAGGCTGCGACGCCAGATCGCGTTTTGCGGATGAGCCGCCGCCAGGGTCGTCATCAAACGCTCGCCCGACTCGAACGCCTGGCGCGCCTCGTCGAGGCGGCCGAGCGTGCGCAGCGCGTCGCCGACCTTATCCTCGGCGTTGGCGACGTCGTACTTGGCCCCGGCGACATTCGGGTCTTTGGCCATGAGGCCTTGCGACAAGGCAAGGTAGGTCTGGAACGCCGCGAGGGCTGCGCTCGCGTCGCCTTGGGCCAGGCGCACCGAGCCGAGCCGTTGCGAGGCGAGGGCGAAGTCCTCGCGCCAGCGGAAATTTGCCGCGTCAAAGCCAACGAGGCGCTCGGCGTAGCGTTGCATGTCGAGGTATTCGCGCTCGGCGCCGTCGGCGTCGCCGCCCGCTAGATCTGCGTCGCCGATCCGCTCGTGGGCGGTGGCGAGCGCCTCGGACCCGATCGCATCCTGCGGCCGCGCCGCGGCGAAGGCGTTGGCGCCGACGAGGTAGTCGCCAAACAGCGCCTTCGCTTGCTGAATGTCGCCGTTGGAGAAAGCAAGATCGCCGAGCCGCTCAATGGCGAACATGTCGTTACGCAGCCAGAGGGTCTCGCCCGGCTGGGCGGCGCGCAGGGCGGCGGCGCGGGCGCGCCAATTCTCGTATGCCCCGCGCGCACCGTCAAAATCGCCGCGCGCCCGCAAGAGATCGCCGACCCGCTGATCGGCGATCGCAAGTTGATTTTCGACCGCGTCGACTCCGGCTGGCGGCGGCGGGGCGCTGGGCGTCGGCCCGGCGAGCGTGAGCGCCGCCGTCTGGCCCTGGCGCGCGTTGGCGAGCGCGGCGTCGGAATCGCCCAGCGCCGCCTCGGCGTCGGCGAGCCTGCCGCGCGCCTCAAACCAGAGCACGGTCCAATTCGCATCGGCGGGGTTCTTGGCGTGCAGGGCGTCCGCCAGACCATTGGCGCGCGCCGCCATCTCGTGCGCGGTCGCGGCGCCTGACAGCGACAGATAGGCGACGCTCATCGCGTTCAGGAGCTTGATCTGCGCCGCGCTGGCGGCGTCGCTCTGTCCGGGCAGGCCAGTCACTGTGTCGCGCGCCTGCTCGACCAGCTTGCGCATCAGATCGGTCGAAAGCGCGCCGCTGTCGTTGGAATCGACCAACAGCCCGACGCTGCCCGCCGCCTGGTCGAGGGCCGCCTGATACTCGGTCTCGACGTCGCGCAGCGCGGAGTTGGCGATCGAGCGCTGGCGCCACGCATAGCCGCCGGCGGCGAGCGCCGCCACCAGCAGCAACGAGACGATCGCCGCGACGCGCCGGCTGCGCGCAAGTTCGCGGCGCAGCGCCCCCTCCTTGACGCGCTGGGCCGCCTCGGCCGCCGCGCGCGCCCGCTCGCTCGAGGCCTCGGCAAAGGCGACCGCTTCGGGATCGAGTTCGTCGCGGCGGCGCGCGACGAGATCGTCCGCTTCGGCGAGCCGGCGCCCCGGCGGCAGCAGGAAATCCTCGTGCCGCCCGCTGCGCTCCCAGTTCGCCGCATCGCGCTGCAGTCGGCGGCGCGCGCCGAGAAAATCGCGATGCTCGGCGATCAGGCCGGCGAGCATCGGCCAGCGGGTCAGCAACGCTTCGTGGGCGAGGCGCAACGTGTCGCCGTTTGCGGAAACGTCGGCGACCGCGAGTCTCGCGGCGACCAGCCGATCGGCAAGTTCGCGCTCGCGCGGGCCCGCCAGAGCCGCGCGTAGCGCCGTGCGCGCCGCGACCGTCTGCTTGACGTCGTCGATCTCGACTAGCGCCAGCAGCAGACGCGGCAGCGCCTCTTTGAGCTCGGGCGAGCAGGCTTCGACCAGTGCGTCGGCGTGGCGGGCGATCGCCCCTTCGAGCCGCCCCAGCGCCTCGTAGCCGGCATAGGTGAGCGCCTCGCCGCCGCCCTCTGCGACATCGCGCCGATAGAGTTCGTCGAGTACGAAGGAGAGCAGCGGCAACGAGGCGGGATCGCGCGCCGCCGCCTCGCGGATGGTCGCATCGAGGCTAACGCCGCTGCGCGGATCCTTTTCAAAACTCAGTCCGGCGCTCTCGGCCGGCCGGCGCACGATCAATTCGAGTTCGGCGGCGGTCGGCGGCCCGAGCTGATATTGGCCCTCGCCACGCGACAGCGCGGAGAGTTCCGGCAGCTCGGTGAGACGCGGGTAGAAGTCGCTACGCAGCGTCGCCAGAACCAGCGCGATACCGCTTTTGACCAGCGCCGCCAGCAGGCGGTCGAACGCGCCGCGCGCCGCCGCGTCGAGCGCCGGCGAAGCGAACAGCGTCTCCATCTGATCGACGATCAGCAGCAGCCCAATGCGCGAGCCGTCGGTGGGAGAAGTCGCGACGCTGGCGAGCGCCTTGCGCAATTGCGAGACGACCAGCACGGGGTCGGCGCGCATCAGCGTCGCGACCTCCTGCGGGCTGTAGCCGAGCGCGGCGAGTTCAGGGAGCGCCTCGGGCCGCGACAGCGCGGCCGCGAGGCCGGCAAACGGATCGGGCGCAAGGTCGCCCGCTTCGAGGATGGCGTAGCGCCAGCGCGAAACGCCGGCGACGACGCCCGGCGTCATCAGATCGGGCGCGACGCCAGCGCGCGCCAGCGACGACTTGCCGACCCCGCTCGCCCCCAGCGCGACGACAAAGCCGGCGCCAGAGCCCGGGGCCGTTGCTGCGCGACGCGCCAGCGCCTCGGCGATGTCGCGCACCGCGCGCTCGCGGCCGAAGAACACAGCGGAATGACCGACGTCGAACGCCTGCAAGCCGCGATAGGGCGAGCCCGACCACCAGTCGATGCGCCGATCGGTGGAGGGCGCTCGGCCCGGCCGCTCAGGCAAGCGGCGGCGGATCACCTCGCGCAGGTGCGCCTCCAGCAGCGCCTCGAATTCGTCGAGCGCGGCGAACGGATTGTAGGCGAGCTTGAACTGGCCCTTCTCGTCCTCGAAATGGCGGGTCCAGAAGACGCTCAGCGCCTCCCACTGGCGGCGCGCCTGCTCGAGCTGCTCGGCGCGGCTAAAGCGCGCAACGTTCTCGGCCGTCTTGCGATAGACGAGCAGATCGGGCGCGCCGCGCACGGCCCGCGCGTTCACCGCCTGCTCGAACTCCCACTCCGTTCCGGTGACCGGCGCGCGCCCATCGAGCCCGCGATATTCACGCACCTTCGTGCGCTCGGGCAGCGGCGTGCCGAGCCGCGACCACAGGATCATCACGACAACGTCGACCTCGCCCGGCGGGACGATCAGGTCCTGGAAGTGCCCCGAGGCGAGCATCGGCTCGTACTCCCAGAGCACCGCCGAAATCTCGAAGAAGCGGGCGAATTCACGCTTCAGCCGGCTCACCACCAGCGCGGCGCGCCGCCGCTCGTCGCCGACGTCCCCCGGCGAGGAGATGAAAATCCTGAAATCCTGCCCCATGAAGCGCCCGAGCCCGCGCGCGAGACGGGCGCGCCAGTCATCCATAACCACCCGGCCGCGTCAAACCACAGACGAGCGCAGGGAGGTCGCCGCGCCGTCGCCCGCGTCTGTACAGCCGCGGCGCCATCGCCTATTGAAAGGCGGATTTCCCTTTCAGACGGAGCGGCGCGACGATGGCCGAAGTTCCTTCCAGCCTCGATCGACTGGCGACGGTGTTCGGCGGTTCGGGATTTGTCGGGCGGCATGTCGTGCGCGCCCTGGCGCGCGAGGGCTGGCGGGTCCGGGTGGCGGTGCGACGGCCTGACCTTGCCGGCTTCCTGCGCCCTCTCGGCGTCGTCGGCCAGGTCGAGCTGGTGCAGGCGAACCTGCGCTTTCCCGAATCGGTCGCGGCGGCTCTCGAAGACGCCGACGCGGTGGTGAACGCGGTCGGCGTTAAGCGGGAGACCAGCCGCCAGACCTATGAGGCCGTCCACGTCGCGGGGGCCGGCGCGATCGCCAGCGCCAGCGCGGCGCGGGGTATCACGCAGCTCGTCCATGTTTCGGGGATCGGCGCCGACGCAGGCTCGATGAACCCCTATATCGCGAGCAAGGGACGCGGCGAGGGCGCGGTCGCCGCCGCGCTGCCCGGCGCGGTCATTCTGCGCCCCTCGGTGATGTTCGGACCGGAGGATGAATTCCTCAACCGCTTCGCGACGCTGGCGCGCGCCCTCCCGGCGCTGCCGGTGTTCGGGGGCGGCGCGACGCGGCTGCAGCCGGTCTTCGTCGGCGATGTCGCGCTCGCCGCGCTCGCCGCCCTCAACAACTCAGCCGCCGCGGGGCGGACCTACGAGCTTGGCGGCCCCGACGTGATGACGCTGCGCGAGATCATGGCGCTGACGCTGACCATCGTCGAGCGGAGCCGCGCGCTGATCCCGGTGCCCTTCGGCCTTGCGCGGCTGCTGGCGCGCACGACCGAAATCGCTTCGACTCTGTCGCTTGGGAAATTCCCCGAGGCGTTGGTGACGACGCGCGACGAGATCGAGCTGCTGCGCAACGACAACGTCGTCTCGGCGAGTGCGCTCGCCGAGGGGCGCAGTTTGCGCGGGTTGGGCGTCGAGCCGCAAGGCGTCGAAGCGATCGCGCCTCTCTATCTCTATCGCTTCCGCAAAACCGGCCAATACGCGGCGCGTCGCCTCGCGTGATCGTTTGCGTTACGCTGAAAAGTCGCGCGGCGTGACGCTCAATCTGACATCAAGCTGACGAACGCGTAAGCGCCGCAACGCTTCACTACGAAGCGTGTTACGACGAGGCGCATTTTGTCACTGCGCCCGCGCCGCCGACTCAACGTCGGTGTTATCGTATGCACTGTCGTCGTCGCGATTCGCATTCGACGCGCAGCGCACCGAGGACAAGTCTCCTCCGCAAACGTGAACGCCTGACAGCGAATAGGAAACGTCCTTTAGGCGTCGATAGCGCCGGGCGCAGCGCGCCGCCGCCAGCGGCGCGCACAGCTAGAGATTCGTAGCGAAACCGTCGATCCAGCTTCAACGAGGGCAACCCGAAATGCACAGCATCGAAGAGATCATCGCCAACGCGCAAAGCGCCGCCGCAACGTCGCTGCGCGCCGCCTATGAGATCGGCCGAGAACATCAGACCGTCGAGATGAGAGACAAGTTTGTCGCCTTCTTCGAGGGGGTGATCGGGCCGTTCTCAAAGTCGCACACACCGGCGCCAGCGCAGGAGCCTGTCGCCGAAGCCGCAGCGGAGCCGCCCGCTGAAGCGGCGGCCGAGCCAGCGCCGGCCGAAGCCGCGAGCGAGACGCCGCCCGAGGCGGTCGCCGCCGAGCCAGCCGTCGAAGCGCCGGCCGAAGGCGCGCCCGCCGAAGGTTAGGCAGAGCCTGAACGGCGCGCTGGCGACAAGGCTTTTCGCCCGCGATTTTCGTTTGCAACGGCAGGGGCGCATTTCGACGCGCGCCTCTGCCGCCCTTGCGCCAGGACGAGGCGGCGACTAGTTTGCCCGCTCGCGCGACCGGCCGCCGGCGCGCCCAAGACGCCGCAGGGCCGTTGTTTGTCCACATCCGCCGCCGATTATCTCGTCGACCGCCGACGCCTCAGCCGGCAAGTCAGCTTTTGGCGCGTCGTCGCCTTCATCGTTGCGGCGCTGTTCATTCTTGCGCTCGCCGCGCGCTTTTTCGGTGGGGCCGGCCTCGGCGGCCCGCACATCGCCCGCCTCACGCTTTCGGGTTTCATCTCGGGCAATGAAGAGACGCTGAAATTGATCCGCCAGGTGCGGGACTCGCCTTCGGCAAGCGCGGCCGTGATCCGCATCGACAGCCCCGGGGGGACCACCGAGGGCTCGGAAGTGATCTACGACGAGTTGCGCCTCCTCGCCGCCAAGAAGCCGGTGGTGGCGGTGGTCGGCACGATGGCCGCCTCGGGCGCCTATATCGCGGCGCTCGGAACGGACCGAATTTTCGTGCGCGGCAATTCGATCGTCGGCTCGATCGGCGTGCTGGTCGAGTTTCCCAACGTGTCGGGCCTGATGGACAAGCTCGGCGTCAAATTCGAGTCGATCAAGTCCTCGCCCTTGAAGGCGGCGCCCAACGGGTTCGAGCCGACCAGCGAGGACGCGCGCGCGGCGATGGCGGCGCTGATCGCCGATTCCTTCGCCTGGTTCAAGGATCTGGTCAAAGAGCGCCGAGCCTTGAGCGACGACGAACTCGCCAAGGTCGACGACGGGCGCGTGTTCACCGGCCGTCAGGGCGTGCCGCTCAAGCTCGCCGACGCGATTGGCGGCGAGCGCGAAGCGATCGCCTGGTTGGAGAGCGACAAGGGCGTCGCCAAGAATTTGCCGGTGCGAGACTACCAGCCGAAGACCGGCTGGAGCGCGTTCAACCTGACCAGCCTAGCCGCTGGGGCGGCTGACGGGCTCGGCCTTTCCACACTGGCGCGAGAATTGCGTTACAGCGATCCCAACGCGCCGGTTGACGGATTGGTCTCGGTTTGGCAACTGTCTGAAGGCAATTAAGTTTTACGGCCGGTTCTTGGGGGGCGTCCGTTGATCAAATCCGAACTCGTGCAGCGCATGTCGGCGCGCAATCCGCATCTCTATCAACGCGACATCGAGAACATCGTCGACGCCATCCTCGGCGAAATCGCCGACGCCCTCTCGCGCGGTGAACGTGTCGAACTGCGCGGCTTCGGCGCCTTCTCGACCAAGCAGCGGCTCGCCCGCACCGGCCGCAATCCGCGCACTGGCGATAAAGTGCCGGTGACCGAGAAGATGGTGCCGTTCTTCAAGACCGGTAAGGAATTGCGCGAGCGGCTCAACGCCAAACCGCTGGACTGACGAGTCGGTCGACTAAGCTCGGCTTTCGCGGCATTGTCGCGAGCGCGGCTGGCGACCCTAGCCGCCGGATGGCGCCATGCTTCGCTTTCTCAAATTCATTGTCATCGCGCCGATTGCGATCGTGCTGCTGTTGCTCGCCTTCGCCAACCGGCAATTCGTCACCGTCTATTTCGATCCCTTCCCCTCCGGCGATATCCCCGCCTTCTCGTACGACGCGCCGCTGTTCGTCGTGCTGATCCTCACCGCGATGATTGGCATTCTCGCGGGCGGCGCGGCGGTCTGGCTGGCGCAGGGCAAGCATCGACGCGGCGAACGGCGTAACCGCGCCGAAGCCGACCGCTGGCGCGCCGAGGCCGATGCGGCGCGCGCCCGCCTGCCCGCCGCTCCGCCCAATTAAGCGGGCCGACGCGCCCATGCGCCATTTCGCCGCCGCTGAGATCGACGCCGCGCTGGATTTCCCCGCGCTGATCGACGCGCTCGCCGAAGCCTTTCGCGGCGGCTTCCACTCGCCCCCGCGCAGCCACCACACGATTGAGCGGCCCGGCGAAGCCGCGGCGACGACGCTGTTGATGCCGGCCTGGACCGGGTTCGGCGGGGAGGCCGAAGATTTCCTCGGGGCAAAGATCGTCAATGTCTTTCCCGGCAACGGCGCGCGCGGCTTGCCAGCGGTGCAGGGCCTCTACGCGCTGCAATCGGGCGTCACGGGCGCGCCGCTCGCCACGCTCGACGGAACGCGCCTGACGCTGTGGCGCACCGCCGCCGCCTCGGCGCTCGCCGCGCGTTATCTCGCCCGCCTCGACGCGAAGCGCCTGCTGATCGTCGGCGCCGGCGCACTGGCGCCGTTCCTCGCGCGAGCCCATGCGAGCCAGCGGCCGATCGAGACGATCGCGGTGTGGAATCATCGCCCGGAGGGCGCCCGCCGGCTCGCCGCCGCATTCGCCGCCGAGGGCTGGCGCGCCGAGGCGGTGGAGCATTTGCAAGACGCCGTGGAGGATGCCGACATCGTCGCCTGCGCCACGCTGTCGCTGACGCCGCTGGTCGCCGGCGCTTGGCTGAAAGCCGGCCAGCATCTCGATCTCGTCGGCGCCTTCTCGATGCGCATGCGCGAAGCCGACGACGCGGCGCTGCAGCGCGCGCGCATCTTTGTCGACACGGACGGGGCGCTGAGCGAGGGCGGCGACGTCGCGCTGGCGCTCCAAAGCGGCGCGATCACGCCGGGCGACGTGATCGGCGACCTCGCCGCGCTGGTTCGCGGCGCACAGGGCCGCGCGGCGCCGCACGAAATCACGCTGTTCAAGTCGGTCGGCGCGTCGATCGAGGATCTGGCCGCGGCGATGCTGGTGTGGCGCAAGGCGGGTCACGGCTAGGCGCTGGCGCCGCGGGCTGCTCCGCGTCACAAAAGCGTCGTAGCGATATTCGTATGGTCGAAGCGGGCACAAAATTTGGGGGGACGCATGACCACGCAGCCGGGATCGGACCACCATCGGGTACGCAGGTTCCACCTGCCCCACGCCCATCTTGAAGCCGTGTTCGGCGGCGACTGGTTCGGCACCAGGGCGGAGGGTTTCGCCCGCTTCTTCGGCACGCCGACCTTTTTGATCGGCCAGACGATCATTGTTGGCATATGGATCTGGGTCAACGTCGCCGGCTGGACCCAGTTCGACGTCTATCCCTTCATCCTGCTCAATCTCGCCTTTTCGTTGCAGGCGGCCTATGCAGCGCCGCTGATCCTGCTCGCCCAGACCCGCCAGGCCGACCGCGACAAGGCCAACAGCATCGCCGACGCGCAGCATCGCGAGGAATTGCATCAAATCAACGAGCAGCGCCAACAGACGGCGCGCGAGCAGACGGCCCTGCTCGTCGACATGCTCGCTAAAAATACCGTTCTGACAGAGAACGTCACGGCGTTGCTGCATCAAAATACCGAACTGACCCAAACGGTGAAGGCGCTCGTCGAACGGTCCGAGGCGATGACCGCCCAGTTGCGCGACCACATCGCCAAGGCGGGACCCGGCGGCTGAGCGACCCGGCTCGGGCCGCCCCCTCGCCTTTGACTCTGCGGCGGGTTTGCCCGAAAGAGGCGCATGATTTCGACCGTCAAAATCTGCGGCCTGTCGACCGCGGCGACGCTGGAGGCGGCGCTCAGCGCCGGGGCCGACATGGTCGGCCTGGTGTTTTTCCCCAAGAGCCCGCGCTTCGTAAGCCTGGACTGCGGCGCGGAAGCTCGCGGCGCAAGCGCGCGGGCGCGCCAAGATCGTCGCGCTCACCGTCGACGCCGACGATGAGACGCTGGCGGCGATCGTCGCGGCGGCCACGCCTGACATGCTGCAATTGCATGGGCGCGAGACGCCGGCGCGCGTGGCGGCGATCAAGCGCGCCTTCGGCCGGCCGGCGATGAAGGCGCTCGGCGTCTCGGAGCGGAGCGATTTCGCCCACGCCCGCGACTACGAAGGCGTTGCCGACTGGTTGCTGATCGACGCCAAGCCGCCCAAGGACGCTTCGCGACCAGGGGGCAACGGCCGACCGTTCGACTGGCGCCTCGCGCGCGATTTTGCGCCGAGGCTCCCGTGGCTGTTGTCGGGCGGCCTCGACGCTGGCAACGTCGGCGAGGCGATCGCGCTGTCGGGGGCGACCGGCGTCGATGTCTCCTCTGGTGTCGAGCGGGCGCCCGGCGTCAAGGACGAAGGCAAAATCGCCGCCTTCGCCGCCGCCGCGCGCGCCGCCTTCGCGCATGCTCAAGAGGCAAGGAGCCCCGCGTGACCAAGCTCGACAAGCGCAATTCCTTCCGCACCGGCCCCGACGAGCACGGCCATTTCGGCATTTTCGGCGGCCGTTTCGTCGCCGAGACGCTGATGCCGCTCGTGCTGTCGCTGGAGGAGGCCTACAATCAGGCCAAGACCGACCCGAGCTTCAAAACCGAACTCGACGGGCTGCTCAAGCACTATGTGGGGCGGCCGAGCCCGCTTTATTTCGCCGAGCGCCTGACCGAGAAGCTCGGCGGGGCTAAGATCTATTTCAAGCGCGAAGAGCTCAACCATACCGGCGCGCACAAGATCAATAATGTGCTCGGCCAGATCCTGCTCGCTCGCCGCATGGGCAAGACGCGCATCATCGCCGAGACCGGCGCCGGTCAGCACGGCGTCGCCACCGCCACCGCCTGCGCCCGCTTCGGCCTGAAATGCGTCGTCTACATGGGCGCGGTCGATATCGAGCGGCAGAAGCCCAATGTCTTCCGCATGAAGCTCCTCGGCGCCGAGGTGCGACCCGTGCAGTCGGGCGCCCGCACGCTGAAGGACGCGATGAACGAGGCGCTGCGCGACTGGGTGACCAATGTCGCCGACACGTTCTATTGCATCGGCACCGCCGCCGGGCCCCACCCCTATCCGGCGATGGTGCGCGATTTTCAATGCGTCATCGGCGACGAGACGCGCGTACAGATGCAGGAGATGGAGGGCCGCCTGCCCGACAGCCTGGTCGCCTGCATTGGCGGGGGCTCTAACGCCATCGGCCTGTTCCATCCCTTCCTCGATGACGCCAGCGTCGAGATGTACGGCGTCGAGGCGGCGGGCCACGGGCTCGACGTCCCCAACGGCCACGCGGCCTCGCTGGCGGGCGGACGGCCCGGCGTCTTGCACGGCAATCGCACCTATCTCTTGATGGACGCGGACGGCCAGATCAACGAGGGCCATTCGATCTCCGCCGGGCTCGACTATCCCGGCATCGGCCCCGAGCATTCCTGGCTGAAGGAATCGGGACGCGTCACGTATTTGTCGGCGACCGACAAAGAAACGCTGTCCGCCTTCCAGATCTGCTCACAGCTCGAGGGGATCATTCCGGCGCTGGAGCCCGCCCATGCGCTGGCCAAGGTGATGGAACTCGCGCCGAAGAAGCCGCGCGACCATCTGATGGTGATCAACCTCTCGGGCCGCGGCGACAAGGACATTTTCGCCGTGGCGGACCATCTCGGCGGCATGTAGACTCGCGCCAACTCAGCCAGGGAGGGGACCGATGATGACGCCGGACATGGTGACGACTGCGCTTGAGATTCCCGCGATGCGCATCACGCGCAACGTCGGCATCGCGCGCGGCATTGTCGTGCGCTCGCGCTCGGTGGTCGGCAATTTCGCCGGCGCGGTGCAGACGCTGTTTGGCGGCAACATCACCGTCTACACCAACCTGTGCGAGCGCACCCGCACCGACGCCTATCAGATGATGTGCGACCACGCCGAACAGAACGGCGCCAACGCGATCGTCGCGATGCGCTACGACGCGACCGAAATCATGTCCGGCGTGACCGAAGTCATCTGCTACGGGACGGCGGTGATCGCCGAGCCGGCGCGATGAGCCCGCCAATCGCCTTCGCCTTCGGGCTTTTTCTCATCGGGGTCGCGCTCGGCCTCGCGCAGCTCTGGGGGCAGGTCTTCGCGCCTGAGACTTTCCTTAAACTCGCGATCACCGACGGCGCGCTGTTCGTCGTCATCGTCGCCTGGATGGTGATCGTGCGCGAGCGCCGCGAGAGCGAGCGCCTGCGGAAAGATCGCCGGCTGGGCTGAACCTGTCGGCTGCTCGCCACAACGTTCTCCCCGGCGCCTACGCCGACCAGGGATCAAAAGTCGCCACGGCGATCGCTTCGAAGTCGCGCAGATTTCGAGTGGCCAGCGTCAGGGAACGGGACGAAGCAGTCGCGGCGATCATCGAGTCCATTGGCGTCACGGTACGCCCCGCCGCCGCCGCTTCTGCGCGAGCGCGCCCAGCCTGGGTCGCTATCTCGTCATCGACGTCGATCCAGCGACCTTTGAACTGCAGCCGGATCGACGCGAGCCAAGCGGTAATTCGACGACGACGATTTGAGTCGGAAAGGCGAGCGGCGCCATAACTGAGCTCGTGGAAGCTCAAGACACTGAGCCACAGATCGCGCTCGCGCTCCAAAAACAACAGCACTCGCGGGTCTGGCGCTGGCCTCACGAGTTCCGACACTACGTTGGTGTCGATGAGAAACGCGCTCAAGCGGCGCGCTCGTCGCCTGCGGCGAAGAGGTCGCCGGAGCGATCGCCGGCGCGCGATGGAAGTTCAAGCTCGATCCCGCGAGGCGCGCTCTCGATCAGGAACTTGCCGAGATGATCGGGGCGCCAATATCTCTCGAACTCCGCAGCTGAGACGACCATGCACGGGTCGTCGGCGCCGATCGTCTGCGGCCGCCCTTCGCGAGCGAGACGGAGAATCTCCGACAATTTCGCCTTCGCGTCGACCACCGACCAGACTTCACGTTCCTTCGGCGCTTCGACCCTAATGAACGCCTGATTCTGATCCCACGCCAAGTCTTCGAGCGCTTTCCGTTCTGGTTGGCCGATGGCACGCACCGCCTCAACAAAGTCGGTTACAGTCATGCCCGAGCGGTAAAGAGCAAATCGCTGCCCCGGCGCCCTTTTTTTGGGGTTTCGGTCGATAAGAAGCGTGATCACCGAGCGCCGGTCGACGCCATCCATATCCCTGGGACGGAGCCGACCATCGGTCCAAAGCTTAGGTTTGTCGGCCATCACGCGCTCCTCGTTCCCTAGATGGTCTAGACTAGACCATGTGCGGCGCATTGTCTAGGATCCCCTGCCCCTTACCGCCGCACTCCCGCGCCCCCGTCGCGGCTCGCCATGCCGTTGTGGCAGGCGACGGCAGTTTTGACGATTCCAGCCGCCAACGCCGCGCCGACGCCCTCGCCGAGCCGCAGGCCGAGATCGAGCAGCGGCGCTTTGCCGAGACGCCTTAACGCTTCCGCGTGCGCGCGCTCCGGGGCGACCTGCGCGGCGAGACAATGATCGAGCGAAGGGGGATCGAGCGCGTGGAGCACGGCCGCCGCGGCGCAACCGACGAAGCCGTCGAGCAGCACCGGCACACGCTGGATGCGCGCGGCGAGGATCGCGCCGACCGTCGCTGCGATCTCGCGCCCGCCGAGGCGGCGCAGAACTTCAAAGGGATCGCCAAGATGCTCGCGATGCGTCGCGATCGCCGCGCGCACGATCTCGGCCTTGCGCGCGAGACCGGCGCCGTCGGCGTCCGCGCCGCCCACGACCCAATCCTCGGGCTCGCCGTGATAGAGCGCGTGATAGATCGCCGAAGCGGCGATGTCGCCGCCGACGCCCATTTCGCCGAGGCACAAGAGATCGGGGCGCGCCGCCAGCGCCTCCATGCCAAAGGCCATCGTCGCCGCGCAGCCTTTTTCGTCGAACGCCGGCTCGCGCGCGATGTCGCCGGTCGGGTGTTCGAGCGCCAGTTCGAAAACGCGCAGGCTCAGATCGAAGGTCTTACACACCTGATTGATCGCCGCGCCGCCGGCGGCGGAATTGGCGACCATCGCCTTGGTCGTCGCGGACGCGGCGCCCAAGGCGGCGAGGCCGTGATCGCCAGCGAAAACCGCAACGAGTGGCGCCTCAACATGCGGCGGGCCGCCCTGCCAGGCTGCGAGCCAGATCGCGATTTCCGCAAGCCGGCCGAGCGCGCCGGCCTCAGCTGCGAGCGCGCTCTGGCGTTCCTGCGCCGCCGCCTGCGCCGCGAGGTCTGGCCCCGGCATTGCGGCGATGAGCGCGCGAAAGTCGTTAAAGGGACGCGCCGGAGCGTTCATCGTCATTCTCCGCTAGCAGGCGAATTGGCTGGAGCCGGGAGCCGGCGCGACAAAATGCCGCGGCCAAATCCGGGAAAAAAGATCATGACGTCGCCGATCAGAATGAGCGGCGCGCCGATCAGCGCCCAAGGGCTCCAGTGGTAGCCCTCGAACAGCGACGAGACGCCAAGCGCGATCACCGGCGACAGCACGGTCGTATAAGCGGCGCGCTCCGGCCCGACGCGAGCGACCAGCGCGAGATAGGCGAGGAAGCCGGCCGCCGAACCGATCACCGCCAGATAGATCAACGCGCCGACATAGACGGGATCGGTCGACGGCTTGAAGGAGAGGCCGCGCGCCAAAACGACAACGGCGAGAAACGCCGTCCCCCAGGTCATCGCCCGAGCGATCGCGTTGGGCAGATCGCCGGCCGCGCGCGCCGCCGGTCGCGAGGCGAGATTGCCGAGCGAGAAGCAATAGGTCCCGCCCAGCGCGAGAGCGAGGCCGAGCGCCGAACCTCCGCCGGCGCTGGTCGGCGCAAGGTGGTCGGCGAACAAAAAGGCGACGCCAACCGCGCCAAGCAGCGCGCCCACGACCGTGCGCAGCGCTGGCTGCTTGCCGCGAAACAACCATTGATTGAAAACGTTAAAAGCCGCCGCCATGGCGAACACGACCGACACCACGCCGCTCACGACGAACTTCTCGGCATTGTAGAAAAACAGGAAGTTGGCGCTGAACAGCGCGAAGCCGAGCGCGGCGAACCACAAATGGCTGCGCAGGGGGACACGCCTCAGCCGCCCGGTGACGGCGAGGCCCAGCCACATCACCGCCGCCGAAACGAGAAAACGCCAGAAGATCGAGGTTTCGGCCGGAGTCGCCCCGAGTTGCAGGCGGATGGCGAACCAGGTGAGACCCCAGACGAGGACGACGAAAGCGTAGAGCGGCGTATTCAACCTCGAACCTCCTAAAGGCGCGTTGTCTCCTTAACCATCATCCGAGCGAGGCGAAACCCGTTCCACGCGGTCGCAAAGGGCGCGTTTGCCCGGTGGGCGGCGGCGGCTAAGCTATTGCGGAGGCGCAATGCCCGTTCTACAGGGATTTGCGCGATCTGTGGTCGACGATTGCGCCCTCCCCCTTCGCCGCAAGAGCGGCGGCGAGCGAGCGCAGCGAATGGGCGGGCTGCGGCCAGGCGGACGGAGCGAAGCCGTGGTCCAAGCAACGAGAACCAGACGGCGCCAAACGGCAAGGCCGCCCACCTCGCCCGAGCGCGACGAGGCGACCGAAGGCCCGCCGGTCGCCAGGCGCCGGGTCAACGATTCGCTTGCCGCGGTGCTCGGCTACGAGATCATCGCCGGACTCCACCCGCCGGGCGCCCGCCTGCCGACCGAAGCGCGCCTGCTGGTGCGCTTTGGCGTGTCCCGCCCGACCTTGCGGGAGGCGTTCCGCGCCCTCGAAGCCAAGGGCCTGATCGTCTCGCGCCAGAAGGTCGGCACGCTGGTGCGCCCGAAGTCCGAGTGGCACATGCTCGACTCCGATTTCCTCGCCTGGCACATGCTCGCCGCCCCGACCGAAGAGTTCGTCAATAACGTCTTCCAGTTACGGCGGATTTTCGAGCCCCAGGCGGCGGCGATCGCCGCCGAGATCCGCGACGCCGCCTCGCTTGAGATCATCGAGGCGGCCTACGCCGACATGGAGCGCTACAAAACCGGCGACGGCGACCTGATCGGCGCCGACGTGCGCTTCCACAAGGCGATCCTCTCGGCGACCGGCAACGGGCTGCTGGCGGGCCTGGGCAGCCTGATCGAAATGGCGCTGGTGGGAACCTTTCGCATGGGTTGGCGCAACCCCGCGATCAAAGACGACCGCCTTCACCAGCACCGCGACGTGATGCGGGCGATCGTCGCCCAGCAGCCCGCCGCAGCCCAGGCCGCGATGGCTAAATTGCTAGGAGAATCAGCGGAAGACGTGCGCCGCGCGCTAATCGAGGACCGCGCTGTCGTAACGCCTCAATCGCGTTAACCGCGCGGGGGCGCTTAAAGACGCCCCATCGGCTGTGCTAAAGGGGGGCCATGTCCACCCCGCTCGCAATCGCCTTTATCGTTCTCGCCCTTTTCGCCGCCGCCTTCTTCGCCGGCGCCGAAACCGCGCTCACCGCCGCTTCGCGCGCCCGCCTGCGCGCGCTGGAGACGGCGGGCGACACGCGCGCCGCGCTGGTCGCCCGGCTGGTGGCCACCCGCGGCCGGTTCATCAGCGCGATGCTGCTGGGCGGCCAGCTCGTCACCATCGCCGCCTCGGCGCTCGCCACCAATGAACTGGTCTCGGCGGTCGGCGACCGCGGCGTCGTCTACGCCACCGCGATCATGACGGCGCTGATCGTCGTCTTCGGCGAGGTGCTGCCCAAAACCATCGCCATCGCCTACCCCGACCGCGTGTCGCTGATGATCGCGCCGACGGCCTCGTTCTTCGTCACCGTGTTCGGCCCGATCGTCAGCGCGGTCAGCGCGCTGGTCCGCCTGATGCTGCGCCTGTGCGGCGTCTCGCTCGCCGGTCCCTCGGGCGTCTCGGGCCACGAGGAGCTGCGCGGTGCGGTCGACATCCTTCATAGCGAGGGCGGCGTGGCGCGCGACGAGCGCGACATGTTCGGCGGCCTGCTCGAACTCGCCGAGGTTCCCGTCTCCGACGTCATGGTCCACCGCACCAAGATGCGCACGCTCGACGCCGACCTGCCGGCGGGCGAACTGGTGCGCGAGGTGCTCGCCTCGCCCTACACGCGTATGCCGTTGTGGCGGGGCGAGCCCGACAACATCATCGGCATGCTGCACGCCAAAGACCTGCTGCGCGCCTACGCCGCCGCTGGCGGCGACCCTAGCCGCATCAACGCCGCCGACATCGCGCTGGAGGCGTGGTTCGTGCCGGAGGCGACGACCCTGCGCGACCAGCTGCAGGCCTTCCTGCAACGCAAGAGCCATTCGGCGCTGGTGGTCGACGAATACGGCGTGGTGCTCGGGCTGCTGACGCTCGAGGACATCATCGAGGAGATCGTCGGCGACATCAAAGACGAGCACGACGTTACCGTCCAAGGCGTGCGCAAACAGCTCGACGGCTCGCTGATCGTCGATGGCTCGGTGACGATCCGCGATCTCAACCGGGCGATGGACTGGAGCCTGCCCGACGACGAGGCGGCGACGATCGCCGGCCTTGTCATCCATGAGGCGCGCACGATCCCAGAGCCCAGACAGACCTTCAGTTTTCACGGGCTGCGGTTCGAGGTGCTGCGCCGGCAGCGCAACCGCATCGCCGCGTTGCGCGTCACCCCTCTCGCGACGCGCGAAGACGACGCGAAGAAGGCGACCGACGACGCCGTGGCGGCCGGCCCCGCCTGAGACGCCCCGCCGCCTGCGCCGCCCCCTCGCGTTGCCGCGGGGGCGGGGCTCCCCTATATAAGCGCGCGAATGGCGCTGGAGCGCTCAAACGAGGTCGTATGTCCTGGAACAATCAAGGCGGCGGCGGGCCGTGGCGTTCGCCCGGACAAGGGCCGTGGGGCCAGGGACCGGGCGGAAGCCAGCCGCCCGGCGATCTTGAGGAATGGCTGCGCCGGTTGCAGGAGCGGTTGCGCGGCCTGATCCCGGGCGGCGGCGGTTCATCGACAGCGGGCGGAGGCGGGACTGCCGGCCGCCTGATCCTGCTGGTCGCGCTGATCGCAGTGGTCGCCTGGTTCGCACTCGGCTCGTTCTACACCGTCCAGCCCAACGAAATCGGCATTAACCTCGTCTTCGGCCGCTACACCGGCAAGACGGCGGCCGGCCTCAATGCCAATTGGCCCTGGCCGATCGGCGACGTCATCAAGGTTCCGGTCTCCGATCAGCAGATCACCGAAGTCGGCTATCACAGCGACGCAGGCTCAGCCGACATTCTCGCCGAAAGCCAGATGCTGACCGGCGACCAGAACATCGTCAATGTGCGCTTTCGCGTGAGTTGGCAGATCGACCCCGCCCATCCCGAGGACTACGTCTTCAACATCCTCAATCCGCGCGAGACGGTCAAAGCGGTGGCCGAGAGCATCATGCGCGAGGTCGTCGGCCTCAAGTCGATCGACGGCGTGTTGACCAGCGACCGCAAGTCGATCGAACCTGACGTGCAGAACCGCATGCAGACGGTGCTCAACAATTATCACGCCGGCGTGCTGATCAAGCAGGTGCAGTTGCAGTCGGTCGACGCGCCCGCGCAGGTGATCTCCGCCTATCGCGACGTCACCGCAGCCCAGCAAGACCAGCAGCGCGCCGTCAACGACGCCGAGACTTACGCCAACAGCGTCGTCCCGGAAGCGGAAGGGCGCGCTTCGCGCATCCTCGCCGAGGCCAAGGCCTACAAGCAGCAGACGATCCTCGACGCGCAGGGTCAGACGGCGCGCTACAGCCAAATTTACGTTCAGTACAAAGAAGCGCCCGGCGTCACCCGCGAGCGCATGTATCTCGAGACGATGGAGCGGGTGCTGGGCGGCGTGAGCAAGACGATCATTGACGCGACCGGCGTCAGCGCGCCGGTGCCCTATCTCGCGCTTGACCCCTCGACCGCCAAGCCCGCGGGAGCGCCGAAATGAAGAACCCGTTCACCGGCTTCGTCGCCCTCGTCGTCGTCGTGGCGGCGATCATTATCGCCGACTACACCTTCTTCACCGTCGATCCGACCACGCAGGCGCTGGTGCTGCGCTTCGGCCAGCCGGTGCGCGATCTGATTGGCGCGCCCGGCCTCTATGCGCGCGTGCCCTTCATTGACACGGTGGTCTATATCGACAAGCGCATTCTCGCTCTCGACAATGAGCGCCAGGAAGTGCTGGTCGCCGAGAACCAGCGGCTGGAGGTCGACGCCTTCGTGCGCTACCGCATCGCCGACCCGCTGCTGTTCTATCAATCGGTGTTCAACGTCAAAGGCGCCGACGCGCAGCTGGAGGGCATGCTCAACTCGGCGCTGCGCCGCACACTGTCGGAGGCCTCGATCGTCGACATCGTCCGCAATCGACGCGACGCGCTGATGTCCGACATCGCCGATCAGGTGAAGGTCGGCGCCGCGCGCTTCGGCCTCGACATCGTCGACGTGCGCATCAAGCGCGCCGACCTGCCGCCGGAAAATTCGGAAGCGGTGTTCCGCCGCATGCAGGCCGAGCGTCAGCGATTGGCCGCCACGTTCCGCGCCCAAGGCTCGCAGCAGAGCCAGCAGATCAAGGCCGATGCGGACGCCAAGGTGACCGTGACGGTCGCCCAGGCGCAGCAGCAGTCGGAACAGATCCGCGGCGAGGGCGACGCCGAGCGCAACCACATCTTCGCCGCCGCCTATGGCGCCGACCCCGAGTTCTTCGCCTTCTACCGTTCGATGCAAGCCTATGACCTGGCATTGAAGGGCGACACGCGCGCGATTCTGAGTCCGAAGTCGGATTTCTTCCGCTATTTCAACGCCCCGAACGTAGAGCCGACGGCCGCGGCGCCAGCTGCGCCTGCGGCCAAGTGAGGGTCTGAGCCCTCGCCGCCGGCGGCCCGCGCCGCGACCTCAGGGGGCGCGTTTTGCCGTGCAACCGACACGATTGCCGGTCAGGGTGGCTCGATTCGCCGCCCGTGGGGCCCGACTGCCAGAAGAGAGGACGCTATGCGATTTGACCCTGCGACGAAGAGCCTGCGCCGCGCGCGCCGCGACGCGCTCGCCCTCGCGACGGCGATCCTCGTCGCCCCGGTCCTGGTGGCCTCTTGCGGCCCCGCTTTCGCCCAAGCCAAGCCAACTGGGCTCGCCGACCTCGTCGACGACGTGAAGGATGCGGTGGTCAACATTTCCGCCACCCAGACGGTCGAGGACAAGAGCGCCGACCAGGCGCCCGATCTGCCCAAGGGCACGCCATTCGACGACATGTTCGACCAGTTCTTCAAGAACCACGGCTTCAACGGCGCGCCGCGTCCCCACAAGATGTCCTCGCTCGGCTCCGGCTTCGTCATCGACCCAAGCGGCATCGTCATCACCAACAATCACGTCATCGGCGACGCCAACGACGTCGTCGTCATCTTCACCGACGGGCGCAAACTGAAGGCGACGATCATCGGCAAGGACCCGAAGGTCGACGTCGCGGTGCTGAAGGTCGAGAGCGACAAGCCGTTCAAGATCGTCAAGTTCGGCGACAGCGACAAGGCGCGGGTCGGCGACGGCGTCATGGCGGTCGGCAATCCATTTGGCCTCGGCGAGACGGTCACCGCCGGCATCCTCTCGGCGCGCAACCGCAACATCGATTCGGGCCCCTACGACGACTTCCTGCAGACCGACGCTTCGATCAACAAGGGCAACTCCGGCGGCCCGTTGTTCAACCTGCAGGGCGAGGTGATCGGTATCAACACGGCGATCCTGTCGCCCTCGGGTGGTTCGATCGGCATCGGCTTCGCCACGCCCTCCGACAGCGTCGAGCCGGTGATCGACCAGCTCGAGAAGTATCACGAGACGCGGCGCGGCTGGCTCGGCGTGCGCATTCAGTCGGTCGATGACGCCATCGCCGAGAGCCTCGGCCTCGGCACGGCGCGCGGCGCGCTGGTGGCCGGCGTCGACGACAAGGGGCCGGCCAAGCCCGCCGGCCTCATGCCGGGCGACGTGATCGTCACCTTCGACGGCAAGGACATCAAGGAATCGCGCGACCTGCCGCGCATCGTCGCCTCGATGCCGGTCGGCAAGGAAGTGCAGCTGGTCATCGTGCGCAAGGGCCAGGAGATGACCAAGACGGTGACGCTCGGCCGGCTCGAGGACGGCGAGAAGGCGGCGGTTGCGAGCGCGGATGCGCCCGACAGCGCCGCCAAGCCCGACGCGGTGACGAGCGCGCTCGGCCTCGAACTCGCGCCGATCGACGACGCCGCGCGCAAGAGCTTCAAGCTCAAGGACAGCATCAAAGGCGTGGTGGTCTCTTCCGTGGCGCCAGGTTCAACGGCGAGCGACAAGGGCCTGCACGTCGGCGAGGTGATCGAAGAGGTCAATCAGCAGGCGGTCGAGACGCCCGGCGACGTCGCCAAGGCGATCGCGACGCTGAAGTCCGCCGGCAAGAAGTCCGCCTTGCTACTGGTCGCCAGCGGCGCCGGCGATGTGCGCTTCATCGCGCTGCCACTGGATTGAGGAAGCAACTCCCCTTCTCCAGCTTTGCTGGAGAAGGGGCGCTCAATTCCTCGTCGCTTCCTGCGCGACCGCCGCGAGGAAATCCGTCATCGCGCGCAAACTCGGCTCATGCCCAGCCTCGGCGCCGTGGCGACGCGCGAGCCACGCGGGATCATTGTAGCCTAGCCAAGTCCGCCCCGCTTCGTCGCGCCAGACGAGCGCCCGCAGCGGCAGATCGATCCCCATCGTCTGCGCCGCCTGCATCAGCGGCGTGCCCGCGCGCGGATTGCCAAAAATAACGACCTCGGTCGGGCGCAGCGCCAACCCGACCGCGCTCGCCGCCGCGGCGTGGTCGATACGCGCCAGCACCGCCGCGCCCCGGCGCGTGATCGCGGAGATGAGCCGATCCATCGTTTCCTTGGGATCGAAATCGCTTGAACCGACTATGAGGCCTTCGGGTGTCATAGCGAGCGTCCCTTGCTGTCGCCGCGCCTGCGTGCGGCGCGACGAGGATGCGATCGGGCGGCCGCAAGCGCAAGCGGCCAGGACCACGCCCACTTCTCCCGCGAAGCTGGGGAAGTGGCGCTCGCTGCTTGTGAGCGCGCGCCCTTGACGGCGTCGGCCGCTCGGAGAATCTTCGCTCAGGGGATCGATGGCGCGGCGACTCGATCTTGCGCCTGCCGCTACAAGCCGGATCGATGGTTCGCGAGGGGGAGCGCTCAATGGCTGGCATCTGGTACGTCAACGCAACAGGAACCAACAGCGGGCCGGTCGGGCTCGATCAGGCGCGCGATCTGATCGCCAGCCGCGCCATCGCCGCTTCGACGCTAGTCTGGATGGAGGGCATGGCGGAATGGGCGCCGGCCGATCAGGTCGCGGTGCTGCGCGGTCTGTTCCCTACCGCCGCTGCGTCGCCGCCACCGCGCGCGACAACCCCCTATCGCCCTGCGGCCGTCGCGACGACCCCCGCCGAGGGATCGGGCTTGATCTCGGAGTTGCGCGTCTGGGGCTTTTTCTGGCGCGCCCTCGTCAACGCCCTCGGCAGCGCGCTGATCGTTCCGGCGCCGTGGACCGGCCCGTTGATGTGGCGCTACTTTGGCGAAACAACGAAGTTGCCAGACGGACGCCCCTTCGGCTTCGATGGCAAGGCGGGCGACATCTGGTGGGTGTTCGTCCTCCAGGCGATCCTGCTTGTTGCTGGCCAGATTCATTACGTCCAGATCGTGGCGCTGCCAGTGAGCGTGGCGCTCGGCTATTTCGTCATCAAGTGGTTCTGCGCCAAGCTCAGGCCGCCCGAAGGCGTCAACCCCTTGGCGTTCAAAGGCGGATTCTGGATGAACTTTGGCTGGATGGCGTTCTATTTGCTCTCTTTCGTGACGATCATCGGCTGGGCCTGGGTTCTCGCCGCCTATTATCGCTGGCTGAGCAGCAACATCGAAGGCGGCTTGGCCTTCGAGTTCCGCGGCGCCGGCCTCTCGATTCTGTGGCGCATGTGGGTGACGATCTTCGCCTGCTGCTTCATCATCCCGATCCCCTGGGTCGCGGCGTGGATGGCGCGCTGGATCATCTCGCAGTTCCACGTCGCCGTGGTCGGGGCCAAGATGGTATGAAGGGGCGACTGCTCCTTCTCCAGCGAAGCTGGGGAAGGTGACTCGCGAAGCGAGACGGATGGGGTGTGGGCCGCAACGCCGTTGTCACCGTCATGGCCGGGCTTGACCCGGAGGGACGGCGCCAATCCTCATCCCTCCGCCCACCTCAAAACAGAAAATACCTCTGCGCCATCGGCAGCTTGTCGGCCGGCTCGCACACCAGCAGCACGCCGTCGGCTGTCACGGCGTAGGTTTCCGGGTCGACCGTGATCTTCGGCGTCGCGCCGTTGTGGATCAGGCTTTTCTTGCCGATCTTGCCGCGCGTGTTCTCGACCGCGACTAAGCGCTTGGCGACTTTGAGCTTGCGCGCGAGGCCCTTCGCGAGCGACTCGCCCGAAACGAAGGTCAGCGAGCTACCCGTGCGCGCGCGCCCGTTCGCGCCGAACATCGGGCGGTAGTGGATCGGCTGCGGCGTCGGGATCGAGGCGTTGGGGTCGCCCATCTGCGCGGTGGCGATGACGCCGCCCTTGACCACGAGATCGGGCTTCACGCCGAAGAAGGCCGGCGTCCACAGCACGAGGTCGGCGAGCTTGCCCTTCTCGATCGAGCCGATGTGCTTCGACACGCCATGAGCGATCGCGGGGTTGATGGTGTATTTGGCGACGTAGCGCTTGGCGCGGAAATTGTCGTTGTTGGCGCCGTCGCCCTCGCAGCGCGCCGCGCTGGCGCTTCATCTTGTCGGCGGTCTGCCAGGTGCGGATGATGACTTCGCCGACCCGGCCCATGGCCTGGCTGTCGCTCGACATCATCGAGAGCGCGCCGAGGTCGTGCAGGATATCTTCGGCGGCGATCGTCTCCTTGCGGATGCGGCTCTCGGCGAAGGCGAGATCCTCGGGGATCGCGCCGTCGAGGTGGTGGCAGACCATCAGCATGTCGAGATGTTCGTCGAGCGTGTTCTTCGTATAGGGGCGCGTCGGATTGGTCGAGGACGGCAGCACATTGGGAAGCCCGGCAACCTTGATGATGTCGGGCGCATGGCCGCCGCCCGCGCCCTCGGTATGGAAGGCGTGGATGGTGCGGCCCTTGAACGCCTTGATCGTGTCTTCGACGAAGCCCGATTCGTTGAGCGTGTCGGTGTGGATCATCACCTGAATGTCGTAGTCGTCGGCGACCGAAAGGCAGCAGTCGATCGCCGCCGGCGTGGTGCCCCAGTCCTCGTGCAGCTTGAGCGCGCAAGCGCCGGCCTCGACCTGTTCGACAAGAGCCGCCGGCTTCGAGGCGTTGCCCTTGCCGGCAAAGCCAAGGTTCATCGCGAAATCGTCGGCCGCCTCGATCATGCGCGCGATGTGCCAGGGCCCCGGCGTGCAAGTGGTGGCGAGCGTTCCGGTCGCCGGTCCCGTGCCCCCGCCCAGCATCGTCGTGACGCCGCTGGTTAGCGCCTCCTCGATCTGCTGGGGCGCGATGAAATGGATGTGGCTGTCGAAGCCGCCGGCGGTGAGGATCTTGCCTTCGCCGGCGATGATCTCGGTGCCCGGGCCAATGATGATCGTCACGCCGGGTTGGATGTCAGGATTGCCGGCCTTGCCGATCGAATGAATGAGACCGTCCTTGATGCCGACGTCGGCTTTGACGATGCCCCAATGGTCGAGGATGACGGCGTTGGTGATGACGGTGTCGACCGCGCCGCGCGCGCGCGAAACCTGGCTCTGGCCCATGCCGTCGCGGATCACCTTGCCGCCGCCGAACTTCACCTCCTCGCCATAGATGGTGAAGTCCTTCTCGACCTCGATGAACAATTCTGTGTCGGCGAGCCGCAACCGGTCGCCCTTGGTCGGACCGAACATGTCGGCGTAGGCGGCGCGGGAGAGGAAAGTCGGACGATTGGCCATGATGGGTCTCGGGATCTTTCCTTCTCCCCTTGCGGGAGAAGGTGGCGCGAAGCGCCGGATGAGGGGTCGGTCGGCGAAGGGGCGCGAGGGTTAGACTTTCCCCATCACCTCCCCGCGGAAACCAATCGCCTGACGCTTGCCCGCCAGCGCGACGAGGCGCACTTCGCGCTTCTGGCCGGGCTCGAAGCGGATCGCCGTGCCGGCGGGGATATCGAGGCGGAAGCCGCGCGCCTTGGCGCGGTTGAACTTCAGCCCCGGATTGGTCTCGAAAAAATGATAGTGCGAGCCGACCTGGATCGGCCGGTCGCCGGCGTTGGCGACTTCGAGCGTGATCGTGTCGCGGCCCTCGTTCATCACGATGTCGCCGGGCGCAACCGACGTCTCGCCCGGAACGAGTTTGTCGTCGGCGCCGCGGATCGGATTGTGGACGGTGACGAGCTTGGTGCCGTCGGGAAACGTCGCCTCGACCTGAATGTCATGGATCATCGCGGCGATCCCGTCCATCACCTGATTGGCGTTCAGCACGCGCCCGCCCGCCTCCATCAATTCGGCGACGCTGCGGCCATCGCGCGCGCCTTCAACGACGAAATCGGTGATCAGCGCCACCGCCTCGGGGTGGTTGAGCTTCACGCCGCGCTCGAGGCGGCGGCGCGCGACGATCGCCGCCATGGCGATCAGCAGCTTGTCCTTTTCGCGTGGCGTCAAATTCATCAAGGCCCCCGTAAGCTTCGTGGGCGAACGAAGCAAAATTCTCGCCGCTACGACCAGACCCGCGGCGCCTCGCGCCCGCGCAAAGCCAGCATGGCCGCGATCAGCGCCGCGCGCAATCGGCTCGGCGAAGGCGAGGCGAGCCGCGCCGTCGCCAGTCCATCGAAACCGCTGGCGCCGATGTCGAGACGCTCGCCCGGCTCGGCGGCGACCGCCTCTAGCGCCGCCCGCAATTTGGGCGCCGACGCCTCCGCGTCGGGCGCCACGCACAGGATGGTCGCGACCGCCCGCGCGCCGGCCCCAACCGCCGGCCGATCGAGCGTCGCGGCCGCGTCGGCGAGCCGCAGCGCCTCGGCGAAAACCAGCCGGCCCGCCCGTCGCACCCGCCAACGATCAGACAGCTTGGCGGCGATCTCCGTCTCGCCGAACGCGAGACGCCCGAAGACGATCCCCTCAACGATGATCAGTGAGGCGTCGGCGGCGACGTCGGCCTCCAGGCGGCGCTCCAGCGCCGCGCTCTCGAACAGCAGCGTCTCCTGCGGCGCCCAGACCAGCGCCCCGCCGCTCTCGACGGTTAAGGTCGTCTCGACCCGCACCGGCTCGCGCTCGCAGCGGTAGATTTTCTCAGCCGACTGGGTGGTGACGAAGGCGCGCGCATTTGCGCCGACGGCCATCTCGATCTTTGCCCTGTCGCCACCCGCCATGCCGCCGCCGGTGTTAACCAACACCGCCTCGCATTCGGCCTCGGCGCGGGGAAATCGCAGCCTCAGCCCGCCCGTCTCGAACGCCTGCGCCGCCTCGCTGCGCGCCCCGGCCCGCTCGAAGCGCGCGCGCGCCTCGCCGCGAGCGCGCTGGCGCATGGCGGAGTCGGCCGCGTCGGCGGCGGCGCGAAACGAGGCGCTTTCGTTCATCGGGGCGTGCGGACCTGACTTTCGCCCGCGACAACGCCCGATCGGGGCCGGAGCGTCAAGGCGCGCCCGCCGCTCAATCGTCCGATCATCGGCCGTTACACCCTCAATTTTGGCGCAACACTGTTGCCCCAATCGCACAGTTCATGCTGCTGCGGCGCCGTATAACGACAATAAGCGCATGGGTTGATCGATATGGCTCAGTTCACGGATACATCGGGTGGCGATGCTGCGACGGACGCGGCGCAGTTGCTCTCGCGCATTGGCTACGCCGTGCTGGCGCTCGCCGCGCCGAGCGCGGCGACCTTGTCGTCGCGCGCGATGTTCGTCCTTTTCCCGGTCGCCGTCGCGCTCCTGCTGGTGGCCGCCACGCTCGATCCGGTCGCCGGGCTTGGGCCGCGCCTGCGGGCGCTTGCCTCTTCGCCCGTCGCCTGGGCGGCGACGGCGCTATTCGCCTGGGCCGTGCTGTCGCTGCTCTGGACCCCATTCCCGGCGCCCGGCGCGCAACGCCTGCTGAAGATCGCCATGACCTCGCTCGCCGCGACGGCGGTCATCGTCACCGCGCGCGAACACCTGCGCGCCACCGACCTCTATCTCTTTCCCATCGGCGTGCTGCTGCTGATGGTGACGATCTTCGCCTTGTGGGTCGCCGAACAGCAGGGCCTGACGGCGGATGCCGGACGCATCGAGGCGGGCGGCGTCGCCATGGCGGTGCTGTTGTTTCCGGCGATGGGCGGCCTCGCGGCGCGCGGTCGCAATGGCTACGCGCGCACGCTGATGCTGCTCGGACTCATCTACGCCTTCGCCATCGGCGACGGGCCGGTCACCACGGCGCTGCTTGCCGGCATCTCGGTTCTGTCGTTCGCCGTCTCCGACGTCGAGCGCACAGTGCGCGAGGTCGGCCGAGCAATCGTCGCCCTGATCTTTGCGACGCCGATCCTGCTCGCCGTCGCGCCGACGGTGAGCCGTGTGGTGTTTCACGCCAAGCTCGGCAGTCTTGGCCAGCCCTACGCAGAGATCGCCGCCGCCGCCAGCCTCATCCTGCATGACGCGCCGCGGCTGGTGACCGGCCACGGCGTCGATACAGTGGTGCGCGGCGTCGACGCCCTCCTGCTGCCGGCCGCGACCCCGCGAGTCGCCCTGTTCGAAATCTGGTACGAATTCGGCGTGCTCGGCGCCATCGCCGCCGCGGCGAGCATCTGGTTCGCCTTTCGCGCGATCGGGCGCGCGCCGGCGCGGTTCGCGCCCTATCTGGCGGCGAGCCTCGCCTCCTGCCTAACGCTGGCGTTTCTGTCGGAGGGGCTGGCGCAGATGACTTGGGTCACGCTGCTGGCGATCGCCGCCGTTTCGCTGGGCGCCGCGGCCCACAGCCAATATCGCACGACGCGCCCTTCGGCCGCGGGCCTCGCGCACTTCTAAAGCACTTGTCCATAGCCCGTGACCGTCAGGCGAGTGACCTGAGCGCGCCCGGTCCGAACTGAGCGGCGAAGAAGGCGCAATAGGCGCCGCCGCGAGCGACGAGCTCATGATGCGAGCCCGATTCGATCGCCCTGCCCTTCTCGATCACATAGATGCGGTCGGCGCCGACGATCGTCTGCAGACGATGAGCGACGACCATCGTCGTGCGCCCGACCCGCAAAGCGTCGAGCGCCGCCTGCACCTCGCGCTCCGACTCGGAGTCGAGCGCGGCCGTCGGCTCGTCGAGTAGCAGGATCGGCGCGTTCTTGAGGATCGCGCGAGCGATGGCGATGCGTTGGCGCTGTCCGCCCGAAAGCTGCGCGCCCTGCTCGCCGACCGCGGCATCGTAGCCTGCGGCGAAGCTCATGATGAAATCATGCGCATTGGCGCGGCGCGCCGCCTCGACGATCTCCGCTTCCGTGGCGCCCTTGCGCCCCAAGGCGATGTTGTCGCGAATCGAGCCGCGAAACAGGAAAACGTCTTGCGAGACGAAGGCGATCTTCGCCCGCAGCGAAGCGAGATCGACGAGCGCGACATCCTGGCCGTCGATCGTCGCTTGTCCGCCGCTCAACGCATAGAAACGCTGAATGACGCCAAGAATAGTCGACTTGCCGCCACCCGAGGGGCCGACCAGCGCCGTCGTCTGGTTGGGCTCGGCGATGAGATCGACGCCGTTGATGGCGTCTTCGCCCGGCCGATAGGCGAAATGCGCGGCCGCGAGCGCAACGCGCCCCTCGCTGACGATCAGCCCCGGCGCGCCCGGCTGGGCCGCCTCGCCGGGCGGCGAGTTCGAGCACTTCGTAAATCTTCGACGCGCCGACCAGACCGCCCTGGATATCGACCGGGAAACGGCTGAGCCGCTTGGCGGGCTCGTAGGCGAGCAGCAGCGCGCCAAGGAAGGAGACGAACGAGCCGGGATCGGCATGCAGCACGTTCACTCGCCATGAACCGTAGTAGATGGCGAAGCCGATCGCCGCGCCAGCGAGCGAATCGGCGACGAACGTGGTCAGGCCGGCGCCCACCGCGATGCGGTTTGCCGAGCCCTCGACGCCGCGAATCGCCGCGCCCATGCGCGCGCGCATCTCTCCTTCGAGACCGAACGCCTTGACGATGCGCGCGCCCAGCACCGTCTCGGCCATGGTCTGCATAATGTCGGTCGAGCTTTGATAGGAGCGCCTGGCGAACTTGCGCACTCGCTTGAGAATACGCCCGATCAGGTAGCTCAGCGGCGGCAGAACGCACAGGGCGCCGATGGCGACCAGCGGGTCCTGATAGATCATCACCGCCGCCATCCCGACGACCGTCAGCACATCGCGCGCGGCGCTCTGCACCAGGATCTGCAGCGTGTCGCGCACGCCGTTGGCGGCGATCGCCAGGCGGGCGATGAACTCGCTCGAGTGACGGTCCTGAAAGAAAATAAGGTTCTGATCGAGCAAGCGGTCGAACACGCGGCGCTGGGCGGAGGCGACGATGCGATTGCCAATGCGCGCCAGGGTCACCATCGAGCCGTAGGTGGCGGCCCCGCGCAGCACGAACAGGCCAAACGCCTCGAGCGCCATCAGCCGGACGTCGCCAAGCTTTTCGACTCTGACGAGGCCGTTAACCACCGGCTTGAGCAGCAGCGCGACGCCGGTGTTGGAGAGCGCGACCAGCCCGAGCAGGACGACGCTCAGCGCGTAGCCCCATTTGTGCTCGCGGCCGAAATCGGCGACGAGCCGCGCGAGCATGCGGGCGGCGCCGGTCGGAGGCTGGCTATCGAGCCGATCGAGCATTGCGGCTTGCTACAATGCGCGGGCGTTGAGGGAAAGGCGGAATCGTGCTTTTCCGCTCCGACCCAGTGGCGCCGCGATAGCGAACACGTGATCGCGGGGCGGGATGGAACGGGGCGGGCTCGTCAGCGCCGGACCGAACTCGGCGTGCGAATCGTGCGCGGCCGTCGGTATTCGACCACCACCGCGCGGTTGCGGCCGGCAACCAGCGTCGAGCGGCCGCGCGCCATGTTGGCCCGCTTGGCGGCCAGCGCGGTAACCTCTTCGACCGAAACGCCAGTCAGCGAGGCGGCGATCTCGATGCGTTGGGCCGGGTCTTCGGTCAGACTCTCGGCGGCGATCAGCGCCTCTTCGAGGGTCGGGGGATCCTTGCGGACGCGCCGCGGGCCCCATTTCGTCTTCCAGCTCGTCGCCATCCGTCCTCGCAGCCGTTTCGAGCGACGGCGCGAGACGCCGCGCTGAAACCCCAGCGGCAGAAATTAACACTTCAGTCAGTAGCAGAGATGTTGCAGTGCAGCAATCGAAAAGCGGGCGCCTGTGGAGAATGTCGCGCGAGCGTTGCCGATTCGCAACTGTGAGGCGCCGCCGACAGCATGGAGCGGTGCGGCGATGACGTATAATGATGGTCCGGTCGCCCTCTTCGCCGGAGCCGCGCTGTGACCGTTAACCACTCAGGGGTCGAGCCCACCGGCGATCCCGCGACGCCCTTTGCCGCGTTCGCGGCCGAACTCAGCCGCCACGAAGGGCGCCGCGCCGCCATCGATGCGCTCTACCGCGCCCCCGAGACCGAAGTCGTGCCGGCGCTCGCCGCCGCCGCCGAGCTGCCGCCAGAACTCGTCGAGCGGGCGCAGGCGCTCGCACGCAAGCTCGTCACGACGATGCGCGAGCGCCCGACCCCCGGTCTGGTGCAGAGCCTGATGCGCGAATACGCCATCTCCAGCCAGGAGGGCGTGGCGCTGATGTGCCTGTGCGAGGCGCTGCTGCGCATGCCCGACACGGCGACGCGCAACGCGCTGATCGCCGACAAGATCGGCGGCGCCGCTTGGCGCGCGCACCTCGGCCACTCGCCATCTCCATTCGTCAACGCCGCGACCTGGGGACTGCTGATCACCGGCCAGCTCGTCACGCCCGCGGACGACAAGGGACTGACGGCGGCGTTGACCCGGCTGGTCGCCCGCTCCGGCGCGCCGATCATCCGCGCCGGCGTCGACATCGCGATGCGCGTGCTCGGCGAACAATTCGTCTGCGGCGAGACGATCGAAGCGGCGCTCGCCCATGCCAGGCGGCAAGAGGCGCGCGGCTATCCGCTATTCCTACGACATGCTCGGCGAAGCGGCGGCTGACCGCCGAGGACGCCGAGCGCTATCTCGCCGCCTATCGAGAGCGCGCTCGAGGCGATCGGCGCCGCCTCGGCCGGCCGCGGCGTCTACGAGGGGCCCGGCCTGTCGGTCAAGCTCTCGGCCCTGCACCCGCGCTATGCGCTTGGCCAGCGCCAGCGCGTGATGAGCGAACTCTATCCGCGACTGAAGGGACTCGCCGTCGCGCGCCCGCTCGCTCGACGTCGGAATTAACATCGACGCGGAAGAATCCGAGCGGCTCGACCTGTCGCTCGACCTGCTTGGAAGCGCTGTGCCGCGATCCGGCAATGCGCGGCTGGAACGGCGTCGGCTTCGTCGTCCAGGCCTATCAGAAACGCGCTCTATCGGCGGTGCATCGACTGGATCGTCGAACTCGCCCGCGCGACCCAGCGGCGCATCATGCTGCGGCTGGTCAAGGGCGCCTATTGGGACAGCGAGATCAAGCGCGCGCAGGTCGAGGGCCTCGAGGGCTTCTCGGTCTTCACGCGCAAGATCCACACCGACGTCTCCTATCTCGCCTGCGCCAAGCGGCTGCTGGCGGCGCCCGACGCGATCTTTCCGCAGTTCGCCACCCACAACGCGATGACGCTGGCGACGGTCCACGCCATGGCGGGCGAGAATTTCTACGCCGGGCAATATGAGTTCCAATGCCTGCATGGCATGGGCGAGCCGCTCTACAATCAGATCGTCGGCGCTGGCGGCGAGAGCCGACCGTGCCGGATTTACGCGCCGGTCGGCTCGCACGAAACGCTGCTCGCCTATCTGGTGCGCCGGCTGCTGGAGAACGGCGCCAATAGCTCCTTCGTCAATCGCATCGCCGACGCCAATGTGCTCGATCGAGGCGCTGATCGAGGACCCGGTCGCGGCGGCGCGGGCGCTCGCCCCGCTCGGCGCGCCGCATCCGCAGATCGCGCTGCCCGGCGACGCTGTTCGCGCCGGCGCGCGCCAATTCGGCCGGCTTCGATCTCAGCAACGAGGCGCGCCTCGCCACGCTGGCCGATGCGCTCGCCGACAGCGCGCGCGCCGACTGGCGCGCAGGGGGCGAAGGCGCGCCGACGCGCGCGATCGTCAACCCCGCCGATGCGGACGACATCGTCGGCCATGTCGTCGAGGCCGGGCGCGGCGAGGTCGATCGCGCCTTCGCCGCCGCCGCGCGCGGCGCTCCGGCGTGGGCGGCGCGGGCGCCGGCTGAGCGCGCGCGCATCCTCGTCGCCGCCGCGGCGCGCCTGGAAGCTGAGGCGCTGCGCCTCGCCGGTCTGATCTGCCGCGAGGCCGGCAAGACGCTGCCCAATGCGCTGGGCGACGTGCGCGAAGCGGTCGACTTCCTGCGCTACTACGCGGCAAACGTGAGCGGGCCCGATGTTTCGACAATGCGACCCATCGGCCGCTCGGAATCGTCGCCTGCATCAGCCCGTGGAATTTCCCGATCGCGATTTTCACCGGCCAGATCGCCGCCGCGCTCGCCGCCGGCAATGCAGTCGATCGCCAAGCCGGCCGAGGAGACGCCGCTGATCGCCGCCGAAGGGTGCGGCTGCATGCACGAAGCGGGCGTGCCCGCCGACGCGCTGCATCCTGCTGGTCGGCGACGGCGCGGTCGGGCGCGACGCTGACCGCCCATCCGGGTGTCGGCGGCGTCATGTTCACCGGCTCGACCGAGGTCGCCCGGCTGATCGCCGCCTCGCTCGCCAAGCGGCTCGGAGCCGACGGCGCGCCGATCCCGCTGATCGCCGAGACCGGCGGCCAGAACGCGCTGATCGTCGATTCAGTTCCGCGCTTTGCCCGAACAGGTGGTCGCCGACGTGCTTGACTCGGCCTTCGATTCGGCCGGCCAGCGCTGCTCGGCGCTACGCGTGCTGTGCCTGCAGGACGACATCGCCGACCGCATGCTGGCGATGCTGAAGTCGGCGATGCGCGAGCTCACGGTCGGCCCGCCGGATCGCCTCAGCGCCGATGTCGGCCCGGTGATCAGCGCCGAAGCGCGCGATGGGCTCAACGCCTATGTCGAAGCGATGCGAAGGCGCGGCTTTGCCGCCACCGCCGCCCCGCTCGGCGCAAATTGCGCGCGCGGCTTCTTCGCTGCGCCGACGCTGATCGAGATCAATTCGGTCGCCGACCTCGGCCGCGAGGTGTTCGGCCCGGTGCTGCATGTGCTGCGCCACCAGCGCGACGCGCTGCCAGCGCTGCTCGACGCCCTCGACGCCACCGGCTACGGGCTGACCGGCGGCGTGCACTCGCGCATCGATTCGACGGTCGAACTCGTCGCCTCGCGCCTCGCCGCCGGCAATATCTACGTTAACCGCAACATCATCGGCGCAGTGGTCGGCGCGCAGCCGTTCGGCGGCCTCGGCCTGTCGGGCACGGGACCGAAAGCCGGCGGCCCGCTCTATCTCAAGCGGCTGCTCGCCGCCGCGCCGCTCGACTGGCCCGAGTTGCCCGCCGGCCAGCCGCGCGCGGCGGCGCTCCACTTCGCCGATTTCGTCGGCGCTCGGGGCGGCGCCGAACTCGGCGTGCTCTGCCTCAAGATCGCCAAGTCGAGCCGATGCGGGGCGAGCGTCGAATTGCCGGGACCGGTCGGCGAGCGCAACCTCTACTCGCTCGAACCCCGCGGCGCCGTGCTTTGCGACGCGCTGGGCGAAGCGGCGTTGCTCGCGCAGATCGCTTGCGCGCTGGCGACCGGCAATCGCGCGCTGCTGCGCGGCGCGCCAGCGGCCGCGCTCGTCGCCGCGCTGCCGAGGGAATTGGCCGAGCGCGTCGCCCTCGCTGGCGCGGACGATCGCTGCAACGCGGCGCTGACCGATCGCGAAGGCGCGGCGCTCACCGATCTGGTCGCAGAACTCGCGCGGCGCGAGGGGCCGATCACCCCGGTCTTTCGCGTGTCGGCTCAGCGTTTGCGCCAGGGCGAAGCGCCGCCGCTCGACTTTCTGCTCGGCGAGCGCTCGCTGTGCGTCAACACGGCGGCTGCCGGCGGCAACGCGAGCCTGATGGCGATTGACTGAACTCGGGCGCTCCCGCCTTCCACGCCGTCATCGCGAGCGCAGCGAACTCAGATCCAGCCGGCGAGCTCGCGCCTCACGACCGCCTCGATCGCCCGCATGCCGTCGCCGCTGTCATTGAGGCAAGGCAGCGCGGCGAAGCGCTCGCCGCCGGCGGCGCGGAAATCGTCGGCGCACTCGACGCCGATCTCCTCCAGCGTCTCGATGCAGTCGGCGGCGAAGCCGGGCGTGAGCACGGCCAGCCGCTTGACCCCTTGCCCCGCAAGCGCCTTCACCGTGCCGGCGGTGTACGGCTGTAACCATTCGGCGCGACCGAAACGCGACTGGAAGGTCAGGCGCAAGCGATCCTCGGCGAGCCCGAGCGCAGCGCGCAGCAGCCGCGTCGTCTTGGCGCAATGGCAATAGTAGGGGTCGCCCTTGTCGATAAAGGCGCGCGGAATGCCGTGAAACGAGGCGAGCAGAACCTCCGGCTCGAAGTCGAGTTTCGCCAGCGCCGCCCGCGTCGAGCTTGCCAGCGCCTCGATGTAAACCGGATCGTCGTAATAGGGCGGAGCGACGCGCAAGCTCGGCTGCCAACGCATCGTCCGCAACGCGGCCGCAGCTTTGTCGCAGACGGTCGCAGTCGTCGCCGCGCAATATTGCGGATAAAGCGGCACGATGCAGGATGCGATCGCAGCCCTTGGCCTGCAAGGCGGCGAGGCGCTCGGGGATCGACGGCTCGCCGTAGCGCATCGCCCAGTCAACCTCGATCCGGTCCTCGGCGCTCAAGCCTTCCGCAAGCCGCTCCGCCTGCGCGCGGGTGATCGTCTTCAGCGGGCTCTCGTTGCGCTCGCGGTTCCAGATCAGATCGTAGTCGCGCCCCTTGGCGAGCGGGCGAAATGTCAGGATGACCAGATTGAGGATCGGCCACCATAACAGCCGCGGCGTCTCGATCACGCGCGGGTCGGAGAGAAATTCCTTCAAATAGCGGCGCATCGACCAATAGTCGGTTGCCGACGGCGTGCCGAGATTAACCAAAAGCACGCCGATGCGGCCGCTGCGCACGGACGGATGACCCGCCGGAAGATGCGAGGCGGCGGCGGAAATTGGCGCGTTCATCGGCGCTTTGTCGGCGCAGGCGTGCGCGCCGTCAAGGTCGTCGATGACCGCGCCTTTTCCGGCCGCACCCGACTAGGCGGCAGGGATAAAATTCGTCGCCACGCCATTGATGCAATAGCGCAAGCCGGTCGGCGGCGGCCCGTCGGGGAAGACATGGCCGAGGTGCGAACCGCAGCGCGCGCAATGAACTTCGGTACGGACCATGCCCCAGCTTTTGTCGACGGTGCTGGCGACCGAACCGGGAACCGGATCGGTGAAGCTCGGCCAGCCGGTGCCGCTCTCGAATTTGGTCGTCGCGGTGAACAACGGCTGGTCGCAGCCAGCGCAGGCGAACGTGCCCGCGCGCTTCTCGTGTAACAGCGCGCAACTGCCGGCGCGCTCGGTCCCATGCTCGCGCATGACCGAGAACTGCTCGGGCGTCAGCCGCTTGCGCCACTCGGCGTCGGTGTGCATGACGGGATAGGTTGCCTTGTCCATCGGTCGCTCTCCTGATTTCGTGTCCCCCGCCGCGCCTTGAGATGGGATTGGCCGGGAGGGGGGCGTTTGCCCCCATATTCGCACATCTACGCGGCTTTGTTACTTCCCGTGGGGCGCGAGGAACTGCCCTGTGCGCGATGGTCGAGAACGCGGCGGCGGCGTTGCTTTTAGGCGAAGCGCCCCGCAAAATCGCTGACGATGTCGCCGCCTGCCCCGCCCCCTGCTCCGCCGCCGCCTCCCGTCCAGCGCCGGCGGCTTCGCAAGACGCGGCGGATCGCCGCCATCCTGGTGGCGTTCCTTATCGTCTATCTCGCGCTCGCCTATCTCTTGGCGCCGACGCTCTGGCGTCACTACGAACATCAGGCGACGCTGGCCGGCAAGCCGATGACGACGGTGACGGCGTTCGGCGCCCCCGGCGACGCGCTCAATGTCGGACTCGAGGGCTCGCGTGAAGACGTGCTCTGCGCAATGCGCGCGGCCGGTTGGCGCCCAGCCGATCCTGTGACCTGGCGCTCCAGCCTCCACATCGCCGATAGCGTACTGCTGCGGCGCGCCTACATGACTGCGCCGGTCAGCCCGCTCTTCTATGATGGGCGCATGCAGGATCTGGCGTTCGAGAAGCCTTCGGGCGTGTCGCCGAGCACCCGCCATCACGTGCGCTTCTGGCGGGTGCTCGAAGCGGGCGACGATGGCTTGCCGCTATGGCTCGGCGCCGCGACTTTCGACCACAGCGTCGGAGTCAGTCACTACACCGGCCAGGTGACGCACCATATCGCACCCGACATCGACGCCGAGCGCGATCTCATCTCGGCCGACCTCGCGGCCGCGGGCATGGTCCAGTCGGCCTATTGGGTGAGCGGCGTCGGCCCGACCCTGCTCGCCCGCAATGGCGGCGGCGATCCCTATTTCACCGATGGCGAGATCGCCGTCTCGCGCCTGTCGCTCGGCTGCGCGCTGCAATCGACAGCGCCCCCGACCCTCGCACCGCCGCCGGCGATTGCGGCGAAAAACCGCTTCTTCGGCTGGGCGGAACGCTTGTGGCGAGCGCTGTAGGCGCGAGGGCGGCTGGGCTCAGCCGGCGAACACCACGGTCTTGGCGCCGTTGAGCAGCACGCGATCCTCGAGGTGATAGGCGAGCGCCCGCGCCAGCACCCGCCGCTCGATGTCGCGCCCCTTGCGCACCAGATCGTCGGGCGTGTCGGCGTGGCTGATGCGCTCGACGTCCTGCTCGATGATCGGCCCCTCATCGAGATCGGCCGTTACAAAATGCGCGGTCGCGCCGATCAGCTTGACGCCGCGGGCATGCGCCTGGTGATAGGGCCGCGCACCCTTGAAGCCAGGCAGGAAAGAATGGTGGATGTTGATGCAGCGCCCCGACAGCTTGGCGGTCAACCCGGCGGAGAGAATCTGCATGTAGCGGGCGAGCACGACGACGTCGGCCTCAGCCGCGCGGATCGTCTCCCAGACCTGGATCTCCTGTTCCATCTTGGTGTCCGCATCGACCGGCAAATAGTGGAACGGGATGGCGCCGAAATCGACGTTGCCGAATGTCTCGCGCGGGTAGTTGGCGATGATTCCCACGACATCCATCTTCAGTTCGCCGTTGCGCCAGCGGTAGAGGAGATCGACCAGGCAATGGTCGTGGCGCGACACCATGAGCACGACGCGTTTGCGCTCCTGCTCCGCGCGCAGCGACCAGTTCAACCCGAGCATCGCCGCAAGCTCGGCGAACCGCGCCCGCAGCGTTTCGATCTGCGCCTGCGCGCTCGCCGCGTCGAAGGAGACACGCATGAAGAAATTGCCGGTCTCGAGATCGTCGAACTGCTGCGCCTCGAGGACGTTGAAGCCCCCTTCGTAGAGCGTCGTCGACACCTTGGCGACGATGCCCGGCCGGTCGGCGCAGGAGAGCGTGAGAATATGGCGGGCGACGGACATCGAGGGCGGACCTTTGGTTCCAGACGTTGCGAGCCCTCATCCGACCGCTACGCGGCCACCTTCTCCCGCACGCGGGAGAGGGTCGGGGTGAGGGCCGGCGGTTGGCTCAGGCTTCGTTCGCAATCAGAGCGCGTTGCTAAGCCAAAGCCGCGCCCAGGCGCAAGGCGGCGTCGAGGCCTTGGTGAACGACGCCGCTACGGCTTGACCGTTCCCAGCACCGTCTCGACCGAGGGCAGGATGCCCTCGACGATGCGCTCGACCCCTTGGCGATTGGGATGCAAGCCATCGCTCAGTTGCAAGTCGCGATGACCAGCGACCCCTTCGAGAAAGAACGGATAGAGCGTCACGCCGAATTTCTTGGCGAGGTCAGGATAGATCGCGTCGAAGCGATGCTTGTAGTCCTCGCCGTAATTGGGCGCGGCGACCATGCCGGCGAACAGCGTCGCCATATGCGCGTCTTTGGCTTTGGCGAGGACGTGATCGAGGGTGACCTCGGTCGCCGCCGGATCGGCGCCGCGCAGCATGTCGTTGGCGCCGAGTTCGACGATCAGCGCGTCGGCGCCCGCCGGCACGCTCCAGTCGAAACGCGCGAGGCCATCTGCGGCGGTGTCGCCGGACACCCCGGCGTTAACGACTTCAACGTCCCATCCCTTCGCCTTCAGGGCGCGCGCCAGCACGTCGGGAAAGGCCTGTCCCGGCGGCAGACCGTAGCCGGCGGTGAGACTGTCGCCGAGCGCGACGAGGCGCAGCGGGCGCGCCGCGGCGGGGCTGGCGAGGCCCAAGGCGAGGATAATCGCCAGCACGCCCAACTGGACGGGGCGACGAAACATCCCATATGAGGCGTCAGCCGAAAAAGGGACTCTCATGGCGGATCCTGCGATCGAACTTGCCGACGTCGACCTCAGCCTCGGCGAGGGCGCGGCGAGAGTTCATATCTTGCGCGGCGTCAACCTGACAATTGCCCGCGGCGAGGCGATCGGCCTGCTGGGCGCCTCCGGTTCAGGCAAATCGACGCTGCTGATGACCATCGCTGGGCTGGAGCGGCCCGATCGCGGACGCATCGCGATCGACGGCCAGCGGATCGACACAATGGGCGAGGACGCGCTGGCGCGTTTTCGCGGGGCGCGCGTCGGCTTCGTCTTTCAGTCCTTTCATCTCATCGCCACCATGACGGCGCTGGAGAACGTCGCCGCGCCGCTCGAACTCGCCGGGGCGCCCGACGCCTTCGAGCGCGCCGCCGCCGGGCTTGCCGCGGTCGGCCTAAGCGACCGCGCCAGCCATTATCCGACCCAGCTCTCGGGCGGCGAGCAGCAGCGCGTCGCGCTTGCGCGCGCGCTTAGCCCGCGCCCCGCCGTGCTGATCGCCGACGAGCCGACCGGCAATCTCGACGAGGCGACGGGGAGCGCGATCATCGACTTGCTGTTCGCCGCGCGCACGCAAGGGGGCGCGACGCTGGTGCTGGTCACCCACGACCCTGTGCTCGCGGCGCGATGCGACCGCACCCTGCATATGCGCTCCGGACGGCTAGAGTCCGCCTCGCCCGCGCCGGCGGCGGCATGAACGCAGCGCTCGCGAGTTCGCGCCGCATGCCGCCCCTGACGCTGTTTCGCTTCGCGCTGCGCGACCTGCGCGGCGGCCTCGCCGGCCTGCGCATCGTCGTTCTGTGCATCGCGCTCGGGGTGGCGGCGATCGTCGGCGTCAATTCGCTGGCGCGCTCGCTCGAAGCGGGCCTCGCGCGCGACGGGCGGACGATCCTCGGCGGCGACGTCTCGTTCTCGCTGATTTCGTCGCGAGCTCGACCGCCGACGAAGAGCGCCTTTCTCGCCAGCCCACGGCGCGCTCTCGACGATCGCGACCTTTCGGGCGATGGCGCGGAATCCCGGCGGGAGAGCCGACGCTGGTCGAAGCCAAGGCGGTCGACGACGCCTGGCCACGGCTCGGCGCGGCGGAGTTCGAGCCGGCGATGACGCCGGCGCGGGCGTTCGCGCGCGAGGGCGACGCGTTCGGCGCGGCGGTCGAGCCGGCGCTGCTCGATCGCCTCGGCCTCAGGCTCGGCGATCGCTTCGACATCGGCGCCGCGCATTTCATCGTCCGCGCCAGCCTCGTCGCCGAGCCCGATCGTCTCGCGACTGGCATCGGCTTCGGGCCGCGCGTGCTGATGAGCCAGGCGGCGTTGCGCGCCAGTGGCCTCATTCAGCCCGGCGCGTTGATCCGCTGGACGACCCGCGTCCTCGATCGGCGATGGCGCGCCGCCCAGCGACGCCGCGGTCGAAGCGCTGGCCGATGCGGCCAAGGCGGCCTTCCCCGAGGCCGGTTGGGAGGCGCGCACCCGCGCCAATGTCTCGCCCGATTTCGCCCGCGACCTCGACCGCTTCGGCCAGTTCCTGACCCTGGTCGGTCTGGTCGCGCTGGTGGTCGGCGGTGTCGGCGTCGCCAACGCCGCGCAGGGCTTCGTCGAGCGCAAGCAGGCGACGCTGGCGATCCTCAAGGCGCTGGGGGCGAGCGGCGGCGCGGCAGTTGCGCTGGCGCTGATCGAGTTCCTGGTCGTGGCGCTGATCGGCGTCGTCGCGGGCCTCGCGATCGGCGCGGCCATCCCATTCGCGCTCAATGCGCTGTTCGCCGCCGAACTGCCGTTGCCGCTCGCCCCCGAGATCTTTCCGCGCGAGCTGGCGCTCGGCGCGCTGTATGGGATGCTGACCGCGCTGGCCTTCTCGCTCGCCCCGCTTGGGCGCGCTCATGACGCGCCAGTCGCGCAGCTTTTCCGCACGCTGATCGAGCCCAGCCGCGCGGCCCGCGCGACTGCGCTATCGCCTCGCCGCCGCGCTGATCGCCTTGGCGCTGGCCTGCCTCGCCGTCTTCGCCGGGCCGCAGCGCTCGATCGCGCTGGTTGTCGTCGTCGCGACCGCGCTGGCGTTGGTGGCGCTGCGCTTCATCGCGCTCGCGGCGATGGCGATGGCGCGCCGCGCGCCGCGACCGGCCTCGGTTGTATGGCGCCTCGCGCTCGCCAATCTGCATCGCCCCGGCGCGCTGACGCCTTCGGTCGTCATCTCGCTCGGCCTCGGACTGGCCGCGCTGGTGGCGCTGACGCTGGTCGATTCCAACCTGCGCGCGCCAATTGCACCGCGGCGAACCGGGCGCGACGCCGAGCTTCTATTTCCTCGACGTGCGCAGCGGCGAAGTCGACGCGTTCCGCCGACTTTCTCAGCGCCGCCGCGCCGGGCGCAAAAATCGTCGAAGCGCCGATGATGCGCGGCCGCATCGTGCGCATCGGCGACACCCCGGCCGCCGAGGTCAAAGCCAAGGAAGGCGCCGCCTGGGCGCTCGAAGGGCGACCGCGGCGTCACCTTCTCGGCGAGCCCGCCTGAGGGCTCAAAGGTCGTCGCCGGCGAATGGTGGAGCGCCGACTACTCGGGCCCGCCGCTGGTCTCGCTGGAGGCCGGCGTCGCCGATGGGCTGGGGATCAAGCTCGGCGATCAGGTGACGCTCAATGTGCTCGGGCGCGACGTCACCGCGCGCGTCGCCAATCTGCGCCGGGTCGACTGGCGCAGCTTCGCGATCAATTTCGTCTTCGTCTTCTCGCCCAACACCTTCGCCGGCGCGCCCTACACCGGCTTGTTCACCGCCGCGCTGCCGCCCGCCGCGGGCGAAGCTGAAGAGAGCGCGCTGATGAAGGCGACGGCGCGCGACTTTCCCGCCGTCTCGGCAATCCGGGTGCGCGAGGCGCTGGCGACCATCGAGGCGCTGACCGCCAAGCTGGCGCTGGCGATCCGCTCAGCGTCTGGTGTCGCACTGGCGAGCGCGGTGCTGGTGCTCGCCGGCGCGCTTGCCGCGAGCCGCCGCGCCCGCATCGCCGATGTGGTGGTGCTGAAGATTCTCGGCGCAACCCGGCCGCGCCTGATCGCCGCCTTTCTCGCCGAATACGCGCTGCTCGGCGCGTTCGCGGCCGTCTTCGGCGCAGCGGCGGGCACACTCGCAGCGTATGTGATCGTCGTCGAGGTAATGGGCTTCGACTTCACCTTCGCGCCCGGGCCAGCCTTCGCGGCGGTCGCGGCCGGGCTCGCGCTGACGGTGGCGCTCGGCATGATCGGCGCTTGGCGCATTCTCGGGCAAAAGCCGGCGGCGTTCTTGCGCGAGCTTTAGCAAGCGCCGCTGGGTTACGGCTTGGCCGGCTCTTCGCGCTCCGCCTCGGCGGCGCGGCGGAAGGCGGCGGCGAAGGCGTCGAGCTCGGCGGGCGGCAGATCGGACACCGCAACATAGCGGCGCTGACGATCGGACCAGCCGATCAGCGAAAATCCGTCGCGTGAGCGCCGCGCCCGTAAGGCCGGCGCCGGGCTCCAGCGACGCCGGCAGTTCGCTCAGCGCGATCTGATGCTCCCGCCGCTGATAGATCAGCGTCGCCACCGGCGTCTCGCCAATAACGTCGATCCTTCCGCCGACCAGGGCAAAGCCGTCGGTTTTCAGATCGACCACCGTCGTCGCGCCCGCGATCTTGCCGGCGAACCACGGCTTGACTGTGTGCCGATCGGTCGAGGCGACGTCGAACGGCTGGTCGGCGAGGCGCCCGCGTACATAGCCGGCGACCGCCGCGCGCTCGGCCGCGTCCTCGCCGGCGTCCGGCCCGAGCAGACGCACGCCTCCCGCGCCAAGCAACAGACCGACTGCGAGCGAGGCGGCGAGCGCGCCATAGCGCGGCGCAAAGCGCCAAGGCGCGCGCGCGGCGGGCGTCACCAATTTCAGCGCAGGAGGAGCGGCCAAAGCCAGCACGCGGGCGCGTAAGGCGTCTGGCGCTTTGGGGCGCGGCGCGCGTGCGCTGAGCGCCGCGCGCAAGGCGGCAAGGCGGGCGTATTTGGCGGCGAGCGCCGGGTCGGCGGCGAGCCGCGCTTCGAAAGCGATCATGCCGGCGGCGTCGAGCTCGCCGTCAACCGCCGCCTGGAGCAGCAGGTCCTCGCTGGGTGCGTCGGTCATCGGGCGCCTCCGAGGTCTTTCAGCAACAGCGCGCGGCCGCGCGCCAGACGTGACATCACGGTGCCAGTCGGCGCGCCGATCGCCGCAGCGATCTCGCGATAACTCAGTCCGTTGATGTCGCGCATCACGACGACCTCGCGAAAGAGATGCGGCAGCGCGCCGATCGCGGCCTCCAGCGCCGCCTCGTCGGCGGCCGCGATCAGCGCCTGCTCCGCGTCAGGCGCGCCATCGTGCGCCAGCGCCGCACTCGCCTCGAGCGCATCCCAGTCGCCGGTCAGCACAATCGCGCTCGGACGATTCTTGGCGAGCCAGCTGAAGGCGGTGTTGCGCACGATGGTCAGCAGCCACGGCCGCGCCCGCTCGACCGGCGCGCGGTCCAGCGCGGCGAGCGCGCGGATGCACGCCTCCTGCACGACATCCTCGGCGTCGGCTGCGCTGCCGGTGAGCCAGCGCGCCAGGCCGTAGGCGTCGTCGAGATGCGGCGTGACCGTGTCGGCGAAACGCTGTCTCGCCAGATTCGCTCGTCAACACGCTCCCCGACGCCTAAGGCGCGACGACGATCTTCCCCTTCATATGCGGATGGAGGCCGCAGAAATAAGCGTATTCGCCCGGCTTGTCGAAAGTGACGCTGAAACGGTCGTTGGTGTCGAGCGCCTTCGAGCGATATTTGCCGTCGTCGGCGACGACGAGGTGGGGGATGTCGTCGTGGTTCTCGAAAATCACGGTCGTTCCCGGCTTCACGGTCAGCTCGGCCGGGGTGAAGGCGAAATTGTCGATGCCGACCTTGGCCTCATCCGCCGAGGCGGCGGAGGCCGCGCCGAGGACGAGCGCCGCCGCGAGTAGCAGCGACGCGCGTCGATTGAAGATTGCTGACATGATGTCTTCCTTTATGACGCGAGCGCGGTGTCGATGATGGCGAGCGTCTCGACGCCGGGCAGATAGAGGACCGAGCGCACGCCGAGCAGCTTGCGCAGTTCGCCGGCGGGAACCAGCATCGGCCCGGGCGCAGGCGCCGTGCCGGGCGCAGGCTGCGGGAACGCGGTCGAGCGGGCGGTGTGGAAGGTCACATTGCCCTCGACCTTCTGCATGATCTGGTGGATGTGGCCGTTGAGCACGGTGACCGAGCCGAAGCGGGCGAGCAGCGCCAGCGCCTGCGCGGAATCGTCGGTGCCCCAACCCCATTCGGGCGCGATCGTCCACAGCGGGATATGGGCGAAGACGACGATCGGCGTCGATGAGCTGCGGCCGGAAAGATCGTCGGCGAGCCAGGCGAGTTGCTCGGCCCCGAGATTGCCCATGCCGCCGGCTTTCAGATCGACGACGTTGACGAGGCCGATGAAATGAACGCCGGCCTGATCGAAGGCGTACCAGCCGGCGCCCTTGGCGTTGCTTGCCCGTACCGCTCGAGATAGGCCTTGCCCTGACCCTCGTCGATGACGTCGTGCTCGCCGGGCACGTAGTGAACGTCGAGCCTGGCCTTGCCGATCGCCTGATCGGCGTCGTCGAACTGCTTCGGCTTCGACAGATGGGTGATGTCGCCGGTGTGGATCATGAAGGCCGGCTTGACCGGCGCGGCGACGATCTTGTCGATCGCCTCCTGCAGCGTGCCGAGCGCGTTAGGGTTGGCCGGCTTGTCGAAGCCGACATGGCTGTCGGAAATCTGAATGAAGCTGAAACCGGCGTCCGCCGCCTGCAGCGGCCCCGAGCAGGCCCGATTTCGGCACGCCGCCCGAGAGCGTCCACAAGACGCCCGTCCCCGCCCAGATCATGCATTCGAGCGCCTGGCGGCGGTCGACGCCGTTGTCCTCGCGTTGCGCCATGTCCTGATCTCCGTCGCGCGCCCCTTTGGGCCGTTCAGAGACAAGACTCGCCGGGGCGCGGGTTTATTCCCGCCGGCCGGCAAATCGGCCACAGATTGAGTAAATTTCGCTTGATGGCCGTGCTTTCTGAGCTTTGGCCGCGATTGCGCCGTGTTTGGCGATCTTCAATGATTGTTCAGGGTCTTCAGGTTCACTTGGACTTTCGCTTCTCTTGCCAAACCAGCGGAGCGTCTTGGCAATCCTGCCCGGCGCGCTTAAATGATCTCTTGAGCCGGCCGGGCCGGGTGGAACTCTCCGGGCGCCCGCCAGTTATGGGAATGCGATGAACCCCAATTTCCGCAATTTCGCCCTCTGGGTGATCATTTTTCTGCTGGTTCTGGCGCTGGTCACTCTGTTCCAGAGCCCTGCCCAGAAGACTCCGAGCGCCGACATCACCTTCAGCCAGTTGTTGACCGAGGTCGACGCCGCCCATGTGCGCGACGTCACGATCGCTGGCAGCGACATTTCCGGCCATTACAAGGACGGCCGCTCCTTCGTCACCTACGCTCCCAACGATCCGGGTCTGGTCGACAACCTCTACAAAAAGGACGTGACCATCACCGCCCGGCCGCCATCGGACGGCAATTCCTGGCTGCTGACCCTGCTGATCAACGGCCTGCCGCTGCTGCTGTTCCTCGGCGTGTGGATTTACATGTCGCGGCAGATGCAGGGCGGGGCCGGCAAGGCGATGGGCTTTGGCAAGTCGAAGGCCAAGCTACTCAACGAGGCGCAAGGGCGCGTCACCTTCGAGGATGTCGCCGGCATCGACGAGGCCAAGGAAGACCTGCAGGAGATCGTCGAGTTCCTGCGCGACCCGCAGAAGTTCCAGAAGCTCGGCGGCCGCATCCCGCGTGGCGTGTTGCTGGTTGGCCCTCCCGGCACCGGCAAGACGCTGACCGCGCGCGCCGTGGCGGGCGAAGCCAACGTGCCATTCTTCACCATCTCGGGCTCCGACTTCGTCGAGATGTTCGTCGGCGTCGGCGCGAGCCGCGTGCGCGACATGTTCGAGCAGGCCAAGAAGAACGCGCCCTGCATCATCTTCATCGACGAAATCGACGCGGTCGGCCGCCATCGCGGCGCAGGCCTTGGCGGGGGCAATGACGAGCGCGAGCAGACGCTGAACCAGTTGCTGGTCGAGATGGATGGCTTCGAGCAGAACGAAGGCATCATCATCATCGCCGCCACCAACCGGCCGGACGTGCTCGATCCCGCCCTGCTGCGGCCCGGCCGCTTCGACCGGCAGATCGTCATCTCCAACCCCGACTTCATCGGCCGCGAGAAGATCCTGCGCGTCCATGTGCGCAAGGTTCCGCTCGCCCCCGACGTCGACCTCAAGGTCGTTGCGCGCGGCACGCCCGGCTTCTCGGGCGCCGATCTGATGAACCTCGTCAACGAGGCCGCCCTTCTGGCCGCGCGGCGCGGCAAGCGGGTCGTCACGCGCGACGAGTTCGAGGACGCGCGCGACAAGATCATGATGGGCGCCGAACGGCGCACCATGATCATGACCGACGACGAGAAGAAGCTCACCGCCTATCACGAGGCCGGCCACGCGCTGGTTTCGTTGTCGATGCCCGCTTCGACGCCGATCCACAAGGCGACGATCATCCCGCGCGGTCGCGCGCTCGGCATGGTGCAGAGCCTGCCCGAACGCGACCAGATTTCGCAGAGCTACGAGCAGATGATCTCGCTGCTGGCGATGGCGATGGGCGGACGCGCCGCCGAGGAGCTGGTGTTCGGCAAGGACAAGGTGACGTCCGGCGCCGCCAGCGACATCCAGCAGGTGACCAAGATCGCCCGCGCGATGGTTACGCGCTTTGGCTTCTCCGACAAGCTCGGCGCGGTCATGTATGGCGAGAACCAGGACGAGGTGTTCCTCGGCTATTCGCTCGGACGGCAGAACAACATCTCGGAAGAGACCGCCAAGACGATCGACGAGGAAGTGCGCCGGCTGGTGCACGAAGCGCACGTGACGGCGAGCCGCGTGCTCACCGAGCGACGCGCCGACCTCGACACGCTGGCGAGCGCACTGATGGAGTTCGAGACGCTGACCGGCGAGGAAATCATCGGCCTGATGAAGGGCGTGCGCCCGGTGCGCGACGTGGTGGACAACAAGGAGCCGCCCCCGCGCGCCGCCGTGCCGGCGACCGGCAAGCCGCGCAGCTTCGGCCCCGACGCCGGCGGGCTCGCGCCCCAGCCGCAGACCTAAAGGCCCTCACCCCGGCCCTCTCCCGCACGCGGGAGAGGGGGCTCCCCTTCTCCCGCGTGGCGGGAGAAGGTGGCGCGAAGCGCCGGATGAGGGCTCGCTCACCCGCCCTTCAGCGCCGCGACCACCTTGCGCGCGTCGGGCGAATCCCAATCGATGGGGCCCGCAACCACCCCGAGTTCGCAGCCCTCCGCGTCGATCAGCAGCGAAGTCGGCAGGCCGAGCGCCTTGCCAGCGAGGCGCAGGGTTTCGAAGGAATCGCCGCTCGGATCGGCGTAGCGGCGCAGGGTCTTGACGCCGATCTGGTCGAGGAAGGCGCCCGGCCGGTCGAGCCGGGCGGTGTCGACGTTAACCGCCGCCACCTCGAAGCTCGGCCCTCCCGCGCTCGCCTGCAGGCGGTCGAGGGCGGGCATTTCGGCCCGGCAGGGCACGCACCAGGTCGCCCACAGGTTGAGCAGAAGCGCCTCGCCGTGGAAATCGGCAAGGCTCAGCTTGCGCCCGTCGGGGCCGTCAAAGGCGATTGGGGGAGCGAATTTCGGCGCCCGGTCGACCGCGAGGGCCGCGATGTCGCCCTTGGCCAGCGGCGCGAGGGCCGCGCTGCGGGCCGCCGCGGCGGCGGGGCAGGCGTCGGCGGCCTTGCCGCCCGGCGCTCCCATCCCGTATAGCACCGCCACCGCCGCGACGGCGGCCAGCGCGCCGGCGCCCGCTCCGAGACGCCATCGACGGTTTCGCGCCGCGTTTTCACCCATCGTTCCAAGGCCTCTTCAGCATGAGCAACAAGATGTGGGGCGGGCGCTTTGCTTCCGGCCCGGCGCAGATCATGGAGGAGATCAACGCCTCGATCGACTTCGACCGCAAGCTCGCCGCCCAAGACATCGCCGGCTCGCTCGCCCACGTCGCCATGCTCGCCGCCCAAGGCGTCGTCGCCAAGGCCGACGCCGACGCCATCGCCGCCGGCTTGAACCAAGTCAAGGGCGAAATCGAGGCGGGCGGCTTCGCCTTTTCGCGCGCGCTCGAGGACATTCACATGAATGTCGAGCAGCGCCTCGCCGACATTATCGGTCCGGTCGCTGGCCGCCTGCACACCGCCCGCTCGCGCAACGACCAGGTGGCGCTCGATCTCAAGCTGTGGGTGCGCGACACGATCGACGCGCTCGACGGGCAATTCGCCGCGTTGCAACGCGCGCTGACCGAGCGCGCGCTCGAATGCGCCGCCATGGCGATGCCGGGCTTCACCCATCTGCAATCGGCGCAGCCGGTCACCTTCGGCCATCACCTGCTCGCCTATGTCGAGATGCTGGCGCGCGACCGCGGCCGTTTCGCCGACGCCCGCAAGCGGCTCAACGAATGTCCGCTCGGCGCGGCGGCGCTGGCGGGCACCTCCTTCCCGATCGACCGGCACATGACCGCGAAAGCGCTCGGCTTCGACCGGCCAACCGCCAATTCGCTCGACAGCGTCGCCGATCGCGATTTCGCGCTCGAGGCGCTGAGCGCGGCGGCGATCGCCGCCGTGCATCTGTCGCGCCTCGCTGAAGAGATCGTGTTGTGGACGACGCCGCAGTTCGGCTTCGTCAGGCTTTCCGACGCCTTCTCGACCGGCTCGTCGATCATGCCCCAGAAGCGCAATCCCGACGCCGCCGAGCTGGTTCGCGGCAAGTCGGGGCGCGTCTTTGGCGCGTTGATCGGGCTGCTCGCCGTGATGAAGGGCCTGCCGCTCGCCTACGCCAAGGACATGCAGGAAGACAAGGAAGGCGTGTTCGACGCGCTGCAAACGCTGTCGCTGTGCCTCGCCGCGATGACCGGCATGATCCGCGACCTCACCCCCGACGCCAAGCGGATGAAAGCGGCGGCCGGGGCCGGCTATTCCACCGCGACCGACCTTGCCGACTGGCTGGTGCGCACGCTGGCGATGCCGTTCCGCGAGGCGCACCACGCCACTGGCCGCATCGTCGCGCTCGCCGCCGCGCGCGGCGTTGCGCTGGAGCGGCTGACGCTCGCGGAGATCCAAAGCGTCGAGCCACGCATCACGCAAGACGTGTTCGGCGTGCTCGGCGTCGAACGCTCGGTGAGGAGCCGTACCTCCTACGGCGGCGCCGCGCCGGCCAACGTGCGCAAGCAGGCGCGCAGCTGGCTGAAGAAGCTGTAGGCGCGTAACCCCCCTTCTCCCCTTGTGGGCGAAGGGACTCGCTCCCACTACTCCTCCCGCGCCTTCCCTCGCAGCGCCTTCACCACGCCGCGACGGGTCTTCTCGTCGACTCTGCGCGCCTTTGACGCCTTGGTCGGCTTGGTCGCGCGGCGCGGTTTCTCGCGATGCTGGGCTTTGAGGATCAGCGCGGCGAGGCGCTCGCGCGCATCTTCGCGGTTGCGCGGCTGGCTGGAGAAGCGCTGGGCGAAGATGACGATCACGCCGTCCAGCGTCAGGCGCGACCCGGCCAGCTTCATCAGCTTGATCGCGACATCGTTGGGCAGGTTCGGCGAGCGCCGCGCGTCGAAGCGCAATTCGACCGCGCTCGCGACCTTGTTGACGTTCTGGCCGCCCGGCCCGGACGAGCGGACGAAGGATTCCACCAGCTCGGCTTCGTCGATGAGGAGATCGCCGACTTTCATAGGGAACCCCCGATGCTGAGCGTCGCCGGCGAAAATCCCCCTCTCCCGCTGTGCGGGAGAGGGCCGGGGTGAGGGTAAGCAGCGCCGGCCCTCATCCGGCGCCGTAGCCCGTCGAAGGACGGGCGTTCTGGCGAACGCCCAATGGCGCCACCTTCTCCCGCGTGCGGGAGAAGGGAATCAGCGCCACTCCCTCACATCGACAAATCGCCCGGCGATCGCCGCCGCAGCCGCCATTGCGGGCGAGACGAGGTGGGTGCGGCCTTTGTAGCCCTGACGGCCCTCGAAATTGCGGTTCGAGGTCGAAGCGCAGCGCTCGCCCGGCGCGAGCTTGTCGGGGTTCATGGCGAGGCACATCGAACAGCCCGGCTCGCGCCACTCGAAGCCGGCGGCGGTGAAGATCTTGTCGAGACCCTCGGCCTCGGCCTGCGCCTTCACCAGGCCGGAGCCCGGCACCACCATCGCATTGACGTGCTGCGAGACCGTGCGGCCGGCGACGATCTTGGCCGCGACGCGCAAGTCCTCGATGCGCCCGTTGGTGCATGAGCCGATGAAGACGCGATCGAGCGTCAGATCGGAAATCTTCTCGCCGCCATGCAGGCCCATGTATTCGAGCGCGCGCTTGATCGAAGCGCGTTTTTGCTCGGTCGCGCCGTCCTCGATCCGCGGCACGATTCCGCCGATCGCGACGACGTCCTGCGGGCTGGTGCCCCAGGAGACGATCGGGGGCAACGCGCCGGCGTCGAGCCGCACGATCTCGTCGAAATGCGCGCCCTCGTCGGTGACGAGCGTCTCCCAATAGCGGCGCGCCGCATCCCAGTCGCCGCCCTTGGGCGATTTCGGCCGGTCTTTCAGATAGGCGAAGGTCTTCTCGTCGGGCGCGACCATGCCAGCGCGCGCGCCGCCCTCGATCGACATGTTGCAGACCGTCATGCGCCCTTCCATCGACAGGGCGCGGATCGCTTCGCCCGCGTATTCGATGACATGGCCGGTGCCGCCCGCCGTGCCGATCTGGCCGATGATGGCGAGGATGATGTCTTTGGCGCCGACGCCGTCTTTCAGCGCGCCGTCGACGACGACCTTCATGTTCTTGGCCTTGGACTGGATCAGCGTCTGCGTCGCCAGCACGTGCTCGACCTCGCTGGTGCCGATGCCATGAGCCAGCGCGCCGAAGGCGCCGTGGGTTGAGGTGTGGCTGTCGCCGCACACGATCGTCGCGCCGGGCAGCGTGAAGCCCTGCTCGGGGCCGATGATGTGCACGACGCCCTGGCGCGGATCGAATTCGTTGTAATATTCGATGCCGAACTCGCGCGCGTTCTCGGCAAGCTGCTCGACCTGCAAGCGGCTCTCGGGATCGGCGATGCCCTTGCTGCGATCGGTGGTCTGAATGTTGTGATCGACGACGGCGAGCGTCTTCTCCGGCGCGCGCACCTTGCGCCCGGTCATACGCAGGCCCTCGAAGGCCTGCGGGCTCGTCACTTCGTGCACCAGATGGCGGTCGATATAGAGGAGCGACGTGCCGTCCGCCCCGGTCTCGACCACATGGTCGTCCCAGATCTTGTCGTAAATCGTGCGCGGCTTGGCCATCGATCGCTCCCGCGCCCCTCAACGGGCGCCTAAGGGGGTTCCCTGCTGGGCAGGCGTTCTAAGCCGTTTGTGACAAAGAAAAAAGAGGTACAGGATTCACCAGTCACGGAGGGCCGCCGCCGCCGCCCTCCTCCGAGCCTGGAATCGCCCGAGAGGCGGCGTTTGAGGCCGGGGGGTGAAGCCAAAAGCCCCGTCATTGCGAGCGTCAGCGAAGCGATCCACGAGCCTCAGGGCGGCGGCGGAAGGGTGGATTGCTTCGTCGCTGCGCTCCTCGCAATGACGAACCGCGCCAACGTAACGAGCCCCCGGGGCCCCGCTATTTCGCGCCCGGCTTGATGATCTCGCGCAGGTCCCACTTGTTAGCGCCAGCCCCGCCAGCGATGTCGTCGACCTTCCACACGTCGCCTTCGCGCACGAAGGAATAGCGCACGACGCGCTGCTCCTCGCGGCTGTAGAAGGTCGCGAGCGCAGCCGAGTCGCCTTCGGGCGCGATCGTCAGCTTGTCGACCTGCGGGTCCTGAGAGTCGGTGACCGGATCGAAGTCGAGGATCGGCTCGTTGAGCGTCTTGGAGCGCGCGTTCATCGCCTTCAACCCGGCGCGCAGCGATTTGCTGAAGTAGGCCGCGACGCGCTTGTCATCGAGCGAGCCGGCCTGGTAGTCGCCCTTCGGCCCGGCGTAGATGTGGTAGATCGCGGTCACGACGTCAGCGGGCGAGTTCTCGCCCGCCGCGCGTGCGTGAAGCGGCAGGGCGCTTGCCCCCGCCAGCAGCAGAACCATCTTCAAGCGCGCCATGCCTCACCCCGTGCGTCTATTTTCGGCATGCGAGTGTGGGCGCGGGGGCGCCGATGTCAATCGGTCCCGCCTCTCGACCTCGATCGCCAAAGCCGCTAATCAGGAATCCGCGTCGACGCGCCGCCGCTCGAGCGGCGCCCGCGAAGGGGGAAGCGATGAGGCATCTGTTGCTGTGGGTTCCGTGCGTCGTCGCGCTATGGACGCCCCTCTACAATGTCGTCGATCCGACGCTGTTCGGCATTCCCTTCTTCTACTGGTTCCAGCTCGCGCTGATCGCCGTCTCAGCGGTGACTATCTACGCCGCCGACCGCCTGGGGAAGGCGTGAGGCCATGTTCGAGCATCTCAATATCGTCGCGACTTGCGTCTTCGTCTTCTTCTTCGCGCTTGTCACCGTGCTCGGCTTCGTCGCCTCGCGCTGGAAGGCGGGCGATCTCGGCAGTCTCTTTGAATGGGGGCTGGGCGGGCGGCGGTTCGGCCCCTGGGTCACCTGGTTCCTGCTCGGCGGCGACCTCTACACCGCCTACACCGTCATCGCCATCCCAGCGCTCGTGTTCAGCGTCGGCGCGTTCGGCTTCTTCGCCGTGCCCTATACGATCATCATCTATCCCTTTCTCTATTTGACGATGCCGCGCCTGTGGGCGGTGTCGAACAAGCACGGCTACATCACGGCCGGCGATTTCGTGCTCGGCCGCTACGGCAATGGCTGGCTCGAGCTGGCGGTCGCCCTGACCGGCATCCTCGCCACCATGCCCTATATCGCGCTGCAACTCGTCGGGCTTGAGAAGGTGATCCTGGCGCTGGGCTTTTCGGGCGAAGGCGCGCTGCAGCACGCGCCCATCACCATCGCCTTCGTCATCCTCGCGCTCTACACCTACAAGAGCGGGCTGCGCGCGCCGGCGATGATCGCCTTCGTCAAGGACGCGATGATCTATGTCTTCATCATCGCCGCGGTGGTGGTCATCCCCTACGAGCTCGGCGGCTTCGGCGCGATCTTCGCCGCCGCGCGACAAAGCCTTCGCCGCCAAGGTCGCGGCGCGCACACCGTGCCCGCGGCGGGCCTGACGCTGGCGCCGGGGCAGATCGGCCCCTACATCACGCTGGCGATCGGTTCGGCGATGGCGCTGTTCATGTATCCGCACGCGCTGACCGGCACGCTCGCCGCTTCCAGCGGCAGGGCGATCCGCTTCAACACCATGACGCTGCCCGCCTATTCCTTCGTGCTCGGCCTCATCGCCCTGCTCGGCTTCATGGCGATCGCCGCCGGCGTCAAGGTCGCTTCACCTCAGGATGCGGTGCCCCAGCTCGTGCTGTGGGCCTTCCCCGACTGGTTCGCCGGCTTCTGCTTCGCCGCGATCGCGCTCGGCGCGCTGGTGCCGGCGGCGGTGATGTCGATCGGCGCCGCCAACACCTTCACTCGCAACGTCTGGAAGCCGTTCATCCATCCGGCGATGACGCCGCAAGCGAGGAATCGGTGCTCGCCAAGCTTGTGTCGCTGATCGTCAAGATCGGCGCGCTGCTGGTGATCTTCTTCATGCCGACCAATTTCGCCGTCGATCTGCAACTGCTTGGCGGCGTCTGGATGGTGCAGATATTCCCGGCGATCATCTTCGGCCTCTACACCCGCTGGTTCAACGGCTGGGCGCTGCTCGCCGGCTGGGCCGTCGGGATGATTGTCGGCACCACGCTGTCGTGGACGCCCAAAGCCTGGACGCCGGTGCACGCGCTTGCCTGGGACGTCCCGTTGATCGGCAACGTCGATCTTGGCGCGCTCGGCCTGCATTTTGCCGCCTACAACGGCCTGACCGCTGTTGCCGCCAATGTCATCGTCGCCACCGCGCTCTCACTCGTCTGGCGTTCGCAGGCGGCCGACCAGACCGTCCCGGCCGACTACGAGGACAGCGTTGTCGTGGCGTAAGGCGAGCGCGGCGCCTACGACTTGCTGCGCCGCTCGCGGATCATGAAATTGTCGAACGAATATTCTGCGACCTGCCACCACAGATATTCGTCGGAACGAAACGCCATGTAGGAATCGGCGATCTTCTTGAACTTGGGATTGTCGTTCGACAATTGCGCGTAGAGATCGCTGGCGGTCTTGTAGCAGGCTTCCAACGCGTCTTGAGGGAACAGGCGCAATTGCGCGCCCCCGACCACTAGGCGTTTCAGCGCGCTCGGGTTGGCGGCGTCGTATTTGGCCAGCATCGATGCGTTGGCCTCGGCCGCGGCCGCACGCAGCGCCGCCTGGTAGGGCTTGGGCAGTGCGTCGAACTTGTCCTTGTCGACCACCAGATGCATTTGCATCCCGCCCTTCCACCAGCCGGGATAATAATAATTGGGGGCGACCTTGGAGATCGGCTGCTGCGTCCCGTCGGCACGATTGCCGAAGCGCTCGTCGTCGTAAGGGCCGACCCACTCGAACCCGTCGAGCGCGCCCGATTCGAGCGCGGAATAGATTTCGTCCTTGACCGTCGCGACCGGCTCGGCGCCGAGCGTCTGAAACACCTTGCCGGCGAAGCCGCCGATGCGCAGCTTGAGGCCGGCAATATCGGCGGTGGCTGCGAATCTCCTTGCGGAACCATCCCGCCATCTGCCCGCCGGTGTTGCCCGCCGGCAGCGCGAAAGCTTTGCGCTCCGCGAGCAGTTCGTCGATCAGCGCCCCCCCGCCGCCTTCCTGCAGCCAGGCGGCGTGCTGGCGCGCGTTCATGCCGAAGGGCGTCGAGGAGCCGAAGACGAAGCTCGGGTCCTTGTTCCAATAATAGGAGAGCGCGGTGTGGGCGCATTCGGCGCGCCCGTCCGCCACCGCGTCGAGCGCCTCGAGCGCCGGCGCGATCTCGCCGGCGGCAGAGACCTTCAACGTGAAGCGCCCGTCGGTCATGTCGGACAGCGCGGAGGCGAGCGTCTCGGCGCCGCCATAGATGAGATCGAGCGAGGGCTGGAAGCTCGACGTCAATCGCCATTGCACCTGAGGCGCCGGATCGGCGAGCGCCGGAGCGGCAAGCCCAGCGCCCGCTGCGGCGGCGCCCAACCCTGCAATGAACTGTCGACGTCCCGCCGCCATTCGCTGTCTCCGTCGCGCTTTTCGCGCCGCGCCAATCACCCGCTCTGGCCGGGCTATATCATAATTACGGTCCAAATTGCGGCGTGCCGGAGGCGCGATCGCGCCACAAGCGGGCGCGAGAGATTGATAGGCGATGAACGTCTAAGTCTCCGCCCGTGCGGCGCCCCGCGAGCGGACGTAGGGGAGCGCAAACATGTAGAGGCCGGTAAACAGCAGCAGAAAAAGCGGCGGCAGCGGCGAAAGCGTGATCCAGAGGGACGGCTCTCCCCACAGCCTGGCGATGAAATTGGCGGCGACCGTCAGCGTGAACAGGATTGAGAGCCAACGGTGGGTCTGACGAATCCAAATATTCCAGTTCATGAGACGTCTCCCGCCATCCGGCGCCAGCTTGGTTTCGCCCTCACGCCAGTCGCGCAAGGACATGATCGAGAGTGTCGAGGAAGCGGCGCCACCCCGCCTTCGCGCCGCCATAAGCCTGCTTCTGCTGGGGCAGGAACCCGCGCTGCTCCATCCGAAGCCTTGCGCCCGCGCGCGTCGCCGTCAGCGTGAAAGTCACTTCGCTGTTGAGCGCGAATGCGGGATCGTCGCTGGCGAAATTCCATGCATAACGAAGGCTCTTGTTCGGCTCGACCGCGAGCACTTCGCAATCGATCACGCCGCCCCAGTCGCCGCGAAGATTGAAGCGATGGCCGACGACGGGCTGGAAGTCGTTTTTCATCAACCACTCGGCGATGAGCTGCGGCTGGGTTAGCGCGCGCCAAAGCCGTTCCAGCGGATAGGGGAAGTCGCGCTCGACGACGACGGAAAGCTGATCGTTCATTGGTCCATCCGTTTGAGCAGGGATTCCAGTTCGTCAAAGCGCGACTCCCAGAAGCCGGTCAGCAGCCTTGTCCAGTCGAGCAGAGGAGCGAGGCCGCCTGGCTGCGCGCTGTAGTGGGTCCGGCGCCCGTCGCGGCGCTCTCGCACCAGACCCGCCTGCCTGAGCACGCCGAGATGTTTCGATACGGCGGGTTGCGAAACCGAGCCCGCGGCTGTGAGCGCGCCCACCGTCTTCTCGCCTTCGCGGCACAGGCGCTCGAAGATGGCGCGGCGGGTTGGATCGGCGAGCGATCGCAAGAGCAGATCCGGGGCGGTCGGGGTCATAGTCGCATAACCGGTTAGTTATGGATTTATCTATAACCGTCTAGTTATGAGTTAGTCAAGCCGCGGCACCGAGGACATGCGCGCCTTCGACCGGGAGCGCCGGCTAGCAAAACCGGCTATAGAGCGCCCGCATCGCCTTGCGACGAGGAGAGAACATTGAGCGAGGTCGCGTTTCTTGGACTGGGAGTCATGGGCTATCCAATGGCCGGCCACCTGAAGAGCCGCGGCGGCCATGACGTGGTCGTCTACAACCGCACGCCACAAAAGGCGCTAGCCTGGGTCGCCCAGCATGGCGGCGCCAGCGCGCCGACCCCGCGCGAAGCGGCGCGCGGACGCGCCGTCGTCTTCGCCTGCGTGGGCAACGACGACGATCTGCGTTCGGTCACGCTCGGACCCGACGGCGCCTTCGCCGGCATGACGCGTGGCGCGATCTTCGTCGATCACACCACCGCTTCGGCCGGCATCGCGCGCGAGCTTTCGCGCGAAGCGGCGAAACTCGGCCTCGGCTTCGTCGATGCGCCGGTTTCGGGCGGCCAGGCGGGGGCGGAGAACGGCGCGCTGACGGTGATGTGCGGGGGCGAAAGCGCGGACTTCGCCAAGATCGAGCCGATCGTCGCCGCCTATGCGCGCGCCTGCCGGCTGATGGGCGCCTCGGGCGCCGGCCAGCTCACCAAGATGGTCAACCAGATCTGCATCGCCGGAGTGGTTCAAGGACTGTCGGAAGGGCTGCATTTCGCCAAGCGCGCCGGCCTCGACGGCGAGCTGGTGGTCGAGGTCATCGCCAAGGGCGCGGCGCAATCGTGGCAGATGGAGAATCGCCACAAGACGATGCTCGCGGGCAAATTCGATTTCGGCTTCGCCGTCGACTGGATGCGCAAGGACCTGGCGATCTGCCTCGAGGAAGCGCGCCACAACGGCGCGACGCTGCCGGTGGCGGCGCTGGTCGATCAATTCTATTCCGACGTTCAGGGGATGGGCGGCAATCGCTGGGACTTGTCGAGCCTGATCGCGCGGCTGGAAAAATAGCGGCGGGCCACAGCCCTCCTACGCTTCGTCTCAGTTCGGACAGCGCGGCAGTCCCGGTTTGCCGCAGGCTGAGTGTTCGGGCCGCGCCGGCGGGGTGATCCTCGGCCCCGGCTTGTTGACGTCCTTGGGCGGGGCCTCGTCGGCTGACGGCATGGCGCGCGGCTTCCCAAGCGGCGCTGGTCCGGGCGGAGGCTTCAACGGCAGATGCAGCTTGATCCCGCCGGGCAGCGGCGGCGGCCCGGCCGGCGGCATCGGCGGCGGGGCTCCGGCAACGGCGCGGCCATCGGGCCGGCCGGCGTCGCGATAGGCGCGAGCGCCGGCGATCAATGGGATCGCGGCGGTCAAAGCCGGCAACGCGCCGATCTCGCTCGGCGGCAGGGGCGGCGGCAAGTTACGCCAATCGTCGCCCTCGACAGAGACGAAGTCGGGCGGCGGAGGCGGCGGCAGCAGTCCGAAATCGGGGCCGGCGAAGACATAGACCGGCCGGTTGGCGTAGGCGAACTCGTCTTGCGGCGGAGCCGGCAAATCGGCGTAGTCCAGCGGCGTGAAGTCCGCCGGCGGTTGCGCCGACGCGGCGAGAATCGCCAGCCGACGCTCCGTGTCGGCGACATGAGGCCCGTGCGGATAGCGGCTGAGATAGGTCCAATAGGCCTGCGGCGTGTCCTGCGCGACCGCGCGCCACCAGAACAGCGCCTCGCGCTGCGCGGCGAGGATCGCCCTGACACGGCGCGCCTCTGGGTTATCGGGATAGGCGGCGAGGAACTCGGCATAGCCGGCGAGCGTGTCGCGCGATAAGGCCGCGGCGTAGGCTTGGTCCGGCGCGAAGCCGCCAATCGGTTTGCGCGCCGCGTCCGCCAGCGCCGCGAGCGCAGGGGGCGGCGGCGCGTCGGCGGCGCGCTCGAAGACGTAATAGGGCGCGCCGAGCTTCGAGGCGCTCCAGGGCGCTTGCGCGCCGGCGGTCTGCTGATTGACCTGCACGCGCGTCTGGGCGAGCGCGTCTTCGATCGGCAGGCCGCCTTCGCGCAGCGAGCCTGCCAGGGTCTTGGCGTAGACGCCGTAGGGGCCGGCTTCGTCGCCGACGATCGAGCCCGGCGCGGCGTTGAACGCGATCAGCTCGCCCTCATCAGGCTCGACCAGCGCGAGGCCGCCGGCGAGCGGGGACCCTTGGACTGCGTAAGGATTGGCGCGCGCGCCGTCTAACACGAGGATGCGCGCGCGGCCGGGTTCCGCGGCGAGCGCATGGGCGAAGTCGGAGATCCGCACCGCTTCCATCGGCACGTCGGAATCGCGGGCGATCTCGGTATCGACCGGTACGAAGAAATTCTCGCCCTCGTACTGCACGGCGCGCCCGCTGAGATACACGAAGGCCTGCATGTCGGGACCGATCGCCGCCGCCTTGGCGAGGAAGTCGCGCATTGCCTCGCGCACCGAGCTCGCGTCGAGATCGCGCGCCCCCACGACGTCAAAACCGGCCGTCTGCAACGTTTGGGCGATCAGGGCGGCGTCGTTGACCGGCGTCGCGAGCGCCTGGTCGGGATAGCCCGCTTCGCCGATCACCAGCCCGATGCGCGGGTTGGGCGGGGCGCCCGATTGCGCCAGCAGCGGCTGCGCAGCCCCAGCCGCCAGCAGCCCCGCGGCCACGAGCGCGAATTGCCATCCTCGCGTCATGGGCAAATCTCCGATCGCATCGTCGATAGCGCCGCGCGTCGGTGAGTATTGGGGCAACGCGACTGAACCGCGTCTGAATGGCGGCCGCGGGGCGGCTGCGTTTTCCACCGCGCCGCCGCAATTATGAACGCCAGAATGCGCATTTACTCTTGGATTCGCACGCATTTCGTAGTCGCTCGTTAACGATTAACGGCGATGATCCGCGCTTCGGTGGCGTGCGCGTCGGGCGGTCATGGTCGTGGTTGCGGCGGAAAGAAACGACAAGGCTCGCGCCAGCGATCCCGCCGCTGCGGCGCGCCGGCGCACCATGACGCTCAAGCTGCGCCAGGCGCGTCAGGCGCTCACCACCGATTCCGTCGATTTCACCGGCCAGTACAACTCGCTGGCGCGGCTCTTCGCCCACTCCATCGCGGGCGCCACTCCGGTGATCGCCCTGGTCGGGCTCGCTGTCGGCGCGATCGCCTGCGCCTGGGTGCCGCTCGCCAAGGTGGCGATTTGGGGGACGCTGATCGTCGCTTCGCTGGCGGTGCGTTACGGGCTCGCGATCGCCTTTCTCGACACCAGCGAGGCCGAGCGAGCGACCGAACTCGTGGCGGCGTAAGTTTATCGTCGCCGAGACCTTCGCCGGCGCCACCTGGGCGCTGCTGGTCGTGTTGCTGTTGCAGGCGCCGGACGCCAACGCCCGCACCTTCGTGCTTGTGGTGCTGTTGCTGGTGGCGGGCATGACGGCGATGGTCGCCTCGGCGATCCCCTTCGCGGTCGCCGGCGGTCTTGCGCCAATGGCGCTTGGCATCGTTTACGTGCTCGGGCCGGCGACGCGCGAGCAGGCGCTGCTGATGTCGGCGCTGTGCGTCGGCATCCTCGCCTATTTTGTCGTCCTCGCGAATCGTCTGCACCGCACTTCGCTTGCCGGCCTGTCGTTCCAGGCCGAGAAGGACGCGCTGATCGCCGAGCTCGAACAGGCCAAGCTCAACTCCGATGAGGCGCGCCGGCGCGCCGAGAGCGCCAATCTCGCCAAATCGCGCTTCCTGGCGACGATGAGCCACGAATTGCGCACGCCGCTGAACGCCATCCTCGGCTTCTCGGAAGTGATGAAGGCCGAGCTGTTCGGCGCCCATGCCGTCGCCGTCTACAAAGACTATTCCAACGACATCCATTCCAGCGGCCAGCACCTGTTGATGCTGATCAACGAGATCCTCGATCTGTCGCGCGTCGAGGCCGGGCGTTACGAGCTGCGGGAAGAATTGGTCTCGCTGCCGGGCGTCGTCGAGGAATGCCGCCATCTGTTGTCGATGCGCGCCAAGACGCGCAACATCGCCGTCGTCGAGCAGCTCGACACCGACCTGCCGCGCCTATGGGCCGACGAACGCGCGGTGCGTCAGGTGACGCTCAACCTGCTCTCGAACGCGATCAAGTTCACGCCCCAGGGCGGGACCATCACGATCAAGGTCGGCTGGACCAGCACGGGCGGTCAGTACCTGTCGATCCGCGACACCGGCCCCGGCATCGCCGAGGAGGAAATCCCGATCGTCCTTTCCTCGTTCGGCCGCGGTTCGCTGGCGCAAAAGAACGCCGAAGAAGGTTCAGGATTGGGCCTGCCGATCGTCAAGGGTCTGGTCGAACTGCACGGCGGCGAATTCCTGCTGAAATCGAAAGTGCGCGAGGGCACCGAAGTCATCGTCGTCTTCCCGCCCGAGCGGGTTATGAACGCGCTGCCCCAGCTCGACCCCAACGCCCCGCCCGAACCGACCGAGGAAGAGGTCGCCGCCCGCCGCTCCCGCCGCTGGGGACGCAAGGCCGCGGCGTAGAGGGTGATCCACCGAAACGCGGCGCGGGGACGAGAGCGAACCCCTTTGTGACGACATCCTCGCGCAAGCTGCCGCCGGCATAGTCGCTTGTCGCGCGGGCGCCGCGCGCCGAGGAGAGACTCAACATGATCTTCGCCATCCCGCTCGCCGAGAAGGTCCTCGCCGGCCTTGCGACAATCGGCGCAAACGCCGCCGATTCGGCGCCGAGCGTCGAGACGCGCAAAGCGGGCGCCGCCGGCGCGACCGATTTCGCAAACGCCCTCGACGGGCTCGACCAGACCGGCGCCGCGGCAAATCCCCAGAACGGCGCGCACACGGCTGGCGCAAGCACGGCGCCTGCGGCCGGCTGACCCGCCAATCCACAGCGCGCCGCCCGAACCGACCGAAGAAGACGTCGCCGCGCGCTGGATCATCCTTCGACTCGCCCGCTCTGCGGGCGGCTCAGGATGAGGACGTGTCCGCCGCGCGCGCGGCTTCGGGCGGCAGACCGTTGACGCGCAGGCTTCTGAGATCGGCGGCGACAATCGCTGCAATGGCGGCGTCATCGAGGTCGAGGTCGCCGCGCGCCGCCATCACCATGCGCCCGGCAAGCGCATCGAAGCGGCCCGAGCCAATCTCGACGCTGAGGCGGGCGGCCAGGGTTGGCGGCACGTTGACGCCGGCTTCGAACAACTTCGGAATGATGTCGAGGTGGGCGCGGCCGGCGGCGCTGTCGAGCTGATATTCGGTCATCGCCGTGCGCACCAATCCCGGATCCATCGCGAAGGCCAGCACGCCCGTGCCGGCGAGCGTGTCGTTGACGCATTCGGTGAAGCGCAGCAGGCCGGCTTTGCTGGTCGCGTAGCCGGAGCCGTTGGGAAACGAAGTCGCCGTGCCGCCGCCGGTGAGATTGATGATGCGCCCGCGCCGGCGCGCGATCATGCCCGGCAGCGCCGCGCGCGCGCAGTGGAAGGCGCCGCGGACATTGGTCTCGACATCGCGCCACCAGGCGTCCGGATCGACGCTCCAGATCGGACCGATGCCGAAGAAGGCGCCGGCGTTGTTGGTCAGCAGGCTGACCGGCCCGAGCTCGCGCTCGATCGCGGCGAAGGCGCCTTCGACCGCGCTGCGATCGACGACATCGACGGCGTAAGCGCGCCCGACGCCGCCCTTGGCGACGATCGCCGCCGCCACCGCCTCGATCTCCGCCGCCGTCCGCGACAGCAACGCGACTTTAGCGCCCGCCTCGGCTTGCGCCTCGGCGATGGCGCGGCCGATCCCCCGGCCGGCGCCCGTGACGACTGCGACGGCGCCGGTGAGTTTCATGTTTTGCTTTCCTGCGGGATGCGGACGCCGTCGAGCGGCGCGTCAAGTTTCGTCAAGTCTTGTCAAACGGTGTCAAGTCCGGCGCTTGACGTCGCTTGACAAAAAATAGAATTCCTTCGCGCTATCAATTCCTTAGTCGCCGTCAAGGGCGCCAACGCGCTTTCGACGAGAGAGGGCGCGAGGGCGACCATGGGCCGCTGGCTCCGGGGCGGCGACGGTTGAGAGACTGACGAAAGAGCGTAACACGAGTTCTGTTTATCAGAAAGCGTTTGTCGCGGGCGCCGGGAGGCCTGACCCTTCTCCCCTTGCGCAAAGCGCGGCCGGAGGGGTCGGCGCGTCAGCGCCTGACGGCGCGGTGGGTCGGCGACTCGATAAGGGGGAATCCATATCATGTCCCCGTAATACCAGAATAGACAAGCCGGCCCAGCGCCAATTTTCGATCAACATTTGAGCGCGATGAAGGTCTCGGTGTCGGACTCCGGATCGACGCCTTCCTCGGCCGGTAGCCGGCATATTGGCCGCGCACGACGTCCTTCGGCTCGATCGGCACATGCTGCGGAAGACCTTGTTCTTCTCCTCGCTGATCGGCGCCGGCATCGAGCGCGGTCGGCGGCTCCATCGCCATGAAGGCGAGGATCTGGAACAGGTGGGTCACCACCATGTCGCGATAGGCGCCGGTCGCCTCATAGAAGCCCGGCGCGCTTGCCGAGGCCCAGCGTCTCGGGCACGTCGATCTGCACGTGATCGATGAAATTGCGGTTCCAGATCGGCTCGAACAGACCGTTGGCGAAGCGGAACGCGAGGATGTTCTGCGCCGGCTCCTTGCCGAGGAAATGATCGATGCGGAAAATCTGGTCTTCGGCGAAGACCTCGTGCAGCTTGGCGTTCAGCGACTTCGCGCTCGCCAGATCGGTGCCGAACGGCTTTTCCATGATGATGCGCGAGCGCTCGACGAGGCCGGCCTCGGCGAGCAGCCGCACCGCCGACAGCGCCGCGGCGGGCGGCACGCTGAGATAATGCAGGCGGCGGCTCTCGCCGCCAAGTGCCTGCTCCGCCTTTTCCACCGCCGCCTTGAGCGCTTCGGGCCCGGCGGCCAGCGGGACATAGTCGAGGATCGCGGCGAAGGCGGCCCATTCGGCCTCGCTCGGCCTTGCGGGGCGAGAATTTGTCGAGCGCGCCGCGCGCGATCGCGCGGAAGCCGTCGGCGTCGATGTCGTCGAGCGAGACGCCGATGATCCGGCAGCCGGAATGAAGCCCGGCGCTGACAGATGGAACAGGCCCGGCAGCAGCTTGCGCTGCGACAGATCGCCGGTGGCGCCGACGAGGACGACGACCTGCGGATGTTTCGGACCACCCGGGAGGAAATCTTGGCCAAGGCGCTCATTCCTTCATTGCGGCGCGCCGCGGGGGCGGCCCGGCCTGTGTCCTCTCGTGATCCGTAATGCGCGTGGGTGCCGCTCACTTTGTTATCGCACGAACCCATAATCTTGCGCAAGAGAGCCGTCCGCCGATAGCCAAAGCGAAGACGCGAGCCCGAGTCGCGAACAAATCGTCCGTCCCCTCGCCAGGCCGGCCCTCCTCCGCCTTGCGAGGAAGAGCCTGTCTCGGGCGCGCTCCCGCGCTGACCGCAACGCGGCCGGATGAGGGCCGACGCGCCCGATCGCCTGACGCCGCGACGCCTGATCCGGCCCTTGAGCTGCGTTCCCCCGCTAGGCGGAAGGGATGCGCTTCGAACGGCCGTCAACCTCATGAGCGTCTGTTTCCGAAGCCGAGGCCTGTCGAGGATGCGCAGCCCGCCTTCAGCGGCGCGCTGAAAGCGCGTCCTTGACAGCCCTTCGGCTTCGGAGGTTTTGGTCTCCATGAGGTCGACGGCGCGGTGGGTCGCACGATCAGGAAACGATTGGCGGATCGGCATCCGGGATGAGACACGCCGCTATCGCGGCGCTCCAAGGTAGTTGCTTGGCAATCAGAATTTGTCGTCCGCAAAAGTTCGACACCCTCAGATCGCAAATTTATTTGGTGGAAGATCGACGCCTAACGCATAGAGGAAAACTCATAGAAGACTACAATATATCAAGAATGCGCCCCTTGCTGTCGACTGCACGAATTCGTGCGCCAGGAGAGTTGGTCTGCACCGAGCGCATGGCATCACGAATGAAGCTTGGAGCGTTAATGGTTGTGCTCATTGTGATCCAGTTCCCGGAAGTCCCCTGCTGCTGGATATACGCTGTCGGCTCCATGCCGTTGACGTCCAGTGTGTTCATCACTATATTCCCATTCGTCAATTCAACAATACGAATTGCACTCGGATATTTCTTTCTTACGGGCCAACAAGAAGATTCTAGGACTTATCCTTTGGCGGGGCTATCTTGTGTATAGCCTCAGCAACCAATCGCCGCCCGCCCTTGTCTTGCCGCGAGTGGACGTCATGCCGCATGAATAGCCAAAGATGCCGCATTCGATACAGTCGCTCAACTATTCGTTTTCCATCGACTGATCTCAGTCTTATCTAGCTTGTATAACGCGGAGGTCCTTAATCCTTCCGATGTGGGACGATACGGCACGAGTCGATTATTGTCGATCTGTTGAACAATCAGATCTCGACAAATACGCAGTTCGTGAAAGCTTCATTAAACTTGCGTCCAAAACGCCCCTCAAGTCGCTCCCGACATTCTTGGAGCTCCAGAACGATAGTTCAGTCTGTATTATTTCTTTGGTCCGGCAATAATTAGCAACGCTTCGTCCATGGGATCTCCACGCGCCGGCCATACGTGGAAATCGTGATCGCGGCTTGGTTCGTGGGATACATGGCGGCGATTTTCCAATCTAGATCCACTCGCCGCGATTAGAGGACCATACGATAATTCGCCGGTCGTGTGGCCCCCTTCCTTGACGGAATGTCATATTGGATTTGGTGCGCCTTTGAAGCCGCGGGTCCGCGTTTGTGCGCTCCCGGATCATTTCAAGATTTCGTTTGATTTTAAGCATTTCGTCCCCCCTCGTTAGTTCTTAGTCGACCGCCGCCCTCCATCCTATCGTTGGTTCAAAGCCCCGCCCCCCTCACCTCCCCTTCACCCCCACCCCCGCCACATACGTCTCCTTCACCGCCCGATCGTCCCCCATCATCACCAGCACGAACAGCTCCTCCTCCAAGTCCCCATCGTGCGACTCCATCCGGTGCGCCATCGCCGGCGTGGCGCGCGGGTCGAGCACCACGAGGTCGGCCTCGAAGCCGGGTTCGATGCGGCCGATGCGTGTCTCAAGCGACAGCGCGCGGGCGTTGCCGAGCGTCATCTGGTAGAGCATTTGCGCCGCCGGCCAGGACTGGCCGTTCATCTGCAGCGACTTTGTAGCCTTCGGCGGCGGTGGCGAGCATCGAGTAGCTGGTGCCGCCGCCGACATCGGTCGCCAGCGCGACGCGCACGCCCGCCTGATCGAGCCGCCGCTTGTCGAACAGGCCCGAGCCGAGGAACAGGTTCGAGGTCGGGCAGAAGGCCGCGACCGACTTCGTTGCGGCGAGGCTCGCCACTTCCGAATCTTCGAGATGAATGCAATGGCCGAAGATCGAGCGCGGCGCCGACGAGGCCGTAGCGCGCGTAGACGTCGAGATAGGTCTTGGCCCAGGGAAACTGTCGTTTGACGAAGGCGATCTCGGCGAGGTTCTCGTCGAGATGGGTCTGCATGTAGGCCTCGGGGTGCTCGCGCACGAGCGCGCCGGCCGCCTCGAGCTGCGCCTCGCTCGAGGTGACGGCGAAGCGCGGGCTGATCGCGTAGTCGAGCCGGCCGCGCCCGCGCCAGCGCGCGATCAGCGCCTTGGTCTCGTCATAGCCGCGCTGCGCGGTGTCGGTGAGCGCGGGCGGCGCGTTGCGGTCCATCATCACCTTGCCGGCGATCATGCGCGCGCCGCGCCGCTCGGCCTCGGCGAAGAAAGCCTCGACCGATTGCGGATGGACGGTGCAATAGACGCAGGCGGTGGTCGTGCCCTGGCGGAAGAGTTCGTCGAGGAAGAAGCGCGCCACCTCGGCGCAATGCGCCGGGTCGGCGAATTTCTGCTCTTCGGGAAACGTGTATGTGTTGAGCCAGTCGAGCAGTTGCGCGCCATAGGAGCCGATGACGCGGGTCTGCGGATAATGGATATGCGCATCGATGAAGCCTGGCGCCACCAGCTTGCCGCGGTGATCGTCGAGCGGCGCGCCGGCCGGCGCGCCGGCGAGGATCGCGCCCGCCTCGCCGACCGCAGCGATGAGGCCGTTGTCGATGAGCACGGCGCCGTCGTCGATCAGCCGCCAGGCGGTCGCGCCGGCAAGACGCGGATCGTCGTGGAAACTGAGCACCCGGCCGCGAATGATGCGCGCGCTCACGCCATGATCTCGGCGATGCGCAGCGCGGCGATGCGGTCGATCTCGGCGAGCGCGGTTTGCGTCTCCGCCGCCGGATCGTGCTTCAGCCGCTTTTCGAAAGCGGCGAGGATGTCATCCTTGCTCTTGCCCTTCACCGCAATGATGAAGGGGAAGCCGAAGCGGGCGCGATAGGCGGCGTTGAGCGCGGTGAAGCGCGTGAGTTCGTCGGGCGTCAGGCGATCGAGCCCGGCGCCCTTGCTGTTCGCGCGTCGATTCGGCGGTGAGGCCCTTGGCGAGCGCGAGCTTGCCGGCAAGATCGGGGTGGGCCGCGATCAGCGCCTTTTTCTGCGCCGCGCTCCCCGTCGCCGCCGCGCGCGCCATCGCCTTGGCGAGACCCTCGGCTGTGTCGGCGGCCGCGCCAAGGCCAGCGTCGTAGGCGGCTTCGGCGATCCAGGGCGAGTGCTCGTAGACGGCGCCGAAGCGCTCGACGAACAGCGTGCGGGTCAGGCGCGAGGGCTTCCAGCCGCCGGGCGGCGCATGGCGGCGAATCCAGTGGCGGGCGATGTCGAGGCGGGTTGCGATCCACACTTTGTCGTGGGCACGCGCATAGTCGAGGAAGCGGGCGAGCGAGGCGGCGCGCCCCGGCCGGCCGACCAGCCGATTGTGCAGGCCGATCGACAGCATCTTGGGGGCGCTCGCGCCCTCGGCGTAGAGCGTGTCGAACGAGTCTTTGAGATAGGCGAAGAACTGATCGCCGGAATTGAACCCCTGCGCGGCGGCAAAGCGCATGTCGTTGGAATCGAGCGTGTAGGGCACGATGAGCTGCGGCCCCTTCGGCCCCTCGATCCAATAGGGCAGATCGTCGGCGTAGGCGTCGGCGCAATAGAGAAAGCCGCCTTCCTCGCAGCCGAGCGGGATCGTGTTGATCGACGAGCGGCCCTGGTAGAAGCCGAGCGGGCGTTGGCCGGCGACCTCCGTGTGGATGCGAACCGCGTCGGCGATATGGCGCTCCTCGAGCTCGCGCGGCGTGTCGCGATAGTCGATCCACTTGTAGCCGTGGGTGGCGATCTCCCAGCCCGCCTCATTCATCGCCGCGACCACTTGCGGGTTGCGCGCCATCGCGGTTGCGACCGCGTAGACGGTGACGGGGGCGTCGCGCTCGGTGAACAAGCGGTGCAGCCGCCAGAAGCCGGCGCGCGCGCCGTATTCGTAGATCGACTCCATGTTCATGTGACGCATGCCGGGCCACGGCGCCGCGCCGATGATCTCGGACAGGAACGCTTCCGAGGCGGCGTCGCCGTGCAGGATGTTGTTCTCGCCGCCCTCCTCGTAGTTGATGACGAACTGCAGCGCGATCCGCGCCCCGCCCGGCCAGTCGGCGAACGGCGGCGTGCGGCCGTAGCCAACCATGTCGCGCGGATAGACGTCACTCATCGAAACCCTCTCTGGTCTGTTGCAGCGAGTTTGCGCTAGCGCCCGAGCGGGGTCAAAAGCCCGCGCCCCTCATCCGGCGCCATAACCCGTCGAAAGACGGGCGTTCTAACGAACGCCCTATGGCGCCACCTTCTCCCGCAAGCGGGAGAAGGGGTGATCCCCCTCTCCCGCTTGCGGGAGAGGGCTGGGGTGAGGGGAAGGGCGCCGACCTCAATCGTCGCGCGAGAGCGGGATCGCGGAGGTCGGCGAGCTATCGACGCCGTCGTCGGAGGGCAGCACTGGCGGCGGGGCCGGGCGGACTTCGAAGGAGGTCGGCGGCGGCAACGCCGCCGAGGGGCCGCGCAAGTCGAGCGGGCCGCCGCTCGGCCGCATGCTGGCTCTGGCGACGTCGAGCGGCTCCTCCAGATTGGGCGCGGGCGGCAGGCCGTCCGGCCGGCCAGGCGGCGGCGCGAGGTCGGGCGGGGGCTCGGGCCGGCAATAGCGGCGCGGCCCGGTGTTGGTCTGCCCGTGCATCGCCAGATCAAGGTGGAAATGATTGTAGTGGAAGACATCGGCGCCAGGGCCGAGCACGGTGGTAAAATGCTGGCAGGCGCCGGCGTGGATCTCGCGCAGGAACGTCGCCTCGATCGTGTCTGTGCGCTTCCAGTCGCGAACGATCGAAATTTCGCGCCCGTCGGCGAGGCGGAAGCCGGAGACGTCGATCGCGTTGCCGAAGGAATGTTCGGACAACGGCGCGCCAGCCATGTTGTCGACCGAGCGGCAGGAATAGGCGCCGAACGCTTCGAGCTCGACGACGTTCTGACCGAAATTTTGCTGGGCGTAGGGCTGGACGACCTCGGCGAGCCAGCCTTCGAGCGCGACGACCATCGGGCAGTCGATCGTCACCGGCTTGTCGACAACCACCGCCCCGTCGGTCAGCGCCGACAGTTTGAGCGGGTGGGTCATGCCGCAAATGCCGGGTCCGTCGATCTCCGGCAGCGGCGCGATCGAAGAGGAGAGTTTGACCAGCCCGCGCTCGAGGCACAGGTTTTCCGCCTGCGCGCGCCAGACCGGACGCTCCGCGCGCTCGAGCCAGCCGCAGCCGGCGAGCGACATGAGAGCCGCAACAAGAGCGAGTTTTGGCCATACGCAACGCGCCATTGGGCGAAAATGCGCGCATTGCCTAAAGAAAGGCTAAACCATTGCCGCGGCCATCCTCGCGCCGCAGTTCGCCGCCACATGGCAAGCCGCCAACCCAAACTATGGACTGGTCCGTGACTCTCGCTTCGCCCGCCCTGCGGCCGGCGCTCGCCCTCTTCGTCGCCTTGGGCTTGGCCTTCGCGCCGGCGCTTGCCTTGGCCCATCCCCATGTCTGGGTGACAGTCAGGAGCCAGATCGGGTTTTCCCCCGACGGCAAGGTTGCGACCGTCAGCCACGACTGGGTGTTCGACGAGATGTATTCCGCTTTCGCCACCCAGGGTCTCGCCAAGCCGGGCGAACTGATCAAGCGCGAGACCTTTGCGCCGCTGGCGCGCGAGAACGCCGGCGGCCTCGCCGAGATCGGCTATTTCACCACGCTGCGGATCGGCGGCAAGACCGCCGAGTTCGCGCCGGTCAACGATGGCGATTATTGGATGGAGGAGCGGGCCGACCATCTGGTGACCTTCCACGTCGTTCTTCATCTGAAGACGCCGACCGCGCCTGGACCCTATTTCTCGATGTTGGTCGCCGATCCCGAGTATTTCATCGACTTCGAATTCGACGACACGGGCGGAATCTCCCTTGCCTCCGCGCCCGCCGGCTGCTCGGCCTCGATCGCCAAGCCCAAGCCGCTCGAGGATCAGGACAAGCAGAAGCTCAGCGAATCCTTCTTCACCAATCTCGCCCCTGGAACCAATTTCGGTTTCAAGATGGCGAGCAGCGCCATCGTCGCCTGCCCATGATGCGCTTTTCGCTCCTGCGCCGCGCGGCGCGCCATCTTGTCGCTGGCCTGCTTGCGACCGGTTTCGCGACGCCGGCGCTCGCGCAGCTCGCCCAGCGTCCCTTCTCGGTCGGCGGAGGCGAGGGCGGCGGGGGCGCCAGCGGCGGATTGACCGGCTGGCTGATGGCGGCGCAGTCGTCGCTGACCCATCTCATCGCCAACGACGTCAAGGCGCTGCACGACAATCCGGCGGCGGTCTGGGGCCTCGTCGGCATCGGCTTTGCCTATGGCGTCGTCCACGCCGCCGGGCCGGGCCACGGCAAGGCGGTGATCGCCTCCTACATGCTGGCGAGCGACCGGGCGCTGAAGCGCGGCCTCGTCCTCGCCTTCCTCGCCGCGATGTTGCAAGGCGCGGTGGCGGTGGCGCTGGTGGGCGCGGCCGCGCTGATCTTCAACGCCACCTCGGCTGAAATGAACCACGCCGCCGATTGGCTGGCGCTGGCAAGCTACGCCGGCCTGATCGCCATTGGCCTGTGGCTCACCTGGACCAAGGGGCGCGCGCTGCTCGAGGCGCTGCGAGCGCGCTTCGCGCACCAGGCCGCGCTCGCCCATGGCGCGCTCTATGCCGGCGCGCCGTGGCGGCAGGGCGCCGGCTCGGCGGGCGCGCTGTCGCTACGCGCCTACGAGCCCGACCCCGCCGCCCCCAACGCGGCGCCCGAAGCCATGTCGGCGGCCGAACTTGCCGCCTGCGGCCATTCTCACGCACCCGACCCCTCGACGCTCGAAAACGTCTTCTCCTGGCGTACGGCGACGGCGACCGTGCTCGCCGCTGGTTCGCGCCCGTGCTCAGGCGCCATCCTGGTGCTGGTCTTCGCGCTCGCCCAAGGGCTGTTCGCGGCGGGCGTCCTTGCGACCTTCGCCATGTCGCTCGGCGTTGCGCTGACCACTGGCGCGCTCGCCTGCGCCGCGGTGTTCGCCAAGCGGCTCGCGATGCGGATGGCGAGGGGCGATGATTCCCGCATCGCGCTCGCGGCGCGCGGGGTCGAGTTCTTCGCCGCCCTGCTGATTGTCGCCTTCGGCGTGGCGCTGCTGCTGGGCGCCCAGAGCATGGCCTGACGCCCGCCTTGCGGGGGCATCCGAGGGCCGCTAAAAGCGCCGCGCTCTTCCTGTCCCCAAAGCGAACCGGCATGGCCGCCACTTCCGACGAACTGATCGCTTTCCTCGCGTCGATCGGCGTAGCTTCGACCACCGTCGAGCACCCGCCGCTGCACACGGTCGAGGACGCGCAGGCGCTGCGTGGCGACATCGCCGGCGGCCACGTCAAGAACCTGTTCGTCAAGGACAAGAAGGGTCGGTTGTTTCTATTGGTGGTCGGCGAAGAGGCCCGGGTCGACCTCAAGCGGGTCCACGAGCGGATCGGCGGCCAAGGGCGGGTCTCGTTCGGCTCGCCCGAACTGCTGGAGGCGGTCTGGGGGGTCAAGCCGGGCGCGGTGACGCCATTTGGCGCGATCAACGACCGGGAGCAGCGGGTCACCGTCGCGCTCGACGCAACGATGATGGCCAACGAGCGGCTCAATTTCCATCCGCTGGTCAACACCCGCACCACCGGGCTCGCGAGCGGCGATATCGTCAAGTTTCTGCGCGCAGTCGGCCACGAACCGCTGATCGTCGATCTTGGCGCAGGAAATGTTGAATAATCGGCGGGGCGACGCCATTTAGGCGAGCAAGCGCCCGCCAGGGCGCCTTTGGAGAGACGCGATATGGCCATTAGCGAGGGCGCCGGCGCCCCGACCCCGGTCAAGGACGTGACCACGGCCTCGTTCCGGGCGGACGTGATCGCCGCTTCGGCGACTCAGCCGGTGTTGGTCGACTTCTGGGCGCCGTGGTGCGGCCCGTGCAAGCAATTGGGCCCGGTGCTGGAGAAGGCGGTCGCCGACTCGGGCGGCAAGGTCGCGCTGGTCAAGATGAACATCGACGACCATCCGCAGATCGCCGGCCAGCTCGGCATCCAGTCGATCCCGGCGGTCATCGCCTTCGAAAAGGGCCAGCCGGTCGACGGCTTCGTCGGCGCGCTGCCCGAGAGCCAGGTGCGCGGCTTCATCGAGCGGCTGGTCGGGCCGCTCGGCGCGGGCGACGCGGAGCTGATTGCCGGGGCCGAAGCGGCGCTCGCGAGCGGCGACGCCGCGGGCGCAGCGGCGCTCTATGCGCGCGTGCTGACCGAGGACGAAACCAATCTCAAGGCGATCGCTGGCCTCGCCAAGCTCCATATCGAAGCTGGCGATTTCGAACAGGCCAAGGGCGTGCTGTCGATGGCGCCCGCCCCTGCCCCCGGCCAAGCGCCGGATCCGGCGATCGCCGCCGCGCTGACGGCGTTGCATGTCGCCGAGCAATCGGCGGCGGTCGGCGATCTCGCGCCGCTGGAACAGGCGGTCGCCGCCGACCCCGACAACCACCAGGCCCGCTTCGATCTCGCGCTGGCGCTCAACGCGGAAGGGCGGCGCGACGAGGCGGCCGACAGTTTGCTCGCGATCGTCAAGCGCAACCGCCAATGGAACGAAGAGGCGGCGCGCAAGCAGTTGCTGCAGTTCTTCGAGGCCTGGGGCCTGATGGACCCGGCGGCGGTGACCGCGCGGCGCAAATTGTCCGCAATCCTGTTTTAGTCGGCGCATGACCAACCGCCGCGTGAGCCAAGCGCCATGAAATTTTATCGCAACTATCGCCGCCCGAGCGAGATGCCGGGGGCGCTGCCTCTGTTCCCGCTCGCCGGGGCGCTGTTGCTGCCGCGCCGGCCGATCCAGCTCACCCTGTTCGAGCCGCGCTATCTCGAAATGCTCGACGACGCGCTGGCGGGCGAGCGGCTGATCGGGGTGATCCAGCCGGCGGCCGGCGATGACGCAGAAGGCCCGAGCCCGGAACTGTTCGAAGTCGGCTGCGCCGGGCGGATCGTCCAATATGCGGAGATCGGCGAGAAACGCTGTTTTCTCACCCTGATGGGCGTCGCGCGCTTCCGTGTGGCCGAGGAACTCAAGGTGGCGACGCCCTATCGCTCGGCGGTCGCCGACTATTCAAGCTTCGGCGACGACTTCAAGGAAGGCGTTGGCCAGAACGAGGTCGATCGTCTCGCTTTAGTCGAGGCGCTGCGCGCCTTCGCCGACGCCAACGATGTCGGCGTCGACTGGGACGACATCGAGAAGGCTTCGAACGAAACCCTGGTCAACGCGCTGTCGATGCTCAGCCCCTACGGGACCAAAGAAAAACAGGCGCTGCTCGAAGCGAGCGATCTGAAGTCGCGCGCCGAGATTCTGGTGGCGATCTCGCAAGTCGAGCTCGCCCGCGGCGACGACGCGACGCATCATTTGCACTAGCGCGGCGGCGTTCGAATCGAAGCCGCTCCGCCATTGCAGGCGGAGCGGAGCGATCCGAATGCAGGCCTCAGAAGCCGCCGCTCGTTTGGCAACGGGTGACGAACGCCTGCCACGCCGCCGTGGCGAGGCCCATCTGATCGGCGCGAGTTGAGCAGCTATAGTTGCGCTGCGCCGTGCCCGCCGCTGCGGTGCCGGAAGTGCCGGGGGAGCCGGGGCGCCGGGCGAATGTCCGCCGTTGCCTGGCGAAGTTGAAGCGGAGGCGACGCCGGCGCCAAGGGTGAGAAGCGCCACGATGGCCGAGGCGGCAAGGAATGGGGTCATGCGGGTCATGGTCTATCTCCTCTGTCCTGGCCGGGTGATGACGCCCTCGCGTCGCCGGCCTGTGTCGGAGGCTTACGGGATGGTTTTCGCCGCCGTCTTGAACTTGCGCCTTGGACTGCCTTGGCGCGCCCGGCTAGGCTCGCCGACAGAATGAATAACCACGGTCCTTTGAACGGCGACGACATTTTCGATTTGCAGCGCTTCGTCGCCGCGCAGGCGCCGGTCTATGCGGCCGCGCTCGCCGAGCTGCGCAGCGGGCGCAAACGCAGTCACTGGATGTGGTTCGTCTTTCCCCAGATGCGCGGGCTCGGACTTTCCGCGATGGCTCAGATGTATGGCGTCGCCTCAATCGAAGAAGCGCGCGCCTACCTCGCCCATCCGCTGCTCGGGGCGCGGCTGCGCGAATGCGTCGAGGCGACGCTCGCGCATAGCGACCGCCCGCTCCTCGACATTTTCGGCTCGCCCGACGACATGAAGTTCCGTTCGTCGATGACGATGTTCGCCCGCGCCGCCGAGGCTCGCAACACCGTCTTCCAGCAAGCGATCGAGCGCTGTTGCGGCGGCGAGCAGGACGCCGCGACGTTGGCGCTCTTGGAAACGGGATCGCGTTAGCGACGAGGGAGAGCGAATGTCCCGAATACCCCTCGCGCTGCTGGTCGTGCTCGCCGCGTTCGCCGCCGCCCCAGCCCGCTCGGCCTCGCCGCCCGCGGTCGAAGGCGAACACGGCATGGTCGTCTCCGCCCAAGCGCTCGCCTCGCAGATCGGCGCCGACATTCTGCGCGCCGGCGGCAACGCGGTCGACGCCGCGGTGGCGGTCGGCTACGCCGAGGCGGTGACCAACCCCTGCTGCGGCAACATCGGCGGCGGCGGGTTCATGGTCATCCACCTCGCCAAGAGCAGCCGCGAAATCTTCATCAACTTCCGCGAGCGCGCGCCGGCGGCGGCGACCGCCTCGATGTATCTCGACGCATCCGGCAAGGCGATCCCGGGCGCCAGCCTCGACGGCTATCTTTCCGTCGCCACGCCCGGCAGCGTGCTCGGCCTCGATACGGCCTTAAGCGAATATGGCGTGATGACGCGCGCTCAGGTCATGGCGCCGGCGATCGCGCTCGCCCGCGACGGCTTCATTCTCACCCGCCCCGACGCCGACATCATCGCCTTCGGCGCCGGGCGCCTCGCCGGCGATCCGGCGGCGGCGAAGATCTTCCTGCGCCCCGACGGCACGCCGCTACAGGCCGGAGACCGTCTGATCCAGAGCGATCTCGCCGCGACGCTGCAGGCGATCTCTGACAACGGGCCGGACGCCTTCTATAGGGGCGCCATCGCGGCGAAACTGGCGGCGGCGATGCGCGCCCATGGCGGCGTCCTGACCGCCGACGATCTTGCCGCCTACCGCACCGGCGAAGCGCCGCCGCTGCGCTGCGCCTATCGCGGCTACACATTTGTCTCCGCGCCGCCGCCCTCCTCCGGCGGCGTCACGCTGTGCGAAATTCTCAATATCCTCGAAGGCTACGACTTGCGCGGCTTCGGCTTTCACTCGGCGATGAGCGTGCATCTGATGGTGGAAGCGATGCGCCGGGCCTATTTCGACCGCAACGCCGAACTCGGCGACCCCGACTTCGTCCGCAATCCGCTCGATCGGCTGCTGAGCAAGGACTACGCGGCCCGCCTGCGCGCCGCGATCGATCCGGACAAGGCGACGCCGTCCGACACGCTCAAGCCTGACGCTGGCCCGCGCGAGAAGGCGGAGACGACGCATTACTCGGTGATCGACGGCGAGGGCGACGCCGTCGCCGTCACCACGACGATCAACGGCCCGTTCGGCGCCGGCGTGATCGCGCCCGGCACCGGCTTCTTGCTCAACGACGAGATGGACGATTTCACCACCGATCGTGGCTTCGGCAATCGTTACGGGCTCGTCCAGGGCGAGGCCAACGCAATCGCGCCCGGCAAGCGGCCGCTGTCGTCGATGGCGCCGACGCTGGTGATGAAGGACGGCCGCGTGCTCTACGCGCTCGGCTCGCCCGGCGGCTCGCGCATCATCACCATCGTGCTGGAGACGGCGCTCAACCTGATCGACTTCGGCCTGTCGCCGCAGGAAGCGGTCGACGCGCCGCGCTTCCATCATCAAGGGCTGCCAGACAAGCTCTTCGTCGAGCCCCTCGCGCTGTCGCCCGACACCGCGCGCATCCTGAGCGCGATGGGCTACGATATCGTCGTCCAGCCGCCGTGGGGCGCAGCCGAACTGATCGCGGCGCCCTCGTCTACAACGACGACGGCGGCGTCTTCCTCCTATATCCCCGATGCCGCAGTCGGGGGCGAAATGCGGCCCGGTTTCCTCTACGGCGCCAACGACGATCGCCGGCCGGCGGGACGGGCGGTCGGCGAGTAAGGGATGATTTGATGTTCGCAGCCACGCTTCTCACCCTCTTCCCGGAGATGTTTCCCGGGCCGCTCGGCCTCAGCCTCGCCGGCGACGCGCTGGCGCGCGGGCTGTGGGTCCTGCGAAGCGCGCGACATTCGCGAGCAGGGTCTCGGGCGCCACCGCGCCGTCGACGACACGCCAGCGGGCGGCGGCCCGGGCATGGTGATGCGGGCGGACGTGCTGGCGGCGAGCTTGGACGCGGCGCTCGCGCCGGACGATCCGCGACCGCGCCTGATCATGAGCCCACGCGGGGCGCCCTTCACTCAAGCCCAAGCGCGCGAATGGGCGGCGGGACCGGGGCTGATCATCGTCTGTCCGCGCTTCGAGGGGATCGACGAGCGCGTCATCGCCGGACGCAGCCTGATCGAAGTGTCGGTCGGCGACTACGTGCTCTCGGGCGGCGAGATCGCCGCGTTCGCCGTACTCGACGCCTGCGTGCGGCTGATCCCCGGCGTGATGGGCAAGCTCGAGTCGGGCGACCAGGAGAGCTTCGAGGCCGGCCTGCTCGAATACCCGCACTACACGCGCCCGCGCGAATGGGAGGGGCGCGCCATCCCCGACGTGCTGCTATCGGGCGACCACAAGGCGATCGCAAAATGGCGCCGCGAGCAGGCGGAGCGGATCACGCGGGAGCGGCGGCCGGATTTAGTGTGAGCGGGCGCGCGTCTGCGGAGTCTTGCAACGTCGCTCGCCTCCCCGCGTCATGGCCGGGCTTGACCCGGCCATCCAGGCGCTACTGTCCGCTCGGAGTTCGCGATGCGCCGGCAGCGTGAGCTCACCGAGCCGACAACCTGGATGGCCGGGTCAAGCCCGGCCATGACGGGCGCCGAAGCGCGCCCGCCCATCGGCGCGCCCTAGCGCGTCGGCACCGGGTGTTCGCCGCGATAGTCGTAGAAGCCGCGCTGCGTCTTGCGGCCGAGCCAGCCGGCTTCGACATATTTGACCAGCAGCGGGCACGGCCGATATTTCGAATCGGCGAGGCCTTCGTGCAGCACTTGCATCACCGACAGACAGGTGTCGAGGCCGATGAAATCGGCGAGTTGCAGCGGCCCCATCGGGTGGTTGGCGCCCAGCCGCATCGCGGTGTCGATCGACTCGACCGACCCCACGCCCTCGTAGAGCGTGTAGATCGCCTCGTTGATCATCGGCAGCAATATGCGGTTGACGATGAAAGCGGGGAAGTCCTCCGACATTGTCGCCGTTTTGCCGAGCCGCACGACGAAATTCTTGGCCGCTTCGAAAGTCTCATCATTGGTCGCGATGCCGCGGATCAGCTCGACGAGCTGCATGCGCGGCACTGGATTCATGAAGTGGATGCCGATGAAGCGCTCGGGATGGGCGGTGCCCGAGGCGAGGCGTGTAATCGAAATCGACGAGGTATTGGAGGCGACGATCGTCTCGGGCTTAAGGAAGCCGCGCATGGCGGCGAAGATCTTGCGCTTGATCTCTTCGTTTTCCGAAGCCGCCTCGATCACCAGAGAGCACTTGGCGAGCTCTTCGAAATTGGCGGCGATGCCGAGGCGGTCGATCGCCGCTTTACGTCCCGCCTCGTCGAGCTGGCCCTTGGCGATCTGGCGCGTCAGCGAGGCGTTGATCGTCGCCAGCGCGTTTCTGACCCGCTCTTCGGCGACGTCGTTGATCAGGACGTTGATGCCGGCCTGCGCGCACACCAGGGCGATGCCGGCGCCCATCTGGCCGGCGCCCACGACGCCGACCGTATCAATCGAGATTGCCATCGTCGCATCCAGAAGTCGCCAGAGCCCAATTCGATCATAGACCAGCGTCGCCACGCGTCCAGCGCGGACCGCGCCCGCTTTACCGCCCGATCTTCGTCAGTTCCGTGGCGAGCTCGGGCAGCGCCGTAAACAGATCGGCGACGAGGCCGTAGTCGGCGACCTGGAAGATCGGCGCCTCCTCGTCCTTGTTGATCGCGACGATCACCTTCGAATCCTTCATGCCGGCGAGGTGCTGGATCGCGCCCGAGATGCCGACCGCTATGTAGAGATCGGGGGCGACGACCTTGCCGGTCTGGCCGACTTGCCAGTCGTTGGGCGCATAGCCGGCGTCGACCGCCGCGCGCGAAGCGCCCATCGCCGCGCCGAGTTGGTCGGCGATTGGCTCGATGTAGAGCTTGAAATTCTCCGCCTTCTGCATCGCGCGGCCGCCCGAGATGACGATCTTGGCCGAGGTCAGCTCCGGCCGGTCGGACTTGGCGAGCGCCTCGCCGACGAAGCGCGACAGGCCGGGATCGCCCGCAGCGGCGACCGGCTCGATCGGCGCGCTCGCGCCAGCGCCAGTCGCGGCGAAAGAGGCGGTGCGCACGGTGGCGACCAGCTTGGCGTCAGTCGATTCGACCGTCTGGATCGCGTTGCCGGCGTAGATCGGTCGCTCGAAGGTCTTCGGCCCGATGACTTTGACGACGTCGGAAACCTGCATCACGTCGATCAGCGCCGCGACGCGCGGCAGGACGTTCTTGGCGAAAGACGTGGCCGCGGCGAGTATCGCGTCATAGTCGGGGGCGAGCGAGACGATCAGCGCCGCCAGCGGCTCGGCGACGCCGTGCTCGTAAATCGCATCGTCGGCGACGCGCACCCGCCTTACGCCGGCAAGGGTCGCGGCGGCGGCGGCTGGCGCGGACAAATCGTGGCCAGTCAGCAACAGATCGACCGGCGCGCCGAGCTGAACGGCGGCGGTCAGCGCCCGCGCGGTCAGATCGCTGAGGCGCCCATTGGCGACTTCCGCCAGCAGCAAGGTCGCCATCTTCAGATCACTCCCGCTTCGTCGTGGAGCTTGGCGACGAGTTCGGCCACCGTTTTGACCTTGACGCCGGCCTTGCGCCCGCCGGGCTCGGCGGTCTCGAGAATTTTCAGCCGCGGCGCGACATCGACGCCATAGTCTGCCGGCGTCTTCTCGTCGATCGGCTTCTTCTTCGCCTTCATGATGTTGGGCAGAGACGCGTAACGCGGCTCGTTGAGGCGCAAATCCGTGGTGACAATCGCCGGCAGCTTCAGCGATACCGTCTGCAAGCCGCCGTCGACCTCGCGCGTCACTGCGACTTCGCCCTCGCCAAGTTCGACCTTGGAGGCGAACGAGCCTTGCGGGCGCCCCAGTAGCGCCGCCAGCATCTGGCCGGTCTGGTTGCAATCGTCGTCGATTGCCTGTTTGCCCAGAATGATCAGGCCCGGCTGCTCGGCCTCGACGACGCCCTTGAGGATTTTCGCAACCGCCAGCGGCTCGACCCCGGCGTCGGTCTTGATCAGCAGCCCGCGGTCCGCCCCCATCGCCAGCGCGGTGCGCAGCGTCTCGGCGGCTTGCGCCGGGCCGATCGACACCACCACCACTTCGCTCGCCTTGCCCGCTTCCTTGAGCCGCAGCGCCTCTTCGACGGCAATCTCGTCGAACGGGTTCATCGACATCTTGACGTTGGCGAGTTCGACCCCCGAACCGTCCGCCTTGAGGCGAATCTTGACGTTGTAATCGACGACCCTTTTCACGGGGACGAGAATTTTCATGGCGTTGGCGACCCTCCGGGGTCTCGCGCAATCGACCCGAATTCGCGGGCGCCACCCCTAATCAAGGGATTTGGTAGAGTCAACGCGGCCTCGTCCTGCCGGGGTTGCGCCTGCCGATGCGCCGCCCTTGCCGCGCGGGCAAGTCATTGGCTATACCCGTCAAAGGCGACCGGTGGGCGCCGACGCGGGCGTTTCGGCCGGCGAGGCGCGAAAAAGCAGCGCAACGGGTCGCGAGGCGAGCGAGGACGGAATCGCGCAAGGGACCCCGGAACGGCAACAGGGATTGGTGATGCGCGCGCCGGGCGGACCGCGACTCTTGCTGCGACGGCTCCGCGAGGTCATGGCGGAGCCCGTCACCGCACAGGCGCGCCTCGATCGCATCGTCGTTCTCATCGCCTCCAACATGGTCGCCGAGGTGTGCTCGCTCTACGTCGCGCGCGCCGACGGCCCGCTCGAACTCTACGCCACCGAGGGCCTGAACCGCGAAGCGGTGCATTTGACCACCATGCGGCCCGGCGAGGGCCTGGTCGGCCTGATCGCGGCCACCGCCGAACCGCTGGCGCTCTCCGACGCGCAGAACCATCCGAGCTTCTCGTATAAGCCGGAGACCGGCGAAGAAATTTACCAGTCCTTCCTCGGCGTGCCGGTGCTGCGCAGCGGCGCGACGCTCGGCGTGCTGGTGGTTCAGAACCGCGCCCGCCGCACCTATTCCGAAGAGGAAATGGAGGCGCTGCAGACGACAGCGATGCTGCTCGCCGAGATGATCGCCTCGGGCGAACTGCAGTCGATCTCCGGCCAGGGCGCTTCGATCGCGCTGCGCGGGCCCGCGACGCTGAACGGACAGCCGATCGCCGATGGACTGGGCCTCGGCCATGTCGTGCTGCACCAGCCGCGCGTCGCCATTGGCAAGATCGTCGCCGACGACGTGACGTTCGAACTCGACCGGCTTGAGAAGGCGATCGAGGCGATGCGCGCCTCGGTCGACGCGCTGATCGATCGCAGCGACGATGGCCGCGCCGGCGAGCACCGCGACGTGTTGGAAGCCTTCCGAATGATCGCCCACGATCGCGGCTGGCTGCGCCGGCTGCGCGAAGCGGTGACCAGCGGCCTGACCGCCGAGGCGGCGGTCGAGCGGGTGCAGAACGACGCGCGCGCCAGGCTGCAACGCCAGACCGACCCCTATCTGCGCGACCGTCTGCACGACCTTACCGACATCGCCAACCGGCTGCTGCATCAGCTCGCCGGCCAGAGCCTCGTCCTGCAGCCGGGCGAGCTGCCGGAGAGCGCGATTCTCGTCGCCCGCTCGATGAGCCCCGCGGCGCTGCTCGATTACGATCGCTCGCGCCTGCGCGGCGTGGTGCTGGAAGAGGCGGGCGCCTCGAGCCACATCGCCATCGTCGCTCGCGCGCTGGCGATCCCTGTGGTCAGCGACATTCCCAATATCTCCGAGATTGTGGAACAGGGCGACGCGATCATCGTCGACGGCCTGACCGGCGAAGTACAGCTTCGCCCCGCCCCCGACATTGAGAAAGCCTACGCCGACAAGGCGCGCCTGCGCGCGCGTCGCCAGGACCAGTACCGCGCGCTGCGTGAGACGCCGAGCGTCACGCTCGATGGCGTTGACATCGGCCTGCACATGAACGCCGGCCTGATGATCGACATGCCGCATCTCCACGAGACCGGAGCGCTGTCGATCGGTCTGTTCCGCACCGAACTGCAATTCATGCTGGCGCCGCGTTTTCTGCGCCTCGACGCGCAGGCCGCGCTCTATCGCGCGGTGCTGGACGCGGCGGGCGAGCGGACGGTCACCTTTCGCACCCTCGATATCGGCGGCGACAAGATGCTGCCCTACATGAAGGACCTCGACGAGGAGAATCCCGCGCTCGGCTGGCGGGCGATCCGCATGGGCCTCGACCGGCCGGTCTTCCTGCGCCTCCAGCTCAGGGCCTTGCTGCGCGCGGCGATCGGGCGCGATCTCAAGGTGATGGTGCCGATGGTCTCGACGGTCGGCGAGTTCATCGCCGCGCGCGAGCTGCTCGACATGGAGGTCGCCTTCGCCGAGCGTTGCGGGCGCGAACTGCCGCGTAGCGTCGCGTTCGGCGCGATGGTCGAGGTGCCCTCGCTGCTGTGGCAGATCGACGAGATCGCGCGCACCGCCGATTTCCTGTCGGTCGGCTCCAACGACCTGATGCAGTATTTGTTCGCCGCCGATCGCGGCAACAAGCGGGTCGCCAACCGCTTTGACGCACTCTCGACCGGCTTCCTGCGCGCGCTGAAGACGATCGCCGACGCTGGGGCGCGTCACGGCACGCCGCTGACGCTGTGCGGCGAGATCGGCGGCCGGCCGCTCGAAGCGATGGCGCTGATCGCGCTCGGCTATCGCCAGCTCTCGATGGCGGCGACGGCGATCGGCCCGGTCAAGGCGATGGCGCTGTCGCTCGACGCCGGCAAAGCCAAGCAGGAGCTCGACGCGCTGCTGGCGGACTCGGACCAGTCGGATACGTTGCGCGAGCCGCTCAAGGCGCTGGCCGAGCGTCTGTCCGTCCGCTTGTAGCGACGCGCGCACGCCGACGCCGCCCTTTCCCTCCTCTCGTGCCGAATTCATCATGCCCATCGCCGACACATTCGACGTCATTCTGCGCCGCTACGAGGAGATCGGCGCGCGTCTGTCCGAAGGGGCGGGCGGGGGCGAATTTGCGACCCTGTCGCGCGAGCTCGCCGAGCTCGAGCCGGTGGCGAGCGCGATCCGCGCCTGGCGCGACAAAGAGCGCGAACGCGCCGACCTCGCTGCGCTCCTCGGCGAAGCCGGCCTTGAGCCGGAAATCCGGGCCATGGCGGAAGCAGATCGCGCGCGGATCGAAGCGGAGATCGAGCCGATGGCGCAGGCGATCCGCCTCGCGCTGCTGCCCAAGGACGCCGCCGACGAAGGCAACGTCATCCTCGAAGTGCGGGCGGGAACGGGAGGCGACGAAGCCGCGCTGTTCGCTGGCGATCTCTTTCGCATGTACGTCAAATTCGCCGAAGCGAAGGGCTGGAAGGTCGACATCCTCTCCGCCAGCGAGGGGACTGCGGGCGGTTACAAGGAAGTCGTCGCCGAGATCGCCGGCCGCGGCGCCTATGCGCGGCTGAAATTTGAGTCGGGCGTGCATCGCGTTCAGCGCGTGCCGGCGACCGAGGCGCAGGGGCGCATCCACACGTCGGCGGCGACGGTGGCGGTGCTGCCGCTCGCCGAGGAGATCGACCTCACGATCAACGAAGCCGACTTGAAGGTCGATACGATGCGCGCCAGCGGCGCCGGCGGCCAGCACGTCAACAAGACCGAATCGGCGATCCGCATCACCCATTTGCCGACCGGCATCGTCGTCGCGGTGCAGGCGGAGCGTTCGCAGCATCGCAACCGCACCAAAGCAATGGCGCTGCTGCGCTCGCGAATTCTCGACGGCGAGAACCAGCGCGCCAATGAGGAGCGCGCCGAGGCGCGGCGCGTCCAGGTCGGGTCGGGCGACCGTTCGCAACGCATCCGCACCTATAATTTTCCCCAAGGCCGGGTCACCGACCACCGGGTCAACCTGACGCTCTACAGCCTCGACCGGCTGATGGAGGGCGAGGGCCTCGAGGAAATCGTCGATGCGCTGACCGCCGATCGCCAGGCGCGGCTGCTGGCCGAGCAGGCCGAACGATGATCGCCCGCCTGCCCCCCTTCGCCAAAGGCCAGACCATCGGCCTGCTCGGGGGCACGTTCGACCCGCCGCACGAGGGGCACCGGCTCGCCTCGATGCAGGCCCTGCGCCGGCTCCGCCTCGATCGCCTGTGGTGGCTGGTCACCCCTGGCAACCCGCTCAAATCGACCGCCGGGCTCGCCGAAGTCGACGCGCGGGTCGCCGCGGCGCGCCAGATGGCGCACGACCCGCGAATCGCGGTCACCGGCTTCGAGGCGGAGATCGGCTCCCGCTCGACCTATCAAACGCTGCAGTGGCTCAGACGGCGCGCCCCCGGCGTGCATTTTGTCTGGATCATGGGCGCCGACAATCTCGGTCAGTTCCATCGCTGGCGGCGCTGGCGGGCGATCGCCGACTTGGCGCCGATCGTGGTCGTTGACCGGCCAGGCTCGACGCTGCGCGCCCTTTCCGGCCCCGCCGGGGCGGCTTTGACCCGCTGGCGCCGCCCGGAGGCGTTCGCCGCCCGCTTCGCGCGGCTGCCCCCGCCCGCTTTCCTCTTCCTGCACGGGCGGCGCTCCGGCCAGTCCTCGACGGCGCTGAGGCGCGCCGCCAAGTTTTCGCCGTGAGCTGTCTTTGTCTTGAAAATTCAGTAGTCGCGGATCATGTTTGGAGTGTCGGCCGCGCGAATCGTGCGGCCAGGTCGAAAGGAAGCCGCCGCTGACCGCAAAGACCGCGACTAAGGCGCCGCCGCGCCGCCGAAAAGCTCCCCCCGCCGCTCCCCGTTCCCGGGATGAGATCCTGCCCGAAACCATCCTCGCCAGCCTGGAGAATTCCAAGGCGCAGGATGTCATCGCCATCGACGTCGTCGGCAAGACGACCATCGCCGACACGATGATCGTCGCCACCGGGCGCTCGAACGTGCATGTCAGCGCGATCGCCGACCATCTCGCCAAAGCGCTGCGCGCCGCAGGCTACCCAACGCCGCGCGTCGAGGGCGTGCCCAATTGCGACTGGGTGCTGGTCGATGCGGGCGACGCGATCATCCACATTTTCCGCCCCGAGGTGCGCCAGTTCTACAATCTGGAAAAACTATGGAGCGCGGGCCGGCCGGGCGAACCTGAGTCCGTGCAGGCCAGTTGAGACGGCCATGCGCCTGACCTTGATCGGCGTCGGTCGACTCAAGGCGGGTCCCGAGCGTGAGCTGTTCGATCGCTATTTCAAGCGTGCGGGCGAACTTGCCCGCGCCCAGGGGATCGCCGCCGTTGAGCTGCGCGAGATCGAGGAGGGCCGAGCCCGGCGCCCCGAGGACCGGCAGGCGGAAGAAGCGCGCGCGATCCGCGCCGCGACGCCCAAAGGCGCCTGGCTGGCGCTGCTCGACGAGCGCGGCGCAAGCCTGACCAGCCGGCAATGGGCCGAGGAGATCGGCCGCGCTCGCGACGGCGCCGCCGCGGCCTATGCGCTCGCCATCGGCGGCCCGGACGGGCTCGATCCCGCCCTCAAGGCCGAAGCGCGCAGCGTGATCAGCTTCGGCGCCATGACCTGGCCCCACCAGCTCGTGCGCGTGATGGCCGGCGAGCAGCTCTATCGCGCGCTTTCCATTCTGGGCGGGCATCCCTATCATCGCGACTGATTTGCGGCAGGCGGCGATGACTAAGGCAGCTCGAGCGTTCGTGTCAGCGGCGCGAGCGGCGCAGGGCGTAACCGTGTTTGCCGCTTTGGGGCTCGCCGTTGCGGCGGCCAGCGCGGCGCCCGCGGCCCCGCCCCCGACCGCGGCGCCCGCCGCCATCCCCTCGCTTTCCCTTCAAACGCCTGCCGCCCAAACGCCGCCCGCGCCGCCTTCGGCCGCCGCAACCGAAGCGGCGCAGCAGGAACGCCTGCGCGGGATCGAGGACACGCTGCGCGCCTCCGACGAGCAGCGCCGAAGCATCGAGGCGGAAATCGAATCGCTGCGCGCCGACCGGGCGCGCCTCAATGCGGCGCTGATCGACACCACCGCCAAGGTGCAGGGGGCCGAACGCGAGATCGCCGCCGCCAACGCGCGCCTCGCTGAACTCAACGCCAACGCCGACGCGCTCGGCCATTCGCTCGACAATCGGCGCGCCGTGGTCGCCGACGTGCTGGCGGTGCTCCAACGCATGGGCCGCAATCCGCCTCCCGCGATCCTGGTGCGCCCCCAGGATATGGCGGAGGCGATTCGCGCCGCCACCATGCTCGGCTCGACGGTCGAAGAGCTAAAAGGCGAGACCGACGCGCTCCGCGCCGACCTCGCGCAGCTCGCCGACCTGCGCGCCGACATCGGCAAGCAGCGCGACGAGATCGCCCAGCGCTCGGACGCCCTGTCGGCCGACAAGACGCGGCTCGCCATTCTAGTCGAGGCGCGCCAGGAATCGCTGAGCGCCGCCGAACAGGCGCTTGTCGCTCAAAGCGCGCGCGCCTCCCAGCTTGCCGAGCAGGCGACCAGTCTCAAAGATTTGATCGCCGGCATGGAGCGCAGCGCGGCCGGTGATGTTGCGAACGCCGCGGATATCGCCGCCAGGGCGACGGCGTTGCGCGCCGCCGATCCGGCTCGGCTGAAGCCGGCGCTCGCCTTCCTTGAGGCCAAGGGTACGCTCGCGCTGCCGGTCGCCGGCGCCGTTCTCAAGACCTTTGGCGACCCTGACGGCTTCGGCGGCGTCCAGAAGGGCGTTTCAATCGGCACGCCACCCGGCGCGACCGTGTCCTCGCCGGTCGATGGTTCGATCGTATTCTCCGGACCTTACCGGTCGTATGGACAACTCTTGATCATCAATGCCGGACAAGGCTACTATTTTGTCTTGGCTGGGATGGATCGCATGAACGTTTCGGTCGGCCAGTTCGTACTGGCCGGGGAAGCGGTTGCGACCATGGGCGACGGTTCGGCGAGGACGGCGGTCGCGACAGCCATTGGCGCCACGCAGCCTGTTCTCTATATCGAACTTAGAAAAGACGAAATGACGGTCGATTCCAGTCCCTGGTGGACAAAGTCAGACATCGAGAAGGCGCGCGGATGAGACGCAAGATTTCCTATTTGGCGTTGGGCGTGGCGATTGGCGCTGTTGGCGCGGGGCTGGCCCCTTACGCGCTGCCTGCCTTGACGCAGAGCGCCTTTGCCGCGGCCGCCGCCGACACCTATCGCGAACTCAATCTGTTCGGCGACGTGTTCGAGAAGATTCGCAACGACTACGTCGAGAAGCCCGACGAGGCGAAGCTGATCGAAGCGGCGATCAACGGCATGCTGAGCTCGCTCGACCCGCATTCGAGCTACATGGACGCCAAGGCGTACCAAGATATGCAGGTGCAGACCAACGGCGAGTTTGGGGGTCTCGGCATCGAAGTGACGCAGGAGGACGGCCTGTTGAAGGTCGTCAGCCCGATCGACGACACGCCGGCCTCCAAGGCGGGCATCATGTCGGGCGACATCATCACCTCAATCGACGGCGATACGACCCAGGGCATGACGCTCGACCAGGCGGTCGACAAGATGCGCGGGGCGATCAATTCCGCCGTGGACCTTAAGGTTATCCGCGGCGCCTCGAAGGAAGCGAAAGAATTCAAGATCGTCCGCGACATCATCAAGGTCCAGTCGGTGCGCTCGCACGTCGAGGCCGACGACATCGCCTATATCCGCGTCACGCAGTTCACCGCCCAGACCGCCGACGGGCTGAAGGCCGCGATGGAGAAGCTGCACGCCGATTTGGGCGATAAGCTCAAGGGCTACATCCTCGATCTGCGCAACAACCCGGGCGGCTTGCTCGACCAGTCGATCGACGTCGTCAACGCCTTCGTCGATCGCGGCGAGATCGTCTCGACGCGCGGGCGCAACCCCGACGACACGCAGCGCTTCAACGCGCGGCCCGGCGGCGACCTCTCCGGCGGCAAGCCGTTGGTGGTGCTGATCAACGGCGGCTCGGCCTCGGCCTCCGAAATCGTCGCGGGCGCATTGCAGGACCACAAGCGCGCGACGCTGATCGGCACACGCTCGTTCGGCAAGGGCTCCGTGCAGACCATCATGCCGCTCGGCCAGGACGGGGCGCTGCGCCTGACCACGGCGCGCTACTACACGCCCTCGGGTCGCTCGATCCAGGCCAAGGGCATCGAGCCCGACATGGAGATTCTCGAGGACGTGCCCGACGATCTGAAGGGCAAGGACGACACCAAGGGCGAAGCCTCGCTCAAGGGCCACCTCAAGAACGGCGACGACGAGAAGACCGGCTCGCAGGCCTACGTGCCGCCCGACGAGAAGAACGACAAGCAGCTCGCCGCCGCCATCGATCTGCTGCACGGCGTCAAGCACGCCGCCGCCACGGCGCCCGCGCCGTCGGCCGCCAGCCCGGCTGCTACCGACGCCGCGCCGCCTACCGGCACTGACGTGGCGCCGACCCCACCGGCGGCGGCGCCGAGCGCCGATCCGCCGAAGTGAAGCGCGGAAACGCTTTGGGCAAGATCGCTTCGAGCCTGTCTCGTGGGACCGCGTATTTGGCGGTTGGCGTCGCCGTCGGCGCGATGGTGGTCGCTTTGTCCGGCCCCGGCGCGACCAGCGCCGGGCCGACGCTCGGCGCGCAGTCGGCCAATCAATTGGCGCTGTTCTCGCGCGTCTTCGACAAGGTGCGCGCCAATTACGTCGACCCGACTGACGACACCAAGCTGGTGGTCGGCGCGATCAACGGCATGCTCGCTTCGCTCGACCCCCATTCGGCCTATCTCGACGCCAAGGCGCTCGGCGATTTCCAGACCACGATGCGCGGCGAGGAATTCGGCGGGCTCGGACTCGAAGTGATGCAGGAGGGCGGCCAGGTGCGCGTCGTCAGCCCGATCGACGACACGCCGGCGGCGCGCGCCGGCATGCTGTCGGGCGACGTCATCACCGCCATCGATGATGCGCAGGTTCAGGGCCTGACCCTCAAGGAAGCGGTCGACCGCATGCGCGGGCCGGCCAAGACGTCGGTCAAGCTCAAGGTGCAACGCGGCTCCGAGAAGGACCTACGCGAATTCAATATCGTGCGCGAGATCATCAAGGTGCTGCCGGTGCGCTCGCACGTCGAGAGCGGCGACATCGGTTACATCCGCATCACGCAGTTCAACCAGGAGACCTACGACGGCGTCCGCACGGCGATCGACCGTTTCAACAGCGAACCGGGCGCGGACAAGCTGAAGGGCTACATCCTCGACCTGCGCAACAATCCCGGCGGCCTGCTCACCCAATCGATCGAGGTGGTCAACGCGTTCGTCGACCATGGCGAGATCGTTTCGACGCGTGGGCGAACCTCCGAACAGCAGCAAGACTATTACGCGCGCTCGGGCGCCGACCTCTCCGCCGGCAAGCCGCTGGTGGTGCTGATCAACGGCGGTTCGGCCTCGGCCTCGGAGATCGTTTCTGGCGCGCTGCAGGACCTCAAGCGCGCGACGCTGATCGGCACCCGCTCGTTCGGCAAGGGCTCGGTGCAGACCGTGCTGCCGCTCGCTGACGATGGCGCGCTGAAGTTGACGACGGCGCGCTACTTCACGCCTTCGGGCCGCTCGATCCAGGCCAAGGGCATCGAGCCCGACATCAGGATTCGCGAGGCCATTCCCGACGACCTGAAGGGCAAAGTCGACAGCAAGGGCGAAGCCTCGCTCCTCGGCCATCTGAAGAACGGCGAAGACGAGAAGACCGGCTCGGAAGCCTATGTGCCGCCCGATCCGACCAAGGACGCCCAGCTCGCCGCCGCGATCGACCTGCTGCACGGGCATACGCCAATCGCCAGCGACACGTCGCCGGCGATCGGCGCCAAGGATCCGCACACTAACAATTGAGCGCCGCTCAGCGCGGCGTGTCGCCATTCTCCGCAAACACCGCGCCGGCGAGATAGAGCGAGCCCGCGATCAGAATGCGCGGCGGCGTCTCCCAAGCGCGCGCGGCGAGGAAACGCAGCGCCGAAGCGACGCTGTCGCTGGCGGCGGCGTTGAGGCCGACCTCGCGCGCGATAGCCGCCACCTCCTCGGCCGGACGGCCGGCGTGTTCGCCTGAGATCGGCACGGCCAGCGTCTCCTGCGCCAGCCCTTTGAAGTGAGCGAGGAAGCCCGCAGTGTCCTTGGTCGCCAGCGTGCCGCAGATCAGCGCGAGCGGTCGTGGCGCCTGATCCTCGAGATCGGCCATTGCTTCGGCGAGCGCCCGCCCGCCCGCTTCGTTGTGAGCGCCGTCGAGCCAGACCTCGGCGCGCGCCGGCGCGAGCGCGACCAGCCGGCCGCTGCGCAATCGCTGCAGCCGCGCCGGCCAGTCGACTTCGACCATCGCCCGCTCGAGCGCGCCAATCGACAGTCGCGGCTCGATTGCCCGCAACGCGGCGATCGCGGCTGCGGCGTTGACGCGCTGATGACGCCCGGCGAGGCGCGGCAACGGCAGATCGACGAGGCCGTCGGCGTCTTCGAAGATCAGGCGCCCGTTCTCGGCATGGACGAAAAAGTCGCGCCCGCCAACGCGCATCGGCGCGCCGACCTTCAGCGCCTCGCGCTCGATGACGCCGAGCGCCCGCTCGTCCTGCTCGGCGATGATCGCCGGCGCGCCGCGCTTGAGGATGCCGGCCTTTTCCAGCGCGATCGTCTCCAGCTTTGAGCCGAGAAACTCGACATGGTCGATCGACACCGGCGTGATCACGCTCGCCGCCGGCCGGTCGATGACATTGGTCGCATCGTAGCGGCCACCCAGCCCGACCTCGAGCAGCAGATAGTCGGCCGGGACCTCGCTGAACAACACGAACCCGGCGGCGGTGATGACTTCGAAGACCGAGATCGGTTTGCCGGCGTTGATCGCCTCACACCGCTCGAGCGCGTCGGCGAGCCGTTCGTCGTCGACCAGCGCGCCCGCGAGACGGAAGCGCTCGTTGAAGCGCACCAGATGGGGCGAGGTGTAGACGTGGACACGCTTGCCTTCCGCCTCCAGCGCGGCGCGCATGAAGGCGATGGTCGAGCCCTTGCCGTTGGTGCCGGCGACATGGACGACGGGAGGCAGGCGAAGCTGGGGCGAGCCGAGTTCGCCAAGCAGCCGCTCAATGCGGTCGAGTGAAAGGTCGATGCGGCGCGGATGAAGCAGTGCAAAACGCGCCAGCACGGCGTCGATCGAATTCACCGTGTGCTCCGCGTTTTGCCGATCAGGCCGCCTCCGGCTCACTCGGCGTCTTGGACAGCAGCCGGCACAGGCGCGCCAGCGTCGCGCGCAATTGCGGGCGCGCCACCACCATGTCGATCATGCCGTGCGCCTGCAGGAACTCGGCCCTCTGGAAGCCCTCGGGCAGGCGTTCGCGGACGGTCTGCTCGATAACCCGCGCGCCGGCAAATCCGACCACGGCGCCGGGCTCGGCGATCTGCACGTCGCCGAGCATAGCGTAGGAGGCGGTGACGCCGCCGGTGGTCGGGTTGGTCAGGACGACGATATAGGGCAGCTTGGCGGCGCGCAGGCGTTGCACGGCGACGGTGGTGCGCGGCAACTGCATCAGCGCGAACATCCCCTCCTGCATACGAGCCCCGCCCGAAGCGGTGAAGATGATGAAGGGCGTGCGCCGCGCAACCGCTTCCGTCATGCCCGCGATGATCGCCTCGCCCGCGGCGACGCCGAGCGTGCCGCCTTGGAAAGCAAAATCGTGCACCGCCACAGTGACAGCCTGACTCTCGATCTCGCCCGAAGCGACGATGACCGAATCGTCAGATCCGGTTTTGGCGCGATTTTCTTTCAGCCGGTCGGCGTAACGCTTCACGTCGCGAAACTTCAACGGATCGACGACCGTCTCCGGAACGGCCAAATCGTGGTACGCGCCGCCGTCGAACAACGCGGCGAGTCGCGCCCTGGGCGAGATCGCCATGTGGTGGCCGGAGCCCGGCACCACCATCAGATTCGCCTCGAGATCCTTGTGGAAGACAAGCTGCCCGCTCTCGGGACATTTCACCCACAAGTTTTCCGGCGTGTCGCGGCGCAGGAAGGAGCGGATCTTCGGCGGGACGACGTTGGAAATCCAATTCATCGACATGTCAGCCTCAGCTCCCACTCTTGACGACCCCGCGCACGCCCGCGGCGAGCCGCCCGACCAGTCCGGCGACGGCGCCGACCGTGTCCGGGCCGGCCTTGCCGTCAACCAGCGAGGCGCGCAGCGCCTCGACCAACGCCGAGCCCACCACCACGCCGTCGGCGACGGCGGCGATCGCCGCGGCGCTCGCCGTGTCCTTGACGCCGAACCCGACCGCTACCGGCAGATGGGTATGGCGCTTGACCCGCGCAACCGCGGCGCCGACCTTTTGCGGGTCGGCCGCCGCCGAGCCGGTGACGCCGGTGATGGAAACGTAATAGACGAAGCCGGAGGTGTTGGCGAGCACCGCCGGCAGCCGGTTATCGTCGGTCGTCGGCGTCGCCAGGCGGACGAAGTTGAGGCCGGCGCGCAGGGCCGGCACGCACAATTCCTCGTCCTCTTCGGGCGGTAGATCGACAACGATCAGGCCATCGACGCCAGCCGCAACGGCGTCGCGCACAAAAGCGTCGACGCCATAGACGTAGATCGGGTTGTAATAGCCCATCAGCACGATGGGCGTGTGAGAATCCATATCGCGAAACGCGCGCGTCAACGCCAGCGTTTTGTGCAATGTCTCGCCGCCATGCAGCGCGCGCAGACCTGCGGCCTGGATCGCGGGACCATCGGCCATCGGATCGCTGAACGGCATGCCGATTTCGATCACGTCGGCGCCGGCTTTCGGCAGCGCCTTGACGATGGCGAGCGAGGTCGCGGCGTCAGGATCGCCGGCCATGACGAATGTGACGAGCGCCGCGCGCCCTTCCGCGCGCAATGCGGCAAAACGATGGTCAATGCGAGTTGTCATCGGCCGCTCGTTAGCACAACACAGCGCACTAGGGAAATGCGTCAGCCTCTCGACATCGCGCCGCGACGACGCAATAATATTGCGATGTTCTCGCTCCGTCATCAAACGCACGACGCGCGTCGATATTTTGTTCGCGCGATTCCGCTCGTCGCCGCGCTCGTCCTGGGCGTCACGGCGCTGGCGACGAGTTCGCGCGCCGATCTTGCGAGCGGGCCGCACGCCAGTCAGAACGCCGCCCAGCCGATGCGTTTCGTTAGGGTGCGCAGCGACGCGGAAGCGTGCCGCCCCGATTGCCCGGAATGGATTTCCGCCGAGGGCAAGATCGTCACCGGATCGGCGGACGCGCTTGAGCGCACGCTGAACGCCATCGGCAATCGTCGGCTGCCGATCGTTATCAATTCCGCCGGCGGCTCGGTGCGCGACGCGATGGATATGGGCCGTCTGATCCGCGCCAAACGGCTGGCGGTGGTTGTCGCCCACACCACGTTTGCACATTGTCCGCTCGGCGCTACGAGTTGCGGGATCGCGCGCGGCGTCGCCGACTCGCGTGACGCCTATTGCGCATCGGCTTGCACGCTGGTGCTCGCCGCGGGCGTCGAGCGCTACGTCAGCCCGCTTTCCTATGTCGGCGTTCATCAGATGACCGAGGTCGTCAAGCAGACGCAGGTCAAACGAATTTATAAGGTGCACTATCTTCAGGTCGCCGGGCTGAAACTCGAACTGTCGCGCCATCAAATCGGCGAGGAGCGTTCGGTCTCGACCGCCAAGCTCGCCGCCGACGACGAGGTCGACGACGAAGTGTCCGACTATTTTCTGAGGATGGGCGTCGCCGAGCCGGTGATGAAGCTTACGCTTGCGACGCCCTCCAAAGGCATCCACTGGCTAACGAGCGACGAGATGAAGACGTCGCGTCTGGCGACGGCGTGGCTCAACGGCCCCAAGCCGTTCGTCGACGCGGCCCAACCGAGCGGCCTCGACGGCCTTGCGGTCGAGCCCGGGATGGAGCCGTCCGCCGGGTCGACTTCGCAATTTTCCGCCAAGCTGACGGCGCCGCTGTCGGCGCCGATCGGCGAGCGCCGCGCAACGTTGGAAGTGACGTTTGCTTTTCGGCGCGGCGGCGGCGCGGTGACGACGTCGTTCGCCGTACATGACGCCCAGACCGGCGCGCCGCTCGCCCTGCCCGGCGCTGGCGCCTATCTGATCTTCTATCCGCAGGGGGCCGAGTATCGCACCGGCCGCCTCGGCGCCGACGTAGCGGCGCGTGTCGTTACGCCGCTGCGCAAATTCTGCCGGCTACAGGACGGCGGACGCGCCGTCCTCAGCTTCATCGCCGACGCCGCTGCGCCGCAGGCGCCTCATCCGGCGCCGATCGTCTTCACGCCGCTCGCCGCCGAAGGCGGAGCGGCGCTGTTCGACGAAGCGTGTCCGCCGCGGGCGACCGCTGGTAGCGCGATCGCCAGCGCCGGCGCCGTCAGCGACCGTACGTCGCAGTAAGCGTCGCCTTGGCGAGCGTATGGAAATGCAGATTGAAGCCGACAAACGCCGGCGAGCCCTTGTCGTCGGGGCCGAGCTTGTCGACGTCAACCGCGAACACCTGGACACGATAGTGATGCGGCTTGTCGCCCTTGGGCGGGCACGGGCCAAAATAGCCTTGTGAGCCCGAGTCGTTGTGGGCCTGGATCGTTCCAGCGGGAACCAGATTCGCCGTCGGATCGCCAGCGTTCTTGGGCAGCGACGTCACATTGGCGGGGATGTCGAACAGCGACCAGTGCCAGAAGCCGCTTCCGGTGGGCGCGTCGGCATCATAGAAGCTGACCGCAAAGCTCTTGGCGCCCTTGGGAGCGCCCGCCCAACTGAGCGCCGGCGATATGTTGCCGCCAGAGCAACCAAACCCGTTGCCGAGCTGTTCGTCGGCGATTTTTCCGCCGGGCTTGATGTCCGGGCTGGTCAGCGTCATTTCGGCCGCGCCTGCGCTCGCGGCGCCGGCGAGCAACAGCGCGCCTGCTAAAGCCAATTTCCGCATAGCCGTGGTCCTCCCTCGAGCCGCGCCCGGAATTTTGGCTTCCGAGCATCGACGGCGCGTATGTTCGCGCAACCACCCCACCCCCGCAAGACCGCCTGCCTCGGCGCTCAGCCTTCGGGCATGGCGCCGGGGTCGGCCTGCCGATGCAAACGGTGGGCGGCGGCAAGCGCGAAGCGCAGCAGCACGGCGCGCCGGGTCGCCGGGGCAATCGCGCGCGGCGGCGGCTCGCGCAAGATCTCGCCGCCAAAGGCGTCGGCGACGATCACGCCAGCCTCGTCAGGCAAGATGTCGAGCGGTATGTCAGCGCCGACGCCAAAATAAAGGCGATCGCAATGGGCGGCGTAGTCGCGCCACTTGCGGTCGGCGCGAAAGTCGGCGACCGACGACTTGATCTCGACGATCAGCAGCGCCCCCTCGCCATTGACGCCGACCACATCGGCGCGGCGACCGTCGGCAAGCGGCAGTTCGGTGACGGTCGCGTAGCCGCGCGCCCGCAGCAGCCGCCTCACGCCGCGGGCGATCGCGAGCGCCGCCTCCGACTGACGGCCGTCGAGCGGCGCGAGGGGAGGAACTGCGGTCATGTCAGCGCCTCGCGGCGTCGGCGAGGATCATCGCCGCGGCCTTCTCGGCGATCATCATCGTCGGCGCGTTGGTGTTGCCTGACGTGATGCGCGGCATGACCGAAGCATCGGCGATTCTCAAGCAGGCGACGCCGCGCACCCTCAGCCGCGCATCGACGACCGCCATGGCGTCCTCGTCGCGGCCCATCTTCGCCGTGCCGACCGGATGGAAGATCGTCGTGCCGATGTCGCCGGCCGCGCGCGCGAGTTCGGCGTCGCTTTCGGCCGCCGCGCCGGGGCGAAACTCCTGCGGCGAGAAGCGGGCGAGCGCCGGCGCGGCGGCGAGGCGGCGGGCCAGGCGGATCGAGGCGACGGCGACGCGCACGTCTTCCTCAGTCGAGAGATAATTCGGCCCAATCGCCGGCGCGGCGCGCGGATCGGGGCTCACCGCGTGCGAGGCGCCGCGGCTAGTCGGCCTGAGGTTGCAGACGCTCAGCGTGATCGCCGGAAAGGCGTGCAGCGGCTCGCCAAAGCGATCGAGCGACAGCGGCTGGACGTGGAACTCGACGTTGGCGGTGGCGAAGTCCGGCGAGGTCTTGGCGAAAATGCCAAGCTGCGATGGCGCCATGGTCATCGGCCCGCGCCGTCGCAGCGCATAGTCGAGCGCCATCGCGGCCCGGCGCAGCGGCGAGCGGGAATCGACGTTGAGCGTGCGCGCGCCGGTGACGCGGAACACCGTGCGCAATTGCAGATGGTCCTGCAGGTTCTCGCCGACCCCGGGCGAGGCGTGGACCAGCTCGCGCCCGAGCGCGGCGACGACATCGGGCCGGCCGACGCCCGAGAGCTCCAGCAGTTGCGGCGAGCCGATTGCGCCGGCGGCGAGCACGATCTCGCCATCGGCGCGCGCCTCATGACTGGCGCCGCCCACGATGTAGCGCACGCCGACCGCGCGGCGACCCTCGAAGACGAGTTGCTCGACATGGGCGCCGGTTACGACGCGCAAGTTCGCCCGATCGCGGATTGGCTTGAGAAAGCCGCGCGCCGCGCTCCAGCGCCGCCCGCGCCGCTGGTTGACCTCGAAATAATCGGCGCCTTCGTTGTCGCCGCGATTGAAGTCGGCGATCTTGGCGATGCCGATCTCCTGCGCCGCCTCGCGCACGGCCTCGAGGATCGGCCAGGACAGACGCTGGCGTTCGACCCGCCATTCGCCCCCCGCCCCGTGCAACGCGTCGGCGCCGGCGTGGTGATCCTCGTGGCGCGTGAAGAAGGGCAGCACGTCGTCCCAGCCCCAGCCCTCGAGGCCGAGCTGGCGCCAACCGTCGTAGTCGGCGGCCTGCCCGCGCATGTAGATCATGCCATTGATGGCGGATGAACCGCCCAGCACCCGGCCGCGCGGATAGGCGACAGAGCGGCCGTTGAGGCCGGCCTCTGCGCCAGTCTTGAAGCGCCAGTCGGCGCGCTTATCGCCAATGGCGTAGAGATAGCCGACCGGAATGTGCAGCCAGATCCAGTTGTCGCGCCCGCCCGCTTCGAGCAGCAGCACCCGGTTCTTGGCGTCGGCCGACAGCCGGTTGGCGAGCAGGCAGCCGGCCGAGCCGGCGCCCACGACGATGTAGTCGTAATGCTCGCTCACGGCGACGCCGCCCAACAGGCGACTTGGCGGCCCTGTTTGAGTTCGAGCGGCGGCTTTTCCTTGCGACAGCGATCGAAGGCGAGCGGACAGCGCGGGTTGAACGAACAGCCGGGGGGCGGAGCGATCGGCGAAGGCGGCTCGCCGCGCAGCAGGACGCGCTCGCGCCGCGCGTTCGGGTCGGCGCTCGGCGTCGCCGCTAGCAGCGCGCGCGTGTAGGGATGCTGGGGCGCCGAAAAGATCGCTTCGCGCGAACCGATCTCCACCGCCTGACCGAGATAGACGACCATGACCTCGTCGGCGATGTGACGCACGACCAAGAGATCGTGCGAGATGAAGACATAGGCGAGCGTGAAACTCTCCTGCAGTTCGGCGAGCAGGTTCAGCACTTGGGCGCGGATCGACACGTCGAGCGCCGACACCGGCTCGTCGAGCACAAGGATCTTCGGCTTCAGCATCAGCGCGCGGGCGATGGCGATGCGCTGGCGCTGCCCGCCGGAAAACATATGCGGATAGCGGTGATAATATTCGGGACGCAGGCCAACCTTCTCCATCGTCGCGCGCGCGCTCGCCTCGCGCTCGCCGCCGCGCATCGGCGTGTTCACCAGCAGCGGCTCCTCGAGCGCCTTGCCGATCTTCTGGCGCGGGTTGAGCGAGCCATAGGGGTTCTGGAACACGATCTGCACGTCCTGACGCAGGCGGCGGCGGCGCTTGGCGTCGGCGCCCGCGACGTCCTCGCCCTCGATCAGCAACGCGCCGGCGCTTGGCTTCTCGATCAGGGTCAGCAGCCGCGCCAGCGTCGACTTGCCCGAGCCCGATTCGCCGACCACCGCCAGCGTGCGCCCCGCTTGCAGCGCGAACGAAACATCGGCGAGCGCGTGGAGGACCGCTGGACGGCGGAACGCGCCGCGCGAGACGACATAGTCTCGCGACAGGCCCCGCGCCTCGAGAATCGCGCTCATGCCGGCGCCCCTTGGTCGAGCGGCGCATAGCACAATGCGCGCCCGAGCGCCTCGGGGGCGCGGGCGGGCGGCGCGCGCCAGCAGGCGTCGAAAACATAGGCGCAGCGCGGCGCGAACATGCACCCCTGCGGACGGTCGAACTGGCCCGGCGCCGCGCCGGGGATCGCCGGCAGGCGCCGCCCCGTCGCCCGCTCGGGCAGCGCGGCGAGCAGCGCCGCGGTGTAGGGATGATGGGGATGGGCGAACAGCGCCCGCGTTGTGTTCTCTTCGACCTGCCGCCCCGCGTATTGAACGATCACGCGATCGGCGGTCTCGGCGACGACGCCCATGTCATGGGTGATCAGCACCAGCGCCATGCCGTTCTGGCGCCGCAGCGACAGCAGGAGATCGAGGATCTGCGCCTGGATCGTCGTGTCGAGCGCCGTCGTCGGCTCGTCGGCGATCAGCAGCTTTGGCCGGCAGGCGAGCGCCATCGCGATCATCACGCGCTGGCTCATGCCGCCCGAGAGTTGGTGGGGGAAGGCGCTGACGTGGCGCGCCGGATCGGCAATGCCGACCTCTTCGAGCAATTCGACGACGCGCCGCGCGCGGGCGCGGCGGTCGAGGTCGAGATGGGTCTTGAGCGCCTCGCCGATCTGGAAGCCGACGGTGAAGCACGGGTTGAGCGACGACATCGGCTCCTGAAAGATCATCGTCAGGTCCTTGCCGACGATGCGGCGGCGCTGACGGGGCTTCATCGCGCTGAGCTCGGCGCCGTCGAACATCATGCGGTCGGCGCTGACGCGCGCGGTGAATGGCAGCAGCCCCATCACCGCCAGCATCGCCACCGACTTGCCCGATCCCGAACTCGCCGACGATCGCCAGCGTCTCGTCGCGATCGAGCGTGACGTCGACGCCATCGACCGCCGTGAACTCGCCATGGCGAGTGGCGAAGGCGACCGTGAGGTTGCGCACTTCGAGCAGCGCCATCGCCTAGCTCCGCCGCAGCTTGGGATCGAGCGCGTCGCGCAGGCCATCGCCAGTCAGGTTGATGGCGACGACCGCGGTCAGGATCGCGAGACCCGGCAGCGCGACGATCCAGGGGTCGGAGCGGATGAACTCGCGCGAATCGGCGAGCATCGTCCCCCATTCGGGCGTCGGCGGTTGCGCGCCGAGGCCGAGAAAACCGAGACCCGCCGCTTCGAGAATGGCGTCCGAGACGCCAAGCGCGGCCTGGACGATCAGCGGCGCAAGGCAATTTGGCAGCACGGTTGCGACCATCAGCCGGAGCGGCCCGACGCCGGCGACGCGCGCCGCCGTGACATAGTCCTTGGCCAGCTCGCCAAGCGCCGAAGCGCGCACCAACCGCACATAGCGCGGCAGGTAAACAATCGTCACCGCGATGATGGTGTTGGCGAGGCTCGGGCCGAGCACGGCGACCACCAGGATCGCCATCACCAGGCTCGGCACCGCCAGAATCAGATCCATCACGCGGGAGATGACGACATCGACGATCGACCCCGCCGCCGCGCTGAGCAGGCCGAGGATGACGCCGAGCGCGAACGAGACGCTCATCACCGACAGGCCGATGAACAGCGACACGCGCGCCCCGTAGATCAGCCGCGACAGCATGTCGTGGCCGTCGCCGTCCGTGCCGAGCACGAACCGCCACGCGCCACCGGCCTCCCAGACGGGGGGCGCGCGCACCGCGTCGCGGAATTGCTCGATCGGCGAATGGGGCGCGATGAGGTCGGCGCCGAGGGCGACGGCGACGATCGCCACAAGAACCGTCAGGCCGAAGACCGCGCCGCGGTTCTCGCAGAACGCCGCCCAGAATGCGGCAAGCGGCGAGGGCTGGGCGAGCACCCCGGCCGCCTCATCGCCGAAGGCTGGGGAAGCAGCCATGTCAGCGGCCATGGCGAATCCTCGGATTGATCGCGCCATAGATGAGATCGACAATTAGGTTGACGACGATCACCACCGCCGAGACGAGCATGACGCCGCCTTGCAGCGCCGGGTAGTCGCGTCGCTCGATCGAGTCGATCAGCCAATGGCCGACCCCCGGCCAGGAGAAGATCGTCTCGGTGAGCACTGCGCCAGCGAGCAGGCCCGACACCATCAGGCCTATCACCGTGACCACCGGCAGCAGCGCGTTGCGCAGCGCGTGGACGCCGATCACCCGAAACGGCGACAGGCCCTTGGCGCGCGCGGTGCGCACATAGTCTTCCGACAGGACTTCCAGCATCGAGGAGCGCGTCATGCGCGCGATCACCGCGAGCGGGATCGTGCCAAGCACGATCGAGGGCAGGATGAGATGACGCACGGCGTCGAGGAAAGCGCCGGGCTGGCCCGAGAGCAGCGCGTCGATTGTCATGAAGCCGGTCGGCTGATCGAAATAATAATTGACGAGGTCGATGCGGCCCGACACCGGCAGCCATCCCAGCCGGACCGAAACGAACATGATCAGCAGCAGGCCCCACCAGAAGATCGGCATCGAATAGCCGAACAGCGAGGCGGTCATCAGCGCCTGATCGTAGAGGCTGCCGCGCTTGACCGCGGCGAGCGCCCCCGCCGGCACGCCGATCAGGATGGCGAACAGCATGGCGCACAGCGACAGCTCGACGGTCGCGGGAAACAGCGTCAGGAACTCGGTCAGCACTTTCTGCTGGGTCGATAGCGACACGCCGAAATCGCCGTGCAGCAACCCCCAGGCGTAGTCGAGGAACTGTCGCCACACCGGCAGGTCGAGGCCGAGTTGGTGGCGGAAGAAGGCGAGCCGCTCAGGCGAAATGCCGTGTTCGCCGACCCGCACCTCGACCGGATCGCCCGGCACGAGGCGGATCGCGAAGAAGGTGACGAACATCAGCGCCACGAACGTCGGGACGGTGAAGACGATGCGGCGGACGAAATAGACGATCATGGGCTAAGGGCGAGGCCGGGGCCAGCCCGCGTGGCGGGCCGGCCCGTTTCCCGCCTATTTGATGTCGACGCCTTCAAACGCATGCGTGCCCAGCGGGCTCTGCTTGTAGCCCGTCACGTTGGCTCGCATCGCCTCGAAGACGATCGAATGCGCAATCAACAATGAGGGCGCCTCGTCGTGTTCGATCTCCTGCATGCGGGTATAGAGCTTGGCGCGCTCGGCTTGATCGGGAATCACGCGCGCCTTGACCAGCAGGTCGTCGAACTCGGCGTTGCACCACTTCGAGATATTGTTGCCCGCCGGCTTGCCGTCCGGGCAGCTCAGCAGAAAGAAGAAATTGTCGGGATCGCCATTGTCGCCGGTCCAGCCCATCTGGCCGGTCATGTCCTCGGCATTCTCCAGGCGCTTGCGATACTCGCCCCATTCGAAGGTCACGAGCTTGGCGTTGACGCCGATCTTGGCGAGGTCGGCCTGCATCATTTCGCCGATGCGCTTGCCGTTAGGATTATAGGGGCGCTGCACCGGCATGTACCAGAGGTCGATGTCGAGCGGCGTCGTTACGCCGGCGGCGGCGAGCATCGCCTTGGCCTTCTCGGGATCGTAAGGGTCGTCGACGATGGCGTCGTCATAGGACCACATCGTCGCCGGAATGAGCGTCTTGGCCTTTTCGCCAGCGCCGAGATAAACGTCTTTGACGATGGCGTCACGGTCGATCGCCATCGACAGCGCCTGGCGCACTTCCTTCTTGTCGAACGGCGGCTTGGTGTTGTTGAACGCCCAATAGGCGACGTTGAGACCGGGCGCGTGGATCACTTTCAGCGTCGGGTCGCTCTCCATCTCGGCAAGGTCGGCGGGCCGCGGATAGGCGTTGATTTGGCATTCGCCAGTCTTCAGCTTGGCGTAGCGCGCCGTCGCGTCGGGCGTGATGGCGAAGACGAGGTCGTCGACCAGCGCCTTCTCGCCATAGTAATCCGGGTTCGCCTTGTAGCGAATCACCGAATCCTTCTGATACGCGACGAAGGAGAACGGCCCGGTGCCAACCGGAACCTGGTCGAACTGTTCGGGCTCGCCCTTCTTGAGCAGGAAACCCGCGTATTCGGCCGAGCCGATCGCCATGAAGTCCATCGCGAGATTGGCGAGGATGGCGACGTTAGGCGTCTTGAGCTTCATGACGACGGTGTAGTCGTCGGTCTTGGCGACCGAATCGAGCAGCGACGGCATGTCCATGTCGTTGAAGTAATCGTACTTACCGCCCGACACCTTGTTATAGGGATCGTCGCTCTTCCACTGGCGATTGATCGAGAACAGCACGTCGTCGGCGTCGAAGTCGCGCGTCGGCTTGAAGTCTTTCACCGAATGGAATTTCACGCCCTTGCGCAAATGGAAGGTGATGGTCTTGCCGCCGTCGCTGATGTCCCAACTTTCGGCGAGACCAGGCACGACCTCGGTGGTGCCGCGCTTAAATTCGGTCAGCCGGTTATAGACTGGTCGGGCCGCGTCAAAGCTGGTGCCGGTGGTGTTGATCGCCGGGGTGAAATTCTCCGGGCTGCCTTCCGAGCAATAGACGAGAGTCTTGGCCGAAACGCCGGTTGCTCCCACGAGCAGCGCCGCCAACCCAAGGCCGGCGAGGACGACGGATTTCATCAGAACTCCCCCACGCGCTACTGGGCCCGCGCTTCGCGGCGCCCCCGGCGATTGCGGCGCATCGAAGCGCGTTTTCGACTCACACGCAATGGGCGCGGACAATTCACAGCGCCCGTTAGAGACGCTCGATCCGGCCGCGCGCCTCAAGTTCGGCGATGACCCGATCGGCGAGCGCCTCGGGCTCGGTAAGCGCGGCGTCGAGGGTCAGTTCGGGCGCCTCCGGGGCCTCATAGGGTTGGTCGACGCCGGTGAAATTCTTGATCTCGCCCGCCAGCGCCCGCTTGTAGAGGCCCTTGGGATCGCGGGCGATCACCGTCGCCAGCGGCGTCGAAACGAAGATTTCGATGAATTCGCCGGGCGCGGCGATCTCGCGCGCCAAGCTCCGTTCCGCACGGAAGGGGGAGATGAACGACGTCAGCACGATCAGCCCGGCGTCGGTCATCAGGCGCGCCACCTCCGCGATGCGGCGAATGTTCTCGACCCGGTCCTCGGCGGTGAAGCCGAGGTCCTTGTTGAGGCCGTGGCGGACGTTGTCGCCGTCGAGCAGCGCGGTGTGGACCCCGCGCGCGAGCAGCCTGCTTTCGACCAGATTGGCGATGGTCGATTTACCGGCCCCCGAGAGGCCGGTGAACCACAGAATGGTCGGCCGCTGATGCATGATCGAGGCGTGCGCCTCGCGCTCGACCGCGAGTCCCTGGCGGTGGATGTTGGTCGCGCGGCGCAGACCATGCGCGATCATCCCCGCCGCCGCGGTCTCGTTGGTCGAGCGGTCGATGAGGATGAACGCGCCGGTTTCATGATTTTCGGCGTAGGGATCGTAGGCGATCGCCGCAGTGGTGGCGAGATTTGCGAAGCCGACCTCGTTGAGCGCCAGCGTCTTGGCCGCCAGCTTGTCGAAATTGTCGACGTCGATGCGGTGCTTGAGCTCGGTCACCGAGGCGGGCGTCGTGCGCGCGCCGATCTTCATCAGATAGGAGCGGCCGGGCAGCAGCGGCTCGTGGCTCATCCAGATCAAATGGGCGGTGAATTGGTCGGCGACTTCCGGCCGATTGTCGGGCTTAGCGAGCACGTCGCCGCGCGCGATGTCGACCTCGTCGGCGAGCGTCAGCGTCACCGCGTCGCCCGCCTCCGCCTCCTCCGCCGCGGCGCCGGCGCGCAGGATGCCGGTGACGACGCTGTGGCGGCCTGACGAAGCGACGACGATCGGATCGCCGCGCTTGATCTTGCCGCCCGCGATCGTGCCGGCAAAGCCGCGATAATCGAGGTGCGGCCGATTGACCCATTGCACCGGCAGGCGGAAGGGCGCGCCGCGCCGCGCGTCCTCGACTTCGATCCGTTCGAGATGATCGAGCAGATACGGCCCCTCGTGCCAGGGTGTGTGGGGACTGAGCGAGGACATGTTGTCGCCGAAGCGGGCGGAGATCGGAATCGCGACTTGCGAGAGAAAGTCGAGCGGCGCGGCGAAGGCCGCGAACTCGTCGACGATGCGGCGATAGGTCGCTTCGTCATAGTCGACGAGATCGATCTTGTTGATCGCCAGCACGACATGACGGATGCCCAGCAGCGAGGCGATGATCGCGTGGCGGTGGGTCTGGGTCAGCAGTCCCTTGCGCGCGTCGACCAGCAGGATGGCGAGGTCGGCGTTGGAGGCGCCGGTCGCCATGTTGCGCGTGTATTGCTCGTGGCCAGGCGTGTCGGCGACGATGAACGAGCGGCGCGCGGTCGCGAAATAGCGATAGGCGACGTCGATGGTGATGCCCTGCTCGCGCTCGGCCTCGAGACCGTCGACGAGCAGCGCAAAATCGATGTCGGCGCCGACCGTGCCGTGTTTCTTCGAGTCGCGCTCGAGCGCCGAGAGCTGATCGTCGAAGATCAGCTTTTGCTCGTAGAGCAGGCGGCCAATCAGGGTCGACTTGCCGTCGTCGACCGAGCCGCAAGTCAGCAGGCGCAGGGTCGGCAAGGCGTCCTGGCGCAGGGACTCGGCCATCAGAAATATCCCTCGCGCTTCTTCTTCTCCATCGAAGCGGATTCGTCGCTGTCGATCAGCCGCCCCTGACGCTCCGAAGTCGTCGCCGCGCGCATCTCGTCGATGATCGCGTCTAACGTGTCGGCGTCGGACTCGATCGCTCCGGTCAGCGGATAGCAGCCGAGCGTGCGGAAGCGCACGCGCTTCATCTCCACCTTTTCGCCCGGCTCCAGCGGAAAGCGATCATCGTCGACCATGATCAGCGTGCCGCCACGCTCGACCACCGGTCGCTCCTTGGCGAAATAGAGCGGCACGACCGGAATGCCTTCGGCGCGGACATATTCCCAGACGTCGAGTTCGGTCCAGTTCGACAGCGGGAAGACGCGCATCGACTCGCCCTCGCGAATGCGCGTGTTGTAGAGACGCCACAGCTCGGGCCGCTGGTTGCGCGGGTCCCAGGCGTGGGCGGCGGAGCGGTGCGAGAAGATGCGCTCCTTGGCGCGGCTCTTCTCCTCATCGCGCCGCGCCCCGCCAAAGGCGGCGTCGAACTGGCCCGCGTCGAGCGCCTGGCGCAGCCCCTCGGTCTTCATCACTTGCGTGTGAACCTGGCTGCCCGAGGCGAACGGCGAGACGCCGCGCGCCAGACCCTCGCGATTGATATGGACGCGCAGATCGAGTTTAAGCCGCTTCGCCGTTTCCTCGCGGAAGGCGATCATCTCGCGGAACTTCCAGGTCGTGTCGACGTGCAGCAGCGGGAATGGCAGCGGCGCGGGATGGAACGCCTTGATCGCGACGTGCAGCATCGCGGAGGAGTCCTTGCCGATCGAATATAGCATCACAGGATTGCGGAATTCGGAGACAACCTCCCGCATTATGTGAATTGCCTCCGCTTCGAGGCGTCTGAGGTGCAGCGGCAGGTCGACCATTGGAGAAACGCCTCGGCGGGATCGCGTGAGCCAAGCACTTAGAGAGGTTAGCCCGCCGAATCAAGCAAAGCGGCCCGCGGACCCCCCGCCGGTCGATCCCGTGCGCCCGGAAAGCCCGTCAGGGTTTGACGCCCATCGGTTGCGCGTGCGGCGGCAACGGCTTCCAACCTTCGTTGGCCGGCGCCGCGTCGCGGTCGCCGCTCTGCAAGCTCAGGCTGCCCCCTGGCTGCATTTCCAGGCAGGTCCACAGCTCGACATAACTCGGCGCGATGCTGTCGTCGCCAAGGCAAGCGAAGCGGGCGGAAGCCGAATAGTGGACCCAACGGCCCTTCAGCTTGTCGAGCGCGTCCTGCTCGTCGTGCACGCAGCTATCGTAGGCGACCTGGGCGTCCTCGGGCAACGCCGAGGTCCGAGCGTCCTTGCAGATCGCCTGCATGGGGATCGCCGGCGGGGCGCCCGAGAGCGCGATCAGCATCAGAGCCGCGATCATCGTCAGCCTCCCTCCTGCCTAAAACCTGCCTAGGCGTGGATCGCCCTGGCGGCGCAATTATGACGCGCACGACGCCGACGCGCCACTGGCGCACGCCCCAGATCACGCAATCGTTGGGGGATGGTCGCTGGCGACGGCGCCCCGCCCAGCGCGCGAGCTGTCACATCCGCTTTTCAAACCAGTGATCGGCGTAGGGATTGTGGCCGTAGCGCTCGATCTCGACAAAGCCGAGCTTGCGGTAGAGCGCCTGCGCCTCGGTCAGCGTGCGGTTGGTGTCGAGCCGCAATGTCGTGAGGCCCGCATCGCGAGCGGTCGCTTCAATCGCTGTAATCATGCGCCTCGCGACGCCGAGGCCGCGCGCGTTCGGCGCGGTCCACATCCGCTTGACCTCGCCGACGCTTGGCCCGAGCCGTCGCAATGCGCCGCAGCCGACCGGGCGCCCGTCGAGCCGCGCCAGAAAGAACCAACCGGCGGGCGGCGTCATCTCCGCTTCGCTCACCTCGCCGCCCTTGGCGGGATCGAAGCCGAAGTCGAATTGCTCGGCGAGTTCACGGAAATATTCGTCGAGGCACGAGCGCGCGTCGGGGGACGTCGCGGGCTCGCGCTCGACCGTCACGCCGCTCGCGCGCAGCAGCCGCTCGACCTCCGCCATCGCCGCCAGCAGGCGCTGGCGTTCGGAAGCGGCGAGCGGGGCAAGCATCGCTTGCGCCTGTTCGTTGGACAGTCGCTCGTAGGCGGCGAGCTCGGCTCGGCCTTTCGCCGTCAGCACGATCCGGCGCAGCCGCGCGTCTCCGCTCGGCTTGCTGAGCTCGATCAGTCCCTGCGCGCTCAGCGAGCGGAGCAGCCGGCTCGCATAGCCGGAATCGAGGCCAAGCGTGGCGCGCAGCGCGCGCAGCTCGGCGCCGGCAACGCCGGCTTCGAAGATCACCCGCGCCTCGCCGAGCGGGCGGCCGCGGCCGAGAAAGCTCTGATCGAGCGCGCCGTTGCGGCGCGTGACGAGGCGATTGAACCGCCGGACCTGCTGGATCGCGTCGCTGTCCATTCTCTGACTTTAGTCAGAGAATGGTAATTTGCAAGCGGCGGGCGGCGGCCATGGCGACAGGCGCGAAAACACGAAGGTGACACGAGCGCGCCTCATCCTCTAGGTTCGCGCCCGCGCTGGCGGGCCGCTGGGCCACGCGCCCTCGTTGGGAGTTGTTGTATTGGCTCTGATGCGTTGTCTGCTCGCCGCCTTCTTCGCGCTTGGCGTCAGCGCCGCCGCGCGCGCCGGCGAGGACGCCGCCGCTTGCCTCTATTCTCCTGCGCCGCCGACGACCTTGGCCCACGCCGACGCGGTCGCCGACTACCGTTCGACGCTCCAGGCCTGCCACGCCGCCGACGGGCGCGCGGGCGTTGCGATCCGCACGATGAGCATCGCAGGAACGCCGCTGCTGTTGCTCGCCGACCCGGAAAAATTGACGACCCGGATCGAGCGCGCCGCATGCTGGACTTGCGCCGAGACCGACGAGGCGCCGCTCGCCGCGACGCGGATGATGCGCTCGATCGAAGAATCGGCTGAGGCGCCCGGCCTCGTCCATCGCGGCTTCCTCAGCAACGCCGGTCTGATCCACGGCGCCGAGCCGGGCGCCTTCGTCACCGGCGATCTCTGCCCGAGCCGGCGCCCGCTCGACCGGACGTTTCTCGACCAGATGGCCGCGCAGGGGCCGCACACGCCGGTGTCGCTGTCGATCTCCGGCCTGTGGCTGCTCCACCATTTCGCCGACTATCGCTGGCTGGTCGACCAGCAGGCCAGCGGCGCGCTCGACATCCTGTGGGTCAACCACACCTATCATCACCCCTACCTGCGCGGCGCGCCCGACGATCGCAATTTTCTGCTGATGAAGGGCGTCGACGCCGACGCGGAGATTCTCGAAGTCGAGCGGCTGCTGATCGCCAACGGCCAGACGCCGTCGCTGTTCTTCCGCTTTCCCGGCCTCATCTCCAACGCGCCGCTGATGCTGGCGGTGCGCCGCAATCACCTGATCTCGCTCGGCGCCGACGCGTGGCTGGCGCTCGACCAGCGCCCTCACGACGGCTCGATCGTGCTCGTCCATCCCAATGGCAACGAGCCGCTTGGCATCAAACTGTTCGCGCGCGATCTCGCCCGCGACACGCTGCCGCGCCCGTTCGAGCCGCTGACGTCGGCGCCGGACTAAAGCCCCTCACCCTCTCCCGACAAACGGCATCTTGGTCGCCATCAGCGTCATCGACAGGACGTTCGAGGTGAGCGGCAGGCTCGCCATGTGGACGATCGCGGCGCCGACCTCGGCGGCGGCGATCGTCGGCTCGGGCGCGATCCGCCCGTCGGCCTGCCGCACGCCCTGCCCAATCGGCGCGGACATGTCGGTCAGCGCGTTGCCAATGTCGATCTGGCCGCAAGCGATGTCGAACGCGCGCCCGTCGAGCGCGAGCGACTTGGTCAAGCCCGTGACCGCGTGCTTGGTCGCGGTGTAGGGCCCGCTCAAAGGGCGCGGCGACTGCGCGGAGACCGAGCCGTTGTTGATGATGCGCCCGCCTTGCGGGCGCTGGCGCTTCATCAGCGCCACCGCGCCTTGTGCGCAGAGGAAGACGCCGGTGAGATTGACGTCGACCACGCCCTTCCACTGATCGTAGGTCAGATCCTCGAAGGCGACCGCCGGCGCGGTGACCCCGGCGTTGTTGAACAGCAGGTCGAGCCGGCCGAAGGCGCGCTCAATTGCGGCGAACAGCGCCTTCACCGCCGCCGGGTCGGCGACGTCGCAAGGGTGGGCGAGCGCGCGCCGGCCCAGCGCCTCGATCTCGCGCGCGGTTTGGGCAAGCGGCTCGGCGCTGCGCCCGGCGAGCGCCACATGCCAGCCAGCGTGCGCGAGCGCGAGCGAGGCGGCGCGGCCGACGCCGCGCCCCCCGCCCGTGACCAGCGCGAACTTGTCCTCGGCCATGTCGCCTCCCGTTTGAACTGCCGGCGCGATCCTACAGGGCGCGATCCTACAGGGCGAAGGCGCCCTCCGTCACGCGCGCAGCCAAACGCGAAGCGCCGGGCTTCGCCTGCCCGGCGCGACAAAAACAAAAGCGATGGATGTCAGCCGTGCGAGCCGCGCACGCCCGTCCGGTGGAAGCGCGGCATGAAACGACCGAGCCAGCGCGCGGCGTGTTCGCCAAAGCGCACGAACGGCAGCACGTAGTTGCCCGGCACGCTGGCGAAGTCGCCCTCGGTCGGGCCGACGCCAAAGTGGACCTGTTCGCGTTCGGCCGCCGGGACGTAGAGCGTGCCGAACGCCCAATCCCACAGCGCCAGCGCGAAGCCGAGATTCTTTTCAAAATGCGCCGGGTTGTCGGAATGATGGATCTGGTGATGCGCCGGGCTCTGCAGGATGCGCCCGACCGGACCGGTGAAGGCGATCCACATATGGCTGTGGCGCAGATGGCCGTAGCTGACGAGGAACAGGATCAGCAGGAAGTTGCCGTTGAGCAGGGTGAACGGCTGCACGCCCGGCCCGAACACATAGGTCATGGCGCCGAACACCGCGCCGGTGGCGATCGCGATCAGGTTCATGAAGGCGAGGATTTCGACCGGATGCTGACGCAGCTCGGTGAAGGCGGTCAGCACCTCGGCCGAATGATGCACCTTGTGGAACTCCCACAGCGCCGGAATGCGATGAAAGAGGAAATGGCCGAACCAATAGGCGAGCTCGTAGGCGAGCAACTCGAGCAACGTCGCCAGCAGCAGCACCGTCCACCCCGGCCAGTGAGCGGGTTGGCGGGCGCCAAAGAGGGCTTCGAGGCCAGCGCGCGTCGCGTCGCGGCAGAAGATGTTGCCGAAGGCGAGATAGCTGTAGCCCCCCGCCAGCACCAGGCCGTTGAGCACCCACATTTTCATGTCGACGCGCGACGACGGATTCAAAAGGATGCGGCCGGCGAAGATCGTGCGCACGAAGCCGCGCACGCTGATCGGACGACCGCGCGCACGCCGCCGCCAGACGTAATAGGCGAGCGAGCAGGCGAGCGCCCCGGCGAGCGCCGGCGGGCCATACGCGGCGGTGGCGCCGAACATGAGCGTCAGACGGTCGGCAGTCGCCGACCACAGCCAAACGAGAAACGCCAAGACCCGTTCTCCACGAGGGAAAGCCGGGTTCTGACGCTAGGGGGTCCGCCTTCAGGAAGGGTTAAGCCGCTGGCGAAAAGGAGACGCGCTTGGCTTCAGCGGGTCGCCTTTTCGGCCGGATAGAGCGCCCGAAATCGCTTCAGGCGCGGGGCGAGCAGGCCAGCGCGCGCCGCGTCGGGCGCGAATTGGCGCTGCGCATGCGGGCGAGCGCAGACGCTCGCCTCATCGCCGGCGCCCGCCGCCAGCATCGCCAAGCGCGCCGCGCCAAGCGCCGCGCCCGCCTCCGCGCCGGCGGCAAGATCGATGGTCAGGCCGGTCGCATCGGCGATCATTTGGCCCCATAGGCTGGAGCGGGCGCCGCCGCCAACCAGCATCGAGGCTTTCGGCCGCGCGCCCGCTTCGCTCAGCACGTCGACGCCGTCGGCGAAGGCGAAGGCGACGCCTTCGAGCACCGCATAGATCAGCGCCGCCGATCCGTGCTCGGCCCGGAGGCCAGCAAACAGACCGGTCGCCGCCGCATCATTGTGCGGCGTGCGCTCGCCGCTGAGATAGGGCAGGAAGATCGGCGCGGTCTCGACGGCGGTCGCCGACTTTGCGAAGGCTTCGGCCTCGGCGACGCAGCCGCCGACATCGTCGCCGCGCCCCAGCACGTTGGCGATCCACGTCAGCGCCGCGGCGGCCGACAGCATCACCGCCATGCCATGCCAACGCTGCGGCAGCGCGTGACAGAAGGCGTGCAGCGTGCGCTCGGGCAGGCAGACGAAACGGTCGGTGACGGAGAACACCACTCCCGACGTGCCGACCGAAACGAAGCCGGCGCCAGGCGCGATCGCGCCCACTCCGACCGCCGCTGCGGCGTTGTCGCCCGCTCCGCCGGCGACCGGAATGCGCCGACCGGCAAGGCCCCAGCCGGCGGCGACCTCGGGTGACAGATAGGCGGAGACCGCCGAGCCTTCGACCAGGCTCGGCATATGCGAGCGCGTCAGGCCGGTGGCGGCGAGCAGTTCGTCGTCCCACGCCCGCTTGCCGACATCGAGCCACAGCGTGCCCGACGCGTCCGACATTTCCGACACCGCTTCGCCGGTCAGGCGCAGACGGACATAATCCTTGGGCAGCAGCACGCGCTTGGTGGCGGCGAAGACCTGCGGTTCGTGCCTCTGAGCCCACAGCACCTTGGGCGCGGTGAAGCCGGGCATCGCGATGTTGCCGGCGCGGCGGCGCAGATCGGGAACGCGGCGCTCGAGCTCGTCGCATTCGGCGAACGCGCGCCCGTCGTTCCACAAGATCGCGGGCCTGAGCGGCTTGCCGGCGGCGTCGAGGAAGGTCGCGCCATGCATCTGCCCCGAGAGACCAACGCCGGCGAGCCATGCGAAGTCGTCCGGCGCGAGGCGACGCAGCCCCGCCACGGCGGCCTCGACGCCTTCGACCCAATCGTCGGCGTTCTGCTCGCTCCACAGCGGATGCGGCCGGGACAGCGACAGCGGCACGGAAAATTCGGCAATCGCGCGCTGGTTGGCGTCGATCAGAAGCGCCTTGATCGACGAGGTGCCGACGTCCAACCCGAGAAACGTCTCGCCCACTTGCCCACCAGCAGCCATGTCCGTTTCCCCTTTGGCGTCGACGCTTCGCTTTTAAGCGGCGGCAAGATAGGCGAAAGCCTTCCGCTTGTCGCCTTCCCTCGTCCTTCGAGACGCGCCGCTGGCGCGGCGCTCCTCAGGATGAGGGAAGCGTAGTGCGGTTCCCAATCATCCTCATCCTGAGGAGCCGGCAAAGCCGGCGTCTCGAAGGGCGAGGATGATCGCGCGCACGCCTTGCCCGCGCCCGCTGGCGCGCCTAAATCAGGCCGCGCGGCGCGTCGCTGCGCCGAGGGCGGCATGGCGTCATCTCAAAAAGAACTCGCGCCCGCCGCAGACGGCGCCTTCGCGTTCGTCGTCGGCGAGGGCGAAGGCGGCGAGCGGCTCGACCGCTTCCTCACCCAGGCCGCGGTGAAGCGCGGGCTGACGCTTTCGCGCACGCGGCTGAAGGCGCTGATCGAGGCCGGCCAGGCGACCATCGACGGCGCGCCGGCGGACGATCCGGCGGCGCGGGTCGCCCAGGGGGTCGTGATCGGGCTGCTAGCGCCCGCGGCTCAAGAATTGGCGATCGTCGGCGAAGACATCGCGCTCGACATCGTCTTCGAAGACGAACATCTGCTGATCGTCGACAAGCCGGCCGGCCTCGTCGTCCACCCAGCGCCCGGCCATTCGTCGGGCACATTGGTCAACGCGCTGATCCGCCATTGCGGCGCGAGCCTGTCTGGCATCGGCGGGGTCAAACGGCCCGGCGTCGTCCATCGCCTCGACAAGGACACGTCCGGCCTGCTGGTGGTCGCCAAGACCGACGCCGCCCATCAGGGCCTCGCCGCGCTGTTCGCCGATCATGGCCGCTCCGGTTCGCTCGTGCGCGAATATCGCGCCCTGGTCTGGGGCGCGCTCGACGGCAAGGCGGGCGCCATCGACGCGCCGCTCGGCCGCCATCCGCGTCATCGCGAAAAGATGGCGGTCGTATCCTCGCAGCGCGGGCGCGAAGCGATCACCCATTGGCGGGTCGAGACGACTCTCGGGCCGGCGAGCCTGATCGCCTGCCGCTTGGAGACCGGACGGACCCACCAGATCCGCGTCCATCTCGCCCATATCGGCCACCCGCTGCTTGGCGACCCGGTCTATGGCGCGGGGTTCAAGACCAAGGCCAGCCAATTGTCGCCAGAGGCCCAGGAGGCGCTGGCGAGGCTCGGGCGCCAGGCCCTGCATGCCGCGGAGCTGGGGTTCCAGCATCCCGTCACCGGCGAGCCGCTGCATTTTACCAGCGCGCCGCCCGCCGACTTCGCCGCCCTCGTCGCCGCGCTTGGCGGGCGCTTAGCGAGCGCGCCCGCGCGTTGATATTTTATCAATATCATCAATATGTTGAGACAAGCGTAGTGATCGCTCGTCCCGATCGGCGATAAACGAATTGTCATCGCCGGGCCGCGAAAACTCTCTTCCCTCGCCCTCTTTCGGCCACGGTCAGGCGACCTATATTGTGCAGTGCGGCGATTCCAAGCGTCGCCGGGGTGCTGCGATCCGCACGCCCCGTTTGAGGAGGTCCTGATGGCCGCCGCCCTACCGATCATTGCCGGAGAATCCGGCCTTTCCCGTTATCTTTCCGAGATCAAGCGGTTTCCGATGCTGGAGCCGCAAGAAGAATACATGCTGGCCAAGCGCTGGCGTGAGCACGGCGACCGCGAGGCCGCCCACAAGCTCGTCACTTCGCATCTGCGTCTGGTCGCCAAAATCGCCATGGGCTATCGCGGCTACGGCCTGCCGATCGGCGAGGTGATTTCCGAGGGCAATGTCGGCCTGATGCAGGCGGTGCGCCGCTTCGAGCCGGAAAAAGGATTCAAGCTGGCGACTTACGCCATGTGGTGGATTCGCGCCTCGATCCAGGAATACATCCTGCGCTCCTGGTCGCTGGTGAAAATGGGCACCACCGCCAGCCAGAAGAAGCTGTTCTTCAACCTGCGCAAGGCCAAGAGCCGCATCTCGGCGCTCGACGACGGCGATCTGCGCGACGATCAGGCGACGACGATCGCCACCCGGCTTGGCGTCGCCAAGCAGGAAGTGATCGACATGAACCGGCGCCTGGGCGGCGACGCTTCGCTCAATTCGCCGCTGCGCGAAGGGGGCGAAGGCGAGTGGCAGGATTGGCTGGTCGACGACAGCCCGAGCCAGGAGACCCTGCTGGTCGATCGCGAAGAGAGCAACGACCGGCTCACGGCGCTGAAGTCGGCGCTGCGCGTGCTCAATCCGCGCGAGCGGCGCATCTTCGAAGCGCGCCGACTCGCGGACGATCCGGTGACGCTCGAGGAGCTTTCCACCGAATTCGGCGTCTCGCGCGAACGCGTGCGCCAAATCGAGGTGCGGGCCTTCGAGAAGGTGCAGGCGGCGGTCAAAACCAACGTCGCCACCGCCCAAATCCCCGGCCGCCGCGCTGCGCCTGCGTTGCCCGCCGCCTGACGTTCGCCAGACCGTAACCCTCTTTGATGGAACCCCGCCCGCCTCAGCGCCCGCGCGCTGACGGCGGGCGGTGTTTCGTCTACACTCGACGCGCCGCCGCCAGCGTAGGGCGTGCATTTTTCGAGCGAGGGTTCGCCATGACGTTTCGTCGAATTCATTTTTCCCGAAGCGTTGCGCTCGCCTCCTGCGCCGGGCTCGCCACACTCAGCGCCGCCGCTTGGGCCGGCGATTTGCCCGCGAGCCCCGACGGCGCCCAGAAGCTGCTGTCTTTTTTCGCCGTCTATTTCGGCAAGCAGGCGCCTGTGACGGTGACCCCGGCGAACCCGGGCTATGCCGTTTCCTTCGATCTCGCCGCCCTGACCGCGCCGCTCAAAACCGAGGGTTTTTCCTATGACCCGGCGTTGCTGAAGTATCAGCTCATCGAGCAAGACGACGGCGGGTGGCGCGTCGAGCAGACCGAGATCCCGCCGATCACCGCGCACACGAAAGACGGGACTTCGAGTATCGCCTTCACCGGCTTCAAGACGGTGACCGTCTTCGATCCGGCGATTGCATGGTGGCGCAGCGTGACGGGCGCGGCCGACAAGATGTCGGTCGAGGCGCACGCGCCGGGCGTCGATGAAACTTTCGAATTTAACGCAATGCAGATGAGCGGCACGGGCAAGGCGTCGAGCGACGGCCTTGCCTCGGCCGTCTTGCACCAGACGTTCGCCGGGACCAAGGCGACGATCATCGCCGCAAGCAAATCCGATAGCGACGCCAAGCCAACCACCATCAACGCACACTCCGACGCCGCCACCGCCGACATCGCGCTCGATGGGTTCAAGTCGCACGCCCTGCTCGATCTCTGGGCTTTCGTCGTCGCCCATCCGACGCGCCCGGAGATGGCCGCCAACGAGGCGGCGCTAAAAACCCTGCTCGCGGCGGCGCTGACGAGCCCGATCAAACTTGACGAAACCTTCGCGTTCACCAAAGTCGCCATCGACACGCCGCAGGGTCCGGTGACGATCGATACCGCCAAGTTCGGCGGCGGCGGCGCTGCCGGCAGTGCCGGCGCCTTCGAAGAGCGTTTTGCCGCCGACGGGCTCTCGCTGCCGGCGACGCTAGTTCCCGCACCATTCCGCGATTTCGCGCCGACCTCTTTCTCCTTCGGCTTTCGCGCCAGCGGCTTCGACCTCGCCGAGGCGATCGCCGAGGCGATCGCCGACATTCATCTGGCGGGCGATGGGCCGGAGATTTCCGACGACGATCAGGCCAAGATTCGCGGCAAGCTGATCGGGCCGGACGGCGTCGTCATCGACATTCCGCTCTCGCATATCACCGCGCCTCTGCTCGACCTCACCTTCGAGGGTCACGTTGTGTACAAGGCCAGCAAGCCGACCGGCACTTTCACCGTGCACATGCACAATTTCGACAAGACCCTGGCGGCGGTGAAGGCGCTCGGCCCAGACACGGCCAAGAAGATCGGCCCGATGCTGGCGATGGCCAAGGGTCTGGCCAAAACCGATCCCGACGGATCGTTGACCTGGATCGGCGAGCTTGGCGCCGACGGCATCATGAAGGTCAACGGCCTGCCGCTCGGCAAATCGCCGCTGTAAGGCGCGTTCAGCGCGGCAAGCGCGTCGCCAGCGCCGCATAGGCGCCGAGCGCGGCGTTGGCGATCAGACCCCAGCCGGCGAGCGAGACGCCGAGGACGCGCAGCGCCGGTTCGTCGCAACGCACCTCCTGGACGGTCTGGATCTGCTTGAGCATGTCCGCGACGTTGAGCGGTCCGCTCAGCGAACCGGTGCAGGCGGTCGGCCCTTCCCAGAAATGATACTCGACGCCGGCGTGGTAGCCCGACAGCACGGCGTTGGCGAGAAAGGCGAGCGCGAGAACGATGAAGCCAATGCGCGCCCAGCCGACCCCTCCGCGCGACGCGGCGAAGGCGGTCAGCGCCGCCAGCGGCGCGCCGGCATAGAAGGCGTAGCGCTCGCTCAGGCAGAGTTCGCAAGGGCGATAGCCGGAAAGCTCGAGACTCCACACCGTCGCCAGGATCGCCAGCGCGACGAAAACGATCCACAACGCGCGGCCGACTTGGCTTGCAGGGAAGGCGAGAGCGCTTAGCGGTTTGAACATCAGAACACCTTGGCGGCGACGACGAAGCCCATCACGATAATGATCGCGATGAGCGCGAGAAAAACGGCGAAATGACGTTCGAGCGCGAGGCGCAGCGGATCGCCGAAACGATTGAGCGCCGCCGCCAGCAAAAAGAACCGCGCCCCGCGCGTGAGCAGCGACAGCAGGACGAACAGACCAAAATTGTAACCCAGCAGACCGCTGACGATCGTCACCAGTTTGAAGGGGATCGGGGTGAGGCCCTTGAGCAGGATCACCAGCGCGCCCCAGTGCGCGTATGCTTCGCGCAGCGCGGCCATCCGGTCGCCATAGCCATAGATCGCGATCAGCCAGTGGCCGAGCGTGTCATAGAGCAGTGCGCCAATCGCGTAGCCGACCATGCCGCCCGTCACGGAGGCGAGCGTTGCGATGAGGGCGTAGCGCCAGGCGAGCTTGGGCCTGGCGAGCGACATCGGCGCCAGGATGACGTCGGGGGGAATGGGAAAGAACGAGCTTTCGGCGAAGGCGATCGCAGCCAGCGCATATGGGGCGCGCTCGCTCTGCGACAGCACGATGATCCAGTCGTAGAGGCGCTTGAACATGAGTTCCGTTGGGCGTGGCGGCGAGGCATAGCCGCGCGGGCGGGCGAAGTCCAACGGCTGGGTGGCGCGGAGCGCATTGACCGCCCGCCCGCCGCCGTTCTATATCGCCCGCCGTCCGTCGGACTCTGTATAGTCTGTCGTCCGTTGGACATGGGCCCCTGTGGCGGAACTGGTAGACGCGCTCGACTCAAAATCGAGTTCCGCAAGGAGTGCTGGTTCGATTCCGGCCAGGGGCACCATTCATGCGCCGCTTTTTCTTTTCGCTGCTCGGCCTCGTCGCCGGCTTCCTGGTGGCGGCGTTTTTCGGCTATTGGGCGATCGAGTTCTTTTCCAGCAACGGCTATGATCGCTCGCTCGAAGCGACCATGACGGCGTTTTTCGCCATCGGCCCCGCCGGCGCGATTGCCGGACTGATCGCGGGCCTCATCCTCGGCCGCGCCAAGCGGGCGTGAGGCCGGCGTCGCGAGCCCGCCTCGGCGCCAGGCGACGACCTTAACTCGACCTTAAACTCGCGCTCGGACACTGACCGCCACACCGACGCGCGGGAGCAATTCCCCGTTGGACGTTTGCGGGAGTATGGTGGGGGCTGAAACGGCCCCCTCGCGTTGACGATCCTTCGGGTCGCCAGATGAGGCATTGGTCGGCCGATCAAAGCGGTCGCACGAGGGCATGACGCCGCGCGCTCATCCCGGTTCCAATCCGGATTTTCTGGCCGACATTCGCGCTTGCGGCGCGACGAGCCGACGCGCGGGCCCAGCCCCGCGCACGGCGATTGTGGACGAGCGGGAAAGAGATTTGCGTATGAAAGAGACGACCAACAATCGCTCGGCCAAGGTCAGTGAGCTCATTGCCTTCAACATCGGCGAGCAGCAGTTCTGCCTCGGCACCATGGCGGTGCGCGAAATCCGTGGCTGGACGCCCGTCACCCCCTTGCCGCACGCGCCGCCCTACGTGCTCGGCGTCGTCAACCTGCGCGGCGTGGTGCTGCCGATCGTCGATTTCGCCGTCCGGCTCGGCTTTCCCCCCTCCCAGCCGACGGCCCGCCACGCGATTATCGTCGCCGAGTTCGGCGCGCAGATCGCGGGCCTGCTGGTTGATGGCGTGTCCGATATTTTCACCGCCGAAGACGAGCAGATCCAGCCGACCCCGGGTATAGCCGCCGAGGCCGCCAAGCTCTATCTGCGCGGCGTCATCGCCATGGACGGCCATCTGATTGGCGTCATCGACGTCGCTAACCTGCTGCCGGCGACCGAACTCGTCGCGGCTTAGCGAAGCGCGCACGAAAAAGGCGGCGCAGCCTTGCGCCGCGCCGCCGACTGAACCTTGCTCAGTTCTATTCTGCCTGAGACTGCGCGGGCGGTTGCGCCTGCGCGGTCTGCGCCGGCTGAGACTGATCGCTGTCGGCGCTCGTCATATGGTAGGCGCATGCCGACGCGGACGCGGCGGCAAGAGCCGCCAAGCTCGCGCCGAGCACAAAAGCAAGAAGCTTCGTTCGCATGTTTGGGCCTCCGGTTGGACTCCCCAACAGCGCCGAGACTAGCGCGCCCGCAATGCCCTGAGAAGCCAGCGGCCCATCACATTTGCGCTTTGCGCCTCAGCCCCGCCACGGCGTCTCCGGCGTCGGCGTCAGCGGCCCGTTGCCCTCGATCCACGACAGAAGATTGGCGGCCAGGAGATCGGCCATCGCCTTGCGGGTGTGGCCGGTCGCCGAGCCAACGTGCGGCAGCAGCACGAGGTTATCGAGCGCAAGCAAAGCGGGCGCGACATTCGGCTCGTTGTCGTAGACGTCGAGCCCGGCGGCGAGGATCGCTCCCCCCTGCAGCGCGGCGATCAGCGCCGCTTCGTCGACCAGCGAGCCACGCGCGACGTTGACGAGCACGCCGCTCGGCCCGAGCGCGGCCAGCACGCGCGCATCGATGATGCGTCGCGTATCCGCGCCCCCCGGCGCTGCGACGACCAGAATGTCGCAGGCTTCCGCCATGCCCGGCAACGTCGGATAGTAGAGATAGGGCGCCTCGTCCTGACGGCGGCGACCGTGATAGACGACGCTCAGGCCGAAGGCTTCGGCGCGCTTGGCGATCTGCTTGCCGATGCGACCGAGGCCGAGAATGCCCATCGTGCGTCCGCGCAGCGAAGCGGTGAGTGGGAACGGCGCGCCCGGCCAGCGGCCCTCGCGCAGGTAGCGTTCCGCCTGCGGCAGGCGGCGCACCGCGGCGAGGGTCAGCGCAATCGCGAGATCGGCGACATCGTCATCAAGCACACTCGGCGTGTGCGTGACGACAATCCCGTGCGCGCCGGCCCAGGCGGCGTCAATGTGGTCGTAGCCGACGCCAAAGCTGGCGACGATCTCGAGTTTGGGCAGGCGAGCCATCAGCGCGGCGTCGATCCGCGCCCCGTGCCCGGTGGCGACGATGGCGCGCACGCGCGGGGCGACCTCGGTCAGCATCGCCTCGGGATCGGCCGCCTCCCACAGCCGCAGCAGGGTCAGCCGCTGCTCCAGCGGCTCGGTGATCTCCATCATGCCCGGCGCCAGCATCAAGGCTTCGAACGACGCCACGCGCACCCCCCCTTAGGTTCCATCGCGGCAACATGCGGCAGGCCGGCGAGGACGACAAGCCGCGCCCGCCCCTTTCGTTCGTGTCCGGGACGTGGCACATCGACGCCGATGCCGAGTCCCCTTGAGACGCCCCTCGCGCGCCGGCGCCCGATGGCGCGACGGCTGATGCTCGGCGATTTCCGCTCCTACGCCGCGCTCGACCTCGCCATCGAAGGGGCGCTGGTCGTGCTGTGCGGCGAGAACGGCGCCGGCAAGACCAACCTGCTCGAGGCGCTCTCGCTGTTCGCCCCGGGGCGCGGGTTGCGGCGCGCCGAGTTTTCCGCCTGCGCGCGGATCGGCGGCGCCGGCGGCTTCGCGATCTCGGTCGAGATCGAGGATGCTGGCGCGCTCCACCAGCTCGGTGTCGGCTTCGAGCCGGGCGACGACGAACGGCCGGCCGAGCGGCAAAACCGCGTCGATCGCGCGCCCGTGCCCTCGGCGCGCGCCTTCGCCGACCATTTGCGCATCGTCTGGCTGACGCCGTCGATGGACGGCCTGTTCGCCGGGCCGGCGAGCGAGCGTCGGCGCTTTCTCGACCGGCTGGTGCTGGCGATCGATCCCCAACACGGCGCGCGCGTCGCCGCCTTCGAGCGCGCACTGCGCGGGCGCAACCGCCTGCTCGAAGAGGGGACGCGCAACGCGCCATGGCTCGATGCGCTGGAGCACGAGGCGGCCGAGCTCGGCGTCGCGGTCGCGGCGGCGCGTCGCGAATGCGTCGACCGACTGAAGGCTTCGATCGCGCGCGACCGCGACGACGATTCGCCCTTCCCCTGGGCCGCTCTGGCGTTGGAAGGCGAGGTCGAGGCGCTCGCCGCCGAACAGCCAGCGCTGGCCGCCGAGGACCGCTATCGCGCGTTGCTGCGCGATGGGCGCGGGCGCGATGGGGCGGCGGGCCGCGCGCTGATCGGCCCCCATGTCAGCGACCTCGTCGTCTCTCACGGCCCCAAGGGCGCCCCGGCGGCGCAGTCCTCGACCGGCGAACAGAAGGCGCTGCTGGTCGGCATGGCGCTCGCCCACGCGCGGCTGGTCGCCGACATGTCGGGCATCGCGCCGCTGGCGCTGCTCGACGAGGCGACGGCCCATTTCGATCCGCGCCGCCGCGCCGCGCTGTTTGCGGCGCTGGAGCGGGTTGGCTCGCAAGTGTTCGTCACCGGCGCCGATCCCGCAGCCTTCGCTGAACTCGGCTCGCGCGCGCACGTCTATGAGGTGACGCCGGGGCGCGCGCGGCCGTGGCCAGCGCCCTAAGCGTGGCCTGCCTCTGACGACAGCCACGCGAGGTTGACGCCGAGCAGCGCCAGCGCGCGGTCGTATTTGCCGTCGAAATCGCCATCGAAGATCAGCCGTGAATCGGCAGGCGAGACGAGCCAGCCATTGGCGAGGATTTCGCTCTCGAGCTGGCCGGAGGCCCATCCCGCGTAGCCGAGCGCCAGCACCGCCTGGCTCGGCCCCGCCCCTTCGGCGATCGCCTTGAGGATGTCGAGCGTCGCGGTCAGGCAGACGTCGCCGCCAATCGGCACGGTCGATTCTGCGACACGGTAATCGCTGGAATGAAGGACGAAGCCGCGTCCGGTATCGACTGGACCGCCGCGCAGCACACGAACCCGCTCAGCGCTCTCGGGGAGCCGGATCGCCTCCGCCTTGCCGACAATGTCGAGTTGCACCAGCAGTCGCGAGAAGTCGATGTCGGGCGCGCGCTGGTTGATGACGATGCCCATCGCGCCGTCTTCGCGGTGGGCGCAGACGTAGACCACCGAGCGCGCGAACGGCCCTTCGCGCAAGCTGGGCATGGCGATCAGGAATTTGCCTTCGTAGCTTTGCCAGAGCGCGGACTTCGCGAGTCGTCCCATATGGCCATGCTACTCGTCCGACCCTGGTGGCGAAAGCACAAATCGCCGGCGCCGCTCGGCGGCCTTCACGACGATTTTGCTGGCGGGCGGCGCTCTCGCGCGCCTAAATGATGACCATGTCGCCTTCCGTTTTCGCAATTGCCGCTTGCGTCGCCGCGCTCGCCTCGTCGGGCGCTTGCGCCGACGACTACGCAAGCGACTGGGCGCGCTCGAGCAAGTCGCAAGCGCGGCTCGTCGCGGGCGCCCCCGGCGAGGCGGGCGTCGAAGTGCGCCTTGCGCCCGGCGCGGTCACCTATTGGCGCGACCCCGGCGACTCGGGCGCGCCGCCGCGCTTCGACTTTGCCGGCTCGCGCAATCTCGCGCACGCCGAGCCCGCCTATCCGGCGCCAACGCGCGTCGTTGAGTCCGACGGTTCGGACGCGTTCGGCTACCAGGACGCCGTCGTGTTCCCGATCGCCGTCGCGCCCGCCGATCCCAGCCAACCGGTCGAACTCGCGCTGCAGTTCGACTATGCGGTGTGCGAGAAGCTCTGCCTGCCGGCCAGAGCGACGCTGAGACTGACGCTGCCGGCGGCGGGCGCGAGCCCCTACGCCGCCTCGCTCGCCGCCGCGCGCGCCGAGATACCGCGCCCGAGCGAACTTACGGCGCTCGGCGGCGAACTCTCCGCGCTCGGCGTCGACGCGTGGCGCCTATGCGCGCCTGCCGAGCCCGGCCCGAAACGCGATCTCTTCATCGAGGCGCCGGGCGGCTGGTGGCTGACGAGCCGCGCCGAGGCCGCCGCCGACGGGCGCGACTGTTTCGCCATCGCCCTGCAGCAGAAGCCGAGCGACGCGAGTTTTCCGGTCGCTGTCCACGCGACGCTGACCGGCGGCGCCGCGCCACGCGAATTCGCCCTGACGTTGGCGCCCAAAGCATTGTGACGCGGCCCCAATTCTCCTCATCCTGAGGAGCGCCGCGAAGCGGCGCGTCTCGAAGGACGAGGAGGATTGGCATGGCGGCCCGGCCGTCGCGCCCCGGGGGCGCACATCCTCGCCGTTCGAGACGCCGGCTTCGCCGGCTCCTCACGGTGAGGATTTCAGGTCTCGAGGGCTACCAGGCGCTCGCGCCTTGTGCCGTGGCGCGGCCCCGGTAGACTGCCCATCCAACCTTGGAGACGAACGATGACGATCAAGATCGGCGACAAATTGCCCAACGCCACGTTCCGCCTGGTGACGCCCGATGGCCCGAGGCCGGTGACGACCGAGGAATTCTTCGCCGGGCGTAAGATCGTGCTGTTCGGCCTGCCCGGCGCCTTCACCCCGACCTGCCACAAGAACCATCTGCCCGGCTTTCTCACCGAGGAGGCTGCGTTCAAGGCCAAGGGAGTCGACGAGATCGCGGTGACCGCGGTCAACGACCACCATGTGTTCGCCGCTTGGGCGAAAGCGACCGGCGCCGAAGGCCACATCGCCTTTCTCGCCGACGGCGTCGGCGATTTCGCCAAGGCGGCCGGCCTCGACTTCGACGCTACGGCCGGCGGCCTCGGCCTGCGCTCGCGCCGCTATTCCGCGCTGATCGAGGACGGCGTCGTCAAGCAGCTCAATATCGAGGAATCGCCCGGCAAAGCCGACCTCTCCGGCGCGCCGCACCTGCTGGCGCAGATGTGAGGGGTGGCGGGCGCCAACACCGAGCCGTCATACGCGGGCTTGACCCGCGTATCCAGGAAGAGACGGCAAGCGGCTAACCACAATCGTCGCCGCTTGGACCCCCGGATCAAGTCCGGGGGTGACGGCGGACAACCCCCTACCTCTTCGCCGGCATGAACGGCGCCATACCCTCGCGGGCGAGTTCATCGGCGCGCTCGTTCATGGCGTTGCCGGCGTGGCCTTTGACCCAGCGCCAATCGACCTTGTGGCGCGAGGCGGCCTCGTCGAGGCGGCGCCAGAGGTCGTCGTTCTTGACCGGCTTCTTGTCGGCGGTGCGCCAGCCGTTGCGCTTCCAATTGTGAATCCAGCCGGTCACGCCACCGCGCACATATTGCGAGTCGGTGTGGAGTTCGACGGCGCAGGCACGATTGAGCGCCTCCAGCGCCATAATCGCCGCCATCAGCTCCATGCGGTTGTTGGTGGTCAATGGCTCGCCGCCGCACAGCGTCTTTTCGCGCTGCGCCGCGACGAGGATCGCCCCCCAGCCGCCCGGGCCGGGATTGCCCGAACAGGCGCCATCGGTGAAGACCACGACAGAATCGCTCACGACAGCCGCCCGTAGTCGCGGGCGCTGACGACGCGCTGGTGGAAGCGCAGCTTGGTGAGATATTCGAGCGGGTTCTTCGGCGTCACCTTGGCGCCGGGCGGCACGTTGAGCCAATCGACCAGCCGGGTCAGCATGAAGCGCAGCGCCGAGCCGCGCGCGAGGACCGGCAGCATCTCAACTTCAGCCGCGCCGAGCGGGCGGCGCGTCTCGTAGCCGCGGATCATCGCCATGCCTTTCGAAACATTGAACTGGCCATCGGCCTCGAAGCACCAGGCGTTGAGGCACACGCCGAGGTCGTAGGCGAAGGAATCGTTGCAGGCGAAATAGAAGTCGATCAGGCCCGACAGCTTGTCGCCGAGGAAGAACACGTTGTCGGTGAACAGATCGGCGTGGATGACGCCGCTCGGCAACCCGCTCGGCCAGATCGCCTGCAGCGCCGCAAGTTCGGCGGTCATCTCGGCGGCGAGCCCGGGCGAGACTTCGTCGGCGCGCGGCGCCGCGGCGGCGACGAGCGGCGGCCAGCCGTCGATGTTCAGCGCGTTGACGCGACGAAGCGCAAAGTCGGCGCCCGCTTCGTGCATGCGCGCCAGCGCCTCCCCGACCTGCCCGCAATGATGAGCCTGCGGCCGGCGCAGCCATACGCCGTCGAGAAAGGTGACGATCGCCGCCGCACGGCCGGCGAGGCGACCGAGCGCCTCGCCGTTGCGCGCGCGCACCGGCTGCGGGCAGACAACGCCGCGCTTGGCCAAATGCTCCATCAGGCCGACGAAGAACGGCAGGTCCTCCTCGTGCACCCGCTTCTCGTAGAGGGTCAGGATGAACTGGCCGGCCTCGGTGCGCAGCAGATAGTTGGAATTCTCGACGCCCTCGGCGATCCCCTTGAACGAGGTGACGCGGCCGAGGTCGTAGCCGAGCAGAAAGGCCGCGAGCGCTTCATCGGTGACTTCGGTGTAGACGGCCATGATGCGTCCGGGTGAGGCGATGGCGGAGTGGAGCGACGCCCGGTTGGTAATCGGGCGGCGGCGGGCGCGCAAGCGCGCGGCCTCCGAGACCGCTTTGGCGGCAAACGCCGATTTTGGACCCGCAATCCACCCTCGCAAGTCATGGCCGGGCTTGACCCGGCCATCCAGGTGGCGAGGCTTGGTCTTCGCCCCGTTCTTGGCGGCGGAACAGCGTGGATGGCCGGGTCAAGCCCGGCCATGACAGAAGATGGCGTGAGGCGGTCGAGTTGATCGCCTACCCCACCTCCGCCGCCCGCAAGCTCCGCGGCAGTGGGAAGAACATCGATTCCTCTGTGGTCGTCAGCGTCTCGACGGCAATGGCGAATCGCTCGGCGAAGGCGTCGAGGATCTCCTCGACGAGAATCTCCGGGGCCGATGCGCCGGCGGTGACGCCGAGCGAGCGCACGCCGGCAAAGCGCGACCAGTCGATCGCGCCGACATTGGGGGCGAGCACGGCGAGCGCGCAACCCGCCCGCTCGGCGACCTCGCGCAGACGCTGCGAATTGGAGGAGTTCTCGGCGCCGACGACGATCACCGCCTCGACCATTCCGGCCACGCGCTTGACCGCCTCCTGGCGATTGGTGGTCGCGTAACAGATGTCTTCGAGTGGCGGCGCATGGATATGCGGGAAGCGCGCTTTGAGCGCGGCGACGATCTCGCGCGTGTCGTCGACCGACAGCGTCGTCTGCGTCGCATAGGCGAGCGGGGCGTCGGGCGCGAAGGCGAGTGCGTCGACCTCGGCCGCCGAGCCGATCAGCGTCGCTGCGCCTTTGGGCAATTGTCCCATCGTGCCGATCACTTCCGGGTGGCCGGAGTGGCCGATCAGCAGCACGTGCCGCCCGCGCTTGTTGTGGACCTGCGCCTCGCGATGGACCTTGGTCACCAGCGGACAGGTCGCGTCGATGGTGAAGAGGTTGCGCGCCGCCGCCTCCTCCGGCACCGCCTTGGCGACGCCGTGGGCGGAGAAGATCACCGGCCGGTCGCCGGGCGGCGCCTCGGCGAGCTCCTTGATGAAGATGACGCCCTTGGCGCGCAGCGAATCGACCACGTATTTGTTATGGACGATCTCGTGTCGCACGTAGACAGGCGCGCCATAGCGATTGAGCGCCTGCTCGACGATGTCGATCGCCCGCACCACGCCGGCGCAGAAGCCGCGCGGAGCGCAGAGGACGACACGGAGCGGCGGTTTGGCGGTCATTGCGATCGGGGTCGCTCGTTCGAAGTCCGGGTCTGGACGCGTGTGTCTTGGAAAGCCGTGCTCGCGAAGTCAAGCAGGGCGAGCGCAATGCGGCGTGAATTGGGCTGGCGCGCACGCCGCGGAAAGTTTACAAGCCTCGCCCCGCTCCGTCCCAGGGCCATTTCGTGACCGTCTCCGTCGCCAGCGCCGACGCGCCTGTCTTCACGCGCGGCTCGACCATGCGCCACGTCGCGGTGATGACCGCGACCGGGTCGATCGGTCTGGTGTCGGTCTTCGCCATCGACTTCCTGTCGCTATTCTGGGTCTCTCGGCTCGGCTCGCAGGCGCTGAAAGCGGCGATTGGCTACGCGAGCCAATTTCAATTCATCGGCATCTCGGTCAGCATCGGCGTCACCATCGCCATTTCGGCGACGGTATCGCGGGCGCTGGGGGCGGGCGATCGCGCCCGCGCGCGCCGCCTTGCCGCCTCCGGCGTGACGATCGCCGGCCTTGTCTCGCTGGCGCTCGCCGCGGCGATGTGGGTCTATCGCGATCCCGCGCTCGCCGCGCTGCTGCACGCCAAGGGCGAGCCGGCTAGGGTTGCGAGCGATTTTCTCGCCATCGTCATCCCCTCCAATATTGCGCTGACGCTCGGCATGGCGCTCTCGGGCGTGCTGCGCGCTGTCGGCGACGCGCGGCGCGCGATGTTCGTCTTGCTGTCGGGCGGCATCGTGACGGCTTTCGCCGATCCGCTGCTGATCTTCGGCTGTGGCCTTGGCGTCGCCGGCGCCGCGTGGGCGATGGTGCTCTCGCGTCTCGTCCTCGTCGGCGTCGGCCTGTGGGGCGCGATTGGCGTCCACGATCTCATCGGCCGCCCGCGGATCGCGGCGATGCGCCAGGACTTCGCGCCGATCATGACGATCGGGCTGCCGGCCATCCTCGCCAATCTCGCAACGCCCGTCGCCGCCATCTACATCACGCGCATCTGGTCGGACTTCGGCGAGGCGGCGGTGGCGGGGGGCGCGGTGATCGACCGCGTCGTCCCGCTCGCCTTCGGCGTGGTCTTCGCCCTGACCGGCTCGATCGGCCCGATCCTCGGACAGAACTACGGTGCACGTTTGATGGGCCGGGTGCAGCAGGCGGTGACGGACGCGCTGATCCTGTCGCTCGGCTATGCGCTCCTTGCGTGGGCCGCGCTGGCTTTGGCCGCGCCAACGATCGCGACAATCTTCGACACCTCCGGCGAGGCGACCGTATTCATTCTCTTCTTTTGTCATTTCGGCGCGGCGGCATGGCTGTTCATCACCTGTCTCTTCGTCGCCAACACCGTCTTCAACAACCTCGGCTATCCGCTGCTGGCGATGCTGTTCAACTGGGGCCGCGCGACGCTCGGCACGATCCCCTTCGTCACGCTGGGCGCCCGCTGGGGCGGCGTCGAAGGCGCGATCCTTGGCATCGCCGCCGGCTCGGCGGTTTTTGGCCTTATCGCCACGGCGCTCGCCTTCGGCGTCGTTTCGCGTCTCGCAAACGCCATCGATCCGAAGTAAGAATTGGCGACGTTCGGAGGAGAAGGAGGACGCAATGAATCTCAATGACATCATCCAAGCCGCGCAAGGCGGCCAGGGCGTAACCAATCTGGCGACCCAACTCGGCATTCCCCCCGATCAGGCGCAAGCGGCGGTGACGGCGATGATGCCGGCGTTCTCGAGCGCGCTGCAAAAGGCGACCTCGGACCCGTCGAGCCTCGCCGGCGTCGTCTCGCACCTCGCGAGCGGCGTGCACGCGGGCTCCTTCACCGGCTCCGATCCGGCTGCCGCGACGGCCAACGGCGGCGCTGCGCTGAGCCAGATCTTCGGCTCTTCGCAGGTCGCTTCGCAGATCGCCAGCCGCGCCGCCAGCGCGACCGGCGTTGACGCCGCGACCGTTCAGCAGATGATGCCGGCGGTCGCCTCGATGCTGATGGGCGGCCTCGCTCACACGATGACCGCGCAAGGCTACGGCGGCGTCCTCGGGCAATTGACGACCGCCGCGACCCAGGCGACCGATCCGGCCGCGGCTCAGAGCGGGGGCATTCTGGGCGGACTTATGGGGATGCTCGGCGGTCTGCTCGGCGGCAGCCAGACGACGGGCCAGGCGCAATCGGGGCTCGCCCAGGCGGGCCTGACCGCCCTGACTGGAATGCTCGGCTCGAGCACGACGCCGCGTCAGTAAGAGGCGCCGACCGCCTCCTCCGGTCGCCGTCAACAGCGCCAAAAAGGCCGAGAGCCAGTAGAACGGGGCCGGCGGCATTTAGCCGCCGGCGCGCTGTTGATTGGCGCTGAGTTCGCCCCTGCCCGGTTCATTGCATTGTCGCATCGGCCCCTCTATCTACGGGGCCCCGCCGGCCGTTTGGCCTTTTTCATCCGGAACCCTGCATGGCCCGCGACGTCGTCGATGCCGAAATCATCGAATCGCGCGACGATTTGGCGGAATGGCTGGCCTCGGGCGGCAAACCGGCCGAGGCGTTCCGGATCGGCGTCGAGCACGAGAAGTTCTCTTTCTACAAAGCCGATCGGACGCCAGTGCCCTACGAGGGCGCGCGGGGTGTTCGCGCATTGCTCGAGGGCGCCAAAGCGCGGCTTGGCTGGTCGCCGATCGAGGACGATGGGGCGTTGATCGGCCTGTTCGATTCCGCGGGGGGCGGCGCGATCTCGCTCGAGCCGGGCGGTCAGTTCGAGCTTTCGGGCGGCCCGCAGGCGAGCGTCCACGAGGTCGAAGCCGAGCTCAAGGCGCACCTCGACTGCATGCACGCGGTTGGCGATGCGCTGGGCGTCGGCTTCATCGCAATGGGCTTCAGCCCGAAATGGACGCTCGCCCAAACGCCGGCGATGCCCAAAAGCCGCTACCGCATCATGGCGCGCTACATGCCCAAGGTCGGGACCCGCGGCCTCGATATGATGTTCCGCACCTGCACGGCCCAGGCCAATCTCGACTTCGCCGACGAAGCCGACATGGTCGCCAAGCTCAGGATCGGACTGGCGTTGCAGCCGACGATCACGGCTCTCTTTGCCAATTCGCCCTTCACGGAAGGGCGGCTCAACGGCTTTCTCTCCGCCCGCTCCGAGGTTTGGCGCGACACCGACACCGCGCGCACCGGCATGCTCGCCTTCGCCTTCGAGCCGGGCATGGGCTTCGAGCGCTATGTCGACTACGCGCTCGACGTGCCGCTCTATTTCGTCAAGCGCGACGGCGTCTATCACGATGTCGCCGGCGCGAGTTTCCGCGACCTGCTCGCCGGACGGCTCGCCGCCTTGCCGGGCGAGCGGGCGACGATCTCCGACTGGGCCAACCACCTGTCGACGATCTTTCCCGAGGTGCGGTTGAAGCGATATCTCGAGATGCGCGGCGCCGACGTCGGGCCGCCCGAGCGCATCCTGGCGCTGTCGGCCTTTTGCGTCGGCCTCTACTACGACAGCAGCGCGCTCGCCGCGGCGGGCGATCTGACCCGCGGCTGGAGCGTCGAAGCGTTGCAACGCCTGCGCGACGAGGTTCCTCGCCTTGGCCTCGCGGCGCGGATCGACGGCCGATCGCTGCGCGAGATCGCGCACGAGGCGCTGACGATCGCTCGCGCTGGGCTGGCGAGGCGCGCGCGCCGGGACGCGGCGGGGCGCGACGAGACGCACTATCTCGAACCGCTTGAGCGCATCGTCGCCGAGGGTCGCACGCCCGCCGAGGACTGGATCGCCCGCTTCCAAGGTCCGTGGAAGGGCGACGTCGACCCGGTGTTCGACGAAGCGATCATCTGAAATTCGATAAATTTCTTACAATTTGTCGTAATTCCGCCCGGCAGTGCGTCGCGGGCGTGAAAATTCATGTTCGGTTCATCGAATATTGGGCACACAGGGGACGAAGCTCCGCTGGTGGAGCCCGTTATAAATCAAGGTCTTAACGAATGTATAAGAAGCTGATCGTCGCCGCGACGATGGTTGTCGCGCTCACCGCCGCCGGGACGGCTCTCGCCGCCACGATGCATCATCACCGTCATCATCATCACCACCACCATCACCACCATATGATGCGCCACCACCGCCATCATCACCACCACCACCATCACCACCACATGAAGAAGCCCTGAGACGCGGAAACGCGCCTCGGACACTTGTGTAGGGGTAAGCGAGCTTCCGGGCCGGCGATCGGCCGCCTGGAAGCTCTTCTTTTAGGGCATTGCTCGCCCGGGCGAGCGATCAGGCGCTCAGGCCAGCGCGCGGATCGTAGGGCTTCTCTTCGCGCCAGCGTCGCATCAGCGCCATGAGGTCGGCGTCCTCGCCCCCCGGCATGACGATGCGAAGGGTCGCCAGCAGGTCGCCCTGCGGCGCCTCTCCGGCCGCCGGCAGCCCCTTGCCGCGCAGGCGCAGCACCATGCCGCTGCTCGCGCCCGGCGGGATCGACATTTCGACCTCGCCCCCTAGCGTCGGCGCGCGCACCTTGGCCCCCAGAACCGCCTCATAGAGGGCGATCGGCAGATCGAGACGCAGGTCGCGGCCCTCGACCTTGAACAGGGGATGGGGCGCGTAATGGATGGCGACGATCGCGTCGCCCGCCGGACCGCCCCGAACGCCGGGACGGCCCTGGCCGCGCAGGCGGATCGACTTGCCGTCCTCGACTCCGACGGGAATGGCGATATCGAGCGTCTTGCCGGTCGGCAGCGCGACGCGCAGCGAGCCCCCGCCCACCGCCATCGCCAGCGGCACGCTGAGGGAAGCGGCGACATCCTCGCCCCTGCTGGCGGCGCGAGCACGCGTCGCCCCGGCGCGACCGCCGAACAATTCAGAGAGAATGTCGGCTTCCATCCCGGCGCGACCGCCGGTGTCCTCGCCGAAGCCGAAGCTGAAGTTGCGGAAGTTGCCGCCGCCGGTCGAGCGGCCGCCCGGCTCGCCGCCAAAGCCGAAGCCCTCGAACTGCGGCGCGCGCGGCTTGCCCTCGGCGTCGATCTCGCCGCGGTCAAAGGCTGCCCGCTTGGCGCTATCGCCGACGATCTCGTAGGCCGAGCCGATCTCCGCGAATCGCTCCTTGGCGCGCGGCTCCTTGCTCTGGTCCGGGTGGAACTTCTTCGCCAGCTTGCGGAAGGCGCTCTTCACCTCCGCGGCGCTGGCCGATTTCGCCAGCCCCAGCACTTCATATGGGTCGCGCATGATGAGCCCAAGTCTGGGCGCCCGCCCTACAGGCGCGGCCGCCATTGTCTCTGCGATTATTTGGGCTTCGCAGCGACCGGCCGCAAGTGCCAACCGTTAAGGCGCGATCAGAGGCCCGACCAGGCGGAAACGTCGTAGACCGCCGCTTCCTCGCCCTCGCGCGGGCAACCGACGCCTTGCAGGGTCTTATCGGCCGTCCCCGTCTTGCCGACGATCCGCGCGACGAAGGCGCGGCAGGGGCGCCCGTCGCGGACAAACGAACCAGCGACCGCGAGGAATTCGCCGTGATTCCCGGTGTCGGGATCGGACCATTGGTCGCGCTCGCCCCCGTCCTTGGCGCGCAGCGCGGTGCTCAGCGCGGGCTCGGCAAGACGCCAGTCGGCGGGTTCGTAAGCGGCCGACAGCGTCGCCACGCCAGCCTTCGGCTTGATCGCGCCAACCGGCTCGTCGTCGATCAGCCCGGGCAGCGGAATGGCGATCGAGCAGCCGGCGAGCGCCAAGGCCGCTGCAGCGAGCGCAAACGTCGCACGCAGCGGCGCGGCGCGGCTCTTGCGACAAATTCTTTCGCGTTGAGAGATCAGAGGGACTATCATTGCAACCCAAGCGACGCTTCGACAACTTGGAGCAGTATCGTTTTGAATGCGTTAAGTTCGGGTGACTTCACCCAGGCCGACGATCCGATGGCGCTGTTCGCGCTCTGGCTGGCCGAAGCCGTCGAGCGCGAGCCCAACGATCCCGACGCAATGACCTTGGCCAGCATCGACGCCAACGGTCTGCCGGACGTCCGAATGGTGCTGTGCAAAGGGGCCGACGAGCGCGGTTTCGTCTTCTACACCAACGCCGAAAGCGCCAAGGGGCGCGAGCTCGCCGCCTCGCCGAAGGCCGCGGCGCTATTCCACTGGAAGTCGCTGCGCCGCCAGGTGAAGGTGCGTGGGCCGGTCAGTCCGGCGAGCGAGGCCGAGGCCGACGCTTATTTCGCCACGAGGTCGCGCGAAAGCCGCATCGGCGCCTGGGCGAGCCAGCAGTCACGCCCGCTCGAAGTCACGCGCCAAGCTGGAGCAGGCGGTCGCCGACTACGCGCAGAAGTTTGGCGATGGCGAGATTCCGCGCCCCCCCTATTGGCGCGGCTACCGGTTGACGCCGCTCGAGATCGAGTTCTGGCAGGATGGGAAGTTCCGCCTGCACGACCGCGTCGTCTTCACCCGCGCGCACGAGGGCGCGCCCTGGCGGCGCCAGCGGCTCAACCCCTAGCGCCCGACGCTGGCGCCCGAGGGACGCGATGACATTCACCCCCCTTCCCTCGCAGCCCCGCCTCGACGACCGGGACTATCCGGCGCGCCCGATCCTTGCCGCCTCGGTCGCTGTGTTTCGCGAGGGCCGTGTGCTGATCGCGCGGCGCGCGCGGGCGCCAATGATGGGCCTCTACTCCCTGCCCGGCGGCGTGGTCGAAGTCGGCGAGACGCTGCGCGAGGCGGCGTTGCGCGAACTGAAGGAGGAGGTCGGGCTCGAAGCGGAGATTGTCGCCTTCATCGACCACATCGAGCCGATTGCGCGCGAAGGCGCCCGAGTGCGCGAGCACTACGTCGTGGCAGCCTTCCTCGCGCGCTGGCGAAGCGGCGAAGCGCGCCTCGGCCCGGAGGCCGACGCGGTCGCCTGGATTGATCCTGGCGCGATCGGGGACTATCCCACCACTCCGAACCTGCCCGCGACTGTCGCCAAGGCGGCCGCTCTCGAGAGGAGCCTGAGGTGAAGCGCCTCGCCCTTCCCTTTACGCTCGCTGCGGCGTTGAGCCTTACCGCCGCGCCGCTCGCCGCGCAGACGGCTGCGCCGGCCAAGCCCGCCGCCCCTGCCGCCGCCGCGCCCGCTCCGGCGCCGGCGCCGGCGCAGACTCCCGCGCCAATCGACACGCCGCCGCCCTACGAGCCACAGCTCCTGCGCCTGTCGGAAATCATTGGCGCGCTCAGCTATCTGCGCGACCTGTGCGGCGATGGCGACGGCGATGCGTTTCGCGCGAAATTCGCCAGTCTGGTCGAGACGGAGGGCAATACCGAAACGCGCAAGGACGCGCTCGCGGGCGCCTTCAATCGCGGGTTTCGCGATTACGAGTTGACCTACCGCGCCTGCACGCCGACGGCGCGCGAGATCGTCGCGCGCTTCCTCGATGAGGCCAGCCACATCGCCAGGGACGTCGCCAATCGCTACGCCGGCTGAGCGCCCTTGCGGCCGAACCAGCGGCGCACGCGGCGCGCGTAAGCGGCAAACTCTTCCGGGTGCAGCCGGCTGAGCATCGCCTCCTCGCTCGGCATGACGATGCGGTCGTTGATCAGGAAGAACAGCGTCGGCAGGCCGAAGGCCGCCGCTAGCAGCGTCCAATGCCACGTCAGGGCGAAGACCTGCAGGTAGAGCGCGAGCGCGGCCCACAACACAAACTGAACCATCGCCAGCAAATAGGTCGGGTGGCGCGACCAGCCGTAGGGCCCGTTGGTGACCAGCGCCGAGGATTTCACATAGGCGCGCGCATCGCCCCCGCGCTGGTCGAGGTGAAGGACGACCAGGACCTTGCCGACGTAGCAAGTGAGGATCAGCACGCCGATGACAAAGGTCGGGGCCATGACCAGACCTCGGTAGACGTCGATCTCCGCCGCCCAGAGCGGCAAGACGGCGGCGACAAAGGCGAGCGAGATCACGATGTCGATGACGAAAGTCGGCGCGAACTTGAACCGCTTGGGCGGCGCGGCGGCGTCGGCCGAGGTCGGTTCGTCGAATACGGCGATTTTCAATTCGACGCTCATCTTCGCTATTCCCACTTTGTGGGTCGCAGTTCGAGAGCGCCTCAGGGCGCATCGAAGCCGACGAGCATGACGCAGGAGAGTAAAAATTTCGCAGCGGCAATGCTCTGGCGGCGCGCCGGTTACGTCGGCATCGTTGATGAAGCGTTAACGTAGAGCCCGGGTTGCAGCGCCCGGCTCGCTCTCCTAGCCTAAGCCTCGGCCTATTTGCCTGGGGAGACGCGACGCCATGAACAAGCCGCACGCCGCGCCCTCGCCGCTGCCCATTCTCGCCCACGAGGCGTTCCTGCGCCGCTCGTTCGACGCGGCGCGGCGGGCGCGCGCGGGCGGCGATCATCCCTTCGGCGCGATCCTGGTCGGTCCCGACGGGGCGATCCTGAAGGAGCAGGGCAACGGCTACAGCGCGGAAGGGGGCGACATGACCGCCCATGCCGAGCGGCTGCTGGCGACCTGGGCGTCGAAAACATGGGGGTCGAAGAGCGATGGCGCCGCCTTCCTCGCCGGCTGCACGCTCTACAGCTCGGCCGAACCCTGCGCGATGTGCTCGGGCGCGATCTACTGGTCGGGGATCGGCCGCCTCGTCTATGGCCAGAGCGAGCACGACCTCAAGGCCGCGACTGGCGCCCACGAAGAAAACCCGACGCTGGATCTGCCCTGCCGCACCGTGTTCGCGGCGGGCCAGCGGCATGTGGAAGTGATCGGGCCGCTGCTCGAAGAGGAGTCGGCCGCGCTACAGCGCGATTTCTGGAAAGAGCGGGGAGCCTAGGCTGCCCTCATCCGACCGCGCTTCGCGCGGCCACCTTCTCCCGCGAGCGGGAGAAGGGAAGAGCCCCTCTCCCGCTTTGCGGGAGAGGGGTTGGGGTGAGGGGCCTTAGCCCAGCTTGCCTTCGATGCCCTGGACCAGCCACTGCAGGCCGGCGAGCGTGCCGTCGTCCATCACCGTGCCGGCGGCCAGTTTGGTTGCTCCGCTCTGATCGACCAGCGGGCCAACAAAGATCTTCTGCTTGCCGGAAGAAATGTCGTCGACCGTCTGCTGCGCCAGCGCCTTGACGTCGTCGGGCATGTTGGCGAACGGCGACATCTTCAGCATTCCGGCGGCGAAGCCGCCCCAGACGTCTTCGCTCTTCCACGTGCCATCGATCACCGCCTGGATGCGCTTGATGTAGTAAGGGCCCCAGACGTTGACGTTGGCCGACAGCTCGGCCTTCGGCGCGAACTTGGCCATGTCGGTCGCTTCGCCGAACGCCAGCACGCCGCGGCTTTCGGCGACCTGCAGCGGGGTCGGCGAATCGGTGTGCTGCGTAATGACGTCGCAGCCCTGGTCGATCAGCGCCTTGGCGGCGTCGCCTTCCTTACCCGGGTCGTACCAGGAGTTGATCAGGATGAACTTCAGTTTCGCCTGCGGATTGACGCTCTGCATGCCGAGCATGAAGGCGTTCATACCCTGCACGACTTCGGGAACCGCGATCGAGCCGACGTAACCGGCGACGCCGGACTTCGACAGCTTGCCGGCGATGACGCCCTGGACGAAGCGCCCTTCATAGAAGCGGATGTTGTAGGTCGAGACATTGTCGGCGCGCTTGTAGCCGGTGCAATGCTCGAACTTGACCGCCGGAAACTTCTTCGCGGCCGCGAGCGTGTAATTCATGTAGCCGAACGAGGTGGTGAAGATCAGCTTGCAGCCCTTGGCGGCGAGATCGGAGATGACGTGCTCGGAATCCGGGCCCTCGGGCACGTTCTCGACGTAGACCGACGTTTCAGCGGCGCCGAAATGTTCGTCCGCCTCTTTGCGCGCCACATCATGCTGGTAGGTCCAGCCGAAGTCGCCGACCGGGCCGAGATAAACATAACCAACCTTGATCGGCTCGGCGGCGGCGAGTCCGCGCAAGGACAGCGGCGCCGCGGCGGCGATCAGTCCGCCCCCAAGAAAAGTGTTGAATGTACGACGATCCATCGCCTTAACTCCTGCTGAAAAAGTCCACGCACCAACCGTTTTTGCCTGCCATCGGCGGCGCGCATTCGCGCCTCGCCGTCGTCCTGCCAATTCTATAAGCGCCCATTCCACAAGCAAGGCGCAGGCCATGGCATAGCAGGATTGTCCCCCGACTGGCGCCCAATCCAGTGGCGCAGCGCCAAAAACGCGGCGCCCAACGCCGCGCCTCAAGCCATGACGGCGAAGGACCGACCAACGCCGCGCCTCAAGCGCCGGCGGCGAAGGACCTCCCAAGACACGCGGGCTGGTTGAGCCGAATACGGCGCCGGTCGCGGGCGATGATCGCCAGCACGACGACGGTGACGATATAGGGCAGCGCCGAAATCAGCGCCGAGGGAACCGGCACCCCGATCCCCTGGACATAAAGGGAAAGATACATAATGGCGCCAAACAGATAGGCGCCGCCGAGCAGCCAGCCTGCCCGCCAGGTGGCAAAGACCACCAGCGCCAGCGCGATCCAGCCGCGCCCGGCGGTCATGTTCTCCGCCCACAGCGGGCTGTAGGCGAGCGACATATAGCCCCCCGCGAGGCCCGCCATCGCCCCGCCGAATAAGGTCGCGCCGAAGCGGATGCGGTTGACCGAATAGCCGATGGCGTGCGCGGCGTCGTGGGAATCGCCTACCGCGCGCAAGATCAGGCCGGCGTGGCTGCGATTGAGAAACCAGCCGACCGCGGCCAGGATGACGAACGAGGCGTAGACGAGCGCGTCCTGCGAGAACAGCGTCGGGCCGAAGAAGGGAATGTCGGACAGGCCGGCGATATGCAGCTTGGGCAGCTCCGCGCCCTTGATGCCGACAAAGGCGGCGCCGGCGAGCGAGCTGAAGCCGCGCCCGAAAATGGTCAGCGCCAAGCCGGCCGCCGTCTGGTTGGCAAGAAGGGTCAGCGTCAGCACGCCGAAGACCGCCGCAAGCGCCGCGCCGCCAAACATGGCCCCGACGACGCCGAGCGCGGCGCTGCCGGTCGTGTGGCCAACGATGAAGCCGGTGACCGCGCCAACCAGCATCATGCCCTCGACGCCGAGATTGAGCACGCCGGAGCGTTCGGCGACGAGTTCGCCGGTCGCCGCCAAAAGCAGAGGCGTCGAGGCGGCCATGACGCTGACGACGAAGCTGGTGAGGAAGAAGATCATTGCGCGGCCCCCACGCTCGCGCCGCGCCACCATGGCAAGCGAGGACGGTACAGAATGAGAATGTCGCAGGCGAGCAGCAGGAACAGCAGCATGCCCTGGAAGATGCCGGTGACGGCGTTGGGCAAGCCAAGGTCGATCTGCGCCGCGTCGCCGCCGAGATAGGAGAGCGCGAGCAACAGGCCGGCGAAGATCGCGCCGATCGGATGCAGGCGGCCGAGGAAGGCGACGATGACCGCGGTGAAGCCGTAGCCGGGCGAGATTTGGGTGGTGAGCTGTCCGATCGGTCCGGTGACCTCGAACATGCCCGCTAGACCGGCGAGGCCGCCGCTGACCAGCATCGCCACCCAGATCAGCCGCCGCTCGCTGAAGCCGGCAAAGCGCGCCGCGCGTGGCGCTTCGCCGACCACGCGCAACTGGAAGCCGAGCGTCGATTTCGACATCAACAGCCAGACGCCGATCGCCGCCAGGGGCGCGACGAGGCAACCGAAGTGAACGCCCGTGCCGGGGATCAGGATCGGCGACGTCGCCGCATCCGAGAACATCGCCGTCTGCGGGAAGCCGAAGCCCTGCGGGTCCTTCCACGGGCCGGTGACGAGATAGATCAGCAGGTACTGCGCGACATAGGTCGCCATCAGGCTGGAGAGGATCTCGTTGGCGTTGAGCGAGGTGCGCAGCCAGGCGGTGAGCGCGGCGGTCGCGGCGCCGCCGATCACGCCGGCGATCATCGCCAGCGGGTAGAGGATCGGCCACGGCAGATTGGGCAAGGCGAGCGCGAGACCGCCGGCGCAGATCGCGCCCAGCGTGAACTGGCCTTCGCAGCCGATGTTCCACACCGAAGCGCGATAGCAAAGCGCGAGCCCCGCCGCCCATCATGATCAGCGGCGCCGCCTTGACCGCGAGGGCCGACAATCCGCCGGTCTGAACCAGCGGCGCGATCAGAAACGTGTAGACCGCCGCCCCCGGCGGCTTGCCCATGGCGAAGAAGATCACGCCGCTGACGATGACCGTCAGCACGATCGCCAGCACCGGCGAAGCGTAAGTCCAGAAGGGCGAGGGTCGCCCGCGCGGAACGAGACGGACCAGTTCAAACATGAGCCGCCTCGTCGCGCATCGTCGCCCCGCCCATCACCAAGCCGATCTCTTCGATCGTCGCCTCGGCGACCGGCATCGGCGGCGACAATCGTCCGCCGGCGATCACCGCGATGCGGTCGCAGACCAGGAAAATCTCGTCGAGGTCCTGCGAAATGATGATCACCGCCGCTCCGTTTTCCGCCAGTTCGGCCAAGGCGCGGTGGATCGCCGCCGCCGCGCCGGCATCGACGCCCCAAGTCGGCTGGTTGATCGACCAGCACGGTCGGCTCCTGCATGATTTCGCGCCCGACCAGGAATTTCTGCAGATTGCCGCCCGACAACGAGCGCGCCTGAGCCTTGGGGCCGGTCGTGCGCACGTCGAAGCGTTGAATGACTTCGCGGGCGAAATCAAAGTGCGCCGCCTGCCGCACGAAGCCGAAGCGGGCGAGCGATTGACGGGTCGCGGCGGTGAGGAAGCCGTTCTCGGCCAAGCGCTCATCGCGCCGACCGCGCCGTGGCCGTTGCGCTCCTCGGGCACGAAGCAGCCGCCGAGCGCGCGCCGATCGCGCGGCCCCATGTGGCCGATCGGCGACGCCGTCGATGAGGATCGTCTCTGGCCGCCCGGCCGGGAACCTCGCCCGACAGCGCGTCCATCAGTTCGCTCTGCCCGTTGCCGGCGATGCCGGCGATGCCAAGGATTTCGCCGGCTGCGACGGAGAAGTTGATCGACTTGAGATCGGTGCCGAAAGGATTGGGCGAGGCGAGGGTCAGATTGTCAACCACCAGCCGCGGGCGCGGCGCGCTCGAGACAACCCGCCGGCTGCGAGCGGTCGGCTCGAGCTCAGCGTTGATCATCATCTCGGCCAGTTCCTTGGCCGTCTTCTCGCGCCGGAATGCAATGCGGCGACGACGCGGCCCAGCCGCATGATCGTGGCGGCGTCGCACAGCGCGCGAATCTCCTCCAGCTTGTGGCTGATGTAGAGGATCGAGCAGCCCTCGCGCGGCGAGGCGGCGCAGCGTCGCGAACAGCTTCTCGACCTCCTGCGGCGTCAGCACCGAGGTCGGCTCGTCCATGATCAGCAGGCGCGGGTTCTGCAGCAGGCAGCGCACGATCTCGATGCGCTGGCGCTCGCCGACCGACAGATCGTGCACCGTGCGGTCGGGATCGAGCGGCAGGCCATATTCGCTGCGAGATCTCGATGATGCGCTCGTCGCAGGCCGACGCGCTCCTGCGGGATCGTTGAGGCCGAGCGCGATGTTCTCGGCGACGGTCAGCGACTCGAACAGCGAGAAATGCTGGAACACCATGCCGATGCCGAGCCGGCGCGCGTGGGCCGGGCTCTGCGACCGTGACCTTCTCGCCCTGCCAGATGATCTCGCCCGCGTCCGGCTGCATCACGCCGTAGATGATCTTGACCAGCGTGCTCTTGCCGGCGCCGTTCTCGCCGAGCAGGGCGTGGATCTCATTGCGGCCGACCGTCAGATCGACGTGATCGTTGGCGAGGCAGCCGGGAAATTGCTTGGTGATGCCGTGCAGTTGCAGGGTCGGGCCGGTTCCGGCTGCCGTATTGTCCAACATTTCGCCGCGCGCCCCTTCCGTCTTGCGACCCAACCCTTGTGCGCTAGCAAGTTCCAGGCCCACGCCCCCCGGCGGCGCCCATGCCATGCTTCGCACGGCGCGGCGCGTCCGCCAAGCGGCAGACGCGTCTTCAAAGCCGCAGGCGCTGTTGCGGCGCCAGGATCGGGCGCCTATCAAGTCCGCCGCAAGAGCGAGAGAAGGTTCGGAGGCGATCCATGCGCGAGGCGACGCCGCCAAAGTCTGTCGTGACCAACGCCCTGGCCGCCGCCCTGGCGGCGCTCTTCGCCATCTCCCTTTCGGCCGAGCCGATCCGAGCGGAGGGAATCCTCCAGGAATCGCTGACCATTCCCGCGGTCGTGGGCGGCTCGACGGTCGAACTGGACGCGCTCGTCATGCGCCCGGACGATCAGCGGCCCCACCCGCTCGCCGTGATCAATCACGGGTCGCCGCGAGACCCCGGCGATCGCTCGACGATGTCGCCGTTCGGCATGTCGACTCAGGCGCAGGCGTTCGCCCGGCGCGGCTTTGTCGCCGTGAGTTTCACGCGTCGAGGATACGGGCGTTCGCAGGGCGACTGGGCCGAATCCTACGGATCTTGCGCCGACCCGGACTATACGCAGGCGGGACTGGCCGGGGCGGCGGACATCGCCGCGGTCGCGACATTCATGGAATCGCAGCCTTACGTCGGCAAGGACAAATGGATAAGCGTCGGCGTCTCGGCCGGCGCGTTCGCGACCGTGGCGCTGAGCGCCGAGGCGCCCCCTGGCCTCGCCGCGGCGCTGGCCTTCGCTCCCGGCCGCGGATCGACGAGCGCCGACGGGGTGTGCGCAGAGGACCGGCTGGTGGACGCCTTCGCGCAATACGGCCGGACGTCGCGAGTCCCCGTGCTGTGGGTGTCCGCCCAAAACGATCATTTCTTTGGGCCGCGGCTGGTCAGCCAACTCACACGCGCCTTCGTGCAGGGCGGCGCCCAGCTAAGCTTCGTCGCCGCCCCGCCATTCGGCGAGGATGGACACATGCTGTTCAGCGCCAATGGCGTCGCCGTCTGGTCGCCGATCGTCGACCGATTTCTTGCCGCCCACGCCCTGGCGCCGGGCGGCGCGCGGATCGACGTCGCCAGTGCGACTCCGCGTCCACGCAGTCTCGACGCTCGCGGCCAAAAGGCGTTCGCCGCCTATCTCGAGGCGGGGCCCAACAAGGCTTTCGCTGTCGGCGAGGGCGCCCATTTCGGCTGGGCGAGCGGGCGCGCGTCGGCTGAGCTCGCCAAGCGCGGCGCGCTCGACTTCTGCGCCAAAGCCAGTCCGGCGAACTGCGCGATCGTCAACCTCAACGGCGATTCCGCACGCTGAACGCGGGGTCCGGCCAGGCGCTGCCGGTCGCCATCGCGAGCTAACATGCCTGCGGCTATCAAATTTGGAACGTTTGTTCTAGTTTGCCCGGCGACAGGCCCCGCGAGGACGACGCCGGATCATGGACGCGCCGCAGGACTATGAGTCGCTCAAGCGCCGGCTGATCGAGATCGAGCCGGCGCTGCCCAAGCGCTTGCGGCAGGCGGCGGCCTTCGCCCTCGATCATCCCGACGAAGTGGCGCTCGGCACCGCCGCGCGCGTCGCCGTGCGGGCCGAGGTGCAGGCATCGACGCTGGTGCGCTTCGCCCAGGCGCTCGGCTTTGCCGGCTTCTCCGATTTGCAAGGCGTGTTCCGCGCGCATCTGCGCGACCGCTGGCCCGACTATTCCAAACGCCTCGAAGCCCTGCACCACGGCGCGCTCGACAGCGGCGATCCGCTACGCCTGCTCTCGGGCTTTGCCGATTCCGCCGCCGCGTCGATCGCCAAGCTGCGCGGCGGATTGCGGCGTGAGGACCTCGAAGGAGCCGTGGCGAAGCTCGCCGAGGCGCGGTTGATCTATGTCGTCGGCCAACGGCGATCGTTCTGCGTCGCGCATTATCTCGTCTACGCGCTCGCCCAGCTCGGGGTCGGCGCGACGCTGATCGACGACGTCGGCGGCCTGGGGCGCGAGCAATTGGCGGCGGCCGGCGAAGACGATGCGCTGCTCGCCGTCAGCTTTGCGCCCTATGCGCCCTTCACCCTCGAGCGGGTCAAGGCGGCCCGCGCCGGCAAGACGCCGGTCATCGTCGTCACCGACAGCGCGCTGAGCCCGCTCGCCCGCCTCGCCGACGCGCGGCTGGAAGTGGTCGAGAGCGATTTCGGCTCGTTCCGCTCTCTGGCGGCGACCTTCTGCCTCGCGATGACGCTTGCGGTCGCGGTGGCCGAGAAGCGGCGCGGCCCGCAGGTTTGATTGTAGGCGCCGCCGCTGGCCGCGCTCAGCTACGACGCGCTTCACTCAGCGGCGAGCGGCGGCGTCTGGCGAGCGGCGAGCTGGTCGTTGATCCGCTCAAGGAAGCCAGCGAGATCGTCGGTGACAAAATCGATGTGCGCGCCCTCGCCGCCCTCGCCGTCGGCCGCCTCGCGTTCGTCGCAGGCGCCCTTGGGCGGAACGACTAGCGTCGTCGTCATGCCGCGCGCCTTGGGAGCGCCGAGGTTCTTGGCGAGGTCCTCGAACATCGCCGCGCGGGCCGGATCGACGCCGTAGCGATCGTAGAACGCCTCATAGGCCTGCGGGGCGGGCTTGGGCGTCAGTCCGGAGGCGACGATATCGAAAGCGTCCTCGAACAGGTCCGCGAGGCCGAGGGCGGCGACCGTGCGCAGCGCGTGATCGCGCGAGCCGTTGGTGAAGATCAGCCGGCGCCCGGGCAGGCGCGCCAGCTGCCGCGCCAGTCGCGCATCGCGACGCAGCCCGGAGCGGTCGATGTCGTGGGCGAAGGCGAGGAAATCGTCGGGTTCGACCAGGCCCTCGTCCACCAGGCCGCGCAGCGTCGTGCCATGGCGCTGGTAGTAATAGCGCTGCAACGACCGCGCCGAGTGCCCGTCGAGGCCGCTCAAACCCATCAGGAATAGCGTGACGCGCTCGTTGATCATCGGCCACAACCCGCAGTCGGCGGGATAGAGCGTGTTGTCGAGGTCGAACACCCAGGTCGAGACATGGCCGAATTTGGCCAGCAGGTCCGGTTCGAAACTCTGTTGCGGCACGATCACGGTCATCGAAGGAACTGGAACTCGCTCTCGCCGGCGGGATCGACGGCGTTCGCCCCAAGGGGCCGGAAGGCGCGGTCTGGACTCGGTTTAACCATCCCCCGCCGCGGCCCGCAAGCCTTTGTCATCGGCGAAGAGTTAGGCCGCCGCGCCGGGATTTCCACGGTAATCGAAGAAAATTGCAAAAGCATTTCGTATGCGCGTTAACCTCGGCATGGGGCTTGCGCGGGGGCTGCGAGGCCGGCCTTGCCGCGCCTCGCCATGGGATTCCGTCCAGAGATGGCACACGCGCCGACCCATTCCGACCGCCAGGACGCCGATGGCGCGCCAAAGGCGCCGGCGCGCCCGGCGGCCCGTTCGGCCGCGCGGCGCGCGCGACACTTTGCCAGCTTTCCCTATGCGGCCGCCCTGGTCGATGGCGCCGCGATCTTCGCCGCCGCCGCCGCTTCGGCCGAGCTCTATCATTTCCTGACCTTCGGCCGGATGCCCGACGTCGAGGCGGCGACATCGGTCGGCCTGGTCGTCGGCGCGATCGTCGTCGCGGTGGCGGTCCAGCGCGGCCAATACAGCCTCGACGTCTATGCGCGTCGCGGCGGACAGTTCGCGCGCAGCCTATCGGCGTGGAACTTCGCCTTTCTCTGCGCGCTGGCGCTCGGCTTCGCCACCCGCACCAGCGTCCTCTACTCGCGCGGCGCGGTCGGCGTGTTCTATGTCGCCGGCCTGATCGCCCTGTTCGGCGCCCGCCGCCTGCTGGTCGATATGATCGAGCGCGCCGAACGCGCCGGCCTGGTCGCGCCGCGTCGCGTCGTCGTCGTCGGCTTCGAGGATGCGCTGGCGCGCCACGCGCCGCGCGTCGAAGCGCGCGCCGACCGCATGGAGATCGCCGCGACCATCGCGCTGCGCGATAGCCCGGTCTCGCTCGCCGACGATCTCGCGCTCGCCGCTGCGACGGTGCGAATGTTGCGGCCCGACGATGTCTATCTCGCAATTCCCTGGTCGCGGCCTGAGGTGATCGAAGCCTGCATCGACACCTTCCTGCGCACGCCCGCCGAACTCCATCTCGGCGGCGAGAGCCTCCTCGACCGCTTCAAGGACGCGCGTCTGGTGCAGTTCGGGCTCAACGCCGGGCTCGGACTGACGCGCCCGCCGCTGACGCGGTTGCAGCGGGCGGAGAAACGCGCCTTCGATGTGGTCGTCGCCGCGCTCGGCCTCGTCACGCTCGCGCCGCTGCTCGCGCTGATTGCGCTCGCCATTCGCCTTGAAGGATCGGGGCCTGTCCTCTTCCGCCAGACCCGCTACGGCTTCAACCAGGAGCCGTTCCGCATTTACAAGTTTCGCACCATGCGAACGCTTGAGGACGGCGCGCAGGTGAAGGCTGCGACGCGCGACGATCCGCGCGTCACCCGCGTCGGCGCGTTGCTCAGGCGCTACAGCCTCGACGAATTGCCACAGCTTCTCAATGTGCTCGGTGGGCAGATGTCGATCGTCGGACCGCGCCCACAGGCGCTCGCCCACGACCAGCGCTACGTCGAGCGCATCGCCCATTACGCGCGCCGCCACAACGTCAAGCCGGGCGTCACCGGCTGGGCGCAAGTGAATGGGTTGCGCGGCGAAATCCGCAACGACGAGGACATCCAGGCGCGGCTCGACCACGACCTCTATTACGTCGACAATTGGTCGTTGTCGCTCGACGTGAAGATCGTGCTGGCGACCGCGTTATTCGTCGTCGGCCATAAGAACGCCTACTGATCGGCTTGCGGCTTGCGAGCGCCGCGCGCGTGGGCGATCGCTTTGAGCATCGCGCTCGAAAAACCGGCGCGCGCCGCCTCCTCAGCGCCGACCCAGAAGAGCCCCTCGGCCTCGTGCGGCGCCGCTTCGATCGCCGCGGCGTAGAGCGTCAGCCGCAGCGTGAAATGCGTGAACACCTGCTCGACTTCGCCCGGTAGGCGCCGCCAGCGCGCGGCGAACGGGGGTGCATGAAGCGCGCCGCCCGCCTCGGCCGTCCGCCACGGCGGTCCTGGCAATTCGAGCGTCGCGCCAAGCAGCCCTTTGGGGGGCCGGCGGCGGGCGAGAAACGCGCCGTCGGCGCGAAAGGCGAAATAGGCCGCGCCGAGGCGAACCGGGCGCGCCTTAGCCGCGGCGCGGCGCGGGTAGCGCCCCGCTTCGCCGGCCTGAGCTGCGGCGCAATCGGCAAGCAGCGGGCACTCGTCGCAAGCCGGGTTGCGCGGCCGGCAGATCGTCGCCCCGAGGTCCATCAGCGCCTCGGCAAAATCGCCGGGCCGCTCAGTGGGCACCAGCGCCTGCGCAAGAGCGGCGATCTCGCGCCGGCTGGCGACGATCGGGCTCTCTAGAGCCGTCAGCCGCGCGAGGATGCGCGCGACATTGCCGTCGACCGCCGCCGTCCGCTCGCCAAAGGCGATCGCCGCCACCGCCCCGGCGGTATAGGCGCCGACGCCCGGCAGGGCGCGAAGCTCGGCTTCGCTCTCGGGAAATCGGCCGCCGCGCCGCGCGATCTCCTGCGCGCAGGCGTGGAGGTTGCGCGCCCGGGCGTAATAGCCGAGCCCGGCGAAGGCCTCGATGATCTCGTCGAGCGAGGCGGCGGCGAGCGCCTCGACCCGCGGCCAGCGGGCGACAAACCGCAGAAAATAGGGGGCGGCCGCCGCCCCGGTCGTCTGCTGGAGCAGGACTTCCGATAGCCAGACGCGGTAGGGATCGGGCCGCACGCCGGGCGCGGCGCGCCATGGCAGCGCGCGGCGATGGACGTCCCACCAGGCGAGTAGCCGACGGGACAGCGGGCGCGGCTTCAAAGCGGAGCGGCGAGCGACTAGATTGGCGTCCATGGCGAGAGACACTAGCGAGGGCGGCGGTTTGAAGAAACCGCCCACCGACAAGACCAAGGGCCGCGCGGCGCAGGTCGGCGCGCTGCTCGCCGGCGTCGTTGAGCCGACGCTTGCCGCGCGCGGCCTCGGACAGATGAGCCTGATCGCCGACTGGCCGGTCATCGTCGGCGCCGATGTCGCGCGCTACGCGCAGCCGGCGCAGATCCAATGGCCGCCGCGCGGCGGCAAGCAGAGCCCGACCGAGGCGGCGCCGGCGACGCTGGTGCTGCGCGTCGACCCCGCCTTCGCGCTGGAAGCGCAGCACGCCGCGCCGATCATCGTCGCGCGAGTCAATGCGCATCTCGGCTGGCGTTGCATTGGCCGGATCGCCTTCCGTCAAGGCCCGTTGGCGGAGGCGCGCCGCCCGCGTCGCGCCGCGCCAGCGCCGAGCGAGGCGGCGCAGCGACGCGCCGCTGCGCTCGCCGAGCCGATCGCCGACGACGAACTGCGCTTGGCCTTGACCCGGTTCGGCGCGCGGGCGATCGACGGGGACAAGCGCCGCACGCCGCGCAAGGAGAGCTGACCATTCCAAACCTCTTGAGCCCGCTTATCGGCCGCCGCGTCACGCGGATGAACGGCGCCGGCAACAAAATTCTGGTGCTCGACTTGCGCGGGACGGCGCTGGCGCCAACGCCGGCCGAGGCGCGCGCGATCCACCGTGCGCGAGGGCTCGACTACGACCAGATGATGGTGCTCCTCGACCCGCGCGATCCGGCGACCGTCGCCTATGTCCGCATCTTCAACAATGACGGCTCCGAGGCCGAGGCCTGCGGCAATGGCGCGCGCTGCGTCGCCGATCGGCTGGCGCGCGAGAGCGGCGCGGCGTCGCTGGCGATCGAAACGGTTGCCGGCCGCATCGCCTGCGAGCGGCTCGGCGAATGGCGCTACCGCGTCGACATGGGCGCGCCGCGCTTCGCGTGGAGCGAGATCCCGCTGGCGCATGCGGTTGACGATACGCAGCGAGTTTCGCTCACCCTGCCCGGCCTGGCCGACTACGGCCCGGCGAGCGTCGTCAACATGGGCAACCCGCACGCGGTCTTCTGGGTGAATGACGTCGCCGCGATCCCGCTGGAAATCGTCGGGCCGCGCTTCGAGATCCATCCGCTGTTTCCCGAAAAGGCCAACATCTCGTTCGCCGAGGTTCGCGCGCGCGACGCGATCAAACTTCGCGTATGGGAGCGCGGCGTCGGGATCACCCTCGCCTGCGGCTCGGCCGCCTGCGCGACGCTGGTCGCAGCCACGCGCCTCGGCCTGACCGACCGCCTCGCCCGCATCGCCCTACCCGGCGGCGAACTGACGATCGAATGGCGCGAGAGCGACAACCGCGTGCTGATGGCCGGCCCGGTCGAGTTCGAGCGGGAGATTGTGCTGGAGGCGAAGGTGTTCGAGGGGGCGCAGGCGGGTTAAGGGTGGCGGGAGATCGAGTGAAAGCCCGCGCCCCCGGCCCCCATCGGGAGTCACGCCCGGACTTGATCCGGGCGCCCAGGCGGAGACGTTCGAGATGAGCCTCCGTCCGTCACATCCTGGATACGCGGGTCAAGCCCGCGTATGACGGCTGGCGACGTTGAACCTAGCGAATTCCGCCATCGCCGCTTCAATGCTATGATTCCTTTCGAGCGAGCGCTCAAAGGGGGACTCCCTCTTGCACGAGGCCAACCAGAACGAGCCGCCGGGCGCGGGCCACAACCGGCCGCGCAACGCCGGGGCGCCGTTAGAGACTTCGTGGTTCGAGTCGGTCGGCGTCAACGCCAGCGCGGTCGAGCGGCGCGCGGCGAGCCTGCCGGCGCGGCGTTCGGTGAAGAAGGAATTCCAGGCGGCCTGGCTGGTGCGCGCCGTGACCTGTCTCGATCTCACGACGCTCGCCGGCGACGACACCGAGGGCAGAATTCGCCGGCTGTGCGCCAAGGCGCGCCGCCCGCTCGACGACCAATTGGTCGCGGCGCTCGGCCTCGCCGACGAGCCGCCGCAAGTCGGCGCGGTCTGCGTCTATCCGACCATGGTCGGCCATGCGGTCAAGGCGCTCGCCGGCTCGAGCGTGCCGGTCGCCTCGGTCGCCACCGGCTTTCCCGCCGGCCTCAGCCCGCTCAAGCAGCGCCTCGCCGAGATCGAATACGCGGTCGACGAAGGGGCGGACGAAATCGACATCGTCATCACCCGCGCCCATGTGCTCAACCGCGACTGGAACGCGCTCTACGACGAGATCAAGGCGATGCGCGAAGTCTGCGGTCAATCGCATCTCAAGGCGATCCTCGCCACCGGCGATCTCAAGACCCTGCGCAACGTTTACGCCGCCAGCATGGTGGCGATGCAGGCGGGCGCCGATTTCATCAAGACCTCCACCGGCAAGGAGGACGTCAACGCGACGCTGCCGGTCAGCCTGGTGATGCTGCGGGCGTTGCGCGACTATCGCGACCTCACCGGCTTCGAGATCGGCTTCAAGCCAGCTGGAGGATTGCGGAGCGCCAAGGACGCGCTGAACTGGCTGATCCTGATGAAAGAGGAGCTCGGCCTGAAGTGGATGCAGAACGACCTCTTCCGCATCGGCGCGAGCTCGTTGCTGACCGACATCGAGCGCCAGCTCAGCCACTACGTCACCGGCCGCTACTCGGCGAACTATCGCCACGCGATGGCGTGAGGGGTGATGATTTCTGCATTCGCAGTTGACGCGTCATGGCCGGGCTTGACCCGGCCATGACGACGGTGGGAAGGCGACGTTACCTGCTGCTGCCCCAAGGACCCAACGATGACCGCAATCCGCGACATTCTGCGCACCATGGAATACGGACCCGCGCCGGAAAGCGACGATCATGTGCGCGCCTGGCTCGCCAGCAAGCGCGAGGGCTTCGGACATTTCATCGGCGGGGCGTTCGCCAAGGCGGGCGCCTTGTTCGACGTGATGAACCCTGCGACCGGCGAGCGTATCGCCCGTGTCGCGCAAGGTTCGGAGGCCGATGTCGCGACGGCGGTTATCGCCGCGCGCAAGGCGTTGCCGGGCTGGTCGCGCCTCAGCGGCGACGCGCGGGCGCGCCATCTCTATGCGCTCGCCCGCCACGTGCAGAAGCGCGAGCGCTTCCTCTCGGTGCTCGAAAGCGTCGACAACGGCAAGCCGATCCGCGAATCGCGCGACATCGACGTGCCGCTGGTCGCACGGCATTTTTATCATCACGCCGGCTGGGCCTCGCTGATCGCCGACGAGTTCCCGGGCCAGCGTCCGGTCGGCGTCTGCGGCCAGATCATTCCGTGGAACTTCCCGCTGCTGATGTTGGCGTGGAAGATCGCCCCGGCGCTGGCGGCGGGCAATACGGTGGTGCTGAAGCCGGCGGAGTTCACCCCGCTGACCGCCCTCGCCTTCGCCGAAATCTGCGTCGAGGCTGGCCTGCCGCCGGGCGTTGTCAACATCGTCACCGGCGACGGCGCGACCGGCGCGGCGCTCGTCGCCCATGAGGGGGTCGACAAGATCGCCTTCACCGGATCGACCGAGGTCGGGCGCGCCATTCGTCAGGCGACCGCCGGCACGGGCAAGAAGCTCTCGCTCGAGCTTGGCGGGAAATCGCCGTTCGTGGTCTTCGAGGACGCCGATCTCGACAGCGCCGTCGAAGGCGTGGTCGACGCGATCTGGTTCAATCAGGGCCAGGTATGCTGCGCCGGCTCGCGCCTGCTGGCGGCCGAATCGATCGCGGAAAAGCTCAACGCCAAACTGCGCGAGCGCATGGTCACCCTTAGGGTCGGCGATCCGCTCGATAAATCGACCGATGTCGGCGCGATCGTCGCCCCGGTCCAACTCGAGCGCATCCGGCGGCTCGTCGAAGCGGGCGAGCGCGAGGGCGCGCATGTGTGGCGTGCGCCCGGCGCGCTGCCGACGCGCGGCTGGTTCTATCCGCCGACGCTGATCACCGAGGTCGAGCCGGCCTCGATCCTGGCGCGCGAGGAGATCTTCGGGCCGGTGCTCACCGCGATGACGTTTCGCACGCCCGACGAAGCGATCGCGCTCGCCAACAACACGCGCTATGGCCTCGCCGCCTCAGTGTGGACCGAGAACGTCAACCGCGCGCTCGAAGTCGCGGCGCGGATCAAGGCGGGCGTGGTGTGGATCAATTCGACCAACCTGTTCGACGCCGCCTCGGGCTTCGGCGGTTATCGTGAGAGCGGCTTTGGCCGCGAGGGCGGCCGTGAGGGGCTCGCTGAGTATCTTGTGTCCCCCGCGACCCAAGCCAAAGTCGCGAAGACGACCGCGCCCAAACTGAACGCGCTGCCCGGCCTGACGCCCGCGCCGGAGGGCGAGGCGATCGACCGCACCGCCAAGCTCTACATCGGCGGCAAGCAGACGCGTCCTGATGCGGGCGCCTACTACGCCGTGCTCGATCCGAAAGGGCGCAGCCTCGGCCTCGCCGGGCTCGGCAATCGTAAAGACGTGCGCAACGCCGTCGAGGCGGCGGCGAAGGCGGCGAGTTGGGGCGCCGCGACCGCGCACAACCGCGCCCAGGTGCTCTATTACCTCGCTGAAAACCTCGAGGCGCGCGGGCGCGAGTTCGCAGATCGCTTGCGGCTTATGACCGGCGCGCCGGCGCGCGAGGCGCGCGACGAGGTTGAGATCGCGGTCAGGCGCGCCTTCTACTACGCGGGCTTTGCCGACAAATACGACGGCGCGGTGCACGCGACCAAGACGCATTTCATCACCTTGGCGATGAACGAGCCCTGGGGCGTGATGGGCCTTGTCTCGCCCGACGAAGCGCCGCTCGCCGGCTTCGTCTCGCTGGTCCTGCCGGCGATCGCCATGGGCAATTGCGTGGTGGCGATCCCCTCCGCCGCCCATCCGCTGAGCGCGACCGACTTTTACACGCTGCTTGATGCGTCCGACGTGCCCGCCGGCGTCGTCAACATCGTCACCGGCGATGTGGCGAGCCTCGCCAAAACGCTCGCCGAGCACGAAGGCGTCGATGCGCTGTGGTGCGTCGGCGGACGTGAGCTGTGCACGCTGGTCGAGACGGCGTCAGCGGCCAATCTCAAAGCGACCTGGACACGCTCGCCCCCGCCCGAGTGGGGCGACGAACAGGGCCGCGAATACCTGCGCCGCGCGACGCAGGTGAAGAACATCTGGGCGCCGTACGGGGAATAGGCGAGGCCCTCACCCCAACCCTCTCCCGCAAGCGGGAAAGGGGGATCAACCCTTCTCCCGCTTGCGGGAGAAGGTGGCGCCATAGGGCGTTCGTCAGAACGCCCGTCCTTCGACGGGCTATGGCGCCGGATGAGGGACTACGCCGCCGCGCCGATCCGCTTCCAATAGAACTTGGTTCCCGTCAGCCCGCCATGCGGCTTGTAGGCGAAGTCCGGAATCTCTCCCGCGAGCGTGTAGCCCATCTTCTCGTAGAGGCGCGAAGCGCCGTCCTCCGCCGCAGTGTCGAGATTGAGGAGCTTGCGTCCCTTCTCGGCGGCGAGCCGTTCGGCGGCGCTCAGCAGGGCCGTCGCGGCGCCGCAACCACGATGCAGGGGATGCGTCATCATCTTGCCGATCTCGGCGCGATGGGGCTGGTTGGGCGGCGAGTCGAGCAGCAGCGAGACGGTCGCCACGAGCGTGCCGTCAGCGAAGGCGCCGAGCACCACCCGCTCGCCACGCGCGGCGGCGGCGAGCGCCTTTTCCCAGAATGCGCGCGCTTCGCTGGGATCGAGCGGATGCATGAAATGCACCGAGCCGCCCGCCGCCACGGTGGCGACGAGAATGTCGGCAAGCGCGGCGAGCGTTTGCGGCGCGGCGGTAAGCGGCTCGATGACGAATTCGGCCATGGGTCGGCTCCAAGTGCTCACCACACGTTCTCGACGCGATAGCCCATCGCGCGAAAGCGGGCGATCAGTCCGCCTTTGCCCGGCAGATGCAGCGCGCCCACCGCGATGAAAGCGCCGCCCTGCGCGAGCAGCGGCGCGGCGCGCGTCGCCATGATCTCGTTGCGGCCGGCGAGCAGCAGATCGTCGAAGTTGCGTTCGTCAACACGCTCCTGTGGCGTCAGCATCGGTAGCGCGTCGACCACCGCGATCATCTCGGCCGGGCGACCCTGGCGATAGAGGCTCAGCATCGTTGCGTAACCGTCGTCGTCGAGGCTCGGCAGGCGGGCCGAGGTCGCGAGCAAAGCAGCCGACAACGCTGGGGGAGCGGCGGCGAGCGTCGCCATTTGCTCGTCGGCGCTTTCAAGCGCAACGACGGGGATCTTCGCGTCCACACCGGCGCGGGCGATGACCTCGTCGACCTCGGCAAGTCCCGCCTGTTCGCGCAGCCCCTCGCACAGCGGCGCCGCGGCGCTGACGGCGAGGAACCACAGCCGCAGATGATGAGCGAGCTCTTTGGGCAGGCCGCGGCCGGCGAGATAGGCTTCGACGCGCGCGCCGCCTGGGCCGGCGAGCTCGGGTAAAAATGTGTCGTCCTCGCGGTCGATCGCCGCGGCGAGCATCTTTGCGCCGAGCGCGCTCTTATCGATCGGATCCATCGGACCGCCAAGTTCGGTGGCGACGACTTTGGCGCTTGCGGCGAGTACCGCGGCGCGGCGCGCGATTGCCACCGCAGAATCGTCGGTCGAATGGATCGTGCCGAACAGGTAGGACGGCGCGAGCCCGTCGCGTGAGAGGCGCCACAGCAGCCCCTGCGCGTCGGTGAGATCGTCGGCGCGAGCAGCGCGCGCCGCCGCGATGTCGAGCTGCCCGGCAAGATCGCGCCCGCCACAGGCCGGAACCGGCGTCGGCGTGTCCGCAGCGGCGGAGGCCGAAACCGAGGCGACGAGAGCGAGCGCAAGCACAACGAAATGTGCGCAGACGCGCGCGCCAAACGAAGAGGACATCCTCGGCCTCACAATTTGCGCAGCGCCACTTCTTCGATGCGATGGCTCGCGCCCTTGGTCAGCCTGAGGCTGGCGCGCGGGCGCGTCGGCAGGATGTTCTCGCGCAGGTTGACGAGATTGATCCGCCGCCAGATCGCGCGTGCGATCGATTCCGCCTCGGCGTCGTCGATGTCGGCGTATTTGCGGAAATAGCTGCGCGGATCGCGGAACGCCGTTTGGCGCAGGCGCATGAAGCGCTCGATGTACCATTTCTCCAGCAGCGCCTCGTCGGCGTCGAGAAAAACCGAGAAGTCGAAGAAGTCGGAGACGAAGGGGATCTCGCGGCCCTCGCGCGACAGGTGGTTGGGCAGCAACACGTTGAGCCCCTCGACAATCAGAATGTCAGGGCGGTCGACGATAATTTGCTCGCCCGGCACGACGTCGTAGATCAGATGCGAATAGACCGGCGCGGTGACGTTGTGCTTGCCCGCCTTGACCTCGGCGAGAAAGCGGATCAGCCCCGCGCCATCGTAGCTCTCGGGGAAACCTTTGCGCTCCATCAGCCCGTCGCGCTCGAGCTTGGCGTTGGGATGGAGGAAGCCGTCGGTCGTCAGCAGTTGCACCTTGGGCGTGTTGGGCCAGCGCGTCAGCATCGCCTGCAACACGCGCGCCGTCGTCGATTTGCCGACGGCCACCGAGCCGGCGACGCCGATGATATAGGGCACCTTGCCATCGTCTGCGCCGAGAAAGCGCTGCGTGGCTTTGAACAGCCCCTGCGTCGCCGCGACATAGAGCGCCAGCAGGCGCGACAGTGGCAGATAGATCGCCTCCACCTCGTCGAGCGAGATCGGGTCGTGGGTCGACTGCACCTTGCGCAAATCGTCGATGGTCAGCGTCAGCTCGGTGTCGGCGCGCAGCTTCGCCCATTCGTCGCGCTTGAAATTGCGGAAGGGCGAGGCAAGCGTGTCGAGCGGATGCTCGCGCGGTGCGAAGTCGGCGGGAGCGGCCGTCTCGCCCGCCGCGGCAAGAAAATTCCTGAGCGGAATGTCGGTCACGCGAGTCGCGAAGCCTTTTCTGCGTGACCGCCTTGCGCCGTGCGGCGCTCGAGCTCGTTCATCACCTCCGAAAGCGCCACGCCGCGCGATTTGAGGACGACGAGCAGGTGATAGAGGACGTCGGCCGCCTCGTTGCGCACCGCCGCCGCGTCCTGGCCGACGGTCGCGATCGCCAGCTCCACCGCCTCCTCACCGAACTTCTTGGCGCATTGGGGCGGGCCCTTGGCCAGAAGCGAGCTGGTATAGGAGGCGTCCGCCCCGACTTCGGCGCGCGCGGCGATGATGCGGGCGAGATCGTCGAGGGTGAACATTTTTAAGGCGTTTCCGGCGCCGGCGGAATGCTGCGTTGCACTATTGTGACCGGGAAACGGGCGATTGTCGAGAAAGAGGGCGGCAAAACCGGGGGTCTCTATACGAAGGGTTAAGGGCGGCTCGGGCGAGCGAATCGTGCCTGTGCGTATCGTCGCCGCGGCCTTGCGGACCTTCGCGCCATTTGCGCAGGGTGGGTCCGCTGCGCCTTTTCGATGGGAACGGGCCGGCCCCCACGAGAGGGAACAGAGCATGGGCTTTCGACGCGCAATCGCTGTCTTGGCCGCCATCGGCATCGCTGCGCTGGTAAGCGTTCCGTCCTACGCCGGAGAGCACTGGAAATTCAACGTCGTCAACAAGTCGGAGACCGCCGCGGTCGAGTTCCGCACTCAAGAAGACGGCGAGTGGAGCAAGAACTGGATCGCCGATCGCATCGAGCCGGGCGACACGTTCGTCATGGATTTTGGCACCGACAAGGGCGACTGCACGGTGCGCACCCAGATCCACTTCACCGATGGCAGCTCGTTCGACGCTGACGTCGACTATTGCAAGGTCAGCAATCTTTACATCCACGAGGACAAGCTGACCTGGGATTGAGAGCGACGACGCCCAACGCAATGGCGGGCGAGGCCAAGGCCTCGCTCGCCGTTTGCGTTGGCGAGAGCGCCCTAGCCACGTCGCGCGTTGGCGGCGAGGAACGCCGCGTAGCCGGGCTCATCGAGATTTCCTGCTGCGAGCGCGAGCACGGCTTCGGCCGCGTCTTCCTCGCTGGCGATGAACTGATAGCCGTTGAGCTCCAGAAACAGCGCGCCGAGCACGAAGCCCGTCCGTTTGTTCCCGTCGATGAACGGATGATTTCCCACGACGCCCACAGTATAGGCGGCGGCGAGTTCGATGATCGATGCGTCTTCATTGGCGTAGGCGAAGCGATTGCGCGGGCGCGCCAGCGCGGATTCCAGAAGGCCGACGTCGCGCACACCCGCCGCGCCGCCGTGCAGCGCCAGCAGTCGCTCGTGAAGGACAAGCGCTTCGCGCGCTTCGATCCAGACGGGCGCCTTCACTTGGCCAGCGTGCGCAGCGTGTTGCGGTAGCGGCGAATGATCCCCTCGGCCGTCGCCATCTTGTGCTCGAACGCAGGATCGAACGGCGTGAGCCGATATCCCCCCTCCGGCGCCTCAGTGAGATAGAGTTGCTCGCCGTCGCCGATGTTGAGACGCGCGATCGCCTCTTTGGGCAACACGACGCCCAGCGAATTGCCAAATTTGCGCAGCTTGAGCTCGATCATCGCAAACACCCTAGCGTTATAACAACTGTTATAACACAAAACGCTGTACAGGCCATAGGGGAGTTTCGTGGGTGATGGCGGCCGCTCGTCAGCGAACCAACGAAACCGCTTCGGGTTTGGCCAGCCGCGCGGCTGGCCCGGCGCGGCGGCTTGGCCTATGAGATCATTCCATGAACATCGGCCCGATTCGCATCCTCGGCATCGACCCCGGCCTGCGCAACACCGGCTGGGGATTGATTGAGGCCGCGGGCACGCGCCTGAGCTACGTCGACTGCGGCTCGATCCACACTGACGCCGCGACGTCGCTCGCCGAGCGCCTTGCGCTGATTCATCGCGCGATCGCCAAGCTGGTGGAAAACGGGGCGCCGGGCGAGGCGGCGGTCGAAGAGACCTTCGTCAATCGCGACCCGCAATCGACGCTGAAGCTCGGCCAGGCGCGCGGCGTTGCGCTCGCCGCGCTGGCGCTGATGGATCTGCCGGTCGCCGAATACGCGGCCAACCTGATCAAGAAGACGGTGGTCGGTGTCGGCCACGCCGAGAAGGCGCAAGTCGCGATGATGGTGAAGATGCTGCTGCCGAGCTGCCGGATCACCTCGCCCGACGCCGCCGACGCATTGGCGGTCGCCATCTGCCATGCCCAGCATCGCACCGCGCGCGCAAGAGGCGCAGCATGATCGGCAAGCTCAAGGGGCTGATCGACGAGGTCGGCGAAGAGGAGCTGATCCTCGATGTCGGGGGCGTCGGCTATCTCGTCGCCGCCTCCTCGCGCACATTGCGCGCACTGCCTGCCGTCGGCGAGGCGGCGAGCCTGCATATCGAGACGCAGGTGCGCGAGGACGCGATCCGTCTCTTCGGCTTTCTCACCGCCAGCGAGCGCGACTGGTTCCGCCTGTTGCAGAGCGTGCAGGGCGTCGGCGCCAAGGTGGCGCTGGCGATCCTCGGCGCTCTGTCGAGCGAGGCGCTGTCGGGCGCCATCGCCCACCAGGACAAGGCGACGATGTCGCGCGCGCCCGGCGTCGGCCCCAAACTCGCCGCGCGCCTGGTGCTGGAGCTCAAAGACAAGGCGCCGGCGCTGTCCCTCGCCGATCTCGGCGGCGCGATCGCCGGCGACGAGCGCGACGCCAAATTGCCCAAGCCCGCGCAGGACGCCGTGCTGGCGCTGGTGGGCCTCGGCTACGCCCGCCTGCAAGCGGCGGCGGCGGTCAACAAAGGCGTCGCGACGCTCGGGCCGGAGGCGCAGACCGCTGCGCTGATCAGGGCCGGGCTGAAGGAGCTCGCGCAATAGCTAGTTTTACTATATGGTGATCGATGCTCATGGAGTAAAGCCGATGTCGGCGACCACGACCCTCTCGCCTAAATTTCAAATTTCGATCCCAAAGGAAGTCCGCGAGCGCTTCAAATGGCGGGCGGGCCAGAAGTTTGTCGTCATTCCAAAAAGCGGCGGCGTACTCCTCATGCCCGAGCCGGAGTCCAAAGACTTGGTCGGACTGACCCGCGGCGCCGACACCAGCGACTATCGCGATCGCCGTGATCGATACTGATGCGCGTCGTCGACACCTCGGCGTGGATTGAATGGTCCAGCGACACGCCGCTTGGCCGTCGACTGGCGCCTGAGATCCCGGAGAAGTCCAGGTGGCTCGTACCAACCGTCGTCCAATATGAGCTCGTGCGTTGGGCGCGGCGCGTTTTCGACGACGAGGCAGCCGACACGTTGCTCGCCCATTCGATGGGCTGTGTGGTTGCAACATTGGACACGCGAATCGCCGTGCGCGCTATCGACTGCGCGCATGCGCATGGCCTCGCAATGGCTGACGCAATCATCTACGCAACGGCGCTCGAAGCTGGCGCTGATCTGTTGACCTGTGACGCGCATTTTGCCGATCTTCCGAGCGCCATCTATTTCGCCAAGAGCGAGCCATGAGCGAACGACCGCGCCGCTTCTTTCTGCCGCTGATCGGCCTGACGCTGCTGTTCGCGGCGTGCGGCCCGGCGATCGGCGGCGCGTTGTTTGCGCCGATCGCGGTTGTTCTCGCGGCGCCCCACGCGGGGGATGCGGCGGGAACGGTCGCTGGCGCGACGGCCTTGTTCGGGCACGGGCTGGCGCTGATCTTCGCCTATATTTTAGGGATCGGACCGGCCGCCGCGACTGGTTTCGTCTACGGACTGTGGGACGCGGCGGCGCCGGCGCAAGCGCCGCGCGCGCTCGCCGCGGCGATTATCGGCGGCGCAATCGCCTACTGCGTCTATTTGTGGCTCGCGACGATCGGCGCGTCTTTTGAAGCGAGTGTCGGAACGGACGCCGGCGCCGAATTCACGGATTGGATTGGCCCGTGGTTTCCCGGCGGCCTCGACGCGACCGTGCGCGGCGCGTTGGTCGGCTGCGGCGCGGTCGCAGGCTTCGGCTGCGCGATGGCGGCGAACTTGATCGGACTGACGACGCGGGGCGCGCTGGCACCGACGCCGCCAGTCGCTCCGGGAGGGGCCTGAGATGATCCCGCCCCCCGGCCGCCTTGTCTCGGCCGAAAAGCGCCCCGAAGACGACGCCGCGTTGCGCCCGCAGACGCTGGCCGATTTCACCGGCCAGGAGGCCGCGCGCAAAAATCTCAAGGTGTTCATCGAATCGGCCAAGACGCGCGGCGAGGCGCTCGACCACGTGCTGTTCGTCGGACCGCCGGGCCTCGGCAAGACAACGCTGGCGCAGATTGTCGCGCGCGAACTCGGCGTCAATTTCCGCTCGACTTCAGGGCCAGTGATCGCCAAGGCCGGCGACCTCGCCGCCCAACTCACCAATCTCGAACCGCGCGACGTGCTGTTCATCGACGAAATCCATCGGCTCAACCCGGCGGTAGAGGAGATCCTCTACCCGGCGATGGAGGACTTCCAACTCGACCTGATCATCGGCGCGGGCCCGGCGGCCCGCTCGGTCAAGATCGACCTCGCCAAGTTCACCCTGATCGGCGCGACGACCCGCGCCGGCCTGCTGACGACGCCTTTGCGCGACCGCTTCGGCATTCCGGTGCGGCTCAATTTCTACTCCGTCCCCGAACTCGAAGGCATCGTGCGGCGCGGCGCGCGCGTCATCGGTCTCGCGCTCGCCGACGAGGGGGCCAACGAGATCGCCCGGCGCTCGCGCGGCACGCCGCGCATCGCCGGCCGGCTGTTGAGACGGGTGCGCGATTTCGCCGTCGTCGAGGGGGCCGGGGTCGTCACCCGGGCTATCGCCGACGGCGCGCTCAAGCTGCTCGACGTCGACGAGATCGGCCTCGACCAGATGGACCGGCGCTACCTCGACACGATTGCGCTCAGTTTCGGCGGTGGCCCGGTCGGCGTCGAAACGATCGCCGCCGCGCTCTCCGAACCACGCGACGCGATCGAGGAGATCATCGAGCCCTATCTCATCCAGCAGGGCTTCGTGCAGCGCACGCCGCGTGGCCGGCTGCTGACCTCGCACGCCTTCCGCCATCTCGGCCTTGCCGAGCCGCCGCGCGAGGCCGGTCCGGCGACATTGTTCGACGAAGAGTGAGCGGGCAAATTGTGATAGAGTGCCCGCCGTCACGCCCAAGCGACCCGTCATTGCGAGCGGGGCGAAGCAATCCAAGGGCGAGCCACGAGCGTAAGAGACCTGGTTGGCTTCGTCGCTTGGTTCCTCCCCATGACGCAGCGCCCATATGATTTTGGACTGATCCCTTGCCGACCCTGATCCGATTCGTCGTCACCGTCGGCGCGCTCGCCGGCCTCGTCTATCTCGGCATGCTGGCGCTGGTCGCCAACGTCAAGGTGCAGCCGCGCGAGATGACCCAGATCGTCACACTGCCCAAAGCGCCGCCATGAGGACGACGTCGTGAGCGCGCCACGCGCCGATCCCGCCGCCCCGCTGATCGAGTCTTTTCTGGAGGCGATGGCGGCCGAGCGCGGGGCGAGCCGCAACACGATCGAAGCCTACCGGCGCGATCTTGACGATTATGCCGCTTTTCTCGCCAAGCGGCGGCGCGATCCGCTCGAAGCGGCAAGCGCCGACATTTCCGCTTTTCTCGCCGCGCGCAGCGCCGCCGGCCTCGCCGCCTCTTCGCTGGCGCGACGGCTCTCCTGCGTGCGCCAGTTTCACAAGCACCTTTATGTCGAGCGACGCCGCGCCGACGACCCGAGCGCGACCATCGAAGGGCCGCGCCGCGGCCGGCCTTTGCCCAAGACCTTGAGCGTCAAGGAGGTCGAAAAGCTGATCGCGGTCGCGCGCGAGGGTCTCGATGAGCCCGAGCGCCCTGCCCGCCAACGCCTCGCGGCGACCCGCATGGCCTGCCTGATCGAACTCGCCTACGCTTCCGGGCTGCGCGTCTCGGAGTTGATCGCTTTGCCGAAATCGGCGGCGCGCACCAAGGAATCGCTGATCGCCGTGCGCGGCAAAGGCGACAAGGAGCGGCTCGCGCCGATCTCCGAACCGGCCAAGGCGGCGATGCGACGCTACCGTGAATTGCTCGGCGAAATCGCGCCGGGCGCGGCGACCGGCCCGTGGCTGTTTCCCGCCGACAGTCAAAGCGGCCATCTGACGCGCCAGGCTTTCGCCCGCGATCTCAAACTCGTCGCGGCCGCGGCGGGGGTCGGCGCCGGGCGCGTCAGTCCGCACGTTCTGCGTCACGCCTTCGCCAGCCACTTGTTGCAAAACGGCGCCGATCTGCGCGTAGTGCAGGACCTGCTCGGCCACTCCGATATTTCCACCACGCAAATCTACACTCACGTCCTCGACGAGCGGGCAAAGTCGATGGTGCGCGATCTGCATCCACTGAGCGACGAGGAATAGAGCACTCGCGCCGTTGAATGGTATGCGCGCGAGACTGTGCTATGGTTTCCCGCCTGCTCGCTGCGGGCGCGGACGCGAGGACGTCCAATGTCGGGTTCTGAACTGGTCGGCTACGCGATCCTGGTCCTGATCGCACTCGCGATCTTCGCCAGCGTCAAGATCTGCGCGCAATACGAGCGAGCGGTGGTGTTCTTCCTCGGTCGTTACGCGCGCACCGCGGGCCCGGGATTGTTTTTCCTGCTGCCGTTTCTCGAATGGCGTGCGACGATTGACATCCGCACAACCACGACCACGGTCGATACGCAGGAAACAATCACCAAAGACAACGTGCCGGTGAAGATCGACGCGGTGATTTGGCGGCGCGTCGTCGATCCCAAACGGTCGCTGATCGAGGTTGCCAACGTATCGAATGCGGTGACTCAGGCAGCGGTGACCTCGCTGCGCGCGACCATCGGCCGCCACACGCTCGACGACGTTCTCAAGGAGCAGGATTTGATCGCCGACGAGTTGCAGCAGGCGCTCGACCGCGTGACCGAGCCCTGGGGCGTTAAAGTCGAACAGGTTCAGATGAAAAACATCGAAATTCCGGCGTCTATGCAACGCGCGATGGCTCAAGAGGCTGAGGCGTTGCGCGAGAAGCGAGCCCGCCAAATCAAGGCCGAGGCGGAGCTGGAGGCGGCTCGGCTTCTCAAGCAGGCTGCCGATATTATGTCGACTTCGCCGAGCAGCCTTGAGTTGCGCCGGATGCAGATGCTGACCGAAGTCGGCGCCGAACAGAACACAATGACGATCGTGATGATGCCGAGCGAATTTGTCGATCTCGCCCGCGCCTTGAGCCAACAGGCGGCGGCGCGATGACGAACGCCCGGAGCGAGAACGACGCCCCCTGGCGCGCGGCGCTGGATGGCGTCACGGTTGCCTGCCGGCTGACGCCGAAGGGTGGCCGCGACGCGTTTGACGGCGTCGCGACGCTCGCCGACGGGACGCGAGTGCTGCTGGTCAGGGTGCGCGCCGTGCCGGAAGCCGGCAAGGCCAACGACGCCCTGCTGCGCCTGATGGCTGCCAGAGCCGGCGTGCCCGCTTCGCATGTCCGCCTCGCCGCCGGCGCCAGGAGCCGCCTCAAGTCGGTGGCGATTTTGGGCGATCCCGCGGCGCTGCTGGCGCGGCTGGAGAAGCGATAGCCTCCCCGACGGTGACGCGGGCCTCCGCGCCCGCGACTTCGGAAGACCGCGGCCACGGAGGGCCGCGCCACTGGCAGCCCTCTGGCGCGTTGACCCCAGCGGGACGCCTCACTAGGGTCCGGCGCGAAAATTCACATTGGACTTAACGATGGCGTCCGCTTCCGCGCTCGACCCGGCGCGCTCCTTCCAGGGCCTGATTCTGACGCTCCAGGATTTCTGGGCGCGGCAGGGCTGCGTCATCCTGCAGCCTTACGACATGGAAGTCGGCGCCGGCACCTTCCATCCCGGCGACGACGTTGCGCTCGCTCGGGCCCAAGCCGTGGAAGGCCGCCTATGTCCAGCCCTCGCGCCGGCCCAAGGACGGCCGCTATGGCGAAAACCCCAATCGCCTGCAGCACTATTACCAATATCAGGTGATCCTGAAGCCTTCGCCCGACAATTTGCAGCAGCTCTATCTCGACTCGCTCGCCGCGATTGGCGTCGACATGACGCTGCACGATGTGCGCTTCGTCGAGGACGACTGGGAGAGCCCGACGCTGGGCGCCTGGGGCCTCGGCTGGGAATGCTGGTGCGACGGTATGGAAGTGTCGCAGTTCACCTACTTTCAGCAGGTCGCCGGCTTCGAATGCGCGCCGGTGTCGGGCGAGCTGACCTATGGGCTCGAGCGGCTGGCGATGTATGTGCAAGGGGTCGAGAACGTCTACGACCTCAACTTCAACGGCGGCGAGGGGGCCGACAAAGTCTCCTACGGCGAAGTGTTCCTGCAGGCCGAGCAGGAATATTCGCGCTTCAATTTCGAGCACGCCGATGTCGCGCTGCTGTTCCAGCATTTCAAGGACGCCGAGGCCGAATGCCGCTCGCTGCTCGACAAGGGCGAGACGGGCGAGCGCCACCTGATGGCGCTGCCCGCCTACGATCAGTGCATCAAGGCGAGCCACGCCTTCAATCTGCTCGACGCGCGCGGCGTCATTTCCGTCACCGAACGCCAGAGCTACATCCTGCGGGTGCGCGAACTCGCCAAAGCCTGCGGCGCCGCCTGGCTAAAGACGGCGGGCGGGGGAATCCCTTCTCCCGCCTAGCGGGAGAAGGTGGCGCGAAGCGCCGGATGAGGGTCGTTCGATCCAGGATTTTGAGACGCAAGAATGCCCGACCTGCTCCTCGAATTGTTCAGCGAAGAAATCCCCGCCCGCATGCAGCGGCAGGCGGCGGGCGATCTCAAGCGGCTGGTCGCCGACGCGCTGGTCGCCGCCAATCTGCCCTACGAAGGCGCGCAGGCTTTCGCGACGCCGCGTCGCCTGACGCTGCATGTCGTTGGCCTGCCGGAAGCGCAGCCGCGCCTGCGCGAAGAGCGCAAGGGGCCGCGGGTCGGCGCGCCAGACGGCGCGATCCAGGGCTTCCTCAAGAGCGCCGGCCTCGCGCGCATCGAGGACGCGAAGATCGAAAGCGATCCGAAGAAGGGCGAGTTCTATGTCGCGGTGATCGACAGGCCGGGGCGCGCGACGAAAGAGGTGCTGGCGGAGATTGTGCCGGCGATCGTGCGCGGCTTTCCCTGGCCCAAATCAATGCGCTGGGGCGCCGGCTCGGCGAAGTCCGAGGCGCTGCGCTGGGTGCGCCCGTTGCACACGATCGTCTGCACCTTCGGCGGCCAGCACGAGGGGACTGAGATCGTGCCCTTCGCCGTGGATGGAATTGCGGCGAGCGACGTCACCTACGGCCACCGCTTTCTGGCGCCGCAGCCGATCCAGGTCAGGCGCTTCGAGGACTATGTCGACAAGCTCGCCAAGGCGAAGGTCGTGCTCGACGCCGACCGCCGCAAGGCGATCATCCTCGCCGACGCGCGCAATCTCGCGCTCGCCCACGGGCTCGAACTGGTCGAGGACGAGGGCCTGCTGGAAGAGGTCGCGGGCCTGGTCGAATGGCCGGTCACGCTGGTAGGCGAATTCGAGCCGGCGTTTCTCGACATCCCGCCAGAGGTTATCCGCGCGACGATCCGCGCCAACCAGAAATGCTTTGTGCTGCGTAACTCGACCCCAGCTCCCGTCATGGCCGGGCATAGGGCGTCCGAAGGGACGCCCGTCGTTTCGACGGGCTATGCCCCGGCCATCCAGGCGCCTTCGAGCGGGAAAGTCGTGGATGGCCGGAACAAGTCCGGCCATGACGTGGGAGGGGTTGCGCGGAGCGGGAATGCGCAAGGCGGCCTCGCCAACAAATTCATTCTGGTGTCGAACCTGATCGCGCGCGACGACGGCAAGGCGATCGCGGCTGGCAACGGGCGCGTCGTGCGCGCGCGCCTTTCGGACGCGCGCCATTTCTGGCTGACCGACCTCGCCCCCCTGCCCGACTACAAGGACAAGGCGAAAAGCCGCTCGACCAGCGGCTGGAGAAACTCAAGGCGCTGAACATCGTCTTCCACCAGAAGCTCGGCGCGCAGGGCGAGCGCGTCGAGCGCATCGCCGCGCTGGCGAAGGCGCTTGCGCCGATCGTCGGCGCAGACGCCAAGCTCGCCGAGCGCGCCGCGCAACTCGCCAAGGCCGACCTCGTCACCGAGATGGTCGGCGAGTTCCCCGAGTTGCAGGGCCTGATGGGCCGCTACTACGCGACTGGCGCAAGGCGAAGAGCCAAGCGTCGCCGACGCGATCGAAGAGCATTACAAGCCGCAAGGCCCGAACGACCGCATCCCGACCCTGCCGGTGTCGATCGCCGTCGCGCTCGCCGACAAGCTCGACACGCTGGTCGGCTTCTGGGCGATCGACGAGAAGCCGACCGGGAGCAAGGACCCGTTTGCGCTGCGGAGGGCGGCGCTGGGGGTGATCAGGATCGTGCTGGAGAATGAGCTGCGGTTGCCGCTGCTTCGACCGTAACTCGGTCGCGACTTCGCGGGCATTCTCACCAAACGTCTGCACCTGAGAACAATTGGATCCGAGCAAAGAGCGAATTCGCGGATCGGTGCGCAAGTGCATGGCGAAGGTCATACACCGTTGGTAGTCGCGTCGATCGGCAAGCGCATGCCGAGTTTGACGACGACCAAGGCTCTCGGAGATCACAGAGGACCTCCTCGCCTTCTTCGCCGACCGCCTGAAAGTCTATCTGCGAGACAAGGGCGCGCGGCACGATCTGATCGACGCGGTGTTCGCGCTGCCGAACCAGGACGACTTGCTCCTGATCGTCCGCCGCGTCGAGGCGCTCGGCGCGCTGCTCAACACTGACGACGGCCGGAACCTGCTCGCCGGCTATCGCCGCGCCGCCAACATTCTGCGCGCCGAGGAAAAGAAAGACGGCGAGAATGCCTTCGCCGCCGCGCATGACGCGAGCGCGCTCGTGCTGCCGGAAGAGAAGGCGCTTGCCGACGCGCTTGCTGCGGCTGGCGCGGAGGCGCGCGAGCGGGTCGCACAAGAGGATTTCGAGGGCGCGATGCGCGCGCTGGCGCGCTTACGCGCGCCGGTCGACGATTTCTTCCTCAAGGTCACCGTCAACGCCGACGACGCCGATCTCCGGCTGAACCGCCTGCGCCTGCTGAACGAGTTACGCGCCGCGGTCCACACCGTCGCGGATTTCTCGAAGATCGCTGGCTGAAGCGCTCTCTGCTCGGAAGCCGCGCACCCCTTCCCCAGTCGAGCTGGGGAAGGGGTTTCGCGTTGCGTCAGTCTACGTGGCGAGTATCGAGAGACGCGGCCTCGCCGGGCACGACGTTCTGGCAGGCCTGCTCGGTAAAGCCGGAGGCGTAGCCCGGCTGGGCGAGAATGGTGCCGCAGTCGGAGTCGGCTTCGACGGCTTGCTCCCCATAGTGTTCGCTAGCCACGGGGGCGCGTTGGTAGACCGACTGCGCCGAAGCGCTGGCCATCGGCGCCGCCGCCATCAAGGCCGCGGCGACGGTCGCGGCGAGCAAGCTGCGGGACGCCGAGCGGGACAAAAGGTATTTGGTCATCATTGTCTCCATCGAGTTGTTCGGTGAGCGATTGCCGAGAAAAAAGCGGAACCGATCGATCGCAACGTCTCGAAATAGAGACCGGAATATGTTTTCTCGAAGATTGAATTTTGGCAGATTTCGGCTTCGGATCACTTTAGATTGACTTCATAAAATCGATTTTAGACTGGCGCTTCTGGTGGCGAATTCTGGTCTTAAATTCGGATTTATGCTGTCACTATTTATAAACGTCATTTTATTTATAGCGGCCCGCGAGACGCCATTGGTCGGCCGGCGACGGGCTCCGGGAATGCGCGCTCCCTGACTTGCAAGTCGCCGCGCCCCTTCTCCGGACAGCGGGAAGGGGCGTCTGTCAGAGCGCCGTTGCGGGCTTGGCGGCGGGCGCGACGGGGGCGCTCGCTTGCGGCGCTGACTTGCCGTCCCAGCCGCCGGGCGGGGTCGGCGCGTCGTTGGCGGCGGCGAGTGGCGTCGCGGGCTTGAAGGCGGCGAGCGCCGCCGTCGCCGCGGCGAGCGCCGCCGGGTCCATCTTGGCGGCGACATCGTCGCGCTTGTGGCCCGCATCGGCGTCGCCCTGTTGCGCCGCCAGCGAGAACCACAGCCACGCCTGGCCGATGTCCTGCGGAACGCCGAGGCCGCGCGCGTAGAGGATGCCGAGGTTGAACTGGCTGTCGCGGATGCCCAAGCCGCCGGCTTTGCGGAACCATTCCGCCGCCGTCGTATAGTCCGGCTTGCCGCCGATTGAGCCTTCGGCGTGCATGACGGCGAGATTATGCATCGCGCGCGCATTGCCGGCGGTCGCCGCCTTGACGTAGAGCGACATCGCCGCAGGCAGATCGCGCGTCACGCCGATGCCCTTTTCATAGAGCGCGGCGAGGCGGTACTCGGCGATCGGCAGACCGCGGTTCGCCGCCTGCTCGAACCATTGCGCGGCGGCGTGCGGATCGCGCGCGACGCCGCGCCCGTCCAGCAGGCGCAGCGCGAGCTCAAACTCGGCGCCGACGTCGCCCGTCGCGGCGCTGTCGTGCAGCGGTTGCGACAGGCCGACGGGGATCGCCGCCAGCAATTCGGCGGGCGGCGCCTTGGGGGCCGTGATGGCGCCAGTCGGCGAGGTGTCGAGATTGGCGGCGCCAAGCGTGAGCGCGGGAGCGAGCGCGGACGTCGGAATCGGCGTCGCCATCGCGGCGATTTTCGCCGCCGGCGCGTCGAGCTCGGATTTCTGCAACAGCGGCAGGCGCCCGCCGCGCAATTCGATCACCGCCAGCATCGCAACCGCGGCGATCACCGCCGCCGCGAGCAGCAGCGGGCGGCGACGCTGGGCGACGAAGGCGACCGCCTGCCCGCCGAACGCGGCGAGGCTGCTCTGCCCTTGGTCGAGCGCATGCGCTGGGGCCGAGACGGCGCTCTCTCCCATCGCCGCCTGGGCGGCGCGGCGCGCGGCGGCGATGTGGGCGTTGATCGCGCTTTTCGGCTGCGCGGCGTCGACCGATTCGGCGATGCGCGGCCGCCCGCGCGTCGCGCCGGGCTCGAGCAGGAAGTCGGCGCCGTCGATCGCGCGCGTCGCGGGCGAGGGACTGCGCTCGGGAACATCGCGCAATGCCGCCCCGACGGCGGCGCGGAACGGCTCGGCGGGAAGACTGAGCGGCGGCGCCAGCGGCGCAGAGGCGAGCGCAGAGGCGGCGCGCGGCTCGGCGACATGCGCGTCGTCGACGCGGGCGATCTCGTCCTCAAGGCGGCCGAGCCGGCCGACCAGTCGCTCGAGAATGTCCTGCACGTTGCCGAGCCGACTCTGGGTGCGCTTGTCGGCTTCGTCCTGATCGGCGCGCAGTTCGGCGAGCCCGTCGGCAAAATGATCTTGGGCGGGCGCGGCGGGCGTCTGCAGCGCGTGACGCGTCGCATCGAGCTCCGCGATCAGGTCTTCGACGCGCTGCTCCAGCGCGCCATTGACCGAGCCGCCGGTCTGCAAGGCGTCGAGGCGATCATGGATTTCGGCGATCTGGCCCGCCAGCGTGTCGGCGTCGACGCGGGCGCCGGCTGCGGCGCTCCAGGCGCTCGGCGAGCAGGTCGGCGGCCTCTTCCATGAACTTCACGTCAAAGCGCGCCGGCGCGCCGGTCTCGAGCCGGTCGTGCAAGGCGCGCAGCGCCTCCTCCAGCGGACGGGTGTCGAGCGGCGGCCCGACGCGCTGGTCGATGCGTTGGCCGAGCTCGCGGATCGTCGCCGCCAATTCTCCAGTTGGCGCACTTGCCGCGCCGCCATCGAGCTTAAAGTTGATCTCGCGCAGCAGGCCTTCGAACGGCCGCATGTCAGGCGCCGCCGGCGCCGTCATCTTCGCGCCGAACTCGCGCATCATCGCTTCGATTGGCGCGGTGTCGATTTCGATCGGCCGATCGCCGATCGCGCGCAGCGCCTGTTCGAGCTTGCCGGGGTCGGTTTGACGTTCGACCGAAGCGCGAACGCCGTCGATGCGGCGCGCCAGATCGTCGAAGGCGCGCGGGTCGATCGGCGCCGGCGTCGGCGGACGTTGCAGCGCCTGATCCATGCGCTTGGCGAGATCCTCCAGCCGCCGCTCGATGGCGGCGAGCGCCGTGGTGGGCGTCGAGCGTTCGATCTGCGCCCGCGCGTCGGCGAGCGAGGCGCCCAGACGCGCCGATTCGGCCTGCGGCGCCGCGCTGCCGGCGAGCCGGTCGACGCGGTCGGCAAGTTCCCCCATCTGCTTTTCGAGCCGATCGACCGGCACCGGGCGCGCCGCCGCAGCGGCGAGCAGGTTGCGCACCTCTTCGGTCTGGATGCGGATGCGCTGGAAGACGGCGGGATCGATGACCCCTTGCGCGATCGCATCGACCTTCGTGTCGATGGCGCGGATTTCGCGCTCCAACCCGGCGACCGCGGCTTGCGGATCATGGGCGCGCAAAGCGTCGCGCACTTCGACGATGAGGGCGGCAAGCGCGTCGCGCGCGCCACTGTCGCGTAACCCCGCAATACGCTCGCCAAGGTCGCGCATCGCGCCTTCGAGCGCAACGACCGCGTTGCGCGGCGCGAGGTCGGCAAGACTGCGCGACATCGCCGCCAGCTCCGAGCGCAGCGCCTTGACCTCGGTCGGCGCCGGAGCGGCCTGCTCGGGCTGCTCTTGGCGCATCTGTCCGAGCCGGGCGCTCAGCGCGAGAATCTCTTCGCGCAACATCTCGACGCCGCCCGGCGCCGCGACGCGCGAGATCGGCGCCGACGCCGGCGTCTCTTGGACCGCTGGCCGCGGCGCGGCGCGTTGATCGAGCTCGCTGCGACGGCGAGCGATCTGGGCTGCCGCCTCTTGCGGATCGAAACGCGGCCGTTCTGGGGGCCGCTCGACGGGTCGTTCGAATTGCCGCTCGATTTGCCGTTCAACTTGCCGCGGCGGCTCGCGCCGACGCTGCGGTTCGGATTCGACGCGCCGCGCCAAAGCGTCTAGCCGCGCATCGAGATTGCGGGCTCTGGGTTCGAGCGTGCGCTCGACGCGCTGCTCGACCAGCGACAGTCGTTCGGCCGCCGCTTGTAGCGCCTCGGCGCGCTCCGCCCGGTCTTCGAGGCGGGCAATCGTCGCCTCAAGAAGATCGTCGTTTCGTCGGGGATCGGGGTAGCGCGGCTCGGCGTATGGCGCCGACTCACGCGACCAGCGCGGCTCGAGCCGCGGCCGGGGCCGAGGCTCGTCATCGAGGCGATCGTCGCGCCGCGCCAAGCGGGTGATTCGCTCGCCAATCGCGTCGAGGCGGTCGTCGCGCCTGAGATCGGCTGGATCGACCCCGCGCTCGGCGGCGCGTTCGGCGATCACTTCATCAAGCCAATCGCCGAGACTGAGACCCGCTCGGCGGGCCGCCTCCTCTGCGAAAACGCGCGTCTCGCGCCCCACGCCCCTGACCTTCCAGGCCGTCGCGCTGTCCATTGTCCCGCCCGTGGCCGCCCCTCGGGAAATTGTCGCGCCACCGGCTCAATGCGGCGCAACGCTTCGACTTTTCGCCTGACGTGGTGAACAAATGGTTAAGATCGGCCCGAAATGGGGCGCCTGATGGCGCCGAGAGCGCTGCGTCGGTTGCATAGACGAATTGTAACAACCATAGGTTGCTAAACGCGAGCGTCACGTCTATCCCTAGGGTTGCGTCGAAACCGGACGGCGGGGGCTCGTCAACCGGCGACGCTATGGGAAAGGATCGGCCATGACCGCGACGTCGGCATTGGGGAAAGCTGTCGATTCGGTGCGTAATGTGAACGACAACGCGGGCGGCCCGGTCGCCGGCCGCGAGATGACGATCGGTGAAATGGCGCGCGCCTACGGCATGACGCTGCGCACGCTGCGCTTCTACGAGGATCGCCGCCTGCTCAAGCCGCGCCGGCTCGGCAACGCTCGCTACTATAGCGGCCTCGAACGCGAGCGGCTCGAGATGATCGTCAAGGGCAAGCAGCTCGGCTTTACGCTGACCGAGATCGCCGACCTGATCGGCCTCGAGGATGGCGCGGCAAGCGAAGGCGCGGCGAAGGAGAGCGTGGCCAAGCCGCAGTTCGAAGCGCGGCTGCGCCCCGCGCAGATCGTCGATCAGATCGACCATCTCGAGCGTCAGCGACGCGAGATCGACGACGCGATCACCCTGCTCAGGGCGACGCGCGAGCGCATGTCGCCAAGCGCCGACGCGGTGTGAGTCAGACGCGAAGGCGCGAACGCGTCGCCGGCGGCGCTCGCTCTCAGCGCCGCCGCGCTTCGACGATGCGCAGGCTTTCGGCGAAGACCGCCTCGACGCTCATTGCGGTGGTGTCGAGGCGGGCGGCGTCGGGCGCCGCGCGTAAGGGCGCGTCGGCGCGCTGCGAATCGCGCGCGTCGCGTTTGGCGATGTCGGCGAGGATCGCCGGGTAGTCGGCCTTCTCGCCGCGCGCCGCGAGTTCGAGTGCGCGGCGCTGCGCCCGCGTCTCGGGGCTGGCGGTGACGAAGATCTTCACCTCCGCCTCGGGGCAGATCACGGTGCCGATGTCGCGCCCGTCGAGCACAGCGCCCCCTGGACGACGCGCGAAGCGGCGCTGCGCCTCAATCAGCGCGGCGCGCACCGTCGGCATCGCCGCGACAATCGAGGCCGCCTCGCCCATCTCGCGCCCACGCAGCGTGTCCTCTTCGAATTCGATCAGGCCGATGCCGCGCGCCGCGGCGGTCGCCGCCTCGACGTCGTGCAGATCGCGGTCGGCGCCGATCAGTCTGGCGGCGACGGCGCGATAGAGCAGCCCGGTGTCGAGATGCGGCAGGGCGTAGTGCGCGGCGAGACGGCGCGCGAGCGTGCCCTTGCCTGACGCCGCCGGTCCGTCGATAGCGATGATCATCCGGTCCGCGTCCTCCAGCGACAGGCGCTCATAAGGCCTCGCGCCGCCGCTGTCACCTCCGCAAGCTCGTTTGGCGATTTCGGCGGGGATTGACGAGTGCGCCCCGATTCGTGCTCCAATGCATTTATGACACCAAGGCGACGAGACGCGCCGGGCTCACGGGGGATACGCCGATGAATTTGACGAGTGCGCAAAAGAAGACGGTGCTCGCCGCCTATCTCGGCTGGACGCTCGACGCCTTCGACTTCTTCCTGCTGACCTTCATGCTCAAGGACATCGCCAAGGAATTCGGCGTCGGTGTGCCCGCACGTCGCCTACGCGCTTGTTCCTGACGCTGGCGATGCGCTTCGTCGGCGCTTTCATCTTCGGCCGGATCGGCGACAAATGGGGCCGCAAGCCGGCGCTGATGCTCGACATCGTCTGCTATTCGGTGATCGGCGCGGCCGCCGCCTTCTCGCCCAATCTCGCTGTCTTCCTTATCCTGCGCGCGCTGTTCGGCGTCGCGATGGGCGGCGAATGGGGGCTCGGCTCGTCGCTGGCGATGGAGTCGATCCCGCCGCAGGCGCGCGGCTTCGTCTCCGGCCTGCTGCAATGCGGCTACCCGACCGGCTTCCTGCTGCGCCGCTGCGCCTTCGGCCTGCTCTACGGACGCACCTTCGGCGACTATACGTTCGGCTGGCGCGCGACTGTTCCTGCTCAGCGTGCTGCCGGCTCTGCTCGTGCTGTTCATCCGCGCGCGGTGCCCGAATCGCCCGCCTTCGTCGCCGCGCGGAGCCTCGTGCGTCCCGGCCTCTGGACGTCGATCAACGCCAATTGGCAGTTGGTCATCTACGCTGTCGTGCTGATGATGGCGTTCAACCTGTTCAGCCACGGCACGCAGGACCTCTACCCGACCTTTCTGCACGACGCAGCATCAAATTCGATCACGAGCGACGGTGAGTTGGATCAGCATTGTCGCCGCTCTCGGCGCGATTGTCGGCGGCCTTATTTTCGGCACTACTTTCGGAGAGAATCGGCCGGGTCAATGCGATAACCGTGGCCGCACTGATCGCGCTGCCGGCGCTGCCGCTGTGGGCCTATTCGACGACGCCGTTTTGGCTGGCGATCGGCGCGTTCGTCATGCAGATTGCGGTGCAAGGCGCCTGGGGCGTCGTGCCGGCGCATCTCAATGAATTGTCGCCCAGCGCGGTGCGCGCGACGCTGCCGGCCTTCATCTATCAGGCCGGCAATTTCCTCGCCTCCTACAACGGCACGTTCCAGGCCAAGATCGCCGAGGCGAACGGCGGCGATTACAGCTTCGCGCTGGCGCTGGTCGCCGGCTGCGTCGCCGTCGCGTTGATCATCATCATCCGCTTCAGCCCCGAGAAGCGCGGCGAAGTGCTAACGGCGCATTGAAGGTCGCCCCGCCCCTTCTCCGGGGAAGGCGGCCGACGAAGTCGGTCGGATGGGGTGCGGGACGTTTGTCGCGCCGTTGCAGGTTCAGACGTCTGGCGGCGCAGACCTGTCTGCTTTCGAACTGGCTTTCGCACACCCCATCCGCCTCGCTTCGCGAGGCGCCTTCCCCGCTGCGCGGAGAAGGACGAAGCCGCAGGGCGTCAACCGATCAAGAATTCGCCTTGGCGATCACCGCCAGCCGCTTGATCTTGCCGTCCTGATAGGCCTTGAGGAACGCGTTGTAGTCCTTGATCGACACGCAGCCGTTCGAATCGCCATTGTCCCCCATCATGAAGGGATGAGCGAGCAGGCCTTCGCGGCCGTAGACCGCGGCGTCGCCGCCGACCGGAACGAGTCGGATCGCCGCAATACCGTGGAACAGCGACTCGCGCGCCTGCAGGTCGTAGAGATCGGGCGGCGTCGGGCCCTTCGCGTGCGCGCCGACCTGGGTGATGTCGTCCATCGAGTCGCCTAGACCCGAATGCGCTTCGATCGTCGTCCCGTCGGGCATGAAAAGAAGCTTGGCGCTGATGTCATAGACGGCCGTGGTGTCGTCGTAACCGGGCGGGCGCTGGGGCCGGCCGCCAAACAGCGAGAAGATCGACGTCTTCGCCGGCGCGGCCGGCGTATCGATGTTCGTCGTATCGGGAGCGTAGGCGAGCGAGCGGCTGGCGCCGAGCGTCTTGTCCGCGCCATCGTCGGCGGCGGCGGGCGCCTCGAGTGCGGCGAACGCGGACGGGCGAACCGGCGGCAGCGGCGCGTCGTCTTCGTCGATGCTGGCGACATCGCGCTTGGGCGGCAGCGGCGGGTCGAGCGGAGGCGGCGTTGTCGTCGCGATGCTCGCCTGCGCCGGCGCGGCGGGGGCTGAATCGGGATTGGGCACAAGATCGCCGAGACCGCCGTAGGTCTTGGGATCGAGATCGGCGAGCGTGCGCCGCAGCGGCGGCTCCAGCGGCTGGGGAAAATCCGGGAGGGCGCCGAACAGATTGGCGCGGGGCCGCGCCGGCACGGCGGCTAGAGAGCGCGCGGCGCCAGCATTTTGCGTGGCGACTTTTGGCGTCGCGACTTGGGGAACCGAAGGCGGCGCTGGGGCGTTGGACAAGAACCAGAGTCCGAACCCGCCGACAATCGCCAACGCCACGCCGCCGAGCAACATCGGCAACAGCGTGTCCCACGGGTCATGCCCGCGCTCATAGTAGAGATCGTCGAGGTCCGGATTGATCGCCGTCATGCCTAGTCTAAGCTTGCCCCTCAAATGCGGCGAGTGTGCGGGCGAGTTATTTACGTTTGATTAACCTCAAACGCGACCCACGCGACCCCGCTTGCAGCCAGACGCCCGAACCGCGCACGGCTCCACAGCCGCGCCAGCACGAGTCGCCAAGGTTCACTTTAGCATAAGACATCGCACAGGAAATCCCCCAAACGGGTGAGGCCGGACGGACGGGCGAGGCTAGGCCGGGCCCCGCCTGCCGTTGCGGCCGACGGTAGGGAAGGGCGCTGTAGGGGTCCTGGCGGGCCCTCGCGGTCGAAGGGGATCGCGCTCGCGAGCGTCTCATTCTAAACGCGAATTGGATGCGGAACTGCTTATTGTGTCCCGTAACCCGCCCCAGTGGCGCGGGCCTTCGCGCCCGTGGCCAAGGAGGAATCGCCGGTGAGAGCCGCCCTGGTGTTCGTTCTCGCGACGATCGGCTTTTATTTCGCGATCGAGGCGTCCTGGTTCACGTACGCGGCATATGCCGAGCCGGCCGACCGCGAAGGCGGCGTCGGTATGGGCGTCGTGTTTATCACCGGACCGGTCTGCGCTGTCCTGCTCGGCGCGGGGGCGGCGTTTCTGTTCGGCGGCAAGGCGGCGCCGCATCAGGTCAAAGTCGCCGCCGCCCTCGTCGGCCTGCTGATCCTGGCGGCGCTGGTTGCAACCGTGATCGGGCTTTGACGACGAGCGCGCCATAAACTACGGGCCGCCCATTGGGGGAATGGGCGGCCCGCTCGGGTCACTTGGGGCGGTTAGCGCAACAAAAACTCAGTTGCGCGGTTCCGCCGGCGGCGGCTCGTTTTGTGACCCGGGCTCGGAGGGATGCTCGCGGCGCTCGGCCATGAACTTCTCGAACTCTTCCCGGTCCTTGGCGAAGCGCAGCCGCTCAAGGAATTCCTTGAACCCGCGCTGCTCGTCTTCGAGCCGCTTCAGCGTCTCGGAGCGGTAATCGTCGAAGGCGCGGTTGCCGCTTGTGGACTGACCGAACCAATCGCCGCGGTTCGCGAAGCGATCCATTCTGCCGCGCACGCGTTCCATTTTTTCCTGCATGCGGGCCATCTTGCGGTCCCAGCGGTCCGTGCCGTGATCCATTCCGCACATCGGTCCATTCCCTGCGAACATCGGGTTTCTCCAGTAACCGTATTTGTGGCGGGCGATCAGGAAGCCGAGGATGAGCAAACCCACCGGCCACCACCACATGAAGCCCAAAATCATCAGAACGACTGGCATGACGCGTCCCCTGAAGTGAATGTAATGAACATTTACATCGGCGGCGCCGCCATTGTCAAGGGCAATCGCGAGCGGCCCCGAGCGGCCTTACCCGCGCGGCGCCGTGAGGCCGAGCCCGCGCAGATAAATCAGCACCTGCGCCTCCAGCAGCTCGTGCGGCGAAATCGGCTGCGCCCGCTGCGCGCCGTCGCCGCGTCCAAACAGCGAGGCGACGCCATGCGCCATGCCCCAGATATGGAGCGCGACCATCAAAGCCGGCGGCCGGCCGGCAGCCGGCATCGCGGCGCAGATCGTGTCTGCGGCGCCGCGCAAGACGGCGAACGCGCGCTCGCCCGCTTCGCGCAGCGGCAGGTTGGCGCCGAGAGGGATGCCGGATTCGAACATCGCGGAGTAATAGGCGGGCTGGGCGCGGGCGAATTCGAGATAGGCCTTGCCGAGCCGGTCCAGCGCGACGAAGGAATCGGGGCGGCCCGTCGTCCCACGCCCGCGCCAGCGCCGCCTCGAACTGCTCGAAGCCGCGCAGCGCCACGCTCGCCATCAGCTCGTCGCGGTCGCGGAAATGCCGATAGGGCGCCGCCGGGCTGACGCCGGCGAAGCGCGCCGCCTCGGCGAAGGTGAAGCCAGCCGCGCCCTTCTTGGCGATCAGTTCCAGCGCCGCGCGGATCAGCGCCTCGCGCAGATTGCCGTGATGATAGCCGCGCGGTTCGTCGCGCTCGCCGGGCCCGTCCTTGCTCCAACTCATGTAAGGGATGCTTACATGCCGGCGGCGGGGAAGTCGATGTTGGCGGTCTCGTCGCGCCGTGGACGCCCGGCGTCAGGCCGGGCGTTACGATCGCGCAAATGGCGTCCCTCTCGCGTCTTCACTCGCGCGAGAGTCGCGCCGGAGCCTCGCTCAGCGCAGGCCGCCGCTGACGGCGAAATGCTCGCCCGTCACCCAGGCCGAATCGTCTGAGGCGAGGAAGACAGCGACCTTGGCGATGTCGTTGGGCTGGCCGGTGCGGCCGAGCGGCGTCTGGGCGACGGCGCCCTTCTCGAAGTCCGAGCCGATGAAGCCGGCGGCGCGCGAGCCCTCGGTCTCGACAATGCCCGGGTTGACCGCGTTGACGCGGATCTTGCGCGCGCCAAGCTCGTTGGCGAGCACGCCGGTGATCGCATCGACCGCGCCCTTCGAGCCGGTGTAGACTGCGGAATTCGGCGGGAACAGGCTGGTGACGGCGGAGCCGATATTGATAATGCTGGCGCCTTCGCCGAGATGCGCCACCGCCGCCTGCGATACGTTGAGCAGGCCGAGCACATTGACGCTGAAGGTCTTGTGGAACAGCGCCTCGGTCGTCCCCTCGAGCGGTGCGAATTCATAGACGCCCGAATTGTTGACGACGATGTCGAGGCGGCCAAAATTCTTGATCGCGGCGTCGATGACGCCCTTGGCGTCGGCAGGCTTGGAGACGTCGCCGTGGACGGCGAACGCCTTGCCGCCGGCCGCCGCGATGTCGCTGACGACCTTATCCGCGCCGGCCTTGCTCGACGCGTAGTTGACCACGACCGACGCCCCTTCGGCGGCAAGCGCCTTCGCGACGCCAGCGCCGATGCCCTTGGACGCGCCGGTCACGACGGCGACTTTACCTGCAAGCTTGCTCATTGTTTTCATTCCCCTTGGCGACAACGCCTGGTGGCGTGGGACACCCCGCCAGGCGCTCGCTAGTTCTATAGTTCGGCATTTATGAACTATTGAACGGGAATCAAGAGGCGCTATATCTCGTGCGTCATGAGCCCGCTGTTTCACCCACAAATCGAGGACGTGCCGCTCGCGGCGGTGCTGCACGCGCTGTCGGACCCGGTGCGGGTGGCTATCTTTAGCGATATCGTGGCCTCGAACTCGCCGCGCACCTGCTCAAATTTCCTCAACGTCAGCGACAAGGCGATCCCGAGATCGACGCTGTCCCAGCATTTCAAGGCGCTGCGCGAGGCGGGTCTGATCTTCTCGGAGCGCCACGGCGTCGAGATGCGCAACGTTTCGCGATGCGAGGAGATCAACAAGCGCTTCCCCGGACTGGTGCCGGCGATCATCCAGGCCCATCAAGTGCAGTTGCAGGGCAAAGCGCCGGAGGCTTGAGGCGACGGGAACCAGCGCTTGCCGCCGCGCGTTCTTAACTCGTGTGGAAATTTGCGCTTGTCCCGACCTTGTCCTTGGCGCTCGTTGGCTGCGGACCGAGTCTTTCGGTTCTGCTTTCGCCGCGGGAGCCGACGCGCGAATTGCTCGCCGCTCCCAGGCGTCAATTGACCGACGCGGAAAAGGACGCGATTTCCGCAGCCGTCATGCACAAACTGGGAGACTCGCCCCACCGAGACTTCAAATGGCTGCCGCTCGTCGTCCGCTCGCACAACCAAATGACGGATTACTGCGGTCTGGTGAGCGGCGACTACGCCGTCGGCGAATATGACATCCACGACGCAAACGCCAATTTCCGCGACTTCTTGGCGCGTCTCACGTTCGATCGCCGCGGGACATTGTCAAAGGTCGATATTGCATCGATTGGCGCCACGGCGGGCGACAACATCCCCGCCATGGTCGATTCGATTTGCCTCCAAGACGGTTATGTCATCGGGCGCTAGACCTGTCGGCGGCGTCCGCCGGCGCTCGGTCACAAGCCGATGTTGGCCCAGGCGTCGGAGAGCGTCCCCCTCATGCGCTCGACCGTCGTCGCGGCAAAATCGCGCGCCCGGACGGGCGCCAGCGCGATGCGGCGCCCGACCTCCCCCATCGCCTGCAGGGAGGCGTCGGCAAAACTCTGTTGCACGATGGGCGGAGCCACCGCCGGCAGGTCGGCCTCGATCACCATGGGCGCCATCGCCACGGGCGCTGAGGGGCGCGGCGGCGGAACCGGCGTCGCCGCCGGATCGTCTCGTTTCGCTAAGATTACGACGGCGCGATTTCGCGGATGCGTCGGCTTCGCGCCGGCGGCCGCCGGATGCGCGTTGGCGTCGTCGACGACGGCGGGGGCCGCGTCAACGAAAGAGCGCGCCACCGACTGCTGGAACGCCGCCAACCGCACGTCGTCGTCGCTCGGCGGCCGCTCTGGAGCAATCGAGATTCGCGCGTCGAGTTTCGGGCGCTCGGAGGTCGCGGAGAGCGTAGGCGGACGCTCGATCCAGGCGACCCCGCCAGCGGCGAGCGCGGCAAGCGACGCCATCACCAGCAGCTTGCGCTGCCCCGACCCACGCCACACGTTGCCGGTCCTGACAGGGCCGAGGCTCGAATGCGTCACCACCAAATCGAACGTCTGCATCGTCGCCTCAATCGGTTCGCTCGTCTCACGCACGCGACGCTCGTCAAAGATTGGCGCGAATCTTTGTCCCCGACCGGGTTTTTTCATCGTCAATTGCGGCGCTGCAGCGCTCGCCGAGCCCGAGCGGCGCGTTTGACACGGCGCCGTTCGCGCGACTAATCGCAAGGGAACGAAGCGGCGCGACGACCGCGAGAGGGGGGCGAAGACCATGGCGGACCCGACGACGACGCCGAGCGCTGGCGAGATCTCGGCGCGCATCGACCGGCTGCCGCCGACCAAAACCGTCTGGGCGGCGATCCTGCTGCTCAGCGCCGGCATGTTCTTCGAACTCTACGACCTGCTGTTCACCGCCTATATCGCGCCGACGCTGGTGCAAAGCGGGGTGCTTGCGCCGGCGAGCTCGAACTTCCTTGGCCTCAACGGCGTCGCCGGCTTTATCGCCGCGCTGTTCACCGGGCTGTTCATCGGCACGTTTGTCTGCGGCTTCCTCGCCGACCGCTTCGGCCGGCGAAGGATCTTCGTTGGCTCGCTGATTTGGTACACGCTCGCCAATCTCATGGTCGCGCTGCAGAACGACGCATTCGGCCTCGACGTGTGGCGACTGATCTCGGGGATCGGGCTCGGCGTCGAGATGGTGACGATCGGCGCCTACCTCAGCGAGATGGCGCCCAAGCATTTGCGCGGCAAGGCCTTCGCCTGTTCGCAGACGGTCGGTTTCACCTGCGTGCCAGTCGCCTCTTTCCTCGCCTATACTCTCGTGCCGACGGCGCCGCTGGGGATCGCCGGCTGGCGCTGGGTGGTGCTGATCGGCGTCGCCGCCGCGGCGCTGATCGCGTTTCTGCGCCGCAGCCTGCCTGAGAGCCCGCGCTGGCTCGCGCGCCAGGGGCGGCTCGAGGAGGCCGACCGGGTGCTCCGCACGATCGAAGACCGGGTGCAGCGCGACTACGGCTCGCCATTGCCCGCGCCCGGTCCCGAGGAGCCGATCTCGTCCGCTGCAAGCTTCATGGACCTTTGGGCGCCGACGACCCGCGGGCGCGTGATCATGATGAGCGTCTTTAATATTTTTCAGACCGTCGGCTTCTACGGCTTCCAGAACTGGGTGCCGACGCTGCTGGTCAGCCAGGGCGTCGAGATCACCAGGAGCCTCGCGTTCACGACGGTGATCGCGCTCGCCGCGCCGGTCGGACCGCTGATCGGCTTCTTTGTCGGCGACCGCGTCGAGCGCAAGTTCGTCATCGTCGCCGCCGCCGGCGCCATCCTCGTCTTCGGGCTGATCTTCGGCGCGACGCGCGAGGCCGCTGTCATCATTGCGATGGGCGTCGGCCTGCAGCTCGCCGCCAACATCATGTCCTACAGCTTCCACGCCTATCAGCAGGAACTGTTCCCAACCGGCATCCGCGCCAGAGCCGCAGGCTTCGTCTATTCGTGGAGCCGGCTGTCGGTGATTTTTTCCTCGTTCATCATCTCGTTCCTGCTGCACGACTTCGGGGCGTCCGGCGTATTCGTCTTCATCGCCGCCGCGATGATCGTGGTGATGGCGACGATCGGGTTCTTCGGCCCACGGACCAGCAACGTCGCGCTGGAGAGGATTTCGCAGTAGGGCGCAGGACTCGCTGGGCGCGGGCAAGCGTGTATCGTAGGGCGGCGACGGAAAGCCCGTCGCGGCGTTCGGGGTCGATGGGAGGACAAGGATGGCGAACTCGCTTTCGGGTCAGCGGATTGTCGTGACTGGCGCTGCCGGCGGCGTCGGCCGCGCGACGGTCGCGGCGCTCATCCGCGAAGGGGCGCGGGTTTGCGCGACCGATCTCGCGATTTCGGCGACGATGTTCCCCTCGGCGGCCGTGGGTCAGCTGACGACGATTTCGGGCGACGTGACCAAGGCGGCGGACGTCGAGGCCATTTATCGCCGCGCCGAGGACGAGTTCGGAGGCGTCGACAGCCTGGTCAGCAACGCCGGCCAGATCGTCTCGAAATCCGCCCACGAAACGAGCGAAGAAGAATGGGACAGCGTGCTCGACGCCAACGTAAAATCTTTTTTCCTGATGGCGCGGCGCGCGCTCCCCGGGATGATGGCGCGCCGCAGCGGATCGATCGTCGCCACCGGCTCGATCTCCGGCGTGGTCGGGCTGCCCTCGCAAGCGGCCTATTGCGCGAGCAAGGGCGCCTTGCTGCAACTGGTGCGCCAGATGGCGATCGATTACGCGGCGCACGGCATAAGGGTGAATGCGGTCGGGCCGGGTTCGATCGACACGCCATTTCTTCAACGCTACCTCGACGCACTCCCCGACCCGGCGCGCGGCGCGGCCGAGATCAGGGCCGCTCATCCGCTCGGGCGCATCGCGGCGCCCGAAGAAATCGCCGAGCCGATCGTCTTCCTGATCGGTCCCGGCAGTTCCTTCGTGACCGGTCAAATGCTGATGGTCGACGGCGGCTACTCGGCGCGATAGTCGCGCTCGAGTCGTTCGCTCACCGGTCCCTCGCACTGGGACGTTCTCCCCTGCTCAACGCCGGCGTGTCGCTTTTGCGCGCCTCGAAATTCCCTGCCCGTCATTCTCGCGAAAGCGGGAATCCAGCGGCATAGGGCGCGACACCGGCAAGCGTGGATGGCCGCCTTCGTCGTCCTTCTCTCAATAGCCGAGCGCCGCGAGCAGCGCCCGACCGGTCATGAACACGAGGATGAGCGATCCCACAGTCCACAGTGCGGCCCGCATGTCGTGGGTCTGCGCGGTGAAATAGGCGGCAAAGTGCAGGAGGCGCGACACCACGTAGCCGTAGAGCAACGCCTGCGCGAGCAGCAGCGGCGGCCCGGTGAGAACATAGAGGAAGGCGGCGACGAAAAAGAACGGCACGTTCTCGAGATCGTTGAGCTGGATGCGCCGGATGCGCTCGACGCGCTCGTTGGGCTCGAGCTGTGCGGGATTGGGCGCGGGGTTGAGCGGCGTTTTCCTGATGTCCTCGGGCGAGCGAAAGCCGCCGTTGGATTGCATCATGCGAACGACGGTGAGCCAGGACATGCTCACCACCTTGAGCACCATGATCGAGGCGGCGATGACATAGGTGGCGAATAGCGGATTTTGCAGGCTCAGCGTGTCCATGGCGACTCCCCTCTCAGTTCGGATCGGCGGCGGCGGCGCTATTTTCGAACGCTATATCCTTTTTTAGACCATCGGTCGAAAAAGTCAAACGCTGGACAAATTATCCACCCTTCGGTAAAAACCGCCAACTGCCCGCCCCCACGGATTGTCATGGCCCGAAAGCCCAGTTCGAAGCCCGCTGCGAGCGCCAAGGTCGTTTCACGAGTGGCGCGACGCGAGCGCCGGCGCGAGCGATCGCGCGAGGAGATCCTCGAGGCCGCGCGGCGCGTCCTATTGCGAAATGGCGTCGCCGCAACGACGCTCGAAGCCGTCGCCAAAGAAGCCGGCATGTCGAAGACCGGGCTCTACTACTACTACCCCTCGAAGGACGCGCTGCTGTTCGAACTGGTGTTTGGCGCGATCGAAGCCCAGGCGGGCGCCGTCAGTCGCGCGGTCGAGGCGACCAGCGACGGCGGCGACGCGCTCGGCGCCGTCATCGCCGCGACGGTGAAGAGCTTCGCGCCGCGCCTCGACGATTTCCGCCTCGCGTTCCTGTTCGCTCAGGTTGCCGCGCCCGGCGCCGTGCACTGGGACGCGCAGCAGTTCGTGCGCGTGCGCCCGCTCAACGAACAATGCGTCGGCGGCGCCGCAATACGGCTGGCCGCGGATCGCAAACGACGTCCCGGTCGCGCGCAAGTCGAGCCCCGCCTGATGGCGTTTCTCGCCTACCTCTCGGCAATCGGGGTGCTGACGATGAAGGGCATGGTCGAAAGCCTGAACGATCCGCTGGCGTGGTCGGACGAACAGCTCATCGAAGGCTTCGCTCGGATATTTGCGGCCGCCGCGGCCCCGTGAACGCGTGGCGGCCGGTTGCGGGCGTGTGGCGTCAGTTCCCGCGACGGCCCGACGCCATCGTGGCCGGGGAGCGGAGCCGAGTGGAGGGGCCAAGTTTTTCGGGCGCAGCGAAAGGCTGCGATGCGTATACTGTCGCCGTCGCCGCCCTAACCCCGATGCGGCGAGGGGAGGTCGTGTCAAGACCCGATGAGTCCGACGCTCAAGCGGCCGTGTGGTCACACCATACTCGCCATCGCGTTTGTCGCCGCGCTGTCGGGCGGACCGGCGGCCGCGCAAACGACGACGCCCGAGTCTCCGGCGGAGAACATGACCGCTTGCGATTTCGAGGCGGAAAGCCGCGATCCCGGCGAGCAGGGACTTGTCGCCGTCCGCGATGCGCCGAGCGCCTCGGCCAATGCGCTCTCTGACTCCATGCCGCCGGCGTTCAGAGTCCGCGGCGCCAAAGACGGCTGGTTGCTGATCGAAGGCTGGGACCCCCTCGCGCTCCGCAAGGGATGGGTGGACGGACGATCCGTCACCACGAAGCTTTATCGCGAGACGCTCAAGGCGGCCCCCGACAACGCCGCGCCCGACATCGTCTCTCTCAACGGCTATGGCGACGATGGCGCCGACGCCTATGGTCCTCCCGACGTCACCGTCAGGCGAATCCTCGACTGTTCGGGCCAGTGGCTCGAGGTCGAGATTTCGCGGCCCGGGCTGAAGAGCTTGTCCGGCGATCCTGCGTCGCCCGACGGGCGCGTCGTCGGCTGGACCGACCGATCATGCCCAGACCAAGCGGACAACGAGGACTGCAAGCTGCGGCAGTTCAATTACCCTTGGTCGCCGTTGCCCGCGGGAACCGTCGAATGCAACTTCGGCGCGTTCAGCGGCGACCCGGATCCGGCGGGACTGAACGTGCGCGCCGAGCCGGACGCGAACGCGCGCATCCTCGGCCGCCTGCCCCCGCCGATCAAGTTCGGCCCTGCGGACCGGTTTTTTTCGGGGGCGCTGGTCATCGGCTATAGGAAGGGGTGGTTTCTGATCGAGCGTGGCTACACCGAAGATCTCGGCGGTAAATCCCAGCCGAAATTCGCGCCCTACCGAGGCCGCGGCTGGGTAGCGGCAAATTTGCTGACGATGCAGCCGGCGCGCCCTCCGCTCAAGCGAGCGCCGAGCGAAGACTCCGGGAATGTTGCTCTCCTCGCCAATCCGCAAGATACGCTGGCGCGCCGCATTCTCGCCTGCTCCGGCGATTGGGTGCAGGTCGAAATCAAGCTGTCGCCGAACGACAAGCCGCTGATGAAAACCGACGCGCCGCTGGGCGCGGTGAGAGGATGGGCGGACGGCGCCTGCGCGAGCCAAAAAACGACTTGCGATCTGGGCGGCGCGCCATTGCCGCCACCCGCGCCGTCGCCGCCGGAGTGACGAAGGCGACCGGCGACCGTGAGCTCGGAGGCGCTTTCCGCCAAGGGGGTGGGCGCGGCGGGAGGCCGCGGCGCCGATCTGCGCTTGCACGATGCGGCCATGGCCCGGGTTGACGCCCCGCCCCCAAGGCCATCGTGGTCGCGCTTGACCCGGCCATGACGAAAGAGGGAGGACTGGCGGACCTCTGATTTCCTGACGCCGCGCGCTGCGATGAGCGCGGCGCTAGGCCTGCGCCGATCCGATCGGCCGGGCGGTGGGGCGCGCGATCATCGCGGCGATCCGCGCCGCGACGCTCGAGTTGCGAAAGGCCTGTGCGAGCGCCACAGCAAGCACGGCGAAGGCGAGGCCGGCGAGCACGTCCATCAAATTATGCCCGCCCTCGGTGATGGTGCCCACCACCACCACAACGTTGAAGGCGAGGAACGGCAGCCAAAGCCATCTCACGTTGCGCATCGCGACCGCTAGCAAGATCGCCATGCCGGCGTGCAGCGAAGGGAACGCGACGAGGCCGATCATCTGGTCGAAGTGCATCACATTGTCGAGCCCGTGACGCATGTGCTCGAGCTTTTCGATGTAGAGCGGGCTGACGCCGCTGGGCAAATGCATTCCGACCGGATTCGCATAGGCGGCGACCGCCTCGCGCGACTTGGCGTCCAACACGCCCGAGACGCCCAGCGTTATCACGCCAGCGATGATGTAGGACGCGGTGAAAGCGAAGAGATCGTCGAACTTCCTCGTGGCGGTCAGCGCCAGCAGCACCACGAAAGTCTCGCGTATCCAGTTCCTGTAGCAAAATCCGATGCCTTCGGAGAGATAGGGCACGCTGTGCACGCCCATGCTGAAGGCGCGCCAGTGAAAGCCGATGGCGTGGTCGGCGTTTTCCAGAATGGCCGAGATCTCGACGGCCTTGAACAGCGCCATGCAGTTTTGCAGCACCGCGCCGCTGATCGCCACGACGAGATAGACGAGGAACATGTTCATGAAAAAGATCATGCGCTTGTTCTCGGGCATACGGACATATTGGTAGGCGTTGAGCGCCGCCGCGACCAGGAACAGCAACCCGAAAATCTCGAAGAACGGTCCGGCGTTGGCGAAGCGCAACCCGCTCGCTGCGATCCCCGCCAGCGTGGCGCCGACCGAGGCCGACACCAGCACGCCGATGCCAATCCATTCTTGCAAAGAGTCGGAGGCGACCTCGGTTTGGGACTGTTGCGTCACGGATCTAGCGCCTTTCGCGCGCGCGGCCCGCCGAGGGACCGGCCGCGGCACATGCCCGCCCACCATCCGGCCAAGAGCTTGCGAAAATGTAAATGGGATTAAGGAATGCGATTATGGACCGCCCTGCGGCCCGCGCGCCGTCATCGCGAGCGCAGCGAAGCAATCCATCTTGCCGCGTCGCGTCCCCCCGAGGTGGATCGCTTCGCTGCGCTCGCGACGACGGCGTCCGCGCTTACCTTCCCCGCCTGCCCCCACCCTTCGGCCGCGCTTCCCCGCCACCCCAATTGTGTGGCCCCATGTCCGCGTCCCCCGGCTTGTGCGGCCGGCTTGCCGGCATGTTCGCCGCCCGCCCGAACTGCCGCTCGCCCGTGTAAGCCCCGCCCGCGGCCTCGACCGCCGACTGCCGCGCCATCGGGTCGTCGCCGATGGCGAGTTCGACCGCTTGCAGGCGCTTGATTTCGTCGCGCAGGCGCGCCGCTTCCTCAAATTCGAGATCGCCGGCCGCCGTCTTCATCCGCTTGTCGAGATCGGCGATGGTCGCTTGCAAATTGTGGCCGATCTGCGCGGCGCCGGCGTGGCCGACATCGACGGTGACGTGGTCGGCCTCGTAGACCGAGCCGAGGATATCCTGGATGCCGCGCTTGATCGTCTCGGGCGTGATGCCGTGGGCTTCATTGTACTCGCGCTGCTTGTCGCGGCGCCGCGTGGTCTCCTCCATCGCGCGTTGCATCGAGCCGGTCACCGTGTCGGCGTAGAGGATGACTTTGCCGTCGACGTTGCGCGCGGCGCGGCCAATCGTCTGCACCAGCGAGGTCTCGGAGCGCAGGAAGCCCTCCTTGTCGGCGTCGAGGATGGCGACCAGCGCGCATTCGGGAATGTCGAGGCCTTCGCGCAGCAAGTTGATGCCGACCAGCACGTCGAAGGCGCCCAGGCGCAGATCGCGAATAATCTCGATCCGCTCCAGCGTCTCGATGTCGGAATGCATGTAGCGCACGCGCACGCCGTTCTCGTGCAGATATTCGGTCAGGTCCTCGGCCATGCGCTTGGTCAGCGTCGTCACCAGCGTGCGATAGCCGGCGAGCGCGACGCGCTTGACCTCGCTCAAGAGGTCGTCGACCTGCGTGCGCGCCGAGCGCACCTCGACCGGCGGATCGATCAGGCCGGTCGGCCGGATCACTTGCTCGACGAACACGCCGCCGGTGCGCTCCATCTCCCACTTACCCGGCGTCGCCGAGACATAGACGCTTTGCGGCCGCATCGCGTCCCATTCTTCGAAGCGCAGCGGCCGATTGTCCATGCACGAGGGCAGGCGGAAGCCGTATTCGGCCAGCGTCGCCTTGCGGCGGTAATCGCCTTTGTACATCGCGCCGATCTGCGGGATCGTGACATGGCTCTCGTCGGCGAAAATCAGCGCGTTGTCGGGTAGATATTCAAACAACGTCGGTGGCGGTTCGCCGGGGCGGCGGCCGGTGAGATAGCGCGAATAATTCTCGATGCCGGCGCAGGAGCCGGTCGCCTGCAGCATTTCGAGATCGAACATCGTGCGCTGCTCGAGCCGCTGCGCCTCCAGCAGGCGCCCCTGCGCGTTGAGCTGGTCGAGGCGCGTCTTGAGTTCGCTCCGAATCGAGTCGATCGATTGCAGCAGCGTCGGGCGCGGCGTCACGTAGTGGCTGTTGGCGTAGATCTTGATGAATTCGAGCTCCTGCGACTTTTGGCCGGTCAGCGGATCGAACTCAACGATCTGCTCGATCTCGTCGCCGAAGAAGCCGATGCGCCAGGCGCGGTCTTCGTAGTGGGCGGGGAACAGCTCGATCGTGTCGCCGCGCACGCGGAACAGGCCGCGCGAGAAATCGCCGAGCGAGCGCCGGTATTGCAACGCGACCAGATCCGCGATCACGCCGCGCTGGTCGACTTTCTCGCCGACGCTAAGCGAGAAGGTCATCGCGGTGTAGGTCTCGACCGAGCCGATGCCGTAGATGCACGAGACCGAGGCGACGATGATCGCGTCGTCGCGTTCCATCAGCGCCCGCGTCGCGGCGTGGCGCATACGGTCGATCTGCTCGTTGATCGAGGACTCCTTCTCGATATAGGTGTCGGAGCGCGGCACATAGGCTTCGGGCTGGTAATAGTCGTAGTAGGAGACGAAATACTCGACCGCGTTGTCGGGGAAGAAGCTCTTGAACTCGCCGTAGAGCTGCGCCGCCAGCGTCTTGTTGGGCGCCAGGATCAGCGCCGGTCGCTGCGTCGCCTCGATCACCTTGGCCATGGTGAAGGTCTTGCCCGAACCGGTGACGCCGAGCAGCACCTGATCGCGCTCTTGGCCCTCGACGCTCTTGACCAGTTCGGCGATCGCGTGCGGCTGGTCGCCCTTGGCCTCGAATTCGGAAACGATCCTGAACTTGCGCCCGCCCTCCGACTTGTCCGGCCGCTCCGGCCGGTGCGGGGTCCACGGCGGCCGGTCACGGATGTTGGGGTCGCCGAGTTCGAGCAGGCTTTTGAGCGACTCGGCCGAGGCGGTCGCTCCGGTGAGCCCACGCGGATGCGAATCGGCGACCGGCGCAAAGCGCGCCTGCGGACTTTCGCCGAAGGCTTGCGACGAGCCTTGCGGCCTATCGACCAGCGCCGGATTGAGCAGTGCGGCGAGATGGTCGTCGAGCGGATGGACGTCCGGCCGCGACGCCTTGGCGCGCGTTGGTTTGGGTCCCGATTTGGCCCCTAACTTGGTGGATTTCGGCATGGCCGGAATATGGGGGCAAAGGGCGGCGGAGGGAAGGTCGGGGGCGGGAAGGATTTGCTGGAAAATCTGAACAGGTCAGGCGGTGCGCCCCTTCTCCGGCTTCGCCGGGGAAGGGCGCCGCCCTCACGGCTCAGGCAAATGGCGAGTGCGCCTCAGTGTTTCCGGCTGTCGCCAATCCCGGCTCGTGCGGCGGCCATTCGCTGGGCGGCCTCCAGCACGTCGCTGACGGCGCGGCGGCGGTAATCCCACATTGGCTCGGGCGGCGGGGCGATGACCACCATCGTCGCATTGGCCTCGAACAACAGGATCGAGCCGTCGGGCGCCAGCGCGAAGTCGATGCCGACGTAGTCCAGCCCGATCTCGGCGAAGATTGCCGCCAGCGCCGTCATCGCGCGTTCGCCGAGCGCCGTCGGCATATCCTCGAGGAAGCGGCGCTCCTCGGCGCGATGAGCGGCGTGGCTCGCCATCGCGGCGGAGAAATAATGCACCATCCAGTCGGTCGAGATCGCCAAGTGCAGCGGGAAGAGCTGTCCGTCGATGCACATGACGCGGTATTTTCGCGCCATGCCGTCCGGCCCGCGCGCATCCAGATACTGGATCGCCAGGAGTTCGTCGCCCGGCAGCGCTTCCACTGCGCCCGCCAGGCCTTCGCGGTTTTCGACCAGCACGAAGTGCCGGCCGGTGTGGAATCCAGGCGCGCGCAAAAGCAGCGGAAAGTCGAGATGATCGGCCGCTAGAAGCGCGGCGCGCGAGACCATCGCGATCTCGGGCGTTACAACGCCGGGAATCGCCGCCAGGCGCCGCGCATTGTCGGCGCGGCCGGTCGTGCGCACGCGCGCGGGCAGATTGATCATCGGCGCCGCGCTGCGGGCGAGCAACGCCTCGGCGCGCGTCAGCGCCTCGCCGCTGAGATCGGCGTCGCCGATCGCGTTGACGATCAGCGCGTGCGGCGGCAAAGGCTCGGAGGCGTTCCAGAATTCGACGTAAATGACCGTGACTGCGAACAGGCGGTCGTCGATCCATTGTCGCGTCGGCATATTGCCGAGGCGCGTCGTCGCCAGCACCAGCGTCGGCACGCCCGGCGCGAGGCCGCGATAGCGCTTGCGATCGACCGCGTGCCCGTTGAAGCCCCGCTGTCGGTGCTGCTCGGCGCGCGCGTCGCCAAGATCGCCGAAGATCCGCGCCAAACCCTGATGGGCCTGAGGGAAATCAGGGTCGAGCGCGAGCGCCGCCTCGCACTGCGCCTGCGCGGCGGCATGGTCGCCGTCCTCGATCAGCACATTGGCGAGATTGACGCGCCCGATCGGGTTGGCGGGATGATGCCGCACCGCCTGGCGATAGACGGTCCGCGCCGCGGAGCGGTGGCCGCTGGCGTAGGTCAACGCGCCGAGATCGTTCAGCGCGTCGAAACAGGTTGGATCAAGTCGCAGCGCGTCGAGATAGGCCTGCTTGGCCGCCTCGTCATCGCCCGACATCGCCAATCCGCGCGCGCGCCCTACAGCCGCATCGATCGCGCCGTCGTATTGCATCGGGCCACCCGAAAGGGTCGGAATTGCCCAATCGGTAACGCTTGGAGCTTGCCTCGGGCTTGACGATGTCTCACCCGGCGGCGAGGCGGTTGCGCAGATTGGGGTCGCGGCCGAGCTTAAAACGGAGAATGATCGACTGGCGCCGTGGAACAATCCCGCTTTGCCGGGGTTTATCCGCGATGACGGTGACGCAGGGGAGCCCTATGCGAACGACCTGGAAGCCTCGCGAGAGTCACGGCCGGTCTGCTGACCGAAGCGACTTGCCGACGTCCGTCTTTGCTTTTCCCAAGCAGCGTAAGGAGCCGATGACCGACGCGGCGCACGTTCGCAACGCCGTCGCGCGCTTCGATCAGGTTGAGGGCGTTTCGGATGCTGATCGCGCTTTGGCCTTCGCCAACATCGAGAAGGCCGCGAAACACTATGAGGTCCATCTGTCGGAGACGTCATGGCGGGAGCTCGGCGCTCATCCGCAGCGCCACCGCCAGGAGGCCGCCGCCAAAGGCGCCGCGACACGCAAGCGCGAACCCAAAGGCTGACAGGAATGGCCGTCGGTAGCGCCGGTTTGGACCTGCTGGGCGCGGTCGGCTAGGATGGGCGATCGGCTCAATTCACGGGAGGCCCGGATGGCGAAGACGACATCGGCGAAAGAAACCCACACGCGCGAGCGCCTCGGCACGCCGACCGACCTGAAGGCGGAGGCGACGCGCGACATTTCCGCCGCGCTAGGGGGATTGCTGGCGGATGTCTTCGCGCTCTATCTGAAGACCAAGAACTTCCACTGGCACATGAGCGGCCAGCATTTCCGCGACTATCATTTGCTGCTCGACGAGCACAGCGATCAGATTTTCGCCATGACCGACCCGATCGCCGAACGGGCGCGCAAGATCGGCGGCTTAACCTTGCATTCGATCGGCGATATCGCCCGCCGCCAGCGCATCCCCGATAACGACGCCGCCTACGTCAGCCCGCAGGACATGCTCGCCGAGCTGCGCGAAGACAACCAGACCCTCACCGCGATCATGCGCCAGGTCCACAACACCTGCGAGGGCCACGGCGATGTCGCGACCACCAGCCTGCTCGAAGTCTGGATCGACGAGACGGAGCGACGGACCTGGTTCCTGTTCGAGTTCGACCCGCGGCGCGCCGGGCGCCAACGACTGAGGGGGGCCGCGCCCAAGGCGCGCGAAGCGCCAGCGGATGTCGAATTTGCGCTTCAGCGCGAACTGTGGCTTGCGCTCGGCGTCGCCTTCGGGTGCGCATTATGCGCCGGCCCGGGACGAGCGCCGGCGCCGAACGACTTGACGACCGTTTCGCAGCTTCGCACGAAATTCGCGCTCGGCCCTGCGGCGCCGACGTTGCGGCGACTGACGCGCGCGCCTTCGACCAACAGAATCAGGGCATCAGCCAGCAGCTCCGACTGAGCCGCGCCGGCGGCGCGACACAGCTCAGCCAAGCGCTCACGCTGCCGGCCTTTGAAATCCTCGATCAGGCGAAGCGCGGGATGGCCCGCTTGCGTCAACTCGACCGCCGCATTGCCGAAATCGCAGCCGCGATCGTCCGCGCTGACCAGCACCGCCGCCCTGGCGATCCAGTCGAGCAATTGTCGCGGCGGATCGCCGGGATTGGTAGCTTCGATGTCGCGCCAGATCTCGTCGACCGCCGCAGCGGCGCGATTGAGGCACTCGACGATCAAGTCGTCTTTCGAACCGAAATGACGATAGAGCGTCATCTTATTGGTGCCGGCCGCCTCGGCGATGGCGTCGACGCCGACGCCGCGGATGCCGTGGCGATGAAACATGTCCTGCGCGGTGACGACGATGCGCTCGCGCGGCCGGGGGGACGCGGCGCATAGCGCCCCGACCTCGGCGCTAGCCTCCGCCATGAGGGTCTCTTTTTCTTTCGCCATTGCTCTTGACCGGAATGTTACCGATCGGTATCTATGTCGCGTTACCGACCAGTAACACCCCTCGGCGGCGAATGTCAACGCGGAGGCGGCGGGTAAGGGGCGAAGGTCCGCCCTCAGGTCGGCAAACGACTCGACTGGAAAGGCGTCCGTGATGAAGCCGTGGCCGCAAGCCTCCGCGCTCGACGATCTACTCTCCGATTCCCTGGTGCAATTGGCGATGCGCGCCGATCGCGTCGAACCGCAGGCTTTGAAATCCCTGCTCGTCGACACGGCGCGCAAGCTGGCCGCGCGGCGCGAGACGCTCCTGCTCGCCAAGCCTGCGCCGTTCCGCCGCCCCGCCGTTCTCGATTTGATGAGGCCCAGCGCGCCGATCGACGGCAGCGCGCTCTGTGGCCTCGCGCCCTGCTGGTGATCGCGCAATGGTAAGTTTCTTCATCCAACGTCCGACATTCGCGTCGGCGATCGCCATCATGATGGTGCTCGCCGGCTCGATTTGTTATTTCCTGCTGCCCGTTTCGCAGTTTCCCGACATCACGCCGCCGCAGGTGGTCGTGAGCGCCAATTATCCCGGCGCCAGCGCGCAGGTGGTCGCCGACACGGTCACGACGCCGCTCGAAGAGCAGATCAACGGCGTGCAGGGCATGACCTACATGTCGTCGTCGAGCTCGAACGACGGTTCGTCGAACATCACCGTCACCTTCGACGTCGGCTATCCGCTCGATATCGCGGCGGTCGACGTGCAGAACCGCGTCTCGCAAGCCGCCTCGTCGTTGCCGGCGATTGTCAACCAAGGCGGCGTGACGATCCGAAAGCAGAATCCGAATTTCGTCCTGATCGTCAATCTCACTTCGCCCGACGGCTCGGTCGATCCGGTCGCGCTGTCCAACTACGCCTATTTGCAGATCGTCGACCCGCTGAAGCGCCTGCACGGCGTCGGCGACGTGCAGATCTTCGGCGAGCGGCGCTACTCGATGCGCGTCTGGCTCGATCCGGACAAGCTCGCCAATCTTGGCGTCACCGCCGTCGACGTGCAGAACGCGATCGGCGAACAGAACATCCAGGTCGCCGCCGGCAAGATCGGCCAGTCGCCGGCGCCGGCTGGAACGCCGTTCGAAATGCAGGTCAACGCCACCGGTCGCCTCAGCGACCCGGAGCAGTTTTCCAACATCGTGGTGCGCGCCGACCCCACCAGCGGCGCGATCGTGAGGCTTCGCGACGTCGCGCGCGTCGAACTCGGCGCGCTGCAATATTCGTCTTCGGCCTATTTCGGCAAGGACCCTACGGTCGTTCTCGGCGTCTTCCAGATGCCCGGCTCCAACGCGCTCGATCTCGAGCAAGGGGTCAAGGACGAGATGGCGCAACTCGCCAAAAGATTCCCGCCCGGCATCTCCTACGCCATGCATTACGACACGACGCGGTTCGTCTCCGCGGCGATGCGCGACGTCGTGCTGACGCTCGCCGAGGCGCTCGCGCTGGTCGTTCTCGTCGTCTACGTCTTCTTGCAGAGCTGGCGCACGACGTTCATCCCGATGATCGCCATTCCGGTGTCGCTGATCGCGACGCTGGCGGTCATGGAGGCGGTCGGATTTTCGCTCAACATGCTGAGCCTGCTCGGCATGGTGCTGGCGATCGGGCTCGTGGTCGATGACGCGATCGTCGTCGTCGAGAACGTCGAGCGACAACTCGAAGCGGGGCTCGCGCCGCTGGCGGCGGCGCGCAAGGCAATGTCGGAGGTCACTGGTCCGATCATCGCCACCACCGCCGTGCTGATGGCGGTGTTCATCCCGGTCGCCTTCATCCCCGGCGTCTCCGGCCGCCTCTACAACCAGTTCGCGCTGACGGTGGCGATCTCGGTCGGCATTTCCGCGTTCAACTCGCTGACCTTGAGCCCGGCGCTCGCCGCTCTGTTCCTGCGCCATCGCCCGAACGTGACGTTCGCGCCGTTTCGCTGGTTCAATCACGGTTTCGAGCGGCTGTCGCATGGCTACGGCAACGCGGTGCGGCAATTCATCCGTCACCGCTGGATTCTGCTTGGTGTGTTTGTCATCGGCCTCGGCGTGGTCTTCGCCCTGTCGCGGGTCATTCCCTCGACCTTCGTGCCGGTCGAGGACCAGGGCTACTTCTTTGTCGTCATCCAGGGCCCGGACGGCTCTTCGCTCCAACGGACCGACGAAGTGTCGAAGAAGGTGCGCGACGTGCTCGAGGCGACGCCTGGCGTCGAGATCGCCGGCTTCATCAGCGGGCTTAATTTTCTCACCAACGCCGCACAGTCGAATTCCGCCGTCGAATTCGCCATCCTGAAGCCCTGGGATCAGCGTGGACCCGACGAGAACGCCTCGCGCATCGTCGCCTCGGTGCGCTACAAGCTGCTCGGGATTCCCGAAGCCTTCGTCCTGAGTTTCGATCCGCCCTCGATCCAGGGCCTCGGCACGACCGGCGGCTTCGAGTTCGAGATCGAGGACCTCGCCGGGCGCGGCAGCGTCGCGCTCAACGAGGCGACCCAGGCGCTGATCGCGGCGGCGCGCAAGCAGCCTGAGCTCAATCCGCAGCAACTGTTCACGTCGTTCTCGACCTCGACGCCGCAGTTCAACTACAACCTCGATCGCTCGAAGGCCAAGCTCCTCGGCCTGACCCTGCCCGACGTGTTCAACACGTTGCAGATCGAACTCGGATCGCTCTACGTCAACGACTTCAATTTGTTCGGACGCACGTTCCGCGTCACGTTGCAGGCCGACAAGGACGCGCGCGCTTCGGCGTCCGATCTGTCTCGTCTCTATGTCCGCAACGCCACCGGCGGCATGGTGCCGCTGAGCACGCTGGGCAGCCTCCAGCCGATCGTCGGTCCCGAGACCGTGCCGCACTACAACAACTATGCCTCCGCCCTGATCAATGGCGGCCCGGCGCCCGGCTACAGTTCAGGACAGGCGGTGGTGGCGATGGAGCGGGCCGCGGCTGAAACGCTGCCGCGCGATTTCGGTTACGAGTGGACCGGCGTCACCTTTCAGGAGCTGAAGGCCGGCTCGGTCGCGACGATGGTCTTTGCGCTGGCGATCGTTTTCGTGTTCGCGATCCTAGCGGCGCAGTACGAGAGCTGGTCGATGCCGTTCATGGTGCTCTCCTCGGCGCCGCTGGCGTTGTTCGGCGCCTTGGCGGCCTTGTGGCTGCGCGGCATGCCAATCGACGTCTACTCGCAGATCGGCTTCGTCATGCTGATCGGCCTTGCGGCAAAGAACGCGATTCTGATCGTGGAATTCGCCAAGCGGCGTCGGCAAGAGGGACTGAGTATCGTCGACGCCGCGATGGAGGCCGGGCGCCTGCGTCTGCGCCCGATCCTGATGACCGCCTTCGCCTTCATCCTCGGCGTTCTGCCATTGATGTTCGCTCACGGCGCCGGCGCGGCGAGCCGCCAATCGATCGGCACGACGGTGTTCGGCGGCATGTTGGCGGCGACCGTGCTGACGCTGATCTTCGTTCCCGTCTTCTACGCGCTGATCGAGCAGTGGCGCGAGCGGCGGGTTAGCGGCGAGGCGCCGCAATTCGTCGCCCACGGCGGAGAAGCCGCCGAACCGGCGGAATAGGAAACAGGACAATTCGTATGCGAGTCTGGAAGATTGCTCTCGGGACGGCGGTTGCGCTTGGCGCCGTCTCCCTCGTCGGCGCCTATGTTTGGCGCCAGGACGCCACGCCCGGCGCGAAGGCGGCGGGCGCATTCATGGCGATGCCCGTGCCCGTGACGCCGGTCGTCAAGCGCGCGCTGCCGGTTTACCTCGAATATGCCGCGCGAATGGAATCGATCCGCAACATCGCGTTGCAGGCGCGCGTCGCCGGCTATATCGACGCGCAGGTCGCCGAGGACGGCGCCGACGTCAAGCAAGGCGATCTTCTGTACCAGATCGACCCGCGCGATCTGCAGGCCGCGCTTGATCAAGCCAAGGCCCAGGCCCAGCGCGACTCGGCCGCCGCCGACTATGCGCGCGCCAACTTCGATCGCGGTTCGGAACTGGTCAAGAGCGGCTTTGTCGCCAAGGATACGTTCGAGCAGCGCGACAGCGCGCTGCGTCAGGCCCAGGCTTCGCTGGCGATGGATCAGGCGGCGGTGCGCACGAGCGAGCTCAATCTCGGCTACGCCGAAATTCGCGCGCCGTTCGACGGCCGGCTCGGGCGCAACCAGGCGCCGATCGGCACGCTGATCAGCGTCGCTGGCGCGCCGCTCAACACGCTCGTCCAGCTTGACCCGATCTATGTCACGTTCAACCCGAGCGAGGGCGAACTTGCCGAGATCGAGCATGCGCGCGCCGCCGGCACGGTCGAAGCGGAGCTGCTGGCGTCGGGCGACGACAAGCCCCGGCAAAAGGGCAAGCTGACGTTCCTCGACAATGTCGTCGACAAGTCGACCGGCACGATTGTCGCCCGGGCGACCCTCGCCAATCCCGATTTTTCGTTGCTGCCTGGGCAGTTCGTGCGCATCCGCCTGCGCATCCGGGAGATCCCCGACGCGCTGATGGCGCCGCAGGTGGCGATCGGCTCGAGCCAGCTCGGCAAATACGTCTATGTCGTCGACAAGGGCGACACCGCGGCGATGCGCCTCGTCACCCTCGGCCCGACCGACGGCGATCTCGTGAACATCGCCAGCGGCCTCGCCGAGGGCGACCGGATCATCACCGGCAATCTCCAGAAGATCGGCCCCGGCTCGCCGATCCAGCCGCTCCCGCCCAAGCCAAATACAGGCGGGTGAGGCGCAGCGCCCGGTCGTACTCTCATCGCGTAATGCGCCACCGCTTCGGCAGCGCCTTGGCGGCGAAATAGCCGGCGAGGAAGCTCAGGGCGATCGCGCCGAAAAACTGGAAGTTGTCGAGCCATTCGCCACGCGTCTGCGGCATGACCGGATCGCCGGTCGCCAGACTCTCCGAGATTGTCATGGCGACGGTGGCGACGGCGCCGAGCGCGATGGCGAAAACCGCCGCCGTCGTAACGCCGCGCGAGCGCAGCGCCGACAGGGCGGCGCCGAAACCGAGCGGGACGAGAACGCAGGCGAGCCAGAGATAGTGAAGGTTGAGGTCGAAGGCGAGCACCACAAGATAATGCGCGACCAGCAACAGACAGAGCGGCGCGAGGATAAATTGCGCGGCTTCGCGCCCGAGCGCAACGCGCGCCTGCGCCTTGTCCCGCTGGTAGACGCCTGACGCTTGGCCGCGGCTCGCGGCGCTCGCCCGATCGATCGCAGCGATCAGGCGCTCCATCTGGGCGTTGAAGTCGCGCCCCGCCGCGACATCGGCGGCGTTGAGAAAAGCGAAATTGCCAAATTCCGCAGGCATCTCGCCCGCGTCCGGCATCTTGGCCCCATCGACCAGCACCGGAATGATCGGCATGTTGCGTTTGAGCGCGGTCTCGATTTCGACCCGCACCGGGTCGCTCGTTTCACGAATGCGCGCGTCCATCCCCTCGCGGGCGCCGAGCCATTTGCCGCCCATCACCGCCAGCAGAATATCGGTGTGGCGCAGGGTCTCGTCGATATGGGCGCGAAAATCGCTGCCGATGGGAATGTTGTCGACGTCCATGAAGACGGAATGCTTGCCGTAATGCGTCCCCAGCCGATCGAAGATGCGTCCCGCCAGCGCGGAGCTGTCGGATCGGCGATACGAGATGGCGATGTTCGGCATCGGTCGGCCGGCCTATTTGGCGACCTGGACGTTGAACTGGGCCGTGCCCACGCGCCCGCTCTTGTCTTTCAACTCGACCCAGAACTGGTGATCGCCGGCGGGCAGTTCGGCGTGGTCGATCACGATCCCATCGGCCGTGATGTAGGGCGCGAGGCGCTGGGTGACGTCGATGGCGGGATTTTTCAAGTAGGTGACGACGACCGACTCCGGATCGATCTCCGCGCCGCCGAAGGCGTGAAAACGCAGCTTCAGTTCCAGCGGCGAATGCTCCAGCCCCGCGCTCTGCGGCGGCGAGACGACCTGAATGCTCGGCCGACGGCTCGGGCTGCCGCGAAACTCGAGCGAAGGCGCGGCGCCGGGCGGCAAGGCCGCTTCCTCCGGCGTGACGAGTTGCAGCGTCTGCGCGTTGGCGGCGGCGCCGAGCGCCACGGCGAAGGCCGCCGCGGCGAAGGCGCCGAGCGTGGTCCTCGAAGTCGTCATGTTTAGCGCCCCCCTCATCGCCGGCCTTCTCCGAAAATCCAAACTCAACTCCCGCCGCCGTCGCCGATCAGCGTAAAGGGCGCCCAGAACAACGGATGGCCGTAAGTGTAGATCGTGCGCCCCTGCGCGTCGACGGCGCCCGGCCCATCGAGCAGCGCCATCATCGACTGGCGCAACGCTTCGCCGCGCGACAGGCCCGCGTCCGCGCTTTGGCGGCGGAAGAGGTCGCTCGTCAACTGACGCGCCGAGACGGTGTGGACCGACCAATTGGTGACCAGCAGCGCGCGCGTTCCGGCATAGAAGAAGGCGCTGCCGAGCCCAGAGGCCGCCTCGGCGCCGGCGCCCGACGCCGCGCCGGTGTTGCAGGCGGAGAGCACCACCCAATCCGCGTCGAGCTTGAGCGCAAGGATCTTCTCCACCGTCAGCAGCCCGTCGCCCTTGACGCCGGCGACCTCGGGCGCGCTCAACGCCAGCGCAGGCTGGGTGAGACCGTCGAGATCGCCGGCGACGAGACCGTGGGTGGCGAAAGCGACGATCCGGTAGCGCGAGAGATCCTGGTTCTCGACATTGTCTTCGTTGGCGGCGCGCCCGAGAAACAGCGCCTTCGTCGGATCGACGTCGAGCGCGCGCGCCATCGCGGTCAGCTCTTCGCGCGTGTCGGGGAGCCGCGGCAGCATCGCCAGCTCCGCCTTGTCGACGCCCTCGGTGTTGGGACCCGCACGCAGTTTGAGCGGTGCGCCGCGCGTCACATTAGCGCCCGCGTCCGCATCGCTGGCCGAGGCGACGACGATTGGCGCCGGCGCCGCCTGCTCGGCGTCGGCCTCGGCGGCCTCCTCGGGTGAGAAATAGGGATCGCCAAAGCCGATCAGCTTTTCGCGCTGCGCGGCGCCGGGCGGCAGCGAGCGCAGCGTCACCAAAGCGGTCGCCGAAGGCACCACCGTCACGGCGTGGGTGCGGGCGAGCCAGGGCACATTGCGATACTCGGCGAACAACGGCTGGCCGGCGATCGGCGCGAGCTTCACCGCTTCAGTCGGCAGCAGGCCGAGCGGCAATTCGCCCAGCGCGCCATTGGTCACGACGATCAGGCTCTTGGCGCCCTGCCAGGATTTCTCGACCGGCCCGAGCAGCGCCGCGTAGAGATCATGCGCCAGCGCGACGTCGAAAGCGGGGATTTCCTCGACCCGCGCGACGTCGGGTTCGAGCGACTTGCGCAACTGCCCGACCTTCTGGCTGAGCTCGTCCGCGGTCATTGGGATCGGCGCGAAGCCGATCGGCCCCTGCTTGGGGATCGCCCAGACGAAGCTCGCGAAGCGCCCGAAGTAGAACGACAGCATCGCCTCGTCGGGCCGCAGCGCACTCTGGAGGGCGGCGATGGGCGGCGAACCGGGCTTGGTCAGGCTGGCGTAGGCGGGGAAGCGGCGATCGATCTCCACCTTTGCGGCCGCCGCGCTCGCGCGCAACTTGGCGATCTCGGCGTTGACGCCGGCGACGACCTTGTCGTCGCGCTGATCGGCGGGCAGCGACAGCATGTTGTCGAGCACGCCGAGTTCGGCGTTGAGCTGTTTGGACAGGTCCTGCTCGCCACGCAGGAGTTCGCCGAGCGCCGGGTCCTTGGCGGCGAGGCGCGCGCTCGAATCGGCGAGCGAGCGATCGACGACATGGCCGCGCACCAGATCGGCGAGCGCGAAAGTTTCGGCTGCGACATCGGCGCCGCCGCCCTTGGCCAGCACCCCGATATAGGATTCGACCGTGCGCCGGACCCGCGCACTGCGCGCGGCGGTCAGCGTCGGGTCGTCGGTGTCGGCGGCTTCGCGCGTTTGCGTCGTAAGAACGGGGATCGCCGCCTTGAACACAGCGATGGCGTCGGCGTCGCGCCCGCTGCGGGCATAGCCGATGCCAAGCAGACCTTGGGCAGAGGCGGTGTCAAAATTGGCCGCGCCGACCCGCGCCGTCAGCCGCTTGACCAGTTCCTGCGCATCCGCAATGCCTTCGTCGAACTTCGAAGCGGCGTAGAGCGCGACGATGCGCGACTCGCTGTTGTGATAGAGCTCGCGCCGATCCGCCGGCCATTGCGCAATCGCCTTGTCGATCTGGTCGTAGACCTCCTGCGCGGCCTGCATCTTGTTCTGTGCGACCAGAACAGTGGCGAGCTGGGAGAGATCGTGCACCGCGTCGGGCGCATCCGCCGCGACGCCGATCGTCTGCTGCACGTCGATCGCCGAGCGCATCAGCTGTTCCGCGTCGCCGTAGCGCCCTTCCTCGACCAGAATGAGCGCCAGCCCGGCGATAAAATCGGGGCTCGCCGAAGTGTACTTGCCCTGCTCATCGAGAATACTGAGCAAAGCGCGCCGCGCGTCGGCTTCGGCTTCCGCCTGGCGGCCCTCTCGCGACTCGACGCGAGCGATCGACAGCAGTCCGACGTTCACCGCCTGCTCGAGCTGCTCGGCGGGCGGGGGGCGTTCGAAGCGCGGCAAGTCTTTCACGCTCGCGATGCGGAACGCTTCCTGCCGGCGATACGCCGCTTCCGAATCCGCGTAGCGACCCTGCGATTCGAGCACCAGCGCCCTTATGCCATCGGCGTCGGCTTCAAATGAATGGCCGTAGATATCGTAGGCGGCTCGCCACTTCGGATTGGGACTGCCGCGCGCCTCCTGGACCAGCGCTTCGACCCGGCGGGCGAAGGCGTCGCCCTGGCTGACGTCGCCCATCTTGATCGATAGCCGCGCCTCGTTGGCCAGCGCGTTGATTTCAGCGCCGCGGTGCTGGGTCGCCTCCCCTTCGCGAGCGATCGTCTCGAAGGTCTCCATCGCGCGTTTGAAATCGCCCTCCGCGCCGTATCTGAGGCCGACGAACTGCAGCAGGCGGCTTCGCAGCAGAAAATCGCCGGTGGTCGCGCTGGCGGACGCCGCCAGCAGCCCATCGGCGAGCGCATCCTGAGTGCGGCCAAGATAGGCGCGCGCGGCCGCGCGGTCGTAATAGAACTGCGCGAGCTCAGCCGCGCCGGCTTTTGCCGGCGGCGCGACGTCAGCGGCGGCCTTGCGCTTGGCGATCAAAGCCTCGTCCGGCTTCTCCTTGTCCAGGATCGCAGTGACGTCGGCGATGGTGCGGGGCGGCGCGACGAACACCGGAGCGACGACGAGCGCGGCGTCGGTGGGGTTCGGTGCGGCCGCCGTCGGCGCCGCCGGCGCGGCCTTGCCAGCCGATTCCTTGACCTCCTCGCGCCGAACGCAAGCCATCACGAACGGACGGCCGGCCGACTCGCGGCACTGCGCGATCAGCGTGTCTTTGTCCGCCGTGCCGAACCTGCCGCGCACGCAATCGACCACGGCCGGGCGCGCCTGTTCGCGGCAGGCGGCGACGATCTCGTCATGGGTGGCGGCGAAGGCTGCGCCCGATCCGATCAGGCAGGCCGCGATCAAAGACGCGGACCACAAGGACCGCCGGAGCGAAGCTGAGACCATGCGTTGGCCCTCGGCGCTGCGATCGGCTGCGCTGGGGAAAAGCGTAGAATTTACGCCGCCGCGGCGCAAGCGTGGCGACCCGGCGCAAATGCGGCTCTGCGCCAGCGCCCGCGCCGCCTCGAGGCAATGCGCTTAGGGAACGCCTTGACCGCTCAGCGGACCGTTGACGCGGCGCGCCCGCGCGTCCGCTGGAATCGTTGGCGGCGCGGCGTTGAGCGTCTCAATGGCGAACCCCGCTGCGGTCCGGTAGCCGGCCATGAACGCGGCGCGCTCTTCGCGCGGGATCACGTCGTCGATGTTCTCGAACTTGCCGCCGCAGCGTTCGTCGAGGAGATTGAGCAGGCCGAAAGGCCCGGCGCCGCGATTGCGCAGGATCAGCTGCGAGATCGGCCCGCACAGCTTGGCGTCATAGGCGGCCAGCGCCTCGCGGGTCACCCCGTGCTCGACCATCGCCGCCCCGAGAACCCGCGCGTCGACGATCGCCTGGCTCGCGCCATTGGAGCCGGTCGGATACATGGCGTGCGCGGCGTCGCCGAGCAGAGCGACCGGCCCATCGCGCCAGGTCGGGACGGGATCGCGGTCGATCATCGGGTTTTCGAACATACTGTCGGTGCGCCGGATCAATGTCGGCGCGTCGAACCAGTCCCACACCCAATTGTCGAAATGGTGGATGAAGTCGCCGGCGCCGACCTGCCGAAACCAGCCGCGCTCCTTCCGGCCCTCGGAATTGTCCATGGTCACTTCCGCGATCCAGTTGATCAGCGCGAGGCCGGTCTGTGGGTCGGGATGGGAGATCGGATAGAAAACCATCCGCTGGCGATGCGTGCCGAGACCGACGAAAGAGGCGCCGGTGCGGATCGGCTTGGCCCAGGCGGCGCCGCGCCACATGACGGCGCCGCCCCAATGGATCGGTGGCTGCGCGGGGTGCATCTGCGCCCTGATCGCCGAATGGATACCGTCGGCGCCGATCAGCAGCGCGCCTCGGACCTCCGAGCGCGCCCCGTCCGCGTGCTCGATGAGCGCCGTGACACCGCCGTCGGCGTCTACGCGATAGCCGCTCGCCCGGCAGCCGAGGCGGACCGCTCCGGGCCCCAGCCGCGCAACCGCCTCGTCATGCAACATCATGTGGAACTGGCCGCGATGGACCGCATATTGCGGCCATTTGTAGCCAGCGAGCAGGCCGCGCGGCTCGGCATAGACCTCCGCGCCGTTGAGCCCGACAAGCGCCCATTCCCTGGCCGGCAGGCCCACCCGGTCGAGCGCTTCGGCGCCGAGGCCGAGATCATAAAGCTCGCGCACCGCGTTAGGCTGCAGATTGATGCCGACGCCGAGGGGGCGCATTTCCCTGACGGATTCGAATACGACGCAGGGGACGCCGATCTGGTGGAACGTCAGCGCCGTGGCTAAGCCGCCGACGCCGCCGCCGGCGATGATCACCAAATTTTCGGTCATGAACTGCGTCCGCTCGTGGAACTTGCCGATGCCCTATCATTTCGGGGACATGATATCAATTGCCTGACGACTCGCCCCATGCCACGCTGCACTCATGGCCCGACTCGCCCGCATCACCGTTCCCGGCCTGCCCCACCACGTGACCCAGCGCGGCAATCGCCGGCAGCCGCTGTTCGTCGAGGCCGGCGATTACGCGCTCTACCGCGATCTTCTGGCCGAGCGCTGCAAGGCCAACGCGGTCGCCTGCTGGGCCTATTGCCTGATGCCCAACCACGTTCATCTGATCCTGACGCCCACCACGATTGAGGGCCTGTCGCGCGCCGTCGGCGAGGCGCATCGGCGCTACACCGCGTTTTTCAACGCCCGCGCCCGCGTCACCGGCCATCTCTTTCAGGGCCGTTTCGCTTCCGTCGCGATGGACGAGCGCCACTGCCTCAACGCGGTGCGCTATCTCGCGCTCAACCCGATTCGCGCTGGCCTCGCCGACACTCCGAGGGGCTGGCCGCACAGCAGCGTCGCGGCGCATCTTGCCGGGCGCGACGACGCGCTGGCGAGCGTTGCGCCGGTCCTGGCGATGGCGCCGCGTTTCGCCGACCTTCTCGCGGCGCTCGACGGGCGAAGACCAGCCGCTCGAAAGCTTCGAGCCGCGTGGCGCCAACGGGCGTCCGCTCGGCGGGCCGGAATTCCTCGCTCGCGTCGAGCGCACGCTCGGTCGCGCCGTTCAACCGGGCCGGCGCGGGCGAAAGCCAAAGGCGGCGCGCCGCACGAAATAACGTAATTCATATCATGTCCCCGATATATACGCAGCGGACCCCGCCTTGCCGCCCTTCGCGCGATGACGCAAATTTTCCCGGCAAGCCGCCATCCCCGCCTCCATCCCCGAACCGGGCAGGTCGCAATGCCGCGCTGTCGTTTGATCCTCGGGCTCGCGTTTTGCGCGGCGCTGCGCCTCAACGCCAGCCAAGCGGCGACGCTCGATCGAACCGCGATTGAGCCCTTTGTCTCCGGCGTCATTGAGGAAGCAATCCGCAGCCAGCACGTCGCCGGCGTCACGGTCGCGGTCGTCGATCGCTCGGGCGTCGTGATGGCGCGCGGCTACGGCTTTTCCGGATTTAACCCGCTGCGCCGGGTCGACGCCGACTCGCTCTTTCGCGTCGGTTCGATCTCCAAGACTCTGGTCTGGATTGCGCTGATGCAGCTGATCGAGCAGGGCAAGCTCAGCCTCGAGGATCCGATCAACGACCACCTGCCGCAGGCGCTGCAGATCCCCGACGAAGGGTTCAGCCAGCCGATCCGGGTGCGCCATCTGATGAGCCACTCAGCCGGCTTCGAGGACAGCGCGCTCGAGGGTCTGTTCGAACACGATCCCGCCCGCCTCGCCCCGCTCGACGATTATTTGGCGAGCCATCGCGTTCATCGGGTGCGCGAGCCGGGAGTCCTCGCCGTCTACTCGAACTACGGCGCGGCGCTGGCCGGCGCGCTCGTTGCCCACGTCAGCGGCCAGCCGTGGCAGGACTACGCGGAAGACCACATTCTCAAGCCCCTCGGCATGACGAGCGCCACCTATCGCGAGCCCTATTCCGAAGACGTCGCAACCGCGCGCGGTCTCCCCGCGCCGATGCCCGCGGCGATCGCCAGCAAAGTGACAGGCGGATTCGCCCGCTCGGCGGGCGGCTATCAGAGCCAGCCGTTCGAATATATCTCCGACGAAGCGCCCGCTGGCGCGCTGTCGGCCAGCGCCAACGACATGGCCGCCTACATCGGCGCGCTGCTCGATCCTTCGCGACTGGAGCAGACCGGCGTCCTGAAGGCGCAAGCCGCGCTGGCGATGCGCGAACCGTTGCTCGCCAACACACCTGAGTTTGGCCCGATGCTGCACGGGTTCTTCGATTTGGCCGCCCTGAGGGGCCGCCACGGCTTCGGGCACGGCGGAGCGCTCGTCTTCCAGCGTTCGACTATGGAGATCTATCCCGATGAAGGCGTCGCGATCTTTGTCGCGGTCAACACGCCGACCGGCGACCCGCTGGTGGCGACGCTGCCCGCCGCCCTGCTCGACGCGCTAAAGGGAGCGGCGCCGGAGCGGCCCAAGCGCGTCGCCGACCCGCAGGCCGAAGCGGCCAAGGTCGCGGGAACTTATCTCGCGTTGCGCCGGCCGAGTTTCCGCAGCGAAGCGCCGCTGTTGCGCTACGACAACGAGTTCGACGTGAGGGCGCTGCCGAGCGGCGACATTCTGGTCGGCGGCGCCAATCGGTTCCGCGCGATCGGCGCCGGCGAATTCGCCGCGACCAGCGGGCGCGAGCTGATCGCGTTCCACGAGAGCGACGGCCGCATGCGCTTTTTCGATTCCGAAGGCGCCTTCCCCGCCGAGCGGATCGACTATTTCGCGCAGCGGCGCTGGCTGCGTTTGATATCGGTTCTGGCCGCGCTCGCCGCCTGCTGGGGCCTCGCCCATGCCGCCCGCCGGCTCGTGCGCGGCGATCGGCGCTTGCAGGGAGCGGCGCTGATCCTCGACGGCCTCGCCCTCGTCTGGCTGGCGGTCGGAGGCCTGACGACGCTGGCGATCTGGCCGTGGATCAAGGACGGGCGTTCGATGATCTTCACCTACCCCGGCGCGCTCTATCCGCTCGCCTGCTGGGCGCTGCTCGTCGCCGCGCTGGCGACGCCGCTGGCCGCGGTTCTCGCGCTCGGCCCCTGGCGTCCGACGGACTGGAGCCGCCTGCGCTGGCTGCGGCAAGCCGCGACGCTGCTCATCTTCGCCGCCTTCAGCGTCACGCTCTATACGTGGGGTTTTCTCGGCTTCGCCGCCTGAGCGCGGCGCCGATCCTCGGCGCTTCGCCGCTACAGCCCCATCATCAACGCGGCGACCGACAGCGCCAAGATCGCGGCGCCGGCGGCGGCGCTGGTGGCGAATTCGGGGAGCAAGGCGCGCAGGCGCGGCAGACGCGCCCAAAGCGCATAGCCGGCGAGGACCAGCGGCAGTAGCGCAACGATCGCCAGCGCGCCCGCGATGTGGCGCGAAGCGGCGTCTACGGCGGCGAAGGCCGCGACGCCGGAGAGCGGATGCAGCAGCAGCGCCGAGAGCGCCGCCCAGCGCGGCATGTGACCCTTGACGGCGCCCACCACGAGCAGGAACGCCAAAACAAGCCACAGCCATAGGGTCAGCAGCAGGGCCCCATAGGCTTGCGAAAAGGCCGCTTCGCCGCCGCCCAACGGCTCAGCGCTGGCCGTCAGCAGTTCCCAATAGAGCTCGCCTGCGACAGCCAGCAGCGCGATCGTGCCAATCGGCGCGCCGCGCAGCTTCGAAAACCAATCTTGCGCCAAGACCCCTCCGCCCCTGCTCGCGGCCGCCGTCCCGGGCGTCCCCGCGCTCGCTTACGGGACGAGGGCGCCCGCTCGCTTCAGTCGTGCGGCCCGAGCGCGGCGCCAAGCTCGGGCGCCGGCTCGGACTGCGAACGCGACCCGCGCGCGAGGACGTAGAGGCCGCTGGCGATGATGATGGTGTTGCCGATCACGATCGGCAAAGTCGGCGTGTCGCGCCAGACCAGCCAACCCATCAGGCTCGCCCACAGGATCGAGACATATTGCAGCGGCGCGAGCACCGCGGCGCGCGCCATCGCCAGAGCGCGGGTGAGAAAAATGAAGCAGGTCATCGCCACGACCCCCATGAGGAACATCAGCGCGAGATCGAGTTCGAACTCGGCGTCGCCCAGGCAAAGGGCGCCGTCGCCGCGCCGATCAGGCCGGCGCCGGCGAATTGCCAGACCACCAGCGGCAGCCAATGCGTGCGCCGCAGCTTGCGAGTGGTGGTCTGGCCAAGCGCGAACATCGTCGCGCCGAACAGAGCGAGCGGCGAGCCCCAAGTGAACATATGCGGCGAGGGCCTGAGCGCGATGACGACGCCGACGAAGCCGACCGCCACCGCGATCCAGCGGAAAGGCTCGACGCGCTCGCCCAGCAGCGGCGCCGACAGCGCGGTGACGATCAGCGGCGCCGCCATATAAAAGGTCATCACGTCGGCAAGCGGCATGGAGCGCGTCGCCCAATAGAAGGCGTAGGTGTCGGCCGCCATGCACAGGATGCGCAGCGCCTGCAGCGGCCACTGGGCGAAGTCGAAGAGATCGACCCGCAGCCAGGCGATCATTGGCGCCAGCACCAGCCCGGCGCCGATCGAACGCAGCATCAACAACTGCCCGACGCCATAGTCGGCGACCAGCCATTTGCCGAGCGCGTCGTTGAGCGCGAACAGGAAGACGCCGAGCGAATAGAGGCCGACGCCGAGGGCCGGAGCGCCCGGCGAGGAGGAAGACGAAGGGGAAGGCACCTTCGGCTCTTAGCAAGGCAAGCTGATTCGAGCCAATTCGCTGCGGACGCGCTTGCTGGGCCGCCGCAGAGCCCCCACTCTCGCGCGATGCGCCGCCGTTCGCCCGCCAGCCTGAAAACCTTGCGCGTACTGGCGCGTCCCGGCCAGCGGGCGCGGGGCTGGCTCGTCGCCGGGCCGCTGCGCTTTTCTTGCGCGCTCGGGCCAGCAGGAATCGTGCGCCGCAAGCGCGAGGGCGACGGCGCGACGCCGGCCGGGCGCTTCCCCATTCTCTGGGGCTACTATCGCCCCGACCGGCCGCGTCCTGACGCGGGCGGCGCGCCGCTTCGCGCCATGCAGCGCGACCAAGGCTGGTGCGAAGACCCGGCGAGCCGGAACTACAATCGGCCGGTCCGCGTAGGCGTCGCCGAGGGCGTCGACCGCATGTGGCGCGAGGATGCGCTCTATGATCTGACTTTTGTGCTCGACTACAACTACAGCCAACGCAGCAAAGGGCGCGGCAGCGCGATCTTCTTCCACATCGCGCGCCCCGGTCTGACGCCGACAGCCGGCTGCGTGGCGATTTCCGCGGCCGACATGCGCAAGCTCGCGCCGCGCCTCGCGCGCGGGGCGGCGATGCGGATCGGGTAGAGCGCGCCCTTCTCCGCGCAGCGGGGAAGGTGGCCGACGAAGTCAGCCGGATGGGGTGTGGACAGCAGATGCGAGTTCGACGCCGGCTTGGCTCCGGCGCTCGTGCAAATTCTTCGACAGCCCAGCGACGGCCCACACCCCATCCGTCGGGCTTCGCCGGACACCTTCCCCAGCTTCGCTGGAGAAGGGGCAGCCTCCGTCACCCCCCACGGCCCCGCCCCGGCGGCGCGGCGGCGTTGGCTTCGCGGCTCGCCACGGCGAAGGCGGCGGCGCGTTCGAGATGGGCGCGCGCGGCGTTGCCGGCGGCGGTGGCGTCGCCATCGATGATCGCCGCGGCGATGGCGCGATGCTCGCGCACTGAGACGCTCATCACCTCTGGCGTAAGCGCGTCGCCGACCTGGGCCATGATCAGCGGCAAGCGCAGCCGCGCCGACAGTTCCGCGAGTTGGCGATTGCCGGCGAGCCGCAGCACCGCGGCATGGAAGCCGGCGTTCTCATCGAGATATTCGCCCATGCGGCGCGGCGCGTCGGCGAAGATCATGCCGATCTCCTCGACGAAGCGCATCCGGGCCGCGCGGTCGGTCGATTGCGCGGCAAGGCGCGCCGCAAGCGACTCGATCTCGAAGCGAATCTGGAACAGCTCGCAGATGTCGCGCGGCGACAGGCGCATCACCACCGCGCCGCGATTGGGAGCGTGCTCGATCAGCCCTTCGGCGGCAAGGCGGCGCAGCGCCTCGCGCACCGGCCCGCGACTGACGGCAAAGCGCGCCGTGAGGTCGCTTTCGACCAGACGCTCGCCGGGCGTGAGGCGCCGGGCGAACACATCCTCGCGCAACTGCTCGACGATATGGGCGACCGTCGCGCCATGCGCGGGCGCATTCGCCTTGCCGCGCGAGCGTGGTCGCCTAGCGAGCGCCGAATTGTCCATGATCGCCCCCGCGCCGTTCGCGCCGCCGCTCAGGGCACCATGCCGCCAAACCGCGTCGCCGCAAAGCGCGCTCCGCCGGCCACGCCTTGACGGACAGCGCGCTGTTGGTATTGTCCTACAATCCTAAGGGACCGAGACAAGACAATCAACGGCCCGGACGCAGCGGCCCGCGCGACCGCCGCGGCGCCACAGCCCGGCGAAGAGGAGGAAGCCCATGCTGATCGGCAAGCGCGGCGCCGGGACGACCGCCATCGCGAGCGCCGAGGCCGACCGCGTCACGGTGCGCGGGCGCGACCTCACCAGCGAATTGATGGGCGCGGTCAGCTTCACTGACTATTTCTTTTTGCTGGCGACCGGGCGCATGCCGACGCCCGACCAGCGCTTTTTTCTCGATCTCGCACTGGTCGCGCTCGCCGAGCACGGCCTGACCCCCAGCGTGCAAGCGGCGCGCATGACCTACGCCGCCGATCCCGCCGCGCTGCAGGGCGCGGTCGCCGCCGGCGTGCTCGGCTGCGGCACAATCATCCTCGGCTCGGCGGGCGAGGCGAGGGCGCTGATCGACGATGTGCTGGCGCGCGTTGACGCCGGCGCCTCGCCCCGACGAAGCCGCCGAGGCGACGGCGCGCGAGCGACGCGCTGCCGGGCGCACGCTCGCCGGCTACGGCCATCCGCTGCATAAGCCCGTCGACCCGCGCGCTGAGCGAATGATCGCGCTGGCGTATGAACGCAAGGTCGCGGGGCGCGGAGTCGACGCCGCGACGCGGCTCGCCGCCATCGCGCCGCGCGTCTGGGGCAAGCCGCTGCCGATGAACGTCTCGATGGCGATCGCCGCGACGCTGCGCGACGTCGACGCGCCGTGGTGCTGACGCGCGGCGTGCCGATCCTCGCTCGCGTCGCCGGACTGATCGCCCATCTCGCGGAAGAAGCCGAAACGCCGATCGGTTTCTTCATGGCGTCCGAGGCCGAAGCGGCGATCCGCCACACCGCATCCGAAGCGAAGGCGCCCGACCCATGAGCCTGCTCGAGCCGGAGATCGAGGCCGCGCCTTGGGAGGGACAGGCCGCCGCTGACGACGCGCCCTATCGTCGCCAGCTCGCCTTCCTGCTCGAGCATTCGCGCTTCTATCGCGCCAAGCTGACGGACGCGGGCTTTGCCTCGCCTGCGGCGGCTGGCGGCCTCGCCGACATCGCCAAGCTGCCCTTCACCGAAAAGGACGAACTGCGCGCTTCGCGCAGCGCCGACGACCCGATCGGCGCCCACGCGACCGCCGCGCCCGCACGACGTCGTGCGCATCTATTCGACCAGCGGCACGACCGGGACGCCGAGCTACATTCCGCTCACCGCCGCCGATCTCGAAGTCTGGGTGCGCACCTCGGCGCGCAGCTACGCCGCTTCCGGCCTGCAACGCGGCGATCGTCTCGTCTCGACGTACAACGCCGGCCCGTTCGTCGCCGGCGCGACGCTCGACGCCTTCGCCCGCATCGGCCTCTGCGTCATCCCGGTCGGCTCGGGCAATACCGATCGGCTGATCGGCGCGGTCGAGCGGCTGCGCCCGAGCGTCGTCGCGTTGACGCCGTCCTACGCGCTGCATCTCGCCGAATGGGCTGAGAGCCGCGGAATCGATCTCGCCAAGAGCAGCGTCAAGCGACTGATGGTGGCGGGCGAGCCCGGCGGCGGCGAGCCGGCGCTGCGCGCCAAGCTCGAAGCGGCCTGGGGCGCCAACGTCACCGAAGCGATGGGTATCGGCGACATTTCGCCCTCGCTGTGGGGCGAATGCGAGGCCAAGGCCGGGATGCATTTTTCTGGCCGCGGCTTCGTCCATTTCGAGCTGATCGATCCGGCGAGCGGCGCGATTGTTCCCATGCGCGACGGCGCCGAAGGCGAGTTGGCGCTGACGCATCTTCTCAATCGCTCGGCGCCGCTGTTGCGCTTCCGCACCCGCGATCACGTGCGGCTCGGCGTCGGCGCTTGCGCCTGCGGGCGCACCGCGCCGCGCGTGCGCTGCATCGGCCGCACCGATGACATGCTGATCGTGCGCGGCGTCAATCTGTTCCCAACCGCGCTACGCGAGATCGTCGCTGAATTCGCGCCGGCAGTGACCGGCGTGGTGATGATCCGGCCGAAGGCGCCCGGCGTGCGTCAGGAGCCGCCGCTGCCGGTCGCGGTCGAGGCGCTCGACCCAACGCAGAGCGCTCTCGCCGAGCGCATCCGCGTCCGCTTGCGCGAAGCGCTGCTGGTGACGACCGAAATCAATCTTGTCGCGGCCGGAGCGCTGCCGCGTAGCGATTACAAGTCCAAGCTCATCGAGCGCAAATGACGGAGGGCCGTTCCATGCAAAAACTGCAGACCCAGGGCCTGCACCACATCACGCTGGTGGGCGCCGACCGCCAGACCTCCATCGACTTTTGGGAGGGCCTCCTCGGCATGCCCTTCATCTTCGAGCAACCGAATCTCGACAATGCGCTCGAGAGCCATATCTATTTCGATCCGGGCGATGGGCGGCTGATCACCATCTTCACCCGCGAGGATCGCAAGCCAGATCCGCGCCGCACGCCGACCGAGCCCGGCTGCGTCCATCACATCGCCTTCAGCGTCTCGCGCGCCGTATTCATGCAGGCGGTCGAACGGCTGGATGCGCGCGGGATCAAGCATACCGGCGTGCGCGATCGCAAGATTTTCGACGCGATCTATTTCGAGGACCCGCTCGGCCTGCTGATCGAGCTCTCCTGCTACAAGTTCGAGCCGCCGTTCGGCCACAGCCACGCCGACGTCCTGCTCGAGGCGCACAAGCTGCGGGTTGCGGCGCGGCGATCGCGCGATCGGCGAAGCCCACCTCGCCGACGCGATCGAGGCGCTCGTCGCTCGCTCGCAGCAGAGTCTGTCGTCAGACCGCGGCCCCAAGAATCCCTACCACCGCTGAAGAAACGCCAACAGAAACTCAACAGGAGGAAACCATGTCCGCCATCAAGCTGCATATGCTCAAGCCGAGCGTCAACAACATGAGCGTGCGCGTTTTCGTGCGCGCGGCCAAGCTCGATTTCACCGAAGACGACGCCTGGGGCAAGACGCGCAGCGACGATTTCATGGCGCGCAACCCCGCGCACCTGACGCCGATGCTCGAGGCGAGCGATCTGCCCAAGGGCGTGGTGTGGGAGAGCTGCGCGATCATGCAGTATTTGTGCAACAAGCACGATCTGCATCATTTCTACCACAAGACGCCCGAGCTGCGCGCGATGGTCGACAGCGCGATGTTCTACATCATTGGCACCCTGTATCCGCTGGTTGCGCGCGCCACCTATCCTGCGCTCGCCTTCCCGCAATACGCGGGCGAGGTCGGAGCGAGCGACGCCGACGCGGGGACCAAAGGCGTGGCACAAAAGGCGGCGATGACGGCGCTCGCCGAACCGCTTGCCGTCTTCCACAAGTTCTACATGGACGGCAAACCCTTCATCGGCGGCCACGAGCCCTCGATCGCCGACATCCGGCTCGCCGCGACGCTCGAATTCCTCGCGGTCATCGACTATCCGCTGCCGGCCTGGGCCAAACAGTTCATGAGCGCGATCGAGGCCAAGCTTGGCGCCGCCTATTCCGAGCCGGCCGGCGACGTGCGCGGCTACATCGCTCACATGAAGTCCCAGAAGCCGCACTGACCTCGCCTTACGCCAAACCCCTCTCCCGCATACGGGAGAGGGAAGGCGCGACGCTTAAGCCGCGTCGTCGTGCAGGAAGCCGCCTGACTGGCGCCGCCACAGGCTGGCGTAGAGCCCGTTGCGCTCGAGCAGCTCGCGGTGCGCGCCGGTCTCGGCGATCTGGCCGCGGTCAAGGACGATCAGCCGGTCCATCGCGGCGATGGTCGACAGGCGGTGGGCGATGGCGATCACCGTCTTGCCCTCCATCAACGAATAGAGGCTCTCCTGGATCGCCGCCTCGACCTCCGAGTCGAGCGCCGAGGTCGCCTCGTCGAGCACCAGGATCGGCGCGTTCTTCAGCAGCACTCTCGCGATGGCGACGCGCTGGCGCTGCCCGCCCGACAGCTTGACGCCGCGCTCGCCCACCAGCGTGTCGTAACCGCCCCGCCCCTCCGCATCGGAGAGGCTCATGATGAACTCGTGCGCATGAGCGCGCTTGGCCGCCGCGATCACGGCTTCGCGCGGCGCCTCGGGGCGGCCATAGAGAATGTTGTCGGCGATCGAGCGATGCAGGAGCGAGGTGTCCTGCGTCACCATGCCGACCTGCCGCCTTAGGCTGTCCTGCGTTACGCGCGCAATGTCTTGCCCGTCGATCAGGATGCGGCCGCTCTCGACGTCGTAGAAGCGCAGCAGCAGATTGACCAGCGTCGACTTGCCGGCCCCCGAACGCCCGACTAGCCCTACTTTCTCGCCGGGCTCGATCGTGAACGACAGGTCGTCGATCACGCCGCTCTCGCGGCCGTAGTGGAAGCCGACCTTCTCGAAGCGGATTTCGCCGCTGTCCGCCTTCAGTTCGCCGGCGCCGGCGGCGTCGACCAGCGAATGGGGCCGCGCGATCGTGCGCATGCCTTCCTGCACCTGGCCGACGTTGTCGAAAATGCCGATCGAGGTCCACATCACCCAGCCCGACATGGTGGTGATGCGGATCGCGAGCCCGGTGGCGATGGCGATCTGGCCGAGCGTCGTCAGGTTCTGCGCCCACAGCCAGATCGACAGCGCGCCGGTCGCGACGATCAGCGCGCCATTGCTCGACGAGACACAAAGGTTCATCAGCGTGATGAGCCGCGTCTGGCGTTGGAAGTCGTCGGTGTGGGCTCTGAGCGCGTCGCGCGCGTGATCGTCCTCCCGCTCGAGATGAGCGAACAGCTTCACCGCCTGAATGTTGGTGTAGCTGTCGACAATGCGTCCGGTGAGCACGGCGCGCCGATGCGCCAGAACCTCGGAGCGCTTGCGGATGCGCGGAACGAAGGCGGCGAGCGTCGCGACATAGACGACGATCCAGGCGCCGAGCGGCACAGTCAGGCGCCAGTCGACCGCAGCGAGGATCGCCAGCGCGCTCGCCGAGAAGATCGTCACGAACCACAGCGCGTCGATCACCTGAACCGTCGAGTCGCGCAGCGAGGCCGCCGACTGCACGATGTTCGAGGCGATGCGGCCGGCGAAGTCATTGGCGAAATAGGTCAACGACTGGCGCAGCACATAGCGGTGCGTCTGCCAGCGGATGAGGTTGGTCATACCGGGCGCGATCGCCTGCTGCACCAGGAGGTCATGGATAAGCTGCGCCAGCGGCCTGAGCAGGAGGATGACGAACCCCATGAACAGAAACAGGCGACCGTCGTCGGCGAGCAGGCGTTGCGGCGACGTCTGGCGCAGGATGTCGACGATCTCGCCGACGAAGCGCAGGATCGACACCTCGAGCAGCGAGGTGAACAGTCCGCTCACCATCAACGCGACGAGAAACGGCCAAGTCTGCCGGCAATAACGCCAGTAGTAGGCGAACAGCGTCGCCGGCGGCTGCGTTTCGTCGTGCTTGCGGAACACGTCGATTAGCGATTCGAATTTGCCAAACATGGTCCTGCGAGCTCGAACGACGGCGCCGGATGGCGGCGCGGCGATGGGAAGGGGACGCCGGCGGGGCCGGCGCGGGGTTTTTTTCGAATTCTGCGGAACGCGGGCCGGCGGAAGCGCGGCGAGACGCGAGGCTGGCGGCGCGGCTTGGAGCGCTAGGCGCCGAAGGTCAAGCCGAACGCCGGTCCGCGCGAGGCCGGGATCGAGAGCGCGCGCCAAATTTTCATCATGCGCGCCTCCTTTCCGCGTGGGGCCAAGCGAATGTCCGCGCCGAATGCGCGGGCGCGAAATGGATAGCGCATTCGGAGCGGCAGGCAAAACGCACAGAGGCGTGATCGTGGGATTTCTCTCGACCTGTTGCGTCGAGGCGACACTCTCCTCGCTGGCGGGAGGATGCGCCTCAAAAGGTCCGCCGAGAGGGCCCGCAGGCGCGCCGTCGGCCGCGCCTAACCGCCGATTTACCATATTAATGTGCAATTTACCCAATTCGAGGAAACTGTCGGTGACGCAACGTCGTCGCGCAGCTTCGCGACGCGCGGCGTCACGCCCCACGCTCGTTTGCGCCGGACCCGGTTCGCCAGTCTGCCGGCGGCGCAACCCCAGGGGCGGAGGGTCGGAGGGGGGTCTATGAAGATCGACAATCTCAAGCTGCGCACGAAGGCGCTGATCCCGCTGTTGGTGATGAGCCTGGCGGTGTTCGGCATCGTCGGCTTTGGCGCCTATCGGCTCGACAGCCTGGCGCGCAGCGCCGGCGAGATCATCGCTCATCGCGACAAAGCGGCAATCTTCGTCGCCCGGGCGACCGGCACGACGATGATGGCGCCCTACTCCGCCTTCGGCGCTCTGGTCTATGACGGCAGCTCGCCCGAGGGGCGCACCGCGCAGTCCGATTTCGCCGCCGAAATCGACAAGGTCAATTCGCTGCTCGACTCCGCGAGCCAATATCTGCCCGACTACGCCTCGACCTTCGCCAACTTCCGAACCTCGTTCAACGAGATGGCGGAGAAGGCCAAGAAGCCGGTGGCGATCGGTGAGGATTCGCCCGGCCTCGCGGCCGGCAAGGACCTGAAGCCGGACGATCTCGACAAGCTCGCCGAGGGCGCGCGCGAGGTCGCCGAAGTCGACTCGCAGGCGCGCAAGCTGTCGGCGAGCCTGGTTTCCGTCAGCGACACCATGATCAACGAGAACGCGCGCTCGGCCATCGACATGGCGGCTCAATCGCAATTCGCGCTGATCGCGCTGGTCGTCGCCGGTCTGCTTTCGGCGCTGATCGCGGGGGCGCTGACCGTCTGGATTTCGACGGTGAAGACGGCGCGCCCGCTCGCCGAACTGTCGCGCCGCATGGACGCGCTCGCCGCTGGCGACCTCTCGGTCGAGGTGATTGGTCTTGGCCGCAAAGACGAGATCGGCGACATGGCGCGCGCCGTGCAGGTGCTGAAGGATCACGCCATCGAACGCCTGCGACTCGAATCCTCAGCGACCGCCAGCCGGCGCGGCGCGGAGGACGAACGCGAGCGCGTCGCCGCCGAACGCGCCAAGTCCACCGGCGAGCAGGCCGAGGTGGTGCGCCAACTCAGCGTCGGGCTCAAGGCCCTCGCCGAAGGCGACCTGATCTTGCGGCTCCACGACGGCTTTGCGCCAGCTTACGCGCAGATCCGCGACGACTTCAACGAGGCGGTCGGGAAGCTCAGTTCGGCGATCGAGGCGGTCGCCTCGAGCGCCGGCGCCATGCAGGGCGGATCGCAGGCCGTGGCCGCCGCGGCCGACGATCTCTCGCGCCGCACCGAGCAGCAGGCGGCGAGCCTCGAGGAGACCTCGGCGACGCTCGACCAGGTCACCGAGACGGTGCTCAAGTCGGCCCACGGCGCCAATCACGCCCGCGCCGTCGCGACGGCCGCCAACGAGGACGCGCAAAAGAGCGCGGTGGTGGTGCGCCAGGCGGTCGAGGCGATGAACGCGATCGCCAACTCGGCGCGCCAGATCACCCAGATCATCGGCGTCATCGACGAGATCGCCTTCCAGACCAACCTGCTGGCGCTCAACGCCGGCGTCGAGGCCGCGCGGGCGGGCGATGCGGGCCGGGGCTTCGCGGTGGTGGCCTCCGAAGTGCGCGCGCTGGCGCAGCGTTCGGCGGAAGCGGCCAAGGAGATCAAGGGGCTCATTTCCGCTTCGACCACGCAGGTCGACGGCGGCGTCGCGCTGGTCGCCGAGACCGGCCGTTCGCTGGAGCGCATTCTGGCGCAAATGTCGGAGATCAGCGCCGCTGTGCACCAGATGGCCGCCGGCTCGCAGGAGCAATCGACCGCGCTGCAGCAAGTCAACACGGCTATCGAGCAGATGAGCCAGGTGACGCAACAGAACGCGGCCATGGTCGAGGAAACCACCGCCGCTGGCCGCTCGCTGTCGGACGAGGCGACCAAGCTGTCGCATCTGATCGGGCAGTTCCACTTTGCCGAGCCGGTTGAGGCGCCGGCGCCGCGGCGCACGATCGCCGCCCTCGGGGCAAAGCGGGCGGCGGGTTGACAAGGGCGCCTGACGGCACCCTCGCCGCGCATTACCAAGCCTTCATCTTCGCGCCATCCCGGCGTTAGGGGGCGCAGGTCATCTTGCCCATCGAACCGACGGCCCTTCCGGCCCGGCGAAAAGTCTTCGATGGAGCAGACATGACCCTCCCCCCCGCCCCGCACAACTCCCGCCGCACTCTGCGCGCCGCCCTGCTGGGCGCCGTCGCCGTGATCGGGCTTTCCGCCATCGCCGTCGAGAACGGCGTGCTGACCTCCACCTTCGCCGCCGCCGCCGACACCCAACCCTCCGCTGGCCCGGCTTCCTTCGCCGACGTCGTCGACCGGGTGAAGTCCTCGGTCGTCTCGGTCAAGGTCAAGATGGCCGAAAACGCCGACGCCGATTCCGACACGCAGGGGATGCCACAGTTTCCGCCGGGCACCCCGTTCGAACACTTCTTCAAGCAGTTCGGCGCTCCCGGTGACAACGGCGACGGTCAGGGCGAGGGCCAGGGCCCCCGCCATCCCCATCAGCATCTGACCATGGCGCAGGGCTCGGGCTTCTTCATCTCGTCCGACGGCTACATCGTCACCAACAACCACGTCGTCGACCACGCGACCGAAGTGACGGTGACCACCTCCGAAGGCAAGACGCTCGCCGCCAAGGTGATCGGCACCGATCCCAAGTCCGACCTCGCCTTGCTGAAGGTGACGGACGCGGGGACTTTCCCCTTCGTCAAGTTCGCCGCCCACACGCCGCGCGTCGGCGACTGGGTGATCGCGGTCGGCAATCCGTTCGGCCTCGGCGGCACGGTCACCGCCGGCATCGTCTCGGCGCGCGGCCGCGACATCGGCTCGGGCCCCTACGACGACTTCCTGCAGATCGATGCGCCGGTGAACCACGGCAACTCGGGCGGCCCGACCTTCAACAGCGAGGGCGAGGTCGTCGGCGTCAACACGGCGATCTTCTCGCCGTCGGGCGGCAGTGTCGGCATCGGCTTCGCGATCGCCGGCGACGTGGTGCAGAACGTCGTCGCCCAGCTCAAGGACGGCGGCACGGTCCAGCGCGGCTGGATCGGCGTCGAGATCCAGCAGGTGACCTCGGACATCGCCGACAGCTTGGGGCTGAAGACCGCCTCGGGCGCACTGGTCGCCAAGGAAAACAAGGACGCTCCGGCCGCCGCGGCCGGCGTGAAGATCGGCGACGTGATCACCGCGGTCAACGGCCAGTCGGTCGCCGACCCGCGCGAGCTCGCTCGCCGCATCGCCGATCTCGGCCCCAAGAAGTCGGCCGAGTTGACGATCTGGCGCGGCGGCGCTGAGCAGACGATCTCGGTGACGCTCGGCGCGATGCCGAACGACCAGCAGGCGAGCCTCGATACGACGCCCGCCAAACCGGAAGCCCCGGCGGCGTTCGCCAAGCTCGGCTTGACCCTCGAGCACGGCGCCGACGGCGTGACGGTGTCCGACGTCGACCCGAGCGGCGTCGCCGCCGACCGGGGCCTGCAGACGGGCGACGTGATCATCGAGGCGAGCGGCCAGCCGGTCACCCGGCCAGCCGAAATCGCCAAGGCGTTCGAGACGGCGCGCACGGACGGCCGCAAGTCGGTGCTGCTGCGCGTCAAGTCGGGCGACACCGTCCGCTTCGTCGCGCTGCCGGCGCTCGCCGCGTCCTAAACGGCGTTCGTCACTGAACTCTGGCTTCGCTTGCCCCTTGCGAGGCCATTGACGCCGGAACCCCGCGAACCCGCCCTCGGATTCGAACGGGCCGGCGAGTCGGCGGCAGGCCAACCCCCAGTGGCCTGCCGCCCTTTTTTTGCCCGCGGAGAGGGAACGGCTATATGTCTCCCATGCGGATTCTGATCATTGAGGACGACCGCGACGCGGCGGCCTATCTCGTCAAGGCGTTCCGCGAGGCCGGCCACGCGGTCGACCACGCCGCCGACGGCGTCAGCGGCTACGACCTCGCCCAGGAGGGGGGCTACGACGTCGCCATCGTCGACCGCATGTTGCCCAAGATGGACGGCCTGTCGCTGATCGGCGCGCTGCGCGCCCAGGGCGGCGAGACGCCGGTGCTGATCCTCTCCGCGCTCGGCCAAGTCGATGACCGCGTCAAGGGCCTGCGCGCGGGCGGCGACGACTACCTCGCCAAGCCCTACGCCTTTTCCGAGCTGCTCGCCCGCGTCGAAGCGTTGGCGCGCCGGCGCCCCAAAGGCGCGCCCGAGGAGACCGCCTTTCAGGTCGGCGATCTCACCCTCGACCGCCTGTCGCGCAAGGTGACGCGGGCGGGCGAGGAGATCGCCTTGCAGCCGCGCGAGTTCCGCCTGCTCGAATATCTCATGCAGAATGTCGGCAAGGTCGTCACCCGCACGATGCTGCTCGAACACGTCTGGGACTATCATTTCGATCCGCAGACCAACGTCATCGACGTGCACATGTCGCGCCTCCGGGCCAAGCTCGACCGCGATTTCGACGCGCCCTTGCTGCACACCGTTCGCGGCGCCGGATACGTGCTTCGTGACGATGCTCGCTAAACTCTTTCGCGCGACCGCGTTCAAGCTGACGCTGGTCATCTTCGGCCTTAGCGTCATCGGCTCGGCTTTGGTGCTCGGCGTCGTCGCCTGGCAGGTTATCAAGCTGGTCGACGACGAGACCCGTCAGACGATCGACGAACAGGCCAAGGGTCTATCCGAGCAATACAACCTTGGCGGCGTGCGCCGACTCGGCGAGATCATCGAGGCGCGCTCGCGCCAACCCGGCTCTTCGCTTTATCTGCTGACCGACAGCGCCGGCGAACCGCTTGCCGGCAATGTCGCGCAACTGCCGCCGGGCGTGCTCGACAAGGTCGGCGTCGTCGCCACTCCCTACGAGACGACCGAAGACACAACCAGCGGCCGCCGCGCGCTGGCGAGCATCTACGCGCTGCCCGGCGGGTTTCACCTGCTGGTCGGGCGCGACCTCGGCGACCGCGCCCGCATCGGCGCGGTGATGGTCCACGCCATGGCCGTCTCGCTGATCTTCTTTGCCGCCCTCGCCGCGCTCGGCGCGCTGTTCGTTGCGCGCCGCGTGCTGCGCCGGATCGACGCAATGAACAGCTCGGCGCGCGCAATCATGGGCGGCGATCTCTCGCTGCGCCTGCCGGTCTCGGGTTCGGGCGACGAGATCGATCGCCTCGCCGCCGGCCTCAACGACATGCTCGCCCGCATCGGCGAGCTGATGGCGGGCCTGCGCGAAGTCTCCGACAACATCGCTCACGACCTGCGCACGCCGCTGACGCGGCTGCGCAACCACGCCGAGGAGGCGCTGCGCAACGCCGCCGATCCGGCCGCCTATCGCGCCGCGCTGGAGCGCACGATCGAAGAATCGGATGGGTTGATCGCCGTCTTCAACGCGCTGCTGATGATTGCGCGCGCCGAAGCCGGCGCCGAGAGCGCCAGCGTCGGCCCGTTCGATCTCGGCGAAACGGTCGCCGGCGTCGCCGAGCTCTACGAACCGGTCGCCGAGGAAAACGGCGCCAGGCTGACGATCGAGGCGGAGCGCGGCTTGACGGTCATGGGCAATCGCGAGCTGATTGGCCAGGCGGTCGCCAATCTGATCGACAACGCGGTGAAATACGGCGCGGCGGCCGGCGAGGCGGCGGAGAAAGCGGAGATCACCGTGAAAGCGCGCCGCACGGGCGATTCGGTCGCGATCGAGGTCGCCGACCGCGGCCCCGGCATCCCCGCCGACGACCGCGCGCGCGCGCTTGAACGCTTCGTGCGGCTGGAAGGGGCGCGCTCGCGGCCCGGCTCCGGCCTCGGCCTGTCGCTCGCCGCCGCGGTCATGCGCATGCACGGGGGCGCGATCCGCCTCGACGACAACGCGCCCGGCCTGCTCGTGACGGCGACGCTGCCCGCCGCGGCGAACGCGCCCGAACAGGCCGCCGCGTGACGGGCCCGCTCGGCGAGCGCCTGCGCCGGGCCCCGCGTCTTGCCGCGCCCGCCACGGCTCACAAACGGCTCGAAGCTCTGCTGCGCGAGCCCGAAGCCGCGACGCTCGCGCCACTCGCCGAGCCCAAGGCGACGCGCGAACTGCTGCTCGGCGTCGCCGACCATTCGCCCTTTCTCTGGTCGTTGATCGACGAAGACCCGGCCCGGCTCGCGCGCCTGCTCTCGTCAGCGCCCGAAGACGCACTCGATACGCTGATCGGCGGCATGCGTGCGCAACGCGATGACGATCAGGACGCGCTGATGCGTGCGCTGCGCCGGGCCAAGCACGAATTGGCGCTGCTGGTCGCGCTCGCCGACCTCGGCGGCGTCTGGGACGTCATGGACGCCACCGAGGCGTTGAGCCGCTTCGCCGACGCGGCGGTTGGCGCGGGTTTGCGCTTCCTGCTGCGGCGCGAAGCGCGCGCGGGGCGCCTTCTGCTCGATCCCGAAGCCGCCGACATCGAGTTCGGCTGCGGCCTCATCGTGCTGGCGCTCGGCAAGCTCGGCGCGCGCGAGCTCAACTATTCCAGCGACATCGACCTCATCGCGCTGTTCGACGCGGAGGCGCCCTCGATCCCCGCCGGCGCAGCGCCAGTCCCGCTGTTTGTGCGCCTCGTCCAGGCGCTGACCCGTCTGCTGCAAGAGCGCACATCGGACGGCTACGTGTTCCGCGTCGATCTGCGCCTGCGGCCCGATCCAGGCGCAACGCCGGTCGCCATGTCGCTCGCCAGCGCCGCGGCCTACTATGAAACGCTCGGCCAGAACTGGGAGCGCGCGGCGATGATCAAGGCGCGCCCGGCCGCCGGCGCGCTCGAACTCGGCCGGCGCTTCCTCGCCGAACTCGCGCCCTTCATCTGGCGCAAGTATTTCGACTACGCCGCGATCGCCGACATTCATGCGATGAAGCGACAGATCCACGCCGTGCGCGGCCACGAGCAGGTGACGGTCGCCGGCCACGACCTCAAGCTCGGCCGCGGCGGCATCCGCGAGATCGAGTTCTTCGTCCAAACCCAGCAACTCATCTTCGGCGGCCGGCGTCCCTCGATGCGCGGCGCGCGTACGCTCGACATGCTGCGCCAGCTCCAGACCGAACAGTGGGTCGACGCCGAGGCGGTCGCCGACCTCTCGGCCGCCTACGTTTTTTTGCGCGAGCTTGAGCATCGGCTGCAGATGGTCGCCGACGAACAGACGCATCGCCTGCCGTTCGAGACCGCGCCGCTCACCCGTTTCGCGAAGTTCTGCGGCTATGCGCGGCTCGATCGCTTCGCCGCCGATCTCACCGGGCATTTGCTGCGGGTCGAGCGCCATTATGCGCGCCTGTTCGAGGATGCGCCGACGCTCGACGTCGAGGCCGGCAGCCTGGTCTTCACCGGCGTCGCCGACGACCCCGACACATTGGCGACACTGCGCGCCCTCGGCTTCCAGCGCCCGGAGGACGCCGCCGAGACCATTCGCGGCTGGCACTTCGGTCGGCGTCAGGCGGTGCAAAGCGCGCGCGCTCGTGAAGTGTTGACCGAACTCGTGCCGGGTCTGCTCGCCGCCTTCTCCGGTTCGGGCGATCCCGACGCGGCGCTTATCGCCTTCGACGCGGCGCTCGCGCGCATGCCGGGCGCGGTCGAGCTGCTGTCGATCCTGCGCTCCAACGCGCCGGTGCGCGAATTGTTCGGCGATCTCTTTGGCGGCGCGCCGCGTTTGGCGCAGATCGTCGTAGAGCGGCCGCACGTGCTCGACGCGGCGATCGACCCCGGCCGCGTCGCCGCGATCGACGAGAGCCTCGATGAGGCGCGCATGGCGGCGCGGATCGAGACATTCCTTTCCGCCGCCAGCAGTTTCGAGGAGACGCTCGACCGCGCCCGCGACTTCGCCGCCGAAGAGTCTTTTCTTATTGGCGTGCGGCTGCTCTCGGCGGCGCTCGACCCGGAGCGAGCAGGGCGCGCCTATAGCGCGCTCGCTGAGGGGTTGCTGGAAGCGCTGCTGAAGCGGGTCGGCGACGCCTTCGCGCGCGACCATGGCCGGGTGAAGGGTGGGCGCGTCGCCGTGCTGGCGATGGGCAAGTTCGGCTCGCGCGAGATGACCGCCGCCTCCGACCTCGACCTGATCGTGATCTACGACTATCCGGCCAACGCCGGCGAATCGACCGGCGCGCGGCCGCTCGCGCCGGCGGTTTATTACACGCGCCTGACGCAGCGCCTGCTCGCCGCGCTGACCGCGCCGACCAAGGCGGGCAGGCTCTACGAGGTCGACCTGCGGCTGCGCCCGTCAGGCCAGAAGGGCCCGCTGGCGACGCAATTTTCCGCCTTCCGCCTCTATCAGGCGAGCGACGCGGAGTTCTGGGAGCACATGGCGCTGACGCGCGCCCGCGTCGTCGCCGGCGACCGACGCCTCGCAGGCGAGATCGGCGCTTCGATCGCCGCCGTGCTGACCAAACCGCGCGACGCCGCCAAGTTGGCGAAGGAAGTGCGTGCGATGCGCGATCTCATCGCGCGCGAGAAGGGCGATCGCGACCCCTGGGATCTCAAGCTCGTCTCGGGTGGGCTGATCGAAATCGAATTCGTCGCCCAATACCTGACGCTCGCTCATGCGCACGCGTTTCCCGCCTTGCTTGGCGCCTCTACCCGCGCAACGCTCGCCGTGGCGGCGGCGGTCGGCGCGCTGGCGCAGGGCGACGCCGATGCGCTGATCGCTGCTCACAAGCTCTATTCCGATGCGACGCAAATCATGCGCGTCGCCGTCGCCGGGCCGTTCGATCCGGCGAGCGCGATGAGCGGCGTCAAGCGCCGCATCGCCGCGGCGACGGCGCTGCCCAGTTTCGAGGCGTTGCAGGGCGCGATCGCCGAAGCGCGCGAAGCGGTCAAGCGCGCCTATGCTCACACTCTCGGCGGTAGGGGCGGATAAAGGCGGCTGGCATGACGCTCGCTCGAGCGCAGATGAAAATGGCGAAGGGAAGCGCCATGAACGGGCCCCGGCGTTGCCCGTCACGCTTCGTCCTCGCCGCCGCGTTGATCGTATCGCTGGGCGGCGCCGCAGCGGCGGGCTCGCCGCTCGATGGGGAATACGTCTGCGCCTATGGCTGCCGCGCGACGGACGCCAATCCGACCCTCGCCGTGCACGGCGGCGAGGTGGACTGCATGAACGAATTCGGCGGTCTCTTCAGAGGCAAGCTGCTCAACCAAACCTCCGTCGGCTGCTTCCGTCAAACCGGCAGGCTCGGCCGCGACGGGACCACGCTGACCTGGAGCAACAGCGTGATCTGGAAGCGCCATGGGCCGCTGCGAAACTGAGGATTTTCGACCTAGCGACGCCGACGAACGCCATTTATTGTTACCACAAAAATTGACGCTCGGAATTTATTGTAGTAACAGCATTACATGAGAATCGAATTCGATCCCGCCAAACGGGACCGGACGCTTCAAGAGCGCGGTCTCGACATGGCGCGGGCGGAGGAGATTTTCGCCGGTCCGACCATCACGACGCTGGACGATCGCCGCGACTACGGCGAGAGGCGGCACATCACGGTCGGATTTCTCGACGGCCGCATGGTGTTCGCCGCCTGGACGCGCCGCGCGCGGGCGCGTCGCATCATCTCACTGAGGAAGGCCAATGACCGCGAACAAAAATTCTTCGCCGCCCGATTTCGATGACGACATCCCCGACATGTCGACGCCGGAGTGGCAGGCGAAATTCGCCGCCACCAAGGTCAAGCGGGGCCGGCCGCCGGCGATCGCGCCGAAGATCTCGACCACGATCCGTCTCGATGCCGACGTTCTCAGCGCGTTCCAGACGAAGGGCCCTGGCTGGCAAACGCGCATCAACGCCGCTCTGAAAGACTGGCTCGCTGCGCGCGAGCAGCGGACGGTGAAGACCCGCGTCAAAGCGAGTCAGAAACAAGCGACGCCGGCGCGCCGGACGACGCGCGCGGCGTGAACTTTAAATCTTGATTTCGTCGATGCGCGCCCGTTTCTGGCATTTCCGCCAGAAAACCAGCGAATTTTGATGGTCGGAGTGAAAGGATTCGAACCTTCGACCCCCTCGTCCCGAACGAGGTGCGCTACCAGGCTGCGCTACACTCCGACAACGCCGCGAGCGGCGCCGGCGGGTTATAGTGGCCGGGCGGACGGGGCGCAAGCGGCGAGGACCCCAGCCGCCTTGCCGGCGCGGACCGACAGCCCCACATCAAGCTGACGCGGGCCGCCGCGACCCGCTCAGCCAAGGAGGGGGCGATGAGAATTGGCGTCATTGGCTCGGGAGTGGTCGGCCAGACCCTCGCCGCAGGATTCCTGAAACACGGTCACGCGGTGACGATCGCGACCCGTGAGCCCGCCAGACTGACGGACTGGCGGGCAAAGCACGCGGGCGCGCGGATAGGCGGCTTTGCCGAGACCGCCGCGTTTGGCGAGCTGGTCGTCCTCGCCGTCCCCGGCGCGGCGGCGCTCGATGCGCTCAAGCTCATCGGCGCGGCGCAACTTGCCGGCAAGCCGGTGATCGACGCGACCAATCCGATCGGCGGCGGGCCGCCGGTCCATGGCGTGCTGTCCTACTTCACCGACCACCACGATTCGCTGATGGAGCGGCTGCAGAAGGCGGTTCCCGGCGCGCATTTCGTCAAGGCGTTCAATTCGGTCGGGGCGGCGCAGATGGTCGATCCGCATTTTTCCGGCGGCAAGCCGACGATGTTCATCTGCGGCAACGACGCCGAGGCCAAGCGCACCGTCGCCAAGCTGCTCGACGACTTCGGCTGGGAGACCGCCGACATGGGCGCTCTCGAGGCGGCGCGCGCGATCGAGCCGCTGTGCATGCTGTGGTGCATCCCCGGCGTCGCCAACGGCGACTGGTCGCCGCACGCCTTCAAGCTGCTGCGCTAGAGCGACTTGGCCCCGTTGGCGGGCGCCTTGCCCTGTCGTCAAGTCTGTGTATGATAAATCTCAATAAAGATCATACGAGGCTTTCGCGGCCGAGCTGGCCAAATTCGTGCATGGCCGCAGCGACGAGAACGCAAGAGCGAATTGCAGCCGTCGGGGCTTTTTTGGGGACACAGATGAGCAACGGTCTAGCGAGCCTGTTTAGCGACCGGCGCGACAATCTGCGCGGGAAAGTGGTCGGCGTTTACGTCTTGCTGATTGGCGCCAACATCGCCGCCTGGGCCTGGGCCCTGATCTGCGTTCCACGACTATCCCATTCTGCTGGGAACCGCGACGCTCGCTTACACGTTCGGCCTGCGCCACGCCTTCGACGCCGACCACATCGCGGCGATCGACAACGTCACCCGCAAGCTGATGCAGGAAGGCAAGCGCCCGGTCGGGGTCGGGCTGTTTTTCTCGCTCGGCCATTCGACGATCGTCGTTGCGTTGTCGATCGCGATCGCAATCACCGCGACGGCGCTTCAGTCCAGGTTTGACGACTTCACCACCATTGGCGGCGTGGTCGGAACGCTGGTGTCGGCGTTGTTTCTGTTTGTGATCGCCGCCGCCAATGTCATGATCCTGATCTCGATCTATCGAACCTTCCAAAAGGTGAAAAACGGCGGCAAGTTCGTCGAGGAAGACCTCGATCTCATGCTCGCCGGTCGCGGCTTCATGGCGCGGATATTCCGCCGGTTCTTCCGCCTGATCGAGCGCAGCTGGCAGATGTTCCCGCTCGGCGTGTTGTTTGGCCTCGGCTTTGACACCGCGACCGAAGTCGGACTGCTGGGAATTTCCGCGACGCAGGCCGCGCAAGGCATGTCGATCTGGTCGATCCTGGTGTTTCCGGCGTTGTTCACCGCCGGAATGACGCTGATGGACACAACCGACAGCGTGCTGATGCTCGGCGCCTACGGCTGGGCCTTCGCCAAGCCGATCCGCAAGCTCTATTACAACCTCACGATCACCGCCGTGTCGGTGGTCGTGGCGGTCGTCGTCGGCGGTCTTGAGACGCTCAATCTGATCGGCGATCAATTGGGCCTTACCGACGGGGGCGGCTTCTGGGGCGCGATCGGCGCGATCAACGACAATTTCGGCACGCTCGGCTATCTGATCGTCGGCATTTTCATCGTCGCCTGGCTGGTGTCGGTCATCGTCTATCGCCTAAAGCGTTACGACGAGATCGAGACCGCGATCTCCTGACTGGAGCGGCTCGAGGACACGCAAGATGGAACGGTTCACGGTGTCGATCGACGATCAGTTGATGGCGGCATTCGACGCCTTCATGCTGCGCAAGGGCTACAACAATCGCTCCGAGGCGGTGCGCGATCTCATTCGCGACCATCTGGGCGCCGAGCGACTGGGCTCGCCTGCCGCCGGCGACTGCGTGGCGTGCCTGAGCTACGTCTACGACCACGACGAGCGGCAATTGGCGAGCCGCCTGATCGATGCGCAGCATCGCCATCACGATCTTTCGCGCTCGACGTTGCACGTCCATCTCGATCACCACGACTGCTTTGAAGTGACGATCCTCGAAGGCGCCGTCGCGGCGGTGACCGGATTCGCCGAGGAGTTGATGGCGGAGAAGGGCGTGCGCCACGGCCGACTTAACCTCGTTCCGCTGGTTGCGACCGGCGCCCGCCACAGCCACGCCCCGCACGAGCGCGCGCACGTGCATCGCACGCCGGAGACTTAACCGCGCGGGCGCCGGCGAGACCGGGGCGGACGATCGTCCGGCCCGCGTGATTCGCTCGACCGGCGCCGTCCGCGCCAGCGACGCGCGGCGCCGATCGACCACAACCGCCAAAGCCTCGATTTCAACCATAGCGCGACGAAAGCCGGCGACTGTCGCCGATTTGCCACAGCGCAGCCATCGTATTGATCTGCAATATCAATTTCCAGCGCCTGGCGGAGTTGTCCCCCGCAAGGCGGCGTTTCTGACGCACGCTCATCTATACAACCTTGACGTGTGCGAAAAGCACAACTACCCGTAATGCGTTAGCGCATCTGGGCTAACGGCGGCTCAGCCTGCCGGTTCTAAGTCTCAAATGAGGAACGCAATGAAGAAACTCGCTTTTATCGCGGTCGCCTTCGCCGCTCTGGCGACGCCGGCCCTCGCGTCGGGCATCAACGTCAATGTCCGGCTCTCGAACAGCTCGTTCGTGGCTCAGGGCGGCAGAAACGGCAGCGCCGACGTCGCGTTGGTGGCGCAAGGCGCCTACGCCGTCGTCCAGTCGCCGACCTCCTCCCCGACCGTCGTCATCAACACCGGCTTCGCCGGGGCGCCGATCGGCAGTTCGTTCTCCTTCACCGCCCCGGATCCTTGATCACTGGGAGACTTCGCCGCGGGGGCTGGGGCTGCGTTTCGCCGACCTTGTGGCGTCTGACCAAACTTCCGCTGCGCACGGGCCTTGAGCCTGCGCGCAGCGGCGGGTGGCGAGCGGTTTGCCGAGACGTGTCGGCTTGCGGAGACGTCGGCTTGCGGAGACTTGGATGCGACCTTTTCTCGGTGCCCTTTGTGCAGTCGTCGCGCTGCTGATCGCCGACGATTGCGCCGCGGCGACGGACAGCGCCCTGCCGCTCGTGCGCCTGACCAACGCTGCGACGCCTGCTCCCGCGCCCTTCTGTCTGGGCGGCGTCCTCAGCGAGCGGCCGACCGGCGACTATCTCACCGTTTCTGACTATCCCGCCTTCGCCGCGCTCGTGGCTGACATACGCCGCGCCTTCATCTGCGGCGACAGCATTCCCCCTTTTCTGCCCACGAGCGAGCGCGCCGGGTTCACCTCGCGCCACCGCTGAGACGACCGTCCGACAACAGGGAGTTCGACGATGCTGCGCATGTTGGTTCTGGCCGGATTGGTTATCGGCGCGAGCGGCGTGGCGAACGCTCAATCCGTCCCGTCGACGACGATTACGCAAACCAACGCCAACAACTACGCGCTGATCGCTCCGGGCGCCATCTCGACGCAAATCACCGTCCAGCAGAGCGGCGGCAACAACAACGCCGTCCTCGACCAGTCGGGACCGATCAACGCGGCGGACGTCGATCAGCGCGCGAAACACAACAACAATTCTTACGTCGATCAATTCGGCGGGATCAACGTCGCGATCGTGACGCAGCAATACAATTTCGGCCCGATCCTCGGCGCAACGCCCGGCTACACCGGCGAACAAACCAACATCGGCTACCTGTCCGAGTTCAACAGCGGCGGCGTGAGCATCCTCGCGCTGACCGGGCCGGGCAACACGCTCATCAGCTCCTTCGGCAGGACCCACTGAGCTTTTGCAATCATTACGAGTGAAGCGGGGCGAGCGATGAGAGGGGCAAAGGCGCGATTGGCGGCATTGGGGGCGATCTGCACGCTCGCGCCGGCGGCAGGTCTTGCAGCGGACTTGCCCGCTGCGACGAACACGCCGGGCGCACCCCCGGCACAAGGCAAGGCGTCGGAGTGCGCCCCCTATGGCTCGTCGTTCTTCAAGCTCGGCGACACCGGCTTCTGCGGCAGGGCCGGCTACGACGTGATGGCCTTCGGCGCGAAAGACTTCGCGACCTCGGACATCGCCCTCGTCGGCCAGCGCCTGCCCTCGATCAGCTTCGCCGCCGGCGTGCCGATCCTCTATTATTACAACAAGAGCTTTGCCGCGCAGACCAGCGATCCCTACCCGGGCATCGATGCGCAGGTCAATTTTGTCGCCATGCGGCAGACCGACTATGGCGCGCTCATCGGCTACATAAATCTGCGCGCCACCGGGCAGCTCCAGAGCAACGGCTACGGCGACATCGCCTACGTCTCCGACAATTCAGTCAACGGCTCGGCCCTGCAGGGCTTGGTCGACCAAGCCTGGGTTCGCCTTGGCGGCCTCGAAGTCGGCATCCAGCCCTCGATGTTCGGCTTCGCGCGCTGGGGCTACTCGATCTCGCCCGGCTATTCGTCGCTGGTGAACACGCCGGCGGTCTCCTACACCTACCGCGCCGACAACATCGGCGGCTCCAACGATTCCGCTTCGGCCAGCATCGCGCTCGAAGACCCTTCGCGGCGCGACATGGCCGACGGCGTGCTCGCAGACTACCGCCCAACCGACTGGCCCGACATCGTCGCGCAGGCGCGCTTTGGCACACCAAATGTGCTGCTGCACATCGGCGGGGCGTTGCACGAGATTCGCGACCAAGCGGCCTGGGACTGCTGCTTTTCGCCGGAGCGTACATTGTGGGGCGCCGCGGCGACCGCAGGCGGCGAATATCGCTTCAAGTGGAGCGACATGTTCGGGCCGGCGGCGGGCGCAACCTATGGGCGCCTGCTGGTGCAGGTCGCGGCGGCGCGCGGCGCGATCGGCTATCTCGGCATCCCGTTCCTCGCGACCGACTATGTCGCCAGCGGCGACGGCGAGATCGACCCCACCACCGGCTATTCAGCGGTCGTGTCCTATGAGCACCTGTGGACGACGACGCTGAAAAGCTCGCTGACCTACTCGATGTTCGAGACTTCGGAGGCGTCGGACGCGGAGTTGCTGGCGCCCAATCAGCCGATGTGGTTCGACGTCAAGATGCGCGGCGCGCTGCTGCAGGGCGGGATCGAGGACATGCTGCAACCAGGCCTGACCGTCGGCGCCGAGGCGGGCTACACTTGGACCACCGCGACCGGCAGTTACGCGGGCAATCCTTCGGCGCCGCTGAGCGTCAACTTTCCCAACGTCGCCGCTTACGTTCGCAAATATTTCTGAGACTCCGGCGCCGCCGGCGGCTCCAGTACTGCGGGCGGCGCCGTTCTAACGCTCGCCTTCCCGCTCGCCCTCGACTTCGCGCGGCGGCTCGAGGACGATGCGTCCGCCGGCGAAGTCGATGTCGACCGCGACCGCCTTGGTGAACGGCAGCAGCAGCGTCTCGCCTCCGCCCTGCGGCGCGATCTCGAGAAGGTCGCCGGCGCCGAAGTTGCGCAGCGCGATGACGCGGCCGAGCGCCAGGCCCGCGCCCGTCGTCGCCGTCAGGCCGACAAGATCGTCGTAATAGAATTCATCGGCGTCGGGCGGCGGCAATTGATCGCGCCACGCGTAGAGTTCGACACCGGTCAGCGCCTCGGCCGCTTCGCGCGTCGCGACGCCAGACAGCCGCACGGCGAGCATATCCTCGCCGAGCGGCCGCAACGCTTCAAAACGGAAGGCGCGCGCGCCATTTTTGTCGGTCAGCGCGCCATAGGCGCCGATCGCTTTGGGATCGGCGGTGAAGGACTTGACGCGCAACTCGCCGCCCACGCCCCGCGCGGCGCCGAAGACGCCGAGCAGGACGAGGCGCGCGGGCGATGACGCCACGAGCGGTCAGCTCGCGGGGGCTGCCGCTGCGGCGGCGGCTTTCTCGGCGGCGGCGGTCGCCGCGGCGGTGCGTTCCTGGGCCTTCTTCTTGGGCTGCGCCTTCTGCGGATTGTTGTGCGCTTCGCGCTTGGCGAGACCGAGGCTGTCGAGCAGGCGCAGCACGCGGTCGGTCGGCTGCGCGCCCTTGGCGAGCCACGCCTTGGCCTTCTCGGCGTCAAGCACCAGACGGGTCGCGTCAGTCTTGGGCTTGAGCGGATCGAAGGTGCCGATGCGCTCGACGAAGCGGCCGTCACGCGGCATGCGCGCGTCGGCGACAACGATGCGATAGAACGGCCGCTTCTTGGCGCCGCCGCGAGAGAGACGAATTTTCAGGGACATTGCATTCTTCCTTTCAGAGCTGAGTTTGGATTTCTATTCGACGAATGAGGAACCCTTCTCCCGCTTGCGGGAGAAGGTGGCCCGCAGGGCCGGATGAGGGTTCTTTGCGTCCCCTCACCCCGACCCTCTCCCGCAAGCGGGAGAGGGGGAGATCGAGTTCATTTCTTCTTCCCCCCGAGCGGATTGAACCCGCCGAGGCCTGGCGGCTTGGCGCCGAGGCCGGGGAATTGCGCCGGAAGCGAGAAGGCGCCGGGAGGCGGCGCGCTCGGGATGCCGGGCGGGGCGCCAGCTCCCGCACCGAGCGACTTCTGCATCGCGGCGATCTGCTCGGGGCTCGGCGCCGGCATGCTCCCGCCAATGCCCATCATCTGGCCGAGCTTGCCCATCATGCCGCGCTTGCCGGCCGAGCCGCCCATCGACTTCATCATGTCGGCCATCTGGCGATGCTGCTTGAGCAAACGATTAAGCAGCTCGACGCTGACGCCGGCGCCCGCCGCGATGCGTTTCTTGCGCGACGCTTTGAGGAGATCGGGATTGCGCCGTTCCTTTGGCGTCATCGACGAGATCGCCGCGCGCTGGCGCTTGATGATCTTTTCGTCGAGGTGAGCCGAGGCGATTTGGTCCTTGAGCTTGGCGACGCCCGGCAGCATCCCCATGACGCCGCCCATGCCGCCCAACTTCTCGATCTGTGCAAGCTGATCAGAGAGGTCGTCGAGATCGAACACGCCCTTGCGCATCCGCTCGGCCATCTTGGCGGCCTTGTCGGCGTCGATCGTCTCGGCCGCCTTCTCGACCAGGCTGACGATGTCGCCCATGCCGAGGATGCGATCGGCCAGGCGCTGGGGATGGAAGTCCTCCAGCGCGTCCATTTTTTCGCCGACGCCGATCAGCTTGATCGGCTTGCCGGCGACGGCGCGCATCGACAGCGCTGCGCCGCCGCGTCCGTCGCCGTCCATGCGAGTGAGCACGATGCCGGTCAGGCCGACGCGGTCGTTGAAGTTCTTGGCGAGATTGACCGCGTCCTGGCCGGTCAGCGCGTCGGCGACCAGCAGGATCTCGTGCGGGCGGGCGGCGTCGCGAATTTCCGCCATCTCCGCCATCAGCGGCTCGTCGATATGGGTGCGCCCGGCGGTGTCGAGCAGCACCACATCGTAGCCTTGCAGTCGCGCGACACTCTCGGCGCGCTTGGCGATGGCGACCGGGTCTTGTCCCGCGATGATCGGCAGCGTGTCGACGCCGACCTGACGGCCGAGCACGGCGAGCTGTTCCTGCGCCGCCGGCCGCTTCACGTCGAGCGAGGCCATCAGCACCTTGGCCTTGTTGCGTTCGGTGAGGCGCTTGGCGATTTTCGCCGCGGTGGTGGTCTTGCCGGCGCCTTGCAGACCGATCAGCATCACGGCGACGGGCGCCGGCGCGTTGAGGTCGATCGATTGCGACTCGCCGCCCAGCGCCTCGACCAGCGAGTCGTGGACGATCTTGACCACCATCTGGCCGGGCTTGACCGACTTGATCACCGCCGCGCCGACCGCCTTGGCGCGGGTGCGGTCGATGAACGAGCGCACGACTTCGAGCGCGACGTCGGCCTCGATGAGGGCGCGGCGCACTTCGCGCATCGCCGCGTTGACGTCTTCCTCGGAGAGGGCGCCGCGGCCGGTCAGCTTGTCCAATATGCCGGAGAGCTTTTCCGAAAGGCTCTCGAACATGGGTTCGCTCCAGATGGTTCGCTTGGGGTCCGACCAAACGCCGATAGCGCCCGGGAGCGCGCGGCGCCGCCGGACGGTGACCGCCAGCCTCAAGGGCCGGACGGCTTATCGACGAGGTCGAAACCTGACGAAAACGTGCGCTAAATAGGCGCGCACGGCCGGGAAGTCAATTGTCGCGGGGGTTTTGACGGCGACCGGCCGCTTCGAAATTGCTTCCGTCATCGCCGGGCCAAGCCCGGTCATGACGGAACGAGGAGCCTCAAGCCGCAGAACTCGGCCGCGACGCGGCCGCCTCGCCATCCCCCTCGCCGGTCATGACATCCAGCACCTGGCGCAAGTGGTCGCGCATGCGCTCGCACGCCGCTTTTGGTTTGCCGCTGCGGATCGCCGCCAGGATCGCCTTGTGTCCGCTCAGCGTCGCGGGCCAGTTCCCCTGCAAATGCACCCGGTGCGAGAGGATAGAAAAGACCGGCGCGTGCTGCTCTTGCCAGAGCAGCTCGACCACGCTGGTCAGCGCGGCGTTGCCGGTCGCCGAGGCGATGGCGACGTGAAAGCCGAGGTCGGCCGCGCTCCACGGCCGCCCAGCGTCGTGGTCGGCGACCATCTGGTCGATGAAGCCAGCCATCGCGGCGATGTCGTCCGGCGTGGCGCTCGCGGCGGCGAGCGCGGCGATCTCGCCCTCGATCAGCATGCGCGCGCTGAGAAGGTCGCTCGGCGAGTGCCCGGTGTTGATGCGCGGCGTCGGCTCGGCGCGCAGATCGCGCACGAAAGCGCCCGATCCGGTTCTCACTTCGACAAGGCCGGCGATCTCGAGCGCGATCATCGCTTCGCGCACCACAGGGCGGCTGACGGCCAGCCGCTTGGCGAGATCGCGTTCGGCCGGCAGGCGCTGGCCGGCGAGATATTCGCCGGCGCGGATCAGGTCGCCAATTTGGTCGGCCACCTGCTCGTAGAGCCGCCGACTGCCGATGGGCTGGATGGGCATCGAAGTTCCCTTCCCTTGGGCCTCGGATCAGAGCTTGTAGGCCGACTTCGCCAGACCATAGGCGAGATCGCAAGCGACCTCGAACGCTTCGTCCATTTCCAGGCGGTGCTCGGCGACGAGGCGCGCGAGATAGGCGCAGTCGAGGCGCCGGCTCATATCGTGGCGCGCCGGGATCGACAGAAACGCGCGCGTGTCGTCGTTGAAGCCAACCGTGTTGTAGAAGCCGGCGGTCTCGCTGATGAGCTCGCGGTAGCGGCGAATGCCTTCCGGGGCGTCATAGAACCACCAGGCGGGACCGAGCTTCAGCGCCGGATAGAAGCCTGCGAGCGGCGCGAGTTCGCGCGAATAGGCGGTCTCGTCGAGCGTGAACAGGATGATGGTCAGATCGCGTTCGTTGCCGAAGCGGTCGAGCAACGGCTTGAGCGCGAAGACGTAGTCGGTCGGCGAAGGAATGTCGCCGCCCTTGTCGCGCCCGAACGCCTTGGCGACCGCGGGATTGTGATTGCGCACGGAGCCCGGGTGGATCTGCATCACCAGACCGTCGGCGAGACTCATCTTCGCCATTTCGGTCAGCATCTGCGCGCGGAACGTTTCGGCGTCGGCGGGCGAAGCCGCCCCGCCGCGCACCCGCTGATAGAGCGCGGCGGCGTCCTCGGCCTTGAGATCGGCGGTGCGAGCGGTCGGATGGCCGTGATCGCTCGAAGTGCAGCCGACCGACTTGAAATAGGCGCGCCGGTCGGCGAGCGCCGCCAGATAGCCCTCCCAAGTCGAGACGTCGCAATTCGCGATGCGCCCGAGCGCAGCGAGGTTTTCGACGAATTTCGGAAAGGCGGGATCGACGACAGAATCGGGGCGGAAGGCGGTCAAGATGCGGCCGCGCCAACCGCTCGCCTTGAGCTTGCGGTGATGACGAAGATCGTCGAGCGGGCTTTCCGTCGTGGTCAACGCCTCGATGTTGAAGCGCTCGAACAGCGCGCGCGGCCGGAATTCGGGTTTTTGCAGGCACGCGGCGATTTGATCGTAGATCTTGTCCGCGTTGTTTTCGCGCAGACGCTCGTTCACGCCGAACACTTCGGTGAAGGCGTGGTTGAGCCACAACCACGAGGGCGTGCCGCGAAAGAGATGGAAGTTGGCGGCGAGCAGACGCCAGATCGCGCGCGGGTCGGTCTCGATCGGACCGCCGTCGATGCGCGGCACGCCCAGCGCCTCGAGAGGAATTCCCTGGCTGTAGAGCATGCGCGTCACGTAGTGATCGGGCGCGATGAACAGGTTGGCCGGATCGGGGAACGGCGCGTCGTCGGCGAACCATTGCGGGTCGGTGTGGCCATGCGGGCTGAGAATCGGCAGGCCGGCGACCGACGCATAGAGCTGACGCGCAATCGCGCGGGTTCCGCTGTCGGTGGGGAAGAGACGGTCGGGATGAAGCGCGAAAACAGCGGACCGGTGGTTCATGAGGCAAATATCTCTTGGGATGAAAATCTCTAAATGCGGTCGAACGCCATGGTGGTCGTGGCGGACCGGGACTCGACATTCCGCTCAATTGGTCTAATGGTCAAGTGGTAAGGCCAATTTGGCGACGTTGCGCCGCGCTACCAAGACGCGGGCGTCGAGAACACAGTCGGGGGAGAAGGCGCCATGCAATCTGTTGGCAGAGTGCGGTGGGGAATGCTGGCGCTGATGCTCGTCGGCACGGTTGTCATCTATCTCGACCGCAGCGTGTTTGGCGCGCTGACGCCGTTCCTTAAGAAAGACCTCGGCTTCACCACGGAACAAATTTCCTACGTCGCTTCCTCATTCCAGATTGTTTATTCCTTCTCCCAGCCGGTCGCCGGCTTCCTCACCGACCTGATCGGCCCGCGGATCGGCTACGCAGTGGCCGCTTTCGTCTGGGGCCTCGCCGCCGCCCTGCATGGCGTTTCCACCGGCTGGATTTCGATGGCCGGCTTCCGTGCGCTGCTCGGCCTGAGCGAAGCGGTTGCGATCCCGACCGGCACGAAAATGTCGACTGTCTGGTTTCCCTCGCGCGAGCGGTCGATCGCCACCGGCTGGTTCAACTCGGGCTCGTCGATTGGCGCGTTGATCGCGACTCCATTGGCGATCTGGCTAGCGACCGTCTACGGCTGGCGCGCCGCCTTTCTCATCACTGGCGCGGCTGGCGTCGCGCTCTCGTTCGTCTGGTATTGGCTCTACCGCGATCCTCAGAATCATCCGAACCTCTCTGAGAGCGAACGCCAATATATCCAGGACGGCCAGACGCCGGTCGCTGCGAAGCCCTCGGTCGCGGCGGTGCTGTCGCAGCCGAAATTTCTCGGCATCATCATCGCCCGCTTCCTGACCGAGCCGGCGTGGCAGACCTTCGGCATCTGGATCCCGCTCTATATGGTCACGGTGCGCGGGATGGACATCAAGCAATTCGCGCTCTTTGGCTGGCTGACGTTCTTCGGCTCCGATCTCGGCTGCATCGTCGGCGGCTATCTCGCGCCCTTCCTGCAAAGCCGCTTCAAGCTGCATATCGTCAACGCGCGGCTCACCGTCATCACGATTGGCGCCTGCTGCATGATCGGCCCGGCGTTGATCAGCTTCGTCGTCGACCCGATCACCGCCATCCTCTGCTTCAGCCTCGGCGGCTTCGCCCATCAAATGCTGTCGAGCATGATGTATGCGCTGATGGGCGACGTGTTCGAGAAATCCGACGTCGCGACCGCCACCGGCATCGCCGGCATGTTTGGCTATCTCGGCGGCGCCGTGTTCACGCTGATGGTCGGCCAATTGGCCAACACGATCGGCTACGAGCCGCTGTTCGCGGTGCTGGTCCTGTTCGATCTGGTCGCCGCCGCGACGCTGTGGGCGTTCATCGGCGTGCGCAAGTCCGCGGTCGCGTAGCCCCGGCAGCCGCGCCCCTTCTCCAGCGAAGCTGGGGAAGGTGGCGGGCGAAGCCCGACGGATGGGGTGCGGGTCGATTCTGTAGCGCCGGGCAAATTGCACGGCGGCCGCGACGAACTTATCGATCCACATGCTGGCTTTCCACACCCCATCCGGCCGCTGGCGCGGCCACCTTCCCCCAGCTTCGCTGGAGAAGGGTCGCGGCACGCGCAGATGACACGCTTGTGACCCGCCCCGGCCAATCCGCCGCCCTGTGAGGCCAACCCGGCGCAAAATGCGGCGCCAATTTGGCTTTGGTATATTGCCAGTCCCGACCCGCTCGTTATGTTGGGCCCGTGGCACACGACGTCTTCATCAGCTACTCGACCAAGGACAAAGCCGCGGCTGACGCGGCTTGCAATGTGCTTGAGCGCAATGGCATCCGCGTGTGGATGGCCCCGCGCGACATTCTGCCGGGCGTCGGCTGGGCCGAGTCGCTGATTGGCGCCATCAACAGCGCACGGGTGATGGTGCTGGTCTATTCCAGCAACGCCAACAAGTCGCCGCAGATCGAACGCGAGGTCGAGCGCGCGATCAACAAGGGTCTGCCGGTCGTGCCGTTCCGCGTCGAAGACGTGGCGCCGAGCGCGACGCTCGAATATTTCATCAGCGAGACGCACTGGCTCGACGCTTTCACCCCGCCGCTCGAACACCATCTCGAGCGGTTGGCGGACGCGGTGAAGCGCCTGCTCGCCTCGAAATTCGTCCAGCCTTCGCTCGACGAGCAGAACCGCGTCATCGACGAAGCGGCCGCAGCGGCCGCCCGCGAAAAGAGCGAGCAAGCGGCCGAAGCCGCGCCAGTCGCCACGCTGGTCAAAGAACCCCCGCCAAGGGAACCACCCGCCCCGAGCGCGCCCATTCCGAGCCCGCCCAGTCAGCCAGCCTTCACGCCGACGCCCAGCCCGCCGCCGCGTCCGGGCGCGGCGACCGCTGCCACCAGTGAAACGCCACCGAAGCCCGCGCCGGCGCCCAACCTGCAGATGATCATCATCGCCGGGGCGTGCGCGCTTGTGCTGGTCGTGGCTGGCCTCGTCTTTGTTCTCAAGGACAAGCTCTTCCCATCGGCGCAGGACGTGGCGGCATCCGACAACACGCTCGGCGACAGCTATCGCAACGGTAAAGGCGTCACCCAGGACTACACTCAGGCGATGGTCTGGTACCGCAAGGCGGCCGACCAGGGCGACGCGACCGGCGAGAACAATGTCGGCGATCTCTACGCCAACGGATTGGGCATCACCGCCGATCCGGTCGAGGCGATGATCTGGTACCGCAAGGCCGCCGATCAGGGCGAGGCGGCGGCTCAGAACAGTCTCGGCAATCTCTACTCCAACGGCCGCGGCGTGGCGATGGATCTGACGCAGGCGCTGACCTATTACCGCAAGGCCGCCGATCAGGGCTACGCCCCCGCGCAGACAAATCTCGGCAATCTCTACGCCAGCGGCCGCGGCGTGACGCAGGACTACGGACAGGCGCTGTTGTGGTATCGCAAGGCCGCCGACCAAGGCGACGCTGCGGGCGAGGTCGGGCTCGGGTTCCTTTACGCCAACGGACACGGGACGCCGCGCGACTACGCGCAGGCGATGACCTGGTATCGCAAGGCGGCCGATCAGAACAACGCAAACGGCGAAAACAACATCGGCTATCTCTACGCCAATGGCATGGGCGTGACGCAGGATTACGCGCAGGCGATGACCTGGTACCTAAAGGCAGCCAATCAAGGCCATGCGATTGCCCAGGACAATGTCGGCGGCCTTTACGAGCGCGGTCAGGGCGTCGCGGTCGACTATGCGCAGGCGCTCGACTGGTATCGCAAATCCGCGACGTTGGGCTTCTCCGGCGGCCAGGTGGATCTAGGCAGGCTCTACGCCGCCGGCGAGGGCGTGACCCAGGACTACACGCAGGCGGCGGCATGGTTCCGCAAAGCCGCCGACCAGGGCAACGCTGTCGCCGCCAGCAATCTCGGCGATATCTACGCCAACGGCCACGGCGTGCCCGTCGACCTCGTCCAGGCGATGACCTGGTACCGCAAGGCCGCCGATCAAGGCTATGCGGTCGCGCAGAACTATGTCGGCAATCTCTACGCCAACGGCGCTGGCGTTACGCAAGACGACGCGCAGGCGATCTCCTGGTATCGCAAGGGCGCCGCGCTCGGCAACACCGACGCCGAGACCAACCTCGCCTATTTTCTCGCCAACGGCCGCGGCGGTCCGCAGGACTTCGTCCAGGCCGCCGACTGGTATCTAAAGGCCGCCAACCTCGGCGACGCCGTCGCGCAAAATAATCTTGGCGACCTCTACGCCAACGGTCAGGGCGTGCCCAACGACGACGTGCAGGCGCTGGCCTGGTACCGCAAGGCGGCCGAAAAGAACTACGCGCCAGCCGAGACCAGCATCGGCTATTTCTACGAGCGCGGCCGCGCCGTGGCGCAGGACTATGCGCAGGCGCTCACCTGGTACCGTAAGGGCGCCGATGCGGGCAACGCGATCGCGCAGAACAATCTCGGCCTGCTCTACATGAATGGCCAGGGCGTCACGCGCGACTACGGACAGGCGCTGGCGCTGTTCCGCAAGTCCGCCGACCAGAACGATTCGTCGGCGATGGACAACATCGGTTATCTCTACGCGATCGGCGGCGGCGTGCCGCAGAGCTACGTCCAGGCGATGACCTGGTATAAAAAATCTGCGGATCTCGGCAATGCGGTCGCGCAAACCGACATCGGCGATCTCTACGCCAATGGCCAGGGCGTGCCGCAGGACTACGCCCAAGCGTTGAGCTGGTATCGCAAGGCGGCCGACCTGGGCAACGCAGTCGCCCAGAGCAATGTCGGCTATTATTACGAGAAAGCCCGCAGCGTCACCCAGGACTATAATCAGGCGGCGATTTGGTATCGCAAGGCCGCCGACCAGGGCAACTCGATCGCGCAGGACAATCTCGGCGTGCTCTATATGAACGGCAACGGCGTGGCGCAGGACTACGCGCAAGCGATGGATTGGTTCAACAAGGCCGCGGCGCAGGGCAATTCGGCCGCGCAAGACAACATCGGCTATCTCTACGCTACCGGCCGCGGCGTGGCGCAGGACTACGCGCAGGCGATGGACTGGTATCTCAAGGCCGCCAACCAAAATAACGCGCTCGCTCAGGTCGACATCGGCGACCTCTACCGCGACGGCAATGGCGTAAAGCAGGACTACGTGCAGGCGTTGAGCTGGTATCGCAAGGGCGCCGATCAGGGCAATTCAGACGGGCAGTTCGATGTCGGCGCGGCCTACGAACACGGCCAAGGCGTCGCTGCGGATGTGACGCAAGCCTTGATCTGGTATCGCAAGGCCGCCGACCAGGGCAACACCGGCGCCGCCGATGCGGTCAAGCGGCTGACCGGCCAGGGCGGCACGCCCAAGAAGTGAGGCGCGGCGCCCTGAGAATTGGTCGCGAAAGTCACGACGCCGTGGCCTTTGAAGGATGCAGGAACATGTCAGGCGAGACAACGCCCAGCGCCGAGGCGCTGAGGAATACCCTTGACGCTTATTTCGCGGCGATAGCCGCACGCGACCCCCAGCGCATCGCTTCGGTCTTTGCCAAGGACGGCGAGCTCGAGGATCCTGTCGGCAGTCCCATTCGCCACGGGCGGGACGAGGTGGCGAAGCTCTTCGCTTCGGGGGTAGCGGCCTTGGCGTCTCACGTGGAGATCAAGGTGGTTGCGGCGCTACCGAGCGGCGCGAGCATCGCCGCTCACTGGATCATGATCGCGCGCGGCAAAGCTGGACGCGCGGTCGAGACCGAGGGCATTGACGTGCTGCAGGTCGATGCGCACGGCCTGATCGTCCGGGCAGAGGGCTATTGGAAGGCTGCGGCGTTTCGCGCGTTGCTCGCCGCCAGCTAGCGAAGTCGCGCGGAATCTCTCGCGCTCAGCCGCCCCGGCCAATTCCCTCGTAGCGGAACCCAAGCGCGCGCATGGCGCCTTGCGGATAGATGTTGCGCAGATCGACCACCACCGGCTCGCGCAGCGCCGCCTTGATGCGGGCAAGGTCGAGGGCGCGGAAGGCGTCCCATTCGGTGATGACGACCAGCGCGTCGGCGCCCTCGAGGCAGGCGTAAGGACCGCTCGCGAATTCGACCCCCGGCAGCAAGGGCGCGGCGTGCCCCGCCCCTTCCGGATCGAAGGCGACGACCGTCGCCCCAGCTTGCTGCAACATCGGCACGATGACGAGGCTCGGCGCATCGCGCATGTCGTCGGTGTTGGGCTTGTAGGTGAGGCCGAGCACGGCGATGCGCTTGCCCTTCACCGAGCCGCCGCAAGCACGGATGATCTTGTGCGCCATCGCCACCTTGCGCTTCTCGTTGACGTCGACCAGCGTCTCGACCAGGCGCATCGGCGAGCGCGCCTCGGCCGCCAGCTTGGTCAGCGCCAGCGTGTCCTTCGGGAAGCACGAACCGCCGAAGCCAGGGCCGGGATTGAGAAAGCGGCGCCCGATGCGCGGGTCGAGGCCGACGCCATGCGCCACATCCATCACATCGCCGCCGACTTTCTCGCATAGATCGGCGATCTCGTTGATGAAGGTGACCTTCATCGCCAGAAAGACATTGGCCGCGTATTTGATCAGCTCGGCGGTGCGGCGGGTGGTGTAGACGATCGGGCTGCCGTTGCGCTCCAGCGGCCGGTAGATCTCATGCATGATCCGCCGCGCCGCCTCGTCCTCGACGCCAATCACCACCCGGTCGGGCTGCTTGAAATCATCGATCGCCGCGCCCTCGCGCAAAAACTCCGGGTTCGAGACAACGGCGAAGCGCTCGCGCGGCGCGGCTTCGGCGAGGATGCGCTCGATCGCATCGCAGGCGCCGATTGGCGAGGTCGATTTGTTGACGACGACGACGTAGCCCTCGATCGCTTCGCCGATCTCGCGCGCCGCCTGATAGACGTAGCTCATGTCAGCCCCGCCGTCGCCCGGCAGGGTCGGTGTGCCGACCGCTATGAACACCGCCTGCGCGCCGCGCAGCCCGTCGCGAATGTCCTTGGTGAACGACAACCGCCCGGCGCGCTGATTGGCGGCGACGAGTTCGTTGAGGCCAGGCTCGTAGATCGGCGAATGACCGGCATGAAGCGCGGCGATCTTGGCCTCGTCCTTGTCGATGCAGACGACCTCATGGCCGAAATCCGCCAGGCACGCGCCTGACACCAAGCCGACATAGCCGGCGCCGACCATGGCGATGCGCATCGATCCGGCCCTCTGGTTGCAGCCGGGTTCTAATGGCCCGCGGCGGGCCGGGCAAGGCCACGCGGCAGGCGCGCGTTGAGATGGCGGGCGAACTGCGAGGCTTCACCGGCATCGCGAAACACACGGGTCGGCGCGATCGCCGGCGCGCCCTGGCGCGGCCAGAGATAGACGAGGCCGCCCGCGTCCTCGGCCTCGAGACAATCGGCAAATTCCCAAGTCATCGGCGCGCTCGCGCCCTCAAGCCGCAGGCTGGTCTCGCCGACGCTGAGCACAAGCTGCTTCGCGGCGCCGAGGGCCTCGATCTCGCTCGCCGCGAGGCGGCGCAGGCGATAGAAGCGCCGCCGCGTCGCCATACGCTGGATGAGGAAGGCGGCGGCGGCGATCAACAGCGCCGCCTCGGCAGGCCGTCGCGGCACGAACCCGGTCAGCGCGAGAATGGCGATGAACAGGAGGGCAAGCGCGAAGGCGGCGAGCGGCGCGAGATGACGCGCGATCAGCCCGCCCGCCAACGCTCGTCGTAAGCCGGCGCGGGCAGCCGCAACGCGCGTCTCCTCCGCCGTCAAGGAAAAGACATACGGACCGAACGCCGCTCCGGCCGGCGTCTCGCTCATCGCTCGCCGGGGGCCGCTGCGGTCATGGCGAGCGCGTGCAATCCGCCGGCAAATTCGTCGGCGAGCAAGGCGTTGATCATGCGGTGGCGATCGAGCCGCCCCTTGCCGGAGAAGGCTTCTGCGACGATATAAAGACGGTAATGCGTTTGCCCGCCCGGACTCGCGCCGGCGTGGCCGTGGTGGCGATCCGATTCGTCGGCGATCTCCAGCACGCTGGGATTCAGCGCTTTGGTCAGCGCATCGGCGATGCGCTCGCCTCTCGTCGAGTTCCTTGTCAAGTCAGATTCCTCTCATTCCCGACTTGCCTTGCCGCGCGCGCCTTGTCAAAAACAGGCCCCCGCTTTCGTGACATTGCGGTAAGCGACTTGTGCTAAGCGTCTTGCGACAACCATAGTGGGCGCCTAAAGTTCTTCGATGGATCTCAACTCCAAACTTTTCGATCGCATCCGCGTCAAGCCGCGCCGCCGCTCTGAGGAGCCGCCGCCGCCGGCCGGCTGCGATTTTCCCGGCTGCAAGAATGAAGGCGTGTTCCGCGCGCCCAAGGGCCGCGAGCGCGAGGGCGAATATTTCTGTTTCTGCAAGGACCACGTGCGCGAATACAACGCCACCTACGACTATTTCCGCGGCATGGACGACGAATCGCTGGCCAAGTTCCGCAAGGACGACGCGATCGGCCATCGCCCGACCTGGCGGATGGGCGCGCGCGGCGGCGCTGGGGGCGCCCATGTCGACGAGACGATCTACGCCGAAGCGCGCTCGATGCGCCGACGTGGCGCGCGCCGGGCGCCCGGAACCCCGGACGAGCCGCGCTACAACACCTTGGCGCTCAGGGCTCTGTTCGTCCTCGACCTCGACGCCACCGCCTCTGAGGCGAGCATCAAGGCGCGCTACAAGGAGCTGGTCAAACGCCACCACCCCGACGCCAATGGCGGCGACCGCTCCTTGGAAGACAAATTGCGCGAGATAATTCAGGCCTATAACTACCTCAGGGTCAACAAACTGGTCTGACCGCTCGCCGCGCCGCGCGGGCAAATTTCGCTAATTTCCTGGGCCTAAACGGCGTTTCGCCTCACGGCGGTCACGTCTATATAGTGGGTTTGTCTGCCGGCGCCCCGTCGCGCCGGGCATGGAGGACCGATGAAAGCCGCCCCTGTTCCGACTTCGACCCAAACGCCCGCCGAGCCGGGAGCGCCCGATGCGCTGATTTCCGTGCGCCAGGCGTTTCGCATCGATTCGGACATGATGGTCCCGGCCTATTCGGCGCCTGACGAACACGTGCCCGACTTCGATCCCGACTATTTGTTCGACCGCGACACCACGCTCTCGATTCTCGCCGGTTTCGCCTTCAATCGCCGCGTGATGATCGCCGGCTACCACGGCACCGGCAAATCGACCCATATCGAGCAGGTCGCCGCCCGGCTCAACTGGCCGCTGGTGCGCATCAACCTCGACAGCCACGTCTCGCGTATCGACCTCGTCGGCAAGGACGCGATCGTGCTCAAGGACGGCAAGCAAATCACCGAGTTCCGCGACGGCATCCTGCCCTGGGCGCTGCAGAACAACATCGCTCTGTGCTTCGACGAATATGACGCCGGTCGCCCGGACGTGATGTTCGTCATCCAGCGCGTGCTGGAAGTGTCCGGCCGCCTGACGCTGCTCGACCAACGGCGCGTCATCCGGCCCCATCCCGGCTTCCGCCTGTTCGCCACCGCCAACACGGTCGGCCTTGGCGACACGTCCGGCCTCTATCACGGCACGCAGCAGATCAATCAGGGCCAGATGGACCGCTGGTCGATCGTCGCCACGCTCAACTATCTGCCGCACGACAAGGAAGTCGACATCGTGCTGGCCAAGACGCCGCACTATCGCGGCACCAAGGAAGGGCGCGACACCGTCAACAAGATGGTGCGCGTCGCCGATCTCACCCGCAACGCCTTCGTCAACGGCGATCTGTCGACGGTGATGAGCCCGCGCACCGTGATCACCTGGGCGGAGAACGCCGAGATCTTCAAGGACATCGGCTTCGCCTTCCGGCTCACCTTCCTCAACAAATGCGACGAACTCGAACGCTCGATGGTGGCCGAGTTCTATCAGCGCTGCTTCGGCGTGGACTTGCCCGAAAGCGCGGTCAACGTGGCGTTGAGCTGAGGCGCAATGGCGGCGCGAATCCTGGCGATATCGGGCAGCCTGCGCGCAGCCTCGACCAACACCGCCGCGCTCGAAGCGCTGGCGCGGGTCGCGCCCCAAGGCGTCGAAATTGTCGTCTATCGCGACTTGGCGAGCCTTCCCCCGTTCAATCCCGACGATGACGAGGACGGGCGGATTCCCGCGCCGGTCGCGGCATTGCGGGCGCTGCTGAGGACCTGCGACGGGCTGGTGATCGCAGCGCCCGAATACGCGCACGGCGTGCCCGGCGCGTTGAAGAACGCGCTGGATTGGCTGGTGGCGAGCGACGTCTTCCCCGGCAAGCCGGTCGCCATGGTCAACGCCGCGCCCCGCGCCTTTCACGCCCAGGCGGCCCTGCGCGAGACGCTGGCGACGATGGCGGCGCGGCTCGTGCCGGAAGCCTTCGTCGTCCTGCCGCAGGCCGGGCAGCCGCTCAGCGCCGACGCGATCGCCACCGACCCACGCCTGGCGCAACAGCTTCGCGAAGCGCTCGAAGCGCTGGTCGCGGCGATTTCACCGCAGACGAGCCTTCCCTCGCTCGCTCCGCTTTGATCCGCTTTCGCGAATGTCTTGCGACGCCCTTCGCCCGCATCCTATAGAATGCCCCTGACCTTGGCGCCGTTGCCGCGGCCGCCTCAATTCTCGTAGAAGTCCACGATGGCCACCGCCGACGTCAAGCCGACCAACCGCAAGCCGCCCGCCAAGGCCGATGCGCCCAACGAGCCGTTCAAACGCGCGCTCGCTTCGTGCACGCGCGCGATGGCGCGCCGGCCCGATCTCGAAATCGCCTTCGCCCCCGAGAAGCCCTCGCTGGTCAGCGGGCCGGACGGGGCGCGCGCGCGCCTGCCCGACCCGCCGCGCAAGCCGAGTGCGCGCGAGGCGGCGATCCTGCGCGGGCTCGCCGATTCGATGGCGCTGCGTCTTGCCTGTCACAATGACGCGATCCACCGCCGCAACGCGCCGCACAATCCCGCTGCGCGCGCGCTGTTCGACGCTGCCGAGCAGGCGCGCGTCGAGGCGATCGGCGCGCGCCGCATGGAGGGCGTCGCCGCCAACCTGACCGCCATGCTCGACGACCGTTACCATCGCAGCCCCCACGCCGACGCGCGCGAGCGCGCCGATGCGCCGCTGGAAGAAGCGGTGGCGATGCTGGTGCGCGAACGCCTGACTGGCCTTGCCCCGCCGAGCGGCGCGGCGCGGCTGGTGGAGCTGTGGCGCCCGGTCATTGAAGGCAAGGCCGGCGCTGAACTCGACAAACTCGGCGGCGCGATCGGCGACCAGCGCGCCTTTGCCCGCTCGCTGCACCGGCTGCTCGCTTCGCTCGACCTGCCCAACGACTCGGAGGCCGACGCCGACGAAGACGAGGAATCGTCCGACGACGACGCTCCCCCCGAGAGCGCCGAAAACGCCGAGGGCGAGGGCGAGCAGGAAGACTCCGCCGATTCGCTGGAGAAGGAGACTTCTCAGGACACGAGCGACGAACTCGAAGAGGGCGCGCTCGAGGCCGACGAAGCGCCCTCATCCGAATTCCAAGAGGAATTGGAAGCGGGCGAATCCGAGGAAGCCGCCGAGAACCGCCCGCCCCTGCCCACCGGCGAGCGGCGCGGGCCCGACTACAAGGCCTACACCACCCGCTTCGACGAGACCGTCAACGCCGAGAACCTGTGCGACGCCGACGAGCTGCAGCGCTTACGCGACTATCTCGACAAGCAGTTGCAGAATCTGTCGAGCGTCGTCGGGCGTCTCGCCAATCGGCTGCAGCGGCGGTTGATGGCGCAGCAGAGCCGCGCGTGGGAGTTCGATCTCGAAGAAGGCATTCTCGACTCCGCCCGCTTGGCGCGCGTCGTCATCGACGCCCAGCAGCCGCTGTCGTTCAAACGCGAGAAGGACACCGATTTTCGCGACACCGTGGTGACGATGCTGATCGACAATTCCGGCTCGATGCGCGGCCGGCCGATCACGGTCGCCGCCACCTGCGCCGACATCCTCGCCCGCACGCTCGAGCGCTGCGGCGTCAAGGTCGAGATCCTCGGCTTCACCACCCGCGCCTGGAAGGGCGGTCAGGCGCGCGAAGCGTGGCTGCAAGCGGGCAAGCCGGCCAACCCCGGCCGGCTCAACGACCTGCGCCACCTCGTCTACAAGGCCGCCGACGCGCCGTGGCGGCGCGCGCGCAAGAACCTCGGCCTGATGATGCGCGAGGGCCTGCTGAAGGAGAACATCGACGGCGAGGCGCTCGACTGGGCCTATCAGCGCCTGCTCGGCCGCACCGAGCAGCGGCGCATCCTGATGATGATTTCCGACGGCGCGCCGGTCGATGATTCGACGCTGTCGGTCAACGCCGGCAATTATCTCGAGCGCCATCTGCGTCATGTGATCGAGGAGATCGAGACCCGCTCTCCGGTCGAGCTGATCGCCATCGGTATCGGCCACGACGTGACGCGCTACTACCGCCGCGCGGTGACGATCGTCGACGCCGAAGAACTCGGCGGCGCGATGACCGAAAAGCTCGCCGAACTGTTCGACGAAAAGGCGGCTCCCCCTCGCCCGGCGCCGGCCAAGCGGAAGGCGAAGGTCGCGTAATTCCCTTCTGCGCGCAGCGGGGAAGGGGCGCTTGACGCGGCAAATTGTTATCTCCTATAACTATATCAACGATCGACGGTGGGAGGCGCATGTCTTGGCGAAAGCGCGCGTGAAGGCTGCGGCCAAACCGCCGACGTCCGGCGCGCTCGCGGTCGAGCGGCGCGGGGCGGTGCTGACCATCGGCCTCGACCGTCACGCCAAACGCAACGCGATCGACGACGCGACGATCGCGGCGCTTGAGCGCATCTTCTCCGACATCCCCGCAGGCGTGCGCGCCGCCGTTCTTTACGGACGCGGCCCCAACTTCTCCGCCGGCCTCGATCTCAGCGAGATGAACGAGCGCGACGCCGCCGCTGGCGTGTTTCACTCGCGTTCTTGGCACCGCTGTTTCGAGAGGATCGAGTTCGGCCCGATCCCGGTCGTCGCCGCGCTCAAGGGCGCGGTGATCGGCGGCGGGTTGGAGCTCGCCGCCGCCGCGCATGTTCGCGTTTCCGAGCCATCGGCCTATTACGCGCTGCCCGAGGGCCAGCGCGGCATTTTCGTTGGCGGCGGCGGCTCCGTGCGCCTGCCGCGCCTGATCGGCGTCGCCCGCATGGCCGACATGATGCTGACCGGCCGAGTGTACAACGCCGTGGAAGGCGAGCGCGTCGGCTTCGCGCAATATCTGGTCGGCGAAGGCGAGAGCTTCGCCAAGGCGCTGGCGCTCGCCGAGACGATCGCCGGCAATGCGCCGCTGACAAATTTCGCCGTGATCCAGGCGCTGCCGCGCATCGCCGACGCCGATCCGCGCATCGGCTATCTGATGGAATTGCTGATGGCGGGCATCGCCCAAGGCGACGACGAAGCGAAATCACGCGTGCGCGCCTTTCTCGACAAGCGCGCCGCAAAGACCAAGCCAAGCTGACCGACGGCCGGCCAAGAACAGGGAGGCGCAATGAACCTCGCGGGAACGGCGGCGATCGTCACCGGCGGCGGCTCGGGCCTGGGCAAGGCGACAGCCGAGGCCTTCGCCGCCAGGGGAGCACGAGTTGCCGTGCTCGATCGCAACGCGGAAGCCGCCGAGGCGGTCGCCAAAGCGATCGGCGGCCTCGCCGCAGCCTGCGACGTCGCCGATGGCGCTTCGGCCGAGGCTGCGCTGGTCAAGGCGGCGGGCGCGCACGGACCGGCGCGCGTGCTGATCAATTGCGCCGGCGTCGCGCTCGCCAAGCGCGTCGTCGGCCGCGACGGGCCGTTGCCGCTCGCCGAATTCGAAACGATCATTCGCGTCAATCTCGTTGGCACATTCAACATGATCCGGCTCTTTGCGGCGGCGGCGAGCAAGCTCGAACCGCTCGCGGGAGACGAGCGCGGCGTCATTGTCAGCACCGCTTCGGTTGCGGCCTACGAAGGTCAGATCGGCCAAGCCGCCTATTCGGCCTCCAAGGGCGGGGTCGTCGCCATGACGCTGCCGATCGCGCGCGAGCTCGCGCAGTTCGGCATTCGCGTCAACGCCATCGCGCCCGGCCTGTTCTTTACCCCGATGATGCTCGGCCTGCCCAAAGACGCGCAAGACTCGCTCGGGCGTTCGGTTCCCCATCCCGCCCGGCTCGGCGAGCCAAGCGAATATGCGGCGCTTGCCGTCCATGTGGTCGAGAACGCCTATCTCAACGGCGAGACGATCCGTATCGACGGCGCGCTTCGCATGCAGCCACGCTAGAGAATGCCGATGCTGGTCAACCGTTACGCCGTGCGGATCGAATGGGCCGACTGCGACGCAGCGGGGATCGTCTACTATCCGCGCTACTTCGCGATGTTCGACACGGCGACCCACCATCTCTTCGAGGCTGCGGGCTGGAAGAAGCGCGACCTGATCAGTGAATTCGACATTGTCGGCATCCCGATGGTCGACACGCGCGCCAAATTCGCTGCGCCCTCGAGCTTCGGCGACGACGTCGTCATCGAGACGCGCGTCGCCGCCTTCCGCAACTCGAGCTTCGACGTCGAGCACAAGCTATTGAAGTTGGCCGAGAGCGGCGAGCGGTTGGCGATCGAAGCCTGGGAGACGCGGGTGTGGGTTGGCCGCCATCCCGATGACCCCGGGCGGCTCAAGTCGCGGCCGATCCCGCGGCGCGTGGTCGCGCGCTTGTCGGGCCTCGATGAGGCGGCGCATGGCGGCTAGGCGCGCCAAACCCTTGCTCGCGGCGAAAGGCGCCGATCGCAGCGATGCGAGCGAACCGCTCGATCTCTCGGCGCTGAATTCGATCGTCGGCTACCCGCTGCGCCGCGCGCAGCTCGCCGTGTTCGACGACTTCAACCGCCGCTTCGCCGCGCTTGATCTCTCGCCAGCGCAATACTCGACGCTGGTGACGATCGGCGCCAATGCCGGCCGCAAGCAATCGGAAATCGCTGGCGCGCTTGGCGTCCTGCGGCCGAACTTCGTCGCCATGATGGACGAGCTGGAGCGCCGCGGCCTCGCCGAGCGCCTGCCCAGCGCGGCCGACCGCCGCTCGCATGCCCTGGCGCTGACCCCGGCCGGACACGCGCTCGTCGCCCGCGCCCGCCGGGTACAGGCCGAACAGGAAAAAGAGATCGAGCGGCTCGTCGGCCGCGATGGCCGCGAGGCGCTGGTCGCCATGCTCAAGCGACTGGCGGGGCTCGAATATCGACCGTAAGGCGCGGACCGGCGGCGACCAGCCGCTTGCCCGCGAGACAAAATAAAACGAGGCGAAAAAAACAAAACGAGGGAGGACGACCAAATGAACCGCAGACAATTGCTGCTCGGCGTCGCCGCGACGACGCTCGCGCCACGCCTCGCTCGGGCGCAGACCGCGCGTCCACTGAAGATCGGGGTGATGAACGACATGTCGAGCGTCTACGCCGACTTTCAGGGCGTCGGCTCGGTGATCGCCGCCAAGCTCGCGGTCGACGATTATTCCGCCGCGCTCGGCGTCGCGGTCGAGGTCGTCTCCGCCGACCATCAGAACAAGCCGGACGTCGGCGCAACCATCGCCCGGCGCTGGTTCGATGAGGGCACGGTCGATGTCGTCATGGACCTGCCCAATTCCGCCGTGGCGCTCGCCGTGCTGGCGATCGCCACCGAAAAGAACAAGGCGGTGATCGGCTCGGGCGCCGGCTCCTCGGTGCTGACCGGGCCCAAATGCTCGCGCAACTTCGTCCACTGGACCTTCGACACCTACGAACTCGGCCACAGCATCGGCAAGGCGGTGGTCGATCAGGGCGGCAAGAGCTGGTTCTTCATCACCACCGACTACGCCTTCGGCAAGGACCTAGAAGCCAATTGCGCCGATGCGGTCACCGCAGCCGGTGGCACGGTGCTCGGCGCGGCGCGCCACCCGCTCAACACCGCCGACTTCTCCTCGTTCCTGTTACAGGCGCAGGCCTCGGGCGCCGATGTCGTCGGCTTCGCCAACGCGGGCGGCGATCTCAGCAATTCACTCAAGCAGGCGCATGAATTCGGCCTCGGCGCCAAGCAGCGGCTGGCGGGCCTCATTCTCAACGTCACCAACATTCCCGCGCTCGGGCTAGAGGCGGTGCAGAACACGACGATCTGCACCCCCTTCTACTGGGACTTCAACGATGGCACGCGCGTCTTCGCCAGCCGCTTCCAGGCTCTGCATCCCTCGAAGATGAAGCCCAACGACATGCACGCCGGCATGTACGCCGCCACCGCCCATTTGATGAAGGCGATGGCTGAGACCAAGAGCGCCGACGACGGCGTCAAGCTGGTCGACGCGATGAAGGCGATACCGACCGACGATCCCCTGTTCGGCAAAGGCATGATCCGTGTCGACGGACGCAAAATCCATCCGGTCTATCTGATGGCGGCCAAGACGCTTGCCGAATCGAAGGGCGACTGGGATTATTTCAAGCTTGCCGCCACCGTTAGTCCGCAGGACGCGTGGCGGCCTCTCGACAAGGGTGGATGCCCATTCGTCAAGGTCTGACCGACCGGGTCGATCGCGCGGCGTGCGGCGATGCGTAACTGGTTGCGCTCGCCGGCGCTGCTCAAGCTGTTCGTCGGGCAGCATGTCGTCAATGGTCTGAGCGTCGCGCTCGGCGTCCTGACGGTGACGATCCTCGCCTCGAGCCTGTTCGGCTTTGCCGCCGGGCAGCCGGCGACGCTCGGGGCGATTGCCGCCAGCATCAGCGATTTTCCCGCGCCCTGGCGCCCGAAGGGACGCATCCTTCTCGTCGGTTTCGCGCTCGCCATCCTCTCGACGACCGCGATCCTGCTTGCCGGCGCCGGGACAATAGCTGGCGTCGTCGTCGTCGGACTGATCGCTTTCGCCGCCGGCATGGTCACCGGCTACGGCCGCTGGGCGCTCTCGCTCAGCGCGCAATTGGTCGTGCCGATGGTCTTTGTCATGGGCCTGCCGGCGGCGGGCCCAGAGCGCGCGCTCCACGCCGAACTGCTGCTGATCGCCGGCGGCGCCGCCTACATCGTCTTCTCGCTCGCCGCCACGCTGCTGACCGACCGGCACGATCGCCGCATGATGGCGAGCGAATGCTTCCGCGAGCTTGGCGCCTATCTGCTCGTTGTCGCGCGTTTCACCGACCCCTCGGCCGGACCTCGCCGAGGTCTATGGCGCGGCGATCCGCGAGCAGGCGGCGCTTGCCGCGCAATTGCAGGCGGCGCGCGCGCTGTTGCTCGAGCGGCCGCGCCGGACGCCCGAGCGGGTGCGGCTCGCCGCGACGATCGGCATACTGCTCGACGGTTTCGACGCGCTGGTGGCGGCGCAATGCGATCTGCCGCGTCTGCGCGATTGGCCCGCGGCGGCGACGTTATTGAGGCGAATCGGCGTGGCGCTGCGCGCCGCCGCGTTCGATTTGCAGCAGCTCAGTCTGCAATTGCTGACCAACCCCAAGCCGCACCTGCCGCCCGGCCACGAAGTGGCGACCGACGCGATGCGTCGCGAGGCGGCCCGGCTGGCGGCGAGCGACGAACTCGGCCCCGAGGAGCGCACCGCAATCGAATTGACCGTCGCGCGCCTGCTCGATTCGCGCCGTCACGTCGCGCGGCTTGAGCGCGCGATTGGCGACGACGCGGTCGCCGCCGCGGCGATCGGCGAAGTCGACCTCTCGCTCTTCGCCCCGCGCCGCTCTTATCATCTGCGGCACATAGGCTCGCAATTCACCCTTGACTTGCCGGTGTTTCGCTACGCGATCCGCCTGACCGCCGCGATGGTCGCCGGCGCGATTGTTGCGAGCAGCTTCGGCGACGCGGGTCACGGCAACTGGGTGTTGTTGACCATCGCCGTCATCATGCGCGCCAGCTACGGCTGGACGCGCAAACGGCGCGACGACCGCATCGCCGGCACGCTGATCGGCTGCGTCATCGCGGCGATCGCCGTCGCCTATCTGCCGATCAGCGCGCTGGTGCTGGTCCAGGTTCTGGCGCTGGCGCTGACCCACGGCTTTGTGCGTTCCAACTATCGGCTGGCTTCAATCGGCGCCTCGGTGATGGCGCTGGCCTCGCTGCATCTCGTCAATCCGAGCGAGACCGGCTCAGCGATCGCCCGGCTGGCCGACACGCTGGTCGGCGCGGCGATCGCCCATCTCTTCAGCCACATCCTGCCGCGTTGGGAATTTGTCGAGGCGCCGGCGGCTGGTCTCGCGCCTGCTGGCGCAGATCGGCGCCTTTGGCGCCGTGGCGCTGCAACCGGACGCCGCTTCGCAGGACTACCGCATGGCGCGCAAAGACATGATCGAGGCGATCGCCGCGCTCGCCGATTCGGCTGAGCGAATGGGGGGCGAACCGCGCGCCGCGCGGCGCGGGCTCGACGAACTGCCACCGATGTTGATCGCCGCCCATGTCGTCGTCGCCAATCTCGCGGCGATGCGTCTCGCGCTGCGGGTCGCCGACCCAGCCGCCGCCGAGGCGGCGCGCATCGAGGCGAACGCGGCGCGGAGCTGGCTACCCGGCGCGTTGGCGCCACAATCGAGCGGCGCGAGCGTGGCGCCGATAGAACCGGGCGAGCCGGCGGCGGCGCTGAAGAACGCGGTGCGCCGTCTCGTCGCCGCCGCCGACGCCTACCGACGCGCTGCGACGGGAAGCGCGCGATAGCGCGTCGCAACGATGATCCGCCAAAGCGGACAAAAAATCGCGCGCGCGGACAGTGGCGGAAGTTTGTCATTCGGCGCCGCGCGACGGATGCGTCGCCCGCGCATGTCAGCTTGCTGAAAGATTTGCTCGATTAATGTCGGCGGACGAACGCACGTTCGTCGCCGCGTGGCGCCCGCGTGGCCGCGAAGTTCTTGAACGCCCCGAGATTTTATCGCCGAGACGCAAACGGCCGCTCAAGGACTCCGCATCATCCCCGTCAATTCGGAGCTCGCCCCATGAACGCCAACGCTCGCTCAAGCCAGTCTTCGCGCGCCGCCGCCGCTCCCGTGGCCAACCCCGTCCTCAAGCCGACCTTGCTCATTGTCGGCGCCCAGAAGGGCGGCGTCGGCAAGACGACCGTCGCTCGCCTGCTGATGCATTGGCTGGAAGAGAATCGACGCGCCCACGTCGCTTTCGACACCGAAGCCCCGCTCGGCTCGCTCATCCGGTTCCATGATGACAAGACCGAACTGGTTGATATCGGCGAGGTTCCCGCGCAGATGCGGATCTTCGACGCGGTCGCGAGCGATCGGAGCGGATCGACATTCGTCGTCGACCTGCGCGCCGGGCAACTTTACGCGGTGCTCGACCTGCTCACCGATCTGCGCATCCTGCGCGACGCGAAAGAGGGCGCATTCGACGTTGTCTTCCTGCACATCATCGGCGGCTCGATCGAATCGATCCGCGAGGTTGGCGGGACGCTCGACCGCTTTTCTGGCGCCAAGCACATTATTGTGACCAATCCCGGCAACGGCGCCGACCTCGCCGACTGGGAGGCATCGGAAGTGCGCGCGAATATCGCGCGCGACGGCGGCGTGGAGATCAACATCCCCGCCCTGAACAAACAGACCTATCTCGAGATCGAGCGCGCCGGTTCGACTTTCTCCCAATTCGTCAACAACAAGAGCAAGAGCGGCGCGGACGCGAGCTATTCCTATGTGCTGCGCGGCTACGCGAGGAACTGGCTGTTCAAGTCGATGACCGAGATCGACCGCATCAATCTCTAACCGATGAGGTGAAGCCTCGGCCATGGGCGCCGCCCTGCTCATCGATAGCGCGAGCTGGCCACACGAGAAATGTGTCGGCCTGCTGCGCCGCACTGAGCTGTTCAGCACCTTCCAGTACGCTGCTTTGCGGACGCTGCTGACGGCGTCGCGGCTGGTCGCGCTGAAGGAATCACGCTCGCTGTTCACTGAGGGCGACCCGGCGTTGTCGGCGTTCGTCCTTATCGACGGCATGTTGAGTTATGCCCCCGGCGGCGACGGCGACCTGCCGACCTATCTTTCGGCCCCGGCGGTCATCGGCAAGACGGCGCTTGTCGTCGACTGTTTGCGTTCTGTGACAGTGACCGCAAAAACCGACGCGGTGCTGATCGAGATCCCGCGCGCAACCTTCTTGCGCGTCATCGCCGAATATCCGGAGGGCGCGGCCCACGCGCGCCGGCTGGTGTCCGGCCATATGCGCAAACTGATCGTAGAGCTCGACGCCGTGCGCAATCGGCTCGACGCGATCGCCTCGAACGATCAGAGCGTCGAAGAGGCCATCGAGTCGATGTGGCAGCCGAGCGTCGTCCAGACTTAGCGGCTAATTCTTGCGCGGCCGTCTCGCGCCGCGCGTCTTTTCGCTCGCGCCGGCGGCGACCAGCAGTTTGCGGAATTCGTCGCGCTTCTCGTGGATCGAGGCGATCACCAGACCCATCGGCACGCCGAGATCGACCAGCGTCGCCTCGGAAAGTTGCAGGCTCGCTTCGATCGTCTCGGGCACCGCGTCGCTGACCCCAAGTTCATAGAGCGTGCGCGCATGCTCTGCGTCGCGGGCGCGCGCGATCAGCGTGAGATCCGGGCGCAGCCTATGCGCGACGGCCACCACCGCCTCATTGGCTTTGGGCGCATCGAGCGTGACGACCAACGCGCGCGCAGTCTCGATGCCGCAGAGGCGCAGGAAGTCCTCGCGCGAGGCGTCGCCGTAATAGACCGGCTTGCCGTCGCGCCGCTCGCGCGCGATCAGCGTCGGATCGACGTCGACGGCGATGAAGGGGATGGAATGGACGTCGAGCATGTCGCCGATCAGCGCACCGACGCGCCCGTAACCGACGATGATGACGCGGTGGTTGTCGTCGTCGGGCGGCGCGACCAGCATTTCCGGGCCAAGCTCACGCCCGCGCCTGCTGGTCGCCAATGCCGCGCCGAGACGGCCGAGCAGGGGAATGGCCATCATCGACACCGCCACCGCGACGAGCAGCGTCCGCCCCTCGCCCGCTCCGACCACGCCGCCGGCGACGGCGGCGGCGAGCATGACGAAAGCAAATTCGCCGCCCGGCCCGAGCAACAGCGCCACTTCGGCTGCGACGCGGTTTCGCGCGCCAAACAGCCGCGCCAGCACGAAGACGATTGCCCCCTTGACGACGATCAGGCCGGCGGCGAGGCCGAGCGTCGCGCCGGGCTGCGCGATCAGAATCGAAAGATCGAGTTCAGCGCCGACCGAGACGAAGAACAGGCCGAGCAGCAGGCCCTTGAACGGCTCGATGGTCACCTGGATCTCGCGGCGGAATTCGGTCTCGGCCAGCAGCAGTCCGGCGACGAATGCACCCAGCGCCATCGACAGACCGCTCTCGGCGGCGGTCAGCGCCGCGCCGAGCACCACCAGCAGGCAGGCGGCCATGAAAAATTCCGGGCTGCGGGTCAGCGCGACCGAGCGAAACAGGGGCCGCAACACCAGGCGGCCGACGACGATGACCGCGGCAAGCGCCAGCGCGGCGGGCGCGAGCGTGAAGGCAAGACTCTCGATGAGAGAGCCGCCGCGCGGGCCGCCCGCGAGCAACGTCACCAGCACCAACAGCGGCGCGACGGCGAGGTCCTGCAACAGCAACGCGGCGAAGCTCAGCCGCCCGACCGGCGCGCCGAGCCGCTTGCGCTCGGCCAGCACCGGAATGACGATCGCGGTCGAGGAGAGCGACAGCGCCGCGCCGATCGTTGCGGCCGCCGCCGGCGTCTCGCCAAGCTCATAGGCCGCGAGCCCAATCGCCCAGGCGCATAGGACGAGCTGCGCCAGCCCGAATTCGAACACCAGCCGGCGCATACGCTTGAGGCGTTCGAACGAAAGCTCGAGCCCGATGGTGAACAGAAGCACCACCACGCCGAATTCTGCGAGATGGCCGATCGCGTCGACATTGGTCAACGCCAGCGCTGCGAGCCAGGGCGTGCGCTCGGCGAGCCGGCCGAGGCCGAACGGCCCTAACGCGACTCCCGCGAGCAGGAAGCCCAGCACCGGGCTGATGCGCAGGCGCACAAACAGCGGCGCCACCACCCCGGCGGTCGCCAGGAACAGCAGCGCCTCCTTGTAATCGCTAGGGTCGAAGGGCGCGGTCATCGGTTCGGCTCCCGGGGCGGACTTGGCGGGAGACTAGTCGATTCGCGCGCGGGCGCGATCCCTCGGCGGGAAGCAGACGCAAAGACCCCCTCGGCCGGGCAGGCAAAGGGGGCTAAGCAGAAAAAGAAGGGCGGAGCCGCTCAGGCGGCTTTGGGAGCTTCGCTGGCCTCGGCCTCGGCGCGCTTCTTGACGATCTGGCGCTTCAGCGCCACGGCGCCCTCAGAGAGCTCGGAGTCGCGCGCCTTGAGCAAGAAGTTGTCGAGGCCGCCGCGATGCTCGACCGAGCGCAACGCCGCCGCGGCGATGCGCAGACGGACGGCGCGGCCGAGCGCGTCGGAGATCAGCGTCACCTGACAGAGATTGGGCAAGAAGCGGGTGCGCGTCCTGCGGTTGGAATGGCTGACTTTATTGCCGGATTGGACGGCGATTCCCGTCAGCTCGCAACGGCGTGACATAGCGCAACTTCCCTTGAACGAAACGGAATACCCGAAGCCCGAAGCGATTCCGTGGATGGTGGCGCAAAGCGCCGAAGCCGCCCAATCGGCGCTGGCGTCTCGGGACGGCGGTCTATAGGGGAAGGGCTTTCCGGCGTCAAGCGTAAGGGGAATCAGGTCGATGGCGGTAGATGAGGCGGCCGACCCTCTCGGCGCGGTCGCGCGGATCGAGGCGCTGCGGGGGGCCATCGGCGCCCGCGCCCGCGACTGCGAGCGCGATCCCGCCTCGGTGACCCTGATCGCGGTCAGCAAGACCTTTTCGGCCGACGAGGTGTGGCCGACGATCGAGCGCGCCGGCCAGACGATCTTCGGCGAAAACCGGGTCCAGGAGGCCAAGGCCAAATGGCCGGCCTTGCGCGCCCGCGCCGCCGCCATCGGCAAGACGATCGAGCTGCACCTGATCGGGCCGCTGCAAAGCAACAAGGCGCGCGAAGCGGTCGAGCTGTTCGACGTCATCGAGACGGTCGATCGCGACAAGATCGCCGAGGCGCTCGCCGACGCGATGGCCAAGGCCGGCAAGCAGGTGCGCCTGTTCGTCGAGGTCAACACCGGCGGCGAGGCGCAGAAGGCGGGCGTCGCCCCTGAGGACGCCGACGCCTTTCTGACCCGCTGCCGCGAGACCCACGGCCTGACGATCGCGGGACTGATGTGCGTGCCCCCGCTCGGCGAGCAGGCTTCGCCCCATTTCGCGCTGCTGAAAACAATCGCCGAGCGCAACGGCATCGCGCAATTGTCGATGGGCATGAGCGGCGATTGGCCGCTCGCGGTGCAGCTTGGCGCGACCTACGTGCGCGTCGGCAGCGCGATCTACGGCGCGCGCCCCGCCGCGGCCTTGGCGAACTCCGGCTTCAACGCCTGATAGAGGCTCTTGAAGCGTTGGCGCGCGGCGGCGAAGGCGGCGACGAGGCGAGGCTCCGGCGCGGTCACGTCGGCGATGGGCGGCGGCGTGCAGACAACGTCCGGCGCTTCGCCGGTCGCCGCGAGGCGCGCGAGACGCGCGGCGCCATGGGCGGGGCCAATCTCGCCCCCCTTGTAGCGCACGATCTCGCGGTCGAGCGCGGCGGCGATCATGCGGGTCCATAGCGCGCTGCGCGCTCCCCCGCCCGTCAGCCCGACGCGGCCGAGCTCGTCGCCGGTCGCGATAAGGCAATCGCGCGCGTCGGCCAAGGTCAGCGCGACGCCCTCCATGGTTGCGCGCGCAAGATCGACCGGCGTTGCACTCTCATCGAGGCCGAAGAAGACGCCGCGCGCGTGCGGATCGTCATGCGGCGTTCGTTCGCCCGAGAGATAGGGCAGCAGCATCACGTCGCCGGGTCCGCGGTAATCGGCCACCGCTTCGGCTTCGAGCGCCCCGACCTCCTTGCCAACGAGCCGCGCCGTGAAGGCGAGCGCGCCGGCGCCGTTGAGCATCGCCGCCATCCGATACCAGCGGTGCGGCACGGCATGGGCGAAGCTATGGACCAGCGTCGCTGGCGCGGCGCGATAAAGATCGGAGACGACGATGAGCTGGCTCGACGTGCCGAGCGAGATGAACGCGTCGCCAGGGCGAACGGCGCCGATCCCGACCGCGCCGACCGCCGCGTCGCCCCCACCCGCCGCGACCACCGCCGAGCGCGGCAGGCCGAGTTCATCGGCGAGGCTCGGGAGCAGGCGCCCCAGCGGATCGCTGCCTTCGACGAGCGCGGGAACGCGGGCTGGATCGAGGCCGCAGGCCGCAAGCGCTTCATTCGACCAGCGCCGCGCCCCCTCGTCGAGCCACCAGGTTCCCGCCGCATCGCTCATGTCGGCGCCGAAGGCGCCGGTCAGGCGCAGGCGCAGGTAGTCCTTGGCTTGCAGCACGTGGGCGACAGCCGCGAAGACCTCGGGCTCGTTGCGCTTGACCCACAGCAGCTTGGGTGCGGTGAAGCCGGCCATCGGCTTAACGCCGACGATGTCGGCGAGCGCGCGGTGGCGCTCCCAAAGCTCGGCGGCCTCGCGATGGGCGCGCGTGTCGTTGTGGAGAATCGCCGGGCGCAGCGCCTTGCCGTCGCGGCCGATCAGCACCGCCCCGTGCATCTGGCCCGAGAAGCCGATGGCGCCGATCGCGGCGAAGGCGTTGGGCGCCGACCGCCTGAGATCGCGAAAGGCGGCGAACATCGCCGTGACCCAGACCTCCGGATCCTGCTCCGACCATTGCGGACGCGGGTGGTCCGGGCGATAGGCGCTGGCGGCCGCGGCAATCGCGGCGCCGTTGGCGTCGACCAACACGGCCTTGAGGCCTGAGGTGCCGCAATCGACGCCAAGCGAGATCATCGCGCGACTGTCGCGAAAAATTCGAGATTCGACAAGCGCCGCGCTGTCGCGGCGCCGCGGCCGACCCTAGTCGCCGCGCGCGGCGGCGATCGCCCAGGCGGGCGGCGTTTCGCCCGGCGCCCACTCGGCTGCGCAAGCCATTGTCGAGGATGTAGCGCAGCCCGACCAGGATCGGCTGGTCAGCGCCATGGGTCAGCGCCTCGACTGACCGTCGCTCCGCTACGGGAGCGTGTTCGGCGAAGGCGCGCACGAAGCCCGCTGCGAGGACCCCGCTTGGCATCGCGAGGCGCGATGCGCCGGCGGCAAAACGTTCGGCGAAGTCGCCGCCGATCGAGACCAGAGCTGCGCGAGCGATATGAGCATTGGAACAGGTGCGGACGATTTCACGCAAAGTGTTCACCGGCTCCTCCCGTCGTTCCTGCCGATCGTCAATTTCTAACGGGCGAAGACGACGAAGATAAGGCGGAGGCGCGCAGAGGGGCGAGCGACGGTCGTTCAAAAATGCGTGCGGCGCCGCAGAGGGCGCCGCACAATTGGTAAAGTCTTAGTCGTCAGATTTTTTGTCGTAACGTTTTCGGCGGCGCGTCGAGCGCGCCGCCGATGCTTCGTTACACGCCGACGGCCGTTACAGTCAGAGCGCCTTGTCGGTGATGACGGTCGTGTAGGCGCCGACCGGCTCCTTGGTGATGACAGGATCGGAGCCGCCGGTGAGCAGCGTCTTGACCGTGCGGTCAAAGTCCGCCTTGTCGAGCTTGCCGTCCGAGCCCATCGTCAGCTTATTAATCTCGCTCATCATCTGTTTCTGATGATGCTCGGTCTGGGCGCCGGTCGCGTCGTTGTCGAGCACGATCTTAACCGCTTCGTCGGTATGTTCGCGCGCATAGTCCCAGCCCTTCATCGAGGCTTTGACGAAGCGCGCCATCTTGTCGACGAAGGCCGGATCCTTGAGCTTGTCTTCCATCACGTAGAGGCCGTCCTCGAGCGTCGCGACGCCCTGGTCCTCGTACTTGAAGACGACGAGCTGATCCGGCTTGTAGCCAGCGTCGATGACCTGCCAGTACTCGTTGTAGGTCATGGTCGAGATGCAGTCGGCCTGCTTCTGAATCAGCGGGTCGACGTTGAAGCCCTGCTTGAGCACCTTGACGCCGCCCGGCGAGCCATCGGTCTTGAGAGCCGAGCTTACCCATCCAATTGAGGAACGGGTATTCGTTGCCGTAGAACCAGACGCCGAGCGTGCGGTCCTTGAGGTCGGCCGGCGACTTGATGCCGGTGTCGGCGCGGCACGTCAGCTCGAGGCCCGAATGCTTGAACGGCTGAGCGATGTTGACCATCGCCGCGCCTTTCTCGCGCGCGGCGAGCGCGGCGGGCAGCCAGTCGACGACGACGTCCGCGCCGCCGCCCGCGAGCACCTGCTCGGGCGCGACATCGGGGCCGCCGGGCTTGATCGTGACGTCGAGGCCGGCGTCCTTGTAGAAGCCCTTGTCCTTGGCCACGTAATAGCCGGCGAACTGGGCCTGCGTGACCCACTTGAGCTGCAGCGTCACCTTGTCCGCCGCGTGCGCCACGCCGACGGCGAGGATCGCCGTGGCGCTGACGAATGCCAATACAGTTTTCTTCATCGCTTTGCCTCCACTCTTAACTTTCCCCCGCCGGCGACGCCGGCGGGCGTTCTTGGTCGAACTTTCAGGTCTCCCGCGCGCGGTATGACGCGTGCCAGAAGGTTACGCGCCGTTCGATCAGCGCCACCAGGGCGTAGAACGCCGAACCGCTCAGCGCGGCGACGGCGATGGTCGCCCAAACCATATCGATGCTGAGGTGACCGACCTCGGTGCTGATGCGAAAGCCCATGCCAACTGTCGGCGTGCCGAAGAACTCGGCGACGATCGCGCCAATCATCGCCAGCGTCGTATTGATCTTCAGCGCGTTGAAGATGAACGGCGCGGCGGCGGGCAGACGCAGCATACGCAGCGTCTGCCAATAGTCGGCCGCGTAGGTTTTCATCAGATCGCGCTCGATCGACCCGGCGCTCGTCAGCCCGGCGGTGGCGTTGATCAGCATCGGGAAGAAGGTCATCACCACCACCACCGCCGCCTTCGACTGCCAGTCGAAGCCGAACCACATCACCATGATCGGCGCGATGCCGACGATCGGTAGCGCCGAAACGAAATTGCCCAGTGGCAGCAGGCCCCGTTGCAGGAACGGCGAGCGATCGATCAGGATCGCCACCACCAGCCCTGCCCCCGAGCCGAGCGCGTAGCCGCCCAGAACCCCGCGGATGGTCTGGAGGAAATCGGCCGCCAGCGTCGGCGTCGAGACGATAAACCGCATGAAGATCGCCGAGGGCGTCGGCAGGATGATCAGCGGAATGCCGAAGAGGCGAACGCCGAGCTCCCACAGCGACAGGACGACGACGCCAAACAGCAACGGAGGCAGGAGATCGGCGGCGCGCGCATTCATTGGGTGAACGCCATGCGGCGCAGAACGACGCGGCCGGTCAGCGCGATGATTCCGACGAGGCACGCCGACAGCGTGGCGGCGGCGAACAGCGCCGCCCAGATCTGGACCGTCTGCCCATAGTAGGAGCCGGCGAGCAGCCGGGCGCCCAGGCCCCCGTCCTCGCTCTTGGTCACCTCGGCGACCACTGCGCCCACAAGCGCCGCCGCGGCGCCAATCTTCATCGAAGCGAAGAAGAACGGCGCGCTGGCGGGCGCCCGCAACTTGATGAAGGTCTGCGTGCGGGTCGCCGAATAGGTGCGCAAGAGATCGAGTTGCAGCGGCTCGGGCGAGCGGAAGCCTTTGACCATGCCGACCGTGATCGGGAAGAACGACAAATAGGCGGCGATGACCGCCTTGGGCGCGATCCCGGTGATGTCGAACTGGTTGAGAATGACGACGATCATCGGCGCCAGCGCGATGATCGGCACCGTCTGCGAGGCGACGATCCACGGCATCATCGACCGCTCGAGGGTGCGCATCGACAACACCAGCACCGCCAGCCCGATGCCGAGGCTCGCGCCGAAGAAGAATCCGATCAGCGTTTCCTCGAGCGTGATGGTCGAGTGATAGATCAGGCCGCGTTTCGAGGTCGGCGGCGTGGCGAGCACCAGCTTGTAGAGCTCGGCGACAATCTGATGAGGCGCCGGCAACACCGGCCGATCCATGTTGAGCGAGGCGACGACGAGATCGGCGGTCGTATAGTCGGTGCGGCCGGCGTTGGAGAAGGCGTCGCGTTGCACGGACGCGTTCATCAGCGCCGCGGCGACGTACCAGACCGCGAACAACGCGATGAGGACGATGACGACCGGGACGACGTTCTTCATCGGCGTGGCCGCCGACAGTGGCGCAGGCCTTCGTGCCCGCGCGGGCGGCCCTCGGCGCCGCGGGCACGGACGCCCGCGCCACTGACGGTCGCCGAAAGAGAGGCGAAGCGCTCAATCGTCATAGGAGTGACCCGCCCGCAAGCCGTGCCGCACCCGGTTGGCGATTTCGAGGAACTCCTGCGTCTCGCGGATTTCGAGCGGCCGCTCGTGCGGGAAGTTGGTTTCGATCACGTCGGTGATGCGCCCGGGCCGCGGCGACATGACGACGATCCGGGTCGAGAGGAACACCGCCTCGGGAATCGAATGGGTGACGAACAGCACCGTCTTGCGCGTCAGCCGCCACAATTGCAGCAATTGCTGATTGAGCTTGTCGCGGACGATCTCATCGAGCGCGCCGAACGGCTCGTCCATAAGCAAAAGATCGGGATCGAAGGCCAGCGCCCTGGCGATCGAGGCGCGCTGCTGCATGCCGCCCGACAATTGCCAGGGGTATTTATTGCCAAAGCCGGTCAGGTTGACGAGCTCGAGCCCTTTCTTCACCCGCTCGTCGCACTCGTCCCTAGGGTAGCCCATGATCTCCAGCGGCAGCGCGATGTTGCGCGCGACCGTGCGCCAGGCGAACAGCCCCGGCGCCTGGAAGACATAACCGTAGGCGCGGTTGGCGCGCGCCTCCTGCGCGCTCAGGCCGTTGACGCGCAACACGCCGCTGGTCGGCGCTTCGAGATCGGCGATCGCGCGCAGCAAGGTCGTCTTGCCGCACCCCGACGGTCCGATGAAGGAAACAAACTCGCCACGGTTGACCTTAAGGTTGATCTTGCTCAGCGCCTGCACCGGCCCATCGCTGGTTTGGAATGTCAGCGACAGATCGGCGATGTCGATCACGCAGTCCGCGGATGCGGGCGCGCTCTCCGCGGCGATCGGCAGCGTCAGCGTCAACGGGCGACCCCTTTGGCGGTGAAGTGCTCCTTGTAGCGGGTCAGGGCGCGCGCCTCGGCGGCGAACGGCTCGCGCCTGAAGAAACGGCCGCGTCCCGGCTCGGCGTCGATCTTGCCCTCGGTGACGACGACGTCGCCGCGCGAGAGCGTGAAGCGCGGCAGGCCCTGCACCGCAAAGCCCTCAAAGACATTGTAGTCGATCACCGAAACCTGCTTGTCGGCGGAGATGGTCTTCTTGGCCTTGGGGTCCCACACCACAAGGTCGGCGTCGGATCCCGGCAGGATCGCCCCTTTGCGCGGATACATATTGAGGATGCGGGCGATGTTGGTCGAGGTGACGGCGACGAATTCGTTCATCGTCAGCCGGCCGGTGCCGACCCCATAGGACCATAGCAAGGGCATGCGGTCTTCGAGGCCGCCGGTGCCATTGGGGATCTTGGTGAAGTCGCCGCGCCCGAGCTCCTTCTGCCTGGTGGTGAAGGCGCAATGGTCCGTCGCCACCGTCTGCAACGAGCCGGCCCTGAGGCCGTTCCACAGACTGTCTTGATTGCGCTTGTCGCGGAACGGGGGCGACATGACGCGCCGCGCCGCATGGGTCCAGTCCTTGCTGAAATACTCGCTCTCGTCGAGCATCAGATGCTGGATCAGCGGCTCGCCGTAGACGCGCATGCCGAGCGAGCGGGCGCGGGCGATCGCCTCGTGCGCCGCGATGCATGAGGTGTGCACGACATAGAGCGGCACGCCGGCCTGATCGGCGAGGATGATGGCGCGATTGGTCGCTTCGCCCTCCACTTCGGGCGGGCGCGACAGTGCGTGGCCTTCGGGGCCGGTGACGCCCTTGGCGAGATAGAATTTCTGCAGCGCCGCGACCAGCTCGCCGTTTTCGGCGTGGACGAGCGGCATCGCGCCGATCTCGGCGCAACGACTGAAGGAGGCGAACATCTCCTCGTCGTTGACCATCAGCGCGCCCTTGTAGGCCATGAAGTGCTTGAAGGTGGTGACGCCGCGCGCGACGACCTTCGCCATGTCCTCGCGCAGCTTGTCGTTCCAATAGGTGACGCACATGTGGAACGAATAATCGGTTGTGGCGCGCTCGGCGCGCTTGTCCCAGTCGGACAGCGCCTCCATCAGCGGCTGGCCGTGACCGGGAATGCAGAAGTCGACGACCATTGTTGTGCCGCCCGAGATCGCGGCGCGGGTGCCGTGCTCGAAATCGTCGGCGGAATTGGCGCCCATGAACGGCATGTCGAGATGGGTGTGCGGGTCGATGCCGCCGGGCATCACGAAGCAGCCGGCGGCGTCGAGCTGGCGCTCGCCCTTCAGGCCCTCGCCGATCGCCTGGATCGCGCCTTTGTCGATGAGAATGTCGGCGGCGTAAGTGCGGTCGGCGGCGACGATCGTGCCGCCTTTGATGACGAGGGACATGGCTCCAAATCCTCCACTCAACGTGTGACGCAAGCGCCGGAGGCGGCGCGGCTAGGCGACGATTTCCGCTTTTTCCAGAGCGGCGTGCATAAGAACATTGGCGCCGGCGGTCGCCCATTCGAGCGAGATGTCCTCGCTCTCGTTGTGGCTGACGCCATCAACACAAGGGGTAAAGACCATCGAACTCGGCGCCACCCGCGCCATGTAGCAGGCGTCGTGGCCGGCGCCCGAGACGATGTCGCGATGCGAATAGCCAAAACGCTGCGCCGCCCGCCTGACCGCGCTGACGCATTCCTCGTTGAAGGCCACCGGCGGGTAGTAGAAAATCTGCTTGAGCTCGTAAGCCAGTCCGATCTTGTCGCAGATCGCCTTGACCCCTTCGTGCAAGGCCGCATCCATCTCGCTCAAGGTCGCGTCAAGCGGATGACGGAACTCGCACGCCATGAACACTTCGCCCGGAATGACGTTGCGCGAATTTGGATAGACATTGAGCATGCCGACCGTCGAGACGCCGAGCGGCGCCTTGGAGAGGCCGATTGTGTTGACCATTTCGACGATGCGTGCGGCCCCTAGCAGCGCATTCCTGCGCACCGGCATCGGCGTCGAGCCGGCGTGGCTCTCAAAGCCGGTCAGCTTGATTTCGTACCAGCGCTGTCCCTGACCGTGAGTGACGACGCCGACCTCGATATTCTCGTCCTCGAGGATCGGCCCCTGCTCGATGTGCAGCTCGAAATAGGCGTGGACGGGACGTCCCCCAACTGGCTCCTCGCCCTTGAAACCGATGCGCTCGAGTTCGTCGCCCAGCGACTTGTTCTCGGCATCGAGCCGCGAATAGGCAAATTCCTTGGTGTAGGCGCCGGCAAAGACGCCCGACGAGACCATCGCCGGGGCAAAGCGCGAGCCTTCCTCGTTGGTCCAGTTGGCGACCTCGATCGGATGGCGCGTCTTGATGTTGAGGTCGTTGAGCGAGCGCACGACTTCCAGCGCGCCGAGCACGCCGAGTACCCCGTCAAACTTGCCGCCCGTCGGCTGCGTGTCGAGGTGGCTGCCGATGATCACCGGCGCCAGAGCGTCCTCGACGCCGGCGCGGCGGGCGAACATATTGCCCATCTGGTCGACCTTGACCGTGCAGCCGGCTTTCTCGCACCAGGCGCGGAACAGCTCTCGCCCTTGCTTGTCGAGATCGGTGAGCGTGAGCCGCTTGCATCCGCCCTTGGCGGTGCCGCCGATCTTGGCCATCTCCATCAGCGCGTCCCACAGCCGCTGCCCATTGACGCGGGCGTTCGACAGGTCGGACATGCACCCCTCCATCAGACGGGCCAGAACGCTATTATGAATTTGACCAAATGGTCAAATGCCGTAAATCTGCGCCGCGGCGCCCAACTCAAAGGCGCCGGACGAGGCCGTCATGGATAAGCCGATCGGCAAGCCGACCATCCGTGAGGAGAACGAACGCGCGATCCTCGCGGCCGCCGAGGCGGTGTTCGCCGAGCACGGATTTGGCGGCGCGACGATGGCGGCGATCGCGGCGCGCGCCGGCGTGCCCAAGCCCAACGTGCATTACTACTTCCCCACCAAAGAGCGGCTCTATCGCGCAGTGGTCGAGCGCATCCTGACCGTCTGGCTCGAGGCGGCCTCGTCGTTCGACACCAGCGACGATCCCGCCGCGGCGCTGACGTCCTACATCGGGGCCAAGATGGACCTCGCGCGCACGATGCCGCTCGGCTCGAAGATCTGGGCGAGCGAGATCATGCGCGGCGCGCCGGCGATCCAGGATTTCCTCGACACGACGCTGACGCAATGGGTGCGCTCGCGCGAAAAGGTCGTCCGGCGCTGGATCGCGGCGGGCAAGCTGAGGCCGATCGAACCGCGCGTGCTCTTCTACATGATCTGGGCGACCACGCAGCAATACGCCAACGCCGCGCACGAGATCGCGACCCTGGAGCGCGGCGAACTCAGCGACCAGGCGTTCGAGCGAGCCAAGCGCCAAGTGACCGAGACGATCCTGGACGGCGTTTCGGCGCGATAGCGGCGACGGCGCCGACGGGACTACCGTCCCGGATACCAATAGGCCGCCTGCGGCTTGGCGCGGTCGATGATCACGAACTGATTGGCGAACACGCGATAGAGATGGCTCTGTTCGCCGTCAGGCCATTGGACTCGGATTTCCGCCCGCTCCGACGTGCCGAGCCCGACGTGCACCCAACCGGAATGGCCGGACGCATCGCCGCCGCCAACCGCGACCGTGCGGTTGAGGGTGCGATTGCCAATCTTGACCGAGATCTTCGCTCCCACTGCATTGCGATTGGGATTGGGCTCGATGAGCCGGATTTCCGACCAGTTGCCCATCGGCCTCACACCGCCGGCGCCGTCGTCGGCGCCGAGGTTGCGGAACAGGGTCGCCGGCTGGGTGCGGTTGACGACGAGAATGTCGACCTTGCCATCGAGATTGAAGTCGTCGATCAGCGCTCCGCGCCCAATCCGGTTGAGCGCGATACCCGCCAGATCGCCCGCTTCGGCAAACTTGCCGTTCCACTGACCAAGCAGCAGGTTGTTGGGATCGAAGGAGGCGAAGTCGGGCATTTCCGAAAGGTTGCCCTTCGCGATGAAGAGATCGAGCAGGCTGGCGTTGTTGAAGTCGGCAAATTCCGCGTGCCAGCTCGTCGAGGGCCGTTTGTCGCCCCCCGTATAGGGGAAATGCGCTGTCGCCCCCAGATCGCCAGCGATGTCGCGATAGACCGGGAGCTCGCCGTCGCTCTCGTCGCGGTCGAGCTTCTGCAGCTTGATATCGCCCATCGACGTCAGCGCATATTGCGGATAGCCGGACCCGTCGATGTCGCCCTCGGCGATGCCCATGCCGAAGATTGTTACATGGCGCCAGCCATCGGCGGGACCATAGAGGCGCGGCGTCGCGCCCGGCACGATACGCCACATCTGCTCTTCGCCGCCGCGATAATATTGCCGATCGTTGGAGACGCGCAGCGAGGGCGTGCCGGAACGGTTCCAGTCGGTGAACAGCATCGACAGCGCGCAGTAGCCCGGCGCGAGCGGCGTGCGCACCGAATAGTCCGGCTTATCGCCGGGTTGCGGACGAAAGAGCGAATTGTCCTGGCACGTGCCCCAGGGCGAGCCGGGCGCGTCGCGATCGACGTAATGACCGACGGCGAAGGTTGGGAATTTCTCGCCCTTCTCCCAGATCGCGGCGAATGAGGTTGTCCAGCCCTGGTCGCCGTCGAAGCCCCATTCCTTGTTGGCGAGGGTGAAGGTGCAGTCGGGCCCGCCCTTCAACAGCAGGTTCTGGCCGACCCGCAACACGAACAGATCCATATGGCCGTCACCGTCAATGTCGATCGGATAGGCGCCGATGACATTCTCGAGCAGCTTGGGATCGGCGCCGATGTCGAGCGGCTTCTCCTCGAACTTCAGCGGCCCACCCGATGTCGATTTGTTGACGAAGAGCTTGGCGGGATTCTTGCCGCCAGCGAGGAACACCGAGGGGAAGCCCGAGCCGTCGCAATCGAAGGCGGCTCCGCCGCCGCCGACGAAGAATTCCCACGGCCCGTCGTAGACGCTGTTGAGGCCGGCCGCGGCCGCTTCTTCATGGAAGACCGGCACGTCGCCGACCGGCTTGACCCGCTCCTGGGCGCCGAGCGGCGAGGAGACGAGGGCCGCCGCGAAAAAAGCGGCGGCGGCGAAGGGGGAAAGTGCGAGCGCGCGCATCACGGAGTCTCAATGACGAGCGAACGGATAAAAGCGATGATTGTCTGCTGGTCGTCCTTGGGCAGCGCGAGATAGGCGTCGCGCGCAAAACGGGCGTCGCCGCCGTGGGCGGCGATAATCTCGTCGAGCGAACGAAAATCGCCGCGGTGTCCATAGGGCGCGGTCGAGCCGGCCGACCACAATCGCGCGGTCTCGAAGACGTCGCGCTCGACGAAGCGCTGCGCCTGCAACTCGTTGCCGAGCGCATTGACCTGATCGTCGACCATCATGTGGCGCTTGAGGTCGCCGAACAGCGGCACCATCCATTCGCCCTTGTCGTTTTTTTGCAGGCGCTTGGCGAAGGGTTGCTGCGAGAGATCAATGACGATCGGCTGCTTGACCTCGCCCGCCCGCAGCGTGCCGGCCATGTCGTAAGGCGCCGGATCGGTGAAGGTGAGCGACTTCAGCGGCAGGGCGGGAATGTGACATGAGGTGCAGCCGATCTCCTGGAACCGCTTGGCGCCCTCGGCGGCGGCGATGCGCCAATCGTCGGGAAGATCGCTCTTCACCGTCGGCATCGGCAGCGTCGCCACGAACGCCACCAGGGCGGAGACATCGCCAGGAGTGACCGCATCAGGGACGCCGCTTCCGCCGAAATCGTGCGTGCCGGTCCAACGCACGCCGAACCGCTCCGTCGCCTCCATGCCATGATGAAGGTTGAGCGCGTTGATGATGAGCTGCCTCAGCGAGGTGAAGACGCCCTTACGGCTGAACGGCCGGAAGATCAGGTCGGCGTCGACCCCTTCGACTGATTCGAGATCGACGATACCGTCGGGATGCGCCGTGATGTAGCCAAAGCGCACGCCCTTGGTGACGAGATAGACTTTGACGTCTGCGCCGCTGGCGCGCGCTTGCGCCACCGCGTCGGCGCGTTCGGCCTGCAGATCGGCGGTCATTTCGCGCGTCAGCAACTCGACCAGACCGTCGCCAAACAGTGAAGGCGAATGACGTTCGCTGGAGAAGGTAGGATCGACGGTGTCGAACTGCGCGCTCTCGAAGCCTTCGGAGACGAATTCATCCGAGACCATGTCGGCGCCGCCGCCTTCGACCGGGTCGTTGTGACAGCCGAAACAGGAATTGGAATCTGGCCCGCTGGTCCGGGTGAACACCGGATTGACGCCGACCTTGCGCAGCGTCGGCACGATCGCTTGCGTCGCTTTCGGCCGCCCCGCCCCGTCCTCGGTGATGAACTTGCCTTTGAACAGCACTTTGCCGCGGGCGATCAAGTCGGGGAGCGCCGACGCTCCCGCCGCTGCGACAGCGTCGAAATCGACGTGCGACGTGAATACCCGCTCGTCCCAGCTTGCGCCGGTCGCCGCGCGAGCGCCCGCCAGCAGCGCCAACGCCGCGACGGCGCCGAGGATCTTCGATCCGATCGTCACATCTTCCTCCCCTTGGTCGCTCTACGCCGGCGTTGCGGCGGCTTTCTTGCGGGCGGCTCGGTTGGCGCGAGCCTCGCGCTCCGAAACTTGGGTCCGCTCACTAACGAGACTTGGGTCTTCTAACGTCGATGCGAATACGCTTCCGGCCCGACTTCGGCTTTCGAACCCGATCATGTTGTCACGAGCGCGGCGCGGCCGGCAACTGTTTTTAAGGTGATTGACGCCCCCGCTGAGTTGCGTGCCTCAGGGACGGTCGCTAAGGTTGAGGCAATGAATAGGGAAACGCCGCCGAGCGCTTACACGCTGAAAGACATCGCGCGCGAAGCGGGAGTCAGCGTCGCCACCGTTGACCGTGTTCTACACGGCCGCAACGGTGTTCGTGCGGAAACAGCGCGGCGCGTGAGCGAGGCGGTCGCGCGCCACGACTTTCGCCCGCTACGGGCGGGCGCGGAACTCGCCCGCGCCAGGGCGATGAAGTTCGCGCTGGTGATGCCCTCCGGCGACAACATCTTCATGCAGATGATCCGCGATCAGGTCGCGGAAATGTCCGGCTGGCTCGCCTCCCGGCGTGTCACCGTCGAGACGATCATCACCGACGTGTTCAACCCGGCGGTGCTCGCCGAGACCCTGGAAACGCTGACCGGACGTTTTGACGGCGTCGCTGTGGTCGCGCTCGATCATCAGAGCGTGCGCGCTGCGATCGACGATCTGGTGGAGGACGGCATGTTCGTCGTCACGCTGGTCTCCGACGTTCCAGGCTCGCGCCGGCATTATTACGTCGGCGTCGACAACGTCGCAGCCGGCCGCACCGCGGCGACCCTGATCGGCCGGCTGACGATGTCGCAGACCGGCAAGATCGGCGTCGTCGCCGGCTCGCGGCTGCTGCGCGACCACGCCGAACGTATTTTCGGCTTCCAGCAGGTTATCGGGTTCGAATATCCCAACCTGACGCTGATCGATGTCGTCGAGGGCGGCGACAAAGATGAGCTCAACGAAACCCTGATGGCCAAGTTGATCGCCGACCATCCCGATTTGGTTGGAGTTTACAACGTTGGCGCCGGCACCCCCGGGGTCGGCAAGGCGATCGTCGATGCTGGACGCGAGCGCCGGATCGTCTTCATCGCCCACGACTTCACCCCTTTCACCCGCCGTTGTCTCGTGCGCGGCGTGATCGACGCGATCATTTCCCAGGATCCGGGCCACGAGGCGATGTCGGCGATCCGGCTTCTCCTGGGGTCGGTCCGCCGCGAGCCCGTCCTGGTCGAACAGGAGAAGATTCGCATCGGCATCATCATGCGGGACAATTTGCCGTAGGCCTCGCGCAACGGTCCTGAGCGCCAAGGAGCGGCGGACGGCGGTGGCGCCCCTTCAGCCGAGGCGATGAATCGCCTCACCGATTGAGCCCGCGTTTGACCGTCCCCGGCCTCGCCCTCGCCGCTTTCGCCGAGTCACGGCCGGTCCCACGAGCCATCCGCGGGACAGCCTCGCCTGAGGTACGCACATCAAACATCTCGACGCCATTCTCAAACATGCCGCAGCGGACCAGTGCACGGCGGCGGGACAACGGACCTAAAACCGGCCGGCGCGCTCGACAAAGCAACGGACAGCGGCCGTTTTCTGGCGATTGCCAGCGGCCGGCTCTCTCGACGTTGCTGCATCCGCGAAGCGACCAGCGCGCGCCGCTTGCGCCGCATTGCGGCGTCGCGACTGACAATAGTATGATTGACGTACCTCAGCATCTTCGCTATTGGAGTCAGAAAATACGGAACAGGGAGGCGCGGCGTGAGCGGAACGGGTTTCTTCGGCAGCGTTGAACCCATTCGCTTCGAGGGGCCGCAGTCGGTCAATCCGCTCGCCTATCGCCATTACGATCGCGACCGCGTCATTCTCGGCAAGCGCATGGAAGATCACCTGCGCGCGGCGGTTTGCTACTGGCACAGTTTCGCCTACGACGGCAGCGATCAATTCGGCGGCGCGACCTTCCAGCGGCCGTGGAACGGCTCGGACATGGCCGGCGCGCGGCTGAAGGCGGACGTCGCCTTCGAGATGTTCGACATTCTCGGCCTCCCCTTCTTCACCTTCCATGATCGTGACATCGCGCCCGAAGGCGCTTCGCTCGCCGAGTCCAATCGCAACGTGCGCGAGATCGCCGACATCTTCGCCCGCAAGATGGAGACGCGGCCCGTCCGCCTGCTCTGGGGCACCGCCAATCTCTTCAGCAATCGCCGCTTCATGGCGGGCGCTGCGACCAATCCCGATCCCGACGTCTTCGCCTTTGCCGCGGCGCAGGTGAAGAACGCGATCGACGTCACGCATCAGCTCGGCGGCGCCAATTACGTGCTGTGGGGCGGGCGCGAAGGCTACGAGACGCTGCTCAACACCGATCTCAAGCGCGAGCTGGCGCAGTTCGGGCGCTTCCTCAAGCTGGTGGTCGAGTACAAGCACAAGATCGGCTACAAGGGCGTGATCCTGATCGAGCCCAAGCCGCAAGAGCCGACCAAGCATCAGTACGACTTCGACGTCGCCACCGTGTTCGGCTTCCTTAAGGCCAACGGCCTGGAGAACGAGGTCAAGGTCAACATCGAGGTCGGGCACGCGGTGCTCGCCCATCATTCCTTTGAGCACGAAGTCTCGCTCGCCACCGCGCTCGGCATTTTCGGTTCGGTCGACGCCAATCGCAACGACTACCAGAGCGGCTGGGACACCGACCAATTCCCCAACAACGCGCCCGAGCTCTCGCTCGCCCTTCACGCCATTCTCAAGGCGGGCGGCCTCACGGCGGGCGGCTTCAACTTCGACGCCAGGGTGCGTCGCCAGTCGTTCGACCCGGTCGATCTCATTCACGGCCACGTCGGCGGCATGGACACGCTGGCGCGCGCGCTGATCGCGGCCGCGGCGATGATTTCGGACGGCGCGCTCGATCGGTTCGTCGCCGAGCGTTACGAGGCGTGGGATCGCGGCGCGGGCGCCGAGATGCTGGCGGGCAAGCAGGACATTGCGCAGATTGCCGCCCGGGTGGAGCGCGACAACATCAACCCGCAGCCTCGCTCCGGGCGTCAGGAATATCTCGAGAACGTGGTCAATCGTTATTTGTGACCGCGCTTCGGCGCGGTTGCGGCCGCGTCGAGGTCAACGAAGTGAGTTGGGCCCTTTGGCGCCGAACTCTAAGTAGGGGAGAAGCGAACATGAGGAAAGTGTTGTTGACGACCGTCGCATTGGCGGCGTTTAGCGTGCCGGCCGTCGCGATGGCAAAGGATGTCGTCGTTGGCGTTTCCTGGTCCAACTTCCAGGAAGAGCGTTGGAAGACCGATGAGGCGGCGATCAAGGCCGGCCTCGCCGAGACCGGCGCCAAGTACATCTCCGCCGACGCTCAGGCCAACCCGACCAAGCAGCTCGCCGACGTCGAAAGCCTGATCTCGAAGGGCGCCAACGTCCTGATCATTCTTGCGATGGACAATCAGGCCATTCTGCCGGCGATCAAGAAGGCGTCCGACGAAGGCATCCCGGTCATCGCTTACGACCGTCTGATCGAGGACCCGAGCGTTCTCTACATCACCTTCGACAACGTCGGCGTCGGCCGCTTGATGGGCACCGCGATCTACAACGTGAAGAAGGAAGGCAACTTCGTCTTCATCAAGGGCGACAAGGGCGACGCCAACGCCAACTTCTTGTTCGGCGGCATCATGGATGTGCTGAAGCCCGCAATCGACTCCGGCAAGATCAAGAACGTCGGCGAGACCTACACCGACGGTTGGAAGCCGGACAATGCGCAGAAGGAAATGGAACAGATCCTGACCAAGAACAACAACAAGGTCGACGCTGTGGTGTCCGAGAACGACGGCATGGCTGGCGGCGTTGTTGCGGCGCTCGCCGCTCAGGGTCTCGCGGGCCCCTCGGTTCCGGTCTCCGGTCAGGACGGCGATCACGCGGCGATCAACCGTATTGCACTTGGCACCCAGACGGTCTCGATCTGGAAAGACTCGCGCGATCTCGGCAAGCTGTCGGGCGAAATGGCCGTTGCTCTCGCCAGCGGCAAGAAGGCGGCTGACCTCCCGAACGTCAAGCCGTTCACGAGCGGACCGAAGCACACCGCGATCAGCGGCATCCTGCTCACCCCCCTGGCGGTCACCAAGGACAACCTGAACGCGATCGTCGACAAGGGCTGGATCACCAAGGCCGAGGTTTGCGCCGGCGTGAAGCCGGAAATGACCCCCTACTGCAAGTGAGTTGACCGCGCCTTTGCGCGATGGAACAACTGAAACCGCGTCGCCGCCAACGGCGGCGCGGTTTTTCACGACGAGCGTCTGAACGCCAGCGCGGCGCGGCAAAAAGACCGATCGAGGAACGCCCATGAGTTCATCTGCCCCGGTCGCCACTGGCACGGCCCCCGAGGAGCCACTGCTTCGGCGGCTGATGCGGGCGACCGAAGTCGACACCCGCATGCTCGGCATGATCGCAGCGATCACGCTGATCTGGGTCGGCTTCCACGTTTACACTTACCTGCAGACCGGCGAAGGGTTGTTCCTGACGCCGCGCAATCTGTGGAACCTGACGGTTCAAACCGCGTCGGTGGCGGTCATGGCGACCGGGATGGTGCTGGTCATCGTCATGCGCCACATCGATCTGTCGGTCGGCGCCATCATCGCTTTCGTCTCGACGATCGTTGGCGTCACGCAGATCTATATTTTGCCGAACTATCTCGGCCTCGACAATCCGGCGATTTGGATCATCTCGATCGTGATCGCGCTCGGCGTCGGTTGCCTGGTCGGCGCCCTGCATGGGGCCATAATCGCCTATTTCGGCATCCCCGCCTTCATCGTCACGTTGGGGGGCCAATTGTTCTGGCGCGGCGCGGCGTGGTGGGTGACCTCCGGCGCAACCATCGCCCCGCTCGACGACCGCTTCGCGCGCATTGGCGGGGGACCGCCCAACGGCTCGATTGGCGATCTGGCGAGTTGGAGCCTTGGGATCGTCATCTGTCTGCTGATCGTCGCCGGCCTCTACTTTAGCCGCCGGCGGCGCGTCCGCTACAATTTTCCGCGCCGGCCGATGTGGGCGGAGATCACCGTCGCCGTGATCGGTTGCCTCGTCACGCTCGGCGCGACCGCAGTCGTCAACGCCTATCCTTTGCCCGAGCGCGTCGCCCAGCGCTACGCGGAGGCGCACAACATCCCGGTCCCCCCGGGCGGGCTGATCATCGCCACCGGCTACGCGATCCCGGTGCTCATCGCGCTGGCCGCCGGCGTGATCATGACGTTCGTCGCCACGCGCACGCGTTTTGGCCGCTACGTCTACGCGATCGGCGGCAATCCGGAAGCGGCCGTGCTCGCCGGCATCAACACCCGGCGCATCACCATCATGGTCTTCGCCTTGATGGGAACACTTGCGGGCGTCTCGGCCTGTATCGATTCGGCGCGCCTCGATTCGGCGACCAACGCGCTTGGCACGCTCGACGAGCTTTACGTCATCGCCGCCGCGGTCATCGGTGGCACCTCGATGAGCGGGGGCATCGGCACCATCTATGGCGCGCTGATCGGCGCACTCGTCATCCAGTCGCTGCAATCGGGCATGGTGCTGCTCGGCTTCGATTCGGCGTTCCAGCAGATGGTGGTCGGCGTCGTGTTGGTCGGCGCGGTCGGCCTCGACACCTTCTACCGGCGCGGGACCGCCAAGGGCTAAGGCCAAGCGATAGGCCCAAGGGATTAAGCTATGGACGCACAGACGAAAGTCCCGCTGGTCGAGATGAAGGAGATCTCACTGGCCTTCGGCGGCGTCAAGGCCGTCGATGACGCTTCGGTCAGTCTTTATCCGGGCGAAGTCGTCGGCCTGCTGGGCCACAACGGCGCGGGAAAATCGACGTTGATCAAGGTGCTCTCAGGCGCCTACAAGCGCGACAGCGGACAGATCTTCGTCAATGGCGAGGAAGCGCAGATCGCCAACCCGCGCGACGCCAAGCGCTACGGAATCGAGACGATCTACCAAACGCTCGCGCTCGCCGACAACATCGACGCCGCCTCGAACCTCTATCTCGGTCGCGAGGTCCTGACCCCCTGGGGCACGCTCGACGATTCGGCGATGGAGTCCGAGGCGCGCAAGGTGATGGGCCGCCTCAATCCGAATTTTCGCCGCTTCAAGGATCCCGTCAATTTGCTTTCCGGCGGACAGCGCCAGTCGGTGGCGATCGCGCGCGCCATTCACTTCAACGCGCGAATCCTGATCATGGACGAGCCGACGGCGGCGCTCGGGCCACAGGAAACGGCGCAGGTCGGCGGGCTGATCAAACAGCTTAAAGCCGACGGCATCGGCATCTTTCTCATCAGCCACGACATCCACGACGTGTTTGATCTCGCCGACCGTATCGCAGTGATGAAGAACGGTCAGGTCGTCGGCACCGGGTCGGTCGCCAATCTCACCAAGGACGAGGTGCTGGGGATGATCATCCTGGGCAAGTGCCCGCCTGGCGCGACGCCGGGGCCGGGCGCCGTCGTGTCGCACTGACGCGCAAGGGCGGCCCTTGACGCCGCCCCAGCGCTTCAGTAGGTTGCGCCGCACTTTATCAGGTGGAGTCGTCCGTCGTGGCCCGTAAGCTTATCGTAATTTGTGCGCTGGAGAGTGGACGGGCTTAAGGACCCGCTTCCATCGACTGGCGCATGTCCAAGGCCCCTCGCGGGCCTTTTTTATTGCCTTGGGTCCGACGCCGCCGCGCCGCCGACCGAGCGGCCCAGGAGCGGCGAGTGAAAGGGAGAATCTCGATGTCGAAACACATGACCGGTGCGGAAATGGTCGTCGAGGCGCTCAAGGACCAGGGCGTCGAATGCATCTTCGGCTATCCCGGCGGCGCCGTGCTGCCGATCTACGACGCCCTTTTCGGCCAGAACCAGGTTCGTCACATTCTCGTCCGCCACGAACAGGGCGCCGCGCACGCCGCCGAGGGCTACGCCCGCTCGACCGGCAAGGTCGGCGTCCTGCTGGTCACGTCCGGCCCGGGCGCGACCAACGCCGTCACCGGCCTGACCGACGCGCTGCTCGACTCGATCCCGCTCGTTTGCATCACCGGCCAGGTGCCGACCCATCTGATCGGTTCGGACGCATTCCAGGAATGCGACACGATCGGCATCACCCGTAGCTGCACCAAGCACAATTACCTCGTGCGCAACATCGCCGACCTGCCGCGCATCCTGCACGAGGCGTTCTACGTCGCTTCGCATGGCCGCCCCGGCCCGGTCGTCGTCGACATTCCCAAGGACGTGCAGTTCGCCGCCGGAACTTACGCGTTCCCGCGCGGCGCCCAGCACAAGACCTACCAGCCGCAGATCAAGGGCGATCTCGAGCGGATCAAACACGCCGTCGAGATGATGGCCAAGGCGAAGAAGCCGGTCTTCTACACTGGCGGCGGCGTCATCAATTCCGGCCCGCAGGCTGTCGACGCTGCTGCGCGAGCTGGTGCGCGTCACTGGCTTTCCCGTCACCTCGACGCTGATGGGTCTGGGCGCTTTTCCGGCCTCCGACAAGCATTGGCTCGGCATGCTCGGCATGCACGGCTCGTTCGAGGCCAACAATACGATGCATGACTGCGATCTGATGATCTGCGTCGGCGCGCGGTTCGATGACCGCATCACTGGCCGGCTCGACGCCTTCTCGCCGCACAGCAAGAAGATCCACATCGACATCGACCCGTCCTCGATCAACAAGAACGTCAAGGTCGAGCTCGGCATCGTCGGCGACTGCGCCCATGTGCTTGAGGACATGCTGCGCCTGTGGCGCACCCAGGCGCTCCAGCCCGACGCCGCGGCCTTGGCCAAGTGGTGGCAGACGATCGAGCATTGGCGCGCGCGTCGCTCGTTCGACTTCCGCAACTCCAACGCAATCATCAAGCCGCAACACGCCATTCGACGGCTGCGCGCGCTGACGAGGGACCGCGACGTCTACGTCACGACCGAAGTCGGCCAGCATCAGATGTGGGCGGCGCAGCACTTCGACCTCGACGAGCCCAATCGCTTCATGACTTCGGGGGGCCTCGGCACCATGGGCTACGGCCTGCCGGCGGCGATCGGCGTTCAGATCGCCCATCCCAAGGCGCTGGTCATCGACATCGCTGGCGAAGCGTCGATCCTGATGAACATGCAGGAGATGTCGACGGCCGTGCAGCATCGCGCGCCGGTGAAGATCTTCATCCTCAACAACCAGTACATGGGGATGGTGCGCCAGTGGCAGGAGCTGCTGCACGGGGGTCGCTATTCGGAGAGTTACACCGATTCGCTGCCCGATTTCGTCAAGCTCGCCGAGGCCTACGGCGGGCACGGCATCCGCTGCTCCGATCCCGCCAAGCTCGACGACGCGATCATGGAGATGATCGATACGCCCAAGCCCGTGATCTTCGACTGCCTGGTCGACCAGAAGGAAAATTGTTTCCCGATGATCCCCTCGGGCAAGGCGCATAACGATATGATTCTCGCCGCGCTCGAAGATGACGCGGGCGTCGAGCTCGGCAATGTGATCGACGAAAAGGGCAAGGCGCTGGTCTGACGCCAGGCCGCGGGAGAGCCGGTCATGTTCACTCTCGAGGAAATGCGCGGCGCGCAGCGGATCGTGGCGGCGGCCCTGCCGCCGACGCCGGCGATCGGCTGGCCGCTCATCGCCCGCCGGCTCGGCGCCGAGGTTGTGGTCAAGCACGAGAACCACAACCCCACCGGCGCCTTCAAGGTGCGCGGCGGGCTGACCTTCGTTGACGCATTGAAGCGGCGCGATCCGGCGGCCAAGGGCCTCGTCTCGGCGACGCGCGGCAATCACGGCCAGAGCCTCGCCTTCGCCGGCGCGCGCGCCGGCTTGAGCGTGCGCGTCTACGTGCCGCGCGGCAATTCGACAGAAAAGAACGCGGCGATGCGGGCGCTGGGGGCCGAGCTGATCGAGCACGGCGACGATTTCCAGGCCGCCCGCGAGGAGGCGATGCGTATCGCCGAGAGAAGCGGCCTCGTCGCCGTGCCCTCGTTCCATCGCGATCTGGCGCTCGGCGTCTCGACCTACGGGCTCGAGCTGTTGACCGCCCACCCCGATCTCGACGTGCTGTACGTGCCGATCGGTCAGGGCTCCGGCGTCTGCGGCTGTATCGCTGCGCGCGACGCGCTCGGCTTAAGGACGGAAATCGTCGGCGTGCAGGCGGTCGGGGCGCCGGCTTACGCGCTCTCTTTCGCCGCCGGCCGCGTTGTCACGACGGAAACCTGCGACACGCTGGCCGACGGTGTCGCGACGCGCGCGCCCGATGAAGAGGCGCTCGACGTCATCCGCCGCGGCGTGGCGCGCATCGTCCTGGTCGGCGACGACGAGATCGCCGCAGCGATCCGCGCCTATTGGAGCGACACCCACAACCTCGCCGAGGGCGCGGGCGCTGCGGGCCTCGCGGCGGCGATGCAGGAGCGCGGACGGCTAGCGGGCAAGCGCGTCGGCCTGGTGCTGTCTGGCGGCAACATCGACTTCGAACTCTTCCAGCGTTGGGCGGCCCCGGCCGCCCGCTCGGCGCCCCGTCCATTCACGCGCCCGTCGCGGCGCGCCGACACTAAGCCAAGGCAAGGGATAATCCGATGAGCAAGTCCACGACCGCCTACCCGCCTTCGCCCTATTCGGCGCCGGTCCGAAAGTCCGGCATCGAGTTCCACACGCTTTCGGTGCTGGTCGACAACGAGCCGGGGGTTCTCGCGCGGGTGGTCGGCCTGTTCTCGGCGCGCTCGTTCAACATCGAGAGCCTGACGGTCGCCGAGGTCGCGCATGAGACGCACCAGTCGCGCATCACCATCGTCACCTCCGGCACGCCGAGCGTGATCGAGCAGGTGCGCCACCTGCTCGAGCGGCTGGTGCCGGTCCATTCCGTCACCGACCTCACGCTGAGCGTGCGCGCGATCGAGCGCGAGCTGGCGATGGTCAAGGTGCGCGGCAAGGGCGAAAACCGAGTCGAAGCGCTGCGCCTCGCCGAAGCCTTCCGCGCCAAGGTGATCGACGCGACGACCGAGAGCTTCGTGTTCGAGTTGACCGGCGCGCCGCGCAAGATCGACGATTTCGTCGAGCTGATGCGCGGCCTCGGCCTGGTCGAAGTCGCCCGCACCGGCGTCGCCGCCATCTCGCGCGGCCCCGAGCCGATTTGAACGACAATTGAGCGGGGGCGCGGGCGGACAGATCGCTGCGTTGTTGGACGAAAACTGATCCGGGCTCGGTCAATCCCACAGACCCTCGCTTGATTTTCCCTGACGAGAAGCGCCTTATTTCCTGCGCTGCTTGACGGTTTGCGACGCTGCAAAGTCGCCGACCTTTCGTCGCCGCGGCATTGTCGAACGCCATCGGTCGGCGACATCAATTCGGAAAATCGATCGACGCTTGGCGCTGCGTCGATGCTCATGCGTGCCTGCTCGCGAGGCGCCCCTCGCGATCGCTTTCGGCCGCGCCCTCTTGCAAAGCGCGGCTCGACCTGCCCGGAGACACGCGATGCTGCTGCGCCGCTTGATCTTGGACCCCGTCGTGCAGATCGCCGTTGGCGTCTGGATCGTCGCCTACTGCGTCGTCCTCGTGCTCGCCGACGGTCGCCTGCCGTTCGATCGGCCGGCGCTCGCGGGAATTCCCTTCGCAATCCAGGTGGCGGCGCCGACCATCGGCATGATCCAGATCTTCGTGCTGATGGGCATAATCTATTGGCTGACGCGCAAACGCGTCATTCCCGACATCGCCGCCCGCGCGCCTGCGCGCAATGTCGCGGCGAAGGAGACCTTCGCCCTGCTCGCCTACGCGGCATTGGGCCAGGCGGGCGGCTGGATCGTCGGGCCGGCGCTTGGCTATCGCGCCTTCAGTTTCCATATCGCCGGCACCGTCTACGGCTGTACGACGCCTCCTTCGCCGGGCGAATTCGCGACCTGGGCGATCTATAACTTCGTGGTTTTCGCGGTCGTCCCCTATCTCTGGTTTCGTCGCCGCTACGACGCGACCCAGCTCAATCTTCGCTCGATCGATCGGCGCAACGACTGGCTGGTGGTCGTCGTGATCTGTCTCTTCGACGGCGCGTTCGAGTTCGCCACCTTGGGCACCGGCTTCTTCCGACTGAGCCCGACCCAGCTGCTCGTCGGCGCGCCGCTGACCTTCCTGCTGTACTTTATCGGCACCGTGTTGCCGACGATGGTGCTGATCTATTCGATCCTGCTACCGCGCTATCTCAAGCTGACCGGCTCGGCGACGACGACCGTCATCCTTGGCGGGCTGACCTACGCGGTGATGCACCTCGTCGAAGGCTGGTCGGCGTTCGATTCCTCGCGCGACACCGCGCTGTCGCTCATCTTCGTCTTTCTGGGCTATACCGGCCCGGGCATGGTCAAGTCGTTGCTCACGCTTCGCACCGGCAACGCCTGGGTCCACACGGTCGCCTACCATGCCATCGCGCCGCATCTGATCATCGACACGCCGCTGGTCGTGCAATCGTTTGGCATACGCTGAGGCCTGGCCCGGAGTCGCTTTCGCTTGGGCGCGCGGCCCTCTCGATCGCAAGGGGGACAACCATGACGTGGCGGCACATTCAAATCTCGCGGTTCGGCGGCCCCGAAGTCTTGCAGGTGGTCGATGAAACGGATGTCCCCGAGCCGGGCCCCGGCGAGGTTCGGATCAAGGTGCTCGCCGCCGGCACCGGGTTCACCGACGCCTTCATCCGGCGCGGCCGCTACCCGGACTTCAAGGGGCCGCTGCCGTTCACGCCCGGCTATGACCTCGTCGGATTGGTCGAGAAGACCGGCCCCGGCGTGACTGCGCCGCAAGAGGGGCAAACGGTCGCCGATCTTTGCGTCGTCGGCGGCTACGCCCAATACGCGATCCGCCCCGCGCAATTTCTCGTGCCGGTCCCCGACGGCGTCGATCCGGCTGAGGCGGTCTGCATTCCGCTCGCCTATCTCACCGCCTTCCAGATGCTCACCCGCTATCGCCCCCTATCGGCGGGCGCGACGATCCTGGTCATCGGCGCCTCGGGCACCGTCGGCACGGCGCTGCTCGATCTGGCGCGCCATTTCGGCCTCAAGGCGATCGGCACCGCTTCGGCGGCGAACCTCGCCGTGATCGAGCGCTTCGGCGCGACCGCGATCGACTATCGCGCCGGCGACTTCGTCGCGACCGTGCATGGGCTCACACAGGGGCGCGCTGGCGGCCCGGGCGTCGACGCGGTCTTCGACGCGATCGGCGGCGCGCATTTTGGCCGCTCGTTCGCCTGCCTGGCGCCGGGCGGGTTGCTGGTCGGCTATGGCTCGCAAACCATGGCGGTCGGGGGCGAAGGCTTGCTTTCGGCGGGGCTCGGCCTGCTCCGTCTCCAGCTTTGGGGCGCTCTGAGCTTCCTGTTCGGCGGCCGTCGCGCCGCTTGGTACAGCATCACGGCGCGCCGAAAGACGCATCCGGAAGAATTCAAGGCCGACATGGCGGCGCTGTTCGCGTTGCTGCGCGATGGCGCCATTCATCCCGTCGTCGTCGAGCGCCTGCCGCTCGCAGCCGCGCGCGAAGTCCATGTCCGCATCGACACCGGCGGGTTCGGCGGCAAGATCGTGCTGATGCCCTGGACGACGGGGTAAAGCGATCGTCATATTGCCGGGAGCCCGCTTGCGTCATCTAAGCTCGCGCTGGGGCCATTGGCGGGGGGCGGATGAGAAAGCTTATTCTGGGGAGCGTCCTTTTTGTTGCGCTTCACGCGTGCTTCGCACCAGCGCGCGCGGAGGACGTCATTTCGCTGCCCGCCGGCAATGCGGTGCTGAACGCGCCGAAGTCCGTGGTCGCCTCAGTGATTCTCGCGCCCGGAGCCGATTTGAACGAAGATAACCCCTCTCCCGTTCGGGAAAGCGGGTCGGTTTCGATGACCGTTTTGCGCCCAACCTAGCCGTTCCGCCGACGGTCGCGGCGCCTCCGGAGCGGACGCTGGGCGAAGGGCGCGCTGCGGAAGCGGCCGCTGGCTGCCAACCAACTATGATATTCTCGAATGCTGAACGCGATGAGTGGCGACGCGCCGGCGCCCTTTGATTGATTTGGTAGTCGGACGGGAGTTTGAAATGACGTCTCCATATGAGAATTTGGGAAGGTGGAGACCTTTCTTCCTCAGCATCCTGCGCATTGTCGCGGCGCTGTTGTTTTTACAATCGGGGCTCTCGAAGTTCTTTGGTTTCCCGGAAGCGGGGCCGCCCCTAGCGGGCTTGATGGTCCCAGCAGCGATCATCGAAGTTTTTGGTAGCCTGCTGCTGCTGGTCGGGTTGTTCACGCGATTGGCTGCGCTCGTTATGTCCGGCGAAATGGCCTTCGCATATTTCATGGCGCACGCCCCGAAGTCCTTCTACCCGGCGGTGAACGGCGGCACTTTGGCCATTCTCTATTGTTTCGTGTTTCTCTATTTGGTGTTTGCCGGTGGCGGCCCGTGGAGCCTCGACCGCATCATGCTGAAGCAGGATTAGCGATCGGGTCTTTGGCGACGGAACCGCCGTCCAGGGGCAAGAGCTGGCATGACGCCATGCGGAAACGAGTGTTCGATTCGACGATTCAATTGCCCGAACTCGTTATTCCGCTTCGCGTCCATCCTCGACGTTCAGCTGACAATCGCGACGCCTCTAAGTCGGACATCGAGCCGACGGGGCCGCTCGACTACTGTGGGCGGGTTTCTTCGTTCGCCGACAGATTGAACGCTGCGGCGCCGCGCTACTCGCAGATGCGATAATTGTCGCTCGCGCCGTGGCGCAGGATGTCGAAGTGAAAATGTTCGGCGTGATCTGGGTCGCCGGGCCCCAATATGGTCGTGAACCATCCGCAGCCCGCGCGCCGTATCGTTTGCATGAACAACGCCTCCTGGGGATTCGCCTCATGCCCGACCGCGATGCGTCGCCGATCGGCGAGCAGGACCGCGGAGACGTCGATCGCGATGCCCTTGCCGTGTGGGCTGACCTTCGCCCCTGGAACGCGGTCGACGCTGCGGCAGGAGTAGCCAGGGCCGGTGTCGAGCGCGACCACCGACGCGCCCAGCATGGCCTCGCCGAGAGGCGCCACGAGGTTTCGCAGAAATCCAGTGAAGACGACGGCGAAAGAGCAGTCGAGCAGTGGATGGGCCGGGAGATCGAGCTTGGCGCCGCCGGGGAGGCCGATCGACGAGATTCGGACCGGCGCGACGATGCTGCAATCGTCCGATGAGGCGCTCGGCTCGGGGGCCGGTTCAGCCTCGACGTGGCTCGCTTTGAGTTCCTCGAGGCAAGCTTCAGCGGCCGCCTGAGGCGGGGCTGAAGCCGCCGCGGGAGACGAAGACGGCGCGGGCGTAGCTGGCGGCGCCTCGTCGGATTTTGGCGGCGAGGAGAGCTCGGACGGTCGGACGGGCGGAAGGGGCGCCTGAGCCTGAGCGAACGCGCTCACGGTCCCGAGCACACAAAACAGACATGCGCCAAAGCCGGCGGAGCGAAGGTTCATCTGAGTCAGAATTGAGCGGATGTACATTTTCAGACCCGCCGTTCAAAGCCGTCAGTTTGCACGCCGGTTGTACCGCCGGCCTTGCCTGGCTACCCTTCCAAAATATGAAGGACATGGCGGACCGCATCGTCGACCATTATGAGCGACATGCTCGCGTCTGGGATGCTGACCGCAATCTTCACGTCAGTCCATGGAACGACAAGCCGTGGCACGATCGCTTTGTCGCGGCGCTGCCAAGAGCCGCAAGCGTTCTCGATTTAGGTTGCGGTTCGGGCGCTCCGGTCGCGAAATACATGGCGGAGTGCGGTCTGCACGTGACCGGCGTCGACTCGTCGCCAACTCTCATTTCCTTGTGTCGCCAGCGTCTGCCCGATCATGAATGGCTGGTGGATGATATGCGATCGCTACGCCTTTCCCGTCGATTTGATGGGGTGCTTGCTTGGGATAGCCTCTTTCACCTCACGCCTGACGACCAGCGTCGGATGTTCGGCGTCTTCGCCCGACACCTGGCGCCGTCCGCCGTGCTGATATTCAACAGCGGGCCAGACTATGGCGAATGCCTGGGCGAGTACCGAGGCGACCCTCTATATCACGCCAGCCTGAGCCCAGACGAATACGCAGCGCTGCTCAGCGGCATCGACTTTGAGGTCATTGCCCACGTCGTCGAGGATTGGGAAAATGGGGGCGGGCGCACGGTCTGGCTTTCGCGAGGACGTGCCGGTCAGGCCAAGCAGAATCCCTGATTTCTGCACCGCCACAAAGATCCGATTTGGGTCGAATGGGTTCGTTTTAAGAGGCGCCCGTCGAACGTCCGCTTTCGCTATCAATCGCCCCAAAGCCGCCGTTCCGCTCCCGGCCAAGTTTGGCAATTGCTGGTCCGCAAGCCAATGTCTCACATAAGTCGAATCCGGCCATCCAGGCCGCCGCCAAGCGCCTATCTCGGCCCACCAGACGCCGCCGCCCGCCCGCCCGAGAAACCCCCCTCCCCTGTTTGGCATTGCCCTCGTCACCCGCTAGAACAGCCGCGCCCCCTCCGCCGGAGAGACCATGACCGACGCGCTCCGCTCCAGCCCGCAGGAGCAGGCTGAAATCCTGATGCAGGCGCTGCCGCACATGCTGCGCTATGACGACGCGACGATCGTCGTCAAATACGGCGGCCATGCGATGGGCGACGAAGCGACCGGGCGCGAATTCGCGCGCGACATGGTTCTGCTTGAGCAGGCGGGCGTCAATCCGGTCGTCGTCCACGGCGGCGGCCCGCAGATCGGCGCGATGCTCGAGAAGCTCGGCATCCAGTCGCGCTTCTCCAACGGCCTGCGCATCACCGACAAGGCGACGGTCGAGATCGTCGAAATGGTGCTCGCCGGCGCGATCAACAAACAGATCGTCGGCACGATCAACGCCCAGGGCGGGCGCGCCATAGGCCTGTGCGGCAAGGACGGCAACATGGTGATCGCGCGCAAATTGTCGCGCGCGGGCGCCGAGGGTGACGTCGGCGATGTCGTCGATCTCGGCTTTGTCGGCGAACCCGACCAGGTCGACACCACCGTGCTCGAGCAGGTGCTCGGCCGCGAATTGATCCCGGTGCTGGCCCCAGTTGCGCAGGGGATCGACGGGGCGACCTACAACATCAACGCCGACACGTTCGCCGGCGCCATCGCCGGCGCGCTCGGCGCCAAGCGGCTGCTGTTTCTCACCGACGTGCCCGGCGTGCTCGACAAGAACAAGCAGCTGATCAAGCGCCTCAAGCTCGACGACATCCGCGGCCTGATCGCCGACGGTACGATTTCGGGCGGCATGATCCCCAAGGTCGAGACCTGCATTTACGCGATCGAGCAGGGCGTCGAGGGCGTGGTCATCCTCGATGGCAAAATTCCCCACGCCGTGCTGATCGAACTGCTGACCGACTACGGCGCCGGCACCCTGATCACCCGCTGAGGCGCCGATGCGCATTCTCGCCATCGACACGTCCTGCGGCGCGGCCTCGGTGGCCGTGTTCGACGGCGACGCGCGCAGCGCGATCGCCAAGACAATCGAGCCAATGAGGCACGGCCACGCCGAGGCGCTGGCGCCGATGGTGGCGAGCCTGATGGGCGAGATCGAGGGCGGCGTCGCTTCGCTCGGCGCGATCGGCGTCACCGTCGGCCCGGGCTCCTTCACCGGCATTCGCATTGGTCTGGCGCTCGCGCGCGCGATGGGCCTCGCGCTCGAAATTCCGGTGATCGGCGTCTCGACGCTGGTCGCCTTCGCGGCGCCGCTGCTTGCCACGCCACAACCCGGCGTCATCGTCTCGGCGGTCGATGCGCGGCACGAGGCCGTCTATTTCCAATCATACGAGACCACCGGGCGACCGCTGTTCGCGCCGCGCGTCGGCTCGCTGCGCGAGGCGATCCGCAGCGTTGGCGCCGGTCCGGCGCGCTTCGTCGGCGACGCGGCGGGCCTGCTGGCGGCCGAGGCGCGCCGCGACGGGCTAGCCTGCGAGGTCTTCGTCAGCCCCTATCCCGACATCGACGCTGTGGCCCTGATTGCGCTCGCCGCTGATCCGACGACAAGCTTGCCGCGCCCGCTCTACATCAAGCCGCCGGACGCCAAGCCGGCGGCGGGCGAAGCGATCGCGCGCGTCGAGGGGTGAACGGAAACCAACGCCATGTTCTCCCGCTTTCGCCGTCCGCGACCCTCGACCATCCGCCCGCTGCGGGTCGAGGCCGCCGAGGCTTGCGCGGCGATCCATTCCACGGGATTCGCCCATCCTTGGTCGGCGCGCGAGTTTGCCGATCTGCTCGCCAGTCCGACGACTCTCGGCTCGGCCGCGCTCGATCCGGCGACTGGTCGCCTGCGCGGCTTCGCCCTATCGCGCCTTGCCGCCGACGAGGCTGAGATTTTGACCATCGCCGTCGACCCCGCCCTGCGTGGCCGTGGCGTCGGCGCCGACCTATTGCGCGAGCATCTGGCGCGGGCGACCTTATCGCTGGCGCGCGCGATCTTCCTCGAAGTCGATCCCGACAATGTCGCCGCCATCGCGCTCTACCGGCGCTTCGGCTTCCGCGACGTCGGGCGCCGTGAGGGTTATTACCGTCTCAAGGATGGGCAATCGGCGAGCGCGCTTGTCATGCGCAAGGATCTGGCGTGAGCGCCCACGCACTGTCCTCCCCCGCAAAGCGGGGGAGGAGGGCGGGCGGATGATCCGCGCCCGCCTTCTCCTCGGCCTGCTGGCGGCGGGGCTGTTCCTGATCCTCCTTGGGCCGTTTCGTCTCCTGGCGCAGGCGCGGGGCTGGCGGGCTCTGCAATGGACGCCAACGGCCTTTCACCGGCTTGCCTGCGCCGCCCTTGGGGTTGAGGTCGTCGTCCACGGCCAACCCGCCGCTGGACGCCGCCTCACCGTCGCCAACCATTTGTCCTGGCTCGACATTCCAGTGCTGGGATCGATCGAGCCGATGACCTTCTTGGCCAAGAAGGAAGTTGGAGCGCCGGCGTTCGGCGGGCGCCTCGCGCGGCTGCAGGGGATCATTTTCGTCGATCGCGGCCGCTGGCGCGCCATCCCGGCGGTCAATGCCGAGATGGCGCGCGCCATGGCCGAGGGCGAGCCGGTCGTGCTGTTTGCCGAGGCGACGACCGGCGACGGCAACCGGCTGCTGCGCTTCCGCTCCTCGCATTTCGAGGCGGTGCGACAAGCTGCGGCGGGCGGCGAGGCGGCGATCCAGCCGGTCTATCTCAACTACTCCCGCCTCGCCGGCATGGCGGTCGGCCGGCGCGAGCGGCCGGTCCTCGCCTGGTACGGCGACATGACGTTCTTGCCCCACTTCTGGCGTTTCCTCGCCGCAGGGCCAACTCGCTGCGACGTCTATTACGGCGCGCCGATCCCCGCGCGGGGTGAACTTGGCCGCAAAACGCTCGCTCGCCAGACCGAGGCGGCGGTCAGAGCGATGGCCGGCGCTGTGCGAGCCGGCAATTGCCCTATTCTCGCTGGGCCCGGTTCGTCGTAGATAGAGGCCTAGCTTCGGCCGGAGACCACGGATTGCCTTCAACGACATTGACGCAAAGCCCGCAGCGCGACGACGCAGGCCTGCCCAGCCCCGCCCGCCGCGTGTTCATCAAGTCGTTCGGCTGCCAGATGAACGTCTATGATTCGCAGCGAATGGCCGACGTCGCCGGCGCCGAGGGCTACCAGGAGACGGAACGCGTCGAGGACGCCGATCTCGTCATCCTCAACACCTGCCACATCCGTGAGCGCGCTTCGGAGAAGATCTTCACCGAGCTCGGCAAGTTGCGCGAGCTCAAGGCGGAGCGGGCGAGCCATGGCCGCGACACCACGCTGGTGGTGGCCGGCTGCGTGGCGCAGGCCGAGGGCGCGGAGATTCTGCGCCGCCAGCCGGCGGTCGACCTGGTCATCGGACCGCAGAATTACCACCGGCTGCCGGGCCTGCTGCGCGGGCGCCCGAGCGGGGCCGAGCGCATCGACACCGAATTCCCGCTCGAAGACAAATTCCTTCATCTGCCCGCGAGCCCGGCGGCGGCGATCCGCGCGCGTGGGCCGACCGCCTTCGTCACGGTGCAGGAAGGCTGCGACAAGTTCTGCTCGTTCTGCGTCGTCCCCTACACGCGCGGGGGCGAGGTCTCGCGGCCGGTTGCGCAAGTGCTGGAGGAAATCGCCCGGCTCACCGCCGCCGGCGTCGGCGAGATCACACTGATCGGCCAGAACGTCAACGCCTACCACGGGCAGGGCGCGCAGGGCCGCGCAATCGATCTCGCCGCCCTGCTCGCCGCCGCGGCCGCCCTTCCAGGCGTGCTGCGACTGCGCTACGCCACCTCGCACCCCAACGACATGAGCGACAGCCTGATCGCGGCCCATCGCGACATCGGCGCGCTCGCCCCCTATCTGCACCTGCCGATCCAAAGCGGTTCCGACCGCATTTTGGCGGCGATGAACCGCAGGCATTCCGTCGCCGACTATCTTGGCATCGTGGCGAAGGCGCGTCGGGCGCGACCCGACATCGCGCTCTCGTCCGACTTCATCATCGGCTTTCCCGGCGAGAGCGACGCCGACTTCCGCGCGACGCTGGCCCTGGTGCGCGAGGTCGGTTACGCCTCGGGCTACGCCTTCAAATATTCGCCGCGCCCGGGAACCCCAGCCGCCGAGCTGCGCGATCCGATCGAGGACGCCGTCAAGACGGAGCGGCTCGCCGAACTGCTCGCGCTGATCGAAGAGCAGCGGCTCGCCTTCGGCCAGGCGCTGGTCGGGCGGACGCTGGAAGTCCTTTTCGACAAGCCGGGCCGGCGACCGGGTCAAATTGTCGGCCGCTCTCCCTATATGCAGTCGGTGTACGCCGAGGGCGCGGGAGAGACGATCGGCGCGATGAAAAGCGTCGAGATCACCCGCGCCGGACCAAATTCGCTGACCGGGCGGATCGTCGCGGCGGCGTCATGTGAACAGAGTGTCATGGTTTGAATCGGTTTCATGACTGAAGCGGAGGCGAACAGATTGAAGATCCAGGACCAGACGTTGACGAGACCCGCGCAAGCTGGGGCCAGCGAGCCCAAACCGACCGAGATTGCGCTTGCCTTCGATGACAACGGACTGGCGTCAATCGTCTTTGGCCACTACGACCAGAACATCGCGCGGATCGAGCGTCGCTTCGGCGTCACCGCCAACGCCAACGGCAACCAGATCATCATTCGCGGCCCGCGTGAGGCGAGCGAGCAGGCGCGGCGCGTCTTCGAGCTGCTCTATGCGCGCGCCAAACTCGGCCAGCCGGCCAGCGAAGGCGACGTCCAGGGCGCGATCGAGGAGACCGCCTTCCAGGGCACGCTCTTTCCCGGCGAGATCGAAACCAACGGCGACGCATTCGGCCAGATCAAGACCCGCAAGCGCGGCTCGGTGCGCGCACGCAACGCCGCTCAGGATCGCTATCTGACCGCGCTGCGCAATCATGAACTGGTCTTCGCCGAAGGCCCGGCGGGCACCGGCAAGACCTGGCTCGCCGTCGGCCATGCGGTCTCGCTGCTCGAACAAGGCCTGGTCGAGCGGCTGATCCTGTCGCGCCCGGCGGTCGAAGCGGGCGAGCGCCTGGGGTTCCTGCCTGGCGACATGAAGGACAAGGTCGATCCCTACCTCAGGCCGATCTATGACGCGCTCTACGACTTCATGGACGGGCGCATGGTCGAGCGCGGCATTCAGACCGGGATGATCGAAATCGCGCCGCTCGCCTTCATGCGCGGGCGCACGCTCGCGAAGGCGGCGATCCTGCTCGACGAGGCGCAGAACGCGACGGCGATGCAGATGAAAATGTTCCTGACGCGTCTGGGCGAAGGCTCGCGCATGATGGTCAACGGCGATCCCACGCAAACCGACCTCGCGCCGGGGCAGAAGTCAGGGCTCAGCGACGCGATCGCGCTGCTTGACCAGATCGAGCAGGTCGGCCACGTGCGCTTCCGCCATGCCGACGTCGTCCGCCACGATCTCGTGCGCCGGATCGTCGCGGCCTATGAGGGGGTCAAGTCATCAGGACGTCCAGACGGCGAACGATGAAGCTGAAGGTCGAGTTCGTCTCCCTCTCGCCGAAATGGCGCGCCGCTCTGCCTGCGCGCGATTTCGCGCGTGAGGCGATCGCGGCGAGCGTCGCCGAATGCGGCCTCGCTCTGCCGGCGGGCGCGGAGCTTTGCATTCATCTGGCCGACGACGCGCATGTGCGTGAGCTCAACGCGCGCTGGCGCGGCCTCGACAAGCCGACCAACGTCTTGTCCTTCCCCGCCTTCGAGGCTTCGCAACTCGGGCGGGCGCGCCTGCTCGGCGACATCGTCCTCGCTTACGAGACCTTGGCGCGCGAGGCGGTGGACGAGGACAAGCCGCTCGCCGACCACTACCGCCACCTCGTCGTTCACGGTTTCCTTCACCTGATCGGCTTCGACCATGAAGTCGAGGCCGACGCCGAGCGCATGGAGGCGCTGGAGACGCGCATTCTCGCGCGCCTTGGCGTCGCCGATCCCTATCGCGCCGACGCGTTGGCGGGAGCCGAGCGATGAGCGCGCCAGACGAGCCCGAGCGCAGCGAAGACCAGCTCGCCGCTCGATCGGGCGACGAGCCATCCCCCAGTCTGTTCGAGCGGCTGCGCACGCTGTTCGGCGGCGCGCCAGCCTCGGTGCGCGACGACATCGAGGACGCGCTGGACGGCGCCACGACCAACGCCGACTTCACCCCGCAAGAGCGCGCCATTCTCAAGAACGTGCTCGGGCTGCACGACGTGCGGGTCGCCGACGTGATGGTGCCACGCGCCGACATCGTTTCGGTCAGCGCCGAAGCGACGCTCGGCGAGCTGCTCGCGCTCTTTCGCACCGCCGGCCACTCGCGCTTGCCAGTTTATGGCGAGACGCTCGACGATCCGCGCGGCATGGTCCACATCCGCGACTTCGTCGATTTCCTCGCTTCCGAGCCGAGCTTCGGCCTGGTCGAAAGGAGCGCGGGGGACGCGGTCTCGGGCGAGCGCAAGGACGTCGCCGAGCTGAGGATGAACACGCCGCTGTCGGCGGCGCGCGTCCTGCGCCCGGTTCTCTTCGCGCCGCCGTCCATGCCGGCGCTCGACCTTCTGGTGAAGATGCAGGCTTCGCACACCCACATGGCGCTGGTGATCGACGAATACGGCGGCACCGACGGTCTGGTGTCGATCGAAGACGTGGTCGAAGCGATCGTCGGCGACATCGAGGACGAACACGACGAGGAGGATCGGCCGCGAATTGGCGCGACCAGCGATGGCGCCTTTATCGTCGAAGCGCGCGCGAGTCTCGAGGACGTGTCGAAGGCGGTCGGCTTCGACTTCTCCGGCCTCGCCGACGCCGAAGATGTCGACACCATTGGCGGCCTGCTGACCGCCGTCGCCGGCCGCGTGCCGGGGCGCGGCGAGATCGTCGCCGGCCCGGGCGAATTCGAATTCGAAGTGCTCGACGCCGATCCGCGCCGGATCAAGCGGGTGAAAATTCAGCCGCGCGCCGCGCCGCGCCGACGCGGCCCGGCCGCGCGCGCCGAGCAAGAGGGCGACGCGAGCGCCGCCGAAATCCGCCGGCCGCCCGATCCTTGAGAGCGCGCAGCCCATTATGAACGAAGATGCTTCCCTCTCCGCCGCCGGCGCCTATGCGCCGCGATATGGCGGGTTCGGCGGCCTCGCCCAGGGGGTGATTCTCTCTTCGGGCTGGCCGCGCCGCGCCATCGCCTTTGTCGGCGGGGCGGCGGGGGCGCTGGCCATGCCGCCGCTCGACTGGACGCCGCTGATGATCGTCCCGCTCGTGATCGCCGTCTGGCTGATCGACGGGTCGGTCGGTCGCGGCGAGGGACGCTGGAGTTCGCTCGGCGCGGCGTTCGGCGCGGGCTGGTGGTGGGGCTTTGGCTATTTCGTCGCTGGCCTGTGGTGGGTTGGCGCGGCGTTTCTCGTCGATGCCGACACGTTCGCCTGGGCGCTGCCGCTCGGCGTCGTCGGCCTGCCGGCGGCGCTCGCTTTCTTTCCTGCGCTCGGCTTCGCGTTGGCGCGCCTGATCTGGCGCCCCAATGCGACGCGCGTTTTGGCGCTGGCGATCGGGCTCGGCGTCAGCGAATGGCTGCGCTGCGTCGTCCTCACCGGCTTTCCCTGGAACGAACTTGGCATGGCGCTGGGCGCCAATCTCGAACTCGCGCAGATCGCTTCGTTCATCGGCCTGCATGGGCTGACGCTCGTCTCGATCGCGATCTTTGCGGCGCCCGCAACGCTGGCGACCGAAACGCGCGGACGCTGGGCGCCGAGCCTGCTGGCGCTCGCAGCGCTGGCGGCGATCTTTGGCTTCGGCGCCTGGCGCCTCGGCGCGCCAGCGAGCGCGACCGTGCCGCAAGTCAAGCTGCGGCTCGTACAACCCAACATCTCACAGGGGCCCGACTTCTCGCCGGCGAACGGCGAGGCGATCGTGCAGCAGTACCTCTCCCTTTCCGACCGCGCGACCTCGCCGACCACCTCGAGCATCGCCGACGTCACGCATTTGATCTGGCCCGAGTCAGCCTTCCCGTTCCTGCTCGCGCGCGACGGCGCGGCGCTGTCGGCGATCGGCGAGTTCCTGCGCTCTGGAACGGTGTTGATCACCGGCGCGGCGCGGCTCGACGAGGCCGATCGCTCGGAGGATCGCCGGCATTTCTACAACTCGATCCTGATCCTCAACCGCCGGGGCCTGCTGCCCGAGCGCTACGACAAGCGCCACCTCGTGCCGTTCGGCGAATACATGCCGTTTCGGCGTGTGTTTGAGCGGATCGGCCTCACCCAGTTCGTTCAAATGCCCGGCGGCTTCGATCCGGGGGTGGGCGCGGACCGCTTGCACATTCCCGGCTTGCCGACCGCGCGGGCGTTGATCTGCTATGAGGCGATCTTCCCCAATGAGCGCGGCGAAGCGACGAGCGAGGACGCAGACCCGCCGCGCTGGCTGCTGAATGTCACGGACGACGCCTGGTTCGGTCTTACCGCCGGGCCCTATCAGCATTTCGCGCAGGCGCGTCTGCGGGCGATCGAGACCGGCCTGCCGCTGGTGCGCGCGGCCAACACCGGCATTTCCGCCGTGGTCGATGGCCGCGGGCGGGTTCTCGCGCAGGCCTCGCTCGGCCTTGAGGCGGTCCTCGACAGCGCCCTGCCCGAGCCCCTGCCTGCGACCTGGCAGCGCCGCTGGGGCTCGGCGACGAGTGGGCTGATTGGACTGGTCTTTTTGTTCATTGTGATCGCTGGGCGCCGCCGGCGCCGCTAGTCGCGTTAACGGCGAACTCCCGCCGGTTGCGCGCAATGCGGGCATCGGCTAATTCTTACGTTGCGTCATATTGGGTCCGGGGGACTTTCCGCCCGGACGAGGCCACCGAGATCGCGTGCAATGAGTTCTGGTGACGAAAACGCCAAATCCGATCGACAAGCACGTCGGCGCGCGCCTGCGGATGCGCCGCCTGATGGTGGGAATGAGCCAGGGCAAGCTCGGCGAAGCCCTCACCGTGACGTTTCAGCAGATCCAAAAATACGAAAAGGGCACCAATCGCATCGGCGCCAGCCGGTTGCAGCAGCTCGCCCGCGTGCTGGAGGTTCCCCCCGCCTTCTTCTTCGAAGGCGCGCCCTCCGCCGATCCCGGCAAACCGGCTTTCGCCGAGCCGTCTTCGAGCTCCTACGTCGTCGATTTTCTCTCGACCAGCGAGGGCTTGCAGCTCAATCGCTCCTTCGCGCAGATCCGCGACCCGAAAGTGCGCAAGCGCATCCTCGATCTCGTCGCGACGCTCGCCAAGGAATAGGTGCGGCGATCGTTCTGTAAAAAGAACGAAAGCCGGCAAAACGGCTTGACCAAACGAACGACCCCTGTCAGAAGCGGCGCACTCTCTTGAGGCGTTGGCGCGTGCGCTGAGGGAGGCCGGGCGACCCGCCCTATCGATGCGACGCGACCGGAGTGGGGACGATGGCCCGGCAAGACTTCCATTTCACCAGCGAGTTGGTTTCCGAGGGCCACCCGGACAAAGTCTGCGACCGCATCTCCGACGAAATCGTCGATCTCTTCTTCCGCGAAAGCGCGAACGCCGGCATCGACCCCTATGGCGTGCGCGTCGCCTGCGAGACCCTGGCGACGACCAATCGCGTCGTCATCGCCGGCGAAGTGCGCGGCCCCGATCTCGGCAAAAGCGGCGTCGAGGAGGCCGCGCGTTCTGCGATCAAGGCGATCGGCTATGAGCAGGACGGCTTCCACTGGCGCGAGGCGAAGGTCGAAGTTCTGCTGCACGCCCAGTCCACCGATATCGCTCAGGGCGTCGACGCCGCGGGCAACAAGGACGAGGGCGCGGGCGATCAGGGCATCATGTTCGGCTACGCCTGCCGCGAGACGCCGGAACTGATGCCGGCGCCAATCCAATACGCCCACAAAATCCTGCGCCTCATCTCCGAGGCGCGCCATGCCGGGCGCGAGAAGGCGTTGGGGCCGGACGCCAAGAGCCAGGTGACGGTGCGTTACGCCAACGGCAAGCCGGTCGAAGCGACGCAGATCGTCGTCTCGCACCAGCACCTCGACCCCGATCTGTCTTCCGAGGACGTCACCGCGATCGTGCGCCCCTATGTGGTCAAGGCGCTGCCCGAGGGCTGGATCACCCCCAAGACCGTCTGGCACGTCAATCCGACCGGCAAGTTCTACATCGGCGGCCCCGACGGCGATTGCGGCCTCACCGGCCGCAAGATTATCGTCGACACTTACGGCGGCGCGGCGCCGCACGGTGGCGGCGCCTTCTCGGGCAAGGACCCGACCAAGGTCGATCGCTCGGCCGCTTACGCCGCCCGCTATCTCGCCAAGAACGTCGTCGCCGCCGGCCTCGCCGATCGCTGCACGCTGCAGCTTTCCTACGCGATCGGCGTCGCCAAGCCGCTGTCGATCTACGCCGATCTGCACGGCGCCGGCCAGGTCGATGAAGCCAAGCTCGAGGACGCGCTGATGGAGGCGATGGATCTCTCGCCGCGCGGCATCCGTGAGCATCTCAAACTCAACCGGCCGATCTACGCCCGCACTTCCGCCTTCGGTCATTTTGGTCGCGAGCCCGAGAGCGACGGCGCCTTCTCCTGGGAGAAGACCGATCTCGCCGGGTCGCTGCGCTCCCATCTCGCGTAAGCCGCTTTGGCGGAGCCCTCGCCCGACGCGACGAGACGACGCACTCTTTACGGGCGCAGCAAGGGCAAGACCCTGCGCGCCTATCACGCCGGTCTGATCGCCAACGCCCTGCCGGCGTTGGAGGTCGATGAGGCCCTTCTCGCCGCTGGCGCGCCGCTGTTCGACTTTGCGCCGCGCGAGCTGTGGCTCGAGATCGGCTTTGGCGGGGGCGAGCATCTCATCGCCCAGGCGCTCGCCCATCCCGACGTTGGCATCATCGGCTGCGAGCCTTTCATCAACGGCGTCGCCAAGGCGCTCGCTGGGGTCGAGCGTCACGGCCTTGGCAATGTGCGGCTGCGCACCGACGACGCGCGCGTGCTGGTCGCCCAAACCCCCACAGCGGCGCTGTCGCGCATTTTCATCCTCTATCCCGACCCGTGGCCCAAACGACGCCACCGCAAGCGGCGCGTGATCTCCAGTGAGACGGTAGACGAACTGGCGCGGGTCGCGAGACCCGGCGCGACGGTCCGTTTCGCCACCGACATCGACGATTATGCCGGATGGACTCTCAGCCGATTCCTCGCTTCGCCGCACTTCCGTTGGCTCGCGGAATCCGCCAATAATTGGCGCCAGCCATGGGACGACTGGACGCCGACCCGTTATGAGGCTAAGGCGCGCGCCGCTGGGCGTACGCCGGTCTACCTCACCTTCTTGCGCCGCTGAGCGCGGGGCGGCAGGGCTGCCCCGGTCAAATTGTGATCTTGGACGAATGGTAACGAAACGGCATTACCCTTGGCCGTGATGCAGAATTGAAGGTCGGATATGACGGATAACGTCGATCGTCGCACTGTGCTGAAAGGCGCCGCCGCAGCCGTTGCTGTCGGGGCGATCAGCGACGGCGCCGCCGCCGCGCCGGACGGGCTTCTCACCCTCGGTGAACCGGCGGCGTTCTCCTTCGACCTTCTCAAGGCGCAGGCGCGCGAAAAGGCGCATGGCCCCTACACGGCCCCGCCTCAGCCCGCGCCCGACATCGTGCAGAAGATCAACTACGAGGAATGGGGTAAAATCAGCTACCGCCCCGATCACGCGCTGTTCGCCGATGGGCCCGGCCGTTTCCCCGTCACCTTCTTCCATCTCGGCCTGTTTTTTCAAAAGGCGGTCGATGTCTTCGTTGTCGACGGCGGCGAGGCCAAGAAGATCATCTACGACCAGTCCTATTTCGACATGCCGGCGGACTCGGTCGCGCGCGGCCTGCCGAAGGGCGCGGGCTTTGCCGGGATGCGCATCCAGGAGGCGCGCGACGGCGCGCTCGACTGGCACAAGAACGACTGGGTCGCCTTTCTCGGCGCCGCCTATTTCCGCGCGATCGGCGAACTCCACCAATACGGACTGTCGGCGCGCGGCGTCGCGCTCGACGTTGCGGTCGCCGACCGCTCGGAGGAATTTCCCGACTTCACCCAGTTCTACGTCGACTCGCAGCAGCCGAGCGAGGACACGCTCGTCGTCTACGCGCTGATGGAAGGGCCCTCGATTGTCGGCGCCTACCGCTTCGCGCTCAAGCGCGGCAAGGGCGTGATCATGGACATCGAGTCGACGCTGTTCGTGCGCGCCGCGGTTTCGCGCTTCGGCATCGCGCCGCTGACCTCGATGTACTGGTACTCGGAGACCAAGAAGCCGGAGGCGATCGACTGGCGCCCGGAAGTGCACGACTCCGACGGCCTGGCGATGTGGGCGGGCGACGGCGAACGGCTGTGGCGTCCGCTCAACAATCCCCCGCGCATCATGATCTCCGCCTTCACCGACAACAACCCGCGCGGCTTCGGCCTGTGTCAGCGCGATCGCGTCTTCGACCACTACCTCGACGGCGTCGATTACGATCGCCGACCGACGCTATGGGTCGAGCCGTTGCCGAGCGCGGACGGATCGAGCGCGGGGTGGGGCAAGGGTTGGATTCAGCTGTGCGAGATCCCGACCGACGACGAGATCCACGACAACGTCGTCGCGATGTGGGTGCCCGAGCAGCCGGTCCCCGCCGGCGCCGAGCTGTCACTCAATTACCGCCTGTACTGGCTCGCCGACGAGCCTTTCCCGAGCAAGCTCGCGCGCTGCGTCGCGACGCGGCTCGGCCGCGGCGGGCAGCCGGGACTGCCGCGCCCGGCCGGCGTGCGCAAGTTCGTCGTCGAATTTCTCGGCGGCCCGCTGGCGACCTTGCCCTACGGCGTCACGCCCGACATGGTGGTGACCGCCTCGCGCGGCTCGCTGCAAGGCTACCGGCTGATCGAGGCTGTCCCCGACGACGTGCCGGGCCATTGGCGCGCCGAGTTCGACCTCACGGTCGATGGAACCGATCCGGTCGAGATGCGCTGCTTCCTGCAGGCCAACAGCGAGACGCTGACCGAGACCTGGATGTTCCAGTATCACCCGTTCTAAGCGGGCCCGCCGCGCCCCTTGCGCGAGGGCGGCGCGGTTGCGATAACGCCGCTCGCTCATCCTAGACGCGACGCGGACCAAAATGGCGAAGTTCCCCGAACTGGTGTTCTCCGGCGTGCAGCCGACCGGGAACCTGCACCTTGGCAACTACCTCGGCGCGCTCAAGCGCTTCGTCGAGATGCAGGCGACCCATTCGTGTCTCTACTGCGTCGTCGACATGCATGCGATCACCATGCCGCACGATCCCGAGATCTTGCGCCGCACGACGCGCGAGGTCACGGCGGCCTTCGTCGCCTGCGGCATCGATCCGCGCAGGAACATCGTCTTCAATCAGAGCCGCGTCGGCGAGCACGCCGAACTCGCCTGGGTGCTCGATTGCGTCGCGCGCCTCGGCTGGCTCAACCGCATGACCCAGTTCAAGGAGAAGGCGGGCAAGGACCGCGAGGCGGCCTCGATCGGGCTCTACAATTATCCCGTCCTGATGGCGGCCGACATCCTGCTCTACCGCGCGACCCACGTTCCGGTCGGCGATGACCAGCGCCAGCACCTCGAGCTGACGCGTGACATCGCGCAGAAGTTCAACAACGACTTTGCCGCTTCGATCGCCGAGCGCGGCTTCGGCGACGCCTTCTTTCCCATGCCCGACGCTCTGATCCAGGGGCCAGCGACGCGGGTGATGAGCCTGCGCGACGGCGCAAAGAAGATGTCGAAGTCCGATCCGTCGGAATATGCGCTGATCGCCCTGACCGACGACGCCGAGACGATCGCCCAGAAGATCCGCAAGGCAAAGACCGACGCCGGCGCGCTGCCGAGCGAAATCGACGGTCTCGCCGGCCGCCCCGAGGCGGAAAATCTTGTCGGCATCTACGCCGCGCTCGCCGACCAGTCGAAGAGCGAAGTGTTGCAGCGTTTCGGCGGGGGGCAGTTCTCGCAGTTCAAGAACGCGCTGGCCGAACTCGCCGTGACGCAGCTCGCGCCGATCCGCGCCGAGATCCTGCGCCTCAACGGCGATCCCGGCTATGTCGACGCCATCCTTGCCGACGGCGCGCAAAAGGCGCGCGCGATCGCCAGGCCGAACATGGACGCGGTCAAGGACATCGTCGGGCTCATTCGCTAAATTCCGCGACGAAGCCGCCCGATTTGGCGCCGCTGCGACCGTCGCGCGTTACACGATTAACAACTGTAGAAAGTCGACGGGAATCGGTTAACGACTTTCTCGACGGCTTTGCGTAAATCTGGAGTGCGCTGATTCGATCCTCGCGGCGGAGGACGAGCAGCGCCGACGGCGCCCGCCACGGCGGGGGCGCCAGCGACGTCTCTGGGGGCCGAGGCTTGCCACGAATTTCGCGATCGGCGCGCGCGCACAACCGGCCAGTGGGATCTCCCGCAACCTCGCGGCTTGCGCAGGCTCTCGCGTCGGCGATCGCAATTTCATTGCTGACCCGCGTCAGCGCCGACGCAGCGGAGTTTGGCGGCAACCTGCTTTCGCTCAACGAGCCAACCGCCGCCGACATCAGCGGACTGGTCGTCCTGCTGCTGTTGATGTTCTCGGTGCTCACCGCCTCGCTGCACCTGATTGGGCGCCGTCGTTGGACGCAACGCGAATCCGAACTCGCCAGCGAACTCGCCCGCACCCGCGCCGCGCTCGATCGCGCCAACCTGTTTCTCGCCAGCGAGCCGCAGATTCTGATCGCCTGGGATCAGCCCGAGGGCGAACCGCGCGTCGAGGGCGACTTCTCGCTGGTCACCGACGCGCCCTCGCCGCGCCGGGTGCTCGCCTTCGCCGCCTGGCTCGAGCCGGGCCTCGCCGCGACGATGGACAAGGCGATCGAGCGTCTGCTCGCGCGCGGCGAAGCGTTCTCGCTCGCCGCCGCCAGCCTCAAGGGCCGCTATTTCGAGATCAACGGCCGAGCGGTCGCCGGCTGCGCGGTCATGCGTATTCGCGACATGTCGGGCGAGCGCCTGCAGCTGACCCGTCTGCGCGAAAGCCACGAGGCGGCCAACGGCGCGCTGGCCTCCCTGCGCGCCCTGCTCGACGCGACGCCCGACCCGGCCTGGACGCGCGACGCAGCCGGCCACATCAACTGGGCCAATCTCGCCTATGCGCGCGCCGTCGAAGCCGCCGACGGCGCCGAAGTGGTGGCGCGCGGGCTCGAGCTGTTCGACCCGAACCTCTCGGCCGAGGCGGCCGAGGCGCGCGCCAAATCCGGCCTTTGGCAGAGGCGCGCCCCTGCCGTCGTCGCTGGCGGGCGCAAACTGTTCGAGACGATCGAGATCGCCACCCCGGCGGGCGCCGCCGGGGTCGCTGGCGATCTCTCCGAACTCGAGTTGGTGCGCGCCGAAATGGGGCGGCACTTCGGCGCCTATTCGCGCATGCTCGACCAATTATCGACGGCGGTGGCGATCTTCGATCGCGCGAAAAAGCTCACCTTCTACAACGCCGCCTACCGCCAGATCTGGTCGCTCGACGCGGGCTTCCTCGATTCGCACCCGACCGACGGCGAAGTGCTCGACCGCCTGCGTTCGATGCGGCAACTGCCTGAACAGGCCGACTTTCGCACTTGGAAGACGCAGGCGCTCGCCGCCTATCAGGCGATCGAGCCGATTGAGACCATCTGGCACCTGCCGGACGGGCGCACGTTGCGCGTTGTGGCGAGCCCCAATCCGCAGGACGGCGTCACCTATCTGTTCGACGACGCAACCCAAAGCTATGCGCTCGCTTCGCAAGTCAACGCGCTGACCCGCGTGCAAGGCGAAACGCTCGACGCCCTGAAGGAAGGCGTCGCCGTGTTCGGCGCCGACGGACGGATGAAGCTCACCAATCCCGCCTTCATGGCGATGTGGCGGCTCGATGCGGCGGATGCGGCCGATCGACCGCACATCGACCAGGTCGCTCGCCATTGCGCGCCGCTACTCGCCGACACGCATCTGTGGGAGGGCCTTAGGGCGACCATTGTCGATCTGCCCGACGTGCGGCGCGGCTTCGAGATGCGGGTCGAGCGCAAGGATGGCCTGGCGCTGGATTGCGCGGCGCTGCCGCTGCCGGACGGGGCGACGCTGCTGACCTTCCTCGACGTGACGGCGAGCGCCAATGTCGAGCGCGCGCTCACCGATCGCAATCAGGCGCTGATCGGCACCGAGAAACTGCGCAACGATTTCGTCAACCACGTCTCCTACGAGCTGCGCACGCCGCTCACCAACATCATCGGCTTCACGCAATTGCTGGCCGACGGCGGGGTCGGGCCGCTCAACCCCAAACAGCTCGAATACGCCGGTTTCATCACCAAATCCTCGGCGGCGCTGCTGGCGATCATCAACGATATTCTCGATCTCGCTTCGATCGACGCCGGCGCGCTTGAGATCAGGACCGAGGACGTCGACATCGTCGAGGCGATGAAGGCGGCCGCCGAAGGGGTGCAGGACCGGCTCAGCGACTCGAAGATCGAACTGCGCATCGTCGCCACCGACGACGTCGGCTCGCTCAAGGCCGACGGGCGACGCATTCGCCAGGTGCTGTTCAATCTGCTCTCCAACGCCATCGGCTTTTCCGCTGCCGGACAGACGGTCACCCTGGCCGCGATGCGCCGCGGCGACGAAATCGTCTTCAAGGTCAGCGATCGCGGTCGCGGCATCCCCAACGAAGTGCTCGAGCGCGTCTTCGACCGGTTCGAGAGCCACACCGGCGGCTCACGCCATCGCGGCCCCGGCCTCGGGCTGTCGATCGTGCGCGCGCTGGTCGAGTTGCACGGCGGACGCGTCAACATCGATTCCGTCTATGGCGAGGGGACGACCGTGACTTGCGTCTTCCCGATCGACGGCGCGCCGCCCGTGGCGAGCGTGGCGGCCTGACGTGAGCGAAACGGCGCCGCGCGCCGGCGACGGCGAAATCATCGACCTCGCTGATGAAGCGGCGACGCTGAAGCTGGCGCGCGACTTGGCCGATTTCGTGCGGGCGGGCGATTTTCTTGCCCTCTCCGGCGATCTCGGCGCCGGCAAGACGACGCTCGCCCGCGCCTTCCTGCGCGCGCTGCTCAGCGACCCCGAGCTCGAGGCGCCAAGCCCGACCTTCACCTTGATGCAAACCTACGACGGGCCTGGCTTTCCGATCGTTCATGCCGATTTCTACCGCCTGCGCGGCGCCGACGAACTGGCGCCGATCGGCTGGGACGAGGCGGTCGAAGGCGCGCTCGTCATCGTCGAGTGGCCGGAGCGCGCTGCGGCGGCGCTGCCGCCCGATCGGCTGGAGATCGCCCTCACCTTCGATCTCGCCCGCGGCGCGGCGTATCGCAGCGCGCAAATCCGCGCTTTTGGCGCGATCGCCCCGCGATGGGGGCGGGCGCGGGCGACCGAGCGGCTGCTGCAAGGAGTTGGCTGGGGAGAAGCCGCGCGGGTTCACCTGCATGGCGACGCGTCGGTGCGTTCCTATCAGCGCCTCACCGCCGCCAACGGCAGAAGCGCGATCCTGATGATCTCGCCGCCGCGTCCGGATGGGCCGATCGTGCGCTACGGCAAGCCCTATGCGGCGATCGCCAAGCTCTCGCCCGACATCCGCGCCTTCCTCGCCATGGCCGAGGGCTTGCGCGCGCGCGGCTTTTCCACCCCGCACGTCTACGCCCACAGCGTCGCCGACGGTCTGGCGCTGATCGAGGATTTCGGCGGCGAGACAATCGTCACCGCCAATGGCCCCGACCCGGCGCGCTACGCCGAGGCGACGGCGCTGCTCGCCGACCTGCACGGGCGCGTCCTGCCGGGCGAACTGACCATCGACGGCGAGACCTACGCCCTGCCGATCTACGACATCGAGGCGATGCTGGTCGAAGTCGAACTCGCGCTCGATTGGTACGCGCCGGCGACCGCGCGCATCACGCCCGCCATGGGCGCGCGCATGCAATTCCTCGGCCTGTGGCGCGACCTGCTCACGCCGCTGCTCGCCGAGCCGACCACCTGGACCCTGCGCGACTATCATTCGCCCAATCTGCACTGGCTCCCCGAGCGCGAGGGGATGCGTCGCCTCGGACTGATCGATTTTCAGGATGCGGTCATCGGACCCAGCGCCTACGACGTCGCCTCGCTGTTGCAAGACGCGCGGGTCGAGCTCGCCGACGAACTTGAGCTGCGACTGCTGGCGCTCTACACGCGCCTGCGCGCCGCGGCGGATCCGATTTTCGACGCCAAGGACTTCGCCGGCGCCTATGCGACGATGGGGGCGCAGCGCGCGACCAAGATCCTCGGCATCTTCACCAGGCTCAACAAGCGCGACGGCAAGCCGCAATATCTGCAGCTCTTGCCGCACATCGAGCGGCGGCTGGCGCGCAATCTCGCTCATCCCTTGCTCCAGCCGCTGCGGCTCTGGTATCAGACGCACCTGCCGCGCGCGCTGGGCGAGGGCGCGCCGCCGAGCGCGGAGCCCTGACACGGATGGTCTCGCCGACGCCTTCGACCGCGATGGTCTTCGCCGCCGGCCTCGGCATGCGCATGCAGCCAATCACGGCGACGCTCCCCAAACCCCTGATCGAGGTCGGCGGCAGAGCGCTGATCGACCATTGCCTCGACCGTTTCGCCGCCGTCGGCGTTAGCCGCGCGATCGTCAACGTCCACTGGCTCGCGGACCAGATCGAAGCGCATCTCGCCGGCCGCGCCGCGCCGAAGATCGTCATCTCCGATGAGCGCGCCAAGTTGCTCGACCAGGGCGGCGGCATCAAGCGCGCGCTGCCGCTGCTTGGCGAGGCGCCGTTCTTTCTCTGCAACACCGATGCATTCTGGATCGAGGGGCCGCGCTCTAATCTGCGCCGCCTGGTCGAGGCCTTCGATCCGGAGACGATGGATGCGATCCTGCTGGTCGCGGCGACCGCCGGCGCGGTTGGCGTCGACTGGCCGGGCGACTTCACCATGGATAGCGATGGACGGCTCACGGCCCGCGACCCGCGCCGCGTCGCGCCCTTCGTCTACACCGGCGTTGGCGTCATCAAGCCGCAGCTGTTCGCCGGCGTCGCCGCCGACGCCTTCCGCCTCGCGCCGTTCTTCTTCGCCGCCGCCGAAAAGGGCCGCCTCTACGGCGTCAGGCTCGACGGCGTCTGGCTCCACATCGGCCGCCCGGAGTCGATCGCGGAAGCCGAGCAGGTGCTCGATCGCTCGCGGCTTTAAATCCCCTTCTCCCCGCGAGCGGGGAGAAGGTGGCCGACTTCGTCGGCCGGATGAGGGGCGACGCCCCCCCTTCCCCGTTTCCTGATTTATCAGGGCTCTGCGGGGCGGAAAATTTCCGCCTCGATCTCTTCGCGCGCCGGCGCCATCGCCACGGGCTCCTGCGACGGCGCAGGCAAGCGCCGCGGCGGCTCGGGCGCCAGCTCAGCAGTGACCGGCGCGCGGCCGAAGCCGTGATAGCGGTCGAGTTCGCCGACGATCTTGACCACCCGATCCATCGCCTGAAGATCGCCCTCCATCATCATCGTATGGGCGACCGACATCGCGTCGGAAAGCCGCGCGATCTGCAACTGGACGAAGCCGGCCGGCGGATCGACCTCGCGCCGCGCCAGCATCTCGCCGATGATCTGCCGCACGCGGCGAATGGTGAGCTTCTCCGTCTGCGCGATATGCGCGACCGAGATGCCGGCGGTCAGGCGCTCGAGGATGCGCAGCTTGCGCTCGGCGCTGGCGCGGCGGGGGGAGGGGCGAACGAAGGAAGTCCGAGGTTTGGACATCGAGGGACCAACGATGGCGACGCTGCAAGAGTAGCATTGTTTCTGATTTTCAGGAAGAGATATGTGCGAGTCCTCGTCTTAGCGGACCTCAGCGGAAACCGCCGCGGAGTCTAGCGAAGCGAAGACATTAAAAAGTACGAACTTCACTGAGGACAGCGGTCGCGATAAGTGGTGCAAGCCCTTACAAAAGAACGTGCCAGAGCTAGTTAATCAGCGTGGCTGCTCTGCGGCGGGTCCGACATGGTGCAACTAGTCGAACTGATTCCCGATCCTGACGTCGTAGTCGCTCTGGAACCCGAGGAGTTGGGCTTGCGAATGTTGCCGGTATTGGCAAGTTTTCGTTCGCCGGGTGTCAATTTGCAGCCGGACAATTTCTTCCCGACGATCATCGGTAGCGACCAATCCGGCGGCTACCCCGGCCAATATCCTCAGAACCGCCGTGGCGAAATCCGGACCGCGCTCATCGAAGCCTGGGCATGGCTTGAGGGACAGGGACTCCTCGTGCGCCATCCCGGATGGCAGGGACCCCACGAAATTCGGATGCTCAGTCGTCGCGCGCAACAACTCGCTGAGGAGTCCGCTCCGCACCGCGCATACAAAATGCGTCGAATACCCAAGGACGCTTTGCATCCTGCGATCCGGGAGGACGTTTGGGCGGCCTATCATCGAAGCAAATACGATTCCGCCGTCTTCGAGGCGATGAAGGCTGTCGAGGTTGCCGTACGGGACGCCATCGACGCTCCAACTACTCTGCTAGGCGTCAATCTTATGCGCGAGGCTTTTCGTCCTGCGCCAAAGCCCGACGCCGTGCCTGATGCAAAGCCAGCAGGAAGGTTGACCGACGTAGAGGCTGATCCAGGTGAACAAGTCGCGCGGATGGAGCTTTTCGGTATTATGGCGCAACCGCCACAAGAAGTGAATCTCGTTCGGCGCCATATCCATCGGCATGAACGAGAATGGAAACCGATACGCTGTGGCCGCGCTGCGTGAGCGACGTGCTGCGATGGATGGCGAAATCAAAGAGGCACAGCGCAAGCTCAGCTATCTGCGTGAAGCCATCGGCCATATCGACGCGTCGCTCTCGCTATTCGACCCGAACGGCGACCCGAAGGCGATCACGGCCAAGCGCCCCTACAAGCGCGTCAAGCTGTTCGCCAGCGGCAAACTATCGCGGCTGATCCTAGACGCCCTGCGACGTGGCGGACGCCCCATGACGACGCGCGAGATCATCGCCAGCATCGTTGAGAAGATCGGCTACGGTCCCGATGCCGCGAAAGGCATGTCGCAGCGGGTGAGGGGGAACTTGCTCTATCAGTCGAAGGTCGTCGGGCGTGTCGTCAAAACTGGCGAGCGGGAGACGGCGCTGTGGTCACTGGCCTAATAAGCCTCTTAGCCGGCGGGCTTGTCCGGCCCGTTAAAGAGATACCGCCCGACCAGTAACCAGAATCCGAAAACCGATGCCGTGGTTGTCGTAACTACCGTGATAAATTCAGCCTGCTCAAGTCCCTTTCCAAAGAACCTCAAAGCCATCTGGGTAAATACCATAACTATTAGGAAGCATACCCAAGACTTCGCTTATTCTATAAGCAAATATCGCAAATTTTCTTCGTTCTCTGATATTTTGTAGGAATTGTCTATTGGCTAAAATTTTTTGATCAAGCTCAGTACTACTGAACTCGTTAGCCTCTTTTTCGGAGTGGGCTTCGGGTCAACCTTGATGATTTCTCCGGAACCCTCGCTCTCGCTAGGTTCAAGCGGTTGCGGCCCTAAAACCATACTTCACCGTCTAGCGAGCGATAATGCTCTTTGATTACTTCGTCGGGAATAGGGGTATTCGTCGTAACCTCAAAACCGTACCCGCTCGCGACCTGATACCACGGATTGCCCGGCTTGTGCGTAAGGTCCGAAAGGTAGAACGCCGTATAGCCTGCCATATCTTTCCCAAACCCAATCCACAATCTCCGTAGCTTCCCGATTCTCTGGTTCAACCTCCGGCGGCGCTCCGAAAGGATTATCCTTTTGAGGCGTCGAAATTGGCCTGCGGCCGAAGTGACTAAGCGCATGATACTCGTCTCTTGAACACAGGGCCGTATTTCCAGACCTGAGGGCCCTCCGTCATGATCGGTTGTTCATGATAGACTAGCCACCAGCCGTACGAAATGTAGGTCAGCTTCTGCAATTTCATATGTTCAACGCCCGAGGCTCCGGCCTTGGCGATGAAGGCGTTGGCAAACGCGAGAGGCTTGTATTGGGGCATGGCAGGTCCCCCTTAGGCACCTTCGGCGAGGACGCGGCACGAATCAATCGCCCCGCGAGGACAACCACGCGGGGCGAGTTCCAATAAGTAATCCAAGTCGTCAAGCTTTTCAAGCGATGGGGGATGACCTTCCCTCACGCCGCCCTATGCCGCTGCCAGTAGCCGGTGAAATCCGACGACTCGGCTTGCTGCATCGCCAGCCCGGCAACGCGGTCGACCTGTTCGCCGTTGGACACGCGGCGGTTATCTTCGCGCCATGACGCCTCTTGGGCGTAGCGGAGCAGATAGGCGCCAGCGATATGGTGATGGTGGCCGATCTCGGCGCGGCGCAGGCGGCTGAAATATTCCTCGGCCCAATTCGTGCAAGCGCCGTCGAGGCTGTAGGCCTCTTGATGGTTGATGCGCTTCATTTCGAAATGCGCGTGCAGGTCATCCCATGAGGCCGCTTCGTCGGCGTTGACGACGGTTCCCTTGGCGATGCGGGCGTTGATGAAGACTGCGCTTGCGCCTTCGGTGTGGAACACGGCCGGGAGGGATTGCCGTCGCGCTCGCGGATGATGACGACGACCTTGCGCTTGCCGTTCTGGTTCTGGCGAGGCGGCGATCCACGCGGTTCTCGCGAGGTTGGCGGGCTTCACGTAGCCGCCGAAATAGCCGCCATCGACCTCCGCCACCTTGCCTTCGCCGCCGATGACGCGGCCCTTCATTTCCGCCGCCATGGCTTCGCGCAGCTTGTGGCAGAGGACGAAAGCGGCCTTGTAGGACAGGCCCAGGTCGCGGCTAAGGGCCAGCATGTCTTGCCCTTCACCTCGTTGCAGAAGATCGCGATGGCCGCGAGATAGGCGCGCAGCGGGCAGCTTGTGCGAGGCGAACAGCGTCCCGACGTGATGCTGAAATCAGCCTTGCAGCGCGGCAGCGGAAGCGGGGCGCGCCGTTCGGGCGGCGGCAGTCGTAGGCGTTCAGGCCGCCGCAATGCGGGCAGACCGGCGCGCCGTCAGTCTCGGGCCAGCGGACCTGGCGAAGGTCGTCTCGGCTTCCGCATCCGACATGCGGAAGACCTGGCGAGGGTGAGGGTCTTGGCGGGGCGGGAGAGGAGGAAATGCTGTGCCATAATGTCACCTACGACCTTGATAGGTCATATATGACACTAGACAGGGGTCATGTAAAGCACTAAATTGTCACTTGCGACACTTTTTAGTCGGGAGTGACCTTATGGGATTTGCCAAGGACGAAGCAGAGATCGCCGAACGAGCGGCCCGTTTCCTCAAAGCCGAGTTGAAACGCGCGGACGTCACATATGACGAACTCGCGAGGCGCCTGAAGGATCACGGCGTTACAGAAACGCGCAATTCCATAGCTTCTAAGCTCAAACGGGGGACATTTGCAGCGACCTTCTTCCTTGCTTGTCTTGCAGCACTAAAGATGGAGGGCGTAAGCTTGGCTGATATTTAGGGGAGCATGGCCCGGATCGAGATTATCGTGAGTACGAATCCGACCAAGGCAGCACTCGTCCATAAGAGCCATCGTCTCTCAATGTTGTCGGAGAACATCAGATGGCACAGCCCCCAAAGACCCCCCAACAGGGAAATCAGCAGAGCGGCGGCGTAAGCGAAGAACTTTCCATAAGAATGGTTAGGTGGACCCGCATTGTCGGCGTATTCACCGGCTTGTTGTTCTTCGCCTCCGCAATTGCAGACGGTTTTATTTGGTGGCAAGCCTCCACTGCCAATAGTACGCAAGCCGATATCAGAGAACAATCGCGTGCGTTCGTGACTTTCGTTGGTGCTCAGCAAATCAACTACAACGACCCGACCGGCACCACGATAAACTATAACTTTCAAACTCATTACCACAACTGGGGAACAACCAGAACAAATGAGTTCGACGGGTGGACCTCCGTGAAGTATTTCGAGAATGAGGTTCCCAATAATATGGATTTTTCCAAGCCCTTCGAGGCAGTCCCAATAGTGCCCGGCATTATTGGCGGGAATGCCGATGCGTTCGAGGTCGTTAATCTGCCTTCTGGCGATGCCATCAAAGCCAAAGACAAGCAGGGCATCGTAATAATTTGGGGCTTCGGCGAATGGGCAGATATCTACCACCCAGGCATCGTCAACCCTGTTCGCTTCTGTTTGAAGCTCGTCCCCGCAAAGAGTGACGGGGATAACAACATTGTTTTTCAGCCAATCATCTTCAAGCCCGAATGCAATTCCGGGATGGCAGCACCCAAGCTCTAGCAAGATAGCAACAAGCGCGCAGCGCGCCGCCCGGATCATTCACAGTCTCCTTTTGGAGCTATGTGAATATGACCTAGAACGGGCGCAAGTGACCCGATAGTGGCGTTTGCGCCATGATGCCGGAGCTTTTCGCAGGCTCTATCGGGTCCTACAAAAACCCGCAGTCTCACCGGCGCGTCGCTTTGGATGATCCTGACGAAGCCGCCGAGATCGTCATGCTCGCAAATCATCTTCTTAAATCGTTGACGCCCGCAAGTCGAACGGAGGACGGCCTTGAAACGGGACATGGATTTAGTTCGCGAGCTGCTTCTGAAGCTCGAAAGTCTTCCATTGGAGCCGGGCCACGCGCTAGTGCTTATGCCGGAAAGCTCCGAGGTCGCGACCGGGGAACATTCCGGAGCGGAGATCGAATATCATCTCTCGCTAATCCTAGAGGCGGGGTTCGTCGAAGACGTGGACTCACATCCAATGCGCGGCATTACTTTCACCCGGTTGTCGTGGCGAGGACATGAGTTTCTCGACACGATCCGAAGCCCTCAGGTCTGGCACGAAACGAAGAGCGGCATCGCCAAGATCGGCGGCGCGAGCGTCGAGCTCGCTTGGGAAATAGCTAAGGGATATGCGAAGCATCTGGTGAAAGAAAAACTGGGATTCGACGTTCAATGAACCGGCGCGTCCTCGCCACCGTCTCGAACGCCCCTGCCTTTTTCGTCGCAGCCGGTGCGTGCCACATAACGAGATCGACACCCATGAGCAAAAAGAAATTCCCTGAACTCAAGACCGACGCGGAAGCTGAGCGCTTTGTCGCGACGGCCGACCTGAGCGCGTTCGACTTTTCGGATATGAAGCCGATGCGTTTCGAGCTGAGACGCAAAGACAAAACCGTGAGTCTGCGCCTGCCGGAGCCTCTGCTCGACGCCGTGCGGCAAAGAGCCCAGCGCGCCGGCATGCCGTATCAGCGCTTCATTCGTATGGCCGTTGAGCGCGCGTTGCTGGACTTGAAATGAGGCGACTGGACGCGCGCGTCGCACGCATCGGGCGCTCCGCCACACTCCGGGTCGTCGACCTCATGAAAGCATGACCTTCCGAAGTTTTGCCGCCGTCAATGGCGCGCTTTGCGCGCCGCCTCTGGCGGTCAAAGACCATTGACGGCGGCAAAACTTCGGAAACAAGAGGCTTCCATGAGGTCGATGGCGCTCTCTGCCGAGCGGGCTGCCGCGGTTGCTCACACCGCCCCTCATCTGTCGGCTGCGCCGACATCTTCTCCCCGCTCACGGGGAGAAGGGAGCGCGGCGGGTCGGCTACGCGCGGCCCCTCATCCGGCCGACTTCGTCGGCCACCTTCTCCCCGCTAGCGGGTAGAAGGGAGGCGCGCGATCGCTGCGGCGAAGATCGGCTATAAGGTCGCCACTCTTGGGGCGGGGCGGCGATGTCGGGCGCGAACAGCGGACAGAACCGGTCAAGCTCGGGCGCATCGCCGCCATCGATGTCGCGCGCGGCGTCGCGCTTGCCGGGATGGTTGTCTATCACCTGATCTGGGACTTCGCCCATTTCAGCCTCGTCGCGCCGAGCCTGCCGTTCGAGCCGGCGACGCGGGTGTTTTCGCATGTCGTCGCCAGCGCGTTTCTTGGCCTGGTCGGCGTGTCGCTGGCGCTCGCGCATCCGCGCGGGCTCAACCGGCCGGCGTTCTTGCGGCGCCTCGCGATCGTCGTCGCGGCGGCAGCGGCGGTCACGATCGCCGAGCTATTTCATCGACCCCGCCGAGCCGATCCTGTTCGGCATCCTGCATTGCATCGCGGTCGCGAGCCTGATCGGCGCGCTGTTTGTCGCCGCGCCGCCCTGGGCGCCGCTGCTGATCGGCGCGATGGCGATCACCGAGCCGATGGTCTTTTCCAGCGAGGCCTTCAACGCGCCGGCGCTGATCTGGCTGGGGCTCGGAACCTCGACGCCGGCGACGCTCGACTGGCGCCCGCTGCTGCCCTGGGCGGGAGTCGTGCTCATCGGGCTCGGCCTCGCGCGCGCCGCGCTGCCGCGGCTCGCCGACTGGCGCTGGGTTTCATGGCGAGCGGCGCGGTGGCCGGGCCGCGTGTTCGCCTTTGCCGGACGCCACAGTCTGGCGATCTATCTCGTCCATCAGCCGATCCTGTTCGGCCTGCTGTGGGCGATCGCCGCCACCGGCGTCTTCGCCGAGCGCCAGGCGCACGTCGACTATCGCGCCGCCTGCGCGCCCGCCTGCATCGCGCATGGCGGCGACGCTGGCGTCTGCATCAAGGCCTGCGCCTGCGTCGCGACTCGCGCCGACGCGGCGGGCGTGTCGCTCAACGCGGCGCGCGAGGGCGGCGCGGCGGACGTAATGGCGCAACTGCGCGATATCGTCGCGGCTTGCAGCGAGGAGGCGCAGTGACGGCGCCGCACTTGTAGACGCGGCCGGCGCCTGTCGACCTATGAAGGAGGGGCGCCTCTTCCCCCTCTCCCCCTCTTGCGGGGGAGGGGATGGTCAGGCGCTCACTTCGTCAGCCATTCATGCGCGGGCTCGTTGTGGAAGCGCCACATGCGCTTGGGGCCGGCCATCGTGTTAAGGTAGTAGAGATCGTAGCCGTGCGCGGCGCCGACTGGGTGATAGCCGCGCGGCACCAGCACCACGTCGCCGTCAGAAACCGCCATCGTCTCGTCGAGGCTGCGGTCGTCGGTATAGACGCGCTGCAAGGCGAAGCCCTGCGGCGGCGAGACGCGGTGGTAGTAGGTTTCTTCGAGATAGGTCTCCTCGGGCGGCATGTCGCGGTCGTGCTTGTGGGGCGGATAGCTCGACCAGTGGCCGCCCGGCGTGATGACTTCGACCACCAGCAGGCTTTCCGCCGCCGCGGTTTCGGGCAGGACGTTGCGGACGTGGCGCGCGTTCGTGCCTTTGCCGCGGACAAAACTCTCGACTTCGCTCGGCGGGATCACGCGCGGGGGCAGGCGTCCCTCGGCCGGCGCCGAGCACAGCGCCAATTCGCAATCTTCCAGCGCCTCGACGCTAAGCTCGCGATGGGGCGGGACATAGACCGACCACGGCAGGCCGGCAAAGACATTGGCGCGCTCGCCGATCGGCCCCGAGTCGAAATCGCCGGATGTCGCGCGCGCTTTGCCCGAGAGCACGACGAGGCAGATTTCACTGCCTCCCGTCGGCGCGGCGAAGCGCGCGCCCTTGGCGAGCGTGCGCATCTCGAAGCCGACATAGCGCCAGCCGGCGCTCTCGGGCGTCACGTGCACGCGAACGCCATCGGGCGCGGCGAGGTTGGATTTGACCAGCAGTTTCGAAATCGACACCCGACTCTCCTGCTTATGCCAGCCCGCTCGCGCTGAGCGCCGCGCGCAAATGCGCGACGCCTCTCTTCGCGTAGGGCAGCGCCGGCGCCTTCTTGGGGTCCTGCTCGGCCTCCATCACCACCCAGCCCGAATAGCCCTGCAATTCGCGGAACACGGCGGTAAAGTCGATCATCCCGTCGCCCGGCACGGTGTAGACGCCGAGCTCGGCGCCCTTGCCGAGGATCGAATCGAGGAAGCTCCAGTCGCCGGCGTTGGACTTGCGCATCATCGCCTCGCGCACGTCCTTGCAATGGACATGGCCGATGCGCTCGCGGTAGGCGCGCGCGAGCTGTGCCGGATCCGAGCCGCCCCAGCGCGCGTGGCCGGTGTCGAGCAGCAGACACACGCGCGCGCCGCAATGCGTGAGGAACGCATCGATGTCGTGCTCGGACTGGACGATCGTGCCCATGTGGTGATGGTAGCAAAGCTTCAAGCCCGCTTCGGCGACGCGGTCGGCAAATTCGGTCATCTTCGCGCCGAAGCCCGCCCACTCGCTCCCGTGGAGGCGCGGGCGCTGCGACAGCCCGATGGCGCGCTTGCCTTGAATGGAGTTCGACGTTTCGGCGGCGATCAGGATCGAAGCGCCGGCGTCCTTGGTCATGGCGATATGCGCTTTGGCCGCTTCGAACTCGTCCTTCGCCGAGCGATTGAGCAGCTCGGTCGAATACCAGCCGGCGACGAAGACGTGACCGAAGGCGGCGAGCTTGGCCTTCAGCATCGCGCCTTCATTGGGCATCTTGTGGCCCTTCTCCATGCCGACGAAGCCCGCTTCGCGCGCCTCGGCAAGGCAGGTCTCCAGCGACGTGTCGCCGCCGACCTCGGTCAGATCGTCGTTGGTCCAGCCGATGGGATTGGCGCCGATGCGGATCGTCATGTCAGTCTCCTACGCGCTGGGAAGTCTGCGCCTGTTCGTATCCGACGCGCGCCGCGGCGACTTGCGCACGCTCGGAGGCGGCGGGCACCGCGACGTCCCACCAGGCGCCGCCGGCTTCGGTCGTGATGACCGGATCGGTGTCGATCACGATCACCTGCGTCGTCTTGGCCTTGCGCGCGGCGGTAAAAGCGTTCTCGAACTCGGCGATCGAATTCGCCTTCACCGCCTCGGCGCCGAGCGAGCGCGCGTGGCCGACGAAGTCGATCTGCGGCAGCGTCTCATGGCGCGTATCGCGCCACAGGTTGTTGAACTCCGCGCCGCCGGTCGCCACCTGCAAGCGATTGATGCAGCCGTAGCCGCGATTGTCGCACACAACGATGATCAGCTTGGCGCCGAGCGCGACCGAAGTGGCGATTTCCGAATTCATCATCAGATAGGAGCCGTCGCCCAGCACCACGATGACTTCGCGCTCGGGCAGCGCCAGTTTGACGCCGAGACCGCCGGCGATCTCGTAGCCCATGCAGGAATAGCCATACTCGACGTGGTAGCCGAGCGGCGCGCCGGCCTGCCACAGCTTGTGCAACTCGCCCGGCCAGCCGCCGGCGGCGCACACGACGACGTCGCTCGGCTGACCGGCGCGCTGCATCGCGCCCAGCACTTGAGCGTCGCTCGGCAGCACCGCGTTGCTCGCGGCGCGGAAGCCCTCGGCGGTTTTGAGCCATTCGGTCTTGCCGCGCGTCGCCGCCTCGCCCCAAGCGGCCGGCGCGCGCCAGTCGCCGAGCGCCGCATCGAGCGCGCTGAGGCCCAATTTCGCGTCGGCGACCAGCGGCAGGGCGCGATGCTTGGTTGCGTCGAACGGCTGGACGTTGAGGCCGATCAGATGGCGCTGCGGATTCTTGAACAGCGCCCATGAGCCGGTGGTGAAATCGGCGAGCCGCGTGCCGACCGCCAGCACGACATCGGCCTCGGCGGCGCGATCGTTGGCGGCCGCGCGTGCCGGTGACGCCGATTGCGCCCAGATGCAGCGGATGATCGACCGGCGTCGCCGACTTGCCGGCCTGGGTCTCGACGACCGGAATGCCGCGCTTTTGGCAAAAGGCGATCAGCTCGCGCTCGGCGTCAGCGTAGAGGACGCCGCCGCCGCAGACGACCAGCGGTTTCTGCGCCCCGCGCAACGCCGCAACGGCGTCGGCAAGCTCACGCGCATCGGGCGGTTGGCGGCGCTGGCGATGGACCTGCGGGGCGAAGAACGATTCGGGATAATCGTAAGCCTCCGCCTGCACGTCCTGGCAGAAGGCGAGCGTGACCGGGCCGCAATCAGCCGGGTCGGTGAGCACGACAAGCGCCCGCGTCAGCGCCGGAACGAGCTGTTCGGGGCGAACAATGCGGTCGAAATAGCGCGACACCGGGCGGAAGCAATCGTTGGCGCTGACCGTGCCGTCGCCGAAATCCTCGACCTGCTGCAACACCGGATCGGGGCGGCGATTGGCGAAGACATCGCCCGGCAGCAACAGGACGGGCAGGCGGTTGACGTGAGCGAGCGCGGCGGCGGTGACCATGTTGGTTGCGCCGGGGCCGATCGACGTCGTGCACGCCATCATGCGCCGCCGACGCGAGGCCTTGGCGAAGGCGATCGCCGCGTGCGCCATCGCCTGCTCATTGTGAGCGCGATAGGTCGGGAATGTCTCGCGCGCCGCGTAGAGCGCTTCGCCCAGACCCGCGACATTGCCGTGCCCGAAGATCGCGAACATCCCCGCGAACAGAGGCGTGACCTTGCCGTCGATCTCGGTCTGCTGCGCCGCGAGGAAGCGGACAGTCGCCTGGGCGGCGGTGAGGCGAAGGGTTTTCATGGGCGGCATCCCTTGACGGCAATTCCCTAAGCGGCGATCGCGCCAGCGCGCGTGCGCGCCGGACGAAGCGCGCGCAAAGCGGGCGGCATGACTGCATTGATGAAGGCGCTGATCGCGGCCATGCGGCGCTGCAGCCAGATGCCCGCGAAGATGATGGCGAGGCCGATCGCCGACAGCGCGAAGGTGAAGACGAGAACATCGTTGAACACGTCGAAAGCGAGATGGCCGAGATAGCCGGCAATGCCAAACGCGCCAAGCACGGCGTAGATGCGCCGATCGATGAAGATCGCAAAAGCGACCAGCACGACATTGATCGCGCAATAGACCACCTTGCCGAACTCGTCGCCGTCACCGGCCGAGAGCGCGCCCCAAAACGTCAGCGCGCCGAACAGGTGCAGCCAGAAACCGAAATCGCCGAGCCGCGCCCATTTGACGTCGACGAACCAGCCGACCGCGATCATCGCCAGGCCAAAGACCATCGAGATGTCGCGACGGATATCCCAATTCGCGTCCCACTGGCTCGGGTCCTGACGCAAGATCAACAACGGCAGGTCCATCGACAGGAACCACAACGCCACGCAGCCGACGAACAGGATGAAGGGGAAGGGAAAGAAGCGCAGCGCCAGCGCGGCGGCGACGATGGTCGCCAGTTCCATATAGACCCAGCTCGCATTCATCAGCGGAAAGAAGTCGCGATAGATGCCCGGCTTGTCGGCGAGCGCCCACAGATTGAGCGCGTCCTGCACGCCGTAGACCGCGAGCGGCGCCATCGACACCGCGACCGCGATCGCAAGGCCCCCTGGCGTGCGCGTCTCGCCGTTGCGCCACAGCACCCGGCCGAGCGCGGTGAAGCCGGCCGCATAGAGCGCGGCGATCCCCGCCAGCGCCCAGCCGCCCAGCGCATTGAACGCGGTGGTCGAGAACAGGCCCATCGCCGCCATGACGATCAGCGCGCCGGCGTAGTAGAGCAAGTGAACGGCGTCGAAACGCGGCGGCGCGCTCGCCGGCATTGGCGGCGGCGTGGCGGCGCGCCCGCGTGAGAAAGCGACCAGCTTCAGACGGGTATTGTCGTCGATGATCCCCGCCGCGACCGCGGCCGCGAGATCGGCCTCTTCGATCATGGCGCTGCCCCCGTCGCCGCATCCTGCCACAGGGCGCAGAGGCGGGCGAACGAATCCGCCATCGCCTGGGTTGCGGCCGCGTCGTCGATCGCGCCAGCGAACCAGCGTTGCGCCGGTTCGGCGAAGATCGTGCGCCCGACCGCAAAGCCGCGCACCCGCTGACACGTACGCGCGACGCGAAACGCCTTGGCGAGGTCTTCCTCCGGCGCTTCGAGACCGAGCAGCATGACGCCACGGCAGAGCGGGTCGCCGGCCTCAATTGCATCCGCGATGCGACGCCACGCTTCCGGGGTCGCTTGGCCCTCGAGCTTCCACCAGTCGGGCTTGACGCCGATGGCGTAGAGCCGCTCGAGCACGCGCGCGACCGTGTCCTCGCCGAGCGCGCCATGCTTGCCGGCGATGATCTCGATCAGCAGTTCGCGCTTAAGGCTGCGGGTTGCGTCATGGAGTCGCATCAACTCGCGTTCCTGCTGCGCTTTCATCGCCGGCGGATCGTCGGGATGATAGAAGCAGAGGCACTTTACGGTATGGCCAATCGGCCATTCGATCAGCTTGGCGGCAAGCGAACCGCCGAACTCAAAGTCGAGCGGCCGCGAGCCGGGCGCCTCGACCGGCCGGCCGATCCAGAAATTCTGATCGGCGGCGCGGAACAACGCCTCGCGGCCATATTTGCCATCGAGCAGCATGCCAAAGCCAGGGCGTCCGGCGGCGACCTTCGCCGCGGCGTCGACGGCAAGGCGCTTGAAGCGCGCGATACGCTCGCGCGGCGCGCCCGCCTCGTCGGCGATCTGCTCAAGCTGGGCGCGATGGTCGATCGCCAGCGCCATCAGGCCCGGCGGCTCGGCGCGCCGGGTCGTCGCCCAATGGAGGTGGTTGAGCGCCTCGTCGCGGCGCAGCGCCCGGTGCGGCGAGCCGACCGACAGAAAACGCTGCAACTCCGGCCAGGTCACGTATTCGACCGAGCACAGCAGCCGCGACACCGCGAAAGCGCCGCAGGCGTTGGCGTAAGCGCAGCAGGTTGCGAGCGGCTCGTCGCGCAGCCAGCCGCGCAGGAAGCCGGACATGAACGCGTCGCCCGCGCCGAGTACGTTATAGACCTCGACCGGGAAGCCCGGCCCGGTCACCCCGCCCTCCAGCGTGTCGGGGATCGCGCCGGGGAAAACGACGCAGCCCATCGGGCCGCGCTTGAGGACGATCGTCGCCTTGGTCAGCGCCCGCACGGCGCGCACCGCATCGAGCGGCGCCTCGACCCCGGCGGCGATCGCCATTTCTTCTTCGGTGCCGACGATCAGATCGCAGTGCGGCAGGATCGGCTGCAACCGCCGGCTCACCGCTTCTGATCGCAGATAACGCTCTTCGCCGGCCCCGTGCCCTGCCAGCCCCCACAGGTTCGGGCGATAGTCGATGTCGAAGACGACCCGGCGACCGTGCTTTTTGGCGAAGCTGATCGCGAGATTTTGCGCCGCGCTGGAATGGGGCCGTGAAAAATGCGTGCCGGTGACGACGATCGCCTTGGCGCTGGCGATGAGGGCCTCGTCGATGTCGCTCTCATCCAGCGCGCTGTCGGCGCAATTGTCGCGATAGAAGATCAGTGGGAATGTCTTGTCGTCGCGCACACCGAGAACAACCAGCGAAGTCAGCCGCTCCGGGTCGGTGTGAATCCCGGCGACATCGACGCCTTCGCGCGCGCATTGCTCGCGAATGAAGCGGCCCATGTGCTCGTCGCCAACGCGGGTGATCAGGCCGCTCTTCAGGCCGAGCCGCGCCGTGCCGATGGCGATGTTGGTCGGGCAGCCGCCGACCGCCTTGGAGAAGCTCGCCATGTCCTCGAGCCGGCCGCCGACCTGCTCGCCGTAAAGATCGACGGAGGAGCGGCCGATAGCGATGACGTCGAGCGTGGGCGCGGCCAACGGGGTCAACTCCTGGAAGGCGATTGGAGAACGGGCGAGGCGATTGTCGCGGCGCTCACGGCTCGAGCGGCGGGTCGCTGACGCCGACGATCGTCTGGTCGAAATCGACATTGGCGCCGGTCATCAGGCCGGATTCGTCGGAGGCGAGAAAGGCGCAGGCGCGCGCGACCTCCTTGGGATCGATCAGACGGCCGAACGGCCGGGTCTTGGCGGCCGCCTCAAGCCAGCCGTCCTTCGCGCCGTGGTAAGTCTTCATAATGCGATCCTCGCCCGGCGTCGCCATCCAACCGATGTTAAGGCCGTTGACGCGGATGCGGAACTTGAGCAGCGAGTTCGCGACGTTGCGCGTCAGCGTCGCGAGGGCGCCCTTGGAGGCGCAATAGGCGACGATGAAAGCTTGGCCGCCGTGCGCCGACATCGACTGGATGTTGACGATCGAGCCCTGGATCTTCTCGCGCTTCATGATCTTCGCCGTCTCCTGAATGAGGAAGAACGGGGCGCGGACATTGACCTCCATGATCTCGTTGTAGCGCTCCTCGGTGGTGGTGAAGATGTCGCCGCGATCGGTGAGGCCGGCGGCGTTGATCAGGATGTCGACGCGACCGAAATGGCGGTCGGCTTCGGCGATCACCGCACGACATTGCGTGACGTCAGCGAGGTTGGCTTTGACGAAATGGGTCGGACAGAATTTCGCGGAGATTTCGGCGGCGACCTTCTCGCCGGCGACGGCGTTGCGCCCGCAGATGACCAGTCCCGCGGCCTTTCGCTCGGCGAACAGACGGGCGATGGCCTCGCCGAGCCCCTGCGAGCCGCCGGTGACGACGGCGATCTTGCCCTCCAGGCTCGCTCCAGCGAATTCCTGCGCCATGACGTCTCCTCCAAGCACGATCGGGCCGCCGAGACGTTATACCGACCAGCGACAATGAAACAAAAATTCTATTCACAAGTCAATATGGAACGTGTATTCCCTTTTCCGCGAGCGGCGGGAGGCATAGCTTCCCCTAGCAGACGCAAATTGGGAGGGCGGCATGAGGTTCGGGGTGATCGGCGCCGGCCGGATCGGCAAGATTCACGCAACGAACGTGGCGGCGCGCGCCGATAGCGCGGTGGCCATGATCGCCGACGCCGACCCCGCCGCCGCGCAAAGCCTGGCCAAGAGCACTGGCGCCTCGGTCGCCTCGGTCGATGAGATCATCGCCTCGCGCAGCCTCGACGCGGTGGCGATCTGCGCGCCGACCGATATGCACGCCGATCTGATCGAGCGGGCCGCGCGCGCCGGCAAGGCGATCTTCTGCGAAAAGCCGATCGATCTCGACGCCGCGCGCATCCGCCGCTGCCTCGATGTCGTCAAGACGACCGGGGCGAGCTTGATGGTCGGCTTCAATCGCCGTTTCGATCCGAATTTTGCTGCGCTGCGCGCGCGCATCGTCGCCGGCGCGATCGGCGAAGTCGAGACCGTCTCGATCACCTCGCGCGATCCCGGCCCGCCGCCGCTCTCCTATATTGCGCGCTCGGGCGGCCTGTTCCGCGACATGATGATCCACGATTTCGATATGGCGCGCTTTCTGCTCGGCGAGGAGCCGATCGCCATCAGCGCGATGGGCTCGGCCCTGGTCGACAAGGCGATCGGCGAGGCGGGCGATGTCGACACCGCGGTCGTCGTCATGGAAACCAAGTCGGGCAAGGTCGCACAGATTTCCAATTCGCGGCGCGCGACCTACGGCTACGACCAGCGCGTCGAGGTGCTTGGCGCCAAGGGCATGCTGAGCGCCGGCAACGTGCGCGAGACGACGGTCGAGTTCGCTGGCGCCGACGGCTTCTTCGGCGACAAGATCCTCAACTTCTTCCTTGAGCGTTACGCCGCCGCCTATCGCCTCGAACTCGACGCCTTTGTCGCTGCGGTTGGCGCCGGTCGCTCGCCTTCGCCCAGCGGTGAAGACGGCCTCAGCGCCAACCTGCTCGCCGACGCCGCCTATAAATCCTGGCAGACCAAGCAGCGCGTCTCGCTGGTGTGAAACGGGCGCCGCCGCCCGCGCTTGCCCGGCGTCCCCGCCCGGCCTATAGGCCCTCGCGATGGGGGAGAGCGGCCGGGGCATGGCGCATCAGACCGACGAAAGCGCGCCGACCGGCGAGCCCGCGGGCAATGCGCCTTTGCCCGGTCCCGCGGCCGGCTGGGAGCGAACGATCACGGCGCGCTGGCCGCAACTGCGCCGGCTCGGCTTCGCCCTCAGCCTGACGATCGTCGCGGTTTCGGCGATCATCTTCATTCGTACGCTCGTGCGCATCGATCCGCACCAGTTCCAGGCCGCCTTCGCCGCCACCAGCGGCGACCAGATCGCCATGGCCTTCGCTTTGTCCGCCGTCAGCTATCTCGCGCTGACCGGCTACGACGGACTGGCGCTGCGGCACTTGCGCGTCCGCGTGCCCTATCGGCTGACCGCGCTCGCTTCGTTCACCAGCTACGCGATTTCCTTCACCCTCGGCTTTCCGCTCGTGACCGGGGGCGCGGTGCGCTACTGGATCTACGGCCCTGCCGGCCTGTCGCCCGGCAAGGTCGCCAGTCTGACCATCGTCGCGGGGCTCACCTTCTGGCTCGGAATGGGTTTCATCCTGGGCGTCGGCTTCCTTTTCGACGCCAGCGAGATCGGCGACATCAACCACTTCAACACGGTCTTCAATCAGGCGATCGGCCTCGCCGTGCTCGCCGCCTTGGCCGGCTATCTGGTGTGGGTCGGGCGCATGCGCCGCCGCCGCCGGCCGATCATCTTCAATTTCACGCCGCCGGGCCCCCTCCTCACCCTGGCGCAGATGTCGCTCGGGGTCATCGATGTGTGCAGCGCCGCCGGCGCGCTCTATGTCCTGCTGCCCAAGAGCCAAGGCCTCGGCTTCGTGACGTTCAGCGCGCTCTATTCTTTCGCCGCCATGCTCGGCATCGCCAGCCACGCGCCCGGCGGGCTCGGCGTGTTCGAGGCGACGATGATCGACGGAGTCGGCGGATCGAGCGAACCGCTGCTGGCCTCGCTGCTGCTGTTCCGCGCGATCTATTACGCCGTGCCGTTCATTCTTGCGATGGCGCTGCTGGGCGCATATGAAGCCGGGCGACGCTGGCGCTCGCTGCGCGAGGCGCTGGCCGCCTCGACCCTCGACAGCGAGGACTAGGGCGGCCAACGAGGAGCTACGATGGCCGACGAGGACAGGCGAGCCTTGGCCAAGGAGCTGCTTTCGCCCCTTGCCGAGCGACTCGTGGGCGCGATGCCGGAGCCTGCGGTTGTGGTCGACGCCGAGGGGCGGGCGATCATCGCCAACGGGCCGGCGTTGACGCTATTGCCGGCCCTCCGGCCCGGCGAGCCGTTCGTGCTGGCGCTGCGCACGCCCGACGTCATCGATGCGATGCGCCGGGTCTTGGCCGGCGGCGAAGCGGAAACCGCGCTGTGGAGCGAGCGGGTGCCGATCGAGCGCCTGTTCGAGGTTTGTGTCGCACCGCTGGAAGCCGCGCCCGGCGTTGTCGCGGCGACCCTGTTGACGCTGCGCGATCTGACCGCCCATCGCCGGCTCGAGCGCATGCGCGTCGACTTCATCGCCAACGCGAGCCACGAGCTGCGCACTCCGCTCGCTTCGATGCTCGGCTTCATCGAGACCCTGCAAGGCTCGGCGCATGACGACGACCGGGCGCGCGAGCGCTTCCTCGCCATCATGCGCGTGCAGGGGCGGCGCATGGCGCGCCTGATCGAAGACCTGCTTTCGTTGTCGCGGATCGAGCAGAAGCAGCACGTCCGCCCCGAGGGAGCGGTCGATCTCGCGCAGCTTGCGCGCCATGTCGCCGACACGCTGGCGCCGTTGGCGCGCGAAATGGGGGTCGAGATCAAGTTAGAGGCCGATCAGCCGGTCGTCGTCACCGGCGAGCGCGACGAACTCCTGCGGGTCGCCGAGAACCTGATCGAGAACGCGATCAAGTACGGCGCGAGCCAGGACGGCGCGAGCCAAGACAGCGCGAGCCAGGACAGCCCCGGCGCCCATTGCGTCGAGATCGCGGTTGCGCGCGCGGGCGGCGAAGGCGCGCTGATCGTGCGCGATTTCGGCCGCGGCATCGCGCCCGAGCATCTACCGCGGCTGACCGAACGCTTCTACCGGGTCGACCCCGGACAGAGCCGCGCCAAGAACGGCACCGGCCTTGGGCTGGCGATCGTCAAACACATCCTCACCCGCCACCGCGGCCGCCTGACGATCGTCAGCCGGATCGACCAGGGCTCGACCTTCAGCGCGTTCGTACCGCTGCGCGGACGTCCGTAATTCGTCGTAATTTCAGCATATTGGCGCGTCATCGTATTGTCGTGGCAACGTCATATAAGGACGTTGAGCGGGGCCTATACCTGCGCCCCTCGGAACGGCCCGTCGCCCAGCGATGGCCGATCGCGAGACAAACGGACCAAGCTCGAGAGGCGTCAATGATGATTCGTTCCCTGATCAGCGCGGCGATCGTCGCGGCCAGCGCGACCTGCGCGATGGCCGGCGATATTTCCGGCGCTGGCGCTACCTTCCCCTTCCCGATCTACGCCAAATGGGCGGACGCCTATAAGACGGAGACCGGCAACGGCCTGAACTACCAGTCGATCGGTTCGGGCGCCGGCATCAAGCAGATCAAGGCCAAGACCGTCACGTTCGGCGCGACCGACGCGCCGCTGACGGCCAAGGATCTCGAAGCCGCCGGCCTCGAGCAATGGCCGATGGTGATGGGCGGCATCATTCCGGTCATCAACATCCCCGGCGTCAAGTCGGGCGACGTCGTCATCGACGGCCCGACGCTCGCCAAGATCTATCTCGGCGACATCACCAATTGGAACGATCCGGCGATCAAGGCGCTCAATCCCAAGACGACGCTGCCCGACCTCGCGATCGCCGCCGTCCATCGCGCCGATGGCTCGGGGACGACTTTCAACTTCACCAACTACCTCGACAAGGTTTCGCCCGAGTGGAGTTCCAAGGTCGGCGTGTCGACCTCGGTCGAGTGGCCGTCGGGCATCGGCGCCAAGGGCAATGACGGCGTCGCCAGCAACGTCGCCGGCACGCCGGGCGCCATCGGCTATGTCGAATACGCCTACGCCAAGCAGAACAAGCTGACCTACGCCGACATGGTCAATGCGGCGGGCAAGGTTGTCGAGCCGACCATCGAGGCCTTCCAGGCCGCCGCCGCCAACGCCGATTGGGCTTCGGCCCCCGGCTTCTATCTGATCCTGTCGAACCAGCCGGGCGACAAGTCGTGGCCGATGACCGCCGCGACCTTCATCCTGATGTACAAGAAGCCGGCCAACGTCACCGAGTCGAACGAGGCGCTGAAGTTCTTCGCCTACGCCTATGACAAGGGCGACGACATGGCCAAGGCGCTCGACTACATCCCGATGCCCGACAACGTCGTCGCCCTGGTCAAGAAGACCTGGTCGACCGACATCGCGCAGAAGTAAGGCTTCGCCCCCTGCAGGGCCGGCGGTCGATCCGCCGGCCCTCAGATCGTCCGGGGCGAACGCATTGGCGTTCATAACCAGAGAAGGTTCTTCGATGACGGCGACGGCGATCGAAGCCCCGGAACAGGCGGCGAGCAGGCCTGTGGACCGCTCGCAGGCGCTCGGCCGGCTGAAGACCTCGGACACCGGCTTTCGCCTTGTCACGCAGTTCTCCGCCCTGATCGTGCTGGCGTTGCTGCTGGGCGTCGCGGTTTCGCTGCTGATCGGCTCATGGCCGGCGTTCAGCACCTTCGGGTTCGGCTTCTTCGTCAGCGACGCCTGGAGCCCGCCCAAGGAACATTTCGGCGCCGCCGCGGCGATCTACGGCACGCTGGTGACTGCTGTGATCGCCATGGTGATCGGCGTGCCGGTCGGCCTCGGCGTCGCGGTGTTTCTCACCGAGCTCTGCCCGCCCGCGCTGCGCCGCCCGATCGGCATCGCGATCGAGCTCTTGGCCGGCATCCCCTCGATCATCTACGGCATCTGGGGCGTCTATTATTTCAAGCCGGTGATGCAGGCCTATGTCCAGCCGTTCATCATCCATACGCTGGGCGCGATCCCCGGCATCGGCCTGCTGTTCGCCGGGCCGCCGCTCGGTTATGGCGTGCTCACCGCCGGCCTGGTGCTCGCGGTGATGATCCTGCCCTTCGTCACGGCGATTTCGCGCGACGTGTTCGAGACCGTGCCCCCCGTGCTTAAAGAGGCCGCCTATGGCATGGGCGCCACCACGTTCGAGGTCGTGCGCAACATCGTCATTCCCTATACCCGCGTCGGCGTGATCGGCGGCGTGATGCTGGCGCTCGGACGCGCGCTTGGCGAGACGATGGCGGTGACCTTCGTCATCGGCAACGCGACCAAGATTTCCGCTTCGATCCTCGCCCAAGGCACCACAATTTCAGCGATGATCGCCAACCAGTTCGCCGACGCAGACCCGGGCCTGTTCACCGCCTCGCTGCTGGCGCTTGGCTTCATCCTGTTCATCATTACGTTCATCGTGCTGGCCGCCGCGCGCCTCATGCTCGCGCGCCTCGAAGTGAAGGCGGGACGCTGATGGCCAACGCGCTCTATTCCGGGCGGCGACGCCGCAACTTCTTCTGGACGGTCCTGTCCTACGCGGCGACCGCCTTTGGCCTGAGCTGGCTGATCGTCATCTTGGGCACCCTGGTGTGGAAGGGCGTCGGCGGCCTTTCGATCGACGTCTTCACCAAAATGACGGCGCCGCCCGGCGTCGTCGGCGGCCTGCTCAATTCGATCGTCGGCAGCCTGATCATCACCGTGCTCGCGTTGATCATCGCCGCGCCGCTTGGCATCTTGGCCGGCACCTACCTCGCGGAATATGGCCGTCACTCGCGGCTGTCGCACATCATTCGCTTCGTCAACGACATCCTCTTGAGCGCGCCCTCGATCGTCGTCGGCCTGTTCGTCTATCAATTGTGCGTGGTGCCGTTTGGGCATTTCTCCGCCATCGCCGGCGCGATCGCGCTTGCGATCATCGCGACGCCGATCATCGTGCGCACCACCGAAGACATGCTCAACCTCGTGCCCAACACCTTGCGCGAAGCCGCCTCGGCGCTGGGAATGCCGCGCTCGCTGGTGATCCGGCAGGTCGCCTACCGTGCAGTGCGCACCGGCATCGTCACCGGCATCCTGCTGGCGGTGGCGCGCATGACCGGCGAGACCGCGCCGCTGATTTTCACCGCGCTGGGCAATTCGCTGTTCTCCGCCGATCCGACCGGGCCGATGTCCAGCCTGCCGTTGATCATCTACGAGTTCGCACGCAGCCCCTACCCCGAACAACAGGCGCTCGCCTGGACGGGCGCCTTGATCGTCACCTTCGCCGTGCTGAGTCTGAGCATCTTCGCGCGCGTGCTCTCCGCCTCGCAAGGGACGAACAGATAAAGTCGATCGGTCGAAGAAAGAGTCCACCCGATGAACGAAGCACTTTCGCCAAGCCCGATTCCCCCGCCCGCCGTCGGCCCAGCCACCGACAAGGTGGTCGTGCGTGACTTGAATTTCTTCTACGGCCAGTCGAAGGCGCTGAAGTCGGTCACGCTCTCGCTTCGCACCGGGCAAGTGACCGCATTCATCGGCCCGTCGGGCTGCGGCAAGTCAACGCTCCTGCGCGTTCTCAACCGCATGTATGACCTCTATCCCGGTCAGCATGCGGAAGGCGAAGTGCTGCTCGACGGCGAAAACATTCTTGCCCCCGGCCTCGATCTCAACCTGCTGCGCGCGCGGGTCGGCATGGTGTTCCAAAAGCCGACGCCGTTCCCGATGTCGATTTACGACAACATCGCCTTCGGCATCCGCCTGTACGAAAAGCTGCCGAAATCGGAGTTGGACGGGCGGGTGGAATCGGCGCTGCGTCGCTCCGCGCTGTGGACCGAGGTCAAGGACAAGCTCAACGCCAGCGGCCTCAGCCTCTCGGGCGGCCAGCAACAGCGCCTGTGCATCGCCCGCACCGTCGCCGTCAGTCCGGAAGTCATCCTGCTTGACGAGCCCTGCTCGGCGCTCGACCCGATCGCCACCGCCAAGATCGAAGAGCTGATCGACGAACTGACCGAGGACTACACCATCGCCATCGTCACCCACTCCATGCAGCAGGCGGCGCGCGTGTCGCAGTTCACCGCGTTCATGTATCTGGGTGAAATGATCGAGTTCGACGAGACCAACAAGGTCTTCACTTCGCCGCGCGACAAGCGCACGCAGGACTACATCACCGGCCGCTTCGGCTGAGGGAGAAAGCATCGTGGTCGATCATATCGTCAGATCGTACGACAAGGATCTCGACACCCTCGAGCGGCGGATCGCCGAAATGGGCGGCATCGCCGAGAAGATGGTGATCGACGCGATGGACGCGCTGAGCCAGGCCGACGTGGCGCTCGCCAACCAGGTCGTCGCCAGCGACACGCGCCTCGACACGCTGCAGCGCGAGATCGAGGAGCAGGCGATCCTGACCATCGCCCGGCGCCAGCCGATGGCGGTCGATCTGCGCGAGATCGTCGGCGCGATCCGCGTCGCGGGCGACCTCGAGCGGGTCGGCGACCTTGCCAAGAACATCGCCAAGCGCTCGCTGAAGATCGGCCTCGAAGCGCGGGTGCCGCGGGCAATCGTCGGCTTGCGTCACATGAATGACGTCGCCGCCGAACTGATGAAGGACGTGCTCGACGCCTATGCGCAGCGCGACGTCGATCGCGCGCGGGCGGTTTGGGAGCGCGACGCCGATCTCGACGCGCTCGAGGATTCGGTGTTCCGCGACCTGCTGACCCACATGATGGAAGACCCGCGCAACATCTCGTTCTGCGCCCATCTGCTGTTTTGCTCGAAGAACGTCGAGCGCATCGGCGATCACGCCACCAACATTGCCGAGACGGTGTTCTACCTCGTCACCGGCGAGACGCTGCCGGCTGATCGGCCCAAGGGTCGCCAAGACTATGATGTCCATGTTCCGGGAAGCGCCAATTCATGAATGAAGCTCGCCGAGAGCCTGCCCGCGCCGGCGTCGCGACCGCGCCGCGAATCCTCGTCGTCGAGGACGAGGCCGATCTCGGGCTGCTGCTGACCTACAACCTCGAGGCGGAAGGCTATTTCGCCGAGACGGTTGAGCGCGGCGACGAAGCCGAACTGCGCCTGATCGAATCGCCGCCCGATCTGGTCATTCTCGACTGGATGCTGCCGGGCGTGTCGGGCCTGGAAATCTGCCGCCGGTTGCGCGCCCGCGAAGCGACCAAGACCTTGCCGGTGATCATGCTCACCGCGCGCGGCGAAGAAGTCGAGCGCGTGCGCGGGCTGTCGGTCGGCGCCGACGACTACGTCGTTAAGCCGTTCTCGGTGCCAGAATTGATGGCGCGGGTGCGCGCGCTGCTCAGGCGCAGCCGACCCGAGCGGATCGCCGACAAGCTCAGCGCCGGCGATCTCGATCTCGACCGCGAAACGCGGCGGGTGCGGCGGGGCCTGCGCGACATCCACCTCGGGCCGACCGAGTTTCGCCTGCTCGAATATCTCCTGGAGCGTCCGGGCCGCGTCTTCTCGCGCGCTCAATTGCTCGACGGCGTCTGGGGCCAGGCGGTCGAAATCGACGAACGCACCGTCGACGTCCACGTCGGGCGGCTGCGCAAGGCGCTCACGCGCGGGCGCGAGCGCGATCCGATCCGCACCGTGCGCGGCACCGGCTACTCGTTCGACGAGACTTACGGCAAGGCGTGACGCGCCGCAGGCGGCTGCCTGGAGGCGATCAGCGATCGGATACGGTCGGCGTCCGCGCTGGCGACCGGATTGTAGACGACCATGCCGAGGTCGGGGCGACCGTCGACGGCGAACGCCGAATATTCCAGCTCGATCGCGCCCAGGGTCGGATGCTGGAGGCGCTTGACGCCATCGCCGTGAACGCCGACGTCATTTTCGTGCCATAGCGCCTCGAACTCGGGGTTGAGCCGACAAAGCTCGTCCGCGAGTTGGCGAGCTTCCGACACGGCGCCGGCGCGCGCCGCATCCGCCCTGAACGCTCCAACGACAAAACGGGCGACGGCGTCCCAATCCTGTTGCGCGGCTCGCACGCGCGGGTTGCCGAACATGAGACGCAGGATGTTGCGCTGGCCGGGAGGGAGCGCGCCGTAGTCGGTCAGCACCACGGCGGCGGCGCGATTCCACGCGACGATGTCCCAGGTGGCGGTCTTGACCAGGGCGGGACTGATCTCGAACGCGTCGATCAGACGTTGCAAACGCGGCGTGACCCCTTCGGCGGCCTTGTAGCGCACCTCCGGTGGACGCCCGAGTCCCAGCAGGAAGAGATGTTCGCGCTCGACGTCGGTCAGCATCAGCGCGCGGGCGATGCGGTCCAAGACGTCCGCCGAGGGCGCCCCGCCGCGCCCTTGCTCCAGCCACGTGTACCAGGTCGGGCTGATGTTGGAGCGCTGGGCGACCTCTTCCCTGCGCAGGCCCGGCGTCCGTCTGCGGGCCGCCGAGAAGCCCAAGGCGGTGGGATCGAGCCGGGTGCGACGATCCTTGAGGTAGGTTCCCAGCAGATTGTCGCTCCGGGCGTCATGTTGCCGGGCGTCGTGTTGCACTTGGGACATGCTGGTCCTGTTGGTCATTATACCCTGATAAAGTCACTACTTTAACAGAATGGAGGTTTAGCCGATATTCGATCTCTGAACAAGGTTGGAGACTTCCCCATGCGCGTATTCGTGACCGGCGCGACCGGCTTTATCGGCTCGAGAATTGTTGTGGAGCTCGTCAACGCTGGCCATCAGGTGCTGGGACTGACGCGGTCGGACGCAGGAGCCCAGTCACTCCTCGCCGCCGGCGCCGAGCCGCATCGAGGAGATATTGAAGACCTGGAGAGCCTGCGAGCCGGCGCGGCCAAGTCGGACGGCGTGATCCATTGCGCCTTCGACCATGACTTCTCGAACTTCGTCGCCAATTGCGCGAAGGACGGGCGCGCCATCGAGGCTCTCGGGGGCGCCCTCGCCGGATCCGACCGGCCGCTGGTCATCACGTCGGGAACCGGAATGGGCAGCGGCGCGCACGGCGAACCGGCGCGCGAAGACATCTTCAATCCAAACCACCCCAATCCCCGCAAGGCTTCGGAATTGGCGGGCGCTGCGCTATCGGCGGCTGGCGTGAACGTGGCGGTGATGCGCCTTCCCCAGGTTCATGACCCGGTCAAACAGGGCCTGATAACCCCCGCAGTCGCTATCGCCCGCGCGAAGGGCGTCTCGGCATATGTGGGCGACGGACTCAACCGTTGGCCGGCGGCGCATGTGCTCGATGTCGCGCGCCTCTACCGGCTGGCGCTCGAGAAGCGCGAGGCGGGCGCCAGGTATCACGCAGTCGCCGAGGAAGGCGTGTCAGTCCGAGAGATCGCGGAAGTTATCGGCCGAGGCTTGAACGTGCCGGTGGTCTCCCTGTCTACGCAGGAGGCCGCAGATCATTTCGGCTGGCTCGCGCCGTTTGCTGGCCTGGACCTTCCAGCTTCAAGCGCGCAAACACGCGAACAGCTCGGATGGCGCCCGACCGGCCCCGGACTGATCGCCGATCTCGAACACATGCGCTACTAGGCGCATGCGCGCCGTCCGGCCGTTCTAGCGCAGCAGCAAGCGCCGTTCGCGATCGCGCTCGCGGCGCCGATCCTGAAGCGGCTGGTAAGCGAGCTTGCCGTGATGGACGCAATAGGGGCCGATGCCGGGAGAGGGCGAACCGCAATAGCGAAAATCGGGCGAGGTCGGATCGCCGAGCGGCCAGCGGCACATCGCCTCTTTCAGCTCGACGATTGTCACCCTGAGCGACATCGGCACGACGACATCCTCTTCACGGAAGACCGGGCGCGTGTCGAGCGCCGGCTCGCTGACCATCGCCAGCGCGGTCGCCCCGCGGGTTGCAGCGCGGGCGCCGCCGCCGCCTCCACCGCCCCCTAGTCGCGGGGCCGAGCGCTGCGGCGCCGGTCGCGGCGCCGAGGCGGCCGCCGGGGCCTTGGCGCGACCGGCGAGGCCGAGCCGATGCACCTTGCCGATGACCGCGTTGCGGGTCACGCCGTGGCCGAGCTGCGCCGAAATCTGGCTCGCGCTTCTGCCGTCGAGCCACAGCTGCCGCAACAGCTCCACTCTCTCATCAGTCCAAGACATCGTTGGCCTCGCTATTGAGCGCGCGCAATTCTCACTGCGAGCCCCCGTCCCCAATCGAATTCCCGTCGGCGGAATCCCTCGCCGTCGCCTGTCCAGCCCCGCCGGCAGGCCACACGCACCGAGACGCTCTCGTGAAGGTGGCGCCACGATATCTCGTGGCGTCCGAGGGGAAAATTACACTACTCGTTGAATTGAGCGCAAGAGTTGAAGCACGCGCAACCGCCCGCTTTTCCCCAGGTCTGAACGATCGCGACCGCAACGCATGGAGATCATGAGTCGGATCAACCCATTAGCGTGCGCACGCGCGTGAGCAGAGAAGACAGCCGAGCCGCTCAGGCGCGCGCAGCGAGCGAAGAATTGACCTGAGAGCCGGGCTTCTTCTATGATTGGGGCGCTATGAGGCCGTCCCAGCGGGGCGGCGTTTTTATTTTTGCGCCGCCCTCAGCCGCGCAAATTGCCCGATCAGGAGGAATTCGAGCGATGTCTTCCGCCATTGTGCCGGTCTATGCGAGAGCCAACGTCGCCTTCGAGCGCGGCGACGGCGCCTGGTTGACCGCGACCAACGGCGAGCGATATCTCGACTTCGGCGCCGGCATCGCCGTCTCCGGGCTCGGCCACTCTCATCCTCATCTGGTCGCCGCCTTGACCGAGCAAGCGGGCAAGCTGTGGCACACCTCCAATCTCTACCAGATCCCCGAGGGAGAGCGGCTGGCGCGGCGGCTGGCGGATGCGACCTTCGCCGATCTTGTCTTCTTCACCAATTCCGGCGCCGAGGCCAACGAAGCAGCGATCAAGATGGCGCGCAGGCGCCACGCGATCGCCGGCCATCCTGAGAAGTTTCGCATCCTGACCTTCGAGGGCGCCTTTCACGGGCGCACGCTGGCGACGATCGCCGCCGGCGGACAGGCGAAATATCTCGAGGGCTTCGGTCCCAAGGTGGAAGGCTTCGACCAGATCCCGATCACCGATCTCGCCGCGGTCGAAGCGGCGATCAGCCCGGGAACCGGCGCGATCATGATCGAGCCGATCCAGGGTGAAGGCGGCGTGCGCGCGGTCTCCTCCGCCTTCCTGCGCGGCTTGAGGGCGCTATGCGACGCGCGCGATCTGCTGCTGATCTACGACGAGGTCCAGACCGGCGTCGGGCGCACTGGCAAGCTGTTCGCCTATGAGCATTCCGGCGCGACGCCCGACATCATGACGATCGCCAAGGCGATCGGCGGCGGCTTTCCCATGGGCGCGTGCCTGGCGAGCGCGGACGCCGCGAAGGGCCTCACCGTTGGCGTGCACGGCTCGACCTTCGCCGGCAATCCGCTGGCGATGGCGGTCGGCAACGCTGTGCTCGACGTCGTGCTCACGCCCGGCTTTATCGAACGGGTGGCGCGGCTCGGGCTGCACGCTCGCCAGCGTCTCGCCGAACTGAAAGACCGCCACCCCGACGTGATCGAGGAGGTTCGCGGCGAAGGGCTTTTGATCGGCCTCAAGCTGAAGGTCCCGCCGTCGGACTTTGCCGCGGCGGCGCGCGGCCGCCACCTGTTGACGATTCCCGCCGGCGACAACGTCGTGCGCATTCTGCCCCCGCTCGTCATCACCGAGGAGGAACTCGCCGAGGGCGTGCACCGGCTCGACCAGACCTGCGCCGACATCGAAGCGTCGCTGCTGGTCGTCAAGAAGGGCGCGCTCGCATGACGCAGGCCGCCAAGCTCCAGCGGGGCCAACACAGTTTCCTCGACCTGCTCGATTATTCGAGCGAGGAGCTGCGCGCCATTCTCGACGCCGCCAAGACGATGAAGGCCAAGCGCATCAGGGGCGAGCGGCCGGCCAATGGCCCGCTCGCCGGCAAGACGCTCGCGTTGGTGTTCGAGCGCCCCTCGACCCGCACGCGCGTCTCCTTCGACCTCGCCATGCGCGAACTTGGCGGCGACACGATCATGCTGACGGGCGCCGAGATGCAGCTCGGGCGCGGCGAAAGCCTCGCCGACACCGCGCGCGTCCTGTCGCGCTACGTCGACGCGATCATGGTGCGCATCCTCGAGCATCGCGACCTCGACGAACTCGCGCGCCACGCCACCGTGCCGGTGATCAACGGCCTGACCAAGCAATCGCATCCCTGCCAGGTGATGGCCGACCTGCTCACCTTCGAGGAGCATTGCGGCCCGATTGGCGGCCAGAAAATCGCCTGGAGCGGCGACTACAACAACGTGCTGTCGTCATGGATCGACGCGGCGCAGCGCTTCGATTTCCAGCTCGACATCGCCTGCCCGAAAGAGCTGCAGCCGCCGCCCGAGCGCATCAAGCGCGCGCGCGCCGGCGGCGCTGACGTCGTCATGCGCGAAGACCCTGTCGAGGCGGTCGCCGGCGCCGCCGCGGTCATCTCCGATTGCTGGGTGTCGATGGGCGACGAAGACGAAGGGCGCCGCCACAATCTGCTTGCGCCCTATCAGGTCAACCGCAAGCTTATGGACCGCGCCGCTTCCGAAGCGATCTTCATGCATTGCCTGCCCGCCCACCGCGGCGAGGAAGTGACCGACGAGGTGATCGACGGCCCGCAGTCGGTGGTGTTCGACGAGGCCGAGAACCGGCTGCATGCGCAGAAGGGCGTGCTCGCCTTTTGCCTGGGAGCCCTCGACGCATGAGCGAAGCGGCGCGCGAAGTCTCCGACATCGGCCGCGACGACATCGTGCTGCCCTACGCGGTCGAGTCCTTGAGCACGCGCGGCCGGCTGGTGCGCCTGGGCGGAACCATCGACGCCATCCTCAAACGCCACGCCTATCCCGATCCGGTCAGCCAGATCGTCGGCGAGGCGGCGACGCTCGCCGTGCTGCTCGGCTCCTCGCTCAAGCTCGAGGGCCAGTTTCAGTTGCAGACCAAGACCAACGGCCCGCTCAACATGCTGCTGGTCGATTTCGACGCGCCCTCCAACCTGCGCGCGCTCGCCCGCTTCGACGAAGAGGCGCTGGCGGCGCGCACGGCGGCCGGCGAGACAGGCAATCTGCTCGGCGAAGGCTATCTCGCTTTCACCATCGATCCGGGTGGCGACATGTCGCGCTATCAAGGCGTCGTCGCGCTCGAAGGCCAGAGCCTGGAACAGGCCGCCCACGCCTATTTCGAGCGATCGGAGCAGATCCCGACGCTGGTGCGGCTGGCGGTCGGCCAGAGCGTGACGCCGGCGGGCGTCGAATGGCGGGCCGGCGGCCTGTTGACGCAATTCCTGCCCGACTCGCCTGAGCGCCGCCGCCAGGCGGATTTCGATCCCGGCGACGCGCCGGAAGGAACGGCGGTCGAAGCGACGCCCGACGACGACGAATGGGTCGAGGCCAAGACGCTGGCGGCGACGACGGAAGACCACGAACTGATCGACCCCGCCCTGTCGAGCGAGCGGTTGCTCTATCGCCTGTTCAACGAGCGCGGCGTGCGCGTGTTCGAGCCGACCAGCTTGCACGACGCCTGTCGCTGCTCGGCCGAGCGCATCGACGCGATGCTGCGGAGCTTTTCCGACGAAGAGCGCGGCGCCATGGTCGGCGACGACGGCATGATCGGCGTCACTTGCGAATTCTGCTCGACCAAGCGCATTTTCGATCCCGCCGACTACGCGGCAAAGTGAGCGCGGCTCCGCCGATCCCATGGACATGACCGCCTTCGCCGCCCGGCGAAGCCAGCGCATCTCCTTCTCCAGCGAAGCTGGGGAAGGTGGCTCGCGAAGCGAGACGGATGGGGTGTGGGCCGTCCCACGGACGCCGGGCAGCTTGCGCGAGCATTGCAACGAGTTCGAGAGTTCGCGCCCTGCTTTCCACACCCCATCCGTCGGGCTGCGCCCGACACCTTCCCCGCTGCGCGGAGAAGGGGCGCGCGCCTTACGCCCTTACTGCAGCGGCGGGGCGTAGAGGATGCCGCCGTTCTCCCACAATTGGTTCAGGCCGCGCGGGATCGCGTAAGGCGAGTGCGAACCGAGGTTGCGCTCGAACATGTCGTCGTAATTGCCGACCGCGCGCACCGCGTGCGCCGCCCAGTCGTTGGTCAGCCCGAGACTCTTGCCAAAATCGCCGTCGACGCCGAGCAGACGCTGCACCGCCGGCTTCTGCGACTTGAGCCCATCGTCGAGCGTCGACTTGCTCACCCCGAACTCCTCGGCGTTGATCAAGGCGTAGAGCGTCCATTTGACGACGTTGAACCACTCGAGGTCGTCGGCGCGCACCGCCGGGCCAAGCGGCTCCTTCGAGATCACGTCGGGCAGGATCATCGCGGCCGACGGCTTCTTCAGGCCGACGCGCAAGACGTAGAGTGCGGACTGATCGGTCGTATAAACGTCGCAGCCGCCGCTCTCAAGCCGCGCGATCGCGTCGCGCGGGTCGGGAACGATCACCTCGGTATAGGTCATCGAGTTGGTCTTGAAGAAATCGGCGAGATTGGCGCGCGTCGTCGTGCCGTCCTGCACGCAAACCGAAACGCCGCCGAGTTCCAGCGCCGAGGTGACATCGGGATGGCGCACGACCATGAAGGCCTGGCCGTCGTGATAGTCGATCCCGGTAAACAAGATTCCCTGGCCCGCCTCGCGCTCCAGCGTCCAGGTCGAATTGCGCGACAGCACGTCGATCTTGCCGGACTTCAGCGCGTCGAAGCGCTCAAGCGTCGAGAGCGGAACGAATTGCACCTTCTGCGGATCGTCGAGCACCGCGGCCGCCACGGCCCGGCAGAAGTCAACGTCGAAACCAGTCCACGCGCCAGCGGCGTCGTGTTCGGAGAAGCCGCCGAGCCCCTCGCTGACGCCGCAAATCAGCGCGCCGCGCTGCTTGATCGTCTCAAGCGTGCCTGCATTGGCGGCGACGGCGAACAACAGCGTCGCGGCAAGCGCAGTCGCCGCCGCCAACGCCCGCGCAGAAAGAAACGCCATGACCCCTCCGAACGATTGCCGGTTCGCGCGACACTAGAGCTGCGGCGCCTGCCGGATGATGACCTTCGCGCCGACGTCGACCCGCGAATAGAGATCGATGACGTCGCCGTTGGCGAGCCGGAAACAGCCAGACGACACCGCTTGGCCGATCGTCTCAGGCTGATTGGTGCCATGAATGCGATAGACGGTCGCGCCGAGATACAGCGCCCGCGCGCCGAGCGGGTTGCCCGGGCCGCCGGCCATGAAGCGCGGCAGATAGGGCTGGCGCTCGATCATCTCGGGCGGCGGCGTCCAGTCGGGCCACTCGGCCTTGCGCGAGATCTTCACCAGGCCCGACCACTGAAACCCCTCGCGCCCGACGCCGATGCCGTAGCGCAGCGCGCGGTTATTGCCGAGGATCAGATAAATGAAACGATCCGACGTTTGAATGACCAGCGTGCCGGGCGCCTCGGTGCTGCGATAGAAGACCATTTGCCGCGCGTACGGCCCGTCTTCGATGCGAACTTCCTCGGTCGAGACGCGGCCGGGCTCGTCGCCGACGTCCATCGTGATCACTTCGGGCGGGTTGGCGCGCACCGGCGCGGCGGCGAGCACGGCCAGCGCCAGCCCACAGCCAAGCGCGATCCGCCGTGCGCGGCCTCGATCGCCAGTCCTCGCCTCGTTTCGTTTCATCGCCAGCCGCTCTCCTCGTCAGTCGCTCGCGGCGGCGACGCCGCTCACTTTGCCGGTGGCTTTCCCGGCGGGCACCTTACATAGACGAACGTCCCATAGCGACTGTTCGCATCGGGATCGACAAAACGCATCACCAGCAGCTTGGGCGTCATCTCGACCACTTCGCGGTCGGCAGGATCGCCGGGCGGCGCGTTGAAGCCGAGGTAGGTCTTGCCGTCAGCGCCCTTCTTCAGCGCGAGCTCGTGCATGTCGGGATCGTCGGCGACATGCATCATCACGCCATCGGTCGGCCCCTTGGCGATGACATAGGGGTTCTTGCATTGCACCTGCGCCATCTTCTCGGTGCGCGCGCGATCCTTCGGGTCACGGAAGGAGGCAAGGCCCCATCGGCCGACGAGCGGAGCGGCCGGCAGAATTGTGAACGAGGCCGCCGGCGCCGGCGGCGGGGAGGTCGGGGGCGGGGGCGACGAATTCCCAAGCCATCCGAAGTCGAACGATGAGCAGGCGGCAAGGGAGCACGCCAAGGCGAGCGCAGCTCCCAATTTCAACGCTCGCAGCACGGCGTCTCTCCCGGTGTCCAAGACGACTCTCCCCCGTGTTAATTTCTCGCGCCGCCAAACCATCGCCGCCCAGCGGTTCGATCGAAATGCTACCGCAAGAGGATTGACGGCGCCAGAGCGGACATTCACTTCGCCGCGCGGCGCCCTTCCCCGCTGCGCGGAGAAGGGGCGTTATTCCGCGCCGCCCATCTCTTCCAACGCCCGCGCGAGCTTGCGCAAATCCGCCCAGGCCTGACGCTTGGCGGCGGGCTGACGCAGCAGGTAGGCGGGGTGGAACATCGGCAGCGCCGGGATTGACGCGCCGTCCTCGCCGACATAGTCGCGCCAGACGCCCCGCGAACGGGTGATGCCATCCTTGACGCCGAGCAGCGTCTGGGTCGCCGAGCCGCCAAGGCAGACGAGCAGCCGCGGGGCGGCGAGCGCGATCTGTCGGCGCATGAAGGGCAGGCAGACCGAAGTCTCCTGCGGCGTCGGCGTGCGATTGCCCGGCGGGCGCCACGGCACAACATTGGCGATGTAGACTTGGGTTCGATCGAGACCGATCGCGGCGAGCATGCGGTCGAGGAGTTGACCGGCGCGGCCGACGAACGGGCGCCCGATGCGATCCTCATCCCCGCCCGGCGCCTCGCCGACCAGCATCACCCGCGCGCCGGGCGCGCCGTCGGCGAAGACGAGCTGGGTCGCGGTCGCCTTTAGGCCGCAGCCCTCGAAACGATCGAGCGCGGTGCGCAGCGCTTCGAGGGTCTCTGCGCTGGCGGCGATTTCGCGCGCCGAGCGCGCCGCTTCGTCTGGCGCGGCGACCGAGGCCGGCGTGGAAGTCTCGTGCGCTCGCGGCGCGGGGCTTTCTTCGGCTCGCGGCGATTGCCTGTCTTCGACGCGCGACGCCGCCACGCGACGCGGGGGCGGCGCGGCGCTTTCGGCGAAGCGGTCGTGCGGCGTTTGGTCGAGCGCGAGATCGACGCCCGCCTCGCTCCACCAGCGCAGAACTTCGCCGGCGGCGGCGGGGGTCAGGGCGCGCGATTTTTCAGGCGGATTCATGCAAACACGAGCTGGAGAGGCTCGCCGTTTCTAGCATGGGCGCGGCGCCGGGTCGAAGGGGGTCGACTTTCCCGCGCGATCCGCGCATTTAGGCACAACGAATCCGGCGGGCGCGCTCCGGCTCGACCCGCCGCACGAGAGCGAAGATGGCTCAAGCAGACGAACTCCCCGCCCGCGAGGCGATGGACTATGACGTCGTCGTCGTCGGCGCGGGTCCGGCCGGATTGGCGGCGGCGATCCGCCTCAAGCAGCTCGACGCCGGCCTCACCGTGGTGGTGGTCGAAAAGGGCTCGAGCGTCGGCGCGCATATTCTTTCGGGCGCGATCGTCGATCCGATCGGTCTCGACCGTCTGCTGCCGGACTGGCGTGACGACCCTGAGCGGCCGCTAAAGACCCTCGTCACCGCCGATCGCTTTCTGTTTCTCAGCCCCGCGGCCGGCGTTCGCCTGCCGAACTGGCCGATGCCGCCGCTGATGAGCAATCACGGCAATTTTATCGGTTCGTTGGGCGCCCTCGCCCGCTGGCTGGGCGCGCGCGCCGAAGCCCTTGGGGTCGAAATCTACCCGGGCTTCGCCGCGGTCGAGCTGCTCACTGGCGACAATGGCGAAATCGTCGGCGTCGCCACCGGCGACATGGGCGTCGGGCGCGACGGCGCGCCCAAGCCGAGCTTCACGCGCGGCATGGAATTGCGCGGCAAATACGTGTTGCTCGCCGAGGGCGCGCGCGGCTCGCTCAGCAAACAGGCGATCGCCCGTTTTGCTCTCGCCGAAGGGCGCGAGCCGCAGAAGTTCGGCATCGGTCTGAAGGAGGTCTGGCAGGTCGATCCCGCTCGCTTCGAGCCCGGACTGTCGCAACACAGCTTCGGCTGGCCGCTCGGCGGCGGCGCCTCCGGCGGCTCGTTCCTCTATCATTACGACGACAACCTGGTCTCGGTCGGCTTCGTGGTCCACCTCGACTACACCAACCCCACCCTGTCGCCGTTCGACGAATTCCAGCGCTTCAAAACCCATCCGCTGATCCGCGGCGTGTTCGAAGGTGGCAAGCGCATCGCCTATGGCGCGCGTGCGCTCACCGAGGGCGGCTGGCAGTCGGTTCCCAAACTTGTCTTTCCCGGCGGCGCACTGATCGGCTGCGCCGCGGGCTTCATGAACGTGCCGCGCATCAAGGGTTCGCACAACGCGATCCTTTCGGGCATGCTGGCGGCCGAGGCGGCGCACGAGGCGCTGGCGGCGGGGCGCCGCAACGACGAACTCGCCGCCTACGAAGGTTCGTGGCGCAGCTCCGACATCGGCCGCGACCTTTACACGGTGCGCAACGTCAAGCCGCTGTGGTCGAAGCTCGGCCTCGCGCTCGGCGTCGCCTGCGGCGCGCTCGACATGTGGACGAATTCGACTGTTTGGCGTCTCGCTCTTTGGCACGCTCAAGCACGGCAAGCGCGACTGCGACACGCTTCTGCCGCTCAGCGACGTCACGCCAATCGTCTATCCCAGGCCCGACGGAAAAATTACCTTCGACAAGCCCTCGTCGGTCTTCCTCTCCAACACCAATCACGAGGAGGACCAGCCGGTCCATCTGCGCCTGCGCGATCCGCTCGTGCCGATTCGCGACAACCTGCCGCGTTACGGCGAGCCGGCGCGCCTCTATTGCCCGGCCGGCGTTTACGAGGTCGTCTATGGCGACGAGGCCAAGCGCCTCGATCCGCATTTCGTCATCAACGCGCAGAACTGCGTGCACTGTAAGACCTGCGATATTAAGGACCCCGCGCAGAACATCGACTGGACGCCGCCCGAAGGCGGCGGCGGACCGAACTACCCCGACATGTGAGGGACGGCGGCCAAAGAATGGCGACTTGGCGCGAAACCGCCACGTTTGCCCGCCAAGCTTTCTCCTGTAAGATTTTCGTCAGTAAGACTCTCCGCGCCGCGCCGCGCCGCCGCGCCACGAAAGGGACACCCGCATCGTGCCTGAAATCTTCGCGCCGATCCGCGCCCGCTCCGCCCTGCTCCGCGCTCTGCTCGCGACAGGAGGCACATTGGCCTTCCTCGCGGCGGCCGGGGCCAGTCCCACGCCCCCAGACGCCACGCCATCGGTCGAGATCGGCCAGACCCAGTCGGGCAATTACCTTTCGGCGATGGTCGCCGGCGCCGACCGCGACACCGCCGCCGCCGCGATCTTTTCGCGCGAAGCGCTGCGCGCCGATCCGCACAATGTCGATCTCGTCGAGCGCGCCTTCGCCGCAGCCCTCGCCGATGGCGATGTCACTGACGGCTTTCCCCTCGCCGAGCGGCTGGTCGCTCGCGATCCCAACAACAGCCTGGCGCGACTGGCGCTCGGCGCGCGCGCGATTGGCGAGGGCCAGTTCGTCGCCGCGCGCACGCAGTTCGCCTCCGGGGAAGCGGGCAAGGCCCACGACGTCACGACGACCCTGCTCACCGCTTGGGCCTTTGCCGGCGCTGGCGACCAGCGCCATGCGCTCGATACGCTCGACCACATCCACGAGCCGGCCTTGGCGGTGTTTCGCGACTACCACGCCGGCCTGATCGCCGATCTGCTGGGCAATCGGATTCGAGGCCGAGCGCCGGCTCAAGGCGGCCTATGACGCCGACAAGAACACTTTGCGTCTTGCCGACGCCTACGCCCGCTGCCTCGCCCGCCACGGCGACGTCGATGGGGCGAAGAAGGTCTACGCCCAATTCAGCCTGCTGATCCCCAATCACCCGGTGATCGTCGCCGCGCTTGCCGATTTGAACGCCGGCAAGCCGTTGGCGCCGCTGGTGCGCAGCGCGCGCGACGGCGCCGCCGAAGCGCTCTACGGCCTTGGGGGCGCCGGCAACCATCAGGGCGACGAGCTGGCGGCGCTGATCTATCTGCGTCTCGCGCTCTTTCTCAAACCCGACCACGATCTGGCGGCGGTCACCGTCGCCAATCTGTTCGAGGACCTCAAGCGCAGCGACGAGGCGATCCGCGCCTATGGCCTGGTTCCCGCGACTTCGCCGATGCGCGAGAGCGCCGAAATCCAGTCGGCGCTGGAGCTCGACTCGCTCGGGCGCACCGACGAAGCGACCGACGAAAATGCGCGCCATCGTCGCCGCTCATCCGAGCGACCCCGACGCGTGGAGCGCGCTCGGCAGCCTGCAACGCTCGGCAAAAGCCTACGAAGACGCCGCCGCTTCCTACGACAAGGCGATCGGGCTGCTGGGAACGCCCGACCGCAGCAACTGGACGCTGTTCTACTTCCGCGGCATCTGCTTCGAGCGAGCCAAGCAATGGCCAAAAGCGGAAGCCGATTTCAAGAAGGCGCTCGAACTGTTCCCCGACCAGCCGCAGGTGCTCAACTATCTCGGCTATTCGTGGGTCGACCAGGGTGTCAATCTCGACGAGGCGTTCAAGATGCTGCGCCGCGCCGTCGATCTCAGGCCCAACGACGGCTACATTGTCGACAGTCTCGGCTGGGCTCATTACAAGCTCGGCCATTACCAGGAAGCGGCCGACGAACTCGAGAAGGCCATCGACCTCAAGCCGGCCGACCCAGTGGTCAACGATCACCTCGGCGACGCCTATTGGCGGGTCGATCGCAAGATCGAGGCGCACTTCCAGTGGAACCACGCCCGCGACATGGGGCCGGAGCCCGAAGACCTGCCGAAGATCTTGCAGAAGATCGAGTCCGGCCTGCCTGACGTGGCGATCGCGCCGGCGCCGGCGCCTGTGGCGTCCCCCGCCCCCGACGCCGCCCCTGCCCAGAACGGTGGCGGCTAGGCTTTGCAACGACAACCGCCGCGGCTCTGGCGCGCGCCGGCCAAGATCAACCTGACGCTGCACGTTCTTGGCCGCAACGCCGAAGGATGGCACGAGCTCGACAGCATCGTCGCCTTCGCCGGCTGCTGCGATTGGCTCGGCTTCACGCCGGGTCCAACGCTCTCGCTAGAGGTCGACGGGCCGAGCGCGCGATCGTCGGGACCGCTGCAAGACAATCTCGTCTTGCGCGCGGCCGAAGCCCTCGCCGAACGCGTCCCCGGGCTGCGTCTCGGGCGCTTCTGGCTTCACAAGACTCTGCCAGTCGCTGCGGGGATTGGCGGTGGCTCGAGCGACGCCGCCGCCGCCCTGCGCGCGCTGGCCCAAGAGAACGCGCTCGCGCCCGACGACGAGCGCCTCTACCAAGCCGCCGCCGCGGTCGGCGCCGACGTGCCGGTCTGCCTTGCGCCGCGCGCGCGACTGATGGCGGGGCGGGGCGAGCGGCTCGGTCCTGAGCTCGGGCTCGCGCCGCTGTTCGCCGTACTCGCCAATCCGGGGGTGGCGGTGTCGACCGCCGCCGTTTTCGCCGCGCTTGCCCTGCCGCCCGGCGCTTCGACCGGAGCGACGCCTTCGCCGCGGCCAGAGCGGCTGAGCGAGACCGCGCCCGCGATTGCAGCGCTCAAAGGCGGCCGCAACGATCTGCAGGAGGCGGCGGCGCAGCTCGCGCCGGCGATCGGCAAAGCGCTCGATGCGCTTACCCGCGCCTCGGGCGCGCAGTTCGCCCGCATGTCAGGTTCCGGTGCGACCTGCTTTGCGCTGTTTAAAGATCGCGGCGCCGCCGTGCGCGCGGCGCACGCGCTCGTCATCGCCCATCCCGGTTGGTGGGTGCACGCAACGCTGCTGCGTTAAGGCGAGTTTTGCAGCGCCGGAGGCGCGGTCCTATAAGACGGCGCAGCCCAGCCGAGCGAGCCCCCAGACAATGCGTCTCGTCTCCACCCCTGAGAACCCGGTCCCGCCCTACCCGACTCTGTTCGCGCTACGCACCGCCGACGGCGTGCTGCTGCGCGCGGTCAGTTGGGCCCCCCCGCACGCCGGGCGCGGCACGGTGGCGATCTTTACCGGCCGAGCCGAGTTCATCGAGAAATATTACGAGACCGTCCGGGATCTGCTGGCGCGCGGCCTCTCGGTGGCGATCCTCGACTGGCGCGGGCAAGGCGGCTCCGAGCGGCAGTTGCGCAATCCGCGCAAGGGCCACATCGACGACTTTTCGCTCTATGAACGTGACTTCGTCGCGTTTTTCTCCGAGGTGCTCGAACTGTCCAGCCCGCGCCCCTGGTTTGGCCTCGGCCATTCGATGGGCGCGGCGATCCTGCTGGCGATCGCGCGCGCGGGGCGCTGCCCGCTGGAGCGCCTCGTCCTCTGCTCGCCGATGATCGCGCTCGCCGGAACGACATGGCCGAACGCGACGCGCGTCGCCGTCGATGCGCTCGACGCGGTTGGGCTCGGCGGCGTTTTCATCCCGGGCCGCGGATCGCAAATCGGCGCGACGAAACCCTTCGCCGGCAATCGCCTCACCTCCGATCCGGTGCGTTACGAGCGCACTTCGCGGGTCGCCGCGGCCAACCCCGAGCTGGGGCTCGGCCACCCGACCATCGGCTGGCTCAACGCCGCGCATCGGCTGATGCGCGAATTCGAGGATCCCGATTTCCCCCGTCGCACCCTGACCCCGACCCTGGTCATCGCCGCCGGCGCCGACCGGGTGACCGACACGCGCGCCACCGAGCGCTTCGCCTCGCGCCTGCGCGCCGGCCGGCTGGTCATCATCGACGGAGCGGAACACGAGCTGCTGATGGAGCGCGACGTGTTTCGCAACCAGTTCTTCGCCGCGTTCGACGCCTTCATTCCTGGGATTGAGGGCGCCAAAGCGCGAGCCGCTTCGTGACCTTGGCGCTCTCCGGCGAGGCGCGCAACGCCAGCGCCCGCACGGCGCTCGCGCTGATCGTCGCTTTCGCCGCCGCGCGGCTTGTTTTCGCCGCGACGATCGGCCTCGGCTACGACGAATCCTATACGCTGGTCCTTTCGCGCCAGCTTGCGCTTTCCTATTTCGATCATCCGCCGCTGCATCAATGGATCGCCCATTTCGCCGCGCTGGCGCTGGGCGAGGGTCAGGCGGCGCGGCTGCCGTTCGTCGCGCTGTTCGCCGCGACCGGCTGGCTGATGTTCGCGCTGACCCGCCGCCTGTTCGACGCCCGCGCCGGCCTCGTCGCGCTCGTCGCGCTCAACCTGTCGCCGTTTTTTTTCGCCTCTCCCGGCGCGTGGATCACGCCCGACGGGCCGTTGCTGTTCGGGCTCGCCGGCGCCGCGCTCGCGCTCGCGGCGCTGTTCTTCGACACGCCGAGCCCACGCGCGGTCTGGGGCCTCTGGCTCGCAGTGGGCGTCGCGCTCGGCGTCGCCGGGCTGTCGAAATACAGCGCCGTCTTGTTCGCGCTCGGGCTCGTCGCGTTTCTGGCGCTCAGCCCGCGGCAGCGCCACTGGTTCGCCCATCCCGCGCCCTATGTCGCGGCGCTCGTCGCGTTGGCGATCGTTTCGCCGGTCATCGTCTGGAATTGGAGCCACCACTGGGTCTCGTTCGCGTTTCAGACTGAGCGCGGCGAGAAGGCGACCGCGCTGCGCCCCTGGCAGGTCGGCGCGCAATTGCTTGGCGAGATCGCGCTGCTGGCGCCGTGGATCTTCATCCCGCTCTTTGGCGCGCTCGTCATCGGTCTGCGGAGGGCTTTCGTCGACGAGAGGCGACTGTTTCTGATCTGCCTCGCGCTGCCGCCAATCGTCGTCTTCACACTGACGCCGCTGTGGGGCGCGCGCGGCCTGCCGCATTGGCCGATGCCCGGCTGGTTCTTCGTCTTTCCGCTGCTGGGGGCCCGGCTTGAGGAGCCCTGGGCCGCCAATTTCAGCCTGAAGCGTTCGGTGGTGGTTTTGGCGGGGTTGCTCGGCGCGATCGCGATCTTCGCCGCCTCGCAGGCCGCAACGGGGTGGGCGAGTCGGCTCTTGCCATTGCCCGCGGGCGCCGTCGACCCGACGCTGGAGATGCTGGATTGGGGCGAGTTGCGCGCGGCGCAACTGCCGGAGGGAAACGCCTTCGTCGTCGCGACGAAATGGGTCGAGGCCGGCAAGATCTCGCTGGCGCTTGGCCCGGCAACGCCGGTTTTCTGTTTTTCTCACGATCCGCGCGGATTCGGGCTGATCGACGACAGCGCGCGTTTTGTCGGCCAGGACGGGGTGATCGTGGTTCCCGAGCAGCGCCTGACCGCGACGCTGCTGGAACTGGGCCCGTATTTTACCAGCTTCGGCGCGCCCCAATCCCTGGTCCTGCATCGGGGCGGGCGCGACGCAATCACGCTGGCGCTGGTCCCCGCCCACGGCTTGACGCGCGCATTCCCTGTGCCGTATCCGCGTTGAGGCGCCGGCGCGAATCTCCGCGCGCGCCCGAGCGAGCGCGAGATGGCATCCGATCCGGCGGCCTCTGAAAATCGGCCGACCCTGTCGGTTGTCGTGCCGACCTATCGCGAAGCGGCCAACGTGCCGGTGCTGTTCGAGCGCCTGAAGACGGCGCTCGCGGGTCTGCCGTGGGAGATGATCGTCGTCGACGACGATTCGCCCGACGGCACGGCTGACGTCGCCTACGCGATCGCGCGGCGCGATCCGCGCCTGCGCTGCCTCCGCCGGGTCAATCGCCTCGGCCTCGCAGGCGCCGTGATCGAGGGCTGGCTCGCCTCGAGCGCCGATTTCGTCGCGGTGATCGACGGCGACCTGCAGCACGACGAAGCGATCCTGCCGCAGATGTACGCCGCGCTGGTCGAGGGACGCGGCGATCTGGCGATCGGCACGCGCGTCGCCGACCCGAACGCGGCGGGCGGACTGTCGCCGGCGCGTCAGAAGCTCAGCGAGCTCGGCGCATGGTTCTTCCGCCGCGTCGCGGGCGCGACCGTCAGCGACCCGATGAGCGGCTTCTTCATGATCCCGCCGCGAGATCGTCGCGCGATTGGCGCCGCGCCTGTCGCCCGACGGGTTCAAGATCCTCGTCGACGTGGTGCTCTCATCGGGCGGCCGCTTGAAGATCGGTCGAGATCGCCTTACGTGTTCCGGCCAGCGTCAGGCCGGCGAATCGAAGCTGTCGCCGCTGGTCGGCATCGATTTTCTCGGCCTCGTCGTTCACCACGCCACCGGCGGCCTGCTGCCGATCCGCTTCGTGCTGTTCGCCTCAATCGGCGCAATCGGCCTCCTCGTCCATCTCCTGGTGCTGTGCGGCCTGATCGAGCGCGGCGGCCCAGGGGGGTTCGACGACGCCCAGATCGCCGCGACGATCGCCGCCATGGCGAGCAACTTCGTGCTCAACAACGAGATCACCTATCGCGCCTATCGCTATCGCGGCCTTGGGCTGATCGGCGGCTTCGCGCTGTTCGCGCTGCTGTGCAGCGTCGGCGCGATCGCCAACGTCAACATCGCCTCCTGGCTGTTCCAGCAACAGAGCGTGTGGTGGGTCGCTGGGTTAGCGGGCGCGCTGGTCGGCGTCGTCTGGAACTACGCGGCGAGCACCACCTTCGTGTGGCGACGCCGGCGCACCGGCTGAGAGCGCCGAGATCTGAAGGCGACGAGCGATGTTTCAGGACGCCTTCGACTCGTTGAACGACATCCTCTCGCCGCCGTTCCGCAAGGTGATGCTGAAATCGCTGGCGCTGACGGCGGCGGTGCTCGCGCTCGCCTGGATCGGGCTCGACCGGCTGGCGCTCTATTTCGTCAATGTCCAGACATCGTGGCTGGCGACGCTGATCGCCTGGCTGATCGGTCTCGGCCTGTTCGCCGCCGTGGTGTTCCTCGCCGCGCCGGTCACCTCGCTGGTCGCGAGTTTCTTCTTTGACGAGATCGCCGCCCATGTCGAAGGCGAGGTCGATCCGTCCGGCGCGCCCGGACGCCCCGCTCCGTTGGTCGAGGCGAGCCTCGCCTCGCTGCGCTTTGCCGGGTTGACGCTGCTGGTCGGCCTCGTCTCGCTGGCGCTGCTGCTCGCGCCAGGGATCGGCGTTCTCGCCTGGTTCGCCGCCAACGGCTATCTGCTCGGGCGCGAATATTTCGAGCTGGCGGCGATGCGCTTTCATCCCGCCGCTGAGGCGCGCGCCTTGCGCAGCCGCCATGCGGGCATCGTCTTCGTGCATGGACTGTTGATCGCCCTGTTTGTCGCCGTGCCGCTGGTCAACCTGCTGACCCCGCTGTTCGCCACCACTTTGATGGTGCGGCTGCATAAGCGGCTCGCCCGAGCCCCCTAAGCGGCGCTCCGCCGCGGTCCGGCTAACCCCACGCAAGCGCTGTTACTAAAGCGATTGCTTATCTGATTCTGTCATGTTACTAAAGCACATGCTTAACCAATCAGGCCCGCTCGATCTGGCGTTTCAGGCCCTGGCCGACCCCTCGCGGCGCGCCATCGTCGCGCGGCTGACGCAGGGGCCGGCCTCGGTCAGCGAGCTGGCGCGGCCGCTAGCGATGAGTTTTCCCGCCGTCATGCAGCACCTCGCCGTGCTCGAAGGCGCGCGCCTGGTGCGCTCGCAGAAGGTCGGGCGGGTAAGGACCTGCCGCATCGACGCGGCGACGCTCGGCCGGGCCGAGGCCTGGCTCAGCGGGCAGCGCGCCGAGTGGGAGCGCCGCTTCGACCGGCTGGAGGCCTATTTGACCGAACTGCAACCCAAGGGAGGCGACGATGACTCTCGCCAATGACGCAAAACGTGGCTCCGATTCGCTGATGGTTTCGCGCCTTTTCGCCGCGCCGCGCGAGGCCGTATTCAAGGCGTGGAGCACCGCCGCGCATATGAAGCGCTGGTTCAGCCCCGAGGGCGTCGATGTCCCCGAGGCGGAGATCGACTTTCGTCCCACCGGCGTCTTCGCGGTCTGCATGCGAATGCCTGACGGGGTCGAACATTGGACGCGCGGGGCTTTCACCGAAGTCGTTCCGCCCGAGCGGTTGGCTTTCGATTGCGAGGTGACGACGGGGGGCAAATCCCGCTTCTCCGTCCACACGGTGGTGCTCTTTGCCGAAGAAGGCGCGAGCACGCGCATGACGGTCTGCCAAAGTTACCAGATTCACGACGAGGCCTTCCGCTTCGCGGTCGCAGGCTCCAACGAAGGCTGGCGCACCACGCTCGACAAGCTGGAGCGCGAGGTCGCGCGCACGCTTGTCGCCGCAGCGGCGGCGCACGGGGCCTTCACCCTCGAGCGCGTGTTCAAGGCGACGCCGGCGCAAGTGTTTCGCGCCTTCACCGACAAGGGCGCCAAGGCGCTCTGGTTTACCGGCGGCGAGGGCTACACGCTGCTTGAGCGGAACATGGACGTGCGGCCGGGCGGACGCGAGCTTCTCGTCGGCCGCTGGAAGAGCGGCATGACCAGCCGCTTCGACGCGGTCTATTTCGACGTCGTCGCCGACCGCCGGCTGGTCTACGCCTATGAGATGCATCTCGACAGCCTCAAGATTTCGGTCTCGCTGGCGACGATCGAGATCGAGCCCGATCCCGCCGGCGTGCGCCTCAAGGTCAGCGAACAGGGCGCGTTCTTCAACGGCCACGAGGACAAGGGCTCGCGCGAGCGCGGCACCAACTTCCTGATCGACAGGCTGGTCGCTTCAGTGATCGGCTGAGCGGGCAGAGGGCGCTCTTCCCCTCCCCCGCAAGGGGGAGGGGGAATAGCGGTGCAGCGCTCTCGCGCTTTTTACTCGCCCGCCTCGCTTGCGCCGACTACGATGCCGCGCATCCACAGCGAGAGGACTCTCCATAATGCGCACCAAGCCGACCCTTACCGCCGCTGACGTGAAAACAATGATGGCGGCGTGCGAGGCCAAGGCGGTGAGCAGCGGCTGGGCGGTGTCGATCGCGATCGTCGACGACGGCGGCTTCCTGCTTGGTCTCCATCGCATGGACGGCGCCGGTCTCGTCACCGCCGAAGCCGCGATCGGCAAGGCGCGTACGTCGGCCCTGACCAAGCGGCCGAGCAAGGTCTTTGAAGATCGCGTCAAAGAGCGGCCCGCGTTTATCGGTTTTCCCGCCGGGCTGTTCATCCAAGGCGCCTTGCCGCTGATGCACCAGAACGACTGCGTCGGCGCGATCGGCGTCTCCGGCGTACAATCGGCCGAGGACGAGCAAGTCGCGCAAGCCGGAGCGGACACGCTCGGCTAACCCCCTCCCTAGCCCTCCCCCGCAAGGGGGGAGGGAATTATCGCGGCGCGCACCTGCGCGATCAGCGCCTCGGCTTCGCCGTGCTCGTATCGCCTCGCCTTGCCGACGCCCCACACCGGACCCGGCCACGCAGGATCGCCAACCGTGCGGCCGAGGACATGGATGTGCAACTGCGCGACAACATTGCCGAGCGCGGCGACGTTGAGCTTTTCGACGCCCGGCAGAGCGCGCACGAACGCTGAAGCGCTGGCGATCTCTTCGATCAGCGCCAGGCGCGCCGGCGCGTCGAGATCGATGAGTTCGCGCAAAGCCTCGCGGCGCGGAACCAGGAGCAGCCAAGGGTAGCGCGCGTCGTTCATCAGCAGCAGGCGCGACAGTGTCATGTCGCCAATCGGCAGAGTGTCGGCGACGATACGCGGATCGAGCGCGAAACTCATATCAGCCAGCTCCTGCCATGCGCCGGCGCCGCGACGCCGAGCCGGCGCGCGATCGTCGTCCCGATGTCGGCGAGGCTCGCACGCGCGCCGATCGGCCCCGCCGGCGCGCCGCCGCCAAAAGCAATGATCGGCACGTGCTCGCGGGTATGATCGCTGCCGCGCCAGGTCGGGTCGTTGCCGTGGTCGGCGGTCAATACGCAGAAGTCGTCGGCGCGCATGCCGGCTTCGATCTCCGGCAGCCGCTTGTCGAACGCCTCCAGACAGGCGGCGTAGCCGGCGATGTCGCGGCGGTGGCCGTATTCGCTGTCGAAATCGACGAGATTGACGAAGATCAGCCCGCCCCCGGGCGCAGCGCGCAACGCGGCGAGCGCGAGATCGAGGTTCTCGTCGTTGCTGCGGCCCTTGAGCTCTTTTCCGGTGTGTCGGTGCGCGAAAATGTCGCCGATCTTACCGACCGTGACCACCGCACGGCCCGCCTCGGCGCAGCGTTGCAACAGATTGCCCGGCAACGGCGGGATCGAAAGGTCCTTGCGATTGGCGGTGCGGGTAAAATCGGTCGCGCTGGCGCCGACGAACGGGCGCGCGATCACTCGGCCGATGGCGAGCGGATCGCATAGGCGTCGCGCGATGCGGCAAACCTCGTAGAGCCGCTCGAGCCCGAACGCTTGTTCATGGGCGGCGATCTGGAACACGGAATCGGCCGAGGTGTAGCAGATCGGCTTCCCCGTTCGCATGTGCTCCTCGCCAAGCTCGGCGATGATCGCGGTCCCGGAAGCGTGGCGGTCGGCGAGAATGCCGGGCAGCTTCGCTTCCGCGATCAGCGCCGAAGTCAGCGATTGGGGAAACGTCGGGATCTCTTTCGGAAAATAGCCCCAGTCGAAGGCGACCGGCGTGCCGACGATTTCCCAATGGCCCGACGGCGTGTCCTTGCCCTTCGAGGTCTCGACCCCATAGCCCCACTGCCCGCGCGGCGTCGCGGTCGAGAAGCCCGGCGCAGCGGCGCCGGTCGAGGCGCGCATCGCGAGGCCGAGGCCGAGCGCGTCGAGATTGGGCAGGCGCAACGGCCCGCTGCGCAGGCCCGCGCGATCGCCGCGACCCTCGGCGCAAGCCGCCGCAAGATGCCCGAGCGTGTCGGCGCCGTCATCGCCATAGCTCGCCGCATCGGCCGCGCCGCCGCAACCGACCGAATCGAGGACGATGAGAATCGCCCGCCCCATCGCTCCCCCTACTGGCTGACGACGTCCGACGGCTCCGCCTCAAGCGCGAAAGCGGCGGCGAACAGCGCCTTGGTGTATTCGTTGCGCGGCGCAGCGAAGACGTCTTGCGCTGGCCCGCTCTCGACGACTTCGCCCCTGCGCATGACGATGATCTCGCTCGCGAGCGCCCGCACCACTTTGAGATCGTGCGAGATGAAAAGATAGCCGAGCGAGCGGCGCAGTTGCAGCTCGCGCAGCAGATCGACGATCTGTGCCTGCACCGACATGTCGAGCGCCGAGGTCGGCTCGTCGAGCACGACGAATTTCGGATCGAGCGCCATCGCGCGGGCGATGGCGATGCGCTGGCGTTGGCCGCCGGAGAATTCGTGCGGATAGCGATCCATGCTCGCCGGATCGATGCCGGTGTCGGCGAGCGCCCGCGCCACCGCCGTGCGACGCTCGGCGGCGTTGAGCTTGGTTTTTTGGGCGAGCAGCCCCTCCTCGACGATCTCCGCCACCGAAAGACGCGGCGACAGCGACCCGTAGGGGTCCTGGAAGACGATCTGCATGTCGCGCCTGAACGGGCGCATCTGTTTCACCGACAGGCCCTGCAGGCCGCGCCCGCAATAGGCGATCGTTCCCTGCGAGCGGATCAGGCGCAGGATCGCCAGACCGAGCGTCGTCTTGCCCGAGCCCGATTCGCCGACAACGCCGACCGTCTGACCCTCGCGCACGGTCAGCGACACGCCGTCGACCGCCTTCACGTGAGCAACCGTGCGGCGCAGAAAACCCTTCTTGATCGGGAACCACACCCGCACGCCCTCGGCGGCGAGGATCGGCCGCGCGCTCGTGTCGATCGCAGGCGGCGCCCCCTTCGGCTCGGCGGCGAGCAGCATCCTTGTGTAGGGGTGCTGCGGATTGGCGAAGACCTCGGCCGTCTTGCCGGCTTCGACGATCCGCCCGCGCTGCATCACCGCGACATCGCGCGCGATCTTGCGCACGATGCCGAGGTCGTGGGTGATGAACAGCAGCGCCATATTCAGCTTGGCTTGTAGGTCCTTCAACAGTGCGAGGATCTGCGCCTGCACGGTGACGTCGAGCGCGGTCGTCGGTTCGTCGGCGATGAACAGATCGGGGCGATTGGCGAGCGCCATCGCGATCATCACCCGCTGGCGCTGGCCGCCCGAAAGCTGGTGCGGATAGGCGCCCAGTCGCGAAGTGGGATCAACAATGCCGACCTCTTCGAGCAGTTCGACGACCCGCTGGCGGGTCGAAGCGGCGCGCCCGCCATGCAGCGCGATGATCTCGCCGATCTGCCGCTCGATCGTGTGCAGCGGATTGAGCGAAGTCATCGGCTCCTGGAACACCATCGTCACGCCGGCGCCGCGCATGGACCGCAATTCCGCGTCGCTCATCTTGAGCACGTCGCGGCCCTTGAACAGGATTTCGCCGCTCGGGTGGCTCGCCGCCGGATAGGGCAGCAGACGCACGATCGACTGCGCGGTGACCGATTTGCCCGAGCCCGATTCGCCGACCAGCGCCAGCGCCTGACCGCGCTCGAGCGTGAACGAGACGCGGTCGACGACCGTCTGCGCAACGCCGCCCTGGCGGAAGGCGACCGAGAGGTCGCGCACGTCGAGCAGCGGGGCGCTCGCTCACGAGAAGGTCTTTCTCGGATCGAAGGCGTCGCGCACCGCTTCGCCGATGAAGATCAGCAGCGACAGCATCAGGGCGACGACGGCGAAGGCGGAGAGGCCGAGCCAAGGCGCGGAGAGGTTCGACTTGCCTTGCAACAAAAGCTCGCCGAGCGAGGGCGAGCCCGGCGGCATGCCAAGGCCGAGGAAGTCGAGCGAGGTCAGCGCGCCGATCGATGAATTGACGATGAACGGCAGGAAGGTCAGCGTCGCCACCATCGCGTTGGGCAACACGTGCTTGACGATGATCTTGGCGTTGGAAAGGCCGAGCGCGCGCGCCGCGGTGACATATTCGAGATTGCGCGCGCGCAGGAATTCGGCGCGCACCAGATGCACGAGGCTGACCCACGAAAACAGCAGTAGGATCGTCAGCAGCACGACGAAACTTGGCGTCAGGATCGCCGAGAGAATGATCAGGATGTAGAGCTGCGGCAAGGACGACCAGATTTCGATGAAGCGTTGCATGGCGAGATCGAGCCAGCCGCCGAAATAACCCTGCACCGCGCCCGCCGCGACGCCAATCACCGAGGAGACGGCGGCCAGAATCAAGCCGAACAGCGCCGAGATGCGGAAGCCGTAGATCAACCGCGCGACGACGTCGTGGCCATCGGCGTCGGTGCCGAGCCATTCGGGCTCGAGATCGCGGCACCCGCCGCCGCCCGGGGGAACCTTCGCCGCGTCGCCGCGAGCTTGAGCGAGGATCGCGGCGCGGCATTGAGCCTCGCTCAACGTCCAGGTCGGCGGCGAGGGGAAGGGCGTCGGCGGATCGAGCTTGGTGGTCGAATTGGCGAAGCGGATCGGCGGCCAGATCATCCAGCCATGCGCGTTGATCTCGTCGGCGATGGTCGGATCGCGATATTCGGTATGAGCCTCGAAGCCGCCGAACTTGTCCTCCGGATAGTCGACGCAACACCGGGAACAGCAGCTCGCCCTTGTAGGAGGCGAGCAGCGGCCGATCGTTGGCGACGAACTCGGCGCCCAGCGAGATCGCGAACAGCACGAGGAAAATCCAGAACGACCAATAGCCGCGCCGGTTGCGACGAAAATTGTCGAGCCGGCGCCGGTTCATCGGGCTGAGGCGCAGCCGACCGGCGGGGAGAGGGGGAGCGAGCGTCATGATGCCCCCTCCCCCCTTGCGGGGGAGGGGGAATCGGCGGCCGCCGCCCCTGCTCCCGACATGGCCGGGCTTGACCCGGCCATCCAGGCGCGACCTTCTGACCGTTCAGCATGGATGGCCGGGTCAAGCCCGGCCATGACGCGGAAGGAGACGTGGTGAGGCGCGCGCATCACACCTCGCGCGTTTCGAAGTCGATGCGCGGATCGACCCAGGTGTAGGTCAGATCGGAGATGAGGTTTACCGCCATGCCGAGCAGGGCGAAGACATAGAGATTGCCGAGCACCACCGGATAGTCGCGCTGGATCAACGAATCGTAGGAGAGGTAGCCGAGCCCATCGAGCGAGAACACCTGCTCGATCAGTAGCGCGCCGGTGAAGAAGGCGCTGACGAAGGCGCCGGGAAAGCCCGCGATGACGATCAGCATTGCGTTGCGAAACACGTGCCCGTACAGCACCCGCCGCTCGCTCAGGCCCTTCATGCGCGCCGTCTGCACGTAGGACTTCTTGATCTCGTCGAGAAACGAATTCTTGGTCAGCAGCGTCGAGGTGGCGAACGAGCCGAGCACCAGTGCGGCGACCGGCAGCGTGACGTGCCAAAGATAGTCGAGAATTTTGTGCGGCCAGGTGAGGTCGGCGAAATTGTCCGAGGTCAGGCCGCGCAGGGGAAAGACCTGCCAGAACGAGCCGCCGCAAAACAGCACGACCAGCAGGATGGCGAACAGGAAGCTCGGGATCGCGTAGCCGAAGATCACCAGCGCCGAGGTCCAGGTGTCGAAGCGCGAGCCATCCTTGACGGCTTTACGCACACCCAAGGGAATCGAGATCGCGTAGGAGATCAAGGTCATCCACAGGCCGAGCGACATCGAGACTGGCAGCTTCTCCTTGATCAACTCGATCACCGGCGCGTCGCGATAGTAGCTCTTGCCGAGATTGAACGTCGCGTAGTCGCGCACAAGAATCCAGAACCGCTCTGGCGCCGGCTTGTCGAAGCCGTATTGCTTCTCGAGTTCCTTGATGAATTTCGGGTCGAGCCCCTGCGCGCCGCGATAGCGCGAAGAAATGTCGCCCCCGGCGTGGGCCATCGCCCCGGCCCCGATCTGCCCGCCGCCGCCGCCAAAATTTGCGCTCGAGCTCTGATCGTTGCCCTGCAACTGGGAGATCGCCCGCTCGACCGGGCCGCCTGGCACGAATTGCACGATGGCGAAAGAGACCAGCATGATGCCGAACACCGTCGGGATCATCAGCAGCAAGTCGGCGCGCGATGTAAGCGAGCATCGGCGTCAGGCTCGCGGGTCGGCGCGATGCAGCGGCTTGCGGGTCATCGCGCTAGAGCCCAATTTTTTTCGCCTTGTCTTCGTCCCACCACCAGGTGTCGGGGGCGCCCGTGCCGAGCTTGGGCTGCGCGTCCGGCCGCGAGAACGCGTCCCAATAGGCGATCCAGATGTCGTCGCGGTAATACTGCGGCGTCCAATAGCGCCCCGCTCGCAGCACGCGATCAAGCGCGCGGCAGGTGAAATTAAGTTCGGCGCGCGATTTTGCGCCGGCGATCTTGCCGATCAGCGCGTCGACGACGGGATCGGCAATGCCGGCGAGATTGCGCGAGCCCGGATCATTGGCGGCCTTCGAGCTGTAGAAGAGCGACAACTCGAACCCCGGCGTCAATTCGCCGGAAAAGCGCGCGACCGTGACGTCGAAATCGAAACTATCGGTGCGCGCCTTGTACTGCGTCGCATCGACGACGCGCGAGTGCGCGTCGATGCCAAGCTTTTGCAGGTTCTGCAAATAGGGAAAGGTGACTGGCTGGAGGAAATCGGAGAAATCAAGAAACTCGATGACGAACGGCTTGCCGCTCGGCAGTTTGAGCACGCCGCCATCGCGCTTGCAGCCGGCGGCGAGCAGCAGGTCGTTGGCCTTGTGGAGCAGAACGCGATCGCTGCCCGAGCCGTCGGAGACCGGCGGCACATAGACCTCGCCGAAAACCTCGTCCGGAACCTTGCCGCGAAACGGCTCAAGGATCGCGAGCTCTTCGGGGCCGGGCGCGCCCTTGGCCTCCATCTCCGTGTTCTGAAAATAAGAGATGACGCGTTTGGTGGTCGAGTATTTGACGTTCTTGTTGGTCCACTCGAAATCGAATGCGAGGCTCACCGCCTCGCGCACACGCCGGTCGGTGAACTGTTCGCGGCGCATGTTCATGTAGTAGGCTTGCGATCCCACCGGCGCGCCGCTGTGAATGGATTCCTTCTTGACCCGGCCCTCTTTGGCGGCGGGAAAATCGTAGCCCGACAGCCAGTACTGAACCGTCAGTTCCTCGTGAAAATTGAGCGCGCCCGCCTTGAACGCCTCGAACGCCACCTGCCGCTCGCGATAATATTCAAAGCGGATCTTGGCGAAATTGTTCTGGCCGACATTGACCGGCAAATCCTTCGCCCAATAATTGGCGTCGAGCTCGAACTCGATGTAACGGCCGGTCTCGAAGCGCGCCACTTTGTAGGCGCCCGACCCCAGCGGCGCGTCCAGCGTCGAAGCCTCGAAATCGCGCGTCGCCCAATAGGCCTTCGAGAAGATCGGCATCCCGGCAGACGATCAGATGCGCGTCGCGGCTGCGCGTCGGCACGAAGCGCAGGACCACCGTGTCGTCGGATTCCGCACTCGCGCTTGCCAGCTCTTCGAGCAGGCGAACATAGATCGGGTGTCCCTTGGTCTTGAGAATGTCGAACGAGAACGCGACATCCGCGGCGGTCAATTTCGTTCCGTCGGAGAAACGCGCTTCGGGGCGGAGCAGAAAGCGATATTCGAGCCTGTCGGGCGTGTAGCGCACGGCGCGCGCGAGCAGACCATAGACCGAATCGGGCTCGTCGCCGTTGCCGGTCATCAGCGTATCGAAACAGGCGGACATGCCGGCGGCGCCGTCGCCCTTGCGCGAATAGATGTTGAGCGTATCGAAGGTGTCGAAGTTCTGATTGCCGCCAGTCGCGCTGATCTGCATCGACAGCAGGCCGCCCTTCGGCGCGGTAGGGTTCACATAGTTGAAATGCTTGAAGTCGGGCGCAAGAGCGAGATCGCCAAACGACGACAGGCCGTGGGTCTCGATCGTGTCGTCGGCGAAGCTGCGCAAAGGCGTCAGCGCGGCGACGGCGAGCGCCGCCGAACCTTGGAGCGCGCCGCGCCTTGTCAGTCTGACAGCCATACGGCCTGCGTCCTGTTTTCCACAGTCGATCGGTCGATTCGCGGCGGATTAAAACCGGCTTTGCCCGGCTTGACCAGCGCCCGCCGCGACCCGAGGGTTGAGCCATGCGAGGGTTGAAGGATGAATGAGGCCTTTTTCAAGACTGGAGCGCCCGCTCCCGGCTTCGGTTTTGCCGGGGCGCCGCTCGACCGCATCTCGGAACGGCGCGAAGACGCCCCCTACCTTGCCGCGCTGAGGGAGCGGCCCGACGCCATGGCGGTTGTGTTCGCGCGCGACATGCCCCTGCTGGCGCGTTCGGGGAGCGGATTCGCGGGCGGCAAGCTCGAGCCGCTGTTTCCGCTGGCGGCGATCGCCAGTCTCGGCGGCGCCCGGCTCGAGGTGTTGCTCGGCCTCGCTGCCGACGGCGCGCCGGTCTTCGCCGCCCTGCTGCCGGACGGCGCAGTCGAGGAAGTCGCCGACCATAGCGACGGCTTCCTCGACCGCCGCCAGCTCGTCGTGCCCGGCCGCGACGACATCAAGCTCATCGATCTGCGCACCCTTGCCATGGAGGGCCTGATCGACCCCGACGCGATCGCGATCCTCGGCCAGGCCAAGGCGGTCCTCAATTGGCACGCGCGCCACGGCCACTGCGCCAATTGCGGCGCGCCGACCCGCCTCGCAGCCGGCGGCTGGCGGCGCGAGTGCGACGTCTGCAAGACGCATCATTTCCCGCGCACCGATCCGGTGGTCATCATGCTGGCGCTCGAAGGCGGGCGCTGCCTGCTCGGCCGGCAGGCGCGTTTTCCCAAAGGCATGTATTCGGCGCTGGCCGGCTTCGTCGAGCCGGGCGAGACGATCGAGGAGGCGGTTCGCCGCGAAATCCACGAAGAGGCGCGGATCGCCTGTGGCGAGGTCGTCTATCTTGCCTCGCAGCCCTGGCCGTTCCCCTCGACGCTGATGATTGGCTGCCTCGCCCGCGCATTGGGCCGCGAGATTGTCGTCGATGGCCAGGAGCTGGAGGACGCGCGCTGGTTCGAGCGCGACGAAGTCACCGCCATGTTCGACAAGCGCCACCCCGCAGGCCTGACGTCGCCGGGGCCGATGGCGATCGCGCACCATATTCTGCGTTATTGGGTGGACAGCGATCTGTAGCCGCGCTCGCTGCGCGCGGCGGATCAGCCGCGAGGGGCGGCGGATGAAAAATCGACGACTTCGCCGCCTTCCTTGACGAACCGGCCAATGTCGGGATTCGGCAGGATGTCGAGAACTGTTTCCGAAGGGCGGCAAAGCCTGACGCCCTTCGGCGTGACGACGATCGGCCGATTGATCAGGATCGGATGTTTCATCATGAAGTCGAGCAGTTCGTCGTCCGTCCATTTCGGGTCCGCGAGCCCAAGCTCGGCATAGGGCGTTCCCTTTTCCCGCAACAGCGCGCGCACGGAAATGCCCATCGCGGCGATCAACTCGATCAGACGCGCGCGCGTCGGCGGGGTTTTCAGATACTCGACGATGATGGGCTCTTCGCCGCTTTGGCGGATCATCGCCAGCGTGTTGCGCGACGTGCCGCAATCGGGGTTGTGATAGATCGTGACAGTCATGATCGCGCCTCGGCTTTCACGGGTTGCTCGCGCAGGAGCCAGTTCGCGAAAGCCAACGCACACAGCGCCCCCAGCAGTTGCGCGGCGATAAAACCTGGCAAGTCAATCGGGCGGATACCCGAAAAGGTATTGGTGAAAGCCCGCGCGATTGCGACGGCCGGATTGGCGAAGGACGTCGAGGCGGTGAACCAGTAAGCGGCCGTGATGTAGAGCCCGACCACCCATGGAACGGCCGCGCGGGCCACGCGAACGCCGGCAAGAATCGCAACGACCAAGCCGAAGGTCGCCACCCATTCGGCGAACCATTGCGGGCCACCGGTGCGCGGTTTCATCGCGATATCGAGGAGCGGCAGTGCGAACATCAGATGCGCGGCGACCGTGCCAACGACGCCGCCGACGACCTGCACGGCGCCGTACAGCGCCGCCTCATGCGCCGCGAGTTCGCGCTTCAGGGCGAAGACGAGCGAGACCGCCGGGTTGAAATGAGCGCCGGAGATCGGTCCAAGGATCGTGATCAGGACGACCAGTATCGCGCCGGTCGCCAGCGTGTTGCCGAGCAGCGCAAGCGCCACGTCCTTCGTCAGAGATTGCGCCATGATGCCGGAGCCAACGACGGTTGCGACCAGAAACGCCGTACCGAAAGCTTCGGCCACAAGCCTTTGAGGGAGCGCGCTTGCCATGCCGATAATTAGCTCGCCTTAGCCGGATTCGAGGTGGAACCTTCGATGCGGCCGATTTCGCGCAAGCGCGTACCGAGCGCCATCTTGTCGATGCTGGCGATCGGCAACATGGCGAAGATGGCGATGCGATTCTTGAGGTAGCGGAAGGCAGCGTTAAACGCCGCCTCCTTTTGAATGTCGGTGCCTTCCACGGCCGCGGGGTCTTCGATGCCCCAATGCGCCGTCATCGGTTGACCCGGCCAAGCCGGGCAGGTCTCGCCAGCGGCGTTGTCGCAGACGGTGAACACGAAATCCATGACGGGCGCGCCCAGTTGCGCAAACTCTTCCCAGCTTTTCGAGCGGAAGCCATCGGCGGGATATTCAAGCGCCTTGAGTGTTGTCAGCGCGAACGGATTCACCGCGCCCTTGGGCTGGCTCCCGGCCGAGAAGGCTTGAAATCGGCCCGCGCCGTCCTTTTTCAGGATCGATTCCGCGAGTATCGAACGCGCCGAATTGCCGGTGCAGAGGAACAGAACGTTGTAGAGGCGCGACATGGCTGCTCCCTTCAGTCGCAGCAGGAAGCGAGCGCGGCAACGGCGGGCGCGCACACTTCCGGCCGACCCCCGCAGCAATCGCCCATCAGGAAAGCGATCAGCCCGGCGAGCGCGGGATAGGCTGCGCGATAAATGATCGATCGCGCTTCGCGCCGCGATTGGATCAGTCCAGCGCGTTCAAGGTGGCTCAGATGAAACGACACATTCGAGGACGAGGCGTCGACTGAATCGCCAATAGCGCCGGCGGGCATGCCCTCGGGGCCGGCTTTGACCAGAAGCCGCACAATTCGGAGGCGGGTTTCTTGCGACAGCGCGCCGAAGGCGTCGAGGGCTTGCGACTGATCCATTTCTTATCTCAATATCTCAAGAGATGTCAAAATGACGATAGCAGATCACCGAGGCGCGCGCCAGTCCGAGCGATCAAGCGTCAAAGGCAAGCGGCGATAGGATGACCATCTCGACGGACGCCCGACGCGCCGCCTGCGCCAAGGGGCTCAGCCCCTTGTCCCCTTAACCGATCGTCGTCTTCTGCAGCGCGACGAGCTTGACGATGCCGGCGCGGGCAAGCGCCAGCATCGTGATCAGTTCGGCCTCGGAGAACGGCGCGCCCTCGGCCGAGCCTTGCACTTCGACGAGGCCCCCCGATCCGGTCATGACGAAATTGGCGTCGGTTTCGGCGGTTGAATCCTCAGCGTAGTCGAGATCGACCACCGCTTCGCCCTTGACCACGCCGCAGGAGACGGCGGCGACGTGATCTTTGAGCGGATTGTCGCGCAGGATCGAACGCTGCACCATCCACTTGAGGCAATCGCTGAGCGCGATCCAGGCGCCGGTGATCGCCGCCGTGCGGGTGCCCCCGTCGGCCTGCAACACGTCGCAATCGAGGGTGATCTGGCGTTCGCCGAGCCGCGGTAGGTCGACCACCGCGCGCAAGCTGCGGCCGATCAGCCGCTGGATCTCGTGGGTGCGCCCCGACACTTTGCCGGTCGAGGATTCGCGCCGCGTGCGCGTGGATGTCGCGCGCGGCAGCATGGCGTATTCGGCGGTGACCCAGCCCTTGCCCTGCCCGCGCAGCCACGGCGGCGGCTTATCCTCGAGCGAAGCGGCGCACAGCACATGAGTCTCGCCGCAACGCACCAGGCACGAGCCCTCGGCGTAACGGGCGACGCCGCGCTCGAAAGTCACTTGGCGCAGTTCGTCATGAGCGCGCTTGGAAGGTCGCATCGGCGTGGCATCCCATTTGTAACGGGGTGCTGTAGCCTTGCGGCGCGGGCGAGGCAATCTCGCGGCAAATGCAGCTTCGGCCCGGCATTCCGTGCGTAAAACATACCGTATCTGTTCAATGGCGGCGGGGGATCGCGGCGATCTCGCCGGGCAGTCAACGACTAAGGCCGCGCCGGCGAGCCGCCAAGCCCCCGCAAAGGCCGATTTTGCTGGCGCGGGCAAGAAAAACCTGTATAAGCCGCGCACCCGAGGCCTAAGGCCTTGGGTTCAAGCGACCGACCTGGACGACATCCCGGCTCGGCCGAAAGAATCCATCGGTGGGCCTCGCCCGCCGGCAGCACAAGGACAGATCGATGTCGATCGACGCCGAGCGCAAGGCTGCGCTGATTCGTGAATATGCTTTGAAGGCCGGCGACACCGGCTCCCCCGAAGTCCAGGTTGCGATCCTCACCGAGCGCATCACCAACCTGACCGGCCACTTCAAGACCCACGTCAAAGACAATCACTCGCGCCGCGGTCTTCTCAAGATGGTGTCGCAGCGCCGTACGCTGCTCGACTACGTCAAGAAGTCCGACGAGGCGCGCTACAAGACTCTGATCGAGCGTCTCGGCATCCGCCGCTGACGCTAAACCGACACTGGGCGGCGGCATGGGGCCGCCGTCTTATGACTGTATAGGATCGCGTAAACCGCGCGTTGCAGTCGGTTACGAGACGGGCGCTCAAGCGAGCGCCCGGTCGCCCGTCACAGGTTGGGCATCCTCTAAGGAACGCCCTGCGGCAGGATCGCAAGGGACTGGCCTCGCCGGACCAGTCCCTCGCCGTCTTGCCGATGACGGACACGTTCGGACCCGCCCTGAAGTTCTAGCGGTTGCGCATCCTTTCACTTTTGAAAAGGATGAAACGATGTTCGACATTCAACGCGAGGAAGTGGACCTCGGCGGCCGCAAGCTGGTCCTCGAGACCGGGCGCGTCGCCCGCCAGGCCGACGGCTCGGTCTGGGCGAGCTGGGGCGACACCACGGTGCTCGCCACCGTCGTCGCCGCCAAGGCGCCCAAGCCCGGCCAGGACTTCTTTCCCCTGACCGTTCACTACCAGGAGAAGACCTTCGCAGCGGGCCGCATTCCCGGCGGCTATCTCAAGCGGGAAGGACGCATGTCCGACCGCGAGACGCTGACCTCGCGCCTGATCGACCGGCCGATCCGGCCGCTGTTCCCCGACGATTTCCGCTGCGACACGCAGGTCATCGTCACCGTGCTCAGCCACGACATGGAGAACGACCCCGACATTCTCGGCCTGATCGCCGCCTCGGCCGCGCTGACCCTGTCGGGCGTGCCCTTCATGGGCCCGATCGGCGCGGCCCGGGTCGGCGTGATCGGCGGCGAGGTCAAAGCCAATCCGACGATCGAAGAGATGAAGGAATCATCGCTCGACCTCGTCGTCGCCGGCACTGGCGACGCGGTGCTGATGGTCGAATCGGAGGCCAAGGAGCTTTCCGAGGACACGATGCTCAAGGCGGTGATGGCGGGCCATGCCTCGTTCCAGCCGGTGATCCAGGCGATCATCCGGCTCGCCGAGAAGGCCGCCAAGGAGCCGCGCGAACTCTCCGCGCATGACAAGTCGCCGGCCCTGAAAGCGGTGCTGGCGATCGGCGAAGCCGACCTGCGCGCCGCCTATTCGATCACCCAGAAGCAGGACCGCTACAAGGCGGTCGACGCCGTCAAGGCGAAGGTCAAGGCGGCGCTGCTGCCAGAGGGCGGAGCCCACGAGTTCACCGCCGAAGCGGTCAACGAGGCGTTCCACGACGCCCAGGCCAAGGTGGTGCGCTGGAACATCCTCGACCACAAGCGCCGCATCGACGGGCGCGACCTGACAACCGTCAGGCCAATCGTCGCCCAGGCCGGCGTGCTGCCGCGCACCCACGGTTCGGCGCTGTTTACCCGCGGCGAGACGCAGGCGCTGGTGGTGGCGACGCTCGGCACCGGCGAAGACGAGCAATACGTCGACTCGCTGGAAGGCACCTACAAGGAGCGCTTCCTGCTCCACTACAACTTCCCTCCCTACTCGGTCGGCGAGACTGGGCGCATGGGCGCGCCGGGCCGGCGTGAAATCGGCCACGGCAAGCTCGCCTGGCGCGCGATCCGGCCGATGCTGCCGACCGCGGCCGAGTTCCCCTACACGATCCGCATCGTCTCGGAGATCACCGAGTCGAACGGCTCGTCGTCGATGGCGACCGTGTGCGGTTCCTCGCTGGCGCTGATGGACGCGGGCGTGCCGCTCAAGCGGCCGACCGCCGGCATCGCGATGGGCCTGATCCTCGAAGGCGAGCGTTTCGCCGTGCTCTCCGACATCCTCGGCGACGAGGATCACCTCGGCGACATGGACTTCAAGGTGGCCGGCACGACCGAGGGCGTCACCTCGCTGCAGATGGACATCAAGATCGCCGGCATCACCGAGGAGATCATGAAGGTCGCCTTGGCGCAGGCCAGGGACGGTCGCCTGCACATCCTCGGCGAAATGGGTAAGGCGCTCACGGGCGCCAGGGCCGAGCTCGGCGAATTCGCGCCGCGCATCGAAACCCTGAAAATCCCGACCGACAAAATCCGCGAAGTGATCGGCACCGGCGGCAAGGTGATCCGCGAGATCGTCGAGAAGACCGGCGCCAAGATCAACATCGAGGACGACGGCACGGTCAAGGTCGCCTCCAGCGACGGCGCCAAGATCAAGGCGGCGATCAACTGGATCAAATCGATCGCTTCCGACCCGGAGATTGGCCAGATCTACGACGGCACGGTCGTCAAGACGATGGAGTTTGGCGCCTTCGTCAACTTCTTCGGCTCGAAGGACGGGCTCGTCCACATCTCGCAGCTCGGCAAGGGCCGCGTCGCCAAGACGACCGACGTCGTCAAGGAAGGCGACAAGGTCAAGGTCAAGCTGATGGGCTTTGACGACCGCGGCAAGGTCAAGCTGTCGATGCGCGTCGTCGACCAGCAGACCGGCGAGGACCTGGAGAAGAAGGAAGCCGCGGAAGCAGCGGCCCAGGGCTGAGCGCGGCGGCCGCCGGACCCAGAGTTAAATAAAGTTAACTCGCGAATTTGTCGGAGCGGCGCCACAACGGCGCCGCTCTTTCTCGATTGGGTCCCGCCCGTCCCGTAACCACTTTTCGTCAACCGCGTTGTTAACTCCACCGAAGGGCTCGCCGGCGTTAAGGCGAGCGAAACGTCGGCGGGGCAGAGTGGCGCCCAAACGAACCAAAGAACGAGTTTTCCATGCAAGTCAGTTTCACCGGCGCCCTCGAAGGCGGCCGGGCGACCACTCTCATCGGTCGCATCAAGGCGGTCGGACCTTGGCGCTGCGCCGAGGGGGAGACCACCGAAGCCGATCGCCGCGCCGTGTTGCGAGCCCTGGCGGGCGAGGCCGAGGAATACGGCGCCGACGCGCTGATCGAGGTCCGCTTCGAAGCTGACGAGCACGCCGCGAACGACGGCGTCGGCTTGCGCCGCCTTGTCGCTACCGGCTCGGCCGTACGCATGGCGCAGGCCGCCTAGGGCTTTTCGCTCAGGGCCTGCGAGCCACCTGCGACATCAGCTTGTACGAGCAGACCTCGCGGCCATCCTGATTGACGCCGGACATGCCGCCGGTCACGAAGCCCCACTCCGGGCGCCGCGTGACGCGGGACGACAGCACCGCGAACGTGAAAACGATCTCGTCGCCCGGCCGCACCGGCGCGAGCCAGCGCAGATCGCGCACGCCCGCGCCCAGGCCAAACGGCGGCAGCGTCTCGCCGCGCGCGTGCGCCGCCGCGCGCAGCCCGTCGCGATAGTCGATCAGGACCCGCATCGACGCACTGACCGTGTGCCAACCCGAGGCGCACAACCCGCCGAAGATCGACTTCGCCGCCGCCGCCTCGTCGAGATGGAAGGGCTGCGGATCGAAGTCGCGCGCGAAAGCGATAATCGCTTCACGCGTGAAGCGGTAGGAACCGACCGTCGCCTTCAGGCCGACCTCGTGGTCTTCGTAAAAAAGGACGATCATCGCGCGGCCTCGGCGCTCGGGCGGCGGCGAAAGAACATCGAACCCTGCTGCGTCATCACGATTTCGCGGTTCTGATTCATCAGCTCGAACCGCGCCTCGATGACGCCGATCTCCGGACGCGAGCGTGGAGATTCGCGCGCTCACGGTTGTCCGGCGCACCCTGAGGCGGTCGCCCGGCCGGACAGGCTTCAGCCAGTCGATCGCCTCCATCCCCGGCGAGCCCTGACCGGCGGCGTTGACCAGCATCTCGTCGCAAATGACGCGCATCATCATCGAGGCTGTATGCCAGCCCGACGCGATCAGGCCGCCAGCGACCGACGCCCGCCCCTGTTCTTCGCTGAGATGGAAGGGTTGCGGATCGAATTGCCGCGCGAAGGCGACAATCTCCTCGGCGGTCACCTCGCGATCGCCGAATTCGACCACTTCGCCGGCAGGAAAATCCTCGAAATAGAGCACGCCCATCGACCTCGCCTCAGTTGGCGAAACGGAAATGCAGCACGTCGCCGTCGTGGACGACGTAGTCCTTGCCCTCGAGGCGAAATTTGCCCGCTTCCCGCGCGCCCGCTTCGCCGTTGCAGGCGACGTAGTCATCATAGGCGATCGTCTCGGAGCGGATGAAGCCTTTTTCAAAGTCGGTGTGGATGACGCCCGCCGCCTGCGGCGCCTTGGCGCCCTTCTCGACCGTCCAGGCGCGCGCTTCCTTCGGCCCGACAGTGAAGAAGGTGACGAGGTGCAACAGATCGTAGCCGGCGCGAATGACGCGGTTGAGGCCGGGCTCGGCCAGGCCGACGGCTTCGAGATAGTCTTTCTGCTCAGCCTGCGGGAGGACGGCGATCTCGCTTTCGATCTTGGCCGAGACGACGACGGCGACCGCGCCCTCCTTGGCCGCCACTTCACGGACCTGATTTGAACGCGAGTTGCCGTGATCCGCGGCGGCCTCCTCGACGTTGCAGACGTAGAGCACCGGCTTGGAGGACAGGAGCCCGAGCGACTGGAATAGCTTGTGCTCTTCGCGGCTGACCCCGGCCGCGCGAGCGGGGCGGCCCTCGCGCAATTCGACGAGGCTACGCTCTGCGAGCGCCAGCAGCTCCTTGGCCTCTTTGTCGCCGCCCTTGGCCCGCTTTTCCATGGCGACGACGCGCCGTTCGAGGCTTTCGAGATCGGCGAGCATCAGTTCGGTTTCGATCGTCGCGATGTCGGAGAGTGGGTCGATGCGCCCTTCAACATGGGTGACGTCGCCATCCTCGAAGCAACGCACGACGTGAGCGATCGCGTCGCACTCGCGGATGTTGGCGAGAAACTGATTGCCGAGCCCCTCCCCTTTCGAGGCGCCGCGCACCAGGCCGGCGATGTCGACGAAGGTCAGCCGGGTCGCGATGATCTCTTTCGAGCTGGCGATCGCCGCCAGCGTCTCCAGCCGCGGGTCGGGCACGGCGACGTCGCCGACATTGGGCTCGATGGTGCAGAAGGGATAATTGGCCGCCTGTGCAGCCGCGGTCTGCGTGAGCGCGTTGAACAGCGTCGACTTGCCGACATTGGGCAGGCCGACAATACCGCATTTGAAGCCCATGGGGACGCGCTCGGATTTCGGGGTTCGGAGGTTCGAACGGGCCTATGCGCGGAGCGACGAGAAAAGGCAAGGGCGCGGTGCGTTCGAGCCCTAGTCATAGTGCTTGAGCTTCGGCCAGGCCGTCGCGAGCGGGACGTGGAGGCCGCGCAGGATGGAGATCGGGATATTGGTTTCGGAGGGCATGGCGTAAGGGGTATCAAGCTCGCCGACCCGCGTGACGCTGTCGAACTGCGCGGCGTAAGGCGCCGGGTCGCCGACCACGATCATCACCGAACCGTCGAAGCCAAGCGGTCCCCAGAGATAGTAGTTGTTGTGGCCGCTGATCGCCGGCGGTCCGTTGGACGCGGGGCCGTAGACGTCGAGAGCGGCGGCCTCGCCGTAGTTGCGGCCGAAAAACACCGCCTTGGCGCGCTCCTCGGGCGCAAGAGCGTTGTAGACGGCGCTCACTTTTTCGGCCATCTCGCGCCACCCGAGCATGTCGGCCAAATATTGCGGCAGTACGCTCGGAGCGCCTTTTTCCATCGCGCTCGCTCGCGAGGGCATGCCGAGCGCATGCGCGTAAGCGGCGAAGTCTTCGGGCGGCAGGATCGGCAGCGCCATCGGCGCAATGGCGATGCCAGAGATCGCGATCGCGGCGGCGACGACGATGCGCAGAACTGGCCGCGCGATCCAACCCTCGATCGCCAGCGCGCCGCCGGCGAACAAAATTGGATAGAACGGGGCAATGTAATAGGCCTTGCCGTGCAGCAGGTAGACGAGGACTTGCATCACGACGAAGGCGATCGGAAAGGCGCGCAGCGCCGGCAGCGGCGGACGCACCGAGAAGCGCCAAAGACCAACGAACGCGACCGCCGCCGACAGCGGCAGAACGAACAGCGCCTGCTGGCCAAGGAACGCCAGCGGCGACAGCGCGAGGTTCTTGGCCGCCGCCGCGCCGCCGAGCTCGAGGAATGGCCAGCCGTTCTCCGCCTGCCAATAGAGGCTGGGGGCGAGGAACAGGAACGCGATCAGCGCGCCAAGATAGATCCACGGCCGACCCAGCGAGCGTCGTAGCGGCGTCGCCAGGGCGCCGATCGCCAGCGAGGCGAGAAAGAAAAGGATGAGATATTTCGCCGCGAGGCTGATTCCGGCTGCGAGGCCGAAGCCGAGCCACCAGCGTTCGTCTTGCGTCTGCGCGACCCGCGTCAGGCACCAGGCGCAGGCGAGCCAGGTCAGCGGCTGCAGACTATCGGTCGCCAGCAGCAGGCCGTCGACCAGCAGTACCGGGGCGCAGAGCACGGCGAGGCCGCACAGCCATTGCGCGAAGCGCCCGCCGCCAAGAAGCCGCGCATATTCGGCGCCAAGCGCCGTCGTCGCCGCCATCGCCAGCGCTGGCACGAGGCGAAGCGGCCACGCGCTCGCGCCAAACAGCGCGTGAACCCCCGCCGCGATCAGCGGAATAAGCGGCGGCTGGTCGACATAGCCGAGCGCCGGGTGCTGGCCGCAAACGATGAAATAGAGCTCGTCGCGAAAAATGTCGTAACGGCCGTTGATGGCGAGGTGCAGCAGCAGGCACAGAAGGCCAAGCGCCAGCGAGGGCGTCGCGGCGCCGCGCAATCTCGATCCCTCGCCGCCTGCCATGCCCGGCCTCCGCTGCGCGCCGGCGCATTCATACGCCGACGCCGGCCCAATGGCGATTGCGAATTGCCGCGGCTGCGGGCGCATCGGCTCTGCGCGTCGACATTCGCCGCCCTTGCCGGTAGTTTCCCCGTTCATGCGACAGGGTGAATTCAGCCGCACCGCGCTCGGCGCCGCCGGCCATCGCGCCGCCCATCAGGCGCTCGAGGGCGGACAGATCTTCGCCGATCCGCTGGCGGTCGGCATCCTCGGACCGGACGCGCAAGACGCGCTCGCCAAGGCGCTGGCGCATCCCGAGCGGCGCTTCCTGCGGCTGTTCATCGCGCTGCGCAGCCGCTTTGCCGAGGACGCGGCGCAGGAGGCGATCGGGCGCGGGGTTCGACAAGCGGTGGTCCTTGGCGCGGGCCTCGACACGTTCGCCTACAGAGTTGCGCCCACGCCCGGCCTCATCGTCTTCGAGATCGACCATCCCGCGACCCAACGCGAGAAGCGTCGTCGTTTGGCGGCGGCGGGCGTCGCCGAGCCGGCGCACGTCGTCTATGTCGGCTGCGACTTTGAAACCCAGGGCCTGAGCGAAGCGCTCGCCGCGGCCGGCTTCGAGGCCGCCCAGCCCTCGTTCTTCCTCTGGCTCGGCGTGACGCCCTATCTGACGCCCGAGGCGGTCTACGCCACGCTGGCGGCGGTGGCGGCGCTGGCCGGCGGAGCCGAGATCGTGTTCGACTACGTCGTCCCGCCCGAGACGATCGAGGCGCGTGAAGCGCATGCGGCGCTGGCGGCGAGGGTCGCGGCCGCCGGCGAACCGCTGCGCGCTTCCTTCGACCCCGCCTCGCTGCAAGCGCGGCTTCGCGCGCTCGGTTTTGCCATCCTCGAAGACCTCAGCGCCGGCGAGATCGCCGCGCGCTATGCGCCCGGGCAAGCGCCGAAGCGGCGCGGCGGCGCGCGAATGCTGCGCGCGGCGACGCCAACCTGGTCGGCCCTCCCGCTCAGAGGCGCTTCTTGGCCTGCGTCGCGGTCAGAAAGCTGAATTGCTGGATGCCGATGCTGGTGACGACTTCGGCCTTGAGGCGGGCGTTGACGGCCTTGGTCAGCGCATCCGTCATCTTCTTCAAGTCGAACGTTTCGAGATGGTCGAAGTCGATTTCCGGATCGGAGAAAATGTACTGGAACGCCTCTTCGACAATGTAATCGTCGGGCGAAATCGGCGCCGCCTTGGCCAGAGCATCGTCGACGACATAAGAGAACTGGGCGACGATGTAGCCCTTGACGGCGCCGTCGCGAATCTTCGGGACGTCGATTTCCTTGGTCTTCTTCATCTCGTGCGCGGCGGCGGCATCTGCGGCGGCGACTGCGGGCTTCGCTTCCATCGCGCGGACGTGGGTCATCGCATAACCGGCGGCGAGCGTCGCCAGGCAGGCCCAAAATCCGATCATGATGATGCGGATCATTCGTCGGCCCAGTAGCGATCCGAATAGGTGCCGTCGGACTGACTGTCGCGAATCGCCCGCGTGATGATGTCGGAAACCGCGCGCGCCGCCGTCAATTGCGTGCTGAGCAGACGGCGATTGGTTTCGAGCCGCGCTTGCAGGTTGGCGAGCCCGGCGGCGAGCACTGGGCTGAGCCGCATGCCCTTCAGACTCGGCGTGAGGCGGTTGAGTTCGAGCAGGCCCTGGCTCTTACGGCGATTGAAGGCGTTGTAGTCGACCCGGCTGCGCCGCAAGATCGCCCCGTTCTCCTCGTCAAGCGTTTGCAGCAGACGTTCGACGACCGGCATGATCACGCTGGCGGGCGATTGTGGCTTGGGGCTGGGCGCCATGCGCAGAAGGGCGGCGCTCACGAGTGCTTGCCCCTGGCGAAGAGGACGCCGCCGGAAGGAACGTCGGCCGAGACCGGCAGCGCCAGCGAATTGGAGCTCATTTGCGCCGCCGTTGCGCCTTGGCTGGCGTCGGCGCGGCGCGGCTCCTCCAGTGCGCTGCTGGTGGCGAGCGGGTGGGTCGAGAAGAGGCGCTTGGCGATGCCCAGAACGTCGGACTTGGCGATCTGGCGCGACACCTGGTCGGCCAGCATCGATTTCCACATGTCGCCGGCCAGCCCCTGACCGAAGAACGATTCGCTGTCCTTGGGCATCATTTCACTGACAAAACTGTTGAGCATCACCGCTTCGAAGCCGGTCTTGACCTTGTTGGCCTTCTCGTCGGTCGCGTCGGCGGCGAGGGCCGCGAAACGCGCGCGCGCATCGGCGGCGCTGGGGATCGCGGCCGTGGCCGCGGGCTCGGCCGCCGTGTCGGCCAGCGTTTGCGCGAAGTTGGCCGCATCGGGGGCCGCGGCGCCGGCGAGCGTGTTGAGGCGCTGGGCGGCGGCGGCGGCCCGCATCGGATCGGCCGCCTTGGCGACTTCCAGTACGATGTCCGAGGACGGATCGGCAGCCATGAAAACTCCACAGATTCGGATGGAGGAGACCATCCGCCCGCTGGCTTACGCCGAGCTTGACGACGGCTTACGCAGCGTCTGTTCGATCAGATCGGCAAGCTCCCGGCGCTCGCGCTGGTCGCGATATTTGGCGTCCAATTCCTCATGCGCGCGCTCGGCGAGCTTGGCGCGCGCCCCTTGGTCCAGGGCGTGTCGCGACTGATTGGCGCAGGCGGCCTCGGCCGCCGCCATCTCCCGCTCAAGCCGAAGGACGCTGCGCAGCGCGGCGGCGGCCGGCTGGCCATAGGCGGAAAGGCCGGCGCCCATCGCCTTCCACATCGCACGATGATCGTCGGCGAGGGCGTCGCGCTTGCGCTCAAGCTCAGCGAGGCGCCAGACCGCCATATCGTGCAGTTGCTTCTGCACAGCGCCGATCTTCGCAAGCGAATCGAGCCGCCGCCGCATCGTCTAACCCGCGCTCAGCCAGGCGGCGAAGGCCGCGATGAACTCGGTGAGCATCGGACGAGCGGTGAAGTAGAGCAGCAACAGTCCGCCCGCGACGATGAAGGGCGTCGCCACGTAGAAGATGGCGACCTGGGGCGTCAGGCGATTGATTAGGCTCATCGCCAGGTTGACCGTGACCGCATAGAGGAAGAACGGCGAGCAGATCCGCAGCGCGACGCGGAACGACTCGGCCAGCGTCCCGACGACCTGGCGCAGCGAATAGCCAGGATCGAAATCCGCCCCCATCGGGATGACGTGATAGGAGGCGACGATCCCGCGCAGCACTTCCCAATCCGCGTCGGTGATGAAGATCAGCGCGGTCGCGGACAGAACGATCAAATTGGCGAGCGGCGGCATGACCTGGTTCGCCTCGACCTCGATGCCGAACGGATTGGCGAGGCCGAGCATCGTCGCCGCGCCGACCGCCATCGTCTCCAGCGCCAGGAACAGCATTCGGCCCAGCAGGCCGATCGTCACGCCGATCGCCGTTTCGAGCCCGATCAGGCGCAGCGCCGGCAGCGGATCGCTGCTGAGCGCATGCAGCGGCGCTTGATCAAGCAGCAGCGGGGTGAGCGACAAGGTCACCGCGACGGCCACAAGCGCCCGGATCTGCATCGGAATTTGCGCGCTGGAGACGCCCGGCATCAGCATGAGGCAACCGCCGATGCGGCAGAACAGCACGAACACCGCCAGGCTCAAGTTGGGATCGAACAGCTTCGAGATGTCGCCGCCGACATTCATCTTAGGAGATCGTGCCGAGCGACTTGACCTCGAACCCGCGCGCGATTTCGAGCTGCGATAGCACAGGCAGCGTCGGGAACATGCGCTCGATGATCATCCGCACATAGGGCGGGTCTCGGCGGTGGTCACCAGCGCGAAGAGATGCCGCTCCTCCATCCGCTTGCGGATCGCGGCCGAGGCCTCTGCGGCGAACTGCTCCATCAGGCGCGGATCGATGTCGAATTCGACCACCTCGCCCTTGGCGTCGCGCTTCAGGCTCTGGTGGAACACCAGATCCCAGCGATTGCCCAGGCGCAGAACGCTTTCAGGACGCCTTGTCCGTGAGATTTCGCCGCAGATCTGCTGCGCCATGCGGACGCTGCACGTGTTCGACGATCTGCTCGGGGCGGCGCACATGCGGCGCGATCTCGGCGATCGCCTCGAGGATGAGACTGAGGTTGCGGATCGACACGCGCTCGGCGAGCAGCAGCTTGAGGACCGCCTGCAAGCCGGAATAGGAGATCTGCGAAGGACAGATCTCGTCGATCAGACGCTTGTATTCCGGCTCGAGCCGATCGAGCAGCGAGCGCATGTCCTTGTAGGAGAGCAGTTGCGCGAGATTGTTGTGGATGACCTCGCTGAGATGGGTCAGCAACACCGACACCGGATCGATCGGCTTGAAGCCCTCGCGCTTGACGTCCTTGAGATAGGCCTGCGAGATCGACATCGCCTTCATGCCGAAGGCGGGCTCGCGGACTTCGTCGCCCGGCACGTTGGGGCGCTTGCCGTCGCCGACGATCACCAGGAATTCGCTGCACGCGAGCTCCTGCGTCGCGACCACCGTGCCGTGGATACGAATCTGATAGGTCTTTGCCGGCGCTCGGATGTCGTCGGTGAGTTTGATCTCTGGAACGACGAACCCATATTGGCGGGCGAATTTGCGGCGCATCTTGGCGACGCGGGAGGCGATTTCGTCATGTCGAGGCGAGCAGCGTCGCCGTCAGTTCCTTGCTGAAGCACAGCTCGATCTCCGCCGACTTCAGCTGCTCCTTGATCGAGCTGCGCGCATCGGAGCGGGTTTTCTCGTCGCGCGCGGCGTCGGTCGCGGCGACCGCGGCCCGCTCCCTCGCCAGGCGCCGGGGAATCGCGATGCCGACGAAGGCCATCAAGGCCGCCGAGCGCCGCGAAGGGAAAGAACGGCAGGCCGGGCACGACGCCGAGCACGAACATCAGCAGCGCCGACATGATACAGCGCGGTCGGATAGTGGCTGAGCTGACCGAGCACCGCCTTGTCGGCTGAGCCGCGCGTGCCGCCCTTGGCGACCAGCAGGCCGGCGGCGAGCGAAATGATCAGCGCCGGGATCTGCGAGACGAGACCGTCGCCGACCGACAGCTTGGTGAAAATGTCCGCCGCGCTCGCCAAGGCCAAGCCCATGGCGGCGTGACGCCGATGACGATGCCGCCGAAGATGTTGACCGCAAGAATGATCAGGCCGGCGATGGCGTCGCCGCGCACGAATTTCGAGGCGCCGTCCATCGAACCGAAGAAGGCGCTCTCCTCCTCCAGTTCGCGCCGGCGCTGCTGGGCGACCTTCTCGTCGATCAGGCCGGCCGAGAGATCGGCGTCGATCGCCATCTGCTTGCCGGGAATGGCGTCGAGGGTGAAGCGCGCGCCGACCTCGGCGATACGGGTCGCGCCCTTGGTGATGACGAGGAAATTGATCGTGACGAGGATGAGGAAGACGATGATGCCGATGACGAAGTCGCCGCTCATCACCAGGTTGGCGAAGCCGCCGATGATGTAGCCGGCGGCCGTGATCCCCTGGGCGCCGTGCGACAGGATGAGACGGGTCGTCGAGATGTTGAGCGCCAGCCGCAGGATCGTCGCCACCAGCAGAACGGTCGGGAAACGCCGAGAATTCGAGCGGCTTGTTGATCCACAGGGCGACCATCAGGATCAGCACCGACAGCGCGATCGAGAACGCCAGCCCAAGATCGATCATCACCGCGGGAACGGGCAGGAAGAACAGGCAAAGAATCAGCACGATCGCCGTCGCGAAGCCGATATCCTTGCCGCCGCGGCTAGCCGTCGGCTCGCTGGCTGTCGCCGTTATAGACATTCGGGACTCTCCGCCGGCCTCTTCGGAACGCGTCGGAGCGACAATGCCCGGCGAAGCTTGCGTGGGTCTCGCCGCCCCGACGCTTCACTCGCCCGGGGCTGGGCGCTTAGGGCCCGAAGCCGTGCTCGATGTGCCCGTAGATCGTCTCGGTGAACAGATAGAACTGGGCGCCGATGAACGACGCGGTCAGGCTGACGACCAGGAAGATCGCGACGATCTTCGGCACGAAGGTCAGCGTCATCTCCTGGATCTGCGTCAGCGCCTGCAACAGCGCGATCACGACCCCGACCACCATCGCGGCGCCGACCGCGGGACCGGCGCCGACGATGATCATCCAGATCGCCGACTGGATGATATCAAGTGCGTCGGCCTCGTTCATTGCACGTTGGCGCCGTTGGCGTAGGTGATCGTCTCGCCATTGGTCAGTGTGCCGGTCGCGGCGCCGGTCGAGTTGACATTCACCGAACTCACTTGGCCCGTGGCCGTGCCGTCCGACGAGGTCATGGTCTGGCCGACCGCGATCTCCGCCTGGGTCAGGGAGGCTTCGGTCAGCATCGAGGCGAGCGTGGTGTTGGTCTGGACCGCCTGCCCGACTTGCGAGATCGTCGCCAACTGGCTGACCATAGCGCTCGGGTCCATCGGCTGGGTCGGATCCTGGTTCTGCATCTCCGCCATCAGCATGGTGAGAAAGTCGTTGTAGCTCAGCGTATTGGTCGCAGCGGCGGTCGCCGAGGTGGCGGACGCGGCCGAAGATGAATTGACAGCCGAAGTTGCGGGGACGCTCATAGTCGAATCCTTTCAGGCGGCTTCCGGCGTCTTGACCGGTTTTCCGTTTGGAAACATTTCTTGCTCTTCGAGCGGGAACAGCGCGCGCAGCGCCTTCAGCGCCTCGAAATTGCGCGAGCGATCGACCTGCCCCGAGATCGCTTTCAATCCGGCGATGATCGTCGGGCTTTCAAACGCCGCCAGCCCGGAGTCGATCAGGCGGCGCGACAGGCCGCTGGCCGCCGCGCTGGCGCCGGGGTCCATCAGCATCACCTGCACCGCGAAATAGATCTGACGCAGCGGCGTCGTCGCCTCGTGCGCCTGCATGACGTGATTTTCGAGCAGAAACGTGACGTCGTTGAGCAACTCGATCGTCGCCTTGCGGTCGACGCGAATGACCGCCCCGTTGAGGTAGAGCTTCTCCCCGGCGCGAAGGGTGATGTTCATTGGCCCCTCACTTCAACCCATCGCGGACGATCTCGTTGATTTCGATCATCGGCGTCAGATCGCTCGTTTGACCCGACAGGACGCGGTCGATCTCCCGGTTCATCCAGATGCCGATCGAGATGATGCCCGCGCGCAATTGCTCGGGCAGTTCGTTCTCGGGGTTTCTCAGGTCTTCGAGGAAAATCGCCCACAGTCGGCGCAGGTAGTAGAGACCCTCCACCGCTTCGCGCGACTTGGAGCCTCGGTCGCGCGCGGCGCGCAGCATGTCGATGACCTTGTCCATAGCGCCGACGTTCGCGCGCCCGCATAACCTGCCGCGAGTCGTCGACGACTTCGTTATAGGAGAATTCAAACATCGGCGTTTCCAGTGTCAGGAGATCGGGAGATATTGGGCGAGGCTGAGTTTCTGCAGTTGGTCGGTGAGCTGATAGGCGGTCTCGAGCTGCGTCTGCAGCGAATTGAGCTGGACGGCGACCTGGTTGGCGTTGACGTCGTCAAGACTGCCGACCTGCGTTTGCAGGATGGTCAATTGGTTGGACATCGAGGTCGTCGCGTTGGTCACGCTGGTTTGGGCGGCGCCGAGATTGGCTTCGATCGTCGTCATCGACGAGACGCCCTGATTGATCGTCGACGTAGCGGCGGTGATGACCGCCTGCTGCGCCCCGGTGCTAAGATCCGAGCCGCCGAATGCGGTCAGCATCGCGTAGCCTTCGGCGAGCTGCTGGAACCCCGCCTGATTGGCGTCGGTCGAGGTCGTGATCGATTGGCCGGGCGCAATCTCGCTCGTCGCGTCGGTGCTGGAAGCCGAAGACCAGGTGGACGTCCAGTTCGAGCCGCTGAACAGTGCAGCAAACGGCCCACTGAGGAAGGATTGCATGTCGGAAGCGGAAATGGTCGAGGCTTGCGGGTCGGTCGGCGCAAAGCCAAATGTGGTCTGAAACGCATTGTCGATCGCGGTCTCAGCGGCCGAGGTGGTCGATGAGAAATAGTCGGCCATCGGCGCAGAGCCGGTATTGTCGCCGCCAAACACGTAACCGCCGTTGGCGGTCGTGTTGGTCGTGGCGATCAGCGATTGCAACGAATTCGTGCCGGTATCTTCGAGCGTCGAGGCGGCGCTGGTCGAGCCAGCGGTGAGCGAGGTGAGCGTGCTCACCGTGCTCTCGGCGGTCGTGCGAATCGAATCGAGCGCGCTCTGGGCCGTCTGCAGGGTGCTGACCGTCAGATTGTTGGCGGTGGTCAGCGAGTTCAGGAGATCGGTCTGATTGCGCAGCGAAAGCTCATAACCCGATTGATCGCCCAGTTGCAGACCAAGATCGGCGTATTGGCCGCTGGTCGCTTCGGTTGTGAGCTGCGTCAACTGACCCTGCGCCCGCGTCATGCTCGAGAGCATCGCCGCGCCGAGAGAAAGAGTTGAGATATTCGAGGTTGCCATGCGCGTTACACAGCGTCGAGTAGGGTGGTGAACATCGAGTTGACCGTCGTAAACAGCTTGGCGGTCGTCGTGTACGAGTTCTCGATGTTCAGCATGTTGGTCATTTCGGTGTCGAGGCTGACCCCGGTCGCGTTGGAGAGAGCGGTCGTCGCCGAGCTGACCAACGCGTTCTGGTAGTCCAACTGGTTGTTCGCCTGCTGATTGGCGCTCTGCAACCAGCTCACCGAAGAGTTGGCGTAGTCGGAGAGGCTGTCCGACGGTTGACAGCCCGGTCGAGCCGCCGAACGACTGCGCCGACGTCAGCGCACTCATCAATTGCTGGATGCGTCCGGTGTAGCCCGCGGCGCCAGTCGTATTATAGGTGTAGGCCGGGTTGGTCGGATCGGCGATACCGCCATCGCGCAACAGGTTGACGTTGCCGCCCTGCGCGGGATCGACATTGGCGTTGACTTCGATTTCGCTCGCCAGGCCAGTGGCGGCCGAGGTCGCAGGAACGCCGGTCGCTCCCGCGAAGGTGAAGAGACCGGGCAGCGTCGGCGCGGTTCCCCCGGTCTGGTCGCTTTCGGCGAAGGCGCTGATCAGGCCGTCGGCGATCTGATCGAGCTGGGCGTCATATTGCGGCGCGACGTTGTCGCGAACGTTGGCGTAACCCGCTAGCGCGCCCGATTGAATGGCCATCGGCGAGGACGAGCCGGTAATCGGCACGCCGTCGACAGTCACCGCGTTGCCGCTCATCCCGTCGGTCAAGGTCGGCGAGGGCGTGAACGAGAGGGTGCGCGCCGAGCCCTGGAACAACGTCACGCCGCTATCGGTGTAGATCGACATCGACCCGTCCGAATTGGAGACGGTCGATATGCCGATCTGCTGCGAGAGCTGAGTGAGGATGCTGCTGCGCGTGTCCTCGGCGCTCGAGACGTCGGCGCCGGTCTGCGTGCCCGAGACGATCGTCGCGTTGACCGCCGTGAATTGCGTGAGCAGCGAGTTGATGGTGTCGACCGACGAAGACATGTCGGAATCGGCCTGCTCGCGGACCGTCTGCACCGTCGCGGAGCCGGTGTTGAGCGACGAAGCGAGGTCGCTAGCGGCGGTGACGACCGCCTGCCCCGCCGCGGTGTTGCTCGGCGAAGCGTCGTATGTCGCAAGCGCGCTTTGCAGATTGGCAAGCATCGCCGAGGGAGAATTGCCGTTCGCCGTCGCGCCCGCCGCAGAGCTCGCGGTCGAACTGTCGCTAACCGTTTCGGCGAGAGTCGACAGACTGTTGGACAGCGCCTGCTCATAAGCCGCTTGCGAGGTCGACGTGCTGACTTGATCGCTGAGCGCGGCGTTGGCTTCGCTGGTGACCGAGCCGACCTTCACGCCGCCTGAGGCGTTGGTTATGAGATTGACGACCTCGCGCGCATAGCTGGTGTTGCTGGCGTTGGCGATGTTGTTCGCAACGACGGCCGACTGCGCCGCGTTGGCCACGAACGCGGAGTTGATGATGTTGTAGGCAGTCGACAAACTCATTCGCGTGACCTTGCGCGCGGAGCGCCGTTACGACTTCAGGTTGTTGAGAATGTCCAGCAGATCGGCGCCCGTCTGGAACACCTTGGAATTGGCCTGGTAGGCGCTTTGCGCTTCGATCATCGTCGTCAACTCGGACGCGAGATCGACGGTCGAGTCCTCCAAGGATGAATCGGCGATGGTGCCGAGGCCCGACGTCCCAGCAGTTGCAATCCTGAGCGAGCCGGAGTTCTGGTTGGCCTGAAAGGCGTCGCCGTTGACCGACGTGAGGTTGTCCTCGCTCGCGACCGTCGCCAGCGGAATGATGTAGGCGGCGTTTGACTCGCCGTTGCTGTATTGGAAGTCGAGCTCGCCGTCGGTGCTGATCGTGACGCCGGTGCTGCTGCCGGGCGCATTGCCGTTGGCCTTGGCCGAGTTGACGCTGAAGCTGGCCGCGAGTTGCGTCGTCGAGCTGAGATCAAGGCTCATCGACTGACCGTTGGGGATCGGAATGTTGAACGGCGAACCGGAGGTCAGCGTGCCGTTGGTCGGGCTGAAGTTCAGCGTTTCGGTCGCCAGGGGGCCGGCGGAATAGGGAAAGCCGCCGCCCGCGGCCGCGTCGGCGGAGTCGTAGGCGGTAACCTCCCACGTCGGCCGGCGTTCGGTCGCCGTCGTCGCCACACCGAGGTTGGTCAGATAGATGTTGATCGTGTGGGCCGCGCCGAGATTGTCGTAGGTGACAAGCGAGGTTTCGCTTGTGTAGGTCGGCGGGTTGACGGTGGGATCGGGGTTTAGCGACGGCAGGCCGGCTGAGCCCGCAGCGACCGCGGTCGAGGCCGAGGGCAGGTTCATCGCCAGCACCCCCGTCGTCGTCGGAGTCTGCACTTCGGCAGCGGTGACGACGTTGACCTTGACAAGGTTTCCGGTCGAGTTGGAGGTCGAGGCCGCCGCGGCGCCCTGGTCGGGATAGCCCATCAAGTAGTAACCGGCGGAATTGACCAGATTGCCGTTCGCGTCCGGGACGAACGAGCCGTTGCGGGTCAGATAAAGGGCGCCGGACGAATCGGAGACGATGAAATAGCCGTCGCCCTGGACGGCGAGATCGGTGACGGTGCTGGTGCCCGCCACCGTACCCGTCGCCGTGTTGAGCGAGCGGACGCTGGTGGTGACGCCGCCGCCGATGCCCGAGGCGGAGCCGACCGAGTCGACGACTGTCGCAAATTCGGTCTCGGCGTCCTTGTAGCCGGTGGTGTTGGCGTTGGCGACGTTCTGCGAAATCGACGACAGCCAGTTGGTGTCGCCCAGCATGCCGGATACGGCGGTGCCCATCATACTCATCGATAGCTCTCCTCGGGTCGCTGTCTCCGCGGCGCCGTCTCGCCAGTAAACGATGGCACCCTTGCGCGAAGCTGGCCGCCTGTTTCAGCTCACCGATCGCACCAGGCTGCCGACCAGCAGATTCCACCCGTCGACCAGGACGAAGAACAGAATCTTAACCGGCAGCGAGATCACGGAGGGCGGCAGCATCATCATGCCCATCGACATGGTGAGCGCGGCGACGATCATGTCGATCACCAGGAACGGCAGCACCACCAGGAAGCCGATCTCGAAGCCCCGTCTGAGCTCGGAGATCATGAAGGCGGGAATCAGGATGCGCAGATCGACGTTGGTGCGGTCCTTGACCTCGAATTTGTCCTTCGACAGATCCTCGAACAGCGCGATGTCCTTCTCGCGCACCTGGGAGAGCATGAACTCGCGGAACGGCTGCGTGATCGCGACATAGGCCTGTTCCTGGCTGATGGAATTGTTCATCAGCGGCTGCAGGCCCTCGCGCCAAGCCTTGTCGAAGGTCGGCGCCATGACGAAGAAGGTCATGAATAGCGCCAGGCTGATCAGCACCATATTGGCGGGCGTGCTTTGCAGCCCGAGACCGGAGCGCAAGAACGACAGCGCCACCGTGAAACGCGTGAAGCTGGTGACCATGATCAGCAGGCCGGGCGCGACCGACAGGACGGTGAGCACCGCAGCCATCTGGATGATGCGCGCGGTCGCGGAAGCGCCCCCGGCCGGGATGAGCGACCCAAGATCGACGGTCTGGGCGGCGGCCGCGCCGCTGGTCAGCGCCAGCGCAAGCGCCGCGATCGCGAGGCGCTTCATTGCACCACCAGGGTTCGAATGATGAGTTCGCTGACCTTGCCGTTCGAGCGGATCGCCGCGCGTTCGTTGAGATCCTGGCGGATGTTCTGCAGCCCGATCGGACCCTCGATCTGCGACAGCGAGACCGTGCGCAGATAAGCGAGTTCGTCGCTCGCGATCTCATCGGCCAGCGTTTCGGGATGAGGGATGGTCTTCGCGTCGAAGACGATCGACGCCTCCAGGCGAATCCAGGTGTCCTTGGGGGCGCCGAGGTTGGTGACGATCGGCGGCATCTCGAACAGGTCCGAGGGGCCGGAGGCCGGCGAGCCTGGAGCGCTCGCCTCCGCCTTGACCACCGGTTCGGCGGTCGGCGGGGGAACGGCGAACAGCGCCCCCATCCCCACCGCCATCACGGTGACGACGAGTGTGGCGAGGATTGTCTGCTTGACCGACAGCGCGCTCGCCCGCGGCGGGGGCGGGGCCACCTCTTCGCCAGGCGTCAGTTCGGGCAGTTCGACTTCGATAGCCATGAAGCGACCTCAGAAAGGCGAGATGGAGTCCCAGATCTGCTGGCCCCAGTTCGGCTGCTGGACTTCGCTCACGCGACCGCGTCCGCCGTAGGAAATGCGCGCCTCGGCGATGCGATCATAAGAAACTGTGTTGTTGCGGGCGATGTCGTAGGGCCGCACGATGCCAGCGACCGTGAGTTGGCGGAGCTCGAAGTTGACCCGCACTTCCTGCGAGCCGCTGATGACGAGATTGCCGTTCGGCAGCACTTCGGTGACCACCGCCGCAACCGAAACCTGGATCTGCTCCTGACGATCGATATTTCCCTGGCCTTGATAGGTGGAGGTGCCAGCCGCGGTCAGCACGGTGGTCGCAGGCTGCCCGCTGCCGCCCCCGGCGTAGCCCCAACTGCTGGTCAAGCTCGAGGCGGAGGTCTTTGAGCGGTCGGTGGCGTTGTCGAACTGGGCCTTGTCGTTGATGGCGATGTTGACCGTCACGATGTCGCCGACCTGCGTCACGGTCTGATCGGTATAGAGATTGGCGATCGGGCGCGCCGTCTGGCCAATCGGCGTACGGTCGACGCCATCTTCCTTGTCGCCGATCTTTCCGCCAGCCAGGCCCGAGCCGATCGGCGACATCTTCGGTTCTTTCATGAACTCTTCCGGCCGAGCGGTGCAGCCCGCCAGCGTTGCCGCCAGAGCGACGACCAGCAGCGTCTTTCGTTTGAATCCCTGCATCACGACTTCTTTTCGGGGGACTGGATGGCCATGATCAAGCCGGTTAGCTTGGCCGCCCGCGCCGCGTCCATTTCGTTGAGAATCGCGCTGGCGGCGGCGGTCTTGAGCTTGTCGAGAATCGCGACGGCGACTGGATCGTCCATCGTCGCGAGCTGCGCCGCGGCGGCCTCGGCGTCCATCTTGGCGTAGATCGCCACCACGTCGTCGCCGGCGGCATTGAGCATCGCCTGACGCTTGTTCACCCAGTCGCGCGCATCCGCCTCGGTCCTCTCCAAGTCGGCGATGCGCTGCTTGACCTGGGCGTCGATCTCATCGAGCCGGCGCGATTCCCAGGCGATGCGCGCCTCAGCGGCGAGCGGCGCGACATTGGCGCAATAACGCGCGACGCCGCTGTCGCCGGTCTTCTCCGGGGGAAGCGGCGGCAATTTTGGCTTGTCGTTCTGAGCCGCAGCCCCGCCAGCGAGAACGCCGACGAGGAGGAGCGCGCCGAGAACGGCGAAGCGATGAACGGGAGGTGACATGGCGCGACGCCGTGACAGGACCATAACAGGGGCGACACTGCCTGCCGCGCCTTGCGCCGGGCTGACTGGCTACTGCACGACCAGATCGGCTTGCAGCGCGCCTGCGGTCTTGATCGCCTGCAGAATCGCGATGATGCCGCTCGGCTTGACGCCGATCCGGTTGAGGCCGTTGACCAGCGCGCGGAGGCTGGCGCCGCCGACGATCGCCACTTGCCCGCCGTCTTGCTGGGCGTCGATCTGGGTGCGATCGAGCTGCACGGTCTTGCCTTGCGAGAGCGGCCCGGGCTGGGAGGCGGTCGGCGTCTCGGTGACGCGAACCGAAAGCGTGCCGTGCGTCACCGCGACCGTGGAAATCTGCACATCCTGGCCGATGACCACGGTGCCGGTACGCGAATCGATGACGACGCGCGCGACCGTGTCCGGCTCGACCGGCAGGTCGCCGATCTCCGCCATGAAGCGCGTGACGCTGAGTTCCGCCGGCCGCATCAGCTCGACCGAGCGCCCGCTCATCTCGAACGCCGAACGGCGGCGAAAGCGTTGCAGGCTATAGGCGTTGATGGCGTCGACTATGCGCACCGCCGTCGTGTCGTCGGGATTTCGCAGCTCAAGGATCATCCGCAGTTGGTCCGGCGGCGCGGGGACACCCCGTTCGATGATCGCGCCATTGGGGATCTGCCCAGCGGTCGGCACGCCCTGCGACAGCGTCTGCGCCTGCCCGGCGGCGTCAAAGCCGGTAACCGAGACCGCGCCCTGGGCGTCGGCGTAGACAACGCCGTCGCCGCCCGAAAGCTGGGTGAGCAGCAGCGTGCCGCCCAATAGCGAATTGGAGTCGCCGAGCGCCGACACCGTAACGTCGAGGCGGGAGCCGACGTCCATGCCGGAGGGCAGATCGCCGGTGACGATCACCGCGGCGACGTTGCGGTTGGCCGGCGTGCTGCCGCGGACATTGATGCCCATGCGTTCGAGCATCGCGCCGATCGCCTGCTGAGTAAACGGCGCGCCGCGCAGCGAGTCGCCGGTGCCGGCGAGGCCGACCACCAGACCGTAGCCGATGAGCTGGTTGTCGCGCTCGCCGCGCAGCGCCGTGATGTCCTTGATGCGGACCCCGGCGACAGCCGGGCTGACCGCGGCGGCCTGACCGACGGCGAGAGAGAGCAGCAGGGCGAAGAGGAAGCGCCGCATCAGCCGCCGCTCACCAGCACTGCGCCATCGGGCTGCACGACGCCAGAGACCGTCACCCCGCTATCGTCGTTGCGCACTTTGACGAGTTCGCCGACCGAGCCGTCCTGCAGCGCCGAGCCGGTCGTAACGATCGACAGTCCGCCGTCGACGAACACGAGCTTGACCTCGCCCCCGTTGCTCACCAGACGCGGGTTGTCGACTGCGGCGATTGGGATCGCCTGGCCGGGCAGCAGCGTGCGTCGCGCCATCTTGCCGATCACCGCGGAATACGTCTGGGCGTACGCGCCCACTCCCCGCGCCGTGTTGGAAGGCAGGTCGGAAAGCATGTCCTCGGCAATGATGTCGCCAGGATAGATGACGATGCGTGGCGTCGGCGGCGTGAGATCCTGCGCGAGTGCGGCAAGCCCAGAGGCGAGCCAGAGACCTGCGGCCAGCGCGAGCGCGGTGCGGGCGATGCGCATCGTTTGGCTCCTCAGCTCCGCATGTTGGAAATGGTGCCCGACATCTGGTCGGCGGCCTGAATGACCTTGGAGTTCATCTCATAGGCGCGCTGAGCAGCGATCAAGTTGGTGATTTCCGACACCGGGTCGACGTTCGAGGACTCGAGGTAGCCCTGCTGGAGAACGCCGAAGGCGGTGTCGCCGGGCACGCCGGTGGTCGGTTGTCCCGAGGCGGCCGTCTGCTGGAACAGATTGCTGCCGAGCGCCTCCAGGCCCGCCTCATTGATGAAATTGGAGATGGTGAGCTGGCCGATCTGCTGGGGCGTCGTCTGCGCGGGGATGGTCGCGGTGACGAGACCGGTCTGGCTGACGGTGACGCTGGTCGCGGTCGGGGGAACAGTGATCGTCGGCGTCACCAAATAGCCGTCGGCGGTCACCAATTGCCCCTGGGCGTTGGTGTTGAAGGCGCCATCGCGGGTGTAGACCGTATCGCCGTTGGGCGTCGTCACCTGGAACCAACCGCGCCCGTTGATCGCCAGATCGAGGGTGTTGCCGGTATTGGTCAGGGCGCCCTGGATCTGCAGCGAGCGGATCGCGGCGGTGCGCACGCCCAGACCCACCTGAGCGCCTTCCGGCACGGTGGCGTCGCGACCACGGCTGCTCACGCCCATCACCCGTTCGGTCTGATAGATGAGATCGGTGAATTCCGCTCGCGAGCGTTTGAAACCGGTCGTGTTGATGTTGGCAATATTGTTGGCGATCACCTCCAGGTTCTGTTCCTGGGCGTTCATGCCCGTCGCCGCGATCGCAAGCGCTCTCATGCTTCAACTTCCCTTGTTACCGACGACTTTAGATCGCCATACGCGAGATTTCCTGGTAGGCGGAAACCGCCTTGTCGCGGATCGACAACGCTGAAGACAGCGTGCGCTGCGCGCCCATGATCGCGTCGACGACTTTGTAGGGCTGCATCGAGCCTTGCAGGCCCTGAATCGCCGCCGCTTCGCCGCCCTGGATCGTGCTAATGCCGTCGTTGATGGTTTGGCCGAGCATCTCGGTGAAGCTCGGCCCCTGCGTCGAGGACGTCGCAGCGGTCCCGGTGGTCGAACCCGCGGCGCCGGCCGCTCCGGCCGCGCCAACGTCGAGACTCTTGCCGACCGCGCCGACCGCTGAAATTCCGTCAAAAGCCATCGTTGTCGCGCCCGCCGATCCCGGACTTGCCGGGGCCAGGGCGCCTCCCTGGTTAAAGTGGAGGACCGCGGCGAGCGCGCTTGGCGCCGCTCCCGGTCCCGAATGCACGTGTCACGCCTTCACTCCCACGCGGCGTGCGCTCAAGCGTCCTTGAGCAGATTGACCGTCTCGCCGAGCAATTCGGCCGATTGCTTGGCGACCTGCAGGTTGGCCTCGTAGGTGCGATTGGCCTCGCGCATGTCGGCAAGCTCGGTCATCACATCGACATTCGGCAGCTTGACGAAGCCCGCAGCATCGGCGGCGGGATTGCCAGGGTCGTGTTCGACCTTGAACGGCGAGCTGTCCCGCCCAAGCGATTTCACCCGCACCATCGGCGCGCCCGTCGCGCGGTCGACGATGTTGTCGAACGAGACGGTCTGGCGCGAGTAAGGGTCGGAGCCAGGCGTGTCGCCGGTCGACTGCGCATTGGCAATGTTTTCCGAGATGATGCGCATGCGAACCGACTGGGCGTCCAGGCCCGAGCCGGCAATGCGCAACGACGATTGCAGCGGATCGATCATCGAGGCTCACTTCAGTACCGCCATCATCATCTGATGCATGACGCGTTTGATATTGGTCGTCAGCGCATAGTCGCGGTTGATCTCGCTGAGCTTCATCATCTCGTCTTCGACATGGACCGTGTTGCCCGACAGGGTCGATTCCGAATAGTCCGTCTCGACCGTCCGCGCCTCAGCGAAATCGTCCGAACCTGGCGTCATATGCGCCGGATTGGTCGAAACCATAGAGATCTCAGGGCTGTCGAGCACCGCAGCGAAGGGCTGCAGGTCGCTCGCCTTGAAGTTTGGCGTGCTCGCGTTGGCGACGTTGGCGGCGACCAGTTCGTCGCGCGCCGACAGCCAATGCGTCCTTTGCGCGGCGAGCTGAAGAACGTAGGGCTGGGACAACGGGCGAGTTCCATCCAATGACTGACGTCAAAAGATTACGCGTCCGGCCTTGCTCCAGGCTTGCGTTGGGGCAACCGGGCGGCGGCGATCGCCAGGCGCAACCGCTTGTCCTCCGCCTCTTCTTCGAGGCCGTCCTCGCCATCGACCAGCACGTCGATGACGTCGACCGCGGCGCGCTTGCGTCCGATCATCAGCCTGAAAAAGGCCGACACCGCTGCATAGTGGAACTCCATGTCCAGCCGGACGATCGGCGTCGTATCCCATTGCACGTCGCAACCCGCCGACAGCGCGTAGCGAAGGGCCCCGCCACGAAAGAACAGCTCGCCCGAGGAGTTGACGAGGTCGGCGATGTTGGCCGCCTGCTCGCCGCGGATCATCAGGATCAGCTCGGAGGGATCGGTCAGGCGCAGTTCGCTTGCGACGTCGACCATCGCGGTCGCGATCGTCTCCTCGCGGCGGCGGCGCCGGGTCTCGGTCAGTTCGTCCATCTGCGTCATCTGTTCCTCACGATCGGCCATGAACTCTTCTTCCCCTGGAGCAGATGCACGATTTCCGCCACCGCGCGGTAGAACTCAGCCGGGATCGCCGCATCGACCGACACAGCGGCGTAGAGCGCGCGCGCCAGGGGACGATCCTCGACGATCGGGATGTTGTTCTCCTGGGCGATCTCGCGAATTTTGAGCGCGATCAGGTCGACGCCCTTGGCGAGCACGATCGGCGCGCCGCCCTCGGAGCGGACATAGCGCATCGCCACCGCATAGTGGGTCGGGTTGGCGACCACCATGGTGGCGCGCGGCACTGACGCCAGCATGCGCTTGCGCGAGCGATCGAGGCGCAGCGAACGCAGCCGCGCTTTCATCAGGCGGTCGCCTTCGGTCTGGCGCAGCTCTTCCTTGAGCTCCTGGCGGCTCATCCGTTTGTCGCGCCGCCAATGGATGCGCGCCCAGACAAGGTCGGCCGAGGCGACGACCAGCGTCGCCACCAGCACCGAGGCGATCACGTCGACGCAGAGCTTGGCCGCCCTTTGCGGCAGGTCCGAGACGTCTTCGAACATGGCGGTGGCGAGCATCAGCCGCTGTCCGCCCAGAACGATGCCGATGACCACGCCAACTGCGGCGATCTTCAGCAGATTCTTGAAGAACTCCGTCCAGCCCCGCAGACCGAAAATGCGTTTGAAACCGGCCATCGGCGAGAGGCGCGAGAGGTCGGGCATGATCCGATCGGGAACGATTCGCGGCGGGTTCTGCGCCACGGAGGCGATCACGCCGAACACCATCAACAGAATGACGATCGGCGCGATGAATTGCACAGCGGCGAGCACCACCACTTCGCTCAGCGCCAGCACATCGCTCGACTGGTCGAGGCGCCAGCCGGCGGGATCATCGAGGAAGTGGACCAACGCGCCAACGAACGCCTCGGCGTGCGAGGGCACGATGAACAGCATGGCGATGAGAATCGCCGACAGCGAGGCGAGCAGCGAGACCTCGCGCGAGACCGGCACGTCGCCGCGCTCGACCGCGTCGTGAATTCGCTTTTCCGACGCCTCTTCGGTCTTACTTTCTGCGTCCTGATCGTCGGCCATCGCTGCCTCTTTCGACTACGCGGCTTCCGCGCCGTCTGGGGAGGGCATTTCGATCTCGCCGCGCTGCGACATCTTGAGAACCAGATCGACGATCTGCTTACGCGCCTTGGCGATGTCGCGCGGCGGGGCGATCGAGGCCGTCGTGAGTTCGCTTTCGACCAGACGCCGCGACCGGGACGCCATTGCCGACAGCACGACATCGCGGAAATCGGACTCGGTGCCGCGCAGCGCCAGGACGACGGTGTCGGTCTGCAACTTGTCGAACAGCGTCGCACGGGCGCGCTGGGACAGGCGCGGCAGATCGTCGAACGTAAACAGCATCTTCATCACCAGGCGCGCCTCCTTCGGGCGCGCGGCGACCAGCGAATCGACGACGTCGCGTGCGTCGAGCGGATCGAGGTTGTTGATGATGTCGGCAATCCTCGTGTGATTGTCGAGGCCGGCGGCGCGAGCAGTGAGAACACCGAGATCTTTGCGAATCGCCTCTTCGACAATCCGCTGCACATCCTCGGAGACGCTCGGGCGCGCGATCATCGCGCACAGCACCTGGATGCGCATTTCGCGCTCCATTCGCGCGACAATCTGCGCGGCGAGCGGGGGCGGCAATTTCGACAGAATGAACGTGGCGACCAACGGATGCTCATTGGCGAGATAGGTCTGAAGCACGGCCTCCTGGCTGCCGCCGAGCGCGTCCCACACGCTGTCGTCGGAACTCGCCGACACGTCGGCGAGCATTTCGGCGACTTCGTCGGGCGACATCGAGTCGGCGACCATTTCGCGGGCGTGACCGACGTCTCCGAGCAGGCTCGCGCCGATGGAGAAGGCGCTGGTGAATTCGTCGACCAGCGCTTCGAGCGTCGGCACCGAAACCGTCCCAAGGCGGGCGGCGGCGCGCGTCACCTCGCGCAGCTCGTTGGGCTCGAGATGCTTGAGCAAGCGGGTCGCCGGCGCCTTGCCCATCGCCAGGAGCAAGGCGGCGGCCCTCTGGGCGCCCATGAAGTGGCGGGTGTCGTCAGGTTCGGGAGCGTTGGACGATTCCATGGCGGGCGCGTTTCTCAGGCGGCGCGATCGTCGCGCGGCGCGGCGACGATTTCGGTCAACGATACGCCGTAGCGCGCGGTCTCCTCGTCGACCACCACCACCTCGCCTCGCGCAATGATGCGTCCATTGACAACGACGTTGACGGGGTCGCCGACCTTTTGGTCGAGCGAGACGACGGCGCCGCGCCCGAGTTTCATCAAGCTCGAGACCGGCATCGTTGTGCCGCCCAGCACCACCTGCACTGTGACCGGGATCGACATGATTGTTTCATAGCGCGGCGGGCTCGCCGGCCCAGCGGCGCGGGGCGCCGACGCTGCAGCGACGGGAACAGGCTCCTCGTCCGGCTCGAGATCCGGGAGATCGCCCAACGGTTCGATGGTGTCTTCCATGGCCCAGCGACTCTTTCTTCGATCGTTCTACTGCGGCTGCCGACCGCGGCGGGTTAACTTGCGAGCGCGGATTCTAGGGAATTGTCTTCCGGCTCAATTTGCTCTTCGACTTCCAACGAGTAGCGGCCCTCGGCCTGTCCAAGCTTGCACCAGAACATCTCGCGCCCCTCGCATTCGAGGCGCACCTTGCCCATGCCCGCGCCTTGCAGCGTCAGCACCTGGCCGACCGTGAGGGCGGCGATGTCGGCGAGCGTCATCGGCAATTGATCGAGCACCGCGGTCACGCCGACGCGAGCGCGGCTGACGCCGGCCTCGAGCTGACGCGCCCAGCGCGGGTCGCCCACCCCGACTTCCGCGGTCGGGTCGAGGGTGAGTTTCTTGCGAAGCGGCGCGAACAGCGTGTGCGGCGCCAGCAGCGCGAGCGAACAAGCGCCGGCGGCTGTCTCCATCGTCAGATTGGCCTCGACCGCCGGTCCATCCCGCCGGCCGAGCGCGAGCATGTCGACCAGCGTCGTCACCCGCTCGAAGCGCAGCTCGAGCGGCGCGACGGCCGCGAAGGCGGTGTCGAGCGCGCCGGTCACGCGCTTGGCCAGCTCGGAGATGAGGTGAAGCTCGATGTTGGTGAGCGCCCGCGGCGCGCGCTCGACGGCATTGGCGCTCTCGTCGCCGAAGATTGCCGCCGCGAGCGTGTCGGCGACATTCCGGTCGAAGATCAGCAACAGGCGGGCGTCGATTGTCTCGCTGCGCACCACTGCGGCGATCTGATTCTGGCGCTGACCGATCGCCTCGAACAGGCTGGTCGCGACCGTCTCCTCCACCGCCGGAGCGCCGGCGAGCTTGCACAGTGAAGCGACCGCTTCGGGAATGTTGAGAGCAAACTGCTCAAGCGCAAAGGTGAGCCCGGGCAGACGCTCGATCGGCGCCCCGGCCGCTTCGGGTTGGGCGCTCTGCAGCCAGGACGCGCCTGCAGCGGCTTCGCGTTCTTCGCGCGCCATGGGCTAGGCCGCCTCCTTAACGGGTTCGCTCGCTGGCGCGGGGGCGCCGATCATCTCGCTCTCGACGGTGTCGATCGTCGGGCGCTCTTTCGAGGGGATCGTCTTGCGGCCGAACTCGATCGCGACCTGCGGCATCGCGCCATTCATGAAGGCCAGCAGGCTCTGCTTGACCAGAGTGAACAGGCGAAGCTGCTTCTGGCGCACCGATTTGATCTTGATCGCGATCGGCGCCATCACCGCGTAGGACAGCAGAATGCCGGAAAAGGTGCCAACCAGCGCGGCGCCAATCAAGGCGCCGAGGACTTCGGGCGACGCATCGAGCGAGCCCATCGCGTGAACGATGCCCAGCACCGCCGCGACAATGCCGAGCGCGGGCAGGCTGTCGGCGATGTTCTGGATCGCGTGCACTGGCTTGAAGCGGTCGTAGGCGAGGGTCTCCAGCTCCTCGTCCATCAACGCCTCGATCTCGTGGGTCTTGGCGTTGCCAATGATGATCAGCCGACCGTAGTCGCAGATGAAGGTCAGCAGGTCTTTGTCGTTGAGCAGGCGCGGAAAGCCCATGAAGATTGGCGATTCCTTGGGATTGTCGAAATGCGCTTCGACCTCGGCGCGCGACTTGCCCCGCAGTTCGCGCATCAGCCCATGCATCGCGCTAAGGACGTCGAGGAAGTCGCGCGGCTTCGGCACCTTGTCGGTGATCGCCTCCAGGATCGCTTTGCCGGAGTCCTTGATGGTGGCCATCGGATTGGCGACGATGAAGATGCCCAGCGACGCGCCGCCAATGATCACGAACTCGTAGGGCTGCATGAGCACCTCGAGGTGACCGCCGAGCGCCGCATAGCCCCCCAGCACGCTGCCGAGGGCGACGACCAAGCCGATGACGAAATTCAAAAGCCCGCTCCCTGCGACCGTTAACGGGACGTTGCGGCGCCAAACTTGCGCCGGGCTGTTTGAGCTTGGTCAGCCCCATGCAAGGCGGCGGCTCGATCGTGGCTCCAGGGCCGGCCGCAGGGCGGGCGGATAGCGGCCGCGGATCGGGTCATGCAAAACAATCTCTACGTCTCCCTCTCGGCGCAGGTGTCGCTCGAGCAGCGATTGGACACGATCGCCAACAACGTCGCCAACATGAACACCGCCGGCTTCCGGGCGGATGGCGTCAGCTTCTCCACCGAACTCGCCCGGGCCGGCGACACCAATCTCTCCTATGTTTCACCCGGCACAGGCTACGTTTCCCGCCAGCTCGGTTCGTCGGTGAAAACCGACAACCCGTTCGACGTCGCCGTCCAAGGCCAGGGCTGGATGTCGATCAAGACCCCGCAGGGCGTCGCCTACACCCGCGACGGGCGCATGCGCATGTCGGACACCGGCGCGCTGCAAACCCTGACCGGCAACCCGGTGCTGGACGCCGGCGGCGCGCCGATCATCCTCAATTCGGAGGGCGGGGCGCCGATCATCAGCGGCGACGGCATGATTACGCAGGACGGCCATCAGGTCGGAGCGGTCGGCCTGTTCAGCATCCCCGACGACGCCAAATTCACCCGCGCCGAGAATTCCGGGCTAATCCCCGACAAGAAGGCCGAGCCGGTGCTCGACTTCACCGCAAACGGCCTGCTGCAAGGCTTTGTCGAAGGCTCCAACGTCAATCCGATCGAGGAAATGACCAGGCTGATCACCGTCACCCGTGGCTTCGACGGGGTGAACTCGGAGGTCACCCAGACCGAATCCTCGCTCCAGGACGCCATCAAGACCTTGAGCGCCTGAGGACGCCCCGATGCGCAACCGCCGCGATAACCAGGGACGCGCTCAATGAGCCCAGAGCTTGAGCCAATTGCCAGGCCGCCGAACGCGCTCGAACGACTGGAGAGCGGGATGGCTCTGGCGGCCACCTCGCAGCCGCTCACCAGCGTCGCCGGCGTCGTCACCGAAATCGCCATGTCCCATTACCGGGTGGCGGGATTGTCGCGCTTCCTGCGGCTGGGCGAATGCGTCAGCGTCGACGCCGGCGACCGTTTCCAGCTCGGCGAAGTGGTGCGCATCGAAGGCGCCAGCGTAACCCTTAAGCCATTCGACGCGCGTTGCGACGCGGCGATTGGCGCGCGCGCCTATCGCGCTCAATCGCTGTCGTTGGCGCCCTCGCCCGCCTGGAAGGGCCGCGCGATCGACGCGCTCGGGCGGCCGATCGACGGGGGCGAACCCCTGCCGGCAGGCGATCGCATCATGCCGATCGACGCCGAGCCGCCCTCGGCGCTGAAACGTTCGCGGGTGCGCAAGCCGATCAAGTCGGGCATCCGCATCATCGATTTCTTCACGCCGCTCTGCGCCGGACAGCGCGTCGGCGTTTTCGCCGGATCGGGCGTCGGCAAATCGACGATGCTGGCGATGTTGGCGCGGGCCCCCGATTTCGACACGGTGGTGATCGCACTGGTCGGCGAGCGCGGCCGCGAAGTGCGCGAATTCCTCGATGACGCCCTCGCCGCCAATCGGCAATCGGCGATCGCCGTGGTTTCCACCGGCGACGAGAGCCCGATGATGCGGCGCCTCGCCCCGCGCACGGCGATGGCGGTCGCCGAATATTTCCGCGATCGCGGCGAGTCGGTGCTGCTGATTATCGACTCGGTGACCCGCTTCGCTCACGCGGCGCGCGACGTCGCGTTGGCCGCCGGTGAGCCGGCGGTGGCGCGCGGCTATGCGCCGAGCGTGTTTTCCGACCTGCCGCGCCTGCTCGAGCGGGCAGGACCCGGCCTTGAGGGTTCGGGCTCGATCACCGGAATTTTCTCGGTGCTGGTGGATGGCGACGACCACAACGATCCGGTCGCCGACAGCATCCGCGGCACGCTCGATGGCCATATCGTTCTCGATCGCGCGATTGCCGACCAGGGGCGCTTTCCGGCGGTAAACATTCTCTCCTCGGTATCGCGCATCCCCAATCCCAACTGGTCGCCTGAGCAGCGCAAGCTGGTCTCGAAGTTGCGCGCGCTGGTCGCGCGCTTCGAGGAGACCCGCGATCTGCGGCTGATGGGCGGCTTCACGCCCGGCGCCGATCCCCTGCTCGACCAGGCTGTGCAGTCGGTGCCGCGCCTCTACGAGGCAATGACGCAAGCGCTCTCTTCCCCGCCCTGCGAGGACCCGTTCATCGAGCTTGCGACCGCGTTGCGCCACGACACCAAGGAAGAGCGCGCCGAGCAGTTCGCCGGCTAACCGCTCAGACCCGAAAGCCAACGCATGAGACCGCCACAATCGCCCCCTCCCCGTCCCGCCGCCCCGCCCCGTCCCGCCGCAAAGCGCGCCAAGACGCGATCCCTCGTCGATGTCGCGTTGATCGGCGCGGGCCTCACGAGCGCCGCCGCTTCCGTCGTCTTCGCAGCGGCGATGGTGAGTCGCGGCGATCATCAGCCGCTGGTTAACGGCATGCAGTATCTTGCTATTTTCGCTCAACCGAGCGGTCGCACGGTCCCATCGGCGCCGATCGCGACGACCAAAGTCGCCACCCTCGGCGCGTCGCCCGGTTCGGCGCGCACGGAAGCGGGCGCGTCAATCGACTTCAACCCGACCGGGTCGATTCCACGCCTCGTCGCAGAGGAGCCCGCGCAATCCGATCCCTATCGCCTCGTCGCGGTCGAGCCGGGCATGGCGTGGCTGCGCAACGGCGCCGAGATGCGTGTGGTCAAGCCGGGCGACGTCGCCCCAGGGCTCGGGCGCATCGCGGCGATCGTCAAACGCGATGGTCGTTGGGCGCTGGTCGGCGACTCGGGTGTTGCGTTGCTCGTGGCCGACCCGCCCCAGAGCGTGGCGCCCGCCGAAGACCGGTTCGCGCGTGGGATGATTTTCGGGACGGACAACTGAACCCCTCGGCGCGTCAGCGCCGAAGTTCGCGCCGAGACGACCGCCCGGCCGATGGCGCGGCAAGCGCGGCTTCGGCCTTATCAATCAGCATATTGGCGATCGCCCCGCGCCGGTTGGCGAGATCGGGCGGCACGTCGGGCCGACGATCGGGATGGTTCGCCCACATGAAGCGCCGCCGGACGCGCTGGAGATCGGCGAGGTTCGCGCCGCTGGCCAGAGCGAGTTCGGCCGCGATCGCTTGCGGATCGTCGCTGGGGAGCGCGGTCGGCTGAAGCTCTCCGCGACGTTCGTCCTTCGCCGGCGCAGCCGCCTCGGCCTGCGGCGGCCCAACCGTTTCTTCGACAAAAGCGAGCGCCTGGTCCCAGGCCGCTCCGGCTTCGTCGCCCCGCGCTTCTTCGAAGGGCAGCATCGCGTCGAAGGCGACCTCGAAGGGTCTGGAGAGGCCATCGGCGGACGCATGGCCGCTCTCGACGTCTTCGAGCACGCGGCCGAAGCTCGCTGCGGCCCGGCGCGGCGCGCCGGGCGGCGCCCTCATGCCCCGACCTCGCTCGCCAGCCGGTCGGTGGCGTCGACCGCCATCTTGCTGCGGCCTTCCGCCTTGGCTTCGAGCAGCTTGGCGTCGGCGCGGCGCAGAAACTCCTCGGCCGTTTCGCCCACCCGCAACTTTATCACGCCGAACGAGGCTGTGACTGCGCCCAGCCGCTGGCCGCTGGCCGCGACCGCCCAGCGCTTGCTCTCGAGCTGCTGCTGGATCTGATTGACGATCGCGATCGCGTCGGTGAGCCGCGCCTCGGGGAACAGAATGGCGAATTCCTGGCTGCCAACGCGCGCCACCTTGTCCTCGCCCTTGACGTTGGCGCTGAGAAGATCGGCGAAGCGTTTGAGCACCATGTCGCCAGCCATGCGGCCGAATTTCTCGTTGATCGCCTTGAAATTGTCGATGTCGGTCACGGTGACGCACAGTCCCCCATCGCCTTCGCGCGCCCGCGCGATCTCTTCGGTCAAAGCGCCGTCGAAGAAGCGGCGGTTGCCGATCCCGGTCAACGGATCGCGAACGCCGATTTCCTCGGCCTTGTTGAGGTTCGAGCGCAGCCGCATGATCTGGAAGCGCGACTTCTCGAGCTTCTCCGACAGCCCATTGACCTTGTTCTGCATCGCCCGATTGTCGTTGATCAGGGTCAGGACGATCTCGTGGACGGCGTCGATCGAACCGCCGCGCGACAGACGTTGATTGGCGCCGTCGAGCGATTCGCCGAATCGCGCGCCGTCGGCGGCGTGATCGCGGATGAGTTTCAGCGCATTGGCGAGCGCCGAGTCGGCGCGTTGCTCGAAGTCGTCGGCCGGCGCCGCCGGGCCGCCCGCAGCCGCAGCCGCGGCTTCGGGACGCGACGCGATGGCGGCGATCGCGGCCAACCCGATGGCAATCAGACCGATGACGCAGGCCTCGGTCAATAGGTCGCTGCGTGCGCGCGAAGCGCCGAGCGCGCCCAGAGCGATGAAGACGATAGCGCCGGCGACTTGCAGCGCGCGTTTGGCGTTCGACCCGACGATCATAGCGCCCTCTCTCGGCGGCGAACGCATTCAGTGAGTGAGGGAGGAGCCGCGCGCAGCGCGCCCCGGCAAACGGTCGAAGTCGACATAACGCGATCCCCAGCGCTTGCTGCGTCGCGTCCTATCGCGGCGCAACGGCCACGCTCGCGGCGAACGCCGGCGCGCGACTAGAGCGAACTTTGGGCGAGGCTGACCGATATTGTTTACCAATTCCTTATGGGCGCCCCTGGGGGTGGTTACGTGGTCTTTACTTGGCCGTCGCGCGTCTCTCACTTGCAAAAATCGCGCGCGTGCGGCGTCCATTCGCCCATGCCGCTGGTCACCATGTTGCCGATCACTGCGCAGACGTAGTGCCTCTGCGCCCCCGGATTGTCGGGGCCAGCGTTGTAACGCGCCACCGCCATCGTCCAACTGCCCTCCTGCGCCTTGAGCGTTTTGAGAAAGCCCGCGGCGTAGTCGACGTTGCGGATGGGATCGAACATGTCGGCGAGCGAGTTGAAATGGGAGGCGTGGTAGTGCTGGTTGATCTGCATGCAGCCGATGTCGATCAACCTGGCGCCACGGGCGCGCTCGTCGGCGAAGCGTTGCAGGGCTTCGGCGAGGCTTGCCGAATGCACCGCCCGACCATCGACGTTCATGTCCCACGGGCTCAGCGCGCCGCGATGGCCGGTTTCGGTGAGGCCGACCGAATAGAGGATGTTGAGCGGAATGTCGTTTGCCTGCGCGGCGCGCGCCATCTCCTGCTCGCACGTCTCGTCGCTCTGGGCGCGCGCCAGAAGGGCGCTAGACGACAAGATCGCCAGAGCTGCGGCGACTCGGCGCAGATTGCGTCGCGCTCTGGCGACGCCCGGCGTCCGAGGCGCCATTGCGGCGCGAAGCGCTGTCCCCCCCGGACGGCGCGTCGCCATTGGCTCCATTCGAGGCATTGTCTTGGCTTCCGGCTAGCGCCCCCTCGGGCGAATCGGCGGCTGCGGCCGCAGTCGTGTTGATCTGCGTGACGACGAGCGAGTCGAGCGTCGAGCCGCCCGCTCCGAGCCGGGCGGCGATCGCATCGCGCTCGCCCTCGATGGCGGTCAGCGTCGAAGCCTTGGCGACCCCCACGACGATGGAGAGCTTGCCATTGGCCAGCCGCATCGTCACTTGCACCGATCCGAGGTCGGCGGGCGCCAAGTCGAGCTGCAATTCCTTGACCGGCTGCGTGGCCGCTGCGCCGGTGGCGGTTGTGGCGTCGGCCGAGGCGGTCAAGCTCTCGGCTGCGTCGGCGACCACATCGGGAAATTGAGCGAGACTGACCGGGCCGGCCAGCGGGTCGGCGAGGCCGGCGATGACGCTGTCGGAGGCCGCGGCTTTGGCGGAGCCGGCCGACGAGGCCGCGTCGCCCTGCCAATCGGCCGACTTGGCGGTGGCTGCGACCGGACGCACGCCAATGGCGGCCGCAACGCTTCCCGTCGCCGGGGCGTCGTCGGTGGACGAAGAGGGCGGCGCGCCAGTCGTCGCAGCGGCGCGCCTGACCGACGACGACGCGCTTGAGCTCGATGAACCGCCCGAGCTGGTCGAAGTCCCAGGGGTCGCCGCGCCTGCGGCGGCCGCGAATTGCGCCCCAGCCAGCGTCGCGCTTGAGCCGCCGTCGAGCCCGAGAAACGTGCGCGTTTGCGCTGCGGCGACGATGAAATTCGGATCGTCGCCGATAAGCCCGCGCAGACTCGTGCTCGCGCCCTCAGCGTCCGTCTTGCTCTCCGTTGCGGCCGGCAAGGCGCCGGAGGCGGACGCCGAACCGGCGGAGGGGATCGAACTCTTGCAGCGCGCGTAAGACGCCTTCGCTCACCGACGGGGCGAACGCGGCCGTCGCAGCGAGACCAGGCGCGACGACGCCTGGCCCGACCAGACCGCCGTAGAGGAGGCCGGACAGTCCCGCGCTTGTCGCGGCGTCGCTCGTCGCCGCGCTCGAATCATTGTCGCTTGCCGACGCAGACGAATTGCTGGCGTCGGCGGCGCGCTTGGCCGCGCGCGACCCAACGCTCGCGCCGCCCTGCATGACGTTCTGCGAAGCCGCGGCCATGGTCCCTGCCGTAGACGCGGCGCTGGTCGAGGACGACGTCACGGGGCGAGATTTCTCTGCGCGCCCCGAGGCGGCGCCGTTCGACGTGTCGCGCGAAATCTTGGCCAAGGCGGCGTCGAGGTCGCTCGCCGAGCGTGTAACCGGCGTCGTTTCGCTGCCCGCCGCAGCGGCCGTGGCTGCGGCGTCGCTAGGCCCCTCCGCCGTGCCGTCGCTCTGCGTCGTGCTGGCGTCGAAGGCGTCGACCAGGTTCGAGAATTTGGCTCCTGCCTTAGCCCCAGCGCTGGCATCGCGGGGCGCATCGTGCGCGGGCGGGGGCGCCGTGTTGACCGAAGCGGCGACGGAGGCGAGGCTCATAGCGTTCCCTTGTCGGCTGGGCTTGCATTCTCGGCAGGAGTTCCCTTGTCGCTTGCGGCAGTCGGCAAACCAGGGCCCGCCGACGAAATTGCAGCGGGTGGAGCGGGCGCAGCAGTCGAAGATCCCGCGCTGGCCGGAGATATTGGCGCGATCAACGAAGCGGTGCGCTCGAGCGCGCTCTCAGCGAGGGCGATCGTCTGCGTCGCCGCGTCGTCCGCCGTCGCCTTAGGCGGCGACGCTGTGGCTGAATGCTCGAGGTTCGCCGCCAGCGGCTGACGCAAAAAGGCGGCGATGCCGCGCGCGCTCGTCAGCAATTCCTGGTCGCGGCGCTCAAGCCTGGCGGCGACGATACTCTGCAACTCGGCGAGGCCGGCGTCGTATTCGGGCGTCAAGATGCGCGCCATGCCTTGATAGAGCTTGCCGCGCGCCTCTTCGGCGCTTTCGGCGACGACGACGCCAAGCGCCCCGCCGGCGGCGGCGGCGGCGGCCTCGAACTTGCCGTCGAGCACCGCCGTGCGGGCGACCGACAGCAGGAAGCTGCGGCGCGTCTCGGGCGTAAGCGCGGCGAAGAAGGCGCCGAACTTGGCGAAATTTTCCGGGCTATCGACAGTCCCGCTCTGGGTCAGGGCGTCCGCCAGGCTCTGCAGAAAGTTGTCGGCATACACCGAGGCGCCGAATCGCATCGCGTATTGGCGCGAAAGCGAGGCGACGCGGTCGATGTTGTGCTGGTCGCTGGCCAGCATGGTTTCGCGCCGCAGCGCCGCTTCCTCGATCAAGGTTCCTGGCGCCAGCAGGCGCGCGAGGTCGAGCAGCGCGACCGCCTTGGCCGGGTCGCGCTTGGTCTCGAGCACCGATTGGGCGAATGCGACCGGTCCGGCAAGGCGCAGCTCGAGGCTGCGTGGATCGAGGCCGGCGAGGCGCTTGACGGCCTCCTCCTCATTGCCGAGCACATAGGCGAGCGCGCCGCGAATCAGCGGCGTTTCGCTTACCGGAATGGCGCCCCCTTCCAACACGTGGACGATTTCGCGCGGCTCGCCCCCGCTCAAGAGATAGATGACGACGGCGTCCGTTTCGCGCTTCGACTGCCACACGTCCGGCGCCGCGGCGCCGATCGCCGCGCCGATGGCGTTGATCCGCTCGGACTGCGCGGCGAAGGCCGCCTTGTCGCCGGTGGCGATGCGCGCCTGCAGCGCCTGCAGATCGGAGGTGAGGTCGGAGATCGATTGGGCGCCCGCAGGGGCGCCGCCGGCGAGCGTGATCGCCGTCAATGCGGCGGCCAGGCTGAACGGCCTCACGGCTTATCCTCCCTGAGCAGGACTTCGATGCGGCGGTTCTCGGCGGCAAGCGGATGGTCCGGGTCGCGCAAACGCTTGTCGCCGTAGCCTTCGATGCGCTCGAATCGGCCCTCCGGCAGACCAGCGCGCGTCAGCATGTAGTAAGCCATCTGCGCGCGCGCCGATGACAGGCGCCAATTGTCGTAGGTGTCCGACCGATAAGGATGCCCGTCGGTGTAGCCGCGCACCACGACCGTGCCCTCGCGCGCCTTGAGAATGTGGGCGACGGCGTCCATTGTTCGGATCACCTGCGGCTGCGGCTCGGCGGAGCCGAGCGCGAACATCGCAAAGTTGGCCTTGTCGGTGAGCGTGATCAGCAGGCCCTCGTCGGTCGCCTTAACTTCGATCGCCGGCCCCAGTTGTTTGCTGGCGGCCGCCCCGGCTTGAAGCTCCAATTCCTTTTGCAGGCGCGCGGCGGCGGCGATGGCGGATGGCTTGACCTGGCTCGCCGCCGGGCTCGCTGCGGGGGCGGCCGGAGCCGGCGGCGCGGGCGTCGCTTGCGCTTGAGGCGAGGCTTGCGGCGCCGGCGAGGCTTGCGGCGCGGGCGAGGCTTGCGGCGCGGGCGCGACTTGAGACGCAGGCGCGACTTGTGCGACGGGGGGACTGTCCGGGTCGGCTTGCGCCAACTCGCCGGTGGGTTGGCGCGCCGCCGCGCGGAACGGGTCGGCCAGACCATCGCTATCGGGGGCGGCGCCATTCGCCTTGTCGCGCTGCATGACGGCGAGCTCGTCGGGCGAGCCCGATCCCGCGATGGCGTCGAGGCTGCGATAAGGGTCGGCGAACAGCACGCCCTCGCTCATGTTCGCTTTCGGGCTGGCGGGGTCTCCCAGGTCGGCCGCCGAGCCGGGCGGACGCCGGTCGGGCTTGTCGAGGCCATTGGCGGTGTTGACGATGTCCTTCTTGCCGGCTGGCGGAACGTCGTTGTTGGCGTCGCCCGGAAGGCTCGAATCGGGGGCGGGCGAAACGTCGGGCGAGGTCAGAGCGGGATTTGCCGAGCCGTCGCCGCGAATGCTCTTGGGCGTGCGCGCCGATTCTTCCAGCTTCACCGGGTTAAAGTAGCGGGCGATGATCGCCTTGGTGTTCTTGTCGGTGGCGCTGATGATCCACAACACGAGGAAGAACGCCATCATCGCCGTCATGAAATCGGCGAAGGCGATCTTCCAGGCGCCGCCGTGGTGCTCCTCCTCGTGGCCGCCACGGCGCTTGACAAAAATGATCTGCGGATGCCCGTGCTCTTCCATGTCGCTCAGCTACCGGGTCAGCGAATCGATGAGGTCCGACCAAGGCTGCAACGCCGAGCGAATCGTCGTCTCTTCCGCTTCGATCGTCACCTCGACACTGTCTTCAGCGACATAGTCCACGTCGACCGACAAGAAGGCGACGCGCTCGCGCAGCGCCGCGAGAACCCGCTCCGGGCCGCGGATGCGGATCAGCTTCGGCATGCCGCCGACCCGCAGTTTGGCTAGCTCTTCGCATAAGGCGTCAACGACCCTCTTGGCAGTCTCAGCGACCAGCAGCGGCGCGAGAATCCGCGCCGTCGCATCGGCGATGCGCTGTTCGACGTCTTGCAATCCGGCCGAGATCTGATCGGCGATCTGCGCATATTCGTTGAGCTGGAAATCGAGCTGGGTCTCCATCGCCCGCTCGCGTTCATCCGCCATCACCTGCGCGACGGCTTCGGCTTCCTCAAGGCGCGCCGCGGCGGCGCCTTCGGCGCGGCCGCGCTCATAGGCGTCTGTGATGCGGGCGCCCATATCGACTTCGCTCTGGACAGCGCGCGCTCGCGGCTGGGGAACTGGTTCGCCACGCGACGCGCCGGCGTCGCGCAAGAGGCGCCCGAGCGCCAGCGCCGGGCGCGGCGCGGGGTCGGGCGCCACGCGCAGCGAACGCGGCTTGAAAGGAACAGGCGCCGGCGCGCGGGCGGCGGGCGAATCGTCGGCAGGGCCGGCCCGGCCGAAGTGGTCGAGATATTGCAGGATCGGAACCGGCTTCGCGCTCATACTTTCGCTCCCTCACGGATCCATTGCTTGAGAATCGCCGCCGCGACCTCTTCGTCGAAATCGACCAGTTTTTGCAGATGACGTTGCGGACTCTTGTCCTTGCGCGCGACGAGCTCCTTGAGAAAGTCGTCGCGATCGTCGTTGGCGTCGATCAGGAAGTTCTGTTCCGACCCGCCAAGGCCGCCCAGCGCCATCGCCGGTCCGCCCGGCCCATCGAGCGCGGATAGCGGCGCAGGCAATTCGCTCAGGCTCGCCAGCTCCGGCGCCGAACCGCTCGGCGCGGCGAGCAGGGCGCGCGTCGCCGGCCTGATGCCGAACCACAGCAACATCAGAGCGACGCCGACGATCGCCGCCGAGCTGACGAAGGAGCCGGCCTGGCGCGCCAGGGTCTCGAGCAGCGAGGGCGCGTCGACGGGGGCAAGATCGCGGCCCGAATCCGCGGCGAAATCGACCACCGCAACCTTCACCGTATCGCCGCGGTCCTTGCGCAGGCCGGCGGCGGTCGTCACCAGCGCCTCGATCTGCTTAACCTGCTTGTCCATCGCATCGGCCGCCGGCTTGTCGCCGAGCGCTCGCGGCGAGCGCGGCGCGATTGACGAGGACCGCCACCGACAGGCCCTCGACGACGAAGCCCGCGCTGGTGGTCGTGATCTGCTTGGAGGAGATCTCGTAGTTCGTCAGCTCCTCTTTCTTGTCGGTCGCGTCGTTCGATTGCTTGGATCTCGGTCGGGCTCTTGTTGGTCTTGGGCAGGTTGGCTTCGACGCCGGCGGGCGGCTCACCGGCCGCGTTCTGCGAGCTCTGCTTCTCCTTGACCACGCGCACCGACCGCTCGGCGCGCTGATCGGGGTTGTAGATGGTCTCGTTGGTCTGGGTCTTATCGGCGTTGAGCCGCGCGGCGACGCTGACCTGGAAATTGTGCAGGCTGAGATAGGGGGCGAGCGTCGTGGTGATCTTCTCGCGCATCTCCATGCGAGACTTCCTTCTCCAGACCGAGCAGATTGTCGGGCGACTTCTCCAAATTGTCGGGTCCACTCGCGAGCAGACGTCCATCGACATTGAGGACCGTGACCTCGTCGGCCTTCATGTTCGGTATCGCCGCCGAGACCAGATGGCGGATCGCCTCGCCGACCGTGCGGTCGTCGCCGCCGTCGGTGCGGATGATGACCGAGGCGGAGGGCGGCTGCCGTTCGCGGCGGAACGAGCCTTCGTCGGCCATGACGATGTGGACGCGCGCGGCCTTGACGCCGCGCATCATCTGGATGGTGCGGGCGAGTTCGCCCTCGATGGCGCGCACCCGCGTCACCTCCTGCATGAAGGAGGTCAGGCCGAGCGAGCCGAGCTTGTCGTAGAGTTCGTTGCCGACGCTGCCGCTGAATGCGGCAGCCCTTTTTCCGCCAGCGTCATGCGCGCCTGGGCCGCCTGCCCGACCGGCGACCAGCACCGTCGTTCCGTCGGCGCTGACGTCGAAGGCGATGCCGGCTTCGCGTGAGCGCGGAGCCGATGCCGACTACGTCGTCGCGGTCGAGCCCGGAATAGAGCGTTTCCATCGTCGGCCGGCTGAGGTAGTAGCCGGCAAAACCAGTCATCGCAAAGACGCTGAAGCCAATCATGCCCAGCATCGCCAGGCGTCTGCCGCCGAGCGAAAGCAGGTTGCTCCACAGCCGTTCAACTTGCGCCAATGCCTCGTTCATTTTGCGCCCGCACACCCCGCCCGGCCGCCCGATACGACCGGCCCGGCGTCGCCGGCCGGCGTCGTGACGCCATGTGGAGCACATTCGGCGATGGAGCTTGCGCGGGCATTGCGTGCGAGGCGCCTTAAAGGAAGGCGCTTGGGGTCGCGGCTGCTTTACCCATTCTTAAGACGTCTGATGCATTTTAGGAGCAACTGAAACGCGTTGGGTCGTTTTTGTCGGCCTCGGTTTCTGCGTTACACGACGATTAGACCCGCGTTTCGGGCCTAAAGGCATAACGCCGCTTCGTCGTCTCGGTGCAAATCCGAAATGTCACAGGTTTCGTGATTTCACGGACAGGAGCACCCTTATGAGTTCGATTCTCACCAATGCCTCGGCCCTCAGCGCGCTACAGGCGCTGTCGCAGACGCAGTCGGCCTTGCAGACGACGGAAAATCAGGTTTCGACCGGTCTCGCCGTCTCCACCGCCGCCGACAACGCTTCCTACTGGTCAATCGCCACACAGCTGACTTCGGACAGCGGCGTCGTCACCGCGGCCAACCAAGCCCTGGCGCAGAGCCAGTCGGTTATGTCGACCGCGACCTCGGCCATCAGCTCGGTCATCTCCACGATCAACTCGATCAACGCGGCGCTGACCCAGGCGACCAACCCCGGCGCGAGCCTTAGCAACATCCAGACGACGCTCACCACCCTCGGCCAGCAGCTTCAGGATGCGATCAGCGGCGCCTCGTTCAACGGCCTCAACGTGCTCGACGGCTCGCAGTCCGCTGCGCTCGACTTCGTCGCCGGCTTCAACGCCTCGACCACCGGCGGCACGATCAACACGATCGCGTTCACGGCAAGCGCGCTGATCGGCTCCGGCACCGGCGCGACCGCGGGCGAAGGCATCCTCGAAGGCGGCACCGGCGCGGCGACCGGCAGCGGCACCGACCTGCTGACCCTCGGTACGACCGTTACCGACGCAACGACCGCGAACGCGGCTCTGGCGGGCGTCGCCACGGTGTTGAGCGCGGTGACCACCTACGCCGCCAGCATCGGCGCCACCCAGGACCGTATGACTGCGGCCGCGACCTTCAACTCCGCGCTGACCACCAACTACGCGACCGGCGTCAGCGCCCTCGTCGACGCCGACATGAACACCGCCTCGACCCGCCTGCAGGCTCTGCAGACCCAGGAACAGCTCGGCATTCAGTCGCTGTCGATCGCCAACCAGAACTCGCAGCTCATCCTCAAGCTGTTCAACGGCTAAGACCACTCGACGCGCCGCCGACGGAAACGCCGGCGGCGGCGTGACGCACAAGGCGCGCCGACAGGGCGCGCGAAAGCCGGGCGAAGCTCCTCGCCCGGTCTTTTTTTGCCCAAAATTTGGAGTCGCGCGCCGACGCGGCGATGCTAGGGGGTCGCCGAGACGCCGTCCGCGAGTTCGCGCAGCAGCGGGCCGAGGAAGGGCTCGAAGCGCCGCCAGCGCCCCACCGCACTCTTGTAGATCGGCTGACGGACCTGGGCGACGCTCACCGTGCGCACCTGCCGCTCGCTTCGGTGAAAGTCGAGGCAGCGCGGGTCCCATGCGAGACCGCAGTGGGCGAGAATGCGGCGTGTTTGAGCCTCTATGTCCTCGACAACGTCTTCGTATTGCACCTCAAGCATGACATCTTTCGGCAGCACGCCGCGCCAATGCGCCATCAGCGCCTCATAGGAGCGATAATAGCGGCCGAGTTCGCCGAGGTCATAGGCGCAGGGCAAGCTGCCACTGTCGGCGAACCGCTGCGAAAAGCAGGACCAACAGGTGTCGATCGGATCGCGGCGCGTATGGATCATTCGCGCCTTCGGCAGCGCGAGATGGATGAGGCCGGCATAGAGAAAATTGCCCGGCCGTTTGTCGGTGAAGCGATCGGCCGGCAAGCCGGCGGCTCCGACGCTTTGCAGATAGCTGACGCCCAGACGCCGCAACAGTTCGGCGGGGGGCGCGCCGAACATCTCGGGAAATTGCAGCGCGTTTCCGGCGGAGTCGCGAAGGCCGGTGAGCGCATTTTCGAAGTCGTCGACCTCTCCGAGGGCGAACACCCTCGGATGGCTTGAAAGGATCTGCTCGACCAGCGTCGATCCCGATCGCGGCATGCCGAAAATGAACACCGGCGCCTCGCTGGGTTCACCGGCCTCTGGACTGAGCCGCATCGCATCGGCGGTAAAGGTCTTGATCAACCGCTTGAAGACCCTCAGCGTTGCGTCTTCGTGGTAGACGACGCCCTTGCGCTTCAATGCGTTGCCGGCGACCAGAGCGCGAAACGACCGCTCGCAATCGGCGCTGTCTTCGTAGGCTTTCGCCAAAGCGAAATTGAGGTCGATCTGTTCCGCCGGCGTGAGCGAATCGATGCGCTGGGCCAGGTCCTCCATGACGGCGAGATGCGGATCGCCCGGGGACGTTCGCCTGAGCAGCGTCAGGTGAAAATGAGACCGGGTTCGCTGCGGCGCGAGTTTGATCGCCATTTCCAGGGCCTGTTCGGCAGCCGCGAGCTGGCCCAGTTCCCCCAACAGGATTCCTTTGTTTTCGTAGGATTTCGACGTAAGTCGGCCTGATCGCGAGCGCCCGGTCGTAGCTCGCGATCGCCTCCAACGGCCGATTGAGGTCTTGCAGCGCGTTGCCGCGGTTGTTGAACGCATCGCCGAAGTCGGGCCTGGCCGCGATCGCCTTGTCGTAGCTGTCGAGCGCATCCGCAGGCCGTTTGAGGTCACGCAGGACATTGCCGCGATTGTAGAGCGCCTGTGCGTGGTCGGGCTTGGCCGCGAGCGCCTTTTCGAAGCTCTCGAGCGCCTGCAACGGTCGGTTGAGTTGGAGGAAGGCGATTCCGCGATTGTTGAACGCGTCGGCGTAGTCGGGCGTGATCGCGACCGCTTTGTCGTAGGCCGCCACCGCCTCCGCGTAGTTCTTGAAGCCAATGAGCGCGTTGCCGAGTTTGCAGAGCGCCGCGGCATGGTCGCGATTTTCCGCGAGCGCCTTGTCTTGGTGACTGGGCGAGGGGTCCCGATGTTGATCGGCGCGCTGCAAACTGGACCTGGCTTGGCTAGTCGACGTCTTGCGCCAGTTTCGACGAGGGAGCTTGCGCGGACATTACGCGCAGGAGCACCTCATCGAGCGGCGCGACCAGCCAGAAATGCGACGCCCGCCGGAGCGAATCCGGCGGGCGCGAAAAGAAAAAATAGCGCGAGGCGCTCGCTCAGCGCTTTTCGATGCAGTAGCCGAGATAGCGCTTCGAATTCGATCGGGTCGTAACCGAGGCGGTGCTTGAGCTTCTTGCGCAGCTTGCTGATGTGGCTCTCGACCACGTTTTCGTCGACGTTCTCGTCGAACAGGCCGTAGACGGCGTTGAAGATCTGCGTCTTGGTGACGCGCCGGCCGCGATTGCGCACGAGATATTCGAGGATGCGGCACTCGCGCCGCGGCAGCGGCAGCGGCACGTCCTTGACCTCCGGCTCCCGTCCGTCGAGGTAGACGCACAAATCGCCGATCGTCACGTGGCCCTGCTCGCCGAGCGCGCGGCGATTGATCGCGCCGACCCGGGCGAGGATTTCGCGTACATGCACCGGTTTGCGCAGCACGTCGTCAACGCCGGCGGCGAACAGACCGAGCGTCTCGTCGAGCGACTGGCGATCGTTGAGGCACAGCACCGGAGCGGTCGAGCGCTCGCGGATGAGGCGCGGAAGCACCTCGCGATTGGTGCAGTCGCCGATCAGGAAGGCCTCGACCGCGCGCATATCGCCATCGCTGATCTTGCCGATCCAGTCCTTGAATTCAGAAGGGTCGATCCCCGCGGTCGAAACGCCTTCCCGATCGAACCCGGACGCGTAACCGCCGGCCACGAGATTGCGATCATCGACAATGATATACATGAATTTGCCCCGCAAGATCTTTGGGTCTACGCACTGGACCAAACGATACTCACGTGAGACGCGCACACGACGGCGCTCGAGCGAACGGGCTCGACAAATCGGCAATACATGACGTGGAGTTCCAGAGCGCTTTTGCTTATGCCCCTGCCGCTTAACTCAGCGCTCTTTGCAGTTCCCCTCGAACTTCCGTTGCGACGGCGGCGGTTCCCGAATCGCCGAACGTTGCACCAGTTCCCATAGGGAAAAGCTAAGGGCCACATGGTTAACAACCCCTTAACTGTGTCTTCGCTTGATTAGGGATTTGGCGCCTGCGCCGATCGAACCGACTTACGTAGCGTTCGTGGCCGGCGCCGCGGCAACCAATTCGCAACGCGCGGGGACTAGCGTCACCGGAACGACGTCCTGCGTGACGCGAGGGAATGCAACGAAATGGGCGATGTTCTCGAGGGCGTGCGCGAGCCGCTACGCGGCGGCGATCTCAATCAGGCGCGGGCGCTGGCGCAACGCGGCCGGGTCGCCTATTGCGTCGTCGAGCCGGCGCGAGAACCCGCGCGCCCGACCGAGGGGCGCGAATCGCGCGCGGCCGGCCGGCGGCGCACGCGTATGCGGTCGGGCAAAGTTCTCGACGCCGGCAACGCCTTCGTCTGCGAGTGCCTCATCTATGACCGTTCGGCGACGGGGGTTCGCCTGTTGCTCGGGCGCGATGTCGGCCTGCCCGCGCAGTTCCGCGTCCATGACGACGAGACCGGCGCGATCGAATCGGTGGCGACGGTGTGGCGGCGCGGGGCGACGCTCGGCGCGCGTTTCTCCGGCTACGGCTCGGCCCCGCTCAAGCCCGGCGACCGGGCGGCGCTCGGCCGACGCTACTACGCCATGCGCGACTGAGGCGGGATCGCGCCGTGCTCAGGCGTAGTGCTTTTCCTCGACGATCGCCGAGTTGAACAGGGTGTTGATCTCGCGCTTGATCGCCGCGCGGCGGTCGTTGGTGACATAGACCGCCCGCGCCAGCGCGACGAAGCGCGCGCCAAAGTCTCCGGCCTTCTCGCACAAGCGGATGTCGTCCTCGACGTTCCATAGCTTCTCGTTGACAGCGACGAGCTCGGCCTTCAGCGGCGCCAGGCGCGTCTCATCGAGGCGGACCTCGCGTTGATTGGCCTGCAGCAGCGCCAGCTCGCGGCCCACGTTGCGCGCCTTTTCGCCATCCTCGATCTTGCGCGCCTTGATTTCGAGGATGGTGATTTTGTCGATCAACTCGCCAATCGCGCCGGGAATTGCGATCATCCGCGATCCCGCGGATGCTGGCGCCAAGCGCGCAAGCTCTCGCGCCATGGCGGCGAACACGTCGCTCCATTCGCCGCGTTGGCGTTGCCGGAACAGACGCAGGCTCGGATACCACGGCGAATCGTCGCGATCGCGCAGCCAACGCCATTCGGCGTCTTTCTTCAGCGCCACCCAGGCTGGACGCGCCAGCGCGCCGGCGAGATGCGCGATCGACGTGTCGCAGGTGACGATGAGATCAAGCTGGCTCATCGCCGCCGCGGTGTCGAGGAAGGCGTCCGGGCCGGCGTCGAAGTCGGACCCGAGCGTTTCGACCCGCATGCCGGCCGGCAGGCTGGCGAGCTGCTCGACGCCGAAACCGACCTGTAGCGCGATCAGCCGCACGCCGGGCGTCGCGGCCAGCGGCGCGAAAGCGGCGAGCGGCGCGGAGCGCGCCATGTCGGCTTCCGGGTTGGGGTTGCCCTGCCAGACGACGCCGATCTTGAAGCCGTCGGAGCCGATGCGCGCCGCCCATTTGCGCACCCGTTCGGGCTGGGCGGTCAGATAAGGAACAAGCGCCGGCACGCTGTCGAGCCGGGTCGCGAAGGCGCGCGGCAGGCTGCTGAGAGCGATCTGGGCGTCGAATGTCTCGCCCTGCGGCGGCTCGGCAAGCAGCCGAACGCCCGGCAGCGGCGACAAAAGACCAAACAGTCGCGGTGGGCACAGGAACGTCGGCTGCACGCCGGCGGCGGCCATCATCGGCAGATAGCGGCAGAACTGGATCGTGTCGCCCAAAGCGTGGTCGTTCATCACCAGGACGCGCTCGCCCTTGCGCCCGAGACCGCGCCACTTGGGATAGCGCACGCCCAGCGCCTCGGCGAGCGACTTTCCCGCAACCCAGCGCGCTTCGTAGCCGTTCCAGCCGGGTTCAAAATCGCCGAGCGTCAGATCGAGACAGCCCTTGCCGCTGATCGCCTCGCGGCTGCCGAGCCGCTCGGCGGCGACGAACGCCGTCCGCGCCTCTTCGAGTCGGCCGAGCGCCCGCAGCGCCAGCCCCTGCCCATTGAGCGCGTCGGCGTAGTTCGCCTGGGTGGCGCTCGCCCGCTGATAGGCCTCGAGCGCCTCTTCCATCCGATCGCGCTTGAGCAGCGCCGTGCCGAGGTTCAGCGCCGCTTCGGCGAACTTTGGCCGCAGCTCCAGCGCCGTGCGCGCCGCCGCGTCCGATTCGTCGAGAAGGCCGAGCTTGCGCAGCGCCCCCGAACGGCTGTTCCATAGATCGGCGTCGCGCGGCCGCAGCGCCAGCGCCGCGTCGAAGGCGTCGAGCGCCTCGGAAAAACGGTCCAGCTCAAACAGCAGCTTACCGACGTTAGACCAGCCGTCGGGCAGGTCGACCTTCAAGGTCAGGGCGCGGCGATAGAATTGGAGCGCCGCCTCGCGCTTGCCGGACTGTTGGAGAATGTAGCCGCCCATGCACAGGGCGTCGGGAAACTCCGGATTCTTGCGCAGCGCGGCGTCGAGGGCTGCGATCGCCTCCTGGCGCCGGCCGCCGTTCCACAAAGCGACGCCGCGCGCGTAGAGCGTTTCGAGGCCGCTCGGATCGCTCTGCGCCGGGGCGGGCGCGACTTGACGGGAAGGGGCGCCCGCGGATGATCGAAAACTCAAATCGAAGCGTCCGGCGCGCCGCGGCCAGTTCCGCGACGGCGATGGCGCAACAAAGCGCGCCACGCTTGCCCGAGACTTGCGTCCAAAAAGATTGCGCGGCTCAGCCGCCGAACGGCAGGTTCTGCACCGCCGACAGCAGCGCATTGCCCAGTAGATTGGCGCCGCCGCCATTGGAGGAGTTGCCGCTGATAATGCCGCTCATTATCGAAGTCGCGGCGTCGGTGTTGGTCGTCGCCACGCCGCCCGTCTCCACCGTGAGCGGCGACGAGGCGTCGACGCCGCCTGGGCCGTAATCGAGCGTATATTCCGCCGTGAAGCGCTCGGTGAGCTGTTTGAGCTTGGTCGGGTCGGTCAGGTCCGACATCGGCATCACGCGGTTGACGATCGCGGCGTTGGCGTCGATGCTGCCGTTGGTGTTGAGCTTCACGCCGAAGGTCGTCTGGAACGCATCGAGCAGGTTCTCGTCGCCCAGGACATTGTAGGCGCTGGAGATGGTCGGCGCGACGCGCTGGAAATAAAGCGCGAGTTGTACGCCCGGATCCTGCTGGCCCTCGTCGGATTCCAGTTTCTGCTCGACGTAGTCGCTCTCGGTCGTGCTGACGGCGGTGGGGGTCGAGATCGAGCTGGCGCCGCTGCCGACGAAATTGAAGGCGGCGGCGAACTTCGCCCAGTTGGCGTTGCTCAGCGTGTTGGCCAGCGCGTGGGGGCTGGTGACGCCGCCCTCCAGCACCTTGGTGACCAGCGCCTTGTTGTTCACCTGGTCGCCCAGCCCATAGGAGGTCAGCGCGTAGGAGAGCAGGCGATAGTTGTTGACCAGGTCGCTGATCGAAGTGACGCTGCCGATGTTGGCTGCGTAATAGGCAGTCGCGGTCTTCACCGCCGGCTCGCTCGAGACCATGGCCTGGTAGCGCGGCAGATTGTTTTCGATCGACAGATATGTCGAAGTGGTCGTCGACACCACACGTCCCCATGGCGATCGAAAGGCGCGATTCTTCGACGCCGCTCGCCAGAGGCGACGCCCTCGCCCCATGCTTGGCGCGAATTGGTTACCAAAGCTTTAACCATTCGGCCTGCCGACCGCGCGCCGCTCGCGTTGCGCGGCCGTCGGGAAGACCGTATTTCTGGCGCGGGTTGGCGGCGCGGGCTCGCCGGCGCGCGGGAAGAGTCTGGCCTCGGGGGAAGCCATGCATTCGCGGAGTCGACTGGACGCGCTGGGCGACGGCATTTTCGGCGTGGCGATGACGTTGCTGGTGCTCGATATCCGGCTACCCGAGGATTTCCATCCCCAGACGTCAAGCGAGCTCCTGCATGGCCTGGTCGAGCTTGGTCCTAAGTTCTTTCCCTACGCGCTGAGCTTTTACGTCCTCGGCATCCGTTGGCAATGGGAAGCGGAGGAGCGCACAAAAGGCGAGCCGCACTTGTATGGGCGGGGCTACGTTCAATTGTGGCTGCTTCTGCTCTTTCTCGTCACCTGCACGCCGTTCACGACCATCGTCTTGGGGCGATTCCTCAATATTCCCGCGGCGATCTGGCTCTATGTCGCCAACATAACGTCGCTGAGCTTCGTGTCGTTCCTACTTGCTGGCGACACTCACGAGCTGGGAGAGCACAGGCGGCGCGAACGCATTGCCGGGATGTCGGCATTGCTGGTCTCCGCCGTCGTCGCGATCGCCGTGAGTTTCGTCGCGCCGCAACTTGCGGTTTGGGCGCTCGCGCTCAACTTCTTCATCCCCCTCCTCACGCGATTGTGGTCCCGCGCGTAGCGTTCGTCGCGGCGAGGCGCTCGCGCACGAACGCGCTCACGCTCTCCAGGATGGCGATCTTGACCGCATCGCGCCGCTCGATACCCGCGGCGACCGGCGCCAGCGGGCCGAAGGCGAAGCCGTAAGGGCCGCCAGCGACGCCGCCCCGCTCCAGCCAATAGGCGTCGTAACGCGAGTGCTTGGTCCTGTCCTGCAGGCGACCAAGGACATGATTGGCGTCGCTAACCGCATGGACGACCTGAAGCCGCAACGCTTGCGCAAACGCCCGCACCGCGAGAAACGTCGCGTCCTTCGGGCGCAGGCCATGGAGATCGCGGGTTGCGGAAATGATCTCGCGCTTATGGACGCTTTGGGGCCCTTGAATGCCGCCAACGACAATCGCGAGATCGCCGTCGACCTCGGCAAAGCAAATCGAAATGCGGCAGAGCTTTTCTCCCCCCTGCCCCTTGGCGAAGTAGAACGCCAGTTCGCCTTCGCGCTGCGTCAGCGCGATGACCGAAGCGGCCAGGAAAATCCCGTATTCCTCGCCGCTGCGGCCGCGCAACGTCGCGAGGGTGAAAGTCTCCCCGGCGCAGATCCTCGCGACAAATTCGCGCGAGAGCAGCGATTGCAGCCAACGGTAGTGCTCGAGCAGCAGCGCCAGCCGGCGGCGCGGGGAAAAGGCCCGGTGGACATAGGCGCGCACCGGCTTGCCCAGAACGCGGGCGACCGGCGGCGCGACGCCCAACACGGCGTGAAGGGAGCGAATGAACCGGGTCCAGCGCGCCGACGTCACCGGCGCGAGCAGCGAGCGCAACAGGTAGATGCGCAGCGCCTTCTCTGGCCGCGCGAATTGCAAGTCCGCGTTTGGGCCAAGCGAGCGATCGCGTGGTGGATGAGCAGCGTGCAAGCTCGGTGTCCGTCCGGAGTCGGCTCCGCGCAGGCGACCAAGCGCGAGAGCCCTCGAATTGACAATTGGCGAGCCCCCCCGCTAGGTCAAGCCTCGTCAGCGCGGCGACGATCGCCGCGACGATCGGCGGTTCACTGGCGAATCGGGGCTTCGGCGATTGAGAACGCTCCAGGGCGCGGATTTACGCGACGAGCCGAGGCGGATCCTGCAAGTCCTGCCGCGCGGCATGCGCTACTCGCAGGTCTCCGCCACGTCGATCGATCTCTTCGTCTATGAGTTGGCGGCGCACAGCCGCTTCCGCGTCGAAGTGGTCGCCGAGGCGGCCGAGCGCGCTTTGCCGGCGGCGGCGTTCCACGAGCTGCCCCGCTTCACCTTGGCGAAGACGCTGCGCCGCGCGCGGCTGGTCGCGGCTCTGGCGCGCGAACTCCAGCCCTCAGTGGTCATCGTTCAGCAACACCTGCCGTCGGCGAACGCCATGCGGGCGCGCATGTCTTTCCCCGTCATCTTGCAGAAGCACAATTTCCTGCGGCCCTCGCGCGGTCTGCCCTTGGCGCGCATCGCCTCGCGTTGGCGGCGCACGCGGCAACTCAACGCGCTCGGCGGCCTGACATTCGTCAGCGAGACGGTGCTCGCGGATTTCGAGCGCGATTGGCCGGACGTGACGACGCCGCGTCGCGTCACGCCCAACGGCGTTGACGTCGCCGCCTGGCGGCCGCGCGAGCAACGCGAAAAGATGGCGCTCGTCGTCGGCCGCGTCACCCCCGAGAAGGGCCTGCTCGAGGCGGCGCGCGCGCTCGCCGGCGTCCTGCCGCGCCACCCCGAATGGACGACGACCTTTGTCGTCTCCGAGCCGGAGCAATTTCCCGATTATTTCGCGGCGCTGAAGGATACGCTGGCGCCGCTTGGGCCGCGCGCGCGCCTACTGGTCGGCGCGCCCTTCGCCGAGGTCAAAGCGCTCAACGAAGCGGCGGCGATCGCGCTGGCGCCCTCGGTCTGGCGCGAGCCGTTTGGGCGCACGTGTCTGGAGGCCCATGTCGGCGGCGCCGCCGTCGTCTCGTCGGGCAGCGGCGGATTGCGCGAGATCAGCGGCGAGGCGGCGATCTACGTGTCCGCAGTCGAACCGGAGCGGCTCGCCGCGGCGGTGGAGGCGCTGATCGTCGACGAACCCCTGCGCGTCCGGCTCGCCGCCGAAGGCAGAGCGCGGGTCGAGCAGCTGTTCGAGGTGCGGCGCGTGGCCGCGGGCTTCGATGATTTCTGCGCCGAGACGATTGCAAGAGCGGCGCGCGCTCATGCCGGCTCGTCGGCAAATTCGGCTTCGTCGTGAAACTGGGTCTGATGCAGCCGGGCGTAGGAGCCGCCGGCGGCAAGCAACTCTTCGTGGCGGCCGTATTGGGCGAGCCGCCCGCTCTCGATGACGCAGATTCGATCGGCGTTGACGATCGTGCTCAGCCGATGCGCGATCACCAGCGTGGTGCGGCCGGCGCATAGGTCCTGTAGCGCCGCCTGCACGGCAAATTCGGATTCCGAATCGAGCGCCGACGTCGCTTCGTCGAGCAGGATGATCGGCGCGTTCTTCAGGAAGGCGCGGGCGATGGCGATGCGCTGGCGCTGGCCCCCCGAGAGCTGCATCCCGTGCTCGCCGCAGGGACTGTCGTAGCCGCGCTCGAACGTGGCGATGAATTCATGAGCGTGGGCCGCCTTCGCCGCGGCGACAATCTCTTCCTGTCGCGCGCCCGGCCGGCCCATGGCGATGTTCTCGCCGACCGAGCCCTTGAACAGGAACGTCTCCTGGCTGACGTAGGCGATCTGCCGACGCAACGAGGCGCGCGACGCCGTGGCGATGTCCTGTCCGTCGATGAAGACGCCGCCTGCGTTGGGATCGTAGAAACGCAGGATCAAATTCATCGTCGTCGTCTTGCCGCCGCCCGAACGCCCGACCAGCGCCGTCGTTACACCCGGCTCCGCGACCAGGTCGAGCGCGCGCAGCACCGGCTCGCCGGGCCGGTAGGAAAAATCGACCTTGCGAAACTCGATGCGGCCGGCGCTCACGACGAGTGACGGCTCATCGCCGCGCTCGTTCTCACTCGTCGGCTCGTCGAGAAATTTGTAGAGCATCTCGACGCCGAGCAGCGATGACGTCATATCGATATGCATGCGGGCCACGCGCTTGGCCGGCTCGAAGGCGAGCAGGAGGGCGGTGATGAAGGCGAAGAAATTGCCCGGCTGCTGCCCAGCTTCGATCACCCTGAGCCCGCCGTAGATCACAACGCCGGCGATCGTCATGCCGCCGAGGGTCTCGGTGAGCGGGCTCGAACGCGCGCCGACCATCGACAATTTATTGGCCGCCCGTTCGAAGCCGTCGATCGCCGCGCCCTGGCGCGCGCGCATGAACGACTCCAGCGCGAAGGCCTTGACGACGCGAATGCCCTGCGCGGTTTCCTGCAGCGATTCGAGGATCGACGAAAAGCCCTGGAACTCGTTGAGCATCACCTTCTTCACGCGCCCACCGAGCTCGCGCACGCCGATGACGGCGAAGGGGATGGCGATCACCGCCAGCGCCGACATCAGCGGGTCCATTTTGACCATGACGATGCCGAGGCCAACGAGGGTGAGCACATCGCGCGCCAGCGCGGTGATGATCAGGTTCAGCGTGCCGCTCGCCGACTGCGAGATGAAGGCCTGCTTGGCGAGAAACTCGGTCGAATGGCGCACGTTGTAATAGCCGACGCTCATCGCCAACATCTTGTCGAAGATGCGCTTCTGGACATCGGCGACGATGTTGTTGGCAACCCGCGCCAGCACGACCGTCTGGCCGTAGGTGGACAGGCCCTTGACCGCGTAGATCACAACGATCAAGCCGCCGACCAGCCACACCGCGCCGAGATGCTTGTCGACGAAAATCTGATTGATCACGTCCTTCATGACCCAGGCGGACGCCGATGTCGTCCCGGCGATCAGAAAGGTCATCGCCGTCGCGAAGGCGTAGCCCTGCCAGTGCTTGGCGCCTTGATCGCCGAGCAGCCGGCCGATGAGGCGCAAGCCAGGCGTTGCCGGCAAGCGGCGCAGCCCGATCAAAAACGCGCTCACAATGCGAAAGATCATCTCCAGCCCTGTTTGGCGCGCAGGCGCCTGGGTCCGCGCGTCGTCCGGTTACATCTTGCCGATGCGGGCGCCTGTCAAGCAAGGCTTGCGGACGTCGATTTGGCCGCGCCGGTTCTGCGGAACATTGCACAATCGCGCGGCGGCGTTGCGCATGGCCCGGCGGCTTGACAATGGCGAGTCGCCAAGGCGACCTGAACCTCACGCGAGCGCGATTCGACGCGGCGTAGAGGCCGATTTCGAACCCTCGAGAGAGGAAGGCATGGCCTACCGGTTTGAGCCAGCTTTGACGGCGGACCTGCTGCGCGATTCCGCGGAGCGGGCGAGCGTGGTCGCGGCGCCCGCGAGCACGCCGCTGCGCTGGCTGCTGCGGCGCTGGACGGCGAAGCACATCTGGTATCGCCTGCGCCTGCCGGTGCGCCGCCGCCGCTGGGCGCGCGAGCGCGTCGCCCAAACGCTCGCCTTCGCTAGGGACGCGAACGCGCGCCCGACGAGCGGGCCGGCGCTGGTGCTGGGCGAGTTCTCCGGCGCGCACGGCCTTGGCCGCGCCGCCGCCTACGACCTCGAGCCGCTGCGGGCCAAGCACACAAAAGTGACGGCGATCGACATCGGCCCCTATCTCAAGGGCGCGCCCCCGCGCCTCCTCGACCTCGAAGGCCCAATCGAAAACGTCTATTTTCTCTGCCAGCCCGACACATTGGGCGCGATCTGCCAGTTGTTGCGCCCGGCCGACATTGCCCACGCCTGGCGGGTCGGACGCTGGGTGTGGGAGACGCCGATTTTTCCCGAGGCCTGGCGCTTTGCCGAAGACCTGGTTCACGAGGTCTGGACGCCCTCGGCGTTCTGCGCGCGCGCTTTTCGCGGCGCGCTCAAGCTGCCGGTGACGGTCGTGCCTTACGCAGTCACGCCCCCGCCCGACGCCGGCATCGACATGCGCGCGCGGCTCGGCGTCGCCCCCGGCGCCTATATGGGGCTCGCGATCATGGACATTCGCTCCTGCCCGGAGCGCAAGAATCCCTGGGCGCATGTGCGCGCCTGGCGCCAAGCCTTCGGCGACGACCCGCACGCGGTGCTGGTGATGAAGCTGCGGGTTGGCAAGCGCACCTCGCGCGTGCTCGACGAACTGCGCGAGTTGATCGGCGGGGCCGGCAACATCCTCCTCCTGAGCGAGGAGCTGACCGGCGACGAGATCGCGGCGCTGCATCGGGCGTGCGATCTCTACCTTTCGCTGCACCGCTCGGAGGGTTTCGGTCTCAGCATTTACGAGGCCCTGCTGCTGGGAAAGCGGGTGGTGGCGACGCACTGGTCGGCGAATGCCGAATACGGGCCGCAGTTCCCCAATTACGTCGGCGTCCCCGCCCGCATGACGCCCTATCGCGACTGGGCCGGCCACTACCCAGAGGGCGCGTTCGAATGGGCCGAGCCGCTGCAAGCTGCGCGATTTCTGGCCGGTCGACGGGAGCCGGCGCCGAGGGCGGATGCGCGCGCAACGGGAATGTTGAATACGCCGGACGGACGGCCTAACCATGCGCCCAATATGCTTCGACCGACTGCCGGGGCTTAAAATCAGTTGAATTTGTAGAACTGGCGACGGGGCGTGCTTGATGGGCGAGAAACGGGCGTTTCTGACGGGCATCACCGGGCAGGATGGCGCGTACCTGTCGAAGTTCCTGTTGGAGCAGGGCTATGAGGTCCACGGCCTCCTGCGCCGCAGCGCCTCATCCGACATCATCGACGAACGTCTGCGATGGATCGGCGTCGCGGGGAAGATCCAGCTTCACGACGGCAATCTGACCGACCTCTCGAGCCTGATCCGAATTCTTGAGCGCGTTCGTCCGAGCGAAGTCTACAATCTCGCCGCCCAATCCTTCGTCAAGTCGTCCTGGCAGCAGCCGATCCTGACCGGCGCGGTGACTGGGCTCGGCGCGGTGAACGTGCTGGAAGCGATCCGTATCGTTTGTCCCGAAGTGCGCTTCTATCAGGCTTCGTCGTCCGAGATGTTTGGATTGGTGCGCGAGCCGGTTCAGTCGGAAACAACGCCCTTCTATCCGCGCTCGCCCTACGCGGCGGCGAAACTCTACGCGCATTGGATGACGATCAACTATCGCGAGAGCTTCGGCCTGCACGCTTCGAGCGGCATCCTCTTCAATCACGAGTCGCCGCTGCGCGGCATCGAGTTTGTGACGCGCAAAATCACCGACGGCGTCGCGCGCATCCGCGCCGGTCTCCAGGACCACCTGGTGCTCGGCAATCTCGACGCCAAGCGCGATTGGGGGCATGCGCGCGATTATGTGCGCGCGACCTGGCTGATGCTGCAGCAGGACAAGCCGGACGACTACGTGATTGCGACCGGGCGCACGGCGTCGGTGCGCGAGTTCTGCGCGCTCGCCTTCGCCCACGTCGGTCTGAAAATGGACGATCACGTCAAGAGCGACGCGGGCCTGTATCGGCCGGCGGAAGTCGACGTTCTTCAGGGCGACGCCTCGAAAGCCAAAAAGATTCTCGGGTGGTCCTCCCAAACGACGTTGGAGCAGCTCGCGGCGGAGATGGTCGACGCCGACATCGCGCGACTCGAAAAGGGCGGGGCGCGGTGACAGTGCACGAGGCCGCCAAGCGCATCCTGGTCACGGGCGCCGGCGGGTTCGTCGGCCCGCACCTGATGCAAGCCCTTCAACGCACGTGCGGCGAAGGCGCCAGCATCATTGCGACGACATTGACCGGGCTCGCCCATCCGACGCTCGGCTGGCTTGAGCCGCTCGACATTTGCGACGCCGAGGCGACGCGGGCGGCGCTGGCGAGATGGCGCCCGACCGACATCGTCAATCTCGCGGGGATCGCTGCGCCCGCCGCCGCGGCGGCGGCGCCCGATGCGGCATGGGACGTACATCTGCGCGGAAGTCGCAGCCTCGCCGAAGCGATCTTGGCCGAGGCCCCCGATTGCTGGATGTTTCACGTCAGTTCCGGCTTGGTCTACGGCGCCAGCGCCAAATCCGGCCAGCCGATGGACGAGGACACGCTGCTCGCGCCGCTCGACGAATATTCGGCCAGCAAAGCCGCCGGCGACCTCGCGCTTGGCGTCTTGGTCCGGCGCGGATTGAAATGCGTTCGCTTGCGCCCCTTCAACCACGCCGGGCGCGGGCAATCCGAAGACTTCGTCGTCGCCTCTTTCGCGATGCAGATCGCGCGCATCGAAGCCGGCCTCGCGGCGCCGGTGATGCGCGTTGGCAACGTCGAGGCAAAAAGGGATTTTCTCGACGTCGCCGACGTTACGAAGGCCTACGCGCTGGCCGTTCGCAACAGCCATCGCCTCGTCTCGGGGGAGATCTTCAACATTGCTTCGGGCGTCGCTCTGCCGATTTCCGAAATCCTGAATCGGCTGCTCTCGCTCAGCGCCACGAAGATCGCCGTCGAGCGCGATCCGGCGCGAGATCGACCCAACGAACTGCCGGTGGTGGTCGGCGACGCGGGCCGGATTCGCAGACAACTGGAATGGGCGCCCAAACGCGATTTCATGGTGACGATCGGCGACGTTCTCGACGATAGTCGCCACCGTATCGCAGGCGCCCGGATTGACGCCGTCAAGGAGCGCGTCAAGTTGCGTCAAGTTCTGTCAAGCCCGGCGCTTGACGAAGGTGGAGAGTCTTCCGCGCCGTCAAAGGCTTCGCCGCCGTCAAGGGCCACCGGCGGCTTTCGGCGAGCGGGGGACGAGAGCGAGGCAGGGCGACGCACGAACGACGGACGAATGAGCATAGCACGTGTTCTGTTTATCGGAACGGTTTTGTCGGGCGGCATGGGCTATGCAAAGCGCGTCGCGGCGAACCCAGGCGCGTGCAAACGCACATAGAAGATGAGGCCGCAAGTGTTCGTCTCCTACGCGCAGAACTTCGAGGACGTGATCCTCCATCGGGCGCTCAAATCGATCGAGAACGGGTTTTATATCGACATCGGAGCGCAGGACCCGGTCATCGATTCGGTAAGCCTCGGGTTCTATGAACTCGGCTGGCGCGGCGTTCACGTCGAGCCGAACGGCGTCTACGCCGCCAAACTTCGGGCGGCGCGGAGCGACGAGACGGTGCTCGAGCTGGCGGTCGGCGAGAAGACGGGCGTCATCCCGTTTTTTGAGATCCCCGACACTGGACTGAGCACCGCCGATGAGGCGGCCGCAGTCAAGGCTGCGGCCGCCGGTTACCAGGCGGTTCGCCGCGAGACGCGATGTCTAAAGACTTCGGACCTTCTCGATCGCTACCAGCACCGGGCAATTCATTGGCTGAAGATCGACGCGGAAGGATTCGAAAAGCAGATCATCGATGGATGGCGCCCTTCCGAAGTCCGTCCATGGATTGTCGCCATCGAAGCGACCTTGCCGATGACACCCGAGCCCTCTCACGAGGACTGGGAACCGAGCTTGCTGAGGCTCGGCTATGAATTCGTCTATTTCGACGGCCTCAACCGCTTCTATACCAGCGTGCAGCGCCCCGAACTGAAGCGGCATTTCGGGCCAGGGCCAAATTTCTTTGATGACTACGTTCTCTCGGGAATGCTGCACTCGCCCGCCGGCCAGCGCGTTCTGGCCGCGCTTCATGGCGCTCAGGCCGACGCTGCCCGCCTCAGGCTGGAACTTGAGACGTCTAAAGCAAGGAGGGATGGCGATTACCCGAGGGCAAGCTTGTTGCAGCTGTGGCTTCTGCCGTGGCGACGCATTCTGACGGCGATCGCATTTCACGCCAATGGGCGCCCAAGGCGCCTGATCCGGCGTTTGATGTTTTCCTCGCGGGGGAAGGTGCGTCCGCCGTTTCGCCGCTGGGTCTATAGTTCCAAAGGTCGCGCGCGGCCGCCGTTCCGCCGCTGGCTGGCGGGAGTTCCGTCGAACCAGAAGGGGAACGCCAACCCGATCGTGGCGAACGAATATCTGAATGCAGCGCCGAGGCATTTTCTCGGTCGCAGCCAGGTTGAGGAGGCGCGAAACGCTCTTGCCGCGGCGCGCAGCCGCGCGGCGGGAACAGGGCCGCTCGGATGAGGCTGGTCATCGATCTCCAGAGCTTGCAGACCGGCAGTAATGAGCGCGGCGTCGGCCGTTACACCCTCGGACTGACCAAGGCGATGCTGCAAGGCGCCGGGCGGCACGAGATTATCCTCGCACTAAACGGCCGAGACCCCGAAGGCGTTCGCGCGGCGCGCCGGAACTTCGCCGGCCTTCTGCCGCCCGAGCACATCCGCGCATGGCAGGCCCCAGAGTTCGGAACCTGGGCGGAACCCTCGGAGCGATGGCGCAATCGGGCGGCCGAGCTGGCGCGGGAGTATTTCCTGGCGAACCTTGGCTCCGACGCGGTGCACGTGTCGGCAATTTTTGAAGGGTTCTTCGCCGACGCCATGACGAGCATCGGCTTGCTGGGGCGACAGCCGCCGGTCGGCACGATTCTTTATGATCTGACGCCGCTGCGCATTCCCGGCACTTATATCGCGGGCGGCCCGATTCGCGATTGGTATCTGGGGAAGTTGCGCGACATGAGTCGCGCCCGCCGCTGGCTGGCGATATCGGAAGCCACACGTCGAGACGGCATCGACTTCTTGGGTTTGAACCCCGCCCACGTCGTCAACATTTCCGCTGGCGTAGACCCGAAATTCGCAGCGACGCGCGGCGCCACCGACGGTATCAAGAGACTCGCCCAAGAACGCGACTTGCAGGAAGGCTTCATTCTCTACTACGGCGGCCTCGATACTCACAAGAATGTCGTAAGGCTGGTGGAAGCCTACGCCATGTTGCCTGCCGAGGTGCGACGCGACCGCCCGCTCGCGATCGTTGGAAAGCCTCCGCACCCTGCGTTCTTAGCGCCGATCGAAGAGGCCGTGGTGCGAGCGCAGCTCACCGCGAGAGAGGTGCGCTTCTTGGGCCGAGTCGAAGATGCCGAACTCGTATCCCTGTTGCACGCCTGCGCATTCTCGATCTGCCCATCGCTGATGGAAGGCTTCGGTCTGCCGGTGCTCGAAGCGATGTCGGCCGGAGCGGCGGTGCTCTGCAGCAACACCAGTTGCCTTCCCGAAGTGATCGGCCGGGCCGACGCGACGTTTGATCCGCGGAGCGCGAGCTCGATCGCCGAGCGCATGAACGAGGTACTCGTCGACGATGCCTTTCGCGCGGAGCTGCAAGCCTACGGCCCTGAGCGCGCCAAGCTGTTCACCTGGGCGAACAGCGCCCACAAGGCGATCGAGGCCTACGAGGCGCTGCATGACGAAGAACGGGTGCGCAAGCGCGAGACTTCGCGCCGTGGCGGGATGGTCGCTTCAGCGCACGCGCCTCGCCTGGCTCACCGACTGGCCTTTGTCCTCCGCAGGCGCCGCGGGCATCGCGCGTCTCGCCAAGACCTATGAGGTCGATCTCTTTGTCGAGCCGGCCGTGGCCGCCATCGAGGTTATGACGACCGGCGTTCCGCTGCTCGGCATCGATACGTTTGCGCGCCTTGCGGCGAGCTATGAGCGCGTCGTTATCGACCGCGCCGACGCGCAGGCGTGGCTGGCCTGCGGACCGGCGGTGGTCGTGCGACGACTTGACGACAGCGGCGCCAGCGACCTCGAAGCGCGGCTGAACCTGCTCGGCTTCATTGCCGAACCGATCGACTTGCCCACGGATGATTTTGACGCCGACATCGCCGCATGGGCGGAGGAAACTACGCGGCTGATCGAGGACGCGCATGTCGCTGCGGCGTCTCCAGCGGCTCTCGCGCGCGCGTTCGCCGCTTGCGCGCCCATCGGCGCGGGCGAAGCCTACGATCGCGATTTTGCTGCGGTCATGGTCGCCAATCGCCCGCCGGTCGGCCCACCACGTCTGTTGATCGAAGTTTCCCCGGCAATCGCGTCAAAGGTGAGAGGCGGCATCGCCCGCGTGACCAGCGAGATCGTCCGGGCCTTGCTGGCCTCCCCGCCCCCCGGGGTTCAGGTCGTGCCAGTCAGAGTTTTTTTCGGCGAGGGGCGCATCGTCAGAGCCAGCGACTTTGACCCTGTCGTTCGGGACAACAGCGTGGGCGCCGACCTTGAATACCAGGAAACCGAATTGCAGGTCGGCGATCGTTTGCTGGCGCTCGGCCTCAATCATGAGTTGGCCGATGGCCAGCCCATGCTCAGACGGCTCCGGGAACTCGGCGGCCAGGCGCATGCGGTCGTCTACGATCTACTGCCGCTGCACCGCCCAGACTGGTTCCACCCCGGATTGCAGCATGCGCATCAGCGATGGTTCGACGCGATCAGCGACTGGGACGGGCTTGTCTGCATTTCGCAAGCGGTCGCGGACGACGTCAGATCGGAATTGCGCCGGCTCGGTCGTGACAAAATGTCTCCCGAGCCGAGCTGGTTCCACCTCGGCGGCGACTTCGCCGAGCCCTCGCACGCCGAACCTTTGCCCGAATTGGCGGGACGCCAGACGATCCTGCACGTCTCCCAGGTCTGGGCGCGCAAGGGACACGAGCAGACGTTGAAAGCCTTTGAAGCCCTCTGGGTTGCGGGCGTCGACGCAAACTACGTGATCGTCGGTAATCCCGGATATGGCACCGACGGATTGATGAAGCGTCTGCGCAATCACCCCGAGCGCGGCAAGCGCCTTCATTGGTTCGAGGATTGCGACGACGCCGTTCTCGCGCGCCTCTATGCGACTGCCGACGGGGTGCTCGTGCCCTCGGAGGCTGAAGGGTTCGGCTTGCCGCTGATCGAGGCCATCCACCACGACCGGCCGCTCCTCTGCCGCGATCTGCCGGTGTTTCGCGAATTGGCCGGCGACGAGGCGCGCTATTTCGAAGGCCTCGACGCTGCCTCGCTCGCCGCCCCGCTACGCTCGTGGCTGGTCGATCTTGCATCGGGCGCGGCGAGGCCGGCGAGTGGCGTGCGCCTGTTGTCGTGGCAAGAGTCCGCTGCGCAGCTGTTGCGCGCCATCGGCCTGACGCCCGGGCGCTCCAAGCCGGAGACCGCCGTTTCGCGGGATGCGGTCGATCAATTGTCCCAGTGACACAGGGCCACGCGGATGCGGCGAAAATTATTGAAATACCTTGCGCGTCGATACAACTACGATCTCGTGCCCAAGCCGCCGCGTGGCGCGCCACCGGCTGTCGCCGTCCCGCCGCCCACCTCGCTGCCGGCGTGGCTAGGGTATTCCCATGACGTCTTGCATCATCCAATGAGCGGCAGGCTGGTCGATGACTACGCTCCGATCCCGGCGACCGGCGGCAAGCTGTATTTTCGCTCGTCGATCTGCACCGCGGTTGATTTTCGTCATGCGGAATTCGACCGCTGGCGGCGAATGCTGGACGAGAAGCCGCGGATGCACCGCAAAATCTGGGAGCATGTGTTTATCGCCGCGCATTTCGAGGCCGTCGGCCTGCTTGCGGAAGGGCGGCGCGGGCTTGGCTTCGGGGTGGGGACTGAAAGCCTGCCCGCCGTGTTCGCCGCGCGCGGCGCCTCGGTGGTCGCCACCGACATGGCGCCGGAGGGCGCGACGGCGGCCGGATGGGCCGCGACCAATCAGCACTCAAGCAGCCTCGCCGACTTGAACAAGAAAGGGCTTTGCCTGCGCGAGGAATTCGCCCGGCGCGTCAGCCACCAGATTTGCGACATGAACAATGTCGATCCTGAACTGCGCGACTTCGACTTCTGCTGGTCGGCGTGCAGCCTCGAGCATCTCGGCTCGATCCGGGCAGGCCTCGATTTCATTCGCGCCTCGGTCGAGACGCTGCGGCCTGGCGGCGTCGCCGTTCACACGACCGAATACAACGTCTCCTCCAACGACCTGACGATCGACGACAATCCGACGCTGGTGCTCTACCGCCGAAAAGACATCGAAGAGCTGGTGCGGGGGTTGCGGGCGGACGGCCATCACGTCGCCGACGTCTGTTTCGATGTTCTCTCCGAGCCGATCGATCTGTTCGTCGACGTGCCGCCCTACACCGCCGACCCGCACATCAGACTGATCCTCGGCCCATTCGTCTCGACGTCGATCGCCATCGTCATTCAAAAGAAGTCTTAAAATCGGGGCCAATCGCAGCGAGGCCTCGGCCCAAACGCGTCGCCGCGCGCACGACCCGGCGCGCCGCATCGACGGTTTCGGCGTGTTGCGGTGGAATGGTGCCGCCTGAGGGATTCGAACCCCCGACCCCCTCATTACGAATGAGGTGCTCTACCAGACTGAGCTAAGGCGGCTGAACGCTAAGGCAAAGCGCGGGGCTCACCCCGGCAACCGGCCGTTTCTTAGCCACATCGCCGGAGCTTGGCAAGAACACGCGGCGCACGCTCAGTCGCGGGCGAAAAGACGGAACCCGTTTCGCCCCTCGCCTTGCGCCTCGGGCCCCGGATCGTCGGGCGCGCTGGTGGGCGCCATGACGACTTGAGCAGCGGGCCGCGGCTGCGACGCGCTGGCGGCGACAGGCGCAGCGGGTGGCGAAGGCGGCGCCGGCGGAGGCGCGGGAGGATCGGGCTCAGGCGCGGCGAGCGATTTCTGCGCCCCGACCGGCGGCGCTGGCGCTGGTGCGGGGGGTACGGGCTCGGGCGCGCTCAGGCGTGCTTCGGGCGAGCGCCACACGAAAGCGTCGAGCGCGCCCGATGGCGCGGCGGGCGCCCAGCGATCGCTGATGAGCCCGTCGGCGATCCAGGCCTTGTCGCGGGGCGCGCGCGCCGCTCTCGCGAGCCATTCGCGCGCCGCCCCTTCCGCGCCGTCGGCGGTTTCGATGTCGGCCATCAGCAGGCAGACGCGCGCGCTCGGACGTCCGCCCGGCGCGTCATCCGCGATGAGCGGCGCGATCGCCGCCCGCGCCGCGACGAAGTCGCGCGCTTCCAGCGCGGCGCGCCCAACGATCAGCAGGCTTTCCATGTCGGTGGGCGCAAGGCGAGCGAGCGCCTTGGCGCGCGCGAGGCGGTCGGCGGCCGAATCGCCGCGCCGCAGCCGCAGATAGGCGGCGGCGAGATCGGGGTGGGGCATGCGCCGCCACGCCGCTTCGATGACCTTGCCGGCGCGGCGCAGATCGCCATTGGCGCCGAGCAGCCGGCCGCTGAGCGCCGCAGCGGGGATCAGGCCGGGCGCGAGCGACAGCGCCTCCTGCGCCAGCGCCAGCGCGCTTTTGGCGTCGCGTTCGGCCGCCTCTTGCGCCAACGCCGTCTTCAACACGGCGCGCCAGCGCGCGGCGGTCGGCTTGTCGATCAGCCGCGCGGACGCGTTCGATTCGACGATCGCCAGGGCGCCGGCCCAGTCGCCGCTCCGGGCGCGATCGTCGAGCACGGCCTGCGCCGCCCATGGCAGGGCCGCGTGCTGGTGGGCGCGCTTGGCGTATTCGAGCGCGCCTTGGTGGTCGCCGCTGCGGCGCGCTTCGATATGCAAGCCACGCAGGCCGAGCGCATGAGTTGGCGCGTGCTCGAGCATGTCGCGAAACGCGGTCGCGGCGGCGGCGCGGTCGCCAGAGAGCTGCGCCGCCTGCGCGCGCAGCAGCTTGGTCAGCGGTTCGTCGCCAAGATGTTTGCGCGCCTCGGCGGCGAGGCGGCTCGCGGCGCGCGCGTCGCCCGACCCGATCGCCACCATGCCGCCGGTGAGCGCCGCATAGCCCTTCTCGCGCCGGCGCGCCTTGGCGGCGAGCGAGACCAGCGAAGGCAAACGAAATACGAACCGGATAACCGCCCAGGCGAGCGCGATCAGGATAGCAAGGCCAACGATGATGCAAAGGCCCACCATCAGCGAGACTTGGTATTCGACGCCGCCGACGGTCAACGCGACGTCGCCGGGATTCTCGGCCAGCAAGCTCAGCCCGAAGGCGGCCAGCGCCAGCAGAGCGAGAAAAAGCAACAAGCGAGTCATGGCCACTCCGCTTCGCCGCCAGGGCGCAACATGTCCCCTAGCGCGTCAGGCGTAAACAATCCCCGAGCGCATCCGCTCAATCACTCCCGGCCGTCAGCCGGCTAAGCGCGTCAGCCCGCAAGGCCGCAGCGGCGCCCGCAGCGCTCTGGCGCGCCGATGCGCCCTTCACCCAATCGGCGCCGGCGGCGCGCGCGGCGTCGGGCAATAGGGCGAAGATATCGAGCGCGCTGGCGAGGTTGCCGTGCGCCAGCGCCGAGCCGATCGCCGCCACGCGTGAATCGGCGTCATCGTCCGCCGCCGCGCCAACGCGGCGGATGCGCACTAGCGCGCGCATGTGATCGAGAAGCCGGTCCCAGCCGCTCGCCGCCGGCGGCTCGGCGGCGGCCGCGATTCGCGGCGCGAAATTGGCCCAGCTCGCGGCGATCGCAGCGGTGGTCGGCGCGCCGGAATCGGCGAAGGGCTTGAGCGCCGCAAGCGCATCGGCGCCGACGCCGCGCTTGGCCAGCGCCGCCAGCTCGGCGGCAAACGGCGCGCCGGCGGCGAAACGCTCGTCGAGCGACAAGGCGAGCACGGCGATGGCGGAGGCGTTGCTCGGCGCGGCGCCCTCCCCCGGCGCGAGGCGAGCGTCGGTCTTGGGCGCGTCGGTCTTGGAGGCGGTTGCAGCGCCTTCGAGCTTGGCGAGCCGCGCCTCGAGCGCATCGAGTTCGTGGGGTCAGCGCGTCCGCATCGTTGTCCGCATTGACGGCGGCGGGGGGCGGCGCGCGCCCGGCAAGATCGAGCGCCTTAGCCGCGTCGGCGCGGGCGGCGCGCGCTTCTTCGAGCGCGCCCTTGGCGGCGTCGCCCGCGTTCGTTGTTTCGAGCGCGCCGACGCGGCCCGCGAGCGTATCGAGCGCATCCGCTTTGGCGAGGCCGCCGGCGCCTTTCTCGAGCGCGGTCAGTCGCTGATCGAGCGCCGCGACGACGCTCGATTGCGTCTCAACGTTGTGTTGGAGGTCGGCGAGGCTAGCCTGCGACCGATCGAGCGCGGCGGCGCGCGGATCGGCGAGCCAAGCTGCGGCGAGCGCGATTGTCGCGCCGATCAGCGCGCCGAGCCCGCCGGCGATCGCCGCCACGGGAACAACGCGTGCGGGAAAAGCGCCAATCGGCGGCATGTCGTCCGTCGCTTGGGCCGGCGGCGGCTCGGCCACATCTTCGCTGACTTCCGTTTCGTCGCGGATCTCGGTGGCTTCGCCTTCGATCACGCCGGGATCGGGCTTGGCCGGACGCACTGGGGCGACCGGCGGCGGCTCGCTGATTTCCGGCTCGGGCGTGAAGGTTGGCTTTTTGGCCATTGGCTTTCGGTCTTTGGGCGCTCGGTCTTGGCGCTCTCGATCTCGCTCCAACCCATTCTATAGGCGCGCCGCCGCGGGATGGAAACCGCCCCGCTCAGCTCCCCGTTGGCGCGGCGAACGCCTGCTCCAGCGCCGCGATCAATCGCGCTTCGTTGGGCGCGTCGGCTGAGACGATCCGGCGCGCGCCAAAGAGAACGAGCGGCGCGGCGACGGCGGCGGAAAGACAGACATGCGTCATCGCCCGAAACGGATCAGCGACGCCCGCCCGCTCGGCCAGCGCCACGGCGAGCGCGGCAGAACGACGCGAGTAATGCAGCGCCGCGTCACAGCCCGCGACAGCCTCGGCTTCGCCGGCGCTCCATGCCTCGCGCGCCTGCGCGACATAGAGCGCGAGCGTGGCGATGCGATGGCCGGCGGCGACGAGCGCCGCTTCGAGCCCGGGCTTGCGGTCGCGGCCAGCGAGATAGAGCAGGCGCGCGCCCGGGGCGAGCGACGCGATCAGCCGCTCGGCCAGCGCCGCCGCGTCGCGGGCCGGCTCGGCCGCCAGCGCCAATTTCGCCTCCCGCGCCGCCTGCGCCGCGCGCGCGCCCACTACGTAGAGCGGCAAGCCCGCAAGCCGGGCGCGATCGGCGTCGCCGAGCGCGACAATCGCGCGCGGGCTGGTGGCGATCAGCGCGTCGAACGCGCCGGGCGGCGGGGGCGCGGGCAGCGCGCGAATCTCGATCACCGGCGCGAGCGCGAACGCAAAACCATGCGCGGCGAGCTTTTCCACGCTGGCCTCGGCCTCGTCGCGCGCCCGCATCAGCGCGATTCGCTTCCCCAACGGCCTCTCCCGCGCGGGCCCTCCCGCCTTCGCTTGCTCATTAGGCTCTGGGCAGGCTCGCGCCAAGCGTATAGACAGCGCCGAATGCGGGTCCTGGGGATCGAGACCACGTGCGACGAGACCGCTGCGGCGGTGGTGCGGCTGCGCGCCGACGGATCGGGCGAGATTCTTGCCGACGAGGTGATGAGCCAGATCGCCGCCCACTCGCCCTATGGCGGCGTGGTGCCGGAGATCGCAGCGCGCGCCCATATCGAGATCGTCGACGGGCTGGTCAAACGCGCGCTCGCCACCGCCGGCCTCAAGGCGGGCGCGCTCGACGGCGTCGCCGCGGCGGCCGGGCCCGGGCTGATCGGCGGCGTGCTGGTCGGCTTGATGACCGGCAAGGGCCTGGCGCTGGCGACCGGCAAGCCGTTCCTCGCCATCAACCATCTCGAGGCTCACGCGCTGGTCGCTCGGCTCGGCGGCGGCCTGTCGTTTCCCTACCTGCTGCTGCTGGCTTCGGGCGGCCATACTCAGATCTTGGCGGTCAAAGGCGTCGGCGACTATCTCCGGCTCGGCGCGACGATGGACGACGCGATCGGCGAAGCCTTCGACAAGACCGCCAAGCTGCTCGGCCTGCCCTACCCGGGCGGCCCGGCGGTCGAGGCGGCGGCGCGGGATGGCGATCCGACCCGCTTCGCGCTGCCGCGCCCGTTGCTTGGCCGGCCAACCGCCGACTTCTCGCTCTCCGGGCTCAAGACCGCGACGCGGCTCGCCGCGCAGGCGATCGCGCCGTTAAAGCCGCGCGACGTCGCCGACCTCTGCGCTTCCTTTCAGGCGGCGATCGTCGACGTGATCGACGACCGCATGCGGGTCGGCCTCAGGCTGTTTCGCGAGCGGATCGGCGCCGCGCAAGGGATAGTCGTCGCCGGCGGTGTGGCCGCCAATGGCGCGATCCGCGAGGCGATGGCGCGCTTTTGCGCCCAGGCGGGGCTGCCGTTAATCGCCCCCCCGGCCCGACTTTGCACCGACAATGGGGCGATGATCGCCTGGGCGGGCATCGAGCGGCTCAGCCGCGGCCTTGCCGACGACCTCTCGGCGCCCGCCTATCCACGCTGGCCGCTCGACCCGAGCGCTGAGCGATCGCTCAACAACAAGGCCTGAACTGGGCCTAGTAGGTCTTGGTCGGGGTCGGGGCGGGCGTCGCCATCGGGGCCGCCATCGGCGTCGCGACCGGCGTCGGGTGCAACTGCTGCTCTTTGAGCTTTTCCGCGTTCACCGCGGCGATGTGATGGCCAACGATGCAGCCGCCGATCGCGCCGGCGATAAAGTGATGGCCCGCGTAATGGCCGGCGACGCCGCCGACCACGGCGCCCCTTAGGCAACCGGCGGCCTGCGCCTCGCCGATGGGAGCGACAATGAGCCCGAGGGCCAGCGCGGCGGCGGCGGCGGGGAGGAGAGACTTGGCGGTCATTGCAGTTTCCCTTTCTAAAGAGGATCGCCCCCAAGGTAGTCGAAACGCCGCCCGGCGCCAGGGTCGCGGCGACAAAAAACCGCCCATTCGATTGCATTTCGCAGGGCCGGCGCCTATAAGAAGCGCATCCCCTCGAGATCGCCGATTTGAGGCGACGCCTCGCCCCTCGCAGAGGGCGGCGGCGCGCGCCGAGCCAATTCAAGGAGCCTACCCGCCATGACCGAAGCGCCGTTGATGCCCAAGGCCACCGCCGTCTGGCTGGTCGAGAACACGTCGCTGTCGTTCGACCAGATCGCCGAGTTCTGTAAACTGCACCCGCTCGAGGTGAAGGGCATCGCCGATGGCGAGGTCGCCACCGGCATCAAGGGTTACGACCCGATCTCGACCGGCCAGCTCTCGCGCGAGGAGATCGCCCTCGCCGAGAAGGACCCCCAGCATCGTCTGACGATCGCGCCGACCAAGACGCGGGTGCCCGAGTTCAAGAAGCCGCGCGGCGCGCGCTACACTCCGCTATCGCGCCGCCAGGACCGGCCCAACGCCATCCTCTGGCTGCTGCGCAACCACGGCGAGCTGAAAGACGCGCAGATCATGCGGCTCGTTGGCACCACCAAGCACACGCTGGAGGCGATCCGCGAGCGCCAGCACTGGAACTCGGCCAATTTGCAGCCGATGGACCCGGTGACGCTCGGCCTGTGCTCGCAGATCGACCTTGATTTCGAGGTCAACCGCGCCGCCAAGGATAAGCCGAGGGTCGAGGAAGACCGCACCCAGACGCTCGTCCCCGCCGAGGTGACGACCGCCAGGCCGACCCCGACCACCCAGGCCGAAGTCTTCGGCGCGCCGACGCCCAAGAAGTCGAGCGAAGAGAAGATCGACGTCGCCTCGGTGTTCGGCAAGCTCAAGGAACTCAAGAAGGCGGAGTGAGCGGCTCGCTGCGCCCCCTTCCCGCAGCGTTAAGAAAGGGTTAATCTCGGCGCGGGAGGCCAGCCCGCGAAGAGACACCCCATGACCGTTTCAAGAGCTGTTGTCGCTTTGACCGCCCTCGCCGCGTCCGCCGTTTCGGCCCTCGCCGCTCCCGCCCCGCATGCGTTTCGGATGATGCCCGCCGCCGCGCCCCGGCATGGCGGGGAGTTCCATATGTTCCAGCACGAAGCCTGGCGCCGCGGCGATCGTTTTCCCGGGCTCGCCGTCGGCGGCGTCTACCCCGACTATTCGGCGAGCGGCGCCCAACCCGAGATGGTGGGTTCCTCGATCTTTGTCGCGCCGGTCTCCGTCACCGTCAGCGTGGCCCCGGCCACCGACGCGCACTCCTATTGGGTGGATGGGCCAAGGCTGATCGAGATCGCTCGGCCCGCCGGGCCCCGCCGGCCGCTGCCCCTCGTCATCTACGGCGACCCTGGCGCCTAAGGCGCGACGTTTGGCGGCGTTCTCGATTGACTTCGCGTGGGCTCGCGCCTATACGACCCCCGCTCGGGCGCGGCTCTCACCAGCCGCGCTTTTGCTTTGCCGCTGCGGCGGTGGAGTGGGCGTGAAATCAGCAGGTTCGCAAACTGCCAAAAAGCCGGCCGCGCGGGTGACTGCGTTGAGCCGGGTTGAACACGGAGAAAAACGATGTTCGCAGTCATTCGCACCGGCGGCAAGCAGTACAAGGTCGCCGCCGAGAATACGATTACGGTCATGTCGCTCGACGGCGAGACCGGCTCGAAAGTGACGTTCGACGACGTTCTGGCGTTGTTCGATGGCGAGACCAATCACGTCGGCGCGCCCAACATCGCCGGCGCCCGGGTGCTGGGCGAGATCGTCGAGCACGAGCGCGGCCCGAAGGTGATCGCCTTCAAGAAGCGCCGCCGCAAGAATTCGCGTCGCAAGCGCGGCCACAAGCAGGATCTGACGATCGTCAAGATCACTGAGATCCTGCCCGCGTAAGGCGTCCTTTCGTCGCGGCGCCGAGACTTTCCTTGGCGCCTCATTTGCATTATAGACGCGGCCACTCAGCGCTTCGCGCGCCGCGTAAGGTTTGGAGCGGGTGAAATGGCTCATAAGAAGGCGGGCGGCTCGTCGCGCAACGGCCGTGATTCGGACGGGCGTCGTCTAGGCGTCAAGAAGTTCGGCGGCGAGCAGGTCATCCCGGGCAACATTATCGTTCGCCAGCGCGGAACCAAGTTCCACCCCGGTCGTAATGTTGGCATGGGCGTCGACCATACGCTCTTCGCCACCGCCCCCGGCGCTGTCGCCTTCGAGTGTAAAGACAAGGGTCGTCAATACGTAACGGTGGTCGCGCACAAAGCGGCCGAATAGTCGGCGGGGAGAGACGAGATCCCCGCCGAGGCGAAAAGCCCCCGCGGACGATCTCGAGGCTCCCCCCGAGAACAGGAAGGCCAAAAACCTTCCCGCAAGTCCGGTAAGCCAACGCGCTTATGAAGGGGATGCGGATCGCCGCGTTCCCTTCGTCGTTTTGGGGCCCGCTGCGGCGAGCCCCTCGGTGGTCCGGAGTGACAATGTTCCCCGATCTTGCCCGAGACGATGTCTTCCGCCTGGAGACGCCCAGGCTGTGGCTGCGTTGGCCGCGCGCCGCTGACGCGGGCGCGATCGAGCGCTATTGCAGCCGTCAGGAAGTGGCCCAGCACACGGCGCGCATCCCTCACCCCTATCCGCCAGGTTCCGCCGAGCGCTTCATCTTCGCCGCGCGCGAAGGCAACGCTTCGGGGCGCGATCTGACGTTGGTGCTCACGCCCATCCGCGACATGCGCGAAGCAATCGGCGCGATCAGCCTCGAAGGCCGCGCGCAGGGCCGGCTGACGCTGGGCTATGCGCTCGCGCCGGAAGCCTGGGGCAAGGGCCTGGCGAGCGAGGCGGTCGAAGCGATGGTCGAGGTCGGCTTTGGCCTCACCGAGGCGATCGCGATCGTCGCCTCGACGCATGTCGACAACCCCTCCTCGCGGCGTGTGCTGGAGAAAGCGGGTTTCGCGTTCACTGGCTCAGGACTCGAAGGCGCGCCCGCGCGCGGCGGCCTCGTGCCCAACGATCGTTTCAGCTTTGCGCGCGCCGCGTGGTGCGCGCGCCGCGCCGGCGCGCGATGCGCAGCCGGTTCAGGAAAACGCTCATGAAGTTCCTTGATCAGGCGCGCGTCTACGTGCGCTCGGGCGACGGCGGCGCGGGCTGCGTTTCGTTCCGACGCGAAAAGTTCATCGAGTTCGGTGGGCCCGATGGCGGCGACGGCGGGCGCGGCGGCGACGTTGTGGTCGAATGCGCCGACGGCCTCAACACGCTGATCGACTTCCGCTTCCAGCAGCACTTCAAGGCCAAGATCGGCATGCACGGCATGGGCAAGAACCGCGCCGGCGGCCGCGGCGACGACGCCGTGCTGAAAGTGCCCGAGGGCACGCAGGTCTTCGATCAGGACAGCGACACATTGCTCGCCGATCTCAAGCAGGCGGGCGAACGGGTGGTGATCGCCAAGGGCGGCAACGGCGGGTTCGGCAACGCGCATTTCGCCACTTCGACCAATCGCGCCCCGCGCCGCGCCAATCCCGGCATTCCGGGCATCGAGCGCACCCTGATCCTACGGTTGAAGCTGATCGCCGACGCTGGCCTCGTCGGCCTGCCCAACGCCGGCAAATCGACATTGCTCGCCGCCGTCTCCGCCGCGCGGCCCAAGATCGCCGACTACCCGTTCACCACGCTGCATCCCAATCTTGGCGTCGCGCGGATCGACGACCGCGAATTCGTGATCGCCGACATTCCCGGTCTGATCGAAGGCGCGCATGAGGGCGTCGGCCTCGGCGACCGTTTTCTCGGCCATGTCGAGCGTTGCGGCGCGCTGATCCATCTCGTCGATGTGACCGGCGAGCATGCTGGCGCCGCCTACCGGGTGATCCGCGGCGAGCTTGACGCATACGGGGGCGGCCTCGCAGACAAGTCGGAGATCGTTGTGCTGTCGAAAATCGACGCGGTCGATGAAGAGACGCTGAAGCTGCAGCGCGAGCGGTTGAAGCGGGCGATGCGCACCTACGGGCCGCCGCTCGCTGACGGCGTACGCCGCGCCGCCCCGCTCGAAATGTCCGCCGTCGCACAGCGCGGCGTCATCGAGATGCTGCGCGCCGCACGCACCGCGATCGAGGCGACCCGGGCAAAGGAAAATGCACCGACCGCGCCGGCGCCCGCCTGGACCACCTGAGCGACGCCCTTCAGGCGCGCACTTCCTGCCGCTGGAACGCGATGTAGGCGATCGTGAACAGGCCGAGGAAGCTGGCGATCAGGCCGGTCACTTGCGGCCAGATCAGCGTCAGGCTCTGGACGAAGGGCAGCGGCGCCGAGATCGCCCCCTCCAACTGCGAGGACAGGATGGCGCCCAGAGAGCGTGTCGTCGGATCGAGCACGGCGAGCGCCGTCTCGCCGAACAGGGTGTTGGGCGACAGGCGCGACAGGCCTTCGATCACATGGGCGGCGTGCAGCAGCGACGCGGCGCTCTCGGCGTCGGGCGGCGCGATCATCGGCGCGATCAGCGACACCAGCATCGTCCAAAAGAAGGCGAACAGCAGCCAGACCGACAGCGCGGCGAGCGCCGCCGTCGCGGCGGAGCGGAACGCGACCGAGCACAGCAAGGCGAGCGCCAGCCACACGCCGCCATAAGCGACCGCAATCAGTAGAAAGGCGAAGGCGCGCAGCGTCTCTTCGCCGCTCGGCGGCAGGCCGAGCAGCAATACGCCAAGGCCGATGACGAACAACCAGAGCGCCGTCAGCATCACACCCAGGGTCGCGAGGCCGGCGAGGAATTTCCCGAACAACAGCGCGTCGCGATAGATCGGCTGCGCCAGCAGGCGGCTCATCGTGCGGCGGTTGAACTCGCTGTTGACGCTGTCGAAGCCAAGCGCAATGGCGACGATGGGAATCAGGAAGCCGAGAAAGGCGACGAACGAGGGCAGCGGCGCCTTGGCGATGGTGAAGATGCGCAGGAACACGAACGGGTCCTCGCTGACGGCGCTGCGCACCTCGCCGATCGTTGCATAGACCGCCCCGGCGCCAGCGACGAACACCAGCACCTCGAGCATCCGCATGCGCACGCTAGAGAGGTTGTCGGCGAGCTCCTTCATCATGACGACGCCCGCCCCGGCGAGCGCATAGCCCTCACGCCGCATCGCGCGCTCCCTCGAAATAGCGTCGGTAGACTTCATCGAGACTGGCGTGGCCGGCATCGAGCCGGGTCAAGGCGCCGCCCGCTTCGACGATCGCCCGCGCCACCGCGGCGCGCGCGTCCTCGCTCGCGTCGACCAAGAAACCGCCCGGCGCCTCGACGACGCGCGTGACGCCGTGGGCGCGTTCGATGGCGCCCTTTAGCCCCTCGCCGCGCGCTTCGATGGTGATGATGTGCGAACCGCCGAGCACGCTGCGCAGCAAGTCCTCGACGCGTCCCTCGAGGCCGATGCGGCCGCGATGGAACAGCGCGACGCGGTCGCAGACCGACTGGACGAGTTCGAGCAGATGCGAAGAAAGCAGGATCGTCATCCCCTCGTGCTTGAGCGAGCGGATCAGATCGAGGAACTCGCGCGTCGACTGCGGATCGAGGCCGCCGGTCGGCTCATCGAGGATGGCGATCGAAGCGCCTTTCATCAGGATCTCGGCGATCGCCAGGCGCTGGCGCATGCCGCGCGAATAGGCGCGCACCGGCTTGCGGCCGGCCTCGGTAAGCCGCACGCGCGCCAACGCCGCATCGATCCGCGCATCCGCCTCGGCGCGCTTCATGCCGCACAGCGCCGCGCTGTAGCGGAGGTTCGCCAAACCAGTCAGGTTGTCGTAGAAGCCGACCGAGTCGGGCATGTAGCCGACCCGCCGCTTCACTTCGAGCGGTTGACGCAGCGGATCGAAGCCGGCGACGCTGGCGCGACCCGAACTCGGCTCGGTCAGGCCAAGCAGCATCAGAATGGTGGTGGTCTTGCCGGCGCCGTTCGGCCCGAGCAGGCCGAACACTTCGCCTCTTTCGATCGTTAGGTCGAGACGATCGACGGCAAGCGCCGCGCCATAGCGCTTGGTCAGCGCTTCGGCGCGGATGACGGGCTCGCTCATCGCCGGCCAAACCTGCCGACCGCGCCAACCAGTACCAGCAGCGCGGCGAGGATGACGCCGATGCCGGCGACGCCCCAAAGCGTCGAGGTCAGCACGGTGACGCGATAGGAGACGGCCTGCGAGACGCCTTCGCCATTGGCGCTGACGGTCAGCAGATAGTCGCCGGCGATCGCCTTGGCGCCGGGCGTCAGCAGCGCGTTGACCTTCTCCTGACCGCCGACCGGAATGGGCGGCAGCGCCGCGGGATCGAACGTGACCTTCCAGCCCTCCGGCGGCGTGGAGCTGAGCCGGACGCCGGCCGCCGGGGCCGAGCCGACATTGCTGACGATCAGCGGGATCGAGCGTTCTTCGCCCGCATAAGCTTCGCCGCTCAGCCGATCGTCGGGGCCGCTGACCGAGATCGCCGGCAGGCCGCCGATGTCGAGCTTCAACTCGGCGCTGGCGCTGACCTTGTCGCCGATCGCCTCGAAGGTCACCGGGACCTCGCCCGAGGGCGCGTCGGGCGAAGGCTTGACCGAGACGGTGAGGTCCTTGCTCTCGCCCGCCTTGATCAGCAGGCTGGTGATGTCCTGCGTGCCGTATTGCTCCTTGTAACTGGTCGAGTAGCCGTCGGGCGCCGTCGTCTTGAGCGCGATCGTCATGTCGTTCGCGCCTTCGTTCTTCACCGTCACGGCGAAGTCGAAGCTGGTCCTGGCGTTGCCGCTCAGCACCGGGAATTTCGGCGTCGCGGTCAGCTTGGCGGCGAGCGGCGGCGTGAGCGCGATCGCGATCGGCAGCGACGACTTCGCCCCATCGCCCTCGGCGTTGATGGTGATCTGATAGGCGCCCGGCTTCTCGTCCTCGGGGATCGTCAGCTTGAGCGTGAGGCTCGCCTTGCCGTCATAATCGACGAAGGCGGCGGCGACCGGCTTGCCAGCCCCGTCGATCTCCGCCTTCCAGCCCGGCGGCGTGTCGGCGATGGTCAGCGCGGTGCGCTGAGGCGGCAGGCCGTAGTTGTAGATGGTGAGCGGAAGGCTCGCTTCCTCGCCGGCATGGATCGTCAAGGCGGGGAAATCGGTCGTCAGGTACAGACCCTTGACGCTGTCGGGGCTCGCGTCCTTGGCGAGCGAGCCGACCGAGACCAGGCTCAAGACCAAACCAACCAGCACGCTAAAGCGCATGCCGCGCCTCCCTATTTGCAATCATTGCTTCGACGCGCCCTCGGCCGCCGACGGCGCGGAGAGAAAAGCGAGAATGGGACGAAATTTTGACGTGAAAGGTCCGCTTCGCGCTTTGGTTTCAACCGCTTACGACGGACCGCGGCGCGGCGGGCCTGTCCGCGATCTGCCTGTCACCCACGCAACGTTAGCGACACCGCCGCCGTTTTGGCCTCGACTCCGCCATTAGCGTAGGACGCGGGCAATGGGTACAATGCCGGACGACTGGCGGTCAATCGCCGCTCTGCGCCGCCTTTTGAGTGGGAACTCCCCGATGAGCACAGCGAGCAAGCCGCGCATCCTCGTCCTTGGCGCGGGCTTTGGCGGTCTGGAGTTGACCACGCTGCTGTCGGAGGCGCTCGGCGACAGCATCGATGTGACATTGATCGACAAGAGCGACAGTTTCATTTTCGGCTTCTCGAAACTTGACGTGATGTTCGGTCATCAGACGGTCGAAGCCGTTCGCATGCCCTACAGCGCTTACGCCAAGCCGGGCGTGCGTCTTATCAAGCGCAACGTCACGGCGATCGATCCGGTCAAGCGCCGGGTCGTCACGGACGACGGCGTGTTCGACGCCGATTTCCTCGTTGTCGGCCTGGGCGCGGAGTATGATTTCGATGCGACGCCAGGGCTCGCCGGGACCAACGAGTTTTATTCGGTGCCGGGAGCGGAGCGGCTGCGCGACATTCTGCCGAATTTCACCAAGGGCAAGGCGGTGATCGGCGTGTGCGGGGCGCCGTTCAAGTGTCCCCCCGCCCCCAACGAATGCGCGCTCATGCTACACGACTACCTCCTCACCCGCGGCGTGCGAGCGGCCTGCGAGATTACCCTGGTCTTGCCGCTCGGCTCTCCCGTGCCGCCCTCCCCCGAAACCTCGCGCGCCCTGATCACGGCCTTCGCTGAGCGAAACATCGAATTCATCCCGAGCCGCCGGGTGAGCGCCGTCGATAACGCGCGCAACGTCGCGACGCTCGACGACGGGAGGGAAATTCCCTTCGATCTTTTCCTTGGCGTCCCCAAGCACCGCGTCCCGCCAGTGGTGCTAGAGAGCGGCATGGCGGAAAACGGCTGGATTCCGGTCAACCCGCGCACGCTCGCGACCAAATACGAGAATGTCTACGCCGTTGGCGACGGCGCCAACACCGGCACGCCCAAAGCGGGGGTGTTCGCCGAAGGCGCGGCGCGCGCGGTCGCCAGCGCGCTTATCGCCAAGCTGCGCGGCAGCGGCGCGAGCGTCGAATACAATGGATTGGGGACTTGCTACATCGAGTTCGGCGCCGGCCGTATCGGCAAGGTCGAGATCGATTTCTTCTCCGGCCCTAAGCCGACCGGAACCTATTACGAGCCTTCGCTCGCCTACCGGGCGGACAAAGAGACCTTCGGCTCGAGTCGCCGCTCGCGCTGGTTTGGCCTGTGAACTCAGCCGCGAATCGCGGCGCCGGTCTCGGCGTCGAAGAAATGCAACGGCGCCAAAGCGAACGACAACGCAAGCGTGTCGCCAGGACGGCATGACACGCGTTCCTTCAGCACGCAGACGATCTCCTCGCCCGAGAGCGTCGCGCTGACGAAGGTCTCGGCGCCGGTTGGCTCGATCACCGACACTTGCGCGTTGACGGACGCGGCTCCACCGACCGTAATGTGCTCCGGCCGCACGCCGAGTATGACCTCGCGCCCAAGCGCCGCGGCCGGCGCCTCGCTCAGGGGGATCGTCACACCGGAGGCGAGCGTCAGGCGCGGCGCCTCGCCCGGCTCCAGGCGACCGCGCAGCATGTTCATGGCGGGCGAGCCGATGAAGCTCGCGACGAAACTGTTGGCGGGCCGGTCGTAGAGTTCGAGCGGCGAACCGATCTGCTCGACCAGTCCCTCACGCAGCACCACGATCTTGTCGGCCATGGTCATCGCTTCGATCTGGTCGTGCGTGACATAGACGGTGGTCGCGGCGAGCGTCTGCTGCAGGCGCTTGATCTCGGCGCGCATCTGCACGCGCAGCTTGGCGTCGAGATTGGACAGCGGCTCGTCGAACAGGAACACCGCTGGGTCGCGCACGATCGCGCGGCCCATCGCGACGCGCTGGCGCTGACCGCCCGACAATTGCCGGGGAAACCGCTCAAGCAGCGGCTCAAGCCCGAGGATTGCCGCCGCCTTGGCGAGTTTGGGCGCGATCTCCGCCTTTGAGGCGTGGGCGAGTTCGAGCGCGAAGCTCATGTTGCGCGCGACCGTCATATGCGGATAGAGCGCGTAATTCTGGAACACCATCGCGATGTCGCGATCCTTGGGGGCGACATTGTTGACGACGCGCCCGCCGATGCGCACGACGCCCGCCGAAATGGTATCGAGCCCGGCAACCATCCGCAGCAGCGTCGACTTGCCGCAGCCCGAGGGACCGACCAGCACGACGAATTCTCCATCCTCGATCCCGATCGAGACGCCGTGGATCACTTCGACATTGCCGAAGCGCTTGAAGACGCGATCGATCTCGAGCCCTGCCATCGACTAACTCCTGAAGCGCGCAGCGCTCATCCCTTCACCGCGCCCGCAGTCAAGCCGGCCACGATGTAGCGTTGCGCCATCAGAAACATCAAAATGGCCGGCAGGATGGTGAGCGTGATGAAGACGAGAACAAGCTGCCACGCGGTCGAATATTGCCCCTGAAAGGCCATCAGGCCGAGCGTCCATGGGTAGCGCGACTCGCTGTTGAGCACGACGAGCGGCAGCAGATAATTGTTCCAACTGCCAATGAACGAGATGACGGCGACGGTCGAGAGGATCGGCCCCGACAGCGGCAGCGTCACATGGAAGAAGTAGCGGAAGTAGCCGCACCCGTCGATCATCGCCGCGTCCAGCAATTCGCTGGGCAATTGCTTGAAGGCGTTGCGCAGCAGCAGCACGCTCATGGCGAGCGAGAAGGCGACCTGCGGCAGCACGATCCCCCAATAGGAATCGAGCAGGCCAAGATCGCGGATCTTGATGAACAGCGGCAGCACCGCCGTCGCGGCGGGAAACAGCAACCCGAGTTGGAGATAGCCGAACAGGAAGCGGTCGCCGAAGAACCGCAGATGGGCGAAGACGAAAGCGGCCATCGAGGCGAAGGCGAGCGTCAGGGCGACGGTCAGCAGCGCGATCAACAGCGAATTACCGAGCACTTGCCAGTAGCGAAAGCTCGACAGCATTTGCCAATAATTGCTCCACAGCCAAGTGTGCGGCAGGCCGACCGGATTGTCGTGCAGCTCGGCGAGATCCTTGAAGCCGTCGAGCGCAGTTGTGACCAGCGGCACCAGCACGATGCCGGCGAGCACGATCAACGCTGCGAGGCGCAGCAGGCGCGCGAGGTAGCCGCGCGGGCGGCCGAGATCGACTTCGGCGGGCGCCGCAGCGGTCTCAGTCATCGCGCATCACCAGCCGCTTGTAGCCGAAGGCGAAGGCGACGCTGATGGCGAACAGCACGACGCCGACCGCCGAGCCGAAGCCGACGCGCATGCGGGTGATGCCGAAATAATAGAGGAAGGACACCATCGTATGCGTGGTGTCGAACGGTCCCCCGCGGGTCAGCGCGGCGACGATGTCGAACAATTGCAACGAGCCGACCACCGAAAAAAAGATCGCGAGGCGGATCATCGGCCCGAGTTGCGGCAAGGTCACATTGCGGAATTTCTGCCATGGCGTCGCGCCGTCGATTTCGGCCGCCTCGAGCAGCGACGGATCGACACTCTGCAGGCCGGCGACAAACAGCATCGTGTAGAAACCGAAATACTTCCACAGGATCACGATCAGGATCGAGCTGAAAGCCCAGTTGGGACTGGCGAGCAGATAGAACGGCTGCAGCCCGAACAGGCCGGTGATCGCCGCCGCGAGGCCGTAGTCGCCGTCGAACATGAAGCGCCAGATCAACCCCGCTGCGATATCCGCGAGCATATAGGGCAGGAAGAAGATCATGCGGAACCAGATCGCGCCGCCGACCCGGTCCTTGACCAGCAGCGCGACGCCGAGCGCGAGGGGCAATTGCATCGACAGCGAGACGACGATGACCAGCCCGTTGTTGATCAGCGCTCGGAGGAAGACGGGGTTGTGAACGAGATAGCCGTAGTTCTCGAGCCCGACGAACCGGTCGGGCCGGCCGTAGCCGTTCCAGTTGAACAGGCTGTACCAGCTCGCCTCGGTCATCGGCAGGAAGACGAAGACGGTGAACAACAGCAACGCGGGGGGCAGAAAAATGACGATCGTCGCCCAGGCGTTGAAGCTTGGGCGACGTTCGCTCTCGGCATATGGGGGGATGGTCGACAAGGCTCAGCCCGGTTCCGCGATAAGGTGCGCCGCCGTCCTTTGGGAGGCAAGGAACGGCGGCGTCGCTCCCGATCGGAAACGCTACTGCTGATCAGCGGCCGCCTGAATCGCCGCTGCGGCGGCGTCCGGCGTCATCTGTCCTGCAACCACGGCGACCGAGACGTCGTTGATAACCCCGCCGACCGAGGGACCGAGGTCCTGGTCGAAGAAGTTCTGATGATAGGTCGTATTGGCGAGATCGGTGGCGATCTGCCGCTCCAACGGATTCTTGATCGACGCTTCAGCGCCCTTGTAGACAGGAATGTAAACGCCCGCTTCGGCGGCTGCCTTGGCGTATTTCTCCTGGCTGAAGAATTTGAGGAAGTCGATCGCTTCGGGCGGCGCGGTCTTGGTGACGAGGAAGGCGTGCACGCCGCCGAGCTCGTCGGTCGCCTTGCCCTTGCCGCCAGGCAGCGTCGGGAAGTTCATCACGCCGATGTCCTCCTCGGCGAGACCTTTGCCGTCGGACGCGTCGGAACCCTGCATCCCGAGCAGCCAGTCGCCCATCAGATCCATCGCCGCCTTGCCATCGCCAAATATGCCAGCCGATTGCTGATGCGAGGTGGAGAGATAGCCGGCCTGGAAGGGCTCGAGCGCGGCGAGTTCCTGCAGGCGCTTGCCGGCCTCGACGAAGGTGGCGTTCTTGAATCCGCCATCCTTGCCCGCCTTCGCGTCGGCCAGCGCGTGGTCGCCGCCGATGCGCATGACGAGGTAGGAGTAATAGAAGTGCATCGGCCATTTCTCGCCGGCGCCGACCACGATCGGGGTGATCCCGGCCGCCTTCAACGCTTTGACCGCGCCGAGGAAATCATCCCAGGTCTTGATGTCTTCGGCCTTCACGCCGGCCTTGGCGAATAATTTCTTGTTGTAAAAGAAAGGCACCTCGCCGGTGTCCCACGGCACGCCATAGACCTTGCCGTCGACCTTGAAGGCGTCGACCGCGGTCTGCGCCAGGTTCTTCTCGACATCCGCGACGTCGGCGGTGATGTCCTTGAGGAAGCCGGCCTTGACCTGCGCCTGCATCACGCCGCCGCCCCAGCTATAAAACATCGACGGGCGCGAGTCCTCGGATTGCAGCATCGTCGGCAATTTGGCCTTGAACGCCTCGTTTTCCAGGTATTTGAACTCGACTTTGACGCCGCTGTGCGACGCTTCATAATCGGCGGCGATCTTGTCCCAGAGCGCCTGGGCCGCCTTGTTGTCGTTGACATGAAGGATGGTGACGGTGGTGTCCGCGCGGGCCGCCGAGCCGAGGGCAAGGAGGCAAGCGGACGCGAGCGCAAGCATTCTAAGCGACATGGTTTCCTCCGAGGCGATGACGAGGCGCTTCTTTTATTTTGATACGCGGATTAAATCTCTCGCGAGTTTGCCGCGCTGTCAAGGAGCCCCCTTCTTTTCCTTGGCTGAGGAGGAGTGGATCGGTTGACACCACCCGTCCGAGATGAAATTAATCCGCTACCAAAATAAAACCTGACCGACCGGCGCTCGACGAGTTCATGAAAACTGCCGACCCAGAATTGATGCGAGCGATCAATCGCTTCCACGTGATGGACGCGGTCCGTCGCTTCGGTCCGGTGAGCCGCGTCGAACTCTCACAACTGACGGAATTGAGCCCGACCACGGTCTCGGCGATCACCGCTGCGCTACTCGACGACAAGCTGATCGTGCCGCTTCAGGTCGGCGCCCTGCGCGATCCCGGCAGGGGGCGGCCGCGCGTCATGCTGAGGCTCAATCCCGATGCGGCGCGGGTGGTCGGGGTCAAGCTGGCGCCCGACCAGATCACCATCGCCGTCACCAATTTCTGCGCCGACGTCCTGCGCTCGCTGGCGCTGCCGATCCGGATCGACCGGCAGACTTCGACGGTGATCGCCGATCTGGTCGAGGACGGGGTGCGCCGCTGCGTCAGCGACGCCGAGCTTGAGATGAGCCAGATTTCCGGCGTCTGCGTCGGACTGCCCGGCGTCGTCGAGCGGGCGGCCGGCGTCTGCCGGCAGAGCCCGATCTTCGGCGAGCGCGACGTCGCCTTCGGCCCGAGCCTGACCGAGCGGCTCGGCGTGCCGGTGACGATCGACAGCGACGTCAATCTTGTTGCGCTGGCCGAGCACTGGTTCGGCCAGGCGCGCGAACTCAACGACTTTCTCGTCGTCAGCGTCGAGCGCAGCCTCGGCCTTGGCATCCTGCACAACGGCGAATTGTTCCGCGGCGCGAACGGGCTCAGCCCCGATCTCGGCGACATGATGGTGCGCCCGCCCGGCAATGGCGGGGGACGCCTGGCCGATCTCGCCTCCGAAGCCGCCGTGCTCGCCGAAGCCGAGCCGCTGCTGCGCAATGGCGAGGACGACGTCGCCCCGCCGCAGAAGCGGGGGTTGAGCCTGCTGCTCCAGCGCGCCGACGCGGGCGACGAGCGCTGCGCCGCACTGCTCGCGGCGGCGGGCGAGGCGCTCGGCTTCGCCATCGCCAATCTGATCTCGCTGTTCGCGCCGCCCAAGGTGATCATCTCGGGGCCGCTGATGGCGGGCAGCGATCATTTCGCCGACGCGCTGCGGCGCTCGGTTTCGGCGCTGCTGCCGCCGAGCCTCGTCGACGTCGCCGACATCGTGACACGCGATTGGAGCGACGGCTTTTGGGTGCGCGGCGCCGCGGCGATGACGCTGCGCGATCTTTACGGCGCGCCGTGGGGGACGACCGGACCGGCGCCGACGCGAGAAGCGCCGCGCATCGCGGAGGGAAGCCTGTGAACAAGCGCGTCGGCGTTGGCGTCATCGGTTGCGGCAACATCAGCTCCGCCTATCTGACCGCCGCCAAGGGGTTCCCGATCCTCGACATCGTGGCGCTTTCGGACGCGCGCATGCCGGCCGCCGAGGCGCGGGCCGCGGAGTTCGGGCTACGCGCGCAATCGGTCGCGGAGACGCTGGCCGACCCGAACGTCGAGATCATTCTCAACCTCACAGTGCCGACCGCTCATGTCGAAGTCGGCCTGCAGGCGATCGCGGCGGGCAAGCACGTCTATTCGGAAAAGCCGCTCGGCGTCGCGGTCGCCGAGGCGCGCCGCCTCGTCGCGGCGGCGGCGGCGAAGGGCGTGCGGCTCGGCTCGGCGCCCGATACGTTTCTCGGCGGGGCGCACCAAACCGCGCGGGCGCTGATCGACGCGGGCCAGATCGGTCGTCCAGTTGGCGGCACGGCTTTTTTCATGTGCCCGGGCCACGAGCGCTGGCACCCAAATCCGGGCTTCTATTACCTCGCCGGCGGCGGCCCGATGCTGGACATGGGCCCCTACTACATCACCGATCTCGTCAACCTGCTGGGGCCAGTGCAAAGCGTCTTCGGCGTCGCCACGCGCACCCGCTCGCAGCGACTGATCACCAGCGAGCCGCTGAAGGGAACCCACGTGCCGGTTGAAGTGGCGACCCATGTGACCGGGCTTTTGCGCTTCGTCGACGGCGCGGCGGTTTCCATCACGATGAGTTTCGATGTCGCGAAACACAAGCATGTCCCACTCGAGATTTATGGCGAAGAGGGCACGCTGATCGTGCCGGACCCCAATTATTTCGGCGGTCAAATCGAATTCGCCGCGGCGGGCGAAGACTGGCGCGAGTTGCCGACGCGGCACACTTACGCCGACGCCAACTACCGCAGCATCGGGCTTGCCGACATGGCGCAGGCGATTCGCGCCAGCCGCCCGCACCGCGCCAGCGGCGCGCTGGCGCTGCACGCGCTCGAGGTCATGGAGGCGTTCCAGACTTCGTCCGACTCGGGCGCGCTGGTCGAGATTTCATCGCGGCCGGAGCGGCCCGCGCCGCTGCCGGCGAATTTAACGGTCGGCGAACTCGACTGAGGCGCCGAGCTCAAGAAAAAAGGGAGAGAACGATGCGCGAAGCGCTCATCGTATGGGGCGGCTGGAGCGGCCACGAACCGGAAAAAGGCGCGCACGTCGTCGCCGGCATGCTCGAGAAGCACGACTTCAAAGTCTACGTCGAAGACACGACCGAGGCCTTCGCCGATCCCTCGATCGCCGACATGAGCCTGATCGTGCCAATCGTCACGATGTCGAAGATCGAGAAGGAGGAGGTCGAAAACCTCACCGCGGCGGTGCGCGGGGGCGTCGGCCTCGCTGGCTATCACGGCGGCATGTGCGACGCCTTCCGCGACAGCGTCGACTATCAGTTCATGTGCGGGGGCCAATGGGTCGCGCACCCCGGCGGGATCATCGACTACCAGGTCGACATCACCAAGCCCGACGATCCCATCATGCAGGGGTTGTCAAACTTCCCTTATCACTCCGAGCAATATTACATGCACTTCGATCCCTCCAACGAAGTGCTCGCGACCACGCGCTTTTCCGGGACGCACGCGCCTTGGATCGACGGCGTCGTCATGCCGGTCGTGTGGAAGCGCCATCACGGCGCGGGACGCGTGTTCTACTCCTCGCTCGGCCATGTCACGGCGGAGTTCGCGGTTCCCGAGATGCGAACGATTCTCGAACGCGGCCTGCTGTGGGCGGCGCGCTGAGGCGCCGCCCCGCCGCGATTCGTCACGCCTTCGCCAGCTTCGTCCACTTGGCGTTGGCCTTGGACGATTCGACCGCCGCTTCGATGAAGGCGAGACCCTTGAAACCGTCGTCGATGCCGGGGAAATGCACGCCCGTCGGCGGCTTTTTGCCGTCGCGCGCCGCTTTGATGGCGAGCGCAACTTCGGAATAGATGTTGGCGAAGCCTTCGAGATAGCCCTCCGGATGACCGGGCGGAACGCGCGTCATGCGCGCCGCCGCAGCGCCGACGCCGGGCCCGCCGCGGGTCAGAATGCGCGGGGGCTCGCCAAGCCGAGAATACATGAGAACATTGGGGTTCTCCTGCCCCCACCGCAGCGAGCCTTTGGTTCCGTAGACGCCGAGCCGCAGGCCGTTCTCGTGGCCGGGCGCGACCTGGCTCACCCACAGCGCGCCGCGGGCGCCGTTGGCGTAACGCAGCAGGACCTGGGCGTTGTCGTCAAGCTGCCGGCCGTCGCCAAAGGCGCTGAGCTCCGCGGCCACTTCGACGAGATCAACGCCGCAGACATAGTCGGCGAGATTATAGGCGTGCGTGCCGATGTCGCCGAGCGCGCCGCCGGCGCCGGCCTGCGCCGGGTCGACGCGCCACGCCGCCTGCTTGCTGCCCTGCTTCTCGGCCGCCTCGGTAAGCCACTCTTGCGGATACTCGACCTGCACGAGGCGAATGTCGCCGATCTCACCCGCAGCGACCATCTCGCGCGCCTGCCGCACCAGCGGATAGCCGGTGTAGTTGTGGGTCAGCGCGAAGATGCGGTCGGATTTCGCCACCGCCGCCTTGATCCGGCGCGCTTCGGCCAGCGAAGTCGTCAGCGGCTTGTCGCAGATCACATGGACGCCAGCGGCGAGGAAGGCGAGGATCGGCCCGGCGTGCATGTGGTTGGGCGTGACGATCGCGACCGCTTCGATGCCGTCGGGCCGCGCGGCCTCGCCCTTGGCCATCGCTTCGAAATCGTCGTAGACGCGCTTAGGATCGAGGTCGAGCGCTTCGCCCGAGCGGCGTGCGCGTTCCGGCGTCGAGGACAGCGCGCCAGCGACGAACTCATAGTGATCGTCCATCCGCGCCGCCAGTCGATGCACCGCGCCGATGAACGCGCCCTCGCCGCCCCCGACCATACCGAGCCGAACCCGCCCGCCACGCTTGGCGTCACTTCGTCCTTCGATTGCCATATCTTCTTCCTCCCTCAGCGCAGGCCGAGCGAGCGGCGCACGCGCGCCTCGTCGACCCCGCCGCCGGCGAAATCGTCGAACGCCTTTTCGGTGACGCGGATCATGTGGCGCTTGATGAATTCGGCGCCCTCGCGCGCGCCATCCTCAGGGTGCTTGATGCAGCACTCCCACTCCAGCACCGCCCACGAGGAAAAGTTGTATTGGGCGAGCTTGGAAAAGATGCCGCCGAAGTCGACCTGCCCGTCGCCGAGCGAGCGGAAGCGGCCGGCGCGCTCGATCCACGGCGCGTAACCCGAATAGACGCCCTGGCGCCCGGTCGGGTTGAACTCGGCGTCCTTGGCGTGAAACGCCTTGATCCGCTCGTGGTAAATATCGATGAAGGCGAGATAGTCGAGCTGTTGCAGCACGAAATGGGACGGGTCGTAGAGAATGTTGCAGCGTTTGTGGCCCTTCACCGCGTCGAGGAAACGCTCGAAGGTCGCGCCGTCGAACAGGTCTTCGCCGGGGTGCAGCTCGTAGGCGACATCGACGCCGGCCTCGTCAAACGCATTGAGGATCGGCGTCCAGCGCCGCGCCAGTTCGGCGAAGGCGGTCTCGATCAGACCTTGCGCGCGCTGCGGCCAGGGATAGACGAATGGCCAGGCGAGCGCGCCCGAGAAGGTCGCGTGCGCCTTGAGGCCGAGACGGCGCGAGGCTGCGGCGGCCGCCAGCATCTGTCCGACCGCCCATTTCTGCCGCTCGGCCGGCTTGCCGTGGGTCGCGGGTGGCGCGAAGGCGTCGAACGCCTCGTCATAGGCGGGATTGACGGCGACGAGCTGGCCCTGCAGATGCGTCGAGAGCTCGGTGATCGCGAGGCCGTTCTCGGCGGCGACGCCGGTGATCTCGTCGCAATAGGTCTGCGACTCGGCCGCCTTGGCGAGGTCGAACAGCCGCCCATCCCAGCTTGGAATCTGCACGCCCTTGTAGCCGAGCGAGGCCGCCCAGCGGCAGATCGACGCAAAGGAGTTGAACGGGGCCGCGTCGCCGGCGAACTGCGCCAGAAAAATCGCCGGACCCTTCACCAAGCCTGCCATAACCGTCCCCTCCTGTTTGCCGCCGCGGGTTACCCCGCGCGCGCCTTCAACGGTATCGCTTCTGATTCCAGCGATGCCCGAGTAAGGCCAGGATGATGATCAATCCGTTGAAAAATTGCACGTAGAAACCGCTGAGGCCGGCGGCGACGATGCCGCTCTGGATGAACGACACGATCAGTGCGCCGATCGCCCCCCCGGCGATCGTGCCGACGCCGCCCCAGGTGGGCGTGCCGCCGACGAACACCGAGGCAATCGCCGGCAGGAGATAGCCATCGCCCGTGGTCGGCCACCAGGTGAAATTGACCATTGTGGTGAAGACGCCCGCGAGACGCCGCGCCCAGGCCCATGAAGACAAAGGTGGCGATGCGGATGCGATTGACGTTGACGCCCATCTGCCCGGCGCTGTCGGGATTGTCGCCGACCGCGCAAACCCGCGCGCCAAAGCGATGGCGGTTGAAGAGGAGGCCCGCGAAGGCGACGAAACCGAGCGCCCAGAAGATCTGCACGGGAAAGCCGAGGAACTCGCCCGAGAAGAGCGATCCCGCGCGTCGTGCCCTGCAGATCGAGCAGCGCGATCGATTTGCCCTGGGTAATGATCATGATCAAGCCGCGCAGCATGAAATTCATGCCGAGCGTCGCGATCAGCGAGGACAGGCCAGCCACCACCACCAGCGCGCCGACGCCAGCGCCCAGCGCCATGCCGGTCGCCAGCGCGCCGAGGATGGCGAGAAACGGGCTGTATCCGGTGTGCACCAAAAGCGCGAAAATCCAGGCGGAGAATCCCATCGTCGCGGGAAACGAAAGGTCGATCTCGCCGACCGTGACGACGAACACCAGCGGCACGACGAGGCAGAGCGCGACCGGCAGCGTCACCAGCACCGAGTTGTAGATCGGCCAGTGCAGGAACACGATCGGACTGGCGGCCATGAAGACCGCCATCATCACGACGAAGACAGCAAAGGTGCCGACCGCCGCCCGGTTGGCGGAGAGGAAGCGCCGCACAGCGCCATCGGGCGGGCGAACGACGCGCGCGCTCCGGTGCGCGTCGACCGGGTCCAGAGAGGCGCTCATGATTGCGCCCCCTGCTGCGCCGGCATGGGATCGAACGAGACGATCCCCTGGGGGTGCGCGAGCCCTTCCATGAAGGCGATGAGACGTTCGGGCGATCCGACTTCGGCCTTGGTCGCCTGCAAGGCGACCGTGCCGCGATCCATGACGACGAACCGCTCGGCGATGTCGAAGACGTGGTGGATGTTGTGCCCAATGAACAGGACCGATCGCCCGCCTTCGCGCACCGCGCGCACGAAACGGAAGACCTTCTCGGTCTCGGTCAGCGAGAGCGCGGTCGTCGGCTCGTCCATCACGATCAAATCGGCCTTGTTGTAGATCGCGCGCGCCAGCGCGACGCCCTGGCGTTCGCCGCCGGACAATTGGCCGACGATCGAATCGGGCGAGAACACCCGCGAGGTGAAGCCGATTTCGCGCATGAGGCGCTCGGCTTCCGCCCGCTCGCGGCGCGGATCGAGCAGGCCGAACCAGCTCGTCAGCTCGCGGCCCATGAAGATGTTGCGAACGATGGTCTGCTGGACGGCGAGCGCGCGGTCCTGGAACACGGTCTCGATGCCGGCGTTGCGGGAGCGCGCGGCGTTCCACTGCGTCTCGACCTTGCCGCGCACCAGAATTTCGCCGCTGGTCGGCTGGATCGCCCCGGCGAGCATCTTGATCAGCGTCGATTTGCCGGCGCCGTTGTCGCCGAGCAGGCCAACAACCTCGCCGCGATCGACGTGCAGGTTGACGCCGCCGACCGCGAAAACCCGGCCGTAGGATTTCGCGATGTTCCGCAGCTCGATCAGCCGTTCGCCCATGTCGCTCCTCCCTTTTTGTCATTGAGGCCCGGCGCGTTCGAGGCGCCGGGCCGATCATCGTTCGCGCGTCAGCGCAGGCCTTCGCTCGCGAGGTCCGAGACGGCCTTGTAGTTGTCGACCGTCACGAAACCTGCGCCGGTGTCGACGTTGATCGGCGCGAGGCCGTAGACGATCTGCTCACACAGGCTGAGGATCGGCAAATAGCCCTGCTGGAAGGGTTGCTGGTCGGCCGTCAGTTGCACCCAGCCGCTTTTGAAGGCCTCAACGATCTGCGGGCTCGTGTCGAAGCCGATGTTGATGATTTCACCCGGCTTCTTGCCGGCCGCCTTCATGTAGGCGGCGGCGTTGCCGAGCTCCTGACCGCCGGGATAGACGATCGCCTTGGCGGTCGGATTGGCTTGCAACGTCGCGGTGATCACGGGGATCGCGAGATTGGGGTCGGTCGCCCATTCCGGCGGAGAGTTTAGCTTGACGACCGTGACGCCCGCCTCCTCCATTGCCGTCGCCGTACCCAGCTCGCGCGCGGCGCGAATCGAATCGTCGAAGCCGCCCAGTACGATCGCCACGTCGCCCTTCTTCAGGCCGAACCGGCGTACGATCTCGACGCCGAGCGCGTGGCCCTGCGGCTCCTGCTGCGCGCCGATATAGCCGCCGCCGACCTTATCGACCGCCGCCGGCACCGGCACGTTCTGGTACATCATCTTGATGCCGTTCTTGGCGGCCTCCTCGGCGAGCGGCAAGATCGCCGCCTCGCCGGGATGGCCCATCATCGCGATGCCGTCCGGATGCGCGGCGACCGCCTCGCGGAGCTGCTGCGTCATCTTTTCGTTGGCCCAGCCCGAGAAGACGTAATCGACCTGAGCGCCAGTGTCCGCCGCGGCCTGCCGCGCACCATTGTAAACGATCGTGCCAAAGGCGTCGCCTTCGGCGCCGCCGACGAAGAACCGCAGATGAACCTTGCTGCACCATTTGTCGCGCAGCGCCGCCGCGTCCGCGCCGCCGACCGCGCCAATCACCGCGGTCAGCGCGAGAGCCAGAGCGACCGACCCGCGTAGTCCAGAATTCAAAGCAGGCTTCATGTGAATTCCTCCCATCGTTGTTTTTCGGCTTGCGCCGGTCGTCGCCTTACCGCGCGATGCGGCGGGCGTTATTGTCCGGCGACCGCCGCCGGCGGCGTTGTTATGGCGGGTTGGGAATGAATTCCGCGCCGCCGCGACAAGTCTTGAGATGGTTGAGCGCGTGAACCTGGCCGGTCATCTCGAGCTCCTCGCGATAGACCGGATCGTGCCAACCCTCGATGTCGATCGAGCCCTTGTAGCCGGCCAGGCGCAGCTCGCTGATGACCCGCGTCCAGTCGGAGTCGCCAAAGCCCGGCGAGCGCATCTGAACGAACGGATACTTCCCAAACACGCCGTGCTCGCGAACGACGTCCCAGCGCACCGTCGCGTCCTTGCCGTGCACATGAAAAAACTTCGACGCCCATTTGCGGATCTGCGGGATCGGATCGATGAGATAGACGAGCTGGTGGCAGGGCTCCCACTCCAATCCGAGATTGTCGTTGGGGAGCGCGTCGAACATCAATTCCCATGCGTCGGGATTGTGGGCGATGTTCCAGTCGCCGCTCGCCCAATTGCCGTCCATGGCGCAATTCTCGAACGCCAGACGCACGCCCTTGTCGGCGGCGCGGCGCGCCAATTCGCCCCACACCGCCTTGAACCGCGGCAGGCTCGCCTCAATCGGCTGGCCGCGCACGCGCCCGGTGAAGCCGGAGACGGTCGTGGCGCCGAAGCGATGGGCGTTGTCGATCAGGGCTTGCCATCCCGCAAGCGTACGGCGATCGAGGTCGCCATCCTCCAGCGGATTGCCGAACATGCCGAGCGTGTCCATCGTCACGTCGGCGTCGCCGATCGCCTCCTTGAGTTCGTCGGCGAGGCGCGGCAGATCCTTGTCCATCGTCTGCCAGAAGAACGGCTCAATGCTCTCGAACCCGTGCTTGATGAGCTCGCGCACATAGGCGCCCGGGTTGTCGAGCCCGGCGCGAACCATCGTGCCGATGCGGATGTCTTTGAGGTTTCTCATGGCGTCTCACTTTGGTCTTTTGTTTTGTCGCGTTGTCTTCGCGCGACCCGATATCAACGTGGCTCGAAAACGTTTCTAGATGACGATGTCGACGCGTCGGCCGGCTTGCGCGCTCTCAATCGCGCCGAGCGCCATCGCCAGGCTACGAATGTTGTCCCGGCCAACGGTCTCAGGCTCGGTTCCCCCGTGAATGGCGGCGACGAAATCCTTGAGGACGCCGAGATGGCCGCCGATCCGGTCGGCGGGGTTCAGCGCAGGCGCAGCGAGGCTGACGACATCTTCGAACAACCCATTGCGCCTGCCGCCGCCGACCTCGATGGCGATCGCCTCGCCGCCGTCCCAGGTGAGAGAGCCTTTTGAGCCAACGATGCGCCAGGCGCATTCCCAGCTCGTGCCCAGCCCTAGAGCGCACCAACTGCCGCGATAGGTGAACACCGCGCCGTCCCGAAGATCGAAGATCGCCGTCGCCGACGAGCCGTGGCGATACCAGGAGTGGCGCGGATTCCATTCCCGGCAATAGACGCCGCTGGCGGCAAGGCCAGTCATGCAGCGCATCGCATCGAAGCCGTGGATCGCCATGTCGAGCAACAGCACGTGATCCATGTCTTCACGGAAGCCGCCGAAATGGGGAGCGAGAAAGAAGTCCGCATGGACGCTGCTGATCTCGCCGATCGACCCAGCGCCAAGTACGCGCGCGATGCGGCGAACGCTCGCCAGATAGCGCCGATTTTGTACGACGGCGTGCAAGCGTTTGGCCGCATCCGCCCGCGCGACGAGATCGCGCGCCTCGTGGAGCGTCTCGGCCATCGGCTTTTCGCTGAGGACGTGGCATCCCGCCGCAAGTCCGGCGGAAACGACCCCATGACGCGCCGAAGGCACGACGATGTCGAACAGAATGTCGGGTTCAAGCTTCGCGAGCAGCGTGTCGATCCGCTCGGCCACACTCGCCTCGTGCAGCCCGAACTCGGCGGCGCGGCTCTTCGCCCGGCTGATGTCGAGATCGGCAAGGCCGACGATTTCAAGATCGTCAATTTTCGCGGCGGCTTCGAGCCAAGCGCGGCTCATAGCCCCACATCCGGCAATGACGGCCCGCGACCGCATAGACTTCCTCCCGCCCGGCGCCGCCGCTTTGCTGTTGCAAGCGGATCGTATCGACCGTAAACGTTTACGACGATACGCTTGACGCCGTCCCCTGTCAAGCGAGGCGAGTCGTCTGTATGACAAGCCGCATGCAGCAATGCGGGGTCGCCGCATAGGGGTCGTCCGTGATCGGAATTCGCGAACTCGCTCGCCATCTCGACATCTCGATCGGGACGGTGTCGCGCGCGCTCAACGGCAAGGCCGACGTCAACTCGCTCACGCGTCAGCGCGTTCTCGAGGCCGCCGCGAAACTGGGCTACTCCCCCAATCAATCGGGGCGCAGTCTGCGGCGGGGGCAGACCGACCTCGTCGGCGTGATCGTGCCAACGGGCTCGCAAGGCGCGCTGATCAACTCGGTTTTTCTGTCCGTGCTCGATGGGCTGCGTCGCAAATTGCTGGAGCGCCGTCTCGATCTCGCGATCTTCCTCCACGGAGAGGACGAAGAGATTTTCGGCACGCTGCGGGGCATAACGGAGCGCGGCCTTGTCGACGGATTGATCATCTCCAACACGCTTCGCGTCGACCCGCGCATCGACTACCTTCTAGAGAAGCGCAAACCGTTCGTCGCATTCGGCCGCAGCCTTTCCCGCAACGATCACGCCTGGGTCGATCCCGATTTCGAGGGCGCCGTCGAGGACGCAGTCGATCGTCTGGCCGCGCTCGGGCACCGACATATCGCCCTCATGCTGGCGAGCGGCGAGACGAACTACAAACACGTCATCCGTGACGCCTACCTCGATGCGATGAAACGGCGCGGCTTCGAGGTCGCGCCGGATTGGATGCAGACGCGTCCAGCCGGCGAAAGCGGCGGTTCGGAAGCGGGCGCGGCGCTGATCGCGGCGAACCGGCGCCCGACCGCCGTTCTCGTTTCCGACACGAGACAAACGTTCGGCCTCTACCGCACGTTGCATGAGGCCGGGATTGAGGTCGGTCACGACATATCGATCATCGGTCTGTTGCCCGAGACGGCGGCGCAAATCCTCTCGCCCGCGCTGACGACCTTCCAGACCGATTGGACCGCCATCGGGTCGCGCCTCGGCGAAGCTTTGATCGCAGAAATCGCTCGGCTGTCCGGCGCCCACGCGACCGAGGGTCCCGGGCAAACGGTTCAGTGCAAGACGCCGACGATGCTTCGCCCCGGCGACAGCGTGCACCGCGTGGCGACCGAATCGGGGGCCGCGCGAGTCTCGCGCAGAGCGGGCCGCGATTCCACGGACGAGGGCCTCTCCCTCTCCCCACGCGCGGGGAGAGGGCCGAGGTGACGGGCAAAGCGATTTTCCGCGCCGTCGCGGTCTGATCGACCAGCCCCTAATGCGAACCTTCCCCCCGCGCGCGGGGAGAAGGGACTAGAACGCAGCCGATCAGAACGGCGAGTCTTTGTAGAAGAAGTTCTTCGCGTTCTCTTTGGTGACCAGCGTCGCGTTGAGGATGTAGTTGCCGCGAACCGGCATGTTCTCTTCGATGCCGAGCGCGGTCAGGTCCATCGCCGTCGCCACCATCGCTGGCGGATAGAGCACATCGACCGGGACCATCGCGTCCCCGTCCATGACCTTCTGGATCATCTCCTTCATGCCGGCGCCGCCGACGACGAACTTGATGTCGGTGCGCTTGGCCTGTTCGATCGCCTTGAGAATGCCGACCACCATGTCGTCATCCTGCGCCCAGACGGCGTCGATCTTGGGATGCTTGGTCAGGAAGTCCTGCATCACCTTGAACGCGTCGTCGCGGCTCCAGTTGCCGAACTGGCTGTCGATCACCTTGATGTCGGAGCCCTTGATCGCTTCGTTGAAGGCGTTGACGCGCGCTTCGTCGATCGGGATCGGCAGGCCGCGAATGACGACGATGTCGCCCTTGCCGCCCATCTTCGCCTTCATCCATTCACCGGCAGCGCGCCCCAAGCCCGGGTTGTCGCCGCCGACATAGAGGTCGTAGATCGAGTGGTCGTTGGCGATACGATCGACGACGGTGACGAACGTACCCTTGTCCTTCACCTTGCGGATCGGATCGGTCAAGACGTTCGGATCGCCCGGCAGGACGACCAGAGCGTTGATGCCCTGAGTCGAAAGATCCTCAAGCGCATTGGCCTGCGCGGCCGGATCGGCCGAGGTCTTCACGATCACTTTCAGCCCCGGATATTGCTTTTCCAGCAACTTGGCTTCCTGCGTCGCGTGAAACACCACGCCGCCCGTCCAACCATGGTCGGCGGCGGGGATCGACACCGCCATCGTCATGCCGTCCGCATAGCGCCGCGCCGGTCAAAAGACCGAGAGCGGCTACGCTCGCCAGAAGTCGTTTCATGTTTTCACTCCCTGTTACCCTACTGGCGCTGGTTTGGTGTCGCGCCTTCCCACCACGCTTCATCGGCCACGGGCCAAGCTGCGCTGAGCCAACATGGCGATGATGATGATCGCCCCCTGGACCGCGCCGATGAGGTATTCGCTGACCAAGTTCGACAACAGCATGATGTTGCCGATGACTTCGAGAATGAGTGCGCCGGCGATCGTTCCCCACATCCGCCCGACGCCGCCCTTGAGCCGCGTGCCGCCGACGACGACGGCGGTGATCGCCGGTCAACTCCCAACCGACGCCGGTCGTAGAACTCGCCGAACTCAGCCGCGGCACGTAGACGATGACGGCGATGCCGACGCACAGACCCTGAAACACGTAAGTCAGCGTGCGCACGCGAGCGACGTTGATGCCGGAATAGCGCGCGACGTCTTCGTTGGAGCCGACCGCGCGGACGTAGCGGCCGAACGCGGTGCTGTAGAGGATGAACGCGCCGATCACCGCGACGCCGAGGATGACGAGGATCGGATAAGGCACGCCGAACAGAGCGCCGAAATAGACCTGGCTGTAGGCCTCTCGAACATCGCTGCTCTTGATCGTGATCGAGCCGCCCTGCGCGAGCCAGGTCAGCACCGAGCGGAAAATGCCCATCGTGCCAAGCGTGACGATGAACGGCTCGATCTTGCCGAGCGTCGTCGTCAGGCCGTTGAATAGCCCGCACAGCGCGCCGACCCCGAGCGACAGCGCCATTGCGACTGCGATCAACAGCGTCGTGTTCTCGATCAGCCCCGAGTTCAGAAACAGGATCTCCAGCCCGGAGACGAACGCCGCCATCGCGCCGACCGACAAGTCGAGCCCGCCGCCGATGATGACCAGGTCTGCCCGACCGCGATCGTGGCGATGAATGTGCTGCGCGCCAGCACGTTGGTGATGTTCTCCAGACCAAGAAAGCGCGGATTGACCACGACGCCGAGCACGCAAAGCAGGGCGAGCGCGATGAACGGCGCGACCGAGCCGATGTTGAAACGGGCCGTGACGGCGGCGAGCGGACTTTTGGCTGCCATCCCGCTCATGCCTGGCGACTTTCGGCTTGCATCTCGACCCCGGTGGCGAGCACGACGATTGCCTGTTCGTTCATGTCCGCGCCAGCGAGCTCGCCGACGATGCGCCCGGCGCGCATGACGACGATGCGATGGCAGAGGCCGATCAGTTCGCTCATTTCCGAGGAGATGACGATCACCGAGCGCCCCTCAGCGGCGAGCGCGACGATGAAGCGATACAATCTGCTGCTTGGCGCCGATGTCGACGCCGCGAGTCGGTTCGTCGATGACGACGACATGCGGATCGAGCAGCATCATCTTGGCGAGCAACAGCTTCTGCTGGTTGCCGCCTGACATTTGGCCGGCCTGGATCGAGCGGTCGCCGACGCGAATGTCGAAGCGTTCGACCGCATCGTCGAGCGCCCGCGCTTCCTTGGCGCGGTTGACCAGCGGCCCACGGCGGAAATCGTCGAGCGCCGCCAGCGTCAGATTGAGCGCGATGGTCTCCTCGAGCAGCAGGCCTTTGCTCTTGCGATCCTCGGTCAAATAGACCGCGCCCGCGCGCATGCCGGCGCGCGCGTTCGACCAATGACGCGGTTCGCCGCGCAGGCGGATCTCTCCTGCCCCCTTGCGCAGGCCGAACAGCGCCTCGAACAATTCGCTGCGCCCGGCGCCGACAAGCCCGGCAAAGCCAAGAATCTCACCCGGCCTGACGCTGAAACTCGCATCGGCGGCAAAGCCAGGCGCGTTGAAATGCTCGACTTGCAGAGCCGGCGGCGTGGTCGGCGTGGGTGAGCGCGGCGGGTAGAGATCGAGCAGGTCGCGCCCGACCATCAGGCGGGCCATTTCAACTGGCTGCAAGCTCGGCGGCCGGCCGCGTCGCCACCCATTTTCCGTCGCGCAGCACCGTCACCACATCGGCGACCGCCTTGACCTCCTCCAGTCGATGCGAAATGTAGACGACGACCACGCCCTGGCGTTTCAGATCGCCGATCAGGCGCAGCAACGCGGTCGTCTCGATCGGCGTCAGCGACGCGGTCGGCTCGTCGAAAATGACGATGCGATGCGGCGTCGCCAGCGCGCGCGCGATCTGCGCCAGTTGGCGCTGCGCGATCGACAGGCGCTCGACCGGAACGTCGACCGCGACCTCGACGCCGAAGACCTTCATCGCGTCGCGCGCGCGCCGCTCCATCTGGCGATCGTCAAGCGTGATGCGGCCCTTGATCTCGCGGCCGAGGAACATGTTCTCGGCGATCGTCAGGTGCGGCGCCAGCATGATCTCCTGGTGCACCAGCACGACGCCGCGACGCTCGGCGTCGACCGGCCCCTTGAAGACAAGCGGCGCGCCTTCGAGCTTGAGCGAGCCGCGCGTCGGCTCGATGTGGCCGCTGATGATGCGCATCAACGTCGACTTGCCGGCGCCGTTTTCGCCGATGATCGCGTGAACTTCGCCAGCCCGGAAAGCGAGATTGATGTCGGAGAGCACTTCGACCGGGCCGAAGGCTTTGCTCAGGCCGATGGTTTCCAGCAACGGCGCTCCGGCGCTCGCCGCTTCCACGCGCGCGCTCGCCCCGCTCATGCCTTACGCCTCGCGGCAGCGCGGCGCCCGCCAGAAGACGGCGCGCGTCGATGCGACACACTGTCGGCAAAATCGCCCGGTCGTTTCCCCGTCATATCGCCCCCTCGAGAGCGCCGCCGGCGCCCGATTCAAAGGGCGCTCCGACAGTGTGGCCGCGCGATTGCTTGTTCGGCGGCCGATAAAGTTGTTACAGTGTTAGAAAACGTTTTCAGACGAGTCAAGGCAAGCTGTTGCGGTGGATGACGACGCGAAGCGCTGAGGTGATGCGTTGATGCGTTCCATCAGACCATCGTCGGTTGAGCTCGGCGCTGCTTCTTGTCGAAGCGCCGGAAGCGCGAGGGGACGATGCTGAAACGCGCAAGCGGAAGGGCGGAGGGCGAGGCGACGGCGCCAGCGCCGTTGCGTCGCCGCAAGGCGACCATGAAGGACGTCGCCGATCTTGCCGGCGTGTCGCTCGCCACCGTCTCGCGCGCGCTCTCGGCCAGCGCCGAGGTCTCTCCGGACTTGTCGCATCGCGTCCAGGACGGCGGCGCGACGGCTCGACTACGCCGTCAACATCAACGCGCGCGGATTGCGCGGCAAGACCAGCGGCCTCGTGGTCGTGCTGCTGCCCGACATCGCCAATCCATTCTTTTCCGTGCTGCTCCAAGGCATCGAAGAGCAGGCGCGTAGCCACGATATGGCGGTGCTGATCGGCGACACTGGCGTCGATCGCGCCATCGCCGAGACCTATTGGCGGCTGATGCAGGGCCAGCGGGCCGACGGCATCATCCTGCTCAACGGCTTTCTTCCGTTCAAGCCGGTGCGGCGCGCGGCAGACTATCCGATTGTCGTCGTCAGCGAGCGCATCGCCGCCGTCGATGCGCCGTTCGTCGGCATCGACAATGCCGCCGCCGCGTTCGACGCCGTCAGCTATCTCGCCCGCCTCGGCCACGTTCGCGTCGCCCACATCTGCGGTCCCGCCGACAACGTGCTGACCGTCGAGCGCCGAGCCGGCTATCGCAAGGCGGTCGACGCGCACGGGCTTACGAGCTGGCCGGAGGCAATTCAGCGGGGCGAATTCTCGATCGACGCAGGCCGCGCGGCAACCGCCCGCCTGCTCGCCGCCTCGCCCCTGCCGACTGCGATCTTCGCCGCCAACGACGAGATCGCCATCGGCGCGATCATGGAGGCGAAGGCGCGGGGCCTGCGCGTTCCGGACGATCTGTCGGTCGTCGGCTTCGACGACATCGAAATGGGACAAATCTGCGATCCCGCGCTGACAACCGTCTATCAGCCGCGGCGCGAGATGGGCCGCAAGGCGCTGGAGACTCTGACGCGCCTCGTCGAGACGCCGGGTGAGCGGCCGAGCGACATCCTGCTCGATTACAAGCTGGTCGTGCGCGACAGCGCCGTTCCGCCCGCCACGCCCTAGAGGGCTGGGCGTCGGCGCTCACTCCAGGGGCTTCAGCGTGCCGAACAAAGTCGGGAGCAATTCGCTGACCGTTGGATGCACCGGCACCGCGCGCTCGATCACCGTATAAGGCGCGTCCGCCGACATGACATTGATCAGCGAGTGGATGACTTCGTCGGCCTCGATGCCAAACAGCGTTGCGCCGAGAATGCGCTTTGTGCCCGCGTCGACCAGAACCTCCATGAAGCCGTCGGTTTCGCCGCGCTCCTTGGCGCGTCCGACCCGCTCCATCGGGTAGAAGCCGCGCAGGACCGATTTGCCGCTGGCGCGCGCTTGCGTTTTGTTGACGCCCGCCCGCGCCAGCGGGGGATCGATGAAGAGCGCATAGGCCGGAAACCGGTCGCTGACCTTGCGGGCGCCGCCACCCAGAAGATTGGCGCAGACAATCTCGAAATCATTGTAGGAGGTCGAGGTGAAGGCGCCGCGCGCGTTAACGTCGCCGAGCGCCCAAATGCCCTCGACATTGGTCCGCAGCTCCTCGTCGACAGGAATGAAGCCGCGCGGGTCCATCTTGACGCCGGCCAAGTCGAGCCCAAGGTCGTCGGTGTTGGGCTTGCGCCCGACCGCCATCAACAAATGCGATCCCGCAATCATCCGCGGCGCGCCGGCGACGGTCACGTGCAACTCGATGCCGGCGCCAACCTTGGCGACGGCGAAATCGCGGGCGCCGACCAGCACCTCGATCCCTTCGGCCTCAAGCAGCCGTCGCGCCAAGGCCGAGACGTCGTCGTCCTCGCGAAAGATCAATCGGTCGGCGTATTCGACGACCGTCACGCGGGCGCCAAAGCGGCGGAAAATCTGGGCAAATTCGAGCCCGATATAACTGCCGCCCGCTACGATCAAATGCTCGGGCAGGACGTCAAGATCGAGCACGGACGTGTTGTCGAGCGCGTCGACCGTCGAGAGTCCAGGCCACTCCGGCATCGTGGCGCGCGCGCCGACGTTGAGGAAGATTTTCGGCGCGGTCATCCGCTCGCCGTTGACGCTGATGGTCTTGTCGCCAACGAAAGCGCCCTGCCCGCGAATGAGCGTGAGATTGGCGGTCGACCCGATCCATGCTGTCAGATTGGCGATGGAAGCGTTGACGACGGCGTCCTTGCGCGCCTTCACCGCCTTCATATCGACCGTCACCGGCCCGACATTGACCCCGTAATCGGCCGCGCGGCGCGCCATGCGTGCGACCTTCGCGCTGGCGACCATTGTTTTGGTCGGCATGCAGCCGTCGTTGACGCAGGTGCCGCCAAGATGTTTGCGCTCGATAAGAGCCGTTTTCCAGCCGGCCTCGGCGAGCTTGACGGCGAGGAATGGGCCCGATTGGCCAGCGCCGATGACAATGGCGTCAAATTTTTGGGCGTCGAATTTTTGGGCGTCAACGTCTTGCCTCATGCCGATGGTCCCTTCGCGAGCTTTCCCTGACAGGCGTCTGCGCCCCGCTCCGCCAGGAAGCCGGCCATCGGAAATAGACGCGGTTCACGGTCGCCGCGTCAACCGCGGCCGAATCCGTTTTGCGGAGCGTCAGGCGCCGAAAGCGGCGCCGCGGATCGCCTTCAGACGATTCCCGCCGAGGTTCCCGCAACCGCCGGGCGCTCCTCGGTCTTGCGCGCGCGGTAGCTAGAGGCCCGGTAGGTCTCGATCGGCGCGATCGCGCCCCCCGCCCGCAGGCGGGCCGTGGCGAGGAGCGGGGAAAGATCGGCGGTGAACGCGCGCTTGAGTTCGAGATGCGCGCCGAGCGCATCGTTGGCGCCTTGCGCCGCGGCCAGCGCCTTCCGATCGACGATCAGCGCCTGCGCGTAGGCGCGCTGCAACTCGATCGCCGACTGCATCAGGCTCTCGATCGGATCGGTAACGTTGTGTGACTGGTCGAGCATATACGCGGGGGCGAAACCCTCGGCCTTGCGCACCGTCGCATCGATCAATTCATTGAAGACGAGAAACAGCCGGAACGGCTCGACCGAACCCGCGTCGAGATCGTCGTCGCCATATTTCGAATCGTTGAAGTGGAAGCCGGCGAGCTTCTTGAACCGCACCAGTCGCGCGACGATCTGCTCGATATTGACGTTGGGCGCGTGGTGACCGAGATCGACGAGGCACAGCGCCTTGGGTCCAAGCTCCATCGCCGCGGCGAAACTTGTGCCCCAGTCGGAGATCACCGTTGAGTAGAACGCCGGCTCAAACATCTTGTGCTCGATGAAGACGCTCCAGTCGTCGGGCAAAGCGGCATAGACCTCGCGCATCGCGTCGAGATAGCGATCGAGCGCCGACGTCAGATTGGACTGGCCGGCGAAGTTCGAGCCGTCGCCGACCCACACGGTAAGCGCCTTGGAGCCGAGCTTAACGCCCGATCTCGATGCACTCGATGTTGTGGGCGATCGCCTGAGCGCGGGTCGCGCGGTCGACATGGCTGAGCGAGCCGAATTTGTATGAGAGCTTCTGGCCGGCCTGATCCTGAAACGTGTTGGAATTCACCGCGTCGAAGGTAAGCCCACGCGCCGCCGCCGCTTGGCGCAGCGCGGCCGGATCGCTGGTCTTGTCCCACGGAAAATGCGGCGAAATCGTCGCACTGGCGCGAACCAACTGCTGGATGGTCGCGCAATCCTCGATCTTGTCGAAGATGTTGCGCGGCTCGCCGGGGCCGGGGAAACGGGCAAAGCGCGTGCCGCCGGTGCCAACGCCCCAGGTTGGGATCGCCACGCTGAACGCCATCACCGCCCGCGTGACCGCCTCGGCGTCGACGCCGCGACGCGCGAGTTGGCGCGACAGCGCGTCGTAGTCCTCGGCGGTCGCCGCCTCTGCGGCGCGATTGCGCTCGGCAATGAAATCGGCGCCGATTTGGTAGGACATGATTGATCCCCGCTTATCGCAACCGTGCCGCGCTCAGCGCGAAAACGCCGTTGCGTTGCCCGCGTCAACGTTGAGGATGTTGCCGGTCGATTTCGCCGACAGATCGGAAGCGAAGAAATAGATCGCCTCGGCGACGTCCTCGGGCAGAACCGACAGTTTCAGCATCGAGCGCTTGCGGTAGACTTCCTCAAGCTCGTCCTCGCTGACCTGGTTCGACGCCGCGCGCTGCCCGCGCCACTCGCCCGCCCAGATTTTCGAGCCGCGGAGCACCGCATCGGGGTTGACCGTGTTGACGCGAATGGCGTGCGGAGCGCCCTCGAGCGCCAGGCAACGCGCGAGATGAATTTCGGACGCCTTGGCGGCGCAATAGGCCGAGGCGCCGGGCGAAGCCACCAGGCCGTTCTTCGAGGCGACGAAGACGAGAGCGCCGCCGCAGTTTTGCCGCAGCAGCAGACGGAAGGCTTCGCGCGCGACGAGGAAGTAGCCGGTGGCGAGGATGTCCATATTCTTGAGCCACAGCGCCAAGCTTGTGTCCTCGATCGCCGCCGCCGAGGCGATGCCAGCGTTCGACACGACGATGTCGACGCCGCCGTAGGCGAGCGCGCATTCGGTCAGGCTCGCGGTGACGGCGGCCTCGTTGGTCACGTCCAGCTTGACGCCGACCGCGCTGTCTCTGCCGAAGCGTTTGGTGACCGCGGCGACGCGCTCTTCGAGCGCCTTCTCGTCGATATCCGCCAGCACCACACAGGCGCCTTCGCCGAGCAGCCTGAGCGCGGTCGCACTGCCGATGCCGCCGGCGCCGCCGGTGATGTAGGCGATGCGGCCGGCGAGCGACTTCGCCTTCGGCATCCGTTGCAGCTTGGCCTCTTCGAGCAGCCAATATTCGATGTCGAACGCCTCCTGCTCGGGGAGGCCGACATAGGTGCTGACGCCCGAGGCGCCGCGCATGACATTGATCGCGTTGACATAGAATTCCGACGCGATGCGCGCGGTCGCCTTGTCCTTGGCGAAGGAAAACATGCCGACGCCGGGGATGAGGTAAATCACGGCGTTGGGATCGCGCATCGCCGGCGAGTTGGCGTGCTTGCAACGCTCATAGTAGCCGGCGTAGTCGGCGCGATAATCGGCGAGCTTCTGGTCGAGCGAAGCGGCGACGGCCTCGAGGTTGTCGGCGGCGGGATCGTAGTCCAGCGTCAGGGGCCGGATCTTGGTGCGCAGAAAATGGTCAGGGCACGAAGTGCCGAGCGGCGCGAGTTTGCTGAGCGCCTTTGAGTTCACGAATTCCAGCACCGCCGGCGCGTCGGTGAAGTGACCGACCTTGCGCTCGCCCTCCGAGATCTTGCCGCGAATGAGCGGCATCAGCCGCGCTGCGACCTCACGGCGCGCAGCGGGGCTTGCGGCGGTCACGCGTTCGCCGCCGAAGGCTGGCTGCTTGACGTTGGCGGCGAGCCACTCGGCCGCCTGGTCGATGATCCGCAGCGTCGTCTCGTAGCAAGCCTTCGACGTCGCGCCCCAAGTGAACAGGCCGTGGCCGCCGAGCACGACGCCGACATATTCGGGATGCTTTTCCGCCATTTCGCCGAGCTTCAGGCCGAGATCGAAACCGGGGCGCTGCCAGGGCAGGTAGCCGAGCTTGCCGCCAAACACGCGCTTGGTCAGCTCCTCCGCGTTGGCCGAGGCGGCGATGGCGATCACTGCGTCAGCGTGGACGTGGTCGACCTGGACGTGCGGCACGAAGGCGTGCAGCGAGGTGTCGATCGAGGTCGCGCGCGGATTGAGATTGAAGGTGCAATGATTGAAGAGGGCGACCATCTCGTCCTCGTGCGCAATCCCGCGGTAGATTCCTTTCAGGCCGAGGAGCTTGTCGAGATAGAGGGTTGAGAACCCGTCGAGCTTCATCGAGCCGATGTCGCCGCCCGAGCCTTTGACCCACAGCACCGTGACCGGCTTTTTATCGAGCGGATCGACGGAGGCGATCTTGGCCGAAGTGTTGCCGCCGCCAAAATTGGTGATGCGCAGATCGCTGCCGAGCAGATTGGAGCGGTAGAGGAGGAGGCCCGGTTCGTCGAGCTTGGCGGCGTGGGCGTCGTCCCACAGATTCGGCAATTGCGTGGCCGCAGCGTTGCGCATCGGGGCGTCTCTCCGGAGGGTACGTTTTCCCCGATGGGTAGAGGCGCGCTCGATCAGTGTCAATCACATCCACGCATGTTTGCGACGCAATATGAATGCTGCAGCGCAAATATGACGGAATTCTCCGAAATCGCGTTGACGGTTTGATCGGACTATGAGCAGTTGTGATCATTCGGGAGGGATGAGGCTGTGCACGAGCGCGAGCGCGGGCAGATCATCAAGGCGATGCTGCGGGAGAGCGGATTGATCCGCGTCGCCGATGTTTGTCGCGTCACCGGCGCCTCCGAGGCCTCGGTGCGCCGCGATTTCGTCCGGCTCGCCAAGGCTGGCCTCGCGACCCGCGTTCACGGCGGCCTCGAGGCGCTGCAGAGCGGCGGCGTCTCGTCCGATGCGCCAGCTCTAGCGACCCGATCCTTCGAATTCAGTCAGACGTTGAACGTCGAGGCCAAGCGCGCGATTGCGCGCGTCGCGGTCGGCATGTGCGAAGACGGCGAAGCGATCATCATCAACGGCGGTTCAACGACTTTCGAAATGGGCGCCTTTTTGCGCGAGCGCCGCCTGAAGGTGCTGACCAATTCCTATCCGCTGGCCGAATTGCTGATCCACGATTCCAAGTGCCGCGTCGCCCTGCCCGGCGGCGAGGTCTATCGCGAGCAGAAGCTGATCGTCTCTCCCTTCGAGGAGGACGCCATCCAGCACTATCTCGCCAGTTGCATGTTCATGAGCGCGCTGTCGATTGGGCCGCTCGGCGTCGTCGAGGGCGATCCGCTGATCGCGCGCGCCGAGACCAAACTGCTCAAGCGCGCCGAAAAGCTAGTGGTCCTCGCCGACTCGTCAAAGTTCAGCGTGCGCGGCAGCCTCGTCGTTTGTCCGCTGTCGCGCATCCACACTCTGATCACCGATCGCGCGGCGCCCGCGTCTGCGCTGGCGATGCTGCGCGAGGCGGGCGTTCAGACAATCCAAGTCGATCTCGAACCTGTGGTCGCGCTGCGCGCCCGGGTTTCGGCTTAAGGAATCCGGCGCAGCCGGCCAACGAACATGCCGCACCAATGGCATGGAGAGAGTAAACGGGAGGAAAGCATGCTCAATAGGCGTTCTATTCTGCAATTGATGGGCGGCGCTTCGCTGGTCGCCGGCGCCGGGCTCGGCGTCGGTCCCGCGGTCGCGGCCGACAAGCTTCGTGTCGCAATGGTGGTCAAGGCGCTCGGCAACGGCTTCTTCGACGCCTGCCGCGACGGTGGCCTCGAAGCGGCCAAGGAACTTGGCAACGTCGATCTCATCTACACCGGCCCGACCAAGGCCACGGCTGAAGAGCAGATCGCCGTCATCGAATCGTTGATCGCCGAGAAGGTCGATGCGATGGCGATCTCCGCCGACGACACCAACGCGCTGGTGCCGGTCTGCAAGAAGGCGATGAGCCGCGGCATCAAGGTGATTTCGTTCGACTCCGGCATCGCGCCGGAGGGGCGCATCATGCACCTCAACCCTTCGAACAATGCCCTCATCGGCGCCAAGTGCGTGCAGATGATGGCCAAGACGCTGCACAACGAAGGCGACGTCGCCATTCTCTCCGCGACCGCGCAAGCCACGAACCAGAATATCTGGATCGAGGAAATGAAGAAGGAATGGGCCAAGCCCGACTACGCCAAGATGAAGCTGGTCGCGACCGTCTATGGCGACGACGTCGCCGACAAGAGCTATCGCGAGACGCAGGGCTTGATCAAATCCTACCCGAACCTGAAGGGCATCATCGCCCCGACGTCGGTGGGCATCGTCGCGGCCGCCAAGGCGGTTGTGGACGCTGGGCTGGTCGGCAAGGTCTACGTCACCGGCCTCGGCCTGCCGTCGGAAATGAAGGGCGCCGTGCTTGCGGGCGCGACCGACACCTTCGCGATCTGGAACCCGATTGATCTGGGCTACAGCGCCACCATGATCGCCGCGCTCATCGCCATGGGCAAGGCGACCGGCGCGGCGGGCACCACGATCCATGTCGGCCGTATGGGCGACATCAAGATCGGCGACGACGGTTCGGCGGCGATGGCCGATCCGTACACCTTCGACAAGTCGAACATCGAGCAGTTTGCTAAGATCTTCTGAAAGTAGACGCGCCCCTCCGTCGTTTCCCACCGGGGAGGGGCGCGCGCTTCAAGGTTTCGACGCAAGAGACGCTCTGATCCATGTCCTCGACAGATTCGAACCAACGCCCCGAGGACGCGAGCGCGCTCGCCCCGATTCTGACGCTCACCGGCGTGTCCAAATCATTTCCCGGCGTGCGCGCGCTGCACAATGTCTCGCTGACGCTACGCCCGGGTGAAGTCACCGCGCTGATCGGCGAGAACGGCGCGGGCAAATCGACGCTGGTCAAAATCCTGACCGGCATCCATCGCCCCGACGAGGGCGTCATTCTCGTCTCCGGCAAGCCACTCGTCTGTACCGGACCGCGCGATGCCTGGGCCGCCGGCATTGCGGCGATCCACCAGGAAACCGTGATGTTCGACGAGTTGAGCGTCGCCGAAAACATCTTCATGGGACACATGCCGCTCGCCTCCGGCGGGCGCGTCGACTGGCGCAAGATGAAGGTTCGCGCGCGCCACCTGCTCAAACGCCTCGAAGCGGATTTCGACGCCGGAGCCCTGCTCAAGACGCTCAGTGTCGCCCAGAAACATCTGGTCGAGGTCGCGCGCGCCCTGTCGCACGACGCGCGCATCATCATCATGGACGAGCCGACTTCGGCTTTGTCGGCGCGCGAGATCGGCGATCTGTTCGTCATTATCGAGCAATTGAAAAAACACGATTGCGCGATCCTTTTCATCTCACACAAGTTCGACGAGATTTTCCGCATCGCCGATCGCTGGACCTGCCTGCGCGACGGCGAGGAGGTCGGCGCCGGGACGATCGCCAGCGTGACTCAAGCCAGTCTCGTCAGCCTGATGGTGGGACGCGCGGTCGATCAGATCTATCCGACGCGCGAAGCGAAATGGGGCGAAGTGGTGCTGGAGGCGGACGACCTCTCGAACGCCACCGAATTCGACGGCGTTTCGTTCACGCTGCGCGCCGGTCAGATCATCGGCTTCTACGGCCTCGTCGGCGCCGGCCGGTCCGAAGCGATGCAGGGCCTGTTTGGCTTTGGCGAGATCACGCGCGGATCGGTCAAGATCGACGGCAAGCCCGCTGACATTCATTCTCCCAGCGACGCGATCGCCGCCGGTCTCGCCTATGTCCCCGAGGATCGCCAGACCCAGGGCGCGGTGCTGGCGTTCGGCATCCGCGCCAACATGACGCTCGCCTCGCTCGACGCTCACGCCCGTCACGGCTTCATCTCCTACGCCAAGGAACTGGCGACGACGCGCAAATTCGGCGAGCGGCTTTCGGTTAAGGCGGCCAATTGGGAGCAAACGCTCGGCCAATTGTCGGGCGGCAATCAGCAGAAGGTGGTCATCGGCAAATGGCTCGCCTCGGCGCCGCGCATCCTCATTCTCGACGAGCCGACCAAGGGCATCGACATCGGCTCCAAGGCGGCGGTCCACGAATTCATGGGCGAACTGGCGGCTGAAGGCATGGCCATCCTGCTGGTTTCCTCCGAGCTGCCGGAGGTGATGGGCATGGCCGATGACATCATCGTCATGCATGAGGGCCTCATCACCAAACGCTTCAAGCGCGGCGAGGCGACCGCCGAGATGATCGTCAGCGCCGCCATCGCCAGCGACCAAGCCAGCCACGGGGCGGCGCCATGAGCGCGCTCAGCATCCTCAAGCAGCGCGACGCCGCCCTGGCGGCGATCGTCGTCGCGCTGATCGTCGCCATCGGCCTGCGCGCGCCGGTGTTCGTCTCGCCCGAAAGCCTGGTCGGCGTACTGACCGACACCAGCTTTCTGTTCATGCTGACACTGGCGCAGATGGCGGTCATTCTGACGCGCGGCATCGACCTGTCGGTCGCCGCCAATCTCGCTCTGTGCGGTATGGTCTGCGCAATCGTTTCGCGCGCCCATCCCGACGTGCCTATCCTGGCGATCATTGCTTTGGGGATCGTGCTCGGCGCATTGCTCGGAGCGCTCAACGGCGCGCTGATCGCTTTCATTGGCATTCCACCGATCGTCGTCACGCTCGGCACTTTGGCGATCTATCGCGGCGCGGTCTTCCTGACCGCACAAGGCACGTGGCTGACGTCCAAGGACATGAGCCCGGCCTTTCTCGCCTTCCCCAAACTCGACGTCCTCGGCGTCCCCATTCTGATCGTCATCGCCGCGCTGGTCAGCCTCGGCTTCTGGATTCTGCTCGCCCATACCCGGCAAGGCCGGGCGCTCTATGCGGTCGGCGGCAACCCGGTCGCGGCCCGCTACTGCGGCATCGAGCTGAGTTCGCAGCAGTTCTTCGTCCATTCGCTGGCGGGCGCGATTTCGGGCCTCTGCGGCTATCTCTGGGTGTCGCGCTACGGCATCGCCTACACCGACATCGCGCTCGGCTACGAGCTGACGATCATCGCCGCCTGTGTGATCGGCGGCGTGTCGATCGCGGGGGGCGTTGGCTCCGTTCCCGGCGCCCTGCTCGGCGCGCTGTTCCTCGGCGTGGTGGTCAACGCCCTGCCGGTCATCGACGTCTCGCCGTTTTGGCAGATGGCGATTTCCGGCGCCGTGATTCTCGCCGCCGTCGTCGTCAACGCGCGTTCGGAGAAGCGCGGTGGCAAGTTGATCTTGCGCAAGACGCGCGTCGTCGTCGGCGCCGGAGAGCCGACATGAGCGTCTCGCCCGCTGCGCCCGCCCCGCGCTACGAAGTCGCCGATCGGCCGCCGCGCCGCCTCGCCGACGTGCTGCTGCGCTGGGAATCGATCCTGGTGTTCCTGCTGATCGCCGTGTTCTTCGTCAACACGCGGCTGTCGCCCTATTTCTTCGATTTCTACAACCTGTCGGACGCCACGTTCAATTTCTCGGAAAAGGCGATTCTGGCGCTGGCGATGGCGCTGCTGATCATCGTGCGCGACATCGATCTGTCGATCGCCGCGATCATCGCGCTTTGCTCGCTGGCGATGGGCCTTGCGGCGAAGGCGGGCGCGCCGACGCCGGCGTTGATCGGGCTCGGCCTTGGCGTCGGCGTGCTGTGCGGCGCCTTCAACGGGGCGCTGGTGACGGCGTTCTCGCTGCCTTCGATTGTCGTCACCATCGGCACCATGTCGCTGTTTCGCGGGATCGCGCAGGTGACGCTCGGCGATCAGGCGCTGACCACATACCCCGCCTCGTTTCAGGCGATCGGTCAGGGCTATATTTCGGATCGCTTGCCGATCCCCATCTCGTTCGTCCTGTTTCTCGCGCTGGCGGTCGTGTTTGGAATTGTTCTGCACCGAACCACAATCGGCCGGCGACTGTTCGCGATGGGGGCCAATCCGACCGCGGCGCTGTTCTCCGGCATCCCCGTCAACCGCATCCGCTTCTGGCTGTTCGTGCTGATGGGGCTGATGGCGGGGCTGGCGGCGGTCTTGCTGACCGGGCGCATCGGCTCGACCCGTCCCAACATTGCGCTCGGCTTCGAGCTCGACGTCATCACGATGGTCGTGCTCGGCGGCGTTTCGATTTCGGGCGGCGCAGGCGGCATTCTTGGGGTCGTGCTTGCCGTGTTCGTGCTCGGCATGACAACCTTTGGCCTCTCCCTGATCAACGTGCCCGGCATCGTCATCAGCATTCTCAATGGCGTCCTGCTGATCGTCTCGATCGCGGCGCCGGCGCTGGTCAATCGCATCTTGCGGCGGAGGTCGTAAGGTGCAGCGCCACGCCTTCAAGATGTTTCTCAATCCCGGGTGCGCGAGCGGAATATCGCGCCCGGCACGACGCGATCTGGCCGGAGCTGGCGGCGTTGCTGCGGCGCGCGGGCGTCTCGAACTACTCGATCTCTCTCGACGCCGAGACGAACACCCTGTTCGCCTATCTCGAGCGGCGTGACGATCATGCGATGGACGCTCTTGCCGCCGACCCCATCATGCGGCGCTGGTGGGATCACATGAAGGATATCATGCGCGCCAATCCGGACGGCTCGCCGGTCGCGGTCGCGCTCGAGGAAATGTTTCACATGGCGTGACGGCCGTTGGGAGGAAAGCGTATGGCCGGCGTCGTCGCCGTGCTCGATGTCGGCAAAACCAACGTCAAGCTCGAAGTCTTCGCGCCGGGCGGCGAATTGCTATGGGAGCGTTCGATCGCCAACCGCGTCGTGCCGGGGCCGCCCTATCCGCACGCCGACGTGGAGGTGATCTGGACCTTCCTGATTACCGCGCTGCGCGAGGCCAATGCGGCCCATCCGTTCGACGCGATCGTGCCAACGACCCACGCCTGCGCGGGCGCGCTGGTCGACGAAGCCGACCTGCTGCTGCCGGTGATGGACTATGAATTCACCGGCGTCGAAGAGATCGAGCCGCTCTACGCCAAACTGCGCCCCCCTTATGCGGAAACGCTGTCGCCGCCCCTGCCCGCCGGCCTCAATCTCGGCCGCCAGATTGCTTGGCAAAGACAGCATTTTCCCGAGGCCTTCGCCCGCGCCAAACACTATCTGACCTATCCGCAATATTGGTCATGGCGGCTCTCTGGCGTCGCCGCATCCGAAGTGACGATGCTCGGCTCGCACACCGATCTCTGGGCGCCGCAGCAAGGGCGCCCGTCGCGCCTCGCCGCCATCGCTCGATCTGCCACGCCTGACGCCGCCGCTCCGCCCGGCCTGGGAGCGGCTCGGCGCCGTCAAGCCGGACCTCGCCGCGCTGACCGGGCTCGGCCCGGCGACGCAGGTGCTGAACGGCGTCCACGACTCGAACGCTTCGCTGTTGCCGCATCTCGCTTCGCGCAAATCGCCCTTCACCATCGTCTCCACCGGCACCTGGGTCGTTCTGATGGCGGTCGGCGTCGGGGTTGAGCGCCTCATCGCCGCCGACGACATGCTGGCCAATGTCGATGTCGAAGGGCGGCCCGATCGCCTGCGCGCGCTTCATGGGCGGGCGCGAATTTCGCGAAATCATCGGCGACTTGCGCGGCGAGGCCGACCTTGCCTCGCTGAAGCGGGTCATCGCCTCGGGCGCCATGGCGCTGCCGTGCTTCGCCCCGCAGGGCGGGCCCTTCGCCTCCCGCAAGGGCGAGATACGCGGCGACGTCGCGGCCGGCGACCGGGTCGCGCTGGCGACGCTTTACGTCGCGCTGATGAGCGATCTCTTGCTGACGCGGCTTGGCGCCGACCGCGGCGATCTGATCGTCGAGGGCAGTTTCGCCGCCAACGCCGCGTTCGCGCAATTGCTCGCCGCGCTGCGCCCGACCCAGCGCGTCTTTCGCGGCAGCGACATCGCAGGAACCGCGCGCGGCGCCTCGCTGCTCGCGCAATGGCCGACCGGCCGCTTCGCCTCCGCGCCGCAGCAGGCCGCGACGCCGATGGCGATTGCCGAACTGGCGGCCTATCGCGCCGCCTGGACAGCCGCGATCGGGCGAACGGAATGAGCCGCGCCGCCTCTTCTTTCAATGGGCTGCTCGTGTCATTGACCCAATCGGACGTCTGGCCGGCGTCACTTCGCCGATATCGCTGACGCTAGCGGCGTCAACGCATTGCCCTAAGGCGCAGACATCGCGACGGTTGAGCCGGGATCGAATCGTGGTTGCGACGCGCTCCCGCGCTCCATGGCGACGAGGGCGGTGTGCACCTCTTTGGGCAGGGAGCGCTCTTGCGACAAGGCTACGAAATCCGAGGACTTGATCGAACCGGTCTTGGCGCCTTGAAACACCAGGAAGCCCGTCGGCGTCACCACCACATCACCCTTTCGCAGCGTAGGGTCGTTCAACGCCGACGCGGAATAGCCGCGAGCGAGCGAGCGGTGACAGGTGCAGGCGTTGTCGAGGGTGGTTCGATAGCGACCGGCCGTGGGCAGGGCAGTGTAGAGCTCGCCGTGCGTTGAAACCGCCTCCTCGATCCTGTCCGAGCCAAGAGGCTCGGTGTAGCGCGCGGTGGGCGCGTCGGGGCATTCAGCCGCGCAAGTCTGTCCGCGGCCCGGGGTCATGGCGCTGGGAAAAAAGAATCCGTCGCAGAGGCGCACACAAACGGCGAGGCCGCCCGATCGCGCGTCTTTTGGCGTCAGGTCGATTGGAACATCGACGGCCGGACTTGCCGTGACGTCAGGGACACTATCCGACGACGACGCCGAGAGGTTCTCGCGCCCACGGGCCAACGCGAGCTCGCCAGCGAGCAGGAGCCCTCCGGTCACGAGTATGGCGACAGCAGCGACAAAGCCCGCGCCTGGGCGCCGACGCGTGGACTTGCGAACCTCGCCCGATCTGCGGGAGCGGAATGGCGATGTATATTTGCGCGAGGCGGTCACAGACGTCGCGCCTCGCCGGCGACGAACAGGCCTTCCAAGGATTGTGAAGGCGGCGCCGACAGCGTTGAAAGAAGTCGCTTGTCATCGAAGCAATAACGCATGAAAGCACCTCCATCCAATCTGGACTTAGGTCTAACGCTCTCGTCGAACGGCGAAAGTGTCGGAATGTACTCAGCGCGTCACCGCAACCGGATGATTGGTCTCCTCCGTGCACGGTAACGTCTCGGCGCCCAAGAAAGTTCCCGCATCCCGTCGAGGCGGCGCGCTGGGTGCGCCGTGGCGGTTCTCAAGCGACTCGGTGGCTCGCCATTCTTGAGCTTGCCGAAGGCGATCGAGCACGCCTTCCCGCAGGGCTTGAGTAGAATCCGAGCCTGTCGCGTGGGCTCGCCGCGCGTATCGTGAATGCTTGCGAACGTGGGCCAAGCGTTCCCTGACAGACTGCAGAGTGATCCTCCGCAGCGCGCCAAGGAACAAATCGCCTGCAAGAGCGTTCCCAATGCTTCGCGCCCCCGCGATGCAAGCCCAAAGGAAGAGATCATGTTTTCAATTCGCTTGAACGGCGGCGCCCGCGTCGCGCTCGCCGCCGGCGCGTTGCTGGCGACGCTCACAATCGCCCAGGCCGCCATCACGCCAGCGCCCGGCGCTTTGTATTCTCCCTCGGACATCCAGACGGTCGAGTGCGCCGTGGGCGCCCACATCGGACCTCTCGGCGCCTGCATCGTCGGCGACGATCGGGATCATCATCACTATCACCACAATTGCTGGACCAACGATCGCGGCGAACGCGTCTGTCGTTAACCAGACATCCCAGCGACGCCCGCCTCGTCGCATATTGACGCCAGGCGTAGGCTTTGAAGGGGAGGGTCGTCGGGACAAGCCGGCGACCCTTTTGCATTGCGTGCGCGCCCTGCCGACCCCACCGAAGATGTGCGGCTACCGCCGATCCTCACGTATCCTCACGTAACGTCGAGAAGCCTCCCGCCAACGGATTGGCCCGCTGCTTGTCCCATTTTGGTTTGGCCGAACCAGAGAAGCCGACCGCCTGTGGCTGACGTCGATCGATCACGAGCCCGGTGAGTAGATTCCGATTCTTGCCGGCTTCTTGTCGGCGCCGACATATGGCGTCTCAACCGGCGCAGCGACGATGCGCGAGCCCGAGCCGGAAAACGGCTCGATCTTGCGAGATCTCGCACAAGGAGGCCTCATTGAAGCTACTCGCCCCTGTCGCGCTCGGCGCCGCTCTCACGTCCTCGGGCGTCTTGGCGGATCAATTCGGCGATGCGACCTATTATCACAATCCCTATCATGCCGGCTTGATCGCCGCGCATCTCACGCTGCCGTTTGGAACGCGCGTGCGAGTTTATAATCTCGACAACGGCCGCACCGTCGTCGTTACGATTGTCGACCGAGGGCCGTACGCCCAAGGCCGAATCATAGACGTCTCGGATGTCGCCGCCGACGCGCTTGGCATGCGCCAAGCAGGCGTCGTGCGAGTCAGACTCGAGCTTGTGCAATAGGCGTGAGGCCGCCGACGACGCAAAATTGGCGGCGGCTGGCGCTCGCCTCCCAGAATGCAGGCGTCTCCGTCCTTCAGCTCGAAAGACGACCACTCGGCGTGAGTAGACTCCGATTCTGGCGCCCCAAAGGACACCGTTTCATCTTGCTGAGGCACGAGATTGGAGGCCGACATGCGCTGGGACCGAATCGCGAAGGCGTGGACGAGGGTCGTCGCTAAAATGACTCCTCCGCGCACTTCGAAGCCCCAAACCAAATCCAATCTGGGCGGCGCGAGCCACGTTGCATCGTCCGCAGGCGACTCCTACAAAGAGCCCGGAGTAATGCCGTACCGCCCGGAAAACCGCGCGGAACGTCACGACTCCTCGCAGCATTTTAGCTCCTAGCGATCTGCTGAGATCCGAGGAGGGCGCCGTGTCCGAGAGATTGCCGGCAATAGCGTCGCGAGGAAAAGCGGCGATGGCTTTGATCGGCGGCGCGGAACGTGTGACAGGGGCATGAAGATATGAGTCGTAACGCTCTCTACCTCATTGTCGGCATCCTAGCCGTGGCCGCGGTGGCCATGGGTTATCAATTGTACAGCGAACGACAAAAGACCGAAGGCGTCGTCATTGACGTCGGCAAGAACGGGATTTCTATCGAGAAGAAATAGGCGGGCGGATCCCAGACGGTCTAGACAGTCGCGGGCTCCCACTGCCGATCAGCGCGCCGATCCGCTATGTGGCGGCTACCCCAATTCGCGGCGAGTTCAATTTGTCCGCCAGAGATTGGAATAACTGGCGCGCCCGACAGGATTCGAACCTGTGACCTCTGCCTTCGGAGGGCAGCGCTCTATCCAGCTGAGCTACGGGCGCCAAGCGCTTAGCGCCGGCACTGCTTAGTGCATTTTTCGGCCGTTGGGAATGGCGCGCCGGCCGCTTACGCGGCGAGCGGCGCGGAGGCGCGATCGGGCGAGAAATAGTCGAGATAGCGGCTCTCGATGCCTTCGACCGGCACGACGGCGAAGACGTCGGTCGCCCCGAAACATTCATCGACCACCGCCTGCCGACTGAACTTGGCGCCCAGGCGCCAGTAGCCCTTGATCATCGGCGGCAAGGCGCGGATTGCGGCGCGTGCGGCGAGCGGCGTTACCGGAGCAGGCCCGAGATCGGCCGCCCGGCCGGCGAGCGCGTCGACTTGCCAATGCGCATCGCCCTCGTCCTCGCCCTGCAGAAATTTCAGCGCCGCGGCATGGACCTTGGCGTCGGCGCCGGGAAAGCTGGCGCAGCCGAACATCGCGTCGATGCGATGATGGCGGGCGTAGATCCAGATGCCGCGCCACAGCAGTTCGAGCGCCCGTTTGCCGCGATAGCCCGACGCGACGCAGGAGCGGCCGAGTTCCAGCAATCGCTTGCCGGGATGGCGCGCAACCAGCGCGGCGACATCGAATTCGCCCTCGCTGTAGAAGCCGAAATTCGCCGCCGCGACTTGGTCGCGCAGCAGCCGATAGGCGCCAACGACGCTCGGCGCGCCGTCGAGGCGCAGCACGGACGTATCCACGACGATCAGATGATCGCAGACGCGGTCGAAGCGGCAGACGTCGCGCCCGATCAGTCGCGCCGTCGGATCGGCCTTGGCGCCGCCCTCTTCGAAGAACACGCGGTAGCGCAGCTTCTGGGCGCGGCGGATCTCCGTCCTGGTCGTCGCCAGACGAACTTCAAGATCGCCGAGGACGGCGAGCGTCTTGGGCAACCCCATCAGATCGCGGATCGGTCGCCGACCGACCGAAATTCCCTCGGCGAGCGCGCTCGCCGATTGCGCCAAACTCATCGCATGACCCCCGATTCGGTCCCCACGAATCGACCAGAGATCATTGTTGTCGCACGATTTTACGACAGGCGCGCGCGAACCGGCTCTGGGGCTGTCGGCGCCGCGACGAGCCGCTCGATCGTCGCGGCGAGCCGCGCGATCTCGACCGGCTTGACGAGGAAAGCGTCGAAGCCGGCGACCTGAGCCGCCTTTGCGTCTTCGGCCGAGGCGCTGGCGGTCAAGGCGACGATCGCCGCCCGCGGCGTCCCGGCCTCGATTTCGGCGCGGCGGATGCGGCGCGCCGCCTCGAAGCCGTCGAGGCCGGGCATTTTGATATCCATCAGCACGATCTCGATCGGCGGCGCCGCGCCGCGCACGGCGGCGAGCGCGAGGCGCGTCGCTTCATCGCCGTCGTGGGCTCTGACCACCTCGAAGCCGAGCCGGCGCAGCGCCTTCTGCGCGATCAGCGCGTTGATGTCGTTGTCCTCGGCCAGCAGCGCGCGCTTCGCCCGACCGACGCGGCTGCTCGGCGCCGGCGCGACAGTTGGCGGCGTCGCGGCGGGAGCGGGGGCGAATTCGCTTGCCAGCCGGTCGAAGAGCGAGCGCGCCCGCACCGGCTTGACCAGCCAGCCGTCAAAGCCGCTGAGCGAAGTCTGGCCGAAGGCGCGCCGTTCGAATGGCGAAAACAGGACGAGGCTCTTGGGCGCGCCGGCGACGCGGGCGGCTTTGGCGAGCCGGTTGGTCGCCTCGACGCCGAGCGCGCAGTCGACGATGACGAGATCGGGCGCGAGGCCCACGCTCCAGCGCCGCGAGGCCCTCTTCGAGCCCTTCGGCGCGCGCGACGCTTGCGCCGGCCTCGATCAGACGGGCGGCGATCGCCGGCGCCTCGAACGGCGAATGCGCGACGATCAGCGCGCGTCGACCGGCGAGCGTGCTCGGCGCGGCCTCGGCCAGGGCGCCGCTCTCGGCGGGCAGATCGATCGCGAAGGAAAACACCGAGCCGCCGCCGGGATTGTCGGCGAGCGTCAAGTTCGCCGCCCATCAGCGCGACGATGCGCCGGGAGATGGCGAGGCCGAGCCCGGCGCCCTCATAGCGACGCGCGTTGGAGCCGTCGCCCTGCTCGAAATCCTCGAAGATCGCCGCGCGGCGATCGGCGGCACGCCGGGACCGGTGTCCATGACCTTGAACAATATGCGCCCGTCGGCGGCGCGCGAGACATTGACGCCGACGCCGCCGGCCTCGGTGAACTTGACGGCGTTGCCGGCAAGATTGGTCAGCGCCTGACGCAGCCGCAGACTGTCGCCGACGACGAGCGCGGCCGTGTCGGCGGCGATCGAGGCGGCGATTTCCAGCCCCTTGCCTTGCGCCTGCGGGGCGAGCAACTCGACGATGCCCTCGACCAGCTTCGTGCAGATCGAAGGGCTCGCTGACCAGATCGAGCCGGCCGGCCTCGATCTTGGAGAAATCGAGAATCTCGTCGATCAAGCTGGCGAGCGCCGCGCCCGAAACGCGGATCGCCTCGACATAGCTCGCGTGTTCGGGATCGAGGGCGCGCGTCGCGCAACAGATCGGCCATGCCGAGGATGCCGCTGAGCGGCGTGCGGATTTCGTGGCTCATCGTCGCCAGGAAGCGCGACTTGGCTTCGCTCGCGGCTTCCGCGCGATCGCGCGCGGCCGCGCTCTCCTTCAGGCGCCAAACTTCGTCGCGCAAATGTTCAGCCTCGCTGCGCGCCCGGGCCGCCTCCTCGTTGGCGCGCCGGCGGCCGCGCGCGATCGCAGCAGCAAGCGCGAAGGTCAGCGCCAGCAGCGGCGCAGCCTCGGTCGCCAGGATGCGCAAATCGAACTGAGCTGCGTTGCTGAGTGCGTCGATCATCGGGGTCCGGTGCGTCGGGGTTGAGAATCAGCGCAAAGGACGATGGCAGGACGCGGTTGAGAAACCCTTGACTGGAAGGCAAGATTTTTAGCCGTTGGCGGCCTCGCGCAAGCTCACGCGGCCGCCGCGGCGCGCTCCTGCGGGCCGCGATAGCTCAGCGCCTCGGCGATATGCGGCGCGCGAGACCCCCTCCCGGCCGTCGAGATCGGCGAGCGTCCGCGCCAGCTTGAGCACCCGGTGATAGCCGCGCGCGGACAGGCGCATGCGCTCGGCGGCCTCGCGCAGCAGCGACAGCGCGACCGGCTCGGGCGCGGCGACCGTCTCGACCACATTGGCGGGCGCCGCGGCGTTGCAGACGACCCGGTCGAGGCCGAGGGCGCGGTAGCGTTCGATCTGGATCGCGCGCGCGCGCCGCGACACGCGCCGCCACCTCGGCCGAGCCCTCGCGCGGGGGCGGGCGCAAGAGATCGGCCGCGCCGACGGCAGGCACGTCGATCGTCAGGTCGAACCGGTCGAGCAGCGGCCCCGACAAGCGCGCCTGATATTGCGCGGCGCAGCGCACATTCGGGCCGCGCGCGGCAGGCATAGCCCGGCTCGTCGGCATGGCCGCAGCGGCAGGGGTTCATCGCCGCGACCAGTTGGAAGCGGGCGGGATAGACGATGCGGTGATTGGCGCGGGCGATCGCCACTTCGCCCGCTTCGATCGGCTGGCGCAGGCTGTCGAGCGCCTGCGGGTTGAATTCGGGCAATTCGTCGAGAAACAGCACGCCGTGATGAGCGAGCGAGATCTCGCCCGGCCGCGCGTGAACGCCGCCGCCGACCAGCGCCGCCATCGACGCCGAATGGTGGGGCGCTCGAAACGGCCGGCGGTCGGTCAGCGCGCCGCCGGCGAGCACGCCGGCGACCGAATGGACCATCGACACTTCGAGCAGTTCGCGCGGGCGAGAGCGGCGGCAGAATCGAGGGCAGGCGCTGGGCGAGCATCGACTTGCCGGCGCCGGGCGCGCCGCACATCAGGAGATTGTGGCCGCCGGCCGCAGCGACCTCGAGCGCGCGCTTGGCGCTCTCCTGGCCCTTGATGTCGCTGCAGGTCGGGCTGCGGCGCGCCCGCCGCGCGCAGCGCCGGGGTCGGGCGCGCCAGCATCTGCGTGCCCTTGAAATGATTGGCGAGCTGGATCAGCGAGCGCGGCGCGAGAATGTCGAGATCGGCCGAGGCCCAGGCCGCCTCCGGCCCGCAAGCGGCCGGGCAGATGAGACCGAGGCCGCGCGCGTTGGCGGCGATCGCCGCCGGCAGCACGCCGGCGACCGCGCTGACCGCGCCATCGAGCGCGAGTTCGCCGATCACCGCGTAGCCATCGAGCGCGTCGGCGGGCAGCGCGCCGATCGCCGCCATCACGCCAAGCGCGATCGGCAGATCGTAGTGGCTGCCCTCCTTGGGCAGATCGGCGGGGGCGAGATTGACGGTGATGCGGCGCGCCGGCAGCGCGAGGCCCGAGGCGACCAGCGCGGCGCGCACCCGCTCGCGCGATTCCGCCACCGCCTTGTCGCCGAGCCCAACGATCGTGAAAGCGACCGCGCCGCTGGCGACCTGCACCTGGACGTCGACCGGGCGCGCTTCGACCCCCTCGAACGCCATCGTGGCGACCCGCGCAACCATCTCGCCCCCAACCCTCGCGCCGGCGCCAGATCTGCGCCCTCGCCTGGATGAGAACATTTGCAGAACACGGCTGCGGTGGCAAGAGCCTCAGGCTTCAGTGGTGACGGCGCGTCAATCCCGCGCCGCCGCCAGGATCGGGCCTTCGCCGGCGCCCTGCACCAGCACGGCGTCGACCAGGCGCGGGTCGGTTTTTGCCGGCAGCGGCAGGCGCTCGGCGTCGCCGCGCCAGCGCCCCAGCAGCGTTAACTGCTTGACGACATTGGCGTGTGGCAGCGTGCGGCCAGCGTTTTCGCCGCGCCGGACCGTGACCTCGATCACGCTCGGGTCATAGCGGGCGAGCCAGACCTCAGCCCCGCCCGAGGGCGCCGCGCCAGCGCCGATCGTTACAGAATCCCCCGCCACCGTCAGCGCCGGTCCGTCCGCGCCGCGATCGGCGCGCGCGGCGATCTGATCGAGCTCGCCAACGTCGAGGCCGGTCGCGTCGGCGCGCCCGTTGACGATCGCCTGCGGCGTATAGACCTCGCCATTGCCGAGCGCGCGCGCATAGGCCCATTGCCGGGCGGTGAATTCGGGCGTCGCGAACGTGTCCTTCCAGCCGAGCCGATCCCAATAATCGACGGCGAAATTGAGCGCCAACACGTCCTGGCGCGCCGCCAAGGCGATCAGGTTGGCGTTGGCGGGCGGGCAGGACGAGCAGCCCTGGCTCTGAAACAATTCGATCACCAGCGGGTGGCGCGCGTCGGCGGCAAACCCGGGAACGGGCAAAAGCGCCGCAGCGGCGAACGCCGCGCCGACGGCGAGTGAGGACAGGGCGGCCATGTTGGTCTCCGCTTCGCGCTGGGTGAGCGCGTCATCCTCTCCTTCGCGCCCGCCCCCCGCGCCGTTACCGCCGGCGATATTATGTTAGGACAGCGCCCGCTCGCCCCCGCCGGACTGTTCATGGCCCGCACCGATTTCACCACCCCGCGCCTTTGCCTCGAGCGCGACCTTCGCCGAAGGCGACATCGCGGCGTTGTCGCCCGACGAGGCCAATTATCTCGTCAACGTCTTGCGGCTGCGCGCCGGCGCGCGGGTGTTGGTCTTCAACGGGCGCGATGGCGAATTTGCCGCCGCGGTCGGCGCGCTCGCGCGGCGCAACGTCTCGCTGACGATCGGCGAACGCCTGCGGCCCCAGGAGCTGCCGCCCGACATCGACTATCTCTTCGCCCCGCTCAAGCACGCGCGGCTCGACTATGTCGCGCAGAAAGCGGTGGAGATGGGCGCGCGCCGTCTGCAGCCGGTCCTCACCCGCCGCACCCAGGCGAGCCGCATCAATCTCGTCCGCCTCGCCGCCAATGCGCGCGAGGCGGCCGAACAATGCGGCGTCATCTGGCTGCCGGAGATCGCCCCCGAGCGAAAGCTCGACGAACTCCTCGCCGAATGGCCTGCCGAACGTCTGCTGGTGTTTTGCGACGAAGATGCGCCGCTCGCCAATCCAATCGCCGCCATGGCGAACGTAGCGGCCGAAGCCGGCGTGTCGCTGCTGATCGGCCCCGAGGGCGGCTTCGAGGAGAGCGAGCGGCGCGCGATTGGCGCGCTGCCGCGCGTGCTGCGGCTCAGCCTCGGGCCGCGCATCCTGCGCGCAGACACCGCGGCCGTGGCGGCCTTGGCTCTGATCCAGAGTTGCTTCGGCGATTGGCGATGAAGTCGCCGCGTCATCCACAATGCGAATCGTCACGCGCCATGTTGCCGCCACGAAGTCGACGCATCGTGCCGCGCTCAAATCGGACCGCTCGGATGACTGCGATGGCGCAACGCGCGCGTGTTTTGTGGACGCAAGGTCTGTCAACACAAACTTTGTCGACGGCGTCCTTGTCGACGCTTGCGCTCGCAGCATGTCTGGCTGCGACGGGCGCGCGCGCCGGCGACGCGCCAATGCCGCAGAGCGGGGACGCGCGCTGCCGTTCGCTTGGCGTTGGCTTCCTCGCGGTTCCCGGTTCCGACGCTTGCGTGCGCTTCAGCGGCTATGTCGCCGCCGGCGCCGACACGACGCCGCGTGGCGCGCCTGGCCCGCTGCAGGCGCCCGTGGCGCCGGGCATGATCGCGGGCGCTGGGGTCGCTCTCGACGCGCAGGCCAATACGCCGATGGGGCCGTTGCGCACCTATATCCAAGTCAACCGCCCGGGCTTCGGGCCTTAAGCGCCTAGCGCCTTGCCAGCGTCTCGCGCGCCGCCTTGAATGCCGCAGGCCGCACGGCGGCGGCGGCCGTGCACGGTCTTGGACCAATAGAACGGCCGGACGGCGAGGTCGAACAGCGCCGCCCAGGTCGCGAGGCAAATCAAGGCGAAATAGACCGGCAGCGTCGCGAGAATGCTCGGGTGCGCTGCGATCCGTCGCCGCCGCATCGAGGTCAGGCCGGGGATTACCGCCGTCATCAGCCCGCTGAGCGCCAACAGATAGATCGCAAGGTCGCCGCCGAGCCGCCAGACGTCGGCTGCGCCGAGCTGGCCTGAGAGCGCGCGCCACAGCGCGGCGAAGAACAGCGGCGGCCCGAACAGTCCGCCAAACGTCGCGCCGCCGATCATCGCCAGCGCCGCCAGCGCGCGCAACGGGCCGAGCGCGCGAACGAAGCGCACGGGCCGGCGGCTGTGAACGATCAAGGTCTGCATCCAGCCCTTCTGCCAACGCACGCGCTGGCGAAACCACGCGGCGAGTTCGGCGGGCGCCTCTTCGCGGGTTTCCGACGCGAGTGCGCCAACACGCGCGCCGGCGACCGCGAGGCGGATGCCGAGATCCGCGTCTTCGGTGACGTTCCAGGCGTCCCAGCCGCCGACCCGCCGCAACGTCTCGATGCGAAAATGATTGGAGGTGCCCCCGAGCGCGATCGGCAGATCGAGCGCCGCGAGGCCGGGATCGATGAGATCGAAGAGCGTGGCGTATTCGATGGCGAACATCGCGCTGAGCCAGGAGTCGCCGGAATTTTCGATCGCCAGCGCCGCCTGCAGACAGTCGACTGAATTGTCTGCCGCGAAGCGCGCCGCGGCGAGACGCAATTGATCGGGGTCGGGCTCGTCTTCGGCGTCATAGACGACGACGAGGCCCCCGCGCGCCGAGGGCAACGCGACATTGAGCGCGCGCGGCTTGGTCGCCGGCATGCCGGGCGGCGCGACGACGATCTCGTAGCGCGCCGGCAGATGCAACGCGCAGATCGCCGCCAGGGTGGCGGAGTCGTCGCGCTCGACGACGAATTTGATGTCGAGCTTGCCTCGCGGATAGTCGAGCGCATCGAGCGCCCGGGCGAGCTTGCCAACCACGCGCTCCTCGCCGCGCAGCGGCGAGATGATCGTGTAGATCGGCAGCTCGGCGTCCTCGAGCGGGGCGCAATGGGGCGAGCCGCCCGCCGCCGCGACGGCGAGATTGCGCAGCACGATCGCGCCGGCGAACAGCGCCCACAGCGCCGCCGAAATCGCCATGGCCGTCTGTTCCGGCGCCAGCGTCGTCGCGGCGACCCAAAGCGGCGCGGCGACGGCGAGAACGACGCACTGACGGCGACTGAGACCGGAATGGGCGCTGAGCGCGGCGTCGCGCCGCTCGAGCGCGCCCGATGCGGCCTCGGCGATCCGGGTCGCCGCTTGCGCGCGCACCATCGCGCTGAGGCGCTGGGGCGAGGCGATCGCGAGACCAGAGATCAGCGTGCCGACCGCCCCTTGGGCGAGAAGATAACGCACCGCCGCCGCGCGCGGCGCCGCGACAACCCGCAGACCGGCGCGGTTGGGGGCGAGCGGCGCAACGCCGCTGGCAATTGCCGGCTCGGCGTCGACGCCGGCGTCGATCGCGATCTCGCCACGATAAAAGGGCAGGCGCAAATGGCGCGCCAGCGCGCGGTAATAGACCTCTTCGCCCAGCATGCCCTCGCCCAGCAGCGCTTGATCGGCGGAAACCCCGCCGGATCGGGCCGCGGCGGTGGCGCGCAGCAGTAGACCCGGCTCGAAGCCCTGCGCGGCGAGGAAGGCGATTTCCGGAGCGAAGTCGGCGCCGGCGCGGGCCGCCGCCGCGAGCGGCCCCCGTCGTTCGTTGAGGGCAAGAGCGCCAAACTCGACCCGCTGCGACCAGCCGCGCCCCTCGGCCGCCGCTTGCTTCGGAAAATTGCTCACGCTACGACTCCGCTCTACGCTCGCCGCAAGGCGAAGAGCGGCGTCGCGCTCAGCCGTATCGGGCGCCGCGCGACGCTCCCCTTCCGATAGCTTGAAACAAATCTTCGGGATTGACCATGCGGGCCGCGCGTTACATGGCGTCAGTTGTAACGGCGATCGCGCTCGCCGGTTCGGCGCTCGCCGCCGACCGTTTGCCCGCTCCGAGTTTCTGGGACCCAGGGTTGCATCTCGAGCGGCCGGATCTCTCGGCGCTGCGGGCGATCCGCTTCCTCACCGACGACGATTATCCGCCGCTCAACTTCGCCCTCGCCGATGGCTCGCTGATCGGTTTCAACGTCGAGATCGCGCGAGCGATCTGCGAGGAGCTGCACATCGGCTGCACCATCCAGGCGCGGCGCTGGGACACGCTGATCGACTCGCTGGAGACCGGCAAGGGCGACGCGGTGATCGCTTCCATCGCCGCCAGCGCCGCGACACGCGCGCGCATCGACTTCTCCCAGCCCTATTATCAAACGCCGGCGCGTTTCGCGACGCGCAAGGATTCGCAGCTCGCTGACGCGACGCCGGTGACGCTGACGGGCAAATCCGTCGGCGTCATCGCCGGCTCGGCGCATCAATCCTATCTCGCGACCTTCTTCCCCGCCGCGCTCGCCAAGCCCTACCCCAATTTCGCCGCGCTGCACGACGCCCTGCGCACCGGACAGCTCGACGCGATCTTCGCCGATGGACTGTCGCTGGCGGTGTGGCTGGCGGGTGAAGACTCCGCCGATTGCTGCGCCTTCAGAGGCGGGCCGTACACGGAGAGCCGCTATTTCGGCGAGGGCGTCGGCATCGCGGTGCGCAAGGAAGACGTGGAGTTACGCCGCGCCATCGACTGGGCCTTCGCCCGCATCGCTGCGCGCGGCGTCTACGCAGAGATCTATCTGAAGTATTTTCCGGTCGGCTTTTACTGAGGCGCGGGCGGGCGGCACGCCGCTCCGCCCCTCCGCGTCATGGCCGGGTCAAGCCCGGCCGTGACGGCGCTGGGGCGGTAGGGCCAAAAAATGCGCCGCCGCCCTCAGCCCTGCTTCTTCGGCTCCAGGTGGCCGCCGAAGCCCTGGCGCATCGCCGAGATGATCTTCTCGGCGTAGGTGTGGGTCTGGCGCGAGCGGAAGCGCGCGTAGAGCGCGGCCGAGAGCACTTCGGCGGGCACCGACTCGTCGATCGCCGCCAGCAGCGTCCAGCGCCCTTCGCCTGAATCCTCGACGAAGCCGGAATAGGATTCGAGCTTCTCTTCGCGCGCCAGCGCGCTCGCCGTCAGATCGAGCAGCCAGGAGGAGACGACGCTGCCGCGCCGCCACACTTCGGCGATGTCGGCAACTTCGAGCGTGAAGCGATGATCGGCGTCGACGCCGGGCGCGTCGGCGTTGCGCAAGATGTCGAAACCCTCGGCGTAGGCCTGCATCAGCCCATATTCGACGCCGTTGTGCACCATCTTGACGAAATGGCCGGCGCCGCACGGGCCGGTGTAGAGATAGCCTTGTTCGACGCTCGGGTTGCGCCCTTCCCGCCCTGGGGTCAGGGGAATGGAGCCAATGCCCGGGGCGAGCGTCTTGAAGATCGAATCGAGCCGGAGCGCGGTCTCACGCGGGCCGCCGATCATCAGACAGAAGCCGCGCTCGAGCCCCCAGACGCCGCCGCTGACGCCGACGTCCATATAGTCGATGCCGTCGGCGGCGAGCGACTTGCCGCGACGCACGTCGTCGCGCCAGAAGCTGTTGCCCCCGTCGATGATGCAGTCGCCGCGCGCGAGCAACGGGCGTAGCGCTTCGATGGTCGATTCGGTCGGCGCGCCGGCCGGCAGCATGATCCAGACCGTGCGCGGCGCGGCGAGCGCTTTGATCATCGCGGCGAGTCCGTCGACCGCGCTTGCGCTCTTGGTCTCGCCCGCCAGCGCCTTGCCGGGCGCCGGATCGCGATCGTAGACGACGCAGCTATGCCCGTCGCGCGTCAGCCGACGCACGATATTGGCGCCCATTCGCCCCAGACCAATAACGCCGAGCTGCATGCTTCGCCTCCTAAGTTTCAGGGCGGAAACGCGTCAGTCCTTGGCGCGCTCGACGTAAGCGCCGTCTTCCGTCTGGATGACGACGCGGGTTCCGGTCGATACGTGCGGCGGCACCATGACGCGCGCCCCGTTGGACAGCTTAGCGGGCTTATATGACGAAGAGGCGGTCTGGCCCTTCATCGCCGGCTCGGTCTCGATGATCTCCAGCGTCACCCGCGGCGGCAGCTGGATGCCGACCGGAAGCTCGTTGAAGATCGACAGGATGACCTTCATGCCCTCCTGCAACCACTGCTTCTGGTCGCCGATCACGTCCTCGGGCACCTGGATCTGGTCGAAGGTCTCGGCGTTCATGAAATGAAAGCCGTCGCCGTCGGAATAGAGGAAGTCGTAATTCTTGTCCTCGACGAAGGCGCGCTCGACCTGTTCCGTGGTCTTGAAGCGGTCGGTGACCTTCACCCCGTCGGACAGGCGGCGCATGTCGATCTGCGTCGTCGGCGTGCCCTTGCCGGGATGGAAGCTTTCGGCGGAGAGCACGACGCAAAGCTGGCCATCCTCGCGCTCGAGAATGTTGCCTTTGCGAATCGAGCTGGCGATGACCCTCACGTCGTTGTTCCTCAAGGCTGGGCGCGAAACCGGCGCGAACGCGGCGCGCACCATACTGATTTTAACGGCAAAGGCCAGCCGTCGGCGATGGCGGCGGGGCGAATTTCGGCAATCGGCGCCAAAGGGGCCGGAGTGGAGCCGTTTGAACGGCCGCTTCGCGCCCAAACTCGCCGTTCAGGCGATGGTCGCGTCGGCTCTGTAGTGGACGTTCAGGCGACCCGCCGTCTTGGCGGCTGCGCGTGGACTCCGGTCGTTGCTCTTCATGCCGGCGCCAAGCCGCTACGGAGTCGACGGGGCGATTTGAGTGGTCGCAGGGTCCGGCAAGACGTCAATTCGGTCTTTCGCGACGAACTCTTCGATCGGCGGCGCAATTGTCGGGCGAGCGGGGCGGCGAGATTTTAGGCCAGGCGCGCCGGTGGAGGCGGCCGCCGAATTCACGAGCTCCAAGATCGAGGCGGGTCTGTGGCCGGGGAGACCGGAAACGAGCGATGCGAAGCCCATCAATCGCCTCATTTTGGGAGCCCCATACGTGACCCGATCATCGGGACACGAATGGAGCTTACAGGCATGCAGAGATCGAGACTTGCGTACGCCGTCGCAGGCGTAGCGCTGTTTGCCGGGACGTATAGCCTGCCGGCGGCTGCGGACGTTCAGAATAGCGACATCCACCATCGGATCGTCCGCCGGACCCATCCTCGGGTCGGCGCCAACGATATTATCGTTAGAAAACACGCCGATCACGGGTCGGTCGCCACCGCTCCCGACGCTTTCCATGGACCCGCCGCCATCATAACGGCGCCGGTCGCGATCGCTGGGACGATCGTCAGCCTCCCGTTCCGGTTGGTCGAAGTCGTGTTTCCCCCGCGCGCGAACGATCCGCGCGTGCTGATTGGCGCGCCAGTTTACGCCGCCGGCGAGATCGCGGAACTCCCGTTCGTCGCGGTCAACAGCGTCTTCGGCGTGCAGCCGACCAATTATTTTTGATCGGCTCGCGCCGGTCGCCGCAGGGCTGGATGTTCGGCCGCAGCGAATCTCGCGTTGCCGGCGGGCGGACCGAAGCGGGCGCGGAGGCGGGCGTCGCAGCGGAGCGTTGGCGAAGGCCATTGACCTCTGGCCTCCGCCGCCATCGCCTCAATTCGAGGCGCCGCGGCAGCCTTGCTCGAGCTCACCAACGAGCCCTGACTAAGCGCCACGGCCCGTCAGGGCCAAGCCCGGCAACTGTCGCGCCAAGCTGAGGGCGCAGATGACGCCTCATTTGGCGTCAGCAATGCGTCCAGCGACGCCATTCCCTCCCAAGTCGTCATTCCCTGAAAGCCGACACTATGCCTGTGTTGGAGCGATGCCGCATCCTGGACGGTCCGGGTCGACGCCCGCGATGCGTCACCGGCGGCGTCGCCCCTGCCAGCGGCCCGCGAAGGCTGTCCAGACATCATCATCCTCGAGAAACCGCGCGCTCATCGGACCGGCGACGCCGACGCGCTCCGTCTGCGCCTTGAGGCCGGCGATTCGACCGGTGTTTTGGAACTGGCGAGGCTGTCCGTCCGCATACGGTCAGAGTTTGACTATAGCTACGACAACGGCGGCTTGCCCCCAAGTCGGCGTCAGGAGCAGGTCAACCCTTGTCTGTAACCGCCGCTGCAAAACGTTTCAGCATGTCTGCGTCGAGTTTGCCCCCTAGGTCCGTCAGCACGGCGAGCGCCTGCCGAGGGGGCATCGGCGCTTTGTAGGGGCGGCGTTCAATCAGCGCGGCGTAAATGTCGCAGATGGTCGCGATTCGCACGTAATCCGAAATCTCCCGCCCCTGAAGATGGTCTGGGTACCCCGTGCCGTCCAGGTACTCATGGTGATGGCGAATCACATCCAGAATCACTGGGTTGACGCCACGCTGGCCGGCAAGCATGGCATGACCTAGCGCCGGGTGGGTCCGCATGATGTCCATCTCGGGCTTCGACAGGGCGCCAGGCTTGTTGAGGATGCTTGGGGGTATGCGCGCCTTGCCAACATCGTGGACAAGCGCGGCCTGCAAAAGCAACTGCTGATGATCCGGCGTGAGCCCCGAATTCACGGCGAACGCGGCGCACAAGCCGGCCATCAGCAGGCAGTGCTGGTAGGTTACGTCGTCAAACTTCCAGACGACATCCAGCCACGATCCGATGTTGGCATGTTTGATCGCGCCAAGTACGGCGCTGGCGCCCCGGTCCAGTTCCGCAATTGATACGGGTTTACCGCGCTTCACGGCCTCAAAGCAGCTGGCAAGCGCCGATTTTGCGTCGGATGCGCGTGCTTCCGTCACCCCGGCGGGGCGTCTCGCAACTTTGTTTTTTCTGCTCTGATAGGCGGAGATCAACCTCTCGGCAGCCGCATGAACCGCCTTCGGACTGTCGTTACAGTAAACCAATTCCGTCGCGCCGAGCGAAATCGCCAATGCGGCCGTAGGCCGGCTGCTGTCGCGCGTGAGAAATAGCACCGGGATGTCGGCCTCGACGCGATGAAGCTGCAGCGCAGCGCGCAGCAGTCTGACCGAAGTCATATTGCCGATATCGACATCGCAAACGATGAGCGGATGCTTTTGGGGTTGCACCTGGGCCTGATGCAGGGGGACGACCTGGCAGCCCCTGCCGCCGGTCAGAAAGTCACCGATTGCAACGCCGTCCTTGGCCCGGTCAGTCAGAATTAGCATTGGGTATATTGCCTCGAACCGCCACCTGACGTGGTATTCGTTTGCGGTCTTACTGTATTACGTCGCGTCTAGATGGGCGCCCACTTCCGTGCAAACTCACAAACGCTCGCGCAGCGGGTGGGCGAGTTCGAGTTCGAATTTGTTGTACAATTGCAATCCTAACAAGCGATTACGATGCCGATCCCAGGCCGCGTGGACGGATTTGATAACAATGGAGGCGCGGGCTTCGACAAGGATCGGCGCAGGCGCCGCCGTTAGCTCCCACAACAAGAACGCCAAGTCTCGGGCCACGGCGCGTCAGTAACTGAGAGGGCCAATTCATCAGCTCGACAGGGCCAAGCGCTACGGTTGGATAGCGTTGATCCCGCGGCCAAAATCCCGATATGAAAGGCGCCTTCTCGTGTCAGGCGCCCGAGGCGTTGGGGTTTCGCCAGGCTCTCTCGAACGGCAGCCGCCAGGCATGCGGGGCGACGAGTTGATGAACCGATTTCGGCCCCCACGAATCGGGGTCGTAGAGGCGAACCGGCGGCGGCGCCTCCAATAACGGGATCGACACTTCCCACAGCCGCTCGATGCCCTCGGCGGTCGTAAACAGCGTGTGGTCGCCGCGCATCGCATCGAGGATCAGGCGCTCATAGGCCTCGAGCACCTCGCCGATCATACCCGTCTCGTTCAGCGCGAACTGCATGCTCAGCTTGTCCAGCCGCATACCGGGGCCAGGGCGTTTGCCGTAGAAAGACAGCGACACTTTTGAGGCGTCCGCCAGGTCGAACGTCAAGTGATCCGGGCCTTGCGCGCCGACGCCCGACCCCGCGGGAAACATGCTCTTGGGCGCCTCGCGGAAGGCGATGGAAATGATCCGCTGCCCCTCGGCCATCTTCTTGCCGGTGCGCAGGAAGAACGGCACGCCGGCCCAGCGCCAATTGTCGATCGAACATTTGAGCGCGATGAAGGTCTCGGTGTCCGACTCCGGGTCAACGCCTTCCTCGGCCCGGTAACCGGCATATTGCCCGCGCACGACGTCCTTCGGCTCGACCGGCAACATGGAGCGGAAGACCTTGTTCTTTTCCTCGCTGATCGGCCCGGGCAGCAAGGCGGTCGGCGGCTCCATCGCCATGAAGGCGAGAATCTGGAACAGGTGCGTCACCACCATGTCGCGATAGGCGCCGGTCGCCTCATAGAACGCGGTGCGCCTGCCCAAGCCCAGCGTCTCGGGCACGTCGATCTGTACGTGATCGATGAAGTTGCGGTTCCAGATCGGCTCGAACAGGCCGTTGGCGAAGCGGAACGCCAGGATGTTCTGCGCTGGCTCCTTGCCCAGGAAATGGTCGATGCGGAAAATCTGGTCTTCGGCGAACACCTCGTGCAGCCTGGCGTTCAGCGATTTCGCGCTCGCCAGATCGGTGCCGAACGGCTTTTCCATGATGACGCGCGAGCGTTCGACGAGACCGGCTTCCGCGAGCAGCCGCACCGCCGCCAGGGCCGCGGCGGGCGGCACGCTGAGATAGTGCACGCGGCGGCTCTCGCCGCCCAAATCCCGCTCCGCCTTCTCCGCCGCCGCCTTGAGCGCCTCGGGACCAGCCGCCATCGGCACGTAGTCCAACATCCCCGCGAAGGCGGCCCAGTCGGTCTCATTGACCGTTCGGCCGGAGAATTTATCGATCGCGCCACGCGCGACGGCGCGGAAGCCATCGGCGTCGATGGCGTCGAGCGAGACGCCGATAATCCGGCAGGCGGGTATGAAGCCCACGCTGCACAGATGGAACAGGCCTGGCAGCAGCTTGCGCTGCGACAGGTCGCCCGTGGCGCCCACGAGGACGACGACTTGCGGATATTTCGGACCCACCCCCGGAGGAATCTTGGCCAAGGCGCTCATCCCTTCATTGCCGCGCGCCGCGTGGGCGGCCCGGCCTGGTCGGTCCTGATCGTGCAATGTTGGCGCCGCGCGCTGCTCACGGCGAGAATCGTGGCGAGCCTATCATGTCTTGCGAGGGAACCGTAGCCGGCTCGCCTATCGACGATGAATGTCGGCTTCGGTCCCCACTCATCCGGAATCCGCCATTCCGCTCCCGGCCAGACGCGGAAATTCAAACTGCCCCCTGCCCAAAACGGACCGCCGCTGGCGCGCCTCGGCGAATCCGATTACCACCGAGGCCGCCTTGACCCCCGCCTCGCCCTTCTGGACCCCGTCCCGACACGCCGACCGGCGCCCGCGCCTCGCCGCGCGCGCGCGCCTTGCCGCGGCGCTGCGCCGGCGGTTCGAGGCGGAGGGCTTCCTCGAAGTCGAGCCGGCGGCGTTGCAGGCCTCGCCGGGCAATGAAGCCCATCTGCACGCCTTCGCCACGACCATGATCGGCCCGGACGGCGGACCCGCCACCGCCTTTCTCCACACCTCGCCCGAATTCGCGATGAAGAAGCTGCTGGCGGCGGGCGAAGAGCGGATTTTCGCGCTCTCCCGGGTGTTCCGCAATCGCGAGCGCGGCGCGCTGCACGCGCCGGAATTCACCATGCTCGAATGGTATCGCGCCGAGGCGCCGCTCGAGGCGCTGATGGCCGATTGCTTGGGCGTTCTGGCGCTGGCGGCCGAGGCGGCGGGCGCCAGCCGTTTCCGCTTTCGCGACCGCGAGGCGGACCCGCTCGCGCCGGCGGAGCGGCTGACGCTGCGCGACGCATTCCGCCGTCACGCCGGGATCGACCTCTTCGCCTCGCTGCCGGCGGATGGGCGCGGCGCGCCCGACCGGGCGCTGTTCGCGAGCCAGGCGGAGGAGATCGGCGTGCGCGTCGCGCCCGACGATAGCTGGTCGGACATCTTCAGCCGCATCCTCACGGCCCGCATCGAGCCGCGGCTCGGCCTCGGCCGGCCTTGCTTCCTCACCGACTATCCCGTCTCGCAGGCGGCGCTGGCGCGGATCTCGCCGAGCGACCCGCGCGTCGCCGAGCGTTTCGAGCTCTACGTCTGCGGCGTCGAACTCGCCAACGCCTTTGGCGAGCTGACCGACCCGGCCGAGCAGCGCCGGCGCTTTGCCGCCGAGATGGCGGTCAAGCGGCGCGTCTATGGCGAAGCCTATCCGATCGACGAGGATTTTCTTGCCGCGCTCGCGATCATGCCTGAGGCGAGCGGCGCGGCGCTTGGCTTCGACCGGCTGGTCATGCTCGCCTGCGGCGCCGAGCGGATCGAGGACGTACAATGGACGCCGGTGTTCGACCCCGCCGGGGGGACGCCATGAGCGCGCCTGAGCCCCTGCTCGCGGCGGCGCGCCATGCGCTCGCCGACACCTATGGCTTTTCCGGCTATCGCCCCGGCCAGGAGGAAATCGTCGCGACCCTGCTCGCGGGCGAGGACGTGCTGGCGGTGATGCCGACCGGCGCCGGCAAGTCGCTGTGCTTCCAACTGCCGGCGCTGGCGCGCGGCGGGCTGACGCTGGTCGTCTCGCCGTTGATCGCGCTGATGCGCGACCAGGTCGCCCAGCTCAAGGAACTCGGCGTCTCCGCCGCGGCGCTCAACTCGGCGACCGACGCCGATGAGCGGCGGCGCATCGCCAAGGGGCTCGAGGAGCGCACGCTGCGCCTGCTCTATGTCGCGCCCGAGCGGCTGATGCGCGACGACACGCTGATGATGCTTGAAGGCGCGGTCGATCTTTTCGCCGTCGATGAAGCCCATTGCGTCTCGCAATGGGGCCACGACTTCCGCCCCGAATATCTGCGCCTCGCCGAGGCCGCGCGCGGCCTCGGCCGGCCGCAGACGATCGCGGTGACCGCGACCGCCGACGGCCCGACCCGCGACGACATCGTCGAGCGGCTCTTCTCGCGGACGCCGCGCGTTTTCGTGCGCTCCTTCGATCGGCCCAACCTCTTTCTCGCCATGCGCCCCAAGGCCAATGCGACGCGCCAGTTGCTCGATCGGCTCGACGCGCACAAGGGCGAGAGCGGCATTATCTATTGCGCCTCGCGCCGCCGCACGGAGGCGTTGGCGGAAGAGATTCTCTGCGCGCGGCCGGCGGGCGCTGCCCTATCACGCCGGCCTCGACCACGCCGAGCGTTCGCGCAATCAGGATATCTTTTTGCAGGAGGACGGCGTCGTCGTCTGCGCGACGATCGCCTTCGGCATGGGGATCGATAAGCCGGACGTTCGCTTCGTTCTCCACGCCGACATGCCCTCCTCGATCGAATCCTATTACCAGGAGATCGGCCGCGCCGGCCGTGACGGCTTGCCCGCCGAAGTCTTCGCGCTCTATGGCGCGGGCGACATCGAGCTGCGCCGTCGTCAGATCGCCGAAAGCGCCGCGCCGGACGAGCGCAAGCGCATCGAGACCAGCAAGCTCGACGATCTGGTGGCGCTGTGCGAGAGCGCGCGCTGCCGCCGGCAGACGCTGCTGGCGATGTTCGGCGAAGAGTCCGGCCGCTGCGGCAATTGCGACGTGTGCCAGGGCGCGGTGCGGCTGATCGACGGGCGGCTGGAAGCGCAGAAGGCGCTCTCGGCGGTGCTGCGCACCTCGGGGCGCTTTTTCTTCGGCCATCTCGCCAACATCCTCGCCGGCAAATCGACCGAGGCTGTGGCGCATCACGGCCACGACCAGCTCAAGACGTTCGGCGTCGGCGCCGAGCGCGGGCCAGCCGAATGGCGCGGCGTGCTGCGGCAATTGCTGTCGGCGCGGCTGATCGACCACGATCGCGGCGATCGCGACCGCCTGGTCGTCACCGACGAGGGGCGCAAGGTGCTGCGCGGCGAGGCGCCATTCGCGCTGCGCGAGGACGTCGTCGTCAAACGCGAACGCCGCGAGAAGCGTGCGCTTCTCCCCGCGCCCGAGGGCGCGGACGAGACGCTGCTGGCGGCGCTCAAAGCCCTGCGCGGCGCGCTGGCCAAGGCGCAGAACCAGCCGGCCTATGTCGTCTTTCCCGACCGCAGTCTGATCGAGATGGCGGCGGCCAAGCCGGTGAGCCTCGACGCGCTTGCCCAGGTGCACGGGGTCGGCGCGGCGAAGCTGCAGAAATATGGCCCCGCCTTTCTCGCCATCATCCGCGAGCGCGCCGATGCCTGAACTGCCCGAAGTCGAGACGGTGCGCCGCGGCCTCGCGCCGACGCTGGTGGGCGCGCGCTTCGCCAAAGTCGAGACGCGGCGCGGCGATTTGCGCGCGCCGTTCCCGCCGCGCTTCGCCGAGCGGCTGAAGGGCCGGCGAGTGGAGTCGCTGACGCGACGCGCCAAATATCTGGTGGCGACGCTCGACGGCGGCGAGACGCTGGTGATGCACCTTGGCATGTCGGGCTCGTTCCGCGTCGAGCGCGGCGAGATTCTGGTCACGCCGCCGTTTCATCACGAGCGCCCGAAGCTCGCCGCGCACGATCACGTCGTCTTCGAACTCGACAATGGCGCACGCATTGTCTTCAACGACCCGCGCCGCTTCGGCGCCATGGACCTCGTCAAGAGCGAGGGGATCGAAGCGCGCGCGCCCTTCGCCGGGCTCGGCGTCGAACCGCTGTCGGAGGAATTCGACGCGAGCCGCCTCGCCGCCGCCTTCGCCGGCTCGCGCGCGCCGATCAAGACGGCGCTGCTCGACCAGAAGCGCATCGCCGGCCTTGGCAACATCTATGTCGTCGAGGCGCTCTTCCGCGCCCGGCTCTCGCCGCTCCGCCCCGCCGAAATCCTCGCCGACGCCAAAGGCAAGCCGACCGCCGCCGCGCGCAAGCTCGCGCCGGCGATCCGCGAAGTGCTGGAAGAAGCGGTCGCCGCCGGCGGCTCGACCTTACGCGACCACCGCCAGCCCGACGGCGCGCTCGGCTATTTCCAGCATTCCTTCGCCGTCTACGACCGCGAAGGCGCAGCGTGTCCGCATAGGGGTTGCCGCGGAACGATTCAGCGCGTGGTGCAGGGCGCGCGCTCGACCTTCTATTGCGCGACCTGCCAGAGGTAGGGGAGCTCCTCCTCTTCCCCCTCCCCCCTTGCGGGGGAGGGAAGGGGTGGGGGGGGGTCGCGCTGAGCCTTCCTAAAGAGACGATCACGCGCAAATCTGTTGGCGCTGAGCGACCCCCCTCCCTAGCCCTCCCCCGCAAGGGGGGAGGGGATCGACAGCGACCTTGCGCGTTCGCAAGCGATGGCCAGAATGCCGCGCGACATCCCCGCCCCGTGGAGAGAGATTTCATGCCGCATCTTTTCAGTGAGCTTCGTTTGCGTAGCGTCACTCTCTCCAATCGCATTGGCGTTTCGCCGATGTGTCAGTATTCCTGCGTCGATGGGCTCGCGAACGATTGGCACTTCGCGCATTTGGCGGCGCGGGCGGTCGGCGGGGCGGGGCTGGTGTTCACCGAGGCGGCGGCGGTCACGGCCGAAGGGCGCATCTCGCCGCACGACCTCGGCGTCTGGAGCGAGCAGCATTTCGCGCCGTTCGAGCGAATTACGCGTTTTATCGATCAGCAAGGCGCAATCGCCGGGATTCAGCTGGCTCACGCCGGGCGAAAGGCGAGCACCTATCGACCTTGGTCCGGACGCGGCGCCGTGCCCGAGGCGCAGGGGGGATGGCGGTCGGTCGGCCCCAGCGCGATCGCCTTTGCCGAGGACTATACGACGCCGGAGGAACTGAGCGTCGGCGGCATCGCGGCTGTGCAGCAGGCGTTTGTCGCCGCCGCCCAGCGCGCTTACGCGACCGGATTCCGCGTCATCGAGATTCACGCCGCTCACGGCTACCTGGTCCACGAATTCCTCTCGCCGCTCAGCAATCGCCGCACCGACGCCTACGGCGGTTCGTTTGAGAATCGCACGAGGTTTCTGCGCGAGTGCGTGACGGCCGTGCGCGGGGTTCTCCCCGAGTCTTGTCCGCTGTTCGTGCGAATTTCCGCCACCGACTGGACGGAGGGCGGCTGGGACATCGATCAGTCGATCGAACTCGCGCGCAAGCTGAAGGCCCTCGGCGTCGATGTGATCGATTGCTCCTCCGGCGGCAACGTCGAAAAGGCGACGATTCCGGTCGGCGCCGGATATCAGGTTCCGTTCGCCCAGCGAATCCGGCGCGAAGCCGACATCATGACCGCGGCGGTCGGCATGATCACCGCGCCGACCCAGGCCGATCAGATCATCCGCAACGGCGAGGCCGACCTCGTGCTGCTCGCCCGCGAGCTGCTGCGCGAGCCCTACTGGCCGCTTCGCGCCGCCCGCGAACTCGGCGCGGCGATGAGCTGGCCGGCGCAATATCTGCGCGCCGGGCCGCCCGGCTCGCAGGAGCGCGCGCCGGCGCACGAGATCGATTGAGGGCGCACAACAAGGCGCCGCCCTAACGCTCCGATCCAAGGAAGAACGTGATGTTGATACCGGCGTGCATGGCCAAGATTCACCGCGCAACGGTCACGCAGGCCGAGCTGAATTACGTCGGCTCGATCACGATCGACGAGGCGCTTCTCGAGGCGAGCGGCATCCAGCCGTTCCAGTATTTGAACATCACCAATGTCTCGAACGGTCAGATGTGGCGCACCTACGCGATGGCGGGTCCACGCGACAGCGGCGTGATCTGTCTCAACGGGCCGCCAGCGCGCGTCTTCCAGCCCGGCGATCTGGTGATCATTCTCGCCGAAGTTCTGATCGAACGACGCGAGTTCGAGACGCTCGATCCGGTCGTCGTGTTCGTCGACGGCAAGAACACGATCACGGAAATCAAGCGACATAGCCTGCTGCGACATCCGCTCGCTTAGCGTCGTTTGCGCGCCACCACGAACAGGCGCGGATAGGGCAGCAGGATCTTGCCGTCGTGGCGCGGCGTATAGGAGTCCTCGATCGCGGCGCGATAGCGCTCAAGGAAGGCGCCGCGCTCGGGCTCGTCGAGCGGATCGAGGAATGGCCTCAGGCCTGAGCCGGCGAACCAGTCGACGACGCCCTGCGGGCCCTCAAGCGCATGGACGTAGGTGGTCGTCCACACTTCGACCGCGGCGCCGGCGTCGCTGAGCCATTCGTAATAGTTCTCGAACTCGGCGATCACCGGCTGCGCGCGGATGATCGACGCGAGGCGTTGCGCCCACGGCCCCTCGGCGGCGATCAGCCGCATCGCCGCGTGGGAGGCTTCGTGCAGCGTGATCGGCACCTGCACGGCGAGGCAGCCGCCCGGCGCCACATGCGCGAACAGGCGCGGCAGCAATTGATGATGGGCAGGCAGGAACTGCAGCGCCGCGTTGGCGAAGACGAGATCGGCTGGCTCGTGAGGCGCCCAGTCGGCGATGTCCTGCCTGGCGAAGCGCGCGCTCGGCACGCGCAGCCGCGCTTCGACCAGCATCGCCTCCGACGTGTCGATCCCCGCCACTTCGGCGGCGGGAAAACGGCGCGTTAGCAAGGCGGCGCTGTTGCCGGGACCGCAGCCGAGATCGGCGACGCGCCGTGCGTCGTTAAGCGGAACTTCGGCGAGCAGGTCGCGGGCGGCGCGCGTGCGCTCCTGCTCGAACTTGAGATAGAGCGCGGGGTTCCAGTCGCTCATGGCGCCGCGCTAGCGCCGATCACGAGACCGGCAGGAAATGGTTGAGAAGCGCCAGCAGCGCGAGCAAAACCAGGCCAATGCCGAGGCTCCAGCCGATCAGCTTCTTTTCGATCGGCAGCAGCGGCTCGACGGGCGCCTTCAACTCCGCGCGCAGGTCGGTGTCGGACATTTCGCGTCTCCCGGTTCAGCCGACCAGCGGCGGTTTGACCCCGGCGAAGAACAGCCAGGATATGATGAGCCCGGTCCAAATGACGAAGCCGAACAACGAGACGATATAGACCGCGGCGAGCTTGCCGAGGCCCTCGCGCCACAGTTTGCGGAAGTCGGACAATACGCCGATCGAGAAGAATGTCAGAATGAAGAAGATCACGCGGAAATTGTTGGCCTCCGCCACCGCGGCGGCGAGCTTGGCGCCGGCGCCGCCAAGCGCCAGCGCCAGGCCGACCGCGAAGGTGACAACGAAGCCGATGACGAACTTGGGAAAGCGCGCCCAAATCTCACCGACCTTCGCCTTTTCGGCGCCGGCGACCGGATTGATGTAATTCGTCCAGATGTAGGCGAGGATGAAAGCCCAGACGCCGATGAAAATGTCGATGAACACTTTCACCGTCGCGGTGACGCCGAGAATCCAGCCGGGCTGATAGTTGACGCCCGCTGCGGCGTTCTTGGCGAGGATCAGCGCATCGGTAATGCCGCCGGCCGCCACCGCCGCGCCGTCGGTCTTGACCGCGAGGCCGAGCCAGGCGGCGGCGACGAGGGGCTGATCGGAGAGGTAGGTCTGGGCGATGAAGGGCAGGATCAGCACTTCGACGACCGCGAAGACGACGACCAGCGAGGAGACCAGCACCGCCACTTGCGGGCGGGCGCGGATCGCGCCGCCGGTGGCGATCGAGGCCGCGACGCCGCAGATCGAAATGCCAGACGCCAGCGGCGCCGCCCATTCGCGGCTGAAGCCGAACCATTTGCGCGCGATGAAATAGACCACCGACCAATAGATCAGATAGGCCTCGACGATCGCCGCGACGCCACGCAGCAGCAGCGAGGAAGCAAGGTTGAGCTTGCCCGCCGCAGTCACCGCGATGAAGGCGCCGAGGATGACGATGGCGATCTTGATGTAGAGCTCAGGCCGGATCGCCTCCTTCAGCCAGTCGGCGAGGCGCGGAAAGGCGTTGGCGACGATCAGGCCGGCGATCAGCGCGACGATGTAGCCGCCCTCGTTGGTCAGCCGAAGCGACCAGCTCACGCCGAACTTTGCCTGGTCGGCGGGGGTGACGGTGGCGAGATACGCCCACGAGCCGATGAACCAGCTCGCATAGGCGAAGATGAAGACGACGGTGAAGGCGACGGCGAAGCGCTTGACGTCGGCGCCGAGCGCCGCCGCGCCGAGCGCCCAGAACGACGAGCAGCGCGACGTAGGTCGTCGACCAGCGCGCCAAGGCCGCCGAGATCGGCGTAGGTCTTGGAGGCCGTGCCGAGCGCCTTGGCCGGATCGTTCCACACCGCCGTCGTCACCGTCCAGCCGAGCAGGTCTGGGCCGACCAGCGAAGCCAGCGCGAGGATCAGCACGCCGAGGCCGACGATGACGGACAGCCAATCCTCGGTGAGCCGGCGCGTCGCGCTCGCGGGCAGCGACAGAGTGGCGTCGGTCATCGGCAATTCCCCATTTTTCGCGTGCGACGGCGCAATACCCGCACGTGATGCGCTAATTAATCCATACATCCTATCGATTTTGTAGTCAATGGATTGACGAGAACGCCCGGCGGGCGGCGTTCAAACGAACGCAGCCGCCGCGCGTCACTCTGGCGGACGTGGGAACGTGCGGCGGGTCAGGCCCGGCGCGCTCAGTTGGTCTGGCCGGACAGCGCCTTGTCGAGCGCGTCGAGTTGTCCGAGCATCCAGCTCTGATAGGTCGCGCCCGGCGGCTCGGTCTCGGAGACGCCGACGACCGGAATCGAATTGGCCTTGGCGAGATCGACCAGCCGCTGCACCGCCGGCTCGCTCGCCTGCGCGTTGAACAGCATCACTTTAACCAGATGGCCCTTGAGGTCCTTCTCGAAGCCGGCGACTTGCGAAGTCGACGGCTCGGCGTTGTTCATGATCGCCAAGGCGAACTTCTCATTGTGGACCTTGAGGCCGATGAGGCCGGCCTGATAGCCGAAGACCGGCTCGGAAGCGGTCACCGGCTGGCCGGCGAAGCGCTGCTTCAAATCGGCGATCTTGTCGTCGAGCGGCTTCAGCGATTCGACGAAGGCGGCCTCGCCCTTTTCGTAATCCGCCTTGTTGGCCGGATCGGCCGCGGTGAGCGCGGCGGTGAGCGCGGTTGCGGCCGCTTTGACGTAGGCGGGGTCGTACCAAAGATGCGGATTGTCGCCCGCGTGTCGTCCGACGAGCTGACCGACGACGATCTCCTTGCGTCCCGGCGCTTTGTTCGCCTTCAGCAGCGTCTCCATCCACGGGTCGTAGTCGACGCCATTGAAGATGACGACCTTCGCGTCGGCGAGCGCCTTGGCGGTGGCGACACTCGCTTCGAACAGATGCGGGTCCTCGTCAGGATTGGTTAGAATGCTGGTCACCGCGACGTTCGCGCCGCCGATCTGGCTGGCGAGATCGCCATAGAAATTCTCCGCCGCAACCACCTTGACGGGATCGGCAAGCGCCGGCGCGCCGACAGCCGCAAGAGATAGAGCGGCGATAGACACCGCGGCCAGGACCAAAGCCTTGCTGGACATCGAATTCGAACTCCCGGTTGAGGCGAGGCGCCATTGCGGCGCGACGAATGAGTGTTATGTTATAATGGTGCATTTGACAAGCCCGTCGGAAAGCGCCGTTGCCTCCCCCGCGGGCGCGCGTGGTAGACTCGACGCGAAAGGGCCGAGCGAAATGAAAGCGACAGCAACCAAGCGCGGCCGGCCCCTAGCGGCCAAACGCGGTCAAGCGCGGTGGCCAGCGCAAGTCGAAGAGGTCTGCGCGCGCCAGGGCTTGCAATTGACGCCGCTGCGCCGCCGGGTGCTGTCGATTCTCGGCGAGAGCGCAGGCCCGCTCGGCGCCTACGCGATCATCGACCGACTGTCCAAGGCGGAGGGCAAGCCGATTGCGCCCCCGACCGTCTATCGGACCTTGGAATTCTTTCAGGAGAACGGCTTTCTCCACAAGGTCGAGAGCCGGAACGTCTTCGCCCGCTGCGAGCACGTCGGCCACGTCCATTACGGCGTGCTGCTGCTGTGCGAGAAATGCGGCCGCAGCGACGAGATCGAGGATTCCGCGCTCGACGAATTCCTCAAAGACACGGCGGCGCGCGCCGGCTTCTCGCTGCATCGGCAAATGCTCGAATTGCAGGGCCTGTGCCAGTCATGCGCAGCGCTCGCGGGCGAAGCCTGACATCGCTCGCAGACCCGCGTTGTCCCCGCAGTTATGCACGAACTTATCCCCGACGTTATCCACAGCGCGCGCCCTCATGGCGCCGCGGTGACGCTGACCTCGGCGGTCATGTCCCAGAAGGCGTCGCTCATGCCGACGAAACTGCCGACGATCGGCGTCGCCTGCGAAATGGTGCGCGCGACGGCGACCGGGATCAGGCTGGCCCCGCCGACGCTGCGGTTGGTCGGATCGAAGGCGATCCAGCCGGCGCCGGGCACGTAGATCTCGCCCCAGGCATGGGTCGAGCCGGGGCCGGACGAGCCGACCAGGTTCTGGTCGGGATTGAAGAGATAGCCCGAGACGATGCGCGCGCCAAAACCGAGGATGCGCGCGGCCTCGACGAACAGCACCGCGAAGTCGCGGCACGATCCCCAGCGGCGGTCCAGGGTCTCGATCGGCGTCTGCGTGCCCTGCTCCTCCCGGCTCTGGTAGGACACCCACGCTGAGACGCCCGCGCTGAGATCCTTGAGCAGAGACAGCGTGTCGGTCGGAACCGAGCGCACGAAGCCGCGCGCCCAAGTCCGCAGACGATCCCCAGCGTCAATGTATTGAGGGGTCGTCAGCGCGCCAAGATCGATCCATTCGTCCGCGGAATAGACGAAGGGAAAGGAAATGGCGCTGCCCGCGACGGCGAAAACCGGCCAAGGCGCGGCAAAGTGGCTGAGCTCGACGACGCTCTCGACCTTCAGCCGGTCGGTCGGCTCGGAAAAGACGGCGGTCGCGACTGCGTTGCCGAAGACATCCTGGGCAAAACTCATCGACGCGGTCGGCGTCACCGCCACGGAGCTCGAAATCAGGCGAATGTCGCGGCTCTCGCGCGGGCTGAGCATCAAAAGGTGTGGCCCGAGGCTGACCGGCCGGTGGTAACGATAGGTCGTCGTGTGGCGAATGGTCAGCGTGATCACGGGCGACTCCGGCGGCCTTCTGGGCGCGAGCCGCGCCCAAGCTCTCGTCTATCGGTTTCGAACGGCGCGGAAGCGAGGCGCAAGGCTCAGTGTGGCGAAATATAGTTACCCTGAAAAAACGGCGCCTTAGGAGGATTTTGTAGTCATTCCTTGCCAACGGGCGGCTATTCGCCTATATAGGTTGCGTCGATAGACGGCCAGATGACTCGGCCTTGCGCCGACTTTCGTCGCGCCAAGCTCGCAATCTTCTTTCCAGAAAAACGCGATTTCGACGGCGCGCTCGCGCGCAAGCGGCACTTGTCTATGAAGGAGGCTCCCATGGCTACGGGAACCGTGAAATGGTTTAACGCTCAAAAAGGCTTCGGTTTCATTGCGCCGGACGGCGGCGGCACTGACGCCTTCGTCCACATCAGCGCCCTGGAACGCGCCGGCATCAACGACTTGCAAGAAGGTCAGAAGGTGAGCTTCGAGCTCGTCGCCGACCGCAAGAGCGGCAAGATGGCGGCCGAGGGCCTCAAGATCCTGAGCTAACTTCAGGCTCCGGGGCGCGTGGACGTCGACAAAGACGAAAGACGCGGCATTGGTCGACCGGGTCGAGCACGGATGAACTGACGGCTCGAGACGATCGATGCGGCGCCCCTTCCTCGCGAAGGGCCGCGCGCCCTCTGGCCCCGCGCCTCTAAAAGGCGGCGGGGCCTTTTATTTTCGCAAAGCCGTCGCGGCGTTCGCGCCGGCTGGTCTCCAACGGACAGGTTCCATGCAATATCTCGGCAGACTTCACGGCGCTGGCGTTCTCACCTATGGCGATATGGAAATCGCGCGTGCCGACTACGACCTCGACGGTTTTCTCGCCAAGCCCGGCTATGTGACGAGCGCTGGCGAAATCAGCGCCTCGCACGAAACGCTGAAGAAGGTGTTCGGCCGCAATGGCGTGCAATTGCAGACCGACGACGGGCGCGTTTTCAACCTGCGCTTCACCGAGAAGAAGCTGAGTGTGGGCAGCGGCGCGGCCAGCGTCGATGTCAACGGCGATCTGCCGCCCGCCGCCGAGTGGCGTTCCTAACGAGACCCCCCTGATCAGACGAGCCCAAATTGGCGCTTCGAGGAAAGTTGGAGCGGGCGAAGGGAATCGAACCCTCGTATGAAGCTTGGGAAGCTTCCGTTCTACCATTGAACTACGCCCGCAGGGCCGGAAACGAGCTTAAGCGAGCCGCCCCGAGGCTTCAATAGCCGGGGCGTGCGCCCGAGGCGACTTCAGGCGACCGTCACTTGCTCTCGCCGCGGCGTTCAGGAGCGCGAACGCCCGGAAAATAAGCGATCATGCTGCGCGGTTTGATGTCCTCCTCCGCCTTCGTCCCGAGAAAGAAGTTGCCCGTCGCGGCGTCGGCCCGATGCCTTTCGTCGACGAATCTGTCGAGATACTGCAGCCAGAAGAAGGCGAGGGTGAACAGCGACGCAACCTTGTCGTTGCGAAACAGCCCGCGCGCCATATAGCGCAACGACCACGCCAAACTCGCGCCGGGACCGCCGATGGTGCCCGAGCTCAGCTGCGTAAATCTTCGGAAGAGCCAGCGGTGTCCGCTGCGGGTGAAGCGGGTGAAGTCATAGGCGCGCTCATGCACCGGCTGCATGAACGGCGTTTCCGCGTATACCAGCCCATCCTTGACGAGCACGCGGTGGATTTCCTCGACCACGCGTTGCGGCTCCAAGACGTGTTCGAGCACCGCCTGAATCCACACCCCATGAAAGCTTTGGTCGGCGAAGGGCAGCCGATGCCCGTCCACTAGGATCTGGACGTTCGGCGATTTGTAAACATCCGTCCCGACGACGCAGATGTCGCGGGCGGCGTAAAGCGCCTCGGTCCCGCTGCCACGCGCCCCCCCGCCAATCACGAGCACCGTGGGCTCTGCGAAAGTCCGGCACCGTTCGACGAATGTCTCGCAGTTGCCCGCCGCCGCATCATTGCGCCCGCTCGCCCATTCCCTCAGCCTGCGGAAAATCGACGTCGACCGTTCCACCTGCGAAGGATCCACCGATTGGGTCAGGCCGGCCCGATCGAAAATGCTGTCGGCGAAGTCGATGAGAATTGGGGCGCCGGCCAGCGTTGGAAAACCGCTTCGGGAATATTCGCAGGTCGAATTTTCGCAAAGCCAAACCGTGCCGCGCGTCAATGCCGAATGACAACGAGGGCAGCGGAGCAGGCGTTCGGCGCGCTCGTCCATCTTTCAGTTCCCAAAAAAGTTCGATGACGAAATAGGACGCCTCCTTGCGCGATGGAATTGGCGGAAGGTCGTCGGGTGGGCCTTCACCCGGCGCCGAAATCGCGGAAATGCTTCGAGAGCTTCAGGCCCTGGCCTTGATAGTTCGACGTCGCGTCGGCGCCGTAGAGCTCTTCGGGCTCGGGCGCATCGCCGAGCGCCTCGTAGACCAGGCGTCCGACCGGCTGGCCGTCCTCGAGCAGGAACGGCACGTCGCGGCTGCGCACTTCCAGCACGGCGCGCGCCGAGGGACGCCCCTCGGGGCCCTGGCCGAAGCCTGGATCGAAGAAGCCGGCGTAGTGGACGCGGAACTCGCCGATCGCCGGGTCGATCGGCGCCATTTCGGCGGCGAGATCCGAGGGAATCTGCACCTTCTCGCGCGAGGCGAGGATATAGAATTCTTCTGGGTCGAGGATCAGCCGCTTGTCGGTGCGCGCCGCGATCGTCTCCCAGAAATCCTCGGCCGCATAGCCGGCGACCTTGTTGACGTCGATGACGCTCGAATTCTTGATCGCGCGATAGCCGACATGGCGCGCGCCGCCGCCATCGAGATCGACGCGCAGCAGCACGCCCTCGCGCGCCGTCAATTCGCCATCGACCAGCGGGCTCGCGCGATGACGCTCGCGCAGCGCCTCGTCGGCAAGGCTGAAATTATGCTTGTCCATCTGCTGCGAGTTGCGACTGCGAAAGCGAATCTGATTGAGCCGCGAGCCCTCATGCACGCGCACGCTGAAACTGCGCGGCGAGATTTCGATCCACAGCTCGCCGTGATAGCCGAGCGGCGCTTCGTCGAAGGCCTCGGCGCGATCGACGATCAGGCGGGTGAAAATGTCGAGCCGGCCAGTCGAGCTCTTGGGATTGGCGGCGCCCGAAATGCTCGGCAGCAGCGCGAGGCTTTCGGTCAGCCGCGCGACATAGACGATGCCTTGCTCCAGCACCGCGCCATCGCCGGCGAGCGACACCCGTTCGGCGCCGAGGCTGTCGAGATGCTCCTTCACCGAGCGTTCGCGGCCGGGCAAGAAGCTCGCGCGCACGCGGTAAGCCTCCTTGCCGAGCCGGAGATCGAGGCTCGCGGGCTGGAATTGCCCATCTTCGAGCGCGGCGGCGCAGCGGATCAGCTTGCGCCCCGCCATCGCCTTGATCTTGCGTCGGCCAAACAAGCCGAACGGCGCGTTGAAGAAAGCGGCTTCCGCGGCGCCCGCTTCGTTCGCTTCCTCAAAATGCGTCAACGGCGGACGGGTCGCCTGGGTCATATTCGCCTCGAAGCGCGGCGCGTCCGACCGGTCCGCAGGACCTCGCCAGATGCGGCAAGCGTTGTTAGCGCCTCGCGATCTTGACGCCAAGCGGCGGCGGGCGCTAAGTGAGGCTTATTCCGTGGTCATTTGAGCCGGTCGGCTTGCCGCCACGTTAAACAAAGGGCTAAAAGATCGGGGCTCGTTCTCAACAGCGCCCCTATCCAAAGCCCGCAGCGGCCGCCGCCAGCGGTCGCCAAAGGAGCGCCTATGACGAGCCCTCGCAAGACCCGCGATCCGCGCACGCTGCGCCCGGCAACGCGCCTGGTGCACGGCGGTTCGCTGCGCTCGCAATTCGCCGAAACCTCCGAGGCGTTGTTCCTCACTCAGGGCTATCTCTACGACAGCTCGGCGGAGGCGGAAGCGCGCTTCAAGGGCGATGCGCCCGGCTTCATCTATTCGCGCTTCGCCAATCCGACGGTGAACATGTTCGAACAGCGCATGGCGCTGCTCGAAGGCGCCGGCGCCGCGCGCGCGACCGCCAGCGGAATGGCGGCGGTGACCGCCGCGTTGATGGGTCAGCTCAAGGCGGGCGACCATATCGTCGCCTCGCGCGCGCTGTTCGGCTCGTGTCTTTACGTGATCGAAGAGCTGCTGCCGCGCTTTGGCGTCGCCTCGACGCTCGTCGACGGCGCCGACCTCGCGGCCTGGGCAAATGCGATCCGCCCCAACACCAAGACAGCCTTTCTCGAAAGCCCGACCAATCCGACGCTCGAGCTGGTCGACATCGCCGCCGTCGCCGACATCATGCACAAGGCGGGCGCGACGCTGGTGGTCGACAACGCCTTCGCTTCGCCGATGCTACAGCATCCGCTCGCGCTCGGCGCCGATTGCGTCGTTTATTCGGCGACCAAGCACATCGACGGTCAGGGTCGCACGCTCGGCGGGATCATTCTTGCGTCCGAGCAATTCATCGCCGACCACATCCACAATTTCCTGCGCCAGACCGGCCCGTGCCTGTCGCCGTTCAACGCCTGGGTGATGCTCAAGGCGCTGGAGACGCTGCCGGTGCGCGTCGCCCAGCAGGATCGCTCGGCGGCGCGTATCGCCGACGCCCTGGCCGCCGATCCGCGCGTCGCCCGAGTCATCTATCCCGGCCGCGCCGACCATCCCCAACGCGCGATCGCCGCCAAGCAGATGTCGGGCGGCGGCACGTTGGTCGCCTTCGAGGTCGCGGGCGGCAAGCGCGCGGCCTTTGCGGTCGCCGACGCCTTGTCGATCATCGGCATCTCCAACAATCTCGGCGACGCCAAAAGCCTGATCACCCATCCCGAGACGACCACCCACCAGCGGCTGAAGCCCGAGCAACGCGCGACGCTCGGCATCGGCCCTGGCCTGCTGCGCCTCTCGGTCGGGCTCGAAGACGTCGACGATTTGATCGAGGATCTCGACCAGGCGCTGGGAAACTCGCCGCCGCGCCTCGCGCCGCCGAGTAGCGCGGGCTCAGGGCTTACGCCACCGCGCGGCCTGGCCTGTCGTCGCTCGCCTTGACCTCGACCCAGGCCTCCGGCGCGCCGTCGGCGCGCGGCGCGCGTTTCCAGAACGGCGCGCGGGTCTTGAGATAGTCCATCAGCATTTCAGCCGCCGCGAAGGCCTCGGCGCGATGAGCGGCGGCGACGCCGACATAGACGATCTGCTCGCCCGGCGAAATCTCGCCATAGCGGTGGATGACGCAAACGCCGAGCAGCGGCCAGCGCGCCTGCGCTTCCGCGACCACCGCCGCGATCTCGCGTTCCGCCATGCCGGGATAATGCTCGATCTCGAGCGCGCTCAAGCGCCCGCCCTCGTCGCGGCACAGGCCAACGAAGCTCGCCAGCGCGCCGACGTCGCTGCGCCCGCCGGTCAGCGCGCGCGCCTCGGCTGCGATGTCGAAATCTTCGCGTTGAACGCGAACGGCGCCCATTTCAGCCGCCGGTCATCGGCGGAAAGAAGGCGATCTCGCGCGCGCCGGCGATTGGCGCGTCGCGCCCAACATGGGCGCGGTCGATTGCGGCGCGGATGACGAGCGGCTTGTCGAAGGCGTAGGCGTAATTGTCGCCGCGCGCGGTGAGCCAGGCGACGAGGTCGCCGACCGTCGCCACCTCGGCGGGCGGCGCGATCTCTTCCTCGTTGACGCCGATGCGCTCACGCACCCAGGCGAAATAGACCGCTTTCATGCGCGCTCACGTGTCGCCGACATGGTCGTAGCTCGCCTTCATATAGTCCCAGCCGGTGTAGAAGGTCAGGATCGCGGCGACCCACAGCAGCGCGACGCCGATCTGCGTCGCCTGCGGCAACACCGCGTCCCCTGCCGGCCCGGCGATCAGGAAGCCGAGCGCGACCATCTGCACGCCGGTCTTCCACTTGGCGACCGCCGTCACCGGCAGCGACACGCGCAGTTCGGCGAGATATTCGCGCAGGCCCGAGACCAGGATTTCGCGGCACAGAATGACGATCGCCGCCACCAGCGCCGCCCCGGCAATGGTGTGGTCGGCGGCGAGCGTCAGCAGCACCGCGGCGACCAGCAGCTTGTCCGCGATCGGATCGAGCATCCGGCCGAGCGAGGACTGCTGCGACCACATGCGCGCGAGATAGCCATCGAAGAAATCGGTGATCGCCGCGGCGGCGTACACCGCCAGCGCGCTCCAGCGCGCCCAGGCGTCGCTCGGCCAGAACAATAGCGCAACCACCACCGGCACCGCCGCGACCCGGCCATAGGTGAGCAGGTTCGGCAGATTCCAGTTTCGGCTGGCGACACGTGCGGGAGAATTGGCCATTTGCGTCCAAGCAGACAGTGAAGCCCGTCCCGCGTCAATAGATCGCGAGCGCGCAGTGACGCGGGAGTGCGTAACGAGAAACGATTTCCATTCGCGCCGAATTTCGTCGGCATGAATGGAACGGCGGGCGATGCGCAGTCGCCGCGTGTCGCAAGCGGCGCGCTGCGATGGACAGAAGATCGAAGATGCAGCGGGCAACCTCCGCTCCCTGCGTGAGGCGATCACGGCGAAGCGGACCTGCGAGCGCGTCACGCTGCTCGCCAGCATCGTCGAGGCGCGCGCGGGGGCCGCGCGATGGACGTTGCCGATAGCGGCGATTATCCGAGGAGAGGGGAAGGGCCGGAACGCCGTTCGCTCGTCAACGTCCGGCCCCTCTTGCCAGCCCGATTGGAAAGGGAGATCACCCGGGCGGCAAGCCCTTAGCTAGCATGTTAGTCTTCCGACGAGTAGAGTCAATCGGCGCTATTCGACGCGGAGGGAACTCTTCGCTCGCGTGAGACGACGAAGCCGTTTTGGCCATCACAGCAAGTCTACCTGCCGCCATTGAAGGGGCGACATCGCAAATTGCCCCTTGAAAGCGCGGCTGAACGCGGCCTGGGATGTGTAGCCGACACGTTCCGCAACCTCTGAGATCGGCCATCGGCCATAACGAAGCATCTCGGCCGCGCGATCAAGACGCCAAGCGGCGAGATAGGCCATCGGCGACTGACCCACGACGCCCAAGAAGCGATCCGCGAATGCCGAGCGGGACAAGTTCGACAATTTCGCGAACTCCGCGACCGTCCAGTTGTGCGCAGGGTCGGCGTGAATGGCGGACATCGCCCTGTTGACGCGTTGGTCGATTGCGCCCGACAGCCATCCGCGACCGACCTCGCCTTTGGAGGCCCACGTGCGCAGCAACTGCATGAAAATGACGTCGAGCAGGCGCGAGATCATAGCGACCGCGCCGGCGCGCGCTGCAAGAGCTTCGTCCAGAATGAAATGGCAGCTTAGCTCCAGCCATTCGAACGGCCGGTCGCGCAGGCCCTTCAGAACGATTACCGGGGGCAGCACCGATAGCAGGCGGCGGGCCAGCATGCCGTCGAATCCGAAGTCGCCGCAAAGCCACGCCGTCTCGCCAGAACCGAGCACGAGCCGCTCCCGGTCATAGTCATGCTTGGCGAGATCAAAGATGAGTTGACCCTCGCGCCCCGGCTTGTCCGAAATCGTATGCCCATGAGCGTGGACCAGAAGCACCAGGTCGCCCTGCGAAGCTTGAAAGATCTCATCGACGCCATCAACTGTGATGGTCACCGATCCGCCGCGGATGATGTGCAGCCTCGGCTTTCCCTGGGGAAAGCGAATGCCGAACGGCGGTGTGGCGGCACAAGTGAATACGGTGTTCCCCCGCACCCTTATGAGTTCCAAGACGTCAGACAACGGATCTCGCTGCAGAGCAAACAGGTCTTGCTGATTGTCCCTATGGACAGGTGTTTGAGCAAAATATTCCGGCGCTTCTGTCACTGTCCTAGCCAATTCTTATCGCTATGATGGACGGATCATTCACCCAAAACTTGCGCGAACACCCCCACATGTCAAAGACCATCCTGCTTGTTCACGGCGCTTGGGTGACACCCGACTGCTGGGCGGAATTCCGCAAGTTTTTCGAAGATCGCGGTCACAAGGTGGTTGTGCCGTCGTGGCCCTATATGGACCAGCCGGCTGAGGCGCTGCGGCGCAGCCCTGATCCCCGGTTGGCGGCCTTGACGATCAAAGACCTCGTCGATCATTTCGAAACGCTCGTCCGAGCTCTGCCTGAGCCGCCAATCTTGATGGGCCATTCGTTTGGCGGCTTGATCGTTCAGATGCTTGTCGATCGGGGGCTCGGGGCGGCAGGCGTCGCGATTGACGCAGGGCCGCCGCGTGGCGTGCTGCCCAGCCCGACCGCCATAAAATCCGCTCTCCCGGTGCTGCTGGCCTGGCGGGGTTGGTCTCGCATTCTGACCATGTCGTTCAAGAGTTTTTCGACCACCTTCGCAAATACGCTTCCGGACTCTCAGATGAAGGCGACTTATGATCGGCATATCGTCCCGGCGCCCGGCCGAATCTATTTCCAGGCGGCCTTGGGCCTTGGCAACAAAGTGACCTTCAAGAACCCGAAGCGCCCGCCGCTGCTGCTGATTGCCGCCGCCGAGGATCGCACATGCACGCCGTCCATGGTGCGCGCCATGTACCGAAAGCACCAGCGTGCTCGAAGCCGGACGGACATTCTGGAGTTTCCGCGCCGAAGTCATTGGCTGATCGCTGAGCCAGGTTGGGAAGAGGTCGCGGACAAGGCGCTCAGATGGGCCGAGATGAACGCGGCCCCGCAGACGACAGCTTGAAAAGCGCTGCGCTGATCTTTCAATAGGTTGTCCATTCGGCCCGGTCCGAGGGCTGAATCTGACGGGCGCTTAGAAACGCCCCCGCTTTCAGCTAAAGTCCGCCGCGACCGCCAAGGTCCGGAGCCCCATCATGTCCAATGTCCGCGTCGTCGATCATCCGCTGGTGCAGCATAAGCTCACTTTGATGCGCGACAAGACGGTTTCGACCAAGGGCTTCCGGCAATTGATGAACGAAATCGGCATGTTGCTCTGTTACGAGGTGACCCGCGATCTGCCGCTCGAACTGGTCGAGGTCGAGACGCCGCTGACGACGACGATGAAGCCGATGATCGCCGGCAAGAAGCTGGTGTTCGCGCCGATCCTGCGCGCCGGCGTCGGCTTTCTCGAGGGCATGCTCAATCTGGTGCCGAGCGCGCGCGTCGCGCATATCGGCATCTATCGCGACCCCAAGACGCTAAAAGCGGTCGAATATTATTTCAAGGCCCCAGCCGACATCGCTGACCGGCTGGTGATCGTCATGGACCCGATGCTGGCGACCGCCAATTCGGCGGTGGCGGCGATCGATCAGCTCAAGATGCGCGGCGTCAAAGACCTGCGCTTCGTCTGCCTGCTCGCCGCCCCCGAGGGCGTCGAGCGTCTGACCAAGGCGCATCCCGACGTGCAGATCTGGACCGCTTCGATCGACGAGCGCCTCAACGACCACGGCTACATCGTGCCGGGCCTTGGCGACGCTGGCGACCGGATGTTCGGAACGAAGTAACGGGGTTAGCTCGCCTCGGACTCCTCGCGGGGGGCACGCATCGGCTCGCGGCTCGGGAGGGCGATTTCCAGCCCGCCGATTGGGCGGAACAGCGCGCCGAGCGCCTGGCCGAGGCCCGCGCCCGCGACCGGCTCATGCGCCAGCCCGTCGCGCAGAATGGCGCGGGCCTCCTCCTCCATCGAGCGCCCGTGCGCAGCCGCGCGAAACCGCAGGCGAGACTTCGTTTCTTCGTCGAGTTTACGAATTGTCAGGCTGGCCATGATCGTCCCGCCGGCAATATGCGCACTGCAATCAATGCTGGCGCCAAAAGCTGTAGAAGCAAAGCGTGATCGCTTTCCTTCGCTCACCCCCACTGGCCCTCAGCGCGGACGAAATCGACGAAGGCGCGCAGCGGGGCGGGCAGGCGGCGGCGGCCGGGATAGTAAAGGAACGGCCCTGAGAAGCTCTGCCACCAGGGCTCAAGCACCGGCGTCAAGCGCGCCGCTGTCGAGATGCGGACGCATCCAATCCTCGAACTGATGGACGACGCCGACCCCGTCGAGCGCCGCGCTCAGGCCAAGGTCGGCGATCGCGCCGATGCGGATGATAAGCGGGCCGCTCGGCTCGACTTTCACCACCTCGCCGTCACGCTCGAACTCCCAGGCGGGCATCGCGCCGCTGGCGAAGCGGCCGCGCATACATGCGTGATTGAGCAGGTCGCGCGGATGCTCGGGACGGCCGCGCGCGGCGAGATAGGCCGGCGCCGCCGCCGTGGCGAAGCGCTGCCGACGCGGGCCGATCGGAATGGCGATCATGTCCTGCTCGAGCCGCTCGTCGTAGCGGATGCCCGCGTCGCAACCGGCCGCCAGCACGTCGACGAAACTGTCCTCGGCGATCACTTCGAGTCGGATGTCGGGATAGGCGGCCAGGAACGCCGGCACGATGCGCGGCAGGACGAGGCGCGCCGCGACCACCGGCACGTTCAGCCGCAGCGCGCCGGCCGGGCGATCGCGAAAGCCGTTGACGACGTCGAGCGCCGCCTCGACCTCCGCCAGCGCGGGGGCGAGCCGATCGATGAGGCGTGCGCCAGCCTCGGTCGGCGCGAGGCTGCGGGTGGTGCGGTTGAGCAGCCGGACGCCGAGGCCCGCTTCGAGCCGACGCACCGCTTCGCTGAAGCTGGAGGCGCCGCCGCTGCTCGCCCGCGCCGCCTTGCGGAATCCGCCGGCGCGCGCCACTTCCATGAATGCGGTGAGATCGCCAAGGTCCGCCGCCATTGTCCGCGTCTCCGTACAGCCTGTCCCGATTGAGCTGTATTATCGCACGCTTCGAAGGCGTCTATCTAGAGCCTCCATTCAGAGGAGAACCGGCCATGGTCGACATTTCAAAAGCGGGCGCGTTCGCGCTCGGGACCCGCAAGGTGAAGCGGCTCGGCTACGGCGCGATGCAGCTCGCCGGCCCCCGCGTGTTCGGGCCGCCGAAGGATCGCGCCACCGCGATCGCGGTGCTGCGCGAAGCGGTCGCGAGCGGGGTCGACCACATCGACACCAGCGACTTCTACGGCCCGCATGTCGTCAATCAGATCATCCGCGAGGCGCTGCACCCTTACGCCGACGATCTCGTCATCGTCACCAAGGTCGGCGCAAGGCGCGGCGAAGACGCCTCCTGGCTTCCGGCAATCTCGCCGGCTGAACTGAGAAGTGCGGTCCATGACAATCTGCGCAATCTCGGGCTCGACGCGCTCGAGGTCGTGAACCTGCGAATTCACGGCGCGGTGCACGGGCCGACGGAAGGGTCGATCGAAGCGCGGCTGACTGTCCTCGCCGAACTCCAGCGGCAGGGCTTGGTGCGTCACATTGGCCTCAGCAACGTCACGCCGACGCAAATCGCCGAGGGGCGGGCGATCTGCGAGATCGTCTGCGTGCAGAACCACTACAACCTCGTCCATCGCGACGACGACGCGTTGATCGACGAACTGGCCGCAGCGGGGATCGCCTACGTGCCGTTCTTTCCGCTCGGCGGCTTCACGCCGCTGCAATCGAGCGCGCTGAACGAAGTCGCCAGGGGTCTGAGCGTCACGCCGATGCAAGTCGCGCTCGCCTGGCTGATCCAGCGCGCGCCCAACATCCTGCTGATCCCCGGCACCTCCTCGCTCGGCCATCTCCGGGAGAACCTGGCGGCGGCCGAACTGAAGCTGCCGCGCGAGGCGTTGAGCGTGCTGAACGGGATTGGCGCCAAGGGCGCGGCGGCTTGAGACCGCCAGTGGCGCGGGCCTCCGCGCCCGCGACCGCGCGATCGCGGGCACGGAGGCCCGCGCCACTGACAACGCCCCCTACTCGGCCGACTTCTGCGTTTCGATGCGGAACGGATGCGCGGGGTAGACGCCCAGGATTCGCACTTCGCGTGAGAAGAACTCGATCTCCTCCAGCGCGCGCCGCAGCGGCGGGTCCTCGGGATGGCCGTCGACGTCGGCGAGAAACTGGGTCGCGGCGAACTCGCCCTCGACCATGTAGCTCTCCAACTTGGTCATGTTGACGCCGTTGGTGGCGAAGCCGCCGAGCGACTTGTAGAGCGCGGCGGGCACGTTGCGCACGCGGAAGACAAACGTCGTCACCACCGGCCCGTTGTTCGCCGGCGCCCATTGCGGCGTCTTGGCGAGCACGACGAAACGGGTCGTGTTATGGGCCTCGTCCTCGACGTCGGCGGCGAGCGTCGTCAGGCCGTAGGTCTCGCCCGCGAGCTGCGTGGCCAGCGAAGCGCGGGAGGGATCGCGCGCCTCCGCCACCTCGCGCGCCGAGCCCGCCGTGTCGGCAGCGACGATCGCCTTCAACCCATATTTGCGGATGATCTTGCGGCATTGGCCGAGCGCGTGGACATGGCTGTAGACCGCGCGCAAATCCGCGAGCTTCGCGCCCGGAACGCCAAGCAATTGAAAATGGATCGGCAGGAACGTCTCGGCGATGATGTGCAGGCCCGAGGCCGGCAACAGCGCATGAATGTCGGCGACGCGCCCGGCGATCGAATTCTCGATTGGGATCATCGCCAGCTCGGCGCTCCCCTCCTGCAACGCGGCGAAGGCGTCCTCGAACGTCGCGCAGGGAAGCGGCCGGCAGCCGGGATAGTTCTCCAGGCAGGCGATATGCGAGTTGGCGCCCGGCTCGCCTTGATAGGCGACGGTTTTGGAAGTCGTGCTCTTGGCGGTCATCGCCTTCCTTTCGGCGCCAGCATTTCGCGGGCGCGATGCAAGTCTTCCGGCGTGTCGACGCCGAGCGGGGCGACGTCGACCAGCGCGATGTCGATGCGCATGCCCGCCTCGAGCGCCCGCAATTGTTCGAGCCGCTCGCGCAGCTCGAGCGGCGAGGGCGCGAGCGCGACGAAGCGCGCCAGCGCGGCGCGTCTATACGCGTAGAGGCCGATGTGATGCAGCAGCGGCCCCTCGCCCCACGGCGCCCTGGCGCGGGTGAAATAGAGCGCGCGCAGCCGGCCGGGGCTGACCTCAGCGCCCACCGCCTTGACGACATTGGGGTCGTCGCGCTCCTCGGCACGGGTGATCTCGGTCGCCAGCGTCACGATGTCGACTTGCCCATCGGCGAGCGGGCCGACGGCGGCGCGCACGGCCGCGCGCTCGATCGTCGGCAGATCGCCCTGAACGTTGACCACGACGTCGTGACGCCCGTCCGGGTCGTAGGCGCCGAGCGCCTCGAAGATGCGGTCGGAGCCGGAGGTGTGGTCGGTCCGCGTCAGCACGGCGCGCCCGCCGACCGCCTTGACCGCCGCGACGATGCTGGCGTCATCGGCGGCGACCAGCACCGGCCCGACATCGGCCTCGATCGCGCGCCGCCAGACATGAACAATCATCGGCTCGCCCCAGATGTCGGCGAGCGGCTTGCCGGGCAAACGGGTCGAGCTCAGGCGCGCGGGGACGATAACGATCGGACTGGTCATGGGGGCAGTGTTGGCGGATCTACAAAACGCGCTGAAAAAATGGGCTCGGCGCCGCGTTTATACGTGTTGCCAAGACAGACGCAAAGCGGCTAATCAGGATTCCGTTTGGGGGCTTTGCGCCCTCGCCGCCGAGACTGATAGCGGGCGAGACTGATAGCGGAGCCGTCAATTGCAAATGGAAACGACCAACGGCAACAAGGTCGCGCTCGCCGTGCTGGGCGCGCTGCTCGGGACGATGGTCCTCGGCGTCTTTTCCAACGCGGTGTTCTGGCGGGCGCCGCCTGCAACGCCCGGCTTCGCCCTGCCCTCGGCCGACGCCTCCGCTCCGGCTGCCGCCGCCGCAGCGGCGGCGCCCGCAACGCCTTTGCCCGAGCTGCTCGCGAAGGCCGACCCGGTCAAGGGCGAAGCGGACACCAAGGCCTGCCAGGCGTGCCACAACTTTGAAAAGGGCGGCGCGGCGAAGATCGGTCCGCCGCTGTGGGGCGTTGTGGGCCGTCCGGTCGCCTCGATCGCGGGCTTCTCATATTCCGACGCGCTCAAAGCAATGGGCGGCGACTGGACCTACGACAAGCTCAACCAGTGGATCACCAAGCCGTCGGCGATGGCCGCCGGCACCAAGATGGCCTTCCCGGGCGACCCGCAGGCCAACATGCGCGCCGACATCCTCGCCTATCTGCAGAAGCAGTCGGATAGTCCGGTTCCCTTCCCCCAAGTGGCCGCTGCGGCGCCGGCAGCTCCTGCGGCGCCTGCGCCTGCCGCTTCCGCCACGCCGGCCCCTGCGGCGGCGCCAACGCCGGCGACGAAGCCCTGACGGCGTAAGGCTGCGGTGGAACGCGAGCGCATCTCGATAGGATAATCGCGAGTTCGTCGGCTTCGGCGGGCGCGGCGAAGTCGCGCCGCTTGCGCGCGGGCATGTTTGCGGATCAACTCGCGCCGAAAATTCGTTTTGGGGAGGATGGCGTGGATCTTGGCGCCAGCGACAAAGTCCGCCCGCTGATCGCGGCCGTGCGCGCGATGGTGCATGGCGACATCATGCCGCTCGAAGACGAATTCGAGGCCGAGGTCGGGTGCGGCGGCGACCGCTTCACGCCGACAGCGCGCATGGTCGAGATTCGTGAATCCCTGAAGCAAAAGGCGCGCGCGCAAGGCCTGTGGAACTTCTGGCTAACCGGGTCGGACAAGGGATTCGGCCTCACAACCGTCGAATACGCCTATCTCGCCGAGGAAATGGGCTGGTCGCCGCTCGCCGCAGAGGTGTTCAACTGTTCGGCCCCCGACACCGGCAACATGGAGGTGCTGGAGCGTTACGGCTCGCCGGAGCAGAAGCAGCGTTGGCTGCCTGATCTGCTCGAGGGCCGCGCGCGTTCGGCCTATTTGATGACGGAGCCCGGCGTCGCCTCGTCCGACGCGACGAATATCGCGCTCGATGCGCGTCTCGATGGCGACGAATGGGTGCTCAACGGCGAGAAGTGGTGGTCGTCGGGCGCGGGCGACCCGCGCTGCTCGCTCTTTATCGTGATGGCGCTCACCGATCCCGAGGGCTCGCGTCACGCCCGCCACTCGATGCTGCTCACGCCCGCGGCAACCAAGGGCGTCGAGAAGCTGCGGGCGATGAAAATCTATGGCGCGGACGACGCGCCGCACGGCCATCTGCATATTCGCTTCACCGATGTGCGCGTCCCCAAGGACGCGTATCGTGCTGGGCCGTGGGCGTGGCTTCGAAATCGCGCAGGGGCGCCTAGGGCCCGGGCGCATCCACCATTGCATGCGCGCGATCGGTCAGGCCGAGCGGGCGCTGGAGGCGATGTGCCGCCGGGCCGTGGCGCGCCAAGCCTTCGGCCAAAAGCTTGCCGCGCTCGGCGCCAACCGCGACATTATTGCCGAGGCGCGCATGAGCATCGAAATGGCGCGCCTGCTGTGCCTCAAGACCGCCTGGACGATGGATACGCAGGGCGTGCGCGCTGCGGCGCCGCTGATCTCGCAAATCAAGGTGGTGGCGCCGCGCGTCGCGCTCGAAGTGATCGACCAGGCGGTGCAGATGCACGGCGCGGCCGGCGTGAGCCAGGATTTCCCGCTCGCGCGCATGTGGACGAGCGTTCGCACGCTGCGCCTCGCCGACGGGCCGGACGCCGTCCATCGGCGCGTCGTCGCCAAGGCCGAGCTGAAACGCTACGACAATTCCGACGAGGCGCGATGAGCCAAGCGGGATTTCCCGACGACACCTCCGCGCTCGATGTGTGGGCGAGCGCGCATGTGAAGGGTTACGCGGGTCCAAGCGGCGCGCGGAAATTTCCCAGCGGCCAATCCAACCCGACCTATCTCATCACGACGCCCGGCGCGCGCTACGTCCTGCGTCGCAAACCGCCAGGCAAGCTGCTCAAATCGGCGCATATGGTCGAGCGCGAATATCGCGTGCTGCAGGCGCTGACGGCGTGCGGCTTTCCGGCGCCGCGCGCGCTCGCGCTGTGCGAGGACGAGGCGGTCGTCGGCTCGGTCTTCTATCTGATGGCCTATGTTGAGGGGCGCATCTTCTGGGACCCCGCGATGCCGGGCGCGACGCGCGAGGAGCGCGCGGGCGTTTATGACGCGATGAACGAGACGCTGGCGAAGCTCCACGCAATCGACGTCGCTGGCGCCGGCCTCGCCGACTATGGCAAGCCCGGCAATTATTTCGCGCGGCAATTGCAGCGCTGGAGCGAGCAATATCGGGCGAGCGAAACGGCCGAGATCGCCGACATGAACCGGCTGATCGAATGGCTCGGCGCCCACGCGCCCGCCGACGATGGCCGCGTCGCGCTGGTGCACGGCGACTGGCGCATCGACAACATGATCTTCGCGCCGGGCGCGCCGCATCTGCTCGCGGTGCTCGACTGGGAATTGTCGACGCTCGGCCATCCTTTCGCCGACCTCGCCTATCAGTGCATGCAATGGCGCATGCCCAACGAGGGCGATCTGCGGGGCCTTGCCGGCGCCGACGCCGCCGCGCTCGGCATCCCTGACGAAACGGCTTATGTCGCCGCCTATTGCCGGCGAGCCGGGCTCGCCGGCATCCCCGATTGGACCTTTCTGATCGCCTTTAGTTTTTTCCGCATCGCCGCGATCGTGCAGGGCGTTTACAAGCGCTCGCTCGACGGCAACGCCTCCGACCCGGAGCGCGCGCGCAAAATGGGCGCCGCCGTGCCGATGATGGCGCGCCTCGCGATGGAGGGCGTGGAGCGCGGCTAGTGTGGGCGTATCGCCGCCTGCCCCAGCATCGCTGGCGCAATCACGCGATGGAACGGCGTCACGAACGCGAGATAGACGCGCCCGAGCGCATTGTGCCGGCGCACCAGCGTCGTCACCGTGACGCGTCGCAATCCCTCAAGCGTCGGCGCGACATCGACCGCAATGCGAAAATCGAGATGTCGATCGTCGAAGCCCAGAACGACACGCTCGGCCCTCTGGCTGACAATCGGGAATGGCCCGATGCGGTCAGCGTTCGCGGCGGCTGTGCGCTCGTCGGCGCTGGTCTTCAGCCCAAACGGCGTGACGATCGTATCGCGTAGCCCCATCAGGCCACGTATCCATCCCGGCGAGCGCCCGAACGCACGGCGGGCCGCGGCAACGGCGTCGAGCGTCGGCTCGTCGATATCGAGAGCGTAGGCGTCGACAAAATCGGCGCCGGGGAGCAGCGGCCGGGTCGAGTCGCTCGGCGCGACCGAGAAGGCCGTCATGCGACGGCCCCGCCGGGCGCGGCGCGCCTGAGCCTCAGCCCTTGTTGCGCTGGTAGATGTCGATGAAGACCGCGGCGAGCAGCACGATGCCCTTGACGACCTGCTGCCAGTAGATGCCCAGGCCGTAGATCGACATGCCGTTGTTCATCACGCCCATGACGAAGGCGCCGATGACCACGCCCATCACCTTGCCGACGCCGCCCGAAGCCGAGGCGCCGCCGATGAAGCAGGCGGCGATGACGTCGAGCTCGAAAGACGTGCCCGCGCTCGGCGTCGCCGAATTGAGGCGGGCGGCGACAATCAGACCGGCGAGCCCGGCCAGCACGCCCATGTTGACGAAGGTGAGGAAGATCAGCCGCTCGGTGCGAATGCCCGAGAGCTGTGCGGCCAGGCGGTTGCCGCCGAGCGCATAGATGCGCCGGCCGATCGTCATGCGCGTCGTCACGAAGGCGTAGACGATGATCAGCACCAGCATGATGATCAGCACTTCCGGCAGACCCTTCCATTGGGCGAGCTGGTAGCTGAAGAACAGGATCAGCGCCGAGAAGATCGCGGTCTTGCCGGCAAACAGCGCGAATGGCTCAACTTCCATCGCCTCGGCGCGGTCGCGTTGCCAGCGACGCAGGCCGCTGAACACCAGGATCGCGACTCCGAGTATGCCGATGATCATCGTGCCCCAGCGGAACTGAGAGTCGCCGATGAGCGCATGGAGAAACGGGAGGCGCGTGAGCTCGGGCAGGAAGCCGGCGCTGATGTCCTGGAAATCGCGCGGGAAGGGCCCGACGAATTGGCCCAGCAGCAAGTTGCCGGTGAGGCCACGGAAGATCAGCATGCCGCCGAGCGTCACGATGAACGCGGGGATCTTCGCATAGGCGACGAAATAGCCCTGCATGCAGCCGATCACCGCGCCCAGCACCAGCGACAGCACGACCGCCAGTTGCCACGGCGCCTTCACGTCGACGTCGAAGAACGGCATGTGAAAGCCGACAATCAGCGTCGCCGCGACGCCGCCGACGAAGCCGACGATCGAGCCGACCGACAAATCGATGTTGCCGCTGACGATGATCAGCAGCATGCCGAGCGCCATGATGACGACGTAGCTGTTCTGCAGGATCAGGTTGGTCAGGTTGAGCGGCGCAATCGACACGCCGCTGGTGAGGAAATAGAAGAATCCCATGATCACCAGGAGCGAGAACAACAGCCCGTAGTCGCGCAGGCTGCTACTCCATACTGCAGCCCTGGCTTCTGCTTCTTCGGAGGCCGGCAGCGGCGTGGCTTCGTGTTTCATTGGACTGTTCCGTATTCGTGCATGATCGACGCCATGATCTTTTCCTGCGTGGCGCCTGCGGCCGGCATTTCGTCGACGAAGTGCCCTTCGTTCATGACATAGATGCGGTCGCAAATGCCCAGCAACTCTGGCATCTCCGAAGAGATCAGGATCACGCCCTTGCCGGCGTCGGCCAGTTCGTTGATGATCGTGTAGATCTCGTATTTGGCGCCAACGTCGATGCCGCGCGTCGGCTCGTCGAGGATCAGCACCTTGGGCTGGGCGAACAGCCATTTGCTGAGCACGACCTTCTGCTGATTGCCGCCCGAAAGATTGAGCGTGCGCTGGAAGATGCCGGAAGAGCGGATCTTCAGCGTCGTGCGGTACCGATTGGCGACCTGCTGCTCGCGCGCGTCATTGATCACGCCGCGCCAGGCGACGGCGGGCAAGTTGGCCAGCGTGACGTTGTTCTTGATGTCTTCGTTGAGCACCAGGCCGAGCGTCTTGCGATCCTCGGTGACATAGGCGACGCCGGCGGCGACCGCCTTCTGGATGGTTGAGATGTCGACTGGCGCGCCGTCCATCAGCGCTTCGCCGGTGACGTTGCGCCCGTAGGCGCGGCCGAACACGCTCATCGCCAGCTCGGTTCGCCCGGCCCCCATCAGGCCGGCGATGCCGACGATCTCGCCGCGGTTGACGTGGAGATCGACGGACTTGATCACTTCGCGCCCAGCGTGCAGCGGATGCTCGACGCGCCACTTCTTGATCTCGAACAGCCGCTCGCCGATCTTGGGCTCCCGGCGCGGATAGCGGTCCGACATCTCGCGCCCGACCATGCTCTTGATGATGCGGCCTTCGCTGATCTTCTCGGCGTGGCAGTCGATCGTCTCGACAGTGGTGCCGTCGCGCAGCACGGTGATCGAGTTGGCGACTTTCGCCAACTCGTTGAGCTTGTGGGAGATGAGAATCGACGTAATGCCCTGATTACGGAACTCGACCAGCAGACGCAGCAGCGCGTCGCTGTCGGCCTCGTTGAGCGAGGCGGTCGGCTCGTCGAGGATCAGCAGCTTCACTTCCTTGGCGAGCGCCTTGGCGATCTCAACCAGTTGCTGCTTGCCGATGCCAAGGTTGGTGATCAGCGCGGTTGGGGGTTCCTTGAGGCCGACCTTCTTCAATAGCGCCTTGGCGCGCGAGAAGGACTGCGTCCAGTTGATGACGCCAAACTTGGCCGGCTCGTTGCCGAGAAAGATGTTCTCGGCGATCGAGAGCAGCGGCACCAGCGCCAGCTCCTGATGAATGATGATGATGCCGACGTGTTCGCTGTCGGCGATGCGGTCGAAGCGGCGCGTCTCGCCCTGGTAGACGATGTCGCCTTCATAAGAGCCGAAAGGGTAGACGCCGCTGAGCACTTTCATCAGCGTCGACTTGCCGGCGCCGTTCTCGCCGCAAATGGCGTGGATCTCGCCCGTCTTCACCACCAGGTTGACGTCGCGCAGCGCTTTCACGCCGGGAAACGTCTTGGTGATGCTCCGCATTTCCAGAATTGCGTTCATCGCAAACTCGACCGATTCCGCCGTGTCGTTCGCGCCACAAACGCGTGAGCGGCGCCAACCGGGTCGAAAGCCCCCGCGCCGTGGCCGGCGCGGGGGCCTGTTCTCGTTAGTCGATCACTTGAGCTGATCGGCCTTGTAGTAGCCGGTGTCAATCAGCGCCGACTGCACGTTGGAGGCGTCAACCGCGACCGGGGTCAGCAGGTAGGACGGAACGATCTTGACGCCGTTGTTGTAGGTCTTGGTGTCGTTGATCTCAGGCGTCTTGCCGGAGAGCACGGCGTCGACCATGTTGGCGGAGACCTTGGCGAGATCGCGAGTGTCCTTGAACACCGTCGAGTACTGCTCGTGAGCAAGAATCGACTTCACCGAGGGGATTTCCGCGTCCTGGCCGGAGATGATCGGCATCGGCAGATCCTTGGTGCCGTAGCCAACGCCCTTAAGCGAGGAGATGATGCCGATGCTCAGGCCGTCGTAAGGCGAGAGAACCGCATTGACGTGCGCCTTGGTGTAGTAAGCGCTCAGGATGTTGTCCATGCGCGCCTGGGCGGTGGCGGCGTCCCAACGCAGGGTCGCGACCTTATCCATGCCCATCTGCTTGGACTGAACGACGAGGACGCCCTTGTCGATCAGCGGCTGCAGCACCGACATGGCGCCGTTGTAGAAGAAGAACGCGTTGTTGTCGTCAGCCGAACCGCCGAACAGCTCGATGTTGAACGGGCCGGTCTTGCCAGCGTCGACGCCGAGGCCGTGCAAGATGCTGGTCGCCTGCAACACGCCGACCTTGAAGTTGTCGAAGGTGGCGTAGTAGTCGACGTTGGCCGAGCCGCGGATCAGGCGGTCATACGAGATGACCTTGATGCCGGCGTCGTGGGCCTTCTGCAACGCGTCCGAGAGGGTCGTGCCGTCGATCGCCGCGATCACGAGGACTTTCTCGCCCTTGGTGATCATGTTCTCGACCTGCGCGAGCTGGTTCGGAATGTCGTTGTCAGCGTATTGCAGATCGGTGCCGTAGCCCTTGCTCTGCAGCACTTTCACGATGTTGTCGCCGTCGGCGATCCAGCGCGCCGAGGACTTCGTCGGCATAGCGATACCGACCGTAACTTTGTCTGCAGCGTGCGCCACGCCGCTCACGGCGAACAGCCCGAGCGCAATCGCGGCGGCGAAAGAGTGAAGCTTCATGCGTAACCTCCCAAAAAACACTAGTTTTAACCCGAACGGCGCCCGCGCTCCCGCAGCGGCAAAAAGACGACCGCCCCCCGGCGGCCGTTGATCGTCGCTCTAAAAATGCGTCGCTAGGCTAACTAGTTGGAAATCGACATGTCAGTCAAATGCGAATTGTCGCGCTTCCCATGCATTTCTGGTATAGGTTAACGCGGCGGCGAAGCAGGAAATCGCATTCCGGGAAATTGAACGCGATGGGCAAGAGATCGCTGGCCAAGCCAGCGGCGGGGACGGGGCTGCGTGGCGACGTCCTCGCTGACACGGCGGGCGGGCGACTGAAGCTCAGCCATCTGCGGCTGATCGCCGCAATCGCCGACACCGGCATGGTCAGCGCCGCCGCCCAGACGGTCGGCATGTCGCAGCCCGCCGCCTCGCGCATGATCCTCGAGATCGAGACGCTGCTGTACGCGCCGCTGTGCGACCGGCTGTCGCGCGGCGTCAGGCTGACGCCGCTCGGCCATGCGCTGGCCCGCCACGCCCGCTCGGTACTGCTGCTGCTTGCCCAAGCCGAGCGCGAAGTCGCCGATCTGAGAGCGGGGCGGCGCGGCGTCGTCTCGCTCGGCACGGTCACGGGGCCGGCGGTCGATCTCGTCGCGCCGGCCATGGCGCGGGTGCGCGCCGCGACGCCTGGCGTCGAGGTGGAAATCCGCATCGACAGCTCCAATGTCCTCACGCGCGACCTGCTCGCCTCGCGGCTCGATTTCGTCATCGCCCGTGTGCCCGACGACTTCGACCCGCAGACGCTCGAGAGCGTCGCCATCGGTGTCGAACAGGCCCATCTGCTGGTCCGGCGCGGCCATCCCCTGCTCGGGCGCCGACCCGCGACCCTGGCCGAGGTCGGCGCCTATGAATGGGTGATGCAGCCGCGCGATACGGCGCTGCGCCGCGCCATCGACAATCTCTTCCGATCCGCCAACGCCGACCCGCCCCACAGCTTCCTCACCACCACCTCGATCTTTCTAACGATGATGCTGGTGGCCGGCTCCAACGCGATCGGACCGCTGGCGGTCGGGGCGGCGCGCTTTGCCAGCGACACAGTGGCGGCGAGCCGGCTTGCGATCCTGCCGACCGATTTCTCGCTGGTCGTGCAGCCCTTCAGCCTGATCGCTCTGCGCCACCGCGCGCTGTCGCCGGCGGCCCAGGCGGTCTACGACATCGTGCGGGATCAGGCCCTCGCCAGGCTCAGACCCAAATCTCATAGCGGCGGCGCTTGATCGGCGAGCCTGAATCGGGCATAGGAGCGCGCTGTCGTTCTCGCCGTGGGTTTCGCCCGCAGCTCTTTAAAGTCCCCGGGTGCTCCCATGAAGGTCCGCAACTCCCTGAAGTCCCTGCGCAATCGCCACCGCGACAACCGTCTCGTGCGCCGCAAGGGCCGCGTCTACATCATCAACAAGACCCAGAAGCGCTTCAAGGCGCGCCAGGGCTGACGCGCCCGAGCGCCCTTTGACCGGCGCGCCGCGGAGCCTTAGGCTCGCGCGCATGACGGGCCGCTCAATTCTCGCCTGCCTCTGCCTGCTGGCGCTCGCCGCGCCCGCGTGGGCGGACGACGCCGATGTTGCGCCGAGTCCCCCGACAGCCTCGCCCCAAGTCGATCCGCGCCAGACCCCCCCGCCTGTCGCTGCGGCGCCGGCGGCGACCGCGCCCGCGGACGATGCTTCGCTCGACGCGCTGTTCGCCCGTCTCGCGGTGGCCAAAGACGCCGACGAGGCCGATGGCGTCATCGCCAGGATCGACCGGCTCAACCGGCGCTCGGGCTCGGACACTGACGATCTCCTGCTGAGCCGCGCCGCGGCGGCGCTGGATGGCGAGAAGTACGACGTCTCGCTGCAATTGCTCGACGCGCTCGTGGCGCTGAACCCCGGATGGGCGGAAGCCTGGTCGCTGCGCGCCAACGCGCATTTTGACAACGGCGACGAGAACGCGGCGATGGTCGATCTCGCGCGCGCCCTCGCTGACGATCCGCGCCATCTCAAGGCGCTCGCCGACCTCGGAGCGATGTTCGAGAACGCAGGTCGCCGCGAGGACGCGCTGAAGGTCTACGAGCGCACGCTTGAGATCGCGCCGCAATGGGGCCCCGCGCGCGAAGCGGCCGACCGCGTTCGCGCCGCGCTCGCCGGCCAGGCGCTGTGACGACGCAGGGATGATGTTCGCCATCGTCGGATTGGCCGTCATCGCGCTCGGGCTCTGGGCCTTCACCGCAATTGGCGTGCGCGTGATCGAGGCGCGCTTTCCCGCCGTCGGCGAACGCGTCGTCGCGGCGCCGGGAGTCCCCGCGATCCACTTGGTCGAGCGGCCCCCGCTCGGCGCCGAACGCGGCGCGGTGCTGCTCGTTCATGGCGCGTCGGGCAATTTCGCCGACATGGACGTCGTGCTGTCCGCGCGGCTGACCGCGCTCGGCTTTCGCGTCTTCGCGGTCGATCGCCCCGGCCACGGCTGGAGTGACCGCCTCGCCGGCGCGACGGCGTCCTCCCCCAACGCCCAGGGCGCGGCGTTGCGGGTGGCGCTCGCGGCGCGAGGCGTCAGCCGCGCGATCGTCGTCGTTCATTCGCTCGCCGGCGTGCTCGGCCTCGCGATGGCGCTCGACGCGCCCGAGTTCGTCAGCGGCCTGGTGCTGGTTTCGCCGGTGAGTCACCCCTGGCCCGGCGGCGTCGCCGCATATTATCACGTCGCCGCGTCGCGACTGTTCGGCCCCGCGTTCCGCTATCTCTTGGTCATGCCGGCCGGGCTCATCCGGATGCGCAGCGGCGTGCGCGAGGTCTTCTCGCCCAATCCGATCCCGGCTCATTATGTCGTCGCGACGCGGACGCCGCTCGTCTTGCGGCCGCCCCATTTTCGCGCCAACGCCGAAGATGTCGTCGCCACCGAGGGGCACGTGGCGGCGCTGTCGCCACGTTATCCGACCATCGGCGCGCCGACCGCGATCGTCACCGGCGACCACGACCGTGTTGTCTTCACGCATATCCATTCCGTCGGCTGCGCGCGCGACATCCCCGGCGCGACGCTGACCGTGTTGCCGGGCGTCGGTCACTCGCCCCACCACGTCGCGCCCGAGACGGTCGTCGCCGCGGTGCTGGAGGTCGAAGCGCGAGCGGCGGGCGAAGTTCAGCCCGGCCGTGCGCCAGCCCCGGCCTGACCGCGCGCGCGAAGCACGAGCAACGCATCGAGCGACCACGCGCCGGCGCCCGCTATGGCCAGCGCCAGCAATCCCCCGGCGATGGCGCAGTCCTTGCGGAGCTCGAGCGTCTCCGAGTCGCCGCCGCCGCGATGAAACAGGATCGCCACACTGAGCGAGAAGGCGGCGAGCGCCGCCGCCGCCGGGCGCGTGGCGAGGCCTGCCGCCAACGCCAGACCGCAACCCAGTTCAAGCGCGATGGCGAGCGGCAGCAGCCGCGGTTCGACGCCGAACTGCGTCATATAAGCCTGCACGCGCGCGTAGGAGACGATCTTGCCCCAGCCTTCGGTGAGAAAGAGATAGGCGATGAGCAGCCGCGCGGCCAACGCCGCGGCGTCGGTCAGCGGCCCGGCGCGCGTGAGACGCGCGGCGAGGCCTTTCCACTCGCTATCCATCGACACTGCGCCTCCAGAAAACAAAAGAGCGACGCGCCGCCGGCGACGGCGCGCCATGAGGGTTCATGCGCCGCCGGGATGAGCGATGGCGTCGGCGAGGTCTTCGTATTCCTCGCAATCCTTCGAGCCGCAGATCTTGGCGATGGTCTCGAGCTGCGCGCGCGCCATGTCGAGCTTGCCTTGCAGCACGTAGGCTTCGCCGAGATATTCGCGCACTTGCGCGTAGTTGGGGTCGATCGCCACCGACTTGAGATAATAGCCGATGCCTTCGTCGGTCCGCCCGAGCTTGCGCGTGGCGTAGCCGCGATAGTTGAGGGCGCGCGCCGTGTTGGGGTCCTTCAGCATGTCGAGCGTCTGCAACGCCTCGTCGTAGCGCTCCGCTTTGGCGAGCGCGTAGGCGTATTCGACGAGCTGCGCATCCGGCAGGATCTCGCTGTGCATCGGCAGGCACTTGTGCGCCTTCGTGTCCCACACCTGGCCCTTGGGGCAGGTGGTCATGTCCTGCTTGGTCTGGCGCCCGGCGTCATCGTCATTGCCCCCGCCGCCCCCACCACCGCCACCGCCGGCGGCAAAGGCGTCGGGCGCGGCGAAAGCGAGCGCGAGCGCAAGCGCCGTGCCGATTGCCGTTTGTCGGGCGCCGAATTGGAAGTCTGTGCGCATTGAACCAGTCTCCTGTACCGTGACGCATCGACAACACGCGTCGGGCGCGGTTTATTCGCTCGGCGTTGTGCAGGGACCTTACGGCGATGAGCGATGGGTCCGAAACACAGGTGCGCCAAGGTCTGGAGCCGCTTCTGCCGCGGCTTTGGCGCTACGGGCTTTTGCTGTCGGGCGCGCGCGACGTCGCCGAGGACCTCGTCCAGGCGACGTGCGTCAGGGCGATCGAGCGCGCGGGCCAGTTCCAGCCCGGCACACGGCTAGACCACTGGCTGTTCGCCATTTTGCGCTCGATTTGGTTCAACGAAATCCGGGCGCGGCGGGTGCGGGGCGGCCAGGGCGTGCTCGACGCCGGCGAGGCGTTGACCTTCGACGGCGCCCACGAAATCGAAACGAATATTTCCGCCGGTCAGGTGTTGAGGGCGGTGGGAGCGCTGCCGCAGGCGCAGCGCGAAACCGTCCTGCTGGTCTACGTCGAGGGCTATTCCTACCGCGAGGCGGCCGAGCTGCTCGGCGTGCCGATCGGCACCATCATGAGCCGCCTGGCGACCGCGCGGGCGGCGCTAGCCAGTTTGCAGTCAACCAAGGACGGTTGAACATGGCGATGAACGAGGACGACGATGCTCTGCTGGTCGCCTGGCTGGACGGCGAACTCGGCGCCGCTGAGCGGCAAGCTCTCGACGCGCGCCTCGCCGCCGAGCCGCTGCTCAGCGCGCGCCTGTCGACGCTGCGCGAGGCGACGGCCAATGTCCACGAGGGCTTCGACGCTCTTCTCGCCGCGGCGCCGCTCGACCGCCTGCGTGGGCGGCTCGCGGGCGCCCTTGCCACGCCCGCGCTCGCGCGCCGCGTTTCGCCTTTTGCGCTGCGCGCGGCTGCGGCGGCGGCAGTCGTATTTGTTTTCGCTGCGGGGCTCGCCACTGGGCGCTGGTCGGGTGAATCCTCGACCCATGACAATTGGCGCAGTTCGGTCGCCCAATACATGGAGCTCTACACCGGGGCGAGCTTCGGCGCGGACGCGTCGCCGACGCTTGCCGAGGACTTGGCGATGCTGTCGCAGCGTCTCGGCGCGCCGCTCGACGGCGAGCGGCTGCAGCTCGCTGGGCTGTCGCTACGCCGCGCCGAATTGCTGCGATACGACGGCGCGCCGCTCGGCCAGATCGGCTATCTCGATGGCGCGACGCCGGTCGCCTTCTGCGTCACCCGCGACGGCGAAGCCGATGCGCCGCTGGCGACTTCGCAGCGCGACGGCTTCGCCATCGCGCAATGGGCCAAGGATGGGCGGGGGTTCATGTTGATCGGCAAGATCGCTCCCGAGCGTCTCGCCGACTTCGCCCGTCAATTGCAAGGAAAGACCGGATGATCGCCGCCACGCTGCGCTCGCTCGCCCTCATTGTCGCGCTCACCGGCCCCTCGCTCGCCGCGTCGGCGGAGCGCGCCGCCTGGCGCATCGATCCCGCGCGCACCCGCATCGACTTCGTGATCGACGCCGTCGGCTTTCCTCGCACGCAAGGCCAGTTTCACGCCTTCGACGGGCGACTGTCGATCGATCTCGAGCACCCGTCGCTGAGCCGCGTCGCCTTCACCGTGCGCGCCGAGTCGATCGACGTCGGCTCGGCCTCGTTCGACGACACGTTGCGCGGGCCGGCCTTTCTCGATGTGCAACGTTTTCCCGAAATCCACTTCCAATCGACCCACGTCGAGAAGCGCGACGACGCGACCGTCGCCCTCACCGGCGATCTGACCTTGCTCGGCGTCACCGCGCCACTGGAGGTCGACGTCGCGGTCAAGCCGCTCGGCGGCGGCCGGTACTCCTTCGTCGCGCACACCCACATCGACCGCCTCGCCTTCGGCATGAACTCCGGCTTCCCGGTCATCTCGCGCGACGTCGATCTGACTGTGTCGAGCGAAGCGGTCGGCGAGTGAAGGCGCGGCCAGGGCGCTGGAGCGGCGCGATCATCGCGCTGCACTGGTTTTCAGCCGCATTCCTGGCGCTTGTGTTCGCGCTCGGGCTGTTGGCGACGCGCGCCGATTTCGACGCAGCGCACAAGTTCGATCTCTACCAGACGCACAAGGCGCTCGGCTGGCTGACGCTGATGCTGCTGGCGGTCAGGCTCTTCGCCCGCGCGCGTTTTGCCGCGCCAGCGCCGCTCCCGGGTTGGTCAAGCGCCACGCGCTGGGCGGCGCGCCTCGGTCACGGCGCGCTCTACCTGATGCTCGTGGCGACGCCACTGATCGGCTGGCTGCGCGTCTCGACGGCGATCGTGCCAATTCCTATCAGCCTGTTCGGCTTCGCAACCATCCCCAACATCGCGCCGCTCGACGGCGCCTGGTCCGAGACGCTGGCGAGCCTGCACAGCCTCTGCGCTTGGGCGCTCGCGGGGCTGGTCGTCCTCCACGCCGCCGCGGCGATCAAGCATCGCGTGGTCGATCGCGACGCCACGCTGTCGCGCATGCTGTGGCGTTGAGGCGCCTTTCGCGCTAGAGCGCGCCCCCGTCCGGGCCGACCCTGGTGATACGCAGGTTATTGGTCGCGCCGGAGGCGCCGAACGGCACGCCAGCGACGACGATCACCCGGTCGCCGGGCGCGACAAAGCCTTCGATATAGGCGCAGCGACAGGCGCGATCGGCCATGTCGCGCTCGTCGCGCGCGTCCTCGGCCACCACCGCATGCACGCCCCAGGCCAAGGCCAGCCGGCGCGCGGTGGCGACGATCGGCGTCAGCGCCAGAACTGCCGAATGCGGCCGCTCGCGCGCAATGCGCAGGCCCGTGGTTCCAGAGTTGGTCCAGGCGCAGATCACCTTCGAGCCTAACGTCTCGGCGACGTCACGCGTCGCCTCGGCGATCGCGTCGGCGCCGCTGCGCTCGACCGCGTCGCGCTGGGCGGCAATGATCGCGGGATATATCGCCTCCGCTTCAACCGTTTCGGCGATGCGGTTCATCGTCGCCACCGCTTCGACCGGATATTGGCCCGACGCGCTCTCGGCCGACAGCATCACCGCGTCGGCGCCCTCGAACACGGCGGTGGCGACGTCGGAGACTTCGGCGCGGGTCGGCACCGGCGAGGTGATCATCGATTCCAGCATCTGGGTCGCGACCACCACCGGCTTGCCGAGGCGGCGCGCGAGGCGGGTGATCGTCTTTTGCAGGCCCGGCACGCGCTCGAGCGGCATCTCGACGCCGAGATCGCCGCGCGCCACCATCACCGCGTCGGAGACGGCGAGGATGTCGGCGAGACGCGCGATCGCCTGCGGCTTCTCGATCTTGGCCAGCACCCGCGCGCGATCGCCGGCAATCTCCTTCACTTCGGTGACGTCCTCGGGCCGCTGCACGAAGGAGACGGCGATCCAGTCGATGTCCTCTTTCAGCGCCGCGGCGAGATCGGCGCGATCCTTTTCGGTCATCGCCGAGGTCGGGATCGTCGTGTCAGGCAGGCTGACGCCCTTTTTGTTGGAGACCTTGCCCGCCACCTCGACCAAGGTCTCGGCCCGGCCGGGCGAGACCTTCGAGACGCGCAGCAGCACCTTGCCGTCGTCGATCAGCACGCGATGGCCCGGTTGCAGCGCGCCAAGAATTTCCGGATGAGGAAGAAAGACGCGCGCCGAGTCGCCGGGCGTGGGGTCCGAATCGAGCGCGAACGCCGCGCCCTTGCCGAGTTGCACGCCGCCGGCGCCAAATTCGCCAACCCTCAGTTTGGGTCCCTGCAGATCGACGAGGATGGCGATCGGGCGATCGAATTCCTCTTCGACCGAGCGGATGATCGCCACCCGCTCGCGCATCGCCTCGTGCGAGGCGTGGCTCATGTTGATGCGGAAGACATCCGCCCCCGCCACGAACAGGCTGGCGATCATGGCGCGGTCGGCCGAGGCTGGCCCAAGCGTGGCGATGATCTTGATGCGGCGTTTGCGACGGATCACGAGCGTCCTCACTTTCTTATGTTTCTTGCAAGGCGCGCGCGAAGCGGCGCGACCCTGTCGTCATGTGTCGCGCGGTCAAGGATTCGTGGGATCGGTGAGCTGGACGGTCCAGTTCTTGGCGTCCTTGCCGGTGTCGACCTCGAAGAATCCGGTGCGGTCGAAGCCGCGCACGAAGCAGTCCTGCCGTCCGTCGATCTTGAACTCGCGGTCGCTGGTGCACATGAAGGCCTTGCCCTTCCACTCGCCGCCGCGTTCGTCCATCGCGTAGACGTAATAGAATTGCGCCGCCAGCCCGCCGCGCAGCAAAGTGTTGCAATCGGACGGTTTGAGGTTCCACCAGCCCTCGCTCACCCAGGCCTGGCCGTCGGTATAGGCGAGCGCGACGCTGACGCGGCTGGCGGTGAGATTGCACATGCGGAAATCGGCGAGCGCCGCTGGCGCGGCGAGCGGCGCCGCAATCAGGAGCGCGAGCGTCAGCGTGAGAATCGATTTGCGCCGCATAGCCCTTCGCACCGTCGCCCCGGGCGCCATAATCGTCGGCGAGCCCTGCCTGTCAACCGCTAGGGGCGCGCGGCTTCGCCAAGGTCCGCCCTCTGCGCGCCTCACGTCGGGCGGGCCACATAGATGCCAGCGAGAATCGCCAGCCCGCCGAACCCCTGGGCGAGAGAAACCGGCTCGCCGAGGAACAGGTAGGCGAAGCTGGCGGCGGCGATCGCCTCGAGAAAGATGACCAGCGAAGAAAACGCCGCCGGCAGCCGACCGAGCGCGATCGACAACAGGCCCTGGCCTCCCGCGTGACTGATCCAGGCCATGCCGCATAGCGCGGCGATCCCGCCGAGGCTGTGGGGCAGGATCGTCGGCTCGAGCGTCAGCGCGACGACGAGCAGCAACGCAGCGGTGACGACGGTGGCGATGAAGGTGACGCGCGCCGCCGAATGCACGCGCCGCGCCGCCTTCACCGCCAGGAAATAGAGGCCGAAGAACAGACCGGTCGCCGGCGCCGTAGAGATCGCCGATCGCGCCGGCGGGCCGCAGGTGGAAGCTCTGCGCCAGCAGCGCCACCCCGCCCGCAACGCACAGCGCGATGCCGATGAGCGTGCGCGGCGCGGCGCGCTCGCCCAGCAGCAGCCAGCCGAAGGCGACCACCCAGATCGGCGCCGTGGTGGCGAAGAAGGTCGCGTTGGCGACGCTGGTGGTGACGATCGACAGATGCCAAAAGAAGAGATCGCCGGTGAAGGCGAGGCCGGCGAGCAGGTCGGCGCGGCCGATCCCGCCGCTGGCCGGCGCGTCCTTCTCGCTCAGCCTCAGCCATGCCCACAGCGCCGGCAGCGCGAGCGCCACGCGCCAGAAGGCGCTGGCGAACGGCCCGACATCGGCGAGGCGGACGAAGATCGGCGAGATGCCCATCGCCAGAGCGCCCGCGACCAGCGCGGAAAACGGCACGCCAAAACCGCCCGGCGGCTTGGCCGCGGGTGAGGTCGGCGGCATAGGGTCATATTCCGTTGTCGGCGGGCGCCAAAGTCGCTTGGTCTCGCGCCGCTCCGTCCTTATTCTCGCCGTCGCGATAGGACAAGGGGGCGCAGTGGACACCAGGACGCAGCGCGAGGATTTGGCGATCGAGGGAGATTTTCCCCCGTTCGAGCGCGTGTCCGGCGCGCTCGACGCCGGCGCGCTGGTGATCTGCGACCACGCCAGCAACGCGCTGCCCCCCAGCTACGGCGATCTCGGCCTGCCGCGCGGGGCGCTGGAGCGCCACATCGGCTACGACATCGGAGCGGCCTGGCTCGCCCGCCGGCTGGCCGCCAGGCTCGGCGCGCCGGCGATCCTCTCGACCTTCTCGCGGCTGCTGATCGACGCCAACCGCGGCGAGGGCGACCCGACGCTGGTGATGCGCATTTCCGACGGCGCGCTTGTCTCCGGCAACGCGCGGATCGACGCGGCCGAGATCGCGCGCCGCCGCCGTCGCTATTGGGCGCCCTACCGCCAGGCGATCGCAACGACGATCGAGGCGATGCTGGCGAGCGGCGAGCCCCCCGCCATTCTCTCGGTCCATTCCTTCACCCCGCACTGGCGCGGCCAGGCGCGGGCGTGGAAGGTCGGCGTGTTGTGGGACGCCGATCCCCGATTGCCGGCGCCGCTGATTCGCGCGCTCGGCGAGGATCCGGACATCGGCCCCGGGGCGGTCGGAGACAATGAGCCCTATGACGGCGCGCTGCCCGGCGACACGATCCACACGCTCGCCACCGCACGCGGCCTCTCCAGCGCGCTGATCGAAGTGCGCCAGGACCTGATCGGCGAGCGCGCCGCGGCGGAAGCCTGGGCCGACCGGCTCGCGCGCATCCTCGAGCCGCTCCTTGCGCCGCGCGGGGTGCGAATTCCACAGGACTGGGGCAGTCGCGCCGACGGGCGCCCGCGCCCCTCGCCGCCCGCTTGACGCGCCGCGCTCAGGCGGCCATGGCTTCCTCGGCAAACCCCATTTTTGAAATTTAGAGAACACGGACTGTAGAATGACCATGAACGCCCCTGCCGCCGCCTCGGAACCGGTCGACGCCTCGCACCTGCGCGCCTTCGTCGAGCGCATCGAGCGGCTCGAAGAGGAAAAGAAGGCGCTCGCCGACGACATCAAGGACGTCTACGCCGAGGCCAAGGGCAACGGCTTCGACACCAAGGTCATCCGCAAGGTCGTGTCGATCCGCCGGCAGGACCGCGAAAAGCGCCGCGAGGAGGAGGAGATTCTCGATCTCTACCTTTCCGCGCTGGGCATGGCCTGAGGCAATTGCCTAAGGGCCCGCGCGGCCTGAAAACATCGAGCTCAAGAGGTTCACGTCATGTCGGTTGAAAACCCACGCGCGGGCGAACATCTCAGCGCCGAAGCCGCGCGCATCGCCGACGCTTTCGCCGCGTCGATCGCGGCCCGCGTCGCCTTCGACGCCCCCTACCGCCACTATCTGATCGAGAACGCGTTTCCCGCCGATGTCGCCGACACGCTGGCGACGCTGCCCTTCGCCGCGCCCACGCTCGACGGCGTCTCGGGCAAGCGCGAGCTGCACAACGACAAGCGCAGCTATTTCGACGCCGCCGGCATGGCGCGCTTTCCCGTCATGCGGGCGGTCGCCGAAGCATTGCAGTCGCAGCGCGTCACCCGTCTGATCGCGGACACCTTCGCCGCGCCGATCGACGACACCTTCCTGCGCCTCGAATATGCGCAGGATGTCGACGGCTTCTGGCTCGAGCCGCACACCGATCTCGGCGTCAAGAAGTTCACCTGCCTGATGTATCTCTCCAACGCGCCCGGCCACGAGAACCTCGGCACCGACATCTATTGGAGCCGCGAGCGCCACTATGGCGTCTCCCCCTTCAAGCGCGGCGCAGCGATGATCTTCGTGCCCGCCGACAACACTTGGCACGGCTTCGAGAAACGCTCGATCGAAGGCGTGCGCCGCTCGGTGATCCTCAACTACGTCACCCACGATTGGCGCGCGCGCGAGCAGTTGTCGTATCCGGAGCAGCCGGTGAGGCTGTAGAGGGGCGCCTCTCAGGCTGGGCGGCGGACCCGCGCCGTGCGCCATTGCAGGCTCGACGGCTCACCGCGGCCCTGCGGCGGATCATCCGTTCTTCTTGATCTTCGCGGCCGCCTGGTTTCGTTGCTCCGCCGCCACGTGCTCGAACGCGGCCTGCAGGCGAGCGATGACGCTCTCGCGGCCCGCGGGCAGAGGTGTTTCGAGGTGGATGTGGCGCAGTTGGTCAGCGAAGGCGCTCAAGAGTGGCGGGCCGCCCTCTTCCATTAACTGCTGGCGGATCGCCAACTCCGGCGAGGGCGTTAGATGTCGACGGCCCCAGGCGCCCAGTTGCACCAGCACGGGCGCCAGTTGGATCGCCTTTTCGGTCAGGCTGTAGATCCCCTTCTGCCGGTGGGCGGGATCGTCCCTGCGCGTGAGCAGCCCTTCCGCAACGAGCCGCTTCAATCGTGCCGCCAGAATGTTGGAGGCGATGCCTTCTTCCGAGTTTGTGAGCAGCTCGCGAAAATGCCGGCGATTGCCGAACATGATGTCGCGGATAACGATAAGATTCCAGCGGTCGCCGATCACCTCGACGGCAAGATTGATCGGGCAGCCGGAGCGTTTTTCGATCATGACCACTTGCAATATAAAACCAGTCTGGCAAAACTCAACTGATTGCAGTTCACAATCAGACGGAGGCCTTCATGGGTAAAGTGTGCGTAAGGGCTTTTGCAGTGTCCGCCGACGGCTTCGCGGCTGGCCCGGACCAGAGCCTGAAAAATCCGCTCGGCAAGCGGGGCGGGGAGTTGATGAATTGGTTCTACCCGACCCGCGCCTTTCGATCGATGATGGGGAAGGACGGCGGGACCGATGACCGCTTCGCCAGCGCCGCGATGCAAGGTTTTGGCGCCTTCATCCTCGGCCGCAATATGTTCGGGCCGGCCGGCGACGCCTGGGGCGGCCCCGACTGGAAGGGCTGGTGGGGCGACAATCCGCCGTATCACGCGCCGACCTTCATCCTCACCCACCACGCCCGGGCGCCAATCGAAATGGAGGGCGGGACGACCTTCTATTTCGTCACCGACGGCATCGAATCGGCGCTCGCCCAGGCCAAGGCCGCCGCGGGCGACCTGGACGTGAAGATTGGCGGCGGAGTTTCGACGGTCCGCCAGTATCTGCTCGCAGGAGCGATCGACGAGTTGCAATTGGCGCTGTCGCCCGTCGTTCTGGGACGTGGTGAATCCCTGTTCGCCGGCATTGACCTGCCGGGCCTTGGCTATCGGGTGACGGAGGCGGTCCCAACGGAGTTGGCGACCCACGTCGTGCTGACGCGCTGACCCTCGAGAGCGGAGCGGGCGCCGCGGCAATTTGATGGCCGCGGCGAAGCCGGGCTCCGGCCTCACCACGGCGGCCGCCTCCACTCTCTAAACCGCGTTTTGCTTCGCCAGTGGCAAATTGACGCTGGGCTTGCTATCACCCCGCCCAATTCCTCGCCATCCAAAGGCTAGATCATGCGCAAAGGCGCCGTTTCGCGCAAAACCAGCGAGACCGCGATCGAGGTCGCCCTCGATCTTGACGGTTCGGGCAAGGCTGACGTCAAAACCGGCGTCGGCTTCTTCGACCATATGCTCGACCAGCTCGCGCGCCATTCCCTGATCGACATCACGATTCGCGCCGAGGGCGACCGTCATATCGACGACCACCACACCGTCGAGGATGTCGGCATCGCGCTCGGCCAGGCGCTGCGTCAGGCGCTCGGCGACAAGCGCGGGGTCACCCGCTACGCCGACTGCCTGCTGCCGATGGATGAAAGCCTGACCCGCGTCGCCGTCGACGTTTCCGGGCGGCCTTTTCTCGTCTTCCGCGTCGAATTTCCGACGCAGAAGATTGCCAGTTTCGACGTCGAGCTGGTGCGCGAATTCTTTCAGGCTTTGGCCGTCAACGCCGGCCTGACGCTGCATATCGACAATTTGTATGGCGCCAACAGCCATCATATTGCCGAATCCTGCTTCAAGGGCGTCGCCCGCGCGCTTGGCGCCGCGCTTGCAATTGACCCGCGACAGGCCTCGCGCGTCCCCTCGACCAAGGGCGCGCTGTAAACACGCTGCGAAAGGAGACCGCCTCCAAAGGCGGTCGAACGCGAAATGGCGATCTATGCGGTGCATTGCGCTGCCGATTCCGGTGCGCCCGAGCAGGCGCTCGAACGGGCGCGGCTGCTGCGTCTCGGCTTCGTCTGGCCGGCGTTCCTCTTCGGTCCGCTGTGGCTAGTCGTGCGCGGCCTGTGGCGTCCGCTCGCGCTGTGGATACTCGCGGCGGCGCTTGTCGGCGCGGCGACGCGGCGCGGCTTCATCTCGCCCGGCGGCGATTTCTGGCTCTACGTGTTGAGCGCGCTCTATCTGGCTCTGCAGGGCCGCGCTCTGCAGGGCGCGGCGCTGGCGCGGGGCGGGCGACCGCTCGCCGACATCGTCTGCGCCGGCGACCGCTACAGCGCCGAGCGCGCGTTCTTCGCTCAGCGCCTCGTCGCTCCGCCGCCTCGCCCGGCGCGGACCGTCGTCGACCCACCCGCCAGCGCGCCGCCTCATGTCCTCGGCCTGTTCCCGGAGGCGGGCGGCTGAGATGAGTGTTGCGATCGTCGATTACGGGTCGGGCAATCTCCACTCCGCCCACAAAGCCTTTGAGCGCGCCGCGCGCGAAGCGGGGCTCGCCCTCAAAGTGAAGGTGACGCGCGACCCTGACGAGGTCGTGCGCGCCGAGCGCATCGTGCTGCCGGGCGTCGGCGCCTTCGCGGATTGCCGGCGCGGCCTCGACGCCGTGCCAGGCATGGTCGAGGCGCTCGAAGAGAGCGTGCGCGCTCGCGGCCGCCCGTTCCTCGGCATCTGCGTCGGCATGCAGCTCATGGCGACGCGCGGACTGGAATATGAGATCGTCCCCGGACTCGACTGGGTCGCCGGCGACGTCGGTCCGATCGTCGCGCCGCCGGAGATGAAGATCCCCCACATGGGCTGGAACACGTTGCAGGTGAAGCGGCCTCACCCGCTGCTCGCCAACATCGCCACCGGCGACGACGGGCTGCACGCCTATTTCGTTCACTCGTTCCAGCTCTATGCCGCCAATCCGGCCGACGTTGTCGCCGACGCCGACTACGGCGGTCCGGTGACGGCGATGGTCGCGCGCGACAATGTCGTCGGCACGCAGTTTCATCCGGAAAAGAGCCAGAAGCTCGGCCTCGCTTTCATCGCCAATTTCCTGAGGTGGCGCCCGTGATCCTGTTTCCCGCCATCGACCTCAAGGGGGGCGAGTGCGTGCGCCTGGTGCGCGGCGACATGGCGCAGGCGACTGTGTTCAACGTCGATCCGGCGGCGCAGGCGCGCGAGTTCGAGCGTCAGGGCTTCGAATGGCTGCATGTCGTCGATCTCGACGGCGCCTTCGCCGGCCAGCCGATGAACGCCGCGGCGGTCGAGCACATTCTCTCCGCCGTCTCGATGAAGGTGCAGCTTGGCGGCGGCGTGCGCGACATGAAGACGGTCGCCGGCTGGCTGGAAAAGGGCGTGGCGCGCGTCATCATCGGCACCGCCGCAGTCGAGGACCCCGCCTTCGTGCGCGAGGCTTCGCGGCTTTATCCCGGCCGGGTCGCGGTCGGCATCGACGCGCGCGACGGACGGGTCGCGGTGGATGGCTGGGCGCGCACCTCCGATGTCGCGGCGGTCGATCTCGGGCGACGCTTTGAGGACGCAGGGGTGGCCGCGCTCATCTACACCGATATCAGCCGCGACGGCGTGATGCAGGGCCTCAACATTGCCGCGACGATCGCGCTCGCAGAGGCGGTTGCCGTGCCGGTCATCGCCTCGGGCGGGCTTGCTTCGATCGAGGACGTCAAGCGTCTGCTCGAACCCGATTGCGCGCGGCTCGCCGGCGCGATCACCGGGCGCGCTCTTTACGACGGCCGGCTCGACGCGCGCGAGGCGCTGGCGCTGATCCGCGCCGCGGAGGTCGCCCGTGCTTAAAGCGCGCGTCATTCCGTGCCTCGACGTCAAGGATGGCCGCGTCGTCAAGGGCGTCAATTTCGTCAATCTGCGCGACGCCGGCGATCCGGTCGAATGCGCGGTCGCGTACGATCAGGCGGGCGCTGACGAATTGTGCTTCCTCGACATCGCCGCCAGTCACGAGGATCGCGGCACGCTGATGGACGTGGTGCGCCGCACCGCCGAGGTCTGCTTCATGCCCCTCACCGTCGGGGGCGGCGTGCGCACGCTCGACGACATCCGCAACCTGTTGCTGGCGGGCGCGGACAAAGCCTCGATCAATTCGGCCGCCGTCGCCGATCGCAGCTTCGTGCGCGCCGCGGCCGAGAAATTCGGCAGCCAATGCGTGGTCGTCGCCATCGACGCCAAGCAAGTCGCGACCGCGCCCGGCGCGCCGCCGCGCTGGGAGATATTCACCCACGGCGGGCGGCGCCCAACCGGCGTCGACGTCGTAGAATACGCGCGCGAAGTGACGGCGCTCGGCGCGGGCGAAATCCTGCTGACGTCGATGGACCGCGACGGAGCGAGGATCGGCTTTGACATCCCATTGACGCGCGCCGTCGCCGACGCGGTGACAATCCCGGTCATTGCTTCGGGCGGCGTCGGCGCGCTCGACGATCTCGTCGCCGGCGTGAAAGACGGTCACGCCAGCGCGGTGCTCGCCGCCTCGATCTTCCATTTCGGCGAATTCACCATCCGCGAGGCCAAGCAGCGCATGGCGGGCGCCGGCATCCCGATGCGAATGGATTGAAGGGCGTCGAAGCCAATTGCAGAATTGGAGGAACGCCTTTTTGAATTTGCCCTCTGCCCAACAAGCCCTGCAACCGCTCGTCGGGCTGAAACTGTCCATCGCGCGCAGCGCAGCAGACATGCGTGTCTTTCATTTTGGTCCGATCCGGCCGCACCACCGTAAGGGAACCGTCGGCGCCTATGCGCTCCATGTGCAATGTCCGTGGCGATTGGCTGGCCAGGACGGTCTAATCACCGGAACCTCCGATCGCGACGTGCCGCCTGCGGAGGGCGCTGCGATAGATCGGAGCGATCCCAAAGCGGGTACATTGCAAAATGTCCGCCTTGCCGAGCTTTTGGGTGGGTATGATCCGGACACGCGATCGCACACGAATGCCGGAGAAGGGTTGCTCGTTACGGCTGTCTCGGCTGATCAATACGGGGGCGTCGAGATTTCGTTTACAGGCAACGTTCGCTTGCAGCTCTTTCCTGACGGGTCGGTCGACGAGGACTGGCGATTCTTTGACACTTCGGGCAACGCGAAGCACTTCGTCGTCGAAGGTGGTCGATTTGAATTCGTTTGAGCGCTGTCGCGCAAATTGCGAATGGTGTAATTGGCGTCGCGATGCGGATGGACTGAGGCGCCCTTTGTAGGCGCGGTCGGCGACCGCGCCCGACGCGGCCAGCGGCCGCGTCTACAAGCGCCAGCGCGCCTTAAAGATACCCCGCCAATTCCTTCGCCGTGTCTTCCGGCGGGCGCTCAAGATCGAGCGATTCGACGAAGGCGCCGTTCTTGTCCATCAGATAGACCACCGAGGAATGGTCCATCGTATAGCCGCCGTCGCTCTGCGCCGGCCCCTTATGGGCATAGACGCGGTAGCCCTTCTCGGTCGCGGCGATCTGCTCCGGCGTGCCCGACAGGCCGACAAAGCGCGGATCGAAGCTGCTGACATAATCGGCCATCGTCGCCGGGCTGTCGCGCTCGGGATCGACGGTGACGAACAGCACGCGGATCGGCTTGTCCGGCATCTTGTGCAGCACGTCGGCGATATCGGCCAGCGTCGTCGGGCAGACGTCGGGGCAATGCGTGTAGCCGAAATAGACCAGGAACGGATGGCCCTTGAGGTCGACGTCCGACAATGTCTTGCCGCCCGCTGTCTCCAGCGTGAACGGGCCGCCGACCAGCGCGGGCGGGCGGCGCGCCGGCGTTGCGACGATCCAGACGCCGAGGCCGATCAACGCGGCCGTCACCGCGATGGCGCCGATCGCCGATGGCGACAGCTTAGGTTTGGCCGGCCGGCCGCTCGTCTTATTGGCGTTCAAGCGCGTCTCCCAATTGGCCCCTTCCTAGCGCCGCACTGGGAGCCGGGCAATCGAAGCGGCGTGACGCTGGCGCGCGATTGAGGAGATTGCGTGGCGCGCCGCGCCAAGGTCCGCTTCAGGCGGGCGCCGTCGCGTGCTGGCGATAGGCGCGCACCAGATCGCGGGTGGCGATCAGCAGCGATTCGAAGGCGGCGAGGTCGTCGCTCTTGAGCCGGCCGAGCGTCGCGGCAATCAGCACGTGCTGCATGGCGATCGCCTTTTCCGCCGCCGCGCGTCCCTCGGCGGTCAAATAAATCGCGTATTGCCGGCGGTCGGCGGCGATCGAGCGCCGCTCGACCAGTCCCGCCCCCTCGAGCCGGTCGAGCAGGCCGGAGATGTTGCCCTTGGTGACGTAGAGCCGCTCGGCGAGCGCCTGCTGGCTGACGCCCTCCGCTTCGGTCAGCGTCGTCAGCACGTCGCATTGGGGCACCGACAGGCCGATCTCGCGCAGCCGCTCCGCGACCGCCGACTGGAGGCGGCTCTCCAGCCGCAGAAGGCGGAACCAGACGCGGACCGCGCGCTCTCTCGTCTCGTCTTCGGCCATGGCTCGAAATCCAGTGACGCCGCTTCGCAAGGGGGCGCGCGGCGGCGATAGCCTATAGAGGCGCGCGGCGCCCGGCAATTTGCGTTGCCGACCAATCGCCTAGCGTCCCTTAGCCGTCTGGCGCGCCGTTGGGGGTCGTGGTAATTGCAAAAGAACGCAAGGAAAACCACGCGGCTCAAGCCGCGGGCGCGAAAAAGACGGGAGGAGCGCGATGCTCGGGCTGATGCAAGACTGGCCGTTGCTGATTCACAAGATCATCGACTCGGCCGCCCTCCAGCACCCGCGCCAGGAAGTCGTCAGCCGTCTGGTCGAAGGCCCGATCGTGCGCGCCAACTACGCGCAGGTGCGCGAGCGCGCTTTGAAGGTGGCCCAGCGCCTGACGCGCGACGGAATCAAGCTCGGCGACCGTGTCGCGACGCTGGCCTGGAACAATCAACGCCATCTCGAGACCTGGTACGGCGTCTCGGGCATCGGAGCGATCTGTCACACCGTCAATCCGCGGCTGTTTCCCGAGCAGATCGTCTGGATCATGAACCACGCCGAAGATCGGATCGCGCTGATCGATCTGACCTTCGTGCCGCTGATGGAGGCGATCGCCGCCAGGCTGCCGACAATCGAGCGTTACGTTGTGATCACCGACGCCGCCCACATGCCGGCGACGACGCTGAAGAACGCGGTGGCCTACGAGGATTGGATCGGCGAAGTCGACGGCGACTTCCGCTGGCCCGAGTTCGACGAAAACACCGCCGCCGGCCTTTGCTACACCTCCGGCACCACCGGCAATCCCAAGGGCGTGCTCTATTCGCACCGCTCCAACGTGCTGCACTCCCTGTTCACCGCCGGCCTCGAATGCATGCCGATCGGCCCCGGCTCGTCGGTCTTGCCGATCGTGCCGATGTTCCACGCCAATTCCTGGGGCATCGCCTTCAGCGCGCCGATGAAGGGCGCCAAGCTGGTGATGCCGGGCGGCAAGCTCGACGGCGCCTCGATCTACGAACTGCTGGAGAGCGAACGGGTGACTTTCACCGCGGCGGTGCCAACGGTGTGGCTGATGCTCCTCGCCTACATGCGCAAGGAGGGCAAGAAGCTCTCCTGGCTTAAATGCGTCATCATTGGCGGCTCGGCCTGCCCACCCTCGATCATCAAGGCGTTCGAGGAGGAGTTCGGGGTCGAGGTTCGCCACGCCTGGGGCATGACGGAAATGAGCCCGCTCGGCTCGGTCGGCTCGCTCAAGCCGATGCAGGCTGGGGCGACGCGTGAGGAACAGCTGGCGATCAAGAACAAGCAAGGCTGGGCGCCCTTCGGCGTCGAGATGAAGATCGTCGATGACGAGAACCGCGAGCTGCCGTGGGACGGCGAGCGTTTCGGCCGGCTCAAGGTCGCCGGTCCCGCCGTGGCGAAGCGTTATTTCAGAGAGGACCACGACGTCCTCGACGAGTATGGCTTCTTCGACACCGGCGACATCGCCACCATCGACGCCGACGGCTTCATGCACATCACCGACCGCGCCAAGGATGTCATCAAGTCGGGCGGCGAGTGGATCTCCTCGATCGAAATCGAGAACCTCGCCGTCGGCCATCCCGATGTCGCCGAAGCGGCGGTGATTGGCATTGCCCACCCCAAGTGGGACGAGCGGCCGCTGCTGATCGTCGTGCCCAAGGAAGGCAAAGAGCCCAAGAGGGCCGAAGTGCTCGGCTTCCTCGAGGGCCGTATCGCCAAGTGGTGGATGCCCGACGACGTGCAGACCGTGAACGAGATCCCCCACACCGCCAGCGGCAAAATCAACAAGCTCAAGCTGCGCGAGACGTTCCGCGACTACAAACTGCCGACAGCCTAAGCGCGGCTTATCGGAAACTGCTGAACGCCGCGCTCAACGCCGCAGCGAGAAAGACGTCGGTGTCGGCCTGCGGCCTTGGGCTCGCCGCGATGCCGCGCGCGGTTGCGATCGCCGCGAAGAATTCCTTGTCATGCCAGTGACCGAGCGCGGGGAGCGCGGGAAGCGAAGACGAAGCGGGCGCCGGGTAGATCGAGAGATAGAAATACGGCTCGCTATAGAAATGGTCGCCCGGCGACAGGCCGGCGCCGATATAAGCGGTCTTGTCTCCGCCCGGAATGGCGAAGGACGTCGAGGTCGCCAGATCGAAGTGATGCGGCCAGCAGCGGGGTGGGGACGCTGCGAGTCCCCGCGCGACAATCGCTCCGCCCACCTTGGCGATGGAGATATTCGCATTGGCGAACCAGGCGCCGATTTGCGCCAAGGACTCTTCGACGCGCGGCCCGCCGTATGCGCCGCCCTCGGCAAGGACATGCGAGGGCATTTGATACGGCGAGGGGGCGTCGAGCCCGGCCGGATCGAGACCCTCGGCGCGCAAAAGTTCTTTGAGACGTTCGCCGACCTCGCGATCGACGCTGCCGATGAGAGAAAAGGACGAGGCCCGTCCTTTGCCACCATCGCGCAGCAGAGCCAGCGTCAGATCGCGCAATCTCAGGCCAAGGCGGGCGCCGTTCGCCAGCGGAAAAGTGGCGAACCCGTCGAAGGCCTCGTCCCAGCCAAGACTGGTGTGGCTGTCGTCGGGTTGGGGAGGGACGAAGGCGCGCGCGGCGCGCGCCAACCATTGCGCGGCAAAATGGGCTTGCAGCCGCGCTTCGGCGAGAGGCGCCAGCTCGGGCGTCGCCAAGGGACGCCAAATCGCATCGGCCATTGTCGCGACCCTCCGGGTGAACGCAAACTTGGGCTCGCGTCGGCGGCGCCGATTGGCGAACCCGGTAACAAGTCGCTGCGAGGCGGCGTATGTTACCTGTTGCTCTCGCGATTTGCAGCAAGGGCGCGACGGGAAGACAGGGGAGGACATATGAGCGGGCAACCGAACTGGATCGACATCGGCTCCGTCGAAGAGCTGTCCGCCGCGCCACTCAGTCGCGTCAAAGCGCAAAGCCACGAACTCGCCGTCTCCTTCGTCGATGGCGCTTTCGGCGTGGTGTCGAACGTCTGCAATCACGCTGGCGGGCCGCTCGGCGAGGGTCGGCTGGATGGCGACTATATCGTCTGCCCCTGGCACTACTGGAAGTTCCATCGTGGCACGGGCGTCGGCGAGCCCGGCTTCGAACAGGATTGCGTGCCAGCCTATCCGGTCAAGGTCGAAGCGGGCCGCGTGCGCGTCGACATCGCGGGCGTCAGCAAGCGAACTCGGGCGCCGCACGCTCCCCATCCGCTTGCGCGCAAGGTCGAACGGGCGCCCGGCGTTCTGAGGCTGGCCGGCATCTCGACAACGGCGATGGACGCGGCCAACCCGCGCTTTTCCGGCTCCGACCACCTGTTGACCAGCGCATTGCGCGAGGCGGAGTCGCTTGGGGCGGAAACGCGCATGATCCGGCTGAACGGTCTGAAGTTTCGCGCCTGCGAAGGCTTCTATTCAAAGAGCGCGCGCGCTTGCACCTGGCCGTGTTCGATCACGCAAATGGACGCCACTGACGAAATGGATCAGGTCTATGAGGCTCTGGTTCATTGGGCCGACGCGGTCATCGTCGCCTCGCCGATCCGCTGGGGGGCGGCGTCCTCGCTCTATTTCAAGATGGCCGAGCGGTTGAACTGCGTGCAAAACGCGGTGACGATCCGCGATCAGGTGCTGATCCGCGACAAGGTCGCCGGCTTCATCATTGTCGGCGGCCAGGACAACATTCAATCGGTCGCTGGCCAAATGCTCGGCTTCTTCGCCGAACTCGGATTCTTATTTCCGCAATTTCCTTACATCGCTCACTCGCGCGGCTGGTCGCACGAGGACATGGAGCGCAACGTCGAGATCGTGCGCGACTCGCGCGAACTGGTGGAGGGCGCGCAAATGCTCGCCAAGCGTTGCCTCGAACTTGCCCGCGATCTCATCGCACGGGGCGAGGGGCCGGCGTCGATCGAGCGGGGCGGCCGCAAGGCGCATGCCATGAAGGGGTGAGGGGAGCGGCGAGCCCGGATTCCTATTGCATTCGCCGAGACGTTCGCCTATATCGGCTGCAAAGGAATTCTCATAGCTCCTGGTCGGTGACGATAAGGAGAGATTTTGAGAGTGGGCCCCACCCGGGACCCGCTCTTTTTTATTGCTGCAAGGACTCATGGGCCAAACCGCCGCCCCACTCGCCTCAGCGCCCCAGGACGGGCTTGATGAGCCGCGCCTGATCGCCGAGAGCGGTCTCGCCCAGCGCATCGGTCGCGCCGCCGAGCCGACCTTGCGCACGCTCGGCTTGCGCCTGGTGCGGGTCAAGGTTTCCGCGTCACAAAACGCGACCGTGCAGATCATGGCCGAGCGGCCGGATGGAATCATGACCATCGACGATTGCGAGCGGGCGAGCGAGGCTTTGTCGCCGCTGTTCGATGTCGAGGAGCCGGTCGGGGGCGCCTATCGGCTGGAAATCTCTTCGCCCGGCATCGACCGGCCGCTGGTGCGCGTCTCCGACTTTCGCCGCGCGCTCGGCCACGAGGCGAAGATCGAGATGGCGATTCCTTTCGCTGGCCGCAAACGCTTCCGTGGCGCGCTGGAGGCCGTCGAAGCCGAGGGAAGCGCGGCGATCGCGCGGCTGCGCCTGGCCGCCGAGGAAAACAGCGAAGCGACCAGCGTCGCGCTGCCGATCGCCGACATGGGCGAAGCGCGGCTGGTGCTGACCGACGATCTCGTCCGCGCCGCGCTGCGTAGCGAGAAGGCGGCCAAGAAAGCGACCAAGAAACAAGCCAAGGCGGCGCGCGCGGGCGACGAGGCGAAAGCCGAGCCCGAGCCAGCCGCGAAACATCCCGCGCCGACACGGCGCAACCCGCCAACCTAGAAAGCATGCTGCGACCCCTACGGCAGGCAAGCCGCGGGGCCAGACTGAAGGAGAAGACAATGGCCGTCAGCGCCAACAGACTCGAGCTCTTGCAGATCGTCGACGCCGTCGCGCGTGAAAAGTCGATCGACCGCTCGATCGTGCTCGCCTCCATGGAGGACGCGATGCAGAAGGCGGCGCGCTCGCGCTATGGCCAGGAGACCGAGGTCAGAGCCGAGATCAACCCCAAGACCGGCGAGATTCGCTTTTCGCGCCTGCTGCTGGTCGTCGATATGGTCGAGAACGACGCAACCCAGATCACCCTCGCCGAAGCGCAGAAGAAGAACCCTTCGGCGCAGGTTGGCGACTGGATCGCCGAGTTGTTGCCGCCCTTCGACTTCGGCCGCATCCCCGCCCAGGCCTCCAAGCAGGTGCTGGTGCAGAAGATTCGTGAGGCCGAGCGCGACAAGCAATACGACGTGTTCAAGGATCGCATCGGCGAGATCATCAACGGCCAGGTCAAGCGGGTCGAATACGGCAATGTCGTCGTCGACCTCGGCGGCGCCGGCGGCGAGGCGGTGGTGCGGCGCGACGAACTGATCCCGCGCGAGATGTTCCGCCCCGGCGACCGGCTGCGCGCCTATGTCTACGACGTGCGCCGCGAAGCGCGCGGGCCGCAGATCTTCCTCTCGCGCACCCACCCGCAATTCACCGCCAAGCTGTTCGCCCAGGAAGTGCCGGAGATTTACGACGGCATCGTCGAAGTGAAGGCGGTCGCCCGCGATCCCGGCTCACGCGCCAAGATCGCCGTCGTCTCCAACGATTCCTCGATCGATCCGGTCGGCGCCTGCGTCGGCATGCGCGGCTCGCGCGTGCAAGCGGTGGTCAACGAACTGCAAGGCGAGAAGATCGACATCATTCCCTGGAACGTCGACGCCGCGACTTTCATCGTCAACGCGCTGCAACCGGCCGAAGTGATGAAGGTGGTGCTCGACGAAGATTCCACCCGCATCGAAGTCGTCGTGCCCGACGACCAGCTTTCGCTCGCCATCGGTCGACGCGGCCAGAACGTTCGCCTCGCCTCGCAGCTCACCGGCTGGGACATCGACATCCTCACCGAGGCCGAGGAATCCGAGCGTCGGCAGAAGGAATTCGCCGAGCGCACCGCCGCCTTCATGGCGGCGCTCGACGTCGACGAGACGGTGGCGCAGTTGCTCGCCTCCGAAGGCTTCCGCACGGTCGAGGAAATCGCCTATGTCGAGGCGCGCGAGCTCGCCACGATCGAAGGTTTCGACGCCGAGACCGCCGAGGAAATCCAGGCGCGCGCGCTCGGCCATCTCGCCCGCATCGAGACCGAGCACGACGATGCGCGTAAAGCGCTCGGCGTCGCCGACGAGCTCAAGGAAATCGACGGCATCACCACGCCGATGCTGGTCAAGCTCGGCCAGAACGGCGTCCAGACCATCGAGGACCTCGCCGGCTGCGCCAGCGACGACCTGATTGGCTGGAGCGAGCGCACCGACGCAGGCGAAAAGAAGTTCACCGGCTACCTCAGCGAATTTGGCCTGTCGCGCGATGAGGCCGACGCATTGATCATGGCGGCGCGGGTGCGCGCCGGCTGGGTCGAGGCGACCCCTGTGACGCCAGAGGCCCCAGAGGCGAATGTGGAAGAGGCGGCCGAAGCGCCGCCGGCGGCGTGAAGCGTTAGAAGAGAGCGCGATTGAGCAAGCTCGAGGCTTTCGAGGAGAGCGGGTCGGAGCGCACCTGCATTGTCACCGGCTGGAAGGGTCCGCCGGAAACGATGCTGCGCTTCGCTCTGTCGGGCGAGGGCGAGGTCACGCCCGACATTCGCCGCCGCCTGCCCGGCCGCGGCGTCTGGACCCGGCTCGATGCGGCGACGGTGCGCCAGGGAGCGACAAAGAAGGCCTTCTCCCGCGCCTTCCGCACCGAGGCCAAGGCCGCGCCGGAGCTCGCCGAAACTGTCGACCGGCTGCTCGAAGGCGACGCGTTGCAATTTCTGGCGATGGTTAACAAGGCCGGCCAGATGGTCGCCGGAGCGTTCAAGGTCGAGGCGGCGATTGGCGCGGGCAAGGTCGTCGGTCTCATTCAGGCCAGCGACGGCGCCGCCGACGGGGCCCAGAAAGCTGAGCGTTTGCTGCGCGCCAGGCTCGGCGAGGCGGCTGAGACGGTGAGCCGGATAAATATCTTCTCTTCGCGCCAATTGGATTTGGCGTTGGGGAGGTCAAATGTGATACATGCAGCGCTCATTGCGGGCGAGGTCAGCACGGCCTTTCTCGCGAAGGTTGAGCGTTTGAAGCAGTTTCGGATGGGGGTCGCGGCGCCAGCGGCGTCGGCGGCTTTGCCCGTTCGCATCGGCGTGGCTGACACCCCGCCGGAATAACCGAACAAACGACGAGCCGGGATTCTAGGAATACGAATGAGTGACACGAACAACAGCGGCGACAAGACCCTGGCGGCCAATCCGCCGCCCAAGGCGACGCTGCATCTGAAATCACGGCCCAGCGAACAGGGCACCGTGCGCCAGAGCTTCTCCCATGGCCGCAGCAAGGCGGTCGTGGTCGAGAAGGTGAAGCGCCGCATCGCGGGACCCGGCGAGGCCCCGGTGCGCGAAGCCGCGACCGTCATCGCCAAGCCGGCGCCCGTTGCGCCGCTGGCTGCCGCCTCGCCAGCCGTTGCGCCCAGCGCGCCGGTCGTCGCGCCGCGCGGGCCGACCACAGTTGCGCCGCCCAAGACCGGCGTCGTTCTGCGCACCCTCACCGAGGAGCAGGTCGAAGCGCGGGCGCGCGCCCTGCTCGAGGCGCGCGGGCGCGAAGAAGAGGATCGCCGCCAGCAGGAGGCGGACGCCGGCGTGCGACGCGAACGCGAAGCGCGCGAGCGCATCGAGCGCGAGGCGGCCGAGGGCCGCCGGCGCGAAGAAGAAACACGCCGGACCCAGGACGCCGCGTTCCGCCGCCAATCGGAAGACGAGGCGCGAAGGCGCCTCGGCGGCGGCGAGCCGGCCGCGACCCCCGCCGTCTCGTTGCCGCGCAAGCCGGGCGTGATCACGACGGTGGCGCCGACCGCGCGCGCCGCCGGTGAGGAAGACGCGACGCGCCGGGTGGGCTCGCCGCGACTGAGCGTCCTGACGCCAACGGTAAGGACTTTGACGCCGACCCCGACGCCGCGCCCGGCGCGCGGCGCCGAGCCGCGCAACCGAGGCCGTCTGACCGTCGCCAGCGCGACCTCCGGTGAGGACGAGCGCACGCGCTCGGTCGCCGCGTTCCGACGCCGCACCCAGCGGCTCAAGGGTCACGGCGCGCAAGAAGCGAAAGACAAAATTGCCCGCGAGATCATCCTGCCCGAGACGATCACCATTCAGGAACTCGCCAACCGCATGTCAGAGCGCGCCGTCGACGTCATCAAGCTGCTGATGCGTCAGGGCCGCATGGTGACGCTGACCGACACGCTCGACGCCGATACGGCCGAGCTGGTCGCCCAGGAATTGGGCCACACGGTCAAGCGTGTCGCCGAGTCCGACGTCGAAGAAGGCCTGTTCGACCGTCCCGACGAAGACGGCGCCGCCACGCCGCGCCCGCCGATCGTCACCATCATGGGCCATGTCGATCACGGCAAGACCTCGCTGCTCGACGCCATCCGTCACGCCAATGTCGTCTCCGGCGAAGCGGGCGGCATCACCCAGCACATCGGCGCTTACCAGGTCACGGCGCCGGGCGGCCAGAAGATCACCTTCATCGACACGCCCGGCCACGCTGCATTCACGGCGATGCGCGCACGCGGCGCCAAGGTCACCGACATCGTCGTGCTGGTGGTCGCGGCTGACGACGGCGTGATGCCGCAGACGATAGAAGCGATCAGCCACGCCAAGGCGGCCAACGCGCCAATCATCGTCGCGGTCAACAAGATCGACAAGCCGGAAGCCGACCCCAGTCGCGTCATGCAGGAGTTGCTGCAGCACGACGTTCAGGTCGAAGCGTTCGGCGGCGAGACGCTCGCGGTCGAAGTGTCGGCGACCAAGCAGACCAATCTCGACAAATTGCTCGAGGCGATCGCGCTGCAGGCCGAAGTGCTCAACCTCTCGGCCGATCCTGACCGCACCGCCGAGGGCACGGTGATCGAGGCGCGGCTCGACCGCGGCCGTGGCCCGGTGGCGAGCGTGCTGGTGCAACGCGGCACGCTGCGTGTCGGCGCGCTGGTTGTCGCTGGCGCCCAGTGGGGCCGGGTGCGCGCGCTGGTCAACGACAAGGGTGAGCCGATTGAAGAGGCCGGCCCGTCGATGCCGGTCGAGGTGCTCGGCTTCTCGGGCGCGCCCGAGGCGGGCGACCGCGTCGCGGTGGTCGAGAACGAAGCCCGCGCGAGAGAGATCACCGAATACCGCGAGCGTCAGCGGCGAGAGAACCTCGCCGCGCGTGGCGGCTCCGTGCGCACTTCGCTCAGCGACATGATGAACAACATCAAGGCGGCGGGCCGCAAGGAGCTGCCGATCGTCATCAAGGGCGATGTGCAGGGCTCGGTCGAGGCGATCACCGCCGCGCTTGAGAAGCTCGGCACCGAAGAAGTCATGGCGCGCGTCATTCACGGCGGCGTCGGCGGCGTGACCGAGTCCGACGTCACACTCGCCGAAGCGTCGAAGGCGGTGATCCTCGGCTTCAACGTGCGCGCCCATAAGGAGGCGCGCGAGCTCGCCGAGCATCAAGGCATCGAGATTCGCTACTACAACATCATCTACAACCTGGTCGACGACGTGAAGGCGGCGATGTCCGGCCTGCTCGCGCCGACCCTGCGCGAGACCATGCTCGGCAATGCGCAGATCCTCGAGGTGTTCAACATCTCCAAGGTCGGCAATGTCGCCGGCTGCCGCGTCACCGACGGCGTGGTCCAGCGCGGCTCGCACGTCCGGCTCATTCGCGACAACGTCGTCGTCCACGAAGGCAAACTGTCGACGCTCAAGCGCTTCAAGGACGAAGTCACTGTGGTTCAGGCCGGCCAGGAATGCGGCATGGCGTTCGAGAACTACCAGGACATGCGCGTCGGCGACGTGATCGAGTGCTACAACGTCGAGGAGATCCGCCGCACGCTGTGACGGACGCGCGCGAGCGAAGTTGGCGCCGCGGCGCCGCCCGCTCGCGCTCTCTCCGTTGCGCCGGCGCGCCTCACGGCGCCGCGCTTTAGCATTTCAGGCCGCCCATGCCACGCTCCGATCCCAGAAACATCAGCCCTTCGCACCGCCTTGAGCGGGTCGGCGAGGCGATCCGTCACGCCGTCGCCGACGTTCTGCAACGCGGTGAGATCGTCGATCCCGTCCTGAACCGGCAGGTGGTGACGGTGCCCGGAGTGCGCATGTCGAGCGATCTTCGCCATGCGACGGTCGCCGTGATGCCGCTTGGGGGCAAGAACGCCGAGAAGACGATCAACGCGCTCAAAGAGCATCAGAAGGAATTGCGCGCGCTGGTCGCGCGCCGCGTCAATCTGAAATACGCGCCCGAATTGCGCTTCGTGCTCGACGACAGTTTCTCGGCCAACGACGCGATCGATGCGCTGCTGAAATCGCCGCAGGTCGCGCGCGATTTGCGCCGCGATGACGAGGGCGAGCCGTGAACGAAGACGTGGAAGCCCAAGCGCCGCAACCGAAGTCGCGCCAGCCCCAGAGCCGCCGCCCGCCGCGCGACGAGATCAACGGCTGGATCAATCTCGACAAGCCGGTCGGCGTCACCTCGACCCAAGCCGTCGCGCAGCTCAAGCGCCTGTTCAACGCCAAGAAGGTCGGCCACGCCGGCACGCTCGATCCGCTCGCCTCTGGCGTGTTGCCGATCGCGTTCGGCGAAGCGACCAAGACCGTGCCGGTCGTTCAGGACGGGACCAAGGCCTATCAGTTCGTCGTGCGCTGGGGCGAAGAGACCGACACTGACGACGCCGAAGGCAAGATCGTCGTGCGCTCCGAGACGCGCCCCAGCCGCGAGCAAATCGAGGCGATGCTGCCGCGCTTCGTCGGCCTTATCACCCAGACGCCGCCGACCTATTCGGCCATTCGCATCGCCGGCGAGCGCGCCTACGATCTTGCCCGTGGCGGCGAGGCGTTCGAGATCGCCTCGCGTGAGATCGTTGTCCATCGGCTGACGCTGGTCGAGGCCGAGCGCGATGAAGCCCGTTTCGAGGCCGAATGCGGCAAGGGCGCCTATGTGCGCGCGCTGGCGCGCGATCTCGGCCGGCTGCTGGGCTGCGGCGGCCACGTTGTTTTTCTGCGGCGCACGCGCGTCGGGCCGTTTTCCGTCGACCTCGCAACGCCGCTCGACGCGCTCGATGCTTCGCCCGAAGCGCGCGCGGCGGCGCTGGGGCCGATCGAAGCGGGTCTTGCCGAATTGCCGCGTCTCGCGCTCGACCGCAACGGGGCGGCGATCTTGCGACGCGGTCAAAAGCTGCTGCTGCGCGGCGCCGGCCTGCCGCCCGAAGGGCCGGCCTACGCGGCGTGCCTGGGTTCGCCGATCGCGTTCGGATCGATCGAGAGCGGTTATTTCGTCTCGACGCGGGTCTTCAATCTGCCGCTGTGAGGCAGACTACTTCCAAGCCGCCAGCGCGTCGTTGACGATGCGCTCGCCGTCGGCGCCCTTCTCGAAGGTCAGCTTGGCGATGCGGTCGTCGCCGAGCAGCATCGGGAAATCGAACCAGCCGCGATTGGCGATCAGGTCGATATTGTGCGCAATCTCGGCGTCGCCGCGATTGAGCCCGATCAGGAAATAGCTGTCGGAGATCTTCACCCTGACGCCCGACAGCGCGTCCTGCGCCGGGGGATCGTCGCGGCGCATCATCGGCACCCGCATATCCTTGATGCCCTTGATGTCGGCGCCATCGGCGAAGGTGATCCGCAATTCGATGGTGTGAGAGGCGGGCAGGCTCGGATCGTTGTTTTTGCGCATCGTCATCACGGCGTGCATCTTCAGGTCGGGGATATCGGCCTCGGCCTTGACCGCAACGCTCGCCGGCTGACCGGCCGCCGCAGGAATCACGCTCCAGACGACCGAACCGAGACTGACCGCCGGTTTCTGCGGATCGGCGGCGACGGCGACCAGCATCGCCGCACGCGCCGCCACCGCGACGCCTGCGCTCGCCGCCGCCGGGGCCGCTGCCGCCGCGGGGCTCGCGCCTGAGGTGGGAGCGGGAGCCGCCGCCGGCGTCGGGGCGTTTGCCGCAGCGGGACTCGGCGCCGAGGGACTTGGCGCGGCGGGACTTGGCGCAGCAGCCGACGCATCGGCGCTCGGCGCGGGCGTCGGCGAAGCCGGCGCGCCGGCGACGCGTTCGACGCTCTTGGCGGGATTGGTCGTCGATTCGACCGCCGGCGTTTCGACCGGCTCCTTGATCGCCAGGTCTTGCGGCTTCTGTCGCCACAGGAAGGCGAACAGCGCGACCGAAAGCGCGACGCCCAGAACCAGCGCCAAGATGATCCACGGCGTGGCGCTGCGTCGCTGGCCATCGAGCCGCGAGGGCGCGCTCGGGCGCAGCACGTCGGGCTCGCTCGGCGCGTAACCGGCGCGCTCGAGTTCATCGCTCGCCTCGATCAGCGGCGCGTTGTCTTCGTCGTCGTCGTATTCGTTGGCCAAGGCGCGACTGAGCGCGGGCGCGTTGGGCAGATAACTTGACGATTCAACCCGCCGCGAAGGCGTCGGCGCGTAGCGCGAAGCGGGGGCCGGCGCGCGGGCGGCGAGCGGCGAGCCAGCCGCGCCGAGCGAGGGCCGCGGCGCGACGGGCGCAGGCGAATAGGATGGCCGCGGCGCCGCGCCGGGAGTCGAGAAACGGTCGGAGAGCGAGGGCGCGGTGGGCCGGACGGATGGCGCGTCCGAGAGCGAGCCCGGCCGAGGCGGGGGCGGCGAGGCCGGTCGCGCCAGCGGCGTATCGGGCATCGGGATGCGCGCGGCGCCGCTTCCGGGCGGCGCGGGTCGAGGCGGGGGCACGTAGCTCGTTGACGGACGCGCGCCCATGTCGCCGGGACGCGACCCGATCGGCGGGGGCGCAGGCGGCGCGGGGCGCGCCGGGGCGCTCGTAGAGGACGCGGAGAGGGACGAAAACTGGCCTTCGAGCTTGCCGATCGCCGTCTCCAGCGCCGCCTCTTCGCGCGCGATGTCGGCTTCCGACAGAGCCGGCCCAAGCGAGCGCAATTGGCGCACCAGCGCTTTGCGCGCGCGCTCGTAGATCGCTTTTCGCGCCGGTTCCGGTCCCGCCTTGGGCAGGTTGGAAACGGCTTTCGCCAGAAGAGAGTAGTAGTCAGCCATTCTCGGGTCCGGTCGCCCGCGCGCCCGCCGGCGCGAGGGGGAAATTAGCCTTGAAACGGGTCGTGGACGAGAATCGTATCTTCCCGCTTCGGACTCGTCGAGAGCAACGCGATCGGCGCGCCAATCAGTTCCTCGATTCGACGCACATATTTCACTGCCTGCGCTGGCAAGTCCGCCCACGAACGCGCGCCACTGGTCACGCCCGACCAGCCTTCGATCGTCTCGTAGACCGGCTCGACGCGCATCTGCGCCCCTTGCGAGGCGGGAAGATAATCGATTTCCGCGCCATCGAGGCGATAGCGCGTGCAGACATTGATCGTCTCGAAGCCATCGAGGATGTCGAGCTTGGTCAGCGCCACGCCGTCGACGCCCGACGTCTTGACGCATTGGCGCGTCAGCACGGCGTCGAACCAGCCACAGCGGCGCGGCCGGCCGGTGTTGGTGCCAAATTCAGCGCCGCGCTCGCCGATCTTGCGGCCAATCTCATTGTCGAGTTCGGTCGGAAACGGGCCCCCGCCGACCCGCGTCGTATAGGCCTTGGCGATGCCCAGTACGTAGCCGATGGCGCCAGGGCCCAGGCCCGAGCCCGCCGCCGCGGCGCCGGCGACGGTGTTGGACGAGGTCACATAAGGGTAGGTGCCGTGGTCGACGTCGAGCAGCGCCCCTTGCGCGCCCTCGAACAGGATGCGCTTGCCGGCGCGCCGCTCGCGATCGAGCAGATCGTAAGTCGGCGCCATGTAGGGCAGCACCTTGGGCGCGATGGTCGTCAGTTCGTCCTTGATCGCGCTCGCCGAGGGCGCGGACAGGCCCATGCCGCGCCGCAGCGGCTCGTGATGGGCGAGCAGGCGCGCGATCTTGCCATCCAGGGATTCGGGCTCGGCCAGATCCATCAAGCGGATCGCCCGGCGGCCGACCTTGTCCTCATAGGCGGGGCCGATGCCTCGCTTGGTGGTGCCAATTTTTACGCCCCCGACATCCGCAGACTCACGAATCGCGTCGAGCTCGCGGTGGAGGGCGAGAATCAGCGGGACGTTTTCGGCAATCTTGAGGTTTTTTGGCGTCACTTCGACGCCCATCGCACGAATCTTTTCGATTTCGTCGACGAGATGATACGGGTCGAGAACGACGCCGTTGCCGATCACCGATAGCTTGCCCGGCCGCACGATGCCGGAGGGAAGCAACGCCAACTTGTAGGTTTTGTCGCCGACGACCAGGGTGTGGCCGGCATTGTGGCCGCCCTGGAAGCGCACCACCACGTCGGCGGAGACCGACAACCAGTCGACGATCTTGCCCTTGCCCTCGTCGCCCCACTGAGCGCCGACAACAACCACATTCGCCATCGTCGCGCGTTCCTCGATTCGAACGAAAAACCCCGGCGCCAGCAACAATGGGCTGGACCGGGGCTCATTGCGCGTATGGACTACGCGATTGCAACCGCTGAGTAAAGTCGCGTTCCGATTTCCCGCTAGCCGAGCGCGGCTTGCGCACGGCCGCCTGGATCGTAACCTGTCCACCCCATATCGAATCGGCGAACGGCGAGGCACGAGACGGAGACGCCCATGACCCCCCAAGAACGCCAGATGCTCGCCGAGCTGTTCGAGCGCATCCGCACGGCGGCGGGAAATCCCCGCGACGGCGAGGCGGAGGCTTTCATCGCCGAGGCGGCGCGCGAACAGCCCTACGCGCCCTACGTTCTCGCCCAGACCGCGCTGCTGCAGCGCCAGGCCCTCGACGCCGCCGCCCAGCGCATTCAAGAGCTCGAGGCGCGCCTTGCCCCCGAGGCGACTGCGCCGAGCTTTCTGGGCGATCTCGGCCATTCGCTGCTGGGCGCCGGTCCCGATCACGAGCCCAGCGCCGATCAGCCGCCCCCGCGCGCCCCCGCCGGCCCGTGGGGCGCGCCGCCGGTTGTAGCGCCGGGCGGCGGGTTCCTCGCCGGCGTCATGTCGACCGCGACCGGCGTCGCCGGCGGCATGTTGGCGGCCAACGCGATCGAGCACCTGCTGCTGGGCGGCCACGGGGCTCAAGGAAACCTCTTCGGCGAGGCAACGACCAACCATTTCCACGACGCCGGCTCGGGCGCGACCGCGACGCCAGCCGACCTCAAGCTGCCCGAGACCGACCCCGATCACGACGCATTCGTCGATCCGGCCGACTACGAAACCGGCGGCGACTTCGACGACGGGTCTGGCGGCGGCATCGACGTCTGAGGGGCGCAACGGACTGCGCCGCTTCAGATGACGATCACCTTCGTGCCGACGTGGACGCGGTTGAAGAGATCGATGACGTCGTCATTCATCATGCGAATGCAGCCCGACGACATGTTCTGGCCGATCGTCTCGGGCTCGTTGGTGCCGTGGATGCGGTAGAGCGACGAGCCGAGATAGAGTGCGCGCGCGCCCAGTGGATTGTCGGGCCCGCCGTCCATGTGGGCGGGCAGATCGGGCCGGCGCAACATCATCTGCGGCGGCGGCGTCCAGCCAGGCCATTCGGCCATGCGGCTGATCGATCTGACCCCCGCCCATTCGAAGCCGGGGCGTCCGACGCCGACGCCATAGCGGATCGCCTTGCCGCCCGGCTGCACCAGGAACAGAAACTTCTGCGGCGTGTCGATGACGATCGTGCCGGGCGCCTCGGGGCCGGAATAGTCGACCTCCTGACGGCGGAATTCCTCCGCCGGTTGCGCCTCGACGACGGTGGGCGACAGCGCGGCGACTTGCTGGGCCGGATCGACGGCCGATTGCGGCTGGGCGGCGGCGGATGGCTCGCTCATGTGGCTGGGGCCGGCCGAGCCGGTCAGCAGCAATTCGATGAAGCCGCCGCCAAGTTCGCCGTTGGCCGCCGCGGCGTCGCGGACGCCGAAGGCCAGGATGGAAAGGGTGGAAAGCGCAAAACAAGCGGGAACAAACACAGCGGGAACGCGACGCATGACCAACTCCTCGCGAAGCGCCGCCGGCGCTCGCGCGCCCTGCGGCGACAAACGCCGAACAGGGTTAATATACGCGCGATTCGACTTCGCCGCCGCGACGAGCTGCCGGGATGGTTAGGAGAAAGCAACCAAACTTGCTTAACGAGAATTGACCATGCGCGCCTGCGCGGCCGCGCCGTTCAGCGGATTGGCTTCGTCCCAGCCGTAGCTCAGCGTCTCGAAGCGCATCGCGCGCGCGTCGATCATCAGCAGCCGGCCGACCATGCCGCGGTCGCCCTGAGAAAAGCCGCCGACGATCTCGCGGATCGCCTCCATCGCCATCAGCGAGCCGAGCACGCCGGCGAGCGCGCCGAGCACGCCGGCTTCCGCGCAGGCGGGAACGGTCCCCGGCGGCGGCGGCTCGGGAAACAGGCAGCGATAGGTCGGGTTGGGCCGCCCATCAGGGCCGTCTTCATAGGGCTTCAGCGTCGTCAGCGTGCCGTCGAATTCGCCGATCGCCGCGCTCACCAGCGGCCGGCCGGCATAGAAGCATGCGTCGGAGAGCGCGTAGCGCGTGGCGAAATTGTCGGAGCCGTCGAGCACGACATCCCAGTCGGCGATCAGCGCGCGCGCGTTCGCTTCGTCGAGCCGCTGTTCGATCTTCTCAACTGCGACATGTGGGTTGAGCCGCGCGATCGCCGCTTGCGCGCTGTCGACCTTCTTGCGGCCAAGGCTCTCGGTTGCGTGCAGCACTTGGCGATGCAGATTGGAGAGCGAGACGACATCATCGTCGACGATGCCCAGCGTGCCGACTCCGGCCCCCGCGAGATATTGCAACGCCGGCGAGCCGAGCCCGCCCGCGCCGATCGCCAGCACGCGCGCTCCCTTGAGCTTGTTCTGCCCCGGGCCGCCAAGCCCGCGCAGCACGATCTGGCGGGAATAGCGCTCGACCTCTTCCTTGCTGAGTTTCATGGGCGCCAGTTTACGCGCCCGATCGGCGGCGGGGCAATGTTCGCCGCTCCCCCTCGTCGTTCGAGACGCGCCGCTGGCGCGTCGCTCCTCACGATGAGGGGAATCGGAGCCGAGGCGCGAAGCGAAGCCCTCATCGTGAGGAGCCTGCGTCAGCAGGCGTCTCGAACGACGAGGGCGGCGGGATTGTGACGGACGCGGCCGCGCGACCTACGGTCCTCGGCCCCCGCCGGCGCGGGAATGACAGTGCGCGACGGCTTCCGCTAGACTGGTTGGGGGCGCCAAAGGCCAAACACGTGCCCAGAGAGGAACATGCGCCATGTCCGTCCCTGATCCGATCGTCATCGTTGGCGCGGCGCGCACGCCGATGGGCGGGTTTCTTGGCGAGCTGAAGGATGTCGCCGCCCCGGCGCTGGGGGCGGTCGCGATTCATGCGGCGCTTGAGCGCGCCGGCCTGCCCGGCGAGGCGGTCGACGAGGCCGTGATGGGTTGCGTGCTGCCGGCCGGGCTCGGCCAGGCGCCAGCGCGCCAGGCGGCGCTCGCCGCCGGACTGCCCGTCCACGTCGGCGCGACGACGGTCAACAAGATGTGCGGCTCCGGCATGAAGGCGGCGATGATCGCCTGCGATCAGCTCGCCGCCGGCTCGGCCGCCATCGTCGTCGCTGGCGGCATGGAGAGCATGAGCAATGCGCCCTATCTCCTTGAGCGCGCCCGCGTCGGCTATCGCATGGGCCACGGCCGCGTCGTCGACTCGATGTTCTTGGATGGGCTGGAAGACGCCTACGACAAGGGCCGGCTGATGGGGACCTTTGCCGAGGATTGCGCGGAGCATTATCAATTCACACGCGCGGCGCAGGACGCTTACGCGCTGCGATCGCTGGAGCGCGCCAATCGCGCGATACGCGAGGGCGCCTTTGCCGTGGAGATCGCGCCCGTTCCGGTCAAGGCCCGCGCAAATGAGGCGGTCGTCGCCGCCGACGAGCAGCCCCCGAAAGCAAAGCCCGAAAAGATCCCGACCCTCAAGCCCGCGTTCCGCGACGGCGGCACTGTCACCGCGGCAAATTCGAGCTCGATCTCGGACGGCGCCGCCGCGCTCGTGCTGACCCGCGAGGAGGAAGCCGCGCGGCGCGGGCTCCGGCCCATCGCCCGCGTCATCGGCCACGCGACTTACGCCGCCGCGCCGCGCCTGTTCGCCACCGCGCCGATCGGCGCGATCCGCCGCCTCTTCGCCAAGACCGGCTGGAGCGCCGAGACGGTCGACCTCTTTGAGATCAACGAGGCCTTCGCCGTCGTGGCGATGGCGGCGATGCGCGATCTCGGCCTGCCCGACGACGCGGTCAACGTCAACGGCGGCGCCTGCGCCCTTGGCCATCCGATCGGCGCGTCGGGCGCACGCATCCTCGTCACGCTGCTCGCGGCGCTGAAGGCGCGCGGCCTCAGGCGCGGGGTCGCCGCCCTTTGCATTGGCGGGGGCGAGGGCACGGCGATGGCGGTCGAACTGACGGAGTGAAAAAAGTTCGCCCCCCTGTCGAAACGCGACGGGGTCGCCCGTCTTTGTCATGAGCGCGGCACAAGGCCCGCGTCAAACGAGAGGCACACTCATGCAATATCTGCTGATGATCCATTCCGCCGAAGACGCGATGGCCAAAATGTCGAAGAGCGAGAACGAGAAGGTTCTGGCCGCCTATGGCGCCTACACCCAGGCCTTGCAGCAGGCCGGCGTCATGCGCGGCGCCGAACGGCTGCAGCCGACTTCGACCGCCACCGTCGTCAAAACCGTCAAGGGCAAGACCTCCGTGCTCAACGGCCCCTTCGCCGAGGTCAAGGAGCAGCTCGGCGGCTATTACATGATCGATGTCGCCGATCTCGACGCGGCGATCGGCTGGGCGGCGCGCTGCCCGGGGGCCGAGCACGGAACGATGGAAGTGCGGCCGATTTGGTCGATGTGAGGCAGAGCGGCGAAGACCTCGCGCACGCCGCGGCGACGCGGATCGCGCGCGAGAGCTACGGCAAACTCGTCGCCTTTCTCGCTGCGCGCGACCGCGACATCGCCGGAGCGGAAGACGCGCTTGCCGACGCGCTCGCCGCGGCGCTGGCTGATTGGCCGCGCCGCGGCGTGCCGGCAAATCCCGAAGGTTGGCTGGTGGTGACGGCGCGCCGGCGTCGGGTCGACGCGGCGCGTCGTCGCCGCGTCGCCAGCGAGGGCGGCGAAGCACTGCGTCTCGTCGGCGAGGGTCTGCAGGCGGCGGCTGAGGACGCGGCGCCAATTCCCGACCGACGCCTCGCGCTGATGTTCGTGTGCGCCCATCCGGCGATCGACGAAGCGGTGCGCGCGCCATTGATGCTGCAAACGATCCTTGGCCTCGACGCGGCGGCGATCGCCTCGGCGTTCCTCGTTTCGCCGGCGGCGATGGGTCAGCGCCTCGCCCGCGCCAAGTCCAAGATCCGCCTCGCCGGCGCGCCATTCCGCATCCCCGAGCGCGACGAGCTCACCGAGCGGCTGGGCGCAGTGCTGGAGGCGATCTACGCCGCCTTCGCCCATGGCTGGGCGCAGGCGTTCGCCGACGATCCGCGCGGGCGCAACCTCGCCGAGGAGGCGATCTGGCTCGGCCGGGTCGCCGTCGCGCTGGCGCCCGATGAGCCCGAAGCGCTCGGCCTGATGGCCTTGATGCTCTACGCCGACGCCCGCCGTGTGGCGCGGCGCGACGGCGACGGACGTTACACGCCTCTCGCCGAGCAGGACGTGCGACTGTGGGACGGCGCAGCGATCGACGAAGCCGAACGCCTGCTGCGCGCGGCGGGTGCGCTGGCGCGGCCCGGCCGCTTTCAGCTCGAGGCGGCGATCCAGTCCGCCCACGCCGCGCGGCGCGACGGACAAGCGACCGACTGGCCGGCGATCGCGGCGCTCTATGATGCGCTGCTCGCGCTGACCGGCTCGCCGGTCGTCGCCGTCAACCGCGCGGTCGCGCTCGCCAACGCGGAAGGACCAGCGATCGGGCTCAAGCTGCTCGACGAAGCTGCGGCGAGCGGCGCCTTGGCGACCTATCAATCCTATTGGGCCGCGCGCGCCGAACTGCTCGCACGCTGCGGCGACAAGACCCAGGCCGCCGACGCCTACCGCCGCGCCATTGGCCTCGAGTTCGATCCCGCGACCCGCGATTTCCTGCTCGGACGACTGGCGGCCCTAGGATAGGGCGGCAACCAGGCTCGGCGGCGCAGTGACAAGCCTGAGACCAGCTTGACTGCGAAAGATCGTCTGGACGATTCGCGAATCGGCGAAGGCGGACGATCGTTCTGCGCGTGGATGTCCCGAACTTCGATCTTGCCCGGAGGCGCAGATGCGGTGTCTTATTCGCGCGGCTTCCAGTGTTTGTGTGTCGCTGGCTTTGGCGGCGCCGGCGCTTGCGGATTGTGGCCTGACCAGAATCGCCCAAATGCCTTTGACGCCTTTGGGACAGCACTACGCCGTAATGGTCACGATCAACGATGTGGCTCGCCCGATGATGGTGGACACCGGGTCGGAAGTCACCCTTTTGAAGGCAAGCTTCGTCAACGAGTTCAATTTGAAGCCGGACAATTCCGGTTCGCGCGCGCGGCGTGTGGCCGGCGTCGGCCAAACGACGGGAGATGCCCATCCGAACGTCATTGCATCGACGATGGCGTTTGGCGACCTTGTCTACCGGGACCGCAGCACCGTCGTCGCCACGATGGATAGCGGGAATACGCCGGAGAACGACGCTATCGGCCTGCTCGGCGACGACATACTGTCGCAGTTCGACGTGGAGCTTGATTTCCCCTCGCAGAAGCTGACGTTCTATCGCGCGTATGGCTGTTACGGCACTTTTCTGCCGTGGAGCGGCGGCTATACCGCGGTGCCCTTTGAACACAAGCAGGCAAAGATCGCGTTCGACGTCATATTGAACGACGAGCGGACGCGCGCGATCGTCGATACCGGAAACAATGGTTCTTTTGTCTCGCGCAGCGCGTCCGCTCTCTGGGGCGTGTCCCCCTCTGAGATCACAAGTACGACAGGGCGTGCGCAAAGCCCACTCAATCGCGGAGAGGCAATGCCAATCGAAGCGTATTCGTTCGATAAGATCAAGATCGGTGGCGACGAGTTCGTGGGCAAGCAGATGGGCGTCATCGACGTCGATTTTCCGCTCGCCTCGGCGAACATCGGCTTGGACTATTGGGCCAAGCGCAAAATTTGGATTTCGTACGGCAACAAGTGGATGTTTATCGCCGACAATCCCTCGAGCGCGACAATCGCCTATCCCGTCGTGGCGGGGGAGCCGACGGTCGTGGGCGACCGCGTCATAGACGCCGCTGGGCCGAACTGAAGAAGCGGCGTCTCGCGATAGGCGCTGGAATTGACCGACGTCTCGGCGCCATGATGCACGGCGACACTCGTCGTCCGAGTCTCCGATCCCACCAGGATTGCTCCGCTTCATGCCCTCGATTGCCCCTTTCTCGACCCCCGGACGCTTCTGGCGCGGCAATTTGCACACGCACTCGACGCTGTCCGATGGCGGGCTGGCGCCTGAGGCGGTCATCGCCGCCTATCGGCGCAACGGATACGATTTCCTCCAGCTCTCCGAGCATTTCGTCGAAAATTTCGGTTGGCCGATCGCCGACACCAGAGCGTTCCGAGCCAATGACTTCACCACCCTGATCGGCGCCGAGTTGCACGCGATGGGGACTTCGGTCGGCGAGCTGTGGCACATCCTCGCCGTCGGCCTGCCGTTCGACTTCGCGCCGCCGACGCGGGGCGAAAGCGGGCCCGAACTCGCGCGCCGCGCCCGCGCCGCCGGCGCCTTCATCGCCATCGCTCACCCGGCCTGGTCGCAACTGAGCCAAGAGGACGGCCTCGCGCTCGACGCGGCCCATGCGGTCGAGATTTACAACCACGGCTGCGCGGTCGAGACCGACCGCGGCGAGGGATTCTATCTGCTCGACTGGCTCGCCAATCGGGGGCGGCGACTGACCGCGATCGCCACCGACGACGCGCATTTTAATCATGGTGAGCGCGACGCTTTCGGCGGCTTCGTCGAGGTCAAGGCGGGGAGCCTCGACCCGCAAGCGCTGCTCGACGCGCTGAAGGCCGGCCATTTTTATTCGAGCCAGGGGCCGCGTCTTCACGACGTGCGGATCGGGCGCGACGAAATCGTCGTCGAGACCTCGCCGGTCCATGCGGTGGCGCTGCTGACCGGGAACTCGCGGGGATTGTCGGTCATGGGCAGCCATCTCACCCGCGCCGTCTTCGACCTCGCCGGCGGGCTGAAGCAGATCTGGAGCGGCGCCGCGCCCAACCGCTGGTTCCGCATTGTCGCAATCGACGCCTCTGGCCGACGGGCGTGGACCAATCCAATCTGGGTCGACGAACTCGCCTGACGCCCGTGCCTTGCGCTGGCCGCCGCGGGCCCATAAATCGGGGCGTCCAAGGCCAAGGGAAAGACCCGACCATGACCGACACCAGCGCCGGGCGGACGCCCGGCTGGCACGCGACGACCATTCTGATGGTTCGCAAGAGCGGGCGCGTTGTGATCGGCGGCGATGGCCAAGTCAGCGTCGGCGACACGATCATGAAGGGCAACGCGCGAAAGGTGCGCCGCCTCGCCAAGGGCGAGGTGATCGCGGGCTTTGCCGGCTCGACCGCCGACGCGCTGACCCTGTTCGAGCGACTTGAAAAGAAGATCGAGCAATATCCCGGGCAATTGCCGCGCGCCTGCGTCGAACTCGGCAAGGACTGGCGAATGGACCGCTATCTGCGCCGGCTTGAGGCGATGCTGCTGGTCGCCGACAAAACCTCCGGATTCGTGCTGACCGGCTCGGGCGACGTGCTGGAGCCGGAGGCCGACGAGCATGGCTCGGCGACCGCCATCGGCTCGGGCGGCAATTACGCGCTCGCGGCGGCCCGCGCGCTGCTGCCGACCGAGATCGACGCCGAGGCGATCGTGCGCCGGGCGATGACGATCGCCGCCGAGATTTGCGTCTACACCAACACCAATCTCGTCATGGAAAGCCTCGGCTGATGGCGTCTGAGCGAACTATCGATCTCGCGGTCGCTCAAGGGATCATCACGGCCGACCAAGCCGAGCGTCTGCGCGCGCTCGACGCCCCGGTCGACGAGCCGGTCGATGACAGCGCGCCGGCGCCGGCCGACCCCGAAGCGTTGCGGTTCATTTCGGGGTTCGGCGACATCTTCGTCGTCCTCGGGATCGGCCTGTTTCTCGCTCCAGCCGCGTATTTCGCCAATCTCTATTACGGACCGCTCGCGCGCTCGTTGGTCCTTGTCGTGCTGGCGTGGCTGCTCGCCGAACTCTTCACGCGCCGCCTGCGCATGGCGCTGCCCAGCATCGTCCTGCTGGTCGTCTTCGTGACCAGCGGATTTTTCGCGGCGCTGTCATTGTTCTCCTCTGGCTCGGTTGCGCCGGCCGATCAGGTCAACGTTCCCTGGCTGCCGTTTTTGAGCCTCGCCGGATTCGACCGCGCCACCGTCATCGAAGCGGCCCTCGCCAGCGCGGTCCTCGCGAGCTGGCACTATTTGCGCTTCCGCGTACCGATCACCATCGCGGCCGGCGTCGGCGCGTTGTGCGTGGCGGTCGTTGCGGGAGCGGCGCTGCTGTTCCCCGACATACCGGTCATTGGCCTGCGCGGCGTGCTGCTGGCGTGCGGCGTGCTCGTCTTTCTTCTCGCGATGCGCTTCGACCTCTCCGACCCCGATCGCAAGACCCGCCGAACCGACATCGCTTTTTGGTTGCATCTGCTCGCAGCGCCCTTGATCGTCCATTCGCTGCTCAAAGGTTTCCTCAATGGGTTTGGGCCGTTGGACACGCAGCACGCCATCGGCGTTCTGGCGGTCTTCCTCGGGCTCGGCGTGGTCGCAGTGGTGATCGACCGGCGCGCCCTGCTGGTCTCTGGCCTGGTTTACGCGGGCTTCGCCTTCAACGCCTTGATCAAGACGAGCGCCTTGGGCGACGCGCTGGTCCCCACGACGATTATGGCGCTGGGCGCTTTCGTCCTGGCGCTGAGCGCGGGCTGGCGCCCGTTGCGCCACGCCTTCCTGCTCTGCCTGCCCGCCACACTGTCTCGGCGTTTGCCCCACCCATTGGTTGTTGCGAAATGACAGAATTCTCGCCGCGCGAGATCGTCTCCGAACTCGATCGCTACATCGTCGGCCAGCACGCGGCTAAGCGCGCGGTAGCGATCGCGCTGCGCAATCGCTGGCGCCGCCTGCGCCTCGTTTCGCCGATGCGCGAAGAGGTGATGCCCAAGAACATCCTGATGATCGGCCCGACCGGTTGCGGCAAGACCGAGATCGCCCGGCGCCTCGCAAGGCTGGCCGGCGCGCCGTTTCTCAAGGTCGAAGCGACCAAGTTCACCGAAGTCGGCTATGTCGGGCGCGACGTCGAGCAGATCATCCGCGATTTGGTCGAGACCGGCATCGCCATGGTCAAGCAGCGCAAGCGCAAGGACATCGAGGCCAAGGCCGAATTGGCGGCTGAAGAGCGCATGCTCGACGCGCTGGTCGGCGCGACCTCGTCGGCCGCCACGCGCGAGGCCTTCCGTCGCAAGCTGCGCGCGGGCGAACTCGACGACAAGGAAGTCGATGTCGAGCTGCCGCAGGGCGCGAGCGGCATGCCGATGTTCGAATTGCCCAACATGCCCGGCGCTTCGGTTGGCGCGATCAATCTCGCCGACATTTTCGGCAAGGGCTTCGCGCCGCGCACCAAGCCCAAGCGCATGACTGTCGCGCTGGCGCACGAGCCTTTGGTGGCGGCGGAAGCGGAGAAGATGCTCGACCAGGACCAAGTGGTGCGCGAAGCGATCGCCGAGGTCGAGAGCAACGGCATCGTCTTTCTCGACGAGATCGACAAGATCTGCGCGCGCGAGGGACGCGGCGGCGCCGACGTGTCGCGCGAGGGCGTGCAGCGCGATCTCTTGCCGTTGATCGAGGGCACGACGGTTGCGACCAAGCACGGCTCGGTCAAGACCGACCACATCCTGTTCATCGCCTCGGGCGCCTTCCATGTCGCGCGGCCCTCCGACCTGCTGCCGGAATTGCAAGGCCGGTTGCCGATCCGGGTCGAACTCGCGTCGCTCACCGAAGATGATTTCAAGCGCATTCTCACCGAGACCGAAGCGAGCCTGATCAAGCAATATGTCGCCTTGCTGGCGGCCGAGGGCGTCGAGCTCTCGTTCGCCGACGATGCGATCGCGGCGATCGCCCGCATCGCCGCCAAGGTCAACGCCAGCGTCGAGAACATCGGCGCGCGGCGCCTGCAAACGGTGATGGAGCGGGTGCTCGACGACGTCAGCTTCACCGCGCCCGACCGCGCGGGCGAACGGATCGCCATCGACGCCGCCTTCGTCGAAGCGCATGTCGGCGACCTCGCCGACAACGCGGATTTGAGCCGGTTTATTTTGTAGACGGCGATTTGTTCGTGGCGCCCGCTCGGCCCGTCATGGCCGGGCTTGTCCCGGCCATCCACGCGGCTCAGTGGCCGCCGCGTGTCGGGGCAAAGACGTGGATGGCCGGATCAAGTCCGGCCATGACGCCCAGAGGATGGTAAGAAACAGATCGTCGGCGCGGCGACATCCCCCCAGAGCGACCAGCCCGAGCAAGGAGTTGGACATGACGACGCCCCTGGTGCTCACCTTCGTCGGCCGCGACCGGCCGGGACTGGTCAACGCGATTTCGGAACGGGTGGCGGCGGCGGGCGGCACCTGGCTGGAGAGCCGCCTCGCCCATTTGGCGGGCGAATTTGCCGGCATCGTGCTGGTGGCGGCCCCCGAAGCGCGGATCGAAGCGCTGACCAAAGCCCTGCAGGAACTCGAGACGGCCGGCCTGCGGGTTGCGGTGGCGGCGAGCGTCGCGCCGGAAGCGCCGCGAGAGGCGCGGCTATGCGCGCTGGCGATCGTCGGCCACGAGCGGCCCGGCATCGTGCGCGACGTGACGCAGGCGCTGACCCGGCTCGGGATCAATATCGAGGAGTTCTCGAGCGGCGTTGAAGCCGCGCCCTTCACTGGCGCCGAGATGTTCCGCGCCGAGGCGCGCCTGCGCCTGCCGGACGGCCTCGCGCTCGACGAGCTGCGCAAGACGCTGGAGCGGCTCGCCGGCGAGATCATGGTCGATCTGACGATCGGCGAGGGCGGGGACGCCTAATCAAAGCGAAGTATCGCCTTCCGGCCCGCCATCCTGTATAGACGCGCGCGCGGGGCGCCGCCTTAGCGCCGGTCGACCCGCAAAAATTGGACAATTGAGGCGTTTTCTTATGGCCCAGAGCCGCTGGAGTCCCGAAAGCTGGAGAGCAAGGCCGGCCGAGCAGCAGCCTGTCTATCCCGACAAGCGCGGCGCTCGCCGAGGTCGAACGGCAACTCGCCGGCTATCCGCCGCTGGTCTTCGCCGGCGAAGCGCGCAAGCTCAAGAGCGCGCTTGGCAAGGCGCTGGCTGGCGACGCCTTCCTGCTGCAGGGCGGCGATTGCGCCGAGAGCTTCGCCGAGCACTCGGCCGACAACATCCGCGATTTCTTCCGCGTGCTGCTGCAGATGGCGGTGGTGATGACCTACGCCGCCGCCTCGCCGATCATCAAGGTCGGCCGCGTTGCGGGGCAGTTCGCCAAGCCGCGCTCGGCCGACAACGAGACCCAGAACGGCGTTTCGCTGCCCGCCTATCGCGGCGACATCGTCAACGACATCGACTTCACCGCGGCCTCGCGCGTGCCCGACCCGCGCCGTCAGATCGAGGCCTATCGCCAGTCGGCGGCGACGCTCAACCTGCTGCGCGCTTTCGCCACCGGCGGCTACGCCAATCTCGAAAACGTGCATCGCTGGATGCTCGGCTTCGTCAAGGATAGCCCGCAGTCGGAGCGCTATCAGGAGATCGCCGACCGCATCACCGAGACGCTCGGCTTCATGCGCGCGATTGGCCTCAATCCGGAGGCGAGCCCTGAGCTGCGCTCAACCGACTTCTACACGTCGCATGAGGCGCTGCTGCTCGGCTACGAGCAGGCGATGACCCGGCTCGACTCGACCTCGGGCGACTATTACGCGACCTCCGGCCACATGCTGTGGATCGGCGACCGCACCCGTCAGCTCGACGGCGCGCATGTCGAATATTGCCGCGGCATCAAGAACCCCATCGGCCTCAAATGCGGCCCCTCGATCCAGACCGACGACCTCATTCGCCTGATCGACGCGCTCGATCCGGGCCAGGAGCCCGGCCGGCTGTCGCTGATCTGCCGCTTCGGCGCCGACAAGGTCGAGGCGATGCTGCCCGCGCTGATCCGCGCAGTGAAGCGCGAGGGCCGCAAGGTGCTGTGGGTGTGCGATCCGATGCACGGCAACACGATCAAGACCGCGAGCGGCTATAAGACCCGGCCGACCGAGCGCATCGCCTCCGAAATCCGCTCGTTCTTCGCCGTCCATCGCGGCGAGGGAACGCACGCGGGCGGCGTGCATCTGGAGATGACCGGCAAGAACGTCACCGAATGCACGGGTGGCGCGCGCGCGATCTCCGAGGAAGACCTGCACGACCGTTACCACACCTATTGCGACCCGCGGCTCAACGCCGAGCAGGCGGTCGAACTCGCCTTCCTGGTCGCCGAACTCCTCAAAGCCGAACGCCTCGCCGCCCCGGCGCGGCCGGTGCAGGCGGCGGAGTAGGCGTACTCCTGCCGCACGCACGGCTTGGACTCTGGTCGCTTTCGAGCTATAATGGACCTAATAGCTCGACTGCCCAGGTGAAGCGCCGTGAAAGTCATGTCTTCCAAAGAGATTAAGGATCGCTACGGCGCGTTCGCTGAGACCGCGCGGCGCGAGTTGGTCGTCCACACCGCGCACGGCCGGCCTACCCTGGTCACGATCTCGATCGATCGGGCGCGCGCCATTCCCGAATTGCGGGCCGAGCTCGGCGCCCCCACCGAGGCCGACCGGAAAGCGCGGCTCGCGCGGCTGCTCGAAGTTGGCGGCGTCGGGCCGAGCCTCGTTGGCCCGCAGACTTCGGCGCGGCTCGCGGCGCGTAGCCGTGCGTTCCGCGGCAATGAATGAGGTCATTCGATCAGCCTCGCGAATCTATCTCGATTCGAACGCCCTGATCTATTTCGTTGAGCGCTCCGACGCATTGCAAAAGAAAGTGGGCGAGGTCATCGCCTGGGCGATCGATGCGAAGGCGGCGATCATCGTTAGTGAGATCGGCATCGCCGAATGCCTCCATGGCGCTTACAAGTTACAAAACGCCGCGCTCGAGGAAACGTATAACGAGATCTTCTACACGATCGCCTTGTTCGACGTCGCGCCGGTTGACGGGGCGCTCGTCAAAGCAGCGGCCAAGATCGCGGCGGAGAAAGCGTTGAAGCTGGTCGACGCCATTCACTTTCTCACTGCTGTCGAAACGCGGTGCGAAGTCTTCCTCACCGCCGATCGCCGTTTCCACTCCAGCCATCGGGTCGAGGTGGTGCGGATCGACGAGCTTTAGGCGAGCATCAAGCGAGAAGCGGCTGATTTGCGCCCCGCGCCGGCCTTGCGCTAAATGCGCCCCATGCCCGCTCCCGCCAATCGCCTCGTCATCGCACTCGCGCAAATTCCTGCGATCGTCGGCGACATCGACGGCAATTTGCAGCGCTTGCGCGCGGCGCGCGCCGAGGCGGCCGGCTTCGGCGCCGATCTCGTCATGGCGCCTGAACTCTATCTCTCCGGCTATCCGCCCGAGGACCTGGTGCTCAAGCCGGCCTTCCAGGAAGCCTGCCGCGCCGCCTGCGAGACGCTGGCGCGCGAGACTGCCGACGGCGGGCCCGCCGTTCTCGTCGGCTTGCCCTGGACGGAAGGCGGCGCGCTCTACAATGCGGCGGCGCTGCTGACGGAGGGGCGCATCGCTTCGGTGCGCTTCAAGGTCGATCTGCCCAATTACGGCGTGTTCGACGAGAAGCGTGTCTTCCGTCCCGGCCCCGATCCCGGGCCATTGGTGTTTTCCGGCGTGCGCGTCGGCGTGCCGATCTGCGAGGACGTCTGGCAACCGGGTCCCGTCGAATGCATCGCCGAGACCGGCGGCGAAATGCTGCTCGTCCCCAACGCCTCGCCGTACGAGCGCGACAAGCTCGCGCTGCGCCTGAGCATTGCGCGCGCGCGCGTCGCCGAGAGCGGCCTGCCGCTGGTCTATCTCAACCAGGTTGGCGGCCAGGACGAGCTGGCGTTCGAGGGCGCTTCCTTCATCGTCAATTCCGACGGCGCGCTCGCGGCCCAGCTTCCCGCCTTCCGCGCTTGCGTCGCGCGCACCGTGTGGACGCGCGGCGCCGGCGGTTGGCGCTGCATCGAGGCGCCGAACGAGACAGTCGAACAGGGCGACGAGGCCGATTACGCCGCCTGCGTCATGGGCCTGCGCGACTACGTCGACAACAACCGCTTTCCCGGCGTCGTCCTCGGCCTCTCGGGCGGCATCGATTCTGCTTTATGCGCGGCGATGGCGGTCGACGCGCTCGGCGCCGAACGCGTCCATGCGGTGATGCTGCCCTATCGCTTCACGTCTGACATCTCGCTGCGCGATGCGGCGGCGTGCGCACAGGCGCTCGGCGTGCGCTACGACATCGCGCCAATCGCCGAAGTCGTCGAAGGCGCTGAGCACACGCTGGCGCCAATGTTCACCGGCCGGGCGCGCGACATCACCGAAGAGAACGTCCAGAGCCGCGCCCGCGGCCTGATCCTGATGTCGATCTCCAACAAGTTCGGTTCGATGGTGGTGACGACCGGCAACAAGTCGGAAATGTCGGTCGGCTACGCGACGCTCTACGGCGACATGAACGGCGGTTTCAATCCGATCAAGGACCTCTACAAGATGGAGGTGTTCCGTCTCTCAGCCTTGCGCAACCGCTGGAGGCCGATCGGCGCCCGCGGGCCCGATGGAATCGTCATTCCCCCCGCGATCATCGCCCGCCCGCCCTCGGCCGAATTGCGCGAGGACCAGAAGGACGAGGATTCGCTGCCGCCCTATCCGGTTCTCGATGGCATCCTGCTGCGACTAGTCGAGAAGGAAATGCGCGTCGCCGACATCGTCGCCGACGGCTATGATCGCGACACCGTACGCAGGGTGGAGCGGCTGCTCTATCTCGCCGAATACAAGCGCCGCCAGTCGGCGCCGGGCGTGAAGGTCGGGCCGAAGAACTTCGGCCGCGACCGCCGCTATCCGATCGTCAATCGCTTCCGCGACTCCGGCGGTCCGGCCCAGGCGCCCGACGCGTCGATCGCGCCGCAAAGCGCGCTCGGCATCGGCGAGCGGTTCGAGGACTAACGGCGGCGAGGCTCACGGCTTGGCGTTGAGCGCCGCCGAAAGGTAGTCGCTGAATGCGCGCGCCTTGCGTGACGGGCGCTGGCCGGACGAAAACACGACATAGGCGTCGATCGGCTCGACCAAGCAATCGTCGAGAATTCGCGCGAGCCGGCCCTCGCGCAACTCCTGGCCGCACATCCAGAGCGAGGCGATGGCGACGCCGAGACCTGCGACGGCGCAAGCGACCAAGCCGGCGCCTGAGCCAGTGCGGATGCGAACATCGACCGACGCCGTCTCCGGCTTGCCGGCGCGCCGAAACGTCCAGACCGGGTGATCGGAATCGCCGGGGCCGCCCAGGCAGTCGTGGTTCGCCAGATCCGCGACGGCGAGCGGAACGCCTCGGCGTTGCAGATAGTCGGGCGACGCGACAACGGCCCGCGGCGAGCTCGCCAGCTTGCGCGTCAGAAAGGGGGAATCGGGCTGATTGCCCAAACGGAGCGCGAGATCCACGCCTTCGGCGACGAGATCGTCGAAGCGATCCGACATCAACAATTCGACTCGCAGGTCCGGCTGCAGCGCCAGGAAGCTGGGAAGGCGGGGGATGACTTGTCGCACCCCGAACGCGGTCGGCAAGCTGACCCGCAGAACCCCCGACAATCGGTCCGCTCCACGCACGGCGTTCTCGGCGTCATCGACCGCCGCAAGCGCCTCGCGAGCGCTCAGCGCCAGCGCCTGGCCAATATCGCTCGCGACGACCCGGCGCGTCGTTCGGTGAAGCAAGGTGACGCCGAGCCGGGTTTCCAGCGCCGCGACGGCCCGCGAGACGGCGGGTTGGGACAGCCCAAATTCGCGCGCGGTTTTCGAGAAACTCCCCGTCTCGACCGTCCGGACAAAGAGCGACAGTTGGTTAAGACGATCATTCATGCATTGAGATTATATATGTTATAGATGAGGCGACAATACCGCCTTCCAAAGCATCAATTATCTCTGTGGCCGATGGAGCGGCCATCCCGGCGCTCCACCGGGTTCGACGGAGAATGACTATGAAAGAACTGAGCGGAAAGGTCGCCGTCGTCACCGGCGCTTCGAAGGGAATTGGTGCGCAGATCGCCAAGCGGCTCGCCGCCGATGGAGCCGCAGTCGTCGTCAACTACGCTTCGAGCAAAGGCGGCGCGGACGAGGTGGTCGCGGCGATCCTCGGGGCCGGCGGCAAGGCGATTGCCGTTCAGGCCGACGTGGCGAAAAGCGCCGACCTGAAGCGCCTGTTCGAAGCGGCGAAGAGTGCGTTCGGCAGGCTCGATGTCCTTGTCAACAATGCCGGCGTTTTCGAATTCGCCCCCCTCGAGCAGGTGACCGAGGCGAGCTTCCACAGGCAGTTCGACACCAACGTCCTCGGCGCGATCCTGGCCACTCGCGAAGCGCTGCCTTACTTCGGCGGCGATGGCGGCAGCGTCATCAATCTCAGCTCGATCGCGAGCGTCAATCCGGTCCCAAACTCCGTCGTCTACTCCGCCTCCAAGAGCGCCGTCGACGCCGTGACCAAGGCGCTCGCCATGGAACTGGCGGGGCGCAAAATTCGCGTCAACGTTGTCGCGCCGGGTATGACGGCGACTGAAGGCCTGGCGTCACTGGGAGTCGACGAGAGCGCCGCAACGGCGATCGGCGCCGGCCTGCCGATGGGGCGCATCGGTCGCCCGGACGACATCGCCCAGATCGCCGCCTTCCTGGCGTCCGAGCGCTCGGCCTGGGTGACTGGCGAACGGATCACCGTCTCGGGCGGACAGCGCTGATTGGGCCGACCCCGCCGGCCCGACTAACCTCATCGCGCCCGCCGTCTGACGACGGCGGCGCGAATTCGCGAGAAAGACCAATCGCTCTTTCACCGACGCGCCGTATCGCATAAGGGCTAGACAAATTTTTTCGGGCCCGCGCGCATGATTCGTCTTGAAAACATCTCCAAGCAAAACGGCCAGCACCTCCTGTTCATCGAAGCCTCGGCGACGATCCAGAAGGGGGAGAAGGTCGGCCTTGTCGGTCCCAACGGGGCGGGCAAGACGACGCTGTTCCGCATGATCAGCGGCGAGGAGCAGCCGGACGAAGGCCAGGTGTCGACCGAACGCGGCCTCATCATTGGCTACTTCAGCCAGGACGTCGGCGAGATGGCGGGACGCAGCGCCGTCGCTGAGGTGATGGATGGCGCCGGCCCGGTGAGCGCGGTGGCGGCCGAACTCGCCGAGCTCGAAGCCGCTATGGCCGATCCGGCGAAAGCTGACGAGATGGAGGCGATCATCGAGCGTTACGGCGAAGCGCAGCATCGCTTCGAAGAGCTCGGCGGCTATGCGCTCGAAGGGAAGGCGCGCGAAGTGCTCGCTGGTCTCAGCTTCACCGAGGAGATGATGGACGGCGATGTCGCCAAGCTGTCGGGCGGCTGGAAGATGCGCGTCGCGCTCGCCCGCATCCTGCTGATGCGCCCCGACGCGATGTTGCTCGACGAACCAAGCAACCATCTCGATCTCGAAAGCCTGATCTGGCTGGAGTCGTTCCTCAAGGGCTACGACGGCGCGCTGCTGATGACCTCGCACGACCGCGAGTTCATGAACCGCATCGTCAACAAGATCGTCGAAATCGACGGCGGCTCGCTGACCAGCTATTCGGGCGACTATGAATTCTATGAGCAGCAGCGCGCGCAGGGCGAGAAACAGCAACAGGCCCAGTTCGAGCGCCAGCAGGCGATGCTCGCCAAGGAGATCAAGTTCATCGAGCGCTTCAAGGCGCGCGCCTCTCATGCGGCGCAGGTGCAGAGCCGCGTCAAGAAGCTCGACAAGATCGAGCGAGTCGAGCCCCCGCGCCGCCGCCAGACCATCCTGTTCGAATTTCCCCCCGCGCCGCGCAGCGGCGAGGACGTCGCGAGCCTGACGGCGGTCGGCAAGCGATACGGCGCGCGCAGCATTTACGAGGCGCTCGACTTCCAGGTGCGCCGCAAGGAACGCTGGTGCGTCATGGGCGTCAATGGCGCGGGCAAATCGACCTTGCTGAAGCTGATCGCGGGCGCGGCCAAGCCGGACGAGGGCGACATCGCCATCGGCGCCAGCGTCAAGATGGGCTATTTCGCGCAGCACGCAATGGACCTGCTCGACGGCGAGCGCACCGTGTTCCAGTCGCTGGAAGACGCGTTTCCCCAGGCGGGCCAGGGTTCGCTGCGCTCGCTCGCCGGCTGCTTCGGCTTTTCCGGCGACGACGTCGAGAAGAAATGCCGCGTGCTGTCGGGCGGCGAGAAGGCGCGCCTGGTGATGGCGCAGATGCTTTACGACCCGCCGAACTTCCTCGTGCTCGACGAGCCGACCAACCATCTCGACCTGATGACCAAGGAAATGCTGATCGCGGCGCTGTCGCAATACGAAGGCGCGATGCTGTTCGTCTCGCACGACCGGCGCTTTCTCGCCGCGCTGTCCAATCGCGTGCTGGAGCTGACGCCCGAGGGCATTCACCGCTATGCCGGCGGCTACACTGAATATGTGGCGCGCACCGGCCACGAGGCGCCAGGCCTTCATAGCTGAGCTGCGCCGACCGCGCCCGGCGATTGGCGATTGACGGCGGCTCAATTGTTTCCGCGCAATTGTACTGAACTTAAGCAGAGTTCAGTAGTACGCGAATATCAATAAAATTTTGGCAGTATTATTTGCGCTTCTCTCAAGGAGTAAGCTTATCGTCTCTTATGGAAATGCCGTTAACGAGTGTTACCATGTTGCCTGTCACCAGCGTCAACCATATACGGAATTGGCTCAGCCGCATCACCCTTGTCGCGCTTGCCGCTGGGGCAGCGCCGCTTGCGGGCTGCGAGCAAACTTTGGGCCTAACCGACCCGGTCGCGGCGCCGGCGATCGCGGCGCCGTCAGGCGACGAAGCCCAGATGCGCACTTACACGGACGAGTGGGGCAAGAAATACGACGCGGACCCCGGCGAAAAGACCGCTTCGATCAATTACGCCAAGGGCCTGCGCGCAATGACGCGCTACAGCGAAGCGGCGGCGGTCATGCGAGCGGCGGCGGTCAAGTCGCCGCAGGACTACGAAGTGCTCGGCGCCTATGGCAAGGCGCTCGCCGACTCCGGCCAACTGGGCCAGGCCAAAGACGTGCTGACGCGCGCCTATCCCGACGATCGCCCCGACTGGACAATCATGTCGGTGCAAGGCGCGGTCGATGACCTGATGGGCGACCATGATGGCGCGCGGCAATTTTATTCCGCCGCGCTCAAGATCGCGCCGGGCGAAGCGAACATTCTCAACAACCTTGGCCTGTCCTACGCGCTGACCAAGGACCTGAAGCAAGCCGAGGCGACCCTGCGCGAAGCGGCGGCCAGCCCGGACGCCGACGTGCGGGTGCGCAACAATCTCGCGCTGATCCTCTCGCTCGAAGGCAAGCACACGCAGGCCGAGAAGCTTAGCAGCACGGATATCCTGCTCGAAGCCGCGCAAGCCAATCCGCAGTCGCTCAAGCAGGTCGCCGCCAAGCCCACCGGATCGTGAACAACCCCGCAACTCTCGCACAAGTGATCGCCATGACCATTCAAAGCCAAGCGCCCTGGTCGCCGCAAGTGTCCTGGTCTCCGCCTGCTTCGCCGAGCATGTCGGGATGGGCGGAATATTGGTATTCGATCTCCTCGGCGGGCCTGCTCGCCGCCGGCGCCGTCACGGCGATCGGCGCCTGCGCCGCGATTTTCTTCCTGGTCCTGCAATGGCGCGCGGCCGGCATTCGCGACTCGCAGTCCGAATGGCGCGCCTCGGTCCTTGAGATGCAGGCCGCCCAGGCGCGCAAGGACACGTCCGAGGCGCTCGAGCGCGTCGCCACCCTCAACATCGAAGCGGCGAGACTGCAGCGCAAGAACCTGTCGCTTGCCGAGCAGGTTCAGCCGCGGCAATTGACCGGCGAGCAGGCCCACGACGTCGTCGCGGCGCTGGCGCCCTATTCGGGTCGCTCGGTGACTCTATGGTCCTATGGCTTCGATCTCGAGGGCGGCGCGCTCGCCGAACAAATCCGCCAGTCGCTGATCGACGCCCATGTCATCGTGGTCAACAACATCGGACAGCTCAACGCCAACGCACATCCGCGCGTCGGCGTGCAGATTGACGGAGCCGATGAAGAGCTGGTCGGCTCGCTCTATCAGGGGCTCCACGCCGTCAGCGGTTTGGACGCCGCCATGGTCAAGCCCGCCGAGGCCAAGGCCGCCGACGCCGCTCCGGCTGAGATCTACATCGGTATGAAGCCGCTGGCGCGCCAGCCCGACGTCGCCAACCGCAACGACCGCGCTATCTTCGACGACCGTTCCGCCCTCGCCGCGCTTCCCGCGCAATAGTCCGGCGCTAAGCCTTGCGCCGCTAACGCCCGGCCACGACGGGGAAAAGAGCGCCAATCGCGCGCACATGAAAAAGGGGAGCATCGCTCCCCTTCTTGATTCCGTGCGCGCCACCCGCCCTCAGTTGTCCAAGAAGCTCCGCAGCTTCCTTGACCGGCTCGGGTGCTTGAGCTTGCGCAGCGCTTTCGCCTCGATCTGACGAATGCGCTCTCTCGTCACCGAGAACTGCTGTCCGACTTCCTCGAGCGTGTGGTCGGTGTTCATGCCGATGCCAAAGCGCATGCGCAGCACGCGCTCTTCGCGCGGGGTGAGGGACGCCAGCACCCGCGTCGTCGTCTCGCGCAGATTGCTCTGGATCGCCGCGTCGATCGGCAGAATCGCATTCTTGTCCTCGATGAAATCGCCGAGGTGACTGTCCTCCTCGTCGCCGATCGGCGTCTCGAGGCTGATCGGCTCCTTGGCGATCTTCAGAACCTTGCGCACTTTTTCGAGCGGCATGGCGAGCTTTTCCGAGAGCTCCTCGGGCGTCGGCTCGCGGCCGATCTCGTGCAGCATCTGGCGGCTGGTGCGCACGATTTTGTTGATCGTCTCGATCATGTGCACGGGGATGCGGATTGTTCGCGCCTGATCGGCGATCGAGCGCGTGATCGCCTGACGAATCCACCAGGTCGCGTAGGTCGAGAACTTGTAGCCGCGTCGGTACTCGAACTTGTCGACCGCCTTCATCAGGCCAATGTTGCCTTCCTGAATCAGATCGAGGAACTGCAAGCCGCGGTTGGTGTATTTCTTGGCGATCGAGATGACGAGGCGCAGGTTCGCCTCGACCATTTCCTTCTTGGCCTGGCGCGCTTCGCGCTCGCCCTTCTGCACCATCTGGACGAGCTTGCGGAATTCCTGGATCTCGAGCCCGGTCTCGGTGGCGAGCGCCTGGATCTCGGAGCGGTTTTCCTTGATCTGGTTCTTGTCCTTGGCGACGAAGTCTTTCCAGCCGCGCGTGCCGAGCTTGGAGACGCGCAGCAGCCACTTCGGATCGAGCTCCGAATTGTGGTAATTCTTGATGAAGTCCTCGCGCGACACGCGGTGCGATTCGGCGAGCCGCATCAGTTTGACGTCGAGGCCGATCAGCCGCTTGTTGATGTCGTAGAGCTGCTCGACCAGCGCATCGATGCGGTTCTGGTTAAGCGCGAGCGACTTGACGTCGGCGACGATGTCCTTCTTCAGCGCCTTGTATTTGCGCTCCTGCGCCGGCGACAGCGACTCGTTCTGCAGCTTGTTGGCGACGTTCTGGTCCTGCAAGCGACGCAGCTTCTTGTAGGCGTCGGCGATGCGGTCGAACGTCTCCAGCACTTTCGGCTTGAGCTCGGCCTCCATCGCCGAGAGCGAGACCGAATTTTCCAGATCGTCGTCGTCGTCGAAACCTTCGGCCGTCGGCGCGGATTCGCCGTCAAAGCCGGCGGGCGGCGACTGCGGCGCGGTCGCCGGCGCCGCGCGAACCGCCGCGACAGCAGCAGCGGCGGCGGCAGCGGCGGCAGCCGCAGCGGCGACCGCCTCGGCGGCGCCCGGCGCCGTCATGTCGACCTTGGGCTGCTTCTTGCCGTCGGGGCCGGCGTAGGTCGCCTCGAGATCGATGATGTCGCGCAGCAGAATCTTGGCGTCGTTGAGTTCGTCGCGCCAGATGATGATCGCCTGAAAGGTGAGCGGGCTCTCGCATAGGCCCGCGATCATCGCCTCGCGTCCCGCCTCGATGCGCTTGGCGATGGCGATTTCGCCCTCACGCGACAGGAGCTCGACCGAGCCCATCTCGCGCAGATACATGCGCACCGGATCGTCGGTGCGCTCGACCGGCTCGGTGGTGCGCGTCGCCACAGCAGTGGTGCGCGAGGTCTCGACGACTTCGCTGCCGGGCTCGGCCTCTTCCTCTTCGGGGGTCGCCTCGGGTTCCTTCTCGGCCTCTTCGGCGTCCTCGGTCTCGACGACATTGATGCCCATCTCGCTGAGCATCGAATTCATGTCTTCGATCTGATCGGACGAAATCTCTTCCGAAGGCAGCACCGCGTTGAGCTCGTCCTGGGTGACCCAGCCGCGCTTCTTGGCGATCTTGATCATCCGCTTGACGGCGGCGTCGGTGAGGTCGAGCAGCGGGCCGTCCGCGGCTTCCGCGACCACCGCTTCGCCTTCGGCCTTCTGCTCTTCGTTTCTCGCCATATCGGCCTCTCCTAACCGTTCCCGCGCGGGCCGCGCACGGGACTGCCGTCCCTCGCCACTAGAGACGCTGGACCGCTTCGTCGCCCGATTCGCCGCATCGGCCAAATTCGCCATCCTCGCCTAACCTGCCGCGCCTAACCTGGCGTTAACCACGAAACTGGACGCCGCTACGCGGCTAGAGCGGGCTCGCGCCCCGCCCCGACAGGCTGCCAAAGCCTTCGATCGCCGCTTCGGCGTTCGCCAAATCGGCCAAATTCGCTTTGATGTCCAGCAGTCGCGCGAGATTCTGCTCGGTCGGATCGGCGGCCAGCGCCTGTTCCGCCAGTTTCAGCTCTCTATTTAGCGTCCCAGAACTTCGTTGCAAGGCCAGAGTTTGCCGCAAAACGTGTTCGGCGTCCGAGACTTCCGCTTCGGCGCGCAGGCACCACCAATTGGCCATGCCGGCGGCGAGCGCCAAGAATGCGTTCGCGCTCCGCGACCAAGCCCGCGCTTCCGCCAGCGCGTCCGTGAGGCTCTCGGCCGAAGCGAAGGCCTCGCCCGGCAGGCTGAGCAGCCGATCGCGGAAGGCGGAAAGCGCCGGATTGGCGAGTTCGAGCCCGGCCATTTCCTCGACCCGCCGCTCGATCAATTCAGGATGGCCGATGAGGACCGCCAGAATGGCGATTTCGCGCGGCGCCTCGCGCGCCCGGCCGCCAAGACGCCGGGCCGTGGCGGGGAGCGCAGAACCGGCGATCCCGACCCGGGGACCGGCATCGGCGAAGGCAAACTTGCGCCCGCTCCGGGGGGAACGCTCGCGCCGCTCCGGCCGCCCGTTTGCGGGGGCGCCGAGGCCGAGGAAATCGTTCAGGCGGCGCTCCATGTCGAGGCCGTAGTGGCGGCGCAGCGTGTCGTCATGGATTTGGCCGACCAGCTCGCGCAGCCGCCGCTCCAGCGCGGCGCGCTTTTCGGGCGTATCGAAGACATGATCCTCGGTCTCGCGGCCAAACAGCATTTCGGCCAGCGGCTGCGTGCGCCCGAGCGCCTCGCTCATCGCCGGCGCGCCGCCCGAGCGCAGAAGATCGTCGGGGTCCTGGCCCTCGGGCAGAAGCGCGAAGCGCAGGCTCTTGCCCGGCGCGATCAGCGGCAGCGCGAGATCGATCGCGCGATACGCCGCCTTGCGCCCCGCCTTGTCGCCGTCGAAGCACAGGATCGGCTCCTCGGCCATGGTCCACAGCAGCGCGCATTGCTCTTCGGTCAGCGCGGTGCCCATCGGCGCGACCGTGTGCGGGAAACCGGCCTGGGTCATGGCGATGACGTCGACATAGCCTTCGACGACCACCAACTCGCCGCGGTCATGGGCCGCTTTGCGAGCGCGATGGTGGTTGTAGAGCAGCGCGCCCTTGTGAAAGAGCTCGCCCTCCGGGGAATTGAGGTACTTCGCCTTGGCGCCGGGCTCGAGCGCGCGCCCGCCGAAGGCGACGATCCGCCCGGAACGATCGTGGATCGGGAACATCACGCGGTCACGGAACCGATCGTAGGGGACGGCGATCCCCTCGCCATGAACCAGCATGCCGGCTTCGATCATTTGCGGCGCGTCGACGCCCTGCGCCGCTAGCGCTTCACGTACGCCGAAGCGGTCGGGCGTCGAATAGCCAAGGCCAAACAGCCGCTGCGTCGCCGGCTCGAGCCGGCGATTGGCGAGATAGCCGCGCGCCTTGGCGCCGACCGGCTCGTGCAGTCTCGTTTCGAAGATTTTGGCGGCCAGCGCCAGCACTTCGTGCAGGCTGGCGCGCTTTTGCTCGCGCTCTTCGCCTTCGCGGGTGCGCGCGGGCATCGGCACGCCCGCCGCGCCCGCCAGCCGCTCGACCGCTTCGGGGAAGCTCAGCCCCTCCGTCTCCATCAGGAAGGTGAAGATGTCGCCGTGCTTGCCCGAGGAAAAGTCGTGATAAAATCCCTTCTGGTCGTTGACCGTAGAATGAGGGCGTCCGCTCGGCGTTGAACGGCGACAGGCCGGAGAACTCGCGGCCGGTCTTGCGCAATTTCACGCGCGCGCCCACGACCTGCGACACCGGGATCCGGGCGCGGATTTCGTCGAGAAAATCGGTTGCGAATTTCATTGAGCTTTGAGATTGGCCCGCCACGAAGACTTGGCAAGGAGGCTTGGCGCTTCTCCCCGCTGTTCACAGGCCTCTTACCGCCTAGAGCGGCTCGGCGCCCATAAGCCTGCGCGCCGCAGTGGCGCTCATCGGCTCGCCGAAAGCGTAGCCCTGCGCGAATTCGCAGCCAAGCTGCGACAATTCGACCGCGTCCGATTCGGTCTCCGCCCCTTCGGTGATGACGTCCATGCCGAGGTCATGCGCCATGACGATCACCGAGCGCAGGATCGCCGGGCGCCCGCCCGCCCCGTTCGGCTTGACCAGCGAGGGGTCGATCTTGAGCGTGTCGAAGCGGTAGCGTTGGAGATGGCTCAGCGACGTGTAGCCGGCGCCGAAATCGTCGAGCGCGAGACCCGCGCCAAGCTCGCGCACGCGCTGGAGGAGCTGCAGCGGCATATTCGGGATTCTCCATCACCAGATTCTCGGTCAATTCGAGCTTTAGCGTGCCGCGCAGCACGTAGTGGCGATTGAGCGCGGTGCGCACGTCGCTAAGCAGATCGTGGCCGAGCAATTGCTTGGCCGACACGTTGATGCTGGCGAAAATCGGCGGCGTCACTTCGAGCGCCTTTTGCCAGGCCGCCAGCTCGCGCGCCGTGGTCTCGATCGCAAAGACGCCGATCTCGACCAAGGAATCATTGGCGTCGGCGAGCGAATAAAAATCGCTCGGTCCGAGCAGGCCGAAGCGCGGATGGCGCCAGCGCGGCAGGGCCTCGAAACCGGCGACGGTGCGGTCCTCGAGGCGCACGATCGGCTGGAACATCACGCTGATCTCGCCGCGGTCGAGCGCGTGGCGCAGATCGTGAGCGAGCGACTGGCGATCGGAGCGGGTCGCCCGCATCCGCACGGCGAAGGTTTCCGCGCAGTCGCCGCCCGACTTCTTGGCGTTGGACAAGGCGACTTCCGCGTCGGAGAGCAAGTCGCTCGCCTGCTTATGCAGCGCGCGATCGAAGCCGACGACGCCGATCGAGACGGTCAGCGCCACCTCGCGATCGCCGAAACTGATCGGCGCCGCTCATCATCGCGCGCAGCGATTCGACAAACCTTGGGAGATCGTTCGCGACGTCGTCGAACATGACGATGACGCCGAACTGATCGCCGCCGATGCGCGCCAGCGTGTCGCCGGGCCTGAGCTCGCGCCCGAGCCGCCGCGCCACCGTCAAGCAGCGCCGAATCGCCGAACGCCATGCCGAGCGCGTCGTTGATGTCCTTGAAGCGATCGATGTCGACCGCCAGCACCGCCGGCGTCGGCGCGCCGGGCCGCTCCACCTGGATGATCGCGGCGCCGAGCCGGTCGAAGAACAGCTCGCGATTGGGCAGGCCGGTCAGATTGTCGTGGATCGCGTCGTGAAGAATGCGCTCCTCGGCCGCCTTGGTCTCGGTGACGTCGGAGAGCGCGCCGATGACCCGCACCACCTCGCCCTCGGCGTTGACGACCGGGCGCGCCTTGAGGATGAAGCTGTGGTAGTGGCTGTCGGCGCCGCGCAGCCTGATGTCGTGGCTGATGCGCCCCGAGCGCTGCGTGCAATACGCCCTCGAGCGCCGCTGAATAGCGATCGCGGTCGAGCGGATGGAGGATGTCGAGCCACGACGCGGCCGGCCCTTCCAGCGCGCCGCGCTTGAGGCCGAGCTGAGCCTCGACGTCGGCGGCTGACATAGATCTGGTCGGCGACGACGTTCCAGTCGAAGATCGCGTCGCCGCAGCCGGTCATCGCCAGCGCGCGCCGCTCGGCGTCCGCTCCGCCTGGTCGCGGTCGCTCCGACCGACGAGAAGGCGCTCTGCATGATCGTGAAGCCGATCAGCATGACGATCAGCACCAGACCGCCGATCAGGCCCGGCGCGGCGAGGTCGTTGGTCAGCGCGCCGAGCGTCGCCGCGCCGGCCGCGACGACCCACACGCACCAGCAAGAACCAGGTCGGGATCAGCATCACCGCCCGGTCCGAACCGCGCGCCGCCATCGACAGGATCAGCAGGAAGCCGATCGCGGCGACGGTGGCGATCGAGATGCGCGCAACGCCGGCGGCGACCGGCGCATTGTAGACCGACAGGCCGACCACCGCGCGCCATCAACAGCAGCCAGACCAGCCCGATGTGCAGGAAGCGCACGTGCCAGCGGCGCAAGTTGAGATAGGCGAAGAGGAAGATGATCAGCGTCGCGCCGATCGTCGCCTCGACGCCGGCGCGCCACACCCGCTCGGCCTCGTCGTCGAAGCCGAAGATTTTGCGCCAGAAGCCGAAGTCGATGCAGACATAGGCGAACACCGCCCAGGCGAGCGCCGCGGCGGCGGGAAAGACCAGCGCGCCGCGCACGACGAAGACGATGGTGAGGAACAGCGCCAGCAGACCGGCGATGCCGATGAGGATGCCCTGATAGAGCGTGAGGCTGGCGCCCTTGTCCTTGAACGCGTCGGGCTCCCACAGATAGAGCTGCGGCAGCGAGGGCGTGCGCAGCTCGGCGACATAGGTGACGGTGGCGCCAGGATCGAGCGTGACGCGGAACACGTCGGCGTCGAGCTGGTCCTCGCGATCGGGCGGATTGCCCTGGCTGGCGGTGATCGCGGTGATGCGCGAGGAACCAAGGTCCGGCCACACGACGCCCGAGCCGACGAAGCGGAAATGGGGCGCGACGACCAGGCGCGTAAGCTGCTCGTCCGAATCGTTGGTGAGCGCGAAGACGATCCACGCCGGCTGCGCGCCCGCTTCGAGCGCGCTGACTTCGATGCGCCGCACGATGCCGTCGGCGCCGGGCGCGGTCGACACCTGAATCTTGTCGCCCTGGGCGCCGTAATGCTCGACCGCGCCGGTGAGGTCGATCGCATCGGCGTCGGGCGACACGCGCACCGACTGCACCGCCAGCGCCGCGTGCGCGCCAAAGCCGAGCCAGGCGAGGGCGGCGATCAGCGCAAGCGCGCGCCGCGGCCGGCGGCGGCGCGAAACGAGCGAAGGCGCGGAAGCGGAGCGCGTCACGACGTCAATCAAACTGCTTCGCCTCGCCTTCGAGCAACGCGAGCAGGATGTGATCGCGCCAGGCGTCGTTGATCTTCAGATAGGCGCGGGCGAAGCCCTCGCGGCGGAAACCATTGCGCTCGAGCAAGGCGAGCGAGGGCGCGTTGTCGGGGATGCAGGCCGCCTCGATGCGATGCAGCCGGAGCGAACCGAAGCCAAAGCGTGCGACCGAAGCGACCGCGCGCGTCATGCGGCCCTGGCCCGCGTGCGGCGCGCCCATCCAATAGCCGAGCGTCGCCGCCTGCGAGACGCCGCGCCGCACGCCGCCAAGCGTCAGACCGCCGAGCAGTTCGTCGGAGGTGGCGTCGAAGATGAGAAAGGCGAAGGATTCGTCGCGCGCCATTTCCTCGCCCTGGCGCCGCAGCCGGCGGCGGAAGGCGGTGCGCGTGAGATCGTCGATCGGCCAAATCGGTTCCCAGGGCGTGAGAAAGGCGCGGCTCTGCTCGCGCAGCCGCGCCCAGGCGATGTAGTCGGCGCCAACGGCGGGACGCAAATAGAGACCGTCGCCACGCAACAGGAGCTGCGCCTCGGTCGATCTGGCGAGACGAAAGAGCGCCATGCCCGCCTCTCATCCTCCCCCAAGTCGTGTTGCGACCGCCGCCGCGTCGAGAGCTTTGCCGACGCCGCCGATCGCTGCGACCGTCGGGGGCGATTTAAGCATGGCTGCGCCGGCTTGGCGAACGTCCTCGACGCCAATCGCCTCGATGCGCGCCAGCATGTCGTCGAGCGCCAGCGGCGCCCCGTAGACGAACGTCTGGCGCGCAAGCTGCTGCGCCCGCGCGGCGGGCGATTCTAGCGCGGTCAGCGTCGCCACCTTCAGTTGCGCCTTGGCGCGCTCGACTTCGCTCGCATCGAGGCTGTCGGCGGCCTCGGCAAGGCAATCGAGGGCGGCGCGCCCGACTTCGCCGACATCCTTGGGCGCCGAGCCGGCGTAAAAGCCGAACAGGCCGCAGTCGGAAAAGCCCCAGTGGAAGGCATAGATGGAATAGGCGAGGCCGCGCTTTTCGCGCACCTCTTGAAACAACCGCGACGACATGCCCCCGCCCGCCGCTGCGGCGAAGACATGGGCGGCGTCGTGGTCCTTGGCGAGAATCGCGCGGCCCTCGAAGCCGACGACGAGATGGGTCTGCTCGAGCCGCTTCTTCACCAGAATTTCGCCGCCGCGATAAGCGGCTGGCGCCGCGGGCTCGCTCTGGTCCGCGCCGAGCTTGGCGAGCAGCGCCTCGGCGCGAGCGACCAAAGAATCGTGATCGACCGCGCCGGCGGCGGCGACCACCGCCTGGCCCGCGCGATAGTGGCGCCTGAGATAAGCGTCGACCGCGCCGCGATCGAAGCCGCCGACGCTCTCGCGTGTGCCCAGGATCGGCCGGCCGATCGGCTGCCCGGGCCAGGCGGCGGCGGTGAAGAGGTCGAACACCAGATCGTCGGGCGTGTCGTCGACCGAGCCGATCTCCTGCAGGATGACGCTCTTCTCGCGATCGAGCTCTTCGGCGTCGAAGCGACTGTCGGTGAGAATGTCGGCGATGACATCGAGCGCCATGTCGACGTCGTCGCCGAGCACGCGAGCGAAATAGGCGGTTTGCTCGATCCCGGTCTCGGCATTGAGATCGCCGCCCGCGTCCTCGATCGCTGCGGCGATCTCGAGCGCGCTGCGCCGGTTGGTGCCTTTGAACGCCATGTGTTCGAGCAAATGAGACAGGCCGTGTTCGTCGCGCGTCTCGTGGCGCGAGCCTGCGGCGACGAATGCGCCAAGCGCGGCGGTGCGCAATTGCGGGTTCGCCTCGGAAACGATGCGCAGGCCCGAGGGCAATGTCGTCAGTCGTGCGCTCACGCCGCGACCCTCGCCCGCTCGCGCACAAACTTCGCCACCGCGCCCGCGTCATTGGGCAGCACGGTGAAGCGTTCGCGGCGCGTTTCGATGCCGCGAAGATGGGTCGGCAGGGCAGGGCGCACGCCGACCGCGCGTTCGACCGCATCGGGGAATTTGGCTGGATGCGCGGTCGCCAGTGCGACGACCAGCGTTGCGGGATCGCGCTCCAGCGCCCGGCGCGCCGCGTGGACGCCAACCGCGCTGTGGGGATCGAGGATGAAGCCGGTCTCGCGATAGACGCGCGCCATCTCGTCCGCGCATTCCTTCTCGTCGACACGCTCGGCGTCGAAGTCGCGCCGGATCGTCGCCAGCGCCGCGGGAGCAATTGCGAATTCGCCGCCCTGCTTGAGCGCGCCCATTGCCGCCCGCACCGCGCTCGCGTCACGGCCGTAGGCGTCGAACAGCAGGCGTTCGAAATTGGAGGAGACCTGAATGTCCATCGAGGGCGACTGCGTCGCCTTGACGCCAAGCGGCTTGTAGAGGCCGGTCGCAAGCGCGCGGGCGAGGATGTCGTTCTCATTGGTGGCGATGATCAGCCGCTCGATCGGCAGGCCCATGTGCTTGGCGTAATAGCCGGCGAGCACATCGCCGAAATTGCCGGTTGGCACGGCGAAGGAGACTTTGCGCTCTGGCGCGCCGAGCGCGACTGCAGCGGTGAAATAATAGACCATTTGGGCAAGGATGCGCGCCCAGTTGATCGAGTTGACGCCCGAGAGATTGAGCGCGTCGCGCAAGGGCAGGTCGTTGAACAGCGCCTTGACGATCGCCTGGCAGTCGTCGAACGCGCCCTCGATCGCCAGCGCATGCACGTTGGGCTGTTCGACCGTCGTCATCTGCCGCCGCTGCACGTCGGAGACGCGCCCGTTGGGAAAGAGGATGAAAACGTCGGTCTGCGCCTGGCCGCCGAAGGCCTCGATCGCCGCAGCGCCAGTGTCGCCCGAGGTCGCGCCAAGGATCGTCGCGCGCGTTCCAGCGCGCTCCAGAGCGCGGTTCATCGCGCGCCCCAGCCATTGCATGGCGAAATCCTTGAAGGCGAGGGTCGGCCCGTGGAACAGCTCGAGCACAAACAGATTGTCGTCGATCTCGACCAGCGGCGCGGTCGCCGCGTGGCGGAAGCCGGCGTAGGCGTCCTTGGCGATGGCCGAGAGCTCGTCGGCCGAGAAGTCGTCGCCGACATAGGGCGTGACCAGCCGGGTCGCCGCCTCAGCATAAGGCAGGCCGGAAAGCGCAGCGATTGCAGCGGGCTCGATTCTCGTCAGGCGCTCGGGCGCATAGAGGCCGCCGTCGCGAGCGAGGCCGGCCAGCATCGCGTCGCGGAACCCGAGCCGCGGCGCTTCGCCGCGCGTGGAGAGATAACGCACGTTTCCTGGATTCCCTGGCCAGAGCCTGCGTCGTCTAGCCCATCTCGCGCCAAAAGTGCAACGAACGCTCGGGCAATGAACGAAAAATTGCGGCCAAAGGAAGACGACCGGGGCGGCCCGTCAGGCCGATCCGCCGATCCGCGCCTCCAGCGCCTCATAGAGCGGATTGCGGGCGTCGAAGACCTGTTCGAGCGCGACGACGCTGACCCTCACCGCGCCCTGGCCGAGCAGCCAGTCGGCAAGCTCGGCGGCCCTGGCGCGCGGGCAGTGCAAGACGACGAAGCCATGGGGATCGGGCTCGTCGCCGAGCGCGGGCGCCGCATCGAACAGCGCGCAGGCCTCTTCGACAATCAGGTGGACTGGGGTCGGCAGCCGCGCGCGGACCTCACGCGATTTGCGCGCGTCCTCGGCGGCGGCGATGCGGGTCAGGATCGCCCGCGCCGCGGCGCGCGCGCCCGTCGTCCAGCGCGCCTGGGGCGAAGCGACCAGCGTCGCCTGCGAGCGCAGGATCACCCCGTCGTCGAGAATCTTGAGCGCATTCGCCGCCAAGGTCGCGCCGGTCGTCGTGATGTCGACGATCAGCTCCGCCGCCCCCGCCGCCGGGGCGCCCTCGGTGGCGCCAAGGCTTTCGACGATGCGATAGTCGGCGACGCCGTGTTCGGCGAAGAAGCGCCGTGTCAGATTGACGTATTTGGTCGCGACCCGCATGCGCTCGCCCCGCCGCGCCCGGTAACGCGCCGCGACGTCTTCGAGATCGGTCATCGTGCGCACGTCGATCCAGGCCTGCGGCGCGGCGACGACGACATTGGCGCGCCCGAAGCCGAGCGGCGCGAGCAGCACGAGGCGCTCGTCGGCCTGCGCCACCTGCTCGCGCACCAGATCCTCGCCAGTGACGCCGAAATGCGCGGCGCCGACGGCGAGCTGGCCGACGATTTCGGAAGCGGAGAGGAAGGCGACTTCGACGCCCGGCAGTTCGGCGATCGCGCCGCGATAGTCGCGTGACCCCCGCCCCTGCGTCAGCTCCAGCCCGGCGCGAGCGAAAAAGGCGGCGGCGTTCTCCTGCAGCCGCCCTTTGGAGGGCACGGCGAGAACCAGCGTCTGCTCGGGGGCGGCGTCCACGCTCGTCATGGGCGCGCTCCCTTGGCGGGCAGGCGGTCGATCCAGATCGCCGCGCCGACCGCCGGCACGTCGGATGAGGCGCCAAGCCGGCGCGCCAGCCCGTCGTAGCGACCCCCGCCAACCGCCGGCCGCGCGCCCGGATTGGCCGCATCGACCGCCTCGAAGACGAAGCCGGTGTAATAGTCGAGATCGCGCACGAACGCCGCCGAGTAGACGAAGTCTTCGATCCGCAACCCGCGCGCGGCGAGAAAGCCGACGCGCTGGTCGAAGGAATCGAGCGCGGCGCCAAGATCGAGCCGCGCGTCCTTGGCAAGGGCGCGCAAGGCGCGAGAAGACGTGTCGGGATCGCCGGAGATCGCGAGAAAGCGACGGATCGCCTCCTGCTGCTCGGGGCTGACGTGAGCCTGTGAACGCTGAGCGGCCTGTTCGAGGAAGCGGTCGGCGATTTCGCCAGCGCTTCTGCCGCCAACCGTCGCGATGCCGGCGATGGCCAGCAAATCTTCCACCAGCGCCTTGGCGCCGGCGTGGTCGGCGCTCTCCAGCGCCGCCAGCACGCCCGACTGGGCGAGCGCTCCCTGTCCGGCGCCATTGGCGAGGATCGCCTCAAGCGATTTGCCGCGCGCAAGGCCGCGGCGGATACGGCGCAGCCATAGCTCGGGCAGCGCGAGCGCGGACAGCGCGCTGTCGAACAGCCGCGCATCGCCGATCCTGACCTTCAGCGGGCCAGCGCCGGCAAGCGCCGCCGCTTCGAGCGCGAGGCCGAGGATTTCCGCGTCGGCGGCTTCGATATCGGTGCGGCCATAGCTTTCGAGCCCGGTCTGGATCATCTCGCCGCTCTGGCCGGGGCGGGCGCGGAACACCGGGCCGAGATAGGCGTATTGAGCGAGCCGTCCGGCCTCCGGCGAAGCGAGATAGGCGAGGCACACCGGCACGGTGTAGTCTGGCCGCAGGCACAGCTCGGCGCCCGAGGCGTCGGTCGCGAGGTAGAGGCGGCCGCGGATGTCCTCGCCCGACATGTCGAGGAACACCGAGGCCGGCTGGAGGATTGGCGGCTCGAGGCGGGCAAATCCCGCCGCCACGCAATAGTCGAGCGCCCGCGCTCCCGCCTCGAGGACGGCGGCGCCGGGCGCGAGGTTGGTCGGCCCAAGATTTGCGGGCGAGCTGGAATTCACGGCTTTTTCCTTATTTTCGTCGTTTCCTTTAACAAAACCGGGCCGAAGGCGCAGCCTTTTTCCCGCCCCAAGGTGAACAGTTCGCGCCAACTCGGGGTTTGACAATCGCCGCCACGACATCGCCATGCTCGGGCGCCACTCGGACGCCGCCTATCGTCGAATCATGCTCAAGGAGCCGCTTGTCCGCCTTTCGCGCCCTTCCCCTGCTGCTTGCGCTGCTGTTGGTGGCGGCGCCGGCGCGCGCCGCCGGCGCCGATACGACCCAGCAGACGCTCGATTCGGCTCGCGCGACGATCGCCGACATCGAAACCGGGCTGAAGGCCGACGATCTCGCCGACCCCGACCTTGTGCGCCTGCGCGCTGCCGCCGATCCGCTGACCACCGATCTGCAAGCGGTGGTCGTCGACCTCGCGCCGCGCCTCGAAGCCTCGACCAAGCGGCTCGCCGAGCTGACGCCGAAATCGAAAGACCCGGCGGCGAACGATTCGGCGAGCCCGGAGCTCGCCACCGAAAAGCAGCGGCACGACGCGCTCGACGCCGACCTGCGCTCGGCGCGGGCGATGCTGTTGCAGATAGACGACATCGACGCGCGCATCGGCGCGGCGCGGCGCGATCTCTTCGCGCGCCGGACATTCGCGCAATCCTCGAGCGTGGTGAGCCCGCTGCTGTGGGTCGACGTGGCCCGCGAGGCGCCGGACGATGTGCGGGCGCTCGCCGGTCGCGTGAGCGACTGGTTCAAGGCCCTCTCCGCCCGCCTCAGCCTGTCCGAGGGGCTTGGCTTTCTCGCCGTGGTGCTGGCGCTGCTCGCGTTGGCGGCGCCGCTGCATTGGGTCATGCGGCGGGTGCTGGCCCGCGATCCCGGCGCCGCGGCGCCTGACCGCTTCCGCCGCGCGCTCGCCGCCCTGTGGACGATCGCCGCGCTCGCCGCCGCGCCGCTGGTCGGGCTCGGCGTCTTCGCCTATGCGCTCGATTTCTTCGATATCTCCGACCCCCGCCTCCAGGGGACGCTCGACGCGACGCTGGACGGGTTGCGGCTGATTGCGATCGCCAATGCGGTGGCGCGTGGGCTGCTGTCGCCTGGCAACGCCAATTGGCGCCTGGTCAATCTCAGCGACCGCGCCAGCGCGCTGCTGCTGCGCCTGTGGCTCGGCGTCGCGGTTATCCTTGCCGCCGAGCGGCTGCTTGAGCCGGCGGCCGACCTTGTCGCTTCGCTCAATCTCGCCGTCGCCGGCCGGGCGCTGGGCTCGGCGCTCGCCGCGTTGCTGCTGGCCGGAACGCTGCGGCGAATGGCCAGCGCGGGCGGAGCGGGGCGCTCCGACTGGGGGCCGGCGCGCGCGGCCTTGGCCTGGGCGCTGGCGGCGCTGACCCTCGGCGCGACGCTCGCCGGCTACGTCGCCTTCGCCACCTATGTCGTCGACCAGACGATGGAAGTGGCGATGGTCATCGCCATGCTCTACGTCCTCGACGCGGTCATACAGGAGGGGACGGAAGCCTTGCTCAAGCCGGGCGCGGCGCTCGGACGCGGCCTGATGAGCGCGATCGCGCTGAGGCGCGATGCGCTGGAACAGATCGTCGTGCTGGTCCAGGGATTCGCCCGGCTGGTCGTCATCATCGCCGGAGTGGCGTTGATCCTCGCGCGCTGGAACGTTTCGCAGGACTTCGCCTCGACCCTGCGCAACGCCTATTTTGGTTTCAAGATCGGCGGTCTGACGCTGTCGCTTTCCTCGCTGCTGGTTGCCGGCGCGGCGCTGGCGATCGGCATGGGGACAACCCGCGCCCTGCAGAACTGGCTGTCGGCGCGCTATCTGCCGCGCACGCGCCTCGACGCCGGCGTCAGCAATTCGATCCGCACCATCGTCGGCTATGTCGGCGTCCTCGTCGCATTGCTGATCAGCGGCGCTCAGCTCGGCGTCGATTCGCAGAAGCTGGCGATCGTCGCCGGCGCCCTGTCGGTCGGCATCGGCTTCGGCTTACAGTCGATCGCCAACAATTTCGTCTCCGGCCTGATCCTGTTGTGGGAGCGTGGCATCCGCGTCGGCGATTTGATCGTCGTGGGCGCCGAGCAGGGCTTCGTGCGTCGCATCAACGCGCGCGCGACCGAGATCGAGACCTTCGACCGCGGCATCCTGATCGTGCCCAACGCCACGCTGGTCGGCGGCCCGGTGAAGAACTGGATGCACACCGACCGCACCGGGCGCGTCCTCATCACCGTCAACATCGCCTACGAGAGCGACGCGGACACGGCGCGCGAGATTCTGATCGCCGCCGCCAAGGCGCAAGAACTCGGTGCTGACGATCCCGGCGCCGCTGGTGCTGCTGAAAGATTTCGGCGACTGGTCGCTGAAATTCGAATTGATCTGTTTCGTCGACGACGTCGTGACGGCGGAGCGCGTGCGCAGCGAAATGAACTTCGACATCCATCGCCGCCTGCGCGAAGCGGGCTTGCGAGTCCCTTACCCCAAGTAGCGCGAACGCTATTCTCTGGATGATCGACGAGTAGCGCTCGCGCTACTCTTTGACGATCGAAATATCCGGCGCCGCGGGGTTCTTCATGCCGACGACATGATAACCGGCGTCGACGTGCAGGATCTCACCAGTGACGCCGCGCGACATCGGCGACAAGAGATAGACCGCCGTCTGCCCGACCTCTTCGGCCGTGACGCTGCGACGCAGCGGCGCGTTGAGCTCATTCCAGCGCAGGATGTAGCGGAAGTCGCCGATGCCCGAGGCAGCGAGGGTCTTGATCGGTCCCGCCGAGATCGCGTTGACGCGGATCGCCTTCTCGCCGAGGTCCGCGGCGAGATAGCGCACGCTCGCCTCCAGCGCCGCCTTGGCGACGCCCATGACATTGTAGTGCGGCATCCATTTCTCGGCGCCGTAATAGGTCAGGGTCAATAGCGAGCCGCCATTGGGCATCATCTTTTCCGCCCGCTGGGCGAGCGCGGTGAAGGAATAGCAGGAGATCGACAGCGACTTGGTGAAATTGCCCTCGGTCGTGTCGACGTAGCGGCCGGTCAATTCGTCCTTGTCGGCGAAGGCGATGCAATGGACGACGAAATCGATCGCGCCCCACAGCCGCGTCGCTTCGGCGAAGACCGCGTCGATCGAGGCCCCGTCGGTGACGTCGCAATGGCCGAGCACCGGCGCGCCAAGTTCCTGGGCGAGCGGGCGGACCCGCTTCTCCAGCGCCTCGCCCTGATAGGTAAGCGCGACCTCCGCGCCAGCCGCTCGCGCCGCCTTGGCGATGCCCCACGCGATCGAGCGGTTGTTGGCGACGCCGAAGACAATCCCCCGCATTCCGTGCATGACGCCTTCGCCGGAACCGACCGAGCCATCCTGCTGCGCCATCGAGACCTCACCCATCCACGCGTCCCCGCCCTCTTTTCGGGCGCCGAACGGCCATCCCTTAGCCTCGGCGGCGGCGCGAGGGAAGAGGCCGGGCCGGCCGGGGTCACTCGAAAATTATGTGCGCCCGCCGCTCGGGACCCTTGGAAGCGGCCCATGTTCGGAATAAAGTCATTAATGTTAACCGTTAATTACGGGTGGCGCGGGTGCCTCCAAGCCGAGAATGGTTTGACGACGCTGGCGCCCTGCGGCGATTTGGTCTTGCGTTGGTTCGCGACGACCGGTTCGTGTTCGACGATGTCGCCGCCGCCGCGCTGGTCGATAAATTGCTCCGCCAGGCGTCGCTGACGCTGATCGAGGCCCCATGCGAGGCGCGCCGCGCCGCTGGGGTGCGCGCTTTCGCCCAATTCATAAGGCTTTATCGCCGCTACGCCCGCCGGGTCGTCGCCGAAGACGACGGCGCCTGGATCGAATCTCCCCCCTGTGGGCGCGCCTGCGGCTCGGCGGCGGTCGTCGTGCGCAGCCTGCCGATCGAGTTGCGCGAGACGCTGCTGCTGGTCGTGCTCGCCGGCTTTACCCATCGCGAGGCGGCGGCCGCGCTCGACGTGCCGCTCGCCGCGGTCATCGGACGCCTCGCCCGCGCCCGGGCGCGCCTTGCCGTCCAGATCGGAAGCGCGCGCGACGCCACGGCCCTTTGGCCGCAAAGCGCCCATCTGCGCGTCGTCAAATGACCGGCAGCGCGGACCCGGCCGAAACGCTCGCCGAGGCCCTCGCCTACGTCGACAATTGCCTCGATCCGACGGCGCGCCGCGCCTTCGAGACGCGCCTTGGCGGTGACGCCGAACTGCGCCGCGAAGTCGCGCAGTGGCAAGCGCAAAACCGCGAAATTCGCTGCGCCTTCGGCGCCTCGGCGCGCGACCCGCTCGATCTTGGCCGCGCTTCGAACGAGAACGGCGTGCGCCGCCTCAGCGAACCGGCGCGACGCCCCGAGAGCGCCGCGCGCGAGTTCGGCCATGTGCGCGTGCTGCGTTCGCCAACGCAGCCGGCCGCGGACTGGCGTCGAGACTCTCCCGGCGCGGCCGTGCGCGGCGTCTTGGCGCTGGCGGCTCTCGCCGGGGCGCTGCTCGTCGCCGCTCCGCCCAGTTTCGGACCGCAACCCCCGGCGGCGCTGCTCGAAGCGGAACTCGCCGCCGCGCGCGATTTGACTCCGCTGCCGGTCGAGTTCGCCGCCGACGATGCCGTGCTCGCGCGCCGCCTTGGGCCGCGCCTAGCGCTCGCGCCGCCGGCGCCGCGAGGGCTGCATCTGCTGGGCGCCCGCATCACGCCGGGCGCGCGCGGGACGGCGGCGTTCTTTGTCTATGAGGACTCGCGCGGCGGGCGGGCGGCGCTGATGATCGAGCCGCTCGATGAAATCGCCCCGGCGCCGGCGCGGCGCGGCGCCGTCGGCGCGCTCAACGCCATCGCCTGGACCGGGGCCGGCTACGGCTTCGTCGCCGCCGCGTCGCAACCCGACGACCTCGCCGCGCTCGCCGACGCCGTCGCGCTCGAACGCTGAGACGACTCTCGTCGTCTAGCGCCGATAACGCGCCTCAAGCAACGCGAAAATCGCCCGGGCAGCCTGCACTTCGCCGCCCTGCGGGCCGTGCGCGCGCGCCTTGGGGCTCCAGCCATAGATGTCGAAATGGGCCCACGAGCGGCCGGGATCGACGAAGCGGGCGAGAAACAGCGCCGCCGACAGCGAACCGGCGAAGCCCCCGCCCCCCGCGTTGTCGAGATCGGCGATTCCACTGTCCAGCATCGTCTCGTACGGGCGCCACAGCGGCATGCGCCAGAGCGGATCGGCGGCGCGCGCGGCGCTCGCGGCGATCTCCCCCGCCAGAGCCTCGTCGTCGGTGTAGAAGGGCGGCAGATCGGGGCCGAGCGCAACGCGCGCCGCGCCGGTCAAGGTGGCGAAATCGAACAGCAGCTCCGGCGCCTCCTCCTCGGCGAGCGCCAGCGCGTCGGCGAGAATCAGCCGCCCTTCCGCGTCGGTGTTGCCGATTTCGACGGTGAGACCCTTGCGGCTCTTGAGCACGTCGCCCGGACGAAACGACGAAGCGGAGATCGCGTTCTCGACGATCGGGATCAGCGTGCGCAGCCGAACGTCGAGGCCCGTCTCCATGATCAGCCGAGAGAGCGCCAGCGCCGCCGCAGCGCCGCCCATGTCCTTCTTCATCAGCAACATGCCGGCAGACGGCTTGATGTCGAGCCCGCCGGTGTCGAAGACCACGCCCTTGCCGACCAGCGTCACCTTCGGCGCGTCGACGCGCCCCCAGCGGATGTCGACCAGGCGCGGCGGTTCGGCGGCGGCGCGCCCGACCGCGTGAATCAGCGGCAGGTTGCGGGCGATGAGATCCTCGCCGCACACCGCTTCGAACTCGGCCCCGAATTCGCCGGCCAGCCGCGCCGCCTCCTGCTCGAGCGCGCTCGGCCCGAGATCGTTGGCCGGCGTGTTGATCAGATCGCGCCCGAACGCGACAGCGCGCGCGATCGCTTCCAGCCGCGACGCATCGACGCCTTCGGGAGCAACGAGTTGCGGGCGCGCGCTCGCGTCGGCGCGGTAGCGCTCGAAACGATAGAGGCCGAGCAGAAAGGCGAGCGCGGCAAGTTCGGGCTCGTGCGGCGCGTTGGCGAAGCGATAATTTCCTGGGGGTAGCGCGTTGGCGAGGCGGCCGGCGGCGAAGGGATCGCGCCCCTTGGCGGCGCGCTCGGCAAGTCCGAACAGCGCCCCCGCCAGAGCCCCCTCGGCGTCGGGGAGAAGTTGCAACCGCCCGGGCTTGGGCTCGAAGCCGCTGGCGGCGGCAAAGCGCGCCGCCGCCGGGCCGATCGCCGCCTGGATTCCAGGCCAGGAGTCGGGCGTGACGAACCATACTGGCGCGGCGGCCGGATCGGGGGGCGCAAAGCGATGAGACAAGCGAAAAATCCCTCAAGCGACGGCGAAGGCGCGAGCATAGCGGCGCCGGGCGACCGTGCGCGAGTCCCCCCTGGATTGTTAACCATGCATTAGGGTTAACGATTTATTGCTCGCAGGGCCGTCAGCGTTGGGCCCGTCATGCCGCTTGCAAGCGAATCTCTGTTCGCCTCCCCCCGTTTGGGCGCCGTCGCGCTCGCTGCCCTGCTTCTGTGCGCCGCGCCGCTCGCTGGTTGCCACGATCTCGGCGATGTTTCGGGATCGATCGCCTCGATCGCACAGCCCCTGCCGACCGACGACGCGGGCTTACGCGCTTACACCGAGGACTGGGGCAAGCGTTACGACGCCAGTCCCGGCGCCAAGATCGCCTCGATCAATTATGCGCGCGGGCTGCGCGCCTTGACGCGCTACAGCGAAGCGGCGGCGGTGATGCAATCGGCGGCTGTCAAGACGCCGCAAGATTTCGAAGTGCTCGGCGCCTACGGCAAAGCGCTCGCCGATTCCGGCCAGTTCGAACAGGCCAAAGAAGTGCTCGCCCGCTCCTACACCGCCGAGCGTCCGGACTGGACGATCATGTCGGTGCAAGGGTCGGTCGCCGACCGGCTCGGCGACCACCAAGGCGCGCAGAAATTCTATAGCGACGCGCTGAAGATCGCGCCTGACGAGCCTTCCGTGCTCTCCAATCTCGGCCTGTCATACGCTCTGGCCAAGGATCTCCCCAACGCCGAGACGGCGCTGCGTCAGGCGAGCGCCAGCCCGCGCGCCGACGCGCGAATGCGGCAGAACCTCGCCCTCATCCTCGCCCTCGAAGGCAAGTTCGCCGAGGCGGAAACGATCAGCCGGCAGGACATGTCCGCGCAGGCGGCGAGCGACAACGTCACCGCGATCAAGCAGATGATCGCGCAGAACGACTCCTGGCGCGACCTGCAGACTGGCGCCGTCAAGCCCAAGTCTTCGCCCAAGCATCCACGGCTCGCCGCGCCCGCGAACGTTTCGACGCCAGCGGCGGCGGCCCAGCCGGGCCAGCCGCTTGCGCTCGACGCGCCGCCCAGCTAGCAGCCTAGCTCTGGCGCCGCCGCAACGGCCTCGCCCTGTGCGGCCGCGACCTTGACCCTCACCCTGCTCGCGCTGCTTGCCTTTGCCGGCTTTGTCTCCGGCTTCGTCGACGCGATCGCGGGGGGCGGCGGCCTCATCACTTTGCCGGCGCTGGCGCTGGCGGGGTTCGATCCGGTCGCGGCGGTCGCGACCAACAAGCTCGGCGCGGTCTTTGGCTCCGGTTCGGCGACGCTCGCCTTCGCCAGAGCGGGCAAGATTGACCTGACGACCATGGCCGCCCCGGCGCTTGCTGCGCTCGCCGGCTCGGCGCTGGGCGCGCTCGCGCTGCCCTATGCGCCGCGTGCGCTGCTGATCGACGCGCTGCCGTTCGTGCTGATCGCGGTCGCGCTCTATTTCGCCTTCGCCCCGCCGATGAGCGAAGAGATCAGCCAGGCGCGGCTCAGCCCGCGCCTCTACGCCCTCACCGTCGCGCCGGCCATCGGCTTTTACGATGGGGTGTTCGGCCCCGGCGCCGGCTCGTTCTACATGATCGGCTTCATGGCGCTGGCCGGCTGCGGCTTGATGGCGGCGATGGCGGGGGCGCGGATCGCCAATTTCGGCTCCAACTTCGGCGCGCTGGTCGTCTACGCCTTTGCCGGTCATATCGCGCTGGCCGCTGGCCTCGCGGTCGGCCTCGGCGCTTTCCTCGGCGCGCGGCTCGGCGCCCGCTCGGCGCTGAAGGCGGGCGCGCGGCTGGTCCGGCCGCTGATCGTGATCGTCAGTTGCGCCATGGCGCTGAAACTGGCGAGCGCCCCCGGCGCGCCGTTACGGGAGTGGCTGACCGCGCTGCTGACCGGTTGACGCCGCGCGCGCCCTGCGTTTATAAGCGCGGCTCAAGAGGCCGGGCGGCGCCCGGCCCTATTTATTTTGCGGCTGCGCGCCGTCATTTCGGGCGCGCCCGCAGCGAAGGAACCTGAGTTCATGGCCAACACCAAGTCGGCGCAGAAGGCCGTCCGCAAGATCGCCCGCCGCACCGCGGTCAACAAAATGCGCCGCAGCGAAATGCGCACCTTTGTGCGCAAGGTCGAAGAGGCGATCGAGGCCAAGGACCAGACCGGCGCCGCCGCCGCGCTGCGCGACGCCGAACCGTTGCTCGCCCGCGCCGCCCAGAACGGCATCGTTCATCGCAACGCCGCCTCGCGCAAGATTTCGCGCCTGACCAAGCGGGTCAAGACGCTCGCCGGCTGAGCGCGGCCCATCCGTGACCGACCAGCCACCCGACCGCTTATGCGTCGATCCCGACAGTCCCTTCTATAACGAAGCGGTTCTGGCGCGCGGCGTCGGCATTCGCTTCAAGGGCCGCGAGCGCACCGACGTCGAGGAATATTGCGTCAGCGAAGGCTGGATTCGCGCGCCGGTCGGCAAAACGCTCGACCGACACGGCAACCCCCTGACGATCAAGTTCACCGGCCCGGTCGAACCCTATTTTCTCGGCCCCGAGCCCGCGCAGGCGTAGAGCGCGCCGCTGTCACCCCGCGCAAGCGGGAACCCAGTCTTTCCGCCGCCGCGCGCTCGACCGACGCTGGATCCCCGCTTGCGCGGGGATGACATGGGTGGGCGCCACGCAGACTTGAGCCACCCCTATTCGCTGCTGACAAAATCTGACGCGTCGCCGCGTTACCTCTCTCGCACTCGAGCAAGAGAGGTTCCAGCCATGACCGACGTCAAATTCATCCTACTCTATGTCGACAACGTCGCGGCGAGCGAGGCGTTCTACGCCGCAACGCTCGGTATCAAGGCGGCCGAGTCCTCGCCGACCTTCGCCATGCTGCCCGCCGCGCCCGACCTCACGCTCGGCCTGTGGCGGCGCGACGGCGTCGAGCCGCCGGCGGGCAAGCCGGGAGGCGCGGAGATCGCCTTCCCGGTCGCGAGCGAGCGCGCGGTCGAGACGCTGTGCGCCGAGTGGCGGGCGAAGGGCGCGCGGGTCGCGCAGGAGCCGACCCGCATGGATTTCGGCTACACCTGCGTCGTACTCGATCCCGACGGCCATCGCCTGCGGATTTTCGCGCCCGCGCGGCAATAGATTGTGGGCCTCAGGCGCCGCTCGACTTCTTCCGCGCCGGCATAGGTTCGGCGGCGGCGCCGGTGATCTCCTGGAAGGCGTCAATCGACTGAGGCCTGCCAAGAAAATAACCTTGGACTTCCTGGCATTCCTCAGCGGTGAGGAAGGCGAGTTCCTCGGCCGTCTCAACGCCTTCGGCGAGAACCGGCAGCCTGAGACCTCGGCCCAGGCCCAAAACCGCCCGGACGATTGTCGCCGCTTGGCTGCTTTCGCTCACCGACCTGATGAACGACGCATCGATCTTGATCCGGTCGAACGAGAATGCGCGCAGATTGGAAAGCGAGGAATAGCCGGTGCCGAAATCGTCCATCGCGATCCGCACGCCGAGAGCCTTGAGCTGACGCAACGTCACGAGCGCGCGATTGAGATCGCGAATCAGTGCTGTCTCCGTGATCTCCAGTTCCAGTCGGCTCGGCGCCAACCCGGTCTGAAACAGGACCTCGTGGACGAGTTCGGCGAAATGCGCGCTGTGAAGTTGGACTGCGGAGACGTTGACCGCGACATTCAACGGGCGCGCCCATCGCACAGCTTCTTTGCAGGATTCGCGCAGGACCCATTCGCCAATCTGAAGGATGAGACCGCATTCTTCGGCGATCGGAATGAAAACATTGGGCGGGATCATTCCCCGCTCTGGGTTGCTCCAACGCAACAGCGCCTCGAAACCGGTGACCTCTTGGTCGTTGGTGCGCGCTTGAGGTTGGTAGACGACCGACAGCTCGCGGCGCGAGATCGCATAGCGCAAATCGTGCTCGATGCGGCGGCGATCGCGAACTTGTTCGCCCATCGCTGTTTCGAAGAAGCGATAAGTTCCCCGCCCTTCCGCCTTCGCGCGATAGAGCGCCGTGTCCGCGTGACTCATCAGCGAGGTGCGATCGTCGGCGTCGACCGGGTAGATCGCGATGCCTATGCTGGTCGAAATCAAGGCGGCCGCGTCGGCGGAATTTTCGTTTTCCGTCCGCAGCGCTTCGAGCACGCCCTCCGCAATCCGCCCGGCCTGTGTCGGACCGTTCAATCCCGGCGCGATGATGGCGAATTCGTCGCCGCCGAGGCGCGCCATGATCTGGCCGTTTCTGAGCGTTTTGCTCGTGCACCGCGCGATCGTTTGAAGAAGTTTGTCGCCGGCGGCATGGCCGAAGAGGTCGTTGACTTCCTTAAAGCGATCGAGATCGAGGCACAGCACGGCAAGATCAGAGCCGTCATATAGACCGCCCGCCTGATGCGCCTCGATCAACTCGTCGAGTTTCAGGTTGAAGGTGTTGCGATTGGCGAGCCCCGTGAGCGCGTCGTGATGAGCAAGGAAATGGATGTCGCGTTCCGCCTTCTTGCGATCCCGCAAATCGCGAATCGCAATCGCTTTATGCGGCTTGTTGGCGAAACTGATCGGGCGGCAAATCACTTCGACCGTGATCGTCGCGCCGTTCGCCGAGGAAAGCACGGTTTCAAAGGCGACGTTGGGCTTCTCTTTGAGCTGCAAACGAGCCGCTTCGCTGGGGAGGATCGCTGCGAGATCGCTGCCGATGAGCTGCTTGTCGGGGTAGCCAACCAGCGCCGCGAGGCTGGCGTTGACGGTGGCGATCGTATCCCCGTCACAGACCAGCAAGCCCTCGAACGCGGCGTTGGCGAGCGAGCGCATTCGATCGGTCTCGCGTTCGGCGTGTCGCCGGTCGCGAATGTCGAGCGCCAGCCCGGCAAGGGTTAGCAGCAGGATCGTCAGAGCGGCGATCGAGACGAAGATCGCAAGCCAATTTGTCGAGATCGCGCTCGGGGAGACGACGATGGTCGGATCGGCAATGAGCGCCGCCGCGCTCATCGCCGTAAAATGATGGCTGCAAATGGCGAGCGTCAACAAGACGGCGCCGGACACCATCGACTTCATCGACCGATCGCGCAAGCCAACGGGCAGGGCGACGGCGCCGATCAGCGTGCCCAGCGCGATCGAGGCGACAACCAGCGACGGGTCCCAGTGAATGCGCCCCTCAATCTCAAAGGCCGCCATTCCGGTGTAATGCATGACCGCAATGCCGCCGCCGACAATGCCGCCGCCAAGCCAGCGCGCGCCCGGGATCTCCGGGGAGAGCGCGGTCGCAAATCCGAGGCCGGTCAGAGCGATGGCCGCGATCAGCGATGCGACCGTCAGCGCGACGTTGTAGCCGCTGGGCATCCCGGGAGAATAGGCGAGCATCGCGATGAAGTGCGTCGCCCAGATTCCAAAGCCCGTGGCTGTCGCCGCCACGCAAAGCCAGACAGGCCGCAAAAATCCCTGGGTGCGAAGAACGTGATGCAGGAGATTGATCGCCGTGAAGGAGGCGAGACTGCAAATCACCGCGGCGACAACAACGAGCCTCAGATCGTGATCGTTAACTATACAAGCATATACAGTGAACATCGCAGACTCGTTCTATTTTCAGACAACGCTCCCACGCGAGTGCAATAGTAAGATTTATGTCTGAACGAATTGTATCGTGGTCTTTGCACGATTGACGGCGCGTCATACGCATCCCCGAACTTAATCCGGGGATCGACCCGCGTAACCAAGATGACGCGATGGGCGGCCAATCACCGATGTCGCCGCCTGGGCGCCCGCATCAAGTGCGGGCGTGATGCCGGATGGGGCGAACTTGTCTTACCTTCGCCCGAACAGGCGCTCGATGTCGGTGAGCTTGAGCTCGACGTAGGTCGGCCGGCCGTGGTTGCACTGGCCGGCGCCCGGCGTCGCCTCCATTTCGCGCAGCAGCGCGTTCATTTCTTCCGGTTTGAGCTTGCGCCCCGCGCGCACCGAGTGATGGCAGGCGATCGTCGCCAGCCGATGATCGAGCTTACGCTCGAGCGTCAGCGCGCCGTCCTCGGCGGCGAGGTCTTCGGCAAGATCGCGCACGAGAGCGGTCAAGTCCGCGCCGTCGATGAGCGCCGGCGCTTCGCGCAGCAGCGCCGCGCCGGGGCCGAAGCTTTCGACCACCACGCCAAGCGCCTCGAGCTCGCCAGCTTTTTCCGCGAGCGCCGCGGCGGCGCGCGGCTCAAGATCGACGACCAGCGGCGAGAGCAAAATCTGCCGCGCGACGCCGTTGCGCTCGCGTTGCCGTTTGAGTTTTTCGTAGACGATGCGCTCGTGCGCGGCGTGCTGATCGACAATGACGACGCCGTCGCGCGTCTGGGCGACGATATAGGTGTCGTGGACCTGCGCGCGCGCGGCCCCGAGCGGGGCGGCAAGATCGGCGCTTGTCCCGGGCCCAGTCCCGGCGCGCGCGTCGGCCGAAGGCGCGAATTCGGCGAACGCCGCCTGCGCCGGCTCGGCGAAGGCGCCGGCGAATGGCGCGGCGGGCGAAGCGCGCCAATCCCAGTTCTGCGGCGCGGGCGCGCCCCATTGCCCGGGCCGCAGCGCGGCGAGCGTCTCGACCCCGCCGCTCGCGGTGGCGCGATGCAGCGCCGCGGCGAAGGTCTGACGCAAGGCGCCGACGATCAACCCGCGCGCCAGGCCGCTATCGCGGAAACGCACTTCCGCCTTCGCAGGATGGACGTTGACGTCGACTTCGCTCGGTTCGCAGTCGAGAAAGAGCGCCGCGACGGCGTGGCGGTCGCGCGGGATGTAATCGAGCGCGGCGGCGCGCAACGCGCCCGAGAGCAGCCGGTCGCGCACGGCGCGGCCGTTGACGAAGAAATATTGCGACAGAGAGTTCGGCTTGTTGAGCGTCGGCAGGCCGACCCAGCCGGTAAGCCGCAAGCCCTCGCGGGTCGCGTCAACCCGCAGCGCGTCGGCGACGAACGCTTCGCCGAGCCCCTGCCGCAATCGCTCGCGCTCGCCGGCTTCGTCGCCTGAGCACGCCGGCCAGTCGAACGATGCGCCAAGATCGCTCGAGAAGACGAAGCGTACGGCCGGGTTGGCGAGCGCCAGCCGGCGCACCACTTCGGCGCAGGCCTGCGCCTCGGCGCGATCGGATTTCAGGAACTTCAGCCGCGCCGGCGTCGCGGCGAACAGGTCGCGCGCCTCGACCCGCGTGCCGGCGGGATGCGAGATCGGGCGCAGCGGGCTTTTTGCGCCGTCTTCGACCCTGAGCTCGTGGGCGAGCGCGGCGCCAAGCGCGCGCGAACGGATTTCGAGCCGCGAGACCGAGGCGATCGAGGGCAGCGCCTCGCCGCGAAAGCCGAGCGTCGCGATCGCGGTTGAGATCGCCGTCGGGGATTTTCGAGGTCGCGTGGCGCTCGACCGAGAGGGCGAGATCGTCGGCCGCCATGCCGGCGCCGTCGTCGCTGACGCGAATGAGCGCGCGCCCGCCGGCTTCGATCGCCACCTCGATGCGGCGCGCGCCGGCGTCGAGCGCGTTCTCGACCAGTTCCTTGACCGCCGCCGCCGGCCGCTCGACCACCTCGCCCGCGGCGATCCGGTCGACGAGCAGCGGATCGAGACGGCGAATCGGCATGGGGAGCCTCACAGCGGGCGGCGAAGCCTAGCACGGCGCATCGCCGCGCGGCGCCGCCTCACCCCTTCTCCGGCCGTCCGACCATCACGACCGAAAGCGCGCCGTCGCCGAACACCCGGTCGGCGGCGCGGCGCGCGTCGGCGATCGAGGCACGAGGCGATGCGGGCGTTGCGTTCGACCAGCCAGGCCGGCTCGCGGCCATCGAGCTGGATCTGGACGAGTTGCCCGGCGATCTTGGCCGACGTGTCGAAGCGCAGCGGATAGGAGCCGATCAGGTACTTCTTGCCCTTCTCGAGCTCGTCCTCGCTCGAGCCCGCCATGGGCGAGATCGAGGATTTCGCCGCGGATCACGTCGAGCGATTCGTGCGGCGCGCTCGTTCTTGGTCGTCGTGCCGCCGTAGAGATAGCTCGCGTGGTCGGTGGTCGCGATCGAGGCCGAGACCGAATAGGCGAGGCCGCGCTTCTCGCGCACCTCGCGAAACAGACGCGAGGAGAGGCCGGTGCCGCCGCCCAGCACATGGGCGAGCACGACGCTGGTCATGTAGTCCGGGTCTTCGCGCGCCAGCGCCGGCCGGCCGAAGCGGATGGTCGACTGCGGCACGTCGAGATCGACGACCTCGGCCCCGCCGACCCCGGCGAAGGGCGCCGCCGCGACCTCGCGCCGTCCATCGACCGCGGAGAGATCCGCGAAAACGCGGTCGACCAGGCGCGCGGCGTGCGCTTCGTCGATCGCGCCGACGACCGCGATCGCCAAGCGCGGCGCGGGTGATCAGCCGCGCCGCCAGCGCCGGCAAGTCGTCGCGCGTCGACCGCCGCGAGCGTCTCCAGCGTCGCCGTTGGTCGGCTGCGCGTAGGGGTGGCCGGCAAAGACGCGCGCGCGCCAGGCGCGGCTCGACAGCGAGCCCGGATCGTTGGCCTCGTGGCGCAGTCTGCGCGCTCATCTGCTCGCGCACCCGCTCGAACGGCGCGTCGTCGAAGCGCGGCGCATTGACCGCGAGGCGCAGCAGTTCGCCCGCGCGGTCGAGATGGCGCACCAGCGTGCGCATCCGCCCGCCGACGACATCGCGCTCGCAATGGAAAGAAAGCTCGACCGCCTTCTCGTCGAGCGCTTCGTGGAAAGCGCGATCATCGAGATCGCCGGCCCCCTCGTCGAGCGTGCCGGTCATCAGGGCGAGGGCGCCGGTCTTGCCCGCGGGATCCTGGGCCGCGCCGCCGCGAAACGCGAATTCGAGCGAGACGATCGGCACCGCGTAATCCTCGACCAGCCAGAAGCGCAGGCCGCGCGGGCTGACGAGATCGCGCACGTTGACCGTACTTTGCGCGACCTGACTGGAGACGGGCTTATTCATCGGCGGTTCCTTGAGGCGTTTCCTCGAGACGCGTCGGCTTGGCGCCGGCGGCGGATAATCGGGCGTGGCGGCTCAGGCCGCCACGGCTGGTCGGGCGGCAGCAGATAGCCGGTGACGGCGCGGCGGCGATCGAGCCATTTGCGCGCCGCTTCGCTGCACCTGAGCCGCCGTAACCGCTTCGATTCGGTCGGGCCATTTCTGGACGTCTTGGATCGTCTGGCCGGTCGCGAGCGAGGCGCCGTACCAGCGCGCCAGCGCGAACTGGCTGTCCTGCGCGTAGATCGCCTCGGCGACCAAACGCGTCTTGGCGCGCTCGAGTTCCGTCGGCTCGACGCCCTTTTCGATGAAGGCGGAAAGCACCCGGTCGACCGCCGCGTCGAGCTCGGGCAGCGAGGCGCCTTGAACCGGGATCGCATAGAGATAGAAGCGCGTGTCGTCGAAGGCGTCGCCCATGTAATAGGCGCCGGCGGCGACCGCTTTGCGCTCTTCCAGCACCAGCTTGCGGTAGAGCAGGGTGGTCTGACCGCCGCCCAGCAAATGCGCGAGCACGTCGAGCGCTTCCGATTCGCCCGGCGCGGCGGTGCGATGGGAAGGGGCGAGATAGCAACGCTGCCAACTCGGCTGCTCGACCTTCTCGTCGTTGACGACCACCAGCCGGCGCGCAACCGCCAGCGGCTCCTTGGGGCGATGACGCTCGGGCGCGCCCCCGCGCGGGCGGACCGCGCCGTAGTGACGCTCGGCGAGGCGGCGCACCGCCTCGGGCTCGACGTCGCCGGCGACGACCAGGATCGCGTTCTCCGGCGTGTAGAAGCGCGCGTAATAGGCGAGCGCGTCGGCGCGCCCGAGCGTCTCGATCTCGTGCGCCCAGCCGATGATCGGCGTGCCGTAAGGATGGTGGCTGAACAGCGTGGCTTGCACCGCCTCGTTGAGCTGCGCGTTGGGATCGGCGTCGCAATGCATGCGCCGCTCTTCCAAAACGACGTCGCGCTCGGGGGCGACCACTTCGTCGCTCAGCGTCAGGCCGGTCATGCGGTCGGCCTCGAAGGCCATCAGCTCCCCGAGATGCTCCTTGGCGACGCGCTGGAAATAAGCGGTGTAGTCGTTGCCGGTGAAGGCGTTTTCCTGGCCGCCGATTTCGGCGATGCGCTTGGAGAACTCGCCTTGGGGATGCGTCGCCGTGCCCTTGAACATCAGGTGTTCGAGAAAGTGGGCGATGCCCGACTTGCCCGGCGGATCGTCGGCCGAGCCGTTGCGATACCAGACCATATGCGTGACCACCGGCGCGCGCCGATCGGGGATCACCACCAGGGTCAGGCCGTTGGCGAGCTTGAAATCGACGACGCCTCCGCCCGCCGGGCGCGCGGGGGCCGGCTGGACCGGATTGAGGCCGGGCTCATTGAGGTTGGGAGACATCTTGGCCCGTTGCGGCTTGAGGTCTTGGCCAGCCGCCTTTTTCGAGAAAGCGGCCGTTTCCGTCAGGAAACCGACATATAGGATGCATCTTTCGCCGCCGCCAGTCGCCATGCGGCGGCTTGATTAAAGAGCGAGCGCGCGGGCGAGCGCCGGTCCGCGCCAAGAGCGCGCGCCGATCACGGCGCTCTGAGGTGACATTGCGCGGAGCGAGCCGTATCATCCGAGTACGGCTTCAAGAAAACGGCGGCTAAAAGTCGCCGAGAAAGCCATCGTGGGAGGAAACGGCAATGCAGCGGAAACACGCGCTATTTGCGTTCGCGGCCAGCATGGCGCTGGCCTTGGCTTCGTCCGGCGCAGACGCCGCCGGGAAGATCAAGATCGGCTTTCTGCCAGGCGTCGTCGATCCCTTCTACCAAGTCATGCAGATCGGGGTCGAGACGGCGGCCAAAGACCTCGGGATCGAAGTCGTCACGCAGATTCCTGCGACCTGGGGCGTCGACGTCCAGACGCCGATCCTCGATTCGATGGTCGCGCGCGGCGATCTCAACTACATCGTCATCGCGCCGACCGACAAGGATCAGATGGTCGGCCCGCTCAAGGCCGCGACCGACGCCGGCATCAAGATCATCACCGTCGACACGTTTCTGGGCGATGGCGACTACGTCAACGGCCCGGTGAAGTTCCCGCTTAGCTATATCGGCTCGGACAACACCGAGGGCGGCCGCATCTCGGCGCGCGGGCTCGCCAAGGCGATCGGCGGCAAGGGCTCCGTCTACATCAACTCGACCAACCCCAACGTCAGCTCGGTCGAAGGCCGCGAGAAGGGGTTCAAAGAAGCAATGGCGAAGGAGTTCCCCGATATCAAAGTCTTCGGGCCTGACTACAATCTCGACGACCCCAACAAGGCGACGCAACAGACCGCAGCCGTGCTGGCGCGCGACCCCAACCTCGCGGGCGTGTTCGGCACCAACGTGTTCAGCGCCCAGGGCGCCGGCGCAGCGGTCGCCAATGCGGGCCTTGGCGGCCACGTTCAGGTCGTCGCCTACGACGCGACCAAACTCGCGATCGAGTTGCTGAACAAGGGCGTCGTCAGTCTGGTGCTGGCGCAGAAGCCCTTCGACATGGGCTACATGGCGGTGGTGTTTGCGCAGGCTGACGCCGCCGGCGTAACCAGTTTGCCGCGCCGCGTCGAGACCGGCTTCGCCATCATCGACAAGGCCAACGTGACCGACCCCGCGATCGCCCGCTTCATCTACCAAGTGCCGGGCAAGTAAGGCGGCCACGCCTTCCCCTCCCCCCTTGCGGGGGAGGGTTAGGGACGGGGAGTCGCTCCGATCTATCGAGAAAAACGAGGTGGGGTCCATTGGATAGAGCTGTGCGACCCCCCTCCCTTACCCTCCCCCGCAAGGGGGCAGGGAATAGACCCGCGCTCGCGGCCAGGGCGGACGGCGCGTGACAGAGCGGGCGAGTTCCGCCGACGACCAAACGTTGGCGCAGCGGCTCGCGCTGCTGCTCAGCCGGATTTGGGCGTGGCTGTTTCTCGGCGCGATGATTCTGTTCTTTGTCGTCGCGGTGCCGCTGACGACCGGCGGCGCGGTCAATTTTCTCACCCTCCGCAATTCGCAGAACATTCTGGTCGCGATTGTGCCGGTGCTGCTGCTCGGCCTCGGCCAGACCTTCGTCATCATCACCGCGGGCATCGATCTTTCGGTCGGCTGGGTGATGAGCCTTGGCTCGGTGCTGTCGGCGCTGGCGCTGCGCTTTGCCTTCAATCTCGGAGCGCCGCTGTTTGCTTCGGTGGTTGTCGGTCTGATCGTGGCGATCGCCGGCACGGCGATGGTCGGCCTGGTCAACGGTCTGATCATCACCAAGCTCAAAGTCCCCGCGTTCATCGTCACGCTCGGGACCTCGTTCATCGTGCGCGGCGTCGCCTATCTGATGTCGGAGAACACGACGGTGATCGGCCTGCCGTCGGGCTTGCGCGCCTATGGCAATGACGCGCTCATCTATTACATCGGCGGGCCCGGCGGCGGCCTCTACTTCCTCAATCGGCCGGAAGTAAGCGGCGAATTGCTGCGTCACATGGACGCGATCCTGCCCTACCCCGTCATCATGACCGCGTTCGTCGTCGCCCTGACGATGTTCCTGCTCGGCAGAACGCAATTTGGCCGGCACACTTACGCCATCGGCGGCAGCATGGACGCGTCGGTGCGCACGGGCGTCCCGGTCGATCGTCAAATCATCAAGATCTACATGCTCTCGGCCGCGACCGCCGGCATCGCGGGCTTTCTCTCGACGCTGCGCTTCACCGCCGGCTCGGCGGTGATCGGCGATCCATTGCTCTTGTCGTCGATCGCCGCCGTGATCATCGGCGGCGTCAGTCTTGCGGGTGGCGCTGGCACCATCACCGGTACGGTGATTGGCGCGCTGATCATCGCGGTGCTGACCACCGGCCTGGTGATGCTCAATGTCGAAGCCTTCTGGCAGTTCATCGTCGTCGGCACGGTCATCATCGTCGCGGTGCTGATCGACCAGTCGCGCGACCTGATCGCGGGGCGACAGCGGAGGCGCGCGACATGACGACGCCGCTGTTCTCGGCTCGCAACATGACCAAACGCTTTGGCGGGTTGACGGCGGTCAACGCCGTCAGCCTCGAGGTTAATCGCGGCGAAGTCCTCGGCCTGCTCGGCGACAACGCGGCGGGAAAGTCGACGCTGATCAAGTGCATTTCCGGCGTCCACCAGGCCGACGAGGGCGAAATCTTCCTCGAAGGCGAGCGGATGCAGTTCGCGCAGCCGATGGACGCGCGCCGCCACGGCATCGAGACCATCTACCAGGACCTCGCGCTTGCCAACAATCTCGACGTCGGCGCCAACATCTTCCTCGGCCGCGAGGTCAAGAAGCGCTATTTCGGCGGCCTGGTCCAGACGCTCGACAACCGCTTCATGCTCCAGGAATCGCTGAAGGCGCTCGATGCGCTGCAGATTCATTTCCCGACGCTCGGCCAGCCGATCGAGAGCCTCTCGGGCGGACAGCGCCAGGCGGTGGCGATCGCGCGCGCGGTCTATTGGGAAGCCAAAATCGTCATCATGGACGAGCCGACCAATAACCTCGGCGTGCCCGAGCAGAAGAAGGTGATCGAAATCATTCGCCGCCTGCGCGATCGCGGCGTCCCGGTGATCCTGATCACCCACATCCTGCCCGACGTGTTCGCGGCCACCGATCGCATCATCGTCATGCATCGCGGCCGCAAAGTCGCCGAGAAGATGACCGCTCAGACCAACGCCGAGGAGCTGGTGCAATACATGGTCGGCGCCCGCGACGACACGCGGGCCGTCGAGACGACTGCGGAAGCGGGAGCTTCGCCGACTTAGAGGGGTTCTGTCCGGACGCCCTGTTCGAGCCGCCACGCGGCGATCAGCGCGCCGCGCCGGCGCGGATAGCGCTCAGGCCGCGCCGTCGTGCTCTCGATCCGGTCGATACGGAAATGGCGGAAGGCGACGCGCGTCTCGCACCAGCTGACGAGCACCAGCGCCGCGTCGAAATAAGAGATCGCCATCGGCCAGACGATCCGCGTCGTGCGCGCGCCCTTGGCGTCGACATAGTCGAAAGACAGCTTGCGCTCGCCGCGAATGGCGGCGCGGATCGTCGCTAGGTGATTGTCGCCTTCGGCCCGCCGCGCGCTCGGAACGACGAACGAGGAGGGCTGCGCGACGAGTTCGGCGCGATCGGCGGGCATCACGGCCGCGAGCTTGGCGAGCGCGCCGCCCGCCGCCGCGACCAGCGGCGCGTCGGCGCGCTCCGCGACCCACAGCGCGCCGAGCGTCAGCGCCTCCACTTCATCGACGGTGAGCATTAGCGGCGGCAGGGTGAAGCCCGGCCGCAGCACGTAGCCAAGCCCCGCTTCGCCGGCGATGTCGGCCCCTTGCCCCTGCAACGCGGCGATGTCGCGATAGAGCGTGCGCAGGCTGACGCCGAGCTCCTCGGCAAGCGTCGCGCCGGGGACCGGCCGGCGGCGACGACGCAGGCGCTCCATCAAGTCGAGTAGGCGGCGCGCGCGTGACATCGCTTTCTCCTCGGCGCCCGCCAACCTGCCGTCATACGCGCCCCGCGCTCAGCGTCATACGCGGGCTTGACCCGCGTATCCAGGCGGAGACGGCGCCCGCTGACCACAACGCTCGTCGCCTGGATGGCCGGGTCAAGCCCGGCCATGACGGCGGTGGGGCTTGCCCTTCACACCGCCGCTCTGGCAAACAGCCGCACTTGCGTGTCGCCATACGTCCGCGCGTCGACCGCCTCCAGCCCTGCCGGCGCAACGATCTCCGCCTTCGCCGCTTCTTCGACGACGACGACCGCGCCCGGAGTGAGCCAGCCGCCCGCGACCAGCGCGGCGAGCGCCGGCGCGGCAAGGCCCTCGCCATACGGCGGGTCGAGAAAGGCGAGTGCGAACGGCCCGCCGGCCGGCGCGCCGCCAAGCCGGGTCGCGTCGGCGCGCCAGATGCGGGTGACGCCGCCAAGGCTCAGCGCCTCGACATTGGCGCGCAGCAGCGCGCGCGCCTCCGAGCCATTGTCGACGAACAACGCGAAGGCGGCGCCGCGCGAGAGCGCCTCGACGCCAAGTGCGCCTGAACCGGCGAAGAGATCGATCACCCGCGCCCCTTCGAGCGCTTGCGGGTGACGATGGACAAGAATGTCGAAGATCGATTCGCGCAACCGCTCCGAGGTCGGCCGAATGGCGCGCGATTCGGGCGCGCGCAGCAGACGCCCCTTCAGCCGGCCAGCGACGATACGCATCGCCTCACGGACGCCGCGGCGGGCGAGAGCCGCCGGGCTTGCCACCGGAATTGCCGCCAGCCTTGAAGTCCGGTCTGCCGCCTGGTTTACCGCGCGGCTTGGAGCCAGGCTTGCCGCCGGGTTTGCCGCCGCGTGAGGGCGGCCCGCGCCGCTCACTGAACGCCTTGCCTTCGCGAGGCGGGCGCTCGCCTTGCGGTTTGCCATCGCGCGGCGGACGGTCGGGGCGCCCTTCGCGCGGCGGCCTCTCGGCCCCGCGACTGAGCGCGCCCTTGTCGAAGCGCTTGACGCCGGGCCGGCGCGGCGCGAATTCCGAGCGACGCGCCTCCTCGCCTGCCCCACGCGGCGCAGAATCGCGACCACGCGCGGAACGCCCGCCGCTGCGGCCCTCGCCTTCGCCAGGGTTGCGCCGGCTACGCCGCGCCTCGGCCTTTTGGCTCTCGTCGTCGCGGCGGCGCTGCTCTTCGCGGCTCGGCAGAATGCGCTCGACCGCGACCACCCGGCCCTTGCGGTCGGCGGTCGCCGAACGCTCGATGCGCTTGCGCGGCCCCTCCGCGCCAGCAGCGATCTCGGCCCTCAGCTTGCCGACGTGCTTGCGCTTGCGCTGCGGGTGGGAAGGCTCAGGCGCAGCACGCCCGCGCGGCGCGGGCTCGGGGCGCTCGGGGCGTGGTCCACGGAGTTGTTCGTGCGGCGTTGGCGGCGGCGCCGGCGACCGATCGCGCGGGCGCGGCTCGAACGACTTCCGCGCCTCGCGCGAGGGCGCGCGAGCGCCACGCGGCGCATGGTCTTTGCGTTCCTCGCGTGGCCCGCGGCGCGTCTCGCGCGCGTATTCCCTCTGCGGCGGCGGCTCGGGCGGCGGAGGCGGCGCGCGCTCGACCACCGGCGCATCAAAATCGACGTCCGCCTCGCGCGCCAGCTTCGGCCCGAGCTGATCGCGCAGCACGCGGGTCGGCGTCTCCTCGACTTCGCGCTCGCCGAGATCGCCAAGCTCGAACGGTCCGAACGAGATGCGGATCAGCCGGTTGACCGACAGCCCGAGATGTTCGAGCACCCGCTTGATCTCGCGATTCTTGCCTTCGCGCAGACCCATCGACAGCCAGACGTTGGAGCCCTGCTGGCGCTCGACCCGCGCTTCGATCCCGGCGTAATGGATGCCCTCGATCGACACGCCCTCGCGCAGCGCGTCGAGCGCGCTTTGCTCGACCGCGCCATGAGCGCGCACCCGGTAGCGGCGCAGCCAGCCGGTCGCCGGCAATTCGAGGACGCGGGCAAGACCGCCGTCGTTGGTCAGAAGGATCAGCCCTTCGGTGTTGATGTCGAGGCGGCCGACCGCGACGACGCGCGGCAAGTCGGGCGGCAGCGCGTCGAAAATGGTCGCCCGTCCTTCGGGATCGCGCGCGGTCGTCACCAGCCCGCGCGGCTTGTGGAACAGGAACAGCCGCGTGCGCTCGCGCTCGCGCAGCGGCGCGCCGTCGACGCGCACGTCGTCGCGCTCGCTGACGTTGTAGGCGGGGCTCGCCAGAACCTCGCCATTGACGCTGACGCGGCCGGCCAGGATCCACGCCTCCGCCTCGCGGCGCGAGCACAGGCCCGCGCGCGCCATGACTTTGGCGATGCGCTGGCCTTCGCGATGGTCCTCAGTGGCGGCGGAATCAGGCATGAACTCTTCTTGTTTTGCAGGTCTTGCTTTGCGAGTTTGGGTGTCCTAGCAGCTTGCCGCGCCGCTGTCGCGCGGTCGTCAAGGAGCCTCGGCGCTTGAATCGTGACCCCAAATCTTCGCTTGGCGATCCCAGACCTTCGCTTGGCGATCCCATGAGCGTCGCCTTCGCCGAGGCGCATGAGGCGGAGCGGCGCGGCGAAGTCCCGATCGGCGCCGCGCTGGCGCGCGAAGGCGTGGTGATCGCCAGCGCGGGAAATCGAACGCGCGGCGACGCCGACCCAACCGCTCACGCTGAAATGCTGGCGCTGCGCGCGGGCGCCGCCAAGCTCGGCGGGGCGCGGCTGATCGACTGCGATCTCTACGTGACGTTAGAGCCCTGCGCGATGTGCGCCGGCGCCGTCAGTCACGCCCGGCTGCGCCGGCTCTACTACGCCGCGCCCGACCCGAAGGGCGGCGCGGTGGAACACGGCCCGCGCTTCTTCTCGCAACCCACCTGCCTGCACGCGCCCGAAGTCTATGGCGGGATTCGTGAGAGTGAATCGGCCGCGATGCTGCGAGCGTTTTTTGCGGCGCGGCGATAGGCCGGATCCCCGCTTTCTCCCGCCGTCATGGCCGGGCTTGACCCGGCTATCCAAGCACGCTGGCGACGCAAGTACGCGCGAGGCCAGTCATCGTCTCAGCCTGGATGGCCGGGTCAAGCCCGGCCATGACAACAGAGGCGCGCGGCGCGCGCGCCCTACGTCGGCCGCCGCGCCAGCGACAGCCAGACGCCGCCGCCGATCAGCACGCTGCCCGAAAGCCTCGCGAGCAGTTTGGCGCGCGCCGGCTTCATGAACCAGCCGCGCCCGAGCCCGGCGGCGATCGCCCAGGCGGTGTCGGTCGTCCCCGCCATCAGTGTCGAGACCGCGCACATCACGAAGAGCTGCCATCCCGCCGGCAAAGCGGGATCGATGAACTGCGGCAGGAAGGCGGTGAAGAAGACGATCGTCTTGGGGTTGGTCAGCGCCACGAGAAGACCGCGCGCGAAATAGACATGGCGGCCGACCGGCGGCGCCTCGGCGATCTTGGCGGCGCCGCGCCAGGCCTGGACGCCGAGATAGACGAGATAGGCCGCTCCGGCCCAGCGCATGATTTCGAACAGGATCAGCGCATTGGCCAGCACCCAGGAGAGGCCGAAGGCGATCGCGGTCAGCAGCAGCGCATTGCCGAGCGTCGTGCCGACGACCGTCGCCAGCGCGGGCCTGACGCCGCGCGTCGCGCCGGTGGTGATGACCAAGGTGACGATCGGCCCCGGCGCAATGACCAGGACGAAGGTGATCAGCAAGTAGGCGGCGAAGAGATGGAAGTTCATGTCATTCCTCCAGCCGCCGCGCTTCTTCCGGCAACATGATCGGCACGCCGTCGCGGATCGGATAGGCGAGCTTGGCCGCGCGGGAAATCAGTTCCTGCTTTTCGCCGTCATAGGTTAGCGTCGCGCGGGTCAACGGGCAGACGAGAATCTCCAGCATTTTCGGATCGGCGCGAGCGGGAGCAAGCGCTTTCGCGCCTTCGCTCAACGTCGCGGGACCAGGCTCCGGCTCGCTCATCGTCGCCGCCTCAGCTTTCTCGGGCCTTCAATAGCGCCGCCCGTCCCAAACGCCAACTTGAGGGCCAGCGAGCCGCTCAGCCGGCCTCGCGCCGGTGCGTCGCCTTAACCGCGTAGTGGCTCGAGCGGGCGTCGAAGCGGGCGAGCAGCGTGCGGCGCTCGTCCGGCACGAGCGCCGCCTCGGCGTCGGGTCCGGCGAGCGCCTCGATCGCGTCGAGCGAGCGCCACAGCATCAGAGTGACGAACTCGGTCTCCGCCCCCGCCTCGCGTCGGAGCAGCCAACTCCGCTCGTAACCCTTCGCCTTGCCGACGCCGGGGAGCAGCTCCGGCTTTAGCATGGCTTCATAGGCGTCGGCCGCACCGGGCTTGGCGAAGCCGCGCCACAGGCGCGCGACCATCGGCGCGGGCGCTTGCGCCGCCACGCGGTCGAGCGCGCCTTTCATCGCCGCCGCGCCGGCGGCCATCGCGGCGGCCATATCCGGCGCGAGCGAATCGGGCAGGACATCGACCGTCCAGACGATCCGCGCGCCCCCGGCCGGCTCGGCGAAGGCCTGCACCGCGGCGTTGTAGTGGGTCGCGCGGCCGCCTTCGCTGGTCCAGACGAGACGGCGCGCCGCTGCGTCGAGCGCGACGATCGGCTCGCGTAGGGTCATGCCGTTGGCGAAGGTCACGATCCGCGCGCCCGGCTCGAGGCGCGTCGCGACGACAAAGCCGGGGACGAGCCGCGTGTGCAGCGCGCCGATGTCGGCGATCGCATCCCAGGCTTCCTCAACCGAAGCGCGCACAGGGATGTCACGGCGGAGCGAGGCCATGGCTCAGGCCTTTGCAGCGCACAAGGCTTCCAGCCGGAAGCCATCGGGATCGACGACGTAAGCGGCGTAATAATTCGGACCATAGTCGGCGCGCAGGCCCGGTGCGCCATTGTCGCGCCCGCCCGCGGCCAGCGCGGCGCGGTGGAATTCGCCGACGCTGGCGCGCGTCGGCGCCTGAAAGCAGAAATGCAGCCCGGAATTGGCGTCGGCGGGGACCGGATGCGCGCTCGCGCCGATCCATAGCGCCACCGCCTCCCGGCCGTAGCCGAGCGACGTTTCGTCGGTGCTGAGGCGACGATAGCCGAGCGGCGCCAGCGCGGCGTCGTAGAAGCGCCGCGCGCGCGCGACATCCGCGACGCCGATCGAGACGTGGTCAAACATGAAAGCTCCTCAGGTGAGGCCGGCGGATCGGACCGCCCGGCGAAGGCGCAACTCTGCCCGCCGCCCTGTTCCGCGACTTGGGAAAAATTGCTATTCTTGCCCCATGTCGAGCGCCGCCCTTCAGCAGTCGAGCGAACCCGCCGCGATCCGCAAGCGGGCGATAGCCGTCGGCGAGGGTTGGAGCATCAGCGAGTTCGTCTGCGACGCCGGGCCGGGCGATCGACTGTTTGAGGAGCGTCACGGCGGCTTCTCGATCGCCGCCGTGCTCGCCGGCTCGTTCACCTATCGCGGCGAACGCGGCGAGGCGGCGCTGTTTCCCGGCGCGCTGCTGCTCGGCAATCATGGGCGCTGTTTTTCCTGCGGCCACGCACACAGCCGCGGCGACCGCTGCGTCGCCTTCTCTCTCGCGCCGGAGACTTTCGCCGAGATCGCAGCTTCCGCCGCCGGAACGAGCCGCTACGCGTTCGCCGCCGACGCCGCGCCGGCGGGCCACGCGCTGACGCCCTTGATCGCCGGCCTCGAGCGTCTGGCGCGCGAGGAGAGCGAACCACGGCGCGAGGAGCGGGCGCTGGCGCTTGCCGAGCGTCTGGTCGCGCAGCTTTCCGGCGATTCGCCCGCCCCCGCGCGCGCCTCGACGGGAGAATTGAAGCGTGTCGCCGAGACGGTGCGCATGATCGAAACGCGGGCCGACGAGGCGCTCGACCTCGCCGCACTGGCGGCGACCGCCGGGCTCAGCAAGTATCACTTCCTGCGCGTCTTTCGCCGCGCCGTCGGCATGACGCCGCACCAATATCTGACCGCGACGCGGCTGCGCCGCGCGGCGGCGCGCCTCAGCGATACGAGCGAGAACGTGACCACGATCGCCTTCGATAGCGGCTTTGGCGATCTGTCGACCTTCAACGCGCGCTTCCGCGCCGCGTTCGGCGTGACGCCGTCGGGCTACCGTCGCAGCGGCGGCGCATGAGCAGCGCCGCCGTCCCGACGACCGCTACATCCCGCCAAGCGACTTAACTTCCATCACTTCGATGGATGAGTGCGGGATCTGCAAATGGGGATGATTTTCAAACAGCTTCGCGGCGGCTTCATGCGATTGCGCCTCGACGACCGAGTAGAGCATGATCTCGTTCCTGACGTCGGCAACGCCGCTGGCGGTGACGCGCTTGGTCTTGCCGCCAGCCTCAGTGAGCGCGATCTTTTTCGCGTGGTCGGCCATCCATTTTTTCCACTCCGTCTGCATCTTCTGCTCGGCGGCCTTCCGGGTTTCCGGGTCGGTCTTCGCCCAGTCGTCCAAAACGGATACGGGCGCGAGATACAGCGCGATAAATTTCTTTGAAACTGCTTCGCTCATGCTTCTCCCCTTCCTTGAAGACTCTGTCGGCGGCGGTCATCGCAAAGCGAGCGGCGGCGCAGGAAGCGCGCCGCCGAGGGAACGCCTTCAGAACTTCAGCGCCTTCGCCTGCTTCACGCCCGGGAGCTTCTCGATCTTGGCGAGCGCGCCTTCGGGCGCGGGTCCGTCGATCGCCACCAGCGCAATCGCCGAGCCGCCCTTCTGGTCGCGCCCGAGCGCGAAGGTCGCGATGTTGATCCCCGCTTCGCCCAGCAGACCGGCGAAACGGCCGATGAAGCCGGGCTTGTCTTCGTTGGTGACATAGATCATCGACGGCGTGAACTCGGCGTCGACCTTGATGCCCTTGATCGACAGAATGCGCGGCTTACCGTCCTGGAACACCGTGCCGCCAACGGCTCGCTCGTGCTTGGCCGTCGTCACCGCCAGCGTGATGAAGCTCTCGTAGTCGCCTGCCGCGGCGCGCGTCGCCTCTTCGATGATGATGCCGCGCTGCGCCGCGACCGCCGGGGCCGAGACGACGTTGATGTCGGGCAGCGAGTGCCTGAGCAGGCCGGCGATCGCCGCCGAGGTCAGCGCCTTGACCTTGAGGGCCGCCACCGCGCCCTCATAGGTGATGGTGACCTTGGCGATCGGCTCTTCGGTGAGTTGGCCGGCGAACGAGCCGAGTCCTTCGGCGAGCGTGATGAACGGCTTGAGCTTGGGCGCTTCCTCGGCGGTGATCGAGGGAAAATTGACCGCATTGGCGATCGCGCCGCGGGTCAGATAGTCGGACATCTGTTCGGCGACCTGCAGCGCGACATTCTCCTGCGCCTCCGAGGTCGAGGCGCCCAGATGCGGCGTCGCGATCACGTTGGGATGACCGAACAGCGGGTTGGCGGTCGCCGGCTCGGTGACGAACACGTCGAAGGCGGCGCCCGCGACATGACCGCTATCGAGCGCGGCGCGCAGCGCCACCTCGTCGACCAGACCGCCGCGCGCGCAGTTGATGATGCGCACGCCCTTCTTGGTCTTGGCGAGCGCCTCAGCCGAGATGATGTTTTTGGTCTGCGCGGTCATCGGCGTGTGCAGGGTGATGACGTCGGCGCGCTTAAGAAGATCGTCGAGTTCAACCTTCTCGACCCCGAGTTCTGCGGCGCGCTCGGCGCTGAGGAACGGATCGAAGGCGACGACATGCATCTTCAGGCCGATGCCGCGCGCCGCGACATTGCTGCCGATGTTGCCGCAGCCAATCACGCCGAGCGTCTTGCCGGTCAGCTCGACGCCCATGAAGCGGTTCTTCTCCCACTTGCCGGCCTGAGTCGAAGCGTCGGCGGCGGGGAGCTGGCGCGCGAGCGCGAACATCAGGGCGATCGCGTGTTCGGCAGTGGTGATCGAATTGCCGAACGGCGTGTTCATCACGATCACGCCCTTGGCGGTCGCGGCGGGAATGTCGACATTGTCGACGCCGATGCCGGCGCGCCCGACGACTTTCAATTTCGTCGCCGCTTCGAGCAGCTTGGCGGTGACCTTGGTCGCCGAGCGAATCGCGAGGCCGTCATAGTCGCCGATGATCTTGGCGAGCTCGTCTTTATCGAGGCCGGGCTTCACGTCGACTTCGACGCCGCGCTCCTTGAAGATCGCGACGGCGGCGGGAGAGAGTTTGTCCGAGATGAGAACGCGAGGGGTCATGGGAGGTGTCCTTGTTCGTGAACCCTTCCCCGCGAGCGGGGGAAGGTGGCGGGCAAAGCCCGCCGAATGAGGGGAGGCGCGCAGATCGCGGACGAGGCTTCCCTCATCCGACCGGCTGCCGCCGGCCACCTTCTCCCGCGAAGCGGGAGAAGGGAGGTTGCTCAGGCCGCCTTGGCGAGCTTGGCTTTCTCTTGGGCGAAGGCCCAATCGAGCCATTGGGTCAACACCTGGACGTCGGCGGTCTCAACGGTCGCGCCGCACCAGATGCGCAGGCCGGGGGGCGCGTCGCGATAACCGCCGATGTCGAAGGCGACCTTTTCCTTTTCCAGCGCCGAGGCGAGCGCCTTGGCGAAGGCCGCTTGCGCGTCGGGAGGCAGCGCGACAACCTGCGGATCGACGACCTTCAGACAAACGCTCGCGTTGGAGCGGGTCGCGGGGACGCGCGCGAGAAAATCAACCCACGGCGTTTTGGCGGCCCAGTCGGCGATCGCCTTGGTGTTGGCGTCGGCGCGAGCGATCAGCCCCTTGAGGCCGCCGATCTCCTTGGCCCACACCAGCGCGTCGAGATAGTCCTCGACGCACAGCATCGAGGGCGTGTTGATCGTCTCGCCTTCGAAGATGCCCTCGATCAGCTTGCCGCCGCTGGTCATACGGAACAGCTTGGGCAGCGGCCAGGCCGGCTTGTAGGTCACGAGACGCTCGACCGCTCTGGGGCTGAGGATGATCATCCCATGGCCCGCCTCGCCGCCCAGCGCCTTCTGCCAGGAGAAGGTGACGACATCGAGCTTGGCCCAGTCGAGGTCTTGCGCGAAAGCGGCCGAGGTCGCGTCGCAGATCGTCAGACCCGTACGCGCGTCGGGAATCCATTTGGCGTCGGGAACGCGCACGCCCGAGGTCGTGCCGTTCCAGGTGAACACGACGTCATGATCGAAATTGACCTGCGTGAGATCGGGCAGTTCGCCATAAGGCGCCTTCAGCGTGCGCGCATTGTCGAGCTTGAGTTGCTTGATGACGTCGGTCACCCAGCCCTCGCCGAAACTTTCCCAGGCGAGCACGTCGACTGGCCGCGCGCCGAGCAGCGACCACAGCGCCATCTCGACCGCGCCGGTGTCGGAGCCGGGCGTAATGCCAATGCGATAGTCGGCGGGCACGCCGAGCACTTCGCGCGTCAGATCGATAGCAAGCTTCAGCTTGGTCTTGCCGATCTTGGCGCGGTGCGAGCGACCGAGGGCCGCGTCTTTGAGAGCTTCGGGGGTCCAGCCGGGCCGTTTGGCGCAGGGGCCAGATGAAAAACGCGCGTCATGAGGGCGCGCGGCGGGCATCATCGTCGTCATTTTTTGCCATCCTCTCAGATGTGCGCCTCTCGTTGGGGAGAGGTGTCCCGCCGTCGCTGCTAAAGGAGGCGCGGGCGGATGGCAAGTAAAATTTATTTCGGCAAAATGTGCGCGACGAGAATTTGATGCGGATCAAATTGTTGGGCTGATGTCAGCCGCGCCGCTTGCGCCGGCCCCCGCCCGCTCCCCCGACCCCGCCGGAGTGGGGGGCGTCCGAATCGCCGCCGCGCGAACTCGGCGGCGCCTCGCCGGTGCGCTGATAACGCACGCCGGTGAATAGCAAAATCTCTGCGTTGTCGCTGCGATCCGCGCCATTTTTGCGCGGGCCCGCCGCGGCTCTAAATCGCACCAACTCGCCCATGGCCCCAACCTCGCCGGCGCCCCTCGCGCATCTGAACGCGCGTGGATCATTACGCGGAGCGAAGGTTAATACTTGGTCAACAAGATGCTTCTAGTGTGACGGATCTATCGTCGCCTTAGAAGGAAACACGTCGCGTGGCTTCCGATCTTTCGCCGGTCGAATTGCCGTTTCTCGCCGCTCTGGCGGGCGGCGCGAACCCGGGCGACCGCCAGCTCTGGCTGCGCATCGCCGCCGACTATCTCGCGCTCGCCGCAACGGCGCACCGCGAGGCGACGCTCGCCGCTGCGATCGTTGCGCTCACGGCGGCCGACGACGCGACGCGCTCGGCCTTCGCGCGCCGGCTTGCGCCCCATCCAGCCGCCGCCGACGCGCTCGCCAAGCTCGAGGCGCTCGGCGGCGAGGCGGCGCTGGTCGTCCTGGCCGAAGCCGCAGCCTTGCCGCGCGAGCGCCTGAGCGCGGCCGCGGCCGGCGAGGCGAGCGCGCCGGCGCGCGCCGTGGCGCAGCGCGCGGACCTCGACGGCGCGCTGGTCGCCGCGCCTGATCGCACGCGACGAGACCGAGGTGACGCTGACGCTAGCGCGCAACGCGCAGGCGCCGATCGACGCTTTGCAATTTGCCGCACTGGCGCGGCGCGCTTTGGCGAGCCTGACCGACCGGCGCCTGATCAATGCGTTGCTCGAGCGAACGCCGGCGACAATCGAACAGGGGGCGCTATTTTTCGAGGCCAACCCAGGCCAGCGGGCGCGCATCGTCGGCGCGGCGCAACGCGTAACGCTCGGGAGGCGCTATCCCGCCGCCCATTCGCCCGTGGCGGCGAGCGTCGCCGCGCGGTTGGAGCGCTGCGCCCTCGATAGCGACTGGTGGCGCTTCGAGGCGGGGCTCGCTGAGGAATTCGGCTGCGCCCCCGCCTTTGCGGCGCGGCTCGCTGGCGACTCGGGCGGGGAACCGCTCGCCGTCGCGCTCTCGGCGCTCGGCGCGCCAGCCGATACGACCGTGCGTATTCTCGCCGCGCGCGACCTGCACGAAGGGCGCGACTATCGCCGCATCGCAGCGCTGTCGCGGCTAAAGGACGCGCTCAATCCGGCGGCCGCGCGGCTGGTGATGGCGGCGATGATCGGCGCGCCGACGCCAACGGAGACTGCCGCGCGTCATCGGCCGCAATACGATCCGACCGCGCAGGCGACGCCGAGCCGGCAGATCGCGAGCGGCCAACGCGCCGAACCGACGCCGGCGCAGCAACGTCGTCGCCGCGCCATCGCGATGTCGGCCGGTCGCCGCTTTGGCGACGAGCGCGCCTGAGTCTTGCGGCGACGCTCAGCCGCCGAAGATCGGCAGCGCCATTGGCGCGAGATAGCCGAACCCGAGCAACACCGCGCCCAGAAGGCCGAGCCCGCCGGCGATCCAGGCGAGCGACACGGCGCCAGTGATGATCGCCGCCGAGGCGAGCACCACTGCGATTTGCAACGCGCCGCTGGCGTATTCGAAGTGTTCGAGTTTGCGATTGGAAAGTTCGCGCCCCTCGCTCGCCTGCGTCGCACGCTCCTGCAGCGCGTCGAGACTGTCCTCGGGGGTCTTGGGATCCTTCTCGAACTTCGCCACCGTCGCCTTCCAGACCGCGATCTGCTTGTCCATCGCCTCTTGCGTCTGGGGGTCGGTGGTCGCCGAACGCTCGACCTCGAAGGCCTGCGCGGCGGTCTCGGCGATCGTCGAGCGGACCTTCTTGGCCTGGAAGAAATTGTAGAGGTCCGAAGATTCGATGTTGAGTTCGGTGGAGCGGTGCTCGGCGTTCTTGGCCCCAGCTTCGGCCAGGGCGAGAAACAGCGCGAGGATCGCGATCAGCAGCGCGATCCGCTTGTCGCCAGAATCCATCGCGTCTTCCAGAGGCTCGGCCATCTTGTCCCTCTCCCACCCGTCGCGGTGGGTCCGTGACGGTTCTGTGAACTACACAGATTCGCTCGCCGCTGGAAAGCGCGCGAGCGGGTTGTCCAACCGCGCTAGGGGGAAAATCGCGGCGGCCGATCGGCTAAATGTCGCCCAAAGCGAAGAATTTGTCGCGGACGCGAGGGCGATTCAGCCCTCGCGCGCCGCCGGCTCGCCCTGGCGGATCTTGCCGGCGGGCGCAGGGTGGATCGAGGGGAGCGAAATTGGCTCCGGCTCGACAACCCGGCGACGTCCTTCGAGGCGCGCGATGTCGCGACCCAAACGCGCGATCGCGGCCCGCAGCGCCTTGTCTCCCTCGGCGCGCGCAACTGCGCTCACGCCGCCGGTCGCGCCGAAGTCGCGGTCGGCGAACCGGGCGAGTTGGCTGCGGTTCTCCAACACGGCGTCCTCGCGCGCGCTTTCGGCGTGGGCAAGGCGCGTCTCCGCCTCGCTCAGCGCGGCGGCGAGGCCCTCGCGCTCGAACGCCGCGCGTGAGGCGGCGGTCGCGGCGGCGCGCTCGGCGTCGCTCGCTCGCTCCTCGAGGCCGACGATGCGGGTCTCCAGCATTGCGATCTCGGCGCGCCGCTCCTGGAACAGCATCTCGATCTCGGCGCCATAGGCCTCGGCTTCGCGCCGCGCGACGTCGGCCCGATCGCGCTGAGCGGAAAGATCGTAGAGCGCCAATTGCGTAGCGCCGAGCGCGGCGAGCAATTCCTCGCTCTCGCGCAGCGCCGCTTGCAGTTCGTCGCCGTGGTGGACGGTCGATTCTTCGAGCATGACGATGCGGGTGAGCTGGCGGCCGAGCTCGGCCCGCCGCGTCGACAGATCTTCTTGCGTGGCGGCGAGGCGGCGCTCGAGACGATGGATGTCGAGCGCGTGCTGAGCGCGCATCGCGTCGCGATCGGCGATCGCCTGCGCTTCGCTCAAGGGCGCAAGCAGCCGTGCGCGCGCGCCCGCGAGCCGACGCGCGCGGGACGTGACCGCGGGCGCCGTCGCCAGCGCGAGCAGCGTGGCCGCCAGGAACCCGACGGCGGCAAAGATTGCCTGCTCGATCAATTTCGTCTCGTTGCCGGGGCGAACAGAACCGCCATCATCGCACGGCGGCGCCGATCAAGCCAAGTGGCGTTGCGAGCAACGCCCCGACCCAGGTGGCGTCGGACCGTCGGCGCCCGATCGAAAGTTAGGCCTTCAGAAGGGGTTCCAGGTCGCCCTGGGGGTGAACTTTAGATAGCTGAGGTTAACGCCGAGGCGAGCGCCGACGCCCGAGCGGATCGGCACGACAATGATGTTGTCCGCTCCCAGAGCGGTAAATCCGAAGCCGCCGACGAAATAGGCCGATCCGTCGATGCCGCCGAAACGACTGAAAATCGCCTCGGTCGCTGGCAGATTATAGACCAGCATCATGGTGCGGTCGCCGTCGGCGCCGGCGTCGAAGCCGACAGATGGGCCCTGCCAGTAGATCTTCTGGTCGCCGGCGTTGCGGGTGTACATCTTGCCTTCGCCGTAGCGTAGGCCGCCGACAAAGGCGCCCGAGGCTTCTTGGCCAAGGACATAGGCGTTGGGCAGACCCCAGCGCCGGCCGGCCTCCTGCACAACTTCCGCGAGGCCGCGCGAGACCGCGCCGAAGAAATGGTGGCCGCTATCGACGATCTCGTCGACCGTATAGGTGCCCGGCGCATCGGCGAGGGCAGGGCGGGTCAGACCAAAGGCCCCTGCGGCGAGGGCGCCGCCAAGCCAGTGTCGCCGGGTGAACGTCGACATTGTCGTGTCCTCCAAACGCGCGTTTGCCCGCGCGAACCCAAATTGCGCGGGTTTCCCGCGCGGACCCAGACATTCCGGCCAAACGTGTCGCCGTGATGGCGAGACGCTCGCGCCGTCGCTGTGGCGGGCCTCCGGCGGCATTATGGCTCAGGCCGCGTTGACGGTCGATTAACGATGTCGGCCGAGCGCCCGCGCCCGGGCGTCGCCCCAGGCGACGAAGCCGCCGTTGCGCAAGCCAGCGGTCAGCTTGCCGTAGAGGAGCGGCCCGCCCTCGAGGGCGAGGGTCGCGCCGCCAGCGGCGCGCAGCACTGCATCCCCGGCCGCAGTGTCCCATTCCATGGTCGGCCCGAAGCGCGGGTAGACGTCGCCCTCGCCCTCGGCGATGACACAGAATTTTAGCGAGGAGCCGGCCGAGCGCCGCTCGCCGATCGGCAAATCGGCCAGAAAAGCCTCGGTCGCCGCGTCGCAGTGCGAGCGGCTTGCGAGCGCCACCAGCGCGGCGGGGGCAGGGCGGACCTTGAGCGCGCGCCAAGCGGCTCGCGGGGGCAGATCGGCGCCCACCGGGCAAGCGCAGCCAAAGGCGGCTTCGCCGGCAAACCACAGCCGCCCCAGCGCCGGCGCATAGACCGCGCCGGCGATCGGCGCGCCGCGCTCGATCAACGCGACGTTGATGGTGAACTCGCCGTTGTGGGCGACAAATTCGCGCGTGCCGTCGAGCGGATCGACCAGGATGAAGCGTTCGGCGATGGCGATCGGCGTTCCCGCCGCGGTCGCCTCCTCGGCGACGACCGGGATCGGCGCGGCCCAAGCTTCGAGCCGCTCGCGAATCGCCGTCTCGGCGCGCTCGTCGGCCGCCGTCACCGGGCTGCCGTCCAGTTTCTCGCGCGCGGGCGCGCTGCGGGCGTATTCATCCATCACCGCCGGGCCGGCGGCGAGCGCAACGCGCGCCAGCAGCAGCGCCGCCGCGTCGCGCGGGGCGTGGCTGAGGTCGAGCCGTCCCAAATCGTCTGTATGCGTCAAAGAGGCGTCCTTTCTCGGGCGGTCTCGATCATCGTCCAGTCGCCGCGCGCGAGCGAATCAAATACGGTTGCCGCCAAGCCTTATTCAGCCGCGCCGCGATGGCGACGGCCACAGGAGACGTCCGATGACACTGGTCGCCCTCGCCCCGATGGACCTCGCCGCGCTGCTGTGCTCGCGCGTGTGCCACGACGTGATCTCCCCGGTCGGCGCGATCGTCAACGGTCTCGAGGTGCTGGAGGACGAAAAAGACGGAGAGATGCGCGAGGTGGCGATGGAACTGATCAAGAAGAGCGCCGCCTCCGCCTCGGCGCGGCTGCAGTTTTGCCGCCTCGCCTTCGGCGCCGCCGGCTCGCTGGGCGCCTCGATCGACACCGGCGACGCCGAATCGGTGACGCGCGGCTTGATCGTCAACGATCGCACCAGCCTGGTGTGGAATGCGCCGCGCCAGTTCGCCGCCAAGAACAAGGTCAAACTGCTGCTCAATCTGTGCCTGATTGCGTTGTCGACCATCCCGCGCGGGGGAACGGTCACGGTCGATCTTTCCGGTCAGGACGAAAAGCTGGCGATGAAAGTGCAGACCAAGGGGACCAACGCGCGGCTCGCCAGCGGCGTCGCCGATCTCGTCGCCGGACGGCCCGAGAACGGCGCCGTCGACGCCCATGGCATCCAGCCATACTTTGCCGGACTGGTGGCGCGCGAATGCGCGATGGAAGTGGCGATTACGGTGGAAGCGGATTCGGTGATCTTCGAAGCGCGGCCGGCCGCCGCCTGAGGCCAATCCCTATCCACTCGCATTCAAGGCTTTTTAACGTCGTTGCGGCAGAATCAAGGCTCGTCGTTCCGCGCTCCAAGCCGGAACGAGAGAAGGACTTGGCCATGAAACAGGTGCTGGTGGTCGACGATTCGCCGGTGATCCGCAAGATCGCCCGCCGCATCTTCGAGGGCATGAATCTCGGCGCCTCGGAAGCCGCGGATGGGCGCCAGGCGTTGGCCTCGTGTTCGTTTGAAATGCCCGACGCGATTCTGGTCGACGGCGCCATGCCGGTGCTCGACGGCTATGAGTTCCTGCGTGAGCTCAGGAGCATGCCGGGCGGCGACATCCCCAAAGTGGTGTTCTGCGCCAGCGAATACGATGTCGCGCAGATCGCCCGCGCGATGCACGCTGGGGCCGACGACTTCCTGATGAAGCCGTTCGACCGCGACCACGTGCGCACGAAATTCGAAAGCATCGGCATCTGCTGAGACGCCGCGCCCCTTTGCTCTGAGACCGCTTACTCGGAGACCGGCGTGTCGTCGGGCGCGGCCGGGGCCTCGCCTTCCTCGTCCTGATTGCCAGACGAATGGAATCCGTAGGGCGAGCGCAAACGGCGGCGGCGGCCACGGCCCGGGAAGCGTCCATCGGCCGAAGGCTCGAACGGCCCTGACCCCGAATCGACCTGTCCGCCCGCATCAACCCCGTTTTCCATCGGCGCTTGCCCCGACGGCGCCTGTCCTTGCGCCTCAGCGTCGAGCGGCGGGTTCACGCGCGGCGCGGCGGTGATGAAGGAGGGCAGCGCCGCTGCGGGGTCGGCCCCGACTGCCGGCTGTCCCTCGCGCGGCGGATTGGCGTCGCGGTAGGGACGAAACTCGCGCGGCTGAAAATCACGACCGCCGCCTTGTCTATCGCCGCCTTGGCGATTGCCGCCCTGGCGATCGCCATAGGCCCGATCCTGGCGCGGTCCGCGATCCTGCTGGGGACGCGGGCCGTTTTGCTGGCGATTCTGGCCCTGGAAACCGCCGCTGCGCTCGCCCTGCGGCTGGGGCTGGCGTTCGCCCCCTTCCGCATAAGGCTGCGGGCCGGCGCCGGCGACGTTGGGCTGCGGCTGTGCGCCGCCTTGGGGCGCGGGCTGGGGCGCATAGGCGACCGGAACGCGCTCGGGGGGCGAAGCGAAGCGGTCGGCGACGCCGCCAAAATCGTCGTCGTCCTCGAACTCGCCTTCTCCTTCGCCGGGCGGGCGCCCGCTCTGGGCCTGCGCCTGCGCGGCCTGGGCCGAGGCAATTAGCCGAAAATAATGTTCGGCGTGCTGGAGATAATTTTCGGCTGCGACCGGATCGCCGCCGGTGTGGGCGTCGCGCGCCAATTGCAGGTATTTTTCCGCGATGTGATGAGCGTTGCCGCGGATCTTCACGTCCGGACCATTCGAACTCATAGGACCGGGTCAGCGGGTTGGGACCTCGCCGATTGTTGGAAGGCCGATTGCCGCGCATCCTCTTATTGTTGTTGTTCTGACCTGGTCTCATCGGGTCTTCCTTGGCGTGTGTCTTGAATGATCTCGATTTTTCGCGGGGGCCGGCGCGCCCGACGCGCGGATCGGCCGCCGCGCTGACATTCCGCGCGGCGCGGCCAAACGAGAAACGGAAACGTCGAACATCGGCAGATGCGTTCTCTCAGGAACGGCCGGCCTCTCCTTGCCGCGCCCGGCGCCGATCGCCCCTTGGATCGGCCGCACAGACGGTGCAAGAAAATCGGCGATTGGCTTCACAGCCGGTGGCCGGTCGCGAACCCCTCTCAGGTTGCGTCCGCAGTTCGGCTCGTTCCGGGAAACCGAGCGCTATCGACGCCCAAGGCGCGACAACGATTCTGCAGGCTGTCTAGCCCTTTTTTCGCGTTTCGCCAAGTGGCAAGTTTTGGCCCGCCAAAGGCGGGTTGTGGTCCCGCGCGCCAATTGCCGGCGCGCCGACGATCCCGGCAAGCTCGAGAATGCGCCACGCGTCGGCCCCATCGGCGGCAAAATCGAAGAGTTCAAGATCGCCCGCGCCAACCATGCCGCTCTCGACCAGCCCCTGCCAATCGACCACTTTGCGCCAATAGGCTTCGTCGACCAGGACGACCGGAATGCGCGGCATCTTGCCGGTCTGGATCAGCGTCAGCAGCTCGAACAGTTCGTCCAACGTGCCAAACCCACCGGGGAAGACGACCAGCGCAGCCGCATGCATCGCGAAATGCATCTTGCGCATCGCGAAATAGTGAAAGCGGAAGGTGAGCGCCGGCGTCGTGTAGGGGTTGGGCTGCTGCTCGCGCGGTAGCGTGATGTTGAAGCCGATGGTCGGCGCGCCCGCTTCCCGAGCGCCGCGGTTGGCCGCCTCCATCGCGCCGGGTCCGCCCCCGGTCGCAATGACATTGGCGAAGGGCGGCCCGCCGCGCGCGGCGCCCCCTTCCAGCGAGGCGATCCGCCCGAAGGCGCGCGCCTGATCGTACCAGAACGCCTGACGGCCGGGGCCGTTCTCACGCACCCGCGCCGAGCCGAAACAAACGATCGTCGAAACGACGCCATAGGCGATGAGCGCCTCGTGCGCCTTCTGATATTCGAGCTGGAAGCGTATGCCGCGCGTCGAATCGCCAAGCAGGAAATCCTGGTCGAGCGCCGCGAGGCGATAGGCGCCGGCGGCCGCCTGATCGGCGTTGGAAGGCTCAAACTCGCTCATGGGATCGCTTCGCCGAATCGTTTGGCCCAACCGCTCCGCGCGAAGCGCCGGTCCTGCGCTCGCTCAGTTGTCGACCTTGGTCCCGGGGCCTTCGATCGGCGCGCGATAGCCGACGGGCGGGTCGGTCAGCGAAGTGCGCTCAGGCTCGGGGCCGAGCACCGTTTGCGGCTTCTTCTGGAGGCCAACCCACGTCAGCGGGTTCCAGTTCAGGACCGGCTTGGGCGGGCCGGCGTCATCGCATGTCTGGCCCGGTCCGGCGCTGCAGCGGCGGTCGCTGGGACCCATGCCCGCAGTGTAGCTGGTGGTGACGACGCTGTCCCCCGTCGGGTACTTGGGCTGCGAGTTGATGTTCGCCGGATCCAAAAGCAGCTTGTGGAACGTGTTCTTCTCGGCCTTCTCCCGCTTTGCCCGCTCGATGTCGGGATCGCGCGGCCAGTCGGTCGCGCTGACCGAGGGCGCGGACGCGGGCGGGGGCAGCTCCATCTTCTGCGGCAGAACCAGGCGCGGTTGATCGCGATATTCGATCGGCTTCTCGTTCTTGTCGCCGCCGCCGAGGGTAAACACCGAACCGAAGCTGTCCCAGATCGGCGCCGCGCCGTCATCGCCCGCCAGCGCCGGCGAGCCGGCGTAGCCGAGCCATAGCGCCAAGGCGGCCGAAAGCGCGAGCCCGCTGGCGCATCCCTGTCGAAGCGAGACCTTCGCCATGGTCGAAAACCCCTGTCCTTGCCGAGCCGCGGCCCATCGCCGGCGGCCCCGCTTACAAACTCGATCTTGCAAACTCGATGTCGCGACAATCCGGCGATTCGATGGCCGGGCCCCGCCTGCAGCTGACCCGCAGCCCGCTTCTCTATCACGAAACGCCCGCAATGGGGACTCAGGGGTCGGCCGCCGGCCGGCTCGCGCCGAACAAGCCGTCGATAATCAGCAGCAGGACGCCGACATTGATTGCAGCGTCAGCGAGATTGAAGACGAAGAAATGTCGCCCAAAGGCGTGCAGATCGAGGAAGTCGACAACCGCCCCGTAGACCATCCGATCGTAGCCATTGCCGATCGCCCCACCGACAATGGCGCCGAGGCCCAAGCCGACCAGAGGCGCGCGCGCGCGCCACAGCCAGAACGCGATCAGCGCCGTCACCACCACCGTCAGGGCGAGCAGCAGCCAGCGCCCGACAGCCGATTCGGCGGCGAACAGGCTGAAGGAAATGCCACGGTTCCAGCGCAACGCGAGATCGAGAAAGGGCCCGAGCGAGATCGGCGTCGAAGCGGTCGCGTCGAAATCGCCGAGAACCAGGATCTTCGCCGCCCGGTCGAGCGCCACAACGACGACGATCGCCAGGGCGCCGAGCGTGCGCGCGCGCATCACGCCGGCCGCGCCGCGCCGAGTTCGCGCAGCGCCGCCGCGTCGCGCGGGGTGACGTCGGGATAGTCGCGGTCGGCGGTCGCAGGATCGAAATAGCGCCAGGAGCGCGCGCATTTGATTCCCGCTGCGCGTTCAACGACGACCGCAATCCCAGGCGTCTCGGGCAGGCGAAAGGCGTCGGTCGGCGCCACGCCTTTGGCGAGAACGAGATCGGAGGTGATGCAGACTTCGGCAAAATCGACGCCCTCCAGCGCGGCGCGCAGGGCGGCGTCCTCGACATAAACGCGCGGCGCAGCCTCTAGCGACGAGCCGATCGCCTTGGCTTCGCGCGCCTTCTCTAGCGCGCCGGTGACGACCGATCGCACGCGCCTGATCGCCTCCCAGCGCTGAGCGAGCGCCTCATCGCGCCACGCCGCCGGGGCGAGCGGGAATTGTTCGAGATGGACCGAGTGCGCGCCCGGCTCGCGCGAGGCCCACGCCTCCTCGCAGGTGAAGACCAGGATCGGCGCCAGCCAGAGCGTCACGTAGCGAAAGATGCGCTCGATGGTGGTCAGCGCCTCGCGCCGGCGGGCGCTCGATGGCGCGTCGCAATAGAGCGCGTCCTTGCGGATGTCGAAATAGAACGCCGAGAGATCGACGTTCATGAAGCTAGACAGCGCAGCGACGACCTTAGCGTAGTCGAAGTCGGCATAGGCTTGGCGCACGAGCGCGTCGAGTTCGCTCAAGCGGTGCAGCATCAGCCGCTCGAGCTCCGCAGCCGGCGCCGCGCCATCGTCGGCGCTAAGCGGCCGATGGGCCAGCGTGCCGAGCATCCAGCGGATGGTGTTGCGCAACTTGCGGTAATTGTCGCTGACGCTCTTGAGGATTTCCGGACCGATGCGCTGGTCGTCGGAATAATCGACGCTCGCCGTCCATAGCCGCAGGATGTCGGCGCCCGACTGCTTGATGATGTCCTGCGGCAAGGTCTGGTTGCCGAGCGACTTCGACATCTTGCGACCCTTTTCGTCGAGGGTGAAGCCGTGCGTCAGCACGATGTCGAAGGGCGCATGGCCGCGCGTGCCGCAGCTTTCGAGCAGCGAGGACTGGAACCAGCCGCGATGCTGGTCGGAACCCTCAAGATACATCACGTGGTCGGCGCCGCCGTTGTTCGCCCGTCTGATTCCCGCGAGGCCCGGAAAGTAGCGCGCGTCGCCGAGCACGTAAGAGTGCGTCGAGCCGGAATCGAACCAGACGTCGAGCACGTCGTCGATCTTCTCGTAGTCGGCGGCCTCGAAATCCGGCGCCAGGAAACGCTTGGCTGCGCCAGCCTCATACCAGGCGTCGGCGCCTTCTGCTTCGAAGGCCGCGGCGATGCGCGCGTTGACGCGCTTCGTCTATCAGGATTTCGTGCGCCGCCTTTCTTGACGAACACCGCGATCGGCACGCCCCAGGCGCGTTGGCGGCTCATCACCCAGTCGGGCTTGGCCGAGACCATGCCGCGGATGCGGTTCTCGCCGCTCGCCGGCACCCAGCGCGTTTCGCCGATGGCGGCGAGCGCCGTCTCGCGCAATGTCGGTTTGTCGCCGTCGATCGGTTTGTCCATCGCAATGAACCATTGCGGCGTGTTGCGGAAGATCACCGGCTTTTTCGAGCGCCACGAATGGGGATATTGATGCTTGAGCTTGCCGCGCGCGACTAGCGCGCCCGCCGCGATCAAAGCTTTGATGACCGCCTCGTTGGCGTCGCCGGTCTCGCCCTTGTCGTTGATGACCCGCTTGCCCTCGAAGCCGGGCGCTTCGGCTGGTAAGCGCGCCGTTCTCGTCGACGGTGTAGGGGATGCGCGTGTCGATGCCGCGCGTTCGTCAGCATCTGACGCGGATTCGCCATCCAAATGTCGAAATCCTCGCGCCCGTGGCCCGGCGCGGTGTGCACGAAGCCGGTGCCGGCATCGTCCGTGACGTGATCGCCGTCGAGCAGCGGGACGTCGAAATTCGTAGCCCGGAAGCGCTTAGCGAGTGGATGACGCCATGATCGTCGCCAACTCGGCGGCGACGCACATCGCGAAGCGTTCGATAGCCTCTCGACCTTGGCGGCGCCGAGCACGCCGCCAGCGAGCGCATCAGCAAGAATGTATAGTCCGCGCCGGCCTTCGCCCAATTGCCTTCGGGCGATCTGCGTGACGCGGTAGGCGTCCATAGTTGATTTGCGATGCGAGATACGAGATCGCGCGGTTGCCCGGGCATGTCCACGGCGTCGTGGTCCAGATGACCACCGAGGCGCGTTCATCGCCGGTCCCCTTGACCGGAAACGCCACATACACCGTGTCGCTCGTATGCTCCTCGTACTCGACCTCGGCCTCGGCGAGCGCGGTCTTTTCGACGACGCTCCACATCACCGGCTTGGAGCCGCGATAGAGCAGGCCGTTGGCGGCGAACTTGTGGATTTCGCGCGCGATCTGCGCTTCGGCGGGAAAGCTCATCGTCGAATAGGGATGATCCCAGTCGCCCACGACCCCGAGCCGCTTGAACTCCTCGCGCTGCACGCCGAGCCAATGTTCGGCGGTGGCGCGGCACTCGCGGCGGAAGGCGATCATCGCCTCGGGGTCGGTGAAGTCGGGCTTGGTCTTGCCCTTACGGCGGTAGTTCTCTTCCTCGACCTTCCATTCGATCGGCAGGCCGTGGCAGTCCCAGCCGGGCACGTAATTGGAATCCTTGCCCGCCATCTGCTGCGAGCGGGTGACGAGATCTTTCAGGATCTTGTTGAGCGAATGGCCGATGTGGATGTTGCCATTGGCGTAGGGCGGCCCGTCGTGCAGCGTGAATTTATCCCTGCCCCGCGCGCTCTTGCGCAGCGCCTCATAGAGCCCCTCGCGCGCCCAGCGGGCGAGAATCTCCGGCTCCTTCTGCGGCAGACCGGCCCGCATCGGGAACTCGGTCTTGGGCAGAAAGAGGGTCGAGGAATAATCGGGGGCCTGGACGGTCGCGTCGGTCATGTGCTCTGGGGATCGCAACTGGATTGGGCGCGAAAGCCGAGGGCTTCGCGGCGCTCCGATTAGATGATTTGGCCCGAATCGCCAAATTTGCGTGGCGCGAGGGCGGCGCGGGCCAGCGTCATGTCGCGCGCCATTTCGCCCTTCAGCGCTTCGAGAGAAGCGAATTTCCGCTCTTCGCGCAGCCGGGCGACAAAGGCGACTTCCATCGCCGCGCCATAGAGGTCGCCGGAAAAGTCGAAGAGATGGACCTCCAGCAGCGGCGCGCCAGCTTCGACCGTTGGGCGCACGCCGAAGCTGGCGACGCCGTCGTGAACGACGCCGGCCACGCGGGCGCGCACCGCGTAAATACCATGAGCGAGGCGATTGGTCGGCTCGAGCGCCAGGTTGGCCGTCGGGACGCCGAGTTTGCGGCCGAGCTGACGGCCGTGCGCGACGATGCCCTCGACCAGATAATCGCGGCCGAGCCCGCGCGCTGCCGCCTCGACGTCGCCCTGTTCGAGCGCGCGGCGGATGGCCGAAGAGGAGACGATTTCGCGCTGTCCGTCCGCCTCGCCCTCGACCTTGTCGATGACCTCGACCGCGAAGCCGAGCCGGGCGCCGGCGGCGACGAGGAAATCGGGCGTGCCGCCGCGCTGACGGCCGAAATGAAAATCCCAGCCGATGACGACCGCCGCAACGTCGAGCCGCGCCACCAGCATGCTCTCGACGAATTCTTCCGCCGACTTGCCGGCGAGCATCGCGTCGAAGCTCAGCGTCACCACGCCCGAGAGGCCGAGCGATTGCAGAATGCGCGCCTTGATCTGCGGCGGGGTCAGGCGGAAGACGACCGGCCGCCGCGCGAAATAATCGGCCGGATGCGGCTCAAAGGTCAGGACCGCGCTCGGCGCGCCGCGCGCCGCCGCCAGCGCCCGCGTGCGCGCGATCACCGCCGCATGCCCGCGATGGACGCCGTCGAAATTGCCAATCGCATAGACGGCGCCCGCGAGGCCGGGGGGCGGGCGCAGCGGGTCGGTCGCCTGGGCGAAGATTTGCATCGGGCTTTGCGTCAAGTGCGCGTCCGTTGCGTCGGCGCCGAGCGCCTTCGGGGCGCGCGGAAACTGCCTCGCCGGAGGAGTGGGGTCAAGGTGAGGCGCCTCAGGGCGCCAGCGCGCGGATGGCGGCGATCGGCCGCGGGGCGGGGGGCGCGAACAGCCGCTCCAGCCCGCCCGGCGCGATGTCGGGGCCGTCGAGTTCGTCGCGATGGATGCCATCTGCGACGAACAGCGCGTCGAGCCCCATCGCGGCGGCGCCGGCGAGATCGGTGCGCAGCGCGTCGCCGATCGCCAACACGCGGGCGCGCGCGATCGGTCCGCCGCGGAGCGCAGCGATCCGCGCCAGCGCCGCCTCGTAGATCGAGGGATATGGCTTGCCGGCGTAAACGGTCTTGCCCCCGAGCGCCTCATAGGCCGCGGCGAGCGCGCCGGCGCAATAGATCAGCTTGGCGCCGCGATGGACGACGAGATCGGGGTTGGCGCACACGAACGGCACGCCGCGCGCTGCGAATGCCGCGAGGCTGTCGGCATAGTCGTCCGGCGTTTCGACCGCGTCGTCGAACAACCCGGTGCAGAGAACGTAAGCCGCCTCCTTTGGCCCGACGAGGCGCGCGGGCGCGCTCATGCGCGGCGCCGCAGCGGCAAACAGCGCGAGGTCGCGCTCGGGGCCGATGTGGTGGACAGCTTCACCCTCGCGCGCGGCGATCAAGTCGATCGCGACGTCGCCGGAAGAGACGACCTCGTCAAAGGCCTCCGCGGCGACGCCGAAGCCGAGCGCCTGCTCGCGAATCGGCGGGCTCGGGCGCGGCGCATTGGTCAGCAGCACCACCGTTCCCCCACCGCGGCGGAAGGCGACCAGCGCCTCGGAGGCGCGCGGGAAGGCGTTGTGGCCATTGTGCAGGACGCCCCAGATGTCGCACAGAATTGCATCGTAGCGGCCGGCGAGGGCGCTGAGCCCGCCGATCAACGGGATGGCGCCGGCGGCAAGATCTTGGGCGGCAAGCTCTGAACTCATGGGCGAGCGGGTTAGGGCGCCCCCGCCCGGCGCGTCAAGCTGGGCGCGAGGGCCGACGGCCGCCTTGACGCTTTGCCTCCGGCTTCCTAACTATCTGTTTTCCGGGGCGCTAGAGTCGCCCGCGATAGCTTCCGAGGCCCGCAATGTCCGACACCGCCAAAGTCACCGACGCCAGTTGGGACGTCGACGTTCTGAAATCGGGCGAGCCGGTCGTCGTCGATTTTTGGGCCGAATGGTGCGGCCCATGCAAAATGATCGCCCCGGCGCTGGAAGAGATCGCCACCGAGCTCAAGGGCAAGGTCAAGATCGTCAAGTTCAACGTCGACGAGAACCCGAAGATCGCCTCCCAGCTCGGCATCCGCTCCATTCCCACTTTGATGGTGTTCAAGGGCGGCGAGCGCGTCGCCACCAAAACCGGCGCCGGGCCCAAGAGCGAGCTGACCCGCTGGATCGCCACCGCCACGGTGTGATTCTCTAGATCATTTCAAAGTGTTGAGGACGCCGGTGCGACGCCGGCGTTTTCGTTTGCGCCCCGAATCAGGTCGGCAGCCTGACGCTGGCGCGCAGGCCGCCCAGCGGGCTGGTCGCAAGGGTGATGTCGCCGCCGTGCGAGCGGGCGACGTCGCGGGCGATCGCCAGGCCAAGGCCGGAGCCCCCTTCGTCCTGGTTACGCGCTTCGTCGAGCCGATGGAACGGGCGGAACACGTCTTCGCGGTGCTCGGGGGCGATGCCGGGCCCGTCGTCGTCGACGCAGATCGTCACAAACCGCTGCTCGCGCGTCGCCTTGATCGCGATCGCGTCGGCGTGGCGCTGGGCGTTGGCGACGAGATTGCCCAGGCACCGCTTGATCGCCAGCGGCCTCACCTTGACCGTGAGATCGCCCTTGGCCTCGATCTCGACCCGCGCTCCGTGGCGTTCGGCTTCGGAGCGCAAGCTCTCCAGCACCGCGCGCAGATCGGTCGGCTGGGTCGCTTCGCCCGCATCGCCGCGCGCGAAGGCGAGATAGGCCTCCAGCATGCGCCGCATTTCATCGACGTCTTGCTGTAGCGGCTCGACCTCGGCCGATTCGTCGATGACGGCGAGCGACAGCTTGAAGCGGGTGAGGATGGTGCGCAGATCGTGGCTGACGCCGTTGAGCATCGCCGTGCGCTGCTCGGTTGCGCGCTCGATGCGCCGCTTCATCTCGACGAAGGCGTAGCCGGCCTGGCGCACTTCGCGCGCGCCGCGCGGATGGAACTCGACGTCGCGCCCCTTGCCGAAGTCCTCGGCCGCGTCGGCGAGGCGCAGGATCGGCCGAATCTGGTTGCGCAGGAACAGGATGGCGACCGTCACCAGCACCGCCGAGGCGCCCAGCATCCAGAGGATGAAAATGTGGACATTGGGCTCGTAGGCGAGGTTGCGCCGGGTGATGAAGCGCAGCATCCGCCCGCCGAGATCGACGCGAATCTCCATCAGACCGGAGCGCCCGACCGTATCGACCCAGAACGGCAGCTTGACCTCGGTGGCGATCTCCTCCGGCAGGGCGCGGGTCAGCGGGTCGAGATCGTCGAAGAAGGTGTTGGGCATTTTGGGCGGCAGCGGCCCAGGCGGCAGCGATTCGACGTCCATGTGGAAGCGCGCGGCGACGGCGTGCAGGCGCGGATCGTCGACGCCAGGCGGCAGCGCGCCATAGAGATCGACCATCGCGCCGACGTCGCGCGCCACCGCCGCCGACAGGCGATGGGTGACGATGTCCCAGTGGCGCTGCATGAAAACGTAGGCGACCGCGGTCTGCAGCAGCACCATCGGCAGGATGACGATCAGCAGCGAACGCGCGTAGAGGCCCTTGGGCAGCAGTTCGGCGAGCCCACGCGCGCCCCAGCGCCAGACTTGGCGCAGCCCCGACAGCGCGCTCAGCGCCGAGCTCGCGCCAATCGCGCTCATCCGTCGGCGAGCAGGCGGTAGCCCGACCCCCGCGCCGTTTGCAGATAGATGGGATTGGCCGGATCGACCTCGATCTTGCGGCGCAGACGGTTGATCTGAACGTCGACGGTGCGCTCCTGCGCCCCCGCCCCGGTCCCAGACAGCGCCTCGCGCGAGACGCTGGCGCCGGCGCTGGCGCACAGCAGGCGCAGGATTTCGCGCTCGCGCTCGGTCAGGCGCACGAGGCCCGGCCCGTTGCGCAACTCGCCGCGCTCGAAAGAGAAGGCGAACGGGCCAAAGCGCACCACGTCGCCTTCGCTCTTTGGCGCCGCCGCGCGGGTGCGGCGCAGCACCGAGCCGATGCGCAGCAGCAGTTCGCGCGGCTCGAACGGCTTGGCGAGATAATCGTCGACGCCGATTTCGAGGCCGCGCACGCGGTCGGACGATTCGGAGCGCGCGGTCAGCATGACGATCGGCACGTCGGAGCGCCGGCGCAGGCTCTCGGCGAAGGAAAAACCATTCTCGCCCGGCATCATCACGTCGAGCACGATGATGTCGAAGGCGAGGCTCGCCAGCATGCCGCGCGCGTCGGCCGCCGAGGCGGCGACGGTGACGCGGTGGCCGTGCTTGCCGAGATACGCCGAGAGCAGGTCGCGCAGGCGCCGGTCGTCATCGACCACCAGCACATGCGCAGCATCGTCCGCGAGCGCGGCAAGAGTCACTTCGCTCTCCCCCGCCCCGAGGCGATCAGCGCCATGACCCGCTCGCGCTCGGGCGCGTCGATCATCGCCAGCAGAAAACGCGCCGCCTGCGCCTTGCCCGCCGGGCCGAGCGGCTCGAGCGCGGCGGTGAAGCGGCGGGTCTGCACGCGGGCCAGCTCGCGCGCCAGTTTCTCGCCAGCTTCGGTGGCAAACAGCTGGCGATGTCGGCGGTCGACCGCGCCGGCGCGCGCGTCGATGAAATTCTTGGCGACCAGTTCCTTGAGCACGCGGTTGAGGCTCTGTTTGGTGATTTTGAGGATGTCGAGCAGTTCCGCGATGGTCAAGCCGGGATGGCGGCTGACGAAATGCAGCACGCGATGATGAGCGCGGCCAAAACCATAGTCCTCCAGCAGCCGATCCGCGTCGCCGACAAAATCGCGATAGGCGAAGAACAGCAGTTCGATGTGTTCGTAAAGCGGCGCGTCTTCGCGCGCTGCGGACGAGGGCGTCGCGGCCCGGCGGCTGATGCCCGAGGATACCGTCATTTAGGTCAGCATTGTTGACATATTACCCGGCTCCTGCTAGCAATTGCCGACACGAAGACGGCTGAGCTATTTAATCCGGGCGACGGCAAAAACAAAACCGGCCCGAGCGAAACCAAGGAGAGCTCTATGGCGGGCCCGACATTCGACGACCGCGACGGTTGGATCTGGTACGACGGCAAGCTGGTTCCCTGGCGCGACGCCACCGCCCACGTGCTCACCCACGCGCTCCACTACGCCAGCGCGGTCTTCGAGGGCGAGCGCGCCTATGGCGGCGTGATTTTCAAATCGACCCAGCATTCCGAGCGCCTGCGCGCTTCCGCGCGCGTCCTCGACTTCGAGGTTCCCTACTCCGTCGCCGAGATCGACGCCGCCAAGGCGCTGACGCTGGAGAAGAACGGATTTACCGACGCCTATATGCGCCCCGTCGCCTGGCGCGGCTCGGAGATGATGGGCGTGTCGGCTCAGCACAACAAGATCCATCTCGCCATCGCCGCCTGGAACTGGCCGAGCTATTTCGACCCGGCGCAACGGATGAAGGGCATCCGGCTCGACATCGCCGAATATCGTCGCCCCGACCCCAAGACCGCGCCCTCGCTCGCCAAGGCCGCCGGCCTCTACATGATTTGCACGATCTCCAAGCATCGCGCCGAGCGGCGCGGCTATGCCGACGCGCTGATGCTCGACTGGCAGGGCCGCGTCGCCGAATGCACCGGCGCCAACGTGTTCTTCATCAAGGACGGTGTGATCCACACCCCGATCGCCGATTGTTTCCTCGACGGCATCACCCGCCAGACAGTGATCGAACTCGCCCGCCGGCGCGGGGTCGAAGTGGCGGAGCGACGCATCCTGCCCGAGGAGCTCTCGACCTTCAGCGAATGCTTCATCACCGGCACCGCGGCGGAAGTGACGCCGGTCGGCGAGATTGGCGCCTACACATTCACGCCCGGCGCGCTGACCGCCGCGCTGATCGCCGACTACACCGCCGAGGTGACGCCGAAGTCGAAGGCTGCGTGAGTCAACGGCCGCCTACCGCCCTGCGCCGCGTCATGGCCGGGCTTGACCCGGCCATGACGACTTTAGTCGCTGAACTCACCCCACCGGCTCGACAAAACTGTCGAGCACCATCTTGCGTCCAGCGCGATCGAACTCGACCGTCAGCTTGGCGCCGTCGACTGCGGCGACGTCGCCGTTGCCGAACTTGACGTGAAACACGCGCTGGCCGACGGCGAAACGAACCGACGGGCCAGAGCGCGCGACGACGCTGCCGTCGATGACGCGCGGCGGCGCGGCGCTCGCGCGGCCTGCGTTGGCGTTGGCCTGCGTATTGGCCTGGGCGCGCCGCCAGCCGGGCGTCTCGTAGCGCGAAGTGAAAGCTGCGTCGCGTTCGAAGCGCGAGGTCGGATAGACCTCCGCCGCGGCCGCGCTCGAGGCGACCACCTCGACATTTTCGGGCGGCAGCTCGTCGATGAAGCGCGAGGGCGCCGCGCTCTGCCATAGGCCGCGCACGCGGCGATTGGCGGCAAAATAAATCTTCGCCGCGCGCCGCGCGCGGGTCAGTCCGACATAGGCGAGACGACGCTCCTCCTCGAGCCCGGCGCGGCCATCTTCGTCGAGCGCGCGTTGATGGGGGAACAGGCCCTCCTCCCAACCGGGAAGAAAGACAATGTCGAACTCCAACCCCTTGGCGCCGTGCAGCGTCATGATCGACACGCGATCTTCGCCCTGGCCGCTGTCCGCCTCCATCACCAGCGAGACGTGCTCGAGGAAGGCGGCGAGGCTGGGAAACTCGCTCATTGAGCGGGTGAGCTCCTTGAGGTTTTCCAGCCGCCCTTCCGCGTCGGCGGTGCGCTCCGCCTTCCACATGTCGATCAGCCCACTCTCTTCGAGAATGGTCTGCGCGAGCTCATCATGCGGGGCGTTGTCGACCTGCCCCGCCCAACGATCGAAGTCGCGCAAAAGATCGCGCAGGATCTGCCGTGGCCGGGCCTTGAGCTCCTCGGATTCGATCAGCGCTCGCGCCGCCCCGGTCAGCGACACGCCGGCGCGGCGGCGATAGGCGTGCAGCACGTTGAGCGTCGCTTCGCCCAGGCCCCGGCGCGGAGTGTTGTAGATGCGCTCGAAGGCGAGATCGTCGTCGGGCTGAACGACGCAACGCAAATAGGCGAGCGCGTCGCGGATTTCCGCCCGCTCGTAAAAGCGCGGGCCGCCGATCACCCGGTAGGGAATTCCCAGCGCGATGAAGCGCTCCTCGAATTCGCGCATCTGGAACGAGGCGCGCACCAGGATCGCCATTTCGCTGAGCGACGTGCCGGCGCGCTGCGCCGCTTCGATCTCGTCGCCGACGACCCGCGCTTCCTCCTGGCTGTCCCACACGCCGCCGACGGTAGGCTTCTCGCCCATGCCGGCGCTGGTGTAGAGCGTTTTGCCCAGACGATTGCGATTGTGCGCGATCAGCCCGGCGGCGACCGCGAGGATATGGCCGCCCGAGCGATAATTGCGCTCGAGCCGGATCACCGTCGCGCCGGGAAAATCGTGCTCGAAGCGCAGAATGTTGTCGACCTCGGCGCCGCGCCAACCGTAGATCGACTGATCGTCGTCGCCGACGCAGCACAGATTGCGATGGCCTTGCGCGATCAGGCGCAGCCACAGGTATTGCACGACGTTGGTGTCCTGGTATTCGTCGACCAGCAGATAGCGCCAGCGCCGTTGATAGTCGGCAAGAATGTCCGCCCGTTCGCGAAACAGGCGCAGGCCCTCGAGCAAAAGATCGCCGAAATCGACGGCGTTGAGCGACTTCAGCCGGTCCTGATAGGCGCGGTAGAGCGCCGCGCCGCGGCCGTTGGCGAAGCCGCCCGCCTCGCTCGGCCGGCGCGTGAGCGGGGTCGAGGCCGCGGTTCTTCCAGCCGTCGATCAGCCCCGCCAGCGCGCGCGGCGGCCAGCGCTTGTCGTCGATGTTTTCGGCGACTGAGGATCTGTTTGAGCAGGCGTAGCTGGTCGTCGGTGTCGAGGATGGTGAAGTTCGACTTCAAGCCGACCAGCTCGGCGTGCCGTCGCAACACCTTGGCGCCGACCGCGTGGAACGTGCCGAGCCAGGGCAGGCCGTCAGCGACGCCAGTCAGCAGCCCGACGCGCTCGCGCATCTCGCGCGCGGCCTTGTTGGTGAAGGTGACGGCGAGGATTTCATGCGGCCGGGCGCGGCCGGAGCCGATGATGTGGGCGATGCGGGTCGTCAGCACCCGCGTCTTGCCGACGCCGGCGCCCGCCAGCACCAGCACTGGCCCATCGAGCGCCTCGACCGCGCGGCGCTGCTCTTCGTTGAGGCCGGTGAAATAGCGCGGCGCGAGGCCCGCGGCGGCGCGTTCCGAAATTCGGCCCGCTGATTCAGAGGGATCCAGATCGGACCAGACCGGCGTTGGCGAGGATTCAGGGCGCATGGCGAATCATGCTTCGCCACGCCGGCCCACGCAACGCAAAAAACGCCCGCCTACGGCCCGTCGCCTATTTCCGGCGCTGGTCGGTCAATTCCAGTTGTTGATCTGGATCGCCGCCGGCGTGAGAATCGCCGCGAACAGTCCGGGCAGGAAGAACAGGATCATTGGCACGGTCAGGGTCGGGGGCAGCGCGGCGGCCTTTTTCTCGGCCGCGTTCATGCGCTGATCGCGGCTTTCCTGGCTAAGCACTCTGAGCGCCGCGCCCAGCGGCGTGCCATAGCGCTCCGACTGGATCAGCACCGTCGACAGCGAGCGGATCGATTCGAGGCCAGTGCGGGTATTGAAGTTCTCGAAGGCGGCGCGCCGGTCCGGCAGATAGGACATTTCGGCGGCGAGCAGCGTCATCTCCTCGGCCATCTCGACACTCTCGATGCCGATTTCGCCGCTCACCTTGCGCACCGCGTGCTCAATCGACATGCCGGATTCGGCGCAGATCAACATGAGATCGAGCGTGTTGGGATAGGCGCGTTCGATCCCCTTTTGTCGCTTGCCTGTGGCGTTGCGCAGGTAGATTTCTGGCGCCTTGACGCCGGCATAGACGGCGCCGAGCACGGCGCCAAGCTTGATCACCAACGTCTGTTGCCAATTGGCGATAAAGAAGATGTAAACCACCGCTAGGATCGCAAAGGCGATCGGCGCGATCAGGCGGCCGGCGACGAAGGCGTACTCCGCCCCGGCGCCGCGGAAGCCGGCCCTGGCGAGCGTGTCCTTGGCCGTCTCGGTGCTGAGCCAGCTCGTTAGGTTGAGCGTATCGACCAGTTGCTTGAGCATCGTGCCCGGCCGAACGCGCAGCGGCGTCTTGTTTTCTTTGGCCGACATGCGTTCGCGCTCGCGCTGGCGGATGCGTTCGCGCTCGTCGCCGACCACCTTGATGCGGCGCGCCAGATTGTCGGTCGCCAGCATCGGCACGATGACGGCGAAGGTCGTCGCCGCGCAGCCGACCGCCGCGAGCAGCAGTGCCATAAAGTGCGGGTCGCCGATTTTTTCGAGGACCAGATCGAGCATTGCCTGGCTCCCCTTAAAAGTCGAACTTGATCATCTTGCGCATCATCACGATGCCGATGCTCATCCAAAAACAGGCGATCGCGGCGACGACGCGGCCGTGTTGAGTCAGCCAAAGCAAGCTGATGTATTTGGGCGAGGACATATAGAGCAGGAAGGTGACGATGAATGGCACCGCGCCGATGATCCCCGCCGAAGCTTTCGCCTCCATCGCCATCGCCTTGATCTTGCCCTTCATCTTCTTGCGCTCGCGCAGCGTGCGCGACAGATTGCCGATCGCTTCGGACAGGTTGCCGCCCGCCTTGAGCTGAATGCCGATCACGATCGAGAAGAAATTCGTCTCGCTGACCGGCACGCGCTCGGCCATTTTCTCGGCAGCTTCGTTGAGCGGCATGCCGAGCGCCACCGACTCGACAAGTTTGCGAAACTCGCCGCGCAGCGGTTCCGGGCTCTCGTTGGCGACGATGCGCAGGGTGTCGCCGAGCGGCAGGCCGGCCTTGACGCCGCGCACGATGATGTCCAGCGCGTTGGGAAAGAGGTCGATGAATTTGTTGATGCGCCGCGCCCGCAATCGCGACAGCACGAGGTTGGGCAGGCCGAGCCCCGCCATCACGCCGAACAAGCCCGCCATCAGAAAACTCTCGGACTTGAAGAAGATGAAGCCGGCGACCGCGACGCCGGCCCCGACCGAGATCATGATGAACTGCCGGGCGTTTATCGGCAGGCCGGCTTGCTCGATGCGGCCGGCGAGATCGGGACCCTTGCGCTGAGATTTCTTTTCTAGACTTTTCAGGCTGTCCGACATCTGTTTCTTTTTGGCGGCGCGATCGGCGGCGACGTTCACCTTCTGCTCGGGCTTGGCGACCAACGCGCGGCGGCCCTCGGCGCGCGCATTGCCGCCGGAGAACACGAAGGCGAGCCCCCCCATCGAGATAATGGCGAGGCCCGCCGCGAGAAGTGTGTTGTTGACCATCGCTTTGCCCTAGCCTCGAACGCTTACTTTTCTTCCTGGACTTCGGAGGAATTGAGTGCTGCCGCCAATCGCTGCTCCTCGCCGAAATAACGCGCCCGGTCCCAGAAGCGCGGCCGGCCGATGCCGGTCGAACGGTGGCGGCCCTTGAGCTTGCCCTGCGCGTCCTCGCCGAGAATCTCGTAAACGAACAGGTCCTGAGTGATGATGACGTCGCCTTCCATCCCCATCACCTCGGAGACGTGGGTGATGCGGCGCGAACCATCGCGCAGGCGCGCGGCCTGGATGATGACGTCGACCGAGGAGACGACCATTTCACGGATGGTGCGCGAGGGCAGCGAGTAGCCGCCCATCGTGATCATCGATTTAATACGGCTGAGCGCCTCGCGCGGCGAGTTGGCGTGCAGCGTGCCCATCGACCCGTCGTGGCCGGTGTTCATCGCCTGCAACAGATCGAACGCTTCGGGTCCGCGCACTTCGCCGACGATGATCCGCTCGGGGCGCATACGCAGGCAGTTCTTGACGAGATCGCGCATCGTCACCTGGCCCACACCCTCGAGGTTGGGCGGGCGCGTCTCCAGCCGCACCACGTGGGGCTGCTGGAGCTGCAACTCGGCCGCGTCTTCGCAAGTGATGACGCGCTCGTCGGGCTCGATGTAATTGGTCATGCAATTGAGCAGCGTCGTCTTGCCCGAGCCGGTGCCGCCCGAAATGATGACGTTGCAGCGGACGCGGCCGATGATCTTGAGGATTTCCGCGCCGGCGGGCGAGATCGAACCAAAGCGCACGAGTTGGTCGAGCGTCAACTTGTCCTTTTTGAACTTGCGGATGGTCAATGCGGCGCCGTCGATCGCCAGCGGCGGGGCGATGACGTTGACGCGCGAGCCGTCCATCAGGCGCGCGTCGCAGATTGGCGAGGCTTCATCGACACGGCGGCCGACCTGACTGACGATGCGCTGGCAGATGTTCATCAACTGGCCGCTGTCGCGAAAGCGGACGTTGGTGAGCTGAATCTTGCCGGCGACTTCGATGAAGCAGCGATCCGGCCCGTTGACCATGATGTCGGAGATGTCGTCGCGCGCGAGCAGCGGCTCGAGCGGGCCATAGCCGAGCACGTCGTTGCAGATGTCGTCGAGCAGATCTTCCTGCTCGGAGATCGACAGGACAAGGTTCTTGATCGCCACGATCTCGTGGACGATGTCGCGGATTTCCTCGCGCGCGCTTTCGGGATCGAGCTTGGCCAGCGCCGCGAGGTCGATCGCCTCGATCAGCGCGCCGAAGATCATCGACTTGGTTTGGAAGTAGCCGTCCGAGCGGCGATCCGGCTGAGCGGGCGCGGAGATTTCGGGCGCGGCGACCGGCTTGGGCGCTTCGACGCGCATGGGCGCCGCCGCGACAACGGGGGCGGCCGCGGGCGTCGGGCTCAGTCCGGGATTGGAACGCTTACCGAACATCTCTTTTTTCCTGCGTCAGCGATCCGCTCCGCCGGCGCGGCGTGCGGCGGCGATTAGCCGGTCTTCCCCATCAGCTTGGCCAGAAACGGATCGAACAGGCCACGCTTTGCGCTACGCGCCTCGGTGCGCCCGGCGAGTCTCGCGGCGAGATCGCTGAACGCTTCAGCGGTCTTTCCCTTCGGCTCGATCTCGGCGATCATCTGACCGTTGTTGGCTGCGGCGCCGAACAGCTTGGCGTCGTGCGGAATGACTGCGAGCGGCTCGGCCTCGACGGTTTTGGCGAAGTCGGCGAGCGAGATTTCCGGCCGTTTGGCCATGCCCATCCCGTTGACGATCAGGCGCGGCGGGTAGTCGTTGGGACGCGAGCCGCGAATCATGTCCATGATGTTCTTGGCGTTGCGCAGATTGGCGAGATCGGGGGCCGCAACGATGATGACTTCGTCGGCGCCGATCAGCATTCGCCGCGTCCATGCGGTCCAGGCGTGGGGCAAGTCGAGCACGATCCAGGGCGCCGCCGCGCGCATCGTGTCGACAACCGAGTCGAACGACGTCTCGGCGAAATCGTAGACGCGATCGAGCGTCGCGGGCGCCGCCAGCAGATGGAGATGCTCGCCGCATTTGGAGAGCAACCGGTCGACCAGCGTCGCGTCGACGCGCTCGGGCGCGAACACCGCCTCGGCCACGCCTTGCGGCGGGTCTTGGTTGTAGTCGAGACCGGCAGTGCCGAAGCCGAGGTCGAAGTCGGCGACGATGGTCGGCATTTCAAGATCGGACGACAGCGCCCACGACAGATTGTGCGCGACGGTCGAGGCGCCGACGCCTCCTTTCGCGCCAATCACGGCGATGACGCGGCCAAGCGGTTTGGCGCCCGGGACCCGAAACAGGTTGGAGACCGCCTGGACGAACTCGACGGCGGTGAAGGGGGCGACCAGATACTCGCTGACCCCGCGCGCCATCAATTGGCGGTAGAGGACGATGTCGTTGACCCGGCCGAGCACGATGACCTTGGTGCCGGCGTCGCAATAATTGGAGAGCTCGTCGAGTTGCTCGACTAGCAGATCGCGATTGATCGACGCTTCGAGGACAATGACGTTGGGCGTCGGCGCGTTGCGATAGGCTTCGACCGCCGCGGTGGCGCCGCCCATGTTCTGTTTGACGTGAGTCTTGGCCATGCGCCGGTCGCCGATCGCCGTCTGGACGATGGCGGCGGTTTCCGACGTCTCGCAAAACGCCTGGATCGAGACGCGGGGAACCGGATCGATCTGCGGAATGACGTTTGTCGGCGCGGCCGAGGCCGGCTCGACCGCATCTGCTGCCTGTTGGCGCATGATCAGTCTCCCGATCCGACTTGGCCGATCGCCGTGAGCTTCGTCTTCCAGTCGGTGCCCGGATCCTGGCCGTTGCGCACGTCGCCAATCGCCCTGAGGCGCATCTGGACGTCGCCCGGGCCGGTGGCGCGGCTCTGCACGAGATCGCGCGGATCGGCGACCTGAGCGGCGAGCGTCGCCTGCGTCGCGCAGCCGAAGTTCGGATATTCGTCGTTCTTCCAGCCGCCGATCGAGCCGCCCGAGGCGAGATCGGTCGGCCACTGGCCGCAGGGTTTCTCGACCGTCGCTTTCAGGCCCTGAAAGATCAGTCGCACCGGCGAGGCGGCGTTCGGATCGCTAGGGGCAGGATAGGAGCCGACGGCGACGTAGCCGCGCAGTCCGGCGCCGGCGAGCGCACGCCGGGTCAGGTCGATCGCGTGCCCGTTGGGGCCACGCTCGCCTCCTGGAGCGAGAATGGTGATCCGCCCGGAACCCAGCGCCTGGTAGCGCGCCGCGAAGCTGTGGATGTTGGCGATCGACTGCGCGTCGAGTCCGCCACCGCCGCTCGGATAGACGTCGAGCGTTGTTGGCGCCTCACCGACGACGATCGGAAATCGCTGGTGGTAGTCGCCAGCGGGAACCGAGTCATTGGAAGCATAGTCGGTTCCACAGCCGGCGAGCGAACCAGCAGCCGCCAACAGGAGCGCGACGAGGCTGAGCGAGCGGGCGGGAGAGCGGTATGTGAGCGGCGGCGACATTGGGGGGCTTTCCTTAGGGAAGGTCGGCATGGGCTTTCGCGTCAATCGGTGATGAATCCCACCCGGCCGGAATAGCCAGGCATCGGCTGCAGAGCGCGAGCGCTCGAGTAGATGCGGTTGACCCGGCCGAGCAGCCAGGTCTGCGGATCGCTGGCGTCGTTGAAGTTCTCGTCGGGACGGATCGCTTCATTGGGATCGACCGCGTGGACGATGTAAGGCGTGACGATGATCACCAGCTCCGTCTGCTCCCTCAGATAGTCGCGCGAACGGAACAACGTGCCGAGAATCGGCAGGTTCATGAGGCCGGGGACGCCGTCGATCGCCTGCTGCGTCTGGTCGGAGATAAGTCCGGCAGAAGCGATCGACCCGCCCGAGGGCAGCTCGACCGTCGTCTCGTTCTTCCGGGTGCGGAAGCCCGGGATCGAGGTGTTGGCGACGAGGATGGTGTGCGATGCATCGATGTCGGTGACTTCAGTCGAGATATGGAGCTGAATGCGATTGGGCGACAGCACGATCGGCGTGAAGTTCAGCGTCACGCCATAGGGCTGCTGAATGAAGCCCAGATTGCAGACGCCGGCGGTGCAGGTCTCGCCGTTGGAGACTGGGACTGTGCCGCCGGCGAGGAACTTGGCCGACTCGCCCGAGACCGCCGTCACCGTCGGTTCGGCGATGGTGCGCGCGACGCCCTGGCGCTCGAACGCCTGCAACTCCGCGCTGAGGTGCATTCCGCCCGTGACCCAGCCGAGCGTCCCCTCCGACGAAGGCGACGTCGCGTTGACGCTGAACAAATTGTTCGTCGAGAAACTGCTTGCGCCGGAACCCGCGCCGGCCATGTTGACGCCGAGCTGCTTGATGATGTCGCGGCGGATTTCGCTGATTGTCACCTTCAAGCTGACCTGATCGAGGCCGCGGATTGTGAGCGAGTTGATCACCTTGCCGGTTAACGGCGTTCCCGAAGACGTGATGGAGACCTGTGCGCCGGCCGCGCCCGCGCCTGTCGGCCCTGCCGCGGCGTTGGGCGCGCCGCCCAGCACTGAGGTGCCAACGAAGCCGCTGGCGATGTCGAGGGCCTTCTGCGCTTCGCCCGCCGAAGCGACCGAGCCCATCAGGATGACCGAATCGCCGACCGTCTTGACGGAGATGTCGTTGCCCGGCAGCGCGACGTTGAGCAATTGCTGCAGCTCGGCAATGTCGCGACCGACCGAGATGTCGATGACGGCGATCTTGCGCCCGTCAGCGGCGAGGGCGAAAATCGTCGTCTGGCCGTTGGCGAGCGCCGCGACATAGAGCCGGCGCGCCGAACGCACCACAGCGTTGGCGACTTTCGGGTCGCCGATGAAGATTTCGGTCGCATCCTCCGGCAAGTCGACGATGACCGATCGGCCGACGCCGATTTGCAGCGACTTTGCCACCTGTCCCGACGTGACGGCGAAGGAGCCGTTCAAAGGCTTTTCGTCCGGCCACGCGGCCTCAGGCGCATAGGCGATGAGCGCCGCAGCGAGACCGATCGACGGCGTGAGCCAGCGCGTGAAGCGGTGGGTGTTCATTCGGCCAATTCCCGTCATGTCGATCCCCATCGACTCCCCCCTCAGCGCGCAGCGGTCTGCGGCGCGCCGAAACGCACGATTGTTAAGTTTGTCGAGCCGCGCGTGTTGTCTTCGCCGATCGTCATGGCCGGGCCGCCGCTGTCGGCGAGACTGCGCAGCGCCAGATGCAGATTGGCGTTGCCAGCGTGCTGGGCGAGAATGACCAGCTCCGTCTGTTGCGGGTCGAGTTCGAGCGTCGCATTGGCGCCAACGACGACCTTTTTGCCGTTCTCTTCCTGAATGTTCTGGCCGATCGCCAGCACCTTCACGTTGGCGAGAATGGTCTGCGCGCCGTCCACCTCGATGCCGTGCTCTTTGGTCGCCGCGTCGTCGCGGAAGATCTTGATGACGTCGACCCGGTCATTGGGAAGAATGAAACCGCCGGCGTAGTCGTCGCCGGAATTGTCGACCTTGATCGCGATCGCGCGCATGCCCGTGGGCAGGATCGCCGACATGAAGCCGCTCTTGCCGCCGAGGACCAGCTTGTCTTTTCGAATCGGGTCGCCGTGGATGAAGGCGTCGCGGGCGAGCGCGCCCTTGACCTCGTCCATGACGTTCGGCCCCGACGACTTGACGATCATGTAGTCGGGAGAAATCGCCGCCTTTGGCCAGGCCACCCAAGCGACCGAATTGTCGTCGAGCGCCGTGCCCATCGGAATGTCGGTGGCGGCGATCAGCACTTCATCGGTGTCGAGCTTGGGCGCTTGCGCCACATGCTGGGGCGCAGGCGCGGGTGCGCTGTTGAACAGGACATAAGCAGCGCCGAAGGCGACGACGGTCGCGCCGAGCACCGCAATTTGCACTTTGTTCATGAAATCAGACCCTTCCGCGCCTCGAACGCAACGCAAGGGCAATATGGCCCGCCAATCGTCAAATTACGGTTAACCAGGCGTATCCAACTGATTGCCGAAATCTGAAGAATGGTAACGATTACTGGCCGGCGGCGACGCGCCAGATCTCGGTTTGCGGGTAAAGAAGCAGGCCGGCCGCGGCGAGCGCGACGCCATAGGGAATGCCGGTCTTCGCGTCGTGCAGCCGAGCGATCCAAACGTGACGCGACAGCCACGCCGGCAGAACGAAACGTCGCCCGAGCAGGATCACCAGCGTTAACGCGCCGCCATAGATCGCGGCCGAGAGGCTGTAGTCGACGATCAGGCCCCAGCCGAACCACAGCGCCGTCGCCGCCGCGAGCTTGGCGTCGCCCCCGCCAATCCAGCCGAGCGAAAACATCGCAAAAGCCAGCGCCAGCACCACCGCGCCGCAGGAGAGATGGATCAGGATCGCCATCGGCGCGACGCCGCTCGCCAAGGCGAGCGCGAGATAGCCGATCGCCAGCGCCGCGCAGATCCGATTGGGGATCGTCATCGTGACGACGTCCATCGAGGCGGCGAGCGCCATCGCGGCGGGAAAAAAGAAAATGATCGCCGGATTCAAAATTGTCGCCGCCATGCTGGGTCCGTCTCAACTGAGAGCATCCTTGACGGGGAGCCTAGCGGGCAATGCTTGCCCGGCGGTTACTTGCCCGCTGATTGTGTGCCCGGCGGCTGCGCGCCTAGCGGTTCAGGCCGACCACCCTGGCGCGGTCGATCAATTGAGCGCGGCGCCGATCTCGGTGAATTCGCTGCTCATGCTGGTCCCGAGCGCCGACAGGGCGCCAATGAGGAACACGGCGATCAAAGCACTGATGAGCCCGTATTCGATTGCGGTGGCGCCGCTCTCGTCGATAAGAAGGGATTTAAACGACTTGATCATCGCAAATCTCTTTGGTCTTTCCACGGACGCGGACGGCCTCCGTTGCGCGATTGACCCTCGCGCTCGAAAGACTTCCCCTTCGTTAAGGCAACCATAAGGGTTGGAGATACTGGCGGTGATTTGCGGCCAAGGGTTAACCGACCCTACGATCCAAACCCCTACGAAACGAGCGGCGGGGCGAGATCGAGCCAGCAACGGCCGCCGCGGTCCTCGACTTCAACCAGCCACAGATCGGAATCGAAGCCGATCTCACGAGCGATGCGCGCTTCGCTCTGTGCGGCGGGGACCCATTCGGGCGCGTGGGCGCTCTCCCACAGGCGCTCGACGCCCCGCTCGCCGGTCTCCGATTGCGGCGCCGGCTGATAGAGGGCCGCGAAGCCGTCGAGCCGATCGACCTTGACCCAAATAGCGCCCGCCTCCGCCGCGCCGCGCCGGCGCAGAACCGCCGCGGCGCCTTCGACCGCCACCCGCCTGAGATAGGCCGCGACCCAGATGTCGGAGCGCAGCCGCACCGCTAGTGGCCGGCCGTATCCGCCGCCGCCATCAGCGTCTTGAACAGCTTTGGATTGAGCGTGCTCGACAGCGGCAAGCCGTGCGCGCGCTCGAACTCGTGCAGCGCGGACGTCATGGTTGGGCTCGAACTCGCCGTCCGCTTTCAACACATAGCCGAGCCGGATCAACGCGTTCTGCGCCGCGACGAATTGCTTTTGCGCGTCGCGCTCCTGGTCGGTGCGCAGCATGTCGCCGATGGCGTCGGTACGGGCAGCGGCGCCCGCGTCGGCGCCGAGTTCGACCGGGCGAGCGGGCGGGGCCGGAAGCGCGGCCTCGGCCGCGGGCGGCGCAGCGGATTGGGCGACGATCGGAGCGGGCGCCGGCGAGGGCGCAAGCGGGATCGCGTGAGCGAAGAATGGCGCGGGATGACGTTCATGCTGCAGGGTCAACGCATTGACCACGATGCCGACCAGCACCGCGGTCAGCGCCGCCGCCGCATAGCCGCGCGCCGGCATGGCGCGCAGACGCTTGAGCGCCCCCGACCCGATTGGATCGACCGTCCGGCGGGGTCGATCGGACAGCGTCGCGTCGCGACGCATGCGCGCCAACGCTTCAGGCAATTTTTCTCTCCACTATACTTTGTGTCGCTTGCGGGCTTGCGGGAGGACCGGCGGCGAGCCGCGCCTCCGTTTCCAATGGCGCCGGGGCGCCGGTTTGCTCGTCGGGCTGACAGATCCGCGGCAGGCGCACAGTGACGCGGGTGCCGACGCCCACGACGCTTTCGACTTTCATCGCCCCGCCGTGCAGGCCGACCAGGCCGCGCACCAGCGACAGGCCGAGCCCGGCGCCTTCGAAATTGCGATCGTAGTCTGCGCGCACCTGAAAGAACGGGTCGCCGAGCCGCGACAGGCTTTCGGCGGGAATGCCGACGCCGTTGTCGACGACGGTGATCAGCGTCGTCTCGCCCGCCGCCTCGGCGCCGACGACGACGCGCCCGCCCCGATCGGTGAACTTGACCGCGTTGGCGATGAGATTGAGCAGGATCTGGCGACAGGCGCGCTTGTCGGCGATGAGCTCGCCCGCGTCGAGATTGGCAGCTTGCTCCAGGGCGACGCCGCCGGCCTCCGCCTTGAGGCGGACCATAGCGCAGCAGTCGGCGATCAGCGGCGCGAGCGAGAACGGCTCGGGCAGGATGCGAAACGTGCCGGCGGCGATCTTCGAAGCATCGAGGATCAGGTTGACCACCGACAGCAGATGATCCGCCGAGGCGTAGATGATTTTGGCGTATTCCCGCTGCTTGGCGAGGTCGCGCGGCGCGAGTTCGGCGTCGCCGAGCATTTCCGAGAAGCCAAGGATCGCGTTGAGCGGCGTGCGCAGTTCGTGGCTGACATTGGCGAGCAGGCGATCTTTCCAGGCGTTTGCGAGTTCGGCCTCGGCGCGCGCGGCCTGCAGGCGGGCTTCGGCGGTCTTGGCCTGGTTGACGTTGCGCGCGACCGACATCGTCGCGGCGCCATCGGCGCCATGCATCGCACGGCCGAGGCGGCGAAAGCGAATTTCCGCCCATTGGAACGTCGGTTCGCGCTGCTCGCCGCCGGCGCGCACGCGCACCGTGGCGAGGATTGTCTCGTCGCAGCGCGAGGCGCGGTCGAGCGCGTTGAGATATGCCGGCCGGTCGGCGACATGGACGAGGTTGAAGAAGCCGCGGCCCCTTAGGCTCTCGGCTTTATGGCCGAACACGCTGGCCGCATCGCCATTGGCGGAAACGACGGCGCCGGAACGGTCGTGGCGCAGAACGAGGTCGCCGACGGCGCCCGCGAGCGCGGCGTAACGCTCGGCCCCCGCCGTTTCAGCCTGGCGCTGAGCGAAGCGCGAGCGCGCGTTGGCGACAAAAGGCAACGCGCCCCAAAGGCGAGCGAAAATAGGCAGCCCGGCGGGCTCGCGCTCTGGCGCGTTGGCGCGAGCGTCGGGATGGAAGAGCGCCTCGGCGCGACGACGCGCGCTGGCAAGCTGGAAAACCAACCTCGGCCTCCGCGGACCCGGTGGGAGTCGATTCGACCCCTTGGGGACGATCCCAGCCGGCGCTTAAATCAACGCTAAAGCGGAGGGCCGCAAACCGCGCCGGAGCGGTTTCCCACCGCCGCGACGCGGCTTGCCTCCCGTTATGGTTGATAGCCGGTTAACGCTTTCCCCTCGCCGCTCCCTTGCCGCAGCGTTGCGGCGATCGATCAAATTTGCGGCAATTCCCGCACATGCTTTCAAGACGAGCGCGCTAGCTTTGGTTTCGCCGTCAATCTCGACGGCTGGCAATCGGCGCGAAACACGTCTCATGCGGTTCATCATCCGATCCGTTTTCTGGCTTGGGCTCGTCTACCACGCGATGCCGTGGGGCGATGGGCGCCTCAGCGACGCGCTGCCCGCCGCCGCCCCGGCGCTGGTCAGCCTCGCCGCGACCAGCAGCGATGGCGCAGCCGGCCAGCTCGCCCGCGCCATGCTGCGCGGCGCGCTCGACGTGGAAATGCCTGCCCCCGCGCAGGCCCCGGCGCTCAAGCCGCAGCCCGCTTCGCTCGACACCCTCACCCCCGAGGACCGCCAGGCGCCGTGGCGCGGGCTCCGCGGGCGCATCTGAAGCCAAGGCTCGGCGCACTGCGGCGCTCGTTAAGCTGGCCCTGTCAGCCCCCCTGCGGCTATAATCGGCGCGCCAACGCCCCGAACCCGAGCGCCCCGCTGACTACGATCGAGACCATTCGCGCCGATTTCGCCTTCCTCGAAGAATGGGAAGATCGTTACCGCTACGTTATCGAGCTTGGCCGGACACTGGAGCCGCTCGAGGAAGCCGCCCACAACGACGCCAACAAGGTGCGCGGCTGCGTCAGCCAGGTGTGGCTGGAGCGCCAACCGCGCAGCGACGGCGGCGGGCGAACCGTCCTGCACTATCGCGGCGACAGCGATTCGCACCTGGTGCGTGGCCTTGTCGCGATCGCCATCGCGCTGTTTTCCGACCATACGCCCGAAGAGATCCTCGCCATCGACGCCTTCGCGGCCTTCCGCGAGCTCGGCCTTGAGCAACACCTGACGCCGCAGCGCTCCAATGGCGTGCGCGCGATGATCGAGCGCATTCGCCACGACGCCTACGCGCCGGCGTGATCGGCGCCTCGATCACGGCCCTTTGATAGGCCGCCGCCGCGGCGCTGAATTCCGGCCACGATAAAGGCCCGCGGCGGTCGCATTCCCTCAACGATCCGTTAACGCGATCGGCCGATGCTTCGCTCAAATTCGCGCGAGTTCGGCGTCAGCGCCCGAACGCCAGCAGAGAGCGACCTCGACCCATGAGCGATAACGAACAGACCCGCCACGAACCGACGCTCTCCGCCTCCGACGCGCCCAATGTCGAGCCGCCGCGCCTCGAACTGCTGCCCTATGCGCTGGCGGATCAGGCCAAGCGCGCCGGCCTCGCCAAGGCGATCGCCTGGGGCTCAGCGATCGCCGCCGCGCTGGCGCTGGTCGCCGGGATCGCCGCCTTCGGTCTCTACGACCACGCGCGGCAGGCCAATCTCATCACCGCCAAAACCGAAGAGACCGACGGCCTCAGCCAGACGGTCAAGGCGCTGGAAAAGCGCATCGACGCCATCGAGACGGCGCGCGCGCACGACGCGGCCGCCGATACGCACAAGGTCGCCGCCGAAATGAAGACCGAGGGCGCTGCCGGACGTGAGCTCGCCGCCCAGCTTACCCAGACCAATGCGCGGCTCGACAAGCTCGATCACGACCACTCGGCCCGGCTCGACAAGCTCACCGATCGCCTCGATCACGAGTCCGCCGGCAAGTTCGCCGATCTTTCCGCCCGGCTCGACAAGCTGGAGAAACACCCGGCCGTCGCCGCCATTGCGCCGGCAAAACCGGCCGTCCCGCTCGCCCAGCCGGTCTCGGATGAGACGACCGGCTCGATCGAGCGCCCGCGCCTACGCGGCTACTGGCTGGTCGAGGCTCAGGACGGCTATGCGGTGATTGACGGACGCGACGGACCCCAGCAGATCGTCCCTGGCGATGTCCTGTCGGGCCTTGGCCGGGTGCAACGCATCGAGCGTCGCGGCGCCGACTGGGTGGTGGTGACCAGCGCCGGCGTGATCGCCGGCGATCAGCCGCCCTTCTGAGGGAGCTTGCGGACCCTGATCACGATGTCGACGCCGGAGATCGTGCAGCCGGGCGGGGGCGGGGGAATATCGGCGAGTACGAGATCGTAGTCGGGAATATCGACCAGCGCGCCGCTCTCTTCGACCAGGAAATGGTGGTGACGGGTCGCGTTGGTGTCGAAATAGGCGCGGGCGCCCTCGACGGCGATCTCGCGGAGCAGCCCCGCCGCGGTGAACTGGTGAAGCGTGTTGTAGACCGTCGCCAGCGACACCGGCACCTTGGCCCCCTTCGCCTCCTCAAACAGCATTTCCGCGGTGACATGGCGGTCGCCGCGGCCAAACAGCAACCAGCCGAGCGCGACGCGCTGACGGGTCGGGCGCAATTGCGCCCGGCGCAGCTTGTCGCGCAGAACGTGCACCGGGCATGCCCCCATAGCGCCGCCGCGGCGAGCGGCGGCGGCGTAGGCGGCGGCTGAAAGGGGTGTGGGCGCAGACACGGGCGAGGAAAACTCTCTTGGCGGCCTTGGCGGCGCATTGGGAACTGGCGGCAAGTCAGCCTGTCGGCTTTATCATAGTCTCGCACGCCCGTCAGCTTCGCGCCAAGCTCGACCCCGATTCGGGGACCCGAGGAAAGGTTGCGCCGCAGCGCTTTCGAGACGCCAGCGCCTGTGATACGAAGCGCCCGACGCGGGTGGGGGCTGCCTCCGCGGAGGCCAAGGAATCCGAAAAGACCATGTCGGAACGGCGTTCGGAATTCGCCTACGAAGACCTGCTGGCCTGCGGGCGCGGCGAATTGTTCGGGGCGGGAAACGCGCAATTGCCGCTGCCGCCGATGCTGATGTTCGATCGCATCGCCGAGATCAGCGAGAGCGGCGGGGCCCACGGCAAGGGCGGGGTCAGGGCCGAATTCGACATCAAGCCCGAACTTTGGTTTTTCTCCTGCCATTTCAAAGGCGATCCGGTGATGCCGGGCTGTCTTGGGCTTGACGCGCTGTGGCAGTTGACCGGCTTCTTCCTCGGCTGGCTCGGCCTGCCGGGGCGCGGGCGGGCGCTCGGGGTCGGCGAAGTGAAATTCATCGACCAGGTGCTGCCGACGATCAAGAAAGTGATTTACGGCGTCGACGTGAAGCGGGTCTTTAAGGGCAAACTCGTCCTTGGCATCGCCGACGGCTGGCTGGAGGCCGATGGGCGCCGGATTTACGAAGTCAAAGACATGCGCGTTGGCCTATTCGGCGGCGCCGCCCCGAGCCAAGCCTAGAGTCGCGGGCGGTCAGCGGCGATGGTGGAGTTGAGGCTATGAGGCGCGTCGTCGTCACCGGCATGGGGATCGTCTCCTCGATCGGCGCCAACGCTCGAAGAGGTGCTGGCGAGCCTGCGCGACGGCGAAGTCGGGCATCACCCGCGCCGAAAAATACGCCGAGATGGGCTTTCGCAGCCAGGTTCAGGGCGCGCCGACGGTCAAGCCCGAAGAGATGCTCGACCGCCGCGCGATGCGCTTTCACGGCGGGGGCACCGCCTGGAACCATGTCGCGATGGATCAGGCGATTCTCGACGCTGGGCTCGCGCCCGACGAAGTGTCGAACGAGCGCACCGGCCTGATCATGGGCTCGGGCGGCCCCTCGACCCGCGCGATCGTTGAAGCCGCCGATATTGCGCGCACCAAAGGCCCCAAGCGCGTCGGCCCCTATGCGGTGCCCAAGTCGATGTGCTCGACCGCTTCGGCGACGCTGTCGACCTGGTTCAAGATCAAGGGTCTCGCCTATTCGATCTCCTCGGCTTGCGCGACTTCCAATCATTGCATCGGCGCTGCGAGCGAACAGATCCGCATGGGCAAGCAGGACGTGATGTTCGCGGGCGGCTGCGAGGATCTCGACTGGACGCTGTCGGTGCTGTTCGACGCGATGGGCGCGATGTCGTCGGCCTATAACGCGACGCCGGCGCGCGCCTCGCGCGCCTACGACAAGAACCGCGACGGCTTCGTCATTTCGGCTGGCGCCGGCGTTCTGGTGCTCGAGGATTACGAGCGCGCCAAGGCGCGCGGCGCCCGCATTCACGGCGAGATCGTCGGCTATGGCGCGACTTCGGACGGCGTCGACATGGTGGCCCCCTCCGGCGAAGGCGCCGCGCGCTGCATGCGCCAGGCGCTATCGAGCGTGAAGATTCCGATCGACTACATCAACCCGCACGCGACCTCGACTCCGGTCGGCGACCAGAGGGAGATCGAGGCGATGCGCGCCGTGTTCGGCTCGGGCGACAAATGCCCGCCGATCGCCGCCACCAAGTCGCTCACCGGCCATTCGCAGGGCGCGACCGGCGTCCACGAAGCGATCTATTCGCTGCTGATGATGAAAAACAGTTTCATCTGCGAGAGCGCGCACATCGACGAGATCGACCCCGAGTTCGCCGACATGCCGATCGTGCGCAAGCGGCGCGACAACGTGCAGATCGCGGCGGCGCTATCCAATTCTTTCGGTTTCGGCGGCGCCAACGCGACGCTGGTGTTCAAACACGTCGACGCCTAGCCAAAAAAGAAGTGAGCGGGATGAAGCCTGGCCTGATGAGCGGCAAGCGCGGCCTCGTGATGGGCGTCGCCAACGATCACTCGATCGCCTGGGGCATCGCCAAGGCGCTGGCGGCGCAAGGGGCCGAGCTCGCTTTCACCTATCAGGGCGAGGCGCTCGGCAAGCGGGTGCGCCCGCTCGCCGAGAGCGTCGGCTCGCAAATGTCGCTGCCGTGCGACGTTGAGGACATCGACTCGCTCGACGCCGCCTTCGCCGGCCTGCAGCAGGCGTGGGGCGGGATCGATTTCGTCGTTCACTGCATCGGCTTTTCCGACCGCAACGAACTCAAGGGCCGCTACGCCGACACGACGCGCGAGAATTTCGTGCGCACGATGGTCATTTCCGCCTTCTCGTTCACCGAAGTCGCCAAGCGAGCGGCGGCGATGATGGCGAGCGGCGGGTCGATGCTGACCCTGACCTTCGGCGGCTCGACACGGGTGATGCCCAACTACAATGTCATGGGCGTCGCCAAGGCGGCGCTGGAAGCGAGCGTTCGCTATCTCGCCGCCGACTTCGGCCCCGCCGGCATCCGCGTCAACGCCATTTCCGCCGGGCCGATTCGCACGCTGGCCGGGGCTGGAATCGCCGACGCGCGCTTCATGTTCAATTTCCAGCGCCACCATGCGCCGTTGCGCCGCACGGTGACGATCGAGGACGTCGGCGGGGCGGCGCTCTATCTGCTGTCCGACCTCTCGGGCGGCGTGACCGGCGAAACCCATTTCGTCGATGCCGGCTACAACATCATCTCGATGCCGCGCCCCGATGACATCAAGGGCGAGGGGTGAGGCGCGCTCACGCCGCCTCGACCGCAACCCGCACGCGCCGTCCGAGCGCCGTGGCGATGTTTACCAGCGCATCGAGCGAGAAGCGGTCGATGCGGCCGCGCAGCAGATCGTTGATGCGGGGCTGGCTAACGCCGCAGCGCTTGGCGGCTTCCGCCTGCTTCCAACCACTCGCCGCGATGATCGCCGCGACCTGCCTCATCACGTCGGCGCGTGCGCGCAAATTAGCGGCTTCCTGCGGAGTGTCCGCAAGGGCGTCCCAGACGCTGCCATAAGTTTCGACTTTCATAGTTCCCGTCTTCCTTTGGCTCAGCGAGCCCGATGGCGCCCACCGGCGTTTGCTTCGGCTTCTTTCGTTATCGGCGCGCAGCGTCGTCCGCTAACTAACTGCTCAGCTCCACAAAACGCTTTCTCGCAAGATCGATATCGCGCTTGGGTGTCGCCTGGGCTTTCTTTTCGAAGGCATGGAGCACGTAGACCGCCTCCGCGCGTCTGGCGGTGAAGATCACGCGGTAGGCGCCGCTTTCATCGCGAATGCGCAGTTCCTCCACGCCCGCCCCAATTACCGGCATGGGCTTAAAGTCATCCGGCTGCCCGCCCATCTGAATTGTTTCCAGCTGGTACCCCGCTCGCCGCTTCACAAATTCTGGAAACGCCCGCAGACGTTTCAGCAAATCTCCGACGAAGCGCACTGGTTTCACGCTCTCCTCTTATATCCAATTCGATATATACGCAAGGCGGCCTTCAATTCTCGACAGCCGCACGTAAATCCCATCCCTTCCCCTATGGTTTGTTTTTCGTAACCGGCTTGACGCTAGGCTTCTTCGCGAACAGCCTCAGGGTCCGCGATGTCAGTTCCCTCAGACCAATTGCCGCCGGCGTTCCGGCGCAGACGACTCTCCTGGGCTTTGCGCCTAACGGCGCTGCTCGCGGCGCTGGCGCTCGCCGCGCCGCCGGCGTTGCTGCCAGGCGCAGCGCTCGCCAAACCGACGAAGCTGCAAGCCAAAGCGGCGGCCCTGCTTGCGGCTCGGCAGGCCGAAGCGGCGCGCAAGCAGGAGGCGGCTTTCCGAGCCTTTGTCGCCACGCTGTGGCCGCTCGCCGAGGCGCGCGGGATTTCGCGCACGACATTCGATTCCGCCTTCGCCGGCGTCACGTTCGACCCGAGCGTCGTCGCCCATACCCAGAACCAGGCCGAATTCGCCGAGCCGATCTGGGTCTATCTTTCGAACGCAGTCTCGCCCGAGCGCGTCAAAATCGGCGCCGCCAAGGCGCAGGACCAACATCTCTGGCTCGCCAAAGCCGAGCAGACGTACGGCGTCGACCGCTCGATCCTGATGGGCGTGTGGGGGATGGAGAGCGCGTTTGGCTCGTTCTCCGGCTCCGACGGCGTGATCCGCTCACTGGCGAGCCTCGCCTACGTCCATTTTCGCGGCGATTATTTCCGCGACGAGCTGCTCTCGGCGCTGCGGATTCTTCAGGAGGGCGACATCGGCGCCCGCGACATGAAAGGCTCATGGGCGGGCGCGATGGGCCAGACCCAGTTCATGCCGTCGAGCTTCCTCGATTATGCGGTCGATTTCGAGGACCACGGCCGCCGCGACATCTGGGGCAGCGCCCCCGACGCGATCGGCTCGACCGCCAATTATCTCGCCAAGCACGGCTGGATCGCCGGCGCGCCCTGGGGTCTCGAGGCGCGCTTGCCGTCCGATTTCAAGCTCACCCTCGCCGATCAGGAAGGCTACGCGCCGTTCGCCGCCTTCGCTGCGCGCGGCGTCACCCGCGCCGACGGAACGGCCTTGCCCGAGAAGGGCGAGGCGCAACTGCTGATCCCCGCTGGGCTAAGCGGGCCGATTTTCCTCGTCACCCGCAATTTCAAGGCGATCAGGGCCTACAATGATTCAACCGCCTATGCGCTCGGCGTGGCGCTACTCGGCGGCGCGGTGATGGGAAGCGACGGCGTGAGCGCGCATTGGCCGACGCACGACAAGCCGCTCGCTGAAAAGGACGTGCGCGACATGCAGCGCGAGTTGCATCGGCGCGGTTACGAAGTCGGCGACATCGACGGCAAATCGGGCGAACGGCTGGCGGGCGCGCTGCGCGCCTATCAGGAATCGATCGGCGCCCCGCCCGACGGCTATCCGACCCTGGCGCTGCTGCGCAAGCTGCGGACCCGCGGCTGAACCGGCTTTGAGCGAAACCGACTTGCTTCGCAGGCCGGTTTTCCGGCAAAATCGCCCACTAGAGCCGATCGAGCCGCCATGACCTTCGCCGTCAATTCCAGATTCCTCGCCCGCGCCGCGCGCCTTGCCGCCGTGGCGGGGCTCGGCGTCGCGCTCGGCGGACCGCCGGCGCCGGCCCAGGAGAATGGGCAGGGCGGGATCGGCGGTTTCTTCCAGCAATTGTTCGGCGGCCCCCAGCCCCGCGCCCCCGCCGTCGATCCAAACGCCCCGAAGCCGAAGAAGAAAGTGCGCGACTTCGTGCCGGCGACCGCGACCAGAGAGCCGGGCACGCCGGGCGGCGCGGCGGTGGCGCCGACCTTCTTCATCGTCGTCATCGGCGACAGTCTCGCTTCGTTCACCGCCGGGGGCTTAAGCGAGGCCTTCGCCGACAAGCCGGAGATCGCCGTCCAAGACAAGACACACGACGCCTCGGGTCTGGTGCGCGCCGACTATTACGATTGGCAGAAGGGGGCGAGCGACCTCGCGACCGGCAAGGACCATATCGACTTCGTCGTGATGATGTTCGGCATCAACGATTTGCAGGCGATCCGCGACGGCGCCGACAATCTCGATCCGCTGAGCGACCGCTGGAAGGCGGCCTACGCCGCTCGCATCCAAGGCGTCCTGGCGCCGTTCGTGACCGCCCATATCCCGGTCGCCTGGGTCGGCATGCCGCCGATGAGGGTCGAGAAATTCAACGATCAGATCGTCAAGCTCAACGAAATCGACCGCGAAGAGGTCGAGAAGGCGGGCGTCAAATACATCGACATCTGGGACGCCTTCGCCAATCAGAGCGGGCAATTCGACGCCTTCGGCCCCAATGTCGACGGGCAGAACGTCAAGCTGCGCGGGCCCGATGGCATTCATTTCACCAAAGCGGGCGGTCGCAAGGTGGCGAACTTCCTCGAGGGCGAAATCCGCAAGGTGTTCGACAAAGACCGACCGCTGAACGCGTCCTCCGACCTGCCGCCCGACATCGAACAGGCCGCCGGCGACATCAATACTCAGATTCGCCGCGAGGCGGGCGCACCCGACGAACCGGGCGCGCCCGCCCGCCTCGCGCCGCCGAAGCCGCTCGCCGGGCCGATCCTGTCGCTGACGGGCCGGCCGACTTCGCCCGGCGGCGTTTTGGCGACGCGTGGCGACGCGCCGCCAGGCCAGACGGAAGTTGTCGCCAGGGTGCTGCGCCTGGGCGAGCCCGCCGATCCGCGCAGCGGCCGCGCCGACGACTTTTCCTGGCCGCGGCTTTAGCGCCCGCAAGAGCGCTCCCTCTCCTTGCCAGCTTGTTCACGCTCGCCGCGCGTGTTAGGCGACGCGCCGAAACGAAATCGAGCGGCGAGGAGACTTGCCGATGAGGAGACTTGGCGATGGCCGATGAGAACCCGATAAACGGAGCGGACGCCAAGGCGCCGCGGTTCTCGGTGGTCGCGCAGTACGTCAAGGATCTCTCGTTCGAGAATCCCAACGCGCCGCGCAGCTTCGGCCCGCAAAACTCCAACATCAATCTTCAGGTCAACGTCGGCGGCAAGCAACTCGCCGCAACCGACTATGAGGTCGTGCTGAACCTCGAAGGCGGGGCCGGCGAGGGCGACGCCGTCATCTTCAAGTTCGAGCTGAAATACGCCGGCGTGTTCCGCGTCGAGAATGTTCCCGCCGAGCAGGTCCAGTCGCTGGTGATGATCGAGGGTCCGCGCCTGATGTTCCCCTTTGCGCGCCAAGTCATCGCCGACGCGGTGCGCAACGGCGGCTATCCGCCGCTCTACGTCGACCCGATCGACTTCCATCGCCTCTATGTGCAGCGACTGGCCTCGACCAGCGCGCCAGGGCAGGCCTAGTCGGCGCCTGTCGCCTAGCCGGCGTCTTTCTCGTAGCGACGCCACAGCGCGCTCTTGCCGAGTTCCGCAACCAACGTTCCGTGCGCGCTGAGTTCCGCGTCGCTCACGCGCGCAGGCAAAGCCTCGGGCCGCGCGCGCCCCGCTCCGGGCGCCGCGCCATCGACGGCGCCGGACTCGGCCGCGGCGAAGAGGAGCGAGCGCTGCCTTCCCCCCGTCAGTTCGCCATAGACCTCGACCAGGATCTCGGAGTCGAGCAGCGCGCCGTGCCGCACCCGCTTCGAGCGGTCGATGTGGTAGCGATCGCACAGAGCGTCGAGATTGTTGGGAACGCCCGGATGCTTGCGCCGCGCCAGCATCAGCGTGTCGATGACGCGCTCGGGCGCGATCGCGGCGCGCCCACGCGCCGCAAGCTCTGCGTTGAGAAAACGCAGGTCGAATTCGGCGTTGTGGATCACCAGTCGGTCTTCGCCGATGAAGGCGAGGAAATCATCGACGATCGCCGCGAAGGTCGGCTTGTCGGCGAGCGCCGCGGTCGAATGGCCGTGAATGCGAAACGCCTCGTCGGGCACGTCGCGCTCAGGATTGATCAGCACGTGAAACGTTGCGCCGGTCGCAATCTGGTTGACGATTTCGACGGCGCCGATCTCGACCAGACGATGACCCTGGGCGGGATCGAGCCCGGTGGTTTCGGTGTCGAGCACAATTTCACGCATCGCTTGCTCTTTGCCCTGGGTCGGCGGCCAGCGCGCGCATCAGGCCCGCGACCTGCGCGCGCGTCGCGGCGAGTTCGCCGCTGGTGTCGATGACAAAGTGAGCGCGCCGCCGCTTTTCGGCGTCCGGCGTCTGGCGGGCAAGAATCGCGGCGAGCTTGGCCTCGCTCATGCCCGGGCGCAAGAGGGCGCGGGCGCGCTGGGCCTCCGCCCCCGCGCTGACCACAACAACGAGATCGACGCTGCTCTCGCCCTCGGTCTCGAACAACAGCGGCACATCGACGACAACGAGACGCCGCCCGGCGGCCGCGGCGGCGGCAAGGAAGGCCTGACGCCGGCGCGCCACCTCGGGATGGACGATCTCTTCCAGCCGGCGGAGCGCAGCGGGATCGCTGAGCGTCGCGGCGGCGAGCCGGTCGCGATCGACGGCGCCACCGACCGTGACGCCGGGAAAGGCCGCCTCGACCGCGCTCGCTTGCGGCGTTTGGTAGAATTCGCGCACCGCGGCGTCCGCGTCGAACACCGGTGCGCCGAGCGCGGCGAACATTTTGCCGACCGTCGACTTGCCCATGGCGATCGAGCCGGTCAGCCCCGCGACGATCATTCGCACTCGCTCCCGTTCGCGCTGAGATCGTCCTCAACCAGCTTGCGCAGCTCCCTCGTCACCTCGGGCGCCTTGCCAAACCAGCGGGCAAAGCCCGGCGCCGCCTGGCGCAGCAACATGCCGAGGCCGCCGACCGCGACGAGGCCGCGCTGGCGCGCCGCCTCGACCAGCTTGGTCGCCAGCGGCGTATAGACGATGTCGGCGACGACCGCTCCCGTTTTCAGCGGCGCAAGATCGATGTCGAGCGATGGCTGACCGGTCATGCCGAGCGTCGTCGTATTGACCAGCAGGCCCGCAAGCTCAAGCTCACGCGGCAATGTGTCCCAGCCCGCGGCGCGGGTGGTCGGCCCGAAGCGTTCGACCAGCGCCTCGGCGCGCTCGCTACCGCGATTGACGATGACGATCCGCTCGAGGCCGCGCGACTTCAACCCATAGACAATCGCCCGCGCCGCGCCGCCGGCGCCCAGTACGACCGCCTGTGCGGCGCGTTCGCGCCAACCCGGCGCCTCAGCGTCGAGACTGCCGAGAAACCCTTCAATATCGCTGTTGTCGCCGCACAGCGCCGTGCCCTCGCGCCACAGCGTGTTGACCGCGCCGGTGGCGCGCGCCGCATCGGAAAGCCGCTCGCAAGCGTCGTAGGCGGCTTCTTTGTGCGGCATGGTGACGTTGCAGCCGACAAGCCCATTGCGGCCGATCGAGACGACAAAATCGGCGAAGGCGAGCCGGGGCACGGCGAAATGCTCATAGACGCCCGCGAGCCCGTAGCGCTTCAGCCAATAGGTATGAATGAGCGGCGAGCGCGAATGGGCGACCGGCCAGCCGCAAACGCCGGCGCGCGGAGCGAGGCTCATATCGCCAACAACCCGAGGCCGCGCAGGGCGGCGAGCAGTTTCAACATCGGCAATCCGAGAATCGTGCTGTGTTCGCCCGCGATCGTGTCGAACAGGTGCGCGCCGAGGCCTTCGAGCTGGTAGGCGCCCACGCTCGCCAGCACGCTCGCGCCGGCCGCCGCCAAATAGCGTTCGATTTGCCCCGCGTCGAGGGCGCGCATGGTGAGATCGGCAAAATCGCTGTCCTCGGCGACGATCCGCCCCGCGCGTGCGAGCGCAAAGGCCGAAGTCAGGCGGTGCATGCGCCCGTTCATCGCGCTGAGCGCGGCGGCGGCCTCGGCGAGCGTCGCCGACTTGTGCAGCAGCCGGCCCGCGAGCAAGAGCGTCTGGTCGGCGCCGAGCGTCAGCGCTTCGGGCCGGCGCGCACTGACCTCGAGCGCCTTGGCCCGCGCCAACGCCGCCGCCAGACCCGCCGCCGTTTCGCCTAGCCGCAGCAGACCCTCCTCGACAGTGCGCTCGTCGATCTCAGCTGGCGCGCTGTCGAATGGCAGACCGGCGGCGACGAGCAGGGCTCGGCGGCTGGCGCTTTTAGAAGCGAGGAGGAGCGGAGAAACGCCGATCCACAGCGATTGGGGAGGCATCGGCGGCCAGGTGCGTTTGGGTGATGAAATTCAGGGGCGTTGGCGACATATAGCGCGCCGCGAAGCCTGTGGACAGGCGCTGTGGATAGACGTGGACAAGCGACAGGCTTGGCGAGCGGCTGACGCGGCTCGGGGCGCGGGCGGGAGTTCACTCCACAGGCCGCCTTCGCGTGTGGTTCGTGACGGCCGCGCGCAGGCGAGGAGCAACTGTGGGGACTGGCGAACGCCATCCACAGCAGCGTCGCCGCCGGCGACCCTGAAATGGTTAACAATTCGTTAATTCATCCCCAGGCCCAAAGCGTCGTCGCGCTCGGCTCTTAACGGCCCCGCAATTGGCTCGCAATTGGGGATGGCGTTGCGCGCGCGCTTTCTGCCTGTAAGGAGAATCCGAATCTAAGACTTAGATTCCTTAATTCTCTTTAGTGCGCTACTCGGTGAGCGCGGCGCTCGGTTGTCGAGAAGGCTATCAAGCTCGCCGAGCGTCACGCCGTCAGAGCGGAGCAAATCGTCGCATGGTTGCGCCAGAACTCTGGGTCAAGTCGTTGCACATCCTCGCCGTCATTTCCTGGATGGCGGGCATGCTCTATCTGCCGCGCCTGTTCGTCTATCACGCCGGTGTGCAGCCGAAGTCGGAAGCCTCGGAACTGTTCAAAACCATGGAGCGCCGGCTGCTTCGGTTCATCATGACCCCGGCGCTGCTGGTTGTCGTCGCCAGCGGATTGTGGCTCGCCTGGCGCGAGGGCTTTTTCGCTGCGCCCTGGCTGCACGCCAAACTCGCGCTCGTGCTGCTCCTTCTCGGCCTACATGGGTTTTTGGCTCGCCAGACGCGCGCCTTTGCACAGGACCGCAACACCCGGTCGCCGCGCTTTTTTCGCCTGATCAACGAGGTCCCGGCGGTCCTGATGACCCTGATCGTCGTCCTGGTGGTGATCAAGCCGTTTTGACGCAGCCCTTGGCCTAAAAAAGACCGGTTGAAAGATTCTTCAAAGGCGATTAAACGGGGCCCCTCACCTTCAACGGGCGCTTCCTCCGGCGCGCGGGTCCTCAGCGACCCTGCCGACGTCGGCCGAGGCGGACAGCCGCTTCGAACCGGTCCTGCGCCCGACTTCCCCTGCCTTCGCCTTTTAAAATTCGAGGATATCCCTGATGCGGGAAATCAAACTCCAAGACTTGAAGAAAAAATCGCCGACCGAGCTGCTCGCCTTCGCCGAGGAGAACGAGGTCGAGAACGCCTCGATCATGCGCAAGCAAGAACTGATGTTCGCCATCCTCAAGCAGCTTGCCTCGCGCGAGGTCGAGATCATCGGCGAGGGCGTGATCGAGATTCTGCAGGACGGCTTCGGCTTCCTGCGCTCGGCCGACGCCAATTATCTCGCCGGTCCCGACGACATCTATGTCTCGCCCTCGCAGATCCGCCGCCTCGGCTTGCGCACCGGCGACACAGTGGAAGGGGTGATTCGCAGCCCCAAGGAGGGCGAGCGCTATTTCGCCCTGCTCAAGTGCACCACGATCAATTTCGAAGACCCCGAGAAGACGCGCCACAAGGTCCACTTCGACAATCTGACGCCGCTCTATCCCGACGAGCGGCTGAAGCTTGAGATCGAAGACCCGACGCGCAAAGACCTCTCGGTGCGGGTGATCGACATCGTCGCGCCGATCGGCAAGGGCCAGCGCGCGCTGATCGTCTCGCCCCCGCGCACCGGCAAGACGGTGCTGTTGCAGAACATCGCCCAGTCGGTGACCGCCAATCACCCCGAGTGCTTCCTGATCGTGCTGCTGATCGACGAGCGTCCCGAAGAAGTTACCGACATGCAGCGCTCGGTGAAGGGCGAGGTCGTCTCCTCGACCTTCGACGAGCCGGCGGTGCGCCACGTCCAGGTGGCTGAGATGGTGATCGAGAAGGCGAAACGCCTGGTCGAACACGGCCGCGACGTGGTGATCCTGCTCGATTCGATCACCCGCCTCGGGCGCGCCTACAACACCGTGGTGCCATCTTCGGGCAAGGTGCTGACCGGCGGCGTCGACGCGAATGCGTTGCAGCGCCCCAAGCGCTTCTTCGGCGCGGCGCGCAACATCGAAGAGGGCGGCTCGCTGACCATCATCGCAACCGCGCTGATCGACACCGGCTCGCGCATGGACGAAGTGATCTTCGAAGAGTTCAAGGGCACCGGCAATTCGGAAATCATTCTCGATCGCAAGGTTTCCGACAAGCGCACCTTCCCCTCGATGGACATCACCCGCTCGGGCACCCGCAAGGAAGAGCTGCTGGTGCCGGCCGACATCCTCAAGAAAATGTACGTGCTGCGCCGCATCCTCAACCCGATGGGCACGGTCGACGCGATCGAGTTCCTGCTGGGCAAGCTGCGCGAGAGCAAGTCCAACGCCGGCTTCTTTGAATCCATGAACACCTGAGCGCCGTCGAGGTGAGGACGTGCCCGAAGTCGCCGCCGATGAACTGAAAGCGTTGCGGGTCGAGATCGACCGCATCGACGCCGGCATGCACGCGCTGCTGATGGAGCGCGGGCGGATCATCGACACGCTGATCGCGATCAAGACGCGCCAGGGCGGCGGCTCGGCCTTCCGGCCGGCGCGTGAGGCGGCGATGATGAAGGCGATCGCCGAACGTCATCAGGGCTTGCTGCCGCTCGACACGGTCGAGGGCATCTGGCGAATCATCATCTCGACCTTCACCTATGTGCAGTCGCCCTACAGCGTGCATGTCGATCTGACGCGCGGCGAAGCGGCGATGCGCGATTCGGCGCGCTTCCACTTTGGCTTCACCGTGCCCTGCGCCCCCCATATGAGCGCGGCGGCGGTGATTGGGGCAGTGGCGGGGGCGGCCGGCGATCTCGGCCTGCTTGCGCTGGATCGCGGCACGGGAGCGGGCGCCTGGTGGATGGGCCTCTCGCGCCCCGACGCGCCGAAAGTGATCGCCCGGCTGCCGTTCGTCGAGCGGCCCGATCATCCCGCCGGCATGCCGGTTCTCGTGATCGCCAAGCCGCTCGCTGAAGGCGCTGCGGCGCGCGATGTGGTGCTCGAAGCGGTGACGATCGACCGGTGGCGCGATAGCTATCCGCCGGCGATCGTCGCTTTGGGCGGCGAAATTGTCGGCAACGCCGCCGAGGGCGTGGGTCTATCGCTGCTGGTGGCGCGGCCGGGCGGACTTGGCGAGGGCGCAGCGGCGGCGGCGCTGGTCAAGGCGGGGGCGGTCGATGCGCGCAGCGTCGAGATTGGCGCCCATGCGGCGCGTTACGACGGATCGAAGTTGCGCCCGCGCGGCAATTAAGCGATCAACGAGGACATTATGTCAGTTTCCAAGCCCCTGCGGCCGGAGCCGCGCGCCGAGATCATGGCGATCGCCGCCTATGTGCCGGGCAAAAGCTCGGTCGCCGGCCTCGCCAAGGTGCACAAGCTGTCGTCGAACGAATCGCCGCTCGGCCCCTCGCCGCGCGCGATCGAGGCGTTCCGCGCCAACGCCGGCGAACTCGCGGCCTACCCCGAAGGCTCGTCGCGACTGCTGCGCGAGGCGATTGGTCGGCGCTTTGGTCTCGACGCCGAGCAGATCGTCTGCGGCAACGGCTCGGACGATTTGATCGCCTTGCTCGCCCATGTCTTTCTCTCGCCTGGCGACGAGGGGCTCTACAGCGAATACGGTTTCCTCGAATACCCAATCGCCATTCGCGCCGCCGGCGGCACGCCGGTGATTGCGAAGGAGACGCGCGACACCGCCGACGTCGATGCGTTGCTCGCCAAGGTGAGCGCGCGCACCAAGCTGGTGTTTCTCGCCAATCCCAACAATCCGACCGGCACCTACCTGCCGTTCTCCGAGGTCAAGCGCCTGCACGCCGGCCTGCGCGGCGACACGCTGTTGGTGCTCGACGCCGCTTATGCCGAATATGTCGCGCGCAACGACTATGCGGCGGGGGTCGAACTCGTGTCGGCGAACGAAAACGTCGTGATGCTGCGCACCTTCTCGAAGATCTATGGGCTCGCCAATCTGCGCATTGGTTGGGCCTACGCGCCCGCGCGCATCGTCGACGCGCTCAACCGGGTGCGCGCGCCCTTCAACGTCAATGGCGCGGCGATCGCGGCGGGCGTCGCGGCGATCGAGGACACCGCCCATGTCGCGGCCGCGGCGGCGCACAACGCGCGTTGGCTGCCGTGGCTGAGCGAGGAAATCGGCAAGCTCGGCGTCGGCGTGACGCCGAGCGTCGGCAACTTCCTGCTGTTGCGATTTCCCGCTGTGACCGGCCGCACAGCGAAAGACGCCGATCGCTTCCTGAGCGCGCGCGGCTTCGTGCTGCGCGCCGTTGCGGCCTACGGCCTGCCGGATCGGTTGCGCATGACCGTTGGGACCGAAGAGGCCAATCGCGGCGCCGTCGCGGCGCTGGCGGAATTCATGGCGGGCGGAAAGTCGTGACCGAGAAACTCGGCGCGCCGCTCGCCCAGCCGATTTTCGAGCGCATCGCGATTGTCGGCGTCGGCCTGATTGGCTCCTCGATCGCGCGCGCGGCGCGGCGCACCCACGCGGCCGGGTTCATCGCCATCGCCGATGTGTCGCCGACGGTGCGCGCGCGCGCCGACGCGTTGAAGCTCGGCGATCACATCGTCGACTCGGCTGCCGAGGCCGCGAAGGGCGCCGACCTTGTCATTCTGTGCGCGCCGGTCGGCGCCAACGAGGGCCTGGCGCGCGAGATCGCGCCGGCGCTGAAGGCGGGCGCGATTGTCTCCGATGTCGGCTCGGTTAAAGGGGCGGTGGTCGCGGCGCTCAGCCCGTCTTTGCCAGCGGGCGTGCATCTGGTGCCGGCTCATCCGGTCGCGGGCACGGAAGAATCGGGTCCCGACGCCGGGTTCGCGACGCTGTTCGTCAACCGCTGGTGCATCCTCACGCCGCCCGAGGACACGCGACTTAGGCGCGATCGCCAAGGTGCGCGCCTTCTGGGAGGCGCTCGGCTCCAACGTCGAGGTGATGAGCGCCACGCATCATGACCTGGTGCTGGCGATCACCAGCCACGTGCCGCATCTGATCGCCTACAACATCGTCGGCACGGCGTCCGATCTCGAAGAGACGACGCGCTCCGAGGTGGTGAAATTCTCCGCGGGCGGCTTTCGCGACTTCACGCGTATCGCCGCCTCCGACCCGACGATGTGGCGCGACGTTTTTCTCAACAACAAACACGCGGTGCTCGAGGCGCTCGGCCGCTTCAGCGAGGACCTGACCGCGCTGCAACGGATGATTCGCCGCGGCGATGGCGAGGGCCTGTTCGAGTTGTTCACCCGCACCCGCGCGATCCGCCGCGGCATCGTCGAACTCGGCCAGGAAACCGCCGCCCCCGACTTCGGCCGCCGTCACGACGAGGATGGCGACGGCGGGGCGTGAAGGGGCGGGTTGATACCCCTCAGGCCGTCATACGCGGGCTTGACCCGCGTATCCAAGCGCAGGTGCTTGGGGGAAGTCACGGCCGTCGCCGCCTGGGCGCCCGGATCAAGTTCGGGCGTGACGGGCGCGGGCGGTGAATAGAGAGGACGTTCACCGCGTATGACCACCGCTCCGACCCCCAACGATCTCTGGGTGTTCGGCTACGGATCGCTGATGTGGCGCCCTGGCTTCGCCTATGTCGAGCGGCGCCTGGCGCTGCTGCGTGGCTGGCGGCGGCGGCTGTGCGTCTATTCGCACATCTATCGCGGCACGGCCGAGCGGCCCGGGCTGGTGCTGGGCCTCGACCAGGGCGGCGCCTGCCGCGGCGTCGCCTTCCGGGTCGAGGCGACGCTCGCCGAGGCGACGCTGCGCTATTTGCGCGAGCGGGAGCTGGTGACGGCGGTCTATCTCGAGCGCACGGTCAAGGTTCGGCTTGACGAGGGCCGACACGTTTCAGCCGTCACCTATCTCGCCGATCGCGCCCACGGCCAATACGCTAGGCCGATGCCGCGCGAGACGCTGCTGAAACTGGTGCGTCAGGGGATCGGCCGCTCCGGCCCGAATGGCGAATACGTGCTCAACACCCGCGACCATCTGCGCGGGCTCGGTATTCTCGATCCCGAGCTTGAATGGCTCGCCGATCAGTTGCGCGTCGCGTAGGGCGCTGCGGCGGCGAGGTCGTCGAGCGCGGCGCGCCGCTCGGCCGAGTTGGCTGCGAGCAGGTGGAGATGGAACTCCAGCCGCTCGGCGAGCGGGCGAAGCGTCTCAGCGAGGCGCGCGACCACCGGCTCGGGAAAGACGCCGGTGTCGGCCAGAGCGAGAATGCGCCGCCGTCCGTCGGCGCCCGCCGCCACCGCGATCAGCGCCGCGTCGCAATAGGCGGGGCAGACGTCCGCCTCATAGACCGAGGCGATGTAGCGCCGTCCTGAGGCGCCACGCCATGCGCAAAAGCGCGGCGACAAAGCCTCGTCGGCAAGGGCCGCGAGCGGTTCGCCTTCGCCCTCGGCGAAACTGGGCGCGGTCGGCGGCGCCGCCTCCGGCCAAGGTTCGCTCGCCAAAGCGTCGGCGGCGCTCAATGGGACAGCGAATGCGGGCGAGACGGCGTCGAGGAACAGGGCCGACATCGGTTCATCTCCGGGGCGGACGGGAGAGAACAAACATAGAACAAAGGCGTCGCTTCGTCAAGCCTGAGTTTGGGGCGCCGTTGCTCAAGCCGTCGCCAACTCCCTGCGCCCGCCGCTGCCCTTTTCCTCGTCGGGCGTCGCCTTGCCGGCCGCCAGCACTGGGGCGAGGCGCGGGTCGGCGGCGACGGCTTCGGCATTGAGGCGGGCGCAGGCCTCCTCCATCTCGCGCTCCAGTCGCGCCGCGAAGGTGTCGCGATCGAGGCCGGGGGGGATCGGGGGCAGATATTCGATCACCGCGACGCCGGGGCGGCGGGTGAAGCCGCGCCGGCCCCAGAACAGGCCGGTGTTGAGCGCGACCGGCACGCAGTACGCGCCGGTTTGGGTGTAGATCGCCGCGACCCCGAACTTGTAGCGTGGCGGCGCGCCGGGCGGGCGGCGCGTTCCCTCGGGATAGATCATCACCTGCCGGCCGGCGCCGATCACGCCGCGCGCCTGTTCGATGACCTGGGTGAGCGCGGCATGGCCGCGCGCGCGATCGATGGCGATCTGCCGCGCGCCGATGAGGTAGAGGCCAAAGAGCGGGATGTAGACGAGTTGGCGCTTGAGGATGATGGCGAAGTCGGGCGCGTGGGCGACCAGCGCGAAAGTCTCGAGAAAGGATTCGTGCTTGGCGGCGAGGATGTAACCCCCGCTCGGGATGTTCTCCAGCCCGCGGAATTCGACCCTGAGATTGCAGATCGTCTTCAGCAGCCAGATCGAGTTGGCGCCCCACAGACGCGCCAGCATGAACACGCCGTGCCGGCCCAGCAGCAGCATCGGCAGGCCGAGGATCATCAGCACGATGATGTTGACGTAAAAGGCGAAATTGTAGGCGAGCGAGCGCAGCGTCAGCATTGTGGACCGTTTGGGGGCGGGGACCTCTCGCTCACAATAGCACCCGGAGCTGACGAAAGACGATTTTGCGCGACAGGAGCCCGGTGAGGAAGGCGATGGCGCCGGCGACCGCGCCGATCGCCGCGTAGCCGGGCAGACCGAGGCGGAAGGCGCCGAACAAGGCGGCGATTTCGACCCCCGCCGCCGAACGGCGCGCTAGCAGGGAAGCCAGCGAGGCGACGGCGAAGAACAGCGCCGCCGCGCCCCCGCCGATCCCCGCCCCCCGCAGGCCGAGACGCAGGAAGTGGCCCTGGAACTGGCCGGCGATGTAGGAATCGGCGGCGCCGACGAAGTGCAGCACCTCGATGATCTCGCGCGCTCCCGCCATCGCGCCGCGGGTGGCGAAGCCGATCGCCGTCGCCATCGCGACGATCATCAGCGCGAACAACGCGCCGGCAAAGACGACGATCGCGTCGGCCATCGTGTCGAGCCGCGACAGCCACAGCCGGTGATCGTCGAGGCTGGCCTGCGGCGCGCCCGCGGCGAGCGCGGCGCGCAGGGGCTCGAGATCCTCGCGGTGGTCGGCCTGCATATGGACGACGATCAGGCGCGGGATCGGCAATTGACTGAGATCGACGCCATCGCCCAGCCAGGGGGCGAGCATCGCCTCCGACTGCGCCTTGGTGTAGGCGACCGCATCGGCGACGCCGGGCGCGCGCGAGGCGATCTCGGCGGCGGCGGCGACCAGCGCCTCGACGTCCTCGCCCGCGCGCGGCTTGATCTGGATCGTGACGTCGCGCGACACGTCGCCGCGCCAGGCCTCGCGACGCCTCCGGACCAGGATCGCGCCGCCGGCGGTCAGGCAGGCGAGAAAGGTCATGATCGCGATCACCACCACCAGCGCGCGGCCGGCGATCGAATCTGCCGGCACCAGCGGCATGTCGCGCTTGAGCTGCGAATCGGGTGGGATCGGCGCGATGGGCCTCGTTCATTTCGCGTCGCCCTCGAAGACCCGCAATTGCCCGTCGCCGACCACCAGGCGGCGGGCGAAGCCGAACTGGTCCATCAGCGACAGATCGTGGGTGGCGATGACGACCGCCGTGCCGGACTTGTGCAGCTCGACGAACAGCCGCAGCAGGCGGCGCGCGAGGCTCGGATCGACGTTGCCGGTCGGCTCGTCGGCGAGCAGCAGCTCGGGGCGCACGATCAGCGCGCGGGCGATCGCTGCGCGCTGTTTCTCGCCGCCCGAGAGCACCGGCGGTAGCGCGTTCATGCGGTCGCCGAGGCCGACCCAGCGCAAGAGCTCGACGACCTCGGCGCGATAGCCCGCCTCGTTGCGCCCCATCACGCGCAGCGGCAGGGCGACGTTTTCGTAAGTCGTGAGATGGTCGAGCAGGCGAAAATCCTGGAACACGACGCCGATCCGCCGGCGGATGGCCGTGATCTCGTCCTTGTCGAGCTTGGCGGCGTCCGCGCCGAAAATCTGCACCACGCCGCGGGTCGGGCGCAGCGACAGCAGCATCAGTTTGCAGCAGCGTCGTCTTGCCCGCCCCCGACGGGCCGGTCAGGAACTGAAAGCTCTGCGGCGCGATGGCGAAATTGAGGTCGCGCACGATCTCCGGGCCGATGCCATAGCGCAAGCCGACATTGTCAAAGCGCAGCAACGACGACCCTCGCGGGATGGAGCGCTTAACGCGGCCTTAACCATGAACGCGACCAAATGCCAAGCCATCCCCTACCGGGCTGGAGCGGGGCTGATTCGCCATGTTTATCGCCTGCAGAACCTGCTCCGCTTCATATCACATTCCCGATGAGATTCTCGGCGATCACGCCTGCCAGTTTCGCTGCGCGCGCTGCGGGCGGAGCTGGGAGCTGGCGCCGCGCCAGACGCTTGCCGGATCGCTGGCCTCGGACGGTGACGTCGCCCGGCCACATCCCCCCGTTGGCCGCGCGCGCAAGGGCGCAGGGTTCGGCGCCGGCGCGCGGCGCGTCGCCGCCTCGCTCGCCTGCGGGGCGGCCCTTGGCTGCGCCATGGGCGCGGTCGGCGCGCGCGAGGCGATCGTCCGCGCGTTGCCGCGCGACGGCCGGCTTTTATGCAGGCGATCGGTCTGCCGGTGAACCTGACCGGCCTCGCGATCGTCGAACGTCAGCGCCCATCTCGGCCAGGGCGGCGACAAGACGTTGCTGGTCGGTCGAGGGCTCGCTCGTCAACTTGCGTCAGCGCGAGACCGCCGCCCCCGATCTGCGCATCGCGCTGCGCGGCGCCGATGGGCGCGAGCTCTATGTCTGGACCACCCGCCCGCCCAAGGATCGGCTGGCGGCCGGCGAGCGCGCGCCGTTCGTCGCCCGCCTCGCCGCCCCGCCGCCTGGCGTCGTCGATGCGCTGGTGAAATTCGTCGCGCCGGGCGATAAACTCGCCCTCGGCCCGGAGGGATCATGAGCGGCGCGCGGCAAGGTCGAAGTCCTCTTTTCGGAACAGAAGATCGCCGAGCGCACGGCTGCCGCTCGCCAAGGAGATCGCCGCCGTCGAGCCCAAGGATCTGCTGGTGGTCGCGATCCTCAAGGGCTCGTTCATGTTCGCCGCCGACCTGCTGCGCGCGATGTATCGCGTCGGCCTCGAGCCGCATGTCGAGTTCTTCCATCTCTCGAGCTATCGCGAAGGCACGGTCTCCAGCGGGTTCGGTGAAGATCCTGCGCGACATCGAATCCGTCGGTGAAGGATCGCGACGTCGTGCTGGTCGACGACATTCTCGAATCCGGCCGCACGCTCGCCTTCGCCAAGGATCTGCTGGTTGCGCGCGGCGCGCGGCGCGTGCTGGTCTGCACGCTGCTCGAAAAGCGCGACAAGCGCGAGGTGCCGATCGTCGCCGACTTCGTCGGTTTCGTCTGCCCGGATGAGTTCGTCGTCGGCTACGGCATGGACGTCGCCCATTCCTATCGCGAGCTGCCGTTCATCGGCCATGTGGTGACGGGAGCCGGTCAGCCGTGAGCGACGTCGCCCCGGCGAAGTTCGTCGCAAAATATCAAACTTTCGCCGAGCTCGGCGGCCCGGCCCACGGCGCCGAGCGCGTCGCCGCGCTGCGCGCGCGAACTCGTCGCGCGCGGTCTCGCCGGCTTCATCGTCCCGCGCGCCGACGAACACCAGAACGAATACGTGCCCGCCGCGCGCCGAACGCTTGCTGTGGCTGACCGGCTTTTCCGGCTCGGCGGGATTGGCGCTGGTGCTCGGGACAAAGCTGCGGCGGTGTTCGTCGACGGCCGCTACACATTGCAGGCGGCCGAGCAGGTTGACGGCAAAGTCTTCAAAGTCCGGCACGTCGTCGACGAGCCGCCGACCGCCTGGATCGAGAGCCATCTCAAATCCGGCGAGGCGCTCGGCTACGATCCCTGGCTGCACACCCCGGCCGCCGTCGAGCGCTTCGCCAAGGCCTGCCGCGCCGCAGGCGGCGAGCTGGTCGCGGTCGAATTCGAACCCGATCGACGCGATCTGGTCCGACCGTCCGGCGCCTCCTTGCGCGCCGATCCAGCGCTCAGCCTGAACGTTTCGCCGGCGAGAGCGCAGCGGCGAAGCTGAAGCGCCTGCGCGCCGCGCTCGCCGGCAAAGACGGCCTCCTGGTCAGCGACGCGCACAATGTCGCCTGGCTGTTCAACATTCGCGGCGCCGACGTCGCCCATACGCCATTGCCGCTCGCCTTCGCCTACGCGCCGCGCGCGGGCCGGCCGACCCTGTTCGTCGATGGGCGCAAACTCGCCGATCCGATCCGCGCGCGTCTCGCTCGACTCGCCGAGATCGCGGCGCCGGAGCGGCTGGTCGATTTCATCACCGGCCTCGGCGCCGCGGGCGCGCGCGTCGCCTTCGACGCCGCACCGCGCCGGCGCGCCTCACGCAGGCGTTAGAGGCGGCGGGCGGCGCGGCGTCGCTCGGCGCCGATCCGATCACGCTGATGAAGGCGGTCAAGAACAGCGTCGAGCTCGCCGGCGCGCGCGCCGCGCATTTGCGCGACGGCGCGGCGTTGGCCCGCTTTTTCGCCTGGTTCGATCGCGAGGCGCCCAAGGGCTCTCTCACCGAGATCGACGCGGCGGAGGCGCTGGAGACGTTCCGCCGCGAGACCGGCGCGCTCAAGGAGATTTCCTTTCCGACCATTTCCGCCTTTGGCCCGCACGCCGCCAGTCCCCACTACCGCGTCAGCGAGACCTCCAATCTGCCGATCGGTCGGGGAATCTTCCTCGATCGACAGCGGCGCCCAGTATGAGGACGGCACGACCGACATCACGCGGACCATGATCGTCGGCCGGCCGAGCGCCGAGATGCGCGACCGCTTCACCCGGGTGCTGAAGGGGCATATCGCGATTGCCCGCGCGATTTTTCTGAAAGGGACGACGGGCGCGCCAGCTCGACACGCTGGCGCGCGCGGCTCTGTGGCGCGCCGGGCTCGACTTCGACCACGGCACGGGCCATGGCGTCGGCGTCTATCTTTCGGTGCACGAGGGGCCGCAGCGCATCGCCAAGGCCGACGCGACCGCGCTTGCTGCCCGGCATGATCATCTCCAACGAGCCCGGCTATTACGCCGCCGGCCGCTACGGCATCCGCACCGAAAATCTCGTCGTCGTGCGCGAGATCGCCGTGCGCGGCGCCGAGCGTCCGACGCTGGGCTTCGAGACCATCAGCTTCGCCCCGATCGACCTCAGGCTGGTCGAGCCGAAGCTGCTGGATGCGCAAGAGATCGCCTGGCTCGACGCCTACCACCGCGACGTGCGCGCCAAACTCTCGCCGCTGGTCGACGCGGAGACGCGCAAGTGGCTGAGAGCAGGCGACGCGGCGGGTGGGGTGATATTCCGCAGCCCCATCCTCCGCGTCATACGCGGGCTTGACCCGCGTACCCAGGATGGGACGGTCCCAGCTAGTCACCGCTGTCGCCGCCTGGATGGCCGGGTCAAGCCCGGGCGTGACGCGGAGAGGGAGCGCGACGGCCGGATGCGAGACGCGACGTTGCCCGCAAGTTGTCTTTCTCCGTCTCGATCCAACACGTCATACGCGGGCTTGACCCGCGTATCCAGCGATGTGACGCTTCGTGATCAGTCGCGAACGTATCGACGCCAACAGCGCTGGGATCAGCGTTGGAGGTGCGCGGACATTGCCACGGGCGTCATGCGAATGAAGGGCGGCCACGTTTACATCATGACGAACGAGCGCGATGGCGACGCTCTATGTCGGCGTCACCAGCCGATCTCGCGCGACGCGGTTTCGAACATCGCGAGGGGCTCGACCGACGGCTTCACCAGGCAACATGGATTGAAACGTCTCGTCTACTACGAATTCCACGAAGACATCCGCACCGCCTTTCAGCGCGAAAAGACGATCAAACATTGGCCGCGTCTTGTGGAAGCTGGCGCTGATTCAGGAGATGAACCCAGAATGGGCCGATCTCTATGAGACGCTGAATTCGTGAAGGGCCGCAGACCCGTTATACGCGCCCTCCGCGTCATACGCGGGCTTGACCCGCGTATCCAGGATGGGACGGTCCCAGCTAGTCACCGCTGTCGCCGCCTGGGCGCCCGGATCGAGTCCGGGCGTGACGGTCGGAGGGGGTGCGGATAGTTCGCAGGGATGCTTTCTGCACGCCACCCTCCGCGTCATGCGCGGGCTTGACCCGCGTATCCAGGATGGGACGATCCTCGCTAGTCACCGCTGTCGCCGCCTGGGCGCCCGGATCAAGTCCGGGCGTGACGGCGGAGGGGGAAAACCTAACCCCTCCCGAACTCCCGCATCTCACCCCCTCAGCGCCCGCACATGGCCGATCAGCCCCGCGGTCGAGCGGTCGAGCGCGCTGAGGTCGGCGGTCGGGTCGGCGACGATCGGGGCGAGGCGGGAGGCGAGTTCCTTGCCGAGTTCGACGCCCCATTGGTCGAACGGGTTGATGTCCCAGATCGCCGCTTCGACGAACACCTTGTGCTCGTAGAGCGCGATCAGCCGGCCGAGCGTGCGCGGCGTCGAGCTGGCGATAGAGGAACGTCGAGGTCGGCCGGCTGCCGGAGAACGTCTTGTGCGGCGCCAGCCGCGCGGCCTCCGCGGGGCTCGCGCCCTGCTTGAGTGTGATCGCCTCGGCCTCGGCGCGGCGTTCGTCCGCGCATCAGCGCTTCGCCCTGGGCGAAGCAATTGGCGACCAGCAGTTCGTGATGATGCGCGTCGGCGTCGGTTGGCTTGGCGGCGATCGAGGAAGTCGATCGGCGCGATTTCCGTGCCCTGGTGCAGCAACTGGAAGAAGGCGTGCTGGCCGTTGGTGCCGGGCTCGCCCCAGACGATCGGCCCGGTGGCGCGCTCGACGGAAGCGCCGTCGCGCCTGACGCTCTTGCCGTTGCTCTCCATGTTCAACTGCTGGAGATAGGCGGGAAAGCGGCCCAGGCGCTGGTCATAGGGGATGACCGCCTGCGAGGCGTAGCCGAGCAGATTGCGGTTCCACACGCTGACCAGCCCCATCAGCAGCGGGATGTTGCGCTCGGGCGGCGCCTCGCGGAAATGGCGGTCGACTTCATAGCCCCCGTGCAAGAATGCGATAAAGGCTTCGGGGCCGACGACAATGGCGAGCGGCAGGCCGATGCTCGACCAGATCGAATAGCGCCCGCCGACCCAGTCCCAGAAACCGAACACCCGGTCCGGCTGGACGCCGAATTCGGCGACCTTGTCGAGCTGGGTCGAGACGGCGGCGAAATGGTCGGGCACCGCGGCCTCGCCGAGCGCCGCGACGATCCAGGCGCGCGCGCTATGCGCGTTGGTCATCGTCTCCTGAGTCGTGAAGGTCTTGGAGGAGACGATGAACAGCGTGCGCGCCGGGTCGAGCCCGTGCAGCGTGTCGGCGATGTCGGCGCCGTCGACATTGGAGACGAAATGCGCGGTGAGGTTCGGCTGTCCGAAGGGGGCGAGCGCCCGCGCCGCCATCGCCGGGCCGAGGTCCGAGCCGCCGATGCCGATGTTGACGACGTCGGTCATCGGCTGGCCGAGCGCGCCGCGCACCCGGCCCTCGCGCACGTCGGCGGCGAATTCGAGCATTTTGGCGCGCACCGCCTCGACCTCAGGCATGACGTCCGCGCCCTCGACCAGCACCGGCTCGCCCGAGAAATTGCGCAGCGCGCTGTGCAACGCGGCGCGGCGCTCGGTGGTATTGACCAGATCGCCACGGAACATCGCGTCGCGCTTGGCCGCGACATTGGCGACCTCGGCGAGGCGCAGCAGCAGCGCGAACGCCTCGCCGTCGAGGCGCTGTTTGGAGAAATCGTAGAGAAGATCGTCGAGTTCGGCGTGGAAGCGGTCGAACCGCCCGGGATCGGCGGCGAAGAGATCGAGAACCGAGCGGGCGAGCAGGGCGGCGCGCTTGGCGGCGAGCTCGGCGAATACGATCGCAGTCGTCGTCTCTGCCATGGAGCTTTCCCTTTCCGGCCCGGCGCACTATGCGTTGCGCCCGTCTTCACGCGCCGAGCATGCTTCATATGCCGCCTCAATTGCAATTGCGAGACATTCGCCTGACGCTGGGCGGCGCGCCGCTGCTCGATGGCGCGGAATTGTCGATCGCGCCGGGCGACCGGATTGCGCTGGTCGGGCGCAACGGCTCGGGCAAATCGACGCTGCTGCGCATCGCCGCCGGCGAGGCCGCCGTCGATGGGGGCAGCCGCTTCGTCCAGCCCAACGCGCGGCTGCGCTACCTGCCGCAGGAGCCGGACCTCAGCGGCCACGCGACGACGCTCGATTTTGTCCTTGCCGGGCTCGAAGACGAGGAGAGCCCGCACCGCGCGCTGGCGCTGATGGACGATCTCGGGCTCGACCCGAAGTCCGATCCCGCGCTGCTTTCAGGCGGCGAGGCGCGCCGGGCGGCGATCGCCCGCGCCTTGGCGGCCGATCCCGACATTCTGCTGCTCGACGAGCCGACTAACCATCTCGACGTCGTCGCGATCGAATGGCTGGAGCGGACATTGGCCCGCTCCCGCGCGGCCTTCGCGCTGATCAGCCACGACCGGCGCCTGCTCGCCGACCTGACCCGCGCCACGGTCTGGCTCGATCGCGGCCGCACCCGCCGGCTCGACCAGGGTTTTGCCGCTTTCGAGGCGTGGCGCGACGCGCTGATCGAGGAAGAGGACATCGCCCGCCACAAGCTCGATCGCAAGATTGTCGATGAGGAGCATTGGCTGCGCTACGGCGTCACCGCGCGGCGCAAGCGCAACATGCGCCGGGTCGGCGAGCTCGCCGCGCTGAGGCGCGACAAGCGCGAGGCGCGCCGCGCCGAGGGCGTCGCGACGATGGCCGCGCAGGAGACGAAGGCGTCGGGCGCGCTGGTGATCGAGGCGGAAGGTCTCGCCAAGGCCTACGATGAATTGTCGGTGGTGAAGGATTTCTCGCTGCGGGTGATGCGCGGCGAGCGGGTTGGCGTCGTCGGCGCCAATGGCGCGGGCAAGACGACGCTGGTCAATCTGCTCACCGGCGCGCAGCAACCCGATTCGGGTCACGCGCGCCTCGGCGTCAATGTCATGCTGGCGAACCTCGATCAGCGCCGCGCGGCGTTGCAGCCGACGACGACGCTTTCGGATGCACTGACCGGCGGGGGCAGCGATTACGTTTCGGTCAACACCGAGCGCAAGCACGTCATCGGCTACATGAAGGACTTTCTCTTTTCGCCCGAACAGGCGCGCACCCCGATCGGCAAGCTGTCGGGCGGCGAGCGCGGCCGGTTGATGCTTGCGCGCGCGCTGGCGCAGCCCTCCAATCTGATGGCGCTCGACGAGCCGACCAATGATCTCGACATCGAGACGCTCGAATTGTTGCAGGAGCTGCTCGGCGACTATCCCGGCACCATCCTGCTGGTCAGCCACGACCGCGACTTCCTCGACCGCGTCGCAACTTCGGTGATCGTCAGCGAGGGCGACGGGCGTTGGCGCGAATACGCTGGGGGCTATTCCGACATGGTCGCCCAGCGCGGCTACGGGCTCGCCGGCCCATCGTCGCCCGAGCCGGTGAAGCCAGGGAAAACAGAGTCCCGCTCAGCGCCGCGAGCGACGGCAAAGCGCAAGCTGTCGTTCAACGAGAAGCGCGCTTTGGAAACGCTGCCCGGACGGATCGAGACGCTGAAGAGCGAAATCGCCAAGCTCGAAGCGCGGCTCGGCGACGTCGACCTGCACGCCCGCGACGCCGCGGCCTTCGATCGCGCAACCCACGCCTACGCCGACAAACGCGCCGCGCTCGATCGCGCGGAGGACGAGTGGCTCGAGCTGGAGATTTTACGCGAGGGGCTGGAGGGGTGACGCGGTCCTCCCAACGCGCGTCATGGCCGGGCTTGACCCGGCCATCCAGGCTGCATCGGCGATGGTTCGCGCGCTTCCGCCCGGGTTCCCCGCTTGGATGGCCGGGTCAAGCCCGGCCATGACGGCTGCAGAGTGTGCGTTCGATTCGTCTCGTTCGCCGTCCGCTCCCTACGCCGCCAACGCCGTCTCGACCAGGCGCGCCCAGTAGGACATGCCGTAGGGCAGCGCGGCGTCGTTGAAGTCGTAGCTCGGGTGATGCAGGCCGGCGCTCGCGCCGTTGCCGAGGAAGATGAACGCGCCGGGGCGCGCTTCGAGCATGAAGGAAAAATCCTCCGCCCCCATCACCGGCGCGACGTCGGTCTCCACCTTGCCGTCGCCGACGATTTGGCGCGCCACCGAAGCGGCGAAATCGGCCTGCGCCGCGTGATTGCAGGTTGCGGGATAGTTGCGGTTGTAGTTGACGCTCGCGCTCACGCCGGCGGCGGCGGCGATCCCGGCGACGATCTCGTGAAGGCGGCGCTCGGCGAGATCGCGCGTCGCCGGCTCGCAAGGCGCGCACCGTGCCGAGCATCTCGACGCTGGACGGGATGACGTTGAACGCGGCGCCGGCATGGATGCTTGAGACCGAGACGACGCAGGAATCGAGCGGGTCGACGTTGCGCGACACGATGGTCTGCAGCGCGGTGACGATCTGCGCGGCGGCGACAATCGGATCGACGCAGAGCTGCGGAAAGGCGGCGTGGCCGCCCTTGCCCTCGACGCGGATCGTCACCTGATCGGCCGAGGCGAGCATCGCGCCCTTGCGCAGCGCGAAGGCGCCGAGCGGCAGGTCTGGCATGTTGTGCATGCCATAGACTTCCTCGATGCCGAACGTCTCCATCAGCCCGTCGTCGATCATCGCCTTGGCGCCGCGGCCGCCTTCTTCGGCCGGCTGGAAAATGACGATCGCCGAACCGGCGAAATCGCGCGTCGCGGCGAGATAGCGCGCGGCGCCCAGCAGCATCGCGGTGTGGCCGTCGTGGCCGCAGGCGTGCATCTTGCCCGGAACGGTCGAGCGATAGGGCAGGTTGGTCATCTCTTCGATCGGCAGCGCGTCCATGTCGGCGCGAAGGCCAATGACGCGCGCGCTTGCGCCCTTTCGGCCCTTGATCACGCCGACGACGCCGGTTCGCCCAAGCCCCGTGCGCACTTCGTCGCAGCCGAATTCGGCAAGGCGCGCGGCGACGAAGGCGGCGGTCTGATCGACGTCGTAGAGCAACTCGGGATGGGCGTGGAGATGGCGGCGCCATTGCTGGGCGTCGGGCGCAAAGGCGGCGAGGGCGGGGCTGACGGGCATGACGCGCTCCGGAGCGGAAGGCGCAAGCAGAACGCGGCGACCGCAGGCCTGTCAATGCTGGGCGCGGCGGCGCATTGAGCAAATTTGCGGCGCCCTTCGCCGTTAACGCGGCCGACCCGCGCGTTAAGACTGCGTTGACGGTCTCGGCAGGTTGGCGGCGCCGCGTAACCGTTTGCCGACGCGCGCAGAGCTAGGCTCGGGTCGATATCTGCCCCTCAAGGGGCGTGGAACCGACATGAGCGGCGTGAGCGCGCAGGACGGTCTTGGGCCGTTCGACCCGTATTGGACGAGAAACGTCCCGCCGCCTCGGCGTGGCCGGGCGTGGCGTCGCCGCGTCCTCTTTGGCGCCGCGGTGGGCGCCGCGATGATCGGCGCGGCGATGTTGGCGCCGAGCCGGCCGCAGATCGTTTTGCCGAGCACAAGCGTTGCTGAGCCCGGCGCGAGCGTCGCCGAAGCCACGCGCGCGCTCGAAACGCTCGACCCGGCCGCCCCGCCCGTCTTTTCGCTCGAAGGATTGGAGCCCACCCGCGCTCGCTACGAGGCGCGCATCGCCGCTGCCGGCGGCGACCGTCGCGACGCGCTGAGCGTCGGGACGCTCGAGGGCGCCGCTCCGGGCCTTCGGCTTGAAATCTCGCATGAGAGCGGCGCGCGCGCCGCTTTGAGCCTTTATGTCGCTGCCGCCGAGACTGCGGCGGCGGCGGGCGCTGCGGTCGATCGGCTCGGCGCGACGCAGACCCTTGTCACGGTCGATGGTCCGCTCGAATGGGCCGAGCTGACGCTTGCCGGGCGCGAGCGCGGCTGCGCTGCGTTTCGCCTCGCGCCGCGCAATGGCGCGGCGTTGCGCGGCGTCGTCTGCGGCGCGGCGGAGGCGAGCCTCGAAGCGAGCGCGATCTCCTGCCTAGTGGAGAAGATCGAGATCACCAAGGCGGGGCGCGAAGCGGGTTACGCCGACTTGCTCGGCGCGCCGTCGCGCCGCGCCGCCTGTCGCACGCCGCTCGGCTGAGCCTCAAGCCTTCGCGCGTTCGAGCGCGGCGACGATTGCGTCGCCCATCTGCGAGGTCGAGACCGGCTTGCCGCCTTCGGCGCGGATATCCGCGGTGCGCAGACCGCTCGCCAGCACCTCCGCGATCGCCGCGTCGAGCCGGTCCGCGGCTTCACCGAGGCCGAAGGAATAGCGCAGCGCCATGCCGAGCGAGCTGATCATCGCGATCGGATTGGCGAGGCCCTGGCCGGCGATGTCGGGGGCCGAGCCATGCACCGGCTCGTAGAGCGCCTTGCGCTTGCCGGTCTTGGCGTCGACGTCGCCGAGCGAGGCGGAGGGCAACATGCCGAGCGAACCGGTCAGCATCGCGGCGACGTCCGAAAGCATGTCGCCGAACAGATTGTCGGTGACGATCACGTCGAACTGCTTGGGCCAGCGCACCAGCTGCATGCCGAGCGCGTCGGCGAGCTGATGTTCGAGCGTCACGTCGGGAAACTCGCGCTTGTGCAGCGCCGTCACAACCTCTTTCCACAGCACGCCCGACTTCATCACATTGTTTTTCTCGGACGAAGTGACCTTGTTGCCGCGCTTGCGGGCGAGGTCGAAGGCGACGCGGGCGATGCGCTCGATCTCGAACGTGTCGTAGACCTGAGTGTCGATGCCGCGCTTCTGACCGTTGCCAAGATCGATGATCTGCTTGGGCTCGCCGAAATAGACGCCGCCGGTCAACTCGCGCACGATCATGATGTCGAGCCCCTCAACCACTTCGCGCTTGAGCGAAGAGGCGTCGGCGAGCGCCGGGTAGCAGATCGCGGGCCTGAGGTTGGCGTAGAGCGCGAGATCCTTGCGCAGGCGCAGCAGGCCCGCCTCCGGGCGCGCCTCGTAAGGCACGCTCGCCCATTTCGGTCCGCCGACGGCCGCAAGCAGCACCGCGTCGGCGGCGTTGGCGCGCGCCATGTCGGCGTCAGAGATCGCCGCGCCATGCGCGTCATAGGCGCAGCCGCCGACCAGGCCCTTCTCGGTCTCGAAGCGCACGATGCCGAGCCGCGCGAAGGCGGCGGCGACCTTCTCGACCTCGGCCATGACTTCAGGGCCGATGCCGTCGCCGGGCAGGAGGAAGAGCTTGTAGGAGGCCATTGTGTTTCGCCGGGGTTGGTGTGCGTCAAGGCCGGGCTCGCCCCGGATGCGGAACGCTTGCTAAACGATTTCGCCCCGCCGGGAAAGCCACCCTTCCTCCTCCTCCTGAGGAGCGCCGCGCTCGCGGCGCGTCTCGAAGGACGAGGAGGGTGGTGCTGGCGGCGAGAGAGGCCGAGAGACTAGAATGGGCGCCGGGGCTTTGAGGGGCAAGCGTGACGATCATCAGCAACACGACGGCCGACGCCTTCGTCAAACGGCCGCCGCGCGAGACGCGCTTTTTCCTTGTCCACGGCTCGGACGAAGGACTGGTGCATGAGCGTGTCAAGGCGCTGACCCACGCCGTGTTGCAAGGCGAGGCGGACCCGCTGCGCCTCATGCGGCTCGACGGCGACGCGGTGGCGCGCGATCCGGGCGCGCTCGCCGACGAAGTCTATGCGGTGTCGATGTTCGGGGGATCGCGCGCGATGTGGATCGAAGCGCAGGCGCGCGATCTGCTGCCGACGCTCGCGCCGCTGTTCGCGCGCCCGCCGGTCGATTGCGTGGTGATCGTCGAAGCGGGATCGCTGAAGAAGGGAACCGCGCTGCGCAGCGCCTTCGAGAAGCTGGACGCGGCGGCTTCGATCGAGTGCTATCCCGACGACAAGCGTTCGCTCGGACCGTTGATCGAGGCTGAGGCGCGCGCCGCCGGGATGACGATTGCGCCCGAGGCCCGTGAAAGTCTGGTCGCGCTGCTTGGCGCCGATCGCGGCGTCACGCGTGGCGAATTGACAAAACTTACGCTTTACGCGCAGGGCAAATCGCGCATCGAGCTCGAAGACGTCGAGGCGATCGTCGCCGACGCGGCGCCCTCCTCGCTCGATGCGACGATCGATGCAACGATGCTCGGCGATATGGCGGGGCTGGAGGCGGGCGCTCAGCGCTTCTTCGCCGATGGCGGCGACGTTGGCCATCTTGTCGCGCGCCTCACGCAGCGCCTGACGCTGCTGCATCGGCTGCGGCTAGAGATGGAGCGCGGCAAGCCGTTCGAGACGGCGCTGCAGGGGCAGTTCGCGCGCTTTTCTCCGACCGCCCGCGCCGCGCTCGCCAAGCAGGCTGAACGCTGGACGGCGGCGAGCGTCGGACGGCGCCTGCCCGCGCTCGCCGCACTCTCCGGCCGCGTCCGCCGCACCCCGCGCCTCGCCGAGGCGCAGGCGCTGCGCGCGTTGTGGGCGCTGGCTTCCGGACTGCGGGCGGGGCGGGGGTGATAGCGCGCGCTAGCGATTCGTTGGCCGGCTAAGTCGCCGACACAAATCGTCGAGCTGGTCGAAATCGCGGAATGCGACGCGCAGCTCGCCCGCCTGGCCGGAGTGGCGGATCGTCACTTTGGTTCCAAGTTCGAGGCCGAGCTTCGCCTCCAGCGCTCGCGTGTCGGCGTCGGCGACGTTCGACAGCTTGGCGCCGTGACGCGGCGACTGGCCGGCGCGTTCAGAGAGGCGCTCGACGTCGCGCACACTGAGGCCCCGCGTGACGATGCGCTCGGCGACGGCGTCGGGATCGGCGACCGCGAGCAACGCGCGCCCATGACCGGCGGTGATCTTGCCGGCGGCAAGCAGGGCGCGGCTATGTTCGGGCAGGCCCATCAAGCGCAGCGTGTTGGCGACATGGCTGCGGCTCTTGCCGACGATGCGGGCAATGTCGGCGTGGGCGTAGCCGTAGTCGGCGCCGAGCTGCGCATAGCCCTGCGCTTCTTCGAGCGCGTTGAGATCGGCGCGCTGCACGTTTTCGACGATCGCCAGCTCGAGCGCCTCGCGGTCGCCAACCTCGATCACGACAATCGGAATCTCGTGCAGGCCAGCGCGCTGCGCCGCGCGCCAGCGTCGCTCGCCAGCGATGATCTCGAAGGCGTCGGCGACGCGCGGCACGGGCCGCACAATCACCGGCTGAATGACGCCGCGCTCGCGGATCGAAGCGGCGAGTTCGTCGAGCTCGTCGTCGCGGAACGATTTGCGCGGATTGTTCGGATTGGCGCGCAGAAACTCGATCGGCGCCTTGCGCGCGCCGACGCGCCCGCTCGCCGCCGGCTCGTCGCTCGATTCACCAAGCAACGCGGCGAGGCCGCGGCCGAGGCGCGGGCGGTGATCGGCGTGACGGGAGGCCTCGTCGGCCATCGAGTGCTCCTTGTGCGACGGCGCGCGCGTCAGGCGGCGCGCCAGCGCCCTTCGCGTTGGATGACTTCGGAGGCGAGCTTTAAATACGCCTGACTGCCGGCGCATTTGAGATCGTAGAGCAGTACTGGCTTGCCGTGCGAAGGCGCTTCCGAAACGCGGACGTTGCGGGGAATGACGGTGTCGTAGACCTTCTCGCCCATGAATTTGCGCACGTCGGCGACGACCTGGCTGGCGAAGGAATTGCGCGGATCGAACATCGTCAGCACGATGCCATGGATGGCGAGCGTCGGGTTGAGCGAGCGGCGCACCTGGTCGACGGTCTTGAGCAATTGCGACAGGCCCTCGAGCGCAAAAAATTCGCATTGCAGCGGCACCACCACCGCGTCGCTGGCGGCGAGGGCGTTGATCGTCAGCAGGTTGAGCGAGGGCGGGCAGTCGATCAGAACATAGCTGATCGCCTCCTCGCCGGCGTTGTGCGCGAAGAAAGTCTTCAGCGCATTCTTGAGTTTGTAGGAACGGTCGGCGTCGCCAGCGATCTCAAGCTCGACGCCGAGGAGATCCATGGTCGAGGGCGCGATGTAGAGGCGCGGCACCGCGGTCGGCATCACGACTTCGGCGAGCGAACGCTCGCCCACCAGCACGTCGTAGGTCGAGGCGATGCGCGTCTTGCGGTCGATGCCCAGGCCAGTCGAAGCGTTGCCCTGCGGATCGAGATCGAGGATCAGCGCGCGTTCGCCGATCGCCGCCAACGCGGTGCCGAGATTGATCGCGGTCGTGGTTTTGCCGACGCCGCCTTTTTGATTGGCGAGCACGAGGACGCGCGGCGCGGCGGCCGGCTTGGCCGGGGCGGCGTTTGGCGAAGCGTCTGGGGCAGTCGTTACGGCGTCGGTCATGGACGGGCCTTCGGAACCGGGCGCACCCGAACAATCGTCGCGTCGGGGTCGAGCTTGCTGGCGAGGATATCGATCGTCAGATCGGGCGCGGCGGGAAGGGCTTCAAGCTGCGACTCGCCCGATCGGCCGCGCGGGAAAACCCCAACCGCGCCGTGCGCGATCCACACATTGGTCAATTCAAGGAGTCGCGGCAAGGGGGCGAAGGCGCGGGCGGTCACCGCGTCCACAGGCAGCAGCGCTTCCGGGGCGATGGATTCGACCCGCTCCGCGTGGATTTCCGCCGGCGCGCCGGTGGCGCGGGCGACCTCGCGCAGGAACGCGCATTTGCGCTTGTCGCTCTCGATGCAGTCAACGCGCGCGCCCTCGCCGCCGGCAAGCAGGATTGCGATCGCCATGCCGGGAAAGCCGGCCCCCGAGCCGAGATCGACCCAGCGCCGCGCGCCGGGCGCGAGGGGAAAAAGCTGAGCAGAATCAGCGATATGTCGTGTCCAAGCCTCGGCGAAACTCGCCTCCGAAATCAGATTGGTGACCCGCCGCCAACGTCCGAGCAAATCGACATAGATGGCGAAGCGCTCCTGCGCGTCTTTCGTGAGCGGAACCAGCGCGAGGGCGCGAGCGCGGTCGGGATCGGCCTGTTTCACGTGAAACGGAGCGGCGGCGCGAGCCTCACGCATCGGCCCGCTCGCGTCCCCGGCGGGCGTGGGCGGCGACCAGCGCCAGCGCGGCCGGAGTCGCCCCTTCGATCCGCCCCGCTTGACCGAGACTCGCCGGACGCACCGCGAGGAACTTCGCCTTCAGCTCGTTGGAGAGGCCCGACAGGCTCGCGTAGTCGAGGTCGGCGGGAATCGCCATCTGTTCGCTGCGCCGGTAGCGGGCGACGTCTTCTTCCTGACGGTCGAGGTAGACCGCATATTTGGCGTCGGCTTCGAGCCGGCGGGCGAACTTGGGCGGGATGGCGGCGAGCTCGGGCCAGACACGCGAGAGGGCTTCGAGCCCGAGATGAGGCTGGGCGGCGAGCTCGAAGGCCGAGCGCCGCACGCCGTCCTGGTTGACCGGGATTCCTGCCGCAATCAGCGTGCCCGGCGCGGCGCGGGCGGCGTTCATCAGCGCCCGCCCCGCCGCGAGTTCGGCGCTCTCGGCGCGGTGGAATGCGGCGCGCGCCGCGCCGACGCAGCCGAGCGCGACGCCCTTGTCGGTCAGCCGCTCGGGCGCGTTATCGGCCCGCAGCGACAGGCGATATTCGGCGCGCGAGGTGAAGATGCGATAGGGCTCGCTGACCCCGTGGGTGACGAGATCGTCGATCATCACGCCGAGATAGGATTCGGCGCGGTCGAAATGCGCCGCCGCCTGTCCGCCGGCGCGCCGGGCCGCGTTGAGCCCGGCGACCAGACCTTGCGCGGCCGCCTCCTCATAGCCGGTGGTGCCGTTGATCTGGCCGGCGAAATAGAGCCCGGCGATCCGGCGCGTCTCCAGGCTGGCGTCGAGTTCACGCGGATCGACGTAGTCGTATTCGATTGCGTAGCCCGGCCGCAGGATGCGCGCGCGCTCCAGGCCGGGAATGGTCGCGACCAGAGCGGCCTGCACGTCGGCCGGCAGCGAGGTGGAAATGCCGTTGGGATAGACGGTCGGATCGTCGAGGCCCTCTGGCTCGAGGAAAATCTGGTGACTGTCGCGGTCGGCGAAACGCACCACCTTGTCCTCGATCGAGGGACAATAGCGCGGTCCGCGACCCGAAATCGCTCCGGAATAGACGCCGGTGCGATGGGCGTTGGCGCGCACGATCGCGTGGCCGGCCAACGTCGTGCGGGTGATGTGGCAGCAGATCTGCGGCGTCGTGATTTTCTCGGTGAGGACGGAGAAGGGTTCGGGCGGATCGTCGCCGAGCTGGGCTTCGAGCTGCGCCCAATCGATGGTCGCGCCGTCGAGCCGCGGCGGCGTGCCGGTCTTCAGCCGGCCGAGCGCGAAGCCGGCGCGGCTAAGCGAACGGGCAAGCTCGATCGAAGGCTTGTCGCCGACCCGGCCGGCCGGGGTGCGGATTTCGCCCAGATGGATAACGCCGCTGAGAAAGGTGCCGGTCGCGACGACCAGCGCGGCGCACGAAAGGCGGCGCCCGTCGGCGAGTTCGAGGCCGCGGATCGCCCCGTCGACGATCTCGAAGCGGCTGGCCTCGGCCTCGATCACGGTCAGATTGGCGGTTTCGACGATCAGCCGCTGCATCGCCAGACGGTAGAGCTTGCGGTCGGCCTGGGCGCGCGGCCCCTGCACCGCCGGCCCCTTGCGCCGGTTGAGGACGCGAAATTGAATGCCGGCGGCGTCGGCGGCGCGGCCCATCAGCCCGTCGAGCGCATCGATCTCGCGCACCAGATGGCCCTTGCCGAGCCCGCCGATCGCCGGGTTGCAGCTCATCACGCCGATCGTGTCGAAGCGCTGCGTGACCAGCGCCGTCCGCGCGCCGACTCGCGCCGCCGCCGCCGCCGCCTCGCAGCCGGCATGGCCGCCGCCGATGACGATTACGTCGAAGGAGTCAGACATTTTGTTTCACGTGAAACAGTCCTCACTTGCCGACGCACAGCCGCGAGAAAATATCGCCCAGCACGTCTTCGACGTCGATCCGGCCGGCGATGCGCTCCAGCGCGCGGGCGGCGAGGCGAAGGTCCTCGGCGACCAGCTCCAACTCGCTCTCGGCCGGATCGAGGGCGCGCTCCAGCGCGCTAAGCGCGTCGGCGTAGGCGATCCGGTGCCGTTCCAACGTAATCAGCGCCGGCGCCGGTCCAGTCATTTGCTGTGCCGCGATATCGCCAATCTCGTCAAGCAATTGTTCGATTCCCTCGCCCGTGAGGGCCGAAATCCGCATTGCCCCGGCCACCGTGGCGGCGCCGAGATCGGCTTTGGTCAAGATTTTCAGCGTCGGCCCGAGGCCTTCGGGGGGGACGACGAGAGCCGCGCGGGCGTCGCTCAGCCACAGCGTCAGGTCGGCCCGCTCGGCGCGTCGGCGTGCGCGCGCTATGCCCTCCTGCTCGATCGGATCGTCGGATTCGCGCAGGCCCGCGGTGTCGACCAGGGTGACCGGAAAGCCGCGCAGCTCGAGCGAGGCTTCGACCAAGTCGCGCGTCGTGCCGGGAATGGCCGAGACGATCGACGCCTCGCGCCGCGCTAGCGCGTTCATCAGCGTCGACTTGCCGACATTGGGCGGCCCGGCGATGACGACGCAAAAGCCTTCGCGCAGCCGGGCCGCCGCAGCCGCGCCGGCGAGCGCGGCGCGCGTTCGCTCCGCCGCCTGAGCCGCCAGCGCCCGCGCCGAATCGAGCGACAGCGCATCGGCGTCCTCGACGTCGGAAAAATCGATCTGCGCCTCGATGAGCGCCATCGCTTCGATCAATTTAGCGCGGATCGCCTCGGCGTCGCGGCTTAGCGCGCCGCCCGCGACCCGCAACGCCTGAAGACGCTGGGCGGCGGTCTCGGCGTCGACGAGGTCGGCGAGGCCCTCGACTTCGGCGAGATCAAGCTTGCCGTTCTCGAACGCCCGCCAGGCGAACTCGCCGGGGTCGGCGGGGCGCAGGTCGGGCAGGCGGGCGAGCGCCGCGATCAGTCCGGCGATCACCGCTCGGCCGCCGGTGACATGCAACTCCGCCATCTCTTCGCCGGTGAAGCTGCGCGGGGCGATGAAGCGAATGACCAGCGCGCGGTCGAGCGTCTCGCCGCTTGCGGGATCGCGCAGGCTCGCGAGCGTCGCCACGCGGTCGGGGAAGACAGCGCCCGGCGCCAACGCCGCCAAAGCAGACGGCGCAACGGGGGCCTGACAGGCGCAGCACCGCGATCGCCGCGCGCCCGGCGCCGGAGGCGGGAGCGAAGATGGTGTCGCGCGAGAAGGTGGGGAAGGACGCGCCGGTCATGCACGCCAATACGCCGCGCGAAGTCTTTTCGCACCGCCAAAATCGCGATATTCTGAAAATCAGTAAGTCGGCCGACGGTCGTATCGGTGGGCGATCTCGCCCGGCGCGTCACTTATAAGGCGGCGTGCAGACGACGTATTGGTCGGTAATCGCGTCGTGGTCGCCCTGCTTCTCGCGCTGGAAATAGAGATAGCAGATGCTAAGCGCGCCGCTGCGATAGTCGACGCGGAAGACGCCGCCCTCCTGTTCGTGGCGCGTCGCCACCAGGCCGTAGTCGCCGGGCTCCTGCTTGGTCGCGCCGTCGCCGCTGCGGTAGCACACCGTGATGCCGAACGAGCCGGGCTCGATGTCGGTCTTGCCCGGGTTGTGGCCGTATTGGCAGGCGATGACGTCGCCGGTCAATTTATCGAGCCGGTAGACCAGCGAAAGGTTGATCTGCGGCGCGGCGAGAAATTCAAACTGTGGCGCCGCCAGAGCGGGACCGAGAGTCGTGACGAACGCCGCCGCGAAAAACACACCTCGTCGCATCGCCGGACCCCGCGCAGGAAGCGAATCACCTTAGCTCCAGTCTAGCCGAGCCGGGCCGGGCGAGCCAAAGGCGAGACGAACCCGCCGATCCGCGCCTGGCCATAGAACGGGCGGCTATCCCGCGATCGGTTCGACGACATGCGCCGCATATAAATCTGGGACGTACATCTCTTTGGGGATCGGCCCGCGAAGATAGTCGGGATTGTGTGCTCGCGCTGGCAGAACCGGATTGACGTGCTCGACTTGCTCGTAGGGAATTTGGGTCAGCAGATGCGCGATGCAATTGAGCCGCGCGCGTTTCTTGTCGACAGCCTCGACCAGCCACCAAGGCGCCTCGGGGATGTGGGTGCGCTCCAGCATCGTCTCCTTGGCCTTGGTGTATTGCTCCCACCGCCGGCGCGATTCGAGGTCCATCGGGCTTAATTTCCACTGCTTCAGCGGATCGTGAATGCGCATCATGAAGCGCAGGTGTTGCTCATCGTCGGTGATCGAAAACCAATATTTGATCAGCACGATCCCAGAGCGCACCAGCAGTCGTTCGAATTCCGGCGTGGAACGGAAGAATTCTTCGTATTCGTCGTCGGTGCAAAATCCCATGACGCGTTCGACGCCAGCGCGGTTGTACCAGCTGCGGTCGAACAGCACGATTTCTCCGCCGGCGGGAAGGTGGGGAACATAGCGTTGGAAATACCATTGGCTGCGTTCGCGCTCGCTGGGCGCCGGCAGCGCCACGGTGCGGCAGACTCGGGGATTCAGGCGCTGGGTGATCCGTTTGATCACGCCGCCCTTGCCGGCGGAGTCGCGGCCCTCGAAAAGAACGACGACCTTCAACTTTTTGTGGACGACCCAATCCTGCAGCTTGATCAGCTCGCGCTGCAATCGCAACAATTCGGCGAAATAGAAGCGCCGCTCAATCGTGGCGACATCGGGATGTTCGCCGATCTCGCGCGTCATCGCCTCGAGGCGGTCGTCGTCGATCTCCAGTTCCAATTCCTCGTCGAAATCGTCGACGAGTTCACCGTGCACGCGGTGGAAAAGAGAGCTCTCGGGGTTCTTGGGATCTACGCTCATAGCCGCCGTCCTCCAGCTACGCCGCCGTATCGGGGCATTGCGAGGCCGTAAGCTGTGGATCATGCACGTGATGAATTTGCGACAACGCCGCTCCGGCGTCGGGCGCGATGCTCCTCGTCGTTCGGGAAGCGCGGCTCGCGCCGCGCTCCTCACGATGAGGAGGTTGGAGGGCGCCGCCCCCTCAGCTCTCCAGCACGTCCTTCGACTCGACGGTCGAATCGGCTTTGAGCCGGTAGACCAGCGGCACGCCGGTGGCGAGCTCCATCGAGGGGATCGTCTTGGGCGTCAGGCGGTCGAGCACCATCACCAGCGCGCGCAGGCTGTTGCCGTGGGCGGCGACCAGAACGCGCTCGCCGCGCATCACCGCCGGCAGGATGTTCTGGCAATAATAGGGCAGCGCGCGCGCGACCGTGTCCTTGAGGCTCTCGCCGCCGGGCGGGGGCACGTCGTAGCTGCGCCGCCACAGTTGGACTTGCTCCTCGCCCCACTTCTTGCGCGCGTCGTCCTTGTTGAGCCCGCAAAGATCGCCGTAGTCGCGCTCGTTGAGCGCCTGATCGCGTGTCTCGGGCAGGCCCGTCTGGCCGAGCTCGGCGAGCGTCAAGGCGAGCGTGTGCTGGGCGCGGATGAGGGCCGAGGTGTAGGCGACGTCAAAGCTCAGCCCACGCGCCTTGAGCCGCTGCCCCGCGGCCTTGGCCTCTTCGACGCCGAGCGGGGAGAGGTCGGGATCTTTCCAGCCGGTGAACAGGTTTTTCAGGTTCCAGTCGCTCTGGCCGTGGCGCAGCAAGACGAGCAGACGTTCCGATTGCGGCATGGTTCTGATCTCCGGAGCGGGGCGGCGCGTTCAAAGCACGATCCGCCGCGCTCGACAATCGCAAAAAGCAGGCGCCGAACTGCGCTCCTTAGAGGCGCCGCGTCGCCTGACGATGGGCGGCCGGCGCGAGGCCGGGCTGCAGCGCCGGCGCCTCGCGCTTGGCCACCTTGCGCACGCCGACCGGGCGATAGAGCTGCTTGGTTGCTTCGACGATGTGGACCCCGGCGAAGGGCAGGCCGAGCGCCGCGCCGATCCGCTCGATCGCGGTCGCCGAATTGAGGAAAAAGCGCCGCCGAAACGGGGGCGCGTAAAGCGCCTCGCCCCAGAACACCGGCGAGAACAGCGCTTCGCGCAACAGCTCGCGCAATTGCCCCTTTGAATAGGGCAGGCCCTGGCCGAACGGCGTGCCGTCGACACGCGCCCAGACGCCGCGCCGCGATGGCGCCACCAGCAGCGCCCGGCCCTCCGGCGCCAGCACCCGCCAGACCTCTTCCAGCACCGCGCTGGGGTGTTCCGCGGTCTCGAGGCCATGAACGATCAGCACGCGCTCGACCGAGGCGTCGGGCAGCGGCAGCATGTCGAGCGAGACCAGCGCCGCCGAGCAGCGCCCCTGCGCCGGCCAGGGCGCGACGCCGATTTCGGCTGGCATGAAGGCGAGCGTGCACTGCGCCTCGTCGCGAAACCGCTCAAGCAGCGGACCGGCGAAGCCGACGCCCAAAATCGACAGCCGCGTGCAGTTTTCCCAACGCTGGCGCAGCACGCGGCCGATCAGCCGGCGCGCCACATCGCCCAGCGGCGACGAATAGAAAGCAACGAGGTCGTTGACGTCGAGCGGCATGGTTAGATAGGCCTTAGGGAAGCTCTGCGAATGTGGACCACTCGGCGCCACGGCGCAAACGCCGCTTGCGGCCAGAGGACGAGGCGGCGATGACGACTCATGTGAACCAATTTCTGTGCCTGAAGGACAATTACGGCGTCCTTATTCACGACTCGGATTCGGGCGCGACGGCGTCGATCGACGCGCCGGACGGCGCGGCGGTGATCGCGGCGGCCGAGGCGCAAGGCTGGGAGCTGAGCGATGTGCTCATCACCCACCACCACGCCGACCACACTCAAGGGTTGCCCGCGCTGAGAGCCCGCTACGCCAGGCTCAACGTGATTGGACCGGCCAAGGAGGCGGCGCGCATCGCCGGGCTCGATCGCCAGGTGGTTGAAGGCGACTATGCGCATGTCGGCAGGCTCGCCGCCAAGGTGATCGAGACGCCCGGCCACACCGCCGGCCACATCGCCTATTGGTTCGAGGAGGACGAGATCGTCTTCGTCGGCGACACGCTGTTTTCGCTCGGCTGCGGCCGGGTGATGGAGACGCCCTATGCGGTGATGTGGGATTCGCTGCTCAAGCTCGCCGCGCTGCCGGGCGAGACGCAGGTCTATTGCGGCCATGAATACACCGAGACTAACGCGCGCTTCGCGCTGACCATCGAGCCCGAGAACCCGCTGCTCAAGGACCGCGTCGCCGCCGTCATGGCTCTGCGCGCGGTCGGCAAGCCGACCTTGCCGACGACCATCTACGCCGAGCTGGCGGCCAATCCGTTCCTGCGCGCCGAGGAGCCTCAGGTGCAGGCGGCGATCGGCATGCCCGACGCCGATCCGGCGGCGGCCTTCGCCGAAATCCGCGCCCGCAAGGACCGCTTCCAGGCCCACGATCGATGGTTGCCGAATCGTTAAACGGAAACTTCGCTTTAACCGATCGCCGCTAGCCTCTAAAGGAGCATCGAGGGCGGGGGTCGAGGGGACGATGGACTGGGAGAACGAGACGGACGGCCAAGCCCCGGGCGGCGGCGGCGAGGCCAATAGCGCCGAACTCGATCCGCGCGCGGCGCTCGGCCGGCTGCGGGCTGTGGTCTACGACTGGGACATCGTCAGCGATCGCCTCGTCTGGGGCGCCAACGCCAGCGAAACACTCGCCGCCTTTTCGCCCGCCGCGCTCTCGAGCGGCGCCGGTTACGCCGAGCTGGTAAGCGCCGATTCGCCCTCTTCGCGCTTTCAGGCGATCCAGGAACTATCGCCGCAGGCCTCCGACGAAGGCGAACCCTATCGCGCCCTCTATCGCCTGGCGCTGCCGGGTGGCGAAACGCGCGCGGTCGAGGATATCGGCCGCTGCAGCTTCGATGGGCGCGGCCGTCCGGTGCGCGCGCACGGCCTCGTGCGGCTGCTGGCGCAGGATGAAGCCTTGCTCTCGGCGGCCGGCGGGCGGCCCGACCGGCGCGCCTTCAATCGCGCGCTCGAAGCGCGTCTTGCGGTGGCGCGGCCGGGCGAGGACGCCTTCGCCGTGCTGATTGTCGGACTGGAGAATCTTGCCGAGCTCAATCGCCGCCACGGCTATGAGGCGGCCGATCAGGCGATCGACGTGATCGGGCGGCGGCTCGCCGCCAATGTGCGCTCGATCGACACCGTCGCCCATTGCGCCGGCGGGCGCTTCGCCGCGCTGCTGTCGGCGAGCGGCGAAGGCGAATTGGCGATCGCCGCGCGACGTCTCGCCCAACGCGTCAGCGAAGAGCCGGCGCCAACCGTCGCCGGCGCGCTGCGCGTCACGGTGCGCATCGGCGCGGCGATCGCGCCGCGTCATGGGCGCAGCGCCTGCCGCTTGTTGCAACGGGCCGAAGAGGCTTTCGATCAGGCGGCCGGCGAGCCGCGCCGCTTTGCCATCTACGCGCCCGGCTCCGCGCTCAGCGAGGCGCGCCGCCGCGAAACGGCGATCGCCGACGAGATTATCGCCGCGCTCAACCAGCGCCGCGTCATCGTCGCCTATCAGCCGGTGGTCGGCGCCGCGGACGGGCGCATCGCATTCCACGAGGCGCTGCTGCGGGTGCGCCAGGAGGACGGCGAAATCGTCGGCCCGGAATTGTTGGTGCCGGTCGCAGAAAAACTCGGGCTGATCGCCCAGCTCGATCAGCGCGTGTTCGAGCTGGCGCTCGATCGCCTCGTCGCCGAGCCGGAACTCAACGTCTCGGTCAATGTCTCGGTGCTGACGCTGCGCTCGCCCGGTTGGGTTGACCGCATCGCGGCGGCGCTCGGCGCCCGGCCGGGAACCGCTTCACGGATGATCGTCGAGATCGTCGAGACGCTGGCGCTCGAGCCGGTCGAAGAAGTCGAACAGCTGCTTCAGAGGATGAAGGCGCTCGGCCTCAGAATTGCGATGGACGACTTCGGCGCCGGCCACACCTCGTTCCGCAATCTGCGGCGGCTCGGCATCGACATCGTCAAGATCGACGGCGCGTTCGTTCACAATGTCGCCAACTCGCTCGATGACCGCGTGTTCGTGCGCAGCCTCGCAGACCTGGCCCGCCATCTCGGCCTGACGACCGTCGCCGAATGGGTCGAGGACGAAGAGGCGCGCCGCCTGCTGCGCGAATGGGGCGTCGACTTCCTGCAAGGACGCCTGCTCGGCCGCCCGGAACTCTATGAGCCGCCCGCCGCCGCGCCGCGCCTCGCGCTCGCCGCCGGCTAAGCTTCGCCGTTCAGGGCTTGTCGGTCAGGCTGTCGAGCCGGCGCCGCATCTCCGACAATTGCGTGCGCAATTCGTCGATGTCGGCGCTGGCGGGCGCCGCGTCGGGTTTGGCTGGTCCGTTCGGCGTCGGCGTCTTCGCGCCTGCGAAGGGCGCAAACACGCCGAGCGCCTGGGTGAAGGCGGCGAGGTTCTTGCGCGTCATCTCCTGCAGCGCGCTGAACGAGGCCGGCGCAAACGGCCCATGGCCGAAAGCGCGGGTCGCCGCTTCCCGCATCGCCGTCGACTCGCCGCTGAACTGATCGATCGAATATTCGAGATAGCTCGGCAGCAACGCCTGGACGCTGTCGCCATAGAAGCGAATGATCTGGCGCAGGAAGGTGATCGGCAACAGCGATTGGCCCTCGATTCCCTCCTGCTCGAAGATGATCTGGGCAAGCACCGAGCGGGTGATGTCCTCGTTGGTCTTGGCGTCGAAGACGACAAAATCTTCGCCGGTTTTGACCATCTTGGCGAGGTCGGCGAGCGTCACATAGGCGCTGGACGCCGTGTTGTAGAGGCGCCGGTTCGCGTATTTCTTGATGGTGATCGGCGTGGTGGAATTCGACATGGTTTACCGTCTCGACGCTACGACGACCCTCGATCAGGGTAGGTCACGATAGGCCCTTTTTCGGGCGGTCGGAATAGTTTTTTGCACCGCAGCGGGCGCGGGCGCGGCGAAAAACGACCAATTCAGAGGCGCCCGCGCGGCGCGACTGTCGCTCCGCCTTTTGAAGGCTGGCGTTGCCCGATGGCCTTCGCTAGAACAAATCCAGCAGCGTAGCGGCGCTGATCGGCGGTTGGGGCGTCGGCGCCGCGTCTGACGGGAGAGACCCATGTCGGCTACCGAAATCGTCATCGCCAGCGCCAAGCGAACCGCGGTCGGCTCGTTCCTCGGCGCCTTCGTTAATACGCCCGCCCACGAGCTTGGCGCGGCGGCGGTCAAAGCGGCGATGGCGGCGGCGAAGGTCGAACCGGGCGACGTCGACGAGGTGATCCTCGGCCAGATCCTCTCGGCCGCCGAGGGCCAGAACCCGGCCCGCCAGGCGGCGATGAAGGCGGGGATCCCGCAGGAAAAGACCGCCTTCGGCGTCAACCAATTGTGCGGCAGCGGGCTGCGCGCGGTGGCGCTTGGCCTGCAGCAGATCGTCAACGGCGACGCGGCGATCATCGTCGCGGGCGGTCAGGAGTCGATGTCGCTCGCCCCGCACGCCGCGAATTTGCGCGCCGGCGTCAAAATGGGCGAGATGAAGTTCATCGACACCATGCTCAAGGATGGCCTGATCGACGCGTTCCATGGCTATCACATGGGCGTGACGGCGGAGAACATCGCCGCCAAATGGCAGATCAGCCGCGACGAGCAGGACCGCTTCGCCGTCGCTTCGCAGAACAAGGCCGAGGCGGCGCAGAAGGCTGGCCGCTTCAAGGACGAGATCGTTCCCTTCACCGTCGCCGGGCGCAAGGGCGACGTGGTGGTCGCCGACGACGAATTCATCCGCATCGGCGCGACCCTATGAGAGCGTCGCCAAGCTGCGCCCGGCCTTCAGCAAGGACGGCAGCGTGACCGCCGGCAACGCCTCGGGCGTCAACGACGGCGCCGCGGCGCTGGTGGTGATGACCGCCGAGGAGGCCAAGCGCCGCAACATCACGCCGCTGGCGCGCATCGCCTCCTGGGCGACGGCGGGCGTCGATCCGGCGATCATGGGCACCGGCCCGATCCCCGCCTCGCGCAAGGCGCTCGAGCGCGCTGGCTGGAGCGTCAAGGATCTCGAGCTGGTCGAAGCCAACGAGGCCTTCGCCGCCCAGGCGCTGGCGGTCAACAAGGACCTCGGCTGGGACCCGGCGATCGTCAACGTCAACGGCGGCGCGATCGCCATCGGCCATCCGATCGGCGCTTCGGGCGCGCGCGTGCTGGTGACGCTGCTGCACGAGATGGCGCGCCGCAACGCCAAGAAGGGTCTGGCGACGCTGTGCATCGGCGGCGGCATGGGCATTGCAATGACGCTCGAGCGTTGAGCGGGGCGAAGGGCGTCGTCGCGTAAGACGACGGCGCCGAGGAAACGGTCAGAGGAGACGTCGATGAGTAGGGTGGCGGTCGTCACCGGCGGCACGCGCGGCATTGGCGCCGCGGTTTCCAAGGCGCTGACGGCGGCGGGATACCGCGTCGCGGCGGTCTATCGCAGCAACGACGAGGCGGCGGCCAAGTTCCAGGCCGAGACCGGCGTCAACGTCTTCAAATGGGATGTCGCCGACTACGACGCCTGCGTCGCCGGCCTCGCCAAAGTGGCGGCTGAACTCGGGCCGGTCGAGGTGCTGGTCAACAACGCCGGCGTCACGCGCGACGGCATGTTCCACAAGATGACGCCCGAGCAATGGTGCCTCGTCATCGACACCAACTTGAGTTCGCTGTTCAACATGTGCCGTCCCGTGATCGAGGGCATGCGCGAGCGCGGCTTCGGCCGGATCGTCAACATCTCGTCGATCAACGGCCAGAAGGGACAGATGGGGCAGGTCAACTATTCCGCCGCCAAAGCGGGCGATCTCGGCTTCACCAAGGCGCTCGCGCAGGAGAGCGCGAGCAAGGGGATCACGGTCAACGCGATCTGTCCCGGCTACATCGGCACCGAAATGGTGCTGGCCGTGCCCAAGGACGTGCTGGAGAAAGCGATCCTGCCGCAGGTCCCGGTTCGCCGCCTCGGCATGCCGGAAGAGATCGCACGCTGCGCGCTCTTTCTGGTTTCCGACGAAGCCGGGTTCATCACCGGCTCGACGCTGTCGGCCAACGGCGGCCAGTACATGACATGAGCTCAGCCGTGCTCGCGTGGAGGCGCCGGCACGGCGCAGATGATCGAGCGCGTGAGGAACCGCTTCTCGCGGCCGTTGTCGAGCGAGAACATGCCGCCGCGGCCCGGCACGACGTCGATGATGAGGTCGGTGTGCTTCCAGGCCTCATATTGAGATTCGCTGATGTAGACCGGCGCGCCGCCGATCTCGCCGAGCTTCACGTCGCGGTCGCCGATAATGAAATCGCCCTGCGGGTAGCACATTGGCGAGGAGCCGTCGCAGCAACCGCCGGACTGGTGGAACAGCACCGGGCCGTGATCGGCGATGATCTCCCCGAGGAGGGCGAGCGCCGCCGGCGTCGCCGTGACTTTGTCCATCATCGCTTGTCTCCGTTGGTGGAAAGCGGGGCGCGACTCCCCTTCTCCCGCAAGGGGAGAAGGGGCGCCTGGTTGATGCCGGGTCAGAAGAACCCCAGCTTCTTAGCGCTGTAGCTGACCAGCATGTTCTTCGTCTGCTGGTAATGGTCGAGCATCATCTTGTGGTTCTCGCGGCCAACGCCCGATTGCTTGTAGCCGCCGAACGCCGCATGGGCCGGATAGGCGTGATAGCAGTTGGTCCACACGCGGCCCGCCTGGATCGCGCGCCCGAAGCGGTAGCAGCGATTGGCGTCGCGGCTCCATACGCCAGCGCCAAGGCCATAGAGCGTGTCGTTGGCGATGGCGAGCGCGTCGTCGTCGTTCTTGAACCTCGTCACCGACACAACCGGCCCGAAGATTTCCTCCTGGAAGACGCGCATCTTGTTGGTGCCCTCGAACACGGTCGGCTTGACGTAATAGCCGCCCGCGAGTTCGCCCGCGAGATGGTTTCGCTCGCCGCCGATCAGCACCTTGGCGCCTTCCTGGCGGCCGATGTCCATGTAGGAGAGGATTTTCTCGAGCTGCTCGGAGGAGGCCTGCGCGCCGATCATGGTGGCGGGATCGAGCGGATTGCCCTGCGTGATCGCGGCGACGCGCTTGAGGGCGCGCTCCATGAAGCGATCGTAAATCGATTCATGGATCAGCGCGCGGCTCGGGCAGGTGCAGACCTCGCCCTGGTTGAGCGCGAACATCACGAAACCTTCGATCGCCTTGTCGAAGAAATCGTCGTCCTCGGCGCAGACGTCGGCGAAGAAGATGTTGGGCGACTTGCCGCCCAGCTCGAGCGTGACAGGGATCAGATTCTGCGAGGCGTATTGCATGATCAGGCGTCCCGTCGTCGTCTCGCCGGTAAAGGCGATCTTGGCGACGCGGTTCGACGAGGCGAGCGGCTTGCCGGCCTCGAGACCAAAGCCGCTGACGATGTTGAGCACGCCCTTGGGCAGCAGGTCGCCGATGAGTTCCATCAGCACCAAGATCGAGGCCGGGGTCTGCTCGGCCGGCTTGAGGACGACGCAATTGCCGGCCGCGAGCGCGGGCGCCAGCTTCCAGACCGCCATCAGGATCGGGAAGTTCCAGGGAATGATCTGGCCGACGACGCCGAGCGGCTCATGGAAATGATAGGCGACGGTGTCATGGTCGATTTCGCTGATCGCGCCTTCCTGGGCGCGGATCGCGCCGGCGAAATAGCGGAAATGGTCGATCGCCAGCGGCATGTCGGCGGCCATCGTCTCGCGGATCGGCTTGCCGTTGTCCCAGGTTTCGGCGAGGGCGAGCTTCTCGAGATTCGCCTCCATGCGGTCGGCGATCTTGTTGAGGATTTGCGAGCGCTCGGCCGGGCTGGTGCGGCCCCAGGCGTCTTTCGCGGCGTGGGCGGCGTCGAGCGCGGCTTCGACGTCGCTGGCGTCGGAGCGGGCGATCTCGCAGATCGGCAGGCCGGTGATCGGCGAAACGTTGTCGAAATATTTTCCGCTCTTGGGGGCGCGCCACTCGCCGCCGATGTAATTGTCGTAGCGCTTGGCGAAGGGTGATCTCAGCACGATGTCGAGTGCGGGCTTGTTCATGAGTTCCTCCTGCGGGTCGGCGCTGTCGGCGCGCCGCTCGCAGGCAGTTTGCGACCAAGCTGCGCCCGGCAGCCAGAGGATCTCGGATGCTCGGCGCAAAGAGTGTCGCAGATTCGCGACAGTCGTGAGCGGTTCTGCAACGCGGGCGGAGGCTAGGCCTCGCGCTGGCGGTGCCGGCTCATCTTGCGATGCAGCGTCGCGCGCGAGACGCCAAGCGTTCGGGCCGCTTCGGAGACGTTGCCTCCCGCCCGCGCCAGCGCCCGGCGAACCACGACGCGTTCGGCCGAAAAAAAGCCCTGACGATCGTCCGCCGCTTCGCCGAGGACGTCTTCGGCCGGCAGACCCTTGGCGATCGCCGCCGAGGTGACGCCGAAAGCGGCGCGCGCGGCGCGCGTCGCGCCGACGACGAGATCGTTGAGATCAATCGCCAGCAGCGTCGGCCCCGCGTTCTCCGCGGCCGGAGCGACAACGATCCGCGCCTTGGGGAAGGCCTGGCGGAAGTTGTCGAGCTCGATGCGCCGCGCCGCTTCGGCGACCGCCATGGCGATCAGTTGCACGAATCCTTCCGTGTAGTCGGCGCGGCAGGAGGAAACGTCGAGCGCCGCGACGAGCTCGCCGCGCTCGTCGAAGATCGGCGCCGTGCTGCACGAAAGCAGAGAATTGCGGGCATAGAAATGCTGGTCGAGATGGATCGTCAGCGCTCGCTGCTCGACGAGGCAGGTGCCGATGCCGTTCGTGCCCTCGGCCTCTTCGCCCCACTCCGTCCCGGTCCACAAGCCCCAGGAGTCGAAGGTCCGGTCGTCGGCGATCGCGCCGCGCCGGTCGAGGGGGATGCCCCTGCGGTCAGCGATGAGGGCGGAGCAGCCGACACCGCCGACCGCCAGAAACAGGCGATCGAGCGTCGGCGAGGCGACTCGCAGCAGCGGTTCGACCGCCTGGCGCGCCTCCTCGAGACGGGCCCGAGTTCAGGCGGTTCCCGCGCGCTTCCGAGGACGGGTCGAGATGGTGGAGCTTCGTCGATCGCTCCCACGAGGCGACCAGCGCCGAGCGGGTCGCCTCTCCCGACGCGACCGCTTTGGCCACTTGATCGGCGTGAATCGAGACGAACCGCGCCGCCACGCTGCGTTCTCCCTGTCGACTTTTTCTTGACCGCCAGACTATCCCCCGGCGGCCCAAATGGCGAGTTGGCGCGGCGAAAGGGACAAGCGACCGGCGCCACGGCGGCCGGTAAGTGATGTGAGCTGAGCCCGGCTAGAAGATTCGGGTGCGCGCGAAGCTCAGGCCCATCACCAGAACGACCGGCAAGCCGAACACCAGCGCCATGCTCAGATAGGGATCGTAGCGCAGATAAGACATGAGGAAATTGAAGCGCAGGTAAAGCGCGGCGAATACGCCGACCGCCGCCAGAAGTGAATTGCCGAAGGGGCCGAAACCCTGCCGGCCCATCAGAAAATCCAGAATGAAACCGATCAGCACCAGACTGACGAAAGCCGCCAGCCAGAAGCAGACCATCTCGAAGCCTTCGAGATCGCGGATCATCAGGAAGAAGGGCTGCATCGCTTGCATGGCGGCCTCGCGCGCCGCCGGCGCGCCGGCCGGCTTTTGCGGCCAATCCTAACGGCGATTCCTTTGCGGCGAGTGAACAGGCGCCAGCGGCGCCCTTCAGTCAGTGTCCGCCGCCGTCGCCGATCACGGTATAGGGCGCCCAGAACAGCGGGTGGGCGTAGCTGAACAGCGTCGCGCCCGAGCCGTCGACCAATCCGGGGCCGTCGATCAGTCCCATCATCGACTGGCGCAGCGCCTCGGCGCGCGAAAGGCTCGGATCGGCGCCCTGGCGGCGGAAAATGTCGGCGATCAACGCGCTCGCCGAGGTCGATTGCACCGACCAGTTGGTGACGATCAACGCGCGGGCGCCGGCGTAGAAGAACGCGCGCCCGAGACCCGAGGCCGCTTCCGCCCCGGCGCCCGAGCCGGCGGCGGTGTTGCACGCCGACAGCACCACCCAATCGGCGTTCAGCTTCAGCGCGAGGATGTCCTCGCTGGTCAGCAGGCCGGTGCCCTCGATGTCGGCGACCTTGGGCGCCGTCAGCGCCAGCGCGGGTTGATCCAATCCGTCGATATCGTCCGCCATCAGCCCGTGAGTGGCGAAGGCGACGATCCGGAACGGCGACAGGTTGGTCGTCTTCACCACCCGCTCGTTGGCGTCCTTGCCCAGCCTGAGCGCGGCGTGTGGGTCGACGCCGAGCGCCGCGGCGATCGAACGCAACTCCTCGGCCGTGTCGGGCAGGCGCGGCAGATTGGCGAGCGCTTCGGAGAAGTCGGAAGCCGTTGGGCCGCGCCGCACGCCGACGGGCGGTCCCGGCGGTCCTTCGCCGAGGAAGGGATCGCTCGGCGGATTCGGGTCGACCGGCGCCTCGAGCGCGGCGGCGGCCTCTTTCGCCGCCTCGTCGGCTTCCTTCTCGTTGAAATAGGGATCGCCGAAACCGATCAGCTTCTGCCGCTGCGCGTCGCCCGGCTTGGTGGTTCGCAGCGCCTTCAAAGTCGACACCGACGGGATCGCGGTGATCGCATGGTCGCGCGCGAGCCACGGCACGTTGCGATATTCGGCGAACGGGACGGCGGGGTCGGGGTCCGGTTGCGCCGTCGGCGTCGTCGGCAGCAATCCCAGCGGCAGAAATCCGAGCGAGCCATTGGTGACGACGATGAGATTCTTGGCCGGCCGCCAGACGTCCTCGACCGGGGCGAGCAGCGTCGCGTAAAGGCTATAAGCGAGCGGGACGTCGAAGGCGGGAACGTCCTTCACCGTCGCGGCGTCGGGCTCCAGCGCCTCGCGCAGTTTGGCGACCTTCGCGTCGAGTTCGCCGCTGGTGATCGCCAGGGCGTGGAAACTCAGCGGTCGGTCCTTGGCGAGGGCCCACACGAAGCTCCCGGTCTCGCCGAAATAGAACGAAAGCAGCGCCTCGTCCCCGCCGAGCAGCGCGCGAATTTCCCCCGCTTCGACCGGCGGCGGATCGACGAGCTTGGCGTAAGCGGGAAACTTGGCGGTCAGGGCGTTTTGCGCGCTGGCATGGTCGGCGCGCAGTTTGACGACTTTGGCCTGCGCGCCCTCGACCGTTTTGGCGTCGCGCTTGTCGGGGGGCAGGGCGAGCAGATTGGCGAGATCGCGAATGGCGTCGTTGAGCTGGCGGCTCAGATCCTGTTCGGAGCGCGCCAATCCGGCGAGCGCCGGGTCCTTGGCCGCCGCGCGCGCCGAGGCCTGCGCGAGCGCGCGCTGCACCGAACGCCCGCGCAGCTCGTCGGCGAGCCCGAGGGTTTTTTCCAATGTTTCGGCGTCCGCCAGCGACGGCTCGCTCGCCAGCAGCGCGAGATAATTTTCGAGGATGAAGCGGTTGCGATCGTCGATCGCGCCAGCGGTCAGACTGTCATCATTGTCTTCCTGCCGGCTGGTCGCGGTAAGGACCGGGATCGCGGCCTTGAAGTCGGCCAGCGCCTCCGCGCCGCGCCCGGATTTTGCGAGCGCGCTCGCGAGGTAGCCGCGCACCACCGCGCTCGCCTGACTGTCGTCGCCCGACCGGGCGCGCTCGCGCTCCAGCTTCCGGCTCGCGAGTTCCGCCGCCTCCCCCGCCTTGCCGCTGGCGATCAGTCTCTTCAGACGCGGCGTTTCGTTCATCACCGCTTCGCGCGGCGCCGGGTCCCAGAGCGCGACGAGGCCGTCGATCTGATCGTAGATCTTCTGCGCTTCGTCGGTCTTCTTCTCGCCCTCCAAGCTTTGCGCGAGCTGCTGCAAATTGCCGACAACGCGCGGGGTCTCGTCGCGAAAGCCAACGGTGTGATAGATGTCGAGAGCCGCGCGGGTCAGGCTCTCAGCGTCCTCGTAGCGCCCTTCGCCCAGCATCGCGAAGCCGAGCGAAGAGAGCGCCGCTCCGGTTCGGTCGTGATCCTTGCCCTCCCGCTTCAAAATCCGCAGCAGCGCCTCGCGAATATCGACCTCGCCCTCTTGCGCGCGCCCCAGTTGGACCTTGGCGGCGCCGACCAGGAGTTGAAGGCTGTCGACGCCTTCCTCGTGGTCGATGCGGGTCGGGTAGTTCTCGCCCTCGCCCTTGAGCGCCGGGTCGAAACGATTAAGCGCCTCGACCGCCGTTTGGCGCGCATTCTCGTAGAGGCCTTCCGCTTCAGCGTACTGGTTGCGAATTCCGAGCAAATAGCCGTCAAGGTCGTCGACGTCGCGCACGTAGCCGGGGCGGTAGGGCTCGTTGCCGGCGGGCCACGACTGCGACTCGGCGAGCAGCGCGTGAGCGCTGCGCGACAAGCGCGCGATGGGCGCGAAATCGCCGGCGCGGCCGTAAGCGTGCGCGAGTTCGTCGTAGAGCGAAAACAGCCGCCCGCGTTCGCGTCGTTCGAGTCCTTCGATCTCCGACACCATCAGCGGGACGGCGCGCTTGTCGTCGCCCTCGCGCACCAGAAGCCGGTGCATGAACTGCTGGTAGCGGCTGGTCACGCGCGTGTAGCTGTCGCCTTTGCTCAGCTCGATCGCCTGCTCGATGTCGGCGATCGCGTCGTTGATGCGGCCTGCCTCTTCGCGTGCGTGGGCGCGATGGAAAAAGGCTTCGCCGCGCTTGTCCTTCGGCAGGTTGTTCGGGACCGGCGCATTCGCCTCGGCGTCGCGTTTGGCAAGGACCGCTGGATCGGGCTTCTCCTGCGCGAGCAGGGCGAGGATGTCCGCATTGGTGGTTGCAGGCGGAGGCGCGTCCTCCGCCAAGGCGCTCCGGTCGCAAAGAACGCCGAGCGCGAGCCCCAACGCCGCGACGCGGGCGGAACGGACAATACGGGATCGCGACGTCATGCTCTCCGCCTGGTCGCCGCCCTGCGGCAACCGCGCGAGGCCGAAGAATTCCAACTCAAACCAGCGCAGGAATGAAGTCAAGACGAAGCGGGGCGAGATCGCGTCGCGGCGCAAAAACCGCCGCCGCCTGCCGATTTGCCTTTCTTTCGTCGAATCGTTAGGCCATCGCCCTCGGTCGGGCGGCAGGCCGCTGCGGAGCGACGTGTTTTGTCGGATAGCGAAACCTACAAGCGTCAAGCGGCGGAGCGGGCGATCGTTCTGGTGCGGCCGGGCATGACGCTCGGCCTCGGATCGGGCACGACCGCGCGCCATTTCGTCGATCTTTTGGGCGAAAAGGTGCGGGACGGGCTCAAGATCGTCGGCGTGGCGACCTCCGAAGACACGGCAAGCCAGGCGCGAGGGCTGGCGATTCCCCTGACGACGCTCGATCAGGCGCCCGAACTCGACCTCACCGTCGACGGCGCCGACGAGATCGACGGCGCGCTTCGCCTGATCAAGGGCGGCGGCGGCGCGCTGCTGCGCGAGAAGATCGTCGCCTCGGCCTCGCGCCGCATGGTGGTGATCGCCGACGCCAGCAAGCGCGTGGCGCAGCTCGGCGCCTTTCCGCTGCCGGTCGAGGTGGTTCCCTTTGGCCTCGCCGCGACGACACGGCGCATGGAGCGCGTGTTCGCCGGGCTCGGCCTTTCCGGCGCGATGACTTTACGCGAGCGTGGCGGCGAGACTTTCATCACCGACGGTGGCCACTACATCATCGATTGCGCCTTCGGCGCGATTGGCGATCCCGATGCGCTCGCACAGGCGCTCGCTTTCGTGCCCGGGGTGGTCGACCACGGCCTGTTCATCGGCCTGGCGAGCGCCGCCATCATCGCCGGACCGGCGGGCGTCGAGACGCTCGGCGCAATCAATTGACCGTCAATCGCCAAAGGAGAGAGACCATGTCCTTCCCATCCGTGACAAAAACTTCCCTCGCCGCCGCGCTCGTCCTCGCGCTCGGCGCAGTTTCCGCGCTCGCCGCCGATCCCACCCCGGCGGGGATCGCCTACGCCAAAACGATCTTCATCGACGTCGGCATGAAGCCGTCGCTCGATCACCTCGTTCCCGTGATGCTCGGCCAACTCGAGAACGAAGTGGTCACCACGAATCCCCAACTGAAGGCGCCGGTGAGCCAGGCGGTGCTCGCCGTCACCCCCGAATTCGTCGCCTCGGAAGAAAGCCTGTTCAACGATGCGGCGACGTTTTTGGCCACCCAAATGACCGAGCAAGAACTCAAGGAAACCGCCGCCTTCTACGAGACTCCGACCGGCAAGAAATTTGTCGTCGCCCAGAACGCCGCCGCTCAACAGATCGCGGGGATGGTCTCCGCCTGGCGCCAGACGGTGTCGTCCACAATGATGACCCGTGTGCGCGAAGAGATGAAGAAGAAGGGCTACTCGTTCTAGCCGCCAAGCGCGGGCCAGCGCTCAGGCGCAAGGAGCGGCCGAAGCATGAACTACGATTGCGATCTCTTCGTCATCGGCGCCGGATCGGGCGGCGTGCGGGCGGCCCGCGTCGCAGCCAATCACGGCGCCAAGGTGGTGGTCGCCGAGGAATTCCGGATCGGCGGCACCTGCGTCATTCGCGGCTGCGTGCCCAAGAAGCTACTGGTCTACGCCAGCCGCTTCGCTGACGAATTCGCTCATGCCGCCGGCTACGGCTGGACCCTCGGGCCGGCGCGCTTCGACTGGCCGAGTCTGCGGACGGCCAAGGAGCGAGAGATTTCGCGCCTGTCGGCGGCTTACCGGACCAACGTCGAGAAGGCCGGCGCGAGCCTGATCGAGACCCGCGCCGAGATCGTCGACGCGCATGCGGTGCGGCTCGCCGACGGGCGCGGGTTCAGCGCGCGCCACATTCTCGTTTCGACCGGCGCGCGCCCCGAGGCGCCGCGCGGGATCCCCGGTCTCGAACATACGATCACCTCCAACGAGATTTTCGATCTGCCGGAGTTTCCGCGCCGGCTGCTGGTGGTCGGGGGCGGCTATATCGCGGTCGAGTTCGCCTGCCTGTTCGCTAAGCTCGGCGCCGAGGTGACCCAGGTGCTGCGCGGCGACAACGTGCTACGCGGCTTCGACGAGGACATGCGCGAGGGCTTACGCGACGAGCTGACCCGCGCCGGCGTGCGGCTGCGTTTCGGCTGCCTGCCGACCCAATTTGAGAAGCGCGGCGCGGCGGTGCTGGCGACGCTCTCCGATGGCGCGACAATCGAGTTCGACCAGGCGCTGGTCGCCACGGGCCGGCGGCCCAACACCGCGGGGCTCGGGCTCGAAGAGGTCGGCGTCGCGCTCGACGCGACCGGCGCGGTGGTGGTCAACGCGGTCTCGACCACCAACGTGCCCTCGATCCACGCGGTCGGCGACGTCACCAATCGCGTCAACCTGACGCCGGTCGCGATCCGCGAGGGCCATTCGCTCGCCGACATGCTCTTTGGCGGGGGCGACGGCAAAGTCGATCACCACGACATCCCCAGCGCCGTCTTCGCAACGCCGGAGATCGGCGCGGTCGGCCTGACCGAGGCCGAGGCGTTCAAACGCTACGAAGCGGTCGACGTCTATGTGACGAATTTCAAGCCGATGAAGGCGACGATCGGCGGCGGGTCGGAACGCGCGATCATGAAGCTGATCGTCGAAATGCACACCAGCCGCGTCGTCGGCGTACATATTCTTGCGCGCGAGGCCGGCGAAATGATTCAGATCGCCGCGATCGCCGTCAAGATGAAGGCGACCAAGGCCGACTTCGACGCGGCGATGGCGGTGCACCCGACCGCAGCCGAGGAGCTGGTGACGATGCGCGCGCCGACGCGCCGGCTGAGACGCGCGAGCTAAGGCGCGTCTCGGTTCATGCCGCCTCGACGCTCAGGCCTTCGAGCAAGGCGCGCCGCTGCGCAAGCTCGGCCCCGGCGAGTTCGATGAACGCGCGCACCCGCGCCGAATGGCGCAGGTCCTCGTGGGTGAGCAGCCACAGATCGACATCGAGTTCGGGGATCGGCGCGCCGACGCGCACGAGGCCCGCGCGCAGGTCGCCGACAAAGCACGGCAGCACCGTCGCGCCGATGCCTGTGGCGGCGAGCTCCGCCATCGCCAGCACCGAATTGACCGCGCACACCTGCCGGCGCGCGCCGATCTTGTCATCGACCCAGCGCTTGCCGCGCGGCGGCGCGAGCGCGTCGCTGAACCCAACCCACGGCGCGGAGGCGACCGTTCGCGCGCCATATTCGGCGGCGATCTCGGGTGTGCAATAGACCGCCCAGCGAATGGCGGCGACGCGTCGGCCAACCAGCGACTCGGGCGGGTCGTTGCCGGCGCGAATTGCGACATCCGCGTCGCGGCGCGACAGATTGAGCGTCTGCGAAGCGATCAGCAGCTCGACGTTGACGCCGGGATTGACCGCTCGGAACCGCGCGAGGATCGGCGGCAGCAGGCACATAGCGACGGTGTCGACCGCGGTGACGCGCAATTCGCCGGTTGGTCTCGTGTCGCGCCCGGCGACCCGTCGCTCGAATTCGAGGATCGACTCGGCCATCGTATTGGCGAGCGCGATCATTTCCTCGCCCGCCTCGGTCGGCTGATAGCCGGTGCGCGAGCGTTCGAACAGTCGCGCGCCGACATCGCTCTCGATCGTCGCCAGCCGGCGGAACACGGTCGAATGATTGAGAGCGAGCGCCTCGGCCGCGCCAACCAGCGAGCGCGCGTCGGCGATCGCCTTGATCAGGCGGAATTCGTCCCAGTCGAGGGCGGAGGTCATGGTTTGCGCGCCTCTGTCGGCCGAGTTGAGGATGGCCGACCCTATGCGCTGGCGCAACCTGACTTTGCGGGAAACGAACTCGCCGCTACCCGAGTCCGTTCTCGTCCAAACGCGGCGCGGCGGCCCGTCGCAGCCGGTCGTTGATCGCGACGCCGAGCCCGCGCTCGGGGATCGGCGCCACGGCGATCAAGCGCGCCCCGCCGGCGTCGAGCGCGCGCAGATAGGCGAAGAGATTGGCGGCGGCTTCGTCGAGGTCGCCGTGCGGCGACAGATCGAGCCGCGTCGGCGCGCCGCTGTGAGCCAGCGCGCCGGCGAAATCGAGCGCCGCTTCGGCCGCTTGTGTGTCGCGCGCCTCGAGCCGGAGCCGGGCGCGCGGCGCGTAATGCGAGGCGAGCATGCCTGGCGCGAGCGGCGCGCCATCGTCCGGCTCCGCGGCGGCGAGCGTTAGGCCGAGCGTTGCCTCGATCCGCTCGCGCGCCAGCGCGCCGGGGCGCAGCAGGCGCGGCGCTCCGCCAAGGCAGGCGACAATCGTCGATTCGACGCCGAGTGGCGTTGGGCCGGCGTCGAGAATCCAATCGATCCGCCCATCGAGTTCGGCCGCGACATGGACGGCCGCAGTCGGGCTGACCCTGCCCGAGCGGTTGGCCGACGGCGCCACGAGCGGAACGCCCGCCGCCGCGATCAGCGCCTGGGCAACCGGGTGGGCGGGAACCCGCAAGGCCAGCGTGTCGAGCCCGGCGCGCGCGAGCAGGCTCACCCGGCAGGTTTTGGCGGCGGGGACAACGAGCGTCAGCGGACCGGGCCAAAAGGCGGCGGCGAGGCGACTGGCGAAATCGTCGAACTCCCCTTCGCGCGCCGCGCTCGCGGCGTCGGCGAAATGCGCGATCAGCGGGTTGAAGACCGGGCGCCCCTTGGCGGCGTAGATCGCCGCGACGGCGCGGTCCGAAGTGGCGTCGCCCGCCAGGCCATAGACCGTCTCGGTCGGCATCGCGACGAGACCGCCGGCGCGCAACGTCGCGCCCGCCGCAGCGATGCTGTCGGCGTCGGCGGTCGCGAGGCGGGTCGTTCGGCGATCAGCGGGCATGTTGAGGACGATCGGGGGTTGGGCTCGGCTTGCGCGAAGAATGGTCCATATGTAAACCTTCTCCTCAGCGCTTGTGTGGCGGGTATCGACGCGACAAGCTGGCGTCAAGCCGCGCCCGTCGTCCTTGCCTCGACGCGGCAATCCCGAGGGAACGCTTTTGACCTATCGCGCGCCGGTCGCCGACATCCTCTTCTCGCTCAAGCATGTCGCCGGATTCGCGGAGGCCTTCAAAGACGGGCTCTACGGCAATCTCGATCTCGACACCGCCGAGACGGTCGTCGCCGAGGCCGGCAAATTTGCGCAAGAGGCGATCGCGCCGCTCGACGTGATCGGTGATCGCGAGGGCGCGCGCTACGCCAACGGCGTCGTCACCATGCCGAAGGGCTTTCGCGAGGTCTATCAAAGCTGGGCGGCTAGCGGCTGGGCTGGCGTCACTGCGGCGCCCGAGCACGGCGGCATGGGCCTGCCGCGCGCGGTCAGCGTCGCCTGCACCGAATTGTGGGCGGGCGCTTCGATGGGCTTCGCGCTCTGTCCGTTACTGGGCGAAGGGGCGATCGACGCGCTCGGCGCGCATGGCGACGCGACGCTACGCGAAACCTATCTCACGCGCCTCGTCACCGGCGAATGGACCGGCACGATGAACCTCACCGAGCCCCAGGCCGGCTCGGACCTCGGCGCGATCAAGACGCGCGCCGAACCGGCTGAAGACGGAACCTACCGCCTCACCGGCCAGAAGATTTTCATCACCTACGGCGAACATGATCTCGCCGACAACATCATCCATCTCGTACTGGCGCGGCTGCCCGACGCGCCGTCCGGCTCGCGCGGCATTTCGCTGTTCCTCGCGCCGAAATTCCTCATCAACGCCGACGGCTCGCTCGGCGAGCGCAACGATCTGCGCTGCGCTTCGATCGAGCATAAGCTCGGCATCCACGCGTCGCCGACCTGCGTCATGGTCTATGGCGACAATGGCGGCGCCAAGGCGTGGCTGGTCGGCGAAGCCAACCGCGGCCTCAACGCGATGTTCGTGATGATGAACGCCGCTCGTCTCGGCGTCGCGCTGCAGGGCGTGGCGATTGGCGAGAAGGCCTATCAACACGCGCTCGCCTACGCCCGCCAGCGCCAGCAGGGGCGCGTCGCCGCCGGCGCCGTCACGAACACGATCGTTGAGCATCCCGACGTGCGGCGTATGCTCGCGACGATGAAGGCGTTGGTCCAGGCGGCGCGTGGCGTCTGCCATCTCACCGCGATGGCGATCGACGCCTCCGAGCGCGCCGGCGAGCCGGAGGCGCGCGCTGAGGCTGGCGAGCGCGCTGCGCTGCTGACGCCGGTCGCCAAGGCCTTCTCGAGCGACATCGGCGACGAGGTCGCCTCGCTCGGCCTGCAGATCCACGGCGGCATGGGCTACATCGAGGAGACCGGCGCCGCGCAACTGGTGCGCGACGCGCGCATCGCCTCGATCTACGAAGGCACCAACGGCATCCAGGCGATCGATCTCGTGCAGCGCAAGCTGCCGCTGTCGGGCGGCGCGACGCTGGCGCGCGAGATCGCGCTCATGCGCGCGACCATCGCCGAAGTCGCCGCCTCGGGCGAACCGGAATTCGGGCCGACCGCCGCGCGTCTCGTCGAGGCGGTCAATGCGCTGGAGCAGGCAAGCGCCTTTCTCGGCCGGGCGCTCAGCGCGGACGCGCCCTCGGCGCTCGCTGGCGCGACGCCCTATCTCAAGCTGTTCGGCCTGACGTTAGGGGGCGTCTGCCTCGCCCGGGCGGGCCTTGCCGCGCGAACGCAGCCGAACGAGCGCGGCCGCATCGGCCTTGCCCGCTTCTACGCCGAGAAGCTGACGACCGTCGCGCCGGGCCTCGCGCGCGCAATCGTCTCGGGCGGCGCCGCGCTGCGCGCCTGCGACGCGATCCTGGCGGCGGACGCATGATCTTGGCGGAGGCCCAATGAGCGAATTCATTCAAGTTCGTCGCGACGGCGACGTTTTGGTCGTCACGCTGGCGCGGCCAGAAAAGAAAAACGCGCTGACCGGCGCAATGTACGAACGCCTGATCGCCGCTTTCAGCGAGGCGAGCGGCGACGCTGAGATCGGCGCGCTGCTGCTGACCGGTTCGCACGGCGTGTTCACCGCCGGCAACGACATCGGCGATTTTCTCGCCGCCGCGCGCGCCGCGGCGCAGGCGAAGGCGGAGCCCGCCGCAGCGCGGTTCACCCGCGCGCTTGGCGACGTTCGACAAGCCGCTGGTCGCCGCGATCGAGGGACCGGCGGTCGGCGTCGGCGCGACGCTGTGCTTTCATTGCGATCTCGTCTACGCGGCCCCGAGCGCGCGCTTCTCGATGCCCTTCGTCAATCTCGGCCTCGTGCCGGAGGCGGGTTCCTCGCTGCTGGCGCCGCTGCGTTTCGGCGCCGCCAAGGCGGCCGAATTTCTGCTGCTCGCCGAGCCGTTCGACGCCGAGACGGCTTGTCGCCTCGGCCTCGTCAACGCGCTTCTTGCGCCAGAGGCGCTATTGCCGCACGCCCTCGCCAAAGCTCAGGCGCTCGCCGCCAAGCCGCGCCAGGCGCTGCTGGCGAGCCGCCGCCTGATGCGCGGCGACCCCGCTGCGCTGCTTCGCCACATGGATGAAGAGATCAAGGTGTTTTACGAACGCCTGCGCTCGTCCGAAGCCCAGATGGCGTTCATGGCGTTCATGGCGAAGGGGAAGGGGTAGGGCGAGCCGCTCGCCGAAATGTGAGCGAGATGGCGTGAGCAGCGTTTGGCGCCCTCGCCGCTCGCACGTTAGGATCGATCGAAATGAGCGAACCCCCGCCGAACACCAGCAACCGCGCCGCCGTCGCCGCCCTGATCTTCGTCGTCGTGCTGGTGATCGGGGCCTATTGGCTGTTCCATGCCCTGCAGGGCAACAACGAAACCCTCAACTGCGTCGCCTCCGGCCGGCGCAATTGCGGCGCCGACCTGCTGCACCCCGACGCGCCGGCGCCGTGAGCCCGCGGCTACAAGTCTCCCCGCTTGCGGGGAGAGGGGGATTCACGCCGCCACCAGCTCGCCCGCCAGCGCCTTGGCGATCAGCGCGCGGGTCTCTTCGACGCCATAGAGGGCGATGAACGAGCCGAGGCGTGGCCCGCGCTCTTCGCCGAGCAGGACTGCGTAGATCATGTTGAAGAACTCGTTGGAGACGCCGGGCCGCTCGGGCGTCGCGCCCTTGGCGCCCATGTCCTGATAGCGCGGGATCGGCCGCGCGATGTCATAGAGTGCATGCTGGATGTCTTCCGCGCTCGAACCGCGCGGCAACGTCGCAAGCTTGTTCGACACCGCCGCGAGCGCGCTCGCGTTCGACCTCGTCGGCGGCGCGGTAGCGCTTCTTGGGCGCGACGAAATCGCGGAAATAGGCGACCGCGTAATGCACGAGCCGGTCGAGGCGGGGATGGCTCTCCGGCGTTGCGCTCGGCGCGTAGCGGCGCAGAAAGCCCCATAGCACCGAAGCGTTGTCGCTGTTCGCGACTGTGGCGAGATTGAGCAGCATGGCGAAGGATACCGTCGTCTGCCCCTCGGCGCCGTTGCTAAGCGTCTCGCCCGCCGGCGGCGCGCCCGAATGGATGTGCCAGACCGGATTGCCGAGCCGCTCCTTCCATTCCTGGCGCGGATAGGCTTCGAGAAAGCCGAGATAATCGTCGACGGTGCGCGGGATGACGTCGAAATAGAGCCGCTTGGCGGCCATCGGCTTCTGGAACATGAACTGCGACAGGCTCTCCGGGCTGGCGTAGGTCAGCCATTCGTCGATGGTCAGGCCGTTGCCCTTCGACTTGGAAATCTTCTGCCCGTTCTCGTCGAGGAACAGCTCGTAGTTGAAGCCCTCGGGCGGCGTCCCGCCGAGCGCGCGCACGATCTGCGAGGACAGCTTGACCGAATCGATCAGGTCCTTGCCAGCCATCTCATAGTCGACGCCCAGCGCATACCAGCGCATCGCCCAGTCGGGCTTCCACTGCAGCTTGCAATGGCCGCCAGTCACTGGCGTCTCGAAGTCCTCGCCGGTCGCGGGATCGCGCCAGCGGATCGTGCCCTCGTCGATGTCGTAGCCGGTGAGCGGCACCTGCATGACAATGCGGGTTCGCGGATGAATCGGCAGAAACGGCGAATAGGTCGCCGCGCGCTCCTCGCGCAAGCTGGGCAACATGATGTTTTGCACGGCGTCGAAACGCTTGAGCATGTGCAGCAGCGCCGCGTCGAAGCGCCCGGACGTGTAATATTCGGTCGAGGACGCGAATTCATAGTCGAAGCCGAAGCTGTCGAGGAAGCCGCGCAGCCGCGCGTTGTTGTGAGCGGCGAAGCTCGGATATTCGCCGAACGGATCGGGCACTTCGGTCAGCGGCTTGCCGAGATTGGCTTCGACCAATGCGCGGTTTGGGATGTTGTCGGGCGTCTTGCGCAACCCGTCCATGTCGTCGGAAAAGGCGATGAGCCGCGTCTCGATCGTATCGTCGGTCAGCACGCGGAAGGCGTGGCGCACCATCGAGGTGCGCGCCACTTCGCCGAACGTGCCAATGTGCGGCAGGCCCGACGGCCCATAGCCGGTCTCGAACAGCACGCGCGTCTGACCGGTGCGCTGGACGCGCGCGACCAGCTTGCGCGCCTCCTCGAATGGCCAGGCCTTGGAGAGCTCTGCGGCCTCACGCCGAGCGGCTTCAGACATAGAACCGGCACCCTTGAACGAACCGGCGCCGTCCCACGCGGCGCGAGGCGCGCACAGTAGGAAGACCGGGGCTCAAGTCAATCACTTAGCCCCGTATTGGCCCGCCTCCGATCGCCGCAGCGCGCCTTAGGGATAACAGGCAAAGCAGACGAGGCTGGTCAAGGCGGCGCCGCCGGCCTTAAGACGAGGGAGCACGCCAAGCAGGGAGCACGTCAAGTCATGGCCGACACGAAGCCGGTCTTCCAATGGGACGATCCCTTCCGCTTCGCCGAGCAACTCGCCGAAGAGGAGACGCTGATTCAGGCGACGGCGCGCGACTACGCGCAGGAGAAATTGGCGCCGCGCATTGTCGAAGCCTACGCCAAGGAAAAGACAGACCCCGCCATCTTCGCCGAGATGGGCGCGCTCGGCCTGCTCGGCGCCACCGTGCCGGCTGAGTACGGCGGGGCCGGCGCTTCCTATGTCGCCTATGGCCTGATCGCGCGCGAGGTCGAGCGCGTCGACAGCGGCTATCGCTCAATGATGAGCGTGCAATCCTCGCTCGTCATGTATCCGATCCAGGCCTACGGAACCGAAGCGCAGCGGCGCAAGTTCCTGCCGAAGCTCGCGCGCGGCGAAGCGATCGGCTGCTTCGGCCTGACCGAGGCGGACGCCGGCTCCGATCCCGGCGCGATGCGCACGCGCGCGGAAAAGATCGACGGCGGCTATCGGCTGACGGGCGCCAAGACCTGGATCACCAATGCGCCGATCGCCGACCTGTTCGTCGTCTGGGCGAAATCGGCGGCCCATGACGACGAGATCAAGGGCTTCGTGCTGGAGAAAGGCGCGAAGGGACTCTCCGCGCCCAAGATCGAGGGCAAGCTGTCGCTGCGCGCGTCCGTCACGGGCGAAATCGTCCTCGACAATGTCGAGGTCGGCGAAGAGGCGCTGCTGCCTGGCGTCGCCGGCCTCAAGGGCCCGTTCGGCTGCCTCAACCGCGCCCGCTATGGCATCGCCTGGGGGACGATGGGCGCGGCGGAGGACTGCTGGACCCGCGCCCGCCAATATGGGTTAGAGCGTCACCAGTTCGGCCGCCCGCTTGCCCACACCCAGCTGTTTCAGAAGAAGCTCGCCGACATGCAGACCGAGATCGCGCTCGGGCTGCAGGCCGCGCTCAGGGTCGGGCGGCTGTTCGACGAGGGCAAGGCGGCGCCGGAGATGATCTCGCTGATCAAGCGCAACAATTGCGGCAAGGCGCTCGACATCGCCCGCCTCGCGCGCGACATGCACGGCGGCAACGGCATCCACGGCGAATATCACGTCATGCGCCATCTCCAGAACCTCGAGACGGTCAACACCTACGAAGGCGCGCACGACGTCCACGCGCTGATTCTCGGCCGCGCGATCACCGGCCTGCAGGCGTTTTTCTGAGGGGGATGGGGCGATGACGCAGAAGCCGCTCGCCGGCGTGCGCGTGCTGGAGCTCGCGCGCATTCTCGCCGGCCCGTGGTGCGGGCAATTGCTCGCCGATCTTGGCGCCGAGGTGATCAAGGTCGAGCGGCCGCAAGTCGGCGACGACACCCGCGCCTGGGGCCCCCCATTTGTCGCCGACGCTACGGGCCAATCCTGGGGCTCGGCCTATTACCATTGCTGCAACCGCGGCAAGTCCTCGCTCGCGCGTCGATTTTGAAAGCGAGCAGGACCGCGCGACGATCCGCCGGCTCGCCGGCGAATGCGACGCGCTGATCGAGAATTTCAAAGTCGGCGGCCTGAAGAAATTCGGCCTCGACGCGCAGAGCCTCATCGCGCTTCATCCACGCCTCGTCTATTGCTCGATCTCCGGCTTTGGCCAGAGCGGCCCCTACGCCGAGCGCGCCGGCTACGACTACATCATCCAGGGCATGAGCGGGCTGATGGACATCACCGGCGAGCCGGAGCGCGAGCCGCAGAAGGTCGGCGTCGCGGTGGTCGATCTCTTCACCGGCGTCTACGCTTCGACCGCGATCCTCGCCGCCCTGCGCCGGCGCGACCGCGACGGCGTCGGCGCTGTCATCGACATGGCGCTGATGGATTGCGCGGTCGCCATGCTCGCCAATCAGGCGATGAACTATCTCGTCTCCGGCCACTCGCCGACCCGGCTCGGCAACGCCCATCCCAACATCGCCCCCTACCAGGTGTTCGCCGTCGCCGACGGCCATGTCATCGTCGCGGTCGGCAATGATCGCCAGTTCCAGAACTTCTGCCGCGCGATTGGCGCCGCGAGCGTCGGCGCTGAGCCCGACTTCGCGACCAATCCGCTGCGGGTGGCGCATCACGCCCGCCTCGCCGCCGCGCTGGGGCCCCAACTGGCTGGCGTCACCCGCGCGGCGCTGCTCGCGAGCCTTGAAGCGGCGGGCGTGCCGGCCGGGCCGATCAACCGCATCGAAGACGTGTTCGCCGACCCGCAGGTGATCCATCGCGGGCTGAGGCTCGATCTCGTCGGGCCGGACGGCGCCCATGTCCCCGGCGTCGCCTCGCCAATCGTCATTGACGGCGAACGCATGGCGTCGGACCGCCCAAGCCCGAGGCTTGGGGAAACCGAACTGTAGGGGCTGTCAGTGGCGCGGGCCTCCGTGCCCGCGATCGCCGCGATCGCTCGCGGGCGCCGCGGGCGCGGAGGCCCGCGCCACTACGCGGCCTTCGCCTTGACAGCGCGCGACGGGGCAGCCCAACTCCCCGCTCCTTAGCGCGAACCCATCATGCCCAACCTGTCGATCGCCGAAATCGCCGAGCGCTTTCCGCAGTTCCGCGTCGCGCTGGTCGTCGCCGAAGGCATCCATGTCGAGGCGGTCCGCACCGCTATGCTCGCCGCCGACATCTCAGCGATCGAAGCGGATTGCCGCGCGCGCTGGGGCGCCACTGAACTCTCGGCCGTTCCCGGCGTCGCCGCCTGGCGCGCCGCCTACAAGGGCTTTGGCATCAAGCGCACCAGCTACCGCTCGTCGGTCGAGCGGCTGATCAAGCGGGTTCTGGCGGGCGGCGCGCTGCCCGAGGTCAACGGTCTCGTCGATCTCTACAACGCTGTGTCGCTGGCGAGTGCACTTTGCCTCGGCTGCGACGATCTCGATGCGATCGAGGGCGATCTCGACTTCCGCTTCTCGCGCGAGAGCGACACATTTCTCGACATGGGCGTCGAACCGGGCGAGGACCCCAACGATCCGCCGAAAGTCGGCGAAGTCGTCTACGCCGATGCGCGCCACGTGTTGTGCAGGCGCTGGAATTGGCGTCAGGACTCCCGCAGCGCTGTCTCGGCCCAAACCCGCCGCGCCGCCCTCACCGTACAGTCGAACGGTTTTGGCGACGTCGAAGCGGCGGCGGCGCGCCTCGCCGCCTTGATCGAGCGCGAATGCGGCGGCCAATGCCGGATCGTCGTCGCCGAATGGACGCGGCCGATGGTTGCTTTCTGAGGCGCCCCGTCGCTCGAATTGCAGCGCGCCCTAAACCGCCGCCGCACGCAGGCCGAGCACGGCAAACAGCCGCTCGCTGTCCTGCCAGGTTTCGGCCAGCGTCCAACCGCAGCGCTCGGCGATCTTCGTGAACGAGTTGATGTCGTATTTTCTGCAACTCTCGGTGTGGATCGACTCTCCCGCCGCGAAGTGAAATCTTCGGCCGTCAACCGTGACGGTCTGGGCGACAAGACTGACCAGGTGCATCTCGATCGACGAGCGGGCGTGGTTCCAACGCGCCTGATGCGCAAACTGATGAAGTCGAAAATCGCCGCGCAGCTCGCGATTGATTTGCTCCAGCAGGTTCAGGTTGAACGCCGCCGTCACGCCGTCGCGGTCGTCATAGGCGGCGATCAGCGTGCCGATGTCTTTTTTCAGATCGACGCCGAGCAGCGCCCCGCCATCCGGCCCGACATGACGACGCATGCGCATGAGAAACGCGCTCGTTGCCTGCTCGTCGAGGTTGCCGATCGTCGAACCCGGGAAGAAGCCCGCTCGTCGGCCTAGCGAGGGCAGGCCATGAGGGAGATCGAAGTCGGTGGTGAAGTCGGCGACGACCGGTCGTATCGCCAATTCGCCAAACCGCCGCCCGATCCGCTCGGCGGTCAGTTCGAGAAACCCGCCCGAGATGTCGACCGGGACGTACAGGCGCGGCCGGGTCAGTGCAGCCAAAACGATCTCGGTTTTGACGCCGGCGCCGGCGCCATACTCGATCAGAACCGCATCCGCGCCGCAGAAATCTGCGATCGCCTGCGCATTTTCGCGAAGAATGGCGGTCTCGGTGCGCGTTGGGTAATACTCGTCGAGACGCGTGATCTCCTCGAAGAGTTCCGAGCCGCGGTCATCATAGAGCCAGCGGCTCGGCAAGGTCTTTCGCGCAGCGGACAGTCCTGCGAGAACGTCGGCGCAAAACGCCTCGTTCTGCCAGGCGCGAATTTCCGTGAGGGCGAGCATCTCAGACATCGCTTGCCAACCTAACGCCAGAGAACTGCCAACGCGCATCGGGCGGAAAGAAATTCCGATAGCTGGCGCGAACATGATCGGCCGGCGTCACACAAGAGCCGCCGCGCAAAACGAACTGGCCGGACATGAACTTGCCATTGTATTCGCCGACCGCGCCTTCAGCGGGGCGAAAGCGCGGGTAGGGCGAGAAGGCGCCTCGCGTCCACTCCCACACATCGCCGAACATCTGGCTGAGATGGCCGCCCTTGCCGGCGACGGGTCGCGGCCGCAGGTGGCCGGATTCGACGAAGTTTCCCTCGACCGGCGCGCCCTCGGCGGCGCGCTCCCACTCAAACTCGGTCGGCAAGCGCCGCCCAGCCCAGGTCGCAAAGGCGTCGGCTTCGAAGTAGCTGATGTGCGTCACCGGCGCATTGCGATCGACCGGCTGCACGCCGCGTAGCGTCATGTTCCAATATTCGCCGCTGCGATCTTCCCAGTAGAGCGGGCCCGTCCAGCCTTCGCTGCGAACCTTCCCCCAACCGTCGGACAGCCAGAGAAGCGGATTGCGATAGCCGCCGTCCGCGATGAACTCCATCCATTGCGCATTGGTCACCAGCCGCTCCGCCAGCCCAAACGGCTCGAGCAGGACCTTGTGCCTCGGGCCTTCGCAGTCGAAGCCAAATCCGGCGCCCTTATGTCCGATCTCGGCGACGCCGCCTTCAAAGGCGCGATAGCCGATCTCGCCAAGGCTCGTCTCATGGACCGCGACGGGACCTGGCGCCTTGTACGCCGGCTGGAGCGGGTTCTGAGCGAAGAGATGAAGAATGTCGGTGAGGAGAAGTTCCTGGTGTTGCTGCTCGTGATGACACCCGAGCTCGATCAGTTCGGCGACGTCGTGTCTGGGCGCCGTGTTCAGCAACGTCTCGATCGCTGCGTCGACATGGGCGCGGTAGGTGTGGATTTCGTCGAGCGAGGGGCGGGTGATCATGCCGCGCCTCGGCCGTGGCTGCCGGGCGCCGATCGCTTCGTAATAGGAATTGAACAGGAAGTTGAAATTCGCGTCGAAGGGCCGATAGCCCTTCAGGTGCGGCGCCAGCACCATGGTTTCGAAAAACCAAGTCGTGTGCGCCAAATGCCACTTGGTCGGGCTCGCGTCCGGCATCGACTGCACCGTCGCGTCCGCATCCGACAAGGGCTCTGCGAGACGACGGCTCGCGCTTCTCACGGTCCGATAGAGCCGAAGCAGCTCGGAAGGCTCGAATCTGGACGAAAGGGCTTGCGTCGCGTCCATTGCTCTCTCCATTCACCGATCCCTATTCGGGAAACTGCGCAAGAAAGTTACAGGGCGGCAGCCGGGCGCCGCCCAGCGCGACAATCGCGGCCGGTAGATAGTCGTCGAACCAGGCGATTAAAAGGTCCGTCCGCGCTCAAAGAGCCGAACCCTCCCATCCCCGTCAGGGCCGGGACAAGCGCGGCCATGACGACCCGAGGATTCGCTCGCGACACACAGTCTCGCCTGCTTGCGTCGTCCCCAAATCAGATATAAGCATATCTTTATGTCTAACGTGGCGATCGGTTTCGACGCTTTACTCGCCAGCCTCGAGGCGGCGGGCGAGGTGACGCGGCTGCGGTTGATCGGCTTGCTGTGCGAAGCCGATCTCACCGTTTCCGAGCTGGTCGCGATCCTTGGCCAGTCGCAGCCGCGGGTCTCGCGCCATCTCAAGCTGCTGGTCGAAGCGGGTCTTGCCGAGCGCCAACGCGAAGGCGCCTGGGCGTTCTACCGGCTCGCCGACCAGGGCGGCGCGCTGGCTCGCGCGCTGATCGCTCGCGTCGATCCGGCCGATCCGGTCATCGCCGCCGATCGCGCCCGCCTTGCTTTGGCGCGCGAGGCGCGGCGCAAGCACGCGGCCGCCTACTTCGCCGAGCGCGCCGCCGACTGGGACACCATCCGTGCGCTGCATGCCCCCGAAAGCCGGGTCGAGGCGGCGATCCTCGCCCTCGTCGGCGACAAGCCTCTACGCGGCCTGCTCGATCTTGGCACCGGAACGGCGCGCATGCTCGAATTGCTCGCCCCGCTCGCCGATCGCGCCGTCGGCGTCGATCAGAGTCCGGCGATGCTGGCGATCGCCCGCGCGCATATCGATCAGAGCGGGCTGCGCAACGTCCAGCTTCGCCAGGGCGACATCTACGCGCCGCCGGTCGAACGCGACGCCTATGATCTCGTCGTCATCCATCAGGTGCTGCACTTCCTCGACGATCCGGGCCGCGCACTCGCCGAGGCGGCGCGCGCGCTCAGGCCCTCGGGGCGGCTGCTGGTGGTCGACTTCGCCGCGCACGGCGAAGATTATTTGCGCGACGACTACGCCCATCGCCGGCTCGGCTTTTCCAACGAGGAGATCGCCGGTTTCCTCGCCGAGGCGGGCCTTGCTCAGCTCGCCGCCGAGCACGTCGCGCCCGCGCCCGGCGAATCGGGCAAGCTGACAGTGTCGCTGTGGCTGGCGCGCGATCGGCGCGTGATCGCCGATGATTTGCCGAAAACCGCGATGGAGATCGCCTGATGACGGCCAATCCGCTGCGCCTCAGCCGCTCGGGCTCGCCCGTCAGCGTGTCGTTCGAATTCTCTCCGCCCAAAACCGCGGAGATGGAGACGCAGCTGTGGGAGGCGATCGGCCGCCTCGCGCCGCTTAGCCCCCGTTTCGTCTCGGTCACTTACGGCGCCGGCGGATCGACGCGCGAGCGCACGCACGCGACCGTGTCACGGCTGGTCAATGAAACGAAACTCAAAACCGCCGCGCATCTGACCTGTGTCGGCGCGAGCAAGGCCGAGATCGACGCGGTGGTGCGCGGCTATGGGGATGCGGGCGTGCGCCATGTCGTCGCGTTGCGCGGCGATCCGGCCGGCGGGCTCGACGCGCCCTATGTCTCGCCGCCCGACGGCTACCAGACGACCGAAAGCCTGGTCGCGGCGATTAAGAGAGCGGGCGAGTTCGAGGTCTCGGTCTCGGCCTGGCCCGAAAAACATCCCCAGAGCCCCAGTCGCGCGCATGACATCGAACTCCTCAAACGCAAGGTCGACGCCGGCGCCGATCGCGCCATCACCCAGTTCTTCTTCGACAATGACGTTTATTTCCGCTTTCTTGATGTCGCTGCGGCGGCGGGAATCACGATCCCGATTCTGCCGGGCATCGTGCCGGTGCTCAATTTCAAGCAGACCGCCAATTTCGCGCGCAAGGCCGGCGCGAGCGTGCCCTCCTGGCTTGCCGACCGTTTCGAAGGGCTTGAGGACGATCCGGCGACGCGGCGGCTGGTCGCGGCGGCGGTGTGCGCCGAGCAGGTCATCGATCTGATCGACAACGGCGTCGACCATCTGCACTTCTATACGATGAACCGCGCCGACCTCGTCTTCGCCATCTGCCACCTCATCGGCCTGCGCGCGCAGCCGGCGGCGGTTGATGCGGCGCCAGCGCCCGTCGCAGGCTGACTCGCGGCTTCAGCGCGCCAGCCCCGGCGCCATGCGCGCGAGTGTGCGGTCGCGCAGCAGCCAATGATGGGTCAGCGCCGCTGCGGCGTGGAGGATTGCGACGACGCCGAGCGCGTTGGCGGCAAGCTGGTGCAGCCCGATGATCCGCTCGAAGAAGTCGCGTTCGAGCGTCCACGGCGTCGGAATGGAGAAAATTCCGAACACCGGCAGCGACAAGCCGCGCGAGAATTGCAGCACAATGCCAAGGATCGGCGTCACGATCAGCAGCGCGTAGAGCAGCCCATGCCCGGCCTTGGCGGCGAGGCCGAGCCAAGGGTCGAACCGCGCGTTGACAATCGCCGGCGGCGGCGGGTCGAGCGCGCGCCAGATCAGGCGGAAGACGACCAGCGTCAAGACGCCGAGACCGAGCGCAATGTGGATCGCCACGCTGTCGTCGCGCGCCTCGCCGCGTGGAAAATACCCTCTGAACGTGCCGAGCAGCCAGGCAAGCAGCACAAACAGCGCGCTCGCCCAATGCGCGGCGCGCGCGATGCCGCCAAAATCCTGTTGCGAGTTGCGCCAGCGCATTGGATGCCTCGCCGAATCACGGGTCGCGATTTTAAAGTTGGGCTGACGCTCGCTCGCCGCCGGGAAATTGTAAATCCGCAAGGCGCGGCGGCCAAGCGCGTTCAGCCGCGACCCACCGCGTCGATCAGCGCGCGCAAGGTCGCCAGCGTCGATGCGTCGGCTTCGCCATCGACCCGCGCGGGGCGGAAATGGCGCTGGAAGGCGGCGACGACGGCGCGGGTCGGCGCGTCGTAGACGCCGGTCAGCCCGAGCCCGTAGCCGTAGAGCGCCAGCATCGCCTGCAGCGCGCGCACCGGCGGCCCTTCCTGGCCACTGCGATAAAGGGTACCGCCCGCGATCGGCGCCGGTTCGACCCAATGGCCGACGCCGGCGCGCGCCAGCGCGTCCCACGGGAAAAACTCGCCCGGATCGCGCTTCCGCGCCGGCGCGACATCGGAATGGGCGAGAATGCGTTCGGGGCGGATCGCGCGCCGCGCCGCGATGTCGCCAACCAGCGCGATTGTCGCCTCGATCTGGCGGGCTGGAAACGGCGGCGAACCGCCATCGTGGCCGGGATTGACGATTTCGATGCCGATCGAGGCCGAATTGATGTCCTCGGCGCCGGCCCAGGTCGCGACGCCGGCATGCCAGGCGCGTTTGTCCTCGGCGACCAACTGGACGATCTCGCCGTTCTCGAAGATCAGATAGTGCGACGACACTTGCGCGGCGGGGTCGCGAAGCTGCGCCAGCGCGCCTTCGGCGGTCGGCATACCGGTGTAATGGAGAATGATGCAATTGGGCTGCGCCGGCCCGCGTCGTTCGCCGAAATTCGGCGAGGGCGCGATGCGCGTGACGAGCGGAGTGTCGGGAGGAAACGTATCGGGCGTCGCAATGTCGTTCATGGCGCTCCGACCCTCCCCCAATCGCCGCAACAGCTCACGTGGGCCTGCCGCGACGGGGGCGAGCGAGGGCTGCTCTGCTCAGTACCAGTTCCGGCAGACGCGGTTGCCGTAATAGTCGTAATACCACTCGGCGCAGCGGTAGCCGGGGCCCGGCGGGGTGGAGGCGGAGCCGATCATCGCGCCTGCCGCCGCGCCGGTCACGCCGCCAACCACGGCGCCGGCCGGCCGGCCAGTCAACACGCCGCCGAGAATCGCGCCGGTCGCGCCGCCGAGCAGCGCGCCATTGGCGGCGTTCTGGCCTTGCGGCGTGTCGCAGCCGGCGAGCGGCAGAGCCGCCATCGCCGCCAGCGAAAGGATCAAGAGCTTCTTCATTGCGTTGGTCTCCTCAACCGACTTTTCGAAAACCGCCCGCCGACGCCAGTCCCTAAGATTGGAGGCGTTTGCGCCGCGGCCGCATTGGCCCTGCCCGCGCAAAGTTTAGCACAAAGCGGACGCGCCTGTCGTGAACGCAAGGCCTTGAAGGTAAACTCCATCCCCACAGTTTCGTTCATTCGCAGCCGCCCTCAGGCGGACCGCGCCGCGCGCGCGGCGCCCGCCATCGCGCGCTCAAGCGCGGCGAAGCTCTGCGGGTTGAGGCTGGTCGCGACGTTGAAGCGCAGGTGAGCGCGCGCATCCGGCAAGGCGCTGAACACAACACCCGGCGCGAAGACGACGCCCTCGGCGAGGCCGCGGCGGGCGATCTCGACCGCGTCGAGCTCGCCGGGCAGCCGCGCCCAGACAAAGACGCCGCTGCGCGGCTCGATCCAGGGCGTCAGGCCCGCCGCCCTCAGCCGCGCCAGCGTCGCCCCCATCGCATCGGCGAGCCGGGCCCTGAGCGCGGTCAAATGCCGGCGGTAGCCGGCCTCGGTCAGCACACGATGCAGGAAGGCGGCGGCGAAATGGCCGTTGCTTAGCGAAGTCGCCAGCTTGAGATCGACGATCGGGTCCACCCAATCGGCGCGCACGGCGAGGTAGCCGCAGCGCAGCGCCGCCGAGATGGTTTTCGAGTAGCTGCCGACCTGGATGACGCGCTCAAGGCCGTCGAAACCCGCAAGCCTTGTGCCCGGCGCCCCGGGCTCGAAATCGGCGAACACCTCGTCCTCGACGATCACCACGTCGTGGCGTTCGGCGAGCTTGAGCACACGGTGCGCGCTCGCCGGCGACAGCGCGGCGCCGGTGGGGTTGTGGAGGCCAGCGATGGTCAGGTAGAGCCGCGGTTTACGCGCGATAAACAGCGCCTCCAGCGCCGCAAGGTCGGGGCCCTCAGGGGTCAGCGGCGCGGCGACGACATCGACCCGATGCGCCTTGAGTAACGGCAATTGGCGAAAATAGCTCGGATCGTCGACCGCCACCGTGTCGCCGGGTTGGACCAGAAATCGCAACGCCAGATCGATTCCCTGCGTGGTCGAATTGGTAATCACGATCTGCTCGGGCGAGGCGACGACCCCGCGCTCGGCGAGCCGCACCGCGAGCTGGCGGCGCAGCGGCGCATAACCGATCGGCGAATCATATTGCGCCTTACGGAAGGCGCGATCGCGGGCGAGATCGCGCAAGGCCCGCTGCATGCCGACCTCCGGCATCCAGGATTCGGGCAACCAGCCCGCGCCCGGCTGAATCCGATCAGGATCGGCGGCGAGCGCCGAGCGATGCGAACGCATCCAGTCGGCGACCGGCTCGCGCGGTTCGGCGACGCGCGCCAGCACCAGCGGCCGCGTCGGACCGGCGACGAAAAAGCCCGAGCCGCGCCGCGCCGCGACGTCGCCCTCGGCGACCAGCCGCTCGTAAGCCTCGACCACCGTCGATTTCGACACCGCGAGGTTGGCCGCCAGCGCGCGCACCGAGGGCAGGCGCGCGCCCGGCGCCAGAGCCCGGCTGTCGATGCGCGCTTTGAGCGTGGCCATGACCGAGCCGACCCGGGTCGGCGCTCGCTCGCGGGACGGCTCGTCCAGCATCCGTATTGCCCATTGTTCGATACAGTTTTGCCGAACTGTACCGAATTGTCTCTGGGCGCGCCAGCATGAATTGCCGATTGTCGGGGCCGAAAGGAACGCGCCATGAGCGAACTCGCAATCAACGATCTCGGAACCTCCCTCTTTAGGTTTGCGGCCGCCGCAGCGCGGTTCATCGTGTGGCCGGCGCGGCTTATGGCGGCGCGCGCGGCGCTGGCTCAGCTTGCCGCCCTCGACGCGCGCGAACTCGCCGACATCGGCCTGTCGCGCTCCGACCTGCGCGACGCGACGGCGCTGCGGCGCGACGCCGACCCGACGAGCTTTCTCGCGGAGCGGGCAGCGATCAGGCGCGTTTCGGCCGAGCGCCTTGGCGCGCCGCCACGTCCCCGCAGGCGAATGCGCGTTTGGCTCGCCAAAACCGGCTCGTGAGCCCACCGGCGCGCAACGAAACGCTCGGCATGGCGCTCGGGCTGGTTGGCGTCGCGATCTTCTCCGCGTCGCTGCCAGCCACTCGGCTCGCCTTGACCAGCCTCGATCCTGACTTTCTCATCGCGGCGCGGGCGGCGATCGCCGGCTTGATCGCCCTGCCCGTCCTGATCGCCGGGCGCCGCGCCCCGCCCTGGCGCGATGCGCCCAAGCTCGCCCTATGCGCGCTCTGCCTTGCGGCCGGTTTTCCTGGCTTCACCAGCCTGGCGATGCGCGATCTGCCCGCCGCTCACGGCGCCGTGGTGGTCGGCGCGCTGCCGCTGTTCACCGCGCTCGCCGGCGCGCTGGTCGACGGCGAGCGGCCCTCGCCCGCCTTCTGGCTCTGGTCTGCGCTCGGCGCGAGCGCCATCGTCGGCTTCGCCCTGCATCGCGCCGGCGGCGCCTTGCAACTCGGCGACGCCGAGCTGCTGCTTGCCGTCGCCAGCGCGGCGTTCGGCTATGCTTGGTCGGCGCAACTGTCGCGCCGCATGCCGGCGCGCGAGGTCATCTCTTGGGTGGTTGTCCTCGCCCTGCCGATCTCGGCGCCGCTGAGCCTCCTCTGGCGTCCGAGCGACCTGAGCGCAATCGGCCCGGCCGCCTGGGCCTGCCTCGCCTATCTCGGGGCAATGAGCATGTATTTTGGCTTCTTCGCGTGGAACGCCGGGCTCGCGCTCGGCGGCGTGGCGCGGGTCGGCCAGGTGCAGTTGCTGCAACCGTTTCTCTCCCTCGCCCTCGCCGCGACGCTGCTCGGCGAGCCGATCGACGCCGAGACGGCGATCGCAGCGGCTCTGGTCGCCGCGATCGTCCTCGCCGGCCGGCGAACGCGCATCGCGCCAGCGCGCCGGACGGCTTCCGCTTGACCGCGCCGCCCCGGCGCGCATATCTCCTTCCGCCAGCCGGCCGGACGGCCGTCGCTTTGCGAGTCTCTCGCGGGCGGAGGAAAGTCCGGGCTCCATGCGGACACGGCGCCGGATAACGTCCGGCGGGGGCGACCCTAGGGATAGCGCCACAGAAAGTAGACCGCCGGTGCGAGGTGAAAGCCTTGGGCCGGTAAGGGTGAAAGGGTGCGGTAAGAGCGCACCGCGTCGGCGGCAACGTCGGCGGCATGGCAAACCCCGCCGGGAGCAAAACCGAATAGGAGCGATGCGCGTCCCGCAAGGGCCGCGGGGCCCGTCCGCAGGCCTGGTCGCTCGGGTTGGTTGCTCGAGGCGTCCGGCGACGGGCGCCCCAGAGGAATGGCCGTCACGTCGGCGCTCGCAAGGGCGCCGGCCATACAGAACCCGGCTTACAGGCCGGCTGGCTCACTACCCGTTGCGGCCGAAGCTTGCCTTGCGACAGAGGCTTGCGGGGTCTGCACGTGCTCAGGGCGCACGCCCATGCCAATGAGCCGGCCGACCAGCCGCCGCAGCGGCGCGACGTGCGACACGATGCGCAGCGGCAACGGCGTCTTGATCGCTTCCTCGCGCCCGAGCGTCGGGCTGATGATGTTGTTCTGCACTTTGACCTGCACGAACTGGATCACGCGGGCGGGAAGCGTTCGCCGGCGCTCGACCGCGGCGAGATCGGCGTCGCTGACATTTCGCGCCAGCAGTGGCGCGGCGAGGCGATTGGCGGCGGCGACCGCGTCCTGCACCGCGAGATTGACGCCGACGCCGCCGACCGGCGACATCGCGTGGGCGGCGTCGCCGATCGCCAAAAACCCGCTCTTCCACCAGCGCTCCAGCCGATCGACCGCCACGCTGAGTAGGCTCACGTCGCTAAAGCTCTTAAGATTGTCGAGCCGCTCGATCGGCGTCTCCATCAATCGTGCAGCGTCGGCCTTGAAGGCGTCGACGCCTTTGGCTTTCAACGCGTCGAACGAGCCCTTGGCGATGACATAGGCGCATTGCCAGTAGTCGCCGCGATTGATGCGAATGAAAATCCGGCCGGGATCGAAACGGCCGAGCGTCTCGTCGTCGTCGCTGGCGATGCGTGAGGCGCGAAACCAGATGACGTCCATCGGCGAGCCGAGATCGATGGTTTTGAGGCCGGCCGCCGCGCGCAGGATCGAATGGCGCCCATCGGCGGCGACGACAAGATCGGCGCGGACCTCCAACGGCCCGTCGGGGCCTTGTGCATTGACGCCGACGATCCGCCCTCCTTCCTCGATCAACGACGCCGCCGCCGTGCGCATAAGTAGGTGGAACGTCGGGTAGGCCTTGCCCTTGGCCGCGATGAAATTCAGGAAATCCCATTGCGGCATCATCGCAATGAAGTTGCAGGGCGGGGGAAGCGCTGAGAATTCCGCCACCGGAGCGCGAAAGCCGCCGACCAGGGCGCGGATCTGAAACACCTTCTGGTGCGGCAGGGTCAGGAATTCGTCGAGCAGCCCCAATTCCTTCATGATGCGCAGGGTCGAGGGATGGATGGTGTCGCCACGGAAGTCGCGCAGGAAATCGGCGTGTTTTTCGAGCACGACGACATCGACCCCCGCCCGCGCCAGCAAAAACCCGAGCATGACGCCCGCCGGGCCGCCACCCGCCACACAGCAGCGCGTCGAAATGCTCGCCATCGCGTCCTCCTTGCCAGATCGTTCTGCCCGCGAGGCTTTTCTAACCTAGTCAGGGCGGGTAAGGGAGGGTGCGGCGCAACGGGCGACGCGAAACTTTCAGGCGAGGCCATGCTCCACGCCCATTCCGTTCTTGCCGCCGGCGCCTGGTCGGGCGAGCCGGCCGACACGGTGGTGCTCGACTATGACGAGCGCTATCGGCGCCGCTTCGCGATGTCCGGCGTCAGAGGCCTGAGCTTCCTGCTCGACCTGCCCGAGGCGGTGATGCTGCGCGCGGGCGACGGATTGAAGCTGGAGGACGGGCGCATCGTCGAGGTGGTTGCCGCGCCTGAGCCACTCGCCGAGATCCGCGGCGCCGACGCAGCGGCGCTGACCCGCATCGCCTGGCACCTCGGCAACCGCCACCTGCCGACCGAGCTGACCAAGCGCAGCCTGCGCATCAGGCGCGATCCGGTCATCGAGGACATGGCGCGCGGGTTAGGCGCGAATGTCGTCGCCATCGAGGCGCCCTTCAATCCGGAAGGGGGCGCGTATGTGCGCGCCGCCGCGCCGGCGCACGATCACGATCATCACGATCACGGCCACAGCCACGATCATGACCGCGGGCACGACCATGCCCATGATCACAAGCACGACCACGGCCATGATCACGGCCACAGCCACGATCACGAGCACGGTCACGTCCATGGCCCCGGCTGCGATCACGATCATGACCACTGAGCGCGATGCGCTCTGGCGCGAAGCGCCGCTGCTGCTGTGGTTGTCGCCGGCCTTTCCAGTCGGCGCCTATGCTTACTCGCACGGGATCGAGTGGGCCTACGAGGCGGGTGATGTGACCGACGCCGCCCTCGCTCGCCGCGTGGCTCGCCGATTTGGCCGCCTTCGGCGCGCCTCGCCTCGACGCGTTCCTCTTCGCACTCGCCCATCGCGCGGCGGCGAACGCGGATTGGGCCGAGCTTGACGAGATCAACGCACTTGCCGTCGCACTCGCCGGCTCGGCGGAGCGGCGGCTCGAGACGACGGCGCAGGGCGCCGCCTTCCGCCTCGCGGTGCGCGCCGCCTGGGACAGCGAGCCGCTCGCCCACGCGCCGGCGCGCGAGGGCGAGCCGATCGCCTATCCGGTCGTCGTCGCCGCCGCAGCGGCCGGTCGCGGCATGGCGCTCGCATACGCCAGTGAAGCCTATGTCGTCGCGCAATTCGCCAATCTCGTCTCCGCCGCAACGCGGCTTGGCATCGTCGGTCAGACTGACGGCCTCAAGATTGTGGCGGGGTTGATGCCCGACCTCGCCGCGCTGGCGCGCGAGGCGGCGGGCGCTTCGCTCGACGATCTCGGCGCCTGTGCGTTCCGCTCCGACATCGCCGCCATGCGGCATGAGACGCAATATTCGCGGCTGTTCCGCTCGTGATCGCGGCGCTCGGCTATGGGCTCGCTCTCGTCCTCACCGCGATCGCCGCGATACATTTCTACTGGGCGCTTGGCGGTTTTTGGCCGGCGACCGACGAGATGGGTCTGGTCAATACGGTGGTCGGCGCCAATGGCGCCAGATCGGCGCCGTCCCCGCCACTCACAATCATCGTCGCGATCGCGATCGAAGCGGCCGGACTTGTCTCCGTTTTGCTCACGGCGCCCTTCGCCGGCCTGTTTGGCGCGCTTGTCGCTGCGGCCGGCACGGCGCTTTGTCTGATCTTCGTTGCGCGCTTTGCCTTCGGCTATTTGCCGTTCTGGCGGCGACGATTCAGCCGGCAGCCCTTTGCGCGGCTGGATGCGCTCGTCTATTCCCCGCTGTGTCTGGCGATTGCGGGAGCTTTCGCCATCCTCGTTTTTGAAAGGCGTTGATCGTCATGGCGACATCGGACGTTGGACCTTTGCGCGTCGGCATCGGCGGCCCGGTCGGCTCCGGCAAGACGGCGTTGATGGAGCAATTGTGCAAGCGTCTTGCTGGCGCGTTCGACATCGCCGCGATCACCAACGACATCTACACCAAGGAAGACGCGCGCATCCTGGTTGAAGCGGGCGCGCTGCCGGCCGAACGCATCATGGGGGTGGAGACCGGCGGTTGTCCACACACCGCGATTCGCGAGGACGCTTCGATCAACCTCGCGGCGATCGACGACATGCGTCGTCGCTTTCCCGCCCTCGACCTTATTCTCGTCGAATCTGGCGGCGACAATCTCGCCGCCACATTCTCGCCCGAACTCGCCGACCTGACGATCTATGTCATCGACGTCGCCGGCGGCGAGAAAATCCCGCGCAAAGGAGGCCCCGGCGTGACCCGCTCCGATCTGCTGGTCATCAACAAAATCGACCTCGCCCCCTACGTCGGCGCTTCGCTCGAGGTGATGGCGCACGATGCGGCGTTGATGCGCAAAAGCCGCCCTTTCGTCATGGCCAACATGAAGACCGGCGAGGGCGTCGAGGCGGTCATCGCCTTCATCCGCGACAAGGGCGGCCTCGAGTCTCATCATTAACATTGGGGAGGCCCGGCGCCCTCTTGCCGCGCCCGCTTGAATTGCCGTACCGGCCAGCTTAAAACGCGCGTCCCAGATCGCTTCGACCGTTCGCCAAGCGAATGGCGCAAAAGCAAGAAAGACGAACTCACATGCGCATTTCGCTCGTCGTCAGCGCGCTTGCCCTCAGCGCGCTACTGTCTGGAGCGGCTCTCGCCTATGACGCGACAACGCCGACGCCCGACGCGACGCCGGCGATGGATGCCGCGGCCAAGGCGGCCAAGTCCGACGAGTGCTACAAGAAGGCCGACGCCAAGAACTTGCATTTCAAGGAGCGCAAGGACTTTCACCGCGAATGCATGAAGGCGCCGTGAGCCGAGCCTGATGGTCGACCTCGCCGAAATTTCGAGCGACGACGAGCGCCTCGCGGTCTTCCTGAGCCTGCGCGATTTCTTTCGCTACGCCGTCAGCCGCTTCAACGCCGCCGGCCTCGCCTATGGCCACGGCGCGACCAATGCGCTCGACGAGGCCGCCTTCATCGTCCTCGAAGGGCTGAGCCTGCCGATCGACACGCTCGAACCCTTCCTCGAAGCCAAGCTGACCCACGCCGAGCGCGCCCGATTGCTGAGCCTGATCGACGCGCGCGTCGCGACGCGCAAACCCGCCGCCTATCTGCTGAAGCGCGCCTATATCAACGGCGTGCCGTTTTACGTCGATGAGCGCACGATCGTGCCGCGCAGCTTTATCGGCGAACTGCTGTTCCACGGCCTTGTCGGCGCGGGCGCGCCGATCGAAGCGCCCGAGGCGATCGAATCCGTGCTCGATCTCTGCACCGGCGGCGGCGCGCTGGCGATTCTCGCCGCGCGCGTCTTCCCGGCGGCGTGGGTCGATGCGGTCGAGCTCTCCCCCGATGCGTTGGCGGTCGCGCGCCGCAACGTCGACGAGCATGGGCTCGCCGATCGCGTGACGCTTTTTCAAGGCGACCTCTTCGCGCCCCTCGGGGAGAGGCGCTACGATCTCATCCTCGCCAACCCGCCCTATGTCGACGCCGAATCGCTCGCCGCTTTTCCCCCTGAGTACGCCGCCGAGCCAAAGCTCGCCCATGCCGGTGGCCGCGACGGGCTCGACATCGTGCGGCGCATCTTAAACGAAGCGCGCGCGCATCTGACGCCGGATGGCGCGCTGGTGTGCGAAGTCGGGCGCGCCCGCGCAGCGCTTGAAGAGGAATTTCCCGATCTCGATCTGGTCTGGCTCGACACGCAAGAGAGCGAAGACCAGGGCGAAGTGTTTATCGTCCAAGCCGCCGATCTCGCGCCGGGTAAATCGGGCAAGCGGCGCTAAAGCGAGGCGCGGCTCCGTCGATCGCGGCGCTATCCCTCTCCGCTCGTCACGCCCGCCCCCGGACTTGATCCGGGGGTTGATCCGGGCGTCCAGGCGGCGACGATCGCAGCGAGCTGCTCGGGTCCCAGCCTGGATGCGCGGGTCAAGCCCGCGCATGACGGCGCTATACGGCCTTACTCCGCCGCTTCGCGCATCGCCGCGCGCATGACGGTGCGGAAGTCGTCGATGCACACCAGCTTGCCGGCGCGCTCGACGTGCCAGAAGGTCCAGCCGTTGCAGGCGGGCAAGCCCTGCGCCAAAGCGCCGATCTTATGGATCGAGCCGATCGCCGGTCCGAGCGTCAGCGCCCCGTCGGCGCGCGCCATCGCCCGATGGCGGCCCGGCGCGTCGATCAGCGTCTCGCCGGGCTTGATCAGGCCGGCTTCGATCACGCTGGCGAAGGCGACGCGCGGCTCGCTGCGCCGGGTCGGCGCCGTCGCCACCGCTTCGGGCGTGAACGGCTGAACCGCGTCGATGCGCGCCTGCGCCGCGTTGGCGTAAACCGAATCGCGCTCCAGGCCGATGAAATTGCGACGCAGTCGCCGCGCCACCGCGCCGGTGGTGCCGGAGCCGAAGAACGGATCGAGCACCAGATCGCCGGCGTTGGTTGCGGCGAGCAGCAGGCGCTGCAACAACGCCTCCGGCTTCTGAGTCGGATGCGTCTTGCGCCCCGCGGCGTCCTTCAACCGCTCGGCGCCGGTGCAGATCGGCAGGAACCAGTCGGAGCGCGCCTGCGTGTCCTCGTTGCCGGCCTTCAGCGTCTCGTAGTTGAAGGTGTAGGCCTTGCCCTCGGCGCTGCGCGCGGCCCAGATCATCGTCTCGTGAGCGTTGGTGAAGCGTCGGCCGCGAAAGTTCGGCATTGGATTCGCTTTGCGCCAGACGATGTCGTTGAGAATCCAAAAGCCGAGATCTTGCAGGATCGCGCCGACGCGGAAGATGTTGTGATAGGAGCCGATGACGACGATCGTCGCATCGTGTTTCATCACCCGCCGCGCGCCCGAAAGCCAGGCGCGGGTGAAGGCGTCGTAAGTGGCGAAATCGGCGAATTTGTCCCAGTCGTCGTCGACCGCATCGACCACGCTCTGGTCGGGGCGCGACAGCGCGCCTTCGAGCTGAAGATTGTAAGGCGGATCGGCGAAGACGAAATCGACGCAAGCCTCGGGCAAGCTGGCGAGTTCATCAATACAGTCGCCGACGATGATCGCGTCGCGCGGCGGCGTGGCCCGCGTGGCGGGGCGCCGCGCCTCATTGCGTCCAGTACGCAAGACCTGAAGCTGGACGGGGAGGCGGGTCGCCCCGGCACGCGAACCACGCATTACGCAACTCACTCGACTGCGCCAGACCAAACGGCTCCGACAGTCGCGATAGTGAGCATTTTCGGTAAAGGCCGGGTTATTGCGTCGCGCGCGGCCCTGTGTCGTTTTCGTACGGTTGCGCGGGGCTAAGAAACTTTATGAAATCAACGATTTCTAAAGGGTTCCGCGTCTCCCGCGGAAACCGGCGGATTGGCGTCGAATAGCCCCTTCGGCTTGAACGAGCGCCGGTGCAGCGGGCACGGTCCGAGCCGCGCCAAGGCCGCCACATGAGCGCGCGTCGGATAGCCCGCGTGCCGCGCAAAGCCGTAGCCGGGGTGCGCGGCGTCGAGGCGAATCATCAGGGCGTCGCGCGCCACCTTGGCGACGATCGAGGCGGCGGCGATCGATAGCGACAACCCGTCGCCCCCCACGATCGCGCGCGCCGGACAACGCAAACCCGGCGGCGCGTCGCGCCCGTCGATCAGCGCGTAATCGGCCCTGAGGCTGAGCGCCGCAACGGCGCGCGCCATCGCCAGAAGCGTCGCGCCGCGAATGTTGTGGGCGTCGATTTCCTCGACGCTGGCGAACACCAGCGTGACGGCAAGCGCCTTCGCGTAAATCGCCAGCGACAGCGCCTCACGCCGCGCCGCGCTCAGCGCCTTGGAATCGTCGAGTCCCGGCGGCAGGTCGTCAGGATCGAGAATCACCGCCGCGACGCCGACCGGCCCAGCAAGCGGACCGCGCCCGACCTCATCGACTCCGACGACATAACGATGCCCGTCGGCGATCAGCGCCCGCTCGAATTTGAAGTGCGGCGCGCCCATCGCCGCTAACCCAGCGGGCCCTTGGCGAGCCGCTTGAGATCGAAGGCGAGCACGTCGCCGAGCAATTCGATGAAGGCCGCAGCGCCATGCTCGGCGCAAGCCTCGCCGCGCGCGGCGCTGGCGTTGGCGGCGTCGCCGACCGCGCCGCCCGGATTGAGGTCGCTCGCCATCCAGGCGAAGCCGCTCGGCGGGGCGGCGCGCAGGCGCTTGAAGTCCTTGGCCATCGCCTCGTCGGCGCTGGTAAAATCGCGCGCCTCGCTCATCTTCACCGCGCCCGGGCGAAAGGCGAGCATCAGCGAGGTTTCGATGTCGCCGCCATGGACGCCGTGAGCGCGCTCGCGCTCGGAAAACAGCCCCTCCGGATAGCCGAGCCGCCGCCAGCTCGCGTGCACCGCCAGCATCGCAAAGCGCGCGCGCAGCGCCAGCGCCGCCGCGTCGATCGCGGAATTGTTGCCGCCATGGGCGTTGATGAAGACGAGCTTGCGGCAGCCAGCGCGCGCGACCGAGGCGCCGATCTCGGTCAGCACACGCGTCAGCGTCTCGGTCGACAGGGTCAGCGTGCCGGGATATTCGGAATGCTCATCCGAGGCGCCGATTGCCTGGGGCGGCAGGAACAGCGCCGGCCAATCGGCGGGAACGCGCGCGATGACGCGCTTGAGGTAGCCTTCGTTGAGATCGGCGTCGACGCCGACCGGCAGATGCGGCCCGTGCTGCTCGATCGCGCCAACCGGCAGCACCGCGACCGCAGCGCCCATGTCGGCCGCGGCAAAATCGCGCCACGACATGTCGGCCCATAATTTGGTCGGCAGCATCCGTTTCTCCCAGCCGTCGCGGGCCCTTTGTCTCTCGCTAGACCGCGCGAGGTCAAACGCCCCTTCTGTAGGCGCGGTCGTTGACCGCGCCCGACGCGGCCGACGGCCGCGTCTACAAACGCCTCACGGCTCCAGCGCCTCGTCGAGCAGCCGCGCCAGCGCCTCGGGCTCGCGGGGAAAGCCGGCGCGAATCCACAATGCTTGCAATTTCTTCAGCGTCACGCCGATGCGCTGGCCGTGGGTCACGCCGCGCGCCAGCACGTCAGCGCCGCTGAAGGGCAGCGTCGGCTCGGGCGCGCCGGCGAGAAAGGCCCAGGCGCGGGCGAAGCGGCGATCCCCCGGGCCGGCGCCGCTGTCGGCCTGCGCGAGGGTCAGCGCGTCGAGCGCGCCGCGCCGCCGGCGCTCGAACAGCAGCCGCTTGAGCATGCTCAACGCCGGCGGCGTGTCGAGGCCATGGAGGTCGCTCAAGCCGCGGGCCAGCTCGCGTAAGCGATCGAATTCGGCGTTGGAGAGGCGCAGCCGCTCACGCAACCGCTCGGCGTCCTCCTCGATCAGGACGGCGAGCGCCGCCAGGCGCAGCACCGGGTCGGGCGGCTCGCCGCGCGCCGCCTCGATCGCCGCGAGACGGGCAAAGCGCCTCGCATCGGTTTGGCCGGCGATCAATGGCCCGAGCAGATCGGCTTCGCAGATGCGCACGACCACCTCGGCGGCGCGCGGCGCGACAAACAGCTTCATCAGTTCGGCGTGCACCCGCTCGCGCGACAGGATCGCCAGCCCCTCGCGCTCGGCGATCGCCGCCTGCAACCCGTCGGCGTCGAGCGTCTCGCCGCCATAGCGGGCCGAGAAGCGGAAGAAACGCAGGATGCGCAGATAGTCCTCGCGGATGCGCTGACGCGGCTCGCCGATGAATCGCACCCTGCGGTCGGCGAGATCGGCAAGGCCGCCGACATAGTCGTGCACCGCGCCGTCGCGGGTCGAGCGACAGGGCGTTGATGGTGAAGTCGCGTCGCAGCGCGTCGTCGCGAAAGTCGCGCCCGAACGCGACCTTGGCGTGGCGTCCGTCGGTGTCGACGTCGCGCCTGAGCGTCGTCACCTCGATTGGCTTGCCGTCGACGATCACCGTCACTGTGCCATGCGCGAGGCCGGTCGGCGCGACCCCGAAGCCGGCGGCGCGGGCGCGCTTGATCACGGTCGTCGGCAGGGCCGTCGTGGCGAGATCGAAATCGCCCGGCGCACGCCGAGCGCGAGATCGCGCACCGCGCCGCCGACCAGCCGCGTCTCCTCGCCCTCGCCGTCGAGCGCCCGCAGCGCGCGCGCGAGCCGCCCGGTCTCCAGCACGCGCCGGTCGGCGAGGCGCCCGTCTCTGAGGCCGGGCAGGCCGGTCATTCGAAATGTCCGGGCACGAGCACGCCGTTGACGACGTGGGCGGGAACGTAGACGCCCTGGCCGCGCGGCGCGAACAGCGAGGCGCCGGCGAGCCCGGCGAAGGCCGCCACGAGGCCGACGACAAGCAGCGTCGCCACCCGGCCGCGCGTCCAGTGCTCGAGCGCCAGCGGATAACGCGCGCGCAGCACGAGATAGATCGCGAAGAGCGGCGAACGGCGCGAGGAACAGGCCGAGCGATTCGGCGAGCGGCGCGCCACATCAGGAGAACAGCCTCTCGTAGAGATTGCGCAGGATGCCGGCGGTGGCGCCCCAGATATACCGCTCGCCGTGGGGCATTGCGTAGAACTTTCGCATTTCGCCCCGCCAGACTCGCTCTTCGAGCCGGTGGTTGGCGGCGTCCATCAGGAAGGCGAACGGCGTCTCGAACGCCTCGGCGACCTCCTCCGCGTTGATCGCCAGCGTGAAACCGGGTCGATCAGCGCCACCAGCGGCGCGACGCGAAAGCCGGTGCCGGTCAGATAGGGGTCGAGCCAGCCGAGCGGCTCGATGAAGCTGCGCGGCGAGGCCGATCTCCTCCTCGGCTTCGCGCAGCGCCGTTTGGCCGGGCGTCTCGCCGGGATCGATCTTGCCGCCGGGAAAGGCGACCTGGCCCGAATGGGCGCGCAAATGCGCGGCGCGCAGGGTCAGCAGCACGGTCAGCCCGTCGGGGCGCGCGACGATCGGCGCCAGCACCGCCGCCGGCCGCGCGCCGGCCGGCAGGGCGCCCGGCGGGTCGGACGCGAAGCTCGGCGGCAAGGCGCGCCCGGGCGAGGCGGCGCAGGCGCCTCGGGGGTCAGATCGCGCGGCGAGAGCGGGAGCGTTCAAAGCCCCTCGATCTCGCTCGCGCGCGTCATCGGAAAGAACGTTCCGGCACTGAGCGACGCCGAACCAGTCCTCGCCCTGCCAGGGCGCGACCTCGCCCAGCGCGACCAGATCGTAAAAGAGCGCGCGCTTGACCAGCGCCCAGAGCTCGCCGCGCACCCGCACGTAAGGCTTGAGCCCGTCCGCCGCGCCCGGTTCGAACCGCAGCGGATGCTCGGCGTCGACCGTAACGACGTCCTCGACATTGGTGCGGAACGTCAGCCGCGGCGCGCCGCCCTGAGCCTCGACCTCGCATCTCGACGCACAGGAACGGCGCGTCGTCGACCCGGATGCCGACCCGCTCGACCGGCGTCACCAGCACGTAGCGGTCCGCGTCCTTGCGCAGGATCGAGGCGAACAGCTGGACCAGCGCCGGCCGGCCGATCGGCGAGCCGCAATAGTACCAGGTCCCATCGGCCGCGATCCGCATGTCGATCTCGCCGCAATAGGGCGGATTCCACAGATGAACCGGCGCCGGGCCGCGCTGGCGCGCCGCCGCGGCCTCGCTCAGGCCGCCCAGCGCCTGGTCGGGCATGGCGCTTGCATCGCTTCCGCCATAATCTCGCGCTGGTTTGTGGGCAAGAACGCGATCCGTATGTTACGCCTCGCTCTGGCGGGCGCGCGCCATCGAATCGAGCTGCCGCGGGAACCGAGTCGTCAAGCTTCGGAAATGCCGCGCTGCGCGACCGTTGTCCGACTTAGAGGAGAGCTCATGTCCGTCGCCGATTTCGACGCCAGCGTCGTCAAGGCCGCCGAAGCGACGCTGGCGCGGGTCGCCGCGGCGCGCGAGGCGATCGGCGCGGTGATTTTCGGTCAGGAGCGGGTGGTCGAGCAGACGCTGGTCACGCTGCTCGCCGGCGGTCACGGCTTGTTGATCGGCGTTCCCGGCCTCGCCAAGACCAAGCTGGTCGAGACGCTCGGCATCGTCATGGGGCTCGACGCGCTGCGCGTGCAGTTCACGCCCGATCTGATGCCGTCCGACATTCTCGGCGCCGAGGTGATGGAGGAAGGGGCCGACCGCTCGCGCGGCTTCCGCTTCATCAAGGGGCCGATCTTCGCCCAATTGCTGATGGCCGACGAAATCAATCGCGCCAGCCCGCGCACGCAGTCGGCGCTGTTGCAGGCGATGCAGGAGCATCACGTCACGGTCGCCGGCGCGCGCCACGATCTGCCGGTCCCCTTCCATGTGCTGGCGACGCAGAATCCGCTGGAGCAGGAGGGCGCCTATCCCGCTGCCCGAGGCGCAGCTCGACCGTTTCCTGATGCAGATCGACGTCGGCTATCCCGACCGCGCCGCCGAGCGCCGCATTCTGATCGAGACCACCGGCGAGAACGACGCCGACGGCGAAGCCGGCGATGACCGCCGCCGACCTGATGGCGGCGCAGCGCCTGGTGCGGCGCGCGCCGATCGGCGAAAGCGTCGTCGAGGCGATCCTCGATCTCGTGCGCGCGGCGCGGCCCGGCGAGGGCGATCCGGCGCTGACCGAGGCGATCGCCTGGGGGCCGGGCCCGCGCGCCGCGCAGGCGCTGATGCTGGCCAGCCGCGCGCGCGCGCTGGTCGATGGCCGGCTCGCGCCCTCGCGCGACGACGTCGCGGCGCTCGCCGAGCCGGTGCTCAAGCACCGCATGGCGCTGACCTTCGCCGCGCGCGCCGAAGGCGAGACGATCCCCGCCGTGATCGCGCGCCTCGTCGCCAAGACGCTGCGCTGAGCCGATGGCGGCAGTCGCCGCCGCGACACGCCGCGTCCGTCAGCGAACAGGCCGACGACGCTCGCGGCGCGCCTGCCGAGCCTCGTCGTCGCCGCGCGCCAGGTCGCGCACAGCGTGCATGCACGGCGTCCATGGGCGCCGGCAGGCCGGTCCCGGCGAGACGTTCTGGCAGTTCCGTCCGTTCGTCTCGGGCGAACCCGCGGCCCGCGTCGATTGGCGTCGTTCGGCGCGCGAGAACCGCGCCTTCGTGCGCGAGCGCGAGTGGGAAGCTTCGCACATCGCTCTGGATCTGGTTCGACCGCTCGCCCTCGATGGCTTTCGGCTCGGAACTCGCGTCCTGCTCCAAGGTCGACCGCGCGGCGGTGCTGGCGCTGGCGCTCGCCGATCTTGCGGTGCGCGGCGGCGAGCGCGTCGGCCTGATCGGCCTGACGCGCGCCGCTCGCCAGCCGCGACGTCATCGAACGCTTCGCCGAAGCGATCGCCGCCGACGAACGCTTGCACAATGTCGCCCAGCCCTTGCCGCCCTCGGCGCCGATCACGGCGCGCTCGCAGCGCGGTGCTGATCGGCGACTTCCTCGCCGACGCTGCGAAGGTCGCGCGAGACGATCGCGACCATCGCGCGCGAGCGGCGCCGAGGGTCAAATCCTGATGATCGCCGATCCGATCGAGGAGACCTTCCCCTTCCTCGGCCACACCGAGTTTCTCGCCGCGGGCGGCGCCGCGCCGGCTGCGCGCGCCGCGCGCCCAAAGCCTGCGCGAGGCCTATCTCGAGCGGCTTGCCGCGCATCGCGAGGCGGTGCGCGCCGCATGCCGCGCGCGCGGCTGGGACTTCGCGCTCCACCGCACCGACCAGTCGGCGGCCCAGGCGCTGCTTTCGCTGCACGCCCGCCTCGCCGGCCCCGAGCCGGCGAAGGCCGGCTGGAGCGCCTGAGATGCTCGGCCTGCCGCTCGCCTTCGCCGCGCCGGCGGTGCTCGCCGCGCTCGCGCTGCTGGCGGCGCTCTATCTCTTCCTGCGCGTCACGCCGCCGCGGCCGCGCCAAGTCGTGTTTCCGCCGCTCCGCCTGTTGCTCGGCCTCGACGACAAGGATGCGACGCCGGCCAAGACGCCCTGGCCGCTGCTGGCGCTGCGGCATCGTCGATCGCCGCGCTGGTCATTCTCGCGATGGCGGGGCCGATCTGGAACGCGGCTAAGCCGAGACTGGCGACCGGGCCCGCTGCTGCGTGATCGTCGACGACGGCTGGGCGGCGGCGCCGACCTGGGACGCAGCGCGTCGCCTTCGCGCGCGACGCGCTGATCGGCGGCGACCGCGCGGGACGGCTGGTGGCGCTTGCGCCGATTTCGCAAGGCGGGCTCGATCATCACGCCGCTCGATGCGGCCGCGCATCGAGGAGAAACTGCGCGCGCTTGCAGCCGGTCCCCTACGCGCCGGCGCGCGATGGCGAGCGCTGCCGCCGATCGCAGCGCTTCCTCGCCGCCAACCCGCGCGCCGATGTCCTCTGGATCGCCGACGGCCTCGAACTCGGCGGCGCCGGCGCCTTCGCCAGAGCGCTGGCCGAGGCCGTCGCGCGGACATTCGCTGTCGGTCGTGCTCGACCGCACGACGCCCGCTCGCCATTTCCAGCGCCGACAATCTCGCCGGCGCGCTCGACGCGCATCTGACGCGCGCCCGATCTCAACGCGCGCCGCGCCGGCGTCGTGCGCGCGCTCGACGCGCAGGGGCGCTCGATCGGCGAGGCGCCGTTCGACTTCGGCTGCGCGCTGGAGACGCAGGCGAAGTTTCGAACTGCCGGTCGAACTGCGCAACGAGATCAGCCGCCTCGTCGTCGCCGACGAAACGTCTGCGGGCGCGACCTGGCTGATCGACGAGCGCTCGCGCCGTCGCCGCGTCGCGATTCTCTCGGGGGCCAGCGCCGACGTCGCCCAGCCGCTGCTGTCGCCGACCTATTATATCAAGCGCGCGCTCGCGCCGTTCGCCGAGATCCGCGAAGCGCGCGGGCGCCGAGGCGATCCGATCGAAGCGCTGCTCGCGGAGAAGCCCTCGGTGCTGGCGCTCGCCGACATGAGCGTGCCGCCCGGCCCGGCGCATGACGAGCTGGCGCGAATTCGTCGAATTCGGGCGGCGTGCTGCTGCGCTTTGCCGGCACGCGGCTCGCCGCCGGCGACGACGATCTGACCCCCGTCGCGCTGCGGCGCGGCGGGCGCACGCTAGGGCGGCGCGCTGTCGTGGGAAACGCCCAAGCACATCGCCGCCGTTCGAGAAAGACGAGCCCGTTCTTCGGCCTCGCCGCGCCCGATGAGGTGACCGTCTCGCGCCAGGTGCTGGCCGAGCCGGAGCCGGGCCTCGCCGACAAGACCTGGGCGCGGCTCGCCGACGGCACGCCGCTGGTCACCGCTGCGCCGCGCGGCAAAGGGCTGATCGTGCTGTTCCACGTCACCGCCGATACGACCTGGTCGAACCTGCCGCTCTCGGGCCTGTTCGTCGACATGCTGCGGCGCGTCGTGGCGCGAGCAGGGCCGGCGCCGGCGGAGACGAGCGGCGCGGGCGCGGCTGAGCAACAGGCGACGCGCGCGCCCTATCGCACGCTCGACGGCTTTGGAACGCTCGGCGCGCCGCCCGCCGACGCCGCGCCGATCGCCGGCGATTTCACCGGGCCGGGCGACGCCGCGCATCCCCCGGGCTTCTACGGCCCAGCCGAATCGCTGGAAGCGGTCAACGCGCTCGCGCCGGGCGCCAAGCTCGACGCCGGCCGATTACGCCGGGCTCGCCGTCGCCGCGGGCGGGCTCGACGTCGCGGCGCCGCTCGATCTTAAACCCTGGCTGCTGCTCGCCGCGTTGATCGGCTTCCTCGCCGACGGGCTCGCCAGCCTTTGGCTCGGCCGCGCCTCACGCTTTGCTCGTCCGGCCGCGGCGGCGCTGCTGATCGTCGGCGCGCTGGTCGGCGCGACGTTGCAGGCGCCGGTCGCGCGCGCCGCCGACGCGCCGATCTCTGCGCAAGACGCCGACGCCGCGCGCAACACTCATCTTGCCTATGTCGCGAGCGGCGACGCGACGGTCGATGAGACCACCCGCCTCGGCCTCGAGTCCTCGGCGCGCGTGCTCGGCGAGCGCACCTCGGCGCAGATCGCGGCGCCGATCGCGGTCGATCCGGCGCATGACGAGCTGAGCTTCTATCCGTTGATCTACTGGCCGATCGTCGCCGACCGGCCGCTGCCTCCGCCCGCGGCGGTGGCGCGCATCGCCGCCTTTATGAAGAACGGCGGCACCGTCGTCTTCGACACCCGCGACGCGCTCAATCAGACGCCGGGCGGCGCGGCGACGCCCGAAGGCCTGTGGCTGCGACAACTGCTCGCTGGCGTCGACGTGCCCGAGCTCGAGCCGGTGCCACGCGACCACGTCGTCACCAAGACGTTCTATCTGCTCGACCGCTTCGTTGGCCGCACCGAGGATGGCCAGACCTGGATCGAGGCGCTGCCGCCACCCGATCCCAGCGACCCGACGCCGCGCCCGGCGCGCGCGGGCGACAGCGTCTCGCCGATCATCGTCACGTCCAACGATCTTGCCGCCGCCTGGGCGGCTGACGCCGACGGGCGCCCGCTCTTTCCGCTCATTCCCGGCGGCCCGCGTCAGCGCGAAATGGCGCTGCGCGGCGGCGTCAATCTGGTGATGTACACGCTCACCGGCAACTATAAGGCCGACCAGGTCCACGCCAAGGACCTGCTCGAGAGGCTATCGCATTGAACGTCTGGTCGATCGCCTTTGCTCCGCCGCTGCCGTTTCCGGCAATGGTCGCGCTCGCCCTCGCGGCGCTGGCGCTGGTCGCGCTGACCGCCTGGCGCCGCCCCGGCGCCGCGCTCTTGCGCGCGCTCGCCTGCGCGCTGTTGCTGGTCGCGCTCGCCGACCCCTCGCTGGTGCGCGAAAACCGCCGGCCGCTCAAAGACGTCGTCGCGCTGGTGCTCGACCGCTCCGAGTCGAACCAGATCGGCGAGCGGGCGAGCCAAACGCAGGCGGCGGGCGCCGAGCTCGCCAAGCGTCTCGCGGCGCTCGACAACGTCGAAGTCAGAACGGTCGAGACGCCGCGCAGCGATCCCGACAACCGCGGCACGCAATTGTTCGCAGCTCTGCATTCGGCGCTCGCCGACACGCCGCCCGAGCGGGTCGGGGGCGCGATTGTCGTCACTGACGGGGTCGTCCACGACATTCCCGCTTCCGCGCAGGCGCTGGGTTTCGACGCGCCGCTGCATGTGCTGATCACCGGCCACGAAGGCGAGCGTAACCGCCGCATCGAGCTGGTCGAGGCGCCGCGTTTCGGCATCGTCGGCAAGGACCAGACGATCGTCGCCCGCGTTCTCGATTCCAACGACGCCGGCGAACCGGCGACGGTGACGGTCCGGCGCGATGGCGAGACCATCGCCACGCTGCCCGCCGAGGTTGGCCAGAACCTGGAGATCAAGGCGCCGATCGACCACGCCGGCCCCAATGTCATAGAGCTCGAAGTCGCGCCGGTGAAGGACGAGATCACCGACCGCAATCATCGTGCAGTCGTCGCCATCGAAGGCGTGCGCGACAAGCTCAGGGTTCTGCTGGTCTCGGGCGAGCCGCACCAGGGCGAGCGCATGTGGCGCAACCTGCTCAAGTCCGACGCCAACGTCGATCTCGTCCATTTCACCATCCTGCGCCCGCCGGACAAGGCGACCGACGGGACGCCGATCAACGAGCTGTCGCTGATCGCCTTTCCCGTCGCCGAGTTGTTCGGCCGCAAGATCAAGGATTTCGATCTCATCATCTTCGACCGTTACTCGAGCGAAGAGATCCTGCCGCGGTACTATCTCGACAACATCGTCGCCTATGTCCGCCAGGGCGGCGCGCTGCTAATGGCCGAAGGGCCGGCCTACGGCACGCCCGAGGGGCTCTATTCGACGCCGCTCGGCGACATCGCGCCGGCGCGCCCGACTGGCGAGGAGTTTGACGAGCCGTTCCGCGCCGAAATCTCGGCCGACGGGCAAAAGCATCCGGTGACGCGCGGCCTGCCAGGCGGCGATAGCGAACCGCCGGTCTGGGGGCGCTGGCTGCGCCAGATCGGCGCCGACGCCACCGGCGGCATGACGCTGATGCAGGGCGTCGGCAAATCGCCGCTGCTCGTGCTCTCGCGCGTCGACAAGGGCCGCGTGGCGCTGCTGCTCTCGGACCAGATGTGGCTGTGGGCGCGCGACTTCGACGGCGGCGGGCCCTATCTCGATCTTCTGCGTCGCCTCGCGCATTGGCTGATGAAAGAGCCTGATCTCGAGGAGGAGGCGTTGCGCGCGCGCGCTCAGGGACGCGCGCTGACGATCGAGCGCCAGAGCGTCAAGGGCGAGATCCCGCAGGCGACGATCACCGGGCCGGACGGCAAGACGACCATCGTGCAACTCGCCAGCGTCGCGCCCGGCCTGTCGCGCGCGAGCTGTCAGTGTCGACGAGGATGGGCTCTACCGGGCGAGCGACGGCGAGCACGTCGCGCTGGCGGTGGTCGGCCCGCAGAACCCGCTCGAATTCCAGGAAGTCGTCTCGACGCCCGAGAAGCTCCGCCCGCTCGCCGAGGCGAGCGGGGGCGGCGTGCGCCGGCTCGCGCGCGCCGCCACCGATGCGATCACGTTGCCGCGCGTCGTCGCGATGCAGCCCTCGCCGAGCTATTCGGGCGGCGACTACATTGGGATCAAGCGCGCCGGCGCCAGCGCGCTGATCGGCGTGTCGCAAACGCCGCTCGCGGTCGGCTTGCTCGGCCTTGCGTTGCTGCTCGGCGCGCTGGTGTGGACTTGGCGGCGCGAGGGCGCGACGCGTGGCTAGCGATTCGCGGGGACGCCCAGAGGCCGAGGGCCTTTGGCGGGTTCTGATGCTGAATCGTCTCGGCGAAAACTCGTTAAACTTCGCGCGATCGCAATAAAGGTTGGTCTTCTTCCCTAGAGTAAGCTCACCGACGCCGGTTTCTCACGACTGGGCGGAGAGGCTTTGTCTCGGCGCGATCACGCCGGGCCGAAGCGCTCTTCAGTCTCACCGACGACGGGGTAGCTCGACATGTGGTTCAAGGTGGAAGGCAAGCGCGGCTCCAAGGGGCAGAAGTTCGTCGTTCGCTGCACCTCGGAGGTCGCCGGCGAGAAGGTGATCGAGGAACGCCCGGTCATTGGCGCCGCCGCCGCCCGCAAGGCCGCCGAGATGCTCGCCACCAGTCTGAACGTCACCGCGACGGTCTACGGCGCCGATGACGACGGCGAGTTCGTCTCCGGCGTCTTCGAAGCCTCCGAGGGCGCGGGCGAATCCAGCAGCCCGGCGATCAAGCGCCTGTTCGCCGAATCGGCGGCGGCGTCGCTTTCGATGAGGGACCAGTTGATCGCCGAAATCCCCGAGGATTCGATCCGCGGCTTCGCTTCGGTGGCGGCTTCGCTTGGCTACTTCGCCAGCCAGCACAAGCGGGTGAAACGCTCCGCCGCGCCGCGCGTCGGCTACGCGACGCTGTACCGGGTCTTTTGCGGCGACGGCGAGCCGGGGGTGATCAGCCTTCCGGCGAACGACGCGACGCTCGCGCTGCTCAGCCGGCGGCTCAGCGATCTGCCGGGCTGGTTGTGGCTGAGCGAACTCACCGGCGTCGGCCTCGCCGACCAGCAGGCGATCAACCCGCGTCTGACGCCCGGCAAGGTCATGCTGAACATCGACGGCGATCTGCAGGTGCTGCGGCCGCGCACGGTGTTTCGCGGCGTCGCGCCCGGCAGCGGCGGGTCGTTCATGCTGATCTTGCAAGGCTCGCACCGCACCGAGCCGCCGCAGGGCTTCGTCCTCGATAGCGTCGGCCTCGTCTATCGCGAATCCGACGAAAAGGAAGTGATCGCGCTGGTGCGCGGGTTGCTGCAAGAGTCCGACGCGTTCAAGAATCGCATGGTGCTGGTCAATCGCGACATTCGCACCGTGCGTTCGCGCCTTTCCGACCGTTCCTGGGCCGACGTGATCCCCAACGAGCGGGTGCGCGACGAACTGGATTTCATCGCCGCCTCGATCCGCAATCGCGAAGCGCTGAAGGCGGAGGGGCTGACGATCAAGCGCGGCCTGTTGCTGTCGGGGCCTCCGGGCGACGGCAAATCGACCGCGATCGAATGTTTCGCCAATGGCATCGCCGGCGAGGCGACGATCATTTTCGTCGAGGGCGTCGATCATATTCGCGCCATCTACCAATTGGCGCAGGCGCTGGCGCCGACGGTGGTGATTCTCGAAGACCTCGACCTGATGACCAAGTCGCGCCAGAACCCGGGTCTGCCGACCGTCAGGGACGACGTGACTGGCGAGCTGTTGCAGGTGCTGTCCGGCACCGCGGCCTACCCCGACGTCATCACCATCGCCACCACCAATCATGTCGAGGCGATCGACCAGGCGCTGTCCAAGCGCGCCGGCCGCTTCGACGCGCATGTCCGCATGGGCTATCCGACCGACGAAGAGAAACAGCGCATCCTCGAGCTTTACTTCGACCGGTTCCGGGTCGACGACAAGCTGACGCGCCGACGCTTGCACATCGTTCTCGCCAAGGAATTCAGCAAGCTGCAACTCGTCCCGGCGCATATCGAGGAATTCGTCAAAGCCGGCGTCAAGCGCGCCCGGCTCGCCAGCCGCGCGCCCGAGTTTGCCGATTTCGAACCGGGGATCGAGGCGACCAAGTCGATCGCTCTGCCCAAACCGGCGGCGCAGGCCGGCGCCGCGCTCGCCGAGGCGCTCACCTTGCTGCAAAAGCTCGAACAGACGGGCGACAAGCCCACCGCCATCGCCGCCCAGCCGAATTGGCAGGAAATGCGCCCGGTGCTGTTGAAGCAGCCCTGACGCGCGCCAGCGAACCGGCGCTTGCCTAGTCTTTGACCTTGGTTTGCGGGCGGTCGCGACCCTCGGCCAATTCCTCGCGCCATTTGCCCGAGGAATCTTCGTAGGTGATGCCGGTTGTTTCGCCCCCGACCCGCTGCTCGCCCGCCGCGCGCGCCGCCGCCGCATGGGCCGCGTCATGCGAAGGATAGGTCTCCGAAAACACGCCATCGACCTGGTAGGCCCAGCCGCCGTCGTGCTGCACGATCTTGTAGGTCTCGGTGCTCATGGCGCGCTCCCTGGGATTGTCGCGCCTAGACGTGGCGCTTTGGCGCGCTCGGCGCAAGGGCCAAGCGTCAGGCGGCGATCGCCGGCAGTCCCCCGCCCCGCCCTTGCCCCCGCCTCCCCTCGCCGGTAGTTAAGTTGCTTCGCGATGGGAGCGACCATGAACAAAGTCTACGCGAGCCCCGAGGCCGCCCTGGCCGGGATCTTAAGCGACGGCATGACGATCATGTCGGGCGGTTTCGGTCTGTGCGGCATTCCTGAAGCGCTGAACGGCGCGCTGCGCGCGTCGGGCGTGAAGAACCTCACCGTGATCTCCAACAACGCCGGCGTCGACGGCATTGGCCTCGGCGTGCTGCTCGAGAGCGGGCAGATCAAGAAGATGATTTCGAGCTATGTCGGCGAGAACAAGATTTTCGCCAAGCTCTATCTCGACGGCAAGCTCGAACTCGAGTTCAACCCGCAGGGCACGCTGGCCGAGCGCATCCGCGCTGGCGGCGCCGGCATTCCCGCCTTCTTCACCCGCACCGGCGTCGGCACGATCGTCGCCGAGGGCAAGGAGGTGCGCGAGTTCAACGGCGAATCCTACCTGATGGAGACCGCGCTGACCGCCGATATCGCGCTGGTCCACGCCTGGAAGGGCGACAGCGAAGGCAACCTCGTCTACCGCAAGACCGCGCGCAACTTCAATCCGAACATGGCGACCGCGGGCCGGGTGACCGTCGCCGAGGTCGAGCATCTCGTCGAGCCCGGCGAGCTCGACCCCGACCAGATCGGCACGCCGGGCGTCTTCGTTCAGCGCATCGTCCACACTCCGGGCGGCCCCAAGCGCATCGAGCAGCGCACCACCCGCAAGCGCGACGCGGCTTAAGGAGAATCGGCGATGGCCTGGACCCGCGACCAAATGGCGGCGCGCGCCGCGAAGGAACTGAAGGACGGCTTCTACGTCAATCTCGGCATCGGCATTCCGACGCTGGTGTCGAACTACATTCCCGCCGGCATGCAAGTGCAGTTGCAGAGTGAGAACGGCATGCTTGGCACCGGGCCGTTTCCGTTCGAGGGCGAAGAAGACCCCGACCTGATCAACGCCGGCAAGCAGACGGTGACCGAACTGCCGACCACCAGCTATTTCTCCAGCGCCGATTCCTTCGCCATGATCCGCGGCGGCCACATCGATCTCGCCATCCTCGGCGCGATGCAGGTTTCTGAGGACGGCGATCTCGCCAACTGGATGATCCCCGGCAAGATGGTCAAGGGCATGGGCGGCGCGATGGACCTCGTCGCCGGCGTCAAGCGCATCGTCGTGGTGATGGAGCACGCGGCCAAGGACGGCCCCAAGCTGCTCCACCATTGCACGCTGCCGCTGACCGGGCGGCGCGTCGTCGATCTCGTCGTCACCGACCTTGGCGTCTTCACCATCGACAAGCACAGCGGCCGCGATATGGCGCTGATCCAGCTCGCCGCCGACGTGAGCCTCGACGAGATCGCCGCCAAGACCCAAGCGAGCTACCGCGTCGCGCTCGCCTGAGCGAGGCCGGCCTTCGCCGGCCGCGCTTGCGCTGGAATCTGCGCGCGGTTGAACGGCGTCGCCTCGTAAACCAGCTTTAGCCAGTTGGCGTAGAGATGCGCGGTGTGGCGCCAGGTGTTGAATGGCGCTCGCGTCGGATCGTCGCCCGGGAAATAATGCAGCGGCGGGCGCGTCGCCGGATCGAGCGCGACATCGCGGAAATATTCGTTGGCGAGCGAGTCCGTTTCATATTCGGGGTGATTGAGCACATAGACGCGGCGCGGGAAGCGGCGCCCGAGCTCGCCGAAGGTTTCCGATTCGACGATGATGTTGGGGCCGGTCTCCTCGGAGTTGGCGACCACCTCCAGCGCCGGGCAATTGGCGACCGCTTGCCGATCGGGGTTTTTCCAACGCGACACCGGCGCCGAGAAGACGTCGGGAAAGCCAAACGCAAGGCCAGTGCTGTCGCTGAGCAAGCGGTGCTCGAACAGGCCGGAGGTCTTGCGCTCGCCCTTGATGCTTTCGATGTCGTGGAAGTGCTTGAGCGCCGCCTTGGCGCCCCAACACAGATAGAGCGAGGACAGGACATGGCTCGCCGACCAGTCGAGAATTTCCTGCACCTCTGGCCAGAACGTTTCGTCGCTCACCCGCGGTTGCAGCGCGTTGACGCCGGTGACGATCAGGCCGTCGAACTTGTTGGCGCTGATTTCGCTCAGCGGCTTGTAGAATTTGACGATGTGCTCGGCCGGCGTCGTCCTGCTCTGGCGCCCGTCGCGGATCGCGCGCACGTAGCCATCGGTGGCGACGAAGGTCAGGCTGACCTGCAACGGCGTGCTGCCTAACCAGGCGGCGAGCTGACGCTCGGTCGTCATCTTGTCGGCCATCAGGTTGAGGATGGCGATTTCGAGCGGGCGAATGTCCTGCTGCAGCGCGCGGCGCTGGTCGATCGCCGAGCCGCTGGCGAGCGAGGGCAGAAACGGGTGAGCCTCTTCCGAAGCGACAATGACCGGCATGAAACCTCCTGATCGCGCGACCACGAAACGCGCGAACTTCGCCACGGCGACCGCCGGCGACGAAGTCGCCTGCCAGGATCACAGCGCGGAGGCTTTGTGGGGGCTTCCCGGTCTGTGACGCTTTAGCTGTTGGTGACGCGGCAGCAAGCTGACCTGTCAAATCCCGCGAACCGGCGTTTGCAGCGCGCCGGTCAAGAAGAGAGATAGGGATTGGCGAGCCGGCGTGTCAAGCCTGCGGCGTTTTCTGGTTTCGCTTCCGAGACTTGAACGCCCCAGGGCTTGGACGCGGTCCAAAACTTGCTCGCCTTCCTTTCGTCGCAGGCCCGGCTTAAGAGGGGGCCTCCCCTAAAGCGCGAAAGAATTGTCATGGCCGCGACCCTCAACGCCCGCGTTGGCGAGATCACCGAGCGCATCGTCCGGCGCAGCCGCAACGCGCGGCCGGGCTATCTCGAGCGCATCGACCAGGCGGTCGCCAAGGGCCCGACGCGCCGCAACCTCGGCTGCGCCAATTTCGCCCATGGCTTCGCCGCCTGCGGTCCCTCCGACAAAGCAGCCCTGCGCGAAGGCGCCGGGGGCAACCTCGCCATCGTCACCTCCTACAACGACATGCTTTCGGCTCATCAGCCGTTCGAGCGTTTTCCCGAGTTGATCCGCGAGGCCGCGCGCGAAGTGGGCGCGACGGCGCAGGTGGCGGGCGGCGTCCCGGCGATGTGCGACGGCGTCACCCAGGGCGAGGCGGGCATGGAGCTGTCGCTGTTCTCACGCGACGTCATCGCGCTGTCGACCGGCGTCGCGCTCTCGCACCAGATGTTCGACGCGGCGGTGTTTCTCGGCGTCTGCGACAAGATCGTGCCGGGACTGCTGATCGGCGCGCTGTCGTTCGGCCATCTTCCCGCGGTGTTCCTGCCCGCCGGGCCGATGACCACGGGTCTCGGCAACGAGGAAAAATCGAAGGTTCGCCAGCTCTATGCCGAGGGCAAGGTGGGTCGCGAGGAACTGCTGGAGGCCGAGGCGCGCGCCTATCACGGGCCGGGCACCTGCACCTTCTACGGCACCGCCAACACCAATCAGATGCTGATGGAGATCATGGGCCTGCATCTGCCCGGCGCCTCGTTCGTCAATCCCAACACGCCGCTGCGCGACGCGCTGACGACGCTCGGCGCCCAGCGCGCGTTGGCGCTGAGCGCGCTCGGCAATGAATTCACGCCGATCGGCCACGTGATCGACGAGCGCGCGGTCGTCAACGGCGTCGTCGGCCTCAACGCCACTGGCGGCTCGACCAACCTGACGATCCATCTTGTCGCGATGGCGGCGGCGGCGGGGATCGCGCTGACCTGGGACGATTTCGCCGATCTCGCCGAGGTCACGCCGCTGTTGACCCGCATCTATCCCAACGGCAAGGCGGACGTGAACCACTTCCAGGCGGCGGGCGGCATGCCCTTCCTGATCCGCGAACTGATCGGCGCCGGCCTGCTGCACGCCGACGCGCGCACGGTCTGGGGCCATAGCCTCGCGGACTATGTCGTCGAGCCGATGCTGGGCGCGGACGGCGCGCTGGCCTGGCGCGAGGGGGCAAACGCAAGCAGCGACGAAAGCGTCCTGCGACCGGTTGCGCGTCCCTTCCAGCCGACCGGCGGCCTCAAGGTGCTCAACGGGCCGCTCGGCCGCGCGGTCATCAAGACCTCGGCGGTGGCGCCCGACCGCCATGTGATCGAAGCGCCGGCGCGCGTCTTCCACTCGCAGCAAGAGCTGCACGACGCGTTTCGCGCCGGCGCGCTCGACCGAGATTTCGTCGCCGTGCTGCGCTTTCAGGGGCCCAAGGCGATCGGTATGCCCGAATTGCACAAGCTGATGCCCCCGCTCGGCGTGCTGCAGGACCGCGGGCGGCGCGTGGCGCTGGTCACCGATGGGCGGCTCTCGGGGGCCTCGGGCAAGGTGCCCGCCGCGCTCCACGTCACGCCGGAGGCGGAGGCGGGCGGGCCGATCGCCAAAATCCGCGACGGCGACCTGATCCGGCTCGATGCGCCAGCCGGACGGCTCGACGTGCTGGTCGACCCCGCCGAATGGGCGGCGCGCGCGCCGGCTGTCGCCGACCTGACGAGCGCCCATGTCGGAGTCGGGCGCGAATTGTTCAGAGCCTTCCGCGCCGTGGTCGGGCGCGCCGAAGAGGGCGCCTCGATTTTCGCCTGATCGCTCGTCGGGAAGTGGGCGCGGTCAAAAGACGCCGATCATTTGCAGCGGTGCAGCCACGGCGCGTCCGCGCCGTTGGAGGTGAACTTTCCATCCTGGACGCTGTACTGGCCGCTGGCGACGTCGGAGTTGTCAAACGCGTGATATTGGGAACCGTCCGCCGCCTTGACGATGATGTTGCGCCGTTTTTGCCCCGCCGAGGTGAAACTGATCACGAAGTCCATCTTGCCGTCAGGCGTGACCGTCGCCGACACGACCGGGTTGGAATCCTGACTACTCCCCTGATTGCGCTGGTAAAACAGAGTTCCGCCGACGTCAGCGTAGGTGAACTCGACGTTACTCTGGCTCAGCGGAGCGCTGCAATCCATGCTCCAGGAGCCGAGCAACCCCCAGTCGCTCGCCACCTTGACCGGCGAAGGGGCGGCCGGCGAGCGCATCATCGCGGAAGGGTGATTCCCGACGTCGGAAGGATTCTGGGCGCGCGCGCCCTCCGAGGCGCCAAGGACGGCCAAAATGGCCAAGGCGGTCCTGAACAGGTTCCAATTTTGGCGCTCGGTCACGGCTCATTCTCCAAAAGCTGCGATCGAGCCTTCCCGATGCGCTGGCGTCAGCCGAAATTTCCGCGACCTTCGCCACGAGGGAAATCTGCCGCAGTTTTTAACCTCTGACAATGTCGCAGGGCGGCGCCGCCCGGCCCTCGTTTACCCCGCTTGTTGAGGGTTCGTTCACCTATTTAGGGCCAGATGGCCGGGTCGATCTCCGTCCGTGCAAAAGGCCGAGCCATGTCGCCTCGCGTGCTCCTTGCTCTCGCCCTCCTCGGCGCCGCGCCCGCGCTCGCCGCGCCCGCCGCGCCCGATACGCTATCCGTGCTGATCGACCAGGCCAAGGTCGCTCAGCTTCCGGCCGGCACACGCACGCTGGTGGTGGGCAATCCCGCCATCGCGGACGTGACCATGCTCAAGGGCGGCGGCGCGATGGTCGTCACCGGCAAGGGCTACGGCATGACCAACCTGATTGCGCTCGATGCCCAGGGCTCTATAATCGACGAGAAGAATATCGAGGTCGAGCCGGCTAAGTCCGTCCTCGTCGTGCAACGTGGCGATGAGCGCGAGTCCTACTGGTGCAACCCGCTGTGCATGCCGACGGTCCAGGTTGGCGATGACGACAAGGCGTTCTTGGCGGCCAGCGGTCAAATCACCGCCCACAGCTCGCTCGCCTCGGGCGCCGCGGCGACCAAGCCGGCCAACTGACCACTCCCGCGCGGCGCCGCGATGCGCCGCCTGATCGTCGAAGAACCTGTCTCGCGCGCCGCCGTTTGGAGCCGACGGACGGCGGTCTTTGCGCTGGTCACCGCCGGCGTCGCGGTCGCGGCGGCGCGCTTCGCCAATGTCGACGCCGGCGCGGCGCTCACCGTCTTCGGCGCCGCGCTGACGCTCGCGTTTCTCGCCCTGCTGCTCGCAGGCGCCGCCGGAGTGGTGATCTGGCGCACCGGCCGGCGCGGCGCCGCGCAGGCGGGCGTTGGCTGCATCCTTTCGCTCGGGCTGCTTGCCTATCCGACCTATCTGACCGCGATCGCGCAGCCGCTGCCGATGATCGCCGACGTGACGACGGATTTTTCCTCGCCGCCCGCCTTCATGATCTCGGCCAAGGCGCGCGAGGCGCGCCTCGGTCAGGCGCCGCCCAACTGGAACCCCGCCGATGGCGACCTGCAAAAGGAAGCCTATCCCGAAGTGCAGCCGATCGTCGTCGATCTCGAGCCGGTCGAGGCCTACCAACTCGCGCTGCGCGTCGCCAAGGATCTCGGCTGGCGGATTGTCGATTCCAACCCGCCCAACCTGCGCGTCGACGGCGTCGCCCAGATCGAAGCGATCGCCCGCTCGCCGCTGTTTGGTTTTGCCGACGACATCGCCGTGCGCGTGCGCCCGCTCGCTTCCCAAACGCGCATCGATCTGCGCTCGGTGTCGCGCGTCGGGCGCCACGACTTCGGCGCCAACGCCCGCCACTACCGCCGCTTCGCCGCCGCCGTGCAGGACGAGTTGCAGCAGCCGTGATCGTCACGCGAGGCGAAAGCGCGCCGTGAGCCCCAAAGGCCCGTCGCTGACGACAAGGCCGCGCTGCATCAGATCTTCGAGATGGGCGAGGGTCGACAGGCTCGCCGCGCCGATCAGCGCCGGAGCGAGGCCGGCGTAGATCCGCTCGACGATCTCGGCAACGCTCGCCTCGCCCGCCGCCAAACGCGCAAGGATCGCCGCTTCGCGCTGCCGGCGGTGGCTCGCCAATCCGCGCACATAACGCTGCGGATCGCGCACCGGGCCGCCGTGGCCGGGCCAGTAGATCGTCTCGCCGCGCCGCCGCACCTTTTCGAGCGAGGCCATGTAGTCGGCCATCGAACCGTCGGGCGGCGCGACCACCGAAGTCGACCACGCCATGACGTGATCGCCCGAGAACAGCGCGTTCTCTTCGATGAGCGCGAAGGCGAGATGATTGGCGGCGTGGCCCGGGGTGGCGACCGCTTCGAGCGTGAAGCCGCGCCCGGCGAGACGCTGGCCGTCCTCGAGCGCGACGTCGGGCCGATAGTCGATGGTGTGGGAGGCGTCGGCGCGCGGCGATCCGCCAGGCGCAGCGACATAGGCGCGCGCGCCGATGATTGGCGCGCCGGTCCGCGCTTGCAGCAGCGCCGCGCCGTCGGCGTGGTCGCGATGGGAATGGGTGATCACGATGTCTCGCGACCCGTTCGCCCGCGCTCGCCGCCAGCAGCGCTTCGATATGGGCGGGGTCGGCCGGGCCGGGATCGAGGATCGCCACCTCGCCCTCGCCGACGATGTAGCTGCAGGTGCCGGTGAAGGTGAACGGCGAGGGATTGGGCGCGATCAGCCGTCGCACCAGCGGGCTGAGCCGCGTCGGCCCGCGCTCGGGCGTCTCGACGCCGCTAGGGCGCGGCGGTTGGTTGGACGGCGCGCTCAACCCAAGGTTCTCCGCCGCCGTCCGGCTTGTTCGCCGCGGCGCGCTTGTCTATACCGACACTCGGCGCCTGAGGCGATCCCGGCCGGTTCAGCCGCCAGCGCAGCAAACCAAGAGGACCCCGCATGCTCGACCGTTCGCCCGCCACTCCGGCCTCGGCGCAGAAGCCCTTTGGCCTCTCCCGCTTGGCGCGCGACGCGGCGCTGGCGCTCGCCGGCACGCTCGTCCTGGTCGCCTCCGCCAAGATCCAGGTTCCGTTCTATCCGGTGCCGATGACGTTGCAGACGCTGGCGGTGCTGGCGCTCGCGGCCGTGCTGGGCGCTCGGCTCGGCGTCGCGACCGTCGCGCTCTATCTGCTTGAGGGTCTGGTCGGGCTGCCGGTGTTCGCTGGCGCAGTCGCCGGGCCCGCCTACATCGCCGGGCCGACGGGCGGCTATCTCGCCGGCTTTCTGCTTGCCGCCGCGCTGGTCGGCTTTTTGGCCGATCGCGGCTGGACCCGTGGCTGGCTGCCGGCCCTGGCGGCGATGACCCTCGGCCATTTGGTGATGTTCGCCGCGGGCTTCGCCTGGCTGGCCTTCGGCTTGGCGCTCGGCGCCGACAAGGCCTTTGCCGTCGGCGTCGCGCCTTTTTGGGCGGCGACGGTCGCCAAGACGTTGCTGGCGGTCGCCCTGGCGCTCGCGGCGCGCCGCGTCAACCTGCCAAGGAGCGCCGGCTGAACGGCGCCGGCAAGTCGGGGAGGGCGGAGCCTTCTCTTCGCAGCGCTTTCGCTCGCTTCGTTCCGGTCACCACCCGCTGGAGCGACAACGACCCCTACGGCCATCTCAACAACGTCGCCTATTACGCCTTCTTCGACGCGGCGGTGAACGCGATCCTGATCGAGGCCGGCCTGCTCGATCCCGTCGCTCAGCCCAGTGATCGGCGTCGTCGTCGAAAGCGGTTGCCGCTTTCATTCCAGCCTCGCCTTTCCCGATGTGGTCGAAGTTGGCGTCGCGGTCGAAAGCCTTGGTCGTTCGTCGGTGCGCTACCGGCTGGCGATCTTCAAGGCCGGCGCGCCACAGGCGAGCGCCGATGGGCGCTACACCCATGTCTATATTGAGCGCGCGAGCGGCCGGCCGACGCCAATCCCCGAGGCGCACCGGCGCCTGATGGAGCGTCTTGCCCCGCCGTAAGGGGGAGGAATTGTCCGCTCATGCAAAATTTACGGCGCTTGGGTTAGCTGTGTCGCGCGGGGGGCGAGGCCGCCCAATTGGCGAGGAGCGCGGATGTCGAGGAAAGTCCTGCCGATCATCATGTGCGGGGGCGCCGGCACGCGGGTATGGCCGGAATCGCGCGAGACCATGCCCAAGCAGTTCATCGCGCTGATCGGCCCGTCCTCGACCTTCCAGCAGTCGATCCAGCGGCTCGACGACCCGCTGTTCGAGACGCCGATCGTCGTCACCAACCGCGAATATCGCTTCCTGGTGCGCGAGCAGCTTGAGGAAATCGGCGCGAAGGCGACGATCGTGCTCGAGCCGACCCGGCGCGACTCCGGCCCGGCGGTGGCGCTCGCCGCCGAGATCGCGGCGCGACGCGATCCCCAAACCGTGGTCGCGGTGTTCGCCGCCGACCATGTCGTGCTCGACCAGCCGGGATTCCTCGCCACCTGCGCGCTGGCGGCGGAAGCGGCGGCGGCCGGCTCGATCGTCACGCTCGGCGTCAAGCCGACCGAGCCGGCGATCGGCTACGGCTACATCCGTCCCGGCGTGGCGCTGGGGAAAACTGGCGCGCGCAGCGTCGACGCCTTCGTCGAGAAGCCCGATCTTGCCGTCGCCGAGCGTTATGTCGCGGAGGGCTATCTTTGGAATTCCGGCAATTTCTTTTTCCGCGCCGACGTGATGCTGGAGGAGCTCAAAGCCTTCGAGCCGGAGATGGTGGAAGCGGCCGCCGCCGCGCTCGATGGCGCGCGCGACGATCTCGGCTTTCTCGCGCTCGATAAGGAAGCGTTTGAGCGTTCGCCCAAGAAGTCGATCGACTACGCGGTGATGGAGCGCACCGCGCGCGCCGCGGTGGTGCCCGCCGACATCGGCTGGTCGGACGTCGGCAATTGGGACGCGGTGTGGAAGCTCAGTCCGCGCGACGCTTCGGGCAACGCGATCCTCGGCAATGGTTTCGCGCTCGACGCCAAGAACGTGCACATCCGCTCGCCCGACTTGCTGACGGCGGTCATCGGCCTCGACGACATCGCCGTGGTGACAACCCAGGACGCGGTGCTGGTGATGCGGCGCGATCAGGGCGACAAGGTCAAGCAATTGGTCGACGCGCTCAAACGCGAAAAGAGGCGCGAGGCGATCGAGCACAAGCGCATGTACCGGCCCTGGGGCTATTACCAGTCGATCGATTCGGGCGAGCGTTATCAGGTCAAGCGCATCGTCGTTGCGCCGGGGCGCCAATTGTCGCTGCAGAAGCATTTCCACCGCGCCGAACATTGGGTGGTGGTCAAGGGCGCCGCGCGGGTGACGCGCGGCGAGGAAGAGGTGACGGTGCACGAGAACGAGTCGATCTATCTGCCGATCGGCGTCGTCCATCGCCTCGTCAACCCCGGCAAGATCGACCTCGAGCTGATCGAGGTCCAGACCGGCTCCTATCTCGGCGAAGACGACATCATCCGCCTCGAGGACGTCTACAACCGCCCCGAGAAGGACTGAGTCGCCAGCGGGATCGCGCCATCGCACCGCGTCATCCCCACCCTGCGCGTCATACGCGGGCTTGACCCGCGTATCCAGGATGAGACCGGGGTCAGCAAACCACTCGTGTCGCCGCCTGGGCGCCCGGATCAACCCCCGGATCAAGTCCGGGGGCGGGCGTGACGGGCCTTCTAGGCCGCGGCCTTTCCGGCGGCGCGGCTGTAAAAAGTCTCGCCGCTCGCCGCCATCTGCTTCAGCCCTTCGCTCGGCGCAAAGCGTGGGCCGTATTTGGCCGCCAGCGCCTCGGCGCGCGCGACAAACGCCTTTGCGCCGATCGCCGTCGATGAACGACAGCACGCCGCCGGTGAACGGCGCGAAGCCGAAGCCGAGGATCGAGCCGACATCGGCCTCGCGCGGGTCGGTGACGACGTTTTCCTCCATGCAGCGCGCCGCCTCCAGCGCCTGGGTGTAGAGGACGCGGTCCTTGAGGTCGGCAAGCGGAATCGTCTCGGGGTCGAGCGCCTTGCCGGCGATCGCTTTCAGGCCGGGCCACAGTGTCTTGGGGCCATTGGCCGGATAGTCGTAGAAGCCCTTGCCGTTCTTGCGCCCGAGCCGCTGCTCCTTGATCGCCATCGCCTCGAGCAGTTTTTCCTGCGCCGGATCGACCGCCGTGGGGCCAAGGTCTTTCTTGGTCGCTTGCAGGATGCGCCAGGCAAGATCGATCGCCACTTCGTCGTTGAGCGACAGCGGCCCGACCGGCATGCCGGCCATACGCGCGGCGTTTTCGATCAGCGCGGGCGGCACGCCCTCCATCAGCATCAGATGGCCTTCGAGCAGATAATTGCCAACGCAACGGTTGGCGAAGAAGCTGCGACAGTCGTTGACGACGATCGGCGTCTTGCGGATCGCGCGCACGAAATCGATCGCGGTCGCGAGCGCCTGCGGGCCGGTCTTGGCGCCGACGATGATCTCGACCAGCATCATCTTGTCGACCGGCGAGAAGAAGTGGATGCCGATGAAATTCTCCGGCTTCAGCGCCGTCTCGGCGAGCGAGCCGATCGGCAGGGTCGAGGTGTTGGAGGCGAAGATCACGTCGGCGCCGATCGCGCCTTGCGCCTTCTGCGTCGCCTCCTTCTTCACCGCGCGGTCCTCGAACACCGCCTCGACGACGAGGTCGCAACCCTTCAGCGCGCCATAGTCGGCGCTTGGATGGATGCGCGCGAGCAGCGCGTCGCGCTCGGCGCCCTTGGCGCGGCCCTTGGCGATCTGGCTGGAGATCAGCTTTTCCGAATGCGCCTTGCCCTTGTCGGCCGCTTCCTGGTCGCGGTCGATCAGCACGACTTCGAGCCCGGCGCTCGCCGAGACATAGGCGATCCCGGCGCCCATCAAGCCGGCGCCGATGACGCCGATCTTGCGCAAGATCGCTCGGCGCGACGCCGGCGGGGCGGCGCGCGCCCTTGTCGAGTTCGCCCTTGGAGAGGAACAGCGAGCGGATCATCGCCGCCGCTTCCTTCGAGCGCAGGATCTTGGCGAAGTAGCGGCTCTCGACCGCCAGCGCGAGGTCGATCGGCAGTTGCAGGCCCTCGAACACGCTCGACAGGATCGCCTTGGCGGCGGGATAATTGTCGTAGGTCTCGCGGCGATAGATCGCGTTGGCCGGCGGCCAGATCATCATGCCGCTTGCGGAGAACACTTTGCCCGAAGGGTTCTTGAATTTCGGATCGTCCCACGGCGCCTTGGCGTTCGGGTTGGCCTTCACCCACGCCTTGGCGAGCGCGACGATCTCGCCCGCCGGCGCGACCTGATGGACGAGGCCCATTCCCTTGGCCGCGGCGGGGCGCAGCAACTCGCCGCGGAACATCATCTGCAAAGCGTCGGGCGTCGGCGCCAGGCGCGAAACGCGCTGCGTGCCGCCGGCGCCGGGAAATAAGCCAACCTTGATCTCCGGCAGACCGACGCGCGCCTTGTCGTTGTCGGCGACGATCCGGTAGTGGCAGGCGAGCGCGAGTTCGAAGGCGCCGCCGAGGCACACGCCGTTGATCGCCGCGGCGAAGGGTTTGCCGCAGGTCTCAAGCTTGCGATAGGTGAGCGAAAGCTGGCGCGAGCGGTCGAAGAAGACGCGCATCGCCGCCTCTTCGCCTTCGGCCTTGGCGACGCGCGCGTAGTCGCGGCCCATGCCCTGCAGCATCGTCAGGTCGGCGCCGCCCGAGAAGCTCTCCTTGCCCGAGGTGACCACCGCGCCCTTGATCGCCGCGTCGCCCGCGATCTTGTCGACCAGCGCGGTCAGTTCTTCGATCACCTCGACCGTCAGCACGTTCATCGAGCGTCCCGGCATGTCCCAGGTGATCAGCGCGACGCCGTCGGCATCGAGTTCGAAGCGGAAGTTCTGCATGGTCATCGCTCTTTCTCGTCAATGCGAAGAGGCGTGAGGGGGTGCGCGCTCACGCCCAGCTTCCGTCCTTGCGTGTGTAGCGGGCGCCGATCACACCCGCTCGATGATGGTCGCGGTGCCCATACCGCCGCCGATGCACAGGGTTATCAGCGCGGTCTGCTTTGCCGCTGCGCTCCAGCTCGTCGAGCGCCATGCCGAGAATCATCGCGCCGGTCGCCCCTAGCGGGTGGCCGAGCGCGATCGCGCCGCCATTGACGTTGACGATCTCCGGATCGACGTCGAACGCTTGTATGAAGCGCAGCACCACCGAAGCGAAGGCCTCGTTGACTTCGAACAGATCGATGTCGCCGATGCTCATATGGGCGCGGGCGAGCAGCTTCTTGGTCACATCGACCGGCCCGGTCAGCATGATCGCCGGCTCGGAGCCGATGTTGACGAAGGCGCGCACGCGCGCGCGCGGCTTGCGGCCGAGCTTGTCGCCCGCCGCCTTCGAGCCGAGCAGCACCGCCGCCGCGCCGTCGACGATGCCCGAAGAATTGCCGGCGTGGTGGACGTGATTGATGCGCTCGATCTCGGGATGAGCCTGGATCGCGACCGCGTCGAAGCCGCCCTGTTCGCCCATCATGACGAAGGAGGGCTTCAGCGCGGCGAGCGACTGCATGTCGGTTGACGGGCGCATGTGTTCGTCACGCTCGAGCAGCGGCAGGCCGTTGACGTCGCGCACCGGCGCGATCGAATTTTTGAAGCGCCCCTCCGACCAGGCGAGCGCGGCGCGGCGCTGCGACTGAACCGCGAAGGCGTCGACGTCGTCGCGCGAGAAGCCGTATTTGGTCGCGATCAGATCGGCCGAGACGCCCTGCGGCATGAAATAGGCGGGGATCGCCAGCGACGGATCGACCGGCCACGCGCCGCCCGCCGCGCCGATGCCAACCCGGCTCATCGATTCGACGCCGCCGCCGATCGTCAGATCGTGTTGTCCCGACATCACCTGCGCCGCGGCGAAATTCACCGAGTCGAGGCCGGAGGCGCAGAAGCGGTTGATCTGCACGCCGGGCGTCGCTTCGCCGAGGCCCGCGGCAAGCGCGCCCATGCGGGCGATGTCGCCGCCCGCTTCGCCGACCGGATCGACGCAGCCCATCACGACGTCGTCGACTTCGCCGGCCGCGAAATGGTTGCGCGCCTTGATCGCCGCCAGCGCGGTCTTGGCGAGATGCAGGGTCGTCGCGGTGTGCAGCGCGCCGTCGGGCTTGCCGCGCCCGCGCGGCGTGCGCACGTGGTCGTAGATGAAGGCCTCGGACATGTTCAACGCTCCTTCAGGCGCGGCGCTCGCGCCCGGTTCAGGTATCGTGATCGGGATGCTGGCGGCTGTGGATCGTCGCGGGATTGCGCCATCTCGCGAGATCGATGGCCTTCATCGCCGACAAGTCGTCGAGCCATGGGTATTTCGCTTCGACGACAAACTGCGCCGTTGGCGCGATGGCGCTGGGATCGTCGAGCGAAGCAATTGTCACCGAAATCCACTCGCCCTCGAAGGCGTGATAGCTGAGCGGCGTGCCGCACTCGGCGCAGAAGCCGCGCTCGGCGACCGCGGAGCTGGCGAAGGTCTTGGGCGCGCCGCGCGTCCAGTCGAGATCGGTCAACTTGACGGCCGCGAAGGCCATGAACGGCGCGCCGCCCGCCTTCTGGCACATGCGGCAGTGGCAGACGTTGGCGCGGATCGGCGGCTCGGCGAGCCGGTAGCGCACGGCGCCGCACTGGCATCCGCCGGTCAAGCCGGTTTGCGCATCCTCGCCCGCCACCGCTCGTCCTCCCGACTGTAAACGCGCCCGCTTAGAACGCCGCCGCCGGCATCGCCATCAGCGTCTCGGCGCCGCTGGAGAGCCGGGCAAGACAGGCGCCGGCCTCCGGCAGCATACGCTGAGCAAAGAACTTGGCGAGCATCAGCTTGGAGTCAAGCGCCGGCTCGCTCGTCCCCGCCCCCTGGCGCGCCAGCACCGCCTTGGCGATGCGCGCCCACATGAAGGCGAGCGCGGTCAGGCCGAAGAGATGCATGTAGTCGTTCGACCCCGCGCCGGCGTTCTCGGGGTTCTTCATCCCGTTTTGCATCAGCCACATCGTCGCCTGCTGCAATTGTCCGAGCGCCGCCTTGGCGGGGGCGAGATAGGGGGCGAGCGCGACGTCGTCCTTGTTGCCGGCGAGGAAGCCGGAGACCTCGGCGAAGAAGGCGGTGATTGCGCGCCCGCCGTCCTTGGGCAGCTTGCGCCCAACCAGGTCGAGCGCCTGCACGCCGTTCGCCCCCTCGTAGATCATGGTGATGCGCGCATCGCGGACGAACTGCTCCATGCCCAATTCGGCGATGTAGCCGTGGCCGCCCAGCACCTGCTGCGCCTTGACCGCGTTGGCAAAGCCCATGATCGGTGAAGACGCCCTTGATGACCGGGGTGAGCAGGCCGATGCGATCCTCGGCGGCGAGCTTGGCCGCTGGATCGGACGATTCGAGCGCCTCGTCCTCGCTGAGCGCGACCCACAGCATCAGCGCCCGCGCCGCCTCGTTGAAGGCGCGAACCTCGAGCAGCATGCGCCTGACGTCGGGGTGGACGATGATCGGATCCGCCGGCTGCCCGGGTGTGTGCCCGGCGCCAAGCGCGCGGCCCTGCCGGCGTTCCTTGGCGTAGGCGGCGGCGTTCTGGTAGGCGACCTCGGAGAGCGCGAGGCCCTGAATGGCGACGCCGAGTCGCGCCCCATTCATCATCACGAACATGGCGTTGAGGCCGCGATTCTCTTCGCCGACCAGCCAGCCCTGGGCGCCGTCGTAGTCGAGCACGCAGGTCGAATTGCCGTGAATGCCCATTTTGTGTTCGATCGAGCCGCAGAGGACGCCATTGCGGTTCCCGAGCGAGCCGTCGTCTTTGACCAAGTGCTTGGGAACCAGGAACATCGAGATGCCCTTGGTCCCGGCCGGCGCGCCTTCGATGCGCGCGAGCACGAGATGGATGATGTTGTCGGTCAGGTCGTGCTCGCCGGCCGAAATGAAGATTTTCTGTCCGGTGATGGCGAAGGAGCCATCGCTCTGGCGCACCGCGCGCGTCTTGATCAGGCCAAGATCGGTGCCGCATTGGGGCTCGGTGAGGTTCATCGTCCCCGACCACTCGCCGCTGGTCAACTTGGGCAGGTAGCGGCGCTTCAGCGTTTCGTCGCCGTGGGTGGCGAGCGCGGCGGCGGCGCCAGTGGTCAGGCCCGGATACATGGCGAACGAGAGATTGGCGGCGAGCAGATATTCGCTGAGCGCGGCGCCGAGAAAATGCGGCAGGCCCTGGCCGCCATAGGCGGCGTCGCCCGAGACGCCGACCCAGCCGCCTTCGACATAGGCGCGGTAGGCGTCCTTGAAGCCTTTCGGCGTCGTGACCGAGCCGTCCGCCGCGCGCGCGCAGCCCTGCTGGTCGCCGATGCGGTTCAGCGGCTGCACCACCTCCTGCGCGAACTTGCCGCCCTCGCTCAGCACGGTTTCGACGAGGTCGAGCGGCGCTTCGGCGAAGCGCGGCAAATTGCCGTAGCGGCCGTAGTCGAAGACGTCCCTCAGCAGGAAAACGGTGTCGTCGACAGGCGCCTTGTAGCTGGGCATTGTCGCAATCCCGGTTCTGACAATTGCGGAAACGCCGACACGCGGCGTAGGTTAGTTCACATATGAACTAATTCGAGGCTCGAGGCAAGGAAAAAATCGAGCGGAGCATCGACGTTCACTCCGCTTTGCGCTTGGCGATCCGGGTCAGCAGTTCCCACGACACGGTGGTCGCCGAGAACAGCAGCACCAGCATCGAGGCGGCCAACCAATTGTAATCCTGATCCCAATTCAGCGCCATGCGCAGCGCGACGACGAGCAGAATGGTGAAGCCGATCAGGGACGACAGATGCCGGCGCACCGCCATCGACCAGGATCGCCATTCGGCGCGCCGAACCAGCGCCTGACCCGAGACGAGCGTCTGGCCGAATCGGATGAACACCCAGGCCGACCAGCCTGCGGTCACGGCGAGCGCCACCCAGCCAAACGTCGTCGGCTCGATGCTGGGAAACAGCGTCAGCAGCGACACGAACATCACCGCCATGAAGTTCTGAAACGCCTGTTCGGTTAGGCGCCGCGACACGTCCTGATCGGGGCCGAGGGCGGCCGGCGCGTTGATCGACACCGCGACGAACAGCAGGCCGAGCAACGCCGCCGAAGCGGCGCCGATCGTCGAGTAGAATTGCGACCAGGCCGGCATGGCGGAAGCGCGCTCGTTGAGAGGGGATCGCTAGCTTTGCTTGCCGTCCAGGCGTTGCAGCACGGCTTCGGGACTGGCGTAGGCTTCCTGAAGGTCGACGCTCCAGTAGCGCAATTCGTCGAGCGGGATCGGCTCGCCGGTCACCGCGCAGCGCACATAGGCGCCGGGCCGCAGGACGCGCACGTCGCCGTCGAGAAAGCGCATCTGCGCCTCGGCGCCGCCGGCAAAAGGTTCGTGCTTGTTCATCGCTCCTCACTTAGGCCGCTATCGGGCGAATTTCCAGTCGGCTCATCCGCTCGCCACGCGCCGCGCGTAGCGTCGGCTGAGGCCGGTCAGGATCGTGTAGCCGATCGTCCCGCAACGCGCGGCGAATTCGTCGACGCCGATCTCATCCCCGAACAGGCGTGCATATTCGCCCGGCCGCGCCGCGCTCTCGGGCAGATCGGTGACGTCGGCGATCAAGAGGTCCATCGACACGCGCCCGACCAGCGGGCAGCGGCGGCCCGCGACGATCGCCTGCGCGCCCTCGCGGCCCTCGACGGCGCCGGCCGTGCGCGGCAGACCATCGGCGTAGCCCGCGAGCAGCGTGGCGAGCCGCGTGCGGCGCTTCGCCCGCCACTGGCCGTTGTAGCCGCAAGTCTCGCCCTCTTCGATCCAGCGGCTCTGCTGGATCGCGACGTCGAGCGCGACGACCGGCTTCATTGGGTTTGTTTTGCCTGGCGTCGGATTGCCGCCGTAGAGCGCATAGCCCGGCCGGGCGAGATCGAACGCCGGCCGCGCGGAGAGGAACAGGCCGGAGGAATTGGCGAGCGAGGCCGCCAGCGCCGGAAAGGCCGCGCGCGCCGCGCTAAAGCGTGCGATCTGCGCGTCGTTGAGCGGATTGTCCGGCTCCTCCGACGAGACGAAATGGCTCATCAGCAGATCGACGCCGCAATCGCCTGAGGCCGCCATCGCCGCGCTGAGCGCTTCAAGCGAAGCAAAGCCGAGCCGGTTCATGCCGGTGTCGAGATGGAGCGCCGCCGCCGGCGACTTCGGCTGCGTGCGGGCGAAAGCGGACCAGCGTTGAAGCTCCTCGGCGCTCCCAATCGTCGGGGCGAGGCGCAAGGCGGCGTAGTCGGCGAGCGGGTCGCCGCCCGCCTCTAGCCCGTTGAGCACGTAGATGCGTGCGTCGGCCTGGGGCAGCAGCGCGCGGGCGCGCCGCCCTTCCGCGCGCTGGGCGACGAAAAACGTCCGGCAACCCGCGCCATAGAGCGCCGGCGCGGCGAATTCGAGGCCGAGACCATAGGCGTCGGCCTTGACCACTGCGGCGCACTCGCCAGGCGCGGCGCGGCGCGCCAGCAACCGCCAGTTGTCGACCAGCGCCGCAATATTGATGGTCAGGATCGCCGCCGACCCGCCAGTGGCGCCCGCCTCAGCGCGCGCGTCTCGAGATACACTCATCCGCGTGGTTTCCCGCAACGGTTTGCCCGTCCAGCGCGCTTTTGCTAAAGGCTCACGTCGAGCCCTCCTTATCAGCCAGGCGGAATCCACGCGATGGACAAATTCACCACACTGACCGGCGTCGCCGCGCCGCTTGAGATCGACAATGTCGACACCGACATGATCATCCCCAAGCAATATCTGAAGACGATCAAGCGCACGGGCCTCGGCAAGGGCCTGTTCTCCGAGATGCGCTATCGCGACGACGGCTCGCTGAACCCGGATTTCGTGCTCAACAAGCCCGCCTACGCCAGCGCCAAGATTCTGGTCGCTGGCGACAATTTCGGCTGCGGCTCCTCGCGCGAGCACGCGCCCTGGGCGCTGCTGGATTTCGGCATCCGCTGCATCATCTCGACCGATTTCGCCGACATTTTCTACAACAACTGCTTCAAGAACGGCGTGCTGCCGGTCAAGGTGACGCCCGAGGACCTCGAGAAGCTGATGGACGACGCGCGCCGCGGCGCCAACGCGACGCTGACCGTCGATCTCGCCGCGCAGGAAATCCGCGGGCCCGACGGGGGCGTGGTCACGTTCGAGATCGACCCGTTCCGCAAGCACTGCCTGATCGAAGGCCTCGACGACATCGGCCTGACGATGGTCAAGGCCCCCGCCATCGCCGACTACGAGAAGAAGGCCGCCGCCGCGCATCCCTGGCTTTAACCCGGGGAACCCAGTGGCGCGGCCCTCCGCGGCCGCGATCGCGAGTCGCGGGCGCGGAGGCCCGCGCCACTAGGGCGGCCCAGCGATGTCGTGCGCGTAATAGTCGATCTCATTGTCGCGCCAAGCATGAATATGGCCGGCGAAACCTTGCTTGGCGGCGATCGCCGAGCTGTTGACGCTGCCCGCCTGGATCAACGTCGGGCCAACGGCTGCGATTGTCTCCGCCGTCACGACGCTTGGTCGCACGATCGCGATGTGGCCGGGCTTGTTGTCGCGGTGAGCGTGATAACTGGCGACGACCAGCACGCCAGTATTGGCCAGCGACTGCGCTTCGAGCGCGTTTGTGATCCGTCGCCAGCCCTTGTCGGCGCCGGCGTCCGCCAGCCACTCGCTCTGCGCGTTGGCGAGCAGGACCTGACCGTGCTCCGGTGGGCGTAGGATGTAGACGCCCAATGTCTCGGCGGCCGAGGCGACGAAGGCGCTGCAATGGGTGTGATGGCCCGGAAGGACCTCCGAACTTCCATCCGGCTCGCCCGTCTCCCAATTGATGTGCGTCCCGGCGATCCACTTGCTCTCGACGCCCATCGCGTCGAGCTGGCGCGCTAGCCAGAGCCCCTTGGGGGAGATCGTGGTGGCGTCGACTGCGAGGCTGGGCCCGACAGCGGCAGCGAGGATCGCCAGGACCACAGCGGCAAGTCGAAGGCTCAAACGCATGCGTTTTGCGTCCGAGGCCGCCCCGAGGAGATTTCCATCGGGCCACCCCTCCGCAGCGAGTAATTTGCTCTGAAAATAGATCACTAAATTGCCTTAAGAGCAAAGCAATAGATTACAGGTTCTGACGCTTGCAGGACGTCAAGTTTATGCGAAATTGGGCCTTCTATTTTGTTCCTGCCCGGCATAATCTCCTCCATGAGTTCAAATCCAACTCCTCGAATCAAGGCTTTTTCTTGCAACAACGGCCGAGTAAATGAGGGAACCAATACAGTATTTCCGTTTCTCAGTGAGAATTCCGCGGTATCAGAAAATAAACCGTGGCGAAACTTGCTTGACCACTCAAACGAAGGGGTCGTAAATAAAATGGTTCCTCCGCATCGTATTACTCTATGCATCTCCACCCAAAATTCCTCAGAGTCGTAAGGATCTCCAAGGGAAGACACTATTAGGTCAAAAGACCGTTCAGGCAATTGCGTTTGTTTTGCGTCGGCAATCTTGGCAATCGCTCCAGCAGATATCCATTTACTTGAATGATTAAGCATTCCAGGAGACTTATCAAGAATTGTTACGCGGGACAACGGAAAATGATTCTCTTCGAATATCGCAGAAACAATTGATTTTCCTGCTCCAATTTCCAACGCACTTTGTGTTCTATGGGCGACGCTTTGTATTCGTGGATATAGGAACTGGTAACTCAGGCATCCAAAATTATAACAGGTTAAATGTCGACTAACATCGTAATATTCTTCGGCAACGGCGTCGTACGAAGAGCCGGTGTCTAAATAATTCACTGTCCTATCTCCAAAAGAGGAGCGGCTAATCTAAGGGGCTCCAGAACGCTTGCTAACGCCTGGGCAAGCCTGACCGTGGCCCTATGCGCCTGAAGCGACCGTGCAATCTTGTTCGCGTCGGGTTGAGTTCTATCTGCGCCCTCATCAACTCCAAAAGCGTTCGGACGGGTGCTATCGATATATAGCACGCCGTGCCGCTGACCATCATGACGAAGGATAACGCTCAATGTTGCTGGCGACGGTCGTGTCGTCGGCGTAGCCAACGCCAATCGTTGCGGCGAGGATCGCGGCGGCGAGCGCCACAGGGTGAAAACACGAGGACATAGGCGTTCGCCTCCAGGGCGGTTGGCGCGCGGCCGCTTCCATTTTTAACGGGATGCTACGGCGTTTCTATGGCGCGCGCCGCCGGCGCCAGCCGTGCTCGACGCCCGCCGCGAATCCCCGATGATGCCGGCATGATTCGCCCTCTTCCTCGGCTGCCTCCGGCCACGCTGCTCCTCGCCGCCCCCGCGCGCGCCGATTTTGCCTCCTGCGTCGCCTCGCTGAAATCCGAGGCCGCGAGCCAGGGCATTTCCGCCGCGACGCTCAAGGCCGCGTTCGACGGCCTGCAGCCCGACACGAAGGTGCTGGAGTTCGAGACCAGCCAGCCCGAGTTCAAGACGCCGATCTGGGACTATATGGCGGCGCTGGTCGACGACGAGCGCGTCGCCGACGGCAAGGCGGCGATGGCGGCGAACGCCGGACGCGCTCGCCAAGGCCGAGAAGCGCTTCGGCGTCAATCGCCATGTCATCGCGGCGATCTGGGGCGTCGAATCCAATTTCGGCCAGCGACATGGGCGAGCGCCCGCTGGTGCAATCGCTGACGACGCTCGCCTGCGTGGGTCGCAGCGCGCCGGCTATTTTCGCGGCGAGCTGATGGCGACGCTGAAGATCGCCGATCGCGGCGACATTCCGCTCGACAAGCTGAACGGCTCGTGGGCGGGCGCGTTCGGGCAGACGCAGTTCATGCCCTCGACCTTCCTGCGGCTCGCGGTCGATCTCGACGGCTCGGGGCGCGACATCGTCGATTCCGCCGCCGCCGCGCTCGGCTCGACCGCCAATTATCTGCAGCAATTCCGGCTGGCGCGACGGGCGAGCCCTGGGGCTTCGAGGTCAAGCTGCCCGCGGGCTATTCCGGCCCCTCCGGGCCGCAAGGACGAAGCAGCCGATGTCGGCCTGGGCCGCGCGCGGGATTACGCGCATCGACGGCAAGCGCGCTCGGCGAGGGCGAGGCCGGCCTGCTGCTGCCCGCCGGCGCGCGACGGTCCGGCGTTCCTGGTGACGCACAACTTCGATGTCATCTATTCACTACAACGCCGCCGAATCCTACACGCTGGCGATCGCCATCCTCGCCCAGCGCCTCGCCGGCGGCCCCGGCATCGTCACGCCCTGGCCGACCGACGATCCCGGCCTGTCGCGCGCCGAGCGCCGCGAGTTGCAGACGCTGCTCGACCAAGCGCGGCTACGACGTCGGCGCCCCCGACGGCGCGATCGGCGCCAAGACCAAGAGCGGCGATCGCGGATTTCGAGGGCAAGAACGGGCTGAAGGTCGATGGGCGGCGCGTCGGAGAAGGTGCTGGAGGCGCTGCGGCGGTAGGCGGGCCGCGCGTCATGTCGTCGATGTTGCTCCGCTTTGAATCAAAATTGGATGACCAGCCGTCCTCGCGTGCCGCCGGCCTCCAGCCGACGATGGGCGTCGGCCGCCCTTTCGGGCGGATAGACGTCCGCGACGCGAAGCGTGATCTCGCCGGCCTCGACCTGTTGGCGCAGGCGATCGAGCTTTTCCCACTCGTGCGCATAGGTGCGCACGAAGGTTGGCGCGAAGCGGATATCCCGCTGCGGGGCGCCCTCGAAACCGCGGACGGAGGTGAAGGCGCCGCCGTCGCGAACGGCGGGGATGACAAGCTCATTGAGCACGGCTCCGTCCGCCAGTCCATCGACGCCGTCGGGAAAGCGCTCGCGAATCCGCGACGCGACATCGTCGCCCCGGCGAACGACGATATCGGCGCCAAGCGACGCGACCAGCTTTTCGTCTTTCTCGGAAGCGTCGGCGATGACCGTCAGCCCCTCGGTTTTGGCGAGCTGGATCACGTAGCCGCCATAAGCGCCCGCCGCGCCGGTCACGGCGATCACCTGACCCGGAGACAGCTTGAGAAGGTCGAGCGAGAGGCGCGCCGTCAGCCCGTTCATCGGCAAGGTGGCGGCCTCGACGAGGCTCTTTCCCGCGGGCGCGCGCACGACCGATCGCGCGTCGAGCACGATCTGCTCGCGATATGCGCCATGGCTGCCTTTGGGAACCACGATCGCCATGACGGCGTCGCCGAGTTTCAGTCTGTCGGGAACGTCGCCTCCGATCTCATCGACGATCCCCGCCGCTCCATGCCTGGCACATAGGGCGGCGGATCGGCTTTCTGCTGTTCGGCGCGCGCGCCGTTGCGGACCCCGACGTCGGTCGGGTTGACCGTCGCCGCATGGACGCGGATTCGCACCTGCCCGGGACCGGCGTGAACTTCGGGCACGTCGACGAGCTCAAGAACGTCAGGACCGCCGTGACGGAACAGTCCAATTGCGCGCATCGTTTCGTCATCTCCGGGCGCGGCCAGTCCGCTCCGCTCGCGGCCCCGCGGGCGATCTTCGAGGCGAACCCGGTTTGGGGCAAGTGCGAGCCGCGTCCCTTCTCCCCGCTGGCGGGGAGAGGGGCTTGTCCGGCCATGACGGCGTGAAGCATGACCAGCCCGGCGAGCTGCGCGACCTGATCGCCGTTCGACACGCGGCGTTGATCCTCACGCCATGACGAACTCTTGCGCGTAGCGGAGAAGGCATGTCCCGGCGACATGATGGTGATGGCCGATCGTGCGTAAGAGTTGAGCCGCCTTCGCCGCGCGGATGGCCGGGACAAGCCGGGCCATGACGGCGTGAAGCGATAGCGTTCCGCCTTCAGGTCCGCTCGCGCGCTCGCGGTTGACATCGCCGCCTCAGCGTTTATCGCGACGTGATCGAGCCGCTCTCGCCGCAGGACCATCATGGACGCCGCTTCGCCCGCCGAAACTCCGCGCCTGCTCGAAGCGGGTCCGCAGCCCGAGCGAGAGGGGCGCCTGGGCTTGCTGGCGCTATGCGCGCTCGCGCTGTTCGTTGGCGTCGCCACCGGCTTCGGCGCGGTGTTCCTGCGCGATCTGATCGGGCTCGTGCACAACGCCTTTTACAACGGCGTGTTCAACTACCATTACGACGCCAACCTGCTCGAGGCGCCGAGCCCCTTCGGCGTCTTCGTCGCGCTGTCGCCGGTCATCGGCGGCGTCATCGTCGTTTTCCTGGTTCAGCGCTTCGCGCCGGAGGCCAAGGGCCACGGCGTCCCCGAAGTGATGGATGCGGTGTTCTACAAGCGCGGCGAAATCCGCTGGCAGGTGGCGGTGATCAAGTCGCTCGCCTCGGCGCTGTCGATTGGCAGCGGCGCGGCGGTCGGGCGCGAGGGGCCGATCATCCAGATCGGCGCGGCGCTTGGCTCCAGCTTCGCGGGCGCCTTCGGCCTGTCGACCTGGCAGAAGATCACCCTGCTCGCCGCCGGCGCCGGCGCCGGCATCGCCGCGACGTTTAACACGCCGCTCGGCGGCGTGCTGTTTGCGGTGGAGATCCTGCTGCCGGAAGTTTCCAACCGCACCTTTCTGCCGGTCGTCCTGGCGACCGGCGCCGCCACCACCGTCGGTCGCTGGCTGATCGGGCCCGATCCCGCTTTCGCCGTGCCCGACTTTCAGTTCACCTTCGCTCAGGCGCTGCAGCTACCCGATGCAATCGGCTTCGCGCTGATCGGCTTGTTGTGCGGGGTCGCCTCTTGGGCCTTCATCCGCCTGCTGGTCGTCATGGAGGACGGGTTTCCCAAACTGCCGGGCGGCCCCTACGTCCAGAACATCCTCGGCATGGCCGCGCTCGGTCTGACGATGGTCGTCATGATGCGCGTCTTCGGCCATTCCTACATCGACGGCGTCGGCTATGGCGTCATCCAGTCGATCCTCGATGGCGGCATGGGCGCAATCGGCCTGCTGGCGCTGCTGTTCGCTGTGAAGCTGCTGGCGACGACCGTGAGTCTGGGCTGCGGCGCCTCGGGCGGCATCTTTTCGCCCTCGCTCTATCTCGGCGCGACGCTCGGGGGCGGCTTCGCCGCGCTCGCTCATCTTGCGCTGCCGCAGATGGGCATGACCGTTCCGGCCGCCGCCATTGTCGGCATGGCGGCGATGGTCGGCGCCGGCACCGGCGGCGTGATGACCGCGATCGTGATGATTTTCGAGATGACGCGCGACTACGGCATCATCGTGCCGGTGATTGTCGCCGTCGCCATCGCCGCGGGCGTGCGCCGCGCGCTGATCGGCGAGACGATCTACACCATCAAGCTGCGCCATCGCGGCCACCGCATCCCCAAGGAGCGGCACATCAATCTCTATCTCGTCCAGCAGGCCAAGGATGTGATGGAGCGCGCCTTCCTGGTTGTCGCCGCGGGAACCCCGATCGGCCAAGCCTTCCCGGCCGAGACCACCGACGAACCGCCCCCCGTGGTCGTCGAGCGCGAGGGCCGTGTGGTCGGTCTGGTCCCACCGCGTTCGGGAATGTGGATCGCTGCGCAGAAAGAGCCGGAGACGCCGATCGACCGTTTCGTCGAGCCGCGTATGGTCGTGTGCCGCGATGTCGATCTGCTCAGCCTGGTCTTCGCCCGGCTGCGCCGCCACCGCGCCAGCGCGGCGATCGTCTTTTCCGGCGAAGCGCGGCCGCGTACGCGCGACGTCGTCGGCATCATCACCAAGCGCGTGATCGCCGACACGGTGATCGACAACTACGCGGATTGAAGGGCGACGCGCCGGCGCTCAAGCCAAGTTGATTCCCCTCGCGCGAGCGTCAGGTCTAAATTCGGCGTCATGCCCTGACTTGGGGGCGCGAGCGAACAGGGAGGCGACCGATGAAACGCAATGTCCCGCGCGTTGGAAACGCATGCGCGCTGGCCGGCTTGGCGGCGCTGTCACTCGCCGCGGCGCCGGCCGTGGCCCAGGACAAGCCCTCATCACCGCCGATCGCCTTTCGCGGGACAATGGTCTGCGAACAAGCGTTTGGCGCGGCGGGCATTCTGCGCGCGCCGTTGGACATCGTCGAACGCGGCGGCGCGGTTGAGTTCGCGAGGCCGCTCTTCAACCTCGAGGGAACGCGCGTGCTGGGCAGCGAACTCGGCGAAGGTTCGATCGACGCGGACGGCAAGGTTCATCTGACCTCGAGCTGGCCGCTCGGCGGGATCACCATGCATGGCGACTATAGCGGCGCGCTCGGGGCGAACGGCGGAACGCTGACCGGGAGACAATCGTGGCGCGGCCCTGACGGCGAGGCGCGCAGCCGCGCCTGCCAGCTCGCGCTGGTTCCACTGGCCGCCGGGGCGCAAGACGAGCAGGAAACGCCGAAATAGCCTCTTCGCGACGGCGGCGGCGAGCCCTGCGCCTCAATCAGAACTTTCCGAAAAACAGAACTCGTGGTAGTGTGGAATCCTGCCGGTTCGGCGGATCGCGTTCGAAGCCGCCCCGAAGCCCAAGCGCCCGCGCAACCCCCTTGACGCTCCACCAATGATTTGAAATCGCAGGTAATCTTGTTGCGGCGTCAAGTCCGCCGCTTGACAGAACTTGACGTTTCTTGACGAAAGTCGACGGCGGCGTTGACTTGGCAAGGACCTGGCAAGCCGGCGCTTCCGATTGCCCCCGTCGGCCTCTCGCCGCTACAGTCTCCCCCAAACCGGGAGGCAGCCCTTGATCCGCACCGTCGCAACCAAGCCCTTTGCCGACCAGAAGCCCGGCACCTCGGGTCTGCGCAAGAAGACGAAGGTCTTCCAGCAGCCGAACTATGTCGAGAATTTCCTCCAGTCGATCTTCGATTCGCTGGAGGGTTTCGCCGGCCAGACGCTGGTGATCGGCGGCGATGGTCGTTTCTACAATCGCGAGGCGATCCAAAAGGCGATTCGCATTGCGCTCGCCAATGGTTTCGGGCGCATTGTGGTTGGCCGCGGCGGCCTGTTGTCGACGCCGGCCGTGTCGGGCCTGATCCGCTCGCTGCACACATACGGCGGCATCATTTTTTCCGCCTCGCACAATCTTGGCGGCCCCGACGGCGATTTCGGCGTCAAATACAACATCGGCAACGGCGGCCCGGCGCCCGAAAAGATCACCGACGCGATCTACGCCCGCACCAAAACCATCGACGCGTACAAAACGCTCGACACGCCTGACATCGATCTCGACGCGCTGGGCGTGGTCGCGCTTGGCGAGGGCAAAGTCGAGATCGTCGATCCGGTCGCCAATTATTCGGCGCTGATGAAGACGCTGTTCGACTTCGACGCGTTGCGGGCGCTGTTCGCCTCCGGCTTCACCATGCGTTTTGACGCGATGCACGCGATCACCGGCCCCTACGCGCACGCCATCCTCGAGGGCGAACTCGGCGCGGCGGTCGGAACCGTCGTCAATGGGACGCCGCTGCCCGATTTCGGCGGCCATCATCCCGACCCCAACCTCACCTATTGCAAGGATCTCTACGATCTCCTGATGTCGCCGCAGGCGCCCGATTTGGGCGCCGCATCCGACGGCGACGGCGACCGCAACCTGATCATTGGCCGCGGCCAGTTCGTCACCCCGTCCGATTCGCTCGCCATGCTCGCCGCCAATGCGCGGCTCGCGCCGGGCTATTCCAAGGGCCTCGCCGGCATCGCCCGCTCGATGCCGACCAGCGCCGCCGCCGACCGTGTCGCCGCCAAGCTCGGCATAAAGGCCTATGAAACGCCGACGGGCTGGAAGTTTTTCGGCAACCTGCTCGACGCCGGCCTGGCGACGATCTGCGGCGAGGAGAGTTCGGGCACCGGCTCCAACCATCTGCGCGAAAAAGACGGGCTGTGGGCGGTGCTGTTCTGGCTCACCATCCTCGCCAGCCGTCACCTGTCGGTCGCCGAAGTCGTGCGCCAGCACTGGGCGACCTACGGGCGCAACTACTACACCCGCCATGATTTCGAGGAGGTCGACCTCGCCGCCGCGACTGCGCTGATGGACGCCTTGCGCGCGCGCCTGACGAGCCTGCCCGGCCAGAGTTTCGGCGCGCTCAAGGTCGAGGCGGCCGACGATTTTGCCTATCACGACCCGGTCGATGGCTCCGACACCCCGGCCCAGGGCGTGCGGGTCATGTTCGTCGGTGGCGCACGGATCGTCTATCGGCTGTCGGGCACCGGCACGGTCGGCGCGACGCTGCGCGTCTATCTCGAACATTACGAGGCGCCGGGCGGCGATCTTGGGCAGGATGCGCAGGCGGCGCTCGCCGGCCTGATCGCCCTGTCGCGCTCGCTCGCCGAAATCGAAGCGCGAACCGGGCGCAAGACCCCCAGCGTCATCACTTAGGGTCGCGCCGCCGCCGCCGGCCGATTTTGCCGACGGCGGCGACGCGGGTTACGCGGTTGTACGCTTCTCAGTGCGCGGTCTTACGCTTCTCAATGATGGTGTTCGGCGTGATGCTTGGCGGCGTCATTGCCAGAATCGAGCGCGCTGGCGGCATGACCGTGAGCGGCGTGAGCGTGGTGGGCGGCCTTCTCGTGGTCGCCGGTCTCGTGGTGCTTGGCCGCCTCGTGATGATGCTTGGCGGCGTGCTCGTGATGCTCGGCGGCCGACTTATGATGGTGGGCGCCTTCGTGCGACGATTTCGACATGGAGTGTGCTCCCTGTTTTGGGGCGCGAGGCTTCCCGGAGACGCGCGCTCGCCCCGTTCTGTGGATTTCGAAGTCCGGGAAATTCGAAGTGGCCTGTTGGGTCTAAGACGCTTCGGACGCGCCGACGGCCATTTCACGAGTGGATTGGCGCGCCGCGAGAGACCGAAATTGCTCAACGTGAACAATTCGCCGCGAAGGTGGCGCCCGTTGGCGACGGCCCGATGACGGCGCGGCGCCCGGCCGCCTCCCCGCGCGCGGCCGCCCGGAGGGAAAGCCGCCTGACATTTCCATACGATCGGCGGCGCGATCACCGATCTGTGCGTGGACTCCGGCGCTCAGATCGGTCTAACCGAAACGGACCCGTACGCCAGCCTTAGGCTGGCGTTCCGAGCGTCGGTTCAGGTCCGGCGCATTGCGGCAAGCCGGGCATGCGGGGCGAAACCTTCGCGGCAAGTTCAGGGGAGGTCCGCAATGGACGGCTGCGGGTGGGGACGACTATGTTCGCAAGCGGTCTGATAATTTCGCCTAGACCTTGGGGCCATAAGCGGTGACGCATCGTTTTGCCGGAATAGCCGAGATGCTTCGCCGATGATCGCTCTGGTGCGCATTGCGCTTTCGCGGCCCTATACGTTCGTCGTGCTCGCGCTGCTGGTGCTGATCATCGGCCCGCTCGCGGCGCTGCGCACCCCAACCGACATCTTTCCCGACATCCGCATCCCGGTCATCAGCGTCGTCTGGCAGTTTACCGGCATGCCGCCCGATCAGATGTCCGGGCGCATCACGACGCCGTTCCAGCGGGCGCTGACGACGACGGTCAACGACATCGAGCATATCGAGGCGACGTCCTACAATGGCGTCGGCGTCATCAAGATCTTTTTCCAGTCCTACGCCGACATTCGCACCGCCAACGCCCAGGTCACGGCGATTTCGCAGACCATGATCAAGCAGATGCCGCCCGGCGCCACCCCGCCGCTGATCCTCAACTACAGCGCTTCCACCGTGCCGATCGTTCAGGTCGCCCTCTCGGGCGAAGGGTTCACCGAGCAGAGCCTCGGCGACATCGGCATCAATCAGGTGCGCACGCCGCTGGTCACCGTGCCGGGGGCGGCGATTCCTTATCCCTTCGGCGGCAAGCAGCGGCAGATCCAAATCGACCTCGACCCGAACGCGCTGCAGGCGCGCGGCCTCTCGGGCCAGGATGTTTCCAACGCGCTCGCCGCGCAGAATCTGATCACGCCGGTCGGGACCGAGAAAATCGGTCTGTTCGAATATGCGATCCAGCTCAACGACGCGCCGGTGCAATTGGCCGATCTTGGCGATCTGCCGATCAAATCGGTCAACGGCGCGATGGTTTACGTGCGCGACGTCGCCCAAGTCCGGGATGGCAGCGGGCCGCAGATCAACATCGTCCATGTCAATGGCAATCGCTCCGTGCTGTTGCAGGTGCTCAAGAACGGGTCGGCCTCGACGCTCGCGATCATTTCGGGCGTCAAGCAGCGGCTCGCCGCGCTTGCAGATTCGCTGCCGCCGGGTCTCAAGGTCGCGCTGCTCGCCGACCAATCGCTGTTCGTGCGCGCCGCCATCACCGGCGTGGCGCGCGAAGGCGTCATCGCCGCGGCGCTGACCAGCCTGATGATCCTCTTGTTCCTCGGCAGCTGGCGCTCGACGATCATCATCGCGACGTCGATCCCGCTCGCGGTGCTCGGCTCGATCATCGCACTTTCGGCGATCGGCGAGACGCTCAACATCATGACGCTCGGCGGCCTCGCGCTCGCCGTCGGCATCCTGGTCGATGATGCGACGGTGACGATCGAAAATATCAACTGGCATCTCGAACATGGCAAGGCGGTCGAACCGGCGATCATGGACGGCGCGCGGCAGATCGTGACGCCGGCTTTCGTGTCGCTGCTGTGCATCTGCATCGTGTTCGTGCCGATGTTCTTCCTCGAGGGCGTCGCCCGCTTTCTCTTCGTGCCGATGGCCGAGGCGGTAGTGTTCGCGATGATCAGCTCGTTCTTCTTGTCGCGCACGCTCGTGCCGACGATGGCCAATTATCTGCTGCGCCCGCACGCGGCCCACGGCGAGGAGCGCAACGTCTCGCGCAACCCAATTGTCGTCTTCCAGCGCGGCTTCGAGGCCGGCTTCGAGCGCATTCGCGGCGGCTACCACGCCGCTCTCGAACTGGCGATGGAGCGGCGCATTCCGTTCGCGCTATGCTTTCTCGCGCTCGTCGCCTCGGCGTTTCTGCTGACGCCCTACCTCGGGCGCAATTTCTTCCCGACGGTCGACAGCGGCCAGATCCTCATGCACGTGCGCCTGCAGGTCGGCACGCGCGTCGAGGAAAGCGCCGATCAGTTTTCCGCGATCGAGACCGCGATTCGTTCGGTCATCCCAGCCGATGAATTGGACACGCTGGTCGACAATGTCGGTATGCCGATCAGCGGCATCAATCTCTCCTACAACAACACCGGCGTCATGGGTTCGCAGGACGGCGACGTTCAGATCAAACTCACCGAAGATCACAAGCCGACCGCCGACTACGTCCGCACGCTGCGCGAGCAGCTGCCGCGCCGCTTTCCCGGCGCGACCTTCGCCTTCCTGCCTGCCGACATCATCAGCCAGATCCTGAATTTCGGCGCGCCGGCGCCGATCAACCTCCAGATCGCAGGCGCCAACCTTGCCGCGAATTTCGACTACGCCAATCTGCTGCTGCGCCGATTGCGCCACATCCCCGGCATCGCCGATGCGCGCATCCAGCAATCGCCCAACAGTCCCACCCTCAACGTCGATGTCGATCGCACCCGGGCGCAGTACATCGGCTTGACCGAGCGCGACGTCACCAACAGCCTCACGGTCAATCTCGCCGGCAGCGGTCAGGTCTCGCCGACCTATTGGCTCGACCCCAAGAGCGGCGTTTCCTATTCGATCGTCATGCAGACCCCGCAATACCGGCTCGACACGCTGAGCGCGCTGCAGACGATCCCGGTGACCGCGTCGGGCGCGACCAACCTGCCAATTCTCGGCGGCGTCGCCAGCATCTCGCGTACAGTCGGCAACGCGGTGGTCTCGCAGTACAACATCATCCCGGTCGTGCAGATCTACGCGACGCCGCAGGATCGCGACCTCGGCGCGGTGGCGAGCGACATCTCCAAGCTGCTCGAGGACACCCACGGCGATCTGCCCAAGGGCAGCACGGTCCAGATGCTCGGGCAGGTGCAGACGATGAACAGCTCCTTTTCGGGCCTGCTGTTCGGTCTCCTCGGCGCGATTGTCCTGATCTACCTGCTGATCGTCGTCAATTTTCAATCCTGGGCCGATCCGCTGGTGATCATCTCGGCGCTTCCGGCGGGGCTTGCCGGCATCGTCTGCATGCTGTTCGTCACCGGCACGACGCTGTCCGTGCCGGCGCTGACCGGCGCGATCATGTGCATGGGCGTCGCCACCGCCAACAGCGTGCTGGTGATCAGCTTCGCGCGCGAGCGTTACGCCGAGCTCGGCGATCCGGTTGCGGCGGCGCTGGAAGCCGGCTTCGTGCGCTTCCGCCCGGTGATCATGACCGCGCTGGCGATGATCATCGGCATGGCGCCGATGGCGCTGAGCCTGGGCGAGGGCGGCGAGCAGAACGCGCCGCTCGGGCGCGCCGTGATCGGCGGGCTGATCTTCGCCACCGTCGCGACGCTGGTTTTTGTGCCTGTCGTCTTCTCTCTCGTCCATAAGCGTGTGCCGCCCGGTGAGCCGGCGCTCGCGGAGACCCATTGACATGACCGCCTCCACTGGCCCCAGCGATCTGACCGCCGCAGTTGGCCGCAGAAGCTTCGTGCGCAAACTCGGCATTGCCGGCGTCGTCCTCGCGGTGATCGTCGCGCTTCTGGTGATCAAGGGCATCGCATCGCGCAACGACGACAGCGCCAAGCTGCGCGATTGGACCGAGGCGCAAGCCATCCCGACGGTTGCGCTCGCCAAGCTCAATTCGCAGCCGGGCGTGATCAGTCTCAACCTGCCCGGGCGGCTGGACGCGAATGTCAGGGCGCCGATTTACGCGCGCGTCAGCGGCTACGTGAAGACCCGCAACGCCGACATCGGCGACACCGTCAAGGCGGGGCAAATTCTCGCCGAGATTGAAGCGCCCGACCTCGACCAGCAATTGCTGCAGGCCAAGGCCGACCTGAGCAGCGCCGAGGCCAGCGCCCGACTGTCAGAGGTCACGCTGTCGCGTGGGCGCAGTCTGCTGGTGTCCAACGCCGTCGCGCAGCAGGATGTCGATCAGCGCGCCGCCGATCTCGACAACAAGCAGGCGGCGGTGCGCGCCGATCAGGCCAACGTCGAGCGGCTCGAAGCGCTGGCCGGCTACAAGCGCGTCACCGCGCCGTTCGACGGCGTCGTCATCGAGCGCAATACCGATGTCGGCGCCTTGATCAGCGCCGGCTCGAACGCCGGCGCGCCGATGTTCGTCGTCTCCGATCTCAAAAAGCTGCTCGCCTCGATCAACGTGCCGCAGAACTACGTGCCCTCGATCGCCATGGGCTCAAGCGCCGCGGTGACCGTTCCCGAATATCCCGATCGCAAGTTTCCCGCGGTGGTCGAGGCGACCGCTCGCTCGGTCAACGCCTCCTCGGGCTCCACCCTGATGCAACTCGGGATCGACAATTCGAGCGGCGCGCTGATGCCGGGCGCCTACGCCAACGTCCATCTCGACCTCACCGGCGCGCCCGGCGCATTTCGCATTCCCGTCAGCGCGCTCATTTTCGATCGGCGCGGCCTGCGCGTCGCCACGGTCGACGCCCAGAACCACGTCGTCTTGAAGCCCGTCACGATCGCGCGCGATCTTGGCGCCGAAATCGAAATCGGCTCCGGTCTGAGCGCGGACGACAAAGTCATCGCCTCGCCCGCCGACGGCATCGCCAACGGCGACGAAGTGCGCATCGCCGAGCCGCAACATAAGTCCTGAGCGGGACTTCGGTTAACCCGCTTCGCAACGCTTTCTTCACCCGCTAGCGACAAGGTTAGGCTGAGCGCGGCGGCGCTGGCGGATTTGCGCCATGTCGGCCGCGCCCCGGGCGGCCCGATGACGATCAGCACGCATCTTGACCAGGCGCGGAGCGCCGCTGTGGAGGCCACGCCCTGGACCGGGCGGGCGGCGCTCGCCTGGGCGCGGCGGCGCTGGCTGGGGCTGCTCTATTGCGTGCTGCTGGCGCTGACGCTCGCCCCGCTGGCGATTTGGCCGATTCCCCCGAGCTGGGATCTTATCAACCACTGGGCGCGCCTGACGCTCTATGGCATGGCGCCGTCCGACCCGCTCGCCGCCCTCTATCAGGTCCGGCTGACGCCGATCCCCGATCTCGCCATCGACCTCGCCAATCTCGTGCTGTCGCCCCTGCTGCCGCCGCAGGCGGTCGCCACGCTCGCCTGGGCGGCGTCGATCTGCCTGCCGGCCTGGGGCGCCTGGCGGGTCGGCAAGGCGCTCAACGGCGCGGCCCAGCCGGCGATCTTGTTTGCCCCGCTGCTGTCCTACAATCTCGTCGTCACCCTCGGCCTGGTCAATTTCGCCATCGGCATGGGCCTTGCGCTGCTCGCCTTCGCCGCTTGGCTGACGATCGACCGGCGCCGCTCCGCCGCGCGCCTCGTTCTGTTCAACGCGATTTCGGTCGCCTTGTTCTTCTGTCATCTCGCCGCCTACGCCTCGCTCGCGCTCCTCGTCGCGCTTTACGAGCTGGCGCCACTGCCGGCCGGCGAGCCTTGGCGCGCCTGGGCGAAGCGCAATCTCCTCATCCCGGCCCATTTCCTTGCCGGGCTCGCACTGTGGGCGCTCGCCGCGCCGATCGACGCCCGCGTCAGCGGCGCAGGCTCGAAACTGGCGGCGTTCGCCGCGCCGATGTTCAACGAGACTGCGGAAGCCGGCGTGCTCGCGACGCTGGCGCTGGTCGTCGCGCTCTCGGCGGCGGCGCTGACCCGTCGCGTCGCCTTCGCGCCGACGATGCGCTGGCCGCTCATCGGGCTGGCGGTCGTTGTCGCGCTGGCGCCCCCGGCGCATGGCGCCGCCGACTTCATCGACGCCCGACTCGCTGTGCTGCTCGCCTATGTCGTCATTGCCTCTTTGCAGGGGCCGCGCGGGCAAGCTGGGCAAAGCGTGGCGGTCGCGCTGGCGGTTCTCGCTCTCCTTGCGCGCGTCGGCGCGAGCATTCCCCATTGGGCCGCATACGACGCCCAAGCAGCGGACTTCCGTCAGGCGATCCGCGTCATCCCGCCGGGCGCCCGGGCGCTGGTGGTCGCGCCCCCGGCCGGGCGCTGCCCCGCGGTCGACGCCGAGGACTTCGCTCGCGGGCTGATGAATTTCGTGGTCATCGACCGCCGAGCCCTGGTCAGCACGCTGTTCACCGGGCAAGGCATGCAGCCGGTCGCGCAGCGCGACCCGCGCCTTGCCGAAATCCCCTGGACGCCGCCCAGCCTCGATTGGCTCGCCCGCCACGCGCCCGACTGGGCCGGCCTCTACGATACGATGATCGCCCTCCATATCGAATGCGACTGGCGGCCCGATCTCGCCGGCTGGACGCCGGTCGCCGAGACCGCGCAAGCGACGATCTACGTCGCCCGCTGAGCCCAAGGATTTGGCCGAATCGGCGATTCGGATTATGTCGGGGCCGACCGCAACGCCGCGCAAGCTACGCGGGCGTGAGGAGAGACCTACTTCATGAAACTGCCGAGCCAGCTTGGCCCCATTCATTTCGTCGGCATCGGCGGCATCGGCATGTCCGGCATCGCCGAGGTGCTGGTCACTCTCGGCTATTCGGTGCAGGGATCGGACGCGAGCGACAACGCCAACGTCAAGCGGCTGCGCGAGTGCGGCGCCAACGTGTTCGTCGGCCATGACGCGAAACATCTCGGCGAAGCCGCGGTGGTCGTCGTCTCGACCGCGATCAAGCGCGACAACCCCGAACTTTCGGCCGCGCGCGAGCGGCGCATCCCGGTGGTGCGGCGCGCCGAGATGCTCGCCGAGCTGATGCGCCTCAAGCAATGCATCGCCATCGCCGGCACCCACGGCAAAACGACCACGACTTCGTTGGTGTCGACGCTGCTTGACGCGGCGGGTTTCGATCCGACCGTCATCAACGGCGGCATCATCAACGCCTATGGCACCAATGCGCGGCGCGGCGCCGGCGACTGGATGGTGGTCGAGGCCGACGAGAGCGACGGCACCTTCCTCAAACTGCCCGCCGACGTCGCCATCGTCACCAACATCGACCCCGAGCACCTCGACCACTTCAAGACCTTCGAGGCGATCAAGGACGCGTTTCTCACCTTTGTCGAAAACCTGCCCTTCTACGGCTTCGCCGTCATGTGCCTCGACCATCCGACCGTGCAGGAGCTGGTTGGGCGCATTGAGGACCGGCGAGTGATTACCTATGGCGAGAACCCGCAGGCCGACGTGCGCCTGCTCGACGTCGATCTTTCCGGCGGCGTGACGCGCTTCAGCGTGCTGATCCGCGACCGCAAGAGCGGCGCGACGACGCTGGTCGACAAGCTGGCGCTGCCGATGCCTGGCCATCACAACGCGCTCAACGCCACCGCGGCGATCGCCGTCGCTCACGAGCTGAAAGTGCCGCCCGCGACGATCCGCAAGGCGATCGCGGCTTTTGGCGGGGTCAAGCGCCGCTTCACCCGCACCGGCGACTGGAATGGCGTGGCGGTCTTCGACGACTACGGCCATCACCCGGTCGAGATCGCCGCGGTGCTGCGCGCCGCCCGCGCCGCCGCTTCCGGCAAAGTGATCGCCGTCGTGCAGCCGCATCGCTACACCCGGCTGCAGACGCTGTTCGACGCCTTCGCCCGTTGCTTCAACGACGCCGACGCGGTGATTGTCGCCGACGTCTATCCCGCCGGCGAGGCGCCGATAGCGGGCGTCGACAAGCAGGCGCTGGCAATGGCGATCAACGCGCACGGCCATCGTTGTGCGCTGGTGCTGCCGTCCCCCGACAAGCTCGCGGGGATCGTTCACGAACTGGCGAAGCCGGGCGACTACGTGATTTTCCTCGGCGCCGGCAGCATCACGCAATGGGCCTATGCGCTGCCCGGCGAACTGGCGGCGCTCGGCGGCGTCGCCGCATGACTCGGCGCACTGCGCTCGCGCTTCGTCACGTCGCCTTCGAGGGCGTCGGCGTTTGGGCGGACCTATTGCGAGAGCGCGGCTACGACCTCCAATACGCCGACATTGGCCTCGAGCCGATCCCGCGCGAGGCGGCGGCGCGCTGCGATCTGCTGATCGCGCTTGGCGCGCCGATCGGCGTCTATGAGACGGAGGCCTACCCCTTTGTGATCGACGAGATCGCCGCGATCCGCGCCCGGCTCGAAGCGCGCCGGGCGATTGTCGGCGTCTGTCTCGGCGCCCAACTGATGGCGGCGGCGCTCGGGGCGAAGGTCGCGCCCGGGCCGGGCAAGGAGATCGGTTACGCGCCGGTGAAACTGACCGAGCAGGGCCGCGCCTCGCCGCTGGCGATGATTGAGGGCGTCAACGTCCTCCACTGGCACGGCGACAATCTCGACCTGCCGCCGGGCGCCGAGCGCCTCGCTGTGACGGCGCTGTGCCCCAATCAGGCGTTCCGCATCGGCGCCTTCGCGCTCGGACTGCAATTTCATGTCGAGGCCGACGCGAACGGGATCGAAGCCTGGCTGATCGGCCATGCCGCCGAACTCGCCAAGGCGGGGATCGACCCGCGCGTCGTGCGCGCCGACGCGCGGCGCTTTGGCGAGGCGGGCGCGGCGGCGGGACGGGCGCTGCTCGCCGCCTGGCTCGACGGGTTGTCCAAGTGATCAGCGCCACTGGCGCCATGCGCGCGCTCGCGCCGCGGCTCAGGGGGCGGCTGTCCTTTGACGCGCCGCTCGCGCCCTACACTTGGTTTCGTGTCGGCGGCCCGGCCGAGGTTCTGTTTTCGCCCGCCGACGAGGACGATCTTGCCGCTTGTCTTGCGTCGCTGCCGCGCGAGGTTCCTGTGCTGGTCGTCGGCGTCGGCTCGAACCTGATCGTGCGCGACGGCGGCGTGCGCGGGCTGGTGATTCGGCTAGGCGGGCAAAGGATTTGGCGCGATCGAGGCGACGCCCGATCGCCGTGTCGTCGCCGGCGCGGCGGCGCTCGACGCCCAGGTCGCGCGCGCCGCGGCGGAGGCGAGCATCGACGGGCTCGCCTTTCTGCGCGGCGTGCCCGGCTCGATCGGCGGCGCGCTGCGGATGAATGCCGGCGCGCACGGCGGCGACATGCGCGAAATCTTTGTCGAGGCGCGCGGGCTCGACCGCGGCGGCGCTGTTCACAGTTTCGGCCCGAGCGAGATGGGGTTCTCCTATCGCCACAGCGAAGCGCCCGAGGAGATGATCTTCACCCGCGCGACCCTGCAAGGCCGGCCGGGCGAGCGCGCCGCCATTCTGGCCGAGATGGAGCGCATCACCGCCGCGCGCGAAGCCTCGCAGCCGATTCGCGAGAAGACCGGCGGCTCGACCTTCAAAAACCCGCCCGGCGCCAAGGCCTGGCAATTGATCGACGCGGCCGGCTGTCGCGGCTTGCGGGCCGGCGACGCAGAGGTGTCGACAATGCACACCAATTTCCTCATCAACCGCGGCGCCGCCACCGCCGCCGACATCGAAGCGCTCGGCGAAGAGGTACGCCGGCGCGTGCGCGAAAGCAGCGGCGTCGAGTTGGAGTGGGAGATCAAGCGGGTGGGGGTGGCGGCGTAGGGCGGCTTAGTGGGGCCAGCTCCGATTTCCGTTACGTTTCGCCATCAGTCGTCGACTGCATAAATCGGCCATCCGCTGATTGTAACAGACTGTAATTATTGTAGTCCCCGCCGCCGGGGGTCAGAGCGAGACAAGTTTTCAATTGACGCTGTTCACTATTTGTTCTATTTGAGGAGAACACGCAATGGCGTTCTTTGATGAGGGCCAACTCGCCGTGATGAGGATCGAGCGGATGGTGTTTCATCTCGTCGGTCCTAAGGAAGATGACTTTGTGCGCCTCGAAGCGATTGAACCTGAAGGGTTTGCCGCCTTTTTTCTTGATCGCATTCGTTCGGTGAATGCCGGCTTGCCGTACGTTTTTTCTGATGCCTCGGCGACGCGCGAGCGAAATTTGCCAAATTGAATAAGACGAGCGCTTATTTCAGGACGAGAGCGAGCGACTTGCCGAAGATTTCCAACGTAAGCATGGGGGCTCCGCCGCGGCCGGAGCTGTGCTTATGTTTGTGCTGGACGTCGGCGGCGAAAAATCATTTGCAATTCTAAAATACGACGATGAGACGGTCGTCGCTTATGCTCTCGAGGACGCTGTGGGCGGTCGCAAGCGTGTCAGCTTGGAAGCTCTTCAGAGGACATTCGTTCAAAACAAGGCAGCCTTGCAGAAGTCGGCACTTATTAGGCTGACGGAAGACGGCGGCGAATTGACGGTGTTGGATCGCAGGAATCAGCAAAAGGTCGCGCGATATTTTGAGAACTTCCTCGACGCGGTGCGGTTGCATGAGGATGCGGACCTAACCAAGAAATTGGTCGATGCAACCCGAAAGGTGCTCAGAGAGAATAGGGAACTCGTGCCGCCAGAGATCCTCCGCGACGTGAATAGGCGGACGTACGACGCCGCAGCGGCAGGTGGGAATATCGACTTCGAGGATCAGAAGGCGTTCCTTGACACCGTGCTGGGCCGCAGACTTCCCGATAGCGATCCGCTGGTTGCGAAGTTCAACAGCGCCCTCCGCAAGGCCCGCATCGACGGAATTCCTGTTGCGTTGAACGCGGCGAGAGTCAGTCAGCCCACTGCGGTCCGTTATAGAACGGTCAACGGAATTCAGATCAAGGCCCCGAGAGATGTTAGCCAGTTCGTTCACGTAGAGGACAATAGGATCGTTATCAACGACAGGCTTGAAACTCAATATGACGACACCGGCACAAATCTCTGACCTAGTCGGCGAGACTGCTGTCGTCGAGACGGTCGACGAGCGTGCGATGCATCTCGTGTTCCAAGCAAAACTGGACAATGTCGAAGTTCGCCGAAGATGGCTCGAATTGCGCGCTAACCGCCCGCGCTATCTCAGAGCTGTAACGATCACTGAGGTCATCTCGGAAACAGAACTTGTCGATAACGAGGAGCCGGGACCGGATGCAATTTTCCGATTTTCGCTTGAGAAGGAGCCTGTTGTCGGTGTGCTTCAAGTATTTTTGAGCAGTGCAATTGCGAAGCTCGCTGGGGACATAGCGGTTTCCGATCGAGTTGAAGCGGCCGACATGGATGGTCGCGGGACGTTCACAACGCACCACGCCAGATTTCAGCGTTGGACGTTGGACCTTTCACTTCCGTATGCGCCATCTGAGCCCCTCCCCGATCCCCGCGCGTATTGCCGAGATTTTACGACCGATAGCGCAGTTCCATCAGATATCCGCCCGTGGTTGATTCGTGCGGCGCCGGAGCGTTCGAGCATGGCCTACGAAGGTTGGCGCAATCTCGCAGCCAGAAAACTCATGGCTGCAGCAGCCGATCATGTGTCCAAAAATAATTTGGAGGTCGCGTACCACTTCGATGGTCCGCCAAGCAGGACAGTGAGCTTCAGCGACGCCGAATTGGCCGGCATGTATGATCGACTCGCCGAAGGGGCGACCTGGACGTTCGTCAATGGCCCCAGGGACGTCGACACACGACACCTTTTGCTCGCCGCTGAATGGGCTAGATCGTACCGACAAGAGGCACCCAGAAACTTCGGCGATGGGAGCCTCGAGTCGGCCAGCGCGGCGTACAGCGCCTACGTCAAGGCTGGCAGTAGGGAAACGCTGAAGGCTTTAGCCGATCTTCGGAAGACCGTATCCGACGAAGCTCAAAAGGTCAGCCAACGAGCGCAGGATCTTGCCAGCGCTCTTTGGAAGGATCTCGCGGTTGCTACCGCACCCTTCGTCCTCAAAATCCTTCCTGATACATCGAAGGCGTCGAACCAATGGATCGCCGGTGTGCTGGCAGTTGGGGCGGCGCTTTTCCTCGTGTATTCCTTTTCGATTCAAGTGTTCCTCAACCATCGTTATCTGCACACCCAAAAGCGCGCTCGGCGAGCTTGGCGCACTCGTTTGAATCTCTTTCTCTCTCAGTCCGAGGTTGACGAACTCAGCGAGGGGCCGATCCGGGAAAGCGTTCGCGACTATCGGTCGGTGCGATTGTCAGTGGCATTCGTGTACGCAGTCCTGATCGTTGTCCTTCTGATTTTTGCGTCGCTCGAATTTGAAACGACATTTGCAATTCCGGCCTCGCCTCTAACCGAGGCTGGCGCTATGCCGATCTCAATAGCATCGCCGACAAAAGTAACATCGCCAGCAGCTACTCAACCACCGAAGCAACCTTGACCTTCCACATCGAGGCGACTTTCTGAGCAGCCGCACGTTCACTTGCCGAATAACGATCGCCCCGATGAGCACGGAATCCCCGCCATGCAAGTCCAGCTTTCCAAATGGGGCAATTCGCTTGGCCTGCGCTTGCCGCGTGCCTTGGCCTAGCAGATCGGCGCCAGCGAGGGTCAGAAGGTCAATATCGTCGCGGACGGCTCGCGGCTGATCATCGAGCCGGTCCCGCCAACATTTTCGCTGCAAGACCTGTTGGTCAACATGACGCCGGACGCGATGCGCGAAGCGTTTGATTGGGACGACACGGGTCGCGAGCGCGGCTGACGCACGCTGCGGCGATGTCATTGCGAGCGCAAGCGAAGCAACCCATGGGGCACAAAGCCACGAAGGAAGCGCGGATTTCTTCGTCGCTTCGCGCCTCGCAATGACCGCTCCTTCGGATTGCATGCGGCGCTAGGCGAAGCTCGCCGTGCTCTGCGGCGTCAGGTAGCCGGAGACATCTGCTGCTGCTGCGCGCGCAGGCGCCTGCGCAGCGCGCCGAACGAAATCAGCCGCTTTGCGTCTTCGTCCCATAGCGCGAAGTTCACGCAGGCGAGGCTCTGCCACAGCGTCACGCGGCCGATCTTGCCGAGTTCGGGGTGGTCGCGCAGCACTTCGCGCAGGCGATAAAACGGGATGCGGCTCGACAGGTGGTGGACGTGGTGGATGCCGATGTTGGCGCTGAACCACCGCAAGACGCTCGGCAGTTCGTAATAGGACGAGCCATGCAACGCCGCTTCGGGTAGGCTCCAATCCGTTTCGCGCGCCCAGCGTGTGTCCTCAAATTGATGCTGCACGTAGAACAGCCAGACGCCGATCGTCGCGGCGAGCACGAAGATCGGCCCGTGAATCATCAGGAAGGGCGCCGGGCCGATCAGCCACATCAGGAAGGCGACGACGGCGGCGATGCCCGCGTTGGTCGCCATCGTCGAATTCCACGGCGTCCAGCCCGCGCGCATCAGGCCGAAGGGCGCGCGATGCTGCAACAGAAAGAGATAGGTCGGCCCGAGGCCGAACATCACCAGCGGATGGCGATAGAGGCGGTAGCCGAGGCGCCCGCGCCAGTTCAGCTTCAGGTATTCTCGGACCGTCAGCGTATCGATGTCGCCAAGCCCGCGATGATCGAGATTGCCCGAGCTCGCGTGGTGGGCCGCGTGAGTGCGCTTCCAATAATCGTAGGGCGTCATCGTGACGACGCCGAATACGCGCCCCACCCAGTCGTTGATCGCGCGATGGCGGAAGAACGAGCCGTGGCCGCAATCGTGCTGGATCATGAACAGCCGCACCAGAAATCCCGCCGCCGGCAGGGCGAGGATGAGGCTCAGCCAATAGCTGATGTGCATCAGCGCCCACATGCCCGCCCAGAGCGCGATCAGCGGCGCCAAAGTGACGGCGATCTCTTTGAGGCTCAGGGCGAGTTTGGGGTCGCGATAGCGGGCGAGAATCCCCGGCAGCCGATCGGCCTCAGGCAGGGTTGCCTCAGGCGGATTGGGGGGCGGGGGCGATTGGCTGAGGCTGTTGGTCACGGGGGCCTCCATGCGCTGACCATTGCGGCATTTGGGAGGCGCCTGTCCACTGAGAAGCGCCGTCTGAGGCGGGTTCCCAATCACTTTTTCAAACGCATCGACGGACTTTAACCACCGCCCAAAAAATGGGCCACGATTCTCGTCTAGCAAGCCTCGCGCAGGCCCGGCGGGTTAACGCGGCCTTAACGCCCGGGAATTAATTGTGCCTTAACGCACGCCGGCGGCCGGGTTCGGAGGGGCGATTGAAACATGTGGCGGTGCTGATGGGCGGCTGGTCGGCTGAGCGACCCGTGTCGCTCAATTCCGGCCGGGGCTGCGCAGACGCGCTCGAGGCGCGGGGTTACCGCGTCAGCCGCATCGACGTCGATCGCAACATCGCCGCCGTCCTCGCCAATTTGAAGCCCGACGTCGCCTTCAACGCGCTGCATGGCAAGGTCGGCGAAGATGGCACGATCCAGGGCGTGCTGGAGATTTTGAGCATTCCCTACACCCATTCGGGCGTGCTGGCCTCGGCGCTGGCGATGCAAAAAGACCTCGCCAAACTCGTGCTCGCGGGCGCCGGCGTGCCGGTGGCTCACGGCATCGTGGTCGATCGCGCCGAAGCGGCGCGCCGCCACGTGCTTGAGCCGCCCTATGTGCTCAAGCCGATCAGCGAGGGCTCGTCTTTCGGGGTGGTGATCGTCAAGGAGGGCCGCGCCCATCCGCCCCAGGAGGTCGGGCGCGAGGACTGGCCCTATGGCGAGCGCCTGCTCGCCGAGCGATTCGTCGATGGCAAGGAATTGACCTGCGCCGTGATGGGCGAACGGGTCTTTGACGTCATCGAAATCCAGCCGGTGTCCGAGGCATTCTACGGATACGACGCGAAATACGCCAAGGGCGGCTCTCTGCACATCCTTCCGGCGAAAATTAAACCGAAAATTTACCATGACGTCCAAGAGTTGACGCTGAGGGCGCATCGCGCGCTCGGCTGTCGCGGGGTGAGCCGGGCCGATTTTCGTTTCGATGAGTCGAAGGGGGAATCCGGGGACCTGGTCTGCCTGGAGGTCAACACGCAGCCGGGGATGACGGAGACCTCGTTGGTGCCGGACATGGCGGCCTATGCCGGCCTGTCGTTCGGCGAGTTGGTGGAATGGATGGTGGAGGACGCTTCGTGCAATCGTTGAGCGGCGCGTACGGCTTGCGGCCCCCGGCGGCGCTGGGCATCGTCCCGCGCGCTCCGGCCGCGCCGCGCGCGTGCTGCTGCGCGGCGAGCGCGCGCGGCGCGGTCCGGCGCGCTGGTCGGTGCATTTCACCAAGCCCGCGCCGCGCGGCCTCGGTATTGTCCTCGCTTGCGCGCTGCTCGTGGGCGTCGCCGCGCTCGGCGCGCTGCGCGGTGGCGAGTATCAGGCGTTCGTCGCTCAGGAAGGCGGCATTGGCGATTATGTCGCCCGCTCGCTCGGCTTTGGGATCGCCGCGGTGACGATCTCGGGCCAGTCGCAGATTCCCGAAGCTGAAATCCTGACGCTCGCGGGCGTCAACGCCAAAACATCGCTGCCCTTTTTTGACGCCGCCGAGGCGCGCAAGGCGCTCGAGGCGATGCCGCTGATCAAGCAGGCGAGCGTGCGCAAGCTCTATCCCGATCGCGTCGTCATCGAAATCGTCGAGCGCACGCCCGCCGCGCTGTGGCAGAAGGACGGCGAGATCAGCGCGATCGCCGCCGACGGCACCGTGATCGATTTGATGCGCGACAAGTACCAGGCGCTGCCGTTCGTCGTCGGCGAGGGCGCCAACGCACGCGTCGGCGAATTCATCTCGCTGCTCGACGCTTCGGGGGAACTGCGCCCGCGGATTGCCGCCGGCGTGCTGGTCGGCGGCCGGCGCTGGAATCTCAAGATGCGCTCAGGCATCGACGTCAAGCTGCCGGAGGCCGAGCCGCTCTCGGCGATGGCGACGCTGCTGATGTTGCAGCGGCAGTCGCGCATTCTCGAACGCGACATTCTTTCGGTCGATCTGCGCGTCCCCGGCCGGGTCTTCGCGCGGCTGTCGGAAGAGGCGGCGGCGGCGCGCGAGGCGGCCAAACCCAAGAAGGTCGCATCGCCATGACCTTCAGACCCCTCACGCCGCGCATGCGGCAACTGCCGCCGCGCAAATCGGCCGTCCTGTCGGTACTCGACGTCGGCGCCTCGAAGATCGTCAGCCTGATCGCCCGGCTGACGCCGATCGAACTCTCCGCCGCGCTGCCCGAGCGCACCCACCGCTGCCGCGTGCTCGGCATCGGCCACCAGCGCTCGCGCGGCGTGAAAGCGGGCGCGATCGTCGATCTCGACGCGGCCGAGGGCGCGATCCGCCTCGCGGTCGACGCCGCCGAGCGCATGTCGGGGGTCGAGGTCGACAGCGTCGTCGTCAACATGTCGGGCGGCCGGCTGTCCTCGCAACTGTTCGACGCCAAGATCGCGCTGCGCGGCAAGGCGGTCAGCCAGGGCGACATTCACCGGGTGCTCGAGGCGGCGTCCGCCGCCGGCTCCTATTCCGGTCGCGCGGTGCTGCATGCGGCGCCCACCGGCTTCTGGCTCGACGGCGCCGCGCGGCGTGCGCGATCCCAAGGGCATGGTCGGCGACGAACTCGGCGCCGAGATGCATGTCGCGACCTGCGAGGCCGCCGCGGCGCGCAATCTCATGCTGGCGATCGAACGCTGCCACCTGCGCGTTGGCGCGATGGTGGCGACGCCATACGCCGCCGGCCTGTCGACGCTGGTCGACGACGAGGTCCAGCTCGGCGCGGCGGTGGTCGATTTCGGCGGCGGCTCGACGACAATCGGGGTCTTCGCCGGCGGCCGGATGATCCATGTCGACGCCGTTGCGGTCGGCGGCGTCCACATCACCATGGATATCGCGCGCGGCCTGTCGGTCAGCATGGCCGACGCCGAGCGGCTCAAGACGCTCTACGGCGCCTGCATCGCTTCGCCCTCCGACGAGCGCGATTCGATCGCGGTTCAGCGGGTCGGCGACGACATGGACCATTCGACCCATCTGCCCAAGTCCGAACTCGTGCGCATCATCAGGCCGCGGGTCGAAGAGATTCTCGAACTCACGCGCGATCGGCTGAAAGCGGCCGGGTTCGGCATTCACGCCGGGCGACGGCTGGTGCTCACGGGCGGGGGCTGCCAGCTCACCGGCCTGCCGGAACTGGCGCGCGCGATCGTCTCCAGTCAGGCCCGGATCGGGCGCCCGCTCGGCGTCGAGGGCCTGCCCGAATCGGCCAAGAGCCCCGCCTTCGCGGCGGTGGTCGGCCTGCTGGTCTATCCGCAGGTGGCGGGGATCGAGCATTTCGAGCCGGGGCGCGCCGATCGCGCTTCCGACGACGACGCCGGCTATGTCGCGCGAGTGGGTAAATGGTTGAAGGAAAGCTTTTGACGCGCGGCGTCCACGAAGGGCGGCGCGGCGCGAGTGCAGGGCGGCGCAGTGCAAGTGAATGCCGCAAACGTTTAATCCGGCGCCAGCGGGCGTCCAAGAGATGAGGCCAGCTATGTCGATCAATCTAAAGGCGCCGGAACTCCGGGAACTCAAGCCCCGCATCATCGTTGTCGGGGTCGGCGGCGCCGGCGGCAACGCGGTCAACAACATGATCGTGTCCGGGCTGTCGGGCGTCGACTTCGTCGTCGCCAACACCGACGCGCAGGCGCTGGCGTCCTCGCGCGCCGAACGCATCATCCAGATGGGCATGCAGGTCACCGAGGGCCTGGGCGCCGGCTCGAAGCCGGAAGTCGGGCGCGCCGCTGCCGAGGAAGCGCATCGAGGAGATTCGCGATCACCTCGCCGGCGCGCACATGGCCTTCGTCACCGCCGGCATGGGCGGGGGCACCGGCACCGGCGCCGCGCCGGTGATCGCCCGCATCGCGCGCGAGCTCGGCATCCTCACCGTCGGCGTCGTCACCAAGCCCTTCCACTTCGAGGGCCAGCGGCGCATGCGCCTCGCCGACGGCGGCATCGGCGAGCTGCAAAAGAGCGTCGACACGCTGATCGTCATCCCCAACCAGAACCTGTTCCGCGTCGCCAACGAGAAGACCACCTTCGCCGACGCCTTCGCGATGGCCGACCAGGTGCTCTATTCGGGCGTCGCCTGCATCACCGACCTGATGGTCAAGGAAGGCCTGATCAACCTCGACTTCGCCGACGTGCGCTCGATCATGAGCGAAATGGGCAAGGCGATGATGGGCACCGGCGAAGCGACCGGCGAGCGCCGCGCGGTGCTGGCCGCCGAGGCCGCGATCGCCAATCCGCTGCTCGACGAGACCTCGATGCAGCGGCGCGCGCGGGCTGCTGATCTCGATCACCGGCGGCAACGACCTCACCCTCTATGAGGTCGACGAGGCGGCGAGCCGCATCCGTCAGGAAGTCGACGAAGACGCCAACATCATCCTGGGCGCGACCTTCGATTCCGCGCTCGACGGCGTCGTGCGCGTCTCGGTGGTGGCGACCGGCATCGACCAGGCCGCGATCGACAAGATCGAGCCGGTCACGCCGCTGCGGGTCGAGGGGCCGGCGCGCACGCGCGCCATTCCGCGCCCGTTGCCCGCGGCGATCCCCGCCGCAGCGCCGGCCGAACCGGCTCCGCCCGCGGCTCAAGTCGAGATCCGGCCCGCCGCCCCGAGGCACGTCGCCTATTCCGAGCCGGCGCCCGTCGAGCAGGAGGAAGAGCAGTTCGAGGAGGAGGAGTTTATCCCGCCGGCGCCCGAGCAACCTGCCTTGCGCGCGCCGCGCATGCCGCAGATCGACGATCTGCCCCCGATCGCCCAGACGCAGCTCCGCGCCCATCGCGGCGACGCGCCCAACGCGCCTCCCGCGATCGAGACGCGCCGCCGATCCTTGCTGGAGAAGCTCGCCGCCTTCGGCATCAGCCGCCACGAGGATGCGCCCGCCGCGCCTCGCGCGATCGCCCCGCCGGTCGCCGCGCCGCGCCCGAGCGCGGCCGCGCTGCACGCCGAATACGGGCGTCCGCAAGCGCGCCCGGCCCCCTCGCGCCCGGCTCAGGGTCAGCTCGATCCGCACGGCCGCGTCGCAGGGCGCCCCGCGTCGCTCGAAGACGACCAGCTCGAGATTCCGGCGTTTTTGCGCCGGCAATCCAACTAAACGAATCGGCGAATTGGCGTTTTTTACGGCCGCGGCCCCGCCGCGGCCGTTTTTCGTCACCGCGAAAGGGCGAGTTTCCCCCAGGCAAGTTTGCGATTAACGTATTGTTATAAAAATAGAAACCATGATCGCTGAGTCATGTAACTTTCATTCACGAAAGGTGATTTGGCCATCGGCGGGCCCGCGCCTTATCTTGCACCCCGAAATGTGACGCTGACGGGGAACGCCGGAGGCGGAAATTGGCCGGGGCGAACGACGAGACGACGCGGTAGACGTCGAACAATGTCGTAGAGACAAAACGCCAGCCGGGGTTTCTGTGGGGATTAGGGTTATATGAAATCTGGCTTTCAGACGACGCTGCGCGACCGTGTCGAGATTCGCGGTTTCGGGGTCCATTCCGCAGAACCCGCTCGCGTTGTCATTCATCCCGCTGACGTCGATTCTGGCATCGTCATTCTTCGCACTGGCCTGCCCGACGGGCGCGAGCGCCTCATCGAGGCGAAATGGTCGAACGTAACCCAGACCTCTCTGTGCACCGTGCTTGGCGACTCGACCGGCGCGGCGGTCGCGACCGTCGAACATCTGATGGCCGCCTTCGCTGGCCTCAACGTCGACAATGCGCTGGTCGAGATCGACGGCCCGGAAGTTCCGATCATGGACGGCTCGGCCGCCCACTTCGTCGAGGCGATCGATTCGGTCGGCCTCTCCTTTCAGGCGCGGCCCCGGCGGTTCATCCGCGTACTGCGATCGCTCCGGGTCGAGAACGGCGCCGCCTACGCCGAGCTCAAGCCAGGCGGACGTGGTCTGCGCCTCGACATCGAGATTGATTTTGAAGCAGTGACGATCGGCCGCCAGCGCCGCGCCTTCGACCTCGATCCGACGGTCTTCCGCAAAGAGATCGCGCGCGCCCGCACCTTCGGTTTCGTCAGCGACGTCAAGAAGCTCTGGCAGGCGGGCTTCGCCCTCGGCTCCTCGCTGGAAAATTCGGTCGCCCTCGACGGCGACGCCATCCTCAATCCCGAAGGCCTGCGCTACGCCGACGAGTTCGTCCGTCACAAGGCGCTCGACGCGATCGGCGATCTCGCCCTCGCTGGCGCGCCGATTATCGGCGGCTACCATTCCTACCGGCCCGGCCACAAGGTCAACGCGATGATGCTCTCGGCGCTGTTCGCCGACCGCAAGGCTTACGAGATCGTCGACGGCGCGCCGCGCAAGGTCTACGCAGTCGGCGCCGGGGCGATCGGCCGCGTCGCCACCGCTTACGCGCTCAACGCCGACTGAGGCTCCTGCACGGATTCCCGTCCAGCTTCGCCAGTGCGATTCGCGCTTCCGATTGGCCGATTTGCCGCCTCGGCGCCACAATCCTTTCCTCTAATGGCGCCCTCCTTTTGAAGCCGGGCCGCGAGCCGGCGAGCCGCCGAGTGGCGCGCCGACGCGCGGTGAGGTAAAGAGCGCGTCGAGACCGTCGTTCGCGTTACGCAACATCCGAGTTCACAGCATGACCTTCGCCGCCTCGAATATCCGAGCGTCCGTTCTCGCCTGCGGCGCGCGCGGCCTGCTGATCGCCTGCGCGGCGGCCTCGCTGGCGTCTTGCTCGATGTTCGACGACTTCAACCCGTTCGGCGCCCAGAAGTACAAGATGGTCATCGAGCCCGACGTGCCGGCCAGCAAGGCCTACGACCAGGGCTTGGCGCAGCTCGCCGGCGGCGCGCCGCAGGACGCGGCCAAGAAGTTCACCGATCTCGGCGAGAAATATCCCGATTCCGACTGGGCTCGCAAAGGTCTGCTGATGACGACCTACGCGCAGTTCGAGGGCGGCGACTACGACAGCGCCGAGACGTCGGCCGAGCGCTACGTCAAGCTCTATCCGAAGTCGACCGAAGCGTCCTACGCCCTCTATCTCGAGGCAAGCGCCTACTACAACCAGATCCCCGACATTTCCCGCGACCAGGAGCGCGCCGGCAAGGCGCTCGCCGCGTTCGAGAGGGTGGTGAAGGAATATCCGACCTCCGAATATGTCGAGCGACGCGAAATACAAGATCCAGGTGACGTCGGATCAGCTCGCCGGCAAAGAGATGTCGATCGGCCGCTTCTATCTCAACCGGCACAATTACACCGCTGCGATCAACCGCTTCCGCAACGTCCTGACCTCGTTCCAGACCACGCGCCACACCGAGGAGGCGCTCTATCGTCTGACCGAGGCCTATCTCGGTCTCGGCATCACCGACGAGGCGCAGACCGCCGCGGCCGTGCTCGGCCACAACTTTCCCGACGGCGAGTGGTATAAGGACGCCTACGACCTGCTGAAGGGCGGCGGCCTGTCGCCCAAGGAAAACCAGCAATCCTGGATTTCCAAGATCTACCACACCGTGGTTCCGTCCTGATCGGCTGAGATCGTATCTTCATGCTCGCCCGGCTTTCGATCCGCGACATCGTGCTGATCGACCAGTTGGATCTCGAATTTTCCGCGCGGGTTGACATCCTTACCGGCGAGACCGGCGCCGGCAAATCGATCCTGCTCGACGCTCTGTCGCTGGCGCTGGGCGCGCGCGGCGACGGCGCGCTGGTGCGTCACGGCGCAGAGCCAGGGCCAGGTCACGGCCGCCTTCGACCTGCCGCCCGGCCATGCAATCGTTCGCACGCGCTCGCCGAGCAGGACATCGCGCGCCGAGGGCGAGCTGATCCTGCGGCGCGTCCAATTCGCCGACGGGCGCACGCGCGCTTTCGTCAACGATCAGAGCGTCAGCGCCCAAACGCTGCGCGCGCTCGCCGCGGGCCTGGTCGAAATTCACGGCCAGCACGACGAGCGCGCGCTGCTCGACGCCTCCACCCATCGCGCGCTGGTCGACGCCTATGGCGGCCATGGCGCGCTGTGCGAGACGACCCGCGCCGCCTGCGTTTTGCTGCGCGAGATCGAGGCGACGCTGGCGGCCGAGCGCGCCCGTGTCGCCGCGGCGCGCCAGGCGGCCGACTTCGCGCGCCACGCCCACGAGGAGCTGACCAAGCTCGACCCGCAACCGGGCGAGGAGGAAGCGCTCGCCGAGCGCCGCCAGCGCATGATGCAGGGCGAGAAAGTCGCCGCCGATATCCGCGAAGCGCATGACAATCTGTCGGGCGACTCGGCGATCCTGCCGGTCCTGGCGGCGATTTCGCGCCGGCTGCAGCGCCGCATGCCGCAGGCGCCGACCCTGATCGAGCCGAGCGTGCAGGCGCTCGACGAAGCGATGCAGGCGCTGGAGAGCGCCACCCAGGCGGTCGAGACGGCGCTCGCCGCCTGCGACTTCGATCCGCGCGAGCTCGAACGATGCGAAGAGCGGCTGTTCGCTCTGCGCGGCATGGCGCGCAAATATACGGTCGCCGGTCGAGAGCCTCGCGGCGCTGGCGCACAAATTCGCCGACGAGACTCGCCGATCTCGGCGCCGGCGAAGAGCGCATCGCCGCGCTCGAGGCCGAGGCGCGCGCCGCCGCGCTCGCCTACGCCTTGGCGGCCGCCGCGCTGTCCAAGGCGCGCGCCGCCGCCGCGCGCGAACTCGAAAGCGCCGTCAATGGCGAGTTGCCGGCGCTGAAACTCGAGCGGGCGCGCTTTGCCGTCGAATCGACCCGCGACGAAACGCAGGTCTCGCCCGATGGCTACGATCGCGCCGAATTCTGCGTGCAGACCAACCCCGGCTCGCGTCCCGGCCCGCTGATGAAGGTCGCCTCGGGCGGCGAATTGGCGCGCTTCCTGCTCGCGCTGAAGGTTTCGCTCGCCGAGCGCGGCACCGCGCCGACCCTGGTGTTCGACGAAATCGACACCGGCGTCGGCGGCGCGGTCGCCGACGCGATCGGCCAGCGGCTTGCGCGCCTCGCCGCCAAGGCGCAGGTGCTCGCCGTCACCCACGCGCCCCAGGTCGCCGCGCGCTCGCATCAGCATTTTCAGATCGTCAAAAACGAAGTCGGCAAGGGCGAACGGGTCGCGACCCAGGTGCTCTCGCTCGATCCCATGGCGCGCCGCGAGGAGATCGCGCGCATGCTGGCGGGCGCGGAAATCACCGGCGCGGCGCGGGCGGCGGCCAAGAGCCTGATCGAGAAGGCGGGCTAGCGGCGATCGCGGGGTTTTGGCTTGCCCGCTCCCCGTGGGCGGCCTATCAAGCGCGCTGTCGGCGGCAAGAGGCGGCATAGTCAGGCGATATGGTCGGGCGGGACGACGAATTGCGGCGCCGGCGCGAACGCCTGGCCGCCGCGTTGCGCGAGAACCTGAAGCGTCGCAAGGCGCAACAGCGCGGGCGGCAGGCGAGCGGCGAGAGCGCGCCATCGCAGCCGCAAGAAGCGAGCGACGAGCCGAACTCGTAACCCGGGCCCGGCGCGCGCCCTCGAGAAGGAACAAGGCATGGATCGCATTCAAATCCGCGGCGGCGCCAAGCTCCAGGGCGTGATCCCGATTTCCGGCGCCAAAAACGCCGCGCTGCCGTTGATGATCGCTTCGCTGTTGACCGACCAGACGCTGACGCTCGAAAACCTGCCGCGGCTCGCGGACGTCAGCCAGCTCGTGCGCATCCTCAGCAACCACGGCGTGGATTATTCGGTCGACGGCAGGCGGCTCGGCGAAGAGGCGACCGCCGGCCAGACTGCGCATCTGCGCGCCAAGACGATCGTCGACACGACCGCGCCCTATGATCTCGTCTCGCGCATGCGGGCGAGCTTCTGGGTGGTCGCGCCGCTGCTGGCGCGCATGGGCGAAGCGCGGGTCTCGCTGCCGGGCGGCTGCGCGATCGGCACCAGGCCGGTCGATCTGTTGCTGATGGCGCTCGAACGCCTCGGCGCGGAGATCGCGATCGAGAACGGTTACGTCGTCGCGCGGACGCCCAAGGGGCTACACGGCGCCGAGATTGAATTTCCCAAGGTGACGGTCGGCGGTACGCATGTCGCGATGATGGCGGCCGCGCTCGCCCACGGCTCGACCCTGATCACCAACGCGGCGTGCGAGCCGGAGGTCAAAGACCTCGCCGATTGCCTGAACAAGATGGGCGCGCGCATCAAGGGCGCGGGAACGCCTTCGATCGAGATTGCCGGCGTTGCACGGCTTGGCGGCGCGCGCCATCGGGTGCTGCCCGATCGCATCGAGGCGGGCACCTATGCGACCGCGGTGGCGATGACGGGTGGCGACATTCTGCTCGAAGGCGTCAGCCCCGATCTGTTCCAGAATGCGCTCGACGCGCTCTCGCTCGCCGGGGCGCATGTTTCGAGCGACAATCGCGGCGTGCGGGTGACTCGCAATGGCGCCGGCATCGGGCCGGTCGATGTCTCGACCGCGCCGTTTCCCGGCTTCCCGACCGATCTGCAGGCGCAGTTCATGGCGCTGATGACGCGCGCGCGCGGCGTCTCGCGCATCACCGAGACGATCTTCGAGAACCGTTTCATGCACGTCCAGGAATTGGCGCGCCTTGGCGCGCGCATCAAGCTGGAGGGCGACACCGCGATCGTCGAGGGCGTCGACCGGCTGGCCGGCGCGCCGGTTATGGCGACCGATCTGCGCGCTTCGGTGTCGCTGGTGATCGCCGCGCTCGCCGCCGACGGCGAGACGACGGTCAACCGCGTCTACCACCTCGATCGCGGCTTCGAGCGGCTCGAGCAAAAGCTCGCCGCCTGTGGCGCCGACATCGAACGCATCTCGGGCTGACGCGATGATGCGCACGGCCGAAATGCTCAAGCTGATCGCGCTCGACCGCGAAGGTCTCGGCGTGATTTCGGCGCACGCGCAGGACACCTGTCTGCGTCGCGCCGATCTGCACTGGCTGCCGGCTCAGAAGCGCTTCGTGATCAGCGGCTTGCGCTACGACTGGGCGGCCTCCAAGAGCGGCGCGGCTGAGCGCGTCGGCGCGGTGCTGCGCTTCGAGCGCGTGCTCAAGGTGTCGCATCTCGGTCTCGATGAGGGCGAGGAAGGCCGGGTGCTCAACCTGCTGGCGATGACATTCGAGAAGACCGACCCGCCCTCCGGCATGGTGATGCTCGCCTTCGCCGACGGCGCGGTGGTGCGCCTCGAAGTCGAATGCCTTGAGGTCGAGCTCAGCGACATCGGCCCGCGCCGCCCGGCGCACGAATGCCCCGGCCACGCGCTGACCAGCGCCGAATCGGTCTGAGTCGATCTAAGTCGAGTTTGCGGGAGCGGACGATGGCGGTCACCCTCGACATGGGCGCGGCGGATTTCGAGTCGCGTTTCCGCGCGCTGCTCGAAGGCAAGCGCGAAGCGGCGCTCGACGTCGACGCCGCCGCAGGCGCGATCATCGCCGAGGTGCGCGCGCGCGGCGACGCGGCGCTGATCGACTACACGCTGCGTTTCGACCGCATCGATCTGTCGCGCTCGGGCCTGCGCGTCGCTGCAGCCGAGATCGAGGCGGCGGTTTCCGCCTGTGACCCGGCGGCGCTCAAGGCGCTGGAATTCGCGCACGAGCGCGTGCTCGCCTATCATCGCCGCCAGGCGCCCAGCGACGTCTCGTTCGTCGACGAGCTCGGCGTCCAACTCGGCTGGCGCTGGCGTCCGATCGATTCGGTCGGCCTCTACGTGCCGGGCGGAGCGGCGAGCTATCCCTCCTCGGTGATCATGAACGCCGCGCCGGCCAAGGTCGCCGGCTGCCGGCGCCTGGCGATGGTGGCGCCGTTCCCCGAGGGGAAACTCAATCCGCTGGTGCTCGCCGCGGCCAAGATCGCGGGGGTGAGCGAAATCTACCGCATCGGCGGCGCGCAAGCGATCGCCGCGCTCGCTTATGGAACCGAGAGCCTCGTGCCGGTCGACAAGATCGTCGGCCCCGGCAACGCCTATGTCGCCGCCGCCAAGCGGCGGGTGTTCGGCGTCGTCGGCATCGACATGATCGCCGGCCCCTCGGAAGTCGTCGTGCTCGCTGACGCCAGCGCGGATCCCGAGTTCGTCGCCGCCGACCTGCTCGCCCAGGCCGAGCATGACCAGGCGGCGCAGTCGATCCTGGTCACCGACGATCCCGCGCTCGCCCAAGCGGTCGCCGCCGCGCTGCAAGCCCAGCTCGCCACGCTGCCGCGCGCCGCGATTGCCGGCGCAAGCTGGCGCGATTTTGGCGCGATCATCCTTGTTCCCAGTCTTGCCAAAGCAATCCCATTGATTGACCGGCTCGCGCCCGAGCATCTCGAAATCATCGCCCGCGACGCCGAGGCGCTCTCGCAAAAGATCGCCAACGCCGGCGCGATTTTCATCGGCCCCTACACGCCCGAGGCGATCGGCGATTATGTCGGCGGCTCCAACCACGTGCTGCCGACTTCGCGCTCGGCGCGCTTCTCCTCCGGGCTCGGCGTCAACGACTTCGTCAAGCGCACCTCGATCCTCAAGTGCGACGCCAAGTCGCTCGCCGCGCTCGGGCCCGCCGCGGTGACTCTGGGTGAAGCGGAGGGCCTCGGCGGCCACGCGCGTTCGGTGGCGCTGCGTCTCAAGCAGCTAGGCGTGCAGTGATCTGCGCTTTGCGCGACCCGAGATGAGCGCGCCTCTGCTCGATCGTGCCGCCTTCATTCGGGCGAATACGCTGCTCTCCTCGCCCGCGCTGGTTCCCGAACTGCGGTTGCATCTCGCCGACGAAGCGGTCGCGCTGTGGATGCAAACCGAAGACGCGCTGCAGACGCACGGCCTGCCGCCGCCGTTCTGGGCCTTCGCCTGGGCGGGCGGACAGGCGCTGGCGCGCTACATCGGCGACTGGCCCGAGACTGTCGCCGGCCGGCGCGTGCTCGATTTCGCTTCGGGCTCGGGCTTGGTGGCGATCGCCGCCGCCCGTGCCGCCGCCGCGCGCGTCGAAGCCTGCGACATCGACGAATTCGCCCGCGCCGCCATCGCCATTAACGCAGCCGAGAACGGCGTCGCCATCGAGATCGTGAACGAAGACCTGGTCGGGCGCGACCTCGGCTGGGACGTCGTACTGGCCGGCGACATCGCCTATGAGCGCGACATGGCGGAAGCTGCGACCGATTGGCTCGAAAGCCTGGCGCGGCGCGGCGCGCTGGTGCTGATCGGCGATCCGCGCCGCAGCTATCTCGCGCTCGACCGGCTCGACTGCATCGCCGAATACTCGGCGGAGGTGTCGCGATCGATCGAGGACGCCGAGGTCAAGCAGACCGGCGTCTATGTCTTCCGCTCCGGCGCTTGCGCGGAGGCGCGTAATTTGCGCATCGTCGCCGGCGACGAGGCGGGGAAATGAAAGGGAGCGCGTACAATGCCGAAGGCCAGTGACCATATTGTCGTCGTCGGCGGCTGCGATGGAATCGGTCTCGCCCTTGCGCAAGGCGCGCATGCGCTCGGCTGCAAAGTGACGATCACCGGCCGCGGCGCCGGGCGCGCCGCCTCCGTCGCGGCTTCGATCGGAGCCGGCGTCAAAGGCGTCGCGCTCGATCTCCTCGATTCAGCCTCGATCGCCTCGGCGCTCTCCGACCTCGGGCCAATCGACCATATCGCGCTGACGCCGGTCCATCCCGGCAACGCGTCGGTACGCACGCTCGACGCCAAGGATTGGGGCCAGTCGGCTCATGTCAAGCTGGTCGCCTATCTCGAAGTGGTCAACGCCGCGCTGCCCAAGCTCAAGCCGACGTCCTCGATTGTGTTCTTCGGCGGCCTCGCCAAGCTCCGGCCCTATCCCGGCAGCCTGATGGTGTCGGTCGTCAACGGCGGCGTCGTCGGCATGACGCGCACGCTCGCGCTCGAACTCGCGCCGATCCGCGTCAACGGCATCTCGCCCGGCGTCGTCGGCGATTCGCCGCGCTGGGCCCGCCGCGCCGCCGCATCGCCACAGGCCGCGGCGGTCGTCGAATCGTTTCGCTCGCGCACGCCCGGCGGGCGCCTCGTCACCATGGACGAGGTCATCCACGCCGTGTTCTTCCTGATGGACAATGCCGGCGTCAACGGCGTCGATCTGCAGGTGGATTGCGGATTTCAGCTCAATTAGGGACTACCGTCGGCGCCTGGCGGCGCCCAAGTAGGGGTCCCATGGAGTTTAGTGGGGCGGACCTCCGCGCTTGCCTGGCTGCAAGGCGGGCGCGGAGGCCCGCCCCACTGTTGAGCCCAATTTTGCGCCTGTCTCGGAGACCCGAATGCCGCCCATTCTGTCCGTCGCCCATGTCTCGAAGGTCTACGCCAGCGGCCTGAAGGCGCTTGACGACATCAACCTCGAAATCGCCCAAGGCGAGATTTTCGCGCTGCTGGGCCCCAACGGCGCCGGCAAGACGACGCTGATCTCGATTATCTGCGGCTCGGTCAACAAGTCGGGTGGCGAGGTGCTGGTCGGGGGCGAAGACAATGTGTTGAAATATCGCTCGACGCGCGCGCGGATCGGTCTGGTGCCGCAGGAGATCGCGCTCGACATCTTTTCGACCGTCTGGGCCAATGTCCGCCTCTCGCGCGGCCTGTTCGGCAAAGCGCCTGACAACGCCTTTCTCGAGGGCCTGCTCAAGGACCTGTCGCTGTGGGAGAAGCGCGACGCGCGCGTGGTCGAGCTGTCGGGCGGCATGAAACGCCGCACCATGATCGCCAAGGCGCTCAGTCACCAGCCCGACGTGCTGTTTCTCGATGAGCCGACCGCCGGCGTCGACGTCAATCTGCGCCGCGACATGTGGGCGCTGGTGCGCAAACTGCGCGAAGGCGGCGTCACGATCATTCTGACGACGCACTATATCGAAGAAGCGGAAGAGATGGCCGACCGGATCGGCGTGATGAGCGACGGCAAGCTCGTGTTGGTCGAAGACAAAGTCGCACTGATGCGCCGGCTCGGCAAACGCCACCTTTCGCTGACGTTGAAAACGCCGATGGCCGCCTTGCCGCCGGAACTCTCCGAATGGTCGCTCACGCTTGACCCCAGCGGCGGCAGGCTGGTCTACGATTTCGACGCCAAGGCCGCCGACACCGGGATGCCCGCGCTGTTGCATAGGCTCGACGCTCTCGGCGTCGGCTATTCAGATTTGGAGACGTCGAACTCGACGCTCGAAGACATTTTCGTCAGCCTCGTGGAGGCCAAGCGCTCATGACCAGCATCCCGTTCAACGCGCCCGGCGTGTGGGCGATCTACCGCAATGAGATGCGGCGCACGCTGCGCACGCTGTTTCAGAGCGTCGTCTCGCCAGTCATCACCACGGCGCTTTATTTTGTCGTCTTCGGCGGCGCGATCGGCTCGCGCATCAGCCAGGTCGGCGGCGTCAGCTACGGCGCCTTCATCGTGCCGGGCCTGATTATGTTGTCGCTGCTGACCCAAAGCGTGTCGAACGCATCGGTCGGCATCTACTTTCCCAAGTTCACCGGCGCCATCTACGAGCTGCTGTCGGCGCCGATGTCGGCGATCGAGGCGGTGCTGGCTTACGTCGGCGCGGCGACGACCAAGTCGGTCGTCATCGGCCTGATCATCCTGGCGACCGCCAACCTGTTCGTCAGCGTGACGATCCTGCATCCGTTCTGGATGGCCGCCTTCCTCGTCCTGACCTCGGTCGCCTTCAGCCTGTTCGGGTTCATCATCGGCATTTGGGCGAAGAATCGTTCGAACAATTGAATATCGTGCCGGCGCTGATCCTGACGCCGCTCACCTTCCTCGGCGGCTCGTTCTATTCGATCGACATGCTGCCGCCGTTCTGGCGCGGCGTGAGCCTGTTCAATCCGGTGGTCTATCTCGTCAGCGGCTTCCGCTGGAGCTTCTACGGCGTCGGCGATGTCAGCATCGAAGCGAGCCTCGTGTTCACCGGACTGTTCATTGCCGGGTGTTTGGTCGTTCTGATGTGGATTTTTCGCACCGGCTACCGGCTGAGGGCTTAGGGGAGAACGACGCCGGCCGCCAACTCAGTGGGGCGGCCCTGCGCGCCCGCCTGAAGGCGCCAACAGAGGTCTTGGACGATGGCGGAACAGAAGCCCTATCCCTACATGACGCTGCTCGACATCAAGTTCGATCCGCTGTCGCTGATCGACGTCAATCAATTGGCCAAGGCCGTCACCGATCAGTGGTTCAATCAGACTTTGTGCAAGGTCAATGATTCGGTTGTGCGTGTCGGCGTCATGCAGGGCGAATATCACTGGCACAAGCACGATAACGACGACGAATTTTTCTTTTGCCTGAACGGCAAGTTCATCATCGACCTCGAAGGCCGGTCGGTCGATCTCCTGCCCGGCCAGGGCTTCGTCGTTCCCAAGGGCGTGATGCACTGCACGCGCGCACCCGAACGCAGCGTCATCCTGATGGTCGAAAACGCGACGATCACGCCGACCGGCGACCCATGATCCCCTGGATAGAACTCGACCGCGCCTCCGTGCCTCAGGGTGGCGAGCTGCGGTTGATGCGCAGGGGACACGAGTTTTCCATCAAGCTCGGCGTTGCGGAACTTATGACGTCGCGGCTGTTCGCATCGGAGGAGGCGCTGGCGACGCTCGCGGCCGAAAAATTGAAAGGCCGCCCGAAGCCGCTGGTCTTGATCGGCGGGCTTGGCATGGGCTTCACCTTGCGCGCGGCGCTCGGCGCATTCGGCGCCGACGCGCGGATCGTCGTCGCCGAATTGATTCCCGCAGTCGTGCGCTGGGCGAGGGGGCCGATGGCGGAGCTGTTCGGCGGGTGCCTCGACGACCCGAGAGTCGAGCTTGTCGAGGCCGATGTCGCCGCGCGAATTCGCGCCGCCAAGCCGCGTTACGACGCGATCCTGCTTGATGTCGACAATGGCCCGGAGGGCATGACGCAATCGGCCAACGACGGTCTCTATTCGCTACGGGGTTTGGCGGCGGCGCGCGCGGCGCTATCTCCGGGCGGGGTGCTCGCCGTGTGGTCGCAGGGCCCAGACCGCGCATTCGCGCAAAGGTTCGAAAAGGCGGGCTTTTCGGTCGAGGACAAGCGCGTGCGCGCCCGGGGAGCGCGCGGGGGCTCGCGGCACGTGATCTGGCTCGGCGTGCCGAAGCGATGAACGACGCCGAGAAGGGAAATGGTGCTGCAAGAGAGGATTGAACTCTCGACCTCTCCCTTACCAAGGGAGTGCTCTACCACTGAGCTACTGCAGCCTTTGCCCGGCCTTAAGGCCGCAGCGAACGGGCGGCTTTTGCCATAGCGGGGCGGGCAAGGCAAGGACGGCCGCGAGCCGCCCACAACCCCTCACGCCGCGCCGATCCGCAGCAGGTCGTGGAAGTGGATGATGCCGACGACTTGGTCCGCCTCGACCACCAGCAGCGCCGAGATCTTGCGGCTGATCAGCTCCAGCGCCTCGGCGACCAGCGCGTCGGGCGGGATGGTGCGGGGCGAGCGGGTCATCACCTCCTCGACCGGCGTGTCGACGATCAGGCGCGCGCGCAAGTGCCGGCGTAAATCGCCATCGGTGATGATGCCGACCAGGCTCCCGGCCTCGTCGAACACGCCGACGCAGCCGAAGCCCTTGGTGGTCATCTCGACGATCGCCTCGGCCATCCGCGCCCCGACGCGGATGCGCGGGATGCGCTCGCCGCGGTGCATCACGTCGCGCACATAGGCGAGCTTGGCGCCGAGCTTGCCGCCGGGGTGGAGGGTATGGAAATCGCGGGCGCTAAAATCCTTGCCGGCGAGCAAGGCGATCGCCAGCGCGTCGCCGATGACGAGTTGCATGGTGGTCGAGGTGGTCGGCGCGAGGCCGTTGGGGCAGGCCTCCTGCGCATTGGGCAGGCAGAGCAGCACGTCAGCCTCGCGGCCAAGCGCGCTGTCGGCTTTGGCGGTGATGGCGATCAGCGGAATGGCGAAGCGTTTGGCGTAGGTGATGACCACCGCCAGTTCGACCGTCTCGCCCGACCAGGAGATGGCGAGCACGACATCGCCGTTCTGCACCATGCCGAGATCGCCGTGGCTCGCCTCGGCGGCGTGGACGAACATCGCCGGCTGGCCGGTCGAGGCCAGCGTCGCGGCGATCTTGCGCGCGACATGGCCCGATTTGCCAAGGCCGGTGACGATCACCCGTCCCGAGGCGGCGGCAATGGTCTCGACGGCGCGGCGGAAGGCTGCCCCGAGCCCGTCCTCGCCGGGGGCCCGCAGCGCCTCGGCCATCGCCTCAAGGCCTTGTTGTTCAAAGGAAATCGTGCGCAGGGCGGAGGCGACGGCGTCGATCGTGGGGGCGGTCATGCGCGCTCTTAGCACAGCGGCGGGCGGCAATGCACCCTTGGGGCGAAACGCCGCCTCCGCGGGCGCGGTTTAAGTCGCCATTAACCATACCAGCCTAACCCTCGAAACGCCCGTCCGCGGTCGACGCGCGGGCGAAAGGAGCGGTTTCGTGTTGTCGCGCCTCGTCGAGCTTGGCCGCGCCCGAGGCGTCGCCCCCGACGCGTTGGCCTTGGCGTTGGCGATGTCGCTGGGCGCCCTCGCCGCGCCCGCGTTCGCACAAGATGCGCTGGGTCTACGCGGGGGCGGCGAGACGCTCGCCGATTCCGTGCCGCCGCTGGCGCCCCTGACCCCCGCCGCTGCGCCCGACGCCGTCCCTTCCGTCATCGCCCCGCCAGTCGCGCCCGACGATCAGTCCAATCCGAAGGCCAAGCTCGCCAAGACCGCGGGCAAGCCGCCGGACAAGAAGCTGCCCGCGTTGAAGCCCTACGCAGGCGCCCAACGCGCCGGCTTGCGCGGCGGCCCGGCCGACAGCGATCTTGCGCCGCCGGCGCCGAGCGTCGCCGCATTGCCGACGCCGCCCAAACGCAAGCCGCCGCCCGACGACAAGCCGTTCGATCCGCTTGGGGTCAAGATCGGCGATCTCAAACTGACGCCTTACATCGAAGAAGATGGCGGCTGGGCCTCCAATCCCGGTTCGGTCGTCGGCCCGCATCAAGGCTCGGCCTTCGAGACCACCGAGGCGGGACTGGGGCTGCAATCGGATTGGTCGCGCAGCGATCTGCACGGATTGCTGAAGGGGAGCTACACCGACTATTTCGCCGAGCCCGCCGACAACACGCCGACCGGCTCGGGGACGCTCGACGGGCGGCTCGACGTCACCCGCGATCTCGCGTTCGACGCCGAGGGGCGCTTCAACGTCGCCGAGCAGACGCTCTCTTCGCTCGGCCTCACGCCGGGATCCAACACCACCGAGCATCCGCTGGTCTCGACCTTCGGCGCGACGATTGGCGGCGCGCAGAAGTTTGGCGATCTGACGGTCGCGCTGCATGGGACCTTGGACCACACCGACTACGAGAGCATCACCGGGGTCGATCTCGCCAGCGACGACTTCAGCGACTGGGGCCTGCGCGGGCGCGTCTCCTATCGGCTGACCGAGGCGGTCTCGCCCTTCGTCGAACTCGACGCCGACGCGCGCCGCTACGACGCCGCCATCGACTACACCGGCTACGACCGCAATTCCGACGGTTGGCAGGGACTGGCTGGCGCAACGCTCGCCTTCACCCGGCAACTGACCGGCGAAGCGAGCTTTGGCTATGGCGCGCGCACCTACGCCGATCCGCGCCTGCCCAATTTCAGCGCGCCACTGTTCGACGCCTCGTTGATCTGGTCGCCCACCGCGCTGACCACGGTGACCGGCAAGGCGCAGACAACGCTCGGCGACGCGGTGATCGCCGGCGCCTCGGGCGCGGTGACCCGGACCTATTCGCTCGACGTCGCCCACGAGCTGACGCGCGCCATCACGCTGGGAGCGACAGGGAGCTGGACCGGCGACAATTATGTCGGCGTCGATCAGCGCGATTCCAACGCGACGCTCGGGGTGCGCGCCGAGTACCACATCTCGCGCGATCTCGTGCTCAAGGCGAGCGCCAGCCGGCAGATCTATGTCTCGAACGTCCCAGACTCGAACTATGTCGCCGACGTCTTCATGCTCGGCCTGCGTTTGCAGCGCTAGGGCGCTACAGCCCCATCTTCTTCAATTCGGCCCTGAGCGCCGGCGCGAGGTCATCGCGCTCGAGGCCGAAGGCGATGTTGGCGATCAGGAAGCCGAGCTTGGAGCCGCAGTCGTAAGTGCGGCCATCGAACCGCACGCCGTGGAACGACTGGCGCTTACCAAGTTCGCTCATGCCGTCGGTGAGTTGGATTTCGCCGCCGGCGCCCTTCTCGACCTTTTCGAGCAAGTCAAAGATCTCGGGCTGAAGAATGTAGCGGCCGGAAATGATCAGGTTCGAAGGCGCAGTGCCAGGCGCCGGCTTCTCGACCATGCCGGTGATCTCAAGCGAATGGCCATTGTCGGCGCCGATCGCCGCGACGCCATAGTAGCGCGTTTCCGACTCCGGAATCTCTTCCAGCGAGACGACGTTGCCGCCGAACTGCTGATAGGTCTCGACGCATTGGGCGAGGCAACGGGTGCCGCGCTGCCCAGCGGCGGTGACCATGTCGGGCAGCAGCAGCGCGAACGGCTCGTCGCCGACAAGATCGCGCGCGCACCAGACGGCGTGGCCGAGGCCGAGCGGCGCCTGCTGGCGGGTGAAGCTCGCCGCGCCCTCGGGCAGCATGTCGGCTTGCAGGGCGGCGATCGCCTCGAGCTTGCCGCGCCGGCGCAGCGTGTCGTCGAGTTCGTAGGCGATGTCGAAATGGTCCTCGATGACACCCTTGTTGCGTCCGGTGACGAAGATGAATTTCTCGACACCCGCCTCGCGCGCCTCATCGACGACGTGCTGCAAGATCGGCCGATCGACGACAGTCAGCATCTCCTTGGGCACGGCCTTGGTCGCGGGCAGAAATCGCGTGCCAAGACCGGCGACTGGCAAAACCGCCTTGCGGATGGGTTTACGCATCGAGAGAAAGCCTTTCGGGTAAGTGACCGTCCGCGTGGCGCGAGCAGAGCGGCGAGCGAAATTGTAGTCAGCCCGCCGATCTAAGTGTATTCCGCCCTATTAGGTTCCGCTTGGCGAACTTGGCTCGCCGCTTGGAATGGATTTGTCAAAATAACGGGCGGCCCGCAAGGCCGGACGGGGGCGGAAATGACGGTTTTGGTGACTGGGGGCGCCGGCTACATCGGCGGTCATATGACGCTCGGGCTGCTGGACGCGGGCGAGAAGGTGGTGGTCCTCGACAATCTCTCGACCGGTTTTGCCTGGGCGGTCCAGCCGCCCGCCGAGCTGGTCACCGGCGATTTTGGCGACGGCGCGTTGGTCGGCCGGCTGATTCGCGAGCACGGCGTCGACGCCATCGCCCATTTCGCCGCCAAGATCGTCGTGCCCGAGTCGCTCAGCGATCCGCTCGGCTATTATGACAACAACACCGCCAAGGCGCTCAGCCTGATCCGCAGCGCCGTCGAGGGTGGCGTCAAGCACTTCATCTTTTCCTCGACCGCCGCCGTCTACGGCGAGACCTCCGCCGAGCCGGTGGCCGAGGACGCGCCGCTCAGCCCGATTTCGCCCTATGGCCGCTCGAAGCTGATGGTCGAATGGATGCTGCAGGACGCCAGCCGCGCCTACGACCTGCGCCACGTCGCGCTGCGCTATTTCAACGTCGCCGGCGCCGACCCCAAGGGTCGCCTCGGCCAGTCGACGCCTAAGGCCACCCATCTGATCAAGCGCGGCGTGCAGACCGCGCTCGGCCGCTTCCCCAGCATGGACATCTTTGGCGAAGACTACCCGACTCGCGACGGCACCTGCGTGCGCGACTATATCCAGGTCACCGATCTGATCGACGCCCATCTCGCGGCGCTCGCCTATCTCAGGGCGGGCGGCGATAGCCTGACCTGCAACTGCGGCTACGGCCACGGCGCGACGGTCAAAGAAGTGATCGAGGTGGTCAAGCGCGTCTCCGGCGTCGATTTCAAGGTCAACCACGCGCCGCGCCGCCCCGGCGATCCGGCCGCAATCGTCGCCAAGGCCGAACGCGTGCGCGAAGCGCTCGGTTGGCGGCCCCAAGCGCGACGATCTCGACGCGATCGTGCGCCAGGCGCTCGACTGGGAGCGCCGCCTGCACAATCGGATCGGCGGGCCGCCGGACCCGGCGTGAAAGGCCACGCCGCCTCATCGACTTTCGTCGGTCGCCTAAGCTTCGGGCTTTACAAGCCCGGCCAACCCATGTCTTCACTTGGGAAATAGACGTCTTCACTTGGACAAAATACCTTCGGGACGGAACGTAGGCGGGCGGGCGAACGGCGGCGATGGGCAAAGACGACATCCTAGTCACCGAGCGCCTGGGCAAATCGTTCGGCGATTTCGCGGCCGTTAGCGACGTCAATCTCAAGGTCAGGCGCGGCTCGATCCATGCGCTGATCGGCCCCAACGGGGCCGGCAAGACCACCTGCTTCAACATGCTGACCAAATTCATCGCGCCGAGCTCCGGGCGCATCCTGTTCAATGGCCGCGACATCACGCAGACCCGCCCCGCCGACGTCGCCCGCCTCGGCCTGGCGCGCTCGTTTCAGATCTCGGCGATTTTCCCCCATCTGACCGCGCTCGAGAACGTGCGCGTCGCCTTGCAGCGCCAGCGCGGCGACAATTTCGATTTCTGGCGTTCGAAAAAGGCGCTTGAGCCGCTCAACGCCCGTGCGATCGAACTGCTCGATCAGGTCGGCCTCGGCGACTGGGTTCATTCGGTCGCGGTCGAGTTTCCATACGGGCGCAAGCGCGCGCTGGAGATCGCCACCACGCTGGCGCTCGATCCCGAGATGCTGCTGCTCGACGAGCCGATGGCGGGCCTCGGCCTTGAGGACATCGAACGCATCTCCGCGCTGATCCGGCGCGTGTCGGCCAATCGCACGGTCCTCATGGTCGAGCACAATCTCGAAGTGGTCGCCGAACTCTCCGACCACATCACGGTTTTGACCCGCGGCAAGGTGCTCGCCGAGGGCGACTACAGGTCCGTCTCCAGCAACCAGCAAGTCAGGCAGGCCTATATGGGTGACGGGCATGGCTACGGCTGAGACCGCTGCGCCGGCGCTGGTCGTCTCCGGGCTGCAGGCCTGGTACGACGAATCGCACATTCTTCACGGCGTCGACCTCGAGGTGCGGCCGGGCGAGGTCGTCACGTTGCTCGGGCGCAATGGCGCCGGCAAGACGACGACGCTCAAAGCGATCATGGGCATCGTCGGCAAGCGCACCGGCTCGGTCGTCTTCGGCGGCCGCGAGACGATCGGCCTCACCTCCGACCGCATCGCCCGCCTCGGCATGGCGATCTGCCCGGAGGAGCGCGCGATCTTCTCCAGCCTCAGCGTGCGCGAGAACCTGATGCTGCCGCCGCGCATCACGCCGACCGGCGGCCTGACGCTCGATCGCATCTTTGCGCTGTTTCCCAATCTCGCCGAGCGGCTCGACAGCGGCGGGGGCAAGCTGTCGGGCGGCGAGCAGCAGATGCTGGCGATCGCCCGCATCTTACGCACCGGCGCGCGCTTTCTCATTCTCGACGAGCCGACCGAGGGCCTCGCGCCGGTGATCGTGCGCCAGATCGGCCTCACCATCGCCGAGCTCAAGCGCGAGGGCTTCACCATTCTGCTGGTCGAGCAGAACTTCCGCTTCGCCGCGACCGTCTCGGATCGCTACTACGTGATGGAGCACGGCCAGATCGCGCTCGGCTTCGCCAATTCGGACCTCGATCCCAACAACATGGAGAAGCTGCATGTGCGTCTGGGCGTGTGACGCACGCCGGCCAGCGGCTGTGGGGGGCGCGGGGCGATGATCTTCGGCCACGCCATCTCCGCTCAGCAGCTCTTCGGACAATTGCTGATCGGGCTGATCAACGGCTCGTTCTATGCGCTGCTCAGCCTTGGCCTCGCGGTCATCTTCGGCATGCTCAACATCGTCAATTTCGCCCATGGCGCGCTCTACATGCTGGGCGCCTTCTGCGCCTATTTCCTGCTTCACACGCTCGGCCTGAACTATTGGTGGGCGCTGATCGGCTCGCCGCTGATCGTGGGCGCCTTCGGCGCGCTGATCGAGCGCACGCTGCTCACGCGCCTGCGCGGTCTCGATCCGCTCTATGGGCTGCTGCTGACCTTCGGCCTGGCGCTGGTCATTCAGGGCGTGTTCCAGAATTTCTACGGCGCTTCGGGCATGCCCTATGCGATCCCGCCGCAACTCGCCGGCGTCAGGAATCTCGGCTTTATGTACCTGCCCAACTATCGCGCCTGGGTGATTGTCTTCTCCGCCATCGTTTGTTTCAGCACCTGGTTCCTGATCGAGAAGACGAGCCTTGGCGCCAATCTGCGCGCCGCCACCGAGAATCCGACCATGGTGCGCGCCTTCGGCGTCAACGTCCCGCTGATGATCACGCTGACCTATGGCTTTGGCGTCGCCCTCGCCGCGCTCGCGGGCGTACTCGCGGCGCCGATCAATCAGGTGCGGCCCGGCATGGGCGCCGACATCATCGCCGTCGTCTTCGCCGTCGTCGTGATCGGCGGCATGGGCTCGATCCTCGGCTCGATCATCACCGGCTTCACGCTCGGCGTCGTCGAGGGCTTGACCAAGGTCTTCTATCCCGAAGCGTCGAACACAGTCGTTTTCGTCATCATGGCCATCGTGCTGCTGATCAAGCCGGCCGGCCTGTTCGGAAGGGCTTCTTGAGATGAGCGCGAGCCCGACCACCGCGCCGACTGCCGCCAACTCGCGCGACACGCGTCAATTCGCCGCCGTCTTCCTCGTGCTGCTGGCGCTGCTGATTGTCGCGCCCTTCGTCGCCTATCCGTTCTTCGTCATGCAGGCGCTGTGCTTTGCCCTCTACGCCTGCGCCTTCAATCTGCTGATCGGCTACGTCGGCCTGTTGTCGTTCGGCCACGCGATGTTTCTTGGCGCGGCGAGCTACGTGTGCGCCCATGCCGCCAAGGTCTGGGGGTTCGATCCGGTGCTGGCGATTCTCGCCGGCGTCGCCTGCTCGGCGGCGCTCGGCTTGATCGCCGGCGTGCTGTCGATCCGCAGCCACGGCATCTACTTCGCGATGATTACCGTCGCGCTGTCGCAGATGATTTTTTTCATCTGCGTGGAGGCGCCCTTCACCCACGGCGAGGACGGCATCCAGGGCGTGCCGCAGGGGCGCGCGTTCGGGCTGATCGACCTCAGCCAGACCGGCCCGCTTTATATCTTCGTCGCCGCGATCTTCCTGTTTGGCTTTCTGGCGGTCTATCGCACGGTCAATTCGCCGTTCGGCGAAGTGCTCAAGGCGATCCGCGAGAACGAGCCGCGCGCGATTTCGCTCGGCTATCGCGTCGCCCGCTACAAGCTCGCCGCCTTCGTGCTGTCGGCGGCGCTCGGCGGGCCTTGCCGGCGCGACCAAGGCGCTTGTGCTGCAGAACGCCTCGCTGACCGATGTCTCCTTCGCGACGTCTGGCGAGGTGGTGCTGATGACGCTGCTGGGCGGCATGGGCACGCTCTATGGCCCGGTGGTCGGCGCGGTGGTGGTCGTCTCGATGGAGAACTATCTCGCCCAGTATGGCGAATGGGTGACGGTGATCCAGGGCGCCGTCTTCGTCGCCTGCGTGCTGCTGTTCCGGCGCGGCATCGTCGGCGAAATCGCCAACGCGCTGAAATGGACGTCGCTCTGAGCCTCAAGCCCTCGCCGATAGCGCAAGCTTGCGCAGGTCGAACGCGGCGTCGCCCGCTTCCTCGGGAGTCAACGCCAGTGCGCCGTCGATGATGCGCCGCGCCGCCATATGGTCGCCGCCGCGATTGACGGTCTCCACCGCCGCCAGCTTCGACCCGCGAAAGCCGAAGGCGGCGAAGGCGCGCGACCTCGGATCGCCCCGCAGCGTCCAGCGATCGACGCCGTGCGACAGGCCGGCGATCTGCAGCTTGAGGTCGCCCTGATCGCTCCAGAACCACGGCAGCGCGCGAAACGGCTCCGGCTTGCCGGTCAGCCGCCGCGCCACCAAGCGACCTTGGTCGGTCGCGTTCTGGACCGACTCGAGGCGCAGCTTCAGGCCGACCGTGTGTTGAGGAAAACGCGCGCAGTCGCCGATCGCCGACACCGCGGGGTGCGAGGCGATGAGATGTTCGTCGACGATCACGCCATCTTCGCACACGAGGCCAGAGGCGCTCGCCAGCCGATCCTCGGCGAAGACGCCAACGCCGACGATGACGACGTCGGCGGGCAGTCGCTCGCCGTCGGTGAGCACAACGGCTTCGACCAAGCCCGCTGCGCCCTCGATCGCCGCAACGCCGACGCCGAAACGGAAGGTCGCGCCGAAGGCCCGGTGCGCGTCAAGGAAGAAGGCCGAAGTCAGGTTCGACACGGCGCGGCCGAGCGGGCGATCGGCGATCTCGATCACTGTCACTTCGCCGCCCAGCGCCAGCGCGGTGGCGGCGATCTCCAGGCCGATGAAGCCGGCGCCAATGACAATGACCCGCTGGCCCGCGCCGAGCCGCTCGCGGATCGCCTGCGCGTCGGCGATGTTGCGTAAGCTCAGCACGCCGTCGAGATCGGTCCCCGGGATCGCGAAGGGGCGCGAACGCGCGCCGGCCGCAAGGATGAGATGATCGAACGGCTCGGCCGGGCCATTGGCGAGTTCGACCCGCTTGGCTGCGAGGTCGATGCCCGTCGCTTCGACGCCGAGCCTGAGGTCGATCGCCTTGTCACGATAGAATTGCTCGGCGCGCAGCGGCAGGCCGGCAAGGTCCATCGCGCCTTTGAGAAACGCCTTCGACAGCGGCGGGCGCTGATAGGGCAGATCGGGTTCGGCGCTGAGCAGCACGATTGCGTCGTCGCTACCCTCCTCGCGCAGGCTGACGGCCGCCTGGACGCCGGCGTGACCGGCGCCGACGATGACGATCGAACGACGCGACATGAATTCCTCTGACAGCAAGACGGGCGGGGCCTCGCCTAGCACAATTGGCGGGTCGGGCAAGTCCCGCGCTTTACAGCGCCTGGCGTGGCGAGCGACCGAAGGCGATCAGCGCCAGCGCCGATGCGGCGCCATAGACGACGATTGTCAGCAGGCCGGCGGCTAGGATGTCGAGCTCGTTGCGCAGCATCCCCAAGCTGGCGATGTAGCCATCGACCCATACGTAGAGATAGGGCGCGGCGAGCGCGGCCAGGCCGGCGCCGATCAGCGCCACGGCGACATTCTCCAGCAGCCGCGCGTCGGGCGCGAACCAGCCCCGCCGCTGGCCGAGCAGCAGCAGCAGGGCGAAATTGATCCAGGCGCCCGCGGCGGTCCCGAGCGCCAGACCGGCGGGGCCGAGCGAGCGATAGAGCGCGAACTTGAGCGCCAGATTGACCAGCAGTCCGGCGAAGAAACACAGCATCGGCGTTGTCGTATCGCCGCGCGACTGGAAGCTCGCGACTGCGGAGCGGATCAGCACCATCGGCGCGAGGCCGAGCCCATAGGCGGCGAGCACTTCGGCGGAACCGCGCGCCGCCGCGGCGGTGAAGGCGCCGCGCAGGAAAGCGCCGCGCATCGTCTCTTCGGGCAAGATGAGAAAGGCGATCAGGAACGGCGCGGCGAGTGCGAAGGTCAGCGCGATCGAACGGTTCTGCGCCGCCGCGGCGCCGTGCTGGTCGCCGGCGGCGAGGCGTCGGCTCATCTCCGGCAGCAGCACCGTGCCCGCCGCGACGCCGATCACGCCGAGCGGCAATTGGTAGAGCCGCTCGGCGTAATACATCGAGGAATTGGCGTCGTGGGGCAGCAGCGAAGCGAGGATCGTGTCGGCGAGAATGGCGATCTGCTGGCCCGCCGAGCCGATCACCGCTGGCCCGAGCGCGACGAAGAACTGCTTCACGTCGGCGTCGAGGCGCGGCACGGCGAGCCGTTCCAGCACGCCGCGCCGGCGCGCTTCCGCCATCAGCAGCGCGAGCTGGGCGACGCCGGAGACCAGCACGCCCCAGCACGCGGCTTCGCCGGCATTGGGAAAGAGGAAGGCGGCGGCTAGGAAGGCGACGACAAACAAGTTGAGCAGCACCGGCGCAAAGGCCGCGACGCTGAAATAACCGTTGGCGTTGAGCGTGCCGGTGTGCAGCGTCGCCAGGGTGATGAACGCGAGATAGGGGAAGGTGATGCGCGTCATGACGACGGCGAGCGCGAATTTCTCCGGATGCTCGGCAAAGCCCGGCGCGATCAGCCCGACCAGCTCGGGCGTGTAAACGAGCGCGGCGACCAGCAGCGCCAATTGCGAGATCAGCAGCAGGGTGAAGATGCGGCTCGCCAGCGTCTTGGCCGCCTCCTCGCCTTGCCCGACCAGCACGCGCGAATAGGTCGGCACATAGGCCGAGTTGAAGGCGCCCTCGCCGAAGATGGCGCGAAACTGGTTGGGCAGGCGCAGCGCGACGACGAAGGCGTCGGCGAGCGGACCGACGCCCATGACGGCGCCGATCATCAGATCGCGCGCAAAGCCGGTCAGCCGCGAGAGCGCGGTGAATCCGCCGACCGAGAGGAAGTTGCGGTACATGTCGAGGCCGCGAATCACCGAACCGGGACTGAAGACGCCCCATCGCACCCTGCGGCCTTGACGGCAAATAATGGGTTTCTCGCGGCGAACGGACTTCTCGCCGCTCGGCTTGGCCAGGCGATAGCACAAGGCGCCATTGGCGCCGCCTCTCCCCTCAGGTAAAGAAACTCGGCGCTCGGGTGAAGGCGGCGGCGAGCCGGGCGCCGATCTTTGCGATCGAGGTGGCAAGAGAAACGCGATGTCAGAGCCAGAAGCGACGCAGGCCGGCGAACCGCCGAGCGATGCGCCGGCCGCGCCAATTTTCGATCCGAGCGGCATTCGCGGCTTGCAGGCGTCCCCTGCCGCCGAGACGGCTGAGGGTGGCCTCGACGAGGCGGCGCGCCGGGAGGCGCTGGCGCGCGAGCTTGCGGCGCGCGCCGCGCGACTGGTCGAGGCGGTCGATGACGCGCTGGTGCTTGCCAACGACGGCGCGATCCGCTGGCTCGGCGATCCGGTCGCCAAGCTCGCCGTCGGCGACGCGCCGCTGGCGCCGCGCGCGCTGCTGCTCGCCGACGAGGCGCTGCCCGCTGAGAGCCGCGAGGCGGCCGAGCGTCGGGTGTCGCTGTGGCTTACCGAGCATATGCGCAAGGTGCTTGGGCCGCTGCTGGCCCTGGCCGACGCCGAGGCGATCGCCGAACCGGCGCGCGAGATCGCGCTCAAGATCTCCCAGGCGCTTGGCGTGCTTGAGCGCGAGCGGGTCAAGAACCAGGTCAAGGCGCTCGACCAGGAAGCGCGCGGCGCGCTGCGCAAGCTCGGCGTGCGCTTCGGCGCGCATTACATTTTCGTCCCCGCGCTGCTGAAACCGGCGGCGCGCACCCTGTGCGCCCATCTGTGGGCGCTCTCGCGCCCCGAGGGCGACGGCGATGGCGCGGCGGAAAAGCTGCTCCAGTTCGCCGCTTCCGGACGCACGTCCTTCGCCGTCGAACCGCCGGCCTCGGGCGAGCTCTATCGCGTCGCCGGCTTCCGCCTGTGCGGCGAGCGCGCGGTGCGCGTCGACATCGTCGAGCGGCTGACCGACCTGATCCGCGCGGCGATGCCGCGCGCGCCGACGTCGTCCGATGAGGCCGACGGGTTCATCGTCACCAATCAGATGACGTCGTTGACCGGCTGCTCGGGCGAGCATTTCGCTTCGATCCTGCGCTCGCTCGGCTTTGTCGGCCACTCGGTGAAGAAGTCAGCCTATCTCGCCGCCGCGGCCCTGCGCGCCGCCGCGAGCGCGCCGACCCCGCAGGTTCCCGCCCAGCCGACCGACGAGGTCACGACCGTCGAGATCACCGCGAGCGACGCCGCGCCAACGAGCGAGCCGGTTGCGGCCGCGGCCGCGCCAGAGGTCGAAGCGACCGCCGAGCTGGCGCTCGAAGCCATTGCCGAAACGCCGTTGGCCGAGGCGCCTGCGGTCGCCGAACCGATCAGCGAGGCGGTCGCTGAACCGGTCGCCGAGACCGCGGCGCCCGAGCCGCTGGCTGAGGGCGAGCCTGTGTCAGCCGTCGCCGCGCCCGAAGCCGGAGCGATTGCCGAGGACGAAGCGATCGAGGTCTGGAGACCGGCGCCGCGCCGTCCGCGTCCTCCGAGCCATCACCATCGCGGCCCGCCGCGCGAAGCGGGCGCGCCGGGCGAAGCGCGCCCCCGCCCCGAGGGCGGCGCGGGTCGGAGGCCGTGGCGCGAACGCAAAGCGGGCGGCGAGGCCGCGGCGACGCCCGCGCCGGCGCCGGCGAGCGATGCCGCCAGACCTGAGCGGAGTGGCGACAAGCCCGAGCGGAACGGCGAGATGCGGCGCGGGCCGCCTCCGTGGCGTCGTGAGGGCGGCGGCAAGGGGCCGGGCCAGGACGCAGGCAAGAGCGCCCCCGGGCGGGGTCGTCGCGACGATCGTCCCCGCGATTCAGCCAAGACAGAGGCCAACAAGGCTGGCGCCGAAACCCCGCGGCCGGCTGGCGGCGATCAGCGCAAACCGAGCGTCAATCTTGATTCGCCCTTCGCCAAGCTGCTCGATCTCAAGCCCCTGTTGCAAGCTCGGGACAAAAGTCGATGAAACCAGCGGCGCGATAAAATTAATCGACTGAGGTCGCGTCTGCTTTTCTAACTCTGAAATTCCTATATAGAGCGCCGGGCCGAGGCTTTCGGGGCCGAAGCTTGGCCGCGGCTGGCCGCCGGGCGCGGCGCGCGAAGGGACGAGGGACGACGCGATGACGTATGTGGTGGTCGAAAACTGCATCAAATGCAAGTACATGGACTGCGTCGAGGTCTGCCCCGTCGACTGCTTCTATGAAGGCGAGAACATGCTCGCCATCCACCCTGACGAGTGCATCGACTGCGGCGTGTGCGAGCCCGAATGCCCCGCCGAGGCGATCAAGCCCGACACGGAGCCAAATCTCGACACCTGGCTCAAGATCAACGCCGATTACGCCAAGGTCTGGCCCAACATCACCACCAAGCGCGATGGGCCGGCGGACGGCAAGGATTTCGACGGCCGGCCGGGCAAGTTCGACGAGTTTTTCTCGCCCAATCCCGGCGAAGGCGATTGACTGGAGCGATCCGGGGTTAACTTTGACCCCGGCTCGCTTTTGATTGTTCGCCAAAATTGTGATAAAGAAACAGTTGAAGAGGCTTACGGGCCTCGCGTTTCACGATCTGCGCCCCCATATCCCTATAGCGGGGCAAACAGCGTTAACCAATGAGCTGATCGCGCCGGTGGTCCGGGAATTGCCCGGCCGGTTAAGCTTGCGTTTGGAGTTTTGGCCATGGCGGCGCGGAAGAAGGCGAGCAGGAGAGGGTCTGGGGCGATTGCCAAGAAGGCAAAAGCGCCGACCGGATCAGCGTCGGCTCGCAAGCGCAAGACCGCGAGCGCCTCGTCCGCTCGGACTTCGCGCGCCGCAAGCAAGGGCAAGAGTTCTGTGACCGCCAAAGCGAAGTCGGGCAAGAGCGAGGCTGCTCGCGCGCGCGCCGCCAAGGCGGCCAGCGCCGCCAAGAAGGCCAGCGCCGCCAAGACCGCGAGCGCCGCCAAGCGGGCGGCGGCGGCCAAGCGTCGCGCCCTGGAGTCCAAGGCCAGTCAAGCGTCCAAGGCGGTTCACGCGTCCAAGCCCAGTCCGGCGCCCAAGGTCGTTCAGGCGGCCAAGACCAACAAGGCGGTTGAAATCAAGTTGAACGCGAACCAGACCGCAACCAAAGACGCCGCCAAGGCGGCCGCCGCCAAACTCGTTGCCGCCAAGCCGGCTCAGGCCAAACCCGACTTGAGCAAGCCTGTCTTGAGCAAGCCTGTCGTGACCAAGCCCGCGGTTGCGGCCGGGTCGCCCTCGCGGCCGGTTGGCGTCGCCCCGGACCTCGCCAAGCGCGCTCCGGTCGCGGCCAATGGCCGACCGGTCCAGGCGCCGGCGGCGAGCGCGCCGGAGGCCGCCAAGCCGGCGGCCCCGCGTCCCGGCTTCAAGGTGAACGAATTCGTCGTCTACCCGGCGCACGGAGTTGGCCAGATCGTCTCGATCGAGGACCAGGAGGTCGCCGGCTTCCGCCTCGAGCTGTTCGTCATCAACTTCGCCAAGGACAAGATGACCTTGCGCGTTCCGACCTCCAAGGTCGCGGCCGTTGGCATGCGCAAGCTGTCGGAGCCCGATGTCGCGCGCAGGTCGCTGGAAATCTTGACCGGACGCGCCCGCATCAAGCGCACGATGTGGTCGCGGCGGGCGCAGGAATACGAGGCGAAGATCAATTCTGGCGACATCAACGCGATCGCCGAGGTCGTGCGCGATCTCTATCGCTCGGAAGCGCAGCCCGAGCAGTCCTATTCCGAGCGCCAGCTCTATGAGGCGGCGCTCGACCGGATGGTGCGCGAGATCGCCGCAGTGCAGAAGCTGAGCGAGATCGACGCGATGAAGGTGATCGAAAGCCATCTGCGCCGCTCGCAGCGCCGCGCCGTCAAGGCGGAGCCGGGCGAGGGCGAAGAGGCCACCGTCGAAGAAGCGGCCTGAGCGCGGGCTCGCTGTACAAGCGTCACGCGCCTGAGCTAGTCTTAAGTCATCGATTCGACCCTCTGAGCGCTGCGAGGATGCGATGAACAGACTGCTGCTGGCGAGTGCGCTTGCGCTGTCGGTCAGCGGTTGCGCTGGTTTCGACAATCGGGAAGCCAATGGCGCGCTGATTGGCGGCGCCGGTGGCGCCGTGATTGGCGGCGTCGCGACGCATTCGGTCGGCGGCGCGCTGGTCGGCGGCGCGATCGGCGCCGCGACGGGCGCCGTGGTCGCCAATCTGACGCGGCCCCATTACGGCCGGCATTGCTATTACAGCCAAGCCGCCGGCCACACAGTCTGCCGCTACTGGTGACCGTTCGTCTTTAACGGCCGCCGAATTCCAACGCGTTTGCATTGGCGATGCGCTCTTGGGCGCTCGCTTTTGCCTGCGCGTTTTTTCGTCCCGTAAGCTCCAGGCGTCGAACCCAGCGCCCGCCCGATCGGCGGTCCGCATCGAAACCTGGAGAAGGACAATGAACGTTTCGCTGAAGAAGGCGGTCGCCGGAACGATGGCGGCCCTGATCGTCGCTTTTGCCGCTGTCGCGCCCGCTTCGGCCGGTCCGTGGTGGCCCCATCCCAATCACTTCTGGCACCATGGCTACGGCTGGGGTCCGGTCGCCGTCGTCGGCGGCATTGGCCTCGGCGCCGCGATCGCCTCGCAGGACTACGGCTGCGTTCGCTACCAGCCGATGTACGACCGCTGGGGCAACTACATCGGCCAGCGCCAAATCAACGTCTGCTACTGATCTGATCGCCAGCGTCAATCAAGCGCGCCGGGGGCGACCTCCCCAACGGCGCGCTTGGTTGTTAGCGCGGTCGAACGCTTCCGACTTATTGCGCCAGCGGATCGGGGCCGAACCGGTTGGCGCCGGTCGTTCCGCGCAGGCAGCCGGCCTCGATGAAGTACCACAACGGCCCGATGATCGGCACGAGCTGGATCAGGATCCACCACCCTGACTTGTCGCGGTCGTGGAAGCGCTTGATTCCAATGCAGATGCCCGACCAGACCAACGCAACGACGTAGACCAGAGTAAGGATCAGGTAGGGGATCGCGGTCACGCCATCGACGTGGAACGACCCGTCTTCACCGATCGTGCCCGGGATGATCTGCCAGAGAATGAAATACACCGCGCCGGCAATCAGCCCGGCGACGAAGTAATAGATGAGCGACGACCAAAACTTCGCTCGGTTTATTCGCCCCTGCGCAGAAAAAAGAAACGTCGACATGGCCCCGTCCCCCGAGTTTTCGAAGCCAGGCGGCGGCTTGTGAAAACCGATATTTACGCCCGGCTTGCGGCGTTACCTTAGCAAACGTAACGATCGCATGACAATCAGCGGACCTGCCCATCCAGGGGGACGTCGCCGGAGTCAGTCGGTAAAATTGCGTGAAGGGTCGGTGAATGCGGCCCGTCCGTCGCCCGGGCGGCGCGTCCATCGTGAGGGCGACGCGTCCACCGTGAGGGCGACGCCTGGCGCAATCCACTTGCGGCCTCGGTCCGCCGGGCGTTACAAAACTAACGACGACCGCGTTGTGTCGTTTTGCGGCGGCGGCGCGGGCGTCAGAAGGGTGTGGCATGCGCGTTTCCGTCGTCCTGCCGGTGCGCAATGGCGGCGGCTATCTCAGCCTGGCCGCAGCCAGCATCCTGTCGCAGACTTGGCGCGACCTCGAACTCCTGGTCATCGACGACGGCTCGGACGATGGCGCCTTCGACGCGCTTTCAGCCAAGCACTCCGATGAAGCGCGGCTGCGACTCTTGCGCAATCCCGGCAGCGGTCTCGTCGCTGCGCTCAATTTTGGCCTGCGAGAGGCGCGTGGCGAATTCGTCGCGCGCATGGACGCAGACGACGTTGCGCTGCCTGATCGGCTCGCGCGGCAGGTCGAATTCCTCGATCGCCATCCCGACATCGCTGTCGTCGGCGCGCAGGCCGCCTTCATCGACGCCGCGGGCACGCTGACCGGCGAGCGGACCTATTTTCCCACCGACGCGACCGCGCTGGCGATCGCGTTGACGACGCGCGGCTGCGTGCTGAAACATCCGAGCATCCTCGCCCGCAAAGACGCGCTGCTCAGCGCCGGGGGCTATCGGCCGGCGTTCACGATGGCCGAGGACTACGATCTCTGGTTGCGCCTTGCCGAACACACACGGCTCGCCAACCTGCCCGAGGTTCTCCTCCACTACCGTGGGCATTCGGAACAGGTCTCCGCCGGCGTCAATCTCGAGCAACGCTTCGCCCGCGATCTCGCGTTGATCGCGGCGCGCGCGCGGCGCGCCGGCGAGGCGGATCCGTTCGACGGCTTTGCGGCGACGCCGCGTTTCGATCCGCCGAATGCAAGCGCGGCGCGACTGCCCGCTGAGGTCGATCGTCTCGCCAGTGCCTATCGCGCCCTGAGCTTCTTTGAGGGCGCGAGCGGCGCGCCGCCCGATCGCGCCGCGCTCGCCAATCTGATCGAGGCCGCGCGCTCGGGGCTGCTGGGCGATGGGCGCCGCTACCGGGCGCTGGCGCTGACGCGTTGCGCGCGCCTGGCGGCGCGGGGCGGCCTTTGGTCGCCTGCGGTGGCCGCCGCCGCGCTGGCGATGCGCACCTCCCCCGGACGGACGCTGCCGTGGCTGCTGGGGGCGTCGGGATGAGCAACTACGGCGGCTAGTCTACGCGCGGCTTGCGTATGATCGCGCCCAGTAGGGCGTTCTTGATGCGCCTTCGCAGATCCTTGCGTCGGAAATAGGCCTTTGCCTTACGCTCAATAAATCTGACGCCTTCGCCGTTTAGACCATGTCTGTCGCGCTCCGCCCAGCGGTGCGCAAAAGAGAGGGCGAAGCCGAGACCGGGGCGCCCTGCTGCGATGTCGCCTCTAAGCAGTTCGTTTTCCATCAGGGTGCGTAGTCGGCGGAACTCCTCGCCATGCTCAAAAATCGAGTTTCGAGCGGCTCCCAGTTTGTCGTCGTCCTGCTCACGAAGATGGTAAAACGCAAGGACGCTAGGAATGGCGCCGACGTCGGCGGTCAATAGCAGACGCGCCAACCACTCGCAGTCGTACATGACCGACATCGCGGTATTGTTGCGCGGAACCAGCGCCAATGCGCGCGAGCGCGTGAGCAGGGAGATCGGCGGCGGGTGGGAAAAGAAGTTGAGCGCGTCGAACAGAGAAAGCACCCCACGATCGCGTCGATGGGGCCGTCGCGTCTGCTGGACGATACGCCCGTCGATCAAAGATTCGACGATTGTGTCGGTATCACAAGCGACGCCGACGTATTGGGCGCCGCTCGGTTGACGAAGATACCCCACCGCCGTCGCCAGAAAACGCTCGGACCACGTGTCGTCATCATCGTGGACACAAAAGAATTCGCGATCGACTTTCGCCAGACCGAGATTGAGGGCGGCCGGCCGCCCGACGGATGTAAGATTGTGAATGAATTCGATCGCAACAGAACTCGGCAGGCCGCGCTGGACGACGTCTTCCGTCTCCTGCGGATCGCCGCCATCGTTGACGACGCAGACCCCGATGTCGGGGAACGTCTGCGCGCCGATGCTCTCGACCGCACGCCGAAGAAATTCCGGGCGGTTACGCGTGCGCAAAATCACGCTGACTCCCGACTTGCTTCCGACAGGAGCCTCTGACCAATCCTGCGGCGCACTCAGGAGAAATTCTTTTGCAGCTTCGGCACCCGCGCTTGGCAAAAATTCTTACTCCAAGGGCGAATTGATGCGACAGCCTCGCCTTGACCAACCACATTCAATCAACCTGACGGCGAACTCAACCCCCTGCTTGGCTGTCGCGTCCGGCGGCGCTTGCGCCGACGCGCCGCGCCGCGCTAGTTCGGTACCGCACGCCGATTGAGTTGGCGTGGCCGCCAGGGCGCTGAGACCTCGGGACAGTTGAGCTATGATTGTTGAGATCGACGCAGACGACGCTGCTGCGGCTGTTGAGAAAGCGCAGGAATGGGAGCGCGCCAGGAGCGCCTTGATCGCGAATTTTGACAGAGCGGGCGTGCCTTTGGTTATCGCCTCGCCCGAGGCGCTAGATTGGCCGCTCGTCGATTTCCTCATGCCGACCTACAACGCGGAGCGGACGGTGCGATCGACGCTCAAGAGCATCTTCGCTCAAGACTATCAGCGGTTTCGCGTGATCGTCGTCGATGACGGCTCGAAAGATTCGACAATAGACATTGTCCGGGAATTCGGGAACCGACTGCAGCCGATCCTGCTGGTGAGGGCCAAGCACGGCGGGGTCGTCGACGCACTCAATGCGGGGCTGGCTCATGTCGCCGCGCCGATTACGGCGCGCATCGATTCGGATGACATTTCGTTTCCCAATCGGCTCACCAACCAAGTTTCGTTCCTGTTGGAGCATCCGGACTATGTCGCGCTGTCGTCGTCGTACTACGAAATGGACGAAGATGGGTTTCTTATTGGCGAATATCGGAGGGACGGCTCGGAATTGTCGCCGAATTTCCTGGACTATCCAGCCTACGAACCCTATTTGCCCCACACCCTGATGACCGTTCGCACGTCCGCCCTCGCGCGTCTGAAATATCGCTACGTCCACCATGCGGAAGATGCCGATCTGTGGTGGCGGTTGTTGAGCCACGGCAAACTCGCCGTGATGAAGGAGGTGCACGGCTGCTATCGAGTCCATGTCGACAGCGTGACAGGCAAAAATATCATCGAAGGCCGTATCCAAGCAATATTTTCGCAGCTTGCGGCATTGTCTGCGAGACGGGTTCTTGCCTTTAAGTCCGATTTGGAGTTTCGCAAAGCAGACCTCGACGCCGCTCGTTCCGCGGTCTCTCTGCAAGAGATGCTTGATCTGTTCAAGGAACGCTTGTCAGTGAAGGAGTGGCTGTACCTGCAATCGGCCTCGTCGCTGAAATTGGAGGAGTTCAGCCGATTCCGCTCTTATCGACTAGAGATGAGCGACGTTGAGGTGTTTTGCGAGTCAATCAAAAACCTCCGCACGGCCAAGCACGGTCAGCGACGAAAGAGTCGCGCGGCTCTGAATGGCGCCATTCGCAAAGGTTTCCGATCCGCGTCCGTTGCCGAGAAATTTGAGCTCTTTCGCCGCCACCCCAGGCAAGTGACAAGGGCCTTCTTGCGGCCGGGATGAGATGAGGCGAAGAAGGCGTTGCGAAGCGCTGGAGCCCGATCCCCAACGTGCGAGTTTGCGAGGCGTTTTCCACCTCGCTGTCCTGCGCCGTCCTCACACGATTTAAGCTAAGCCCTTGATTTCGATGGTGGGCGCACAAGGGCTCGAACCTTGGACCCGCTGATTAAGAGTCAGCTGCTCTACCAACTGAGCTATGCGCCCATCGAAATCGTCGCAGCGGGGTCTCCAAGGCGAGGCCCCCAAAACGAGGCCCGGCATGTAGCAAAGGCGCGGCGGCGTGTCCAGCGTGACACGCGCCGCGCCGCCCGCGCTTAGTTTTTGGTTTTGTCGACCAGCTTGTTCTTGCCGATCCACGGCATCATCGCGCGCAGCTTCTCGCCCACCGCCTCGATCTGGTGCGCGTTGTTCTTGGCGCGGGTCGCCTTGAACGAGGTCTGGTTGACCTTGTTCTCCAGCATCCAGTCGCGGGTGAACTTGCCCGACTGGATGTCGGCGAGCACGCGCTTCATCTCTGCCTTGGTCTCGGGGGTGATGATGCGCGGCCCTGAGACATATTCGCCGTATTCGGCGGTGTTGGAGATCGAGTAGTTCATGTTGGCGATGCCGCCCTCGTAGATTAGGTCGACGATCAGCTTCACTTCGTGCAGGCACTCGAAATAGGCCATTTCCGGCGCGTAGCCGGCTTCGACCAGCGTCTCGAAACCGTTGCGGATCAACTCGACCAACCCGCCGCACAGCACCACCTGTTCGCCGAACAAATCGGTCTCGCATTCTTCGCGGAACGTCGTCTCGATGATGCCGGCGCGCCCGCCGCCGATCGCGCTGGCGTAGGAGAGGCCGAGATCATGGGCATTGCCGCTCGCGTCCTGATGGATGGCGATCAGGCACGGCACGCCGCCGCCGCGCTTGTATTCCGAGCGCACGGTGTGGCCCGGCCCCTTGGGCGCGACCATCAGCACGTCGAGGTCGGCGCGCGGCTCGATCAGATTGAAATGGACGTTGAGGCCGTGGGCGAACATCAGCGCCGCGCCCTGCTTGAGGTTGGGCGCGAGTTCGTTGCGATAGATGTCGGCCTGCAATTCGTCGGGCGTCAGCATCATCACCACGTCGGCCCATTTGGCGGCGCTAACGACGTCGAGCACCTTGATGCCCTCGGCTTCCGCCTTCTTGGCCGAAGGCGAACCCGGGCGCAGCGCGACGGCGATCTCCTTCGCGCCGCTGTCGCGCAGGTTGAGCAGATGGGCGTGGCCCTGGCTGCCGTAGCCGACCACAGCGACCTTCTTGCCCTTGATGAGGTTGAGATCGGCGTCCCGATCGTAATAGACGCGCATGGATGGGATGTCCTTCGTTGGCGTTTCCAGACGGCTTCGCGTGCGAGTTCGCTGGGGAGCAGGCAGGCGAGAACCGCCGGGCCGGTGGCGCTTTCTAGAGAAAGCGCCCGCGCCGATCAAGCGTGGCGGCGGGACAAGGCCCGAAAAGGGCGCGAATCGACGACCAATCGCGCCGTTTGCGGCCAAATCCGCGGGTTTGCGGCGCCCGTGACGCGGGCGCTTTGCCCTTGGCCTCGCCGCCATATATATGGCGGGCCGCATGGCGCGGCGCTGAAGGGGTGCGTCGATGTCCGCAACCGTCTCCCGCCTGCGCGCGCTGGTAGCCTTGGCGATCGTCGGCTTTATCGTTTCCTCGTGCGGATACAATACGATCCCGACGATGGAGGAAGACGCCAAGGCCAAATGGGCAGAGGTGCAGAACCAATATCAGCGCCGCGCCGATTTGATCCCCAATCTGGTCGCGACCGTCCAGGGCTACGCCAAACAGGAAAAGGACGTGCTGACGGCGGTGACCGAAGCGCGCGCCAAGGCGACCGCGATCCATGTCGACGCCTCGGAGCTGACCGACCCGGACAAGATCAAGCAGCTCGAAGACGCGCAAAATGCTTTGTCGGGCGCGCTCGGGCGGCTGCTGGCGGTGAGCGAGAACTATCCCGATCTCAAGTCGAACCAGAATTTTCTCACCCTGCAGGCCCAGCTCGAAGGCACTGAGAACCGCATCGCCGTCGCGCGTCGCGACTACATCGCCTCGGTTCAGGCCTATAACACCACGCTGCGCACCTTCCCCGGCGTGATCTGGGCTTCGACCGCGTTCCGCGCCAACAAGCCGATGGTCGAATTCACCGCGACGCCCGGCGCCGAGGCGCCCCCCACTGTGAAGTTCCAGTGAGATCTTGCCATCGAGGGGCGTGGCCGTGATCCAGTCTCTGCGCCTAGCCCTCGTCGCGCTCGCTCTGGTCGTGGGGTCGGCGTTCGGGCTCGCGCCGGCGCAGGCTGCGGAAAATTTTCCAGCGCTGACCGGCCGCGTGGTCGATCAGGCGCAGGTGCTCTCGGTCGCCGAGCGCGCCGATCTCGAAAGCAAGCTCGCCGATCTCGAGAGCAAGTCGGGAATTCAACTGGTCGTCGCGACCGTCTCCTCGCTCGACGACGAAGAAATCGAGCCTTACGCAAACGCGCTGTTTCGCGCCTGGAAGCTCGGCGAGGCCAAGAAGAACAACGGCGTGCTCTTCCTGATCGCGCCCAATCAGCATCGTGTGCGCATCGAAGTCGGCTACGGCCTCGAGGGAACGCTGACCGACGCGACCTCCTCGGTCATCATTTCCAATGCGGTGGCGCCGCGCTTCAAGGCCGGCGACTTCAACGGCGGCGTGGCGCGCGGGGTCGATGACATCATCACCGTGCTGACCACGGATTCGGAAGACTGGCAGAAAAAGCCCGAGCTGCGCGCCGAACCCAATGCCGATTTTCTCGACACCTTCGGACCGTTTCTCGTTTTCGGGATCATTCTGTTTTTCTTCCTCCTCTCGCGCACGCGCGGCGGGGGCGGCGGCTTTCTCAGCGGTTTCGTCGTCGGCTCGGCGCTGTCTGGGCGGGACAGCGGTTCGTTTGGCGGCGGCGATTTCGGCGGCGGCGGCGGCTTCTCGGGGGGCGGCGGATCGTCGGGTGGCGGCGGCGCCTCGGGGAGCTGGTGATGGCGATCACTCCGCAGCAAGCGACGACGATCGAGACGGCCTTCGGCGCCGCGCAGCAGCGCACGCGCGCGCCGATCGTCTGCGTGCTGGCGCGCGCTTCGGCCAATTATGAATTCGCGCCACTGCTGTGGAGCGGCTTGCTCGCGCTCGTCACGCCTTGGCCGCTGCTGATCTTCACCCAGCTTTCCGCGCAACGGATTTTCATCGCGCAGCTCGTCGTCTGCTTCGTGGCGAGCGCGATCCTGTCGCTGATCCCGCAACACGTGCTGTTGACGCCCGCCCGTCTGCGGCGCGCCAACGCGCATCGCGCCGCGCTCGTGCAATTCTCGGTCCGCGGGCTCGAGCACGCCGCCGAGCGCAATGGCGTGCTCGTTTATGTCTCGCTCGCCGAGCGCTACGCGCGCGTCATCGCCGCCGACGCGGCCGCGCACGCGATCCCTCAGAACCACTGGCAGGGGCTGGTCGACGCGCTCGTCGCCGATTTGCGCGATGGCGGCGCGCCCGAGGCGCTGGCCAAGGCCGCGGCGGGCTGCGCCGAGCTGCTCGCGCCCGTTTTTCCCGTGGCGGGGGACGCGCCGCCCCAGCATCGCCAACATTTCCATATCGTGTGATCTGGCGGCGCCGCGCGGCTTGAGGTCGCGGGCGATAGTCTTTACCACGACGGGGCGCGCCCAGGGCCGTTGCGGCGGGGGCTCAGAGCGAACCGACGGGATGCTGCGGACGATGGCGTTATCGGCGACTGTAACAAATCGGCTGCGCGCCGTGGTTCTGGCTTGCACGCTGGCGCTCGGCGCGGGGTCCGCGCTCGCGGCCGGTCCCTCTCTGGTCGTCGACGTCGATTCCGGTCAGGCGCTGATCGAGGACCAGGCGACTGCGCCCTGGTATCCCGCCTCGCTGACCAAGCTGGTGACGGTCTATGTCGCCCTGCAGGCGGTGCGCGACGGCAAGCTGACGCTCGATACGCCGATGACCATGTCGCAGCGCGCCGCGAACATGCCCGCCTCGAAAATGGGTTTTGTCCCCGGCACCGAGGTCACGCTCGACAACGCGCTGAAGATGCTGATGGTCAAATCGCCCAATGACGTGGCGGTGATGATCGCCGAAAACATCTCCGGCTCGGTCGAAGCCTTCGCCGACGAAATGAACGCGACTGCGCAGCGGCTCGGCATGCGCGAATCGCATTTCGTCAATCCCAATGGCCTGCACGATCCGGCCCATGTCTCCTCGGCGCGCGACATGGCGATCGTTGCGAGAGCCCTGCTGCGCGACTTCCCCGAGCATAGCGATCTGTTCGACATTGGCGCGCTGCAACTCGACGCCCAGATCATCCCCAATCACAACGGTCTGCTCGGCCACTATCCCGGCGCGGACGGCATGAAGACCGGCTTCACCTGCCCCGCCGGCTTCAATGTCGTCGGTAGCGCGACCCGGAATGGCAAGCGGCTGATCGTCGTCGTGCTTGGGGCGCCCACGCCCCTCGTGCGCACGCTGGAAGCGGCGCGCCTGTTCGATGAAGGCTTCGCCAAATGGGGCGGCGGGGTTGGGCCGGTCGCGGATCTGCCGATGTCGGCCTCGACCACGCCCCCCGATATGCGCGGGGAAATCTGCTCGCGGCGCAATCGCGCCGCCGCGCTGGCCGGCGAAGAGGAGGCCGAGGCGCCGATCGCGCCCCCCGCCAACAAGCGCGGCGGGCCCGGTCCCAGCGTGGTCGCGCCGGTCCCGATGACCCTCGAAGACGCGATGCGGCCGGTTCATTTCGATCCCGTGCCGATTTTTGTTGGCCCCGTTGCCGGCTGGACCGGGCCAGTGCTCGCCGCCAAGCCGACCGACAAGGACGAGACCGCGCCGCCCGCGGCGGCGCGCGCTTACGCCAACGACAAGCCGCTGATCGACGGCGCCGACGCCCAGGGCGCGCCTGCCGCGCTGCAGGGCGCGGTCAAGTCGCCGACGGCGCCGGTTAAGGCGGCGCTCAAGCCGGTGGTGCGCCACAGGCGGCTCGCCAGGGTCGTCAAGCCGAAGGCCGCGCCGGCGCCCCCCGCCAAATGAACGCGTCGGAGGGCTCACGTAAGCGTGAGAAATGCCTTCCTTTTGCCTGTTTGTGGTCAATTGGGCGCCGCATCGACCGGGCAAAACATCATGAAGCCGCGATGGTTCGGTTCGATACTGCGCTCGGTGTATTTTGCCCCCCAGCCCCCGAGCGGCGCATTGAACTTCCAGATTGCCACGCGGGCTGGCGGATCGGCGGGCCCCCTCCCGGCCGATCCGCCCTTTTTTCACTTCCCCCCTATTCCCTCGGCGACTTGAATCCGCGCGACTTCACGGCGATATGAACGCTGCGATCGGCGCCGCCTGCGCGCGCCCCCTGTCCCGGCCCATTTCAAGACCGACGAGGCGAATTTGACCACCGACGCGTCCATTTCCATCGGCGATGAAGCCAAGACCCAGAATTTCGAGGCCGACGTCTCGCGCCTCCTGCATCTGATGGTCCATTCGGTCTATTCAGACCGCGACATCTTCGTGCGCGAGCTGGTTTCCAACGCGGCCGACGCCTGCGAGAAACTGCGCTACGAAGCGATCGCCAAGCCCGAGCTGATCGAAGTGGGTGGCCCGTTCGCGATCGAGATCGCAATCGATCCCGACCAACGAACCATCGCCTTCACCGACAATGGCGTTGGCATGACGCGCCAGGAACTGGTCGAGGCGCTCGGCACCATCGCCCGCTCGGGCACCCGCGCCTTCCTCGATCGGCTCGCCGCCGAGGATGCTGGCAAAGAGGCGGCCAATCTGATCGGCCAATTCGGCATCGGCTTCTATTCTTCGTTCATGGTCGCCGATGAAGTCACGGTCGACACGCGGCGCGCTGGCGGCGAGGAAGCCTGGCGTTGGACTTCGGATGGCGCCGGCGCCTTCACCGTCGCGCCGCTGGCGCTCGATGCGGCGCCCGGCCGCGGCGCTCGCGTCACGCTGCATCTCAACGAGGCTTCGAGCGAGTATCTCGAACCCGCGCGTCTCGAGCGCATCGTGCGCGAACATTCCGGCGCCGTCGCCGTGCCGATCGACCTCATCGACAAGCCGGGCGCGACGCCGCGGCGCGTCGCCGACGGCGCGGCGATCTGGGCTAAGTCGAAAAGCGAGATCAAGCCCGAGGACTACGCCGAATTCTACCGCAGTCTTTCGGGCCAGTTCGACGAGCCGGCGCTGACCGTTCACTGGCGTGCGGAAGGGCGGCACGAATACACCGCGCTCGCTTTCCTTCCGGGCTCGCGCCCGTTCGATCTCTTCGATCCGGCGCGTAAGAGCCACAACAAGCTCTATGTCCGGCGCGTGCTGATCACGCAGGACGCCGACCTGCTGCCAGGTTGGCTGCGGTTCTTCCGGCTGGTGGTCGACAGCGCCGACCTGCCGCTCAACGTCTCGCGCGAAATGATTCAGCAGAGCGCGGTCTTCGCTGCTATCCGCAAGGGTGTGACCAACCGCCTGGTGGGCGAGCTGACCAGACTGGCGGAAGCCGAGCCGGAACGCTTCGCCAAGGTTTGGGAAAACTTCGGCGCGGTGATCAAGGAGGGTCTCTACGAAGACCCCGAGCGGCGCGACGCGCTGTTCAAGATCGCCCGCTTTTCATCGACCGCGCATCCCGAGGGCGGGCGCACGCTCGCCGACTATGTCGCCGCGTTGCGCGAGAACCAGACTGCGATCTATTACCTCACCGGCGAAGACGCTAAGCGGCTCGCAGCCAGCCCGCAGCTCGAAGGTTTCCGCGCCCGCGACGTCGAGGTGTTGCTGCTCGCCGATCCGGTTGACGCGTTCTGGGTGTCGAGCGCGGTCGGCTACGAGGGCAAGCCATTCAAGTCGATCAGCCAGGGGGCGGCCGACATCAAATCGATCGCGCTCAAGGACGGCGCGAGCGCGCCGGCCGAGGCGACCCCGGATGTCGCCGCCCTGATCGTCTTCCTCAAGCAAACGCTTGAGAGCGAGATCGGCGAGGCGCGCGCCTCCGACCGCTTGACCGACAGCCTCGCCTGCCTGGTGGCGCCGGAATTCGCCCCCGACCGGCAACTCGAAAAGATCCTCGCCGCCCACGGGCGCCTCGGCGAGCGCGCCAAGGCGGTGCTGGAGGTCAACGCCAATCATCCGCTGACGCAGACCCTCGCGCGCCGGTTCGTCGCCGGCGGCGACAAGGCGCTGATCGAGGACGCGGCGTGGCTGATCTACGAAGAGGCGCGGCTTGCCGATGGCGATGCGCTCACCGATCCGCCGGCGTTCGCGGCGCGCCTGCGCAGGGTGATGGAGAAGGCGTTCGGCTGACGAGCGAGGATGCGGGCGGCGGGCTAGCCGACCCGACTCGGGCGAAGTCCCTCCGATTGCCACTCCAAGGGGCGCAGGACGATCGCGCGCTCGGGCTCGAGAAAGAACACGCCGATCGAGTTCCTGCCGGATCCACATGCGACGCACGCGGCGGGCCGAGATCGACCCGGGTCCATTGATGATCTGCAGCTCGAATTCCTCGGGCAGGCAGAACAACTCGCTGCCAGCCAGCCTCGCGCCGGTTTCGGAGATATTGCGCACCAGGACCGAGAAGTTCGAACAGCCCTTGTTGAAGACGCAGCGAGCCTCGCGCAGACAGCGGCTCCGCTTTGCGCGGCGCTTGTCAGCGTTAGGGTCGGGGGTCGTTTCCGCAGGCATACTCATTGCGGCGTCGCAATTGTCGGTTGGGGGCAACCGCTTGTTAACCCTTCGTCTGGGACGGCAGGGCCCTTACACTAACTACGAAAGGTTGCTCGACCGTGAAGCGAATTGCTGAGAGATGGGGCGGTCTTAGGCGACCCGGCGCTGGGGCGTGCCGGGCTCGCGCATCCTCGCCATGGTGTAGCCGTCGATGAACCCGTCGCTGCGGCGGATGAACTCGCTGTGGCGCCCTTCGATCTCAAAGCCGAAGCGGCGGTAGAGCTTCATCGCCGGCTCATTGTCGCCAAACACGGTGAGCTGGACGCGCCGCAAGCCGAAGATGACGCTGGCGGCGCCCAGCAGCGTCTTCAGCAGACGCGGACCGACGCCGCGGGCCTGGAACGCCTCGCGCACGCCAATCAAGATCCAGCCCGAGTGTTCGAGCCCATCGCCCATCGCATAGAGGCCGGCAAAGCCGATCGTCCGCCCCGCCAGCACCGCGACCGTCTCGTAGCGATTGGCGCACGAGATGCCCGAGAGCCAGGACTCCAACTCGCCCGCCGAGCCGAACGGCCCGCGCGCCGAGGCGTAGCGCACGAAGCGCTCTTCGTTGAACAGCGCCAGGAGGTCGGCGAGGTCGCGCCCGTCGCGCAGCCGGATGCGTAAAGCCTCGTTAACGACGTCGTCCATTGCCCGAAGCTCTCCTAAGTCGTCTTGGGTTGGCGATCCGACCACATGAAACTTGTCCTGGGCTTGCGGGCGATTTCGCCGAGGCGATCGGCGAGCGCGATCACCGACATTTGTTTGCCGCCGCTGGCGAAATCTGATCCTGTTCGCGCCGGGTGGGGACGACCGGCGGGAGTAGGGGCGATGAAAGAACGCATAGGCTTTGTCGGCGTCGGCCTGATGGGCCACGGCATGGCGAGGAACCTCGTCGAGAAGGGCTGGCCGGTCACCGTGCTCGCCCATCGCAAGCGCGAGGCGATCGAGGATTTGAAGACCCGCGGCGCAGCTGAGGCGAGGGACCTGAGCGCGCTCGCCGCGGCGAGCGACGTGGTGGTCATTTGCGTCACCGGCTCGCCGCAGGTCGAGGCGCTGATCCTCGGCGAGCACGGTCTCGCCGCCGCCGGCAAGCCGCTGCTGATCGTCGACTGCTCGACCTGCGACCCCGCTTCAACCACCCGCCTCGCCGCGATCCTCGCGGCCAAGGGAAGCGTGCTGGTCGATGCGCCGCTCAGCCGCACGCCCAAGGACGCCTGGGAGGGGACGCTCGATGTGATGGTCGGGGGCGACCCCGACGCCGTCGCGCGCGCCCGCCCGCTGCTCGAAGCCTTCGCCGGCCGCGTGATCCCCACCGGCCCGGTCGGCACGGGCCACACGATGAAGCTGCTCAACAACTTCGTCTCGCTCGGCTACGCGGCGATCTATTCCGAGGCGTTGATGGTCGGCGCCAAGGCCGGGCTGAGCGCGCAGGTGTTCGACTCGGTGATCCGCGGCGGGCGGATGGACTGTCCATTTTATCAGACGTTCTTCAAATACGTGCTGGAGCGCGATCGCAACGCGCACCGCTTCACGCTCGCCAACGCGCTTAAGGACGTCACCTATCTCGCGAGTTTCGCGCAGGCGCTCGGCGTCGCCAACCCGGTCGGCGCGACCGTGCGCAACAGCTTCGCGCAGGCGGTCGCGGCGGGCGAGGGCGAGTCTTACGTGCCGATGCTGTCCGATTTCGTCGCCCGGGCGAATGGCGCGCCGGTAGCCGAGTGAGAAGCTCGGAGCAGGCGGCTGTACTGAGGGCGAAAGATGGTAGCGGGAGAGGGACTCGAACCCCCGACACGCGGATTATGATTCCGCTGCTCTAACCGGCTGAGCTACCCCGCCAAGGCCCTGTTTCGGGCGGCCTGCTTATAGAGAGGCGGGCGCGAAACTGTCAAGAATAGACGCCGGTTGCGGCTGCGTGCGCCGCGCAACAAAAACCCCGGCCGCTCGCGCGGGCCGGGGGTCTTAGAAAGCGCGTCTGCTGGCGCCGAGCGTCAGTTGCGGCGACCGCCCGACAACATCAGCAGCATCTGGAACATGTTGACGAAGTCGAGATAGAGCTTCAGCGCGCCGAAGATCGCCTTCTTCTCCGACGCTTCGTAGGCGTCGCTGGCGAAGTAGCTCTGCTTGATCGCTTGCGTGTCCCAGGCGGTCAGGCCGGCGAAGATACCGATGCCCACGACCGACAGCGCCCATTGCAAGCCGGAGCTTTGCAGGAACAGGTTGACGACGCTCGCGATGATCAGGCCGAACAAGCCCATCACCATGAACGAACCCATCGCCGACAGGCTGCGCTGGGTGGTGTAGCCGTAAAGGCTCAAGGCGCCGAAGGCGGCGGCGGTCTCGAAGAACACCCGGGCGATCGAGGCCTGGGTGTAGACGACGAACACGGTCGAGAGCGACAGGCCGATCAGCGCCGCAAAAGCGATGAAGACGAGCCGCGTCGCGCCAACCGACATCGCGTTGCGCCCGGCGGAGATGCCGAACACCAATACCAGCGGCGCGAAGATGACCAGCCAGCGCAGCGGCGAAACGTAGATCGCGTTGCCGAAGTCGGTCAGGGCGACGATATGGCCGCTCGCGTTTTCGACGACGCCGAGCTTGTAGGCGAGAAAGGCGACGACGCCAGTCAGGCCGAGGCCGAGCGTCATGTAGTTGTAGACGCCGAGCATGTACGTACGCAGGCCCTGATCGACCGCGGCGGAAGACCGGGCAATGCCAGCGCCAGCGTTGGCGTAGCGATCATAGTCGGACATCGAAAAACCTCGTGTCGGCGCGGCTGGGTGCTCCGGCAGGAGCTGAGCTTCGCGCTAGACGCCTAATATGGTCGGAGCGCTCGGGCCGCGCAAGTGCCGCGCGGCCGGGGATTACAAAGAGTTAATGGCCGCCGCCCCCGGCGCCGGCGGGCTTGGGCGGCCGGCGCATAACCGCGGTCAAAACGCTCAGAGAGATGTAGATCACCGTCAGCGCCAGGAAGACGTCGCCAAGCGCCATCACCTCGGCCTGCTGACGAACCTTCTGCGCCAGGACCTGGGTCGCCGCCAGCGTCGCGTCGGAGCCCTTCGAGGCCAGCGTCTGGGCAAGCCCGGCGAGCGTCTCGTCAACCGCCGAACGGCCCCACACGACCGCTTCGCGCAGCCGCTCGAGGTGCAGGTCCATGCGCTTGTCGAGCAGCGTGTTGATCAACGCGAGGCCAAAGGCGCCGCCGAGATTGCGGGTCAGGTTGAACAGGCCGGAAGCGTTCTTGATCTTGTCGGGCGCCATCGTGCCGAGCGACAGATTGTTGATCGGCACCATGCACAGCATCAGCGAGAAGCCGCGCAGCATCTGCGGCACCAGCAGCTCCCAGAAATCCCAGTCGGCGGTGATGAAGGAGGCTTGCCAGGTGCCGACGCCAAAACCGATGAAGCCGACCGCGATCATCTTGCGCGGGTCGATGCGCGTCATCATCGCCCCGACGATTGGCGCGACCAGGAACTGGCAGGCGCCGGTGACGAACATCGTGTTGCCGATCATCAACGGCGAGTAACCGCGCACTGCCGCCAGATAGACCGGATAGATGTAGGTCAGGCCGTAGAGGCCAATGCCCAGCACGAAGGACATCAGCGAGCCGGCCCAGAAGTTGCGGTCGCGGAAGGCGGAGAGATCGACGATCGGCTGACGCGCGGTGAGGACCCGCCAGAAGAAGGTGATCGCCCCGACGCCCGATGCGATCAACGCCCAGGTCACCGCCGTGTCCTCGAACCAATCCTTCGAGGGGCCTTCCTCCAGCGCGTATTCGAGCGCGCCGAGGAACGTCGCCATCGACAGGAGCCCGACCCAATCGAAGTTCTTGAGCAGCTTGAGGTCGGGCTGGTCGAAGTCGATCAGGAACCAGGCGGCGATCGAGACGACGACGCCGGGCGCGAGATTGACCAGGAACAACCACCGCCAGTCGAACATGTCGGTGAGTAACCCGCCCGCCGTCGGCCCGATGGTCGGCGCCAGCGTCGCCACCAGACCGATGATCGGCGCGACGATCGACATTCTGTTGCGCGGGAAGATCGTGTAGGCGGCGGCGAAGACGGTCGGGATCATGCCGCCGCCAATGAAGCCCTGCAACGCGCGCCAGACGATCATCTCGTCGATCGAGGTCGCGCGCGAGCACATGAAGCTCATCAAGGTGAAGCCGGCGGCTGACACGGTGAAGACGATTCGCGTCGAGAAGGCGCGCGACAAATAGCCCGACAGCGGAATCATGATCACTTCGGCGATCAGGTAGGACGTCTGAACCCAAGTGATCTCGTCCTGCGAAGCCGACAGGCCAGCCTGAATTTGCGACAGCGACGCCGAGACGATCTGGATGTCCAGAATCGCCATGAACATGCCAAACACCATGATGGTGAAGGCGGCGATCCGGCGCGGCGTGAAATTGCGCGCGAGCTCGGCTTGTGCGCTGGCGTCGCTCACCGCTGGGCCGCCTCAACGTCGCTCTTGGCGCCGAATCCGAGCATGCCGAGCAGGCTCGGGGGCGGCAGGCTGTCGTCGCGCGTGTGGATGGTGGCGACGACCGACAGGCCGGGCCGCAGCGCTTCGCTCGCCAGGACCTCAGGCGCCGGCGTGATTCGCACGGCGACCCGCTGCACGACCTTCGTGAAATTGCCGGTGGCGTTGTCAGGCGGCAGCAGCGAGAATTCGGAGCCGGACGCGGGCGAGATCGAAGCGACGACGCCTGGGATCACGCGCCCGCCGAACGAATCGACCGCGAGGTCGACCCGCTGGCCAGGGTGAATGCCGTCAAGCTGCGTCTCCTTGAAATTGGCGTCGATGAACACGCTCTGCAGCGGCACCAGCGCGAGCAGGCGCGTGCCCGGCTGGGCGAACTGGCCAACCTCGACCGCCTTGTTGCCGACGACGCCGTCGAACGGCGCGCGGATCTCGGTGAAGGAGAGGTTGCGCTCGGCCGTCTGTTCGGCGTTGACGAGTTCGCCGCGCACGCCGACCGCTTCGGCCTGCTGCGCCTTGAGAACGTCGACAGCATCCTTGGCGCCTGCGAGGGCGGCCTCCGCGGCCGACTTGGCGGCGGCGGCGCTGGCGAGTGCGGCATTGGTTCTGGCGCGATCGGCGGCCGCCTGCTCGAGCCTCTGCTGTGAGCCGAAGTTCGAGTCGGCGAGCTTCTGCGAGCGCTCGAATTCAAGCCCGGCGCGCGTCTGGTCCGCCTCGGCGCTCGCGCCCTGCGCCTGCGTCGAGGCGACTTGGGCGGCCGCCTGGTCGATCGCCGCGCCCTGCGCGTCGATCTGCCGGCCGATGCGGGCGATGGTTGCGTCCTGAGTGGCGATCTTGGCCTTGGCGGCGTCGACCGCGAGGCGATAGTCGCCGTCGTCGATGCGCGCCAGCAGATCGCCGGCATGGACCGACTGATTGGCGCGGATGTCGACCTCGACGATATGGCCCGGGATCTTGGCGGCGATGATCGCCGTGCTGGCGCCGACATAAGCGTCGTCGGTTGTGACGAGGAAGCGTCCTTCGACGAGATAGTTGTAGCCCAAGTAGCCGCCATAGCCGAGCGCGAGCAGCGCCACGGCGCCCAGCAGCAGGCTGCGCGGCGAACGGCGGCGGCTGGAGCCGCTCGGCGCCGGCGCCTCGCTCTTGGGCGGCGCGGCCTCGCGTACTGCGGGAGCGAAATCGGCCGGCTCGCGGACCGGGACGGCGGCGGGTGAGCGGGCGAGCGAGATGGCCTGAGCCTGACTCTGCGACATGGTGAAAACCTTAGAATTAGACCGAACGGTTCGGTCAACGGCGATTGACATATCCCCATCGTCGGACTAAATCAAGTGCTGACCGAACCGTTCGGTCTAATTTTTCTGCAGGCGATGTTATGGAAACGATCACGGCGGTCCAGGATGGCGCGGCGGCGGCAAAAGAGCCGTCCGCCTATGAGGATGGCGCCAAACGGCGGCAGATCATGGAGGGCGCGCGCGCAGCCTTCCTGGCCGGATTCGACGCCGCCAGCATGAACGATGTCGCGCGCGCCGCCGGCGTCTCCAAGGGCACGCTCTACGCCTATTTCGACTCCAAGGAGGCGCTGTTCGAGGCGATGATTCGCGAGGAGCGCGCCCAGCAGCCCGAACGCCAGTGCCTCTTTTCCGCTGACGAGACCGATCCGGCGGTGGCGCTTCGCCTCTACGGGCGGCGGCTGATGGAAAAGGTCACGCGCGCCGAATCGATTGCCCAGATCCGTGTCGTCGTCGCCGCCTCGGCGAAGTTCCCCCGTCTTGGCCACGCGTTCTACGAAGCCGGGCCGGCCTTCGGCCTCGCAATGCTCAAGGAGCGGTTCGACGCGTTCGTCGCCGCTGGGACTTTGACGATCGAGGACACCGCTCTGGCGGCGCGCCAGTTCATCGATCTGTGCCTGGGCGACGTGCTCAAGCGGCGCCTGTTCGCAGTCGGCGAGACGACTGCGCCCGAAGAGATCGATGCGGTGGTCGAGGAGACGGTGGCGCTGTTCCTTAAGGCTTACGGCCCGCTCCCGCGCGGCTGAACGTTTCGCCGTCCGCGGCCCGCCGGCGCGCCTTGCCTTCGCGCTTTGGCGTCGATATAGAACGCCACTTCCGCCGCGCTTTGCTCCCATCGTCTAGCGGTCCAGGACGTCGCCCTCTCACGGCGAAAACTGGGGTTCGATTCCCCATGGGAGCGCCAAGCGTCAGGACCGCTTAGATGAGCCGCGCGCCGCCAATCGCGGCGAGGCGCGGGCCCTCATGCCCAACATCGCTCGCATCGAAATAGCCCGTCGCCGGTCGGCTTGTGCGCCGCGGACTGGACACTGTAGAGGTGGGCGATGAAAACTCTCGTCACCGGCGGCACTGGATTTGTGGGACGGCATTTCGTCGAGCGACTACGGCGCGACGGCCACGAGGTGTCGACGCTTTCGCTTGACCCTGGCGATGGCGACGCCCCGCACATTTCGGCGGACGTCTGCGACCGCGACGCCGTCATCGACATCATTCAAGGCTTCGACGTCGTCTACCACCTGGCCGGATTGCTCGGAACCCACGAATTGCTCAGCCGATCCTATGAGGCGGCGAGGGTCAATATCCTTGGGACCATCAATATTCTCGATGGGGCGCGCGAGCGCGGCGCCAAGGTCGTCTATATCGGCAAGCCCAACCTGTCGCTGAATACCTACTCCATCACCAAGGGCTGCGCGGAAGCGTTTGCGACTTTGTACAATCGCGAACTCGATCTCTCCTGTGTCTCCGTTCGCTGGTTCAGCGTCTATGGCCCCGAGCAGTCGTTTCATACGCGCAAGGCTGCGCCCTATTTTATCCGTTGGGCGCTGCGCAACGAGCCGATCGAAATATGGGGCACCGGCAATCAGACGGTCGATCTCATCTACGTAACTGACGCAATCGCGGCGACCGTCCAAATCGCGAACGAAAAAGGGCTGGAAGGCAAGTCGATCGACGTCGGGTCTGGCGTCGAGATCTCGGCCAATGATCTTGCTCGGCTCGTTATCCGCCTCGCGAATAGCAGCTCGGAAGTGCGCCACCTGCCGATGCGGCCCGGCGAGCCCTTGGACTTGCGTGTGAAGGCCGACACGACAGCGCTCGCGGACATCGGCTTTGCGCCGCAAGTCGCCCTCGAAGAGGGCTTGCTCTCGACAATCGAGTGGTACCGGCGGAACGCCGACTTGAGCCACTAAACCGGGCGCCAGAATTGGGGAGTGGGACCGCCATGTCGCGCCCAACGCGCCCGATCGACGGGCAAGTCGACGCGCCCGCGCGGCCTGCCAATTTCTCACAGGCGGGATATCGCGCGCTGCTCCGCTCGTTCCGCTCGGCGGGTTATCGCAGCGCGGATTTTGAGTCGGTCGCCGCGCGTGAGACGCAACTGCTGCTGCGTCACGACATCGATCTCTCGCTCGACGAAGCCGTCAAGATCGCGGAGATCGACGCCTCTGAAATCTTGGCGGGCGACGGTTTTCGTTCTTGTCGCCACCGAATTTTACAACGTCTTCACCCATGCCGGACGCGCGTCGGTCCTGAAAATAATCAGCCTCGGTCACGAGATCGGCCTGCACTTTGACGGCTCGGTCTACAACGACGGCAGACCGCCGACCGAGTTCACGCCAGAACTGGAAGCGGCGGCGGAGCGCGAGTGCGAAATGCTCGAGCGCCTGATCGGAGCGCCGATCAAGACCATCGCCTTTCACCGACCAAGACAATCTTCGTGGGTGATTCGCCGGTCAGGGGGCTTTGCCAACCGTCTGCAGGCTTACGCGCCAGAATTTATGAGCGATATCGCTTACGTCGCCGACAGCGCGGGCCATTGGTCGGAAGGTCACCCGCTCGACCATCCCGCGTTTCAGCAACGCCTGGCGATGCAAGTGAACACGCACCCCTACCTCTGGACGCAGCCGGCGGGCCTCGATCGCGTGCAAAAGATCGACAGCGTGCGCGAAGCGCGGGCGCAGTTTCTCGAGCGTGAGGCGCGGCGAAACTTTTCGTTTTATCCGCGCTGACGACGATGCGCCGACCGCCGCGCTAGAACGGCAACGCTCGCCTCAACTTGGCGCCAAGCTTGGCGATGCGGCGCTTGTTGCGAGCCCCCGTCGCGATGTCGCGCTCCCGGCGGAGCGCGCGAATCTCGTCCTCCAGCGTTTCGATGTGGGTGACGAGCGGCGCCAGCGGCGAAAGCACCGAAAGCGCCGTCCTTGCGCGTTTGGGGCCGATGCGCTCGGAAGGCAACGGCCAGTTGTGGAACCACGACGTGTAATTATCGATCTCGATCCTGTCGGGCTCGAACCCGAACTGGTGCGCGACAAAATTGATCGAGAGCTGATCGCGGCGGGAATAGCGCAGCAAATAAATCAACCACAACTCAAGCACGGCCCGCGTCGCCTCGCTTCGGTGGTCGCGCAGGAGAATGGCGCCCCAAAAGGGCTTCGCATCCAGGACCCCGGGCCAAATCGACAAGTAGTGGTCCAACTGCTCGATAACTTTGTGATGCTCGTCGAGACCAAGATCGTATACGGCGACAAATTCGTCCCCGACGTTCCGCCGAAAACTGTGTCCAGGCAACGCCAGTCCAGACGCCGGAAAATATTTTTCATAAATCGCTTCCGGAGGCTCGAGCAGAAGAACATTGTTGTCGATGTAAAGCGACGCTTCGAATTCGGGCAGGTATTTATGCGGCCGCAGCTTTATTTCTCGTTGGCTACGGACCAAATCGCGATCCAGCAGACGTGATATCTGACGTATTTTCCATGTCTCGCTTCGCAGGCTCGGGTCGTCGGTGAAGCATATAAATGGAATGTCGGAGCCGATCGCCTTCGGCTGCTCGTTCAGCCGCTCATAATTGCCGACCAGCACGGTGTAGACGCATCGACGGTCAGGAATCCTCTTCGCAGGGCCATCCATTCTGTCCATCTCGGATCGGTCCTCCTCGCGACGCTGACGCGCGCTCGGCTGGCGCCCAAGACCCGCTTCCTTAGGCGTCCGCTTCGAGGCCGACCGCGACAAGTCAACCAAGCAATGGCGCGCGCCGCACGCCTCGCGCGACGCCGATTGGAGCGCGCTCGCTGGGGAGGCGTCGGGGGTTGTGGGCGGCGCGAAGCGCCAAGCAGGCTAAGCGATCAGCCCTTCTTGCCGATCGGCGTCGTCGCCTGTCCGGGCTTGGTCTGCGACTGCTTGTAGGCGGAGAGGTGGGTTTTCGCCTGAGCCTTGTCCGCCTTCGGCTTCTTCGTTTCCTTGTTGCCCTTGATTTGACCTTTGGCCATGACGCCCTCCCGTTTTGGGTCCTCGAACCGCGAGCATATGACCGTCAAGCGGCAATCTCAATGCTTTACCGCTTGGCCTCACAGCAGCCACGGCAGGAGCAACGGAACGATGATCGGCGTCGCCACCGCGTTCAGTCCCATCGCCAGGCCGGCAAACACGCCAGCGACTGGATCGACGGAAAATGCGCGCGCCGTGCCTATGCCGTGCGCCGCCAGTCCTGCGGCAAAGCCGCGCGCCGCGTAGTCGCGCACGCGCAGCGCGTTCATCAGCGGCGTGACGACGATCGCGCCGAGGACGCCGGTGGCGATGACCAGCACCGCGGTCAACGAGGGCGCGCCGCCCAGCGTCTCGGCGACCGACATGGCCACCGCCGCCGTCACCGATTTGGGCGCGATCGAAATCAGCACCGCGCGCGGCGCGCCGAGCCACTTGGCGACGAGCACCGCCGAGACGATCGCTGTGGTCGAGCCGACCGCCAGCGCCGCTGCGATCGGCAGCAGGTTGCGGCGCACCAGCGCGAGGTTGCGATAGAGCGGCGCGGCCAGCGCGACGGTCGCCGGCCCGAGCAGGAAGTGCACAAACTGCGCGCCGTTGAAATAGGTCTGGTAGTCCGTTCCCGTCAGCGCGAGCAGCGCGCCGAGGAGGGCGATGGCGATCGCCACCGGATTGGCCAGCGGATGCCGGCGGGCAAGCTTCGCCAACCCCTCGGCGATCAGGAAGGCGGCGAGCGTCGCCGTCAGCCAGAACAGCGGCGTCGTCTGCAGATAGACCCACAGGCGAAACGGCGTCATTGCCGGCTCCCGCGATTGACCAGACGCCCGACAACCACGAAAGCGCCGACCGTCGCCAGCAGGGTCAGCAGGGTCGAGACCACCAGCGCCGCAGCCAGCGCGACGCCCTGCTCCCGCAGCAGGCCGAGATATTGCACCACGCCGACGCCGGCGGGCACGAACAGCAGCGACAGCGAGGCGAGCAGGCCGCTCGACACGCGCCCGAGATCGCTCTCCATCAGCGCCTTGTCGTCGAAGGGTCGCCACTTGTGGTAGGCGGCGAGCGCGACGAGGAGCAGCGCCAGCCCGACGACCGGCCCCGGCGCCGGCAGGCCGAGCGCGCGCGTCAACGCCTCGCCGACAAGTTGGAACGAGAGCAGAATCAGGAATCCGCGGATCATGGCGTCATTTGTCGCCGGTTGAGGCTGAGGCGGTCAACCAGTGGGGCGGGGCCAAGCGCGCCTCCGAGCCCCAGCCAGTGGGGCGGGCCTCCGCGCCCGCCTCCCCCAAGCCGCCAAGCGGGCGCGGAGGCCCGCTCCACTGGGCCGGAAGCTTGCGCCCGCCTACTCCCCCAGCACGTCCGCCATCGCGTACAGCCCCGGCTTGCGCCCGCGCGCCCATAGCGCCGCCTTGATCGCGCCGCGTGCGAATAGCGAGCGGTCCTCGGCGTGGTGGGAAAGGACGATGCGCTCGCCATCGCCGGCGAAGATCACGCTGTGATCGCCGATCACCGCGCCCCCGCGCAGCGAGGCGAAGCCGATCGCGCCGCTTTTTCGCGCGCCGGTGATGCCGTCGCGTCCGCGCTCCGAATGGCCCTTGAGCGGAACGCCGCGCCCCTCGGCCGCCGCTTCGCCGAGCATCAGGGCGGTGCCGGAGGGCGCGTCGACCTTCATGCGGTGGTGCATCTCGAGGATCTCGACGTCGTAGTCGGCGCCAAGCGCGCGCGCCGCCTCGCGCGCGAGCTTGGCCAGCAGATTGACGCCAAGGCTCATGTTGCCCGAGCGCACGATCGGCGCGTGATGCGCCGCAGCGGCGACGCGGACAAGGTCCTCTTCGCTGAGGCCGGTGGTGCCGATGACGTCGACAATACGCGCCTGGGCGGCAAGACCCGCCGTCTCGACGGTCGCGGCGGGCGAAGAGAAGTCGATGACGCCATCGGCGTGCAGCATCGCCGTCAGTAGATCGTCGGTGATCGCAATTCCCGCGACGCCGGCGCCGGCGAGCGCGCCTGCGTCCTGGCCGAGAGCGGGAGAATCGGCTCGCTCGATCGCCGCCGCGAGGGTCACACCCGGCGTCTCGGCGATCGTCTTGATCAGCATCTGTCCCATGCGCCCGGCGGCGCCAGCGACGATCAGCCGCATGTCGGTCATTCTCGTTCCCCGAATTCGCCCTTAGCCCGGTTGCGGCCCGTCGTAGCCTTCGATGATCACGAGATCGCCCTCAGCAACCGGCAGGCGCAACGCCAGCGCGCTTCGATAATCCTCGGACTGGTAGCACGCCAGCGCCGTCGCGTAGTCTGGAAACTCGATGACGACGTGGCGGGCGCGCAGCGCGCCTTCCCTCATCTCGCTCCGCCCCGACCGCACCAGAAACCGCCCGCCGAATTTGGCGAAGGCGATCGCGTTGGCGACGAGATAGGCCTGGTAGGCTTCCGGGTCGGCGACGTCGACATGCGCGATCCAGTAGCCCTTGGCCATGCTCACACGCCCTCGACCAGAACAATTTCAATCTCCGCCGCGCCGTCGCGCAGCGCTTTGGCGGCCTGATATTGCTGCGAATGATAGTAGCGGCGCGCCTGGTCGTAGCTCTCGAACTCGACCACGACGTTGCGCCCCCGCGCCTTGCCTTCCAGCGCCTCGTGACGTCCGCCGCGCACCAGCGGCTTGCCACCGTGATCGGCGATCGCTTTGGTCGCCGCGGCGGCGTAACGCGCGTAGGCCTCCGGATTGAGGACGTCCGACCGCGTGATGATATAGCCCTTCGGCATTGTTTTCTCCCTGTCTGGCTGCGGCGATGCTAACGCGCGGCTTGCCGTTGGCAAGCGCAACCGCGCGGCGGGTTCAGGCCGCCGCTGCGATCTCGGCGACGATCCGCTCGGCGGCGGCGCGTGGATCGGCGTCGCCGGTGACCGGCCGGCCGACGACGAGATAATCGGCGCCGTCTGCGATCGCTGACGCGGGCGTCGCGACGCGCTTCTGGTCGCCAACCGCAGCGCCGGCGGGGCGGATGCCTGGGGTCACCAACACCAGCGATGAACCGATCGCGACGCGCAGCCGGGCGACCTCGGCGGCGCTGCACACCAGTCCGTCGATCCCCGCCCCCTGCGCCTGACGCGCCCGGCGCTCGACCAGCGCGCTGACGCCGAGAGCATAGCCCGCCTCGGCGAGATCGGCGTCGTCGCTCGAGGTCAGCACCGAGACGGCGAGCAGCTTGAGGCCCGTGCCCTTTGCGCCGGCGACGGCCGCGCGCATCGTCTGGGGATAGGCGTGGACGGTGAGGAAACTCGCGCCGAGCCGCGCGATCTGCGACGTCGCGCGCTCGACGGTGTTGGGAATGTCGTGCAGCTTGAGATCGACGAAGACGCGCTTTCCCGCCGCGACCAGCTTGGGCGCCAGCGCGAGGCCGCCGCCGAAGGCGAGCTCCATGCCGATTTTATAGAAGCGCGCCGCCTCGCCGATCGCCGCAACCAGACGTTCGGCCTCGCCGACGTCGGGCGCATCGAGGGCGACGATCAGCCTGTCGCGCGGGTCGCTCGGGCGCATCGGCTGCTCAGGCGCCGTTTGGCCGGCGCGCCTTGGGCGCGGCGCGGCGCATGAGGCGCGCAATCAGCGGCTCGGCGAAGGCGCCATGCGGATCGGCGCGATAGGTCCAAACGCGAGCGGGGGGCAGATTGCGCCAGATCGGCGCGGTGCAATGGGCGGAAAAGCGCTCAGCGCAAGTCTCGCGCGGGATCGGCGAGCCGAGGCCATAGGTGAACTGCACGATCAGACCTTGCGAGCCCATCAGCGCGAAGGCGTCCTCGATCAGCTTGATGCGCCGCGCCGGCGGCTGGTTGAGCAGCGGCAGGCTGGAGACGACCGCGACGACCGGCGCGCCGAGGTCGCCGAGCGTCTTGGGCAGGTCGTAGGCGTCGCCCTGCACGATGCGCGCCGCGCCGAAGCGTTGCGACAGCAGGCGGCAGAAGCCGTGGTCGTATTCGACCAGCACCAGCCGCTCGGGCGCGACTCCGTGCTCGACCAACGCCTGGGTCACCGGCCCGGTGCCGGGACCGAGCTCGATCACCAGCCCCTCTCGCGCCGGATCGATCGGCAGCGCCATGGCGCGGGCGAGGTGACGCCCCGATGGCGCGACGCTGCCGGTGAGGCGCGGCCTGTCGATCAGGGTTTTGAGGAAATGCGCCTCGTCGGCGAGGATCTGCTTGGCGCGCGAACCCGGACCGTGGGCGTCCGGCTTGGGCGCTAGACGCGAAATCGGCATGGACGCCCCGCTCCCCGGCGATGGAGCGCCTGCTTCGCCGCCGCGGGCCCCGATGTCAACTCAGACCCTCGAAGAATTCCTTCATCTTGGCGAAGAAGCCGCGCTTTCGGGATGGGTCTTGTGCGACGATTCGGCGTCGAATTCGGCCAGCAACTCGCGCTGGCGGCGGGTCAGGTTCTGCGGCGTTTCGACCACCGCCTGGATGTAGAGGTCGCCGAAATCGCGCGAGCGCAGCACCGGCATGCCTTTGCCGCGCAGCCGGAGCTGGCGGCCGGACTGCGCGCCTTCGGGGATGCGCACCTTGGCGTCGCCGCCGTCGAGCGTGCGCACGGTGAACTCGCCGCCGAGCGCCGCCTGCACCATCGAGATCGGCACGCGGCAATAAAGGTCGGCGCCGTCGCGCTGGAAGAACGGATGCGGCTTGATCGAGAGGAAGATGTAGAGATCGCCGCGTCGCGCCGCCGCGCAGGCCCGCCTCGCCCTCGCCGGTGAGGCGGATGCGCGTGCCGTCCTCGACGCCGGCCGGCACGTTGACCGACAGCGTGCGCTCGCGCGTCACGCGGCCGGAGCCGCCGCACAGCGGTCGCAGGGGTTGTCGATCGTCTGCGCCGCGGCCCTGGCAGGTCGGGCAGGTGCGCTCGATCGCGAAGAAGCCCTGCTGGGCGCGCACCCGGCCGTGGCCGGCGCAGGTCTTGCAGGTGATCGGCTTCGAGCCCGGCCTTGGCGCCCGAGCCGCTGCAAGTCTCGCAAGTCACCGAGGTCGGCAGCTTGATCGTCGCCGTCTTGCCGTGATAGGCCTCCTCGAGCGTGATTTCGAGATTGTAGCGCAGATCGCGCGCCGCGCTCCTTGCCGGCGACCGCCGCCGCGCGCCGCGCCGGCCCATCGATGTCGCCGAACAGATCGTCGAAAATGTCGGCCATCGAGGATGCCGAAGCCGTCGTCCATGCCAGCGCCGCCCTGCTCGAATGCGGCGTGGCCGTAGCGATCGTAGGCGGCGCGCTTCTGGCCGTCGGAGAGATGCTGATAGGCCTCGTTGAGTTCCTTGAAGCGCGCCTCGGCCTGCTTGTCGCCGGGATGGCGGTCGGGATGGCACTGCATCGCCGCCTTGCGGAACGCCGCCTTCAGGTCCGCGTCGGTGACGGTCTGGGCGACCCCCATGACTTCGTAGAAATCGCGTTTGGCCACGTCGTCGGCAACCCGATTGTGTCGAGGCGGAGCGCCGCCTCGCTCATCGATTGCGAATTCGCTCGTCTGATGTATAGCGCGAAGGCGGCCGGCGCGTCAATCGGCGTCGGCCAGCTCGAAAGCCCGCCTCGCCGCTGCGCGACGGGGCGAATGCGGGCGAAGCGACAGGCCGCTTCAGGCCGACTTCTTCTTGTCGTCGTCGACTTCGCGGAATTCGGCGTCGATCACGTCGTCCTTGGCCTCGCCGCCGGGCGCGCCCGCTTCCGGGCCGGCCGCCTGCTGCGCCTTGTACATCGCCTCGCCGAGCTTCATCTGCGCCTGCATCAGATCGTTGGTGCGCGCCTTGATCGCCTCGACGTCCTCGCCTTGCAGCGAAGTCTCGAGCGCCGCGACCGCCGCCTCGATCGCGCTGCGATCGGCCTCGGCGACCTTGTCGCCGTATTCCTTCAGCGACTTCTCCGCATCGTGGACGAGCGATTCGCCGTGGTTCTTGGCGTCGACCAACTCGCGCCGCTTCTTGTCCTCGGCGGCGTGCAGCCTCGGCGTCCTTCACCATCTTGTTGATGTCGGCTTCGCTGAGGCCGCCCGAGGCCTGGATGCGGATTTGCTGTTCCTTGTTGGTCGCCTTGTCCTTGGCGGTGACGTTGACGATGCCGTTGGCGTCGATGTCGAAGGTCACTTCGACCTGCGGCACGCCGCGCGGCGCGCTCGGAATGCCGACGAGATCGAACTGGCCGAGCGCCTTGTTGTCGGCCGCCATCTCGCGCTCGCCCTGGAAGACGCGGATCGTCACGGCGGTCTGGTTGTCCTCGGCGGTCGAGAAGACCTGGCTCTTCTTGGTCGGGATCGTGGTGTTGCGTTCGATCAGGCGCGTGAACACGCCGCCCAGCGTCTCGATGCCGAGCGAAAGCGGCGTCACGTCGAGCAGCAGCACGTCCTTGACGTCGCCCTGCAGCACGCCAGCCTGGACCGCCGCGCCGATCGCGACGACTTCGTCCGGGTTGACGCCCTTGTGCGGCTCCTTGCCGAAGAACTGTTTGACGATCTCCTGCACCTTGGGCATGCGCGTCATGCCGCCGACCAGCACCACTTCGTCGATCTGGCCAGCCGACAGGCCGGCGTCCTTCAGCGCCTTGCGGCAGGGCTCGACGGTGCGCTGGATCAGATCGTCGACCAGCGCCTCGTATTTGGCGCGCGTCAGCTTCAGCGCGAGATGCTTGGGGCCGGTCGCGTCGGCGGTGATGTAGGGCAGGTTGATTTCGGTCTGCATCGCCGAGGACAGCTCGATCTTGGCCTTCTCCGCCGCCTCCTTCAGGCGCTGCAGAGCGAGCTTGTCCTTGGTCAGGTCGATGCCCTGTTCCTTCTTGAACTCGGCCGCGAGATATTCGACGAGGCGCATGTCGAAGTCTTCGCCGCCGAGGAACGTGTCGCCGTTGGTCGACTTCACTTCGAAGACGCCGTCGCCGATCTCGAGGATCGAAATGTCGAAGGTGCCGCCGCCGAGGTCGTAGACCGCGATCGTGCCCGCCTTCTTCTTGTCGAGGCCATAGGCGAGCGCCGCCGCCGTCGGCTCGTTGATGATGCGCAGGACTTCGAGCCCGGCGATCTTGCCCGCGTCCTTGGTCGCCTGGCGCTGGGCGTCGTTGAAATAGGCGGGGACGGTGATGACGGCCTGCGTGACCGGTCCGCCGAGATGCGCCTCGGCCGTCTCCTTCATCTTTTGCAGGACGAAGGCGGAAATCTGCGAGGGCGAATATTGCTTGCCGTCGGCGGTCACCCAGGCGTCGCCATTGGCCGCCTTGATGATCTTGTAGGGAACGAGGCCCATGTCCTTCTTGGTCATCGGGTCGTCGAAGGGCCGGCCGATCAGGCGCTTGATCGCGAAGAACGTGCGCTCCGGATTGGTTACGCCCTGGCGCTTGGCCGGCTGGCCGACCAGACGTTCGCCATCGTCCGTGAAGGCGACGATCGAAGGCGTGGTGCGCGCGCCCTCCGAATTCTCGATAACCTTCGGCGTCGCCCCTTCCATGACCGCGACGCAGGAATTGGTCGTTCCCAAGTCGATGCCGATAACTTTAGCCATTGTCCCGTTCCTTACTGTTTCGCGAGACCACTGGGCCCCGAAGCGGCCCTGCTGCGGATATAAGCGACCCGTTCCGGCCCTAAGCCGGCGGCCCACCCAATCCGGTCCCCGATGCCCGGTTTCAAATCGTCGCAGACGAGACGCAATCGCCCCGAAGCTGCGGTGCTGGCGGGTATATAAGTGGGGCGCCGGGGCGGCGCAAGGCGCGGCGTCGGCCCCCTCCGACGGGAAATGTCCACGTCTTTTCGCTTCTCGCGCTGGCGCCGCGCCCGGCGCCGCTTTCCAAGCGCGGCCGGCGAATCTACAGTCACCCCATGAAGCGATTCTGGACTGCCGGTCTCGCCCTCGCCGCCCTCGTCTCGCTCGCCGGCGGCGCCCGCGCCCAACTCGATCTCACCAACGGGGTCCCGGCAGCGCGACCTGGCGCGCCTGACACATCCGACGTGCCCGCGCCAAATTTTGCCGAGCCAACGTTCGCCGAGCCGACCGGCGCGCCGCGCTCGATCGCCGAGCCGCGCAAGGCGGATAAGAGCGACGCCGATCTCACCGTCAGCCTCGCCTCGGCGGTCGGCCGGCCGCTGCGGCTAAACGGGCGCGACGGCGTGCTGACGCTGTGGGGGCGCGACAAGGCGCTCAAGATCGCCAAGCTGACGCTCGCGGGCGAAGTGATTTCCGACCCGTCGCAGAAATGCCAGATCGATATCGTCGGCGCCGGCCCGATAGAAGCCAAGAGCCTCGGCCGGCCCGACGGGCTTGCCCGTTTCGAGGCCGAAATCCCTGCCTGCACCTTCACCTTCGACGTGGTTGAAGGCGGGGTGCTCGTGCCCGCCCAAGGCTCCGCCTGCGTGTTCCAGGCCGCCGATTGCCGTGCGAGCCCCAGCGGCTTGTGGGGCGCGGACGGCGATGAGGCGGCGGGCGAGGTCAAAGAGATCGCGACCCAGCGGGCCCACGCCGAGGACGCGGCGGGCCGCATCATGAAATCGGTCAACGCCAAGTTCAAAGGCAAGCCGGAGGCCGACAGCCTCAAGCGCGAACAGGCCGACCTCGTCGCCCGCGGCAGCGAAATCTGCCTCGACTATGATCGCGAATCCGAACATGGTTTTTGCGCCTCGCGCATGGCCGAAGCGCGCGCGGCGTTGCTGAAGGCGCGCGCCGACCGCTTGGCGCGCGGGGACAAGGCGCAAGACTAGAGAACGGCGCTTCAACGTCGACGGCGGGCGGCCTTATCGGCCTGGCCGCCGGTTCGACCAAAAGGGGAGAAGAAGCCATGCTCAAGGAATTTCGCGACTTCGCCATGAAGGGCAATGTCGTCGACCTCGCCGTTGCGGTGGTGATCGGCGCGGCGTTCAGCAAGATCATCGGCGCGGTGGTTGACGACCTGATCATGCCGATCATTGGCATCTTCGGCAAAGCCGACTTCAGCAACTTCTTCCTTCCCCTGTCGGGCGCGGTCACCGCCACCAACCTCGTCGACGCGCGCAAGCAGGGCGGCGTGCTCGCCTATGGCGATTTCATCACTGTCGTCATCAATTTCGCGATCGTCGCTGCGGCGCTGTTCGTCATCGTCAAAGGGATCAACACGATGAAGAAGACGGCGCCGGCCGCCGCTCCCGCGGCGCCTCCGCCGCCCAGCGCCGAGGTCGTGCTGCTCACCCAGATCCGCGACTCTTTGGCCAAGAGCTGACGGACCACAGAGGCGCGGCCGCCCGCGCGACCCACTTGCCGGCGGCCGCGGCGCGGTCCATGAGGCGGCGATGACCGCCAAGATCATGACCGCTCAAAAGACAGCGCCGACCTCGGGCGAGCGCGATTGGCTCGCCGAAATTCAGCCGGCGATGCGCGAAGCGCCGCCGAGCGGAATCGTCGAAGTGTTCAACTATGGCCGCGGCCGGCAGGGGCTGATCCCGCTGTGGGTCGGCGAGGGCGATCGGCCGACGCCAGCGTTCATCGCCGACGCGGCCAAGGCCTCGCTCGATCGCGGCGAGACCTTCTACACCCACCAACGCGGCGTTCCCGAATTGCGCGAGGCGATCGCCCGCTACATGACGCGCGTTTATGGCGCGGCGCCGGGCGGAGGCGATTTTTCGCCCGAGCGCTTCTTCGTCACCATCGGCGGCATGCACGCGCTCGAAATCGTCGCGCGCCTGACGGTCGCCGCGGGCGAGGAGGCGCTGATCCCCTCGCCTGCGTGGCCCAACTTCGCCGGCGCGGTGACGCTCGCGGGCGCGCGGCCGGTCTATGTGCCGCTCGAGCGGGACGTGGCGCGCTGGCGCCTCGATCCCGAACGGCTCGCCGCCGCCGTGACCCCGGCGACGCGCGCGATCTTCATCAATTCGCCGGCCAACCCGACCGGTTTCGTCGCGACGCACGAGGAGCTCGCCGCCGCGCTGGCGCTGGCGCGCCGCCACGGGTTGTGGATCATCGCCGACGAGATTTATGGCCGGCTGACCTTCTCGGGCGCCAGAGCGCCGTCCTTTCACGACATCATGGCGTCCGGCGACAAAATCCTGTTTCTGCAGACGCTGTCGAAGAACTGGGCGATGACCGGCTGGCGCATCGGCTGGCTGGAGGCGCCTCCCGCGCTCGGGCCGGTGATCGAAAACCTGATCCAGTTCACCACTTCCGGCGTGCCGGTGTTCGCGCAGCGCGCGGCGACCGCCGCGCTCGATCAGGGCGAGCCCTATATCGCCGAGCAGGTTGCGCGCATGCATGGGGCGCGCGACATTATCTCCGACGGCTTGGCGGCGACCGGCCGCGTCCAATTCGCGCGGCCGGATGCCGCCTTCTATCTATTCTGCGCGATCGAGGGCGAACCCGATTCGCGCGCCCTTGCGCTGCGCTTGATCGACGAGGCGGGCGTCGGCGCGGCGCCGGGCTCCGCCTTCGGTCCGGGCGGCGAAGGCTATCTGCGCCTGTGCTTCGCTCGCGCGCCCGACGAGATCGCCGAGGCGACGCGCCGACTCGCGCGCTGGCTGACGCGCTGACATGGCGCCCCGTCCGCGCCGCAGCGTCCTGTATACGCCGGCCTCCAATCCGAAGGCGCTCGCCAAAACGCGCAGCCTCGCGGCCGATGCGATCGTCATCGACCTCGAAGATTCCGTCGCGCCCGATCAGAAGCCGGCGGCGCGCGCGCTAGCGGTCGAGGCGATCAAGGCCGGCGGCTTTGGCGGGCGCGAAGTCGTGCTGCGGGTCAATGGCGCGCGCACGCCCTGGGGAAGCGAAGACCTCGCAGCGGCGATCGCCGCCGCGCCCGACGCGATCCTGTTGCCCAAGGTCGATGGGCCGGGCGAGATCATGGCTGCGGCGCGGGCGCTGCGCGCGGCTGGCGCGCCCGAGCGCATACGCCTATGGGCGATGATGGAGACGCCAATGGCGATCCTCTCGGCGGGCGCGATCGCCGCAACCGCCCTGGACCCCGCCTCGCGTCTCGACGCGCTGGTGGTGGGGCTCAACGATCTTGCCAAGGAGACGCGCGCCCGCCTGACACCTGGTCGTTCGAGCGCGCTCGCCTGGCTGTCGCTCTGCGTCGCCGCGGCGCGCGCCCATCGCTGCGACGCGATCGACGGCGTCTACAACGACTTCAACGATTCGGCCGGCTTCAGGGGTGAGTGCGAGCAGGGGCGCGATCTCGGCTTCGACGGCAAGACGCTGATCCATCCGAGTCAGATCGACATTTGCAATGCCGCCTTCGCTCCGACCTCGGCGGAGGTCGCCGAAGCGCGCGCGATCGTCGCCGCCTTCGCGCTGACGGAGAACGCGGACAAAGGCGTGATCCAGCTCGACGGCAAGATGGTCGAGCGGCTGCACGCGGAGATGGCGCGTCACACGCTGGCGGTGGCGGAGGGGATCGAGGCGCTGGCGCGCGCGGCGGGGTGAGGGGAGGCCGCCCTCCCTCCAACCGTCATGGCCGGGCTTGACCCGGCCATCCAAGCGCCGGCTCTATTACGCGAGGCCTCGCCGCACGCGTCGGGCGTCGCCACATGGATGGCCGGGTCAAGCCCGGCCATGACGGCCCGGGGGATCCGGGCATCGCAAGTCTTCGGAGCCCGCGCCGCATGAGCTATTCCACCGCCACCCTGTTCCAGCTCGGCCCCGACACGGCGCCCTATCGCAAGCTTTCCGCTGACGGCGTGCGGCTCGATCGGGCGATGGGGCGCGAGGTGCTGGTGGTTGGGCGCGAGGCGCTGCGGCTCATCGCCGAGCAGGCGATGATCGACATCAACCATCTGCTGCGCCCCGGCCACCTCGCCCAGCTCGCGAGCATCCTCGACGATCCCGAAGCGACCGCCAACGACAAGTTCGTCGCTTACGACTTGCTCAAGAACGCCAACATCGCGGCGGGCGGCGTGCTGCCGATGTGCCAGGACACCGGCACGGCGATCGTCTCGGGCAAGAAGGGGCGGCTGGTGTGGACCGAGGGTGACGACGAGGCGGCCCTCGCCGAGGGCATCCGCTCCGCCTACGCCAAGAAGAACCTGCGCTACAGCCAGGTCGCCCCGCTCGCCATGTTCGAGGAGCAGAACACCGGCGACAATCTGCCCGCCCAAATCGAGATCGCCGCCGAGGGCGAGGATGCCTACAAGTTTCTTTTCCTCGCCAAGGGCGGCGGCTCGGCCAACAAGAGCTTCCTTTATCAGGCGACGCCTTCGATCCTCAGCCACGAGCGGATGATCGCCTTCCTGAAAGAGAAGATCCTGACGCTCGGCACCGCCGCCTGTCCGCCCTATCACCTCGCGATCGTCATCGGCGGCACGTCGGCCGAACTGACGATGAAGACGGTCAAGCTCGCTTCGGCCCGCTATCTCGACGCGCTGCCGACAACGGGGGCCGCCGACGGGCGCGCGTTCCGCGATCTCGCGATGGAAGCCGAAGTCCACAAACTGACCCAGCAGCTCGGCGTCGGCGCCCAGTTCGGCGGCAAGTATTTCTGCCACGACGTGCGCGTCATCCGCCTGCCGCGCCACGGCGCCTCGCTGCCGATTGGCCTTGGCGTCTCCTGTTCGGCCGATCGCCAGGCGCTCGGCAAGATCACCCGCGAGGGCGTCTTCCTCGAGGCGCTGGAGCACGATCCCGCCCGCTTCCTGCCAATGGTCGACGAGGCGAGCCTCGGCGGGCCGGTGGTCAGGATCGACCTCAACCAGCCGATGAAGGACATCCTCGCCGAGCTGACCAAGCATCCCATCCGCACGCGTCTCGCCCTGACCGGGACGATGATCGTCGCCCGCGACCTCGCCCACGCCAAGATCCGCGAACGGCTGGAGCGCGGCGAGCTGATGCCAGACTATCTGAAAGATCACCCGGTCTATTACGCCGGCCCGGCCAAGACGCCGGTCGGCTACGCGTCGGGCTCGTTCGGGCCGACGACGGCGGGGCGCATGGATTCCTACGTCGATCAGTTCCAGGGGGCGGGCGGCTCGCTGGTGATGCTCGCCAAGGGCAATCGCTCGGCGGCGGTGCGCAAGGCTTGCGCCGAGCATGGCGGCTTCTATCTCGGCTCGATCGGCGGCCCGGCCGCGCGTCTCGCCCAGGATTGCATCCGCAAGGTTGAGACGCTCGAATATCCCGAGCTTGGCATGGAAGCGGTGTGGCGCATCGAGGTCGAAAACTTTCCCGCCTTCATCGTCATCGACGACAAGGGCAATGACTTCTTCAAGGAACTGAATCTTGGCTGAGGCGGCGCGTGGTCAATATCTTGCGGCAGGAAGCGGAGGAGGGATGCGATGACGATCACCGGTGGCTGTCGCTGCGGCCAGGTGCGCTATGAGATCGCCGCCGAGGCGCCGATCAGCGCGCGCTATTGCTGGTGTCGCGACTGTCAATATTTAAGTGGCGGCGCCGGCATGGCGAATGCGATCTTCAATAAGGATGCGATCCGCATTGTCGGCGAGACCCGCGTCTTCGAGTTCGACCGCCGACAGCGGCGCGACGATGCGGCGCTCGTTCTGCGCGAGCTGTGGTTCGCCGCTGTTCAGCGAGGCCGAGGCGCGGCCCCACCTCATCATCCTGCGGGTGGGTTCGCTCGACGATCGCGAGCTTGGCAAACCCAGCGCGATCATCTGGACGAAATCGGCGCCCACCTGGGCCTGCTTCGATCCGGCGCTGCCGAAGTCCGAAGGCGCGCCGCCGGCGAAATAGCGGCCCCGGACCGCCCTTGAATTCCGACCGTCTAGTATTTATATCCGGATGAAATTAGTCTCGCAATTATCGCCCGGGTGATAATTGCGGACATTCCTTCGGAGCCTGACAATGTCGGATCGTCTCGCCAATCCCTGCACCGCCTTCGACGGCGAGCGTCGCCTCGCTTTCGGGGCCCTGATCGACGTCGCGCTGGCCGTCAAGGCGGCAAGCGCCGCCGGCGCCGAGGGGCCGCTGCTCGCCTTCGACGACACGACCGGGGCGCTGATCGACCTCGATTTGCGTGGGTCCCGGCCGGAGATCGCCGCCCGGCTCGCGGCGGCGGCAGGCGAGACGCCGCCTGCGCCCCAAGGGCGCGGCCGGCCGAGCCTTGGCGTCGTCGCCCGCGAAGTGACGCTGTTGCCGCGCCACTGGGAATGGCTCGCCGCCCAGCCCGGCGGCGCCTCCGCCGCGATCCGCCGTCTGGTCGAGGAGGCGCGGCGCTCAGGCGGCGCCAAGCAGCAGACGCGCGCCTCGCAGGACGCCGCCTTCAAATTCATGACCGCGATGGCGGGCGATCTAACCGGCTACGAGGAGGCGACGCGCGCGCTCTACGCCAAGGACCGACTGCGCTTCGCGCGCCATGTCGCCACTTGGCCGGACGACGTGCGCGCCTATGCGACCAGCCTCGCCGAGGCGGCGTTGGCCTGAGCGCCAGCGAGCTTGGCGGCGCGGCGAGAGTTTACGTCGTCGTCCCGTTGAAATCGGCGATCATAAAGCGCAAGTTGCGCGCCCTTTGGTCGCGCCAACCGGTGAGGAACCGCCCGTCATGTCATTTTCACCCTATCAGTCGAGCATTCCCGTCTACGAACGTTCGCTCAAGGCGCTGTCCGCCATCATCGACAAGGCGGAGGCGCACGCCGTCGAGGCGAAGTTCGACCCGGCGGTCTATGTCTCGATGCGCCTGCGGCCCGACATGCTGTCCTTCGCGCGTCAGGTGCAGACCGCCTGCGACAACGCCAAGAACGCCGCGGTGCGGGTCGCCAATGTCGAGCCGACGCCGATGGAGGACAACGAGACGACGCTCGGCGAGCTCAAGACCCGCATCCAGCGAACTCTCGACGTGCTGGCCAAGATCGATCCGGCGGCCTTCGACGCGGGCGCGGCGCGCGATGTGGTTTTCCCCGCCGGTCGGAACGTCAAAGCCAAGATGCTCGGCGCCGACTATCTCGCCCACTACGCGTTGCCCAATTTCTATTTCCATCTCGTCACCGCTTACGACATCCTGCGCTACGCTGGCGCGCCGATCGGCAAGCGCGACTATCTTGGCGAGACTCCGCGCGTCACCACGATCTGAGCATTCCCTCACGAAAGGCATTCCATGAGCATCCATCGAATTGGCGTCGGCACGCGCATGTCGCAGGCGGTCGTCCACGGCGACACGGTCTATCTTGCCGGCCAGGTCGCCGCCCAACCGGCGGGCCAAAGCGTCGCTGAGCAGACGAAGCAGGTTCTGGCCGCGATCGACAAGCTGCTGGCGGAAGCTGGGACCGATAAGACGCACCTACTGTCGGCGACGATCTATCTTGCGGACATCACGACTTTCGAGAAGATGAACCCGGTGTGGGACGCCTGGGTCGCCAAGGGCGCGCCGCCGGCGCGGGCCACGGTCGAAGCCAAGCTCGTCGCGCCGGTCTATTCGGTCGAGATCGCTTGCATCGCCGCCAAGCCGTGACGCGAGCGCCTTAACGAAAGCGAGGGCTAGGAGCCGTGCAAAAGATTGCGGACCCCGGCTTGTCCGGAAATTTCAAACACGTCGATACGCCCACGCAAGCGGTCGACCGGCTCGCTGCGCTCTATGCGCAGGCGACCGGCGCGCTGCGCGCCGCGGTCGAGCAATACCTTGTCGATGGCGAGGCGCCGACGGCGGCGGTGCGCGCGCGCTTCCGCTATCCCGAGTTGCGGGTCACCTACCAGCCCGACACGGTGCCGCCCTCCAGCGCCCGCGCCTTCGCCAAGTTCAGCGAGCCCGGCGTCTATTCGACGACTGTAACCCAGCCCGAAGATTTCCGCCGCTATCTGCTCGAGCAGCTCGAGCCGCTGGTCGATGAATTCGGCGCCTCGATCGAGGTCGGGGTCGGCGCGCAGGAAATTCCCTATCCTTACGTCTTCGAAAGCGGCGACGAGCTCGGTCGCGGCGGCGCCAATGCCGCCGAACTCGCGCGATTTTTCCCTGCGCCTTCGCTCGCGGCGGTCGGCGACGAGATCGCCGACGGCGCATTTGAAATTCGCCTCGGTTTCGAGCGGCCAATCGCGCTGTTCGACGCGACGCGGGTCGATTATTCGCTGCGCCGGCTCGTCCACTACACCGGCTCGGATTGGCGGGCGATGCAGCCCTGGGTGCTGCTGACCAATTATCACCGCTACGTCGACCAGTTCATCCACTGGGGGCTCGAACAGTTGCGCGCCGGTTCGGTCATCAAGCTGGTGCTGCCGGGCAACGTCGTCATCGACTCGAGCTCCACCCCCGAGGAGGCGGAGGCGCTCGCCGCCGCCATCGTCTGGCACCGCTTCCAGATGCCGGCCTATCATCTGATGCGCGCCGACGGGCGCGGCGTCAGCCTGGTCAACATCGGCGTCGGCCCGTCCAACGCCAAGACCATCACCGACCACCTCGCGGTGCTGCGCCCGCACTGCTGGCTGATGATCGGCCACTGCGGCGGCCTGCGGCAATCGCAGAGCATCGGCGACTATGTGCTGGCCCACGCCTATCTGCGCGACGACAAGGTGCTCGACGACGTCCTGCCGCTCGGATGTGCCGATCCCGGCGCTCGGCCGAGGTGCAGGTCGCGCTGCAGGAGGCGGTCGGCGAACGTCACCGGCGAGAGCGGCGAGGCGCTGAAGCGCGCCTGCGCACCGGCACCGTCGTCACCACCGACGACCGCAACTGGGAGCTGCGCTGGACGCAGGAGCGCCGCCGCATCAACCAGTCGCGCGCCGTCGCCATCGACATGGAATCGGCGACCATCGCCACCCAGGGCTACCGCTTCCGCGTGCCCTACGGCACGCTGCTGTGCGTCTCCGACAAGCCGCTGCACGGCGAGATCAAGCTGCCCGGCGAGGCCAACGCCTTCTACGAGCGGGCGATCGGCGAGCACCTGCAGATCGGCATCGCGGCGATGGAGCTGCTGCGCGAAGGAGCGCCCGCGCTGCACTCGCGCAAGCTGCGCAGCTTCGACGAGCCGCCGTTCCGGTGAACGCCGCGCTCCCTCTCCCGCAAGCGGGAGAGGGGGCTACTCCACGAACACCGTTGCGATCGAGGCCACCAGCAGCGCCGCCATCGTCCAGTTGAACGGCCGGGCGATGCGCGGGTCGGCGAGGGCGCGCCGCATCGACGCGCCGAGCGCCGCCCAGGCGCCGCTGCTCGGGAAGCCGATTGCAAGATAAGTGAGCGCGACGATTGCGACATTGCGCGCGTAGTCGTCGACGACGGAATAGGCGGTCAACGCGCTGACCGCAATCACCCAACCTTTGGGATTGACCCATTGGAACGCCATTGCGGCGAAGAAGCCGAGCGGCGCGCCGCCGCTTTCTCCTTCGCGCACCGGTCCTGCGGTTGCGATCTTGTACGCGAGCCACAGCATGTAGGCGGCGCCGAGATAACGCATCGCCGGCAACAGGGCGGGAAAGCGGGAAAAGATTGCGTCGAGCCCGAAGCCGACCAGCGCCACCATCAGCGCGAAGCCGAGGACGACGCCGGTCAGATGGGGCAGCGTGCGGCGGAAGCCGAAGTTCACCCCTGACGTCATCAGCATCAGATTGTTAGGGCCGGGCGTCACCGCGGCGACGAAGCAGAAGGCTGTCATCGCCGCGAGGACGTCGGTGCGCATGGCGCCTGAGATAGAGCGCGTAGCCGGCCGGGGCCAGGGACGGCGAGGTGGAAAGGCGAGAAAAGCGTACCCGGGCCTCAGCGGTACAGCCGCGTCAGCGCCTCAGCGCTCGTAGTCCGGGCCGCCGAACATCTCCTCGACCTTCGGGACGTCAACGCACAACTCCTGCCGGCCGATTCTGCGGCGGGCGAGAAAGCGTGGGCGGCGGCCGGCGATCGCCTTGCCGCGCCGGCGCGGCGCCACCGGCTTAACCGCAACTCGGCCGAGCATCGTCTCGTCCGGCTCGTCACGACCCTCGACCCGCTCGACCAGCGCCGGCAGGCCGAGGACGCGCGCCCATAGGCGCCATTCCGCCTGCACTTCGCTGTCGTCGCGAGTCTCAGCCAGCGCGACGCTAAGGTCGGGGTCGGCGTGAACAAGGCGAATCTCGTAGGAAAAACCGTCCTCGCGCGCATCGATGACGCGCAGCGCGACGCCGCGGTAGGCGCTGGTTGGCACGGTGACGCGCATGAACACCCCGCCGACCACGCGGTGGATGGCGACCTTATCGCCGTCAAGGCGCACCAGCCGTCGCCGGCCATCGGCGCGCGGGTCGGGCGCGGCGAAACCGCGCGGCGCGAAAGCCGTGTGCTTGGGGGCGAGTTCCATGGTGGTCGCTTTCCTCAGCCGAAAAATTCGTGAGGTCAGCATGCGGCCCGAGGGCGCCACGGGGGCTAACAGACTTAGTTAAACCGCTATGAATTAAGGCTATTTGGCGCTGATTCGCCCGCCATGGCGAGCGCCGCCTTTCGCCATTGCTTCGAATTTGAAGCAATCCTCGCCTCAGCCGCGATCGGCCGGCTCAGACCCGCTGGCGCTGCGTGCGCGCCGGCGCACCGCTTCACTCGCGCGCCGTCCCTGCGCGAACGCCGCTCGCGCCGTCGCCGCGAGCGGGGCGACGATCCGCTCCAGCCCGTCAATGCCGGAGATCGCGCGCTCGCCGCGGGTCAGTTCGCGGTCGAGCGCTGCGAGCGTCTTTGCAAGATCGGGCTCATCGTCGAGCCACACGCCGACGATCCGCCGCCAGGCGAGCGCCAGCCCCTGCAGCTTGAGGGCGCCGCCAAAGCCCTCGCTATCCAGACCCGCCGCCTCGAGCATGAAGCGCATCGAATTGACCAGCGACTGGTTGATCGCCAGCGCCGCGAGTGGGTCGCGCGCAAGCCAGCCGGTGATCTCGCGCAGGGCTTCCTTATAGGGGGCCATCGCGTCGAGCCGGCGCATCAGCACGTCGAACAGCCGCTCGCGCGGCGCTTCGCGCGCCAGTTCGTCATCGTGATGCGACAGCGCCGCGCGGTCGATGCGGCGGGTGAAACCGCCAAGCACGGCGCCCTTGGAGGGAAAAACGTCGCGGAAGTCGGCAAGCGATACGCCGGCCCGCTCGGCAATGTCGTGGATCGCGATCTCTTCAAAGCGCCGCTCGGCGGCGAGCGCCATCAGCGCGTCGACGATGCGCGCGCGCGGGTCGGCGAGCGGTGCGTCGCCCTTGGCCTGCTTCTCCTGCGCCATACGCGCCTCCATCGTCCGGTCGCGATCCGTTTAGCCCGTCCAAGCAGTATCGCCAAACTGGCGGGCGAAAAAGAGGCGACGCCGCGTCCCTTCACACTGTCTCGTCAACACGCGGGCGACTCTCAGCCGCGGCGTCGAGCAACGTGGTCATCTTGGCCACGGTGTCGTCCTCGACGAGCGGCGTATAGACGATCAGCTTCATGTCGGAGCCATCGTCGATCGAAAAGCTCATGTGTTCGAACCTCATGCCGCCGGCAATGGGGTGACGGATCGTCTTGACGCCGGAGAGCTGGCGAATGACGTCGCGCTCGGGCCACCAGGTGCGGAATTGCGGGCTAGCCGCAGTCAACAGCGCGATCAGCCGCTCGAAATCGGGGTCGCCGATATACTTTGCGCTTTCGGCGCGAAAACGGCCGAGCGCCATGCGCGCCAGGTCTTCCCAATCGATCAGCAGACGCCGGTGATGCTGGTCGGTGAATAGAAGATGCATGATGTTGCGCGCGTCGCCCGCGAGCGCGCCGTAGTCGCCGAAGATCACTTCGGCGGCGCGGTTCCAGGCGAGCACGTCCCAGCGGCGCCCCATGATGTATGCGGGCTGGATCGTCAGGCTCGCCAGCGTGCGGCGCAGCGGCTCCTCGACCTGTTCGGGCAGGCTGGGTCGCGGGCTCGGCGGCTGGCGCCCGGCGAGGATGTAGAGATGGCGCTTCTCGGCGGCGTCGAGCCGCAGCGCCTCGCCGATCGCGCTGAGCGTCTCGATGGAGGGCTTAACGTCGCGCCCTTGCTCCAGCCACGTGTACCAGGTGGTCCCGACCCCGGCGAGCATGGCGACCTCTTCGCGGCGAAGCCCCGGCGTGCGGCGGCGCGCGCCGGCGGGCAGGCCGACGTTGGCAGGCGTGAGACGCGCGCGGCGCGAGCGCAGAAACGCGCCCAGCTCGCGGGTGCGGATGTCGTCAGCGGCGGGGGTTTGGGCGGGCATCGGGGCTTACTATAGCAGTATCAATACCAGGATAAAATGAGAACTGTTTGCCGCGGCCCGCAGGCGCCATCTCTGTCCTGGACGGGGACAGGAGGCGGCAATGTCCGATCTGACAGGCAAGATTGCTCTGGTGACCGGCTCGACCGACGGCGTCGGGCGGGCGGTCGCCGTGTCGCTCGCCGAAAGCGGGATGGAGGTCATCGTCCACGGCCGCGACGGCGGGCGCGGGCGCCAGGTGGTCGGCGAAATCGAGGCCGCCGGCGGGCGCGCCCGCTTCATCGCGGCGGACCTTTCCGATCTCGCCGAAGTGCGCTCGCTCGCCGAGTCGGTGCTGGCGTCGACGCCTCGGCTCGACCTTCTCATCAACAACGCGGGCATCGGCACAGGCGGGGCCGCCGGAGGGCGAAGCGTCAACGCGGCGGGCCATGAGATGCGCTTCGCCGTCAATTACCTCTCAGGGTTCGCGCTGACGATGCGGCTCTTGCCGCTGCTCCGCGCCAGCGCGCCCGCACGCATCGTCAACGTTTCCTCAGCCGGCCAGCAGGCGATCGATTTCAACGACGTCATGCTGGCCCGCGGCTATTCCGGCGCGAGGGCCTACATGCAGAGCAAACTCGCGCAGATCCTCTTCACCGTCGATCTCGCCGACGAGCTTCAAGGGACCGGCGTCACCGTCAATTGCCTGCATCCGGCGAGCTACATGGCGACCACCATGGTGCGCGAGGCCGGCGTGACGCCCTGGAGCACGGTCGAACAGGGCGCGCGCGCCATCCTCGAGCTGGCGATCTCGCCGGCGCTCGAAGGGCGCAGCGGCCTCTATTTCGATGGGCTCGAGGAAACGCGGGCCAACGCGCAAGCCTACGATCCGAAGGCGCGCGAGCGGCTGCGCGCGCTCAGCGGCGAACTCGTCGGCCTCGCCTCATTTCCCGATCGATCTCTCGCACAGGAGCCAAATACATGACCAACACAAACGAGCACGCCGTCATCATCGGCGGCACCTCGGGCATCGGCCTGGCGACCGCACGCCGCCTGATTGACGCCGGCCTGAAAGTCACGGTCGCCGGCCGCAGCGAAGGCCGCCTCGCAGCCGCGCGCGATTCGCTCGGCGCCGGCGCTGAAGTCGTCTCGCTCGACGGCGCGAATCCGGATCAAGTGCGCGAATTCTTCCGCGCGATCGGCGCCTTCGATCATCTCGTGCTCGCCTTGGGCAGCGGGCGCGGCATCGGCCCTTTCGCGACACTCGACCTTGCCGAGGTGCGGCGCGGCTTCGAGGAGAAATTCTGGCCGCATCTTTCCTGCGCCCAGGCCGCTCTGCCGACCATTCGCAAAGACGGTTCGATCACCTTCGTCGCTGCCGTTTCGGCCCAGATGGCGGCGCCGGGAACGGTCGGGCTCGCCACGGCGAACGGGGCGCTCAGCATCGCCGCGCCAATCCTTGCCGCCGAGCTGCGCCCGCTCCGCGTCAATGCGGTGTCGCCGGGCGTTGTCGACACCGCCTGGTGGGATTTCATGGACGCCGAGCAGCGCCAGGGCGCCTTCGCGAATTTCGCCAGCAGGACGCCGGTCGGGCGTGTCGGGACCGGCGACGATATCGCCAAGGCGATCGCTTTCCTGATCGCCGACGGTTTTATGAGTGGCCACGTGCTGGTTTGCGACGGCGGCTTGCGCCTGGCGGCCTAGCCGCTCATCCCGCCAGTTCGCCCGCGCGACGATGAGCGGCGGCAACCGCGCGCGTCATCAGCGCGGCCAGCCCATCGGGCGCCTGCAGCACGGCGAGCGCGGCGGCGGTCGTGCCGCCGGGCGAGGTGACGTTTTCGCGCAGCTTGCCGGCGCCGGTCTCGGGTTGGCTATGCAACAGCTCGCCCGCGCCCTCGACCGTCGCGCGCGCAAGCCGCATGGCGAGTTCGCGCGGCAGGCCGAGCGTCGCGCCCGCCTCAGCCATCGCCTCGACCAGCGCAAAGACGTAGGCGGGACCGGAGCCGGAGAGAGCGGTCACCGCGTCGATCAGCGCCTCGTCGTCGAGCCAGTCGAACATCCCGACCGCGCGCATCAGGCTCTCCACCCATTGGCGCTGCATTGCGCCCACCGCCGCGCTCGCCGCCCCCGCCGAGGCGCCGCGCCCGACCGCGGCGGGCGTGTTCGACATGACGCGCACGAAGGCGCGCGCCTGAGGCAGCCGCGACGCGAGATCGGCGATGCGCTTGCCCGCGAGGATCGAGACGACGAGCGTGTCCGCCGACGCGAGCGGCGCGATGTCGGGCGCGGCGGCCTCGAGCGTCTGCGGTTTGATCGCCAGCATCAGCGCGTCAGGCGGGCGAAGCGATTTGCGTTCGGGGTTGAGCGCGATGGCGCGCTGCGCCGCGAGCTCGACGATGGCGGGCGAGGGTTTTGGCTCGAGGATCGTGACGCGACCCGGCTCGAGGCCGGCGGCGAGCCAGCCGCGCAGCATCGCTTCGCCCATCTTGCCCGCCCCGACCAGAACGAGCGAACGCGGCCATTCCGACATGACAACCCCCCGGGCATAGCAACTCGGCTAGCCGTCATACGCGGGCTTGACCCGCGTATCCAGGCGGAGGCGGCGGGCGGCCAATCACCGACGTCGCCGCCTGGGCGCCCGGATCAAGTCTGGGCGTGACGAGCGCTGGGAGGGGTGTGACGCCGGGGGCGCCGATGAGCCCCCAAGCCCCTCACGTCAGCGAGGCGGTAAAGCGCTGGATCTTGTGGCAGGCGTCCTCCAGCGACTTCAGCGACGCCGCGTAGGAGACGCGGAAGTTCGGGCCCTGGCCGAAGGCTGAACCCTGCACGGCGGCAACGCCTTCGGCCTCCAGCAATTCGCTGACGAACGCTTCGTCATTGTCGATCGTCTTGCCCGACGGCGTTGTCTTACCAATGGCCTCGGCGCACGAGGGAAAGACATAGAACGCGCCCTCGGGCTTGGGGCACTTCAGCAGCTTCGCCTGGCCGAGCATCGACACGACGAGGTCGCGCCGCTCCTCGAACGCCTTGCGGCACTTGGGGATGAAGTCCTGCGGCCCGGTCAGCGCCTCGACCGCCGCCCATTGGGCGATCGTGCAGGCGCCCGAGGTCTGCTGACCCTGCACCATGTCCATCGCCTTGATCAGCGCGGCCGGGCCGGCGGCGTAGCCGATGCGCCAGCCGGTCATCGCGTAGGCCTTCGACACCCCGTTCATCGTCAGCGTGCGCTCATAGAGGCCGGGCTCGACCTCAGCCGGGGTGACGAAAGTGAAGTCGCCATAGACGAGGTGCTCGTACATGTCGTCGGTCAGCACCCAGACATGCGGGTGGCGCATCAGCACGTCGGTCAGCCCCTTCATCTCGGCGCGCGAATAGGCGGCGCCGGACGGGTTGGACGGCGAGTTGAGCACCACCCACTTGGTGCGCGGCGTGATCGCGCGCTCAAGGTCGGCCGGCTGCAACTTGAATCCGCTTTCCAGCGTCGTCGCCACCGGAACCGGCTCGCCGCCGTTGATCGCCACCATCTCGGGATAGCTGACCCAATAGGGCGCGGGGATGATGACCTCGTCGCCCTTGTTCATCGTGCACAAGAACGCGTTGTAGAGGATCTGCTTGCCGCCGGTGCCGACGATCGTGTCGGACGCCTTGTAGTCGAGACCGTTCTCGCGCTTGAACTTGAGCGCGATCGCCTCGCGGAGCGGCGGGATGCCGAGCACGGGGGGATACTTGGTCTCGCCGCGGCGGATCGCGGCGATGGCCGCCTCCTTCACGTTGTCGGGCGTGTCGAAGTCCGGCTCGCCGACCGACAGCGAAATCACTTCGCGCCCTTTGGCCTTGAGATCGCGCGCCTTCTGCGTCACCGCGATCGTCGCGGAGGGCTTCACGCGGGAGAGGGCGTCGGCGATAAAGGCCATGAGTGGAATTCCTTGAGTCTTGGGCCGGATTTTGGAAGCGGCGCAACATAGAAGCGTGCGCCGCGCCGGGCAACCCGTTTTGACGGCCCTACGCGTGGTGACGGCCGCCTGCGTCCCGGCCTCGCTCATGGACATTTCCCGAGCCGCAGGCGATGAATGCGGCGGGCAGCGGACCTCCCGGGTGTACTCATGCGTCGTCTCGTTTTGTTGGGCCTTGCGCTCGCGCTGGCGCCCGCGGCCCTCGCCTCGCCGCTCGAACTCATCAACGTCTCGGTCGGCGGCCTTCACTTTCTCATCATTCGCCGAGGGACGGTTGCGCCTGCCCATCCGACCGCCCAGCTCATCGGCTGCGTGGAGGGCCATCCCAATTGCGCTCTCGCCCGTGCGCGCGGGCTGTTCGGCGAGCGACTCACCGGCGTCGACGGCGTCGGCTTCCGCGCGGATGCAGACCCAAAGGAGCAGATCCTCGCCGCCTTCAGGCGCGAGGGGGCGCCGGCGACGATCGAGCTCGACTTCGAGCCGGCGGGCGCGGGCGGCGAGCCGAACCGCGCCGCCTTCGCGCGCCGCTGAGCAGTGGAGCGCGAGAGCGCGCACTGGCGTTTCGAACCTCCAGCGCCTAAATAGGAACCTGCGGAGCTGGGTGGTGCGTCAGGACCACATTCCTCGGGGCCGTACGATCCCAATGGGGGCTGTCCCTGTCCTCGCCCGTGGGCTTGGGCATATGGTTCCCACCTACTTACGTAGGCGCCCGGGATCTCCGTCCAACGGCCAACTCGGCTCCGCGCTTCTGCCAAGGGTTCGGCGATTGCAAAAGCGATCATGTCCTCTTTAGCCGACCCGAAACCGGCGCTGCGTCGCCAGGCGCTCGAACGCCGCCGCGCCGTCGATTGGCCGACCCGCGCCGCGTTCGGCGCGCGGCTCGCCAAGGTCGGGCTCGACTGCGTCCGGCGCTGGCGCCCGCGCGTTGTCTCCGCCTTCGTGCCGATCCGCGACGAGCCCGACACCGCCGGCCTGCTCGCGGCCCTGCAACGCGACGGCTTCGCCACGGCCCTGCCGACGACGCTTGGTCGCGCTGAGCCGCTGGTCTTTCGCCTATGGCGCGCTGGCGATCCGTTGGTCGAGGGCGCGATGGGCATTCGCGAGCCGGCGCCTGGCGCGCCCGCGGTCGATCCCGATTTGCTGTTCGTGCCGCTCGCCGCCTTCGACCGGCGCGGCCATCGCATCGGCTATGGCGCCGGGCACTACGACCGCGCCTTGGCGCGGCTGCGCGCCAACGGTCCCATTCGCACCGTTGGCGTCGCCTACGCGGTGTGCGAAATCGCCGCCGCGCCAGCCGAGGCGCATGACGAACGGCTCGACTTCATCCTCACCGAGCGTGAGTGGATCGTCGCTGAGAGCGCCCGCTGATGCGGCTCCTGTTCATCGGCGACGTCGTCGGCCGCGCCGGCCGCGCGGCAATTCTTAGCCATGTCCGCCAATCTGCGTAAGCGCTGGCGGCTCGACTTCGTCGTCGTCAACGGCGAGAACGCAGCAGGCGGCTTCGGCGTCACCGAGGCGATCTGCGCTGGAGTTCTTCGCCGCCGGCGTCGATGCGATCACGCTCGGCAATCACGCCTTCGATCAGCGCGAGGCGCTGGTGTTCATCGAGCGCCAGCCCCGTCTGATCCGCCCCGCCAATTATCCCGCCGGCACACCCGGGCGCGGCGCCGCGCTGATCGAGAACGCCGCGGGCGCGCGGCTGCTGGTCGTCAACATGATGGGCCGCGTGTTCATGGATCCCGCTCGACGACCCGTTTCAGCGCATCGACCAGGAGCTCGCCGCCTGCCCGCTCGGCGTCGGCTGCGACGCGGCGATCGTCGATTTCCATGCCGAGGCGACCAGCGAGAAACAGGCGTTCGGCCATTTCGTCGATGGCCGCGTCAGCCTGGCGTCGGCACGCATACCCACGTGCCAAGCGCGGATGCGCGCATTCTGCCCGGCGGCGCCGGCTTCATCACCGAGGTCGGGATGACCGGCGACTACAATTCGGTGATCGGCATGGACAAGGAAGAGCCGCTGCGCCGCTTCGTGCGCCGCATTCCCTCCGGCCGCTTCGAGCCCGCCGCTGGGCCCGGCGACCCTGTGCGGCGTCGCGGTCGAGACCGGCGAGGACGGGCTCGCCCGCCGCATCGCGCCGGTGCGCATCGGCGGCGCGCTGGCGCCGGCCGAACCCGACTTCTGGAAAGAGTGAGGATGACCCGCGTGAACGACTCCGCCCGCACGCTGGTCTTCGACCTCGACGGCACGCTTGCCGAAACCGCCCCCGATCTGATGGCGGCGCTCAATTTCGTGCTGGTCGGCGAAGGCGTCGCGCCCGTGCCGGTCGAGGCGGCGCGCCGATTGCTTGGCGCTGGCGGGCGCGCGCTGATCAAGCGCGGCTTTGCTCTGGCCGGCCGCACGCTCGACGCGCCGAAGCTGGAGGCGCTGTTCGCGGCGTTTCCTCGCCCATTACAACGCCCATATCGCCGACCACTCCTATCTGTTTCCCGGCGTCGGTCGCCGTGCTCGACCGCTGCGACGCCGCCGGCTGGCCGGTCGCGGTCTGCACCAACAAGCTCGAGCACTCCTCGCAGCTGCTGCTCGGCAAGCTCGGCGTCAGCGACCGCTTCGCCTTCATCTGCGGCCAGGACACGTTCGGCGTCGGCAAACCGGACCCCAAGCCGCTCATCGAGACGATCCGCGCGGCCGGGGGCGATCTGACGCGCGCGGTGATGATCGGCGATTCGCGCACCGACATCGACACCGCGCGCGCCGCCGGCGTGCCGGTCGTCGCGGTCGATTTCGGCTACACCGACGTTCCCGTCGCGGAGCTCGGTCCCGATCGCGTCATCTCGCATTTCGACGCGCTCTACGCCGCGATCGAAAGCCTGCCCGCCCGCGTCGGGGTCCAGTCTTGACTTGCCGCTGGACGCGGCCCTAAACGAAGCGCCCGCGACCGGGGGCGATTAGCTCAGCGGTAGAGCACTCCCTTCACACGGGAGGGGTCACAGGTTCGATCCCTGTATCGCCCACCATTCGACCCCCGCGAGCTGCGGTGGTTCCCAGGTCGCGATAATTCTCGAAAACGACAGTCGCTCGTGCGTGAGAGGGCGCCGGGGCGCCCAATGTCGCCGACCGGACGTCGCCCCGTTGGCGTTACGAATTGTGACCCACTGAAAAATTCCGCCTTTTATCTGGATTCAGCGCGTGACAAGTTCAGCGAAGTGACTTAACTGGACTGCTTAGTGGTCCAGTTGCCGGTGATTCCATTGATCCTCCCTCTGACTTCCCTGCGTGAGGCCATTCACAAGCAGACGGCCAAGGAAATCATTCGCGACAAGCTGGTCTCGATGATTGCATCCGGCATTCTGCAGATTGGCGACGAGGTCCCGAGCGAGCGCGAACTGGCTAACATGTTGTCAGTCAGCCGGGAAACCGTGCGCGGCGCCATTCAGCGGCTGGCCGGAGAGGGGATCGTTCAGGTCTCCCAGGGCGCGCGCACGCGCATCGCCAATGTCGACGTCAATATCGCCGGCCACCGCATCGGCGTCACCAATCCCACGGCGATCAACGGATACGATCTGGAATCCGTCCATTCCGCGCGCTTGCTTGTGGAGACATCGATCGTCTCCGAAGCGGCTTTGCGGATGAGCGCAAACGACATCAACCGGCTGAAGGACTCGCTCAACGTGCAGCGCGAGTCGAAAGACGATCCGGTACGCTTTCTGATTTGTGACCGCGAGTTTCACCTGACGATCTACTACGCCTCCGGCAATCAGCTGCTCGCCGATTTCGTGGTCGATCTTTACACCTACATGCTGGACCATCGGCGCGCCGCCATGGGCAAGGCTGGCGCGATCAACCGCAGTCTTCTCGACCACGAGGCGATCGTCGATGCGCTGAGCAATCGCGATGCGGCGGGCGTCGCCAGGGCGTTCCGCCAACACATTCTGCGCATTCACGACACGACGCTCGCCATCAGCGCCAGCGGGGCGAACGACAGCGACGAACAAGCGAGGAAACGCTCGCGGATAGCGACTTTGAACAAAGAATAGGGTGGAGACATGCGCGTCCTCATTATCGGTGCGGCCGGAATGCTCGGCCGCAAGCTTGTCGCCGCGCTCGTCGACGCGGGCGCCGTGAACGGACAAGCCATCGGCAGCCTCATTCTGGCGGACGTCGTAAGGCCCGAGGCGCCGGTCTTTTCCGGCGAAGTCGAAACGATCGAGGTGGATCTTTCGGCGCCGGGCAGCGCCGCGGCGCTTATCGCCAAGCGGCCCGAGCTGATTTTCCATCTCGCCGCGATCGTCTCGGGGGAAGCGGAGGCCGATTTCGAAAAGGGCTATCGCGTCAATCTCGACGGCACGCGCGCCCTGTTCGAGGCGATTCGCAAGGCTGGCCAGACAGCGCCCTATCAGCCGAAACTGGTGTTCACGTCGTCGATCGTCGTGTTCGGCGAACCGTTCCCAGAGAGCATCGACGACGACTTCGTCGTGACGCCGCTGACGAGCTACGGCGCTCAGAAGGCGATGTGCGAGATTCTGCTGGCGGACTATTCGCGCCGCGGCTTTTTCGACGGCATTGGCATTCGGTTGCCGACAATCTCGATCCGTCCGGGCAAGCCCAATCGGGCGGCGTCCGGTTTCTTCTCGAGCATCTTGCGCGAGCCGTTGATCGGCGAGCCGGCTGTTCTCCCGGTTTCCGACGAAGTGCGCCACTGGTTTGCCAGCCCCAGAGCTGCAGTCGCCCTCATTCTGCATGCGGCGAACCTCGACGCCAGGCTGCTGGGCGCGCGGCGTAACCTGACGATGCCAGGGCTGTGCGCCACCGTCGGCGACCAGATCGACGCGCTGCGGCGTGCGGCGGGCGCCGATGCGACCAAGCTGATTCGGCGCGAATATGATCCGACGATCGCCGGCATTGTCGCCGGCTGGCCGCGCTCGTTTCGCGCCGAGCGCGCCGAGAGTCTGGGATTTCGCGCCGAGCCTTCCTTCGATCACATCATCCGCGTTCATATCGAGGATGAACTTTCCGGTCGCGTTCCGGCCGAATGAGCCGCCCGGACCGCGCAATCGCAAAATAGCATCGCGAACGCGCAACGCGCGCGCCGCAGCCGCGACGCATCAGACGCAGGCGCCCTGCGTTCGCGGCTGAGAGTGTTCGAAAGAAAATTTTAATCGAGCAACGCGGCGCCGATTCGTCCGATATCGCCATCCGCTTCGTCGGACGCTCCGCTCACGCCGATCGCGCCGATGATGACGTCGCCGGACTTCAGCAACACGCCGCCGTCGAGCGGGATGCCGTTGGGAATGCACAACAAGGCAAAACGGCTCTGTCCCTCGACAACATCCTGAAACGCCTTGGTCGGACGTCGGAAGAGCACCGCGGTGCGCGCCTTCAGCGTGGCGATCTCGACGCTGCCGACCTGCGCGTCATCGTCGCGATGCAACAGGATGAGGTGGCCGCCTTCGTCGACGATGGCGATCACGAGCCGCAAATTGTCTTTCTGCGCGGCCGCCTCCGCCGCCAGCGCAATAGCCTTCGCCGCCGCGATCGTGAGCCGCGGCCTTTGGACGAGAAGATCTGAAGTGCTCACTTCGATGCCTTTCCTGGAGGTTTGGTCGATTGGGGAGCCTGGTCGCGCCGGCTCGCATGATCGCAGATTTTGCGCTCGCAGATGCTCCAGCTTGGGCAATCCGGCGGCCGGGCAGGACCCCGAGTTGGCGCGTTTTCTTCCCTCTGTCGCTCGGTCAAAGCACGCTTTTTTTGCGATTCCGCCGCGCCGAAGCAGCGCTTCGATCAACTTCAACTGGCCCGCTGTTAGTACCAGTTGACAAGTTCATGTCAACCGTTCAGTCTACTCGGAGTTTCGTCGAACTGCCCCTGTTTCCAGCGAAATTTGGGGCGGCCAAGGAGAGCGAAACGCCGCCTGGTTCAATCGCCTGACGGATTGCGATTGAACGGGGCGTCATTTGGCGATGGGTCGGGAGACCGGGGAAATGTGGAGAGGCATCGCGCGCCCCAACCGGGAACCGCTAGCCCATGCGCCGACCGGGAAGCCCGGCCGATGAGCAGCCTCGCCCTCAGCCAGCCGGAGCCGTCCGCGACGACCGATGAGCCCGTGCTGCTTGCGCGCGGCGTCACCAAGTCGTTTCCCGGCGTTCTGGCGCTGAATGGCGTCGATTTTGAAGTTCGCGCCGGTGAGGTCAACGCGCTGCTGGGTGAAAACGGCGCCGGCAAGTCGACGCTGATCAAGCTGATGGCCGGCTTCTACAGTCCGGACGCTGGCGAAATTCGCGTCGGCGGACGCTTGCTTGTCGCCGATCCGGCGGCGGCCCATCGCATCGGTGTCGCCACGATCCATCAGGACGCCCATCTCGTCCCCGGCCTCTCGGTCGCCGAGAACATCATGCTGGGGCGCTGGCCGACGCGCTATGGCTTCCTGGCGCGCCGTGAGCAGGTGCGCCGCGCGGCCGAGGCGCTGGCGATGGTGGCGCCATTTCTGCCGCCCACAACACTGGCCGGGCGCCTGTCGCCAGCCGATCAGCAATTGGTCGAGATCGCCCGCGCGATTTCAGAGAACTCGCGCGTCCTCATCATGGACGAGCCCACGACCTCGCTTTCGCCCCCGGAGATCGATCGCCTGTTCGGCGTCGTCAACGAGCTGAAATCGAAGGGCATGGGTATCGTTTTCGTTTCGCATTGGCTGGAGGAAGTCTTTCGCATCGCCGACCGTGTGACGGTCTTGCGCGACGGACGTCTGGTGGGATCGCGCCCGATCGGCGAGCTCGACCACGACAAGGTCATCCGAATGATGGTCGGGCGCGATGTGCGCAAGACCGAATTCGTCGAACGGCCGATCGCCGACGTCGTCCTCGAAGTTGAAGGTCTGAGCCGCGAGGGCGTGCTGAACAACATCTCGTTTACGGTGCGCGCCGGCGAAATCGTTGGCCTCTCGGGATTGATCGGCGCCGGTCGCAGCGAACTCGCGTCCTGCATCTTCGGCATCGACCCGTATGACAGCGGCGAAGTCCGGCTGTGCGGCGAGACAATTCGCGGCAACGACCCGCGGGCGGCGATCGAAGCCGGCATCGGCCTGATGCCGGAGGACCGGCGCAAGCAGGCTCTGGTGAGCTTGCTCAGCGTCAGCACCAATGTCACGCTGAGCCTGCTCGATCGCCTGTCCTCGTTCGGCTTCCTCGCCTTCGCGCGCGAAGCTGAAATCGTCGATCGCGAGATCAAGGCGCTCGCGGTCAAGACGCCTTCGGCCAAGACGCGAGTGTCGACCTTATCAGGCGGCAACCAGCAGAAGGTCGTGCTGGCGCGTTGGCTGGCCCGCCAACCCAAACTGCTGATCCTCGACGAGCCGACCAAGGGCATCGATGTCGGCGCGAAGGCGGAAATCAGCTCGCTGATTGTGCGGCTGGCCGCGCAGGGGATGGCGATCCTGCTGATCAGCTCGGAACTGCCGGAAATCCTCGGCCTCAGCGATCGGGTTCTGGTGATGCGCGCCGGGCGCCTGACGGCGTCGATCGACAGAGCGGAACTGTCGGCCGAGCGCATCATGAGCTTTGCGACGACGGGTTAGCGGAAACGAGAGTGTCGGAATGACCATGGAGCGCTCGGCTGTGACGGGGCAACAACCAACTGGATTACGGAGGTTCGCGGCGTTGCGCGGCGAGATATCGTTTATCGATATCATGCAGAGCCTTGGCCTGTTGGCGGTCATCCTGCTCGGCTGCCTCATCATGACCTTCGCCAGCCCGGTCTTCGCGTCGGTCAGAAATATCGAGAACGTGCTGCAATCGGCGACGATCATCGCCGTTGTCGCTATCGGCCAGACCTTTGTCATTCTCGTCGCCGGCATCGATCTGTCGGTCGCCTCGGTGCTGGTTCTGTCCTCTGTTTTGTCGGTCGGTCTGGTCGAGTTCAACGGCTGGTCTCCCGGCCTCGCCATCGCCGCGGCTCTCGGCGCCGGCGCATTCATCGGCCTCATCAACGGGCTTGCGGTGACCAAGCTGCGCATCCCGGCGCTGATCGTGACGCTGGCGACCATGACGATCGGGCGCGGCCTCGCCTACATCTACTCGGGCGGCCAGAACATCGCCCCTGTCCCCGATCTCTTCGTCAGCCTTCAGGCGGCGCGCCTCTTCGGCATTCCCGTCGGTCATCTTGCTGACGCTGGCGCTGGCGCTGATCGCGCAGATCGTGCTGTCGCGCACGACGTTCGGCCGTTCGGTCTACGCCACTGGCGGCAACGCGCTGGCGGCGCGGCTCGCCGGCATCCGCACCCAGCGCGTGATCATTTTGACCTTCGTCATCTCCGGCGTCATGTCGGCGATTGCGGGTCTGCTGATCACCGCGCGGTTTGAAGCCGGAGCGGCGACAGCGGCGCAGGGCATGGAATTGGCCGTGATCGCCGCCGTGGTGATCGGCGGCGTCAGCCTGTTTGGCGGCGAAGGCAACATGGGCGGCATGCTGCTCGGCGTGCTGCTTCTCGGCCTCGTGCAGAACGCCGTCAATCTGCTCAACGTTCCGCCCAATTGGGATTCGGTCGTCAGCGGCCTCGTGATCGCCGCCGCCGCCGCGCTCGATGTCTATCGCCGGAGCTATCTCGAAGCCGGCTTAAGAAAACGCGTCATTGCCGCCAAGGGAGCAAAAACGGCGAAGCCTTGAGCGCGTCCGCCTTCCCTCGTGGGGCTCTAACCAAACGAAAAGCGCATGCGGCGGTTTTGCCGGGCTGCGGGCGCAAGGTCGAAATCGCGGCAAGAAGTCAAATGTCAGAAACTCTGGAAGGGAATGCCAAAATGACCAAGGACAACAAAACGACCGGAACCACTCGTCGCGACGTGCTGATGCGCGGCGCCATGCTGTCGCTCGGCGCCGCGACGGTCGGCATTGCGGGCGCAGGGCGCGCCTTCGCCGAAGACAGCGTGCTGAAGGGCAAGAACCTCGCTTACATCGCCTTCGGCCTGCAATACGAATATCAGGTGACGCTCGTCGCGCACGTCAAGGAAATTGCCGCGCAAAAGGGCATGAACATCTCGGTCTATGACGGCAAGGGCGATCCCAGCACGCAGACCACGCAGCTTCTCGACGTCATCAGCAAACAGCCCGACATCATCCTCCTCAACCCGGTCGACGCCAAATTGTTGCAGGGCGGCGTGCGCCAGGCCAACACGGCGAAGATTCCGCTGTTCATGCTGGAAAACCTGCCCCCGGAAGGCGATTGGGTCGCCTACAACACCTTCGACGACGTCGCGGGCGGCCGCGCCGGCGCCGACGCCATCGCCAAACTGACGGGCGGCAAGGGCCTTGTTCTTGAAGTGCGTGGAGCGATCGGCTCGGGTCAATCGCAGAAGCGCTATCAGGGCTTCCACGAGCAGGCTGCGGCGAAATATCCGGACCTGAAAATCGTCGAGCTGAAGGCCGAATGGACGGCTGACAATGCGCAGACGCTGACGGTCGACGCCTTTACCCGCGATCCGAACGTCGCCGGCATCTGGGCGCACAATGACGAGATGATCCGCGGCGTCGTCTCGGCGCTGCGCCAGATCAATCGCCTCCAGCCGGCGGGAACCGACGGCCACATTCCGATCGTCGGATTTGACGGCACGCCGCTCGGCCTCGATCGTATCCGCCAGGGCATTCAGGACGGCGACGTCGGTCAGAATCCGTTCTCGATGGGTGATTCGATCGTCGGCGAAATGGAGAACTACTTCGCCAAAAAGCCGATCAAGCGTGAAACGCTGATCCAGCCGGTGATGATCTACAAGGAGAACGTCGATAGCCAGGACAACTGGGGCAATCGCGTCAAGAAGGGCTAACGCCGACTTGCTGGGCGCGCCGCGATTGGCGCGCCCAGTTTCGCCTGATCGTTTCGCCAATTTCGTATTTCGCAATCCTCGGAGCCGCCGCGAAGTGACCGACAATCTTCCGCAGCCTGAATATTCCAAAAACATGCGGCTGATCGGCCATTCCGACCAGGGAGGCCGCGGCGACGGCGTCCAGGTGATGGTCCACAACGGCTATGCCTATATCGGCCATCTGTTCAGCAGCGGCTTCACCGTGCTCGACGTCAAGGACCCCAAGAACGTCCGCTTCTGCACCTATGTTCAGGCGCCGCCCAACACCTGGAATGTGCATCTTCAAGTCTACGAAAATTTGCTTCTGGTCATTCACGGCAAGGATGTTTTCGCCGACGCCGCTTTCGCCGATGAGGCGAACTATTACAAAGCTTCCGCCGGGACCGCGCTCGGCACAGCCAAGCCGAAGGCCGCGCGCGACTGGGACGCTGGTCTGGCGATCTACGATATTTCGAAGGGCGATAGCCCGCGCCGCATCGGCTTTATGCCAGTGTCGGGCGGCATTCATCGCATCTGGTACGTGGGAGGCCAGTGGGCATATGTCTCCGCCCTGCTCGACGGCTTCACCGACTATATCTTCATGATCGTCGATATGTCCGACCCGACAAATCCGCGCGAGGCGGGTCGCTATTGGCTGCCGGGCATGAACCTCGCGGCGGGCGAAACGCCGACATGGCCGGCAAGCAGTAAGTTCGGCCTGCACCACGCGCTGGTCAACGGCGACATCGCTTACGCCGCCTGGCGCGACGCCGGCCTCGTCGTGATGGACATCGCCGATCGATCAAATCCGAAACTGATCCGGCATCACAATTGGTCGCCCCCGTTTCAGGGCGGCACCCACAATTGCCTCCCGCTTGCCGACCGAGACTTGATGGTGGTGGTCGACGAGGCGGTGCTCGACGATTACGAGGATGGGCGCAAGAACATCTGGATCTTTGACATCAGAGCTCCCGCCAATCCGATCTCGATCGCCACGCTGCCGGAGCCTGCCGAAGCCGACTATCGGTTCCGCGGCGCCCATTATGGCCCGCACAATATCCACGAGAATCGGCCCGGAACCTTCCGCAGTTCGCAGATCATATTCTCGACCTGGCAGAACGCCGGTGTTCGGGTTCACGATATCTCGGACGCCTACGCGCCCAAGGAAGTCGGCGCGCTGATTCCTGCGGCGCCAACCAGGCTGATGGACCAGAGACCCGGCAAGAAACTGATCGTCCAGAGCTGCGACATCTTCGTCGCGGCGAGCGGCCTGATCTATGTGACCGACTACAACGCCGGCCTCAGCATCATGGAATTTGGCGGCTGAAGCGTCGTCGCAAGGAACCGCCGGTCTCGTCGAGACGCCAGGGAAAGAAACGATGAATCTGTTTGGATCTTACGATGTCGTGGTCGTTGGCGCCGGGTCGTCCGGCATTGTCGCGGCGATCCGCGCCGCGCGCGAGGGCGCCCGCACGCTGCTGCTCGAAGGCACCGGATTTCTCGGCGGTCTGATCACTGGTGGACGCCTGACCAAGCCGACCGGCCTGATCAACGGCGGCATCTTTCAGGAAATGATCGATCGTTGCGTCGGCTACAAGGGCGCCGATGGGCGCATACGCGAATCCTATTGGGGCAAATACACCGGCACGTTCGACGCCGAGGTGATGCTGCGCGTCATCATCGAAATGGTCGAGGAAGCGGGTGTCGAAGTTCTGCTGCGCGCCATGGTGACGGGCACGGTCATGGATGGCGAAAAGGTCGAGGGTCTGACGATCCAGACCAAATCCGGCACGCGGTTGGTGCTGGGCAAAGTCTTCATCGACGCGTCGGGCGATGGCGACGTCGCCGCTTTGGCGGGCGCTCAATTCATGCTCGGCCGCAAGTCGGACGGATTGACCCAGCCGATCACCTCGTACTTCCGCTTGCTGAACGTCAACGTGCCGGCGTTGGTCGCCGATTGCAAAGCCCATAGCGACGACATGTGGGAATTGGTGCATCCCCCAGAAGCTGGAGACCGCAACGAAGACTATGTGATGGCGGTCTTGCTAACTGGCTTCACCCGCCGCATCGAGGAGGCCCGCAAGGAGGGCTTCAACTGGATCATCCCAAAGGACCACATCACGATGAAGACCGGGCTCATCCCCGGCGAAATCAGCGTCAACGTCACGCGCTTCCAGGGCAACGGCCTCGACGATCGCGATCTAAGCCGCGCCGAAATCGAGATTCGCAAACAGGCCTATTGCGCCTTCGACTTCCTGCAGCGCTACGTCGCTGGTTTCGAAAAGGCGATCTTTCTCGAAGTCGCGCCCAAGCTTGGCGTGCGCGAGACGCGGCGCATCCTTGGCCAATATGTGCTGACGGAAAGCGATGTGCGCGGCCAGGCGCGTTTCGCGGACGCGATCGGCCTGTGCAATTCGCCGGTCGACGTGCATGAGCCGGGCGGCAGCCGGGCGATCATGGACAATGTCGGATCGGGCTACGGCATACCGTTTCGCTGCCTGCTGCCGGTCGGCATCGGCAATCTGATTATGGCGGGGCGCTGCATTTCGGTCGACGAGGTGGCGTTTGGCTCAACGCGTAACGTGCCCGCCTGCACGATGACCGGCGAGGCGGCGGCCTACGCGGCGACGATCGCGGTGCGCGAAGGGATCGAGGTCGCCAAGGCGCCGGTCGCCAAGATTCAGGAAAAGCTGCGCGCCCGCGGCGCGACTCTCGGCATGGTCGGAGAAACTCCGGCGGCCGCCTGATCTCTGAGAGATCGACGGCGCGCCGCGCCTATCGCTTCGGCGCCGCCAGCAGCGGCTTGATGTAGTCGTAGGCGCGTCGGGCGACGAAATCGGGCTCCACCGCGCGCCGGTCGAAGCCGATCTCCATCGTCAGATAGCCGTCAAAGCCGGTCTCGCGCAGAGCAGCGATCAGGCCGACGTAATCGACCTTGCCATCGCCGGGCGCCGCACGCGCGACATCGGCGAGATGCACATGGGCGAGATCCTTGCCCATGCGATAGACATAATCGCTCGGAACTTCGTTGCGATAGAGCGTGTGGTAGGTGTCGAACATCAGCTTGACGTTGGGCTTGCCGACCTCGCGCATCATCCGCATTGCGTCGTCGCACGAATCGACCAGATTGCTGTCGGCCGAGGTCGGCTCGATCGCGATCGTGACGCCGACATCGCGCGCCGTGTCGGCGATCGACGACAGAGCCGAGCGGCTCCATTCCCACGCCTGTTGGCGCATCGTGCCAAAAACCTGCCAGCCCGCGACATAGAGCACGGTCTTGCCGCCAAGCTCGGCGCACAGGCGAATGACCTTCTGATATTGATCGACGGTATTGCGGCGCTCGGCCTCGAGCGGCGAAGCGGCATTGAAACCGGGGCCACCGCCCGGCGCCGGCAACATGCTGGCCAAGGCGAGGCCATTGCTCTCCAGCGTCGCGCGGATTTCGCGGCGCTGCGAGGCGTCGAGATAGTCGGGATAGGCGTGCGGACTCGCGGCGCCGATCTCAATGCCGTCGTAACCGATGCGAGCGATGCGCTCGATCGTGTCCTTGAGCGGATAGGAGGGAACCCAGACCGGGAAGCTCGAATAGACCCAGGTGTTGAATGCGAGTTTCATTGGCGAATCCATTTCGGTCGGTTTAGAGCGAAGCGGCGAGCGCGGTCGCTTCCAAAATCGTGCTTTGAATGAGGCGAGGGGCGACGCAATCGCCGACGCGTTCAATGCGCACGCCCTCGAACGCCGACGACCCGCGCAATTCGAGAAACAGATCTTCGCGCGAGCGCCGTCCGATCACCGGCACCACCCAATCGACGTTTTCGATCCATTCCTCGTCGCTCGGCAGCAGCATGTATTTGCCCCAGCCGTCGGCGTCGCCGGCGCTGAACGAGGCGCCGATCTTGACGCGACGATCGCCGATTTCGAGTAGGACGAAACCCGGTCGGAGTTTTAGCCCCTTGATCGCGGCGCGGCGGTAAAAGAGCGTTCGCACGCCCCCTTCGAGATCTTCGCCAATCAGGCTGTGCGAAGCGATCATCGTCACCTTGCAGCCGCGGTCGGCGAGATATTCCGCCGTGCCTGCCGCCTCCCAATGGCCGTTCTCATCGACGACCACGACATTCCCGGTGGGGTCGGCAGCGCCGGACATCACATCGTCGGAGGAAACGACAAAGGCTTGGTCGAGTCCGGGAATGACGGGAAGAACCTGCCGCCCGAGAGCCTGCGACAGCGGCGGCGCGCCCTGGAGAACATGGTTGGCGCGCGGCAGGTTTGGCTCGGAGCCCGTGGCGACGACGATCACGTCGGCCTTCATCGCGTGCAGCAGTTCAGGCGTCGCGTTGGCGCCGCGCCGGACCTCAACGCCATGCTCGGCGATCGCCGCTTCGAGATAGGCGACGACCTCGCCAACCAATTGATGCTCGGGTTGCTTGGCGGCAAAACGCAACTGACCGCCCAGGTCGCGATTCCGTTCGATGACGCTGACTTTGTGACCGCGCTTGGCGGCGATCTCGGCGACCTTGAGGCCGGCGGGCCCGGCGCCGACGACGACGATCCTGCGCTGATTGGGCGTCGCGGCGAGGAAGCGCTCGTTGAGTTCGAGTTCGCGCCCGGCGCCGGGATTGTGGATGCAGCGCACCGCCTTTTCCTGGCCGACCTGGAAGATGCAGGCGTCGTTGCAGGCGATGCACAGGCGCACCAGATCGGCCCGTCCTGCGCGCAATTTGTTCGGCGTGTCGGGATCGGCGATCAATTGCCGCGCCCAGCCGATCATGTCGGCCTCGCCCGCGTTGAGGATGTCTTCGCCGCGTTGGGGCGGACTGATGCGCCCGAAAGCGACGACCGGCAGCCGAGTCGCGCGTTTGAGTTCGCGATTGAGCCGCTCGAAATCGGCGGTGTGAACCGCCGCCGGCGGAATCTCCATCCAGTAGCTCGAGAACGAGCCAGCGTCCGAGTTGAAATAATCGACCAGTCCGGTCGCCTCCAAAGCCCGCACCATCTCGAGGCCATAGTCGAGGTGGTAGCCGAAGGCGGTGAATTCATCGAGGCAGATGCGCACACCGACGGGGATCGAATCGCCGCATTCGCGCCGGATCGCCTCCAGAACCTCGTAAGACAATCGCATGCGATTTTCGAACGAACCGCCGTAGCGATCAGTGCGCCGGTTGAAATATTCGGAGGCGAAGGATCGCAAAAGCCCGTCATGGGCGATCTTGATCTCGATGCCGTCATAGCCCGCGGCGATCGCGTTGCGCGCGCTGGCGCCAAAGCCGGCGATCGCGGCGCGAATGTCGTCCTCATCCATCGCCTTGGTGCTGAAATGGCTCGAGGGCTCGGGCATCTGCGTCGGCGCCCACATGATATGCGGCGGATGCTCCAGCGAAGTGTGGCCGCCGTGGGTCAATTGGCTGAAAATCCGCGCGCCGTGGCGGTGAACGGCGTCGGTGACGGCGCGCAGGCCCGGAATAACGGCTTCGTCCCACGCGTTCACAAAACGCCGCGACATCTTGCCGGTCGGATGGATCGCCTGACTCTCGGTTACGATCAGACCGACCCCGCCGCGCGCCCGCTCTTCGTGATAGGCCGCAAGCTCCGGGGTGGGCATGCCGTCGAGCGCGCCGAGCGCGGTGAAGTGAGGCTGGAAGACGATCCGGTTGCGCAGCTCCACCGAATTGATGCGCAGCGGACTGAACATCAGCGGGTAGGGCGACGGCTTCGATGCGTCGCTTGTCATGACGACCTCGTATCCACGCGATTGTCCTTCCTTTGGCGGCGACCGGAACTCGCTAGGCGCGGGCTCGGCCATGGGGTCGCTCAGGCGGTATGATTGACGATCTCGCGCCGGCCGCTTCGGGCCGAGGCGATGAAGGCATCGATGACGTCGAGATTGCGGATCGAATCGATTGGGTCGAGCGGGACCGGCGAGCCGGACAGGACGGCGTCGGCAAACGCCTCGACCATCAATTGATACTGATTGACCGGCGCGATTCTTTCCTCGCTGCGGCGACCGTCGCCATCGACGAGGATCACCAACGCTTCGGGATCGCGCGTGCCCAGGCCAGGAAGGATCGCCCGCGGCGCTTCGATCGCGCCCTTGCGGCCGATCACCGTATAGGCGCCCTGGCCGCCGCCCTTGAACGAGCAGCTCACCGAGGCGATGCGGCCATCATCGAATTCCAGCAAAGCCGCGCCCGATACGTCGACGTTGTAGTGCGCGTCGATGTCCTGCCAGGCGCGCACCGCCTTTGGCTCGCCCCCCAAGATCATGCGGGCGGCGCTGATCGTGTAGCAACCCATGTCGAAGAGGGCGCCCCCGCCCAGTTCGCGGTTGAAGCGCACATTGGCCGCGTCGACCGGGCTCATGATGTCGACCGACAAATGCGCCCGCACTTCGCGCACTTCGCCGATGGCGCCGGCTTGGATCAGCTCCAGCACCCGCCGATGCTGCGGGTGGAAGCGGTACATGAACCCCTCCATCAGGGGCGCGCCCTTGGCGCGAAAAGCGGCGGCGAGGCGCGCCGCGTCGGCGGCGTTGGTCGCCATCGGCTTTTCCAGCAGCGTCGGCTTGCCCACGGCGGCGGCGCGCAGCGCCCATTCGACGTGAAGCGCATTGGGGACGGGGATGTAAAAAGCGTCGATATCGGGATCGCCGAGGACGGCATCGTAGCTGTCAACCTTGCAGTCGACGCCCATCGCCTTCAGGTTCTGCGCGGCGCCCGCGATCGAGCGACTGGCGACCGCGTACACGCCGCCATTGCGGGAAGCTTGAATCGCCGGAATCACTGCGAATTTGGCGATCCCCGCGGCGCCGAGAACTCCCCAGCGAATGTGCTCCGCCACGCGCGCCTCCCAAGGAACGTATCTTATTTCGTTAGGACGATAGTTGCTTACGTGCGCGCGAAGTCAATGCGTTTGCGCCGCTCTGGCGATGTTAGACGCGCGAAAAAACACACCCGTTGCAGAGGCGCCCGCTCGACGATGATTTCAGACACGAAAGTCAGGGGCGCCGGCGCATCGAAATCAAGCCGCCGCGCGTCTGCGTTGACGGATTTCGCGACCGATAAGAGGGCTGTCGATTCCCCTATGCCGGATCGAGGACATGAACAGCGCGCGTGGCCAAAAGATCCTGCGTCTTCGCCACGTAGGCCGCCATATGCGGCGATGCAGCATGGGCCTTTAGAGCCGCGAGGCTTTCCCACTTCTCGATGACGACAAAGGTGTCCTCGCCGAAAGCCGGCTGGGCGCCGCTCACATCGACGGTTGCGCCGTATTCGATACAGCCGGCCTCGGCATGGACTGCGGGAATATTCGCTTTGAAGAGCTCCAGCATGGCGCCGCGCTGACCCGGCTTGGCGGTGATAATGGCGACGACGTGGATCATGTTCAGCCTCCAGTAAAAAGGGACTTGGGGTCCTGCGGCGAATTGCCCGGTGATCGGGGCAGACCAGTGGTGATTTTGAACCGCCCTGCTAGCGCGGGGCGGAACTTTTCAGGGTCGATTTGAGCTTCAGGACCGCGCTGCTGGGGGCGGCAAGGACTGGACAGCGGACTTTCGCCTGCACCAGTTCCTCAGCGGTCGCCATCGAAAAGTGGGCCAGCAAGATCGCATCGCAATGCGCCAATTTCGGCGCGGCGTCGGCGACAAGCCTGTTGTGTTCGGCAATGTCGCCCGCGACCAGCGCCGCGCGTGCGCCCGGCGCCAGCAGCGTCTCGAGCGCCGCCGGCGATCCGCGGCGGCGCGCCATATCGCGGAATTCCTCCTCCATCGACGCCACCGCCGGCGCGAAGGTCGCCAACATGCCGATGGAAACGCCAGCGTCGAGCGCCAATTCAAACATAGCCTCGTTCGGCTTCAGCACGGGGATCGGCAGCGCCCGCGCGGCGGCGTCTATCGCGTCGCCGAACGCCGAACAGGTGAACAGCACCGCGTCGGCGCCGGTTCCGGCTGCGTAAGCGGCAAGCGCCATCATGCGCGCCGATATTTCCGGCGTGAGGCTTCCGGCCGCTTCGCGATCGGCCGAAAGAGAATCGTCGAGCAGATTGGTTCGCCGCGTTTCGGGCCACAGCTTCTTGAACGCATCTTCGACGGGGGCCATGGCGGCCAGAACGGCATGGATCAGCGCGATCTTGGTCATTTCTTCTCTCTCGCTTCGGGCTCCAAGTCAGCGTCAAAGTCGAGCTTGAACGCGGAATAGAGTTCCGAAATCTGCGCCTCGTTGAGCGGCCGGGCAGGCGTCCCGCGCAAAAGCAGGAAGAGCTTTGCGGTCTCTTCGAGTTCTTCGACCGCGTAGACGGCGGACTCCAGGTCGAGGCCGGAGACGACCGGCCCATGGTTCGCCAAAAGCACCGAGCTGTGTTTGCCGGCCAGCCGTTCGATCGCCTTGGCGAGCTTCGGATCGCCCGGTCGGTGATAAGGCACCAGCGGCAGTCGGCCGATTTTCATAACGAAATACGGCGTGAGCGGCGGGATGCAGTTTGAGTGATCCAGACCGTCGAGGCACGACACGGCGGCCGAATGACTCGCGTGGAGATGCACGATCGCGCCGGCAGCGCGCCGTCGCTCATAAATGGCGCGATGCAAGAACGCTTCCTTCGAGGGCGCGTCGCCTGACACGAGATTGCCGCGCCAATCGAGTTTCGATAGCCGCGCCGGGTCCAATCGCCCCAGGCTCGAATTCGTCGGCGTGAGCAACCAGCCGTCGTCCGTGCGCACGCTGATGTTGCCGCTGCTGCCGGCGCTCAAGCCGCGCTCGAATAGCGAACGCCCAAACGAGCAGATGTCTTCCCTCAGGCTGCTTTCGGTTCGCGATTTCATGGAAGTCGATCCCAGGCCGTCAAAAAGAAATCCGGCGTGCCGAAGTTGCCAGACTTGAGGGCAAGCGCGAGGGCGCCGCCATCTTGCTCGAGTTTGGCTGCCGTCCACGGAACGCCGGGGCAAATCTCAGATCCGATCTGCAGGCGTTTGACCCCCAGGGCTTTGACCACGGCGCCCGAGGTTTCGCCGCCAGCAACGATCAAGCGGCGAACGCCGAGATCGCCGACCAGACGCCGGGCGATTTCGGCCAGCGTCTTCTCAATCAGCGCGCTGCTCGCGGCCTCGCCCATTTGCTCTTGGATCGCCTTCACCTCCTGCGGGGCGGCGGTCGAATAGATCAGCACAGGCTCCTTGCCAATATGGCCAGACGCCCACGCCAGCGCGCGCTCGACGGCGTCGCCGCTTCGCAACGCTGTAAGGTCGAGCCTCAGCGCCGGGTTCCGCTCTTGCATGACGGCGACCTGCTTCTGCGTCGCGGCCGAACAGCTTCCCGCGATGACGGCGCGCGGCCCACCGGTCTTCGGCAGCGCATCGGCGAGGATTCCGTCCGCCACCATGCCGGCGCGACGAAAATTGGCGGGCAGGCCGAGCGCGAGGCCAGAGGCGCCCGTCAGCAGCTCCAGGTCGGCGCTCGCCTCTCCAAGTGTTTCCAGGTCCCCGTTGGCGAGCGCATCGGCAATGGCAAAGCCGAACCCCTGCTCGCGAAGCCAGGCAATGCGCTTGCGGATCGCCGCCGCGCCCTCTCGCACCGTGGCGAAGTCGATCAATCCCACCCGCCTCTTCACCTGGGCGCCGAGCACACGGACCAGATTGGCGTCGCTCATCGGCGTGAGCGGATGGTGCCGCATGCTGCTCTCGCTCAGCAGCTCGGAACCGACGAACAGATTGCCCTGATAAACCGTTCGTCGATTGTCGGGGAAGGCGGGGCATGCGATCGTGAACGCAGCGCCGATGGCGTCCATCAACGCTTCCGCCACTGGTCCGATATTGCCCTTCGGGGTCGAATCGAAGGTCGAGCAATATTTGAAATAATATTGCCGGCATCCCGCGGCGCGCAGCCATTCAAGGGCCGAGAGCGATTCCTTGACGGCGCTCTCAACTGGACTGGTGCGAGACTTCAGGGCGACGACGACGGCGTCGGCGTCAGTCGGTGGAAGTTCGCCGCGCGGGTCGTCGATAATTTGCACGGTTCGCAAACCCTGCTTCACCAGCGTGCCGGCGAGATCGGTCGCGCCGGTGAAATCGTCTGCGATACAGCCCAGTAGAATGGGCATCGGCCGCTCCCTCTGGGACCCGATTTGACGCCGGGTCGCTCGCGTTTTTCGACGATCGCGCACACGCTCTGACTAACACCAAGTCAGAGCGCCGTGAACCGCGGTTTTTCAGGGCTTGCGTCACGCAGAATCGGGCGGCGCCTGCAGCGATCCGGCTGCGACATTGGGCCGAATTCCCGCCGCCTTTTCATAACATTCTCGCGAGGCGAGCAGATGCTGGCTGCACAGCTGGACGAGCGACTCGCGATCGCACATTTCGATCGCCTTGATCATCAGCCAATGCTCCTGCCGGGCCTGTTCGAGGTACCCGGGATAGGTCAAGCAATAGAAGCGAATGCCGTGCGTCCTCAGCGCGAATTGTTGTATCGCCTCGCTCAGATAGGCGTTGTCGGCTTTGGAAAAGAGCAGCTCATGAAACTCGACATTCGAGTGGAAGACATCGCCGAGATTTCCAGTCGCCACAGCTTCATCGTGGACCGCCTGGATCCGCTTGAGATCGTCGATATCGCTCTGCGCCATCGGCATCGGGATCAGACGAGCGGCGTGGGTCTCGAGGAGGTTTCGCAGCACATACAATTGCTGGATGTCCTCGGCCGCGTATGCGCGCACCAACGCGCCCCGATTGGGGACGCGTTCGACCAAGCCCATCCGCTCCAATTCAGCCAACGCCTGACGAATGACGTGTCGCTTGATGGAGAAGTGGCGCATCAAATTGTCTTCGATGAGACGCTCGCGCGGGTGCAGCCGCCCCAGAACAATGTCTTGCTCCAGCAGGGAAACGATCGAGCGCAACGATTCGGCCTCCCCGCGGACTCTGCGAGAGTCGCCGGGTTGCCCGTCGCTATTTCTGGCTTCAATCAAGCTGTTCATCGGATTGCCGATCGTCCTTCAACCACAAGGGACTTCGCCATTTCGATCGCAAAGTTCGTCGAGCCCGCTTCCCTCTTGGCGCCGCTCATCAGACTGGGCTCGGCAACGGTTGACCTGAGAAATGAGCACGAAGATTCTCGAAAACGAGGTTTTCCATAGCAACGCGCGTTTCTCTTGTGGCGCTGGCGCGGTGCGGTTGCAGCACCACATTGTCGAGTTTCCACAGATCTTGCGGCACGTTGGGCTCGTCGATGAAGACGTCCAGTCCCGCGCCCCCGAGACGACCGTCCACGAGAGCTGACACCAACGCCGCCTCGTCGATCAAGCTGCCCCGGGCGACGTTAATCAAGAGGCCCTGGGGGCCGAGGGCGTGCAAGACTGCCGAATCGACAATCCTGAGCGATTGTGGCCCCCCCGACGCCGCCAGGATCAGGACGTCGCAGTGACCAGCTAAATCCAGAACCGTCGGCATGAATTGGTAGGCGACATCGTCGAATGGCTTGAGATCGGTATAGGCGATCTCCGCTTTGAAGGCCTTTAGCCGATCCGCGATCGCTCGCCCGACGCGCCCGAGCCCAACGAGGCCGATTCGCATCCCGGTGACCTTGCGCCCGAGCGGCAGAGCGGCGCCGGGACGCCACCGGCCTTCACGCACAAACCGGTCAGACTGACAAACGCCTCGCGACGCGGCGAGCAGAAGCGCGACGGCGAGATCGGCGACATCGTCGGTCAGCAAGTTCGGGGTCGTGGTGATCTGGATACCCCTCTGGCGGGCATGGTCGAGATCGACGCCGTCGACGCCAACCCCTCGTATCGCGATGATCTCCAAAGCGGACAAGCGGTCGATAACCGCATTGCCCGCGCCCTTCGCGCCGGATGTCGCAATCGCCTTGACGCCAGAGGCGACGGCGTCCAGCGAGAACGCGCTCGCATAAGATCGATGGACAGTGAAGGCGCTCTCGAACTTCGCCTCGGTCGCGTCGGTGAAGCGATCGAGAAGCAGCAGCTCTGGCCTCATTGGCGGGCGAACGCTCGACGTCATGCCGGTCACCCAATCGCAACGCTGACGGAACCGAGTCCCGGCAGATCGGCTTGCGCCAGCACCGGCGCATCGACGAATTTCACCCCGGTCACCGACCCGGTCGTCACGATGACGCCAGCGCGCAGGCCGCCAAGCGCGCGAGACCCGTCATTCGCCAGCCAGTGCAGAAGGCGAAGCGGATCGCCCGACGGATTGCCGCCAATCACGTCAGCGGTCGGGGCGCCGTTGATCGTTAGAATCGCTCTTTGGCGATCAGGATCGATCCGCCGCCAATCTGTGACGCCGGCGCCAATCACGAGCGCGCCGTGGTTCAACTGGTCGGCGACATGGCTCGAGCGGTCCTGCGAGGCCCAGGCGACAAAACGGGTGTCGGAGATCTCGATCGCGGGATGAACCGAGCCGATCGCGGCGAGCACCTCGTCGCGCGAATAGGGCTCGTTCCTTGGCGGCAGGTCGGCGGCAAATCGGTATGCGATCTCCGCCTCGACGCCGACGAGATGGAACATATCGGCAGGCAGGCGCACGCCACTCTCAAACAGCGACGTCTGGGCAATCGCCGCGCATGCCGGCTGGGCCTCGGGGCCGCCAGCGCCGACTTTCCAAGCGGCGACGGGCCCGAGCTCCGCGACGACCAAATTCTGGATCGCGTAGGCGTCGTCCATATCCTTGGGACGACAGTCCCCTGGCAGAGACGCGAGCCAACGCCGCGCGCGCCGCGCGTCGAGCAGCGTCGAAGCGGCCAGACTGTGATCGATCGGAGTCATGCTACGCTCCTCGATCGCAAGCCGCGCCAGCAAGCGAGCGTGCGTTTGGTTCAAGAGATCGATCTTCAAACGCCATAGCGGCTTCGCCAGTTCAATCCGCTCTCGGTGTCTTTGGCCGGTCGGTATTCGCAGCCGACCCAGCCTTGATAGTTGAGTGCATCGATACGACGAAACACGTAGTCCCACGCGATTTCGCCGGTGCCGGGCTCATTGCGGAGAGGCGCGTCGGCGATCTGCATATGGGCGATGAAGGGCATCAGCGTCGCCATGCGCCGCGTCACGTCGCCCTGAGCGACTTGAACGTGATAGATGTCGAACTGCAGGCCCGCGCGGTCACGACCGATCGCCTCGATCACCGAGACGCCTTGCTCCTGGGTTCGCAGGAAGAAGCCTGGCACGTCGTGTTGGTTGATCGCCTCCAACGCCAGCCGCACGCCCGCCGAGGCGCCGAGTTCCGCCGCCCACGCGAGATTGGCGCCGTAGAGGGAAGCCGCAGTGTCGTAAGTGACGTCCCGTGGTTGGATTCCCGCCATGACGTGCACCAGGCCGCATTCGAGATCGGCGGCGTAGTCCAGGGCTTTCTTCACGCCGTCGCGAAACGCCTCGCGTTGGCCGGGGACGCAGGCGAGGCCCGATCCCCCGCCATGCGCGGGGTCGCCGGCGGGCGTGTTGAAGAGGACTTGCTTCAAGTCGCAGGCCCGTAGGCGCGCGCGAATCTCCGCCGCCGAATGCTCGTAGGGCGAAGCATATTCGACAGCGGTAAAGCCAGCCCGTGCGGCGGCGTCAAACCGTTCGAGGAACGGCCGCTCGGTGAAGAGCCACTTGAGATTTGCACATAGGCGCGGCAAGGCCGTACCCCTCTTTTATAAACGACCGGCCGATGGCGGCCATCCAGCGTCAACCTCAGATCAACCGTTGAATTCCATGACGCACAGGCCGGCGTGATGATCGGTGGTGAACACCAATCCGTTGTGGTCAACGAAGACGTCGCACATCTGGATAACCGGCTTGCGATCGGCATTGCCGGTCATCATTCGCTTGGGCGCCGGCGGCACCAACGCGCCGACTTCGATCGGCGCGTACTTGTCCGCGATGTTGAAAACACGAACACCAGCGTTCTGGTAGGTCGCGAAGATCAGCGTCGAGCTCACGAATGAACCCGGCCGGTTCTCATGAATGTTGTGGGGGCCGAAATGTCCGCCGCGGCTCTTGTAATCCGCGTCGCTCGGAGACGGGAACGTCGAGATGCTGACCGGATTGCTCGGCATGCGGATATCGAAAATCCAGATCGGCTTGTCGCCGTCTTCCTGATGATCGAGGACCGCCTCGTCGACCACGATCAGAAGATCGCGGTCGGGCAACGGCAGCGCGTTGTGCGTTCCGCCGCCAAACGGGGGCGCCCACACCTTGTGCTTGATCAGCTTCGGCTTGCTTCTGTCAGCGACATCGACAACCGCCAAACAGCCGTCGCGCCAGCTGCAATAGGCCGTGTCGCCGTGAACGATGGGATGATGGAGCCCGTATCGGCCGTATTCGAGCGGCCAGTTCGGAGTCTCGCCGGCAGCGACATTCATTCCGGGCAGCCAGAACCGCCCCGCCTCCCGCGGCTTGGTCGGGTCGCTCATGTCGATCGTGATCATGATGTAGTCGCTGAAGCCATCGATCAGCGCGGAGGCGTAAGCCCAACGCCCGCCGACATACCAGATGCGGTGCAGCCCTCCGCCCTCGACCGGCATGAAGCCGATCTGGCGCGGCTCTTCGGGCTTCGAGAGATCCCAGACACTCAGGCCGGCGGTCCACGTGCGGTTTTTCGTCGGCGCGGAATTGAACTCGGTCGACTTCCCTTTGTAATAGCTCTTGTCGTCCGCGAACGCCGGCAACGCCTTCATGTCCCGCCCGTTGACGACGAGCAGGAGATCGTCGTGGGCCTGGAGATGGATGTGCCAGGTGTGGGTTGGCGCCTGGATGTATTTCACGAAGCGTGGCTCGCGCGGATTTCTGACGTCGACGATGCTGACGCCCTGCGAATACATGTGTCCGACATAGGCGTAGCCGCGATGCACCATCAATTGATTGCCGTCGGGGCGACCGCCCTGATCGCTGTGGCCGATGAGGCGCATGTTGCGCGCATAGGTCGGTATGGGGAGTTCAGTCATCAATGGTCTCCGAAGCGCCGTTGTTGGACACGCTTGCCGCGCCGAAGCGTTCAGGCCGCAGCCACTTTGTTTTTGCCCATGATCAACGACACGATTTCATGTTCGTTGGCGTCTTTGGTGCGGATTTCCGCGGCTTTTCGCCCCCGATGCAGAATCGCCACGCGGTCGGTCACCGCGATCACATCGAGGATGTTGTGCGTGATGTAGATCACCGCGACGCCCTGCGAGGCGAGCTGACGCGTCAGGCTCAACACCTTGCGCTGTTCAGGGACGCTCAGCGCCGCTGTCGGCTCGTCCAGTATGACCAGCTTCGCCTTCCAGCGAATCGCGCGCGCGACCGCAATCGCTTGCCGCTGGCCGCCCGAGAACTCGTCGACCTCGGTGCGCAGGGACGGAACATGGATGTCGAGCTGCTCCAGAGTTTGTCTGGCGTCCTCTTCCATGGCTCGTCTTCGCATCACATGCAGCAAGCCCTTGAAGGGTCCCCAGCCCAGCTCGCGGCCGATGAAGAGGTTTGCCGCCGCATCGAGATTGGGGATCAACGCAAGATCTTGGAAGACCGTCTCGATGCCGAGCGCGCGGGCGACCCCGGGCGAAGAGATCGTGACCGGCTTGCCTTCGCAATGGACCGTTCCCGACGTCGGCGTGTGCACGCCGGAGATGTTCTTGATCAAGGTCGATTTGCCGGCGCCATTGTCGCCAAGAAGCCCCAGCACCTCGCCGGGATAAATGTCGAGATCGACATTCTCGAGCGCGCGGATGCTGCCGAACTGCTTGCACAGCCCGCGAATCTGCAAGAACGGCGTATCCGTTCGCATCGGGTTCAAGCTCGGGACTGTGGCTTCCATGCGCGTTCCGCCGGGTTGCGGTTGAAGGTGATAGCGTGAGTTACTTCATGATCCGGATTTTGCCGCGCTGGATCGACAGCAGCACTGCGCCGACGAGGACTATGCCGGTCAGCACGATTTGAACGTCGGTCGATACGCCGAGGATGATCAGACCGTTGGCCAGCGTACTCATCACCAGACTGCCGACGATCGTCCCCAGGATCGAGCCGCGCCCGCCAGTCAGCGCGGTGCCGCCGATCACCACGGCCGAGATCGCGGTCAACTCGAAGCCGGTGCCCATGGTCGGGCTTCCAGAGCCGATTTGCGCCGTCAGGATGCCGCCGCCAAGCCCGGCAAGCGCACCCGACATGGCAAAGACGATGATCTTCACCCGGTTGATCGGCAGGCCGATCATGCGCGATTTGTCCTCGTCGCCGCCGATCGCGAGAACGTAGCGACCGAACACCGTCTTGGTCAGAATGAAGGAGGCGACCACCGCCAGGGCGATGACAATGAAGATCGGAACGGGCGGAATGCCGACATCCGAGAACAGGCCATTAAACGGAATCGGCACCGGCCATCCATGGCCGATGACCAGCACCAGTCCCCGCGCCACGGACAACATGCCGAGCGTCACCACGAAGGAAGGGATGCGCCCGTAAACGAACACCAACGCATTGACGAGGCCGATGATGACGCCGAACACCGGCGTGAGAAAGAACGCGGCGCCGCCAATGTAGCCGCTGGCCAAAGCCGCGAGCGTGCCCACCAGCGCCATGGTCGAGCCGACCGAGAGGTCGATGCTGCCGATGATGATGACGAACGTCATACCAATCGCGACGACGCACTGTACCGCGCTGTTCTGAAGGATGACCTCGAAATTGTTGCGGGTCAGAAAAAGGTCGGGCGCCATCGCGCCGAAAAAGACGATCAGAACCAGAAGCGCCGCGTAGGCAATGTAGCGGCCTAGGAGATCCGACACTTTGAAGCTCGCGCCCAAGCCGAAGCGGCTGGTGTCGAACCCCTTCTGCCAAGCTCTGATGCCGTCGAGCGCCATGAATTTCCACCCGGGTTCGATGTTCGAGGATATCGAGGCCCGCCCGCTTGTGCGGAAGCGGGCGGGCCTGTCAGCGTCAGATCATTCCAACGTCAACGGCGGAGTCTGCGTCTTGGCGTTGGGGTTGAAGGTCAGCATATACTGCTTGATGTCGAACGACGGCAGCGCGTCGATGTAGTGCGCCTTGAACTTTTCGAAACCGGCGGCGTCGACGCCGACGTCTTCGATGCGCGAGAAGTCCGACAGCGGCTTGTGCCCGTGCATGTAGTCGTAGGCGATCATCACGGCGAAGCCGACCATGACCCAGTGGCCGCCGATCGAGTAGATGTAGTTGGTGTTGGCCTTGATCAGGTCCAGCGCCTGCGGATTGAGATCGGTCGCTCCGAGGCGGATTTCCTTGTCCCGGCCGGCCTGCTTGATGGCGCGGTAAGCGCCGACGCAAAGCGCGTCATTGTAGCAGAAGACGCCATCGATCGTGCCGCTCGGATGCGCGGACAACAGGTTCTGCATCATCGCATAGCCATTGTCTTCCGTCTGGAGGCCACCGATCTCCTGCAAGAGCTTGACGCCGTCGGCGGCGTGCGCCGTGACCGCGTCCTGGAAACCTTGGAATCGCTCCTGGCTGTTCGAGTCGCCCGGAGTCCCCTTGATCGCGACGAAATTCTTGACGCCGTGCGAGATCATGTATTCGCCGATCTTGCGGCCGGCGTCGACATTGTCGGGGCCGACGAAGGTCAGGTAGGGCGCGTCGACATTGTCAGCCTTGAATCCCGGGTAACGATCGTCGGCGATCGCGGGCACTTTGGCTCGGTTCGCCAGGCGAATGATGGCGGGAGCGTTGGCGGCGGAGACGGGGACGAATATCAGCACGTCCACGCCGCGCGACAACAGCGACTGCACGTCGGCGATCTGCTTGTCTTCTTTTCCTTGCGCGTCGACCACGTCGAGCGTGACGCCGAGCTGCTTTGCGACGTACTGGCCGTAGTCGATGATCCGCACCCAGGCCGGATCGTTCAAAAGCGGAACCGACGCGCCGAAGACGAGCTGTTTTTCCGCCGCGATCGCGTCGGAGGCGCCCAACGTAAAGACGACTCCCAATGCCACGGCCATAGCCGGCAGACTTACCAAACGGTGAAATTTCAATCCGAGGTTGCTCATGCGCTTTCTCCCTGAGCCGCCTTTTCGTTCTTTCTGTCGATAAACAACGACCATTGCGCTGACGGCGGATCGATCCCTATCAAAGGGCCGGGGCATCGTCAATTATTTTATCAATAATAATATTGCAAAAAATTCCGCCACAAAAGGCTGGGCGGCCGCAAGGCGTCGGAGGCGCCTCAATCGGTGGCGCCACGAACGCTAGCGGGAGGCTCATGCGGATCGCGCGGTCACTCTTTTGCTACCGGGCCGGACGCCCTCACGAGCCGCAGGACCTTACAATCCGGAATGGCCTCTCCGGCGTCGTCCGCGATTCGTTAAAGCGTGTTTCTCCAGTGGCCTACGCGCGACAGTTTTCGCAGTCGCCGTATGGCGCCTCGAGTTTATAAATTTAAGTTTATAAACTCCACTTAAGCCTGTCATGAAAGCGTTACAGCCCCCCGCGATAAACGAAGCGTAAAAAACAGACGGGGGCTTTGCAAAAACTAACTCCAGCGCTTTCGGCCGACGGATCGTCCTTTCCACCTTTGATTATCGTAACGCGCACACGCCGTTGGCGTTGTGCGGACCTGACAAAGTTCAGGGGCGGTAGTCATCCCGGGCTCCAGAGTTCGCCCGCCAGCACGTCGATAAGGGCGCGCGACGACGATCAGGACCTGAGGAGCCCGAAGGCGGAACTGGAGGCCGTTCGCGCGAGGGCGCGAGGCTTTGCAGGGCAGCACGCCGCCAGCTCAACCGTTCGCGCCCAGCGGACGGACGGCAAGGCGGATCGAACACCAAAACGACCGGCGCTTTCGCTGGTCGAGATCGTTAAACGGGGGCTTTAATGAAAACGTTCGGTATCTCTATCGCGGCGCTGTTCGCTGCCATCGGCGCGGCGCATGCGGCCGACCTGCCGACCAAAAAGACGCCGCCGGCGCCGCCCGCGGCAGACTGCTACGCCTCTTTCATGAGCTGGCTCGACTCGACAGCGGCAGCTTGCCCGCTCACCTACGCCGGCATCACCCTCTACGGCACGATCGATATGGGTGGCGGCTATGAGTCTCATGGCGTCAGTTTCAATCGGGAATACCCGACCGGCGTCGAGGAGCTGATCTCGAAGAACAGCCAGGGCGGCAAATGGACGGTGGTGCCGGGCGGCCTGAGCCAGTCCAACATCGGCGTCAAGATTGCCGAACCGCTGGCTTCGACGGGATGGTCTGTCGTCGGCAACATCCAAATGGGTTTTGATCCGTATTCGCTGCAGCTCTCGAACGGGCCGGGCTCGATGATGAGCAACACCCAGCTCCCGCTTCAGGACCAGAACGGCAACGGCGACTCGAGCCGCGCCGGTCAATGGTACAATTCGCTGGCCTACGCCGGCTTGAGCAACAAGACCTTCGGCACGCTGACATGGGGCCGCGAGTACTCGCTGACACTGGACGGCGTGAATGCCTATGATCCGATGGGCGGCTCCTACGCGTTCTCGCCGATCGGATATTCGGGCAAGGTCGCCGGTGACGGCTCCACCGAAGACACGCGCCCCAACAGCGCGTTCAAGTACAACGTCGCCTACAACAATTTCCGGGCGAGCGGCTTGTACCAGACCGGTGGGTTCGCCCAAGGCAATGGTTCGAACGGCGAATGGCAGGTCGGCGTCGGCGGCGACTTCTTCTCTAACAGTTTGTCGCTTGATGCGATTTATTCGCAAATCAAGGATCAGGTGAACCTGGCGACCTACAACCCCGCGACCCCCGATACTGGGCCGGACGCCTTGAAGGCGACGCTTTCGAATAACGACAGCGTGATGCTGCTTGCCAAATATACCAACGGGCCGTTCAAGGTGTTCGGCGGCTACGAATACATCATGTATCGGAATCCGAGCGACAAATACCTAGGTGGGTTTACCACCATCGGCGGCTATCCGGTCATCCCCGGCGGCGTCACCAGCACCGCTTACAACGACGCCTTGGACTTCCAGGTGTTCTGGGCCGGCATCAAATATTCGATCCTCAGCAATCTCGAGGTGACGGGCGCCTACTACCACTACAACCAGAACGACTACGACACGAACTCCGCAGCGGACTGCGGCCCGAATACAGTAGCTCCGGCCCCCGGCTACTCGCCCAAGGGCACCCTGAAGTCGGATTGCGCCGGCACCCTCGACGCGGTATCTGGCCTGCTCGACTGGAAGCCTTACAAGCGCGTCGACCTCTATGCCGGCCTTATGTACTCGCAGGTGCACGGCGGTCTGGCCTCCGGCTACCTGAACACCAACAACGTCGACCCGACGGTTGGGTTGCGCGTTCAGTTTTGATCGCGCATCGAAGCAAAACCAAAAACGCTCCGGGCGTGATTCGCCCGGAGTTTTTTTATGTCGCCCATCGAGCGTTGCGGCGCGACGAACGCGCCCTTGCCGCCGCGAAAGTCCGCGCCGCTAAAAGCCGCAGATTTCGATTTCTGAAATAATATTTATAAACTCGGTTTTACCGAATCGACGGGTTTGGCTATAGTGGGCTGAGATCGCGGAAAGCCCAGTGCGCCTTAGGCGCATCTGAACACGGCGAAGGTTTCATGGGACCGTTTCTGTCCGTGCGTCGGCCGGATGTCTGAGCGGCAATCCCCTATTGCGATTGGGACTGGGCGAGACGCGGCGCGGCGTCGCTCAAGTCGTCAAACAGGGGCGGGCGGAGCGAGGCCCGGGGCGCCGACGACCAGGCTGTCGCCGCGTTCAGACCGTGCCGGGACCGGCCAGCGCGCCCTTCGCATCGCCGGCGCCGTCAAACCCGCGGCGCGATGAAGGGACTTGAGTTCATGGAGCGGGATTCCGTGTCTGGCTCGCCGCCGCCGCTGCTGCTTGTTGAGGACGATCGCGGGCTTGCCGAGGAAATTCGCTCGGCGCTCCAGGCCAGCGGCCATACCGTTATTCATGTCGAGACTGCGCTGGAAGGTCTGCACGCCGCCCGGAGCGCGGAGCCGTCTGTTCTGATCGTCGACCGGATGCTGAACAGCGAGGACGGGCTTTCCATCGTCGCCACTCTGCGGTCGGAAGGCAATCAGGTTCCCGTCCTGGTGATGAGCGGACTGTCGGCGATCGACGAGCGGATCTCCGGGCTCAAGGCGGGCGGCGACGATTACCTCGTCAAGCCCTTCGACGTTCGCGAGCTGTCCGCCCGCGTGGAAGCCTTGCTGCGTCGTGCGCCCGAGAGCCGTGCGACCCGGTTGCGCGTCGGGCGGCTCGAGATGGATCTCGTCGACCGACAACTACGGCGTGACGGCGAACTCATTGCCTTGCAGCAGCGCGAATTCCAACTGCTCGAATATTTCATGCGCCGGCCAGGACAGGTGATTACGCGAGCGATGCTGCTCGACCAGATCTGGCACTACAGCTTCATGGCGCAGACCAATGTCGTCGACGTCCACATCGGCAAGCTGCGACGGAAGCTCGATTCCGGCGACGGTCGCCGGTTCATCGTCAATGTCCGCGCGACCGGCTTCAAGTTGGATATCGAAAACTGACATGCTGGTCGCCCGCGAATTTCGGTTGGCGCTGGCCTTTGCATTGGCGATCGCCGCCGTCATCGCCGGCGTCTTCGGCGTCATCTATCTGAACGTTGCGCGTGCGGACACGAACCGGGTCGGGGCCATCCTGGTCGAGGAGGCCCGCAGAAACGTCGACGCGAGCGAGGACAACCTGCGCCAGGCGCTCGAAGCCCGGCAAACCACGGATATTCGGCGGATCGACTATGTGGCGCTGTTCGACGAGCGCGGCGAACTGCGTTTCGGCGACGTCGCTCGTCTGCCCGACCTTCCGGTCGATGGCCGCGCCCATCTCATCGCCGCAAAGGACTGGCAGACGAGGGATGTCGGGTCGGGCTCGGCGGTGGTCGTCTTGCGCCGGCGCGCCGATGGCGGCGTTCTGCTGCTTGGGCGCGACCTGCGCGACACCTACGACGTCGAGAACGCGCTGGTGCGCTCGCTCGCCATCGCGCTCCTGCCGACGATCGCCTTAAGCCTGGCGATCGGCGCGATCTTCGCCGCACGCGCCCGGCGCCGATTCCTGAAGCTGCACGACGCGATCCGTCGCATCATCGAGGGCGATCTGCGCTCGCGTCTGCCGGCCCTGGAGAGCGGCGATGAGATCGACGGCGTGGCGCGCGCAGTCAATCTGATGCTCGACGAGATTGCGCGCTTGCTCAATCAGCTGAAGAGCGTGGGCGACAACATCGCGCATGATTTGCGCGCACCGCTCGCCGTCGCCAAAGCCAAACTCGAACGCCTTCTCGACGAGGAGCCGAACGGCGCGCCGACGCGGCCGGAAATTGCAAGCGCGTTGAAGCAACTCGAGAAGGCGGCGGTGACGATCGCCGCGCTGCTGAGGATCTCGGGCGTCGAGAATGCGCCGCGCGAGAGCCGCTTCCACGACATCGACCTTGCGGCGATCTGCGCCGAAGTCGCGGAATTTTTCGAACCGCTCGCCGAGTTGAAGTCGATTGCGCTGACCACCGACCTTCCGGCGCCGGTGTGGGTGCGCGGCGACGAGAACTTGATGCGCGAAGCCGTCTCGAACCTGATCGATAACGCGATAAAGTTCACGCCCGTCGGCGGCAGGGTGCGGATCGAGACGACCTTCGCGGAAGGGGGCGCCGCGGTGCGGGTGTGCGACAGCGGCCGCGGCGTCCCGGCGCGCGAGCGGGAAGATATCTTCCGCCGCTTCTATCGCGCGCCCTCCAGCGAAGGCGTGGAAGGGCACGGCCTTGGTCTCAATATCGCGCAAACCATCGCGCATTTGCATGGATTCGAGATCGTCGTTGAAGACAATGAGCCGGGCGCGCGGTTCGTGATGCGGGCGGTCGCCAGAGGCGCGCTGGCGAGCGGCGGCGCTGCCATCGAACGCTCGCCAACCATCGACTGATCCCGCGCCGCGGCGCGGGCCGAGCCCTCCGACACCAAACTATTGTTTAGTTTCTTCAGGCGCTTGGCGCACCTATGTGTCTCGTGGGCAAGCCCCGCTTGCGCCGCGGCGGCGGCTTGCCCAAATTCTCACGGCCGACTCCAAGTAAGAGCCCCATGCTAGCCATCATTCGCATCGCGCTTAATCGGCCCTACACGTTCGTGGTCATGGCGATGCTGATCGTCATTTTCGGCGTCGGCGCTTGGCTGCGCACGCCGACCGACATCTTCCCCAATATCGGCATCCCGGTCGTCGCGGTGGTTTGGACCTACGACGGCTTGCCCGCTGACGATATGTCGAAGCGGGTGATCTACTACTACGAACGCACGCTGAGCACCCAGGTCAACGACATTGAGCACATCGAGTCGCAGTCGATGCCGCGCTACGGCGTGGTCAAGATCTTCTTCCAGCCGAAGGTCAACATCAACGCGGCGCTGGCGCAGGTCACCGCCGCCTCGCAGACCGTGTTGAAATATCTCCCCCCGGGCATCACGCCGCCCTTCGTGCTGAGCTTCAACGCTTCGAGCGTGCCGGTGTTGCAACTCGCCTTGTCGAGCAAGGCGCTGTCTCAGGCCCAACTCGCCGACGCCGGGCAGAACTTCATCCGGCCTCAACTTGCGAGCGTCGCCGGAGCGGCAATCCCGTCCCCCTATGGCGGCAAAATCCGGCAGGTCCAGATCGACCTCAACGAGCAGAAACTTCAGGCCTACGGGCTGTCGGCGGAAGACGTCGTCGACGCAATCGGCAAGCAGAACATCATCACGCCGGTCGGGACCGCGAAGGTCGGCGATTTCGAATATGTCGTGTCGCTCAACGGCTCGCCCAATCAAATCGCCTCGTTGAACGACATGCCGATACGGGTCGTCAACGGCGCCACAGTCTTCGTGCGCGACGTCGCCTTCGCGCATGACGGCTCGCCGCCACAAATCAACATGGTGCGTGTCGACGGCAGCAAAGCGGTTCTGATGACGATCCTCAAGGCTGGATCGGTTTCGACGCTCGACGTCATCAACGGCGTCAAGGCGCTGCTGCCCAAGCTCAAGGAAACCCTGCCCGCCAGCCTCAAGCTCGACGCGATCGGCGACCAGTCGGCCTTCGTCAACAGTGCGGTGAACTCGGTCATTTTTGAGGGCGCGATCGCCGCTTCGCTAACCGGCCTGATGATTCTGATCTTCCTGGGCAGCTGGCGCTCGACGCTGATCATCACGATCTCGATCCCGCTCGCGATTCTGGCCTCGATCGCTGCCCTGTCTGCAATCGGCGAGACGATCAACGTGATGACGCTCGGCGGTCTCGCGCTCGCGGTCGGTATCCTCGTCGACGACGCCACGGTGACGATCGAGAACATCAACTGGCACCTTGAACAGGACAAGGAAATCGAGGTCGCCATCATGGACGGCGCCCGCCAGATCGTCATTCCCGCGACCGTGTCGCTGCTGTGCATTTGCATCGTGTTCGTGCCGATGTTCGGTCTGGGCGGCGTCGCCGGCTATCTGTTCCGGCCGATGGCTGAGGCGGTGGTTTTCGCGCTGATCGCTTCTTACGTCCTGTCGCGGACGCTGGTGGCGACGCTGGCGCGCTATCTCCTCGCGAACCAGATAAGTCATAACGACCCACGCTCGCAGCTCCCGACCCGCAATCCGATTGTGCTTTTCCAGCGCGGCTTCGAACATCGCTTCAGCGCGATGCGTGACTTCTATCGGCGACTGCTGGTGACGGCGGTCGCGGCGCGCTGGCGGTTCATCGTCGGCTTTTTGCTCGTCGTCGCCTGCTCTTTCGCCCTGACGCCGTTCCTCGGACAGAACTTCTTCCCGCCAGTTGAGAGCGCGCAGCTCAAGCTGCATGTGCGCGCGCCGACCGGCACGCGGATCGAGGAGACCGCCGCGCTCTGCGACCGGGTCGAGGCGCTGATCCGCGCGACGATTCCGCCGAGCGTCCTGGGCCCGATCGTCGACAACATCGGCCTGCCGGTCAGCGGCATCAATTCCGCTTACAACAACTCCGGCACCGTCGGCCCCGCCGACGCGGATCTGCAGATCTCGCTCAAACCGGGAAGCGAAGGTTCCGCCGACGAGTATCAGACCAAGCTGCGCGAGTTGCTGCCGCGGCGCTTCCCCGGCGCCACTTTCGCTTTTCTGCCAGCCGACATCGTCTCCCAGATCCTCAATTTCGGACTGCCGGCGCCGATCGACGTTCAGGTGTTCGGCCCCAATCAGGAGGCTAACCGCCAATACGCCGGGGCGCTGCTGAAACGGATCGCCCGGATTCCCGGCATTGCCGATCCCCGCGTCCAGCAGTCGGCGACCAATCCTGAATTCGACGTCGAAGTGGACCGCGTTCGCGCCGAGCAACTCGGGCTCACCGAGGGCGATGTCGCCAAAAGCCTCCAGGAGTCGTTGTCGGGCAGCTTCAAGGTTGCGCCGACATTCTGGATCAACCCGAAGAATGGCGTCGCCTATCCGGTCGTCGCCCAGACGCCCCAATATTGGCTCGACTCCGTCTCCTCCCTGGAAAACATCCCCGCCACGCAAAGCGATGGGTCGCAAATCATCGGCGGTCTGGCGACAATCAAGCGCGGCGTCAGCCCGGCGGTGGTCTCGCACTACGCGGTTCAGCCGGTCATCGACATCTTCGCCTCGAACAGCGGTCGCGACCTCGGCGCAGTCTCCAGCGACATCAGGCAGATTATAGCCGACACGGCCAAGGACGCGCCGCCCGGCGCGACCGTCGTGCTGCGCGGCCAAACCGCGACGATGGCGGCGGCTTACCAACAACTGTTCGTTGGCCTCGCCTTGGCGATTGTGTTCATCTACCTGTTGATTGTCGTCAACTTCCAGTCTTGGCTCGACCCGTTCGTGATAGTGAGCGCGTTACCGACCGCGCTCGCCGGGATCGTCTGGATGCTGTTCATTACGCACACCACGCTCTCGGTACCTGCGCTGACCGGCGCGATCATGTGCATGGGCGTTGCGACCGCGAACAGCATCCTGGTCGTGAGCTTCGCGCGCGAGCGGCTGGCGGAGGGCGACGACGCGCTGACCGCGGCGATCTCGGCGGGCTTCACCCGCTTCCGGCCGGTGCTGATGACGGCGCTGGCGATGATCATCGGCATGGCCCCGATGGCGCTTAGCGCGGAGCAGAACGCGCCGCTCGGCCGCGCGGTTATCGGTGGACTCATCTGCTCGACGATCGCGACTTTGTTCTTTGTCCCCGCGGTGTTTCGGCTCGCCCATGCGGGCAGGCCGAACGTCCTCGCTCAATATGACCCGGATCCTGCAACCGAGGCTTCGCCAATATGAACCACGATCAGAATCAGGAGGCGGCGGCGCCGAGCGAGCCGCCCAAACCGGTGAAGGTCGGGCGCTTCCTATTGCTCGGTCTCATCGCGGCGGGGGTGATCGCCGTCTCGGGCGTCCTTGCCCGCCACGGCTCCGACGCGAAGCTCACGCAGTGGACCGACGAACAGGCGATCCCGACCGTCGCGATCGTCGAACTCAAGCATGACGATCAGGTCAAGGAGATCGTGCTGCCCGGCGACCTCGAGGCCTATTACACGGCCTTGATTCATGGTCAGGCGAGCGGATACGTGCGCGAGTGGCGCACTGACATCGGCGCGAAGGTTCACAAGGGCGATCTTCTCGCGGTCCTCGACACGCCGGAACTCGACCAGCGGGTGACTGAGGCCGAGGGCGAACTGGCCAAGGCCAAGGCGAACGAGGCGCTTGCGCAGATCACCGCCGATCGCTGGAAGACCCTGCGCGCGACCGCCGCGGTGTCGGAGCAGGCGATCGACGAGAAGGAAGGCGACGCCGTCGCGAAGCAGGCGGACGTGTCGGCGGCGCAGGCCAATCTCGATCGCCTTCACGCGCTCAAAGCCTTCGCCAACATCGTCTCGCCGTTCGATGGCGTCGTCACCGCGCGCAATGTCGACGTTGGTTCGCTGGTCAGCGCGACGGCTTCGGGGAGCCAGCCGCTGTTCACCGTCTCGGACGTGACGCAGGTGCGCATCTACGTTCGGGCGCCCGAAAGCTATGCGGCGACTTTGAAGGACGGGATGAAGGCGAAAATCTTCGTGCCCGAATATCCCGGTCGCGCCTTCGACGCGGTCATCGCCACCAGCTCGCACGCCATCGACGCCAAGTCGCGTTCGCTGCTGATCGAGCTGATCGCCGATAATTCGCAAGGCCTGCTGACGCCAGGCTCGTTCGCCCAGGTGCATTTTCAGTCGCCGCCCGATCTCAATGCGGTCCAACTGCCCGCCAACGCGCTGCTGTTTCGCGACGGCGCCGTCCTCGTGGCGCTACTCGGCGACAACGATCGCGTGCACCTGACCAAGGTCGAGATCGCCAGGGACTACGGGTCCGAGGTCGAGATTTCAAACGCGTTGCCGCCGAACGCGCGCGTCATCGCCAGCCCGCCCGAGTCGATTGCGGAAGGCGACGAGGTGCGACTGGCCGAACCGCTGAAGGTCGCCGTCAAGGACCCAGCGAGCGCCGAACCCGCGCCCCCCCAGCCGGCAGAGGACGCGCAATGAGACTGCGCGGCTGGTTGGGTCTTCCTTTGGCGCTGGCGCTCACAGGCTGCGATCTCGCGCCAAACTACCTACCGCCGCTGGTCGCCCTGCCGTCGCACTACGCCAACGCCGCCAGCGGACCGACCGCTGGTTTCGACCCCGGCCGGGAATGGTGGCGCAGCTTCCATGAGGCGGAACTCGATCGGCTCGAAGAGCGAGTGGACGCCGCCAATCCCGATCTTGCCGCCGCGCTCGCCGCCTACGAGGCCTCGAGCGCGAACGCCTCCGCGGCCACGAGCGGGTTGTATCCTGAATTGGACGCCGGGGGCGGGATCTCGGCCAATCGGCAATCGGACAATCGGCCGTTGCGCTCGAAGGCCCAACCGACCTTTTACGGCAATAACCAGATCGGCGGGACCGTCGCCTCATACGAGATCGATCTGTGGGGACGGGTGCGCGACATTGTGACGGCGGCAAACGCCTCCGCCCAAGCGAGTCAGGACACGTTCGTCGAGGCCCGCGAGGAGCTTCACGCTCAACTCGCGCGAGACTATGTCGATCTGCGCGGTCTCGACTCCGAGGCCAAGCTGCTTGCCGACACGATCGACAACTATAGTTCGGCGCTGCAACTCACGCGCTCGCGTCTCGAAGCGAAGATCGCGCCGCCAATCGACGAACAGCGGGCGCAAAACCAATTGAGCGACGCGCAGGCGCAAGCCTCCGACCTCGCGCTGCGCCGAAGCGCGCTCGTCGACGCCATCGCCACCTTGGCCGGTGAAGCGGCGGCCAACTACAGTATCGCTCCCGCCGCGCAACCGATGGCGTTTCCCCTTCGCCCGCGCTCGGCGCCCGGCGACGTGCTGCTCCGGCGCCCCGACGTCGCGGCGGCCGAGCGCGAGGCGGCGGCGGCGAGCGCGCTGATCGGCTCCGCGAAGGCCGCCCTCTATCCCAAGTTCACCATCGGCTTGCTTGGCGGCTCGCAGGACACCGGCTACCGGCTGTTCGCTCCCGGAAACGGCGACTTCACGATAGGCCCTTCGGTGTCCGCGCCGCTGTTCGATTTCGGTCTGCGAAAGGCCGAGATCGAACAGGCGAAGGCTCAATTCAAGGTCGCCGCAGAGAAGTATCGCTCCAGCGTCCTGCGCGCGGTCAAGGAGGTGCAGGACAACCTGTCCGCATTGCACTGGCTGGCGTTGGAGTCGCAGCAGACAGAGGAGGCGGCCACCGCGGCGCGCAACGCGTCGGACATGTCGATGTCGTTGTATCGCGACGGCGCGGCGTCCTACCTCGATGTCGTCACCGCGCAGAACGCCGCGCTCACCGCCGATCGCACAGCGATCGCGCTGCACGCGCGCCAGCTCGAAGCCAACGTCGCCTTGATGCTTGCGCTGGGGGCCGGTTGGACTCCGCCGCAATCGAACGAGAGCGCGAGCATACTGGGCCTTCGGTGAGCCCTCCTCGCGCTTTGACCCTGGGGAGGCCCTGGTGAAAGATGCTCCTGACCTCGTTCGCAGTTGCGCGCGCTGCGTCTACTGGCAAAAGGTGCGCGATAACGAAGGACTCTGCCGTCGTCACGCGCCGGACGCCGCGATTCGCTCGGAACAGGTCGCGCACTGGCCCCAGACCCACGCCGGTCAATGGTGCGCGGAAGGCTTGGTCGCCACCTCCCGGCCTGGCGCCACCTGCGCAGCCTGCAATTTTTGGCGCCACATCGAGGGCGGCATCAACCCGACCGATCGCGGCGACATGCCAATGGCCTGGTGGACGCGCGCCGGACTCTGCGTTCGCAATGCGCCCCGTCCGATCCCGGAACCGGGACCGCGCGCGTTCTGGCAAGCGACGCTCGACGCCGATGCTTGCGGCGACGGCTCGGCGCGCGAAAACCGGCCGCCGCCGGCTGATTGAGTCGCAAGCCAAACATCGGCGGCGGAAGATTTAGAAACTGGCCTTGTCGCGGGCCGTATTGACCGCGATCGCGGCTGCGGCGGTGCGGTTCTCAACGCCGAGCTTGGCGTAGATTTGCTCGAGATGCTTGTCGACCGTTCGCGGGCTTAGCCCAAGAATCTGCGCGATGTCGCGGTTCGTTTTCCCTTTGCTGAGCCAAGATAGAACCTCGCCCTCGCGCCTGGTGAGGCTGAGATCGCGGCTGAACTCGGCCGGGCTGTCGGAGCTCGACCGCTTGGCGAGCCGCAACAGCGATTCATTGGGGTTGAGCTTGCCCATGTATTGGAGGCGAAACTGGTCGTTGCTCAAGCTCGGCGCGACGGACGGCTTGGCGTCGGGGCTAGCGCCGCTTTGCACCTGCTCGAGCCATTGGAGCCACGGCTGAGGCGCCTTGAGCGGGCCAGTCGTTGGAGCGGGCTCATCGCCCATCAGCAGCTTCTTTGCCTGCGGCGTCGCCCAGACGACCTCGCCTTGGCGATTGACGGCAAAAAGAAAGCGGCCCGAGGCGTCGAGCGCGGCGCGTGCGCTTTGCGTCAGGCGGGCGTTGACGAGATGAACGCGAATACGCGCGAGCATCTCCTCGATCACGATCGGCTTGGTGACGTAGTCGACGCCGCCCGCGGCAAAGCCGCGCACGACATCGTCGGTCTCCGTCAGCCCGGTCATGAAGATCACCGGCACGCTGCCCAGATCGGGATCGAGTTTCAGACGCCGACAGGTCTCGAACCCATCGATCCCCTGCATCACCGCGTCGAGCAGAATGACGTCGGGCGTGATCTGTTCGCAGATGCGGATCGCGGCGGCGCCGTCGAGCGCGACCATCACCGTCATGCCCGCGCCATCCAAAGCGTCGGTCAGCAGGCGCAGGGTGTCGGGGGAATCGTCGACGACAAGGACGACGTCCCGGGTCTTCGCATCACCGTTCATAGCTGTCCAGAACATTGAGAGTCGACACAAATTGACCGAGCTCGAAGTGATCGACGAGCGTGCGCAAGCGAGTCACGAACGCCTCGTGTTCGGGGTAGTCGAAAGCGAGTTGGTCGAGCTTTTGCTGGATCGCCCGCACATGGCCGATCTCTCCCAACCGGGCGAGTTCCTGGATCACATGCGCGGGCGGGCGGGAATCGGAGCTTGGCTGCCATACCGGCGCCGAGATCGTGTCTTGCTCGTGCCGCCAGTCGATCTTGAGAAAATGGCCGATCAACTCCAGCAGCCGCGGGATGTCGATCGGCTTCATCAGGTAGCCGTCATGGAACGGCTGCGCCAGCGGCGTGCTGTGGGCTTCGAGCGCGCTCGCCGACACCATCAGGATTCGCGCCTGATGATGACCGGACTTGCGCAACGTCTCGGCGACTTTCCAGCCGTCGAGTCCAGCCATCGACACGTCGAGCAGAAAGAGATCGGGACGGCAGTGCTCTGCGAGACTAAGGCAAGACGGCCCGTCGGTCGCGCTCAGCAGAACGAAGCCGAGCGGCGTCAGGATTTCGTGCAGCAAGTCGCGATGCGCCGGATCGTCGTCGGTGACCAGAATGGTCTTGCGCGGCCCGTGATAGCCGAAAATCGGCGCCTCGATCGGCGCGATATGGGTCGGGTTCCTCACTTCGGACAGCAGCACATTGACGCGGAACGAGCTGCCTTTGCCAACGGTGCTGGCGACGGTAATGTTTCCGCCCATGACGCCGGCGAGAAGCTTGCTGATGGTGAGACCGAGCCCGGTGCCGGTGTGGGGCTGGGAAGCGCCGAGCGCGCCACGCTCGAAGGGCGCGAAGATGCGCTCGATGTCATCGGGCTCGATGCCCGGTCCGGTGTCGGCGACCTCGAATTCCGCGACCGGACTGCGATAGTGGATCACGAATCGGACGGCGCCGCTCTGGGTGAACTTGATCGCGTTGGAGAGCAGGTTGATGAGAACCTGTCGCAGCCGCTTTTCATCGGCGTAGACCAGCACCGGCAATGAAGTCGGGCGCTCGAAGACGAAGTCGACGCCTTTTTGTAGCGCCTGAATGCGGAACATGCCGACAAGCTGATCGAGGAATTCGGCGAGGCGGAGTTCGTCGCGCGACAGGTGAATGCGGCCAGCTTCAATCTTCGAGATGTCGAGAATGCCGTCGATCAATCCCGAGAGGTGGTTGGCGCTGCGGCGGATCACCTTGATCTGCTCGCTCGCGCGGTGGAGGAGCGAGCGATCCTGCTCCAGGAGCTGGGCGTAGCCGCTGATCGCGTTGAGCGGCGATCTGAGCTCGTGGCTGAGGCCGACCACATAGCGGCTCTTGGCGAGATTGGCCGCCTCGGCGACCTCCTTGGCGTGCTGCAACGCGGCGTCGGTGCGCTTGTGGGCGGCGATCTCCTTCATCAGGAGCGTCGTTTGCCTTTGCGACTCCGATTCCGCAGCGTTGCGGCTCTGTTGCGCAAGAACGAACAGCCAGGCGACGATGCAGACGATGATCACGATGGCGAAGAACACCCGCCACAGCGCGTCGAGCAGTTGCGCGTTCTCCTGGACATTGCCAGTCGCGGTCACAAAATAAATCAAGCCGAGCGTCATGCCGAACAGCAGGGTCGTCGCGCTGAAGACGGCGAGATAGCGCCCGAGCGGCGATCCGACCCATCGATACAGCGCGTCGGGCATGTGGGCGCCGAGCGCGTAAGAGAGCTGCGAACGCAACTGCGCGTGCGGCTTGCACATGTCGTGGCAACGCGCATCGAGAGAGCAGCAGAGCGAGCAGATCGGCCCCGAATAGGCCGGGCACGAAGCCATGTCCTCGGTCTCGAACGTATGTTCGCAGATGCAACACTGAATCAACTCGACATCGCGCCATGCCCGCTTCGGCCGCCGGGCGATGTAATATTTGCCGTCAGTCGCGTAGGCGATCAGCGGCGCCGTGACAAGCGCGACGCCGAGCGCGATGAATGGCGCGAGCGCCTTCGCGATCGGCCCGAAGGCGCCATAGAACGCGATCACCGAGACGATCGTCGCGCTTGCCATGGCCCCGACGCCGACCGGATTGATGTCATAGAGGTGGGCGCGTTTGAACTCGATCGTCGCGGGGCGCAGCCCGAGCGGCTTGTTGATAACGAGATCGGCGACCAGCGCGCCGACCCAGGCGATCGCGACGTTGGAATAGAGCGCGAGCGTTTGCTCGAGCGCCTTGAAGACGCCGATCTCCATCAGCAGCAGCGCGACCATCACGTTGAAGACCAGCCACACGACGCGGCCGGGATGGCTGTGGGTCAGGCGCGAAAAGAAGTTCGACCAGGCGATCGACCCGGCGTAAGCGTTCATCACGTTGATCTTCAGCTGCGAGACGATCACGAAGGCGCCGGTCAGCGCGAGCGCAACGGTCGGTTGCGAAATCGCAGCGCTAAATGCGGCAAGGTACATGTGCGCTGGCTCGCCGGCGAACGCCATCGACACGCCGTGGCTGAGTGCGAAGGTCGCAAGAAACGAACCCGCCAGCAGTTTGATGGCGCCGAGCACGATCCAGCCGGGACCCGCGCACAGCAGCGCCAGCCACCATGCGCGCTTGGAGGCGCGGCGATCGCGCGGCAGGAAGCGCAGGAAGTCGACCTGCTCGCCGATCTGCGCCACCAGCGCGAAGATGACCGCGGCGGCGCTGCCAAACAGCACCAGGTCGAGATGCCCCGCTGGGTCGCCATGGGCGCCGGGAAACTGCGCCCATTGCGAAAAGGCGTCGCGTTCTTTGTAGGCGATGACGGCGAAGGGAAAGATATGAAGCACGATCCAGATCGGCTGCGTCCAGAGCTGAAATCGGCTGATGAGGGTGATGCCGAAGGTCACCAGCGGAATGATGACGACCGCGCTGACGAGATAGCCGATCGGCAACGGGAGTCCGAAGCACAGCTGGAACGCCTCCGACAGGATCACCGCCTCGATGGCGAAGAAGATGAACGTGAACGAGGCGTAGATGAGTGAGGTGATCGTCGAGCCGATGTAGCCAAAGCCCGCCCCACGGGTGAGCAGATCGATGTCGACTCCGTAGCGCGCGGCGTAATAGGCGATCGGCAGGCCGCAGCCGAAGATGACGACGCTGACCACGAGGATCGCCGCGGTCGCGTTCACCATGCCGTAGTTCAGAGTCACGGCTGCGCCGATCGCCTCCAGCGCCAGGAACGAAATGGCGCCGAGGGCGGTGTTGGCGACCCGGGCGGCCGACCAGCGGCGCGCGCTCTTGGCCGTGAAGCGCAGCGCGTAGTCTTCGAGCGTCTGGTTGGCTACCCATTGATTATATTGGCGTCTGACGCGGTCTATCCGCTGTCGACCGACCACCTAGCCCTCCAGCTGACGGCATCCTGCCTGGTTGAACCGCAGGAAAACCTACGTCGCTATTTTGCGATGCAACATACGCGATCCTGCGTATCGATGCGGTGCACAAATCACGCCAGCTTCGTGAGGCCATACCCGGCTCGTGCAAACCAGTGAGATCACCATGTCAGACCAATCCGACCGCGATCTGCCATCGCCGCTCCGTCGAAAATTGCTGATGGGGATGGCTGCGTTGCCCGCGATGGGCATGTTTACGCGTTCCTCATTCGCCGATGTGCCCGCGACCGCAGCGGTCAACACCACTGGGCTCGCCGTCACCGACACCGACGTGACCGTCGGCATTCTGCACTCGATCACCGGCACCATGGCGATCAGCGAAACGGGATCGGTCGAGGCTGAGAAGCTGGCGATCTCCCAAATCAACGCGGCGGGCGGCGTGCTCGGCCGGCAGATCAAATTCATTCAGGAAGACGGCGCCAGCGACTGGCCAACCTTCGCCGAGAAGGCGAAAAAGCTGCTGGTCGAAAACAAATGCGCCGCGGTGTTCGGCTGCTGGACCTCGGCCTCGCGCAAGGCGGTGTTGCCGGTCTTCGAGCAGTACAACGGCATGCTCTACTACCCGACCTTCTACGAGGGGCTCGAGCAGTCCAAGAACGTCATCTACACCGGCCAGGAGGCGACGCAGCAAATTCTCGCGGGCCTGAACTGGATCAACACCACCAAGAACGCGAAGACTTTCTACCTCCTCGGCTCCGACTACATCTGGCCGCGCACGTCGAATAAGATCGCGCGCAAGCACATCGAAGAGCATCTGACCGACTGCAAGGTGGTCGGCGAAGAATATTTCCCGCTCGGCGACACACAGTTCAATTCGGTCATCAACAAGATCAAACTGAAGAAGCCCGACGTGATCTACGCGATCATCGTCGGCGGCTCGAACGTCGCCTTCTACAAGCAGCTCAAGGCGTCGGGCATCGACCTGTCGAAGCAATTGCTGCTGACGATCTCGGTCACCGAGGATGAGATCGACGGCATCGGCGGCGAGAACATCGCCGGCGCTTATGCCTGCATGAAATATTTCCAGTCGCTCGACAACCCCAACAACAAGCTGTTTGTCCCGGCCTTCAAGGCGATGTGGGGCGAGAAGACCGTGATCGGCGACGTGACGCAGGCCGCCTATCTCGGCCCCAACCTTTGGAAGCTGACGGCGGAAAAGGCGGGCTCGTTCGACATCGACAAGATCGCGGCGGCGTCGCCCGGCGTCGAGTTCAAAGGCGCGCCGGAAGGCTATGTGCGCATCCACGAAAACCATCATCTCTGGTCGAAATCGCGGGTCGGACGCGCGCGTGTCGATGGCCAGTACGACCTCGTCTACGAGACGCCCAATCTCGTCGAACCGAACCCGTTCCCCAAGGGCTACCAGTAACGGTTCGCGAAACACCCCGTTCGCGGATCGGCTTCGACGACGGATCGTGCCCGTTGCGAAGATGCGAGAGCCCGCATCGCGATTTCGGTCGCGATGCGGGACCCCCAAAACATCGGAGGCTCGAATGTTCGGCGACTACTCGCTCAGCGACCTCGGCGCGATCTTTGCGATGCAAGGTTTTGCAGGTCTGATCCTGTTCTCCGTCTTCCTGCTGATGGCGCTGGGGCTCGCGATCATTTTCGGCCAGATGGGCGTCATCAACATGGCCCACGGCGAGTTCATGATTCTGGGCGCCTACGTGACCTGGATGACGTCGAACTTCTTTCAGGCGCATCTCCCGGCGCTGTTCAGCGGCTATTTCTTCGTCGCGATGATCCTCGCTTTCCTCGCCTCGGGAGCGCTGGGCATGTTGGTCGAATGGGGGCTGATCCGCCATCTCTACAAACGGCCGCTCGACACGTTGCTGGCGACCTGGGGCCTCAGCCTGATCCTGCAGCAATGCTACCGCTCGATCTTCGGCGCGCGCGAGGTCGGCGTCGATCTGCCGCAATGGATGCTCGGTTCGTTTCAGGTCACCGACTCGATTCAGATTCCGATCAACGGCGTCTTCGTCATGTGCCTGACGCTGCTGATCACCACCGCCGTCGCCTATATCCTCTATTGGTCGCGCTGGGGTCGCCAGGTTCGCGCCGTCGTGCAGAACCGGGTTATGGCCGGCGCCGTCGGCATCAACACCGAGAAGGTCGATCGCTACACCTTCGCGCTGGGCTGCGGCATCGCCGGCATCGCCGGGAGCGCCTTCACGATGATCGGCTCGACTGGGCCGACCTCGGGCCAGCTCTATATCGTCGACACGTTCCTGGTCGTCGTCTTCGGCGGCGCCGCTAGCCTGCTGGGCACGATCGCATCGGCCTTCACGATCTCGCAGGCGCAGTCGACGCTGGAGTTTTTCCTCTCCGGCTCGATGGCCAAAGTGATCACGCTGCTGGCGATCGTCGGCATCCTGATGCTGCGCCCGCAGGGGTTGTTCGCGCTCAAAGTCCGCAAGTGAAACGAGACATCGAAACGAGGCCGCTCATGTTCGAAACTCCGCGCTTCATCAATCGATCGGAACTGCTGGGAATTGCGGTGCTCGCGGTGCTCCTCGTGGTGATCCTGCCGCTCAGTCTCGATGTCTTTCGCCTCAACCTCGTCGCCAAATACCTCACCTATTCGTTCGTCGCGCTCGGCCTGGTGTTGTGCTGGGGCTTTGGCGGAATTCTGAGCCTCGGTCAGGGCGTGTTTTTCGGCCTCGGCGGCTATTGCATGGCGATGTTCCTCAAGCTCGAAGCCTCGAGCGTCGCCAACACCAAGATCCAGTCGACGCCGGGCATTCCCGACTTCATGGACTGGAACCAGATCACCGAACTGCCGATCTTCTGGAAGCCGTTTCACTCGCTTGGCTTCACGATCGTCGCGATCTTTATCGTGCCGGCGATTTTCGCCTTCATCGTCGGCGCGGCGATGTTCAAGCGTCGGGTCGGCGGCGTCTACTTCGCCATCATAACCCAGGCGATCGCAGCGATCCTGACGATCCTGATCGTCGGCCAGCAGGGCTACACCGGCGGTATCAATGGCATCACCGATCTGCGCACGCTCAAGGGTTGGGACATCCGCACCGACCACGCCAAATTCATTCTCTATTTCGTCGAGGTCGCCTGCCTGTTCGGCTGCATCTTCGCCGCGCAGTTCATTCGCCACTCGAAGCTCGGCCGCATCCTCGTCGCCATGCGCGACAAGGAGGATCGCGTGCGCTTCTCCGGCTACAGCGTCGCGAACTTCAAGATCTTTGCCTTTTGCGCCGCCGCGGTCTTCGCTTCGATTGGCGGCGCGCTGTTCACGCTCGAAGTGGGTTTCATGTCGCCTTCGTTCGTTGGCATCATCCCCTCGATTGAAATGGTGATCTACACCGCGGTCGGCGGGCGGATGTCGATCCTCGGCGCGGTCTACGGCACGCTGCTGGTCAACGCCGCCAAGACGAGCTTCTCCGAAACCTTCCCGCAATTGTGGCTGTTCGGCTTGGGCGGGCTCTTCATCCTGGTCGTTCTCGCCTTTCCCAACGGTCTGGCCGGCATCTGGCGCGACCACATCCAATCGCGCCTCGAACGGATGGTGGGACCGAGAAAAGGCGGAAAGGCCTGGAGCCAGGCCACGATCGCCGACAAAACGCCAGCCGAGTGAGGAAGCGATCATGCAAATCGGTCACCTGCAAAAGGACTTCCTGCTCGCGGTCGAGGGGCTCACCGTTTCCTTCGATGGCTTCAAGGCGGTCAACGATCTCTCCTTCTATGTCGATGAAGACGAGATCCGCGTCATCATCGGGCCGAACGGCGCGGGAAAAACCACCGTGCTCGATCTCATCTGCGGCAAGACCAAAGCGAGTTCCGGCTCCATCCAGTTTCGCGGCAAGGAGCTGACCAAGCTCAAGGAGAACGAGATCGTTCAGGCCGGCATCGGCCGCAAGTTCCAGAATCCGTCGATCTATGACGATCTCACCGTGTTCGAGAACCTGGAAATCTCCTATCCGCGCGGCCGTACGGTGTTCGGCGCGTTGACCTTCAATCGCGACAAAGCGGTGCGCGAGCGGGTGCAGGAGGTCGCCGAAATGGTCTTTCTTAAAGACCGTCTCGCCATGACCGCCGACCTTCTCAGCCACGGCCAGAAGCAATGGCTCGAAATCGGCATGCTGCTGATCCAGGACCCCGATCTGCTGATGCTCGACGAGCCGGTGGCGGGCATGAGCGTCAGCGAGCGGGTCAAGACCGCCGAACTTCTCAACCGCATCATCAAGGGCCGCTCGGTGCTGGTGATCGAGCACGACATGAAGTTTGTCGAAGACATCGCCCACAAGGTCACGGTCCTGCATCAGGGCCAGGTGCTCGCGGAGGGCTCGATGGACTCGGTCAAAAACAATCCAAAAGTCATCGAAGTCTATCTCGGCCATTAAGCGAGGACGTCATGCTGGCAATCTCAGATCTGCATGTGGCCTACGGCCAGAGCGAAGTGCTGCACGGGCTCAATGTATCGGTCGCTCCCGGCGAGATCGTCGCCATCATGGGGCGCAACGGCATGGGCAAGACCACGCTGATGAAATCGCTGATGGGGATCGTGCCGACCAAAAGCGGCTCGGTCAGCATGAACGGCGTCGAGGTGAGCAAGCTCAAGAGCTACGAGCGGGTCGCTGAGGGCCTCGCCTATGTGCCGCAGGGCCGCATGATCTTCTCCACCATGACGGTCAAGGAGAATATCGAGACGGGGCTGGTTGCATCGGGGGCGAAGACGGTTCCTGGCGACATCTACGAGCTGTTTCCGGTGCTGCTCGAAATGAAGGATCGCCGCGGCGGCAATCTTTCCGGCGGCCAGCAGCAGCAACTCGCCATCGCCCGCGCTCTCGCCACCAAGCCCAAGGTTCTGTTGCTCGACGAACCGACCGAGGGCATCCAGCCCTCGATCATCCGCGAGATGGCGCGCACGCTCAAGCGCATCCGCGACGAGCGCGCGCTGTCGATCGTCGTCTCCGAGCAGGTGCTGAGCTTTGCCCTCGACGTCGCCGATCGCGTGCTGGTGATCGAGAACGGCGAGATCGTTCGCGACGACGCGCGCGCGGGGATCGATGCAGCGGAAGTCGCGAAATACCTGTCGATTTAAACGTGACGCATTTTGCCTGGAGGAGCGCCTATGCCTGACACGCTGATCAAAGTCGATCTGAAGAAGTCGCCCTACGACAATGACATGATCCACAATCGTTGGCACCCCGACGTGCCGATGGTGGCCAAGGTCAAACCCGGCGAAGAGTTCATCATCGAGACCTACGACTGGACCGGCGGCTACATCAAGAACAACGATTCGGCCAACGACGTGCGCGACATCGATCTGTCGACCGTGCATTTCTTGAGCGGGCCGATCGAGGTCGAAGGCGCGGAGCCGGGCGACCTATTGGTCGTCGATCTGCTCGACGTTGGTCCGATGAAGGAGAGCCTGTGGGGCTTCAACGGGTTCTTTTCCAAGAAGAACGGCGGCGGCTTTCTCACCGAGCATTTCCCGCTGGCGCAGAAATCGATCTGGGACATCTCCGGCCTCTACACCCATTCCCGCCACGTGCCGGGCGTGCAATTCGCCGGATTGATTCATCCCGGCCTGATCGGCTGCCTGCCAGACCAGAAGCTGCTGGAGACCTGGAACAAGCGCGAGGTCGATTTCATTGCGACCGATCCGGCCCGCGTTCCTCCTCTCGCCAACGCGCCGTTCCCCAAAACTGCGCATGCCGGCCGCGCGAAGGGCGACGCCAAAGCGAAAGTCGCCAATGAAGGCGCACGCACGGTGCCCCCGCGCGAGCATGGCGGCAATTGCGACATCAAGGACCTCTCGCGCGGGTCGAAGATCTATTTCCCGGTCTACGTGAAAGGCGCCGGCCTCTCGATGGGCGATCTGCACTTCAGCCAGGGCGACGGCGAAATCACCTTTTGCGGCGCGATCGAGATGGCGGGCTGGCTCCACATCAAGGTCGCTCTGATCAAGGACGGCGTCGCCAAATACGGGATCAAGAACCCGATCTTCCGGCCCTCGCCGATCACCCCCAATTACAAAGACTACCTGATCTTCGAGGGCATCTCGGTCGACGAGAGCGGCACGCAGCATTATCTCGACGTCCATGTCGCCTATCGCCAAGCCTGCCTGAACGCGATCGAGTATCTCAAGAAGTTCGGCTATTCGGGCGCTCAGGCCTATTCGATCCTCGGCGTCGCGCCGGTTCAGGGACACATCAGCGGCGTCGTCGACATTCCCAACGCCTGCGCGACCCTCTATCTGCCGACCGAGATCTTCGATTTCGACATCATGCCCAACGCGATGGGGCCGACCAAATTCATCAAGGGCGGCGTCGACATGCCGACTTCGCCGGACGTGTGAGTAAAAACGCGCGGCGGCCGGTTCGCCGCCGCGCCAAATTTTCAGCTCAAACCGAAGCGCGCCGAGCGGCTGGGGAGACGATCGATGCCGGTTTACGAGTATGAATGTCAGGCGTGCGGGCCGTTCACCGAAATTCGGCCGATGTCCGAATACGCCGATCCGCAGGACTGCCCGGTGTGCTCGAGCGGATCGCGGCGGGTCATTCTCACCGCCCCGCATTTTGCCTGCATGTCGGCGGACAAGCGCAAGGCGCGGGCAATCAACGAGCAGAGCGCGCATGCGCCCAAAACACTCGATCAATACAAGAGCGCCCATCCGGCTGGCTGCGGGTGCTGCTCGGGAAAACCCTCACGCATGGTCGCCAAAACCAAGAGCGGCGCGAAGAGCTTCCCGACCGCGAGGCCGTGGATGATCAGTCACTGAGCCTTCGCAACGGGAATTCTTGATCACAGAACACTTCGGCGGGAGCGTCTCTGTCATGTTTCGATTCCCAAAGCCGGGCAGGGTTTTTCGACTCAGGAAATGCTTGGCAAGCGCCCGCCCTTCCGGGTACTCAACTCAGTCTCGGAAGATACGAGGTTGCCATGAGCGCAATGATGAGAGGGCTTGGCTTTGTGCTGGCCGGCGCTTTGGCGCCCGGGCTCTGCGCGGCGCCCGCGCGTGCTGCCGACCCGGCGCTGCTCGCGCTCGTGGCCAGCGCGGATCGCACTCCCGCTAACAGCGCTCGCGACGCCTTCCGCCACCCGGACGCCACGCTGAGTTTCTTCGGGGTGAAGCCCGATAGCGTCGTGGTCGAGATTCTCCCGGGGGCGAGCGGTTACTGGACGGAGATTCTCGCGCCCTATCTGAAGGCGCGCGGCCGCTACATCGCGGCGATCGGCGATCCGCAGTCGACATCCGCGGAAGCGCAAAAGGATATCGCCGCGTTCAATGCGAAATTTGTCGCGTCGCCCGATCGCTACGGCGTTGTGCAAGTGACGTCGTTCGATGGCGACAAATACCCGATCGCCGCGCCCGGCAGCGCCGACTTCGTGCTGACCTTCCGCAACATTCACAACTGGATGGCCGCCGGCGATGCGCCGGAGGCGTTCGCAGCGTTCTTCAAGGCGCTCAAGCCCGGCGGCGTGCTCGGCCTCGAGGAGCATCGCGCGCGATCCGACCAGCCGCAGGACCCGCTCGCCAAGAGCGGCTACGTGCGTCAGGATTTTGCCGTCGCGCTGGCCGAGGCCGCCGGCTTCAAGCTCGTCGCCGCGTCCGAGATCAACGCCAATCCCAAAGACACCAAAGACTATCCCGTCGGCGTCTGGGCCCTCCCGCCGACCTATCGCCTCAAAGACGTCGACCGCGAGAAATACGCGGCGATCGGTGAGAGCGATCGGTTCACGCTGAAGTTCGTCAAGCCGGCGCAGTAGCGCTTTTCGGGCGAGTGAGCTGACGGAGTTTCAGCTCGCGCTCTGGCGCGCCGGCTGCGGTTCGGATGGCCTGGCGATGTTGGCGATGGTCTCTCCGAACGGCCCCATGTTCGCGGCGACGAGGGGGCGCGCGCGCGATTGGGCGCGGGGCAGCAACGGCAGCACCAGCTCGGCGAAGCGGTAGGCCTCTTCGAGGTGCGGGTAACCCGAGAGAATGAACGTGTCGACGCCGATCGCGATATACTCGCGCATGCGCTCGGCGACGGTCTGCGGGTCGCCGACCAACGCCGTTCCGGCGCCCCCGCGCACGAGGCCGACGCCCGCCCAGAGATTGGGACTGACTTCGAGCTTGTCGCGTCTGCCGCCGTGCAAAGCGGCCATGCGGTTTTGGCCGACCGAATCCATGCGCTCGAACACCTTTTGCGCCGCCGCAATCGTCGTATCGTCGAGGTGGCTGATGAGCCTCTCGGCTGCCCGCCACGCCTCGTCCGCGCTCTCGCGCACGATGACGTGCAGACGGATGCCGAAACTCAGCGTTCGTCCCTTGGCTTGCGCGGCGGCGCGTACGTTGGCGATCTTCTTGGCGACCGCGGCGGGCGGCTCGCCCCAGGTGAGATATTTGTCGACCAATTGCGCGGCGACATCCACGCCCGCATCGGACGAACCGCCAAAATACAACGGCGGCATCGGCTCCTGGAGCGGGCGAAACAGAAGCTGTCCGTTTTCGATTTGTAGATGCTTGCCCTGGTGGTTGACGACATCGCCGCGCAGGAGCGCGATGTAGACCTCCAAGAACTCGCGGGTCAGTTCATAGCGATCGTCATGCGAGAGAAAGAGCCCGTCGCCCCTGTTCTCGACCGGGTCGCCGCCAGTGACGACGTTGATCATCAGGCGCCCTTGCGAGAGGCGATCGAGCGTCGCGGTCATCCTCGCCGCGACCGCGGGCGACTGCAGCCCGGGGCGCACGGCGACCAAAAATTTGAGGCGCTCGGTCAGCGGCGCCAGCGCCGACGCAACGACCCAGGAGTCTTCGCAGCTCTTGCCGGTCGGCAGCAGCACGCCGTCATAGCCCAGAGAATCGGCCGCCTGTGCGACCTGCCTGAGATACGGGAGGTCGACGGCCCGCCCGCCGGCGCTCGTGCCGAGATAGCGCCCGTCGCCATGGGTTGGCAGAAACCAGAGGACATTCGCCAAAGACTCTGTGCCCACGCCCAACCCCTTCATTCCAGGTCCGCCCAGAGCCGCGCCATGGGCGGCTCAGACCGACGTTTCCAGCGGCCCTTATAACCCGGAATCGTCTTAATCTACTAGTTCTATATTTTTAATATTTTAAGTCACGGGTTCACGAATTTCCTTTGATTGAACTGCGAGAATTCGGATCGGGTCGATGCGACCGAGGGCTGCGGGCGCCCATCCCGGTCGGCTCCAAGGCGGCGCGCCGAGGATCGCACGATGCCGCCGCCGTCGACGCCCGGCGCGGCTTTAGGCCGTTCTCGGTTGCCTCACCGAGAGCGCGTCGGCAATTGCGCGCGCTCTACCTCTAGCGAGTGCATGAAGCGTGTCCACGTGGGAGGCGTAGCCATGCGCCAGTCGAAATCCCTCGACCGCCGGATGTCTGGCTGCGCGATCAAGACGTCAACGAGCTGCCGACCATCGAGGCGTTTCAAATCGACTTTGCCCCGCGCGAGTTTGGCGCGAAGCGTGTCGATCTCGTTCGCGCCAAGATCCGAACGCGCGAGCACCGCGTCGTAGGTCAGTTCCTTGAAAAAAATCTCCCTGGCGACGGCGTCGAGCCGAGCCCCAACCTCCGGCGCGATTTCACCGCACTGGACCAAATTGCGCAGCGTCGCTTCGACGTTCACCAACGCCTCGGTGAGCGGGCAGAAGGACAACTCGGCCGGCCCATGCAATTGCGCGACATCGGAATCGTCGACGAGCTCGCCGGAGCGATAGCGCTCGAATATCTGGCCGATTCCGACCATCCCGAAGGGCGCGCATTCCGCCGCCCGCAACGCGCCCAGGCTCGCGGCGCCAAACATTCTGACGCCATTGGACAAGGCGAATAAAATCTCCTTGTGCCAGGGCGAGGCGACATCCTCATAGCGTCCATCGATCAGCCCGATCGAGGTTGCGCCGTCGAGAACGGCTCTTGCGATATCGCCCTGGCCTGCCGGCCCGGAGCAGGAAATATCGGGCGCACAAAGCAACGCGCCGTTCTCCACCTCGCCGAACAGGGTCGGACCCGCGAAGAGAATCTTCATCGCAGTGAACTCGCCAATTTCTCGGCGCGCGGTCCAAACCGTTGTCGGCGATTTCCAGCCGGGCTTTCGAGGTCGGGCACGATGACTTTGGCGACGGCGTAGTCATGGTCGCCTTTGGTTAGCGGCGCGACGATGACCGATCGCACATCGGCCGCGCCGAGCTTGTTGAGGATTTCGTCAAGATAGGAAGACGGGTCGGCCGCGCTCGTCGCCGCAATGGCGGCCATGGAGTCCGCGCGCAGCAGAGGTTTCGCGCGCACGTAAACGAGCAGGTCGGCGCTCAGGCGCTGCCGATACACCGCCGGATCGAAGTCGTCCCGGGTCGCTGCGATCGTGGTGACGCGCGTCTGCGCCGCCTCGGTAACCGCCCGAATCGCCGCCCGCGCCGCAATGGGATGACACCCGCTGCCACTCGAGAGGTCGAAGTGGGTCCAGCGACTTTCTTGCCCGTCGGGCGCGGGGGAAATCGCCGCGAGGTAAACCGGAATGTTCACGTCGCTTGTGATGTCGAAGACACGGAGTTGAAACCCCGCGTCTGAAATCATGCTCGCAAGTCGGCTCAACTCGGCGTCGTCAAATGCGTCGATGGCGACGCACTTGGACATGACAAACGCGTCGTCGTGCAACGCCCAGAGGGTCAGGGCGTCGCGCTCGATCCGCTCGCACAGGCCATGAAACGTCGCTTCCCACAGCGTATTTCCTGAAGCGAGCCCGTCGGTCGATTGCCAGTAGCGGGGGCGAACCGAGCTGTCCGACAGCGCGCACGCCTCGAGCGGGACGAAGACTTGACGCTGGTTCAAGATGTCCCAGGCGTCCGACCACTGCGTCGTCAAATCGGGAGCGAGCGGTTCCTCGCCGAAACGGAGCAATGGCTTAAGCGCGTCGGCTGCCGAGCCCTCGTGACCAAGCTCGTTCAGAGAGGCGAGAACATGCAGAAGGTCGCTCCTCTCGGCGGTGGCGACCTCGACCGCTTCCATCACCGCCGAGGCTTGCGCCGCTTCGTCGTCGAGGCCCTTGCCTTGCGAACCGCTCAGCGTGCGCGAATTGGGGCGTATCGCCGCCCACACGGGAATGCCGATGTGATCGAGGCCGGTCAGGCGAGCAAGGCGGGTGATGCCGAACTCGCTGAACCTCGGCCGCATGACCGCCGCCGTCTGTCGCGGCGCGCGGGCGCGATCTGAATATTGCGGCTGGTTGCGGCGAGATGCGTCGCGCGCCCATTCTGGAGACAGTCCCAACCCGAGCGTTGAAGCCATCGCTGACATTCGCATCTCGAACTTCAGGCGCCCCACGCAAAAACCGCGGCGCCCCGCCCCTGCGTCCAAGAGCGAGGCGTTGACCGGCGCCGAAACTGTCGGCGCCGAAGGACTTGTTAGCGGTCGAACTGCGAGTGGGAGGCCGCTTCGGTGCGAACGAAGAAGGTCGGATCGGAGGAGGTCTCCTCCTTCGTTAGTTCTTTGGCGACCGCAAGGCCATTCGTGTTGGCCTCGGCGGGAGAAATGCGGGGATCAATGTTCGGAATCGTCTGAACGTTCTTTTCCATGTTTCCCTCTCCATCGTGACAGTGTCACCTTCCGGCTATCGCTTGAATCCCGCCGATATATAGCCCTCCTCGAAGTGCTTGATATCGGTGATGCTGTTCGAGGGACAAAGCGACAACCACGTCTTCATGTCGAAGCTTGGATTCTCATCCATTGTCTTCGTCATGAACTCTCTTGCCTGCTCGACCTCGCCGAGCATGGCGTGCGAGATCGCGCGCAAGCGGTAGGTCGCGGGCGCTTCTCGCATCGCGGACAATTTCTCGATCGCGGAGTGATATTGACCGACGACATAGTAGCCGGTCGCCGCGACCCAATTGTTGAAGTCGGACGGCGGCTTTTCGATCGACTTCAGGTTCTCGATGAGCTTGAGCGCTTCGCGCGTCGAACCGTCGGCAATCAGAGCGTCGGCAAAATCGAACACCAGTTCCCGGTCGTCCGGTGAGAGTTTGCGCGCGCGCGAGAGACATTCCAAAGCGCCCTGATAGTCTCTCGAATACAGCGCGGCCATGCCGAGCTCGCGGTATGCCTGCGGGTCGTCGGGTTGGGTTTCGAGCGCCTCGCGGCAGAGTTTTGTCGCGTAGGGCAACAGCGCCGAGTCTTCTCCCGCCCGCAACAGCCACTCGCACCACAACGTGCGAGAAATCCCGACGCGGCTCTCTGGCCCGAAACCATCGGCGTGGGAGGCCATGCGATACAGGCGCCGAGCCCGTCGCACGGCAGGCAGATCGGCCTTGAGCAGCGCGCGCCGCGCCGCAGCGAAGATCGCGAGGTTAGGAAGCGCGCCCTCACCGGAGTTTCGGGCGGCTTCGATCCGATTGTCTTCCAGGCAACAAATGATCGCGTCGGCGATGCGGGCGCTGACGTTGCCGCTGTTCTCGCGATTGATCTGGAAAGATTTCGCCCACAGCACGTCGCCGGTCAGCGCGTAACAGGTTCGCACCGACAACTGCATTTGGTGGTCGCCCCACAGGCTGATGTGCACGCTGTAAGCATTGCCAATGCGGCGAGCCTGCGCCGCCGCGCGCAGGGCAAGCCCGTCGCCGTCGACGACGATTCTGCGCGCGCGCGGGTTCCACAATTGCGCGAACAGATCGTCGAGGAAGGCGCAATAGAACGGGTCGGCGGCGCCGAAGGCCGATGTCGAGACGCTGGTGAAATAGAGGCTCGGCGCTTCCGTCTCTTCGCCGCCTCGCGACAAACGTGAAGCGAGCTTCGTTTCTGCCATCGACGACTGACGGTCCCGAGCGCCGGGCGGAGGCGACCTGCGCGCGAGCAGCGATCCCGCCTCCTGAGTCTGACGGCGGGAGGCCGGCGAGGCGCCGCCGCTTGCGAGCGATTTGATCAGCCCGCGCGTCGCTTGATGAGGCTGCGCCTCAAGTTCGTTGCGGAGCTTTTCCGCCAGGCGCTCGTAGCGCTTGCGCGCGGCGTCGGGCTTTCCGTTAGCGATGTCCGCCCACATCAAGACGCGGTGGGCCGCCTCATGAAGAGAATCGACCGTGAGAAGCTTTCGCGCGACCAGCGTCAGCTCTTCTGCGGGCGCTGCGTCGGGTGGATTTTCAAGCCATCCCGCTACAAACGACACGAACTTGCGCTGAAGCCGGGCGCGGCGAATGCGAAGCCACTGTGCGACATCCGCCTCGCCGTCGAGGCCTTGTAAAAAGCTCCCGGAATAGGCGTCGCAGATCTCGAGGATTTCCGTCGCGGCGCCTGCAGTCTCCAGATCGTCGATGCGCTCTGCGTCGATCTGCAAATTGATCCGGCTCAGCCCGATCGAAAAATCGTCGAGCCGGAATAACGGCGCCTTATGCGCGGCTTGAAGGGCGCGCAGACGCCAGATCAGCACGCGCAGATTGCCGTTCCGCCGCTCGTAACCGGCGTTCTCCCACAGGAACGCCGCCGCCTTGTCGCGCGAGGCTTCGCGTTCGGGGCAGTCGAAGAGGAGAAATGCGGCGAGCAGCATGGCCTTGCGGGGAAATCGCACAAGCGTCGTCGCGCCGACACAGCACCGCGGCCGACCCATCAGCTTCAGCGACAACACCGGATTCGAGGTCGTCATGCTGCCCACAGACTGCCACCCATTTTCGCCAAGGCCCCGCTAGCGACCCGCCCCCGGCGTCGTTGAGACTTTATAGTGACATAACGCTAGGACCACTGGCCAAAACGGGTCTTGGACGCGTAGGGGCAATTTTGTAACGCTGGCGCCGACAACGAAGTTTTGTCGAAGTGTGAAGGCGCGCGTGCGCTGACGATTGTCGCGCCAATAGGAAGCATATGAGTCCTCGCAATCGCAATAAAGCTCATCTTCCGGTCACAGGGCGCCGCCCGATCGTTACAAGTTCGGCGATCAAGGTCCGAAACACTGCCCCGCAGTGATCGTCGTCGACCGCGCGTCACGAATACACTTGAATACAATTGACTGGCTTACGTAGAGGCCGCGTTTCGTCGGCTGCAAGGCCCATAAGGTCGGCGCGAAGGCCGGGCTCCAATTCTCCACATCGCAGCCCTACCAGCGTGCGCGCGAGCGCCTCGCGGCATCCTTCGACCTTGCGCTCGCGCTCCAGCGCCGGAATTGTCGGCGCGCCTCGCCGGCAGGAGATCGGGCGTCTGATAGCCGACGCGCTCCGGCGTCGCGCGCGCCAGCTCCTTGCGGGTCGAGCCGCGCGTCAGGTCGCCGACGGTCGCGCGGTCGAAAAGGATCGCCCGGGTCGAGGTTGTCTCTCAGTCGATCGCGCGAACATGCGAAGTCACGCGCGCGACCTCAAGACTCGAGCCTCCATAGCTGCAACCAGAGATTTTTCCGACATTGCAACGAAATCTCGTCTCTGGCGACGCCGGCGCCGCACTGTGATGATTCGGCCACGCTTCCGTCCAATTGCCGCTGCGGCGCCACAAACTATGCTTCGGGCGATTGCGCAATCGCCACACTTTTGGGATTGTCGCGCAGCGATGCGGGTCGCAGTCCGGCGAGTCGGACAGCGGGCGCGCGGCAACTAGCTGAGGGTTCGCCCATGCGCGGTTCTCCACTCCTCCTTGCCGGCTTGGCGGCCGGAGCGTTCATGTCTTTGATTTCCCTCGCCACGGCGGGCGCGCGGCCGCTTGCGCCCTGGGAGATGACGGGCGTGAGCGACATGGGGTCGATGGTTTCCCCTGTGCCGCGTGAGACGGTGCGCTTCGACGGAGATTACGCCCCAGGCACGATCATCGTTTCGACCAAGGAGCGGCGCCTCTACTTCGTTCTGCCGGATCACCAGGCGCTCAAGTACGGCGTCGGCGTCGGCCGGCCCGGGTTCACCTGGTCGGGCGTGACCTTCGTCGCCAACAAGCGCGAATGGCCGGATTGGACGCCGCCGGCGCCGATGCTGCTGCGCCGCCCCGATCTGCCGCGCCACATGGTGGGCGGAATCGGCAACCCGCTCGGCGCCCGCGCCTTGTATCTCGGCTACTCGGAGTATCGCATCCACGGCTCCAACGAGCCCGATACGATTGGCCAGGCGGTGTCGTCGGGCTGCATCCGCATGACCAACGCCGACGTGACCGACCTCTACGGCCGCGCCGCTGTCGGCGCCAAGGTCATCGTCGAGCAGCAATAAGGTCGGGCGCGGGCCTGCCCGCGCGAAGCCTTTCTTTCGCTTGAAGAGGACGTTATCGTCCGGCGATGGACGCCCGTTCGCCTGTCGTGACCCCGCCGTTGGTCGATCCGTTCGGCCGGGCGATTCGCTATGTGCGGGTCTCGGTCACCGACCGCTGCGATTTCCGCTGCGCCTATTGCATGTCGGAAGACATGAACTTTCTCCCCAAGCGCGATGTGCTTTCGCTGGAGGAAATCGATCGGCTGTGCTCGGCCTTCGTGCGGCTCGGAACCCGTAAGCTGCGGGTCACCGGCGGCGAGCCCTTGGTGCGGCGCGGCGTCATGAAATTGTTCCGTGCGCTCTCCCGCCATCTCGACAGCGGCGCGCTCGACGAGCTGACGTTGACCACCAACGGCTCGCAGCTTGGTCGGTTCGCCGGCGAACTCTTCGATTGCGGCGTGCGTCGCATCAATGTTTCGCTCGACACGCTCGACGCCGCCAAGTTCCGCGCCGTCACCCGCTGGGGCAATCTCGACGACGTCATGGCCGGCATCGACGCCGCCGCCGCCGCCGGCTTGAAGGTCAAGATCAACGCCGTCGCGCTCAAGGGCTTCAACGACGACGAAGCGCCCGCCCTGGTCGAATGGGCGCATGGGCGCGGCTTCGAACTCACGTTCATCGAAGTCATGCCGCTGGGCGCGATCGAGAGCGACCGTTTCGACCAGTTCCTGCCGCTGACCGTCCTGCGCGCGGCGTTGGAGCGGCGCTTGACGCTGACGGCGTCCGGCCACGAAAGCGGCGGGCCAGCGCGCTATTTCGACGTCGCCGAGACCGGCGGCCGGCTCGGCTTCATCACCCCGCTCACCCATAATTTCTGCGAGCGCTGCAACCGCGTGCGCGTCACCTGCACCGGGCGGCTCTATCTCTGCCTCGGCCATGACGCCTCGGCCGACTTGCGCGCGCCGCTGCGCCGCTCGCCGAGCGACGAGGCGCTTGAAGAGGCGATCCGCGACGCCATCCGCCTCAAGCCGCAGCGCCACGATTTCATCATCGAGCGCACCGGCAGCCATGCGTCGACCGCGCGGCACATGAGCGAAACCGGCGGCTGAAGCGACTGGCGAGCGGCCCCGCGCTGCTCTATATGTCAGGGATGTGGAGACGGGGCCTTGACCCCCGTCAGGAAGGGCCGAAGCCATGTCGAACGTTCAAGATCGCATCCAGAAGCTGATTGCCGAGAACCCGGTCGTCCTGTTCATGAAGGGCACGCCGGAGTTCCCCCAGTGCGGCTTCTCGGGGCAGGTGATCCAGATTCTCGATTACCTCGGCGCTCCGGTGGTCGGCGTCAATGTGCTCGAAGACGCCGAAATCCGTCAGGGAATCAAGGAATTCGCCAACTGGCCGACCATCCCGCAGCTCTACGTCAAGGGCGAGTTCATCGGCGGCAGCGACATCGCCCGCGAGATGTTCCAGTCGGGCGAGTTGGCGGCGGTGCTGGCCGAGGCCGGCGTTGCGACCAAGCAGTCCGCCAAGGCCTGACGCTCCAAAGCCACAAAACTTCTCGTCGCCGGGCGCCCCTGGGTGTGTTCCCTTGGGGCGCTTGTCCGCGCGCCGCCACGTTTCAACTGCAGCGCCCTTCGTCCCTGTGCGCGGTTAACGTTTACGGTGTGCAACGATTTTTGAATTTATTGGCCCCTAATATGCGCTAATGGGAAAATTCGTGGGTCGACCCCAGGGGTTTCGTGATGGCGCGTAGGTATTTTGGCACCGACGGCATTCGCGGTCGCGCCAATGGCAAGATCACCGCCGAATTGGCGATGAAAGTCGGGCAGGCGGCCGGGCTGATGTTTCAGCGCGGCGATCACCGCCACCGCGTCGTCATCGGCAAGGACACGCGCCTTTCCGGCTATATGATCGAATACGCGATGGTCGCCGGCTTCACCTCGGTCGGCATGGACGTTCTGCTGCTCGGCCCGGCGCCAACACCGGCGGTGGCGATGCTGACCCGCTCGATGCGCTGCGATCTTGGCGTGATGATCTCCGCTTCGCACAATCTCTACGAGGACAACGGCATCAAACTGTTCGGCCCCGACGGGTTCAAGCTGTCGGACGAGATCGAGGCGCAGATCGAGGCGCTGATCGACGAAGACCTCGGCGGCCGGCTCGCCAAATCGCCTGGGCTCGGTCGCGCCAAGCGCATCGACGACGTCCACGCCCGCTACATCGAATTCGCCAAGCGTACGTTGCCGCGCGACGTGACCTTCGAGGGTCTGCGGGTGGTGGTCGATTGCGCCAATGGCGCCGCTTACAAGGTCGCTCCGGAGGCCCTGTGGGAGCTCGGCGCCGAGGTGATCCCGATGGGTGTCGACCCGGATGGCGTCAACATCAATCTCGACGTCGGCTCGACCTCGCCCCAGGCCCTCGCGCAAAAAGTGCGCGAGATGCGCGCCGACGTCGGCGTGGCGCTCGACGGCGACGCCGATCGCATGATCATCGTCGACGAAAAGGGCCATGTCGTCGATGGCGACCAGATCCTCGCTGTCGTCGCCGAAAGCTGGCAAGCGGACGGGCGCCTCTCCAAGCCCGGCATCGTCGCCACCGTGATGTCCAATCTTGGCCTTGAGCGCCGCCTCGCCTCACATGGCCTGGCGATGGAGCGCACCGCGGTCGGCGACCGCTACGTGCTCGAGCGGATGGTCGAGAAAGGCTATAATGTCGGGGGCGAGCCCTCTGGCCACATCATCCTCACCGACCACTCGACCACCGGTGACGGCCTGGTCGCCGCGATGCAGGTGCTCGCGGTCGTCAACCGGCAAGGCAAGCCGGTCAGCGAAGTGTGCCGCCGCTTCGAGCCGCTGCCCCAGGTGCTGCGCAACGTGCGCTTCAAGGGCGGCCGGCCGCTGGAGGATCAATCGGTGCTCAAAGCGATCGCCGCCGCAACGGCGCGGCTCGGCGATCACGGCCGGATTGTCGTGCGCCCGTCGGGCACCGAGCCGGTGATCCGGGTCATGGCCGAGGCGGACGACCGCGACCTGGTCGATGCGCTGGTCGCCGATGTCTGCGACGCCGTCGCCAAGGCGGCGGCCTGAGGGCGCCCTTTCACACGGCGCCGGCGCCCGAATTCAGCGCTTGGAATTTGGACGAATCACCTTATTCTTAGATCTGTCGTCAACCATCTGAAAGGAGGTGATCCAGTGTCTCATTGTCTCTCGCCGTGCGGGATCGTTAGGGCCTGGAACATTGTCCGTGCGCAGGATTTCCGCGCATAGCAGACGCTTAGGCGTTCCTAGACCCTCAAGCGATCTCTGCGTGGTCGCGACAATGGAAGAGCCGCTCCGCAAGGGGCGGCTCTTCTCTTTTGGGGGTTGGGCGGCGCCTGACGATCGGGCTATATCGGCGTCTTATGACCCCCGAACGCCTCGTCGCCCTGATCATCCTCGTCCTCGTCTACGGCGGGGTGGCGGTGGGCCGCATTCCTGGCCTGCGCCTCGATCGCGCCGGCATCGCCTTTCTCGGCGGCGCGGCGATGATCGCTATCGGCGGGATGAGCCTCGACGACGCGTTTCACGCGATCGACTGGGACACGATCGCGCTGCTCCTGGGCATGATGATCGTCGTCGCCCATCTCAAGGTCTCGGGCGCCTTTCGCGCGCTCGGCGCCCTGGCGGTCGAGCACGCCCATGCGCCCTTCGCGCTGCTGGTCGCAACGACCGTGCTTGCCGGCGTCCTGTCCGCGTTTCTGGTCAATGACGCGATCTGTCTCGTCATGGCGCCGATGGTCGTCCAGGTGACGCGCGCCATGAATCGCAATCCATTGCCCTATCTTATCGCTGCGGCGACCGCATCGAACTGCGGCAGCGTCGCCACGATCACCGGCAATCCGCAAAACATGGTGATCGGCGCGCTATCGGGGATTTCCTATCCCGCCTTCAGCGCCGCACTCGCCCCGATTGCCGTGCTCGGTCTCGTCCTGGTCGTGGTGGTGGTGCGGCTCGTCTATCGCGAAGAGTTCGTGCAGCGCGTCCCGCTCGATCCGCACGTGCTGCGCGGCCGCGCCCATCCGGGCCAGATGCTGAAGGCGAGCCTGACCTGTCTGGCGCTGGCGATCGCCTTTTTCGCCGGAGTGCGACCAGCGGAGGCGGCCTTGATCGGCGGCGCTTTCCTGCTGCTGACGCGGTCGCTGAAACCCGTGCGCATATACCGCGAGCTCGATGGGCCGCTGCTGCTGCTGTTCGCCGGCCTGTTCGTCGTCGTCGCCGGCGCCGAACGCGCGCTGTTGACACCCGATCTCATCGCGGCGACCCGCTCGCTCGGCCTCGCCGACCCTTGGCGGCTGTCGGCGCTGACGGCGATCCTCTCCAACATCGTCAGCAATGTCCCCGCGGTGCTGGCGCTCAAGCCCTTCATCCCGGGCCTGCCCGACGCCCATGGCGCCTGGCTGGTCGTCGCGATGAGTTCGACGCTGGCCGGCAATCTCACCCTGATCGGGTCGGTCGCCAATCTCATCGTCGCCGAGCAAGCGCGGGCGGCTGGAACGCCGATCGGCTTCCTCGCCTATTTCAAGGTCGGCCTGCCGCTGACGCTGCTGACCCTGGCGGCGGGGACCGCGTGGCTCGTCTGGTCGTGAGCGGGTCTTGACGGGCGCGACGCGGCGCGGCCTGCTGCGCGCCGAACTTAGGACAACGCCGATGACATTCAGACATTTCGCGCGCGCAGCCGCGTTGGCGCTCTTGGCGCTGGCTGCGCTGCCTTCCTTCGTCGGCGCGGCCGAGCGCGTGCGTTTCGGCGCGGCGGAGGGCGATCTCGTCTTGCCGCAGGGGCGCGGACCGTTTCCTGCGATCGTCGTGCTTCATTCGTGCCTCGGTCCGCGCGCCGATCGCGACGCGCTCGGCAAGACGCTGACCGGCTGGGGTTATGCCGCGCTGTTCGTCGATGATTTCACGCCGCGCGGGCTCACCGAGACCTGCTCGGTCGATTTTCCTCAGGAGGCGGTCGATGCTGGCGCGGCGGCGGGGTTTCTCGCCTCCCGCGCCGATATCGATCCGGCGCGCATCGCCGCGCTCGGCTTTTCGCAGGGCGGCGACGCGGCCTTGGCGATCGCCATCGGTGGCGCGGGCGCGGGCCGCTTTCGCGCCGCCGCCGCGCTCTATCCGCCCTGCGGCAATGACAATGGCCGCGCGATCAGGCTGCCAACCCTCGTCATCGTCGGCGCCGACGATGACGTGACTCCCGCAGCCGATTGCCGCGCGCTGGCGCAGTCGCAGCCAGCTGGCCAATCAAAACTCACGCTTCTCGTCTATCCCGGCGCCGCCCACGGCTTCGATGACCCCGCTTTCGCGGGCGGCAAGCTTTTGCTCGGCATGCGGCTGGCGTATGACCGCGCCGCCGCCGAGCACGGGATGGACGAATTGCGTCGCTTTTTCGCCGCGAACCTGTCGCAGCGGTAGAGCGGCGATTGACGCGGGCGCGCCCTTGCGAGAGGTTCCGCGCCGCGTCCTCGGGGCGTGGGCGGAGGCTGTGATGCTTAGACGCGAATTTCTCATCGGCGCGGCCGCCGCACTCGTCGCTGCGCCCGCGCGCGCTGATCCGCCGGGCCCATTCCAGCCCGATCTCTTTCCGCCGATGGGCTCGCGCAGCGAGTTCATCGCCTGGATGGTCGCCCATCGCGGCGAGGACCCGGTCCAGCTCGGTCGCCGCTACGATCGCTATCTCGAGGTGATCGCTTTCAACGATCTGTGGACGCCGCGCGAGAAGCGCGCCTTCCTGTTTACGCCGCGAGAAGAATTCGTGCTGCCGGAAGACCGCGACAACGCCTATGTCGGCCACTACCTCGACATCGGCTTCGGCGTGACGATCACCCCGCCCGGCACGATGGGCCGCATGACCAGCGCGCTGGTGGTCAAGCCGAGCGACCGGGTGCTCGAAATCGGCACTGGCTCGGGCTACCAGTCGGGGCTGCTGACCTACCTGACCAGCAACGTCTGGACGATCGAGATCATCCCCGAACTGGCGGCGCGCACGCGCGGCGTCTACGACCGGCTGATCGGGCGCGGCTACAAGGAATTTTCGTCGATCTCGACCAGCCAGGGCGACGGCTATTACGGCCTTCCGTCGGCCGCGCCGTTCGACAAGATCATCGTCACCTGCGGCATCGACCACATTCCCCCGCCGCTGCTCCAGCAGCTCAAGCCCGGCGGCATCATGGTCATCCCGGTCGGCCCGCCCGGCGCGCAGCGCATTCTCAAGGCGGTTAAGACGGTGGGCGGCGACGGGGAAACGACGGTCGCGCGCTCCGACATTTTCGGCGGCAAGATCATCCCGTTCGTGCCCCTGTCAGGCGGCCATCAGCCGCCCTCGTGAGAGGCTACTTACCACCGCCGCCTACGCAACGTTGTTGCAACGCAATCTCTGTTTGCGTCATGGCCGGGCTTGGCCCGGCCATCCAGGCCGTGACCGCCGCGGGATGCGCGACCGATCGGTTGCCGACCGCGCTTGGATGGCCGGGTCAAGCCCGGCCATGACGACGAGAGCGGAGTTACAGTGAGGGCGTAGCGCTGTCAGCCGCCAAAATAGCGCGGGTGGTCGAGATCGGCGATCAGGCCGGGGTGGGTCGGGCGCCAGCCGAGCAGCGCTTGCGTGCGCTTGCTTGTCGCCCCGGCGTCCATCGCCGCGAAGCGCGTGAACCAGCCGAAGTGCTCGCCGGCCTCCTCGGGACTCTTGCTGACCACCGGCACGCCTAAGCGCCGGCCGATCACGCCGGCGATTTCACGCATCGGCACGCCCTCGTCGGCGATCGCGTGGAACGGGCCGCCGGCGGCGCTGCGCTCAAGCGCGAGCCGGTAAACGCGCGCGGCGTCGAGGCGGTGCACGCCGGGCCAGAGATTGAGTCCCTCGCCGATGTAAGCGGAGACGCCCTTCTCGCGTGCCAGCGCAATGAGACGCGGCACGAAGCCGTGGTCGCCGTCGCCGTGGACCGACGGCGCCAAGCGCACCGTCGCGGTACGCAGCCCGCGCGCCGCCAGCGCAGCCGCCGCCGCTTCCGAAGCGCGAGGATAGCTGTCGGAGACGGCGTGAGGTCTATCGTCCTCGGTCGCCGGCCGCCCCTGCGCGAGGAACGCGACGCCGGAGGTGACGAGCAGCGGTCGGTCGGAACCTTCGAGCGCGGCGCCGAGCGTTTCTATCGCGAGCTTGTCCATCGCGCAGTTCGCCGCGAACTTGGAGAAGTCGTGGTTGAACGCGGTGTGGACCACAGCGTCCGCCTTCGTGGCGCCGCGGCGCAGGCTTTCGAGGTCGTCGAGATCGCCGCGCAGCGCCTCCGCGCCCATGGCGGCGACGGCTTTTGCGCCGGCCTCCGAGCGCGCGAGGCCGATCGCCTGATGACCTGCGCCGATGAGCTCCTGAACGACGGCGGAACCGACAAAGCCGGTCGCCCCGGTGACGAAAACGCGCATTGAAACTTCTCCTCTGTCTGCATCATGTCGTGATGAATCGGCGGCGTCCTGCGATCGCGGCGCGCGTCAGCGCAGCCACGTGGCTGTCGAAATGTGTGATTGGAACGAGGTGCGCCGCGCGCTAGCCGGCGATGCGCTAGCCGGTGATTCGTGTGCGAATATCGCCGCGCGCCCGGTAGAGCTTCCAGAACGCGTTGGCGATGGCCGAGCTTTCGATGGCGCCGGCGGCGCCGGTGTCGAACGGTGTGCCCTTGACCGTGCCGGCGACCATGACTTCGCCGACGTAAACGCCTTCGCCCTTCAGCCGCTGCGCAAGCAAGCCGACCAGCTTGTGTTTCGCCCCATTGGCGAGCGCGAGGCCCATGAGTTTCAGGCCGACGGCGTAGCCGTCCATCTCATCCGATATTTCGCCGAACGCGCCATTGGTGACGAGAACGGCGCCGTCCTTCGCGTTCTTGAGATCGGGCAGGGCCTCCTGGACGGCGGCGAGCAGTCCGACGATGGCGACGTCGAAAACGCCGCGCACCGCCGCCGGGTCGGTCGTCGTCAGATCGCCCGCTTCGCCCCCGCCATAGGCGTTCCATTGCAGGACCGAGATCGGGCCGAGCCCGGCGTGCGCCTTGCCGATGGCGGTGCGAATTGAAGCCGGGTCCGAAGCATCCGCGGTGTATGCGGCCGCCGCGATTCCTTTCGCCTTCAGCGCCGCGACGCCCGCGGCGAGCCGTTCGGCGTTGCGCGCGACCAGCGCGACGGCGAAGCCTTCCGCGCCGAATTTCTCCGCGACGGCGGTCGAGATTCCCGTGCCGAATCCGACGATGACGATGGTCTTTGACATGGGCGCTCCGATGCTGCTGGCGGACGGCGGCGTGACCGCGGTCTCCGTCTCTCGGCAAGCAACATAAATCATTGCCGCCATACGATCTATGCCGTATAATCCGTATTATCTTCGCAATCGTCCGGATCAGTCCATGGACCCGCTCTCAGATGTGCTGTCGCTGCTGAAGCCGCGCTCCTATGTGGCGGGCGGCTTCGACGTCGGCGGGGAATGGTCGGTACAGTTCGCCCGGCACGAGGGGATCAAATGCTATGCGGTGGCCTCCGGGCGATGCTGGCTGTCGATGGAAGGCGTCGCCGAGCCGGTGCGACTGAACGCCGGCGACTGCTTCCTGCTGCCGCTCGGGCGACCGTTCCGCCTCGCCAGCGATCCGAGCGTGACGCCGATCGCCGCCAGCAATTTTTTTCCGCTCGTGCGCAGCGGCGCTATCGCCACGTTCAACGGCGGGGGCGACTGTTTGGTCGTTGGCGGGCACTTCGTCTTCGGCGGCGCTCACGCCGAAATCCTGCTCGGCGCGCTGCCGCCGATCGCGCATATCCAAAAGGAATCGGACAAGGCGGCGCTGCGCTGGTCGCTCGATCGGATGCGGCAGGAGCTGGGCGAGCGACGACCGGGCGGATTTCTGATCGCCCAGCACCTCGCCCACATGATGCTGGTTCAGGCACTGCGGCTCTATGTGGCGGAAGGATCGAGCGGCGGCGTCGGCTGGCTGTTCGCCTTGGCGGACAAGCAGATGGGCGCGGCGATCGGCGCCATGCACGAGAATCCGGCGCATCCCTGGACCTTGCAGGAACTGGCGGAGCGCGTCGGCATGTCGCGCTCGACCTTCGCGCTGAAGTTCAAGGCGACGGTCGGGGCCGCGCCGATGGAATATTTGACGCGCTGGCGCATGTTGCTGGCCGGCGACAGGTTGGCGAATTCGAGGGATCCGGTTTCGCTCGTCGCGCGCTCGCTCGGCTACGAATCCGAAAGCGCCTTCAGCACCGCCTTCAAGCGGGTCATGGGCTGTTCGCCGCGCCAATATGGCGCTGGCCGCAATCCGGTCGCCGCCGCCCCAAACAATGAGGCGGTCGCGCGCGCCGAACGGCTCGAATCGGTCGAGAGTTAAAGGGGCGCGGTTGCGGGAGACCCCCGCGAGACCAGCAATCTACGGCCACCGAGGCCGATGCGGGCCGCCAGTCTTTCAAAGAAACTTTGGAGCGGGCGAAGGGATTCGAACCCTCGACCCCGACCTTGGCAAGGTCGTGCTCTACCACTGAGCTACACCCGCATCCAGCGACGGGCTAAGCCCATCGGCCGGGCCTTATGGCGCATGCCAACAAAGATTGCAACTCCCGGGGGAACGCCTTGCAACTGCGGCTCCTTTGGCCGAACATCGCGACACGAGAGCGTGAATTGAAGTTGCTTTTCTAGTGTGCGAAGCGCAGGCCGTGTGGCGCGAGGGCGCATGAACGAAAACGTCGATTTGCAAAAGGTCGAGACGCCCGGAACGGTCGAGGCGGCCACGCCCGCTCCGCGGCGCAGTCGTCTGCGCGCGATCTTGCTGACGCTGGCGCTGGTCGCCGTGGCGCTGGTGGGTTGGCATTACTGGCAGGGCGCCGGGACTGAGCCCGCCCCGAAATCGATCAGCGGCGCCGGCGGCCCGCCGCAGACCGTGCGCGACGCGCCTGCGGTGACGGGCGACATGCCGATCATCATCGACGCGCTCGGCGCGGTGACGCCGCTCGCCACCATCACCATCAAGACCCAGATCGCCGGAAGGTTGATGCACGTCGGCTTCGAGGAAGGGCAGATGGTCAAGGAGGGCGACCTGATCGCCCAGATCGACCAGCGCCCCTACCAAGCGGCTCTGGAGCAGGCCCAAGGACAATTCGCCAAGGACAGCGCCGTGCTCGCGCAGGCGCAATCCGATCTCACGCGCTACGAAACGTTGAGCAAGCAGGATTCGATCGCGCTGCAGCAAGTGACCGACCAGCAGTTCGTGGTCACCCAGAACAAGGCGGCGGTCGCCGCCGATCAGGCGCAGATCGACACCGCCAATCTCAACATCGCCTATTGCCGCATCGTCTCGCCGGTCAATGGACGCGTCGGTCTGCGTCTGGTCGACCCCGGCAACTACGTGCAGCCGTCCGACTCGACTGGCCTCGTCATCATCACCGAGATCGATCCGATCAGCGTCATCTTCTCCACCGCCGAGGACAATCTGCCGCAAATCGCCGCGCGCTTGAACAGCGGCGCCAAGCTGTCGGTGCAGGCCTACGACCGCGCCAACGTCAAGCTGTTGTCGACCGGGACGCTGACGACCTATGACAACCAGGTCGACCTGACGACCGGCACGTTCAAGTTGCGCTCGACGTTCACCAACGCCGACAGCGGTCTGTTTCCCAATCAGTTCGTCAACGTTCGCCTGCTGGTCGACACGATGACCGGCGCGATCCTCGCCCCCAACCCGGCGATCCAGATCGGGGCCAGCGGCAGCTTCGTCTATGTCGTCAAGGACGACGCCGTCGCCGTGCAAAAGGTGACGACCGGCCCGACCGACTCCAAGAACACCGTGATCCTCACCGGCCTCGCCGCCGGAGACAACGTCGTCATCGACGGCGTCGACCGGCTGCGCGACGGCGCAAAGGTCAAGGTGCGCAACAACGCCCCGGCGACGCCAGGGGCGAGCCCGGCGAATGGCGCCGCCGGCGGCCCGCACCGCAAACACGGCGACCAGGGTGCGGCCGGCGCGCCGACGCCAGGCGCGAGCCCAAGCGCAACGCCCAGTTCGGCGCCCGCGGCCGAAGCGACGCCCGAGCCGACGCCAAGCGCGGCGCCCACGCCCGCGCCGAGCCCGGCGCAGTGACGGAAACGCGGCGGAGCGTGCACCCATGAACCCGTCCCGCCTGTTCATCGAACGGCCGGTGGCGACGACGCTGTTGATGTTCGCCATCCTGATGGTCGGCGTCGCCGCCTATAAATTCCTGCCGCTCTCTGCGCTGCCGGAAGTCGACTATCCGACCATCCAGGTGCAGACGTTCTATCCCGGCGCCAGTCCCGAGGTGATGACCTCGTCGGTGACCGCGCCGCTCGAGCGTCAGTTCGGCCAGATGCCGAGCCTGGCGCAGATGATGTCGCAAAGCTCGGCCGGGTCTTCGGTTATCACGCTGCGCTTCACCCTCGACATCGCTCTCGACATCGCCGAGCAGGAGGTCCAGGCCGCGATCAACGCCGCCGGCAATCTGCTGCCGGCCGATCTGCCGGCGCCGCCGATCTACGCCAAGGTCAATCCCGCCGACGCGCCGATCCTGACCCTCGGCGTGACCTCGAACACGCTCAAGCTCACAGACGTCGAGGACGCCATCGAAAGCCGCATTGCGCCCAAGCTGGCGCAGCTGCCCGGCGTCGGCCTGGTGTCGATCTCCGGCGGGCAGCGCCCGTCGGTGCGCATTCACGCCAATCCGCTGGCGCTCGCCGCCTACGCCGTCAATCTCGACGATCTGCGCACGACGATCTCCAATCTCAACGTCAATACGCCCAAGGGCAATTTCGACGGGCCAGCGCAGTCATTCGCCATCAACGCCAACGACCAGATCCGCGATCCGACCGACTACCTCAGTTCGGTGGTCGCCTATCGCAACAACGCGCCGGTGCTGCTCAGCGATGTCGCGACCGTCGAGACTGCGCCGGAGAACGGCCGCCTCGCCGCCTGGATGAACAAGACGCCGGCGCTGCTCGTCAACATCCAGCGCCAACCCGGCGCCAACGTCATTCAGGTGGTCGATAGCATCAAGGCGCTGCTGCCCTCGATAACCGCGTCGCTGCCGCAGACGATCACAATCACGCCGCTGACCGATCGCACGATCACCATCCGCGCCTCCGTCAGCGACGTCGAGTTCGAGCTGACGCTCGCCATCGCGCTGGTCGTGATGGTGATCTTTCTGTTCCTGCGCAACATCCCGGCGACGATCATTCCCAGTCTGTCGGCGCCGCTGTCGCTGGTTGGCGCGCTGGCGATCATGTACCAGTTCAGCTTCAGCCTCGACAATCTGTCGCTGATGGCGCTGACGGTGGCGACTGGCTTCGTCGTCGACGACGCGATCGTCGTCATCGAGAACATCTCGCGCTACCTCGAAGCGGGCGACACGCCGAAAGAAGCGGCTCTCAAGGGCTCGGAGCAGATCGGCTTCACCATCATCTCGCTGACCGTGTCGCTGCTCGCGGTGCTGATCCCGCTGCTGTTCATGGGCGACGTGGTCGGGCGGCTGTTCCACGAGTTCGCCATCACCCTGGCGGCGACTATCGTCATCTCGGCGGTGGTGTCGCTGACGCTGGTGCCGATGATGTGCGCCAAGCTGCTGCACGCCGAGGCTGGAGGGGCGGAAGGCAAGCGCAAACACGCCAGCGGCGGGCGTTTCTTCGGGTGGCTGCTCACCAACTACGGCAAGGCGCTCAACGTGGTGCTCGATCATCAGACCCTGACGATGTTCGTCGTCCTGGGGACGCTGGTCTTCACCGTCTATCTCTACGTGACGATCCCCAAGGGCTTCTTTCCGGTGCAGGACACCGGCCTCATCCAGGCCGTCACCCAGGCGTCGCAGGACACGTCCTTCGACAAGATGGCGGAGCGTCAGCAGGCTCTGGGCGCCGCCATTCTCACCGATCCCGACGTCGACAGCCTGTCTTCGTTCATCGGCGTCGACGGCTCCAACATCACGCTCAATTCCGGGCGCTTTCTCATCAACCTGAAGCCGCACGCCCAGCGCAGCAGCACCGCCAGTGACATCATCCGCCGCCTGCAGCACGAAACCGCCGGGGTCACCGGCATCGCGCTCTACATGCAGCCGGTGCAGGATCTGTCGATCGACACACAGGTCAGCGCCACCGAATATCAATTCACGCTCGACAACCAAGATTTGCCGACGCTGCAGACCTGGACGCCCAAGGTACTCGAGCGGCTGGCCAAGATCAGCGACATTGTTGACGTCGCCAGCGACCTCCAGCCCAACGGGCGCGCCGTCGAGGCGACGATCGATCGGGCGACCGCCGCGCGTTTCGGCATCACGCCGGCGACCGTCGACAACGCGCTTTACGACGCCTACGGCCAGCGCATAATTTCGACCGTCTTCACTCAGTCCAATCAGTATCGCGTCATTCTCGACATCGATCCGGCGATGACTCGTTCGGTGGCGTCGCTGAACTCAATCTATCTGCCCTCGTCCGCCTCGACCACCGGGCAGGTGCCGTTCAGCGCAATCACCACGCTCTCGATTCAGCAATCGCCGCTGCAAATCTCGCACCTGAAGCAGTTTCCGGTGACGACGATCTCGTTCAACCTGGCGCCAGGCGCTTCGCTCGGCGCGGCGGTCGACGCGATCACCGCAGGGCTTGGCGACATCAACCTTCCGGCGAGCTTCGGCGTCAATTTTCAGGGCGCGGCGCAGGCGTTCCAATCGTCGCTGTCGAACGAAGCGTTCCTGCTGCTGGCGGCGGTGCTGACGATGTATATCGTGCTAGGCGTGCTCTACGAGAGCTTCGTTCACCCGATCACCATTCTCTCGACGCTGCCTTCGGCCGGCATCGGCGCATTGTTGTCACTTGAGTGGGCGGGGGCCGGCCTCGACATCATCGGCGTCATCGGCATCGTTCTGCTGATCGGCATCGTCAAGAAGAACGCGATCATGATGATCGACTTCGCGCTCGAAGCGCAGCGCCACCAGGGCCTGCCGCCGCGCGAGGCGATCTATCAGGCCTGTCTGCTTGCGCCTGCGCCCGATCTTGATGACCACGGTTGCGGCGATGTTCGGCGCGTTGCCGCTGATGCTGGGGACCGGCGTCGGTTCCGAGCTGCGCCAGCCGCTTGGCCTGGCGATCGTCGGCGGCCTCGCCTTCAGCCAGGTGCTGACCCTGTTCACCACCCCGGTCATTTATCTCTTCTTCGAGGGGATCGCGGTCCGCCTGGGCGCCGGCTCGTCGGTAGGTCCGGTGACGGCGGAGGCGCAGTGAACAATCGCCTCTCCGAGCTGTTCATTCGGCGGCCGGTGGCGACGACGCTGCTGACGATCGGCGTCATACTCGCCGGTCTGCTCGCCTTCACTCGCCTGCCGGTATCGCCGCTGCCGCAAGTCGATTTCCCCAACATCTCGGTGCAGGCCAGCATGGCGGGGGCGAGCCCCGACACGATGGCGAGCGCGGTCGCCGCGCCGCTCGAGCGTCACCTTGGCCAGATCGCCGACGTCAACGAGATGACCTCGTCGAGTTCGCTCGGCTCGACCCGCATTCAGTTGCAGTTCGGTCTCGACCGCGACATCGACGGCGCCGCTCGCGACGTGCAGGCGGCGATCAACGCGGCTCGCGCCGATTTGCCGACCAGCCTGAAATCGAACCCGAGCTATCACAAGATCAATCCCGCCGATGCGCCGATCATGGTGCTGGCGATGACCTCGACCACCCGCACCGCCGGGCAGATGTACGACATCGCCTCCAACGTGCTGCAACAGCGTCTGTCGCAACTCGACGGCATCGGCGAGGTCGATGTGGTCGGCAGCGCGCTGCCTGCGGTGCGCGTCGAACTCGATCCCGGGGCGCTGTTCAAATACGGCATTGGCCTCGAGGACATTCGCGCGGCGCTCGCCGCCGCAAACGCCAACAGCCCCAAGGGCGCGGTCGAAGACGACCAGTTCCACTATCAGATCTACGCCAACGATCAGGCGAGCAAGGCCGACCAGTATCGCGATCTGGTCGTCGCCTACCGCAACAACGCGGCGGTGAAGCTCAGCGACGTCGCCGAGGTCGTCGACTCGGTCGAGGACCTGCGCAACGCCGGCCTCTCCAATGGCATACCGTCGGTCGGCATCGTGCTGTCGCGCCAGCCCGGCGCCAATATCATCCAGGCGGTCGACGGCGTGAAGGCGGAGCTGCCGCAGCTCGCAGCGTCTTTGCCGGGCGATGTCGATCTCAACGTCGTCGTCGACCGCTCGATCACCATTCGCGGCTCGCTGGCCGACACCGAGCGCACGCTGATCACCTCGGTCGTCCTGGTGGTCCTCGTGGTGTTCTTATTCCTGCGCAACGTGCGCGCCGCAGCGATCCCCAGCATCGCCGTGCCGGTGTCGATCATCGGCTCGTTCGCCGCGATGTATCTGCTCGGCTACAGCCTCGACAACCTGTCGCTGATGGCGCTGACCATCTCGACCGGCTTCGTCGTCGACGACGCGATCGTTGTGCTGGAAAACGTCACGCGCCACATCGAAGACGGCGCGACGCGCTTTCAGGCGGCGATCAGCGGCGCGCGCGAGGTCGGCTTCACCGTTCTGTCGATCAGCCTCTCGCTGATCGCGGTGTTTCTGCCGCTGCTGCTGATGGGCAGCATCGTCGGCCGGCTGTTCCGCGAATTCGCGATGACGCTGTCGGTCGCCGTGCTGATCTCGCTTGCCGTCTCGCTGACGACGACGCCGATGATGTGCTCGCTGATTTTGCCAAAGCAGGCCGCGACGAACCATGGCTGGCTCTACCGGGTCACCGAGCGCGGCTTCGATGCGATGCTGAACTTCTACCGCGTCACGCTCGCGGGGGCGATGCGTCATCCGCTGCTCGTCGTGTTGACGTGGGTGGCGATGATCGCACTCAACGTCTACCTGTTCGGCCAACTGAACTACAGCCTGTTCCCGGTGCAGGACACTGGACTGCTGATCGGTTCGATTCAAGGCGACCAGAGCATCTCCTTCCAGTCGATGAAGGAGAAGCTTGCCCAGTTGCAGGGCATCGTCCAGGCCGATCCCGCTGTCGCCACGGTCGAGGGCGTCACCGGCGGAAGACAGACCAATTCCGGGTTCGTCTACATTTCGCTGAAGCCGTTCGCCCAGCGCAAGATCACCGCCGACGATGTGGTGGCGCGGCTGCGCGGCAAGCTCGCCGTTGTCTCGGGCGCGCGCCTGTTCATGGTTGCGGTCTCGGATCTGCGCACCGGTGGGCGTCAGAGCAACGCCACCTACCAGTACACGCTGCTCTCCGACGACACGACCGAACTTTACAAATGGGCGCCCCGCGTGCTGGCCGCGCTGCAATCCAGCACGGTGATGAAGGACCTGAATTCCGATCAGCAGCAGGGTGGGCTCGAGGCGGACGTGAATATCGACCGCACCGGCATCGCCCGTCTCGGCCTCACCGTGTCGGCGGTCGACAACACGCTCTATGACGCCTTCGGCCAGCGGCAAGTGTCGACGATCTACAACGCGCTCAACCAGTATCACGTCGTCATGGAGGTGGCCCCGCGCTACTGGCAGGACCCGACGATTCTGCGCGACCTCTGGGTGTCGACGTCCGGCGCCAATCCCTCTGGCGTGGCGCAGACCAACGCCTCGGCCGGCGATTTCGCGGCTTCGAGCGCCACCGCGGCCAGCGCGTCGACGCTCGCCTCAGATTCGGCGACCAATCTGGCGATGAACTCGCTCGCCGCCAGCGGCCATTCCAGCGCCTCGGCCGGCTCGGCGGTGGCGACCGCGACCGAGACGATGGTCCCGCTGGCGGCGGTGGCGAGCTTCGCGCGCGGCCAGACGCCGCTCGGCGTCAATCACCAGGGCCTGTTCGCCGCTTCGACGATCTCGTTCAATCTCGCTCCGGGACACGCGCTCAGCGAAGCGCAGCAGGAGATCGCCGATGCGGTCGCCGCCATTCACATGCCTTCGACCGTGCACGGCGCCTTCGCCGGGACGGCGGCCACTTACCAACAATTCGTGGCGAGCCTGGTGCTGCTGTTCGCCGCGGCGCTGGTCGCCATCTACATCGTGCTGGGCGTTCTCTACGAGAGCTATATTCACCCGCTGACCATCCTTTCGACTCTGCCGCCCGCCAGCGTCGGGGCGCTGATCGCGCTCAAGCTGTTCAACACCGAATTCACGATGATCGCCGCGATCGGCATCATTCTCCTCATTGGCATCGTGAAAAAGAACGCGATCATGATGATCGATTTCGCGCTTCACGCGGCGCGCGAGGGCCGCTCGACCCGTGACGCGATCACCCAGGCGTGCCTGTTGCGCTTCCGGCCGATCATGATGACGACTTTCGCCGCCCTGTTCGGCGCGCTGCCGCTGGCGCTGGGAACCGGCGAAGGGTCAGAATTGCGTCATCCGCTGGGGATAACGATCGTCGGCGGCTTGCTGTTCAGCCAAGCGCTGACGCTCTATACGACGCCGGTCATTTTTCTCTATCTTGATCGGTTCGGAAATTGGCTGGGCCGCCTTTGGCGTCGCTTCTATGTCGGGGGCGGAGCTGCGCGCCTAGCGGAGTCAGGGCAATGAGCTTCGGTCGCGTTTCCCCGTCGGCGATTGCTGGCGTTGCCCTGACGCTTGCCGGCTGCTCGCCCGTCGGGCCGAACTACTTCCGGGCGCCGGCGATCGTTCCGGCCCATTACAAGGAATTCAAGGGCTGGAAACTCGCCAGCCCGCGCGACGATCTCGCCAAGGGCGACTGGTGGCGCATCTATGGCGATCCGGTGCTCGACGGGCTCGAAGCGCAGGTCGCCGTCTCCAATCAGACGCTGCAAGCGGATGAGGCCAATTATCGCGAGGCGCTGGCGCTGATCGCGGAAGCGCGCGCGGGCTTGCTGCCCACCGTCGGCTTCGACCCATCGCTGACGCGCGTGAAGACCGGGCCGGTATTGACCGACCAACTCGACGCCGAGGCGAGCGGCTCATGGACGCTCGACATCTGGGGCCAAACGCGCCGCACCATCGAAGAGCAAAGCGCTGCGGCCGAAGCCAGCGCCGCCAACCTCGCCAACGCGACGCTCGCCTCGCAATCGGCGTTGGCGCTCGCCTACGTCCAGGTTCGCGAGGCCGACGCGCTCGCCGACCTGCTCGTCGACACGGTCACTCAGTACACGCGCTCGCTCGACATCACGCAGAATCAATACGCCGCCGGCACCGCCGCCAAATCCGACGTCATCACCGCGCAGGCGCTGCTGCTGGCCGCCCAGGCGCAACTGATCAACGTCGGCGTGGCGCGCGCCCAGAACGAGCATGCGATCGCAGTGCTCACCGGCCGTCCGCCCTCCGGTCTGTCGATCCCGCATGGCAAGCTGGCCGATGACATTCCCAATGTGCCGATCGAAGTCCCGTCCATTTTGCTGGAGCGTCGCCCGGACATTGCGCAGGCCGAGCGGACAATGCAGGCGCAGAACGCGGCGATCGGCGTCGCGATCGCCGGCTATTATCCGAGCTTCACGCTGACCGGCGCCTTCGGCTATTCGGGCGACCCATTCATCAAGCAGATCGCCGCGGCCAATCCGGTGTGGTCCTACGGTCTGTCGATCGCCCAGCCCCTGTTCAACGGCGGGCTGACGGACGCGCAGGTCGACGCCGCCAAACAGACCTACGCCGCCGGCGTCGCGACCTATCGCCAGACGGTGCTGACCGCCTTCCAGCAGGTCGAAGATCAATTGGCGGCGATCCCGATTTTGACCCACGAACTCGACGTCCAGACCCAGGCGGTCAAGGCGGCCGAACAGGCGGTGCAGATCGCGCTCAACGAATATCGCGCCGGTACGCAGAACTTCACCACCGTGGTGACGGCCGAGGCGACGGCGCTTGGCGACGAAGAATCGGCGCTCTCGACTCGCGCCCAGCGGATGACCGATTCGGTCACGCTGGTCGTCGCGCTCGGCGGCGGTTGGACAGTGGATAAGCTGCCGGACTTAATCAGCAAATGAGCCGTGAGGCGCCAGCCGCTCAGTCGGGCAGGCTGTAGCGCAACGCGACGTCCCACGCCGCGCGCGCGTCGGCGCGCGCGAGCGAGCCCCCGCCCGCGCCGCGCACGGCCTCCATCGCTGCGATCAGCGCCTGTGGCCCGTGCGGATCGGCAAGATAGGGATTGGTCCCTGCGCCAAGCGTTTCGCGCATCGCCGCGATAGCGGCGCGATCGCCGCTGAGCCGGGTCGCCAGCATCAGCGCGACTGCCGGGCGCGGCGGCTTCGAAGCGCGCGCGAGGCGGTAGGCGTTGAGGAAGCGCTTGACCGCGCGCGGCGTCGCCCCGGCGAGCGGCGCCAGTGCGGCGAGCAGAGCTGTCTCGGCCGATGAAAATGGTTCGGTGATCGGCGAGGCGCCCGCTTCGACCTGCCGGTGCGGCCTGGCGACGGCGTTGGAGCCGATGAGCCGCGCGACGAGACGGCCTTTGTCTGCAGGGATCAGGCTCTCGACGTTGAAGACGACCGCAAACAGCTTTTCCACACGGCGCCGCGCTGCGTCCGCCTCGCCTTCGACACGCACGAGAAACGCGGGGTCGCAGGCGACGGCGCCGACGCAGCCCGGCCCGAGCATCGCATGGGCGGCTTCGAGCAACTGCGCCGCGGCGGCGGGGGCGAGCGCGTCCAGATTGTCGAAAACGAAGACGAGTCGTTGCGGGGCGGGCGTCGTCGTCGCGCTCGTCCCGCTCATCAAGCGGCCGAGCTGGACGAAGAAGGAATTGGCCGCCTGTCGCGGCGCCTCGGGGCCGCTGGCGAACACCGGGCCGGGCGCGCGTTCGGAGCGCTTGATCCCGCCGACGCGTTTGGCCGCCGCTTCGGCGTGGCGGGCGCCCGCCTCCGTCTGGGCGTCGAGGGTCGCGACCCGCTGATTGAGCCGCGCCGCGCTGGCGTCGAGTTCACGCCGGCGCTCGCGCAGGTCGTGGCCGAGCAGGGTCAAGCCGCGCACCAGCATCGCAGTGAAGCCAAAGGCGCGCCAGAGATTGACCGCCAGCGCGAAGACGCCGGCGAGAGTCAGCGCCTCCTGGATGCCGGAAAGCCAGCCATCGTGCGCGGAGAGCCAGTCGGCGAGCGGAGCGAGAAACGAGGCGAGCGTCCGCAGACCCTCGCCGGCGCTGGGCCCGCGCGCCTGACTGATCGCGAAGGCCAACAGGAAGGCGATAAGGGCGGTCATCAGCCAGCCGAACTGGCCGCGATAGGACCAGATCGCGCGCAAGCCGACGCTGGCGCGCGCCGCCGGCCCGGCCGCTTCGAAATCGCGCACGAGATGACGATAGTTGAGCGTAGGGTCACCCTCGGCGAGACCGAAATGGCGTAGCCGTGTTTCGATCGCGGTGCGGTTGGCGCGGATGTAGCGATCGACCCGCGAGCCGGGAGTCTCGTAGAGCAGCGCCTCGGTCAGGCGCGCGCGCTTCGCTTCGACCTCGTCGCGAGCGGCGCGCTCGCCTTCGAGGCGCTGGATCATTTGGTCGTGACGCTCGGCGGCGATCGCGGCGGCGCGCAGCGGATCGACGCCGGCATGCGCGGCCTCGTCGGCAAACGCAGCGTAGTTGACGCCCTCGTGGTCACGCTCGAGCGCGGCGAAGGCGGCCGAAGCGATCGCGGCCTCCGGATCGCCCGAAACGCCGGCCGCGTCGATCTTCGCCACCACAATCCGCGAAACGAAAGGACTTCCGCTCGTGCGCGCGGCAGCGTTGGCGAGCGTCTCGACATTGTCGAGCCAGCGACGCAAGGCGAAGCTCGCGCCCGAGCCGGAGGGGCCGACGAGGCCGACCAGAAACGGCGACTGCGCGTCTTGAGCGAGGCACAGTTCGGCGAGCGGCCACGTCGCCTCGCCCGCGTTGAGGAAATCGGCGCCCTCAGTCGAGTCAGCGTAGAGCAGCGGTTCGCGCGGCGGGGCGGGGGGCGTGGGCGGTTCGATCGCCACCGGCGGCGCGGGCGAGGGGGCGGGTAGCGGTTCGCCGGGCGAAGGGTCGATGGCTGGGATGCCCACGGTCGGTTCGACGCGATCTGGCGAATCCCCGCGATCTGGGAAGAGACGCGCAAGTCGGTCGTCCATCTTGCTCTCGCTCAACGCGGCCTCCGTCGACTTTGCGGCGGCGCGCGGACGATCTGCCCAGCGGCCTCCTCCGACGCGCGGATTTGACCGCGCGCACTTCCCAGTTCAAGCGCAAAGCGTCGGCGTTGCATCACGCGCCGGGCTTTGGTTCAAGATACGGCGTCAGGATACGACTTTGCGCCCCGGCGCGGCAACCAACAGGCGACGCGCCTGCGCGGCGCTCGCCTGCTTGGGCAGTTTTTCGGCGATCCCGTAGACGCGCTCGCGCCGGTCGATCTCGTCAAGCACGTCGCCCGGCGCGATGCCGCATTCGGCCCAGATGACAGCAAGCTGATAGAGCACATCGGCGCTCTCCAGGATCGCCGCCTCACGGTTCATCTGCACAGCGTCGAGGCCGACCTCGATCGCTTCCTCGATCAGTTTCTTGGCCATCTTCTGCACGCCGTCGCGAAACAGCTTGGCGGTGCGCGAAACCGTGGGATCGCGACCCCTGGCGGCGACCACCGAAGCGTATAGGCGTTCGAGCGAATCGTTCATGCGGCTCAAGTCTTGTGGACAGACGTAGGCTAGATCAAGGCGACAAGATTACGACGAACATCGGCTGTTCAGGCCGCCAGGCCGTTGAACATGGCGCGGCCATCGATGCCGCCGACCAGCGGGTCGATGAGATTTTCCGGGTGCGGCATCAGGCCGAGCACGTTGAAGCGCGCGCTGTAGACGCCGGCGATCGTCGTTGACCGAGCCGTTGGGGTTGGCTTCGCCGCCGACCGCGCCATTCGCGTCGCAATAGCGGAAGGCGACGCGCCCCGCGCTCTCCAATTCGGCGAGGCCCGCCGGGTCGATGGTGAAATTGCCTTCGCCATGGGCGATCGCGACCTTGATCACCTGGCCTCGACGCATAGAGTTTGGCGAAGGGCGTCGCGGCGTTCTCCACCCGCAAGTGCTGCATGCGGCAGACGAAGCGGCGGCGCGCGTTGCGCATCAGCACGCCGGGCAGCAACCCGGCCTCGCACAGAATCTGGAAGCCATTGCACATGCCAAGCACCAGCCCGCCGCGCTCGGCGTGGGTTCCGACTGCGTCCATGATGTGGGCGCGCGCGGCGATCGCGCCGCAGCGCAAATAATCGCCGTAGGAGAATCCGCCCGGCAGCACGACGAGATCCGTTCCCGGCGGCAATTGGCGGTCCGTCGTGCCACGCGAAGGCCGGCGCCTCGCCGCTCGCCTTTTGCAACGCGCGAGCGACGTCGCCTTCGCGATTGGAGCCGGGAAAGACGATGACGGCGGCGCGCAGCGGCCTATTCATAGGCCACCGCGTAATCTTCGACGATGGTGTTGGCGAGCAGCTTTTCGCACGCCTGTGCGAGCTGGCGCTGAGCGGCGGCGCGGTCGCCCGAGTCGAGCTCGATGTCGAACACCTTGCCCTGCCGGACCTTGGCGATTCCCTCGACCCCGAGCGACTTCAGCGCGCCCTCGATCGCTTTGCCCTGCGGATCGAGAACGCCCGATTTCAGGGTGACGGTGACGCGCGCCTTCATCGGATTCCCTCGTCTTAAAGAAGCCTCACGCCGCGTTCGAGGCCGGGGCCTGCGTCAGCAGCGAATAGATCGCGGAGGCATCGCGCGTCGCCCGCAATTGCGCCGCCAGACTGGGCGCGCGCAGCACGCGGGCGATCGTCGCCAGCGCCTTGAGATGGTCGGCGCCGGCGGCCTCTGGCGCGAGCAGCAAGAAGATCAGGTCGACCGGCAGGCCGTCGAGCGCCTCGAAGTCGATCGATCGCTCGAGCCGCGCGAAAATGCCGAAAATGCCGGTGCATTTGGCGAGCTTGCCATGCGGAATGGCGATGCCGTCGCCGACCCCGGTCGAGCCCAGCCGTTCGCGTTGCAGCAGCGAGTCGAAAATCTCGCGCGCCGGCAGTCCGGAGACCTGCGCGGCGCGCTCGCTCATCTCTTGCAGCGCCTGCTTCTTGCCGTTGACGCGTAGCGCGGAAAAAATCGCGTCGGGCGAGAGGATATCAGTCAGAGCCATCGGGTGCTCGGGAGGGGAGGAAGGGCCGGCGGTCGCGTCGGCGCGCTAATGGGGATCGAGCCAGCCGATCGCGCCGTCGGCGCGGCGGTAGACGATATTCACCCGCGTGCTGCCGGCGTGCTGAAAAACGACCACCGGCGCGCCGCCGAGATCGAGTTCGGCGACGGCCGAGGCGACGGACAGGCTTTTGAGCGGCCGCGAACCTTCTGCGACCACCACGGGCTTATAATCGTCGACGCCTCTTCCACCTCGTCCGGCGCCTCGATCTTGTAGCTCGGCGACCTGCATCGCGCTCGCATCGTCGCGCTTTGATCGGGCTCGCTCGCCGTGCTGCGCGCCTTGAGGCGGGTCTTGTAGCGGCGGAGGCGCCGCTCGATCTTGTCGAGCGCGTGATTCGAAGCTGGCGATAGGGCTCGTGGGCCCTGCCCTCGGCCTGAAGGTCGACGCCCGAACTCAGGTGCAGCGAGCAGTCGGCGCGATAGCCCGAACCTTCGCGCGAGATCACGACATGTCCGCTGACGCGACCGTCATGGTAGTGCGCCATGATCGCTTCGATTCTTTCCAGCACATGCGCGCGCAGCGATTCGCCGATGTCGAGATTCTTTCCGGACACTCTCAATGGCATCGATCGCTAGGCCTCTCCTGATCGCTCCAAGTCCATCCGCCCGCGGCGATCTTCAACTTCGCGGCGTCGGGATGTTCTGCCGGCGCCTCGACACTGCGCTTGCAACGTCTGAATTCGCGCCAGCCACACGCTTCGCTTGGTTCGCGCGCGTAGCGTTAGAAGCCCCGCGAAGCGAAGTCAATCGCGTAGGCCGATCGGCGCCCCGCGGAGCAAATAAGCGAATGTAGATTAAAGACTTAGCGACTCAGGCGCGGCGCCGATGGGGCGCAAATCGGCCATTTTGGTTCGTCGCCGTTCGACCGACGAAGGAATGCGTAGATTGTCGCGGTACTTGGCGACCGTGCGACGCGCGACGACGATGTCGGCGACGCGCAGGCGGGTGACGATGACGTCGTCCGACAGCACGTCGGCGGGGCTCTCGGCGTCGATCATCTGCTTGATGCTTGATAGCGGACCGACTCGGCCGAATGCGCCTGCGCGGGGCCGTTCGCCACCGAGGCGATCGAGGTGGTGAAGAAATATTTCATTTCGAACAGGCCGCGCGGCGTCTGGATGAACTTGTTGGAGGTGGCGCGCGAGACCGTCGATTCATGGACGCCGATCGCGTCGGCGACCGCCTTCAGGTTGAGCGGCCGAGGCCGGCCACGCCTTCGATGAGAAAGCTGTCCTGGCGGCGCACGATCTCGGAGGCGACGTTGAGGATCGTGCGCGCGCGCTGCTCGAGGCTCTTGGTCAGCCAATTCGCGGTCTGCAAACTGGCGGAGATGATATTGCCGGTCCTCTTCGCGCGCCGCGCCGCGCTTGATTTGTGCGGCGTAGGTCTCGTTGACGAGGACCCGCGGCAGAGCGTCGCTGTTGAGTTCGATGCGCCAGGAACTGTCCGGCGCGGCGGTGACGAAGACGTCGGGAATCGCGGGCGGCTCGGGCGCCGCGCCAAAGCCGCGGCCGGGTTTGGGGTCGAGTCGGCTGATCTCGGCGATCATGTCAGCGAGGTCGTCGTCATCGACGCCGCAGGCGCGGCGCAGCGTGGCGAAGTCGCGCCTGCGCAAGCGCCGGCAGGTTGTCGATCAGCGCCTGCATCGCCGGGTCGTAGCGATCGCGCTCGATGAGTTGCAGCGCCAGGCACTCGGCGAGATTGCGGGCGAACACGCCCGTCGGCTCGAGGCCCTGCAACAGGATCAGCACGCCCTCGATGCGGGAGAGCGGCGCCCCGACCCGCTTGGCGATCTCTTCGAGCGCCACGGGGAGATAGCCCGCCTCGTCGAGCGCGTCGATCAGCGCGGCGGCGATCATCCGGTCGCCGGGGTCGTGCACGACCATCGTCGCCTGGCGCGTCAGATGTTCGGAAAAGCTGACCGGCTGGGCCACATAGGCGGCTAGGTCGGGCGCCGCGTCATCGCCGCCGCGCCCGCCCGCCCCGCTCCAGGAAGTCGCCGACAGGCCCTGGCCTTCGTCGCTCGCTGCGGCGGGGGCGGGCGCCGTCGGGCGCTCGATCTCAAAGGCGTTGTCGATCTCGGTGCCGAGATTGGCCGCCATCTCGCCGTGATCGGATTCCAGGGCCTCGGAGGCCCAATCTCCCGCTTCGACCTCCGCCGGCGCCGTTTCGGGCGGGCCAGATTCGGTCGACGGCTCAAACGCGGGCGTTTCCTCGGCCCGTTCGAGTAATGGATTGCGCTCCAGTTCGGCTTCGATAAAGGCGGAAAGTTCGGCGTTGGGCATCTGCAACAGCTTGATCGCCTGCAGAAGTTGCGGCGTCAGGACCATCGACTGGCCTTGCCGCATCGCCAATCGGTTCGCCAACGCCATCCCAACCCACCAGCCGTTTACCGCCGCACACGCGCCTGCCGCATCGCGGCTTGGTTCTTGCTTATACCACTGGTTGGCGCGGCAAAGACAAGCCCTAGCGCGCCTATCCCCTGAGCAAAGTTAATTTTACGGCCGGCGAGCGGAGTCAGATCGCGGCTGTGACGGCGCGTTTTCGCCTGTTTCCGGCAATCCATATAAAGACTTGCTTATATCTTTATTGCGATCCGGCGGCAGATTTGCTAAGCGAGCGGCGCACATCGCAGCCGACAGGGACGCCCCGATCATGAGCAAAACCGCCGATTACGCCGTCGCCGACCTCGGCCTCGCAGACTACGGGCGCAAGGAAATTTCGATCGCCGAGACCGAAATGCCCGGCCTGATGGCGACGAGGAAAGAATTTGCCGCGACGCAGCCGCTCAAGGGCGCGCGCGTCGCCGGCTCGCTGCACATGACGATCCAGACCGCCGTGCTGATCGAGACGCTGAAGGCGCTCGGCGCCGACGTGCGCTGGGCCTCGTGCAACATCTATTCGACCCAGGACCACGCCGCAGCGGCGATCGCGGCCGCGGGCACGCCGGTATTCGCGATCAAGGGCGAGAGCCTGAAGGATTACTGGGAATACACCCACCGCATTTTCGAATGGGCCGACGGCGGCGCGCCCGAACATGATCCTCGACGACGGCGGCGACGCGACGGCGCTCATCCACCTCGGCCTGCGCGCCGAAAAGGGCGACACGGCGTTTCTCGACAAGGCTTCGAACGAAGAAGAGGAAGTGCTGTTCGCCGCGATCAAGGCGCGCCTCAACAGCAAGCCCGGCTGGTACGCCAAGAACGCCGCCGCGATCCGCGGCGTCACCGAGGAGACGACCACCGGCGTGCATCGCCTCTATCTGATGGCCAAGGAGGGCACGCTTCTGTGGCCGGCGATCAACGTCAACGACAGCGTCACCAAGTCGAAGTTCGACAACCTCTACGGGTGCCGCGAGTTGCTGGTCGATGGCATCCGCCGCGGCACCGACGTGATGATGTCGGGCAAGGTGGCGATGGTCGCTGGCTTTGGCGACGTCGGCAAGGGCTCGGCGGCGAGCCTACGCAACGCCGGCTGCCGCGTGATGGTCTCCGAAGTCGATCCGATCTGCGCGCTGCAGGCGGCGATGGAAGGCTATGAAGTCACGACGATGGAGGACGCCGCGCCGCGCGCCGACATCTTCGTCACCGCCACCGGCAACGTCGATGTCATCACCATCGAGCACATGCGGACGATGAAGGATCGCGCGATCGTCTGCAACATCGGCCACTTCGATTCGGAGATCCAGGTCGCCGCTCTGCGCAATCTCAAGTGGAACAATATCAAGCCGCAGGTCGACGAGATCGAGTTCGCCAGCGGTAGCCGCATCATCCTGCTGTCGGAAGGCCGCCTGGTGAATCTCGGCAACGCGACCGGCCATCCCTCGTTCGTGATGTCGGCGTCCTTCACCAACCAGACGTTGGCGCAGATCGAGCTGTTCACCAAGCCGGGGCAATACGACAAGCAGGTCTATACCCTGCCCAAGCATCTTGACGAGAAGGTCGCCTCGCTGCATCTCGCCAAGGTCGGCGCCAAGCTCTCCAAGCTCACCGACCAACAGGCGAAATACCTCGGCGTGTCGCAGCAGGGCCCGTTCAAGGCCGATCAGTATCGCTACTGAGCGGCGATCCGCCGGCTCTCTAAAGAAACGCTTCCCCGCGCTGGATCGCCGCGGCGAGCGGCGCGGTCGCGCCGTCCGGTTCATGCAGGGTCAAGCCGGGCAAGAGGCAAAGAGGCGCCTTCGAGCCCTTGACCCCTGAGATCAGCATCCGGATCGCCGGCGCATCGGCGTGCGGGTGGACCGGGCGCAACGCGATGTCGCCGAGCCGGCGCTCGAACGCCGGCAGCAGGGCGGGCAGCGCGTCGGCGCGCTGGATCATGATGAACCGCCCGCCGGGCCTGAGCAGTGCGAGGCAGGCGACCACCCATTCGGCGAGCGCCGCCGGTTCCTCGCCCGCGACATGCGCGCGCGCCCGCAGCGGATCGGGCGAGACGCGCGCCGCACTCGGCGGCGAGATAGGGCGGATTGACGACGACGAGATCGGCGGCTTCATCGACCAGCCCCGCCGCGCGACGGCTCTTCGGCGAAAGCGCGTCGGCGACGACAATCCGCGCGCGCGCCGCGAGGCCATTGAGCGCGGCGTTCTCCTCGGCGAGCGCAGCGAGCGCGGAATCGATCTCGACGAGTTCGCCGTGAGCTTGAGGCCAGCGTTGCAACAGCGCGAGGCCAACAGCGCCAACGCCGGCGCCGACATCGATCAGCCGCGCGACCGGCGCGCCCGCCGCGGCCGCGAGCAGCACGGCGTCGAGCCCGACGCGGTGGCCGTTGCGCTTCTGGCGAAGTTGCAGCCGGCCGCCGAGGATCGCGTCGAGGCTCATCGCCTCGCCCTCAGCCATCGGAGAGTTCGCGCGACAGGCCGGCTTCGCTGAGCAGCCGGCGCGCCTGCTCGAGTTGGTCGCCGTCGATCAGGATGCGGCGCGGCAGGAAGCCGAGCGATCCTTCGATCGCGCTCATGTGCTGGTCGGCGACGAAAAAGCGCAGGCCGGCTTCTCGAAGCAGGCTCTCGACGAAGGAAATCAGCACCAGATCATTGGTGCGAACGAGCTCGACCATACAACTCTCTCGCCCGGCGGCGCCCTTGCCGGCTCGCCTCAGCAACTTTATGGTCGCGGCGTGTCGCTCTGGCAAGGGAAGCGTCCGTGGGCATCGTGATTCCGCTCGAAGAGAAGTCGCCCGAAAGGCAGATCGAGCGTCTGGTCGGACTGGTCTCGGCCGACATGGAGAAGGTCAACCAGACGATCCTCGCGCGCACCGGCTCGGACGTGACGATGATCCCTGAGGTGGCGAACCACCTGATCTCGTCAGGCGGCAAGCGGCTCAGGCCGATCCTCACGCTCGCTTCGGCCGGTCTGTGCGGTTATGGCGGCGAAGGCCACATCAAGCTCGCCGCCGCGGTCGAGTTTATGCACACCGCGACGCTGCTGCACGACGACGTGGTCGACGAGAGCGATCTCAGGCGCGGCAAAGCCGCCGCGCGGGTGCTGTGGGGCAATGAGGTGAGCGTGCTGGTCGGCGATTTTCTGCTTGGCCAAGCGTTCAAGATGATGGTCGAGGTCGGTTCCCTGCCTTGTCTCGATGTGCTCTCGAGCGCCGCGGCGGTGATCGCCGAGGGCGAAGTGATGCAAATCTCCGCCGCCAAGGACACCGCAACCAGCGAGGACGCCTATCTCGCGGTGATCCGCGCCAAGACGGCCGCGCTGTTTTCCGCCGCCTGCGAAGTCGGGCCGATCCTCGCCGGGCGCGGCAAGGCGGAGATCGAAGCCTGCCGTGGCTACGGCGCCAATCTCGGCATCGCCTTCCAGTTGATCGACGATGCGCTCGATTACGGCGGCTCGGCGGCCAAGCTCGGCAAGAACGTCGGCGACGATTTCCGCGAAGGCAAGATCACGCTGCCGGTGGTGCTGTCGTTCCGGCGCGGCTCGATCGAGGACCGCGAGTTCTGGCGGCGCACGCTGGAGCGCGGCGAGATTGCAGAGGGCGATCTGGAACTGGCGCTGGCGCTGATGAAGAAGCACCGCGCGCTCGAAGACACCGTGGAGCGTGCCCGCCACTACGGCGCGATGGCGCGCGACGCGCTCGAACTGTTCTCACCCTCGCCGTGGAAACACGCGCTGCGCGACGCCGTCGATTTCGCGGTCCAGCGCGCGCATTAGCGCCGCTCTCACCGAAAGCGGGCGCCGAGGCCCTCCATCAGCGATCGAAAGCTCGGGAAGCTGGTGGCGATCATCGCCGCGTCGTCGACCGCCATCGGCTGGCGCGAGGCGAGGCCCATGACGAGGAAGCTCATGGCGATGCGGTGATCGAGATGGGTGGCGACGAGGCCGCCGCCCGCCGGCGGACGGCCGTCGCCGCGCACGATCAGGTCGTCGCCGACGATCTCGTGATCTGCGCCGGCGGCGACGAGGCCGGCCGCGACCGCGTCGAGGCGGTCGCTCTCTTTGACGCGAAGCTCATGCAACCCGTTCATTCGCGTTTGGCCGCTGGCGAAGGCTGCGGCGACTGCGAGAACCGGATATTCGTCGATCATCGAGGGCGCGCGCGAGGCGGGCACCTCGACGCCCATGAGTTCGCTGGCGCGCACGCGCAAATCGGCGACGTCCTCGCCGCCCTCTTGGCGCCGGTCGAGCACCTCGATGCGCGCCCCCATCTCAAGCAGCGTCGTTACCAGGCCGGTGCGCAGCGGGTTCATCATCACGCCCTCGACCACGATGTCGGAGCCCGGCGCGATTAGCGCGGCGACGATCGGGAAGGCGGCCGACGAAGGATCGACCGGCACGACCACCGGCCGTGGCCTCAATTCAGGGCGGCCGGTGAGCGTGATCTTGCGTCCCTCGCCCTCCGGCTCGACGGTCACCTCGGCGCCGAAATGGGCGAGCATTTTTTCGGTGTGGTCGCGCGAGGCTTCCGCTTCGATCACCGTGGTGCGGCCGCGCGCGTTGAGGCCCGCGAGCAACACCGCCGACTTGATCTGCGCCGAGGCGACCGGCGTGCGATAGAGGATCGGCGCCGGGTCGGCGGCGCCGCGCAGCGTGATCGGGCAGCGGCCGCCCTCGGCTTCGGCGACGACCTGCGCGCCCATCAGGCGCAAGGGATCGAGAATGCGCCGCATCGGCCGTTTACGCAGCGAGGCGTCGCCGTCGAATGTGGCGAGGATGCCGTGGCCGCCGACCACGCCCATCATCAGCCGCGAGCCGGTGCCGGCATTGCCGAAATCGAGCGTGTCGCGCGGATCGAGCAGCGCGCCGACGCCAAGTCCGCTCACGCGCCAGCGCCCTTCGCCGAGCCGTTCGATACGCGCGCCGAGCGCCCGGCACGCGGCCCCGGTGCGCAGCACGTCGTCGCCCTCGAGCAGGCCCTCGATTTGCGTGTCGCCACGGCTGAGCAGCCCGAAGATGAAGGCGCGATGCGAGATTGACTTGTCGCCGGGCGGACGGGCGCGCCCGCGCAGCGGGCCGCTGCGCTCGGCGCTGAGCGGCTGGGCGGCGGGCGGCGAAGACGAGGACATTCCAGCTCACGTATTTTGGCCGCGCCGGCGGCCCGGCGAGGCTGGGGCAGGGGCTCGTAACACCCTCTTTGGGGCCTGTCGACCTCGTGTGCGAAACGCATTGACACAGGCTGCGGGCCCGACTAACCGGAGCGACCAAACGCAGCCATCCTTAGGATCAGGGAAACCTCGCCTTGGCCAAACCCGAGCTTGGAGCCAAGCGCCAATGCCAGAACTGCGGCGCAAAGTTCTTCGACCTGAATAAAGAACCGATCCTCTGCCCCAAGTGCGGCACGGTCTTCCACGGCGCCGCGCGCGTCGAGCGCGCCAGCGCGAAGGTGGAGGTCGAGGAAGAGGAAGCCCCGGCGCCCGCCGGCGTCGAATTGGTTTCGCTCGACGAGGTCGAGGCGACCGAGGAGAAGGCCGCCGGCGCCGACCCCGCGGTCGAGGACATCGAAGTCGAGGAGGGCGAGGAAGCCGAGCCCGACGATCCGTTCCTCGAAGCCGAAGAGGAAGACGAGGACGACGTCACCAATCTGATCGACGGCGACATCGCGCCTGACGAGGAGCCCTGAGTCCACGATCCGAAGCGAGAAGCGTAAAATTCGCGCGAACCGCCCTTGTCGGGCGAGCGCCTTTGCGGTTATAAGCCGCGCGCTTGGACGAACCCGCCCCACCCCAATGGAGCGCGGCCACGCGACGAAAAAGATCTGGGGCCATAGCTCAGTTGGGAGAGCGCTTCAATGGCATTGAAGAGGTCGTCGGTTCGATTCCGTCTGGCTCCACCATCCACTCTTTGAGAACCAACCAAAATTCAAAGCCCGGCAAACCTAGGGCGATTTCGGTCGGTTACCCCCCGAGCGCGGGGATTTTCTTCGTCTCTCGGTTTTTGAAGCGGCTGACTGCGACGAATACGCGGGCCGGTCTGAGACGTCGAAGCGGCGATTCGCGTCGCGCACGTTCACTGCTTCTCTTCCAGCTCCCAAGTCTTCCAGCTCCCAAGCGGCAGCTGTTGGCGCCAATCGCGCCAAGTCCAAAGCGCGCACGGTGAGTGGAAAATCCCGGCGTTCATCGTGTTTAACGACGCGATGGCCTTACCGGTTCCAACGCCAATCGGGCTGCCGACGAGGATGATTTGTTCACCTGCGAAATCGCGAGCAGGACGGCGGCGAAATGACGGCCGTTGTAGCGCGGGGCAGCCGATGAAGGGAACCTTCGGCTCATTGGGCGGTTTTCCACATGACGGATCTCGGGCGGGTGCTTGCGTTTCGCCCAGAGAAAACCCAGCGCCGCCTGCAGGGAACGGGAGTGACCCAGATGAAAGACCGAAACGAGCGCGCCCGCGAGATCGCCTTTTTCATGTGGCAAGAAGAAGGCTGTCCCGAGGGCCAGGAGAAACGGCACTGGCGCACAGCGCAAGCGATTATCGAAGAGGAAGACGCAGCTGAGCAGGAGCGCAAGATCGTCTCGGGCGAACCGTCTGATGAAAGCGCGACCGAATAGGGATCGCCCACCCAATAGCGGCTTCGAGCATTGGTCGTCGCCGCAACCGGATCATTGCCGCGTTCACGCGGCAGCCTGGGTCGCTCGGAATAACGCCGGTCTGTGCCGGGCGACGCAGCAATCCGGCGCTGTTGTCGCGCGCGCTTTTTGGCGCGCTGTCGGCAGGCGAGTGATTGGCGCCGCGCCGCAAAAATCGCGGGCCTCGAAGGGCCGCTCCAAGTCATGCCGAGCGTAACCATCCCGCCGACGGCGAGTGCGAAATACGAAAAGGAGACAACAATGAAAGGCCATCCTAAAGCCTCAAGCGGCAGAGGGGCGCGCGCGGCCGCGGTTCCTGCGGCTGACCGACAGCGTCAGGAACGACAGCCGTACGCCACAGAGGTCGAGGACTATGCCGCCGAAAAGACCAATGGACCGAGCGATGTCGGCGAACGTTCAGAGCCCAATTTGCCAGCCCACCGAAAGGGCTGATATCCGTCGCGAGCCCGAAGCCGTTTTACGGTTATGCCGGGCATCGCGACGGGTGGAATGACTGACTAAGCCGCCCGGCGATTGACGTGGCTTACCGCCACTTCGGTCAGCTTTTTGTCGGCCGCTTTTTCTTCTTCCAGAGTCTGGCGGAGCAGATCCGCGCAGTCATCGCGTCCCAGTCGCTTGGCCCACGCCACCAACGTCCCATAGCGGGCAATCTCATAGTGCTCGATGGCTTGCGCCGCCGCGGTGATTCCGGCGTCCAACACGCTCGCATCGGCAATCTCGCCTGACACTTCCTTGGCTTCTTTGATGATGCCGTCGATCGCGGGACAATCGACTGCCGCCGGCTCGACGCCGTGCATGGCGAAAACTTGCTCAAGCCGGCGAACGTGATTTTTGGTCTCCTCGAGATGGGCGCCGAGACCTTGCTTCAGCGCTTTATCGCTGGCCTTTTCGATCATCGTCGGGAGATTCTTCACGATCTGCTTCTCGGCGTAATAGATATCCTTGAGCTGATGAACGAAGAGATCGTCGATGGTCTGAATGTCTTTGGAAAAGAGGCCCATTTTCATGCTCCCTGGGTGATCGTCGCGCGGTCAATACGCGATGCGATTGCGACGTAATGCGCGAAGTCCCGCAGAGTTCCGACGGACTCTTGCGAACTGGCGATGACTATCGCCCGAACGGCGCCGCAGGCGGCCATAAGCTGCTCGAGGAAAGGCGAGCGCCCCACGAGATCCCGATCGACGCGCCCAGCTCATTTCGGGCGCGGATCGTTTCCGACGCTGCCGCGTTTAGCGATCGATCCGATGCGGATCTCACTGAACCCAACACGGAGAGTCCTATGCGCAAATCCTCTCTCATTGCATTGAGCGCCATTCTTTTGGCCGGGACGGCGCTCGCCGATGCGGCCGCGCCACGGTTCGTAAGCCTGCAACCCTCAGACCTGCTGGCTTCGAATGTCATCGGCCTGGACATCCAAGACACGGCGGGACACGACATCGGTAAGATCCAGGATGTCGCGTTCGACGGTTCGAAGGCGGTCAAAGGTTACGTGCTTTCGGTGGGTGGGTTCCTTGGGATGGGCACCCACTATGTGGTTGTCGACACTGGCGCGGTGAAAATCGACTACGACACCGCCGCCAAAAAGTGGCATGCGAATATGGACGCCACGGCAGACCAGCTCAAAGCGGCGCCGCCATTCGAATATGAGGGGCGGTGGAACGGCTCAAAGAGTTGACACGAATAGAGATCGAGAATCATCTGCCGCCGGCATCCGAAGGCCAGCCGCATTCGCTGCTGCGGGCAGTTGCTTCTCGCGGGCTCAAATGGCGTCGCTCGCATTGCGAGCGGCGTCAGGCGTCGTTCTAATGTCAGGCGTCGTTCTAATTCTGATCAAGGTTCTCGCAGATCGAGTCGCCGATCACCAATCTCGCGTCCAAGCATCCGCGTGACCCAGCGACCCGGAATGCGAGATTGAGCGGGGACTAACGGACTAGGCAACGGGGGATCGCCTCTCTTGTCGAACTATGCTGACAAAGTCACGGGCGAAGACTCTGAACGCCAAGAGGCGATCGCGCTTGCCTTCAGGCATGCGCCGGAGGGCGAATTCATCCCGCTCGCTCGCGGCGCGCAACTGCTGCCGGATCAACCGATCAACGTCGCAAGCACACTCGCCCAAGCTCTGCGGCACGAGCCCGACGCCATTTGCGCCGACCGTTTGAGTCTCGCGCTTGGAAATCTCCGGGGGGCATTCATTCTTGTCCTATTGGGCTTCCATTCAGCATTGGCCTATCTCGGATTTGTCAAAGCGCCGTCAGTCGGATTCGATCAGCCGCCCTTTGAGTGGCGCGCGTTTCCGATCGTCGATTCTCATCGTTTTTTCGGCTTCGACATTCTATGCGCCTGGCAGGATGTTTACTTGATGGCGGGGATGTTCTTCCTTTCTGGCCTATTCGCGTGGCCGAGCCTGTCGCGCAAGGGAAGCGGAAGGTTCTTGGCCGATCGACTGCTGCGGCTCGGCGGCCCATTTGTTTTCGGCGTCGTCGTGGTTGCCCCGATCGCGCTTTATCCCGCATACCGGGTGACTGCGATCGATCCTAGCGTCGTCGAATATTTGTATAGCTATCTGGCGTTGCCATTTCTGCCCAATGGCCCGATGTGGTTCCTTTGGCTGTTGTTCGTCGTAACCTTGGCGCCGCCCGCGCTGCAGCGTTTCGCGCCCCGAGCGATCGTGTTCCTCGGTCGTTTGTCGGCTGACGGCGCTACACGACCGGGCCGTTATTTCATCGGACTGACGATCGCGGCGGCTCTCGCCTACGTTCCGCTCGCTCTCGCCTTCACGCCGTGGAATTGGTCAGATCACGGGCCGTTTTCTTTTCAATTCAGCCGACCGCTACTCTATGCCGTATATTATCTTGCGGGATTTGGCGTCGGCGTTCATGGCCGCGAGCGTGGCCTGCTCGACCTCGACGGCGCCTGGGGACCGCGTTGGAAGGTTTGGGGTCTGCGAGCGTTCGTTTCGCTGTTGCTCTGGATGGCGCTCACCGGATGGAGTTTGAGCCTGTCGTCGCCGGTCTCTTTGCCGCTGCAGATCGCGGCCGACCTCAGCTACGTCCTGGCCGGAACGAGCAGCTTCTATTTCGTGATGGCCTTGTGCATGCGCTTTGGCGCTGCGCGCGCGCGATGGCTGGACGTTCTGTCGAACAACGCCATGGGCATTTACGTTATACATTATGCGCCGCTCGTTTGGTTGCAGTTCGCTTTGATGGACCTTCAGATTCCGGCGGTGGTAAAGGCTGGAATCGTATTCGCCGGCGCGCTGCTGTTCTCCGTGGCCGCGGTCAAGGGTTTGCGCTCCATTCCGTTCGGCCCGCGGTTGATCGGCCAAGTTTGAACGGGTCAAGTGACGGTTCGGAACCGCGACCTATGTTGCGCGTTTTAGAGGGTTGAGGTGGGGCTTACGTCGTCGCAATTGTGCGCGCTAGTGTATGTATTGGTTTGGAAAGTCACGACTTTCGGCGGCTCGGCGCTCAAACAGTCAATTAGATCTGGCGGTTCTCGCTTCGGAAGTTTGCGGAAACCAAAATGGAACTCGCCCAATGGCCTCTTTAATGTCGACGCTATCGCGTTCAATTCCGATACTGGTCGTTCTGTCGGCAGCAGTCGTGCTTCTGCCTCCTCTCGAATGCGCGCGCGCTCAATCGGCGCAGCCCTTCGACGGCCTCTCGGGCAAGTGGGCCGGCGACGGGTCGATTGCCCTGACGAACGGGACGACCGAGCGTCTGCGATGCGACGCGACCTATGCGGTGAGCGGAGGCGGCGAGAATTTGGATCAAACTCTTCGCTGCGCCAGCGACAGCTACAATTTCGACTTGCGCATCGCGCTTAGCGATAAGGACGGCGCCATCCTTGGAAACTGGAATGAAGTCAGCAAGAATGTTTCGGGCGGAATCTCCGGGAGGGATTCGAAAGGACTTATCCAGGTGACGGCGAGAGGACAGACATTTACCGCAGCCGTAACCGTGACGACCCATGGGTCCGAACAATCCGTCAAAATCCGCGCGCAAAGCGGCGACCTCTCGCAGGTCACGATCACGCTTCGCCACCAGCCCTGAGGCCGCGGAGGCGGTCCTCAGACCGAGCGTCGATGCTTCCCCTTCAGTGCGGCCCCACCACGGACCCGAGACATGAATTCGGAACCCCTTGTCATTTGGAAGGCTGACCCGGACCAACTCGAGGTCATGGGGCTGGGATCCTGGAACGCCGACAATGCCGCGCAAATCGAGGCCATGCTCGAGGGCGCGCATCCCAATGAAGCCCTGCGCCTGGGTATCGATATGGGCGGCGTTGGAGAATTCGACACATTCGGCGCCTGGATCTTGGAGCGCCTCATGCGCGGCGACGGACGCCCGCGCGCCGTGTCTCTGACGCGTTTTCCCGAACGCTTCCGCGGCCTTTTCGACGCGGTGCGCCAAAGCAACCGACGCGTCATACCCGCTCCCAATCGGGTGACTTGGCCGCTCGCACGCCTTGCGGATATCGGGCGAGGAGTCGAGGACGCGGGCGCGGAGGCGCTCCGCTACGCAGCCACGATCGGCGCCCTCGTGACATTGTTCGGCGGCGCCATATTGGCGCCGCGGCGCTTTCGCTTCACGTCTATCGCCAATCAGCTCGATCGGGTCGGTCTACGCTCCGTGCCAATCATTGTCCTGATCACGTTGCTTATCGGCGCGATCATCGCTCAGCAGGGATTTTTCCATTTCCGGCAGTTCGGCGCCGACGACTATGTCGTCGATCTCGTTGGCATTCTGACGCTTCGCGAGATTGGCGTGCTGATCGTCTGCATCATGGTCGCGGGTCGATCCGGCAGCTCCTACACCGCCGAGCTCGGGTCGATGAAGATGCGCGAGGAGATCGACGCCCTGCGAACGATGGGCCGGAATCCTCTCGAAGTCCTGGTTCTGCCCAGGATCATAGCATTGATGGTTGCGCTTCCCCTGTTGACATTCATCGGCTCGATGGCCGCGCTTTTCGGCGGTGGGGTCGTCGCGTTCATTTACGGCATGGAGCCGAGTCTCTTCGTCGCCCGGCTCCAGGAATCGGTGTCGATCGCCGATTTCGAGGTCGGCATGATCAAAGCGCCGTTCATGGCCCTAGTGATAGGCTGGGTGGCTTGCACTGAGGGCTTGCAGGTGAAGGGCAGTGCGGAATCCCTGGGCTTGCGGACGACGTCCTCGGTGGTGAAGTCGATCTTTCTGGTCATCGTCCTCGACGGGCTTTTCGCCATGTTCTTTTCCTCGATCGGCATGTGAGCGATGGCGGAATTCGCGGCGCCTGTCGCAATTCGGGTGAGAGATCTCGTGGTCGGTTTTGGCGACCAGATCGTACTCGACCATCTCTCTCTGGACGTCGATAGCGGCGAAATCCTCGGCCTTGTCGGCGCTTCCGGCGGCGGAAAATCGGTTCTTCTGCGCACCATGTTGGGTCTGACGCCCAAACGGTCGGGGCGCATTGAAATCTTCGGCGTGGATCAGGATCGAGCGAGCCGACAGGAGATGCAGTCGCTGGAGCGGCGGTGGGGCGTTCTCTACCAGCAAGGAGCGCTTTTCTCTTCGCTGACGGTATTTCAAAACATCGAATTCCCCATCCGGGAGTTCCTCGAGACGCCGCCACGCCTGATGCGAGAGATCGCGACCGCAAAGCTTGAAATGGTCGGCTTGAACCCGGAGGACGGCGACAAATATCCGGCGGAATTGTCCGGCGGAATGACCAAACGCGTCGCTCTCGCCCGCGCTCTGGCTCTTGATCCGAAAATCGTCTTTCTCGACGAGCCGACATCCGGCCTCGACCCGATTGCGGCGGGTGAATTCGGCGTCCTGATCCGCACCCTGCAACGGACGCTGGGCGTCACCGTATTCATGGCCACCCACGATCTCGAAACTCTGCAAACAGCTTGCGATCGCATCGCAGCTCTTGCCGACGGCAAGATCGTGGCGATCGGTCCGTTATCGGAGGTGCTCGAGGCCGAGCATCCCTGGGTGAAAGCATATTTTCGCGGCGTTCGCGGCTCTCCGTTGGGAGCGCCATCGACGCCTTGAAATTGAGGCTGAGGAAATGGAAACTCAAGCGCGTTCCGTCATCGTAGGGCTTTTCACCGTCGTCGTCGCTGTAGCCGGCTTCATTTTTGTGTACTGGCTACACGGCGTCGCGGGCCCTGAAGGGCTGGCGCTCTATCGCGTCCGCTTCGATGCGCCCGTGATCGGACTGAGGCCAGGCGTCGCCGTTCTCTTCAACGGACTGCGCGTAGGCGAGGTTACGCTGGTGCGGTTCGACCCGGCGGACCCCAAAGTCTTGATGGCGCAAATCGCGGTTGAACCGTCGACGCCGGTGCGGCAGGACACGCGGGTCGGCATCGACGCGCAGGGGCTCATGGGCGGCTCCACCATCTCCCTGATGGGCGGCGTCTCGACCGCGGCATTGCAGCCCGGCCCCAATGGGGAACCGCCGCTTCTCGTCGCTAACCCCGACGAGAGCCAAAGTCTGACCCAAGCTGCAAAGGTCGTCTTGGGACGAGTCGACGGGATTCTTGCGGACAACGCGAAGCCACTGCACGAAGCGATCGCCAACATCGACGCTTTTGCCGCCGCGCTGGCGCGCAATTCCGATCGGGTCGATCCCATTCTCCAGGGGCTGGAGAAGATGACAGGCAATGCGACCCCCAAAGCGCCGCCGCTGTCCTACGACCTCACGGCTCCCGAGTTTCCTGCCCCCGACGATCCCGCCGCCAAGTCCCTCACAATGCAAATCGCCGTGCCGGATCCGACGGCGCTCGTCGCTTTTGACACGCAGAAGGTGTTGGTCGCGCCGAGCTCTGATGCGCTCCAACCCCTGGAGGCGGGCCAATGGGCCGATAGCATTCCCAAACTCATTCAAGCCAAGATCGTGCAGAGTTTCGAAAACGCGGGCTTTGCGCATATCGCGAAGTCGACGGATGGATTCACGCCCGACGCTCAGCTTCTGCTCGAGATTCGCTCTTTCGAGGTGTCGCTTACGCCCCAACCCGAGGCGCAGGTCGAGCTTTTTGCAAAGCTCCTCGGCGCCGATGGCAAGATCGCGGCGGCGCGAAGCTTCCGCGCTACGGCTCCCGCCGCGGGGACTGATACGCCTGCGGCAACCGCAGCGTTAAACGCAGCATTCGGCAGCCTCGCCCGCGACCTCGTTGCTTGGGCGAAAGAGTCGATCTGACGCCTTCGTGGCCATGCGCCGAAACCGAGCGGCCTATTCCGATGCCGTCAGGCAATCCGGCCTATTCATATTGGCGCCGCATTCCGACGTAGAATCGCTTTGTCCATTCGGCGTCGCTGCGGACCCAGGCATGTCTCGCGGTTGGCCCTGATCGACTCGGAATGGGCTAGGTCGCTCGGGGTGAACCGCGTCGGCGCCGCCCGGCGTCTGCCCCCACAGATGCGCTTTTGTGGAACTGCGCCGCAGATTGCACGATCTTATTGTGTATTGACTCAGGATAGGTAATTTCCGAGCCTCTCCCTTCGAAGAGCGCCGAGTCACAATTGCTGCGTGCGGAGCGGGTTTGGGCGGAGCCGAATGATACGGCGTTCGGACTTTTGAGCCGCGCCCTGCCGCGCGGGAGCACTGCTATCGACGTCACGGAGAATTGCTTTTCGCTTGCTACCATGACGGAACATTTTGGTCGGCCTGAACGTTTCAAACAGCATCTCGCGAAATTCGTCCAAGCCAGATTGCACGAGCGCAGCCCGATCAATCGAGACAACCTCGGTAAATCGTCGCGAGGAGAGGATCAAAAATGGCCTCAGGCTTTTCCACCATCTGCCGGCGTCAAGCATGGCTTCAGAGCCTTTCAGCACCTGCTCGCCCCGGACCGAGTGCAGTGATATTTTTCCGTAGAACCTTTCGGAGTCCAAACGCCGCTCCACGGGAAATTTATTGAGCCGCTGAACGATTCATTCCGTAATTATTCGTTCCGTAGTTAGTGGAGCACGTACTATGCTCATCGATTATGAGAATCCGAAAAACCTGCGTCTCCTCGATACATCCGACCTTCGCCATGTCGCGGACCAACTTCGCAGTGACGTTATCGGCGCCGTGTCCTCGACAGGTGGACATCTCGGTTCGAATCTTGGCGTCGTCGAACTCACGGTTGCGCTTCACTACGTCTTCGACACCCCGAAAGACCGATTGATTTGGGACGTCGGACATCAAGCCTATCCGCACAAGATGCTCACCGGTCGGGGCGACAGGATTAACACCTTGAGGGCCGGCGGCGGGCTGTCGGGTTTCACGAAGCGTTCGGAGAGCGAATATGATCCGTTCGGCGCGGCGCACGCAGCGACCTCGATTTCGGCGGCGTTGGGAATGGCCGTCGCACGCGACCTACGGGGCGAGAGACACAATGTCATCGCGGTGATCGGCGATGGCTCAATGTCGGCCGGGATGGCGTATGAAGCGTTGAACAACGCCGGCGCGAGCAACGTTCGGCTTATCGTCATTCTCAACGACAATGACATGTCCATCGCGCCACCCGTTGGCGCCATGTCGAAATACCTTTCTCGACAGTTTGTCGAACTCGACGCTCCGGCGCTCACGAGACGCGGTCGCTGAGGACCTGCCGACGTCTGTGTCCGAGGGGACATCGCCGCCTGGCCAAGTCGCTGTGAGCGGCTCGAATTCCGGCGGCGGCTTCTTCAAGGAGTTGGGGTTCCATTGTCTGGGCCCAATCGATGGCCACGACCTGCAGGCTCTGGTGACGACGTTAGAGGCCGCTCGCGATGCTGAGAGCGGGCCGATTCTAATTCACGTCGCGACCCAAAAAGGCAAAGGGTACGCCCCGGCCGAAGTCTCCAGCGACAAATATCACGGCGTCGGAAAGTTCGACGTTGCGACGGGCGCTCTCGCGAAGTCCAAGGCGAGCGCGCCATCCTACACCACGGTCTTCGCTCAGAGCCTGATCAAGGAGGCGGCCAAAGACGACCGCATCGTTGCGGTTACGGCTGCCATGCCGGCGGGCACGGGCGTCGATCTCTTCGCGAACGCGTTCCCGACGCGCGCTTTCGACGTCGGAATTGCCGAACAACACGCGGTCACCTTCGCTGCGGGTTTGGCGGCCGAGGGGCTCAAGCCCTTTTGCGCGATCTATTCGACGTTTCTTCAACGCGGCTACGATCAGGTCGTGCATGATGTCGCCATTCAATCCCTGCCGGTGCGCTTCGCCATCGACCGCGCAGGGATGGTTGGCCCCGACGGCCCCACCCACGCCGGCTCGTTCGACGTCGCGTTTCTGACTTGCCTGCCGGGGTTCGTCGTCATGGCCGCGGCCGACGAGGCGGAGCTTGCACACATGGTCGCGACCGCGGTCACCATCGACGATCGCCCGTCGGCGATTCGGTATCCCAGGGGGGACGGCGTCGGCGTGACCATGCCCGGGGAAGGCGTGCCGCTTGAAATCGGCAAGGGGCGTATCGTTTCGCATGGAAAGGACGTGGCGCTGTTGTCATTCGGGGCGCGTCTCGGCGAATGCTCCAAGGCTGCGATCGAACTCGCCCGCTTCGGGATTTCGACCACGGTGGCGGACGCCCGCTTCGCCAAACCGTTGGACCTCGCCCTGCTGCGAAAATTGGCTCGCGAGCATGAGGCGCTGATCACGATCGAGGAAGGCTCGATCGGCGGCTTCGGTTCGCACGTCCTGCACGCTCTCGCCGAGCAAGGGCTCCTGAGCAGCCGCCTAAAGATCCGCTCCATGGTCCTGCCGGACGTCTTTCAGAGCCAGGACAGCCCAACGGCCATGTATGCGGCGGCCGGGCTCGACTCGGCGGGAATCGTCGCCAAAGTCTTCGAGGCTTTGGGGCCCAGGTCGCGCCGCGACCGCCGGGCCACCGCAACCGCGCCGGTCGCAACGCCCATGCCTGTCGCAACGACAATGCCAGTTCCCCGTCCCCGCGCGCCGATTCAAGTTATCCTCGCCCAGCCCCGCGGCTTCTGCGCCGGGGTGGTTCGCGCCATAAACATCGTCGAGCAATCGCTGGAGAAATACGGCGCTCCCGTCTATGTGCGGCATGAAATCGTCCACAACAAGCATGTCGTCGATAGCCTGAAGGCCAAGGGCGCTCGCTTTGTCGACGAACTGTCGGAAATACCGGAGCACTCGGTCGCTATATTCAGCGCTCACGGCGTGTCTCGGAAGGTGGAGCAGGAAGCCGCGTCGCGCGAGTTGACCGTGCACAACGCGACCTGTCCGCTGGTCACCAAGATCCACAATCAGGGCAGAAACTATGTCGCGCAAGGTCGGAAACTGGTCCTGATCGGTCACGCCGGACACCCGGAGGTCGAAGGAACGATGGGCCAAGTCTCCGGACCGGTCTTTATCGTCCAGACCGAACAGGACGTCGACACGCTCGACATCCCGGTTGATGCGCCGGTCGCTTATGTGACTCAAACAACGCTGAGCGTGGACGACACCAAAGGGATCATCGCCGCGCTGAAGCGTCGATTTCACGATCTCATAGGACCCGACACCCGAGACATTTGCTACGCGACCCAGAACCGTCAAACTGCGGTTCGTGAACTTTGTCGCAAGGCCGACGTCATGCTTGTGGTCGGCGCCATAAATAGCTCGAATTCCAATCGTCTAAGAGAAATCGCGCAAGAGATGGGCGTCCCCGCGCATCTCATCGCTCATAGTGGCGAACTCCGCCGCGAATGGGTCGAAAACGCCAAGGTCATCGGTGTAACCGCGGGAGCCTCGGCGCCGGAAATCTTGGTGCAGGGCGTCGTCGATTGGCTGGGCGCGCTTGGTCCTGTCGAGGTGTCGACTTTGGGCGACCGCTTTGAGACTGTCGAGTTTCGGCTGCCTTCGGAGCTAACGAATGTCGAAGATTCGCGCCGCGCAGGCGGCAGCGTAGCCGCGGAATAGAGGAAGAAGCATGGCCATCCCATTCTTCAAAGAAGCCAAGATCGGCGCGTATCTGCTCAAGCAGCGCTTGGCGGGGCGGGAACGCTACCCCCTCGTGCTGATGCTTGAGCCGCTGTTTCGCTGCAACCTGGCTTGTGTCGGATGCGGCAAGATCGACTATCCCGATCCCATTCTGAACCAACGGATGTCGGTTCAGGAATGTTTGGACGCCGTCGATGAATGTGGCGCGCCCGTTGTCGCGATTCCCGGCGGCGAACCGCTGATCCATCGCGAAATCGGCAAGATTGTGGAAGGCGTCGTTGCGCGCAAGAAATTCCTCTCGCTGTGCACGAATGCGCTGCTGCTCGAAAAGAAACTGCACCTCTTCACGCCTTCGCCCTACCTGTTCTTCACCGTGCATCTCGACGGCCTGCGGGATCATCACGATCAGTCGGTATCCCAGAAGGGTGTATTCGACATCGCGGTAAGGGCGATCAAGGCGGCGAAAGCGAAGGGCTTCGCGGTCAATGTCAACGCCACCATCTTCGACGGATTTTCGGCCGAAAGCATTGCCGCGTTTATGGACGCCATGCGGGATCTCGGCGTCGGCGTGGCGATGTCGCCAGGTTACGCGTATGAGCGCGCCCCGGATCAGAACCATTTCCTCAATCGGCGTAAGACCAAGGAGCTGTTCCGCCGGGTTTTCGCTTTGGGTAAGGGCAGGAAATGGAGCTTCGTTCACTCGGCGCTGTTCCTGGACTTCCTCGCCGGCAATCGCGATTACCGTTGCACGCCGTGGGGCATGCCCACACGCAACGTCTTCGGCTGGCAAAAGCCCTGTTACCTTCTCGGCGAGGGTTACACTCAGTCCTTCAAGGAGCTGATGGAAACGACCGATTGGGACAAGTACGGGACCGGGCGATACGAGAAATGCGCCGACTGCATGGCCCATTGCGGCTATGAGCCAACCGCCGCGCTGGCCGCTATCCATAATCCGCTGTCCGTCATCTGGTTGCTTTTGAAAGGCATTCGCACCGAGGGACCGATGGCGCCGGAGATCCCTCTCGGAGCGCAGCGACCGGCGGAATATGTCTTCGCGGGCCACGTTGAAAATATGGTGTCCAAACTGTCCCAAGCGACGGGATCGGTTTCGGACCCGGCTTCCCGCACCGAAACGCATATCTCCGCTCAGTAAGTCCTGCGAGCGACGAAACGCGGCCCGCCGAGCGTCGCGGCGCGGAAGTATCGTGATGGCCTATCCCTCCGGACGTCCACGCTCCGAAAGCGGCTTCGTTCATGCTGACGTCTATTGTCGTTCGGATCATCGGATTTTGCGTGCGCCGCGCGTGGAGCGTGCTGATCGTCGCGTTGCTCATGGCTGCGGCGGCTAGCGCCTATACGGCCACGCATTTCGCGATCAACTCCGACATCACCGCGCTGCTTTCCAAGTCGGTCGGCTGGCGCCAACGCGAAGTTGCGTTTGAAAGCGCGTTCCGCCGGTTCGGCGTCATCGACGTCGTGGTGGAGGCGCCGACGCCCGAACTGACGAGCGCGGCGACGACGGAACTGACCCAGGCGCTGGCGAAAGAAAAGACCCAGTTTCAGCGCGTGGCCAGCGCCGGCGGCGCCGAGTTCTTCGCGCGTCATGGTCTGCTGTTCGAACCCTTAGATAAGTTGGAGAGCATCCTAGGCGCTCTCTCGCGGGGGGACGCCCTTATTGGCGATCTCAACGGCGATCAGAGCCTGCGCGGATTGATAGCGGGCCTCGAGGATGTTCTGATCGGCGTGAACTCGGACAAGCTGACGCTCGACGATCTCGCGCACCCTCTCGGCATGGTCTGCGATACTTTGGACAATGTGCTGGCGGGTCGCCCCGCCAGTTTTTCATGGCGGGCGATGGCTGAAGGCGGAACGCCGCCGTCGAATGAAATGCGCGGTTTCATCGAGGTCCGCCCAGTCCTCGACTTCGGCGCCCTGCAACCCGGCCACGCGGCCTCGGAGGCGATCCGGCGGATCGCGGCGACGATCGCGCCAAAATTCCAAGCGAGCGTGAGGCTCACCGGCCCGGTCGCGATGGCGGACGAGGAATTTGGGACGATAAAAGAGAACGCGCTCCGGAACGGGCTCGTCACGCTCGCGATCGTACTGTTGATTCTTTGGCTCGCGCTACGCTCGGGACGTTTGATCCTGGCGATCGTCGTCAATCTCTTTGTCGGGCTGACGCTGACCGCGGCGCTTGGCTTGTTCATGGTGGGATCGTTCAACCTCATCTCGATTTATTTCGCCGTTCTGTTCGTGGGCATAGGCGTCGATTTCGGCATCCAGTTCAGCGTTCGCTACCGCGCCGAGCGCCACGAAAGCGACAATCTGCGAGAGGCCATCGTCCGAGCCGGCTTTCACGTCGGCGCGCCGCTGACGCTGGCCGCCTTGGCGACGGCGGCGGGATTTCTGTCCTTTCTGCCAACCGACTACCGAGGCGTCGCGGAGCTGGGGCAGATAGCAGGCTGCGGGATGTTGATCGCGTTTGCGACGACCATCACGTTGCTGCCCGCGCTAATCCGGCTGCTTGGTCCTCCGGGCGAACCGGAGCCCCTCGGCTATTCGTCGCTGGCGCCCGTCGACGAATTCATGGCGCGACATCGCATCGGCATCCTCGTGGGCACCGCGATCGCCGTCATCGGCGGTCTGCCGCTCCTCTACTGGCTGACCTTCGATTTCAATCCGATCAATCTGCGCGACCCGCATACGGAATCCATCGCGACCTACCTTGAGCTCGCTCGCGATCCCTCCACCGACACCAATGCGATCCAGGTGCTGGCCCCCTCTCTCGAGCAGGCCGGCGTGATCGCCGCTCGCGTGTCGACCCTTCCGGAGGTGTCGCATGTGGTGACCCTGTCGAGCTTCATCCCGGAGCAACAGAGCGAAAAGCTATCGCTGATAAGGCAGGCCGATAGCGCGCTCAGCGCTGCGTTCGATCCGAAGAATGCGCAGACGCCGCCGACAGACGCCGAAAATGTCGACGCACTGAACGAGGGCGCGGCCAGGCTCGTCGAGGCGGCCGGCGATCGAACGGGCGCAGGCGCGGGCGCCGCGAAACGATTGGCGGTTTTGCTGAAGGCGCTTGCTGGCGGCGACGCGGCGGTTCGCGCCAAGGCGCAAGAGACATTCGTTTGGCCTTTGCGAGCGGCGCTGGACGGCTTGAAGACGTCGCTTCAGGCCGACGAGATCACCCGCTCCTCATTGCCCCCCGATCTCGTGCAAGATTGGATGACGCCCGACGGACGTGCTCGGGTTTCGATCGCCCCCAAGGGCGACCCCGACAACAATCAGACGATGCGGCGTTTCGCGCGGAGCGTGCTCGCCGTCGAGCCAGACGCCACCGAGGGGCCGATATCGATCATGGAGGCCGGGAACACCATCGTCACGGCCTTCATCGAGGCGGGCCTTTGGGCGATGGCGTCGATCGCTCTGCTGCTATGGATCGTGCTGCGCCGGATCGGCGACGTGCTCCTGACGCTGATTCCCCTGACGGTCGCCGGCGTGGTCACGATGGAGCTGTGCGTCGTGATCGGAATGCCGCTCAATTTCGCCAACATCATCGCCCTGCCGCTGCTGCTGGGCGTCGGCGTCGCATTCAAGATTTACTACATCATGGCGTGGCGCGAAGGGCAGACGAATCTTCTTCAGACCAGCTTGACCCGAGCAGTCATCTACAGCGCGCTGACAACGGCGACCGCCTTCGGCAGCCTATGGTTTTCAAGTCATCCCGGCACGTCGAGCATGGGCAAGCTGTTGGCTCTGTCTTTGGCGTGCACGCTCGCGGCGGCGGTTCTGTTTCAGCCGATTCTGATGGGAAAGCCGCGCGAGGCCGCGGACGCGCCGGGAAAGCGGCGCGAGGCGAAGGAATTGAAACAAGCGGCAGCTCTTGGAGGACGTCAAAATGCTGGTTCATAAAATCGCCCTTTCGGCGCTGCTTCTGACTCTAGCGGGCGGCGCATTCGCGGAGGATGGCACGCCGGAACAACGAGCGGCTTGCACGCCCGACGTCCGGAGGTTTTGTTACCAACTGGGCAAGGATGCGGGCTCGTCGGCATTTCTGCATTGCCTGCAAACGAATCACGACAGGCTGTCGGAGCGCTGCCGGGTCGTTATCGATGGCAAGTGATGCGCCCTCCGCAATGGGCGCGCGCGAGTCTAGTCGGCCGACGCTGCGGCGCGCCGGTCGATCGCTGTTTGAGCTTGAGTTAGGGGCAGGGGGGTTGGTTCACGCCACAAGCATGGGAAAACCCGCATGAAAATCGCATCCTTCGCCACCCTTGCGACTGCACTGATCGTCGCCAATCCATCGAGCGCCGCGCCGCAGCCGGACGTCACCGGCTTTTGGGAAAGTGACGATAGCGACGGCCATCCCGCTGCTTGGTTCTACTTCGTCGAGAATTTTCAAGTGTACGAGGGACGCCTCGTGAAAATGTTCCCGAAGGCCGGGACGCCCATCGTACCCAATTGTTTGAAATGCACGGGCGACCAGACGAACGCGCCCATGATGGGGCTTGTCCTCGTGAAGCAAATGAAGCGCGATGGACTGAAATATGAGGACGGAACCATACTCGATCCGCGCAACGGCTCCGTCTATCACGCGCAAATGGAAATCAGTGAGGATGGACAGCAATTGTCGGTGCGGGGCTATATTGGCGTTTCCCTCCTCGGCCAGACGCAGGTGTGGACGCGGCTCCCTGACGATTCGATCGCGCGCAAAGACATTCCCAGAGAGTCTCAATCCCCCGCCATAAAGGGTGCGCCGCCCCCCGATTAGCGGCCGCCTTCTCGGCGTCACATGCCGTAGTCGTTCTTTCCGCCTGACGCGATGTTTCGGTAGCGAGCCAGCGCCCATAGCGGAAAGAATTTCGCATAGCCGTGATACCTGAGATAGAAGACCCTCGGGAATCCGGTCCCCGTGTAGCGTTCCTCCAACCAGACGCCATCGGACTGCTGCGTTTGCAGCAGAAACGCAATGCCGCGCGCAACCGCCGGATGATCGGCGCGACCGGCCGCCATCAGTCCTAACAACGCCCAACTGGTCTGTGAGGCCGTGCTCGGCGCCGGCGCGTATTTGACGTAGTCGAGCCCATAGCTCGAGCCGTCCTCGCCCCAACCACCGCCGGCGTTCTCGATCGCAATGAGCCAGTCCGCGGCGCGGCTGATCTCGGGGGCCTCCGGGGCCAGGCCGGCCGCTTTCAACGCGCATAGTGACGACCATGTGCCGTAAATGTAGTTGAGGCCCCATCGACCGAACCAGCTTCCATCGCTGCGCTGCGTTCGACGCAAGAACTCGAGGCCGGCTCGCAGAGCGGAATCGCCGCCCCCAAGTTGCGCCAACATCGACACGCAGCGACCGGTCACGTCTTCGGTCGGCGGATCGAGCAGGGCGCCATGATCCGAGAAGGGAATGTTGTTGAGATAGAGAGCGTTGTTGTTGGCGTCGAAGGCGCCCCAACCGCCGTTTCGGCTCTGCAGACCGCGCACCCATTCATCGCCGCGTTCGATCGCCTGTTGGAAGCTCTGACGCCCTCTCGTCCGTTGCGCCCGGTCCATCGCCATCACCACGACGGCGGTGTCGTCGAGATCCGGGTAGTAGGCGTTGTTGTATTGAAAGGCCCAGCCTCCGGGCCGTACGGCGGGACGTTGCGCGGCCCAATCGCCCACGATATCGAGAACCTGCAACGGCCGCACCCATTCGAGCCCGGCCTCCGCCGCGTCGATCGCCGAATCCGTGCCGACCTCCATGAGCGCGTGACACGCGAGGACCGTATCCCAGACCGGCGAAACGCACGGTTGGCAATAGGCCTCGTCCTCCCGCTCGACGAGCAGCCTGTCGATCGCGCGTCGCGCCACCGCGCGATCCGGATGCTGCGCCGGGTAGCCGAGCGCATCGAACATCATGACCGAATTGGCCATGGCGGGAAAAATCGCGCCGAGGCCATCCTCGCCATTGAGGCGCTGGGTCACAAACGCGACCGTTTTTTCGATCGCCTTCTTGCGCAGACCTTCGGGAAAGTAAGGTTCGACGAAGCGCAACGCGATGTCGACGACGCGGAAGAAGCGAAACCAGGCTGCGTTTTGGTGAGGCGCTCTTTCGAGCAGGCTCACGCTCGCGGGCGGCTCGAGAAAGAGCTCGTCGACGCCAACGCCACGGGCGTTACGCGCCCGCGGTTTCAGGGCGCCCAGAACCAGCAAAGGCGCGATCACGGTGCGCGCCCAATAGGAAATCTTGTCGAGGTGGAAAGGAAACCAGCGCGGCAAGAGCATAATCTCGACCGGCATGACCGGAACCGCGCGCCAGCCAATGACACCGAACAAAGCCAGAAGCACGCGCGTGAAGACATTGACGCGGGCCGCGCCGCCATGCCGGCGGATCGCCTCACGGGCTTGGCGCATATTCGGCGACTGGAGATCGTCGCCGATCATCTTCAGCGCGAAATAGGCCTTCACGGACGCGCTGACGTCGAAGTCGCCGTCATGGAATAGCGCCCAACCGCCGTGCGCGCCTTGGATGCGTCGAAGATAGGCGGCGATCTTGGCTTCCAGGCGCGCGTCCACCGGCTCGCCGAGATAATGCCGCATCAGGACGTATTCGGCCGGGATTGTAGCGTCCGACTCCAGTTCGAAAACCCAGTGGCCATCGGATCTCTGCGCCGCCAATAGATAACCCGTCGCGGCGGCGATCGCGCTGTCGAGGGTCGGGGGCGTGGGCTGAGAGGAGCTTGACCCGATCTCAGGCATTTGGCGTGTCCTTGGTCCGCGGGACGATTAACGGGAGCTGGAAAGCGAAGCTAGCTCGGAGCGGCGAGAAGGGCCGCTGTGACGCCCGAACGGACAGCGCCTTCGATCGTCGCGGGCAATCCCGTTTGTGTCCAGTCGCCGGCAAGCGCCAGATTGGTCCATTGCGTTTTCGCGGGCGGACGCTTGGCGTCTTCCTCTGGCGTGGCTGCAAAGGTTGCTCGGGTCTCGCGCACGATCTGCCACGCCGGCATCGGCCCACTAGCGCCAGTGATCGTGGCGACTTCCGACCAGAGTCTCGCCGCGAGCTCCTCGCGCGGCTCATCCAGCAACCGGTCGGCGGCGCTGATTGTCACCGACAGCCGGTTCGGGAAGGTGAAGAGCCATTCGACCTCACCGTTGATGACGCCGGTTATCGGAGGCTCCGTCGCCGGAAGGCCGACACGAAAATGCGCGCTGACGATGGCGCGATATTTCGTTGGCGTGGTAAGTTTCGGGATCAGCGCCCCGGCGGCAAAGGGCGGGACGGCGAGGATGACGGCGTCGTCGTTGGCGAGCGAGATCGAGGCATCGCCGAAATCGAGCGCTGTTGCCCGAGTGCCCTCGAAGCTGAGCCCGCGCAGCCGCCGACCGAAGGCGACGCTCGCTCCTCGACTCTCCAGGAAACGCAAAGCCGGCGTCACCAGTGCTTCTGAAAGGCCATTGCGGGCGATCATCGGGCGATAGTTGCGCCCTCCCGCGGCGAGCGTCTCGCGCAAGACGGCTGCGGCCAGCTTCGCGGAGCCTTCGGGCGGCTCAATGTTGAGCGCCGCCAGTAAAAGTGGCCGGATCAGACGATCGTACAGCGGTCCCTCGCAAGCGATGGCGTCGCCAATGGTCGCCCCAGGCGCGCCGCGCAGCAGACGCACCATGGCGAGATATTCGCGCAGCCGCGTTTCCGGCGCTCGCCGCCGCGCATCGAATATCCACCACGGAATCGGCCCATCGTTGGCGCGCACCGTCCACCGACGCCCCGTTGCGAGATCCATGAACGGAAAGCTCGCCGTCGGCGCGAGATAGAGACGATCGCGCGCACCGATGGCGTCGAGGTAAGACAACGTCGCGTGGTTGCCGGATAGAATGAGGTGATTGCCGTTGTCGATCTCCATTCCGAGCGCGGGATCGAGATAGGAGCGGCAGCGGCCGCCGGCGTGCGGGGCGGACTCGTAAATCGACACCGCCGCGCCGCGCGAGACGAGACTGACCGCAGCCGACAGACCCGCCAATCCGGCGCCGACGATGTGAATCCTGCGCGGGCTCATTGCAGCGTCGAGCGAAGCACGGACCATAATAGCAGCGAGCGCCGCACTTTGACGCGCGCGCGCGGCGCCTGCCAACCGCGCGCGATCAGGTTCGTGAGGATCATGCGATAGGCCGCCGACATGATGCGCGGCGTCCGCACAATGCGACTGGGGCACGTCGCCATGATCGCATCGGATGCGCGAAAGTGTTCCTCGGCGCGGGCGACCACAGGCGCGCAGGCGTCGCCGACCGTCGGACTGGCGACGACGCCCTTCGGATCAGTCGCCATGATCCCGGCGGCGCGCAGAGCCTCCAACGGTAGATAGAGCCGATCGGCCCCCGCGTCCTCGTCGATGTCGCGCAGAATGTTGGTCAGTTGCAGAGCGCGTCCCAAATGATGCGCGAGCTCCAGACCCGGAGTCTCTTCCATTCCGAACACCCGCACGCCGAGGCGCCCAACCGCGCTGGCCACGCGATCGCAATAAAGATCGAGCCTCGCCCAATCCATAATGGCGGGCGCCGATGTCACATCCATCTCCATCCCGTCGATCACGGCAAGGAAATCCTCGCGCTTCAACTTGAAGTCACGGATGGCGCCCGCAAGCGGCGCCAAACGCGGCGACGGCGTGGCGCCCGTGTAGATCGCCTCGATGTCGGCGCGCCATTGGCCCAATCGTTCGAGCCGATCGTCCCGCGCACCGCCCTCGTCGGCGATATCGTCGACCTCGCGGCAGAACGCGTAGATTTCGAACATCGCCTGCCTCTGGGCCGCCGGCATCAACCGCATTGCCAGATAGAAGGAGCTGCTGACGGCGCGTGCCCGAGGCTCCGCGGACGCCTGGTTGAAATGAAGGCTCATTGCCGGGCTCCCAGCGAAGATGGGCCGCTGTCGATGCCGGCGCGCTGCGCTACGGCCGAGATGATTGTGCGAAGCGCGATGCCGCCAGCGGCGAATTTGCCGAGATGGGTCTCCTCGGCAAGCGGATCGCATTGGGTAAGCATCTGCGCCAGCCGCGAGGCGAGGCTGTGGATGACCGAAATCTCCAGCCCCAGACGCCAATCCGCAATCGAAGCGGCAAGCTGTTGACTATCGCCGAGCAGTCCCCCCGCGCGGCGCGTGAGATCGGCGATCGCCGCCCTGAGCTCAGGAGAGGCTGAAGGCGCGCCAAGCGCCTCCACATTTGCGGAGTGTTTCGCAAGGACGTCGAGCGGTAAATAGACCCGATCGAGCGCCCGATAATCGTCGCCGCAGTCTTGCAGATGATTGATGATTTGCAACGCCGCGCACAACGCGTCCGAGGCTGGCCAAGTCGCGCGGCTTTCCCCATGTAGATCGAGCACAAAACGTCCGACCGGCATGGCCGAAAGCTCGCAGTACGCCATCAGCTCGTCCCAATTGGCGTAGCGCAGTTTGGTGGCGTCAAGGCGAAAGGCCTTAAGCAAGTCCAGCGCATGTCGGTCGTCGAGATTGCGTTCTGCGAGCGCTCGCCGCAGGGCCGTCGCCCTGGCATCGCCGCCGTCGCCGCCGGTGAGGTCCTCCTCAAACCGATCGAGCTGAGCAATCTTTTGTTCCGCCGTCAGCGTCGGATTGTCGGCGATGTCGTCGGCGGCGCGGACAAAATTGTAAAAGGCGAGGATTGGCGCGCGATGTTGGGAACGGATCAGCCAGGAGGCGACCGGGAAGTTTTCGTCACGGTGTGTTTTGCCGTCGCGTTTTTGGTCGACTTCTCTCATGGCGCGCTCGCCGCGTGCCCCTGGGCGCGGCCCTTCCACAGCCCGCCTCGCCCGCGCGTGTACTGGTACGCGGAGTCCAGCGTAAACAATAGATAGATAGCCGCAATCGCTGGTAGAAACACTCCCCACAGCGGCGAAACTCGGTAGAACGACAGCGTCGGCTGCAGCGCGACGAACATGATCGCCCAGGTCGCCAAACCGCAGTATTGAGCGAAGCCCTGTCCGAGGAGCGCGAGTAGGGGCGGGGCCAAATACGTCAGCGCCATTCCCGCGACGCATCCCATCAGTAGAAGTGGCGAATAGCGCAACTGAGCATAGGCCGAGCGCGCGATCATGGTCCGCGCTTCCCAAAAGGTGGAATAGGATCTCGTGCTGATCACCTGTTCCGTCAGCGTAAGCCGGATGGGCGCGCGTCGCTTGATTTGTTTCGCCAACGCGCAGTCGTCGATGAGAGCGCCGCGGATCGCTTCCAATCCGCCGATCGCTTCGAGAACGTCGCGTCGCACAAGCATACAGCCGCCCGCCGCAGCAGCAAACGTCCTGTTGGGACATTTACCCAGGAAAAGGGGTAGAGCATCTGAAAGAAGAAGATGAAAGCCGGAATGAGCGCGCGCTCGATGAAGCTTTCGCATCGAAGCTTGGCCATCAACGAGACGAGGGCGAGGTTGTCGCTCATCGCCTGCGAAACCAATCGCCGCAGGGCGTCTTGCGCAAAGACAATATCGGCGTCGGCAAAGAGCACGAAGTTTGGACCTGATGCGCTCGCGTTTTCGAAGCCCTGCTTCATCGCCCAAAGCTTGCCGGTCCAGCCCGCGGGCAGGCTCGCGCCTGTCAAGACTCGCAAACGTTCGCCTTGACCTGCCATTGCGGCGGCGCTGCGTGCGACCTCGACGGTAGCGTCCGTGCTTCCATCATCGACCAGGACGACCGTGAATGCCCCCGGGTAGTCCTGCTTCAACAGGGTTCCTATAGTCTGGGCGACCCCATCGGCTTCGTCGCGAGCCGGTATTACGGCGACAACCGAGGGCCAGAGCGCGAGGGACGGGCCTTCCTCGTCGCGCTCGGCGCATCGCCAAAAGCCGCCGCGCGCCATCATCAGATAGACCCAAACGGCAAGTGTGGCGCAGGCTGGAATAATTGCGCTCATAGGGCCAACTCATTCGTGGTGACAGGCGACAGATCGGCGCCACGGCGATAAACGTTGGGGCAATTTCGGGGTTGATACGTAAATTTCACGCCTATAAATTGACGGGAGAGCTCTGTGTTTGCGGGACGCTCAACCCGCCGGCGAATTTAGTCCATAACTTAACGCGGGCACAGCCGGTGAGTTCCAACTGACCCGAGTTAAGATCGTAGATGCGGACCGACAATCGGCGAGGCGCTGCGTGACCATTTCCGATGACGCTTTGTTGGCGCAGCTCAGCGCCGTCGCGGCGGAGACCGAGGCCGTGCTCGACGAACTCCTCGGGATTGCCGGCGCCGATGGCGAGCTCTTGCGCCCGGGACGACTGCGGGACGCAATGCGTTACGCCAGTCTCGGCGGCGGTAAGCGGATCCGACCCTTTCTCCTCGTAGCCAGCGCCGACTTGTTCGCCGTGCCGCGCGCTCGATCGCTCATGGCGGGCGCCGCGTTGGAATGCGTCCATTGCTATTCTCTGGTTCACGACGACCTTCCGGCGATGGACAACGACGATCTGCGGCGCGGTCGCCCCACGACACACAAGGCGTTCGACGAAGCCTCGGCGATCCTGGCCGGGGATGGCTTGTTGACCTTCGCCTTCGACGTTCTTTCGCGGTCGGAGGTGCATCCCGAAGCCTCGGTTCGCGTGCATCTGATCCAAGCCCTGTCGCGGGCCGCCGGATTGGGCGGCATGGTCGGCGGACAGTTGCTCGATCTCGCCGCCGAGGGCCAATTCGACGATGGCGCGCCACAGAAGCTCGACGAAACGGCCATCCTGACCCTGCAGGCGATGAAGACGGGGGCGCTCTTGCGCTTCGCCTGCGTGGCGGGCGCCATCCTCGGCCAGGCGAGCATCGAGGAACGCGAGACGCTCGAGCGTTTTGGTTCGATCGTTGGCCAAGCCTTCCAAATCGCCGACGACCTGCTCGACGTCGAGAGCGATAGCGCAACGCTGGGAAAGGCGGCGCACAAAGACGCCGGCGCAGGAAAAGCGACCCTCGTGGGCGCATTGGGAGTTCGTGTGGCCAAGGCCCGCCTGGAGGGGCTCGTAAAAGACGCGGAGAGGACGCTGACGCCGTTCGGCGAACGCGCGGAAGCGCTAATCGGAGCTGCAAAGTTCATTGCGCATCGCCGTGCGTAGCGGCGCCCACGAAAAGCGTGCACGCAAGCCGTGCGATATCCCGGGGCGGCCGCACGGGAAACCTTCGCCACGGCGGCGCCTTGAGACGCATGTCGCCCACTCTCACGGCGCGGTGTCCGTTATCGCGGAACTTCTGTGCTTTTGCGGCGTTTAGTTGTGTGGAGCCGACCTTGGTCGACAGCCGAGAGAGCGGGCTGAACGGATGCCGGTCCGCACGAAAACGGAGAGCCGCCTTCGCTTGACAATGTTCCAAACGACCGCGTCCAATAGTCAGCCATTCATTGTGAGTTCGGGCCTTAGGTAAATTCAGAGCCTATCCGATCATACAGAAACGCGTTCATGTCACTCGCCAATTGCATCAGAGGGAACCCATGAAAAAGCTTGTTTTGACAATCGCCGCCGCGGTGGCGCTATCGACCATCGCGCTATCGCCCGCTAGCGCCGGTTGCTACCGGTTGGGCGTAACAGGATATCATTGGTACCACTTCTGCGCGGGTCCCGGTTTCATTTACCCGCATCAACGCGTTTGTAATCGTAGCGGTTATTGCTGGTACCGATAAGTCGCTCGGCATTTCTGGCGGCAACCGCCAGCGGCCAGTTCGGCAATTGCGCGGCGGGCGCGCAGTCCGTGGCGCGGCGTTCGAATTGCGAAATCCCGTCCCCGGAGACGGGGTGGCCAGATTTGATCGGCAAACAAGTCGAGGAGCGCGGCGGCACGTCCATTTCATCGAGTTCGGCGAGCCAATTGGGCTCGGAGTCTGAGATGCTTTGGACTTGATCAATGGTGGTCACATGACGCGTTCGCCAGGTCTGCTGGCTCGCAACCCACGCCCGTTCATCGTAGCGCCCGCGCGCAAAGGAGCGCCAAAGCGCTTGGCGCTGCTTGGCGCCACGGGCTCTATAGGGCGCTCATGCGCTCAAGTTATCGCGTCCGCCCCAGATCGGTTCGCCGTTGTGTCGGTGGCGGGCGGACGCGACGGCTCAGCGCTTGCGCACACCGCAATCGCTCTTGGCGCGTCTTTTGCCGCAGTTTGTGATCCTGCCGGCTACCTGGACCTGAAGGAGGGCGTCGCCGGTTACGACATCGAAGTCGCCGCGGGCGAGGGCGCAGTCGTAGAGGCGGCGCGTCGCGAAGCGGACCTCGTCGTTTCGGCGATTGTCGGGACGGTCGGTTTACTGCCGACCTATGCGGCGATTCTCGCCGGCCGCACCATCGCACTCGCCAACAAGGAGACCTTGGTTTGCGCCGGAGCGGTCGTCATGCGAACCGCGGCGAGGTGCGGAGCACAACTCCTGCCGCTCAATTCGGAGCACAACGCCATTTTTCAGGCGATCGGCGGCCGCGACCCTGGAGAAGTCGTCCGCATGACCCTTACAGCGTCTGGAGGGCCCTTTCGGGAATGGAGCGCCGAGCGCATTGCAACCGCCTCGCGGGCTGAGGCGCTTAACCACCCAAGATGGGCGATGGGGCCGAAGATCTCGGTAGATTCCGCCAGCCTGATGAACAAGGGCCTTGAGCTCATCGAAGCCCACCACCTATTCGGCATTGCTCCCGAGCGCCTCTCCGTCGTCGTGCATCCGCAATCGATCGTGCACGGCCTTATCTCCTTCGCCGATGGATCGACGATCGCGGGAATGGCCTCCCCCGACATGCGCACGCCGATCGCGCATTGTCTCGCCCACCCCGATCGAATTCCCTCTGGCGTCGCCGCGCCCGATCTCGCCGATCTGGGGCGCCTCACTTTCGAGAAGGCGGACTTGACCCGGTTTCCGGCGCTTCGCATTGCCATCGAAGCGCTCAAAGACGGCGAAGGCGCGCCAACCGCACTCAATGCCGCAAACGAAATCGTTGTCGCCGCCTTTTTGGCGGGGCGAATCGCGTTTGGAGCGATTCCCCAATTCGTTGAACGCACCCTGGAGACTATGCGCGCTGCGGGCGAAACGAGGGCGGCGACCACGATCGAAGCGGCCATGGACATTCACCGGATCGCGCAAGAACGAGCCATGGCGCTCGTTGCCTAGATTTCGGCACGACGATGCAGAGCCGATTGGACGCTAACGATAGATGTTCGAAAAATTTCGGAGCGAGAGTTTGACGACAATACTGCGCCCGTCGGCCGTCGCGACGGGAGACCTGGAGTCCATGGCCATTGATCCGCCCGCGGCGTTCGGCCCGCGACCCCGCCTCAGGACCGTCGGCGTCCGTGTCGGCGACGGCAAGTCGGCGGTGCAAGTTGGCGGCGGAGCGCCGATCGTTGTCCAATCGATGACCAACACCGACACCGCCGATGTCGAAGCGACGGTCGCCCAGGTCGTCGCGTTGGCTGGCGCGGGCTCGGAGTTGGTGCGCATTACCGTCGATCGCGACGAGGCCGCCGCGGCGGTGCCGAAAATCCGGGATCGGTTGCGCGCACGCGGCGTCGATGTGCCTCTGATTGGCGACTTCCATTATATCGGCCACAAGCTGCTCGCCGATCATCCCGCCTGCGCCGAGGCGCTCGACAAATATCGTATCAACCCTGGCAACGTCGGCTTCAGGAACAAGCGCGACTCGCAGTTTGGCGCGATCGTCGAGACGGCGATCCGCCACGGAAAGGCCGTGCGCATCGGCGCCAACTGGGGCTCGCTCGACCAGGAATTGCTGACCTCGCTGATGGACGAGAACGCACGCAGTCCCGCGCCGATCGAGGCGCGCGCCGTCATGCGCGAGGCGATGGCGCGTTCGGCGCTTTTGTCGGCGGCGCGCGCGGAGGAAATCGGCCTTGGCCGCGACCGCATCATTCTCTCCGCCAAGGTGTCGGGGGTGCAGGATCTGATCACGGTCTATCGCATGTTGGCGAGGCGCTCAGACTACGCGTTCCACCTCGGGCTCACCGAGGCGGGCATGGGATCGAAAGGGATCGTCGCCTCGTCCGCCGCGCTCGGAATCCTTCTGCAAGAAGGCATTGGCGACACAATCCGCGTTTCGTTGACGCCAGAACCGGGAGGCGATCGCACGCTGGAAGTGAAGGTCGCGCGCGAGATCCTGCAGACCATGGGCTTTCGCATGTTCGCGCCGCAAGTCGCCGCGTGCCCGGGTTGCGGGCGAACGACTTCGACAGTGTTCCAGCAACTTGCGCGTGGGATCGAAGATTTTCTGCACGATTCAATGCCGGTCTGGCGCACCCGCTTCCCTGGCGTCGAAGCGCTCAACGTCGCGGTTATGGGCTGTATCGTCAACGGTCCTGGCGAAAGCAAGCATGCCGACATCGGCATATCGCTGCCGGGCACTGGCGAGGCGCCGTCGGCGCCAGTCTTCGTCGATGGCGTCAAGACGGTGACATTGCGCGGCCCTAACATCGCCGCAGACTTCGAGATATTGGTGACAGAGTATGTCGAGCGACGATTCGGCGGCCGCACGTCGTCACTTCCGTGAACAGTTCGGCTCAAAAATCGAGGCAAATGTGGCCCCAGTGCTTCCAGGCGAAACCGGATCAGTGTCTCGCCCGTGACTGAGAATTTAGGGTTGTTGGCGATCGGGGCTCTGCAAACCCTGGGCGATTTTGGTCAGTTGTCCCCGGTCTTGGACGACGGCGGGGATCGCACGAAAACTAGGCGGGAGCGTTCGAGCCCCTCGCGCTCCGCCGCGCCGCTGGCGCAGCCGCCAGATTTTCGCGCCTCGAGAGAAACAGCCGCAATATCTCCGCGGCGGGCGCCGCCGAGCTGAACAGATTGCCCTGCATTTCGGTGCAGTCGAGCTCGCGCAGGATCTCGCGTTGCTCTTCCGTCTCGACGCCTTCGGCGGTCGTCGTCATGTTGCGCGCCGCGGCAATGTCCACCACCGCCCGCACGATCGCGGACGATCCTTTGGAATCGGCAATATCCTTGATGAAGGCGCGGTCGATTTTGATCTTGTCGAACGGAAAGCGCTGCAGATAACTCAACGAGGAATAGCCGGTGCCAAAATCGTCGAGCGCGATGCGCACGCCAAGTCGCTTCAATTCGTGCAGCATGGCGAGCGCGGCTTCATCGTCGCGAATAAGAACCGCCTCGGTGATTTCCAGTTCCAGCCTGTTTGCCGAAAGCCCGGAGGCGGCAAGCGCGGCGGCGACTTTGAGAGCCAGGGTCTGACTCCTGAACTGAACCGGCGAGACGTTGACGGCGATTTTGATGTGATCGGGCCACTTTGTCGCTTCGGCGCACGCGGCGTTCAGGACCCATTCGCCGAGTTCGTCAATCAGGCCGGTGTCTTCGGCAACCGGGATGAATTGCGCCGGCGGTATCGGCCCGAACTCGGAGTGGCGCCAACGTAGCAGCGCTTCGCAGCCGATGACCGTGTCGTCGCGAAGGCTGACGAGCGGCTGATAGTGAATCTCGAAGTCGCGCTCCACGATCGCCTTTCGCAGATCGACCTCCAGCGCTCGCAGCGCCTTGACGCGCGCATCCATGCTCGGCTCGAAAAAGCGATAGGTCCGGCGACCGTCGGCCTTGGCGTCATACATCGCCAAATCCGCGTTTTTAAGCAGCTCATTCAGATCGGCGCCATCGTCCGGCGCCAAGGCGATGCCGATGCTGGCGTCGGTCGTGAGCAAATGGCCGGCGCATTCGTGGGGAATTCGAATCGCTTCATAGATGCGCGCTACAAGGTCGACGACCTCTGCGCGACCCGCTACGGCTGTCTTAATGATGGCGAATTCGTCGCCGCCGAGCCGAGCGACGATGTCGGTGGCGCCGATGCAGCCGCGCAGACGATTGGCGACGACTTTTAGCAGTTCATCGCCGACGGCGTGTCCAAGCGTATCGTTGACGCTTTTGAATTCGTCGATATCGATATAGAGGACCGCAATCCGCTCGCCGCGCTGCACGCCTTCGAGCGCCCGTTCGAGTTCGCCGCGGAAGCGCGCTCGATTTGGCAGATCGGTCAGCAGATCATAATGCGCGAGGTGGGCAATCTGCTCATCTGAGCGTCTGCGTTCGGTGACGTCCTCATGGGTGGCGACCCATCCGCCGTCGGTCAGCGGCCTGCTCACGATCTGTATGGAGCGCCCGTCTACGGTCTCGACGACAATGTTGGTAATTTTTCCGCTGCGCCGTGTCGCGCAGAAGCGCGGAGCAGTATTCGTCGACATCGCCTTTGAAGGAGCCGGTCTCTTTTCGATGTGCGATGAGATCGTGGAAGCTGCAGCCGGGTTTCGCGACGTCGGGAGACAGGCCGTACATCTCAACATAGCGCTGATTGCAGACGACCATCCGGGCCGCCGAGTCGAACAGAAGAAGGCCCTGCGTCATGTTGGAAAGCGCGGCTTCAAAGCGCAGGTTTTGCGTGCGCAGCTCCAATTCTCTTGCGCGCAGCTCGCGAGTGCGATCCTCCACCAGCCGCTCGAGATTGCGGTTGATCGCATCGATTTCGTCGATCATCAATGACATCGATCGATCGGTGCGCCGCCGGTCACGGTCGAATTCTTCGTAGGCGCGGCTGACAAGATCGACGAGCCGATCCACGTCCGCTGCGCCGGCGGAGTCGGCCGCCTTGACGATCTGCTGGATGACGAGGCGATGCACGGCTATCCTCGCAGCTCAGCGAAGGACGTAATTGTCATCGTCTGGTTATGAAGCTCGCACACGCCAGACTTGGCGTGCGGGGAAATCTCCCCATAGGAGTAGAAGCCGACGCGCAGCGCGCCAGCGCCAAGCTCGGCGCTTGCGGCCTCGATCTCGTCCGTTGTCCGTTGTCCCATCAGCAGTCGCCGGCCGATGCAACTGACGAGGATCGAAAACTGCTGGTCTTTTTCATTGGCGCCGAGCCTGGCGACAGCCTGGCGCGCCGCATCGGCGGCCCCGTCCGCCAAGCGATCGAAGCTTCCGCGCATCAGCTGCGCGGTCCACCCCTGCGGCACATCGCCGGCGAACGTCATCGATCGCGCGACGTGGTCGACGGCGAGCACCGTGCGCACAACCGCAGAATCGGGGCGAGCGGGGTCATGAACCTGGATCGGAAACAACAGCGCGGAGCCGGGCAGTCCTTTGGAATCCTCTTCTCCGAGATACCGCTCGTAGAGATCGAGAGCCGGCTCGCCGTCGACTTCAAACAGAATATTTCCGCTCGATCGCGTCACCTGCCGACGCGGTCCGAACACGTCCCAGCCCCCGGCGCTGCCATGACCGATCTGAATTGCGCTGCCATAGAACCCGACCGCGACAACCGCGTGCGATTGTGGGGCGCAGTCGCCGCCCACCAATGTTTCACCGAATTCCGAGCCGTCGCCCGCCAGTCCCCCGGTCAGAGGAATGTTCGCTCCGATTGCGCCGCTGAGTCCTGCGACAAGCTCGCTGCCGTTGACGTTCAGGCCATCGGACAGCACGAACACGCCGGCGAGATCGTCGGCGCCGAGCGCTTGGCCAAGAGCCGCCCCGCAATTTCGCGATTGCGAAGGATCGCTGACGCGCAACTGGCGAAGCCGCAACTGCGTTGCGTCGAATTTGATAGCGGCGACGACGATCTCGTTGTCGCTGATGTTGTTGTTATTGATTTGGCCGCCGGTGCTGCAGCCCAGGATGTGGGCGGACGGGAACATCGCTCGCAGATCGTCATAACGCGCGCCGCAGGCCAGCGCCTGACGCGCGCCGAAATAGAGAACGAGCGAGGCATCGGCCAACTCGGGTTTCGCAGGCTCCCAGCCCGTCGAGGGGCTCCAGATCGTCTGGCACGAACGCATGGTTTGCTCCTCCGGGGGTTTCCGGGCGGGCTATGTTGCGTAAACTTAAGAAAAGTACGTGAAAGACTTGATTATATGGAGCCCCGATCGGAGCAACCGCGCCGAGAATCGAGAGCTATGCTTTACGATTTGCTTAAAGAGAGGTCGTTTGGGGCTGCGCGGCGATGACTTTCGCAGCGGGCGCCCCGTGGGACGGCGGCGCCAGGATCTGACCCGTATCTTGAGCGCGCTTGCCGCTAGCGTGGCCCGACCATTGCTTCCGGACGCACGAGCCTGTCGAAAGTCTCGGCGTCGACGCCGGCCTTCAGCGCCTCTTCGCGCAAGGTCGTGCCGTTGTGGTGGGCCGCCTTGGCGATCGCAGCGGCACGGTCGTAGCCGATCGCCGGCGTCAGCGCGGTCGCCAGCATCAGCGAGCGCGCCAGCAGCTCTTCGATGCGCTTGCGGTTGGGTTCGATCCCCTTCACGCAACGCAGGGTGAAACTGTCGACCGCGTCGGCGAGCAAGCCGATCGACTGCAGCGTCGCATTGATAATCAGCGGCTTCATCGCATTGAGTTCGAGATGGCCCTGGCTGTCGGCGAAGGCGACGATCGTCCCATTGCCGATCGTCTGCACGCACACCATGCACAGCGCCTCGACCTGCGTCGGATTGACCTTGCCCGGCATGATCGAGGAGCCCGGCTCGTTCTCCGGCAGGCTCAGTTCGGCAAAGCCGCTGCGCGGGCCGGACCCCAACAGGCGAATGTCGGCCGCGATCTTGTAGAGCGCGGCGGCGAGGCTGTTCAGCGCGCCATGGGTAAAGACCAACGCGTCATGCGCCGCGATCGCCTCGAATTTATTGGCGGCCGAGACGAACGGCATGCCGGTCAGCGCGGCGATGCGTCGGGCGAACAGTTCGGCAAAGCGCGGATGCGTGTTGATCCCCGTGCCGACGGCGGTCGCTCCCTGCGCCAGCGCCAACAGCCCCGGCAAGGTCGCGGCGAGGCGCGCCTTGCCGAGCTCGACCTGCGCCGCCCAGCCGGAGAACTCTTGACCGAGGCGAATCGGCGTCGCGTCCTGCAAATGCGTGCGCCCGATCTTGACGATGTCGGCGAAGGCGGCGCTCTTTTCGTTCAGTGTATCGCCTAGCCGCGTCAGCGCCGGCGCGAGCGCGCGATCGAGCGCCTGCGCCGCGGCGATGTGCATCGCGCTCGGGAACGAATCGTTCGAGGACTGCCCGAGATTGACGTGATCGTTGGGATGGACCGGCGACTTGTCGCCCCGCTTTCCCCCAATCGTTCGTTGGCGAGATTGGCGATGACCTCGTTGACGTTCATGTTGGTCTGGGTGCCCGAGCCGGTCTGCCAAACCTTGAGCGGGAATTGGTCGTCATGCGCGCCCGCCGCCACGTCCTTCGCCGCGAAGGCGATGGCGTCGGCGATCCTCGGCGGCAAGAGGCCGAGTTCGGCGTTGGTCGCCGCCGCCGCTTGCTTGACCAGACCCAGTGCGTGAATGACGGCGCGCGGCATCCGCTCCTCGCCGATCGGGAAGTTCTCAAGCGACCGCTGGGTTTGTGCGCCCCACAATTGTTCGGAAGAAACTTCGATTTCGCCGAAACTATCTGTCTCCCGGCGCGTTGTGGTCGATGGGGGCATCATGCGTCTCCGTGGGTCGTCCGTTACCGGGCGCGCTCACGCGATTATAGCGCAAACCGCCGCAAACGGCCGCAATGCGAGGTAGAAATGCGGATGTCACAGGTTCGTGAATTCGTCGCGCCAGATTGTCGCCACAAAGCCCACCATCATGTCTGGCTCTGACGAAAGGGCGTAATGATGAATTCGCGCTTTCCGAAATTAGCCATGGACTCTGTGGATTTTCAGCGCACTGCGCTGTTCCTCGATGTCGACGGCACAATGCTCGACATTGCCGCGACGCCAGAGAGCGTCGTGGTGCCCGATGGGCTGGCTGAGACGATCGGCCGGCTGGAGCGGGCGTTCGGGGGCGCATTGGCCATCGTCACCGGCCGTACCTTGGCCGACCTCGACCAGTTGTTCTTTCCGCTGCGCACACGCGCCGCCGGGGTGCACGGCGCCGAGATGCGGTATGACACGGCATGTGCAACGCGCGAGGCGCCGGCGGTCGCGCGTCTCTCCGTCGAGCTGTGGCGCGAATTCGTCAAGGCCGCGGGCGCCTTTCCCGGTGTGCTGATCGAAGACAAACGCTATTCCTTCGTCGCCCACTATCGCGCGGCGCCGCAAGCCGCGCCCGCGCTGGGCGCCGCGCTTTCGCGCATGGTTGCGGCGCACGAAGAAATCGACCTTCAAGTGCTCGACGGGCGCTGCGCCTTCGAACTCAAGCCGCGCAGCTTCGACAAGGGCGAAGCGGTGCGCCGCTTCCTCGCTCACCCGCCCTTCGCCGGGCGCCGGCCGATCTTCGTCGGCGACGATGTTAGCGACGAGTATGGGTTTCGCTTCGTCGCCGACCATCGTGGCGTCGGCTTCGCCGTCGGCGTGGCGCGCGAGGCCGCGGAGGACGTGTTCGCCGATCCCGCGAGCGTGCGCCTGTGGCTCGAGCGCCTCGCGACGGAACCGGCCGCCACATGAGCGAAACCGCGCCGGCCGGCGCAAACATGGATTTCGCGCTGATCGGCAATTGCCAGACCGCGGCTCTGGTCGATCGGCGCGCGCGCATCGTCTGGTGGTGCTTTCCGCGCTTCGATTCCGATCCGGTGTTCTCCCGCCTGTTGGCGGGGGACGAAGAGAAGGGATTCTGCGAAGTGGCGCTCGCCGATCTCGTTGAGGTGAGGACGCAATATTTGCGCAACAGCGCGGTCGTCGAGACCGTGCTTGTCGATGCGCGCGGCGGCCAGGTCAGGGTGACTGACTTCGCGCCGCGCTTCGATATCTTCGAGCGCACTTACCGCGCGCCGCAGATCGTGCGTCGCATCGAGCCGATCGCCGGTCTGCCGCGCATCACGATCAGGGTGCGCCCGACCTGCAACTACGGCCAGCCGATGGACGAGGTCAGCGCCGGCTCGCATCACATTCGTTACATCGGCGGGGGCGGCGTGATGCGCCTGACCACCGACGCGCCGATTTCCTATATCATCGCCGAGACGTCCTTTCCGCTCAGCCGCACGCTCAATCTCGTCTTCGGCCAGGACGATCCGTTGCGCAGCGGGATTGACGAGCAGTGCCGGGAGTTTCTCGAGCGCACCTTGGACCATTGGCGCGATTGGGTCCGCCGTCTCAATGTGCCGTTCGAGTGGCAGTCGGCGGTGGTGCGCGCCGCGATTACGCTCAAGCTGTGCGCCTATGAGGACACCGGCGGCATCGTTGCCGCCCATACCACCTCGATCCCCGAGGCGCCGGGGTCATCGCGCAACTGGGACTATCGCTTTTGCTGGCTGCGCGACGCCTTTTTCGTTGTCCAGGCGCTCAATCGCCTCGGCGCAACCAACATGATGGAATCCTACATCAACTATTTCACCACCATCGCCACGCGCGACGGGGCGCTTCTGCAGCCGGTGCACGGCGTCGTGCCCTTCACCAGCCTGGACGAGACGACGACGCCTGCGCTGAAGGGCTTTCACGGCCTTGGCCCGGTGCGCATCGGCAACCAGGCCGTCGAGCAGGTTCAGCACGACGTCTACGGTAGCGTCGTGCTCGGCGCGGCGCAGATGTTCATTGACGAACGTCTGGAGCGCATGGGCGATGCTGCGCTGTTTGGCGAGCTCGAGGCGCTCGGCGAGAAAGCCTGGAAATACGCCTTCGAACCCGACGCTGGCATCTGGGAATATCGCGGCCGGGCGCGCGTCCACACCTATTCGGTCGCCCTATGCTGGGCGGCTTGTGATCGGCTCGCGCGCATCGCGCGCCGCCTTGGGCTCATCGAGCGCGAGAGCGAATGGGCGAAGCGCGCGCTGTCGATCCGTGACCGGTTGCTGGAAGGCGCCTGGGACGAGAAACGCGGCGCGCTGACCGGGGCGGTCGGCTCACCCGATCTCGACGCCAGCGTGTTGCTGTTCGCCGAACTCGGCCTGTTGTCGCCCGACGATCCGCGCTTTCGCAGCGCTGTCGAGGCGATCGGGCGTGAGCTGCTGCGCAACGGGCGCATCATGCGCTATACGGCGCCCGATGATTTCGGCGTGCCGGAGACCGCGTTTCTTGCGTGCAGCTTCTGGTACATCGACGCCCTCGCGCAAATCGGTCGCCGCGAAGAGGCGCGCGAGATGTTCGAGAGCGTACTCGCGCGCCGCAACCATTTCGGACTGCTGTCGGAAGACATCCATCCCGTGACCGGCGAACTCTGGGGCAATTTCCCCCAGGCCTATTCGATGGCCGGGATCATCAATACGGCGACGCGACTGTCGTCCAGTTGGGAGGAGGCCTGGCTATGCGCCTGATCATCGTTTCCAATCGCGTCGCGGTGCCCGACGCCCGCAAGGCTTCGGCCGGCGGACTGACCGTCGCGGTCAAGGCGGCGCTACGCGACCGCACCGGCGTCTGGTTTGGCTGGAGCGGCGAAATCAGCGAGGAGCAGACGGCGGCGCCGCGCTTCGTCCAGCGCGGCAAGATCGGCTACGCCGTGATCGATCTCATCGCCGCCGATCACCAGGAATATTACAACGGCCTCGCCAATCGCGTGCTGTGGCCGGTGCTGCATTATCGCGTCGATTTGCAGGAATATTCGCGCGCCGACGAGGGCGGCTACATGCGCGTCAACGCGCGCTTCGCCGACCAGCTCGACAAGATCATCGAGGAGGACGACGTCGTCTGGGTGCACGACTATCACCTCATGCCGCTGGCGCGCGAGCTGCGTGCGCGCGGTCGCACCAACCTGATCGGCTTCTTCCTCCACATTCCCTGCGCGCCGCCTGACATTCTCCAGACGTTGCCCAACCACGAGGAGATCCTCGGCAGCCTCGTCTATTACGATCTCGTCGGCTTTCAGACCGACAATGACCGCGACAATTTTGGCCACTACCTGCTCTCGCTCGGCGCGCGGGAGGGGCGCGGCGCCACGTTCACGCTCGATAACCACCAGACCAAGCTCGGCGCTTTTCCGGTCGGCATCGAGACCGCGGTTTACGCTCGCCTCGCCCGCAACGCGGCGCGCTCCCGCTTCGTGCACGAAGTCGTCGACAGCCTGAATGGGCAAAAGCTGATCCTCGGCGTCGATCGGCTCGATTATTCCAAGGGCATCCTCCACCGGCTCAACGCTTTCGATCGCTTCCTCGAACTCAACCCCGAATGGCGCCAGCGCGTCACCTTGCTGCAGGTCACGCCCAAGAGTCGCGATGAAATCCGCGAATACGTCGCGATCGACAACGAAGTCTCGACGCTGATCGGCAAGATTAACGGGCGGTTCGGCGAGGCGGCGTGGACGCCGGTGCGTTACGTCAACCGCTCTTATTCGCGCACCGCGCTTGCCGGCGTCTACCGGGCGGCCGACGTCGCGCTGGTGACGCCGCTGCGCGACGGCATGAACCTCGTCGCCAAGGAGTTCATCGCCGCGCAGAACCCCGAGTCGCCCGGCGTGCTGATCCTGTCGCAGTTCGCCGGCGCGGCCGCCGAACTCGATGGCGCGCTGACCATCAATCCGCACGAGGTCGAGGGCGTAGCGGCGGCGATCAAGCAGGCGCTGGAAATGCCGCTTGAGGAGCGGCGCGAGCGCCACGGGCCGATGCTCGCCCATCTCATGGACCACACCGTTGAGCAATGGTCGGACGCTTTCCTCTCCGCGCTCGGCGAAACGCGGCAGCGGCCGGGCTTGATCGAGGGCTTGCGCGCGATGTTCGGCGTCTCGGCCTAGCGCGCCGCAACCGCCACGTCCGATGGCGCGTCGCGAGTCTCTTTGATCGTGATGAGGCTGAGGAAGCTCACGCCCGCAGCGGCGACAATATAATAGCCAACGAAGGCGATGCCGCCGCGCGCCAGCAGCAGTTGGGCGATGGTCGGGGCGAGCGAAGCGCCGAGTATGCCCCCGAGATTGTAGGCGCTCGACGCGCCGGTGTAGCGCACGCGAGCGGGAAACAGCTCGGGCAGCAGCGCGCCGAGCGGCGCGAAGGTGAGGCCCATCGCGCCGAGCGCCAAACATAAAAACGCCAGCACGCCGCACGTTCCCGCGTCCATCAACGCCGGCATGGCGAGCCCGACGGCGGCGGCGAGCAGGCTCGCGCCGATCAGCACCGGCCGGCGGCCGAAACGGTCGGCGAGCGCCGCCGAGAGCGGCGTGGCGCCTGCCATGAACAGCACCGCCACGCACAGCATGGCGAGGAAATCGCGCGCGTGCGATGTGCAGCGTGGCGACGCCGTAGCTCAGCGCGAACACGGTCGAGACGTAGAACAGGGCGTAGCAGACGACGATCGCCAGTGAGCCTTGGATCAACGGACGCCAATGATGGCGGATCGTCTCGAACAGCGGCACCTCGGCGCGCTGCTGGCGTGCGACAAGCGCGCGGAAGGCGGGCGTCTCGGCGATCGTCACCCGCACGTAGAGGCCGATCGCGACCAGCACGGCGCTGGCGAGGAAGGGCACGCGCCAGGCCCAGGCGACGAAGCTCTCTTCGCCCAAGCCAAGGAGCAGCAGCAGGAACAGGCCGTTGGCGAGCAGGAAACCGATCGGCGGCCCGAGCTGCGGGAACATGCCGAACCAGGCGCGTCGGCCTTGCGGCGCGTTCTCGGTCGCGAGCAGCGCCGCTCCGCCCCATTCGCCGCCAAGGCCGACCCCCTGACCGAAGCGCAGCAGGCAGAGCAGCCACGGCGCGAGCGCGCCGGCCGAGGCGTAGCCCGGCAGGACGCCGATCAGCGTTGTCGTCAGGCCCATGGTCAGCATCGTCGCCACCAGCGTCGCCTTGCGGCCGATGCGGTCGCCGAAATGGCCAAACAGCACGGCGCCGACCGGGCGGGCGAGAAAAGCGATGCCAAAGGTCAGGAAGGCGTTGAGCGCCTGCGCCTGCGGCGCCGATTGCGGAAAGAACGTCTGGCCGATCACCAGCGCCGCGGCGGTTCCGTAGATGTAAAAATCATAGAATTCGATCGCCGTGCCGATCAGGCTCGCCAGCACGATGCGCCCGACGCCCAGCTCCGGCGCCGCCGAAGCGGCCCCTGTCGTTTGCGGCATCCCTTCCCCCCGTCACTGACTTTCAGTCGACGTCGCCCGGCGCGGACGGCGCGGGCGAAGCTTCTCGTTCGCCCAATTGATTGGCGTCATTTTCTCTCGGCTTGGCCGGCGTGGCAATCGCGCGGCAGAGCCGCTAATTTCAGCTTTCCCCGGCTTGCGCGGCGCTTCGCAACCGGCTAAATCCTTGCAATCGGGCTTTCGGCCGAACGACTTGGCCTCGGCGCTTCCCCGCGTCAGACTAACGACCTTCCCCCCAAACTCGAAACTCACCGGCCGCTCGCGCGGCCCTAGGCACGCTCTAGACTAGAAGTGGAATATCGCATGGCGCAGGGAACCGTGAAGTGGTTCAACGGACAAAAGGGCTTCGGCTTCATTCAGCCCGATGACGGCGGCAAGGACGTGTTCGTCCATATCAGCGCCGTTCAGCGCGCAGGTCTCGCCGACCTCGCCGAAGGCCAGAAAGTGTCGTTCGAAGTCGTCGCCGATCGCCGCACCGGCAAGTCCTCGGCCGACAACCTCCGGGCGATCTGACGCTCGGTTGAAATTGCCCCAGCCGCGGACAACCCGGCGGGGCGACACAAAAAGCGGCCCGCGTCGGACATCCGGCGGGGGCCGTCTTCGTTTCTGGAAGCGGGACGCCGCAGCTTAGCTCGACTGCGCCTGGCCGGCCTCCCAGCCGATGATCGCCTGCTTGCGCGCGAGGCCCCAGTGGTAGCCGGTCAGCGCGCCGGAGCGGCCGAGCACGCGATGACAGGGGACGACGAAGGAGATTGGGTTGCGCCCGACCGCCGCCCCGACCGCGCGCGCGGCCGTCGGCTTGCCGAGGCGGCGCGCGATGTCGGAATAGCATGTCGCCCCGTTCAACGGCACGGCGAGCAGCGTCTCCCAAACTCGGACTTCGAAATCGGTGCCGATCATCACGACGCGCAGCGGCGTTTCCGGGCGCCAGAGCCGCGAATCGAAGGCGCGGGCCGCGAATGGCGCGGTCGCCGCTTTGTCTTCGACCAAAAGCGCGCGCGGCCAGCGGCGGCGCATGTCTTCGAGCGCGGCGGCGCGATTCCCCTCGTCGACGAAGCCGAGACCGGCAAGGCCGCGCGGCGCGGTGACGACCAGCGCCTCGCCGAACGGCGAGGGGTGAAAACCATAGGCGAGCGCCAGATTGTCGCGGCGGTAATCGCCCGGCGTCATCGCTTCATGGGCGACGAACAGATCGTGCAACCGGCTCGGGCCCGAGAGGCCGACGTCGTATGCCGCTTCGAGCACGCTCGCCGAATCGCGCAGCCGCTCGCGCGCTCGCTCGATGGTGATCGCCTGCAGGAACGCCTTGGGCGTCAGACCGGCCCAACGCTTGAAGACGTGCTGGAAATGCGAGGCCGAGAGCCCGACATGGTCGGCGATCGCCTCGATCGAGGGCTGGTCGCGCCAACGGGTGGAGATGAATTCGATCGCCTTGCGCACCACCGAATAGTCGACGGTTGGCGCGATCGCCGCAGTGGGGAAGTCGAGCATGGGTTCAGTCCCTTGAGTCACGGACGCCATTATCTCCCTCCCGCCGCCGAGCGCGACCCGAAAACGACTGCCACCGGCCCTCATCCGGCGCTTCGCGCCACCTTCTCCCGGATAGCCCGTTCGAAGAACGGGCGTTCTCCAAACGCCCTACGCGGGAGAAGGAGTATTCCCCCTCTCCCGCTTGCAGGAGAGGGCCGGGGTGAGGGCAAGTCCCTAAGGCGATGTCACTCCCGCTCGTCCACAACCGCGCTCCAGCCCCATTCGAGCAAAGGCAGCGCGTCGCGGGCGAAGGCGACGATGTCGTCGACGAGGCCGGGCTGCGCGAGCCGCGCCGCGGCGATTGGGCGCGAGCAGATGAAGGACCTGTTGCGCACGGCGGCGGCGATTTGCGGATCTTCGATGTCTTCGAAGCCGCGCGGCGCACGCTTCATCGCGTCTTCGTCCTCCAGCGTCAGGTCGCCCTTGGCGAGCTTGGCGGTCATCGCCCGCCACGCCTTAGGCGCGCGCACGATTGCCGCACGCAGGCGCGCGAGCGCCTCGGGCTCAGGCTGATGGAAGCCCGCCGCAGCGAAGCAGCCTTCATTCGCGATGTGGACATAGATCAGACCCGGGTCGCTCTTCGACCCGCTGCGGGTCAGCGCGGCGCCGGCGTTGGTCTTGTAGGGGCTCTTGTCCTTGGCGAAGCGCACGTCGCGATTGATGCGGAACAGCGACGCCTTGCGATCGCCCTTGAGCGGGATTTTTTCTTTGGCGAAACGCGCGGCCAGCGCCTCGACCAGATCACCGAACGGCGCCTTGACGTCGCCCTCGTAGATCGCGCGGTTGGCCTCGAACCAGTCCTTGGTCTGGTGGAAGGCGAGCGCCTTGAAGAACGGCAGAGCCTGCGGGCCAAAGCCGGAAAAGGGCATGGAGGCGATTCCTTGGGCGACCGGCGCGCCGCTCACGCCGGCGGCGTCAGCCCCAGCGCGCGAGCGATCCGGCGGTCGACGACGCGCTTGGGCAGCAGCCTTGGCACCGTCCAATTGAGGAATGGGTTGCGCAGAAGCGCGTAGCGCGCGCGCGGCTTTGCTGCTGTCAGGGCGAGAAGGATCGCCTCGCCGATGCGCTCGGGCGGCAATCCGACACGCCCACCCGCGACGAAGCGCTGCAAGAATTTCACGAGCGCGGGCGCAAAATCGGAGTTGGCGTAGCGGGTCTGGTCGACGCCTTCCGCCTTGTCCCAGATCGGCGTCGCGACGGCGCCCGGGCCAATTGCGATCACGTCAATGCCATAGAGCATCAGCTCGCGGCGCAGGCAGTCGGTGAAAGCTTCCAGCGCGTGCTTCGACATCACGTAGTCGCCGATGAACGGCGGCGCGAGAATGCCCCCGACCGAGCTGATGTTGACGATGCGCCCCGGGCCGCCGCTCAAGGAGCGATCGCCGCCGAGCAGCGGGATGAACGCTTGGCTCACCGTCACCGCGCCCAGCACGTTGACCTCGAACACGCGGCGGATCTCGTCGACCGGCTGCAGCGCCAGCGGTCCGCCGAGCCCCATGCCCGCGTTGTTGACCAACCCTTTGAGCGTTCGCCCGCCGAGGATCGCGCGCACTTCGCCGGCCGCGGCCGCGACCGCCGCGGCGTCGGTCACGTCGAAGATCAGCGGGTGCACCTTGTCGCCGAACTCGCCGCGCAGGGACTCGGCGTCAGCTTCCTTGCGCACGGCGGCGAAGGCGCGCCAACCGTTGGCGGTGAGAACCTTGACCGCCGCTCGGCCGATGCCGGTCGAGGCGCCGGTGATGACTGCGTCCATCGCCACGGATTGTCCTTTAGGGGAGGCATTGTGCCGCCGATCCCGCCGTCAATCTGCCCGATCACGAACGTCGCGGCAATTCACGCCGCGGCAGGACGGCGCGCCCCTTCTCCGCGCAGCGGGGAAGGTGGCGGGCGAAGCCCGACGGATGGGGTGTGGAAAGCGAGTGTGGGCCGAAGAAAGCGCGCGGCGACAGCGGGGCAAATCGTCCGGCGCCACGGTGTCGGCCCACACCCCATCCGGCCTTCGGCCACCTTCCCCAGCTTCGCTGGAGAAGGGGCGCTGTTGTTGGGGCGTCGAGTTCGGGCGGCGAGGGCTGACCAGTCCTCACTTGATCTGGGTGATCTGCGCTTCGCTGAGGCCGCGGATGAAATCGGGCAGGGGGATGAACCCGACCGGCTTGAGATAGCTCTCGGCGTTGCCGCCGCTTTGCGAGATCGCCCACAGCAGGAAGGCGCGAAGCGCGGCGGCCGTCTCGGGGTCGTGCTGCGTTTTCGACACGAGCGCGTATTCGTAGTTGATCAGCGGGTAACTGTCGTCGCCCGGGGCAAAGATGAGACTGATGCGCTCGTAGGGCGGCGTGCGCGGGTCGAGCTTGGCGGCAGCGTCCGCGATCGACTGCGGATCGGGGAGCAGGAACTTGCCGGCCTGGTTCTCGACCATCGCCGTGCCGAGACTGGCCTTGGCGATCTGGCCGGCGTAGCTGATGCCGACGTAACCGATCGCATAGGGGTTGTCAGCGAGCGTCTGGACCACCGCCGCGTTGCCCGAGACCGCTTTTTCCGCGGCGACCTTAGGCCACGTGATGTCGGTGCCGAAGCCGGGATTGTCCTCCCAGGTGTCGGCGGAGAAATCGAGGAACTGGGTGAAGATGAAGGTGTCGCCGGAGCCGTCGGCCCGGCGCACCGGGATGATCGTCTGGTGAGGAAGCGCCGCGTTTGGGTTCATCGCCTTGATCGCAGGGTCGTCCCATTGCGTGACGACGCCGGAATAGATCTTGGCGAGCGTCGGGCCGTCGATGTGGATGTTCGCGTCGTTCAGGCCCGGCAGGTTGTAGTTGATCGTCTGAGCGGAGATGACCAGCGGGATATCGAGGATCTCGGGATTGTGCGCCGCGACCCGATCGGAGAGGTAGGCGTCGGAGGCGCCGATGCGCACCGAGCCGGCGATCGCCGCGTCGGTTCCGGCGGTCGAGCCGGTCCCCGCGGCGGTGAGAACGACGTCGGGCGCGACGCCCTTGTAGCCGGTGATCCACGACTGGAAGAGCGGCAAGAGCAGAGTCGAGCCGCTTTCATCAAGGGTCACGCCGGCGGCGTATCCGGGCGAGACCGCGAACGCCAAGCCGATGGCGGCCCCCGCGAGCGCGTGGCGAAGTGTATTCGTCATGACAGAATCCCCCAGTGTAGCGTTCAGCGTCCGATCCGGTCGAGATTTACGCCGGTGGTTTCGATGCGGAACGCCCAGGTCACGATCGCGCCGAGCACCGAGCTGGCGGCGAGGATGTAAAGCAGCGATTTGGTGCCCATCGAGGCCAGCAGGATCGGGAAGCCATAGGTGGTGGCGACTGCGCCAACTTTGCCGATCATCGCCGCGAAACCCGCGCCCATGCCGCGCACCTCGGTCGGGAACACTTCGCCCGCGAGCAGGTAGGTCTGCGCGTTGGGGCCGAGATTGGTCATGAAGTTGAACAGCATCACGCCGGCCATGATCAGGTCGAGCTTGAGCGCGCCGTCCATGTCGATCGACAGCGTGGCGATGACGAGCCCGACCGCGCAGCCAAGAAAGCCGAAGATTTGCAGGCGGATGCGCCCGAACCGGTCGGTGAGGCCGATCGCGAAGATGATGCCGACGATCAGCAGCGAGGTCGTCAGTGCGGCGGCTTCGGCCGAGTGGATGCCGCTGGCGATCAGGTCAGCGGGGCTGCGGATCTTGTCGGGGCCGCTGCCCAGCGCCGCGGCGATCAGGGTCGGCGTGAACACGCCAATGCCGTAAGTGCCGAGATCCTGGAGGAACCACGGCGCCGAGGAGAAGATGGTGGCGCGGCGGTTGCGCGAGTTGAACAGCGCCCAGAAGCTCTGTTTGGCCGCGTGCGCCTCGTCGACGACATGGCGCCCGAGCGCGACCGCCTGCGGGTAGATCGGCGTACGGTGGAGCAGGCGCGACACGGCCTGTTCCGCCTTGTCGTGCTCGCCGCGCACGATCAGCCAGTTCGCGCTTTCGGTAATGAAAAAACGAGCGATGGTGATAACCACCGCGGGGGCCAGCGCAGTCGCGTACATCCAGCGCCAGGCGTCGAGGCTGGGGTAGATGACCAGCACGAGCGCGCCGGTCGCGATGCCGCACATGGCGCCGATCGCCTGGAAGGCAAAGGCGCCGAGCACGAGGCGGCCGCGCGAGGCGCTGGGGATGTTCTCGGAGATGATCATGTGCGCCGTTGGGTAGTCGCAGCCGAGCGCCAGGCCAACGCCAAACAGGCAGATCACCAAGGACCAGAAATTCTGCACCGCGATCAGCAGCGCGAGGAAAAGGCAGAAGATGATCATCTCGGCGATGAACATGCGCTTGCGGCCGAAATAGTCCGACAGGCTGCCGAGCAGGATGGTGCCAACCAGAATGCCCGCCAGGCTCGCCGAAGTGACCAGTCCCACTTCGCCGGAAGCCAGTTGGAATTGACGGGCGATCAGCGGCACCGTCACGCCGCCCATGAAGACGACGAAGCCTTCGAAGAATTTGCCGGAGGCCGCGAGCGCCCAGATGCGCCACTGCATGCCCGTCATCGGCGTGGATTTCAGTGACGTGCCGTCCGCCCACGCCGGCAATTCGTCGATATATTCCTGCACCGTCTTGCCAGACGATTGGCCGGGTGAATTCTGCGTGGCGACGTCAACCATGGCGTTGCTCCCCCTCCCGAAAACCACCAAAAAAAGATGGAGTGACCGGGCATAAAAAACGGCGTGCGATAGGTTGCACGCCGACGTGTCGCGGCATCGCGCCGCCAGCCCAATCCTGTCGGGCCAATGTGATACTGCGATGACAGTGCGGGCGGAGGGATTGGCCTTGTTTGCAAAATGCGCGCGCCATTAAGAGGAGGCGGGCGACTCGAAATGCGAATAAGGCCCTGAAATAGAATGGTTAATTAGAGTTAAGGCCAGACACCCCTTCTCCGCGCAGCGGGGAAGGTGGCGGGCGAAGCCCGACGGATGGGGTGTGGAAAGCCGCCGCAATGGTGGATGGCTTGCACGGCTGTCGCCGCAAAAGCCCCCTGATCGAGGTCTGCTTTCCGCACCCCATCCGGCCTTCGGCCACCTTCCCCGCTGCGCGGAGAAGGGGCGCCTCCTCAACTAAGGCCCACCGGCGGCGGGCCGCCGCTTGCCCAGTCGAGGAGCTCGACAGTGTGGACGACCGGCAGCGAGGCCGCGCTGGCGATCTGGGTCAGGCAGCCGATGTTGCCGGCCGCCACGACGTCGGCCTTCAGCCGTTCGAGATTGGCGACTTTGCGCGCGCGCAGCGCGGCGGCCATCGCCGGTTGGAGGATGTTGTAGGTCCCCGCCGAGCCGCAGCAGAGATGCGCTTCGGCCGGGCTGCGCACGCTAAAGCCGGCGCGGCGCAAGAGCGCCTTGGGCGGCTCGACGATCTGCTGCCCATGCTGCAGCGTGCAGGCGGCGTGATAGGCGACGACCAGCGACCGCGGCGCGCTGTAGGCAAGGTCGAGCCCAGCGACATATTCGCTGACGTCGCGCGCCAGCGCCGAGACGCGCGCCGCCTTGGCCGCGTAAGCGGGATCGTCGGCGAGCAGCGCGCCGTAATCCTTGATCGTCAGGCCGCATCCCGATGCGGTGACGACGATCGCCTCGAGGCCCGCGCCGTCGATCTCGCGCGTCCAGGCGTCGACATTGGCGCGCATCTGATCGCGCGCGCCCGCTTCGCGGCCCATGTGATGCAGCAGCGAGCCGCAGCAGCCTTCGCCCTCAGCGAGGACGACGTCGATCCCGGCGCGGTTGAACAGGCGGATCGCCGCCGCATTGATTTGCGGCGCGAGGACGGCTTGGGCGCAGCCGGTCAGCAGCGCGACGCGGCGGCGTGTGGTCGATTGGCTCGCTGCGCGCGACTCGCTGGGCCGCTGCGCCGCCCGCGGCGGCGGGCGTTTGGGCGCCAGCGCCAGCATCGCCGCGAGTTGCGGCCCGATGCGCGGCAACGCCGCGATCAGCGGCGCGAGCGGCCGGACGAGCGCCGCGAGGTTCACGCCCGCGGCGAAGGCGGCGCGTGAGGGCAGCAGCCAGGCGAGCGCGGCCCGCAGCAGGCGGTCGGGCAGGGGGCGCCGATAGCGCGTCTCGATCAGCACCCGCGCGTGATCGACGAGGCGCCGGTAGTCGACGCCAGAGGGGCAGGTGGTCATGCACGAATTGCAGGATAGGCAATGGTCGATCGGCCAAACGTCGTCGGCGGTCGGCGCGCGGCCGCTCTCGAGCAGGTCCTTGATCAGATAGATGCGTCCGCGCGGCGAATCGCGCTCGTCGCCGGTCACGACATAGGTCGGACAGGTTGCAGTGCAGAAGCCGCAATGGACGCACGAGCGCAAGATTGGCTCCAGCGCTTTCGTGTGCGGATCGGCGAGCTGTTCGAGGTCGAAGTGGGTTTGCATGATCTCGTTGAGTTCCTTTGACGCGCCCTCACACCCCCGCGTACATCCGCCCGCGATTGAACAGCCCGTCGGGATCGAAGGCCGCTTTGACTCGCCGCGTCAATGCGGCGAGCGGCGGGGACAGTGGCGCGAAGACGTCGAGCGCGGCGCGCAGCGCGGCGGGCGCGCGCACCAGCGTTGCGTGGCCGCCGAGCGGGGCGAGCGCGGCGCGCAGGGCGGCGGCGTCAGCCGGAGTCGGGTCGCTCGTCAGCCAGATCAACCCGCCGCCGCAGTCGAAGAAATGCGCCCGCGCGCGCGGGCCGAGCCGGGCGAGGAAGTCGATCGCGCGCGAGGGCTGGAGATTGACCCGCCAGACCGCGCGCTCGCGCGGCTCCGCGACAAACTCCGCGTCGCGCACGCTGCGCCATAGCCGCTGCGAATCCTCGCCGCGCAGCACGTGCTCGGGGCCAAGATCGGCGAGCAGTGCGATCAATTTCTCGCTTCTGTACTCGACCGCATCGGCGAAACCTTCGAGGCGCAGAAACATGCGGGCAAATTCGCGCCCCATGCCGGGCGAGAGCGCCGCCGCGCCGCTGACGCCGTAGGGCGAGCCCAGGGCGCGGGTCATCGCCGCGATCGCTTGCGCGTCCTCGAGGCGGCGGACGACCAGCGTCGCCTCGGTCTCGGGCTTGGGCAGCAGCTTGAACGTCGCCTCGGTGATCAACCCGAACGCGCCGAGGGCGCCGCAGTTGATTTTGACGAGGTCGAGGCCGGCGACGTTCTTCATCACCCGACCGCCGCTGGCGATCGCCTCGCCGCGTCCGTTAACCAGGCGCAGTCCGACCAGGCTGTCGCGCGCTGCGCCGGCGCTGACCCGGCGCGGGCCCGACGCATTGACAGCGGTCAGACCGCCGATGGTCGGCTCGCCGGCGCCGTCGTAGAGCACGCGATGATCGATCGGCTCGAACGGCAGCATCTGACTGTGCGCGTCGAGCGCCGCCTCGACCACGCTGAGCGGCGTTCCGGCCCGGGCGCGCAAGATCATCTCCGCCGGTTCGTGGAAGACGATCCCGGTCAGCCGCGCGCTCGACAGCGCGCGCGCGCGCTCCGGTGGGCGACCGAGCCCGGCGCGCGAGCCGCCCCCCGCGATGTCGAGCCGCTCGCCGCGCCGGCGCGCCTCGCTGACTATCGCGCAGGCTTCCGCTTCGTCGCTCGGCGCCAGAGGCGCCGGAGACGCCCGAGACGCCCCTGGGGTGTCGTTCACGCCGCTCTCCCGTCGAGCGGAAAGACCTTGGCCGGGTTGAGCCGCCACTGCGGATCGAAGGCGGCGCGCACCCGCATTTGTTGAGCGAGGTCGAGTTCCGAGAACTGGTCGCGCATCAGGTCGCGCTTCTCGATGCCGACGCCGTGCTCGCCGGTGAGGCAACCGCCAAGTTCGACGCTCATTCGCAGCACTTCCATGCCGGCCTGCTCGGCTTTGTCCTGCTGGGCGGGATCGTTGATGTCATAGAGGATCAGCGGATGCATGTTGCCATCGCCGGCGTGAAAGACGTTGGCGACCCTGAGGCCGTAGGAGGCGCAGATTTCGCCAACGCGCCGCAGCGCCTCGGGCAGCCGCCCGGTCGGCACGGTGCCGTCCATGCAGATGTAGTCGGCGACGCGGCCGGTCGCGCCGAAGGCCGATTTGCGGCCCTTCCAGATCTGCGCGCTTTCCATCGCCGACATCGATTCGCGCACGACGCGCACATGATGCGCCTTGGCGATGGTCGTGATGCGGGCGAGCTCCGCCGCCATCTCGGCTTCGCCCCCTTCGACCTCGACGATCAGCATCGCCTCGACGTCGAGCGGATAGCCGGCGTGGGCAAAGTTCTCGCAGATCGCGATCGCCGGCCGGTCCATGTATTCCATCGCCACAGGGAGAATTCCGGCGCCAAGGATCGCCGCGACGCAGCGGCTGGCGTCGTCGGCCGAATCGAAGCCGAATAGCACCGGACGCGCGCCCTCGGCGCTGCGCAATAGCCTGACCGTCGCCTCGACGACGATGCCAAGCTGTCCCTCCGAGCCGCACACGAGGCCGAGCCAGTCGAGGCCGCTCGCGTCGAGTTCCGGTCCGCCAAGCTCGAGGACGTCGCCATCGAGCGTGACGAGGCGAACGCCGAGCAGGTTGTTGACCGTCACGCCGTATTTCAGGCAATGGGCGCCGCCGGAATTCATGCCGACATTGCCGCCGATCGTGCAGGCGAGCTGGGAAGAGGGGTCGGGCGCGTAGAAGAACCCGTCCGGCGCGACCGCTTCGGAAATGGCGAGATTGGTGACGCCGGCCTCGACGCGCGCGTAGCGGTCGGCGAGATTGATTTCGAGGATGCGGTTCATCTTGGAGAGGCCGATGACGATCGCGTCCTCCTGCGGGATCGCGCCGCCCGAGAGCGAGGTGCCGGCGCCGCGCGGAACGACGTTGACGCCGGCGTCGCGGCAGAACCGCATCACCTGCACCACTTCCTCCACCGTGCGCGGCAGCACGACGGCCAAAGGAATGCGGCGATAGGCGGTCAGCGCGTCGGTCTCGAAGGCGCGCCGCCCGGCGAGGTCGCCGATCAGGCCGTCGGCGGGCAGGATCGCCGCGAGGCCGGCGATGATCTCATCGCGCCGCGCGAGGATCGTCGGGTCGGGCGGCGGAAAGGCGATCTGCGACATGCTCGGCGCCTCTGAACTCCCGGGGCGCGTGCGATCGCGTCGCGTTCCGGGAAGGGCCGGAATGATCCACGGAATGCCATTGCGTTGCAAGGCGCGTTGCGAACTCGGCGGCCTAGACCAGCACCGGCAGCGCCGCCATCCCGGCTTCGCCGAACACACGGCGATAGCGCGCGATCTCGTCGGGCGGACCGAGCTCCTTGTTGGGATTGTCGGAGAGCTTGACCGCCGGGCGCCCCTCCGCCTCGACCACTTTGCAGACGATCGAGATCGCGCGCAGTTCGCCGTCGCCCCCGCCCGAGGCGCAGCCTTTGAAGTCGTTGGTCAGATTGGTGCCCCAACCGATCGAGACGTTGATGCGGCTGCGCAAGCCCCGGACCGACTCTTCGATCGAGTCGATGTCCATGCCATCGGAGAACACCAGCAGCTTGTCGCGCGGATCGCGCCCGCGCGCGCGCCACCACGCGATCAGCTCGCGCGCCGCCACCAGCGGCTCCTTCGAGTCGGGCCGTGCGCCGGTCCAGTCCGCCACCCAGTCGGGCGCGTGTTCGAGGAAGTCGGTCGAGCCAAAGCAGTCGGGCAGCACCACCAGCAGATTGCCGCCATACATCTTCGACCAGTCGCTCAGAACTTCGTAGGGCGACTGTCGCATCGCCTCGTCGGTGTCCGCGAGCGCCGCGTAGACCATCGGCAATTCATGAGCGTTGGTGCCGATCGCCTCGAGGCCGGTGTCCATCGCGTGCTTGACGTTCGAGGTGCCGACGAAATTGTCGCCCAAGCCCTCCTGCAGCGCCTCGACGCACCAGCGCTGCCAGAGAAAACTGTGGCGGCGCCTGGTGCCGAAATCGGAAAGCTTCAGCGGCCCCTCGGCGGCGAGCGTGCGCAGCCGCTCGACCTTGCTCCACAACTTGGCCTTGGCGCGGGCATAGAGAACGTCGAGATCGAAGCGGCTCATCGCCCGCGTGGCGGCGCGCGCGCGCAACTCGTTGATGATCGCCAGCGCTGGAATTTCCCACATCGTCGTACCGACCCACGGACCGGCGAAGCGCAGTTCGTACTGGCCGTCTTTACGGGTCAGCTCGTATTCGGGCAGGCGGAAGTCGGCCAGCCACTCCATGAAGTCCGGCTCGAAGATCTGCTTGGTGCCGTAGAACGAGTTGCCGGCGAGCCAGATCAGCTCGTTCTTGGCCAGGCGCAGCGAGCGGGCGTGGTCGAGCTGGTCGATCAGTTGACGCTCATCGATGACGTCCGCCAGACGCACTTCGGTCGAGCGATTGTAAATCTGGAAAGTGACCCGACGATCGCGATGCTGTTTCCAGATCATTTGCTGCATCAACAGCTTGTAGAAATCGGTATCGAGCAGCGTCCGCACGATCGGGTCGATGCGGAAGGTATGATTGTAGACACGCGTGGCGATATCCGGGATCATGGCGTGACATTAGGTTGCGGCGCGGCGAGCGACAAGGGCGCCGCCGGCGGGGCGGACGCGGCCGAGAGGGGCGAGGGAAACATTGTCTGAAAGTAAAGCCGCCAATACGCCGATCCGCGTCGGCCTGTTCGTCACCTGTCTCGTCGATTTGATGCGCCCGAGCGTCGGCTTCGCCGCCGTCAAGCTGTTGGAAGACGCGGGCTGCAAGGTGGTCGTGCCCTCGCAAAGCTGCTGCGGCCAGCCGGCCTACAATTCCGGCGATCGCGCGACGACGCAGGCGATCGCGCGACGCAACATCGAGACCTTCGCCGATTGCGACTATATTGTCGCGCCCAGCGGTTCGTGCGCCGGCATGCTCGCCAAGCACTATCCCGAGCTGTTCGCCGATGAGCCGGAAATGGCGGTCAAGGCCGCCGCCTTCGCCGCCAAATGCCATGAGCTGGTGAGCTTCCTGGTCGACCGGCTCGGCGTGACAAAGGTGGCGGCGCGCTACGACGGCGTCGCCGCCTATCACGATTCGTGCTCGGGCCTGCGCGAACTTGGCGTGCGCGAGCAGCCGCGCCGGCTGCTCGCCAGCGTCGCCGGCCTGCGGCTGGTCGAGCTTGAGGAATCCGATGTCTGCTGCGGATTCGGGGGCACCTTCGCCGTCAAATACGGCGAGCTCTCCGACGCCATCGTCACCCGCAAGAGCGCCAAGATCGACGCCAGCGGCGCCGACACGCTGATCGCCGGCGATCTCGGCTGTCTGATGAACATGGCCGGCAAGATGCAGCGCGAGGGCCGCACGGTGAAGGCGCGCCACGTCGCCGAAGTGCTGGCGGGCATGACCGACGAGCCGGCGATCGGCGAACCCGCCAAGGGAGACGCGCGATGAGCGGGGTCGCCACCACTTCGCACTTCAAGGACAACGTCCACGACGCGCTCACCGACGCGCGACTGCAAAGTGCGCTGCCGCACGCGCGCAACTTCATCGCCACTCGCGCCGCCGCCGTCGCGCGGCTGCCCGAGTTCGACGCACTGCGCGACAGCGCGCGCGCGATCAAGGATCACACGCTCGCTCATCTCGACCTCTACCTCGAAGCCTACGAGCGCAAGGTCATCGAAAACGGCGGCCACGTGCATTACGCGCGCGACGCGGCCGAGGCGAACGTGATCATCCTCGATCTGTGCAAGGCGCACGGCGCCAAAAGCGTCGCCAAGGGCAAGTCGATGGTGTCCGAGGAGATCGGCCTCAACGCGGCGCTGGAGCACGCCGGGATTGCCGCGGTCGAGACGGATCTCGGCGAATACATCATTCAACTGCGCGGCGAGGCGCCCTCGCACATCATCGCGCCGGCGATTCACGTCACGCGCAACGACGTCGAGGCCGATTTCCGACGGTTCCACCGCGATCTCCCGCCCGATCGCGATCTCTCGCAGCCCGAGCAGTTGCTCGCCGAGGCGCGAGCGATCCTGCGCGATAAGTTCCTGTCGGCCGACATCGGCCTCACCGGCGCCAACTTCCTCGTCGCCGAGACTGGATCGTCGATCCTCGTCACCAACGAGGGCAACGGCGATCTGGCGCAGACCCTGCCCAAGGTCCACATCGTCCTCGCCTCAATCGACAAGTTGACGCCGACGCTCAACGACACGGCGCAGATCCTGCGCGTGCTGGCGCGCTCGGCGACCGGCCAGGACATGTCGGTCTACACAACCGTGACGACCGGCCCGCGCCGGCCCGGCGATCCCGACGGGCCGGAGGAATATCACGTCGTGCTGCTCGACAACGGCCGCTCGGCGATGCTCGGCGGCCAGTTCGCCGACATGTTGCGCTGCATCCGCTGCGGCGCCTGCATGAACCATTGCCCGGTCTATCACGCGGTCGGCGGTCACGCTTATGGCTGGGTCTATCCCGGGCCGATGGGGGCGGTGCTGACCCCCTCGCTGATCGGCGTCGAGCAGGGCGGGCAATTGCCAAATGCTTCGACCTTCTGCGGTCGCTGCGAGGCGGTCTGCCCGATGCACATTCCGCTGCCCAACATGATGCGCCATTGGCGTGAGCGCGAGTTCGAGCGCCATCTGACGCCCGTGACGGTGCGCAGCGGGCTCGGCCTGTGGGCGTTCTTCGCGCGGCGGCCGGCGCTCTATCGCCTAACGACCGACCTCGCGATGCGCGCGCTTCATCTCTTCGGCCGCTCGCGCGGACGGTTCGCCTGGCTGCCGCTTGCCGGCGGCTGGACGCGCTATCGCGATCTTCCCGCGCCGCAGGGCGCGACGTTCCAGGCCCGCTGGCGGGCGAAGAGTGGAGCGGTGCAATGAGCGCGCGCGAAGACGTGCTCGCGGCGGTGCGCGCCTCGCTGCACGTGAGCGGCAAGGAGGCCCCGCGCCGCGCCGCCGTCGCCTCGCGTCTCGCCGAGGCGCCCGCAGGCGTGGTGCCGCAACGCGGCCAGGGCTCGCCGGCCGAGCGACTGGCGAGGTTTAGGGCCGAGGCGGAGCGGGTCAGGGCGAGCGTCGCCGAAATCGCCAGCGCCGAGGATGCACCGGCTGAGATCGCGCGCTTTCTGCGCGAAAACAACCTGCCCGCGACGTTGCGTCACGGCGACGATCTGCGCTTGGCGGCCATGCCCTGGTCGACGACCACGTTGGAGATTTCGCAAGGCGCGTCGGAGGGCGATGACGTCAACGCCGTCAGCGCCGCCTTCGCCGCGGTGGCGGAGAGCGGCACGCTCGCGTTGCTGTCGGGGCCCGACAATCCGACGACGCTGAACTTTCTGGCGGAAAACCATTTCGTCGTCGTCTTCGCGCAGGATGTGCTCGGCGACATGGAGAGCGTCATCGCAAGGCTGAGGACCGCCTACGGCCCCGGCGTCATGCCGCGCGCGCTCAATTTCGTCACCGGCCCGTCGCGCTCGGCGGACATCGAGCAGACCCTGCTGCTTGGGGCGCATGGGCCAAGGCGGCTGCATATCGTTGTCGTCGGCGCCCCCTGAGCCTTGCCGCCGCAAGCTGGCCTTCGCTGCAATTTTGAGCTCAGTCCTCGGGCTCGCGCGGCGACGAGTAGTATATGTCCAGCCCAAGTGCGATCCCGCGTTCGCCCAATTTTTGCAGCGTCTCCGGCGATATCGTGATTCCTTCATTCCCCTCTCTCATGAAGAGACCGCAAAACAGATCGACGCGATAGTGGACAGCGAGGCGGCGCCATGCCGCGAGGTCGTCGGTCGTTCCGGCGAGCAGTTCGCTAACTTGAAGGTCTAGGTCGCCCGGCGTCCGACGGTCTGCCTTCACCGACCAACCGCCCGTGCTCGACACCTGTTCGCCGCTAGCGGCTTGGACGATCTCTCCTTTTCTTCGCGCCCAGCTGGGCTTCCTTCCAAGAAGTTGGGTCACTTCGTCGGGATCGAGGTCGTCTCCCCAAATGCGAAGCGAAGCGGCAGTCTTGCTCAACTCAGCCATTGTCAAAGTCTCCGCGTTATTCAGCGCCGTGACTTTCTCATGCAGTCGCTCGCGGAGTGACGGAGCCACAGCAGACGCCGCGTGTTTAACCTAGCATTTTCGACCAGCGTTGAGGTGCGCCGCACCGGACGGTGTGACGCCGGTGACAGCTTGGCATCGGGCGCGGACCGCAATTGCTGCCTACCCGCCGCCCCAAACCGGCCTTCCTCGCGATTTAGTAACCATCCGGTAGGTAAGACTTGGGGTGCGACGAGGTGGCTGAAATGGCGTTTGGACGGCGATTGACGGGCGGGTGGCTGGGCGCGGCGCTGATCTGCGTGGCGACGGCGGCGCTCGCCGACGACCTGCCGGTCCTGCTGCCGCAATTGCCGCCCGACGTGAGCGCGAGTCCGCCTGTTATCCCCGCGCCCGCTGGCGCTCCCGCGGCCCAGTCCTCGCCGGCGGCGCCGGTCAGCGCGCCGGCCCCGGTCGTCGCCGCTCCGACGCCTGCCGCCTTGCCGGCTCCGCTCGCCGCCGCCGCGCCCAGGCCGAAAAAGAAGATCGTTCTGCCGCCGCCGCCCGAAACGGCGCTGTCGAGCGATCCGACGCCGACGCTTACGCCCGGCACCGCCGCCGCGACCGCCAAGGCGGCCGACCGCTACGCGGGAATCGTAGCAGCGGGGGGCTGGCCGACCGACATCGTCCCATTCGGCCCGCGCGCCAAGGGCCCGCAAGTCGCCGAGTTACGCCGACGCCTCGCGATTGAAGGCGATCTCGACCGCGACGCCGCCGACAGCTCCAGCGCCGAGGTCTGGGACGCCGGCCTCACCGAAGCGGTCAAACACTTCCAGGGGCGGACGGGCCTACGCGAGAGCGGGATCGTCTCCGCCGCGACCGCCAAGGCGCTCGATGTTTCGGCCAGCGTGCGCGCCGGCCAGCTTGCCGCCAGCGCGCGTCGCCTCGCCGATCTCTCTTTCGCCTTCGGCGAGCGCTACGTGGTCGTCAACCTGCCGGCGACCGCGGTCGAGGCGGTCGAGAAAGGCGAGGTCGTCCACCGCTATGCGGCGATCGTCGGCGATGTCGACCATCCATCGCCCGAGATTGCGGCGCATGTCGCCGAGATCAATCTCAATCCAACCTGGACCGTCCCGGTGTCGATCATCAAGAAGGAAATCATCCCGCGGATGCAGCGCGATCCCGGCTATCTGACGCGCGAAAAGATTCGCATCTTCGATGGGACCGGCGCCGAGGTCGATCCGCGCAGCATCAAGTGGACCAGTGAGCGCGCAGTCAATTTCACGCTGCGCCAGGACTCGGGCGCTGGCAATTCGCTCGGCGCGATCCGCATCAATATGCCCAACACGCTTGCCGTCTATATGCACGACACGCCCGCCAAGCATCTGTTCGGCGCCGACTATCGCTTCCTCAGCCACGGCTGCGTCCGGGTGCAGGGCGTCTACGATCTCGCCGCCTGGCTGCTCGAAGGGACGGACGGCGCCCCGGCCGGCGGCGCCTGGGACAAGGACGCGCTGCTGGCCGAGATCAAGACTGGCGCCCGCGAAGACCTGAAAGTGACGCGGCCGACGCCGGTGATCTGGGTCTACCTCACCGGCTGGGCGAACGCCGATGGCCCAACCAATTTCCGTGACGACGTCTATGGCCTCGACGCCGCCGGCGACGCCACCGCGCCGCTGGTCCAGGACGTGTCGCCCGCGCCGGTCGCCGCCGTGACGCAATGAGCGCGGCGCGACCGTTGCAGAACCGCGTCGATCCTTACGGCGCGCTGGTCGCGGTCGCAGCGCGCGGCGCGCTGATGGGCAATCGCGGCGGGCGAATTCATCGTCCCGATCAGACGCTCGCGCGCTCGCCGCTGGGCCTCGCGGCAATGGATCGTCTGCGTGTGCGAGTTTCGCGGGCGACAGCGCCGCGTCTGGGGCGACAGCTACAGCGAGCTGTTCTTTCTCGACGAGCCGACGGCGCTGGCAAGTGGCCACCGGCCCTGCTTCGAGTGCCGGCGCGCCGATGCGCTCGCCTATCGTCGAGCGTTCTCGCCTGGCGGCGCGCCCAGCGCGGCGGAGATGGACTTTGTGCTTCACCGCGAGCGGCTCGCGCATTTCGCTGGGCGCTACGAAGAGGCGTCGCTCGCCGAATTGCCCGATGGGACGATGGTCGAGCGGGCCCGGCGCCCCTATGCCGTGCGCGGGAACCAATTGCTGCCGTGGAGCTTTCTAGGCTATGGCGTTCCTGAGGCGCGTTCGGGGGAACGCGTGCGGGTGCTGACGCCGCCCTCGAGCGTCGCCGCGCTCGCCGCCGGCTACCGCCCGCTGTGGGCGGACGCTTTCGATCACGGGACGAGGCTGCAATGAGCGCAGGGGGGTGGTGGGTTGGCGGCCGGAATCTTCTGCTCGCCCTGGTCGCGGCGGTCGCGCTCGCCAGTTGCGGCGAGGAGCCGCTCACGCCGCTCGACGCGCGGCTCGACCGCTCGCTCGCCGCGGTGCGGCTCGATCCTCAAGCGGTCGCCGTATCGCTCAACGCCTATCGCGCCAGCCGTGGCCTCGCGGCGGTGCGGCTCGATCCGGGTTTGATGGCGATGGCGCAGCGCCAGGCCGACGCGATGGTCGCGGGAAACGTGCTGTCGCACACGGTCGCCGGCACGTTTCAGGCGCGCCTCGCCGCCTCCGGCGTCGACACGACGGAAGCAGGCGAGAACCTTGGCGCCGGCTATTTCTCGCTTGAAGAAGCCATGGCCGGCTGGCGCGGTTCGCCCGAGCACGACGCCAATCTTCTCATCACGCAGGCGACGCGCATTGGCGTCGCGATCGCCAAAAGCCCGCGCACGCACTACGGCGTCTATTGGGCGCTGGAGATCGCTGCCGAGCCGCAGCGACCCTCAAGCGCACTGCGTGCGAGCGGCCTCTGACGCAGGCCGCCTTGACGCGCCGCGGCGCTTGCGCCTCTCATCACCTTTGCACAGCGCGGCGATCGTCCGCGCGCCAAAACGGAGGAGACTATGGTTCGCTGCATGATTTTGGCCGTCGCGGCGAGCGCGGCGCTCACGAGCGGCGCTCTCGCCTCCGAGGTGACCGGCGAATGGGCGCGCGACGACGGCAAAGCCAAGGTGCGCTTCATTGCTTGCGGCGCCGCGGTGTGCGGCGCGATTACGTGGCTGCGCGACAAGGACACCCCGGCCAAGATCGGCCAGCAAGTGTTCTTCGACATGAAGCCGAGCGGCGACGACGCCTGGGCCGGCTCCGCCTTCAATCCTGACGACGGGCGCACCTATTCCGGCAAGATGACGCTGTCGGGCGATCATCTGGTGACGGCGGGCTGCGTGCTCGGCGGACTGATCTGCCAGTCTGTCGCTTGGACGCGCGCGCATTGAGGCTGCGCTCACCCGCTGCGTAGGGCCGCCGCGCGCCGCGCCGGCGCGAGGCGCGTCATCGTCCTATTGACGATTGGATCGAGCGCCGGCGGGAACAGGAAGCAATTGCGCCCCGCGGATTTGGCCTGATAGAGGGCGCGGTCGGCGCGCGAATAGAGCCGGTCGAAGCTGTCGTCTTCCTCGCGCTGGGCGATGCCCGCCGACATCGTGACGCGCAGGGTCAGATCGCCGACCAGGATCGGCGTCGCGCGCAATCGGTCGCGAAAGCCCAGTAGCCGCGTCACCAGTTCTTCGACCGGGGCGCCCCAGGACAGAAGCGCGAATTCCTCGCCCCCGACCCGGGCGACGCGCCCGAGTGGACCGAGCTCCTCATCCATCATCAGCCCGACCGAACGCAGCACCGCGTCGCCGGCGAGATGGCCGTACGTGTCGTTGACCCCCTTGAAGCGGTCGATGTCGAAGATCGCCAGCGCCAGCACCTCGGGCAACTGGGCTTCGGCCGCCTCGATCAGCGCGCGGCGATTGGCGAGGCCGGTGAGCGAGTCGGTGCGGCTCAACGCGACGGCAGTCTGCTTGGCGCGATAGAGTTCGAGCTGCGCGACGCCGACGAAATAGGCGATCGGGACACCGAGACCGATGCAGATCGCCGCGGTAATCGTCCACGAGCGCAAGCAGGTCGCCCAGTCGACGAAAAAGGTCAGTTGGTTGGCGACGTCGGCGCTGAGCGCAGCGACAAGCGCAACCACGACCACCCAGGCGACAAAACGCAAGAGGCTGCGCCGATCTCGGATCGTCGGCCGCAGAACTGCAGCGAAGACACTCATACGCCCGACCTCGTCCGGCGCGCAATCGACCGGCTCGGCGCTCGAAATAACCTCTTCGCGCTAATCGAGCTCTAAGCGAATCGCGCTAATTGTCCGTGATCGCGCACTATGTGGCGCGAGCGCGAACTTTATTGCGCGGCCTTGGCGCGCGGAAAGGCGACTTCGACCAGCGTGCCTTGCTGCTTGCGGCTCTTGATCGAGAAGTCGGCGTGATTGGCTTCGACCAGCGCCTTGGTCAGCGGCAGACCGAGTCCGACGCCGCCCGCGCGCTGGGCCGCGTCGCCGACCTGGCGGAACGGTTCGAGGGCGGCGGCGATCTCGTTCTCGTTCATGCCAACGCCGGTGTCGCGCACACGGATCACCGCCTGGCCAGCTTCGTCGAGCGCGGTCGAGACGATCACCTGGCCGCCCGGCTCGTTGAACTTGACCGCGTTGGACAGCAGATTGAGCAGGATCTGGCGCAGCGCGCGCTCGTCCGCCATCACCGGGGGCAGGCGCTCGAGCAGCGACAGACGCATGATGATCCGCTCGTGCGCCGCCTGCGGCTGCATCAGCGAAACGCATTCGCGCACGATGCGGTTGGCGTCGACCGGCGCGAATTCGAGTTCCAGCTTGCCCGCCTCGATCTTGGCGAGATCGAGCAGATCGTTGGCGAGGCTCATCACGTGCTGCGCCGAGGTGTGGATGTCCTTGACGTAGTCCTTGTAACGATCGTTGCCGATCGGCCCGAACCGTTCCTCGATGATCACCTCGGCAAAGCCGAGGATCGCATGCAGCGGCGTGCGCACTTCGTGGCTGATGCGGGCGAGGAATTCTGTCTTGCGCGCGTTCGCCTGTTCGGCGGCGGCGCGGGCGGCTTCCAGCGTGCGTTCGCTCGCCTTTGATTGCCCGAGATCGCGCAAGGCCGCGCAATAGCGCGGCGGCGAGGCGGCCGCGACCCGCGCCAGAGTCATCATCAGCGCAATCGTCTGGCCGCGTCGCTCGCGCCCGACGAGTTCCTCGCCCCCGCGCGCGGGGAGTTCGTCGCGTTTGACGCGCTCGAAGCGCGCCGCCGCCTCGCTCTGGCTGTGCGGCGCGAACAGGGTGAGGAAGCTCTCGCCCGCGACTTCCTTTGCGTCGTAGCCGAACAGCATCTCCGCGCCGCGGCTCATGGCGAGGACGCGGCCCGACTCGTCGAGGGTCAGCACGCCATCGGCGGCCGAATCGAGCAGCGCCCTGAGATTGCGCGTCTCACGCTCGGCGCTGCGCAGCCGCTCCTGGTGGTCGGCCTCGTGCGAGCGGCGCAAGGATAGAAGCGTCGCCGGCGCGCCGTCCCATTCGATCGGCTCGGCGCGCGCATCAACTGCGATCAGTTCGCCCCCCGCGGCGACCAGCGGCATCGCGCCGCCCTCGCTCGATTCGGCGAGCGACTGCGCGTCGCGGCCACGGAACATGTGATTGAGACCGTCGGCGGCGCGGAACTCGGCGAGATCGCGATAGCCGGCAAGCTCCAGCAGGGTTCGATTGAGATACAGCGGCTCGCCGCCGCGCAACACGATCGCGCCGATCGGCAGTCGGTCGAGCAGCATCGCGGCGTTGCGCCCCGCTGCGGGACGCGCCTCGATCGCCGGCGTGGAAACCGGCGCGAGAGGCTGCCCGAGATCGATGAGGTCGCGCCGCGCTTCGTCAGCGCCTTGGTCGCGCGGGCCGGGCAGACGCGCGCCGAGCGCGCGGGCGATTTCGCGGAAAGCGTCGCGCTCGTGACTGCTCAGCTCGACATTGTCTTGCCCGCCCGGCAGGGGCGCCTCGGGCGCGGGCGGGGGCATCGCGCCGGGGCGGATCGGCACGACGTTGGCGGCGGGGGGCGGCGGCGCGCGCAGCATGACGATCTCGGCGCTGCGCTCAGCGGGAGGCGCTGGGCGAACCGGGGCCGCGACGGGCGGCTCGGCGCGCGGCGGCGCGATCGCTGCGGGCGGCGCGGCCGGTGGGGCGATGGTCACGCTGGCAGCGGCGTAGGACGCCGCCTCGTCGCCAAACAGTCCGAAACCGCGCCAGCCGGAAAAATTACGATCACGCTCGAACACCGGAGCACCCGACATCAGCGCGACGTGCGGGCCGGCGCCTTCGATCTGCGGCCAGAGCAGGGGCAGAGTCGCAAACGTGCGTCGCGCCGCCAACACTTGCGCGAATTCGCGATCCTGGTCGAAGCCAGTCCTCTCACGAAAACTCGCCAGCGGCTCGCCCGGCTGCGGGGCGAGCGCGCCGAAGGCGGCCGCCAGCGCCAGATCAACCGCGCCAAACCGCTCCTCGGCGTCGAGACTCCACAGGAAACGGCGCGGCGGCGCGGACGCCGGCTTGGGCGGCTCGGCGCTCGGCGCGGGCTCCGGCGCCATGATCTCGTCGTCCCCCGGCGGCGTCGCGACCACCAGCCGGTCACCGAGGCGTCCGCACAGCAGCGCCAGCGGCAGCGGCCGGCGGTCGAGGTAAAAGCGCAGCGACTCGACGCGCGGCGGAGCGCCGGCGCCTGCCGCGGCGAGGCTGGCGAGACGGCGCGCGCCCGGGCTGGCGGCGGCGAGGACGAGCGCCTCGAGCCCGGCGAGGTCCGCCGCGCCAAACAACGTCAGCGCGGCCCGCGAAGCGAACACGAGGCGCGGCGGCCGGCCGGCGAAGACAAGCGTCGGCGCGCCCTGGGCCAGCCGTTCGGCGAACGGCGAGCCCGCGACCAGGGCGGCGACCTCTTCGGCTGTAACGGCGGCTCGGTCAGCGTTCATCGGCGAGGGTGCGGTTTTTCAGGGCGCGGGCGGACCCGCGAAGTCATGCTTACCAAAAACTTAATGGATTTGCTCGCATTTCCTGCGCCCAGTCCCCGCCGGCCGCCGCGCCGGTTAATTTGTATTGCATCGCACGATTATGTTGCACTGCAACAAAGAACAGCCTATAAGCTCGCCGAAGCTGGCACAGCAATCACCTGCGCCGCACCCGAGGCCCGCCATGACCAATCCCCCGTTTGAAGTTCCCAACGATCTGCGCGATTTCGCCCAGCGTAGCGTCGATCAGGCTCGCAAGGCGTTCGAAGGCTTTGTCACCGTCGCCCAGAAGGCGATGGGCGCCGCCGACAACGCCACCGAATCCGCGCAGCAGAATGTGAAGTCGGTCGGCTCGCAGGTGCTCGGCTTCACCGAGCAGAACGTCAACGCGGCGCTCGAACTCGCCCACAAGCTGGTGCAGGCGAAAGACCCGCAGGAAGTCTTCGCGATGCAGAGTGAGTTCCTCAAGACTCAGCTCGCCAACCTCCAATCCCAGGCCAAGGAAATCGGCGCTCTCGTGCAAAAGAGCGCGACGCCGGACACGAAGTGATCGTTCGCTCGCAGTCCAAGAACGCAACCGTCCTCTAGCAACAAGGACCTTCGACCATGGCCATAGCCTCGAAGAAAGCCACTCCCGCGCCCAGCGTGACGCAAGCCGAGCCCTCGCTTCAGCCCGCCGTCAGCGCGCCCGCGCCGCTCGTCGCCGATCTCGCCGCTTCGCCGAGCGAGTTTCCCGGCGCCTTGCGCGCGAGCGTCGAGAAGGGTCTCGTCCAGAGCCGCGCCGCCTATGAGAAAGCCAAGCTCGTCGCCGACGAATCGGCTGCGGCGCTCGAAACCAGCTACGCCGCCGCCCGCGCCGGCGTCGTCGCGATCAACGCCAAGGCGTTCGATACGCTGCGCGCCAATGTCGAAGCCAATTTCGACTTCCTCAAGTCGAGTTTCGCCGCCGCCACCGTCGCCGATTATTTCGAGCTGCAGGGCGAATTCGCGCGCAAGCAGATCGACGCCGCCACCGACCAGGCCAAGGAGATCGGCGCGCTGGCCCAGAAGGCCGCCCTCGACGCGGTTCAGCCGATCAAGGAACAGGTCGCCAAGGCGTTCAGCGTCTCGCACTAAGCGTTAAGTTTTGCCGATAGGCGCGCCGCCTCCCCGGCGCCGCCATCGGTCGCGCCGCCCCATTGCGGGCGGCGTTTTTTTGTGACATTCGCCTCGGGTCGAGTCGGCCGGCCGCAGCTTGCAACCATCAGGCTTTGCCACTAGTTTCCCGGCCCGTTGCCGCCATAGCTCAGATGGTTAGAGCGCTAGATTGTGGATCTAGAGGTCCCCCGTTCGATCCGGGGTGGCGGTACCATCCCTCCAGCCTCGCCGAGAATCGTCCGCTTCACGCCGTCTTGTCGGGGAAACGGCAGAGGTCGGCGATGACGCAGCGCGCGCAGAGCGGCGCGCGCGCCTTGCAGACATAGCGGCCGTGCAGGATCAGCCAATGGTGGGCGTGTTCGAGATAACGCGCCGGCACGATCGCCATCAGCCCGTCCTCGACCTCGCGCGGCGTTTTGCCGCGCGCCAGCGGAATGCGATTGGCGACGCGGAAGACGTGGGTGTCGACCGCGAGCGTCGGCACGCCGAAGGCGACGTTGAGCACGACATTGGCGGTCTTGCGCCCGACGCCGGGCAACGCCTCGAGCGCGTCGCGGTCCTGCGGCGTCTCGCCGCCGTGTTCGCGGATCAGCGCCTGCGATAGCGCGATGACGTTCTTGGCCTTGGTGCGAAAGAGGCCGATCGTCTTGATCCGTCTCGGTGAGGCCCGCTTCGCCGAGCGCCGACCATCTTCGCCGGCGTGTCGGCGATGCGCGAACAGCCCGCGGGTCGCCTTGTTGACGCCGACGTCGGTCGCCTGCGCCGACAGCACGACGGCGACCAGCAGCGTGAAGGGATCGCGGTATTCGAGTTCGCTTTTGGGTTCGGGCATGGCGGCGGCGAAGCGGGCGAAGATCTCCGTGACGCGCGCGGCCTCGGCTTCAGCGTTCTTCCTCGCCCCAGCGTTTATCGCTCCGGTCTTTTTCACGACCTTGCCGGGACGAGAAACGATCGGTTTGCCTTGCGCCATGTCGGCTTTATAGTTGGCGCTCCAGAAGCCGCCAAGCGGCGGCATCCTGTTGAGGGCGCCCATGGACGAAGGGTCTGTCGCCGAAGATGCGGCGATCTTCGCGGCGCGACTTTCGCCGCGCCGTTCCCTGACGCCGGCGGGCGCGCGCCGGGTGATGGCGGCGACCTTTGTCGCCAGCGCGCTGTTCAGCCTGCCCTTCTATCTCATCGGCGCGTGGCCGATCATCGGCTTTCTCGGCCTCGACGTCGCGCTGCTCTGGTTGGCCTTCCGCGCCAGCTTCCGCTCCGCGCGGGCGTACGAGGACTACCGCGTCACCTATCTCGAATTGCAGTTTGCGCGCGTGAACCCGGCAGGCGCACGGCGCGAATGGCGCTTCAATCCGGCTTGGGTGACGCTCGAGCGCGGCGAGGGCGCGGCGCCGACGGCGCAAAAGCTAGCGCTGCGCAGCGGCGGGCGTCGGCTCGAGATCGCCGCGTTTCTCGGCGCCGACGAAAAGCAGACCTTCGCCGCCGCGCTGATGCGCGCGCTCGGCGAGGCGCGGCGGGGACGAAGTTTCCACGACTGAACGCCGCCGGCGCCAAACTCAGAACGACGATTGCCGGTGGACCAGCTCGTCGACGCGCTTGTTCTCGTCCGCTGTCAGGCCAGAGGTTGCGGCGTCGAGCTCGGGATCGTCGATGCCGGCGGCTTTGGCGAAGCGGTTCCAGGTCGCCGCTTCGACCAAATCCTTGTCGACGCCGCGTCCCAAGACGAACAGATGGGCGAGACGATTCTGGGCGATCGGGTTGTTGCGCGCGGCGGCGCGCAGGAACAGCTTGGCCGCGCCCTGTTCGTCTTTGGTCACGCCGATGCCGTTGAACAGCATGATGGCGTATTCGACCTGACCGGCGGGGACGCCGGCGTCAGAGGCGCGCTTGAGCCAATGCGCGGCTGCCTCGGTGTCGAGCGGCGCGCCTTTGCCCTCGCGCAGCAGCACGCCGTAGGAATAGGCGGCGTCGCCATCGCCGCCCTCCGCGGCGCGGTGAAAGAAGTCGGCGGCCTTGGCGAAGTCGGGCACGCCCGCCGCTGTGTCGCCGATCGCCATGACGCCGAGATTGTAGAGCGCCCCGGCCTGGCCCTTCGCCGCGGCCTGTTCGAACAGCGCCTTGGCGGCGGCGTGGTCGGCGGGGATGCCCGAGGCGCCGTTGAGCAGCATGACGCCGAGCGCGAACGCCGCTTCGCGATCGCCCAGGCCCGCTGCGACGCGAAACCAGCGCGCGGCCTCCACGTCGCTGCGGGGCACGGCGTAGCCGTCGGTATAGATCTCGCCGATCAGGGTCATCGCCGTAGCGTCTTTAGGATCGCTGGCGACGCGCCGCTGCGCTTCGTGCAATGCGGTGAGGAAATAGCCGCGCTGATAAGCGCCGAAGGCCACATCTCCCGGCGCGCCCGCCGGCGTCCCGACCGGCGCAGCGGCAGGGGTGGGCGCGAGGAACGGCGGGGCGAGCGTCTGCGCGGCGGCGGGGAGCGCCAGCGCGAGGCCAGCCGCGAGGCAAAAGCGAGCGATCCCTCTCATGCGCCGGTGTCCGCACGCGCCGCTACGGCGATCGCCACCGCCGCCGTCGCCGCAACGATCGCTTTTGCGACCGAACTCGCGCCCCAGACCGCCTCGCCGAGCGCAACGAAATCCGCGCCGGCAGCCGCCAGCGCGCTCACGTCGTCGAGCTGCGCCGCGTAGCCGACGCACGGCGTCTGGAAAATCTCCGCCCACCAGGCGACGCGCTCGACGGTCTCGGCGAGCGGCGGGACGAAACCGTCGCGGCGCGGTTCGCCGAACATCACATAGTCGGCGCCAGCCTCGCCGGCGGCCATCGCGTCGTCGCGACTGCGTAACCCGCCCGCGCCAACGATGCGTTCTGGCTGGAGGCTCGCCAGAGCTTCGGCGAACGCCTCGCCTGCGCCAGCGACATGCACGCCGTCGGCGCCGACGCGCGCCGCGAGCCGCGGGTCGCCTTCGAGCAGAATCGCCGCCTCGTAGGGCGCGGTAGCCGCCAGCAGCCGCTCGGCGATGCGCCTGGCGTCGCCCTGCGCTTCAGGGGCGAAGCGCAGCAGCACGCTAGCGACGTCGCCGGCGCCGAGCGCCTCGCTCAAGCGCGGCGCAAAGTCGGCGAGCGCGGCCGGCGTCAGCGGCGGCGTGAACAGATAGAGCCGGCAGTCGGAGGTGGCCATGGCGGTTGTTTTGGCTTCGGAACGGGGCATTCGTGCCGAGCAATGCGGCCAAAAATGCGGCGGCGCAAGAGCGCGCGCCGAAAGCTTGGCTTAGCCGGTCCGGTCAGCCGGCGAAGGCGGCCCGCAGACGCTCCACCTGCGCCGCGACGGCGCTCAATTCCGGTGGCGGCGGCGGCGTCAGCGCCTCGGCGGCGGCGAGCGAGCGATCGAGGTGGGCGACTCGCGCCTGCAGGCGTAGCGATTTTTGCGAGAAGACGCGCAGCGCCTCGGGCAGTTGATCGTAAAGCTCGGCCGGGCAAGCGACCTCCTGCTCGGCGAGCCGCACCCGGTGCTTTTCCGAACGCGCCTGGGCGAAGGTCAACTCGCCCTCGTTGACGGCGCGCTGCAGCAGCAGCCACGAAGCGACCTGCATCAATCTTGTGGTCAGGCGCATGCTCTCGGTCGCATAGGCGAGCGCCAGCGGGCGCGCCAGGCGGCGCGACTCGTCGCGTCCCGGCCCATCGAGATAGGCGGCGGTCTCTTCGACGAGACTCATGCCCTCGCGAAACAAGGTCTTGAACGCTTCGGAGCCAGCGAGCCGATGGAAGAACGAAACCATATTGGCCGCGCTCCCAACGAACGCCGCGCTCTGCGCCGACCCGTCACTACGCCTCATAGACCTCTCCCCCGCGCACGCATTGGTCGCGACACGCTGTGCCAGACCCGCACGCGTGAGCCGCCGCCAGTCGACGCATCGCAAGATTAACGCCGCGCCGCGCCGAGCGGCTGTTTACTTTTCACTAAGGTTAACAAAATGCTAACCCGGTGGCTAAGAAAACGCAAAAAAACAGCCGCCCGAAGGCGGCTGAGAGGTCGATTGGCTGGGAGGCGTCAAACAGAACGAATAGGAGCTATTCGGGATCCAAAGATCGGATCGAACTCCTTCATAACTCGTAATCGTTAATGTTCGGTTACTTTTGACCGCCAGAGCGCTTCAAAGGGCGCCAAAAACCGCCGGCGTCTCGAAACGCGACAGGTTGCCTAGCGTTTGAAAAAGGCTGCGGCGGCGTTCTTGGTCGCTTCGCGCGCGGCGATGGCGCTCTCGAGCCGGTCGATCTCTTGCCTTAGCGCCGCGATGCGCTCGGCAAGTTCGGGCGCGGAGATATCGTCGATAATCTGGCCGATCTCGTGAACCGGCGGCTTGGGGCGTTTGATGCTGAGAGCGTCGTCGTCGAACCCAGCCATGGCCGCTCCTTGATCGCTCCGGCGGCTCTTACTGCGAAGCCGCGACGATGAAGCCGCCGCCCAGCACCCGCGCCTGCGGCTCGCAGGACTCATAGAAGACACAGGCCTGCCCGGGTGAGACGCCGATCTCCGGCTCTTCGAATTCGATCTCCCCTCCCGGCAGCAGCCGCGCGGGAGTGGGCGCACGGGTCGAGCGCACGCGCGCGCCGATCGTCATGCCGTCCTGAGGAAGATGGTCAAGTTCGCTCTCGCCGATCCAGTTGACGTCGCGTAAGCGAATGCGAGGCGTGCTCAGCGCCTCGCGCGGCCCGACGATCACCTGCGCCTTGCGCGCGTCGAGCGCAACGACATAGAGCGGCTCGGCGGCGGCGACGCCGAGACCACGGCGCTGGCCGATCGTGTAGTGGAGGATGCCGGCGTGGCGCCCGAGCACGCGCCCGTCGAGATGGACGATTTCGCCCACTTCCGCCGCGCCCGGCAGCAGCCGCTCGATCACCTGGCTGTAGTGCCCGGCGGGAACGAAACAGATGTCCTGGCTGTCGGCCTTGTCGGCGATGGCGAGGCCGAATTCATGGGCGAGCGCGCGCACCTGCGGCTTCAACAGGCCGCCGAGCGGGAAGCGCAGCATCGCCAACTGCTCGCGCGTCGTGGCGAATAGGAAGTAGCTCTGGTCGCGGTCGGGATCGGCGGCGCGGTAAAGCGCCCGACCGCCGTAGCCGTCGTCCTGCGAGACGACGTAATGGCCGGTGACGAGCAAGTCGGCGCCAAGATCGCGCGCCGCCCCGAACAGGTCGGCGAACTTCATGTGCTGGTTGCAGGCAACGCAAGGGATCGGCGTCTCGCCCGCGACATAGGCGCGCGCGAACGGCTCGATCACCTTCTCGCGGAAGCGGCTCTCGTAGTCGAGCACGTAATGGGGCACGCCGAGCCGCTGAGCGACGTCGCGCGCATCGTGGATGTCCTGACCCGCACAGCAGGCGCCCTTGCGATGGGTCGCCTCGCCATGATCGTAGAGCTGCATCGTGAGGCCGAGGACATCGTAACCCTCGCGCGCGAGCAGCGCCGCCACGACGCTGGAATCGACCCCGCCCGACATCGCCACGACGACCCGCGTGTCGCGCGGGGCCTTGGGCAGGCCGAGGCTGTTGAGGGGACGCGCCGCTGCGTCCTGGGCAAGTTCTGAAGCGAGCAAGAGTCGATGTCCGAGGCCGGTATGACCAGTTGGCGGACTTATATCATTCGACTGTGGCCAAGGCAGGGAAAAAGCGCCCCTGCCGCGGAGAAGCGGCGGCGCCTTACGAAAAGCCCGGCCAATTGAAACCTTTTGTAAAGAATTTCAACCGTTTGCGCTTAGGCAAATCTTAAGCGACGAGGCTTAGATTTCACATTGAGAGTTCTTGCGTTCGAGTGTGAGAGTGACATGAGTGAAGCGCTTCGACCGAGGGTGAAGTACGTCATCGGTCCGGACGGGAGCCCGCTGACGATCGCCGATCTGCCGCCGACTTCAACCAAGCGCTGGGTCATCCGGCGCAAGGCCGAGGTGGTCGCCGCTGTGCGCGGCGGCTTGATTTCGCTCGAGGAAGCCTGCTCCCGCTATACGCTCACCGTCGACGAATTCCTGTCCTGGCAGGCTTCGATCGACCAGCATGGCCTCGCCGGCCTGCGCACCACGCGCATCCAGCAATACCGCCACTGAGCCCAGCCGCGCCGCGACCTCTCATTCCGCTGCGCCGCCTTTTCGTTCCGCTCGCGACCCGCGCGGAATCGGTGGCGCGTTGCGGACAGTAAGTCCGTTACGGCTCCTTCTTGAACAAATCCTGGAAGATGAGCTGGCCCCAAGTGCGGCCGCGTGCATGCACCAGCCCGCCACCCTCGTTGAGCTTTCCCAACTTAACGGGCGCGAACCCGAGTTGTTTGGCCAAGGCCGCCACGGGTACGGTCGCGTCCTCGTCGTCGCTCGATAAAAAGACGACCCGGTGACCCCCCTCGACGATCGGATCGGCAGCCAGGGTAGCTGCAATCAGGTGATTAAAACCTTTCACGAGCTTCGCGCCTGTGAACGCCTTTGCGATGACAACGGAGGACGGCAGACCGTTCAGCTCTTCAAGGGGAACTCCAAACGCGTTCGTCGCGTCGATGACGGTCTTGCCTTTCCAGCTCGGCAGGGCCTTCGCAACCTCGCGATGCTCCCTGAACGGGACCGCCAGGATGATTGTGTCGGCCGCCAGCGCATCGCGCAGCGACTTGGCGACGACCGAGGGTCCAATCGCCCGAGCCTCCGGCGCCAGCGCGTCGGCCGGCCGGCGGCTGGCGACCGCCACGTCGATGTTTTTACGGGCGAAGGCGTGGGCTAGGGCCTGGCCAACGGCGCCGAATCCGATAATCGCGTAGCTCATGATGCTTCTCCGAATCCGATGTTGATATGGATTGCCCGATCTTCGGCGGCGCTGCGTTATCCGCCCCGCCGCGTGGCGACCGGCGCGTTTTTCAGATGGCCGAGAGGCCGCCGTCGACAGACAGTTCCACTCCGTTCACGAAGCTCGAATCGTCTGAAGCAAGAAACACTGCGGCCGTCGCGATTTCCTCCGGACGACCCATCTTCCCGCGCGGGATCAGGGATTCGAACATCTGCTTTGCCTCCGCGGTGAGAACTTGGTCCTGCATCGGTGTGGCGATCGGCCCCGGATGCAACACATTCACTCGGATATTTCTGCCCTTCAGCTCGTTGAGCCACGCGCGCGCGAATGCATGCAACGCCGCCTTGCTCGCCGCATAAACGCTGTAACCAGGAAAACCCTTCACCGAAGCAACGGATCCGGTCATGAAGATCGATCCGCCGTCGTTGAACAGCGGCAACGCCTTTTGTACGGTGAACAACGTGCCGCGCGTATTCAGGCCGAAGGTCGCATCGAAGTGCTGCTCGGTAATCTCGCCAAGCGGGACGGCTTCGCCCATGCCGGCGCTCGCGTACAGCACGTCGATCCTGCCCTTTGTCCGCTTGACCGTGTCGAACAGACGGTCGAGGTCGTCGAGATTGGCGGCGTCGCCGCGCACGCCGGTCACGTTCCGGCCGATCAGCTTGACGGCTTCGTCGAGCGCCTCCTGCTTTCGGCCCGTGATGAAAACATACGCGCCTTCCTCAACGAACCGCTTGGCGCTCGCCAGCGCCATGCCGGAGGTTGCCCCCGTGACGACTGCAACCTTACCTTCAAGCTTTCCCATGACTTCGCTCCGTCTTTGGTCGTTCGGGGACATCCCCGCCGACCATGACGTGGGTCTGCCGCCGTCAGGCGTTGAGTGCGCAAGCGCGCACATCCGTGGTGCGAAATCGATCCGGCTGGACGACTGACGCCAGCCGCGACGATCGGCGCCGCCGCCACCCCACATTCGAGGGGAAGTTCGACGGTATTGGACGCTGCTTTTGCAAGGCGTATCCTGCGGCGCCATGATCGAGTGGGATGACGTTCGCTACTTTCTAGCCGTCGCGCGCGGAGGCTCGGTGCGGGCCGCCGCCGAGCGCCTCGGCGTGAACCACTCGACCGTGCTGCGACGTATCGCCCAGCTTGAGGAGCGCCTCGGCGAGCATATGTTCGAAAGGCTGCCTTCGGGCTACCGCCTAACGGCCGCGGGCGACGAGGTCCTCGAGTTCGCGGAGCAGATGGAAGCGTCGTCGCACCGGCTGGAGACGCGTGTTTTCGGGCGCGACCAGAGCGTGCGCGGGCTTCTGCGGGTGACGCTGGCGCCGCCGCTTGCGACACACCTACTCATGCCGGATTTCGCCGATTTCGCGCGTCTGCATCCGGACATCGAGATGGAAATTTTGTCGTCCGGCGAGCTGGCGAATCTGACCAACCGAGAGGCTGATGTCGCGATCCGCGTCGTCTACGACCGCAAGACGCTCCCGCCCAATCTTCACGGCCTGAAGGGACCAGAGCTGTTCGGCGGCGTCTACATGTCCCGCGATCGACTAGCCGCGTGGCGCGCGGGGGCGGCTGATCCCATCCGGTGGATCGTCATAAGCGCTCATGGAACTCCGGCTTGGGCGAGCGCGGGTGAGCTTGGCGTCACGGGGGTTCCATTCAGGGTCACGGACGCCGACGCGCAGATCGCTGCGGTACGGCAAGGGCTGGGGATCACGACGTTGCCGTGCTTCGTCGGCGACGCCGACCTGCTGTTGGCGAGGGCGCCGGGAACCGACCTGCATATGTACGGAACGGTCTGGCTTCTCGCACAGGGGGAGACACGCAAGACGAAGCGGGTGCGGCTCTTCACGGACTTCGTCTCCCGCAGGCTCGCCGCATACGCTCCGCTTCTCGCAGGGCTATCTGTATCGCGCGAGTGATGCGCAGCAGGCCGCTGGCGACGCCTGAGGTGGACAAGCGCCTGAAAGCGGCGAGCCGAGTTCTTGCGCACCCCCGGGGAGCGGGGGCGCGCGGCTAATTTCCTTGACGCTGCGACTCGGCTGAGTCTTGGCTCGCGTCCTTGGCCCGCTTGCGGGGCCGCTGCGGTCGGAAAGGCGCGATGACCCGCCCAATTGTTCACGTCGTCGGCGCCGGAGTATCCGGGCTTTCGGCTGCGGTTCATCTTGCCGCCCTCGATGAAGCCGACATCGTGGTCCATGAAAGCGCCACGCTTGCCGGCGGCCGGCGGCGGCCGCTGTTCGACGAAGCCGCCGAAACGAGCTTTGACGGCGCCGCCGACTTCATTTTGTCGAGCTGGAGCGGCGCGCTGGCGCTAATCGAGGCGGTCGGCGCGAGCGCCCAGTGGCGCGAGGCGGCGCCCCAAGGGATCGCCTTCGCCGATTTGGCGAGCGGCGAACGCTGGACGCTGCGGCCGGCCCGCTGGTCGTGGGCGCTCATCAATTCGAAGCGTCGCCCACCCGGCGTCCGACCCGCTGACTATTGGCGGGCGGCGCGGCTCGCCCGCGCCCCCGCCGCCGCGTGCCTCGCCGATTGCGCGCCGGGTGTCGGTCCGGCGGCCGAACGTCTGTGGCGGCCATTGGCGTTGACGGCGCTCGGCGTCAATCCCGAGCGCGCCTCGGCGCGGCTCGCCGGAGCGGCGCTTGGCGCGGCGGGTTGGGGTGGGGCCCGGCTCCTTGCGCCTCGGCGCGGCCTCGCGCGCGCGCTCATCGAGCCGGCGCTAAAAACGCTGGCGCGGCGCAGGGCGATCGTTCGTTTCGAGCGCCGACTGACCGGATTGCACGTCGTGGGCGAGCGCGTCGCCGCGCTTGAGTTCGCCCACGACCACGTCGATCTCGAAGATCGCGACGCTGTCATCCTGGCGACGCCGCCCCAAGCGTTGGCGACGCTGGCGCCGGGCGTTAGCACGCCTCAGGAATTCAGCGCCGTGGTTCACGTCCATTTCGCCGTGCCCGCCCCGCGCGGCGCGCCGCCAGTCGTCGGCGTCGTCCACGGAACGATCCACTGGCTGCTCAGCGCCGGGGAGGGCATGACGGCGGTCCTCTACGGCGCCGGCGCGCTCGCCGATCGGCCGCGCGAGCGCGTCGCCGCCGACGCCTGGCGCGACGTCGCGGCGCTGACCGGCCTCTCGGACGCGATGCCGGCATGGCGAGTCGTGCGCCGCGCCCGCGCCATTTTCGCCGCAACGTCGGAGCAGGACGCGCTCAGGCCAGCCTGCCAAACGCGGTGGCCCAACCTGTTCCTCGCCGGCGCCTATGTGCAGACCGGCTTGCCCGATTGCCTGGAAGGTTCAGCCCGTTCCGGAGCGATGGCCGCCGAGCGCGTCCACGCCTGGCTCACGGGGCGGAGAGGCTGACCAGCGCCTCCTTCTCCGCGCAGCGGGGAAGGGTCGCCTCAGTAGTAAATCGCCCCCGGCGCGCCGCCACCGGCGGCGATGGCGTCGCCGTCGATCGGGGCGGCCTTGGGCGAAGCAAGAAACGCGACGAGATCGCCGATCTCCTCGGCGGTGACGAGGCGGCCGATCAGGTTGGCCGAGGCCATTCGCCGCTCGACTTCGGCCGGCTCGAGCCCGAGCGCCGCCGCCCGGCGAGCGACCACGCCAGGGGTCTTCTCGGTGCGGATCGTGCCGGGATGGACGCACACGACCGAGATGCCCCTTGGCGCCAATTCGTCGGCGAGGTTCTTGGTCAGCGCGGCGACCGAAATGTTGCGGATCGTGCCGATCGTGCTGCCGGTCATGCGGGCGGCGAGGCCGCTGATGTTGACGATGCGCCCGCCGCCGCGCGCCGCCATCGGGCCGACAACTTCGCGAGCGGTGCGCAGATAGCCCATGACTTTGACGTTGACCTCGGCCCATAGCGCCTCAGCCGTGATCTCGGCGAGGCCGGGCGGCTTCGACTGGCCGGCGGGCTGGGCGGCGCAATTGACCAGAATGTCGACGCCGCCGAAATCCGCGACGACGGCGGCGACCATCGCCTTGACCGCGCCGTCGTCGCCGGTGTCGGCGGCGTAGGACTTGATCTTGCATCCGGTGGCGGCGGCGAGCTCAGCCGCCGTCGCGTCGAGCGCGGTCCGATCACGAGCGACGAGCGCGACATCGACCCCTTCGCGCGCCAGCGCCGCGGCGATCGCCTTGCCGATGCCGCGGCTGCTGCCGGTGACGATGGCGATCTTGCCGGTGAGCGCTAGGTCCATGGCAGAGACTCCTGAAGGAGAGATAGCTTGGCGCCGCGAGGCGTCTCGCGGCGCAATTGCTGCGCAAGAAGGGAATTACGCCACCTCCAGCATCAGCCGCATCGGGCTGCGGAAGGTCGAGGAGGGCATCCAGGGTGGGTTTTCCTCGGCGCGATGGTAGTCGGGGAACACGCTGTTGAATTCTTCCATCGCGATCTTGATCGACAGGCGCGCGATGCTCGCGCCGAGACACGCATGCACCGAACCGCCGAAGCCGAGATGGCCGCGCGGCTTGCGCGCGATATCGTAGGAGTCGGCGTTGGGATATTGCCGCTCGTCGCGATTGCCGGAGCCGTAGGCGAGGCAGACGAATTGGCCGGCGTGCAGTTGCTGGCCGTGCAACTCGATGTCCTTGGTCAGGCAGCGGCGGAAACGCTGCGCCGAGGTGTTGAAGCGCAGCGATTCCTCGATCGCGTCGGCGATCAGTACGGGATTGGCGACCACCGCGCGCCGCGCCTCGGGGAAGCTCGCGAGATTGTAGCCGAACATCGACATGAAGCCGCCGAGCGATTCGACGCCGGCCATGATCAATGTCGTCGTCGTCAGCAGCACCTCGCGCTCGTCGAGCCGATCGCCGTCGATCTCGGCTTGCGAGAAGTGCGAGATGAGATCGTTCTGCGGATTGGCGCGGCGCTCGGCGATCACCTTGGCCGCGTAGACCTGCATCCATTCATAGGCGGCGATGTGCTCGGGCCCCTTGTTGCGGGTGACCGGGTCCGACTGCACCATCAACACCGCCTTCTGGCGCACCACGGCCTCGTCGCCGAGCGGCAGTCCCAGCGCGGCGAACAGCACGCGCACGGTGAACTTGGAGCTGAACTCCTCGATGAAATCGAATTGCTTGCGCCCGCGAAGCGCGAGCGCCGCGTTGCGGGCGATGTCGCGGATCGGCCCGGTCAGCGAATCCAAATTGCGTTTCATGAAGGCGTATTGGACCAGCGCGCGCAGCCGATCGTGGCGCGGCGGATCGGTGGTGCCGAGCGTCGCGCCGGCGCGGTTGGGCAACTCGGTCATCATGTTACCCTGAGCCGACGAAAACGTGCCCCAATCATTGAGCGCGGCGACAATGTCGGCAAAGCGGGAGAGCACCCACATGTTGGCCTCCTCGCTCCAGAAACACGGGAACTCCTCGCGCAGCCGGCGATAGGCGGGAAACGGGTTGGCGTCGGTCTCGGAGGAAAAGGGATCGAAGCGAAACATCATGGGCTCCCGAATGGCGACCCGTCGCGCGAAGCGCGGGAAGGCCTAGTTGCGCATCGACTTCTCGATCCGGTCGAGCGTGCGCATCGCCGGCAAGCATTGGGCGACCGAGCCGTTGGGCTCGCGCCCTTCGCGGATCGCGGCGACGAACTCGCGGTCGATGAGTTCGATGCCATTGTTGGAGACGGCGACGCCAGTCAGGTCGATTTTTTTCTCTTCGCCGTCATAGAGGTCGTCGTAGCGCGCGATATAGGTGCCGTTGTCGCAGATGTAGCGGAAGAATGTGCCGAGCGGCCCCTTGTTGTTGAACGATAGCGACAGCGTGCAAATCGCGCCCGACGGTGATTTCATGCCGATCGACATATCCATCGCGATGCCGAGCGTCGGGTGCTTGGGCCCCTGCAGACCGAACGCTTCGGCCGCGATCTCGCCGGTCTGATATTGAAAGAGATCGACGGTGTGGCAGGCATGGTGCCACAGCAGATGATCGGTCCAACTGCGCGGCTTGCCGAGCGCGTTGAGATTGGTGCGGCGGAAGAAATAGGTCTGCACGTCCATCTGCTGGATCTTCAATTCGCCGGCGATGATCTTGTTGTGGATCCATTGATGGCTCGGATTGAAGCGCCGGACATGGCCGGCCATGGCGACCAGGCCGGTCTCCTTCTGCGCGCGCACGATCGCTTCGCTGTCGGCGAGGTTGTCGGCCATCGGGATTTCGACCAGCACGTGCTTGCCCGCCTTTAGGCAGGCGATCGCCTGAGCGGCGTGGAGCTGTGTCGGCGTCGACAGGATCACCGCTTCAACCTCCGGGCGCGCCAGCGCCTCGGCGAGCGTCTTGGTCGCGTGCGGGATGCTGCGCTCAGCGGCGAGGTCGGCGATCGCGTCGGACGAGCCGACGACGCTGGCCACCTCGACGCCGGAGATCGCCGCCAGCGCATCGAGATGCTTGACGCCAAAGGCCCCCGCGGCGCCGGCGACGCAGAGCTTCATGTCGTCTCTCCCTTGGCCTCGAGCGCCGCCAGCGCGCGGTCGGCGAGGTCGCGGTAGTCGGAAGTATCGCCCTCGCTGGCGCGCAATCCGAGTTCGCCGATTTTTTGTTGCCAGGCGACCGCACCACGCGACATGACGCCCTCGAGGCCGAGTTGATCGACAGTCAGCGCGACCTCACGCATTTCGGCGGCGCGGCGCACGCCATGCGTCGTCACTCGCTCCAACATGTAGGCGGCGCGTTTCTTCCAGTCGAAACCGGGGAAGGTCTCGTCGAGCGAGGCGAGCACGACAGCGTCCACGCCCGCCTTGCGGCCGGCGAACACGCATTCGCACACCAGCGCTTCGAGCCCCTTGATCATCACCGAGCGGATCATCTTGACCGATGACGACGAGCCAACCGGGCCCTCGTGAATGGTCGCGCTCATGTCGAGCCCGGCGAGCGCCACCGCCGCCGCGGCGACGTGCGGGCCGCTGATCAGCAGCGGCGAGCGATGCAGGCGCGGGTGGACGGGGGACATCACGGCGACATCGACGTAGCGCGCGCCTGCCGCCTCCGCCTTGGCGGCCGAGCGCACTTTGGTCTGCGGCGCGCAGGAATTGCAGTCGAAGACAAACGCGCCCGGCGCCAGGCCAGGCAGCAGCGGCGAGCATCGCAGTATGCGCCTGGTCGGCGGTCACGACCGAAAACACCAGCCGCGCGCCGGCGACTGCCGCCGGGGCGCTGGTCGCGCCTTCCACGCCCGCCTTGGCGTAGTCGGCGCGCTTGGCTTCGCGCGCGCTGGAGTTCGGGCGAATCCGTCTTCGCGTCGTAGGCGACCACCCGCGCGGAAAACTCCGGCCGGGTGCGCCAGCCCTTCAGGAACGCCTGCGCCGCCTCGCCAAAGCCGAGAAAGGCGATCGTGTCGACGTTGGTCGGCCTTGGCGCCATGTTTCCTCCCGGTTCGACGCTCTCACGGCGGCGCGGCGGGCGGCGAGGATAAAGAGCGCCGCCGGCCATTCAATTTCCCTATAGCGCCGCCCGGTCCGGCGCCTTAGGCGGTCGCCTCGCGCGAGCGGCGCAGGAAGCCCAGCAACAGCGCCTGGGTCGGCGTCGGCCGCCACCCGCGGCGGAAGGTCAGGCCGATGCGGCGCGCCCCGATCGGCACGCTGAAGGGCGCCAGCGCCAGCAGGCCCTGGTCGAGCTCGTATTGCGCCTGGCGGGCGGAGAGCAGCGCCAGCCGATCGCTGCCGGTCAGCAACCCGCGCAGCAGCACCAGCGAGCTGGTCTCGAACACGCCGCCGGGCATGCGCGCGACATCCTCGGGCGAGAACAGATTGTGGAAGACAGCGCGGGTCGGCGTTTCCTCGGCCGGGACCACCCACGGGTAGGCGATTAGATCCTCGTGCGACACCGAATTGCGCAGGGTGAGGGGATGGTCGTGACGCACGACGATCGACAATGGGTCATCGAACAGCGGCTCCTGAACGATGTCGTCGATTGGAGGGGGATCGCGCAGCGCGCCGATCAGGAAGTCGATCACGCCGTGGCGCAGCCGCCCCAGCAGCCCGTCATAGGGGGCGGAGATCACCTTCACTCGCGCACGCGGGCGCAGGCGCGAGAGGGCGTTGAGCGCATCGGGCAGCAGCCGCGTGCGCGCAAATGGCATCGAGCCGATGACAATCTCGCCCGGGTCCGCGGTCAGGCGATCGGACACCTCGGCGAAGCCTTGCATGAGCTCGGCATGAGCCAGCGCCGCGTAGCGGGCGAACTGTGAGGCCGCCGGCGTCAGCTCGACCCCCTGGCGAGTGGCGATAAACAGCGTCGCGCCCATGATGCGTTCGAGATCGCGCGCGGCGCGGTGGATCGAGGGCTGCGAAAGCCTGAGCTCGCGCGCGGCCAGACTGAAATTGCGGTTGAACTGCATCGCCGCCAGCGCACGCAACTGGGCGACGGTCAGCAGGCGCTCGAAATGGGCGAAGCCGCCGCTCGGCGCGCGCGCTTCGCCGCGCAACGCTTCGCGCGCGCCGCTCTCGATCAGCTCGAGAGCGCGCGCGACCCGCTCGTGAAACAGGCGCCCGAGCTCGGTCGGCCGCATGCCGTCGGCGCCGATGACGAACAGCTTGGCGCCGAGGCGCGCCTCTAGCTTGGCCAAGGCCTGCGTCACGGCCGGCTGCGAAAGATGAACGCGCTCGGCCGCGCGCGTCGCGCCGCCGTGTTCGACCGCGGCGGCGAAGGCGCGCAGATGGCGCAAGTTGGGAATGTCGATCCACATCGGGGCGAAATTGTCCTCTTTGGCGCCTCTTATAGCAAAAACTTATGAGGTTGGACGAGATCGAACTGGCCTCGTCCCCTCGCCGGGCGAATGATCCGCGACAAGACTGCGACATGCGCCGCGGCGCCGGGAGGAAACGCGCGATGAGCGACAAGACCGCGCTGGTCATCAGCGCCCATGCCGCCGATTTCGTCTGGCGCGCCGGCGGCGCGATCGCGTTGCATCAAGCCAAGGGCTACGACGTGACGGTGGTCTGCCTCTCGTACGGCGAGCGCGGCGAGAGCGCCAAAATCTGGAAAGAGCCGGGCGTCACGCTGGAGAAGGTCAAGACCGCGCGGCGCATCGAAGCTGAGAACGCCGCCAAGGCGCTCGACGTTCACGACATCCAGTTCTTCGACCTCGGCGACTATCCGCTCGAAATGGACAAGGACGCCAAGTTCCGGCTGGTCGACGTCATCCGCAAAGTCATGCCGACCTTCATGATGAGCCACTCGCTGTGGGACCCCTACAACACCGATCACATGTTCGCGACCAAAGTCGCGCTCGAATGCCGCATGATCGCGCAGGCCTGGGGCCACAATCCGCACGAGAAAGTGCTCGGCGCGCCGCAGCTCTATCTGTTCGAGCCGCACCAGACCGAGCAGATGAACTGGAAGCCCGACGTGTTCCTCGACATCACCGAGGTCTGGGACAAGAAGCGCGCCGCCATCCAGTGCATGGTCGGCCAGGAGCATCTCTGGACGTTTTACACCAACCTCGCTGAGAACCGCGCCAATCACTTCAAGCGCAATTCGGGCGGCCAGTCGGGCGGGCGCAACGCCAAATACGCCGAGGGCTTCCAGTCGATGTTCCCGCGCACCGTGGACGAACTCTAAAACAGGCAGAATTTACTTGGAATTGCGTCCCCTTTTTCCCTCGTCCTGAGCCGCCGGCGAAGCCGGCGCGTCGAAGGACGCTCCAGAAGGCGCGTCAACGCGATCCCTGGAGCATCCTTCGAGGCCCTCGCTAGCGCGAGGGCGCCTCAGGATGAGGGTTGAGCAGGCCCAACAGCAAGATGGTCCCAATGAACGTCGTCGTCCAAAACATCCAACACGCCGCGCCCGATGTGATCGCCGGCCTCGCCGAATGCGGCGTCGCCACCGTCCACGAGGCGCAGGGGCGCATCGGCCTGCTGGCGCCCTATATGCGGCCGATTTATCTGGGCGCGCGCGTCGCCGGCTCGGCGGTCACGGTCTCGCTTCCGCCCTGCGACAACTGGATGATCCACGTCGCGGTCGAGCAGTTGAAGGCCGGCGACATCATGGTCGTCGCGCCGACCTCGCCCTCGGACGCCGGCTATTTTGGCGACCTGCTCGCCTGCTCGTCTCGCGCGCATGGCGCGATCGGCCTCGTCATCGACGCGGGCGTGCGCGACGTGCGCGAGTTGACCGAAATGGGTTTCCCCGTCTGGTCGAAATGCGTGTCGGCGCAAGGCACGGTCAAGGAGACGCTGGGCTCGGTGAATACGCCGATCGTCTGCGCCGGCGCCTATGTCGAGGCTGGCGACGTCATCGTCGCCGATGACGACGGCGTCTGCGTGGTCAAGCGCGCCGACGCCGCCGACGTGCTGAAGAAGGCGCGCGCGCGCCTCGCCAACGAAGAGGATAAGCGCAAGCGCCTGCAAGCGGGCGAACTCGGCCTCGATCTCTACAAGATGCGCGAGCGCCTCGCCGAGCGGGGACTGAAATATGTCTGAGCGCGCGCCGATCTCGGCCCGCTGCATGTGGATGCGCGGCGGCACGTCGAAGGGCGGCTATTTCCTTGCCGACGAGTTGCCGCAGGACGTCGCGACCCGCGACGCGTTCCTGCTCGACGTGATGGGCTCGCCCGACAAGCTGCAGATCGACGGCATGGGCGGCGCCGACCCGCTGACCTCCAAGGTTGCAGTCGTCTCGCGTTCGACCCGGCCGGGCGTCGATGTCGACTATCTCTTCCTGCAGGTGTTCGTCGACAAACCGATCGTCACCGACGCGCAGAACTGCGGCAACATTCTCGCTGGCGTCGGCCCCTTCGCCATCGAGCGCGGGTTGATCGCGGCGACCGGCGACGAGACGGCGGTGACGATCTACATGGTCAACACGGGCCAGATCGCGGTGGCGAAGGTCAGAACCGCCAATGGCAAGCCGACCTATGCCGGCGAGGCGCACATCGACGGCGTGCCGGGAACCGCCGCGCCGATCCCGACCGAATTCCGCGACACCGCCGGCTCGAGCTGCGGCGCGCTGCTGCCAACCGGCCACGCGGTTGACGTGATCGACGGCGTCGAGGCGACGCTGATCGACAATGGGATGCCGGTCGTGGTGATGCGCGCCGCCGATCTCGGCGTCACGGGTTATGAGACGCGCGAAGAGCTGGAAGCAAACGCCCCGCTCAGGGCGAAGTTAGAGGCGATCCGCCTAAAGGCCGGACCGCTGATGAACCTTGGCGACGTTGCCGACAAGTCGGTGCCGAAACTGTCGTTCGTCGCCCCGCCCAAGGCAGGCGGGGCGATCATGACCCGCACCTTTATTCCCCATCGCTGCCACGCCTCGATCGGCGTGTTCGGCGCCGTTTCGGTCGCGACGGCCTGCTTGCTTCCGGGCTCGCCTGCCGCCGCGCTCGCCGTATTGCCCGAAGGCAGGCGCAAGTCGCTGGCGGTCGAGCATCCAACGGGCGAGATGACGGTGGTCGTCGATCTCGACGACCAGGGCGCGGTGACATCGGCCGCGCTGCTGCGGACCGCGCGCAAATTGTTCGACGGCGTCGTGTTCGGCCGCTGAGGAAAGAGGAAATGGACGCCAATTATATGCCGTTTAAGTCGCAGCCGACGCGGCCGAGCTATACGCCGCCGCCCGGCGCGGTCGATTCGCATTGCCACGTTTTTGGCCCCGCTGACGTTTTCCCCTACGCGCCGGAGCGCAAATACACGCCGTGCGACGCCCCAAAGGAGACGCTGTTCGCCTTACGCGACTTTCTCGGTTTCTCGCGCAACGTCATCGTCCAGGCGACCTGCCACGGCGCCGACAATCGCGCGATGGTCGACGCGCTACTTACCGCAGGCGGCCGGGCGCGCGGGATCGCCACGGTCAAGGCCAGCGTCACTGACGCCGAGCTGAAGGCGCTCGATGCGGCGGGCGTGCGCGGGGTCCGTTTCAATTTCGTCAAGCGGCTGGTCGACGCCACGCCGCGTGAGACCTACCTCACCATCGCCAAACGCATCGCCGAACTCGGCTGGCATATCGTCGTCTATTTCGAGGCGCAGGAACTTGCCGACCTGATCCCGTTCCTCAATGCGCTGCCGACGATCGTCGTCGTCGATCACATGGGCCGCCCCGATCTCGCCAAGGGGGTCGACGATCCCGACTTCCGCCGCTTCGTCGAATTGATGGGGGTAAATCCGCGCATCTGGAGCAAGGTCACCGGCCCCGAGCGGCTCTCGCTCACGGGGCCACCAAGTTACGACGATTTTGTTCCCTTCGCGCGGATGCTGGTTCGCGCTTTCCCTGACCGCGTGCTGTGGGGCACCGATTGGCCGCACCCGAACATGGCGACCCACATGCCCGACGACGGCGATCTCGTGAATCTGATCCCGAGAATTGCCCCTTCGCTCGACGAACAGCGCGCACTGCTCGTCGACAATCCGATGCGACTCTATTGGTCGCGATGACAGACACACGGCAGGAGGAATTGCCATGGCGATGAGCGCACATGATCTGGACGACATTCCGGGGACCATCATCTACGACGGCCGCGAGGCGATGAGAGGTTATGCTCTCAACAAGATGTGCTACTCGTTCAACCGGGCCGACGCCCGCGACGCGTTTCGCGCCGATCCTGAAGCCTACATGACGAAGTTCGGCCTCACCGACCCGCAGAAAGCGGCGGTGCGCGCCCGCAACGCGACGCAACTGATCGCGGCGGGCGGCAATATCTATTATCTCGCCAAGCTCACTGGCATCTTCGGTCTGACCGTGCAGGATCTCGGCGCGCAGCAGACCGGCATGACGGTCGACGCCTTCAAAGACATGCTCAAGAAGCAGGGAGACTGACGCCATGGCGCGCATCATTGGAGGTATGACCTCGTCGCACATTCCCGCCGTTGGCGCCGCCTACGCCAAGAAGGCGTTCGAGGACCCCTATTGGAAGCCGTTCTTCGACGGCTATCCGCCGGTCCACAAGTGGCTCGCCGAACAGAAGCCCGATGTCGCGGTCGTGTTCTACAACGATCACGGCCTCAACTTCTTCCTCGACAAGATGCCGACCTTCGCCATCGGCGCCGCGTTCGAATACCAGAACCAGGACGAGGGCTGGGGCCTGCCGGTCGTCGGCAAATTCAAGGGCTATCCCGAACTGTCGTGGCAGATCATCGACGACGTCGTCGCCGACGGCTTCGACGTCTGCTCCTGTCAGGAGATGGCGGTCGACCATGGCTTCGCCGTGCCGGTGCAATTGTTCTGGGGCGACCAGACCAAGAGCCCGATCAAGACCATCCCGATCTGCGTCAACACGGTGCAGCATCCGGTGCCGACCCCGATGCGCTGCTACCGCTTGGGTCAGGCGATCGGCCGCGCCATCGCGAAATTCCCCACCGACGAGAAGGTGGTGATTCTCGGCACCGGCGGCATGTCGCATCAGCTCGACGGCGCGCGAGCGGGCTTCATCAACAAGAAGTTCGATCTGATGTGCATGGAGAAGATCGTCGATCATCCAGAAGAACTGGCGTCGATCTCGACCCACGAGCTGATCCGCGAAGCGGGCGCGCAGGGGCTGGAGTTCATTCTCTGGCTCGGCATGCGCGGCTGCCTGACCGGCAAGGTCACGCGTCTGCACCAGAACTACCACATCCCGATTTCCAACACCGCAGCGGGCACGCTGCTGCTGGAGAACGTGGCGTAGGGCCTATCCTCTTCTCCGGCGAGCGGGAGAAGGTGGCGCGAAGCGCCGGATGAGGGTTTGCTGCGTTACAACGACCGTTTGTCATGGCCGGGCTTGACCCGGCCATCCAAGCGCAGTCGCCGTCAAAGGGGCTCGCGAGGTCGGCGCTTGGATGCCCGGCTCAAGGCCGGGCATGACGGCCTGGGGTGGTGAGAAGCGGCAACGGCCCTCTACTGCTGAAACGTGTTGCACGAATCGATCTGGCCGCTGTTGAGGCCGGCCGTCAGCCATTTCACCCGCATCGCCGACGAGCCGTGGGTGAAGCTGTCGGGCACGGCGTAGCCGCGCGCGGCGGTTTGCAGGCGGTCGTCGCCGATCGCCGAGGCGGTCGCCATCGCCTTGTCGATGTCGCCGGGATCGAGAATTTTCCATTTCTCGTTGGCGTGGTTCGCCCAAACGCCGGCGAGGCAATCGGCCATCAGTTCGACGCGCACCGAGATCGCATTCTTCTGGGTCTGGCTGACGCCCTCTTTTGCCGCGTCGGTCTTGTCGAGGAGGCCGATCAAGTCCTGCACGTGATGGCCGATCTCGTGAGCGATCACATAGGCGTCGGCGAAATCGCCGCCCCCGCCGTAGCGGGTCTGCATGTCGCGGAAGAACGAGAGATCGAGATAGACCTTCTTGTCGAGCGGACAATAGAACGGCCCCGTCGCCGCCTGCGCGCCGCCGCAGCCTGAATCGGTCGAGCCGTCATAGAGCACCAGCTTCGCCGGCGTGTAGGCGACGCCGGTCTGCGCGGGCAGGACTTCGCTCCACACCGCCTCGGTCTCGCCCAGCACATGGCGCACGAAGGTCTTGGTTGCATCGTCCGCGCCCGTCGCGGCGGGAGTGGTCGCGCTGGCGGACTGCGTCTGCGTGTCCGAGACGACTTCCGCTCCGCCAAGCAGCACCCGCGGGTCGATGCCGGTGAAATAGCCGATCAGCGTGACGATGATGATCGCGCCGAGGCCGAGGCCGCCGGTCCCGCCCGAAAAGCCCAAGCCGCCCCCGCCTCCGCCGTCGCGCCGGTCCTCGACATTGTCCGATAGGGGGGTGTTCTCCCATTCCATGGCGAAGCGTCTCCCTATTGTGCGGCCGCAGCCGAATTGACCCTCATTTACCAGAGGCGCCTCGGCGCCGGTAGGGCCGAGGTTACCGCTTTCTTAAGCGTTGGCGGCTAACCCTAGGCGCAGTCCCTAAACCTCGCGAGTTGCGCCGCCATGACGCCCGTCTATTCGCTGGTCATCCCGATCTACAACGAGGAAGCGGTGCTGCCGATCCTGCTGCGCCGCCTCGACGCGCTGCTGGAGGCGCTCGATGCGCCGGCGGAGGCGATCCTGGTCGACGACGGTTCGCGCGACGCTTCGCCCGATCGTCCTCGAGGCCAAGGCGCGCGCCGACGCGCGCTACCGTTTTGTGCGCCTGTCGCGCAACTTCGGCCACCAGGTCGCCATCACCACCGGCATGGACCGCGCGGCGGGCGAGGCCGTGATCGTCATGGACGCCGATCTGCAGGACCCGCCCGAAGTCGTGCTCGACATGGTCGCCAAATGGAAAGAGGGCGCGCAGGTCGTCTACGCCGAGCGGCTGACGCGCGAGGGCGAGAGCGGCTTCAAGCGCTTTACCGCCGATCTGTTCTACCGGCTGCTCGGTAAGCTGAGCGATGTCGATATTCCGCGCAACGTCGGCGACTTCCGCCTCGTCGACCGCCGCGCGCTCGATGCGTTCCTCGCCATGCCGGAGCGCGATCGTTTCGTGCGCGGCATGTTCGCCTGGATCGGGTTCCGCCAGGCGGTGGTGCAATTCCATCGCCCGCCGCGCGCCGCCGGCGAGACCAAATATTCTCTGGCCAAGATGCTGCGTCTCGCCGCCAACGGTCTCGTCTCCTTCTCCGACGCGCCGCTGCGCCTCGCGCTCTGGGCGGGCCTCGCGTTCTCCTCGCTCGCCATGCTTTACGGCCTGGGAGTCATCGCCATGTGGGTGATGAACGCCGATTTCGCCCGCGGCTGGAGCTCGATCGTCGTGCTGGTGACCTTTCTTGGCGGCGCCAACATGCTGGTGACCGGCGTGCTCGGCGTCTATGTCGGACGCATCTATTCCGAAGTGAAACGGCGCCCGCTCTATGTCGTCGAGCGCGAAGTCGGGTTCGCCGCGGCCGCGCAGTCGGCGCAGCGCGACGATCGCCGCCAGCGGCGCGCTTAGCTACGATGTCGGCCGCTCCGCCCGCCGCAGCGCGGCCGGCCGGCTGGCCGGCGTTGGCCCGCCTGCCTCTCACCGCGCTGGCGCCAACGCTGGCGATCGCCGCTCGCCGCGATCCTGCTGCAGTGGCGTTTCGGCCTGCTCGGCGACGTCTCCTGGCTGATCACGGTCGATGAAAAATGGCTGGATGGCGCGACGCCCTATCGCGACGTCATCGAGATCAATCCGCCTGCGTCCCTGATGCTCTATTGGCCGGCGGTGGCGCTGGCGCGCGAGCTTGGGCTGCGGCCGGAATTCACCGTCGCCGCCTTTGGCTTCCTGTCGATCGCGTTCAGTCTCGCCCTCGCGGCGGCGATCCTCAAGCGCGCCGGCCTGCTTGAGCGCCTCGGGCCGCTCGCCGCGCCGATCGCGGTGCTCGTCTTCGCCGTGCTGCCCGGGCAGTCGTTTGACGAGCGCGATCATCTCGCCGCGCTCTATGGCCTACCGTTTCTCGCTCTCTCAGTGGCGCGGGCGGCGCGCGCGCCGGTCGACTTGCCGCTCGCGCTTGCTCGCGGGCCTTGCCGCTGGCCTGATGGCCGCGATCAAGCCGCCCTACGCGCTGGTCGCGATTGTCCTGCTGCCCTATCTCGTGCGCCGCGCCGGGATTGTCGCGTTGTTGAAGTCGGTCGAGTACTACGCCGCGGCGGCGCTCGGCCTCGCCTATGTCGCGCTCGTCCCAATCGCGTTTCCCGCCTACGTCGCCGACATCCTGCCGCTTGGCCTTGCGGTCTATGCGCCGATCCGCGAACCGCTCGCCGCGCTGCTCGCGGCGCCCGGCCCGCTGTTCGTCTTCGTGCTCGGCGCCGCGCTGGTGCGCCTGATGCGCGAGGAGGTCGGCGAGCCGCTGGTCGCCATTCCCGCGCTTGCCGCGCTCGGCGCGCTCGCCGCCTATCTCGTCCAAGGCAAGGGCTGGCTCTACCAAGCCTATCCGGCGATCGCCCTCATGGCGCTCGCCGCCGGCTTGGCGCTGGCGCTCAGGCCCCAGCCGCCGCTGCGGGTCGCCGCCGGCGCGCTTGCCGGCCTCGCGACCGGCTTGGCCTTGCTGGCGCTCGGCCGCTGGCCGCTGCCGCTCGCCTTCGTCGCAGCGGGCGCGGCGGCGGCGTTTTGCTGGCGCTTCGAGGGACGTGGCGACGCGCCAATCGCCGAAATGGGCGTCCTCGCCACGCTCGGCGCCGCGTGCGGCCTGTTCGCGATGGACGGCATAGAGACGCCGGCAATCGCCCGCGCGCTTGCTGGGCTTGGCCCTCATCCGACCGTCGCCGCGATCTCCGAGAGCCTCGCTTTCGGCCATCCGATGGTGCGCCGGGTCGGCGGTATTTGGGTGCAGAGCGTCCCCAGCCTGTGGATCACCGCCGCGGCGCGTCGCCGGATCGACGAACACCCGGGCGACGCGGCGCTCGCCGAGCGCATGCAGGTCTATATCGACGCCGACCGTGACCGGCTGGTCGCCGATCTCGCCCGCGCCCGCCCCGACGCGCTGCTGGTCGGCCGGCTCGACACGCGCTTCCATCAATGGGCATGGAGCGACCCGAAGATCACCGCCGCGCGCGCCGGGTACCGGCTCTACGCGGCGGAGACGGATACGGATTTCCCCGCCGAGCTTTACGTGCGCGCCGACCTTGTCGGGCTGCGGCCTGGGCTCGCCGAAGACATCGCCCGCGCGCCTTGACCACAGAGCCTCGCGCCTTAGATAGACGCCAAGCGGAATTCGTATAAATTCGGTCGAACGAGTCGTGAGACGCGGCGCGATGGCCGTTGGCCGCCAAGATTAAGACGGGCGCGAGAAGCCGGGAATGCTGACGAACAAGGGCAAATACGGGCTGAAGGCGATGGTCCACCTGGCTGGCCAGCGGGTGGGGCAGCCGGCCCTGGTCGCTGACATCGCCGCCGCCAACAACATTCCCAAGAAGTTCCTCGACGCAATTCTCGGCGAGTTGCGCAACGCCGGTCTCGTCCACTCCAAGAAGGGTCGCGGCGGTGGCTACGCGCTCGCCAAGAGCCCGCTCGACATCATGGTCGGCGACATCGTGCGCGCGCTCGACGGCCCGCTGGCGCCGATCGGCTGCGCCAGCAGCAACTTCTACCGGCGTTGCGACGATTGCCCGAGCGAGAAGCAGTGCCACGTGCGGCTGATGATGCTCGAAGTGCGCGCCTCGATCGCTGCCGTGCTCGATCATCGTTCGCTGGCGTCGATGCGCGACCTAGCGGAAGTCGACACCGAACTGACCTACTACATCTGAGCGTTCGCGATTGCGCGGCGGCGCGCACTTGACATCGCCCCGAAGCCGCGCGAGCTTTTGACCAAATGGTCAGAATCTTGGCGCCCACCCCGGCGACAGGAGCGTGAGGGGACCGCAATGGCAATCGCTTTCGAACCGCCGGGAATCGCCGACGTTTCGCCGGGCCGGATCGATCGGGCGGAGTTAGCCGCCAACTTCGCCGATCTTCATCCGCCGCTCGATGCCCATGAGGCCCTGGTCGAGGCGGATCGCTGCTACTTCTGCTTCGAGGCGCCCTGTCAGAACGCCTGTCCGACCTCGATCGACATTCCCTTGTTCATCCGGCAGATCGCCGCCGGCAATCGGCTCGGCGCGGCGGAGACCATTCTCAGCGCCAACATCATGGGCGGCATGTGCGCGCGCGTCTGCCCGACGGAAACGCTGTGCGAGGAGGCCTGCGTGCGCGAGGCGGCCGAGGGCAAGCCGGTGCGCATCGGCCTGCTGCAGCGCAACGCGGTCGACGCGCAGATGGCGACTGGCGCGACGCCGTTCACCCGCGCCGCGTCGACCGGCAAGCGCATCGCCATCATTGGCGCTGGCCCGGCGGGCCTTGCCTGCGCCCACGCGCTTGCTGTCGCCGGCCATGAGGCGACAATCTTCGAGAAGCGCGAGAAGTCGGGCGGCCTCAACGAATACGGCATCGCCGCCTACAAGACAGCCGACGATTTCGCCGCCCGCGAGGTCGCCTTCATTCTCTCGATCGGCGCCATTGCGATCGAACACGGCGTCGCGCTCGGTCGCGACGTGACGCTCGATCAGTTGCGCCATGACTACGACGCGGTGTTCCTCGGCGCGGGCCTCGGCGCGACCAACAAGCTCGACCTGCCGGGCGAGGGCAAGCTCGCCAATGTCATCGACGCGGTTGACTACATCGCGGAGCTGCGCCAGTCGCCCGACCTCGCTTCACTGCCGGTCGGACGGCGCGTCGTCGTCATCGGCGGCGGCATGACGGCGGTTGACGCGGCCGTGCAGTCGAAGCGACTTGGCGCCGAAAGCGTGACGATCGTCTATCGCCGCGGCCTCGATCAGATGAAGGCGAGCGGCTATGAGCGTGAGTTGGCGCAGACCAGCGGCGTGCTGATCCGCACCTGGGCGCGCCCGGTCGCGCTCGAGGCGCACGGCGACACGGCGAGCGGCGTGCTGTTCGAGCGCACGCGCGACGACGACGGCAAGCTGGTCGCCGCCGGCGGAACATTCCGCGTCGAGGCCGATGTCGTGTTCACCGCCATTGGCCAAACGCCCGACCCGGCGACGCTCGATGGCGTCGGGGTCAAACGCGAGCGCGACGGCCGCATCGTCGTCGATGCCGAGCGGCGCACCACTTTGGCCGGCGTCTGGGCGGGCGGCGACTGCGTCGCGGGTGGGCTCGCTCTAACGGTCAGCGCGGTCGAGGACGGCAAGCAGGCGGCGCGCTCAATCGACGCCGCGCTCAAGGTCAAGAGCTGCAAGGTCAAGAGCTGAAGGAGAACGTAAGTGGTCGATCTCAGCGCCAGTTTCCTCGGCATCAAGTCGCCCAATCCATTCTGGCTGGCCTCGGCGCCGCCGACCGACCGCAAGACCAATGTCGAGCGCGCATTTCGCGCTGGCTGGGGCGGGGTGGTGTGGAAGACGCTGGGGGAGGCCGGCCCGCCGGTCGTCAATGTCTCGGGCGCCCGATACGGCGCGGTCTACGGCTCTGACCGACGGTTGATGGCCTTCAACAACATCGAGCTGATCACCGACCGCGACCTTGAGATCAACCTGCGTGAGATCAAGGAGGTCAAGCGCGCTTGGCCCGACCGCGCAGTGGTCACGTCGCTGATGGTGCCGTGCGACGAAGATTCATGGACCAAGATTCTCGCGCGCGTCGAAGAGACGGAGTGCGACGGCGTCGAATTGAATTTCGGCTGCCCGCACGGCATGTCCGAGCGCGGCATGGGCTCGGCGGTCGGGCAGGTGCCCGAATATATCGAAATGGTCGCGCGTTGGTGCAAGGCCCATACGCGCATGCCGGTCATCGTCAAGCTGACGCCCAACATCACCGACATCCGCCAGCCCGCGCGCGCCGCCAAGAACGGCGGCGCCGATGCGGTCTCGCTGATCAACACCATCAACTCGATCATGGGCGTCGATCTCGACGCGATGGCGCCGGCCCATCCGGTCGACGGCAAAGGCACGCACGGAGGCATGTGCGGCCCGGCGGTCAAGCCGATCGCGCTGTCGATGGTTTCGGAAATCGCCCGCGACCGCGAGACCCAGGGCCTGCCGATCTCGGCGATCGGCGGCGTGACGACGTGGCGCGACGCTGCTGAATTCATCGCTCTGGGCGCCGGCAACGTGCAGGTCTGCACCGCGGCGATGACCTACGGCTTCAAGATCATCGACGAGCTGACCTCGGGCCTCAAGAGTCACATGGCCGCCAAGGGCTATTCGACCATCGAGGATTTCCGCGGCCGCGCGGTTCCCAACGTCACCGACTGGCAGTTTCTCAATCTCAACTATGTCGCCAAGGCCGAGATCGACCAGGATCTCGTGCATCAAATGCGGACGCTGCCATATCGTCTGCGAGGACACTTCGCATCAGGCGATTTTCGCCAGCGTGAACGGCGAGCGCAAATTTGTCGTCAACGACGCCGAATGCGTCGGCTGCAACCTCTGCGTCCTGGTTTGCCCGGTCGCCGACTGCATCACGCTGGTTCACAAGACCGAGGGCGTCGATCCGCGCACTGGCTGGGATTATGCTCGGCCCGCCGCCAACTGGACCAAGCACCCCAACAATCCGGCGGCGCGCTCCGCGGCGGAGTAGGGCGCGAATCCCTTCCCCAGCTTCGCTGGAGAAGGAGCGGCCTCCTGGCCTGCGTCTGCGGCCAGCGCAGACCGTAATCTCCAGAGGCGGCCCAACTGGGCCGATCCAGCCGATGGAGCACGTCATGAATGGCTTTTCGAAGTTTTGCCTGGCCGGCCTGGTCTGCGCGGTGATCGCTGCCGGCACGCTCGCCGCCAACGCCAGCGCCAATCTCAACGACGCGGCCCATCCGGCCGTCAGCGCGAGCGCCGGGACGATGATCGCCTTGAACCCGCAGCCGCTGCCGCCGTTCACCGACGGCGATGACGACGACTGTTTCCGCGGCTGATCTCGCAACGATGTGAAAAGGCGCCGCGCGAGAGATCGCCGGCGCCTTTGCTTATTTCCGAGTACGCCGTGTCACGGCTTGCCGCTGCGCTGGATCGCGCCGATCAGCTTGTCGTTGCGCCGCTCGGCATAGAAATTATTGATGGCGAAAAACGCCCAGATCGTCGCCGGCAGCCAGCCGATGACGGTGAGTTGCAAGATCAGGCAGATGAAGCCCGACAGGACTTCGCCCATGGTGAAGAAGACCAGCCAGGGCAGGAACAACGCCAGCACATAGCGCATCGAGGTCTCCCTTGCGTGGCGCCCAACCGTCCGTAGCGCCTAAGCGCTTCGGCTAGGCGCCTTTGACCGTCAGGGTCACGGCGACATTGTCGCGCGTGGCGTGCGAGTAGGGGCAGATGTTCTCGTGCGCTTCACGCGCGAACTGCTCGAGTTCCGCTTGCGGTAGGCTCGGATCCTCGACCTTGATCGCCACCGCGAGGCCGAAGCCGCCAGCTTCCCGCGGGCCGATGGTGACTGCGCAGGTGACCTTGGCGCCCGTCGCGTTCTTCTTGTGGCTGTGGGCGACGAAATCAAGCGCGCCGCCGAAGCAGGCCGCATAGCCGGCGGCGAACAGGTGCTCGGGCGTCGTCGTGTTCGGCTTGCCCGGGCCACCCATTTCCTTGGGCACCGACAGATCGACGCTGACCGATTTGTCGCTCGCTTCCGAATGTCCGTTGCGCCCGCCAATCGCGGCGGCAGTGGCGGTGAAGAGCGGCTTGATGACAGAGATCATGGCTTAGGCTCCTTCGGAATGCGCAAAGACCCCCGGATCGCTCCGAGGGTCTTCAAGATTGTGAAGCGCTAATGCGGCTACTTGACGACAACCGGCGTGCCGACATGGACTCGGCCGTAAAGGTCGATCACGTCGAGATCGCGCATGCGGATGCAGCCAGACGACACGGCCTCGCCGATCTCGGACGGCTCGTTGGTGCCGTGGATGCGGTAGAGCGTGTCACGCGAGCCCTGATAGAGATACATGGCGCGCGCGCCGAGCGGATTGTCATACGCGCCGGCCAGCGGGCCGTGCTTGAGATAAACTTTGAACTCCGGCCAGCGATCCATGATCGAAGCGGTCGGCATCCACTGCGGCCATTCCGTCATGTGGCCGACGGTCGCACGGCCGGTCCAGCCATAGGCCTCGGCGCCGGTGGCGACCTTGTACTGGATCGCCTGCTTGCCGGGGAGGACGAAGTAAAGATTGTGCGCGGTGGTGTCGACGACGATCGTTCCCGGCGCTTCGCCAGTCGGGTCGGCGATATGGTTGCGCACGATCGGGATCGACCACTCTTCCGGCGGGGCCAGGGCCATCATCGCCTTGTCGTGAGCCGACAGATGCGTCTCGACCATAGCGGTCTGGGTGTCCATGGGAGAGCAGCCGCTGAGCAAAGCTCCGGCCATCAACGCCCCAACGATCAGAAGACTCTTGCCAATCATGTTTTCGCCCGCCGCCTGGAAGTTCGCGAAGTCGCCTGAAAATTCACGAAGCAGTTACTATAAATGGAAGTCGTTTACCGATTCTTCCCCCGCCAAGGACTGTTTACGCGAACCGTCTCGTTCGCGCCACCCTTTCGTCGGCTTGAGGCCGCATTTTGTTGTCTCCGAACCTTACGGGACGGCGATGACGGTGAGAATACAAAAGGTTGTGTCTGTCGGGAAAAGCGGCCTCAGGCGCGCCGGCCCGACCGCGCCGCCACAATCAGGCGGCGAATGCGGCGTTTTAGCGCCTCGAACCCGTGTTCCAGCCCCACTCGTAGCGCGAAACGCGCCCATGCGCGCCCCGTCAGCGGCAACGCCAGATCGATGAGCTCCATTCGGTCGCGCCAGGCCCGCTCGATCATCGGGTGGTCGGCGATCGCGCAGGAATCGACCAGCGTCAGGCCCGGCTCGGTCTCAAGCTGACGCGACAGCACCAGGGTCGCCTGCACCCCAGGCGAAAAGGCGGCGTAGCGTTCGTCATAGGCGGTCTTCCAAAAGAAGCCGCGCGTCCCCGTCCGCAGCACCACGCCCGAGGCGATCGGCACGCCCTCGAGGGTCAGATTGTGCACGATCAGCGCGCCGCGCGCGGCGAAACGCGTCAGGGCCTCGCGGGCGAAGGCGGCGCGTCCGCTCTCTGCGCCCAGCGCGGAGCCGCGCGCGCCCTTCCAACCGAGCTTCTCCAGCGCAAGGAATGCGGCGATCGACGCAGCGTCGGCGCCGAAGTGGGCCTCCAGCCGGCCTCGCTCCTCGAGGCGCCGTCGCTGGCGCGCCCATTCCTTGCGTCGTCGCTTGTCGAGGCGCGCCTCGAAGCGCGCGCCTTGCTCGATGATCAGCACAGCGCGACTGCGCCGGTGGGCGCTTCGGACCTTCAGGGCACGCTGCGCGGCGAGGGCGGCGACCGCCGTAGCGACCTGTCCATCCGTCGTCAGATAGGGCAGGCGCAGGCCGAGCGGACGCGGCCGACGCGCCGCGAGCCAGTCGAGCATCGCCGCCAAGGCTTCGCTGGCAACGTGACGATCGACGAGGATCGCCGGCAGCGCCGCCTGTTCGCTCCGCCATAGCCGCGCGAGACCGAAGGGCAGACGGGGCAGGGCGATCGCGGCGAGGCCGATCAGCGCGCCGCGCTTGTCGTCGCGCCAGACAAGCAAGGTCGAGCACGCGCGAGCCGGCGAGATGTTGCAGCGCCGGAAGCAAGAACTCGGGCTCCGCGAAGGCGTTGGGTTCGCCGGCGCGGGCGCTCAAGTTCCGCCACTTCGCTTCATGGCCAGCGAGCGCGCGCCAATCGACGGCCTCAATCACGGTCGTCGAGCGGCCCGCCGCCTCGCTCACAACGCGACCGCGCCCGCTTTAACAGCCGCGACGAATTCGGCGTCGACGGGCGCGTAGGCGCCGGCGCGCCGATCGTCGAAATAGACGGGGTCGCCGCAGCTCTCAGGATCAAAGCCTTCAGCGACCAGCTTGAACTTGCGCGGCTTGAAGGTGCCGGTCAGATCGAGCTTGGGCCGGAAGCGCAGGAACACCGGCCGCGCATAGGCGGGCAGATGCGCGGCGAGCATCGCCCGCAGGCCGGCGAGATCGAAGCTCGCGGCATTCTCGACCGAAAGCGCAGCCATGCCGGCGCGCCCATCGTGCCCCGGCACGGCGACGCCGTAGACGGTCGCCTCATGCACGCCGGGAAAGAGGGAGATGGTCTCGGCGACCTCGGTGGTCGAGACGTTCTCGCCCTTCCAGCGATAGGTGTCGCCGATTCGGTCGATGAAATAATAATAGCCGCGCGCGTCGCGCTTGAGCAGATCGCCGGTGCGGAACCAAGAATCGCCTGGCGCGAAGACGTCATGCAGAATCTTCGCGCTCGTCGCGTTGAAGTCGCAATAGCCGTCGAACTTCGCCGCCGGCTTGCTCGGATCGTCGAGAATTTCGCCGAGCAGTTCGCCGACCTCGCCGACCGCGCATTCGATGCAGCGCCCTTGCGCGTCGCGCTTCTCTATGTTGGCGTCGATGTCGTAGGCGATGGTGCGCACGGGAAAGCGCTTGGCCGCCCAGCCCGGCAGCCGGCCGACCGCGCCGGGATGCGAATCGAAATTGAACAGCGCGACATTTCCTTCGGTGGCGGCGTAGAACTCCAGCACGTCGCGGATGGCGAAGCGCGCCTGGAAGGGCGCGAAAATGTCGGGCCGCAATCCATTGCCGACCGCCATGCGGATGCGATGCGCGCGGTCCTTGTCGCTCGGGGGCGCATTGTAGAGGTAGCGGCATAGTTCGCCGACATAGATGAACATCGAGCAGTCGCGCTCGATCGCCTCGCTCCAGAACTCGCTGGCCGAAAATCGCTCGCGGATGTAACACGAGCCGCCTGCCGCCAGCGCGACGCCGACGGCGATGACGCCGCCGTTGCTGTGGTACATCGGCAGGCAGTTGTAGATGCGGTCCTCGGCGCGAGCGCCGGTCGCCGCAGCAAAGCCGTGCATGATGCGCAGCGCGCGCGAATGGGTGATGCGCGCCGCTTTGGGCATGCCGGTGGTGCCGGAGGTGTAGATGAAGAGCGCGGGGTCGTCGATCGTTAGCGCCGGGCGTTCGTCGGCGACGAGCGGCGCCGGGTCGAACGCCTCGATCAGCACGTCAAGGCGCGGCGCTTCGTCGGTAGAGTCGCCGTAAACAAATAGCTTCGGCGGCGCATCGAGCTTGGGCAGCGCGCTGGAATATTGCGCCAGCAGCGAGGCGTCGACGATCGCCGCCTTCGCGCCGACGATCGCGATCGAATGGGCTAGCGAAGGCCCGGCGAGATTGGTGTTGACGAGCGCTGTCGCGACGCCAACGCGCGCCATCCCCATCCAGATCGCCGGATAGTCGACCCGGTTGAGCGCCATCAGGCAAATCGTGTCGCCCTTGACTAGGCCTTGCGCGCGCGCCCAGCGCGCGTAGCGGTTGGCGCGTTCGTCGAGCTGGCGGTAGGTGAGCGAGGAGGACTTGTCGATGAGCGCCGTCCGCTCGCCATACAGGCCCGCCCAACGCTCGAGATAGTCGCCGAGCGTGACAGTGCGGTTCTCGGCGATTGGCCGGGTCCGAATCAAAGCGCGCACAATGCCGCGCGCATAAGCGATCTCGCTCTTCACTCGCGCCAGCATGTGGGCGTTCGCTCCCTTGTTTGGTCTTCGCTTTAGCTTGGTTCCCGTATGAACCAGATGACAGGCCGCGTCGCCCTACTTTACCGTATGGCGCGGATCAAGCCAGCAGACCGCCGCGCCGGGGCGCCAGGGGGTTCTCGGCGAGCGCCGCCAGGTCTGGGGCGTCGATCCGCGGCGCGCCCTCCAGCGCCGCCCACAGCGGGGCAATCTCGCTGCGCGAGACGCCCTCGCCGATGACGACCAGCCTCGTGCGAGGCTCTCCGTCCGGCCAGGCCGGCGAGGCGGCGCGGAGGGTGAAAGACGTGCTGCGCCCCGTGGATCAGCAGCGGCCGGGCGGGATCGTCGGCGAGGCCGATCAGACCCTTGACGCGCAGCAGCCGCGGCCCGAGCAGATCGCGCAGCAGGTCGAGAAAATGCGCCAGCGCCGGGGCAGAGGCGAAAGTCTCGCTTTCGAACACGTAACTTGTGACCGACGGCGAATGGCCCGTCGCCCGCGCGCCTTCGAGCGGCCTTAGCGCCAGCGGCTCGTCGAGGAACGCTTCAGGGCCGAGTTCACCGGCCGCTACGTCAAGGATTGGAGCGACCGGGTTGAGCGCGCGCAGCCCGCCGCGCAAATCGGCGAGCCGGGCGGCGCGCTCGGCAGCGGGCAGGAGATCGCTCTTGGCGATGCCGATGCGATCGGCGAGCGCCGCCTGCCGCTCGGCCTCGCGATGGCGGGCGAGCGAAGAAAGGCCATTGACCGCGTCGACCAGCGTCGTCACGCCGGCGAGATGAAAGCGCGTCGCGAGCTGCCGGTCCGCGCCGAGCGCGAGCAGGATCGGCGCGGGATCGGCGAGCCCGCTGGTCTCCAGGATCGACCCGGCTGAACGGGGCAATTGCGCCGGCGTCGCGCCGTTCGAGAAGATCGTGCAACGCATCGACGAGATCGCCGCGCAGCGAGCAGCACATGCAGCCAGAATTGCAGCGAAATGACCTCGCCCTCGACCGCCTCGTACAGCAGATGATCGAGGCCGATCTCGCCCCATTCATTGACGATGACCAGCGAGCCGGAGAGCGCCGGCGCTTTGCAGCAGGCGATTGATCAGGCTGGTCTTGCCGGCGCCGAGAAAGCCGGTGACGACGTGCAGCGGAATTGCCTCGCCGCGTGTCACGGCTGGACCGCCAGCAACTTGCCAACGAACACCGGCGCGCCGGAGGGCTTGCCGTCGGGCGAGCCGCCCTTGGGTTCGACCGTCACCGCATAGGTCGCGTCGGTCACCACGGCGCGATCGAAGCCGGCGAGCGCCGGATTTCGGGTGACGGCCGCGTCGTCGATCACGCCGAGCGAGCGCGGCGCGCCGAGCTTCGGGTCGATGATCCACAATTCATAGGACTTGTCGCCCGGCGGCGGCGCGGCGAGCGGGCGCACGCTGAGTTCGCCGCTGTCGAGGTTGACTGAAGCGATAAAGGCCGGCGAATCGGCGCTCTTTTGCAGGACGGCGACAAATTCGCGTGGGTTCGCCTGACGCGTCGCTTCGCGCACGACGACGCCGACCGCCAGCATCGCCGCCAGGCCGGTCGCAGCGACCGCCGCGGTGCGCCAGCGAGACAGGCGGCGCTGCAACGTCGCGACATTGTCGTTCACCGAGGCGGATGGTGTCGCAGCGCCCTTGATGCGCGCCTCGATCGCGGCGAAATGGTCGCGCGGCGGGAGAATCGGCGTCGTCGCGTCGGCAAGGGGCGACAGCCGCGCCTCCCAGGCGCGGATCGCGGCGTCGAGCTCGGGCTCGCGCAATCGTCGCGCCGCCAGAGTCGCGCGCTCGCTCGGATCGAGCGTGCCGAGCGCGAATTCGGCGGCCGCGACATCATCCTCGGGCGAGAAGGTCATGACTCCAGACACTCCCGCAGTTGGATCAGGCTCGCGGCGCAGCCAGGTCTTGATCGTCGGCACCGGCCGGTCAAAACGGCGCGCCAGCGCCTCGCGGCTGAAGCCGCGGTAATAGGCGAGCAGCAGAATTTCGCGCCGCTCCGCTTCGAGCGCCGCCGAGGCAATCGAGCAGCGAAGACAGGCGCTCGGATCGCGCTCGCGCCGCCAGCGGATCGACAGTCTCGGCGGCCGGCTCGAAACCGTCGGGCATGTCCTCGAGCGAGGTCGGGCGAACGCGGCGCACTTCGTCGAGCGCACGATTGCGAGCGATGGTCGCCATCCAGGCAATCGGCGATCCCTTGGCGGAATCGAAGTCGCTCGCCTTTTCCCAGATGCGCACATAGGCCTCCTGGAGCGCCTCGCCGCTGGCGTCGCCGCGCGTCAGAATACGGGCCACGACGCCATAGAGCAGGGCGTGAGTCTGGTTGTAAAGCGCCGCGAAGGCCGACGCGTCGCGCGCGGCGATGCGGCGTAGCAGCCCGACGAGATCTTCGTTGTCGGCGGCCGGATTTGTCGCGGTGGGCGCCTGTGGGGCGTTGGACATCCGGCAAATCTAGGCCGCCGCCTTGTCTCGGCGCAACCTTGGGGAAGAAAACGGGCGCCCCGAGGGGCGCCCGTTCGCCGCGAAAGAGCTTCATCGCGAGCGGGCTCAGCCCGGAATCAGCACCTTGTTGATGACCTGGATGACGCCGTTCGACTGCAGAACGTCGGCGATCGTGATGCGGGCGACGTCGCCCTTGGCGTCGGTGACGGTGATGCCCGACTTGCCCATGCGCTCAAAGGTGAGGTCTTCGCCTTGCACGGTCTTGAGCATCAGCTTGCCGCCGACCGCGTCGATCTGGCTGGCGATGTCGGCCGCGGTCAGGTGGCCGGCGACGACATGATAGGTCAGGATCGCGGTCAGCTTGCCCTTGTTCTCGGGCTTGAGCAGCGTTTCGACGGTGCCCTTGGGCAGAGCGGCGAAGGCTTCGTTGGTCGGCGCGAACACGGTGAACGGTCCGGCGCCTTCGAGCGTGTCGACCAGGCCGGCGGCCTTGACCGCGGCGACGAGGGTCGTGTGGTCCTTCGAGTTGACGGCGTTCTCGACGATGTTCTTGCTGGGATACATCGGCGCGCCGCCGACCATCACGGTCATCGCAGCGTAGACGGGGACGATCGCCAGGGGGGCGGCGAAGGCGAGGCCGGCGGCGAGCGCAACGGCGCGCAGGGAAATCTTGGACTGCATGACTCTCTCCAGTAATCTCGGCCCGTTGGGCCTGTGTCGTGGGTCCCTTCGATTGGGACACAGGGATTACGGGGCGCCCGGGCCAAGGTTTCAGTGTTGGTGAAAAAAGTCTTCGCGGCGCCCTCGGCGTGAAACTTCCGCTCTGCGCGGGCGTATAAGAAAGGCGCGAGGAAGACGGGGGGAGAGGGACGATGAACAAAGTCCAAAGCGAGCCGCGGGTCGTCTATCGCCATTCCCCGGTGACCCGGATCTGCCACTGGATCAACGCGATCTGCTTTTTCGGTTTGCTGGCGAGCGGGATGCAGATCTTCAACGCCCACCCGATGCTCAATTGGGGCTGGGCGACCGATTTCGATCACTCGTTCCTGTCGCTGGCGCCCAACGGATTTCCCTCGTGGATGACGCTGCCGCAGATCCAGGATCTGGCGACGGGGCGGCGCTGGCACTTCTTCTTCGCCTGGCTGCTGGTCTTCAATGGCGCGCTCTATTTTGGCGAATTGTTCCTGCGCCGGCACATCCGCGACTTCTTCGTCAACGGCCGGGATATCAGGGATATTCCGCGCGCCATCATCGATCACGCGCGCTTACGCTTTCCCAAGGGCGACGAGGCGCTGCGCTACAACGTGCTGCAGAAGCTCGCCTATCTCGCCGCGATCGCCGCCTTTCCCGTGCTGATCCTCGCGGGGCTGACCATGTCGCCGGCGATGGACGCCGCCTTTCCCTGGCTGCTCGAGCTGTTCGGCGGACGGCAATCGGCGCGCACGATCCATTTCCTGCTCGCGAGCTTCCTCGTCGCGTTTCTTCTCGTGCATCTGGCGATGGTCGTGCTGTCCGGGCCGATCAACAACATCGTCTCGATGATCACCGGGCGCTATCGGATCGAGGAGGACGAGCATGCGGCCCAAGACGCCAAAGTCTAAATCGCTCCTCACGCGCCGCGAGACCTTGCTGAGGCTGATCGCCGGCGGGGGCGCGTTGTCGCTCGCCGGTTGCGATTTCGATGCGCGCGACCCTGACGTCTTGGGGATTGTCGATTCGGCGGAGAACCTGACGCGTTTCGTCCAGCGCGCGCTGCTCGCGCCACGCGAGGCGCTCGCGCCCGAATACAGCCGCGCCGACATCTCGGCCTATTTCCGCCCCAACGGCTCGATCTCGCCCGACGACCCCAACTACCTGACCGCGGTCGCCAATAATTTCGCCGACTGGAAACTGGAGGTGGGCGGTCTGGTCGAAAACCCGCTCAAGCTGTCGCTCGCCGACTTGCGCGCGCTGCCCGCGCGCACCCAGATCACCCGCCACGATTGCGTCGAAGGCTGGAGCTGCATCGGCGAATGGACCGGCGCGCCGTTGATGAGCGTGCTCGCCGCCGCGCGCCTCAAGCCGCAGGCGCGCTTCATCGTCTTCTATTGCGCCGATCAGCTCGAACAGACGCTAGACGGCACCGGCCAATATTACGAATCGATCGATCTCATCGACGCCGCGCATCCGCAGACCATCCTCGCCTATGCGATGAATGGCGCGCCGCTGCCGGTCGAACACGGCGCGCCGCTGCGCCTCAGGGTCGAGCGCCAGCTCGGCTACAAGATGGCGAAATACGTCATGAAGATCGAAGCGCTCGACAGCTTCGCCGCGCTCGGCCTCGGGCAGGGCGGGTTCTGGGAAGACCGCGGCTACGAGTGGTACGCGGGGATTTAGCGAGCTGCGGTCGGCGGTCAGTTTGAACGACGGCTTTGCGCCCATAGCAGACCTTCGGGCTAACACTCCACTCACTGAAATGGTCGTCCTTGAGACAGCTAAATGCCCGAACCGCACATGTTTCTATTCTCACACTTCCAGTGCCGCAGCGATCGGCAGCCATGATGCCCGCCCGACACTGAACTGCGTGGTCTGCGCTTCGCGGAAACGCAGGGCGGATGCCGGATCCTGGATTACATGAATAGCAGGGCTATGGCCGTTAGTGTCCTCGACTACTACCAAGAGAAAATTACTCCCGTGATGTTGTGCCGCCTGGTGTTCCAGCGCTGTGAGGGTGACGCTGGCACCCTGGCCGACAAAGCTCTTGACCTCTACGATGAAAGCTTGCCCCGCTTTCCGTACCCATAGATCGAATCCGTAGCCACGCCGCTGATTGTAATAGACAACTTCCCAACCGTTCGAGGCAAAAATCTTGCCGATTAGAAGCTCTGCGTCCGTACCGCTATTACTCTGCGGCGCTGAAGGCGGGGTGAGTAAATCCTCCGGTGCCAAGGCAGTTGGGATGCGCAGCACCGTCGGTACGCGCGGTCGCGGCGCAGCAGGGGCCTGCGCGGGCACGGGCGGTGCGGGCCGCCGCTGCGCGCCTGCGAGAGCCCGCCCAGCCGGCGCAGCGCGCGCTGCGGGACGAGCCAGCTCGGCTGTCAGAAATAGTGCGTTGTCCAAGCGCACCGCGCTCCCCCCGAGGGCGAACAGCGAGAACGTATGGCGCGCCATGTCACGCCAGTTGTTGTACGGCTTCCGGGGATCATTCCCGCCGCCACCTGGCATCCTGTCTTCTACGAGTTGGCGCAGGATCTGCTTCTGCGGCTCCGACAGCGGCCTGAAGGCTTGAATGCGGTCAATGGCGACCGGGATTTCAGCATCTGTCCGGATGCGGGAGACAAACAGGTCGAACTCATCGACATCGACTGAGCCGCCGCTGCGTCGCATGACTTCGAGGATCGCCGGATAGGGGCGTACATTGAAGGCCGCATACTCGTCCGCCCGTCCCTGAGAGTACCACGGGGTGCGGCAGAACGTGACCTCGCTGAGCTGCTTTTCCAGAACGCGGACGGTGTCGGTTTCCGTTGCCAAGGCGACGCCGGCAGACGTTAGCCGGATATCCTGCCAGCGCCTTCTGTCTACGCGCTCCAGCAGACGGAGCGGGTTGTCCATCGCAAGGAAATAATGGCGGTTGATGACAACAGCCGGGTCAGCTGTATCGATATCCAACGCACGCGCCAGATTTCGGTAGTGTCCGGGCGTCAGGGTCAATTCCCGGGCGGCACCGGCATCGTAAAGATACGAAGCGATCCGCTGCAAACGGACGGCGCTGAGATGAACGCGCGTCAGCAGCCACCAGGCCCTGTCGCCGCGGTCTCCTTCATCGAGACGCGCTGTGAGGGCCGCTCTCAGTTCCGCAAAAGTCAAACCAGCCCCCTCATCACCTGCCGTCTTGCCCGCGCTCAACCAGGCAGGTGATTCTTTTCTTGAGTTTTCTCGCCAAGTCTGACTCCCTTGAGGGGAAAATTGAAGAGGCAATATGGCGCGCCGGCAGAGCTATACCAAAGTCGTTCGTTCGAATTTCCAAAATCCTGACCATGTCAAAGGCATGGGCGACCGGGTGTTTCGCGGATTCCAGTGCCTGAGCAAATATTGCACAAACCATATCTTCGTTCGCGAAGACGAAATCGGTCCGGATTTCTCGATCGTGTGCGAAAAATGCGGCTTCACCCACGCTGCCGGCGAAACCTTCAGCCTCTATGACTACGAATTGCTGCGGGATGACATCAAGGTAGAGGAGGGTGCATTCCAGATATTACACGATGACTACATCAAGGAATCGCCGCGCTATAAGTACTGCATAGTTTGCGGAGCCATGAAGCCTCTGCAGCAATTCGATCGGCACGGCGCACGCACGAGCGGTCGGCAGGGCGAATGCGCGCTATGCAAGCAGGTCTATAACAGCATCAAAAACCAGACGCGGCTTGTCGAACAACACAGAGAAGCCAGCCAGAAGCGCCGCCTGTATACCCAGTTCGAGGAGCCAGAGAAGCTAGACGTCACCGCGATCTACAAGCGCTTCGGCTGCCAATGTTTCCGGTGCGGGGTCGATCTGGCCGGCGACCTTGATTCGGATGCGGAACAGAAGCGCGGCAATCTCGATCATACGTTACCCGTTTTCTACCTGTGGCCGTTGACGACCAACAACGCGACGCTGCTTTGCCGCGACCACAATGGTGAAAAGGCGGAGAAATGGCCCGGTGCCTATTACAGTGACGGCGAGCTTCGCAAGCTCTCGGCACTGACCGGCATCGACTACCGCCTAATGGCTGGCGCGCCGGCCTTCAATCCTCAGGCACTCGACTGGCTGAAGAATCCCGATTTTGTTGAGACGCTGTTTGAGAAATTTGCCCGCTATCCGCACGAGCTGCTGCGGCTGCGCAACCGCATCCTGAGCGCAACAGGCTTCGACTTTCTGGATAGTTCTGCCCGGATATCTCCCGACTGGCGCAAGAATGCTGACATCTTGCGTGGCGCTATCGCCGCTGGAACAGAAGATATTGGTGATGGGTAACCGTCCCCTTGTCGCGGATGCCGTGGCTTTCGCAGTGCTCGACGCTTTCGGCGAATAAGTCGATAAGGTCCAGATATTGGCCTCCCACGCCCGTAAGGGCGGCTGCCATATCGCACTTCGCGCTTTTGCCGAGGTGGACGGCGAAGTAGCCGCCTTCCTTCAGACGCTCCGCCCCCTGTGAGAAAATAGAATCGTAAATCGCAAAACTGCGCTTTTGTCTTTCATCGACAAACGTTGCGGGCTTTTCAGAAAAGTCTCGCGCTTCCCAGCCGGCGAACCACAGGCGCATCCAATTGGCAGTATGGAAGCGGGTACTGTCGAAAAACGGGGGAGACGTAATGATTGCGTCAAGACCCGACACCTCATCAGGCCATGCAGCTGTGGCATCCTGAGCGAAGGATCGACCCCTCGGCAAATTCTCTGCGGCGGCATCGCGCAAGGCGCGATCAACCTTCTGCCGCACCCGGTCTATCACACCGCGATACTCGAAGTCGCCCGTAGGGGCGAAGGGCGTGATCGGATGCGACCTGCGACTCAAGGCATAGGGACGATTGCCGTGCAGCACATGCAGCATCGCTGCAAACACAAGAGACTGCGCGCCGCTGACCGGAGGGTTTTTTGCGAAGAACGCACGCGCCGCCACGATCTCCTTCAAAGTCTGCGGATGAAAATAAGTAGGCAAGGGTCCGTTGAAACGAATGGTGTTCAGGACATCAATATCGATCGGGCGTGATTGCTGCTTCTCGATGTACGCGGCGAGCGCCTTCATAACGCGCTCGACCTCGCCGCTATTCACCGGCTCAAGTTTGGCTCGCGATATAGCAATCGCGGCGGGGCTAATATCGAAGCCGAACGCCTCGTGCCCTTGCAGTCGCGCTTCAAACGGGATCGTGCCCACCCCCGAGAACGGATCAAGCATACGCCCGCCCCGCTCAGGCAGCAGTGCGTGTGTCAGGGTATGCGCGATAGAGGCTTTAAGCTTGCCCTGATAAGAGCATAGCGAGTGCCACGGGTGCCCCCAGTTCCGCTTCGCCATTTCCCCGCGCTGGTGCGGTAAGTCTTCGCGAAACGTATTCCATTTGGCGAGGCGATCGTTGACCTTGGTGTACGCTGGCTTTGCGGACCGCGCCTTCCCGGGCGGCTTAACCGATACAGGCCGAAAAATCTGCAAGGTCTGCGAAAGCTTGCTGCCGCCGCGTGACTGCCGTTCTCGCAAGACGACAAGGTCCGAACGATCAAAGCCGTTCTCTGCCATCAAGTCGCAGATGATATCGTGGGTAGGGACCCATATCTCGCCGTAGCACGAATCTCCCAGGTCGATGGCGACAACCGTATCGCTGTGAGAGACCTTTTTAAAGTTCTGGAGCACGACAGCCATCTCACGAAAATACGCTTCCACCATCATGGGAATACGCATGTCGTAGGCATCTTCTTCGAGAGCTTCGATTGTGTCGACAAGTGATGGCGACAGCACACCTGCGCCGTTGCCCAGCGATTTACCCACCGTCACATCGTTGATACCCGACGTGATAGCGGCATCGCGATAGACGCGCAGTTGATTCTTGTCGCTCAACTGCCGCAGGAACCACAGCTCCAGCTTTGTATTGCGAAAATAGTTTGTACCGTTCAGGTAGGGGGGGCTGGTGATTATCGCATCAACGGGTGTGGTGATAGACGCATGCAGGTTGCGCGCATCTGCGCCCATGAACTGTACCGTTCCGCTGGCCGTCTCACAGTCCACGAGATCGCTGGCGATAATGCGCAGGCTGTCGTGCAGCGTGGTCAGAAAGCAGGGCTTCTCGCGGCCGAGCTCCTGCGCTGTCCGGAAGCGCAGATCGCCTCTGCGAACGAGCAGTGAACCAGGAACAAGGCTGCGAATCACGGCGACAGTGAAAAGCACGCCAAGCGCCGCATTTTCAGATGTAAGGTTGTCCGCCGCTGTGCGCGCACGCAGGATGTGATCGAAGGCGACCGCATCAAACGAAGCGCGGCCGGGGAATGCGCTCTCATAAGCTGAGCGGAGCGCGGTATCTGGCGCGCATTTCTTCAGAATAGCCGCGAGATCGTCGTGAATTTCCAGAAGGCGCCCGGACAACGCGTGGCGCTTGCGCGCCGCCATGGCCAACGCGGATGACTTGGCCGCGATGACGAACTGGCAGACCGGATTTACCTCGGTATAGAGCCCTTGACGCCCTTGTAGGGCGGCTACGAGCGCCGTCGTCCCCGACCCGCAGAAAGGATCGAGGATGGTTTTTGCCATGCCGGCAAACTCTGAGATGATCGAACCGACGAAATCCGGAGAATAGCCTTCCAGATACGGGAACCAGTCGTGCAGCGGGCTACCTTTCCCACCGCGAAAGGTCGCCTGGAGCGCGGTACGCCTGTCCATTCCCTGTCCGTGGGCGTGACCGTTCGCGCCTTTTGCAAGCAGAGTGCGGACATAGGTTGCAACCGGACTCTCGGCGCGCTTGGCGGCCTGCTCCAGCTCTGCATACAATTCATAGCCTATGATTCGCCGCAGACTATAGCTGCTCAGGCGCTCGACATAGCCATGCAGGAGCATATCGCTTTCTGGAAACGATATAGTCAAACCGGATGTTTTACTTCCATTTGAAGGGTAATCGCGAAAATATACTGTTTTTGTAAGTTGCATTCTTCACCTGTCCTTGAAGAGTGTAACTACCATATTGTCTGAATCGCGGCAATACGCTTTGTGGCGGACACTCCCGCATTTTCGATCAAGAATCGGTATTTCAACAATCTTGATTTTTGCAGCGCGCGCAACTTCCGTTCAACGTTGACGGGAGTCCAACGCCTTCGGCAATGAATGTCTGCTTGTCCCCTCGCTCGTTCACAAAGCCGCCTTTCCGCGCTCGGCCAAGTCCCGACATTCGACCCCGCCCGCCGCCTCGCTCTTTGCTTGACGCTCCAAGAGGCGCCTGCTAAGCATGCGCGCATGTGAGCGGGCTGAAAAGATGCAATCTATCAAAGCGTTGCAACAAGACTCGGGAAATCGGGCCGCCGCTCAGGGCGGCGCGCAATGACGATCCGCGTCCATGCCGGCGACCTGCCCAAGGGCCTCGATCTCGGCCCCATCGTCGCCATCGACACCGAAACGATGGGCCTCGAAGTTGGCCGCGACCGCCTATGCGTCGTGCAGCTCTCGTGCGGCGACGGAACCGCCGAGGTCGTCCAGATCGCGCCGGGTCAGAAGCGCGCGCCCAATCTCGAAGCGCTGCTCGCCGATGCGAGCGTGCTCAAACTCTTCCACTTCGGTCGCTTCGACATCGCGATGATGTGCCACGCTTTCGGGGTGATGGCGGCGCCGGTCTATTGCACCAAGATCGCCTCGAAGCTCGCCCGCACCTACACGGATCGCCACGGGCTGAAGGATCTGACGCGCGAGCTGCTCGGGGTCGAAATCTCCAAGCAGCAGCAGTCCTCGGACTGGGGCGCCGAGACCTTGAGCGAAGCGCAGCTCACTTACGCTGCGTCCGACGTTCTGCACCTGCATGCCCTGCGCGAAAAGCTCGACGCGATGCTCAGGCGCGAGGGCCGCGACGCACTGGCGCGCGCCGCCTTCGTCTATCTGCCCGAGCGGGCGCGGCTCGACCTTGCCGGCTTCGCCGCGGTCGATATTTTCGCCCACGCTTCGCCTTAGCAGGCTGCGCGCTTTGCCGGCGCCGCCATGCTTGCCGGCTCGTCCTGAATAGCCATAGGTCCGCTGCGGCGGCCCAAGACTTGGCGAGATCAGTCAACCAATTGGCCGCCTTGCGGACCCGATGGCGCCCAATAGCCAAGCATTCCCGGCCCGACTTGACCTTCGTCAATGTTGCGTCGCAGCAAACTCCGGCCTCAGCCGTGAACGAATTGTCCACAATGATCTGGACATAGTGGACGTGTCTCTCGGCAACGGCGCAGATTCAGGTCAAGGCGTGGCAAGGGCGGCTTATGAAGTCCAAAGGCCTGGTTGAACTCGTAACGGTGGCGAGCATCTGCGCGCTTTTGCTGGTGGCGGAGTCGCAGTTCGGGGCGCTCAGCGCCGCCGGGGCGATGCTGTCGACTGTCCTGCCCACGGGGCGAAGCTTCGTAATCGCGGCTGGCCTGGCGCTTTGGGTCGGCATGGCGGTCTACAGCGTTCGCAGGCGCCGCGAATTGACGGTGGAGATCGAAGCCCACCACAGGCTTCAAACCGAATTCGAGGCTTCGATCATCACCGACAGGATGACCGGCCTGCCCAATCGCAATGGCCTCGAATACTACCTCAACGCGGCGGCGGCGAAGCTTGTGGGCGACCAGGACCTGATCCTGATTGGCGTCCACTTCCCGAATTTGAAGATGATCGCCAACGTCCAAGGTTTTGAGATCGCCAACGCGATCGTCGCCGACGTGACAAATCGGCTGGTCGCTCGCATTCACGTCCCCGATCTCGTCGCCGGCGTCAACGGGGAGCAATACTATCTGCTTCTGCACGGCGAACGCGCGGCGTTGGCGGCGCGCGCAAGGGCGCTGATCGACAATGTGGTCGAGGCTTTGCGCGTCATCGATCTCGGCGACGGTCTCAAGCTGCCGCTCGCTCTTCACGTTGGCGTCGCCGACCTTTCGCTGTGCCCAAGAAAGGCAGCCGCGACGATCGCGGCGGAGGTCATGCGCCGTTGCGATCTGGCGGTCCACGAGGCCTCGCAACGCGGCGCCGGCTCGGTCGTTTTCTTCGACGAGACGATGGAGCGCTCGATCGATCGGCGCGGCGCTATCGAGGCCTCGCTCGACGATGCGATCCGCAGCGGGCGGATCGAACCCCATTTCCAACCGCTGATCGAGCTGTCGGACGGCTCAGTTTCCGGCTTTGAAATCCTCGCCCGATGGAACCACCCGCTGCTGGGTCAGATTCCGCCGGCGGTCTTCATTCCGATCGCGACCGACTCGGGCAGGCTCGAGGAGATGACGCTCTCCCTCGTCGATCGCGCCTGCCGGGCGGCGGCGGAATGGCCGGGCGCGTTTCGCCTCGCCGTCAACATTTCTCCCAAATCGCTGAAGAACGAGCGCTTCCTGAATGATTTTGTCGCCGTCGTTAAGGCGACAAAATTCAGGACCGATCGCATCGAGGTTGAGATCACCGAAGACGCCTTCGTCAACGACGCGTTGATCCTCTCCAATCCGATCGCCATCCTGAAATCCGAAGGCATGTCGCTGGCGATCGATGATTTTGGCACCGGATATTCGAGCCTGCGCCATCTTCACATCTTGCCGTTCGACAAAATCAAGATCGACCAATCCTTCATCGCCAACATGATGGACAATCCGGAAAGTCGGAAGATCGTTGAGGCGATCGTCGGCCTTGGCCGCAGCATGGGGCTCACGACCGTCGCCGAAGGCATCGAGCGCGAAGACCAGCGCGCCGCGATGCTTAAGCTCGGCTGCAAGATCGGTCAGGGCTATATCTTCGCCAAAGCGATGCCGGCCGATCAGGTGCTCGGATTCATGGCCGCCCTCAAGCAGGCCGCCAACGCGCCGGCGAGCGAGCAGAGACTCTCTATCGCGTCGTGAACGCGTAAGCCGCTTTATTCCGGCGGCGGCACGGGGCGCGGACGGCCTTCATCGTCAATGGCGACGAAAGTGAAATCGGCGTCGGTGACTTTCTCGCGGGCGCGAACCCGGAAGCGGCGCGCCCAGGCCTCGATGTGGATCGTCATCGAGGTGCGCCCGACCCGGTCAACGCTGGTGTAGACACACAGCACATCGCCGACTTTGACTGGGCGTAGAAACTTCATCGCGTCGATCGCGATCGTCGCCGCCCGCCCCCGCGCCCGCTCGACCGCGGCGATGCCGCCGGCCTGGTCCATCTGGCTCAGCACCCAGCCGCCGAAAATGTCGCCATTGGCGTTGGTGTCGCTCGGCATCGCGACGACGCGTACAGTGAGCTCGCCGCGCGGCTGTTCCTGAGAGGCGTCGCTGGTTGGCATGGGGCGCCTCCGAGGCTGTTGGACGTCCGCGAATTTGCAGAGGACCCGCGCCGGAAGCAAGCGCACTCCCCTTACCGTGACAACTCGTCATCGGCGCCGAGCAGGAGCCGGGGACCAGAGCCTTGTTGGCTCAATTGGTCAGAGGGGTTCCGAAGCGGACAATTGGCCAGCGACAGACAGCCGCAGCCGATGCAATCGCCGAGCTGATCTCTTAACGCGGTCAGTTTTTTGATGCGGCTATCGAGGTCTGCCCTCCAACGGCCCGACATTTTAGCCCAGTCGGCTGCGGTGGGTGGGCGACCGTCGGGCAGCGACGCCAGCGCCTCGGCGATCTCGCGTAGCGGAATTCCCGCTCGCTGCCCGACCTTGATAACCGAGATCCTCCTGAGGACTCCGCGAGGAAAACGCCTTTGATTGCCGTCGCTGCGCCAGCTTCGGATCAGACCTTCGCTCTCGTAGTAATGAACTGCTGAAACAGCCACGCCCGAACGACGGGCGACCTCGCCGACCGTGAGTTCGCGAGGAAGGTCTGAACCGAGCTTTGAGCGCATGAGCGAACCCTCCGCAGAGGGCTCTTGACCTAAACCTTACTTGAGGTTGTATCAACCCGGCTCCATGTCCTCAGGAGCCAACACATGACGACTTCCCAGAAACGTCCGCTCATCCAAATCAACATTTTTACGCCCAAGCCGGGAATGATGGACGCGTTCGTCGCCGCGCAACTGCAGGGCCTTCCATCACTCGGAAACGCTCCCGGAGCCAGGGGTTCGCAGTGGTACCGCGCCAACGACGATCGAAACGTCGTCGCGGTCGCCTACTTTGACGACGAAGACGCTCTCCGGCGCTTCACGGAGACCGCAGCGTTCGCCAAACATCGGCAGCGCCTGCTCCCGCTTATAGAAGGCACGGCGCCCGCGTTTTACACGCTGATCTACACAGGCGCCGGGAGCGAGCAATCAAGCTAGCGCTGCGTGACATCCCACCCTAACCCTCCCCCGCAAGGGGGAGGGGATCCGCGTCCTCAAGCGGCGTCGGCGGCGCTTTGGCCCGCGACGACACGCACGATTCCGGCGAGATCGCTGTGCGTTGCGGTTGCCGCAAGTCCCGCCGCACTCGCGATCGCCTTCACCGCTTCGGCCTGACCTTCGCCGACCTCGAAGAAAAAGCGCCCGCCCGGCGCCAGTAGCCTCGCGACATGGGGCGCCAGCGCGCGATAGGCGTCGAGGCCGTCGGCGCCGCCGTCGAGCGCGATGGCGGGATCGTGCGCGGCGACCTCCCGCGCGAGGCCGGCGATGTCGGCGCTGCGGATATAGGGCGGGTTGGCGACGATCAGGTCAAAGCGGCCTTTGATCCCCGCGCCCCAGTCGCCGACGCGGATTTCGGCCCGCGCCGCGAGGCCGAGCGCGGCGAGATTGGCGCGCGCCTGCGCCGCGGCGGCGGCGCTGACGTCGACGCCGACGCCGTGAGCGGCGGGAAACTCGCTGAGCAGGGCGGCGATCAGCGCGCCCGAGCCGACGCCAAAATCGATCAGCCGCAGCGCTTCGCCGCGCCGCTCGGCGAAGGCGGCGAGCGCAGCCTCCACGATTGTTTCGGTTTCAGGACGCGGGTCGAGCGTGTCGCCTGTCAGCGCGAAAGAGAGGCTCCAGAACTCACGCCGGCCGAGGATACGCGAGAGAGGTTCGCCAGCAACGCGCCGCGCGGCGTAGGCGCCGACTTTGGCCGCCGCCGCGCCCAGCGGCGCCTCGGGGTCGGCGATCAGGTCGGTTGACTTGAGATCGGCGCCAGCGCGCAGGAGCAGCGCCGCTTCGCGCGCCGGCGCTTCAGTCATGCCCGCCATCGCCTGCGTGAGGGCGGCAAGCGCCGCGGCGCGGCTGGTCGTCGGCGTCAGGCTCTTCAGCCGAGCTGCCCGTGGCAATGTTTGTACTTCTTGCCCGAGCCGCATGGGCACAACTCATTGCGGCCGATCTTGCCCCAGGTCGCCGGGTCGTTGGGGTCGCGTTCGGCGAGGCTTACGGCGGCGAGCGTCGGCGCCGAACTCGCGGCGACGGCGACGCCGGCGAACGGGTCGGCCGCGATCGGCTCGGCGTCGGCGCCAAAACCCGCTTCGTTCTCGCCGGTTGTCGGATCGAGATGCTGGAACTGCATCGGCGGCGGCGGCTCGGGCGCCTGGAAGCGCACCTCGATGCGCATCATCTGCGTGGTCACCGCCTCGTGCCACTGCGTGATCAGCGTGCGGAACAGCTCGAAGGCTTCCGACTTGTATTCGTTGAGCGGGTCGCGCTGCGCCATGCCGCGCCAACCAATCACCTGGCGCAGATGGTCGAGCGTGACGAGATGCTCGCGCCACAAATGATCGAGCGACTGCAGGATCACCTGCTTCTCGACATAGCGCATCGCTTCGGGCGTGTTGCGCGACACGCGCTCGCCATAGGCTGAGTCAGCGGTCTTGAGCAGCCGCTCGGCCATTTCCTCTTCGCCGATGCCCTCCTCCTTCGCCCACTCGTCGACCGGCGCGTCGAGGTTGAGCTTGGCGGCGACTTCCTGCTTGAGCCCAGCGACGTCCCAGGCTTCCGGATAGGCGTCGGGGGGGATGTAGCGGGTGACGAGGTCACCGACGACGTCGGCGCGCATCTCGGCGATCGAGGACTCCAGCGATTCCAGCGCCATCATCTTGCGCCGGTCCTCGAAGATGACCTTGCGCTGGTCGTTCATAACGTTGTCGAACTTGAGGATGTTCTTGCGCATGTCGAAGTTGCGCGCTTCGACCTTCTGCTGCGCCTTTTCCAGCGCCTTGTTGATCCAGGGATGGACGATCGCCTCGTCCTCCTTGAGCCCGAGCCGCTTCAGCATCGCGTCCATGCGATCGGAGCCGAAAATGCGCATCAGGTCGTCCTGCAGCGACAGGAAGAACTTCGAGCGGCCAGGGTCGCCCTGGCGGCCCGAGCGACCGCGGAGCTGATTGTCGATGCGGCGGCTCTCGTGCCGCTCGGTGCCGACGATGTAGAGGCCGCCGGCCGCGATCGCTTTCTGTTTGAATTCGGCGACTTCGGCGCGCACCGCCGCCTCAAGCGCATCGCGCGCTTCGGGCGCCGCAGCGTCGTCGAGCTCCTGCTTGACCCGCATCTCGACATTGCCGCCGAGCTGGATGTCGGTGCCCCGGCCCGCCATGTTGGTGGCGATGGTGATCGCGCCGGGAACGCCGGCCTCGGCGACGATGAACGCCTCGAGCTCGTGGTGGCGGGCGTTGAGAATGGCGAAAGTCTTTGACGGTTTGCCGGCCCGCGCGGCGGCGTAGAGCGGCTTCATCGCATTGGGCGCGGTGAAGTCGATCTTCTTGAAGCCGCGCTGCTCCAGCCGCTCGCCAAGCTGTTCGGACTTCTCGATCGAAGTCGTGCCGACCAGCATCGGTTGCAGCTTGGCGTTGGCGTCCTCGATCTCGCGCACCACGGCGCGCAGTTTCTCTTCGCCCGAGCGATAGACCTCGTCGTCCCCGTCGGCGCGCGAGACGGCGCGGTGGGTCGGGATCTCGACGACCACCAGCTTGTAGATCTCGGCGAACTCGTCGGCCTCGGTCGACGCCGTGCCGGTCATGCCCGCCAGCTTGCCGTAAAGGCGGAAGTAGTTCTGGAAGGTGATCGAGGCGAGCGTAACGTTCTCGGGCTGGACGGTGACGCCTTCCTTGGCTTCGAGCGCCTGGTGCAGGCCTTCCGAATAGCGTCGGCCCGGCATCATGCGGCCAGTGAACTCGTCGACGATGACGACCTCATCGTTGCGCACGATGTAGTCCTTGTCGCGCTGGAACAGCTTGTGAGCGCGCAGGGCCTGATTGACGTGATGGACGAGCGTCGCGTTGGCGGCTTCGTAGAGGAACCCTTCCTTCATGATGCCGGCCGAGCGCAGCAACTCCTCGACGTGCTCGTTGCCGGCTTCGGTCAGGCTCACCGTGCGCTGCTTCTCGTCGACGTCGTAGTCCTCGCGCGCGAGGCTGGGGATCAGCTTGTCGACGCCGGCGTAGAGGCCGGAGCGATCTTCTGACGGGCCGGAGATGATGAGCGGCGTGCGCGCTTCGTCGACCAGGATCGAATCGACTTCGTCGACGATGGCGAAGGTGTGCCCGCGCTGGACCATCTGCGCCATGTCGTACTTCATGTTGTCGCGCAGATAGTCGAAGCCGAATTCGTTGTTGGTGCCGTAGGTGATGTCGGCGGCGTAGGCCTCGCGGCGTTCGGCGTCGTCGAGGCCGTGGACGATCACACCGACGCTCATGCCGAGAAATTTGTAGATCTCGCCCATCCATTCGGAGTCGCGCTTGGCGAGATAGTCGTTGACGGTGACGACGTGCATGCCCTTGCCGGCGAGCGCGTTGAGATAGACGGCGAGGGTCGCGACCAGCGTCTTGCCTTCGCCGGTGCGCATTTCCGCGATCGCGCCTTCGTGCAGCACCAGGCCGCCGATCAACTGAACATCGAAATGGCGCTGCTTGAGCGTGCGCTTGGCGGCTTCCCGCACGGCGGCGAAGGCGGGAACGGCGAGATCGTCGAGGGTCTTGCCGGCGGCGAGTTCGGCGCGGAACTCGATCGTCTTGGCGCGCAACTGATCGTCGGTGAGCGCGGCGAACTCGGGCTCCAGCGCATTGATCGCGGCGATCTTCGGCTTGTAGCCCTTCAGGCGCCGGTCGTTGGCGGAGCCGAATACCGTTTTCAGGACCGTGCCGAGCATTTTCGACCTTTCCGACCGCGCTAACGAACCCGCCGCCCTCTGCGGCCGCAGCGCCGGCCGGACAATTTCTCGTGTTCGTCGCGCCGTGGCGCCTCAAGGCGGCGTCCGGCGAGTTGAGCGATTAACGACGACAAAAGCGCGAAAACCGGCGGCTAACCGACCGTTTCCGCGCTGCGACGCCATCGGCCGGTGAGATAGGCGCCCAGGCCCCCCTTGTCAATGTTGAGGCCGCAGGGTGAGGCCCGAGCGAAGCGGCGGAAAGAAGGCGAGAATCCGTCAATATTGAACTTTCTGCGTCACCGGGTTTAGACTTTATCTTTCGACCCGCGGCCGCCTGTTTTGCGGCGACGGGCCTCGCATTGTCGAGGGGTGTAAAATGAGCCGGATTCTCGGGGTTTTTCTCCACAATCTCATTCGTCACGGCAACCTGGAAGTCGAGACCGCCGACGGCGCGAAGCGCACGTTCGGCGATGGCTCAGGACCGCCGCTCGCCATCCGCATCGCCGACGCCGCCGCCGAACGGGCGCTGATGCTCGATCCCGAGTTGGCGCTGGGCGAGCTTTACATGGACGGCCGCCTTGAGGTCACGCAGGGCGATCTCTACGACTTCGTCGCGCTCGGCGCGACCAACACGCTTGGCTATGCGCACTTGGGCCTCGCCAAGGCGCTGGGCGCCGTGCGCTTCTTCCTTCGCCGCTTGGACTTGCGAAACGGCCGGGAGCGGGCGCGGCGCAACATCGCCCACCACTACGATCTCGACCACCGGCTCTATTCCCTGTTCCTCGATGCCGACCTGCAATATTCCTGCGCCTATTTCGAGCGCGAGGGGCAGGGGCTTGAGGAGGCGCAGCTCGCCAAGAAGCGCCATCTCGCCGCTAAGCTGCTGGTCGACGAGCGCCATTCGGTGCTCGACATCGGCTGCGGATTCGGAGGCATGGCGCTCTACCTCTCGCAGATCGCCGGCGCCCGCACGACCGGCGTCACGCTGTCGAGCGAACAGTTCGAACTCGCTTCGCGCCGCGCCGCCGAGGCGGGGCTCGCCGACCGCGTCGACATCCGTCTTCAGGACTATCGCGACGTCGATCAGCAGTTCGATCGCATCGTCTCGGTCGGCATGTTCGAGCATGTCGGCGTCGCCAACTACGACGAATATTTCAACAAGGCGCGCGATCTGCTCAGGGACGACGGGGTCATGGAGCTTCACGCGATCGGCCGCTCGGAGCGCCCTTGCGCGACCAATCCGTGGATCAAGAAATACATTTTCCCCGGCGGCTATATTCCCGCGCTGTCGGAGGTGACGGCCGCGATCGAGCGCAGCGGTCTGTTCATCACCGACATCGAAATCCTGCGTCTGCATTACGCCGACACGTTGAAGGCGTGGCGCCAGCGCTTCAATGCCCACCGCGACGAAATCCGGGCGATGTACGACGAGCGCTTCTGCCGGATGTGGGAGTTCTATCTCGTCGGCTCGGAGATTTCGTTCCGCGTCTACGGGCACATGGTGTTCCAGATCCAGCTCGCCAAACGGCAGGACGTGGCGCCGCGCACGCGCGACTACATCGGCGAGCGCGAGGCGCAGTTGCGCAAGCGCGAGAGCCAAAAGGGCGCCCAATGGCGCGTGGCGAGTTAGCGGACGACGCGCCCCTTCCCCCGCAAGGGGGGGAAGGGGAAGCGGCGTTTAAAACAGCGACAATTGCGCGGGGGCCTTGGCGTCGGCCGGGGTTGGCGGCGTGAAGAGATCGTTGCGCAACGCCAGCGGCGTCTCGCGATAGCCGAGCCGCTTGGCGGCGATCTCGAAGCGGCGGCCGATCATCCAGGCGTACGGGCCCGAGCCCGCCATGCGGCGGCCCCATTGCGATTTGTAGTCCTTGCCGCCGTGCATCGACTGGGTCAGCGACAGCGAGCGCTGCAACCGGTCGGGGAAATTGACGGCGAGCCATTCGCGGAAGCTCTCACGCAGCTCGAGCGGCAGGCGCAGCACGACATAGCCAGCCTCCCGCGCCCCCGCGGCGTAGGCGCGGGTGAGGATGGTCTCGATCTCGTCGTCGTTGACCGCCGGGATGATCGGCGCCGCCATGACCCCGACCGGCACGCCGGCGGCGGCCAGCCGCTCGATCGCCTCAAGCCGGCGCTCGGGCGTGGGCGCGCGCGGCTCCATGCGGCGAGCGAGCGTGCGGTCGACCGTCGTCACCGAAACGAAGACCTTGACGAGGCCGTTCGCCGCCATCGCGGTCAGCAGATCGAGATCGCGCAGGATGAGATTGGACTTGGTGACGATGCCGACCGGGTGGCGCGCTTCGGCCAGCACCTCCAGCACCGAGCGGGTGACGCGATACTGACGCTCGATCGGCTGATAGGCGTCGGTGTTTGCGCCGAGCGCGATGACGCGCGGGCGGTATTTCGACTGGGCGAGTTCGCGCGTGAGCAGCGCCGCCGCGCCTTCTTTCACAAACAGCCGGCTCTCGAAATCGAGCCCGGCCGAAAGCCCGAGATAGGCATGGGTCGGCCGCGCGTAGCAGTAAAAACAACCGTGCTCGCAGCCGCGATAGGGGTTGATCGATTGATCAAAGGAGATGTCGGGGGATTCATTGCGGGTGATGATCGTGCGCGGCCGCTCGAAGGTCACCTCGGTCTTGATCGGCGCGGGCGCCTCATCGCTCGTCCAGCCATCGTCGAACGCTTCGCGCTTCGTCGGCTCGAAGCGCCCCGAGGGATTGGACGACGCGCCGCGCCCGCGCCGACGGTCGGCGTCGATTAGTCGGTCGCCAAACCGCACGCCGAGCTGGCGGGCGACAACGACGCGCTGGGAATCGTCATGGATCTTGGAAGCCTCGGCCGCCATGGTCGCCTCGATAAGAACAGACAGTGAACAAAACATCTAAGGCGTCCGGGCGCCCGCGTCAAGAGTTGACGCGTTAAGGGCGGCCGCCGCTACGGGTGACGCGCGCCGCGCCCGGCTCTAGCCTGCCGCCTTCGCGCTTGAGGGGGACATATGCGCAGCGGCCAGGTCATCCACGTCGTCTCGTGCCACGCCGAGGGAGAAGTTGGCGACGTGATCGTCGGCGGTGTCGCGCCCCCGCCGGGGGAGACGCTGTGGGAGCAGTCGCGCTTCGTCGCCCGCGACGGCGCCTTGCGCCAATTCCTGCTCAACGAGCCGCGCGGCGGGGTATTCCGACACGTCAACCTGCTCGTCCCACCCAAGCATCCGCGCGCCCGCATGGGCTTCATCATCATGGAGCCCGAGGACACGCCGCCGATGTCGGGTTCGAATGCGATCTGTGTCGCCACCGTGCTGCTCGACAGCGGCATCCTTCCGATGGAGGAGCCGCAGACCCGGCTGACGCTGGAGGCGCCGGGCGGCGTGATCGAGATCGTCGCCGACTGCCGCAACGGCAAGGCCGAGCGCATCCATGTCGAGAACGTGCCCTCGTTCGCCGCGAGGCTCGACGCGCCGCTTGAAGTTGAGGGCCTCGGAACGCTGAGCGTCGACACCGCCTACGGCGGCGACAGCTTTGTGATCGTCGACGCCGCGGCGCTCGGCTTCGCCATCCGCCCCGACGAAGCGCGCGACCTCGCCGAGACCGGGATCAGGATTACCGCCGCCGCCAACGCCCAGCTCGGCTTTACCCATCCGCTCAACCCGGAGTGGGACCATATCTCGTTTTGCCAGTTCGCCGGCCCGCTCGCCCGCGAGGGCGAGACGCTGACCGGCGCCAATGCGGTCGTGGTGCGGCCGGGCAAGATCGACCGTTCGCCGACCGGCACCGGCTGCAGCGCGCGGATGGCGACGCTGCACGCGCGCGGCGCCATGAAGCCGGGCGATCTTTATCGCGCCCGCTCGATCATCGGTTCGGAGTTCCTCTGCCGTATCGCGCGCGAGACGGAGATCGCGGGCAGGCCGGCAATCGCGCCGGTCATTTCCGGCCGCGCCTGGATCACCGGGACCCACCAGCACATGCTTGATCCCGACGATCCCTGGCCGCTCGGCTATCGGCTCGCGGACACCTGGCCGCGGCTCTAGCCCGTCGCGCCCGCGCAAACAGAAAAGGCGGGCGCCGCTGCGAAACGGCGCCCGCCTGAAGTTGAGCCCAGTCGCCTCTATTCGGCGGGCTGCGCCGACATTTCGCCGTGGTCGTGCTCGTCGGCGACGGCGGGGGAGACGTCAGCGAACTTGGCGAAGCAATAGAGCATCACCGCGACGCAGGCATAGGCGAGCGCGACGGTCGGCGTCTTTGCCGATGCCGAGATCTTCGGCATGGATCAGGCCGAAGAAGGTGAACACCGCGCCGGCGGCAGCGAACAGCGCGGCCTTCTCAAGTTGCCGTTCGATGATGAACACCGTGATGGCGCCGAGCACGATGCCGGCGAGCGTGGCGCCGCCGCCGAGCGTCTCCAGCCCGTTATAGAGCACGCCGGTCTGGCCGAGCTTGTCGAAGCCCACCGCGCTCGCATTGGTGCCGGCCGCGCCCAGCGCGCCGTCGATCATCGTCTTGCCCCAGGCCGCGATCTGCGGAACCAGCGCCAGGATGATCGCCGGCGCATGGCTGCGCGGCGTTTCCTGGAAGGCCTGCGAGCCGATCAGCATGCCGATGTAGAGCAGGATCGGCAGGATCGCGACGACCGGGATCAGGCTGCTCACCAGCGCGATGATGCCGAACCAGGACAGCACGAGCACCATCACGCCGGTCGCGGCGGAATAGCCGATCCGGCCGCCCATCGCCTTCCAGCCGGGATGGCCGATATAGACGGCGTTGATGAACGGATTGCCCAGCAGGCAGCCGATCAGGCTGATGACGCCGTCGGCGGTCAGCACGCTGCGTCGTCGGGAACGAGTCGCCCGCCGCCGCCGCGCTTTCGACGTTGTCCATCGCCTCGACCAGATCGTAGATGCCGAACGGAATCGCGGTGACCAGGATCACGCCGAGGAACTTGAAGCCGCCGAACACGTGATCGACCGCCGGCATCGGAAACGAGAAGCCGAAGTGCGAGAGCGCTTCGCCGACCGCGCCGAAGCTGAGGCCGCCGTAGTCGAGGCCGAAGACGGTCGAGCCCCAGGCGATGACGGTGCCGACGGCGATCGCGACCAGGCCGCCCGGCACGCCCGCCGAAATAGCGCACGCCGCCGAACCAGTTGGCGAGGATGATCGCGAAGCAGACGACGCCGATCAGCGGCGTCTCGAACACTGAGCAGGCCCGGCCGCATCGAGATGAAGGTGATCGAGATGCCGGCGAGCGAGCCGAGCAGCGCGGCGCGCGGCGTGATCTTGCGGATGACCGGGGCGATGAAGCCGCCGACCATCAGCACGAAGCTCTGCACGAACACCCAGGTGAGGCCGGCCTCCCAGGCCTGCACCGGATCCTTGGTCTGCGTTGAGGATCGGCAGCATGACCACGAAGGTGACGACGAACATGTGCGGCACGCTGATGCCCGAGGGCAGCGCGCAGACGTCGGTGCGGCCGGTCTTCTGCGCCAGGCGATAGGCGAGCCAGGCGTAATACACCGTGCTGAGGAACAGCATCAGGCCGGTGGCGGGCAGGATGCGGCCGAACACCAGCGCATCCGGCATTTTCAGCACGAAGCGCAGCAGCCCGGTCAGCACCAGCACGTTGACCAGGATGTTGGTGCCGAAGCCGAAGAAGGCGTTCCAGTCGCCCGGAACCCAGAACCGCTCCATACCGCGCGGCGCCGTCATGGCCGAGGTTTGCATTGCACCACTCCTTCTGACGAACGCCTTGCTCAGGCGCGCGTCATCCCTGCAAGGCTCCGATCACAGTTTCGGATTTGCCGACCCAGCCGAAAATGCCGCCCTGGGCCTTGATCATCTTCAGGCCCATCTCCTGGAACTCCGGGAAGTAGGAGCCGACGCAATCCTCGAGCACGAGGCAGTCGTAGCCGCGGTCGTTGGCCTCGCGCACGGTGGTGTTGACGCAGACCTCGGTGGTCACGCCGGTGACGACGAGCTGCGTGATGCCGCGATTCTGCAGGATCGCGTGCAGATCGGTGGCGAAGAACGCGCCCTTGCCGGGCTTGTCGATCACCGGCTCGCCGGGCGGCGGGATAGAGCTCGGGGATGATGTCGTGGCCGGCCTCGCCGCGCACCAGGATGCGGCCCATCGGCCCGGCGATCGCCGATGCGAGGTCGCGCTGCGGCCGCGGATCTTCTTGGCCGGCGGCAGGTCGGCGAGATCGGGCCGATGGCCCTCGCGCGTGTGGATCACCAGCAGGCCGGCGGCGCGCCAGGCCGCGAGCAGCTTGCGGTTGGGCTCGATCGTGCGGCGCAGTTGCGAGACGTCGTTGCCGAGCATTTCGCCGAAGCCGCCGGGCTCGAGGAAGTCGCGCTGCATGTCGATGATCAGCAGGGCGCATGTGCGCGCGATCGAGCGCGAAAGGGTAGGGTTCGGCCGCGATCTCGGTGATCTTCACCATCGCTCGATCCTTCTCGATCAGGTGCGTTCAAACGCCAAAGCGGCGGGCAAAATGCCGGCGCCCGCCTGCACGAACAGGCCATGCAGAACCGGCGCCGCGAGATCGTTCGGCGGCGGCGGCGTCACGTTGACAAGACGAACGGATGGAGGCATTGCACGACCTCGCCGTAGCTGCATGCACAGGTCAAATTATGTGTGCAATTTCGTCATGTTGCATGCCTATAATCTGGTTTTGCATGCTGATTTGTTGCGCTAACCCTGCTTAAGGGCTGAGCGTTTACGTAGCGCGGGAAGGGCTGATGAAGCCGTTGGAGCAAGAGGCGTCGACCCAGGCGGAGCGCCTTGCCGAGCAAATCGCCGCTTGCGTTCTCTCGGGTGAATTTGCGCCGGGACTTCGCCTCGACGAGTCGATGCTGGCCGAGCGCTATGGCGTCTCGCGCACGCCGGTGCGAGAAGCGTTGCGACAGCTCGCTTCGACGCGGCCTCATCGATTTCAAGCCGCGGCGCGGCGCGACCGTCGCCAATGCGACCTCAGCGCAATTGGAAACGCTGTTCGGCGCGATGGCGGAGATCGAAGCGGCCTGCGCGCGGCTCGCCGCGATGAGCATGACGCCGATCGAGCGCCGCCGCCTGCAGAGCCTGCACGAGGCGATGGCGGCGCTGGTCGTGCGCGACGAACAGGACGCCTACGCCAGCGCCAACATCACGTTCCACACCCAGATCTACGCCGGCGCGCACAACGAAATTCTGTCCGATTTCGCGACCGGACTGCGACGGCGGCTGGCGCCGTTCCGGCGCGCGCAGTTTCGCACCGAGGGGCGGCTGTCGCGTTCGCACAACGAGCACGCCGCCGTCGTCAAGGCGATCCTCGCCTGCGACGCCGCCGCCGCGCACGCCGCGATGTTTCACCACATGAGCCTAGTCGAGGATTCGTTCGGACAGCTCGGCGTCGTCGCGCGCGCGAGCGCGTGAGGCTGAGCGCCTAAGCCTTGGCGCGGAATTTGGTAAGTTGGGCGTGTAACCGCAATCCGTAATCCCGTAATTCCGTCTCTTGCCGCCGCGTCATAGCGCCCAAGGCGGCGTGAAAGGAGCCTGTGCGCCGATCACCGCCATTCCTCCGACCGGAAGGATGGCGATCGCCTCGAATGGATCGCCCTGCAAGGCGGAGATGGAGAACTCGGCGCCTTGCGGCACGATGACGACGTCGCCTGCCGCGATATTATGAGTTTGTTCGTCAATCCTGACCTCGGCCCCGCCGCGCAGGGCGACGATGATTTCCTCTTTGGTCAAGCGATGCGCCGTGCCGGGCGTGCCTGCGGCGATCTTGACGCGCCACACGGCGTTTTCGTTTGACCCTCTGCTCGGGGCCGCGAAACCCGTAAACTCCGCGCCGTGCATTTCGAAACGCTTGGCGTCCTGCGCCCGGATGATAGGCATCGTTCTTGTCTTGGCTCCACGGGGATTGCTGAAGTCAACGCTCTTGACTAAAACTTCGATATCATCCGTTCTGGAATATAGTCAAGGTGGTTGACGAACGTTTTCCCGATCTCCTCGACCACGTTGGCTGGCGGCTTTGGCTCGCCGCCAGGCGTTGGAAGGCCGAATTCGACCGACGCATGGAAATTGTCGGCTATCCTTGGTTCACCGAGGCCCGATCCGGACTCATCGCCCAGGTCGGGCGGGCCGGTGCGGCGCAAACGGAAATCGCGGCGGCGCTAGGAACCTCGAAACAGGCGGTGCAACAGCTGATCGACGAACTGACGGCGCTGGGCGCCGTCGAGCGCGCGGTCAGCCAGAAGGACGCACGTTCCCGTATCGTCCGGGTGACGCCGAAGGGCGCCGCGGCCGCGCGCGCCGCGAACGCCGTCAAGGCGGCCATCCACGCCGAAATCCGCAAGCGGTTGGGCGCACGGAAATTCAACGCAATGCTGTCGGCGCTCGTCGATTTGACGGAAGACCCAAAGGATCGGCGGCAAGACTAAGGGTTGCAGGGCGATTTCACATTTACTCAATTGGCTGGGTTCGAATGATATTGACCGACGTATGATACCTCGTCCCGTCAGTTACAAACGCCACCGATTTCCTCTCGAGATCGTCGCACACGCCGTCTGGCTGTATTTTCGATTTCCCTTGAGTCTGCGTCTGGTCGAAGAATTGCTGCTTGGGCACTGGATTCTCGTGTCCTACGAAACGATCCGACGCTGGATCATTAAATTCGGCGCCGATTACGCGCGTCGCCTGAAGCGAATTACTGAAACGCCACATCCAATCCTTAAATCGACGTCCGAATTATCGGCGTGCAGCAGCTTTCCGAAATTCAGAATTCGTGCTAGTCTATTGGCAGGCGGTCGCACAGGCGTCGCGCCGCCTGGGTCGCCGATGGCGTGCGAATTTGACAGACGACCGCGGCGCGTCTTGACGCGCAGCCAAGCGACTGGAATTGCTCGGAATTGACCTTGACATGTCAAGCCGCCGCTTGACATCGCTTGACGAAACTTGACGCGGCTTGACGAAATTCGACGCCGCGCTTGACGAAGGAAAGGCCGCGCAAATCGCGCGCGCCTCGGCGCGAAACGCGGCCGCTACGGCTCCAGCTCGCTGTCCCAATACAGATAGTCCATCCACGAGGTGTGGAGGTAATTGGGCGGGAACAGCCGGCCGTTCTGGTGCAGGTCGTGCACCGAGGGCTGATAGGGCTTGCGCGCCGGCCACATACGCGCGACCGAGGGCAGCAGATCCGCCTTTCTCAGGTTGCAGGCCGAGCAGGCGGCGACGACGTTTTCCCAGCTCGTCACCCCGCCCTTCGAGCGCGGCACCACGTGGTCGAAGGTCAGGTCGTCGCGCTCGCCGCAATATTGGCAGGTGAAGCGGTCGCGCAAGAAAACGTTGAAGCGGGTGAAGGCGGGAAAGCGCGACGGGCGAACATAGCTCTTGAGCGAGACGACCGAGGGCAGTCGCATTTCGAAAGACGGGCTGCGCACCAGCGTGTCGTATTCGGATACGATGTTCACGCGGTCGAGGAAGACCGCCTTGATCGCGTCCTGCCAGCACCAGATCGATAGCGGATAGTAGCTCAGCGGACGGAAGTCCGCGTTGAGCACCAAAGCCGGACAGGTCTCCGGCGACACCGCTTGAACATGAACCGTCAAAAGACGCTCCGTTCTCCCCTGCCTGTGGCTCCGCCGGCGCGAATCCAACCGCCGCCATAGTCTATAGCGACGGTGACGCCCTTGTGAAGGGCGGTAAAACCACAGGCTTTCAGCCGGCCGCCTCTTCGATCGCCGTCCATATCGTCGTCGGAGAGGCCGAAGTGATGGCCGATCTCGTGCACCAGAACATGCGCGCACGACCGCGCCCAGCGTGTCCTCGCCCTCGCACCAGAAGTCGAGCAGAGGCCGGCGATAGAGCCAGATCATGTTGGGCAGCGCGCCGGTTTCGGCGACCGCAGGGCGATGCGGCAGGCCACGGCCGCGGAACAGGCCGAGCAGGTCGAATTCGCTCTGCGCCCGCATTTCGTCGAGCGTCTCCTCGTCAGGAAAGTCGACGACCTGGATCACCAGCCCTTCGCATAGGCGGCGAAAGGCGGCCGGCAGCTCGGCGAAGGCCCCCTGCGCCAGAGCCTCGATGTCGGTGGCGCTCGGCGCGTGCGCCCCGGTCCAGGCGTTGGTTTGGGCGTCGGTCATCCTCGCGTGGGTCCTTGTCGGCGGGTCAAGAGCCCCCGCAACCCCAAAGAAGCTCCCGGCGGCGCCCATGTCAAAGGCGTTTGAAACTCGGAACGATCCAGACCGTAAGACGTTGTAGAGACGACAACGAGGAGAAGCGCCATGGTCGAGCGGATCTTCATCATTGACAGCAACGAGCTCAGGCTCGACGCGGCGGCGGCTCGCCGCCAATTCTCGCTATCCATGGCGGTCGGCTTTGCCGTGCTGGCCGCGGCGGCGATTGTCCAGTTTCAGCCGGCGCGCTCGGCGCCCCTGGCCGCTCCGGAGCGGACTACGCACGCTTACACGCAGGCGCAAGTCCACACCTACACGAGCGCGCAAGTCGCGGAATTCCCGCTCGCAGGCTATTCGGTCGACCGTGACTAGGCCTCGAACAGGCGCTCGCGCACGGCGTCGAGCTGCTTGACGAGGCCACGGGTACGCGCGGAGGCGGCCTTACGCACTTTGCCCGCCACGCCAGGAAACTCCGACAGCACCCGGCGGAACACCGCGCTGGGAACCCGCAACAGCTCGCAATCTTCAGCCGCGCGCGCGCCGACCCGGCGCACGACATCGGCCATCAGCGCCGTTTCTCCGATCAGCGACCCGGCCTCGACCCGCCGCTCCGCGTTGTCGGCGGTGAGCTGAAGCGCTCCCGATAGCACGAAGAAGGCGGCGTCGGCCGGCGCGCCGGGCTCGAACAGCGTCTCGCCGGCTTTCAGGTTCGCTTTGGTGCAGGAGAAGGCGATGATCTGCACCGCCTCGCGCGGCATCAGATCGAAAGGCCGCGTGCTCGCCATCAGCCGGACGTCGGTTTCGAGGCTCATGGGGATGAAGCTCCGGGCGGCGCGTTCATGACAACAGCTTGTAGCCGCCACCGTCCGTGACGAGCAGCCGCGCGTCGGTCGGGTCGTCTTCGATCTTCTGCCTGAGCCGGTAGATGTGGGTCTCCAGCGTATGCGTGGTGACGTTGGCGTTGTAGCCCCAGACGTCGCGAAGCAACGTCTCGCGCGGCACCGCCACGCGCTGGGCGCGATGGAGGAAGCGCAGGATCGCGGCTTCCTTCTCGGTCAGTCGCAACTTCGCGCCCTTGGCGTCGACGAGGTTCTTGGTGGCGGGTCGAAAAGTGTATGGGCCGATCTGAAATTCGGCGTCCTCGCTGGCGTCGTGCTGGCGCAATTGCACGCGGATGCGCGCGAGCAGCACCGAAAATCGGAATGGCTTGGCGACATAATCGTTGGCGCCCGATTCGAGGCCGATCACCGTGTCGGCGTCCGAATCATGGGCGGTCAGCATGATGACCGGCCGCTTGAAGCCGGCCGCGCGCATCAGCCGCACCGCCTCGCGCCCGTCCATGTCGGGCAGGCCGACGTCCATGATGACGAGGTCGGGCGGCGCGCTCTCCGCTGACTGGCGCGCCGAGGCGGCGTCGATCGCTTCGATCGCCTCGAATTCCGGATGCAACGCGAGTTGCTCGGCCAGAGCCTGGCGCAGGTCGGCGTCGTCGTCGACGATCAGAATCCGGCGCGTCTGGGACATGGAAAGCGGGTCTCTCATTCAGTCACGACCTGGCCAATATAGGGGTTTTCGTCGAACGAAGCGATGGACGTCGTGCAAAAGAGCGCCGCGCGCTTCGACGACTCAAGGACTTGGCTGACTCAAGGTAAGCAAAACGGCGATTTGACGGCGGCGCACCGGATTGGCCGTGCGCCCGCCATTCACCAATTTGTGCGACGCCTGTTCATGTTCTGGTCAGGGTCATAAGCGACAATGGCGCTACGCGGGGGCGCAAACAACGGAGCGGCTGATGTCGGCTGCAGACCATGCGTGGCCCATCGCTTTCAGCCGTTTTGGCCTTGGCGCGCGACGTGACGCGCCTGCCCTCTCCGGCGATCCGCGCGGGGCGCTGATCGACGAACTCGCCGCGCCCGAGGCCGCGCGCCTCGAGCGCGCCGACTTGCCCGCGACGACGACGATCCTCCAGGCCGTCTACGAGGACGAGCAGCGGCGCAAGCAGGAGCGCGACCGTGTCGAGGCGGCGCGCGTCGCAACGCTTGGCATGCCGGCGCCCAATGTCGCGGGGCTGGCCGCGCCTGAGTCTGTCGCGGGCTCTGCGACGCCTGGCGCGATGGCCATGTCTGGCGCCATGTCGCCTGGCGCGATGATGAACGAGAAGCGCCCCGAGCAGGAATTCTTCCGCGCCGATGCGCAGGCGCGCCTCGAGCGGGCTTGCGCGGCGCCGATCGGCTACGTCGAGCGGCTGGTCGCGTTCTGGTCCAACCATTTTTGCGTTTCGGTCGCCAAGAGCAACATCGGCCGCGCCGCCGCCGGCGCCTTCGAGCGCGAGGCGATTCGCCCGTATGTGCTCGGGCGCTTCGCCGACATGCTGCGCGCGGTCGAACAGCATCCGGCGATGCTCAACTTTCTCGACAACGAGCAGTCGATCGGCCCGAATTCGCTCGCCGGCCACAACAATCGCGCCGGCCTCAACGAGAATCTCGCGCGCGAAATCCTCGAACTGCACACGATGGGCGTCGGCTCGGGCTACACGCAGAGCCGACGTCACCGCAGCTCGCCTACATCCTGACCGGCTGGACGATCGTCGGGCGCGACGGCAAGCTCGGCGAGCCTGGACCTTTCGCCTTCAACCCCAACGCGCATGAGCCGCTGGCGGCGACGCTGCGCGGGCGCCTCTATGTCGCAAGACGGCGTCGCCCAGGGCGAGGCGGCGCTCGCCGATCTTGCGCGCGAACCGGCGACCGCCAATCATCTCGCAACCAAATTCGCGCGCCATTTCGTCGCCGACACGCCCGATCCGGCGCTGGTCGGCGCGGCTCGCCAAGACCTTTCGCGACACCGACGGCGATCTTGCCGCGCTCGCCCGCGCGCTGGTCAATGACGAGGCGGCGTGGAGCGCGCCGCCGACCAAAGTCCGCAACCCCTGGGAACTGACTGTCGCCGCCTATCGCGCGTTCGGCCGCTCGCCCGACGATCCCGGCCCGGCGCTTAGCGCGCTCAATCTGCTCGGGGATGCCGCTCTGGCAGCCCGGCGGGCCCAACGGCTTCACCGACGACAGCGTTGCGGCCTGGGCCTCGCCCGAAGGCATGAAGACGCGCGTCGAACTTGCGGCGCAATTCGCGCGCCAAGTGAAAGACGCGCCGCGCCCGCCAGTCCTGCTCGAAGACGTGCTCGGGCGCCGGCGCTTCGGCGGCGACGCGCGAGGCGGTGGCGCGCGCCGAGACGCCAGGAGCAGGCCTACGCGCTGCTGATTCTGTCGCCTGAATTCCAACGGAGATAGCGATGTTGCAATCCTCTGCTCCGCATTTGACCCGTCGCGCGCTCCTCGGCGCCGCCGGCGCGACCTTCGCCTCCGCGATGCATCCCGCGCTGGGCGAGCGCGGCGGGCGCGCGCGATCCGCGGCTCGTCGTCATTATCCTGCGCGGCGCGCTCGACGGGCTCTCCGCCGTCGCGCCGATCGGCGATCCCGATTACGTCGATCTGCATCGCGCGCTCGCGCTGCGCTGGGACGGCGCGCATCCGGCGCTGCGCGCTCGGCGATTTCTTCGGCCTCAATCCGGCGATGACCAATTTCGCGCGGCTCTATGACGCCAAGCAGGCGCTGATCGTCCACGCGACGGCGACCAATTATCGCGAGCGCTCGCATTTCGACGGCCAGGACGTGCTGGAGAGCGGCATGCTCGCGCCCGGACGACGTCGAGAGCGGCTGGCTCAATCGCGCCGTGGCGGCGTTGCCGAAGGGCGAGCGGGTCGCCGGCGCCGCGGCGCGCTGGCGGTCGGCGCGACCGCGCCGCTGGTGATGCGCGGCCCGGCGCCGATCCTCGGCTGGGCGCCCTCGGGCCTTGCCGCCGCCGACCGACGATCTCGTCGCGCGTCTGATGGACCTCTACGCCCACGTCCGATCCGGCGCTCGCCAACGCGCTTGCAGCCGGGACTCGACGCCGACCGGCATGGCCGACCGCCAGGGCATGGACGGCGCTCAAGCCCGGCGGCGACGTCGCGGCGCAGATGCGCAAGGCCGCGAGGGCGCCGGCGCGGCTGATGGCCGCCGACGACGGCCCGCGCATCGGCGCGCTCGCGTTCGACGGCTGGGACACCCACGCCAACGAGGGCGGCGCCACCGGGCGCCTCGCGCAATTGCTCGGCGGCCTCGACGGCGCCTTCGCCGCCTTCGAGAGCGAACTCGGGCCGCGCTGGAAGGATACGGTCGTCGTCGCGATCACCGAATTCGGCCGCACCGCGCGCATCAACGGCACGGTCGGCACCGACCACGGCACCGCCACGGTCGCCTTTCTCGCCGGCGGCGCGCTGGCGGGCGGGCGGGTGATCGCCGACTGGCCGGGCCTGAAAACCGCCGACCTCTACGAGCGGCGCGACCTGAAGCCGACCACCGACTTGCGCGCGGTGCTCAAGGGCGTGCTCGCCGACCATCTCGGCCTGTCGAGCGAGGTTCTGGCGCGATCGGTATTCCCCGACACGCTCGGGGTCGCGCCGATGAAGGGGCTGATCGCGGCGTGAGGCGCGACGGCGCCCGCGAACGAAAAAGGGCGGCCCGAGGGCCGCCCTTTCGCTTTCCGAGGCTTACGCCTCAGTAGGAATAGTACATGTCGAATTCGACCGGGTGCGGCGTCATTTCGAAGCGCTGGACGTCCTGCATCTTCAGGTCGATGTAGCTGTCGATGAAGTCGTCGTTGAACACATCGCCGGACTTGAGGAAGGCGCGGTCCTTGTCGAGGTTGGAGAGCGCTTCGCGCAAGCTGCCGCACACCGTCGGGATCTTTTTGAGTTCCTTGGGCGGCAGGTCGTAGAGGTCCTTGTCCATCGCCGGACCCGGATCGATCTTGTTCTTGATGCCGTCGAGGCCCGCCATCAACATCGCCGCGAAGGCGAGATAGGGGTTGGCCATCGGGTCGGGGAAGCGCACTTCGACGCGCTTGGCCTTCGGGTTGGACGTCCACGGAATACGGCACGAGGCCGAGCGGTTGCGCGCCGAATAGGCGAGCAGCACCGGCGCTTCGAAACCCGGGACCAGCCGCTTGTAGCTGTTGGTCGAGGGGTTGGTGAAGCCGTTGAGCGCCTTGGCGTGCTTGATGATGCCGCCGATGTACCACAGGCACTCCTGGCAGAGGTCGGCGTATTTGTTGCCCGCCATCACCGGCTTGCCGGCCTTCCAGATCGACTGGTGGACGTGCATGCCCGAACCGTTGTCGCCGTAAACCGGCTTCGGCATGAAGGTCGCCGTCTTGCCGTAGCTCTGCGCGACCATGTGGATGCAGTATTTATAGATCTGCATGTGGTCGGCCATCATCGTCAGCGGGCCGAACTTGAGGCCGAGCTCGTGCTGCGCGGAGGCGACTTCGTGGTGGTGCTTCTCGACGATCGCGCCCATCGAGGCCATCGACGCAAGCATCTCGCCGCGCATGTCCTGCGCCGAATCCTGGGGGGAACCGGGAAGTAGCCGCCCTTGGTGCGGACGCGGTGGCCGAGGTTGCCGCCCTCATAGGTCGTGTCGGAATTGGTGGGCAACTCGGTCGAGTTGATCGCAAAGCCCGTGTTGTACATCGTCGCCGAGAAGCGGACGTCGTCGAAGACGAAGAATTCGGCTTCCGGTCCGAAGAAGCACGCATCGCCGATACCGGTCGACTTCAAATAGGCTTCGGCCTTCTTGGCGATGCCGCGCGGGTCGCGACCATAGGGCTGGCCCGAGGCGGGATCGAGAATGTCGCAGTTGATCACCATGGTCGAGGCGGCGAAGAACGGGTCCATGCACGCCGAAGCCGGGTCGGGCATCAACGTCATGTCGGATTCGTTGATCGCCTTCCAGCCGGCGATCGAGGAGCCGTCGAACATCAAGCCGTCGGAAAAGGCCTCTTCGTCGATCAGCGTCTGGTCGAAAGTGACGTGCTGCCACTTGCCGCGCGGGTCCGTGAATCGCAGATCGACATATTTGACATCATTGTCCTTGATCGTCTTCAGGACGTCCTTGGCCGTCTTCATGGTGTGCCTTTCCTAAGGTCTCGCTCGGTTGCCCCTACCCGTCGCCCCTCAGCGCCGGGAAGCCGTGAAACAAACGCGCCTCTGCGCAGAAAATGTCGCTAGACCGCGTCCGATCCGGTCTCGCCGGTGCGGATGCGGATGGCTTCGTCGATCTGCGATACAAATATCTTGCCATCGCCGATCCGCCCGGTTTGGGCCGCCCGACGGATCGCCTCGATCGTCGCGGCGAGGTTCTCGTCGGCGACCACGACCTCGATCTTCACTTTGGGCAGGAAGTCGACGACGTATTCTGCGCCGCGATAGAGTTCGGTGTGGCCCTTCTGGCGGCCGAAGCCCTTGGCTTCCAACACCGTGATGCCTTGGACGCCCGCTTCCTGGAGCGCCTCTTTGACCTCGTCGAGCTTGAAAGGCTTGATGATTGCTTCGACTTTTTTCATGGCCCGGAGGTCTCCCTCGTTGGCGCGCGCTCAAGCCGTCTCGAGCCGCCGATTTCCGACAATTGGACAAGACTTGGGCGTGGTGCGAGCTCGTCCATAGCATCGCATTTCCGCCGACGCCACCGGGGCAGGACGCCAGGGCGGGGCAATTAGGGTATCGCGCCAGAGACTTGCCCGAAAGCCGGGCGAGGCGCCTAAAATTTAGGCGTCGTGCTCAGACGGTCGGCCCCCACTCGCCCGAGGCGAAAATCCGCCACGAGTTGAGGCCCGCCTTGGCGACCACGGTGCGCCCGCTTTTGGCCATTCGCACGAGATGGGCGAAGACCAGCGGGTGGCGCCAGGCGAGCGGGCGGCTCGGCGAGCTGACGGCGCGATATTCGTCGCTGTCGTCGGCCTCCATCAGGATCGTGCCGACGCGGTCCGGGCGCAACTGAGGCTGAAGCGTGCGATCGGTCAGCCATTCGCATTCGAAGTCGCGGCACACCTGCGGCCGGCTCGCGTAGATCGCGCAGCCGCCGGTGGCGATGCAATTGACGCAGGCCGGGCCCGCCGCCTTGCTCAGTTCGGGGATTTCCAGCGCCGAGCAACACATCGTGCACGCGCCACAGCTCTTGCCGGGGGCAGCTGCCAAGCCAATCGCCTCGTTTCGCGCCGGCGGTCATTCGCCAAGTCGCTGGACCCTGCCTCTATGATTCTGTCGATTCGATCAATGGCGAAGCGAGGTTCTCGCTCGCTCGGCGGTTGATGACGAACCACAGCACGCCAAAGACGATGGGCGGGGCAAGCGGCAGCAGCAGCGCGCCGGCGAGCATGCGCGAGAGCAGCGGCAGCAGGTAGCCGACGAGCAGCACGCTCTTTTCGAATGGCGCGAAGCCGCGCGCCAGCCCCTGACGCGCGAGGAAGGCGAGCGGGAAGGCCAGCAGCGTCAGATCATAGTCGAGCAGGAAGGGGCTGGCGATCAGCGTCGCGGCGATCAGCGCCGGTCCTTCCGCAGGGCCGCGAAAGTCGCGCCGCTGCAGCCAGAATAGCGCAGCGGCCGCCGCCAGCGCCGCTGCGCCTTGCGCGACATAGGCGAGGATCAACGAGCCGTGCAGCAGTCGTACCGCAGCGAAGGCGCTCTGCATCTTCTCGACGCCCAGGAGATGGCGCTCGAGTGTCGCGCGCGCCAGCGGCGCCGCGTCGAAGAAGGCGCGCCAAACCGCTTCTCCCCAGATCGCATAGCTCGCCGCGCACAGCGCCGCGGCGCTCGCGGCGGCGGCGGCGAATGTCGTCCAGCGCCGCGCCGCGATCAGCGCGAAGGGGATCATCAGAGCCAATTGCGGCTTGAAGACCAGCATGCCGAAGAGCAGGCCGGCGATCACCGGCCGCCGGTCGAGAACCAGCGCGCCGGCCCCGATCAAGGCCGCGCTGAGGAAACCGTTTTGCCCGTGACCGGCGTTGACCAGAAAGGCGGGGAAGGCGAAGAGGACGGCGGCCTCGAACTCAGGGCCCGCCCACGCGCGCAGCACCCGCCAATAAGCAAAGCCGGTCGCCGCCAGCCAGACGATCAGCGAACAGAAATAGGGCAGCGCGGCGAGCGGCAGGCAGATCAGCAAGTAGGGCGGCGGGTAGAAGAAGGCGGCATAGCCGACCTCAGGCCCGAACAGCGCCTTCTGCGCTCCCCAGTGGGCGGCGATGTTGTAGGCGTCGACCGCGCGGCCCTGCAGCGTCAGTTGCGAAGCGGTCCAGAAGCTGACGAAATCGGTGCCGAGCGGCTTGCCCGCCGCATCGACGCCGCCGTGCGCGACGAGAATCCAGATCAGCGCGAGGCCAAGGCTGGCGACAAGCAGCAGGCGCGGATAGACGCGCGCGCGCTGGCCGTTCAGCCAGTCGGCGTCGCGCAGGATTTTCCACGCTGGGTTGCCCGCTAGATCCATGCGCCCCCTCGGCGACTCGCGCGTTGAGGCTAGGAAGGGAGGCGTTAATTTGCCGATAAGCGGGGCGCTCGCCGCCCAAGCGGCGTCCGCCTGGCGGCCTTCAAATCAGGTCGGCAATTTGCGCGAACGTATATGAAGGCAATTGAAACGCCCTTGACGCCCTACTTTTCCTTGCTGATAAAGAGACAACGGACCTGCGCGCACGGGGCCTGACCTGCAAGCCGTCAGACTTCCCTAAGCTCAGCCAGAGTCTGCGCCAAGGCGTTGTAGGGGGGCATTTATCGCAAACTCCGGGCAAGCGGAATTGGCTTGGCGGAGTCATGTGCGTTTGCCGGCGCGCGACAAGCCATCAGTCAGCCCGGTTGTACAAGTCCATCCTTGTCTGTTGCCGCCAGGGTGACGGGGCCAGCCAAAGCCCACGCATTGCGGCGCAACCTGATTGAACTGTGAGTTTGGCACCGGGCGGCTAATCGTCCGGGCCAATTTTGGGAGGTCGGCAATGAAAAAAACACTAGCGTTGTTGATTGGCGCTTCACTTATTTTGTCGGCGAGCGCCGCATTCGCGCAAAAGAAGAATCTCGTCATCGTCGTGAAAGGGCTCGACAACCCGTTCTTCGAGGCGATTCATCAAGGTTGCGAGAAGTGGAACAAGGAAAACGCTTCCTCGCCGTACGCTTGCGTTTACACCGGCCCGGCGTCGACCTCCGACGAAGCAGGCGAAGCGCAGATCGTGGGCGACGTTCTTGGCAAGCCGGACACCGTCGCGATCGCCATCTCGCCGTCCAATGCGCCGCTGATCGCCAACGCGGTCAAAGGCGCTAAGATCCCGGTCATGACGCTCGACGCCGACCTCAAGAAGGAAGACTCGGCGCTGCGCAAGACCTATCTCGGCACCGACAATTACCTGATGGGCTTCCGCCTCGGCGAGTACCTGAAGAAGGCCAAGCCGAAGGGCGGCACGGTCTGCTTCATCGAAGGCAACGCCGCCGCCGACAACATCTTGCGCCGGGCCTCGGGAACGCGCGACTCGCTCTCGGGCGCGAAGGGCGTAGAGACGCTCAAAGGCGAGGGCGGATGGACGGAGGTCGCCGGTTGCCCGGTGTTCACCAACGACGACGGCCCGAAGGGCGTTCAGGCAATGTCTGACATGCTGACGGCCAATCCCAAGCTCGACGCTTTCGTCATCGAAGGCGGATGGCCGCTGTTTGGCGCTCCGCAGCCCTACCGTCAGCTGACTGACCAATACAAGGCGCAGATCGCCGACAAGTCGCTCGTGATCGTCGCCGCCGACACGATCGGCGACGAAGTCGCGCTGGCCAAGGAAGGCCGCGTCGAGGCGCTCGTCGGTCAGCGCCCGTTTGAGATGGGCTACAAGGCTCCTACGGCGATGATCAGCCTGATCGAGGGCAAGAAGGTCGATGACCCGATCTTCACGGGTCTCGATGAATGCACGAAGGACACGGTCGACACCTGCATCCAAAGGTAACGCAATTCCGGAAAACGGGCCGGCTCCTTCGGGAGCCGGCCCTCGCGCTTGCCGAGCGCCCACCCCCCTTGCTAGAGCGTCAAGTCATGGGAACTTCCTCGCCGGAAGCGACAGAGCCGATGGCGCTCTTAGAGCTCGAGAACATCTCCAAACATTTCGGCGCCATTCACGCCCTCGACGAGGTTTCGTTGGCGTTGCATCCGGGCGAGGTGGTCGGGCTGATGGGGGATAACGGCGCCGGGAAATCCACGCTGGTGAAGATCATCGCGGGCAATTTTCGCCAGACGCACGGGGCCATGCGGATGAACGGCGCCGATCTCGCCATGAACCACCCGGTCGAGGCGCGCCGGCACGGCATTGAAATCGTCCATCAGGACCTGGCGCTCTGCGACAACCTGACCGCCGCGGCCAACGTGTTTCTTGGTCGCGAGTTGCAGAAGGGCGTGGGGCCTCTTCGCGTCCTCGACCACGCCAAGATGTATCTGCGGTCGGGTCAGATTTTCGCCGAGTTGAAGTCGGAAACACGCCCGCGAGATTTGGTGCGCCAGATGTCGGGCGGTCAGAGACAGGCGGTTGCGATCGCGCGCACCCGCCTTTCGAAAGCGAAAATCGTTCTGATGGATGAACCGACCGCCGCGATCTCGGTGCGCCAAGTCGCCGAGGTTTTGAACCTCATCCGACTGATGCGCGACCAGGGCCTCGCCGTCGTCCTCATCAGCCATAGAATGCCGGACGTCTTCACCGTGGCCGACCGCGTCGTCGTGCTGCGTCGCGGGCGCAAGGTCGCCGACAAGGCGATCGCCGCAAGTTCGCCCGAAGAAGTTACCGGTCTGATCACAGGCGCCATCGACAATGTCCTTTGACATCCGGACGCAAACTGCCGACATTTTCAGGGATTGCGCCAAATGACGCTTTGGACCGGAGAAGCGCCGTCAAAGCGTTGGAGCCTGTTTGCGCGCCTGACGTCGAGCCAAACGTTCTGGGTATTCATCGCGTTGGTCGCGGCATGCGCTTTCCTGTCGTTCGCCACCAATTCTTTCGCCACGACGAACAATCTCTTCAACATCACGCGCAACCTGACGTTCTTTGCGATCATCGCTCTGGGCATGACGATTGTCATCATTACGGGCGGCATCGATCTATCGGTTGGCTCGGTCCTCTGTCTCTCCAGCATGACGCTCGCGGTGGTCATGCATGCGGGCTATTCGATCGAAGTTGGAATTGGCGCTTCGCTGGGCGCTGCGCTCGCCGTTGGGGCTTTCAACGGCGTCTTGATTGCATATTTCGGTTTCCCGCCGTTCGTGGTGACGCTCGGAATGTTGTCGATCGCGCGAAGCCTCGCGACGATCGTCTCCAACAACACCGTGGTGTTTCAGTTCGGTCCCGACCAGGCAAAGCTGCTGGCGCTGGGCGGCGGCGCATGGGTCTTCGGCATTCCCAATCCGGTTCTTTACATGCTGGTGCTGGCTCTGGTGACCGGCTTCGCTTTGCGATGGACGAAGTTCGGCCGCTATGTCTTTGCGATCGGCGGCAACGAGAAGGCCGCGATCCTGACCGGCGTTCCCGTGCAGCGCGTCAAGCTCGCCGTCTACATGATTTCGGCGCTCGCCGCGGGCGTCGCCGGCGTGATCGAAACTGGGTGGCTTGGCGCGGTAACGACAAATCTTGGCACGGGCTACGAATTGCAGGTCATCGCATCGACCGTCATTGGCGGCGCCAATCTCGCGGGCGGAGCGGGCACGGCCGTCGGCGCGCTGATCGGCTCGGCGTTGATCGAGGTCATCCGCAACAGCCTTACGCTGCTGGGAATCAATCCCTTCTGGCAGGGCCTATTCATCGGCAGCTTGATAATTATAGCGGTCGCTTTCGACCGCATCCGCAATTTCCGACGGGAGGAATAGCGGACAAAACGCCGGGCTCGCAACACGGACTGGCGCTCGTATTCAAGCTCGGCGCGGGCCGCCGCCGCAACAATGTCCGGCCTGGCCGCTTCAACGCGGCGACGCCCTCCTCACTTGACAGACGCCGCCGCGCCGTGTCTTTCCGCCCGCGATTCCTGCGCAAGGGACAAGTTTTGGAGAGGCGTGAATTTTGCCGACGCTCATGACGACGGCCCTGGTGTTTCCCGGGCAGGGCTCGCAGACGGTCGGCATGGGCAAGGCGCTGGCGGAGGCCTTTCCGGCGGCGCGCGAGGTGTTCGCCCGCGTTGACGCCGCGCTCGGCCAATCGCTGTCGAAGCTGATCTTCGAGGGGCCGGAAGCGGAACTGACGCTGACCGCCAACGCCCAGCCGGCGCTGATGGCGACGAGCCTCGCCGCCTTCCGGGCGCTGGAGAGCGAGGCCGGGCTCGACATTGCGCGCGACGCCGCCTTCGTCGCCGGCCATTCGCTCGGCGAATATTCGGCGCTATGCGCCGCCGGCGCGCTGACGCTTGAGGACGCCGCACGGCTGCTGCGCATTCGCGGCGACGCCATGCAAAAGGCGGTTCCGGTCGGCGTCGGCGCGATGGCGGCGATCCTCGGCCTCGATCTCGAGGCGGTGAGCGCGATCGCCGCCGAGGCGGCCAAGGCTGGCGGCGTCTGTCAGGCGGCCAACGACAACGGCGGCGGCCAGGTGGTGATTTCGGGCGAGAAAAGCGCCGTCGAGCGAGCGATGGAACTCGCGAAAGCCAAGGGCGCGAGGCGCGCCCTGCTGTTGCCGGTCTCCGCGCCCTTCCATTGCGCGTTGATGCAGCCGGCCGCCGCGACGATGGCGGCGGCGCTGGCGCAAACCAAGATCCTCGCGCCCAAGGTTCCTCTGGTCGCCAATGTCAGCGCCTCGCAACTCGTCGACCCCGACGCGATTCGCGCCAGTCTGGTCGCACAAGTGACCGGCGCGGTGCGTTGGCGCGAGAGCGTTCAATTCATGGCCGCGCGGGGCGTGACCCGCTTCGTCGAGCTCGGCGCCGGCAAGGTGCTGGCGGGCCTCGTCAAGCGCATCGTCGATGGGGCCGAGGCGCTCAGTGTCGGGACTCCAGTCGACGTGGAAACCTATAAGGCGGCGCGCGCCCTCTAAAGCGCGCACAGCGGGGAAGGATCAAGCGACGTGTTCGATCTGACGGGCAAGACCGCGCTGGTCACCGGCGCCTCGGGGGGGCTCGGGGGCGCGATCGCGCGCGCGCTGCACCAGCAGGGCGCGACGGTCACGCTGTCGGGCACACGGGCGAGCGCGCTCGAGACGCTGGCCGGCGAACTCGGCGCGCGCGTTCACGTCGTGCCCTGCGATCTTGCCGACGTCGCTGCGGTCGAAGCCCTGGTTCCCGCCGCCGAGGCGGCGATGGGCGGGCTCGACATTCTCGTCAATAACGCCGGCGTCACCAGAGACAATCTCTTCATGCGGATGAAGGACGCCGAATGGGACACGGTGATCGCCGTCGATCTCACCGCCGCCTTCCGCCTGTCGCGCGCCTGCCTGAAGGGCATGATGCGTCGCCGTTTCGGCCGCATTATCGCCATCACCTCGATCGTCGGCGTCACCGGCAACCCCGGCCAGGGCAATTATGCCGCCGCCAAGGCCGGTATGATCGGCATGTCGAAGGCGCTGGCCGCGGAGGTCGCTTCGCGCGGCATCACCGTGAATTGCATCGCGCCCGGCTTCATCGCCAGCCCGATGACCGACGCGCTGAACGACAAACAGCGCGAAACGATCCTGGCCGCAGTGCCGCTGGGGCGGCTCGGCGCCGGCGCCGACATCGGCGCGGCGGCGGTTTTTCTGGCGAGCGACGAGGCCGCCTACGTGACCGGTCAGACCCTCCACGTCAACGGCGGTATGGCAATGATTTGAGGTGTTTGTCGTGACGGTTGGACGCCTTGGGCGCGCTCCGACCGCCTCTCGCCTTGCGTGGTGAGATATGCTATCGAGCCCGTTCGTCGACGTTGCCCGGCAGACTTCATAAGGGATCGTCCGGACGAGATCGCATTCGAGGCGCGACCGCCCAAGCGCGCTCATCGAACGCTGGGGGTGGCGCGCCAGCCCGATTGATGGACGGTCGGAGCGGCGGGATCAACAAACGGGCGTCTGTCACGCCCGTCCGAACGAGGGAAAAGAAAAAATGAGCGACGTGGCGGAGCGGGTAAAGAAGATCGTCGTCGAGCATCTCGGCGTTGACGCCGATAAGGTCGTCGACAATGCCAATTTTATCGACGACCTCGGCGCCGACTCGCTCGATACGGTTGAGCTCGTCATGGCGTTCGAAGAGGAATTCGGCGTCGAGATCCCCGACGACCAGGCGGAGACGATTGTCACCGTCGGCGACGCGGTGAAGTTTCTCGAAAAGGCGTCCGCCGGCAAGTGACGGCGTCCGCCGTCGCAGCGTCGAGCGCGCACACGAACTGAGGGCCGGAGCATGTCCGGCCCTTGTTGCGTTCGGGGTCTGTGGAGGGAGCCTTGGGAGCGGCAATGAATCGCGTCGTCGTCACGGGTCTCGGCATGGTTTCGCCGCTGGCCTCCGGAGTCGAAGCCACTTGGCGTCGGCTGCTGGCGGGCGAGTCTGGCGCGGCGCAGGTTGAAGGATTCGACGTCTCCGACATCGCCTGCCAGATCGCCGCGCAAGTGCCGCGCGGCGCCGGCGAGGAGGACTTCCATCCCGACGAATGGATGGAGCCCAAGGAGCAGCGCAAGGTCGACGATTTCATCGTCTATGGCATGGCCGCGGCGACGCAGGCTTTGCGCGACGCCGACTGGGCGCCAAAGTCCTATGAGGACCAGATCGAGACCGGCGTTCTGATCGGCTCGGGCATCGGCGGCCTTGGCGGCATCTACGACGCCTCGGTCACGTTGCACGAAAAGGGTCCGCGGCGCATCTCGCCGTTTTTCATCCCCGGTCGCCTGATCAATCTCGTCGGCGGCCACGTGTCGATCACCCACGGGCTGAAGGGCCCCAACCATGCCGTCGTCACGGCCTGCTCGACCGGCGCGCACGCCATCGGCGACGCCGGGCGGCTGATTGCGCTTGGCGACGCCAAGGTGATGGTCGCGGGGGGCGCCGAATCGGCGGTCAACCGGCTCTCGCTCGCGGGCTTTGCCGCCTGCCGGGCCTTGTCGACCGGCTTCAACGACCGGCCCAAACAGGCTTCCCGCCCCTACGATCGCGACCGCGACGGCTTTGTCATGGGCGAGGGCGCCGGCTGCGTGGTGCTTGAGGACTATGAACACGCCAAAGCGCGGGGCGCGCGCATTTACGCCGAACTCGTCGGCTACGGCCTGTCGGGCGACGCCTATCACATCACTTCGCCCTCGCCCGATGGCGACGGCGCCTTTCGCGCGATGGGCGCCGCGTTGAAACGCGCCGGCCTGACGCCGGCCGACATCGACTATGTCAATGCGCACGGCACCTCGACCCCGGTCGGCGATGAAATCGAATTGCGCGCGGTCGAGCGCCTGCTCGGCAACGCCGCGGCGACGACGACGATGTCGTCCACCAAGTCTTCGACAGGTCACCTGCTTGGCGCCGCCGGCGCCGTCGAGGCGATCTTCTCGGTGCTGTCGATTCGCGACCAGATCGCGCCCCCGACCCTCAACCTCGACAATCCGTCGGTCGAAACGGCAATCGATCTTGCCCCGCATGTCGCCCGTAAGCGGCGAATCGACGTTGCGTTGTCGAATTCGTTCGGTTTTGGCGGCACCAACGCGTCGGTGATTTTCAAGCGACTTGCGGCCGTCGCGTGAGGGCGCCGCAGCTTCTTTTCGCCGCAAAAGCAGTTAGAGTGACGCGGCAAGACGAGGCGGCAATTTCCCGATGAGCGACGCGTCAAATCAAGGCGACAAAGGCAAGCCGGGCGCGGCGCCGCCGCAACGGGTCAGTCTGTTCGCGCGGCCACGCTCGGCGACGCCGCCGAAATCCCCCGAGAAGCCGGCGCCGCCGCCCGCCAAGCCGCCGCGCCGCCGTCGCTCCGGCCTTGGGGGCTTGAGCGGGCTGCTCTCTTTCGCGCTGGTCTTCGGACTGCTGGGCCTCGGCGTGGTCGTCTGGACAATGGTCTCGGCGCGCAAGCCCGGTCCGCTCACCGCTGACAAAGTCGTGACCATCGAGCGCGAGGATGACAGCGGGCCGATCGGCGACCAGCTCGAGCACGCCGGCGTTATCGACAGCGGGTTGTGGTTCTCGGCGATGACGCTGCTGGACGGCAGCCGCAGCGCGCTCAAGCGCGGTGAATATACGTTCAAGGCGGGCGTCAGCTTGCGCGACGTCGAAAACGAACTTCTATCGGGCAGGGTGGTGCTCCATTCCATCACCATTCCCGAAGGTCTGACCAGCGACCAGGTCGTGCAGCGGCTCACCGACAACGACGTGCTGGTTGGCGACATCAAGGAGCCGCCGCGCGAGGGTTCGCTGCTGCCTGAGACCTACAAGTTCGCGCGCGGCGAGACGCGAACCGCGCTGCTCGCCAAGATGGCGAGGGACCAGGCCAAGGTGGTCGACGACATCTGGGCCAAGAAGGCATCTGATTTGCCGTTCAAGTCGCCTGGCGAGCTGGTGACGCTCGCTTCGATCATCGAGAAAGAGACCGGCAAGGTCGATGAACGGCCGCGCGTCGCCGGGGTGTTCGTCAACCGCCTGCGCAAGCATATGAAGCTCGAGTCCGATCCGACGATCGTCTACGGTCTGGTATTCGGCAAAGGCACGCTCGGTCATTCGATCTCGAAGGCCGAGCTTCAGGAATCGACGCCCTACAATACCTACATCATCGCCGGTCTGCCGCCCGGGCCGATCTGCAATCCAGGCAAGGCCGCGCTCGAGGCCGCCGCCAATCCCGCCGCGACCAAGGACATTTTCTTCGTCGCCGACGGCACCGGCGGCCACGCCTTCGCCGAGACGCTCGACCAGCACCTCAAGAACGTCGCCCATTGGCGCGACATCGAGAAGGACGCCAAGGACCGGCTCTCTCCCGACGCCGCCCCGACGCCGGGCGCTTCCCCAACGCCGGCGCCCGCCAAGCACAGCGCGCTCGACGATCTCGATCCGAACGCCTTTGGCTCTGTCGCCGTCGCCTCCGACGTCGCCCCGGCCGCTGACGACGCGGCGCTCGCAGCGCGACTGGCCAAGGTCGGCGAAAGCCGTCAGGTTACGCTGTCGGCCGCCACGACGGCCCGCGCGAGCCTCGAAGACCTCGGCGCGGTCGTCACCGGCGTCAACGACGCGCCCACGACCGCAGTCTTTCCCGACGATCCGGGGAGCGCGGACGCGGCGCCGGCGCCTGGCGCCGCCGTGCCCCTCGTCGGCGCGCCTTTGCCGGCGGCGGCGCTCGCCGACCTCAAGGCGCGGATGATCAAATACGGCGACGGCGCGCTGCCTGCGCCAAGCGTCGCCGCGCCGCCGGCGCCGGGCGCCACCCCGCTCGCGATGGCGCCCGCGTCGTCAGCGCCGCGCGTGCGCGCTTTCGACGCCTCCGAGGGCACGCCGCTCGATCCGCTGCTCAACAAGACCTACGATCTGAGCTTCGCGCACACATTGCCGCCGCTGGACAACTGACGTCCGCTTAGCAGGGCTCTAAGCTTGGCGCGTTGTGGCGCCAGCGGCGATCGCCAGCGCGATGGCGCAGGCGTTCGAGACGTTGAGGCTCTTGATCGCGCCGGGGAGATCGAGCCGCGCCAGCGCATCGCAATGTTCGCGCGTCAGGCGTCTGAGACCACGGTCCTCGGCGCCGAGCGCCAGCGCGAGCGGTCGCTCGAGCCGCGTCGCCTGCAGCGTCAGCGGCGCTTCCGAATCGAGCCCGACCCGCCAATAGCCAAGATCGCCAAGCTCGCCCATCGCCCGCGCGAGATTGGTCACCGTGCAGATCGGCACGTGCTCGAGGCCGCCGGAGGCGGACTTCGCCAGCGCGCCGGCAAATTCCGGCGTGTGGCGCTCGGTCGTCACCAGCGCATCGACCGCGAATGCGGCTGAGGTGCGCAGGATTGCGCCGACGTTGTGCGGATCGGTGACCTGATCGAGCACGACGACGAGGCCGCGCGCAGGCAGTTCGGAAATGTCGATCGGCGCGAGCGGCGCGGCTTCGAGCAGCAGCCCTTGGTGTACGGAGTCGCGCGGCGCGCGCTGGGCGATCTCCTCGGCCTCGACGATACGGGTCTCGACGCCGCGCGCCGCGATCTCGGCGGCGAGCCGTTCCGCTGCGGCGGCGGTCGCGTAAAGGCGGATCAGCTGGCGGCGCGGCGCGCGCAGCGCTGCGGCGACGCTGTGAAAGCCCCAGATGCGCACGAAATCCGCGCCTCTATTGTGCCGCGCTGGAGCGGGCTGGCCCGCGAACGCAGGCTTCGCCGCCAAAGCAGACTTGGCCGCCAAAGCAGGCTTGGGCGAGAAGGCGCGCTTAGGCGCGAAGGCCGGCTTGCCTGCCGGCCGTTCGACCGGGTCGCCCGCACGCTTGCGCTCGCCCTTTGGGCCGCCCTTCGCGCGATCGAGCTGCGAGCGTTGCGGGCGCGCGAAAGGCGTGTCGGCGCGGCCGGGGCCGCCACTGCGGCGAGGGGTCTTGCGGGTCAAGGGCGGTCTCCTGCGGAGTCGAGGCGGCGAGGCGCCGCAATACTCTAACCCGTCCTGCGGCGCAAAAGCGGACGAACGCAACGGCATTTCCGTCTTCGCGGCCGCGCCGATCGCTTTGGAGCCTAGCCCCAGTCATGCGCGCCTCACTCGAATTGTCGGAACGAAATCGCTTTGTGCACGTTTGTTTGGCATCGTTCATTTCGACAAAGGGGAAGTCCCATGGGTCGCGGAATCTTGCTCTGGCTTCTCGGCGTGCCGATCCCCGTCATCATTCTGGTCGCGCTGCTCTACCACTGAAAATTTCTGCCGCCGACTTCGAGTCGGAAGGCCGTTCCGCCAACTTAACAGCAACCGATTGGGAGGCGCGTCATGACGGATTCGGCATTGGAGGTGGGCGCCGCCCATAGTGAAGCGGCGTCGGGATCGGCGATTTCCTGGCCGGCCATCATCGCGGGCGCAGTCGTTGCGTCGGCGTTCTCTCTCGTGCTTCTGACCCTGGGCGCGGGGATCGGGCTGGGCTCGGTTTCTCCTTGGTCCAGCAACAACCCCTCGGTCGTCACGTTTGGCGTGTTGGCGGCGGCGTGGCTCGTCGCGGTGCAACTGTTCGCCTCCGGGATCGGCGGCTATCTCGCCGGCCGGCTGCGCGTCGGCTGGGTCGGCGCGCATACCGATGAAGTCTACTTCCGCGACACCGCGCATGGTCTTCTGGTCTGGGCCTTGGGCGCCGTGGTCAGCGCGTCTCTGATCGCCTTCGCGGCGTCCTCGATCGCCAGCGGCGTCACCCACGCCGGCGCCTCGGCCATGCAGGCGGCGGGCGCCGTCGCCTCGTCGGCTTCGGCTTCGACTTCGCAGTCAGGCCGGTCCTCGGCCGCCGAGGGCAGGACGGACTATTTCACCGACATGCTGTTTCGCGCCGATCATCCGGCGGCGGGCGCGGACTCCACCGCGAGCGCAGCGGAAGCGCGCCGCATTTTCGCTATGAGCGCCGCGTCCGGCGAGATGTCCGACGCGGACAGAACCTACCTCGCCCAACTCGTCGCGGCGAAAACGGGTATGAGCCAGACGGATGCCGAAAAGCGCGTGTCCGACGTGGTCGGCCAGGCGAAGGCCGCGAAGGACAAGGCTGTCGATGCGGCCAAGACAGCCGCCGACGCCGCTCGTAAAACCGGCGTGTACGTGGCGCTGTGGGCGTTCATAGCGCTGCTGGTCGGCGCATTTTCCGCAAGCTATATGGCGACCGTTGGCGGGCGTGAGCGCGACGATCTGCCGATGATAGGCTAAGGTTCGCGCAATTCCGGCGCACCGGCCTTCATTGGAGGACGAGATGACGAGGAAACCGCGCGAGCAAAAGCTGCAAAAGGTGAAGGACGAACAGGATCGCGAACTGTCCCGGGAGCTGGAGATGACCTTTCCCGCCAGCGATCCACCCGCCTCAACCGAGCCCGGCGGCGGCGTGACCGGCCCTGAGGCCGCGCCCCGCCGGCCGGCAAAAGCCAAAGGGCGGTCCGCGTAAAGGCGAAACTACGCTTGATTCTCAGGCGCTTGTCTCATTACACGGTCGATATCCGGGCTTTCTGCCGTCGCGGACGCGCGACAGGCGCGCCTGTCCCAAGGGGCGTTACGCGTTTCTGCCCAGACGGTTGACGCCCCCTGGTCGGGGCTCTATATCACCGCCATCCCGAATGCGTTCTGGGTCCCAGCGCTGCTGCGCGCGTGGGACTTTTTGCGCTTTGGGCGCCTTGGCATGGGCCGGTCTCCACCGGACGCCGGGGGCGTTTTAACCGCAGCGCGACGGCTTCGGCCTTCGACGCCGCCGACATGGAGCGAAGAGCTTGGCCCGTATTGCAGGCGTTAATATCCCCACCAACAAGCGCGTCATCATCGCGCTTCAGTACATTCATGGCATCGGCGCCAAGAAGGCCGAAGAGATCTGCGAGAAGGTCCACATTCCCGCCGAGCGCCGCGTGTCGCAACTCAGCGACTCGGAAGTGTTGCAAATTCGCGAGACGATCGATCGCGACTACATGGTCGAGGGCGACCTGCGTCGCGAGGTTTCGATCAACATCAAGCGCCTGATGGACCTAGGCGCCTATCGTGGCCTGCGTCACCGCAAGCAATTGCCGGTGCGCGGTCAGCGCACGCACACCAACGCCCGCACCCGCAAGGGCAAGGCCAAGGCGATCGCCGGCAAGAAGAAGTGATCGCCGGCTGACGGTTTGCAAATCTCTTATGGTTTTTCGCGCCGCTGGCGCGCTTGAAGGACGTACTCATGGCTAAGGAAGCAACCCGCGTTCGCCGCCGCGAACGCAAGAACATCGTGTCGGGCGTCGCCCATGTGAACTCTTCGTTCAACAACACGATGATCACCATCACCGACGCGCAAGGCAACACCATCTCGTGGTCGTCGGCCGGCACGATGGGTTTCAAGGGATCGCGCAAATCGACGCCCTTCGCCGCCCAGATGGCCGCCGAGGACGCGGTCAAGAAGGCCGCCGAACACGGCATGCGCACGCTCGAAGTCGAAGTGTCGGGCCCGGGTTCGGGCCGCGAGTCGGCGCTGCGCGCGATCCAGGCCGCCGGCTTCAACGTCACTTCGATCCGCGACGTGACGCCGATCCCGCACAATGGCTGCCGCCCCCGCAAGCGTCGCCGCGTCTGAGTCTTTTTAGCGCGCGAACCGCGTTCCGCGCCGTCCCTTTTGGGCTCGGCGCGTCCACCCGTCGAACGGAAGGCTCACACTCGTGATTCAGAAGAACTGGCAAGAACTCATCAAGCCCAAGAAGCTCGAAATCACGCACGGCGACGATCCGCGCCGGATCGCCACCGTCGTCGCCGAGCCGCTGGAGCGCGGCTTCGGCCAGACGCTCGGCAATTCGCTGCGCCGGGTGCTTTTGTCATCGCTGCAAGGCGCGGCGATCACCTCGATTCACATCGACGGCGTGCTGCACGAATTCTCGTCGATCCCCGGCGTGCGCGAGGACATCGTCGACATCGTGCTCAACGTCAAAGACATCGCCGTCAAGATGCAGGGCGATGGGATCAAGCGCCTCATCCTCAAGAAGCGCGGCCCCGGCGTCGTCACCGCCGGCGACATCCAGACGACCGGCGACATTCAGATCCTCAATCCGCAGCTCGTCATCTGCACGCTCGACGAGGGCGCTGACATTCGCATCGAGTTCACGGTGATGTCGGGCAAGGGCTATGTGCCGGCCGACCGCAACCGCGCCGAGGATTCGCCCATCGGCCTGATGCCGATCGACAGCCTGTTCTCGCCGGTGCGGAAGGTCTCCTACCGGGTCGAAAATACCCGCGAAGGCCAAGACCTCGATAAAGACAAGCTGACGATGACGATCGAGACCAACGGCGCGATCACGCCCGAGGACGCGCTTGCCTACGCCGCGCGCATCCTGCAGGACCAGCTCGCCGTGTTCGTCACCTTCGAGGAGCCGCGCCGCGAAGAGGCGCAGCACGCGATCCCCGAGCTCGCCTTCAACCCGGCGCTGCTCAAGAAGGTCGACGAGCTCGAACTCTCCGTGCGTTCGGCCAACTGCCTGAAGAACGACAACATCACCTACATCGGCGATCTCATCCAGAAGACCGAGAGCGAGATGCTGCGCACGCCGAACTTCGGCCGCAAGTCGCTCAACGAGATCAAGGAAGTGCTGGCGCAGATGGGCCTGCACCTCGGGATGGAAGTGACCGGCTGGCCGCCCGAGAACATCGAAGAGCTGGCGAAGCGCTTCGAGGAGCACTACTGAGAAATTCTTCTCCCGCTTTGCGGGAGAAGGAGAAAGAAAAAACGGCCGTACCGTGGCACGGCGGCCGTAGACCCGAGAAGGAGATCGCCATGTATCACGGACGCGCCAAGCGGCGCTTTAACCGCACGTCGGAACATCGCCAGGCGATGTTCGCCAATATGTCTCAGGCGCTGATCAAGCACGAGCAGATCCTCACCACTCTGCCCAAGGCGAAGGATCTTCGCCCGGTGGTCGAGAAGCTGGTGACGTTGTGCAAGCGAGGCGATCTCCACGCGCGCCGTCTCGCCATCGCGCGCCTGCGCGACGCCGAACTCGTCAAGAAGCTGATCGACGTCATCGGCCCGCGCTACAAGGACCGTCATGGCGGCTACACGCGCATCATGAAGGCCGGGTTTCGTCCGGGCGACAATGCGGCGATGGCGGTGATCGAGTTCGTCGATCGCGATGAGACGGCCAAGGGCAAGGATTCTGGCCCGAAGCAGGAGACGACGTCGGCCGAGGCCTGAGCCTTTCGCGCGAGCGAAGGCGCTAATCATTTCGAGGGCGGCGCACGCAATGCGCCGCCCTTTCGTTTTGGGCGAAGGCTGACGGCGGGCCGGGAGCTTGCCGGCCCGCGCCGCTCTACTTCGGGCAGGCGGCCTCGCCCGGATGACCGCACTCGGCTTCGGGTCGTTTTTGCGGCGCGACCTTTGGCTCGTTCATCGGCTTGGGCTCGTTCATCGGCTTGGGCTCGTTCATCGGCTTGGGCTCGTTCATCGGCTTGTTCGAGTCGGCGCTCATCGGGCGTCTTCTCAGGCTTGGCCTGCATCGGCTCGGGCTTCGGCGCCTCGAACTTCTTGTCGGGCTCGAGCATCTTGTCCGACTTGGGTGTCGGCTCAGACTTGGGCGTCATCTCAGGCTTCGGCCGATCGAGCTTCTTGTCCGGCTCAGGCTTGCTGAGTTCGTCCTTTGTCGGTTCAGGCTTCGGCGTCTCAAGCTTTTTGTCGGGCTCGAGCATCTTGTCCGGCTTGGGTGTCGGCTCAGACTTGGGCGTTATCTCAGGCTTGGGCGTCGCCTTGTCTTCGCGCGCCTTGGTTGGCTCGGGAGTCGCGCCGTTGGTCGGCTCTACAGGGCCGCCGGCGGCCTTTGCGGGAACGACATCCGCGCCCTTGAAAACGCCAGGCTTGGCGGTCGCGGCGATACGCGGTTTGCCGTGGTTGGTCGATTCGAACGCCGATTCCGTTCGGCTGGCGACACGGGCGTTGGTCAACTGATCTTTCGTCGGCGCAACGCGCGTCTGCTTCGCCGCCTCGAGCTCCTCGGCGGTCGGCTTGGCGTCGATGCCGTTCGGGCCGCCGTTGAAGCTCGCGCGATTGTCCACATGAATCGTGACCGGCTGGTTGTAGACCTCGGTGATCTTCACTTCGCCGATGTTGGTGACGGCGCGATTGTAGAAGAACTTGCCGTTGTCCCAGCGGCCGCCCTCGTAGCCGAGGCCGCCATAGCCGAACCCGTAGGCGACGCCGCCGTAAAAGCCGACGTGCTCGCCCCAGTAGCCGCGGTGGAAGCCATAGGCGCCGTTGGCGAATCCCCAGTAACCCGGAGTCCATAGCAGACCGGGCTGGGGCGGCTCCACCCAGGTGCCCGGCACCCAGAAATACTCATAGCTGTTCCATGCCCAATAGCCGGGCGTCCAGAAATAGCCCGAGGCGGGAATCGGCGGCTGGTCGTATTCGGGTAGAGGCGGGGGCGCTTCGTCGGCGTAGACGGAGACTGGGGCGCCCCGACATCAGCCCCTTGATCTGTCGGGCATGTGCAGGTCTGCGCAAAGGCGGGCGCCAATGGCGTCGCCAGAACGCCGGCCGCGAGAACTGTCGACAGTGCAAGGGTTCTAAGATTTCGCATACTGAGCCTCTCCCATGTAGGCATAAAAATTCCACTGGCCTCGCAAATCGATCCAGCTTCAATTCGGCGCCGCGGATTAGGTCGCGAAGATGAACGGGTTTTTAGTGGCAATTCCGTGGCGCGAGTCCGGCGACCTTCGGAAGCTGCAAAGAACATCGCGGAAAAACGGAGCGCGCGTGTGAACGATCTTAGCGCCGTGCGCGCCTGCGTCTTCGATGCTTACGGAACCCTGTTCGACTTTGCTTCCGCCGCGGCCGCCTGCGAGAGCGTTCCCCTCGAGCGACGCGGCGCGCTGACGGCGCTGTGGCGCGAGAAGCAGTTGCAATACACATGGCTGCGTTCGCTGCAGGGGCGCTACGCCGATTTCTGGCAAGTGACCGGCGACGCGCTCGCCTACGCGCTCGACGCTCTTGGCCTCGCGGCGCCGGGTGTGCACGACCGCCTGATGGACCTCTATCGCCGATTGGAGCCCTTCCCCGAAGTTCCCGCCGTGCTGCGCGCGCTGCGCCGCGCCGGATTCGCGACCGCCATTCTCTCAAATGGCACCCCCGAGATGCTGGCTGAGACCGTTGCGGCGGCGGGGCTCGAGGGGATGTTCGACGCCGTGCTGTCGGTCGACGCGCTTGGCGTCTACAAGACCGACCCGCGCGTCTACCAATTTGCGCTAGATCAGCTCGGCGTCGCCGCGGGGCAAGTCTCGTTTCAATCCGCCAACGGCTGGGACGCCTACGCGGCGTCGGACTTCGGCATGCGTGTGGTCTGGTGCAATCGCGCGGGCCAACCTCGCGAGCGCCTGCCCGGGGCGCCCGACTTCGAAATCGCGACTCTCGCTGAATTGTCCGCGTTGCTTGGCCTCGCCCCGGCGTAAACGCTTCAGCGACGCAACCGTCGATAGACCCGTCCTCCCACCAGGCCGAACTACCTCTTTCGAGGTAGAGAGCCCCGCTGCGACTGCGCAATCGCGCCCCGCCACGTCGCCGAGCGGACCGATGTACTCCGAAAAGCTGAGTATTTGCGCTTAGCGCGAGACTCTAAGTTGTGAGCGTCACAGGCCGACATCGGGCAGTGCGGGGCGCATCACGCGGAATGTGTTTTTTCGCTGTGGGGCTAGGGGTTTAGCGGCGACGACGGCGAACGGGCGTTCGCCGACCTTGCTCGACTCCCCACGCTGGCCAACGCGACGCCATAACCATTGCTGCAACGATAGACAACGCGGATTTACCACACAGAACGATGACTGAGTGTCGCGTATGAGTAATAACCAAGTATTTCGCGACGAGTCTGGTCTAAGATCGCGGTGGTCGTCGCGGATTTTTGGCTTTATTGCCCCTTTGTGCTTGGGCATCGTCGGCATATTTGTGGTCAATCTGTTCACCGTTCCGCACATGGAACAGGCGCCGCTCGGTGACAGCAACGAAAGACCCCTAAACGCGCTTCCCGCCGCCGAAGCGGCCCTTCCAGCTTTGCTCGCGCCGGCGGCCAACCTGGCTGCGCAGTTGCGTTCGGCCGAGCGCAATATCTGGTGGTTTCTCCACGTGAATTCGATTCACGCGGCCAAGCCCGATTCCACGACCCTCGACGCCGCGAAGCCTGACTCAGGCGCGATGGCGGCGGAGCGAGCGCAACCGCGGCCGCTGTCGATCGGATTTTACAACGATTTTGACAACACCAGCGTTGACGGTCCGAGCTTCATCTCGTTGCGTGACCATCTATCGCAACTCGATTGGGTCATCCCAAGTGGCCTGACGCTTCGCGGCGCCGACATGGCGCTCAACGCCGAGCTCGATATGAAGGCGCTGGCCTTCGTTCGCGGCGCGCGGCCGAAGATGCCGATCATGCCCCTGCTACAAAACGTAGTCGAGGGGAATTGGGACGGCGAAAATCTCGCGACCCTTCTGGCGAGTCCCCAGGCGCGCAAGGCGCGGCTCGCCGAGATCGTCGCCCTTCTCGAAGCGAACAATCTGCAAGGCCTGACGGTCGATCTGGAAAATCTGCCCGAAGACGCCCAGGACAATATGCAGGCGTTCATGAAAGAAATGGCCGATGCTTTTCGGCCGCGAGGATGGCGCATCGTTCTGTGCGTCCCGTTCGATGATCCCGATTGGAACTATCGCGTCTATGCGCAGCTCAGCGACTACCTGCTGCTGATGGCGTACGACGAACACTGGGAGACCGGCGCGCCCGGCAGCATCGCCGGCCAACGCTGGTTCGAAAGCGCCCTGAGCAAACGGATGGCGGAGCTCGACCCGGCTCGCACGATCGTTGCGATCGGCGGCTACGGCTACGACTGGAGCGGCGGCCCGAACGCGAAAGCCGTCACCTTCCAGGATGCGATGCGAACCGCCCAGGAATCTCAGTCGCCGATCCTCTTCGATCGAGAGAGCGCAAATCCGCATTTCTCCTACGTCGAGCGTGGTGGCGCGCAACATTCGCTTTGGTTCCTCGACGGCGCGACCGCCTTCAACGAAATCCATGCCGCTGATACTTACAAGCCGGCGGGCTACGCGCTTTGGGAGCTCGGCGCCGAAGACCCCTCGATCTGGTCGGTCATGGCCCGCGACTACGGCGCGCCAGCGCCTGCCAGCCTGTCGACCATCAAGCCGATCGCCCAATTTCACTTCGAAGGGCACGGCGGAACTCTTGTCGGTCGCCAGCGAACGCGAGGACGGCGCGCGCTCGATCGCCCTTGATCCGCAGTCGGGCGCGATCTCCGACGAGCGCTACGCCAAACTGCCCACGTCCTATGTCATCGATCGCCACGGCAACAAGCCCGGTAAGGTTGCGCTGACCTTCGATGACGGGCCAGACCCCGAGTGGACGCCGAAGATTCTTGATGTCCTCAAGGCGAAGGGCGTGCGTGCGACCTTCTTCATCGTTGGCGTGAACGGCGAGTCCTCGCCGGGCCTGCTGCAGCGGCTCGTGCGAGAGGGCCACGATGTCGGCAATCACACCTTCAGCCATCCGAACTTGGCGCGGCTAACCAATTCGCTGGTCGCGCTCGAGTTGAATGCGACGCAGCGTCTCTTCCAGGCCTACACCGGTCGCTCGATGCGGCTCTTGCGACCGCCCTATCTCGGCGATGACGAGCCCTCGTCCGTCGATGAGGTCGCTCCGGTCGCCTTCGGTCAATCCATGGGTTACCTCTCGGTCGGCGTGACCATCGACCCCGACGATTGGCAACGCCCCGCAGCGAGCGTCATCGTCCAGCGCATTCTCGATGCCGCCGCCGCCGCCGATCCCTCGATCGGGGGCCAGATCATTCTGTTGCATGACGCCGGGGGCGATCGCTCGCAAACCGTCGCGGCGTTGCCGCTGCTGATCGATGCCTTGCGGGCGAAAGGATATGAGATCGTTCCAGTCTCCGAACTCGCCGGTTGGACACGCGACCAAGCGATGCCCCCGGCGCCGGAAGGCGTGGCGAGGGGAACCATCGATCGCTCCGTTTTTCTGACGCTCGCAGGCTTCGGCGACTTTCTTAAAGCGATGCTCTTGCCGCTGATAACGATCGGCTTGGCGCGGTTTGTCTTCCTCACCGTGCTTTGCCTGCGCGGTCGCTGGCGCGAGCGCCGACGTTCCGCGCCGACGTCGTCGGAAGTCGGCCAACTCGTTTCGGTTATCATCCCCGCCTACAACGAGGCAAAAGTCATCGTCCCGGCGATCGAGCAAATCCTCGAAAGCGACTACCGCAGACTTGAAATCGTGGTCGTCGATGATGGCTCCACCGATCGCACTTCCGAAGCGGTCAGGGCGCATTTTGGAAAGAATCCCCGGGTCTCGCTCATCACGATCCCCAACGGGGGCAAAGCCAATGCGATCAACACCGCATTGGCCCAAACGCAGGGGCACATCGTCGTCGCGCTCGACGCCGACACTCAATTTGCCCGCGACGCCATTTCGAAGCTTGCCCGCTGGTTTGTCGACCCCAAAGTCGGCGCCGTCGCCGGCAACGCGAGGGTCGGCAATCAAATCAATATGATCACCCGCTGGCAGGCGCTGGAATACATCACCGCCCAAAACCTGGAGCGGCGAGCGTTGGCGGCTCTCGACTGCGTCACGGTCGTCCCCGGGGCCGTGGGCGCTTGGCGCCGGGCGGCGCTCGATCGGCTTGGCGGCTTCCCAACCGACACGCTCGCGGAAGACCAAGACTTGACGCTGGCGATTCAAATTGCGGGCTATAAGGTCATCTTCGACAGCGAAGCGATTGCCTTGACCGAGGCGCCCGACACCTGGAGCGGGCTCGCTCGGCAGCGATTCCGCTGGGCTTTCGGAACGCTCCAATGTTTGTGGAAGCATCGCGCCGCGACCTTCCGGCCTCGCTACGGCGCCTTGGGCCTCGTCGCCATTCCGCAGGCGTGGCTGTTCCAAATCGCGATTTCTCTGCTCTCGCCCCTGGTCGATCTTCTGTTCGTCTCGCGAATGGTGGCGACAGTCCTGGACTATGCGCAGCACGGCGCTGAATTCGACTGGACCGACACGCGGTACGTCGCGCTCTACTATTTGGTGTTCCTGTTGACCGATCTCGGCGCTGGGGCGCTGGGGATGGCGATGGAAAGGGACCGGAAGTGGAGCCTGCTGTGGTGGGTGCTCCCGCAGCGTTTCGGCTACCGTCAGCTCATGTATTATGTGGTCTTGAAGTCGGTCGTCAAAGCCATCTGCGGCTCGTCCGTCGGTTGGAACAAGCTTCAGCGAACCGCGACCGTGCCTTCGCTCGCGCTGCAGCCGGCGGTGGCGTCAATTCGACGGGCGCCAATTCCGATCTCTTCGGGTTACCGCGAAGATATCAAAGTCGCGGTCGAGTTCGTAAAAGGCTGCAGCAGCCCAGCCCTTGCTTAACATGCCAAAAAATCCCGCGCCTGCGGGGGAGGGGACCGCGCGAACCTTGCCGCGGTGACGCTGGCAGGTTAGCAACGCGGCATCGACTTAAGCAGCATCGGGAGGGCGGCGATGGCGCAGGCGCAGGCGAGCATGAACAAGGTCCAGATCGGCCAGACGGACCTCTGGGTCTCGCCAGTCTGCTTTGGCACCTCCGGGCTCGGCGACATGCCCGACACCTATGGCTACAGCGTTGAGGCGGAGCGCGCGCGCGCGACCATCAACGCCATATTCGAAGGGCCGACCAATTTCATCGACACCTCGCGCATCTACGGCATGGGCCGCAGCGAGGAGCGCATCGGCGCCGCCATTCGCGAGCGCGGCGGCTTGCCCAAGGGCTTCGTAATCTCCACCAAGCTCGACCGCGATCCCGAAACCAACGTCTTCGACGCCGCACAGGCGCGCCGCTCGCTCGAGCAAAGCCTCAAGACCCTGGGGGCCGACCAGATCGATATCCTGCATCTCCACGATCCCGAGCATTCCGCTTCGCCGGCCGTGGCGAAGAGCCGCGAGGGCGCGCTCGGCGAGCTCTTTCGCATCAAGGAAGAGGGCCTGGCGAAGGCGGTGGGCATTGCTGCTGGCACGGTCGACATGATGATGGGGCTGCTGCACGACTGGGACTTCGACGCGCTCATCACCCACAACCGCTTCACCCTAGCCAATCGCAACGCCGGCCCGCTGATCGATCTCGCCGTCATCAAGGGCGTCGCCGTGCTCAACGCCGCGCCCTACGCGGGGGGCGTGCTGGCCAAGGGGTCGGCCTCGTTCCGTCGCTACGTCTATCAGGAGGCGAGCGAAGCGGCGCTCAGTCCCATTCGCCGGATCGAGGAGATTTGCGCGCGCCATAACGTGCCCCCTGGCGCCGCGGCGCTGCAGTTCTCCATGCGCGACGCGCGGGTCGTTTCGACCGTGTGCGGTGTCAGCAAGCCCGAGCGTGTCGCCGAGACGCTCGCCTGGGCGACGTTCCCGATCCCAGACGCCGCCTGGGCCGAACTCGATGCGCTGCCCTTCGCGACCGACGATCCCGAAGCGACGCGTCAGTACAAGTTGGGCTGAGGCGCGCGCCGCATCCGAGCGCCCCAACCGCCTCGCCCGGCCCTGCGCCTGGGGACAGCGCCTCGCGCTGGGGAGAACGGGCCTTGCTCCCGCGCTTCATACCCCGCAACATCGCCCGCCGCACGCGGCCGCGAGCAGAGACGATCGCGCGCGCCGCGCTGGGGCGAGGCGCGGGAGAAGATCGCCGTCTTCGCGCGGGGCCAAACGCGCCGACAAACGTGAGGGGGGACCATGAAAGCCTTCGACATCAACTTCGTCGCCATCGGCGCGCTATGGCTGCTGGTTGGCATGGTGCTGGGCATCGGCATGGGCGCCAGCAACAATTTCGAGTTGGCGCCGCTGCACGCTCACATCAACCTGATTGGCTTCGTCTGCCACAGCATCTTCGGCATGGCTTACCGGCAATGGCCCGCGCTCAAGAGCTCGGCGCTGGCGCCCTATCAGTTCTGGATCTTCGTCATCGCCTCGCCGGTCACGCTCCTCGGCCTCTACTTCACCCTGACGGGCGGCCCCGAGCTGCCGACCATCGTCGGCTCGATCGCGATTCTGATCGGCACGGCGCTGTTCGCCATCATGATCTGGATCGAGCGCCAGCGGTCGTAATCGGCGCAGCGCCGAAACCGGGCGGGCGAGGCGCGTGCGGACCCCGCGCCGTCGCCAGCCAGCGACCCTGCTTCCGGGCGGCCGGCGTCCTCAGCGATGCCGGCTAGGCCACCGCCCGGATTACGCCCAAGGACTTCTGGCTGGTTCTCATGACGAGCCGGGCAGGCCCAGCGCGTCGATGATCTTCTGCGTTTCCAGCTCGGGCTGATCGTCCGCGTCGACCGTGATGACCGGCTCGCCCGGCAGCGGTTCTTCGAGCGTCGTGAACTGGCTGTGGAGCAGGGAGGCCGGCATGTATTCGTGATGGCGCGCGCTAACACGACTAGCGATCACCGCCTCCGAAGCCTTCAAATAAACGAAGCGCGCGTCGGGCCGCGCGGCGAGAATGCGCTCGCGATAGGCGCGCTTCAGAGCCGAACACGTCACCACGCCGGAGCGGTCCGCCGAGCCCCAGGCTTTGAGCTGTTCGCCAATCCGGTCGAGCCACGGCGCACGGTCGGCGTCGTCGAGTGGAATTCCGCGGCGCATCTTCTCGACATTCGCCGGCGGATGGAGGCTGTCCCCCTCGGTCATCTCCCAGCCGAGGCGTTTTGCGAGCAACGCGCCAACGGTCGACTTGCCACTGCCCGAAACGCCCATGACCACGACGGCTTGGTGAGTGCCCGTCGTCGCAATGGGCGCCGGATGCTCGGCTTCGCTCATGGTCGCTTATTTCCTTGCCTACGACTACATCTATCGTGATCCGAGCGCCGAGCCGAAACTCAGCGCCGAATCGCGACGCAGCGGCTACGCCACCGCCTTGATCGTGCGCCCGACCTTGTCGACGATCTCGTCGATCTGATTCTCGCTGATCACCAGCGGCGGCGTTAGTTCGATGCAATCGCCCGAGAGCCGCAGCATGATGTCGGCTTCGTGGAACGAATATTCGAGCGCCGCATAGCCGCGCGCGCCCGGACCGGTCGAGGGCGCGAGGTCGATTGCGCCGGTCAGGCCGACGCAGCGGATGTCGAGCACGTTGGGCAGGCCCTTCAGGCTCATCAGCGCATCGCACCACTTGGGCTCGAGTGCGAGCGCGCGCTCGAACAGCTTCTCGTCGCGATAGACATCGAGCGCGGCGAGGCCGGCCGCGCAAGCGAGCGGATGGCCCGAATAGGTGTAGCCGTGGAACAGTTCGATCGCGTGATCCGGCCCCTTCATGAACGCGTCGTAGATCGGCTTGCGCACGATCACGCCGCCCATCGGCACCGTGCCCGAGGTGACGCCCTTGGCGAAGGTGATCATGTCGGGCATGACGCCGTAACGCTCGGCGGCGAAGGCGAAGCCGAGGCGGCCGAAGCCGGTGATGACTTCGTCGAAGATCAGCAGAATGCCGTGCTTGTCGCAGATCGCGCGCAGCTTCTGCAGATAGCCCTTCGGCGCCGGCAGCACGCCGGTCGAGCCGGCCATCGGCTCGACGATGACGGCGGCGATGGTCGAAGCGTCGTGCAGCGTGACGATGCCCTCCAGCGCGTCGGCGAGATGACCGCCCCATTCCGGCTCGCCCTTGGTGAAGGCCTGATGCTCGCGGTTGTAGGTCGAGGGCAGATGGTCGACGCCGGACAGCAGCGAGCCGAAGAATTTGCGGTTGTTGACGATGCCGCCGACCGAGATGCCGCCAAAGCCGACGCCGTGATAGCCGCGCTCGCGCCCGATCAGGCGCTGGCGCGAACCCTGCCCACGCACGTTGTTGTAGGCAATGGCGATCTTCAGCGCCGAATCGCAGGCTTCCGAGCCGGAGTTGCAGAAGAAGACATGGTCGAGATCGCCCGGCGCCAACGCCGCGATGCGAGAGGCAAGCTGGAAGGCCGGCGCGTGGCCGAACTGGAAGTTCGGCGAGAAGTCGAGTTCGGCCGCCTGTTTCTGGATCGCTTCGACGATCCGCTGACGGCCGTGGCCGGCGTTGCAGCACCACAGCGCCGCGGTCGCGTCGAGGATCGCGCGTCCTTCCGGGGTGTAATAGTGCATGTCCTTGGCGCGCGCGATCATCCGCGGCTTCTTCTTGAACGCGCGGTTGGGCGTGAAGGGCAGCCAGAACGCTTCCAGATCGTTAGGAATTTCCGCGCGCGGGGCGGCGGAAGGCATCTGGGCGACGGAAGACATGGGGCTCTCCTCGTTGATTAGTTTTCTGAACAATGCTGCGCGCGCTTGCCGATGTCCAGTTGTCGGGCTGTTCGCGCCGTTCTAAATACTGAACGCATGAACACTGGCGAACGTGAACTGGCGGTGGGCGAGCGGCTACGGGCGCTGCGCCTCAGGGCGGGCCTGTCGCAGCGCGAACTCGCCCGCCGCGCGCTCGTCTCCAACGCGACCGTGTCGATGATCGAGGCTGACCGGGTGAGCCCGTCGGTTTCGGCGCTGCGGCAAATTCTTTCGGCGCTCGGCGTCGGCATCGCCGACTTTTTCGCCGGCCCCGATTCGCCCGGCGAACAGGTGGTCTTTCGCGCCGACGAATTGACCGAGATCGCCGGCGGGGCGGTCTCCTATCGCCAGGTCGGGGCCAGTCTCAAGGGCCGTTCGCTGCAGATGATCCACGAGCGCTACCGGCCTGGCGCACAGTCGGGCGCCAAGATGCTCTCCCACCAGGGCGAAGAGGCAGGCCTGGTCATCAAGGGCCGCCTGACGCTGGAGGTCGACGGACGGCGCTACGAGCTCAGGGCCGGCGACGCCTATTTCTTCGACAGCCGCAAGCCGCACGCCTTTCGCAACGCCGACGACAGTGAGCTGGTGATCGTCTCCGCCTGCACCCCGCCGACCTTCTAGCGATCGATCGTTGGCGGTCGTCACGACGAAGACCGCTCCTGCAGCACCTTGGCGAACTTGCGCATGAGACGCACCAGTTCGTCCATTTCCCGCGCGTCCCACGTCTCGAAGACTGCGCGGCCGACCCGCTCGCGTGCCGCGTCCACGGCGTTCGTCATCGCCTTGCCTCTCGGCGTGACGACGGCCTCGCGCACGCGGCGGTCGGCGAGGCTCTCGCGACGCTCGGCAAGGCCAAGGCCTTCCAGCTTCGCGATCTGACGGCTGACCGTCGTGTAATCCCGCCCGATGCGGTCGGCGAGTTCAACCACGCCGATCGGGCCAAATCGCTCGATGCCGACCAGCAACGGAAACAGCGCGCGGTCGAGCGGAATCGCGGCTTCCTTGATGAGGACTGCATCGTTTTGCGGCCGGTTCATGAAGCTGACGATGTCCAGCACGGCCCCATGAAGCGCCTGGAGTTGGTGGCTTATATGTGTATCTTGCACATTATTTCTTGACCGCATCGCCGGCTCCATATATGTGCATTATACACACATAATGGATCTTCGAAAGGGAAACGGCGATGAAAGCGGCAATTGTGCGCGGGCTTGGGCAAACGCCGGTCTATGGCGAATTCAGCGAGCCGGCGGCCTCGGGCGGAGAGCGCTTCGTCAAGGTGACGGCGGCGGCGATGAGCAATGTCGTCAAGAGCCGGGCGGCGGGGACGCACTACAGTTCATCGGGCGAGTTTCCCTTCGTCGCTGGCGTCGACGGCGTCGGACGGTTTGGCGATGGCCAGCGCGTGTACTTCAGCTTTCCGAAAGCCCCTTTCGGCAGCATGGCGGAGCGCGTCGCCGTCCAGCCGGCCTATTGTGTGGCGCTGCCAGCCGACCTTGACGACGTGACCGCTGCAGCGATCGCCAATCCCGGCATGTCGTCATGGGCGGCCTTTGCCGAGCGCGCCAGGCTCCAGGCGGGAGAAACCGTGCTGGTCAACGGCGCGACCGGCACGGCGGGCCGTCTGGCGGTCCAAATCGCCAAGCATTTCGGGGCCACGAAAGTGATCGCCACAGCCCGCGACGCCAAAGCCCTCGAAGCGGTCGCCGCGCTTGGCGCCGACGTGACGATCCCGCTCGTCGAGGACAATGCGGCGCTGGAGGACGCCTTCAGGCAGCACTTCGCGGCCGGCGTCGACGTCGTGATCGACTACCTTTGGGGCCGCAGCGCCGAAAGCCTGCTGATCGCCGCCGCCAAGGCCGGAAAGGACGGCGCGCCGATCCGTTTCGTCCAAGTGGGGTCGGTAAGCGGGTCCGGCATCAGTTTGCCGAGCGCGGTCTTGCGGTCCTCGGCCATCACGCTGATGGGCAGCGGCCTCGGCAGCGTTCCCCTCGATCGCTTTGTTCACGCCATCGCGGGATTGTTTCGCGCCGCGAACTCCGGGTGGATTCCAGATCGCCGCCAAGCCCGCGCCGCTGGCAGAGGTCGAACGCGCGTGGCCGCTCGACGACAGCAGGCGCCGCACGGTGTTTACCCTGGCTTAGTTTGGAGGCGCTCGCCCGCCTTCTGGAAACCGGCGCCCCATTGCGGGACGCCCGCGGCGCGGCTGAGGTAACGGGCTCGCAACCTTACGCCATTATGAACAAAGAGGTTCGGATTTTCCGCTTTGCGTGCAGTCTCGGCGTGGGTCGCGTATGGGTCGGTCGCGTTTAACCTGGGTTGGGTCGACGGTCGCACCGTGGGGCATCGCCCTCGGCCTGCTGGTGTCGATCACCGCTCAAGCCGGGCAGGAAGCCGGGGTCGAGAGCGGACCCGTCGCGCTTCGCGCGCTGCGCATCTCCGCCTTTACGCCGACGCGTTCCGACGCCAAGCCGATCCTCGAGGCGCGCCTCATGCTCGGCTCGCGCGAGGATCTTTCGCTTCAGTCTGACGAGATCGAGCCCAATCCCGCGGTCAAGCAGGGGCGCGGCGCGTTTCCCACCGTCGACCGCGATGAGAAGGGCGACCCGTTCATCATATTCCGTCCGAGCTTCGAGGCTAAGCGCGGGACGCGCTCGATCCCCTTCGAGCCGGACGCTCAGGATTTTCCCGACGCCTCGCGTAGTCCGGCGCGCGTCGCCAATGCGGATTCGCCCGATGCGGGAGCGCCGCTGCCGTTCGGCGACGGCGCGACGCCGAGCGCCTCGCTCGACTTTGCGCTCAATTCGTCGACGCCGACGCCGAGCGACGGCAAGCTGATCGTCCCGGTCCAGAAGGCGCCGGCGCCGGGCGTCACGACCGCGACTCGCGCGCCGACGGTGGCTGGCGCGTCAGCGGCGCAGACCACCGTGGCGACGCAACTCGCGCCTGGCGCCAAGCCGGACTACGCGGCGCTGATCGACCCGCGGGATTCGGTTCGACAAATGCGCTGCCTTGCCGAGGCGATCTATTTCGAAAGTCGCAGCGAGCCGGAAGCCGGGCAGGCCGCCGTCGCCCAGGTGGTGCTCAACCGCGTGCGCAGCGGCATTTTCCCGACCAATATCTGCGCAGTGGTCTACCAGGACCGCAACCATCCCTTCGCCTGCCAGTTCTCCTTCGCCTGCGAAGGCAAGTCGCTGCGCATCGAAGAGCCCGCCGCCTGGGCGACGGCGACGCGCATCGCGCAAACGGTCGTTACCGGCGCCAACTACAATCCGCTGCTCAGCGAGGCGCTCAACTATCACGCCTTCTACGTCTACCCGTTCTGGGCGCCGTCGCTGCGCCGCGTCGACCGTATCGGCGCGCATATTTTTTACGCCATGCGCACCGACCTGAACTGGGCGCCGGGCGCGCTCAACGGACGCGGCGATCTGCCCCCGCTCGGGCCCCAGGCGAGCTTCGCTCCCGGCGTCGAGACGACCGCGATGCTACCGGCCGCACCCGCCGCGCCCGATCGCTAAAGCGCGATGGGCGAGCGGCGGCCACGGAGGCCCGCTCCACCAATCCGAGACCTCAACCGAGCGCCGTCTCCGCCGGCGTGTAGGGCAACCCATGCGCTTCGGCGACCGGCTTGCAGGTGATCTTGCCGGCGTGGACGTTGAGCCCGTTGCGCAGGTGCGGGTCGTCCTTCAGCGCCTGCCGCCAGCCTTTGTCGGCGAGCGCCAGCGCAAAAGGCAGCGTCGCGTTGTTGAGCGCGAAGGTCGAGGTGCGCGCGACCGCGCCGGGCATGTTGGCGACGCAATAGTGGACGACGCCGTCAACGACATAGGTCGGGTGGGAATGGGTCGTCGGCTTCGACGTCTCGCAGCAGCCGCCCTGGTCGATGGCGATGTCGACGATCACCGAGCCCGGCTTCATCGTCGATAGCATTGCGCGGGTGATCAGCTTTGGCGCGCTGGCGCCCGGCACCAGCACCGCGCCGATTACGAGGTCAGCGTGCGTCACCAGTTCGGCGATGGCCGCGCGGGTCGAATAGATCGTGCGCACGCCGGCGCCGAACTGCGCGGCGAGGCGGCGCAACACGTCATTCGATTTGTCGACAAGCGTCACGTTGGCCCCCATGCCATGCGCGATCGTCGCCGCATGGGCGCCCGCGACGCCCCCGCCTATGATGACGACTTCCCCCGGCGCGACGCCTGGCACGCCGCCAAGCAGCACGCCGCGTCCCCCTTGCGCCTTTTCCAGTGCGTGGGCGCCGACCTGCGGCGCGAGGCGGCCGGCGACTTCCGACATCGGCGTCAGCAGCGGCAGGCCGCCGCTCGGCGATGTCACGGTCTCATAGGCGATGCAGGTCGCGCCGCTAGCGATCAGGTCCTGCGTCTGCGCGAGGTCGGGGGCGAGGTGGAGATAGGTGTAGAGGACCTGGCCGGGGCGCAGCATCTTGCGCTCGGGCGCGAGCGGCTCCTTGACCTTCACGATCATGTCGGCGCGGGCGAAGATCTCGTGCGGCGCCTCGACGATTGTTGCGCCGGCGGCGACATACTCCGCGTCCGAAAGGCCCGAACCAACCCCCGCCGATGTCTCGACGATCACGGAATGGCCGTGGTGGGTCAGCTCCGCCACCGAGCCCGGCGTCAGCCCGACGCGGAATTCATTGTCCTTGATTTCCTTTGGGGCGCCGATGAGCATGCCGACCTCCTGCCTTCGCTGAGCGCCATCATCCTGCGGGGGCGGCGAAATATCTCACCCATTCCGCGTCGTTCTTGCCGCATTGCCGCAGCTTATGCGAAGAAGAGACGAAATTGAGGCAGATTATGCCAACCGAAGAGATCGATGATCGCGACCGGGCGATCCTGCGCGAGCTGATGCGCGATGGCCGGCTGACCAACGCCGAGCTTGCCGAGCGGGTGCATCTGTCGGCCTCGGCCTGCCTGCGCCGTGTGCGGGCGCTCGAGGAGAGCGGTCTCATCGCGGGCTACGCGATGCTGCTCGATCCAGCGGCGGCCGGCCTGCCTGGCGCCGCCTTCATTTCCGTGACGCTCGACCAGCAGGGGCGCGCCGCGCTCGACCGCTTCGAGGCGCAAGTGCAGCGACACGCCGAGATCATCGAGTGCTATCTGCTCGCCGGGGCCGCCGACTATATGCTGCGCGTCGCCTACCGCGACGCGCATGATTTCGAGCGCATCCACACTGAAATTATTACACGCCTGCCCGGCGTCTCGCGCGTCCAGTCAACGATGACCTTGCGCACGGTGAAAAAAACGACCGCCTTGCCGCTATGAGGCGCCCGCGCTAATGAGGCGTCGACTCGCTTATCCGCTGGTCGTGAGGAGCCGCCATGACACAATCGCCCGCCGCTCCCGCCGACATCGCCAAACTGCCGTTCGAAGCGGCGCTCGCGGAACTCGAGACGATCGTCGACAGACTGGAGAAGGGCGCGGTCGCGCTCGAAGACTCGATCAAGCTCTACGAGCGCGGCGAAGCGCTCAAGGCCCATTGCGACCAACTGCTCGCCAACGCGCAAATGCGAATCGAGAAGATCGCGCTGAACGCCGAGGGCAAGCCCAAGGGCGTCGCTCCACTCGACGGCGAATAAGCTCGCTGTCGCGAAGCTGACAAGATCGTCAGCAAGACCCCCGCTATCGCGCTGGAAACGTGGCAATTTTCGCCGCGCGGCGCCGTTTGGTCACACTTTGTTAACCATAACGGCCGCAAACATGAACCGCATTGTTAACCTTTGTCCGGGCCGCGATTCGCGCCTCGGTCGCGACAAAAAATGGAAAAGGGCGGACTTCCATGCGGACAATCGCTTTCGTTACCCAAAAGGGCGGATCAGGTAAAAGTACATTGGCCTCGTCGCTAGCGGTCGCGGCAAAGGACGTCGGTGAACGCGTCTGCGTCATCGACCTCGACCCGCAGGCTTCGCTGCTCAGCTGGCGCAAGACGCGCAAGGCGAGCGACATCGGGGTGATCCCGGCCAGCGTCGGCAAATTGCCTGCTGTGCTCAAGGAACTCGAGAAGAAGGGCATCACCCTGGCGATCATCGACACCCCCGGCGCCGACGGCGCCGCGTCGATGGCGGCGATGCGCGAAGCCGATCTCAACATCATTCCTTCGCGGCCGAGCATCTTCGATCTCTGGGCGAGCGCCCAGACTCGCGCGGCGCTGAAGACGACCAAGAGCGACTTCGTTTTCATGCTCAACCAGTGCCCGCCGGCCCAGCAATCGGCGCGCGTCGACGGCGCCATCGAAGCGCTCGAGGAAATGGGCGGCATGATCTCACCGCTGGTGCTGGCGCGCGTCGATTATCAAGAAGCGGCGCGCCACGGCCTCGGCGTCACCGAGATCAATCCGCACGGCGCGGCGGCGGTGGAAATGCGCTCGCTGTGGTCCTCGATCAAGCGCCGCCTTGCGCGTGGCGCAACCAAGCCGGCCGCCCGCAAGGCGGCCTGAAGACCTAACCCTATCGCACTCGCCTCGGTCGGCGTTCAGCCACCGATGCGGGTGTGAATCACCTGGCCGCCGCGTCCGATCGCGAGATCCCAGACTCGTGGGCGGGTGTCGGCCGCAGTCGCAAGATCGTGGGTCGTTGCGATCTTCGCGCCATTGACCTCCAGCACCACGTCGCCCTTCTGCAGGCCGAGGTTGGCGGCGAGCGAATCGGGCGGCGCCTCCGCGATCACCACGCCGTCGTCGACATTGTCGAGCGACAGGTCTTCGGCCACCGCCGGCGAAACGTTCTCCACCAGCGCGCCCTGAAATGGCGAGCGGCTCGTGATGTGGATCGCCTCGCGCGGCGGCGTCTCGGGCGCGGCGATCAGCTTGACCTCGGCGCTGACCGGTTTGCCGTTGCGCAACGCCGAAATTGTCGCGGCGCCGCCGAGCGGTTTGACGCCGAGGCGGAAGCCGACGCCCCCGGCGTCGTCGACGCCGCGCCCATCGACCGCGATAACGACATCGCCGCGCTTCAACCCCGCCTGCGCCGCTGGCCCGTCAGGCCTGACGTTGGCGATGAGCGCCCCCGCCGGCCGGTCGAGCCCGAGCGAATCGGCGATATCCTTGGTGACGTCCTGCAAGCTGGCGCCGAGCCAGGGCCGGTGGACGCCGCCCCCGTGTTCGGCGGCGTAGACGACGCTCTTGACCATGTTGACCGGAATCGCGAAGCCGATGCCGACGCTGCCGCCCGAGCGCGAGACGATCGCCGAATTGACGCCGATCAGCTTGCCGTCGAGATCGACCAGCGCGCCGCCGGAATTGCCGGGATTGATCGCGGCGTCAGTCTGGATGAAGAAGCCGTAATCATTGATGCCGATCTGGGTGCGCGCCAGCGCCGAGACGATGCCCTGCGTCACCGTTTGGCCGACGCCGAACGGATCGCCGATCGCCAGCACGATGTCGCCGACTTCGATGGCGTCGGAATCGCCCAGCTCAAGTACCGGAAATCGCTCCTTCGAATTGATCTGCAACACCGCGAGATCGGTGCGCGGATCGCTCAGCACGATCTTAGCCGGAAATTCGCGACGATCGGAGAGCGCGACTTTCACATCGGTCGCGCCGTCGATGACGTGATGATTGGTGACGACCAGCCCGCTCGGATCGACGATGACGCCCGAGCCGAGCGATTGCGCGACGCGCGACTCCTCGCCCTCTTGGCCAAAAAACTGGCGGAAGATCGGATCGTCGTAGAGCGGGTTGCGCGGCGCGTGTTCGACGTGAGAAGCGTAGACATTCACCACCGCCGGCTGCACCTTCTTGACCAGCGGCGCGAAAGAGAACCGCAACGCGGCGAGATTTTGCGGCACGGTCTTGTCGGCCGTTTGCGCCGGCGCAACGGCGGTGGCGGCGAGGCAGAGGGCGAAGGCGAGAGTGAGGCGGCGCAAGACGATTCTCCCAGTGGGGACATCAGGATATAGACTCGCCCCATGTGGCGGCAATGCGCCGCCAGGACCGCCGTCTACCGCGCTGTAAACATTAAATTCGACCGCCAAGCCTTGCGGCAGGGTCCGTGCCGCCCAATCTCATGCGCGCGGCCCGCTTCGCCGACGCCGCGATTTGGCAACGGAGACTCTTCATGAGCACGGCGCAAACCTTTGACGACTCAGGGGACGCCCGCGAGTTCTCACCGGGCGAATGGGCGAATGCGCGCTGGCGACGCGGCTATCGCGGCGCCCGCCGGTGGTCCCTGTTCGAAGTGGCGACGATGATTCTCGGCTTCATGGTCTCCTGGCCGATCGGGCTTGCAGTGCTCGGCTACAAGCTCTGGCAGTCGAGGCACGGCGGCGACGATCTCCAGACCCTCGCCTCCGCCAAATGGAACGAGGCGCGCGCCGCGTGGTCGCGCCCAAACGCCGGGCGCTATGGCGCTAGCGGCAACGCCGCGTTCGCCGACTGGAAATCGGCGGAGCTCGGCAGGCTCGAAGCCGAGCGTCGCAAGCTCGAAGAGGCGGCGCGCGAGTTCTCCGCGTTCCTCGACAACGTTCGCCGCGCGAAAGATCGCGAGGAGTTCGATCGCTTCATGAACGAGCGCCGCACTCGGCCGCAGGCGTAGTTCGAACACCAGCGCCAACCCGGCCGTGACGTGGCTGGGTTGAGGCGGCTCTCGTTCGCTACTCGCCGAACACGCGCTTAAAAATCGTATCAACCTGCGTGAAGTGATAGCCGAGGTCGAACAGCGCCTTGAGCTCCGCGGGCTTGAGCGCCTTGGCGACGTCCTTGTCTTGCTTGAGCAGGGTGAGAAAATCGCCCTCGCCGCGCCACACCGGCATCGCGTTGCGCTGCACCAGCGCATAGGCGTCCTCACGCGACACGCCCTTTTGCGTCAGCGCCAGCAGCACGCGCTGCGAATGAATCAGCCCGCCGAGCCGGTCGAGGTTCTTTTGCATGTTGGCTGGGTAGACGATCAGCTTGTCGATGACGCCGGCGAGCCGCGCCAGCGCGAAGTCGAGCGTGATCGTCGCGTCGGGGCCGATCATCCGCTCGACCGATGAATGCGAAATGTCGCGCTCGTGCCACAGAGCAACGTCCTCCAACGCCGGAATGACCGCCGAGCGCACCATCCGCGCAAGGCCGGTCAGGTTCTCGCTCAGCACTGGATTGCGCTTGTGCGGCATCGCCGAAGAGCCCTTCTGCCCCTCGGAGAAATATTCCTCCGCTTCAAGCACTTCGGTCCGCTGGAGGTGGCGGATCTCGATCGCCAGCCGCTCGACCGACGAGGCGGTGACCGCGAGCGCGGCGAAGAAGGCCGCGTGGCGGTCGCGCGGGATCACCTGGGTCGAGATCGGCTCGACGCTCAGCCCCATCGCTTTGGCGACATGGGCTTCGACGCGCGGGTCGATATTGGCGAAAGTGCCGATGGCGCCGGAGATCGCGCAAGTCGAAATCTCCGCCCGCGCCGTGACCAGCCGCGCCCGCGCCCGCTGGAATTCGGCGTAGGCCGTCGCCAGCTTCAGGCCGAACGTCGTCGGCTCGGCGTGAATGCCGTGCGAGCGGCCGATTGTCGGGGTCAGCTTGTGCTCGTAGGCTCGGCGCTTGAGCGCCGCCAGCAGCGCGTCGATGTCGGCGATCAGAATGTCGCTCGCCCGCTGCAACTGCACCGCGAGGCAGGTGTCGAGCACGTCCGAGCTGGTCATCCCCTGATGGACGAAACGCGCCTCCGGGCCGATGAATTCGGCAAGATGCGTCAGAAAGGCGATGACGTCGTGCTTCGTCACCTTCTCGATCTCATCGATGCGCGCGACATCGAAGGCGACGCTGCCCCCCTTGTCCCAGATCGCCTTCGCCGCCGCCTTGGGGATGACGCCGATTTCGGCCAGCGCGTCGCAGGCGTGCGCCTCGATCTCGAACCAGATGCGAAAGCGCGTTTCGGGCGCCCAGATGGCGACCATCTCGGGGCGGGAATAGCGAGGGATCATCGGCGCGCTTTCTTGGACAGGGGCCGCGAGCGGTCTATAGGAAGGCGGCGCAAAATTCGAGCCCCTTCCGCGATCCGACCCAACCCGGGAGCCACCCATGGCCTCGTCGCGAACCGATGTCGTCGTGCTGGGCGCCGGAATCGTCGGCGTCGGCGCCGCCCTGCATTTGCAGGCCAAGGGGCGCGCCGTGACGCTGGTCGATCGCATCGCGGTGGCGGCGAGCGAGACCAGCTTCGGCAATTCCGGCATCGTCCAGAGCGAGGCGGTCTTTCCCTATATGTTTCCCCGCGCGCCCGGCGAGATCGCCCGCGCCGCGCTGGGCCTCGATCCGCGGGTGCGCATCCGCTGCGCCTCGCTGCCCTCGATCGCGCCGTGGCTGTGGCGCTATTTCCTCGCCTCGGCTCCCAGCGGGCGCCTCGCGACCGCGATGGCGATGCGCGGCCTGGTGGCGCGCTGCCTCGCCGAACATTTGGCGTTCGCCGAGGCGGCCGGCGCGCAGGGAATGTTGCGCCCCGGCGGCTGGATCAAGGCCTACCGCACCGCCCGCGGCCAGGCGATCGCCTTCAAGGATATGGAAGAGACGAGGCAATACGGCATGCCGAGCGCCGCGTTGAACCGCGAGCAACTGCTGGCGCTCGAACCGCATCTGGGCGAAGTCGTCAGCGGCGGGGTGCATTTCACCGAGCCCATGAGCACGCCCGACCCGCAGGCGCTCATCCAGGCCTATGCGGCGCTGTTCGTCGCGCGCGGCGGCCGGTTCGTCGCCGGCGACGCCCTGACCCTGCGCCAATCGGGCGAGGACTGGGCGCTGACCACCGCCGAGGGGCCATTGCAGGCGTCCGCCGCCGTGGTGGCGCTCGGGCCGTGGTCGGACGATCTCGCTGCGGGCCTTGGCTACCGCTTCCCGCTCGGCGTCAAGCGCGGCTATCACATGCACTACGGGGCGCAAGCGGGCGCCGTCCTCAGCCGACCGGTGCTCGATCTCGAACGCGGCTATCTGCTGACGCCAATGGCCCGCGGCCTGCGCCTGACGACCGGCGCCGAATTTGCCCGCCGCGACGACCCGCCATCCTCGGCCCATCTCGATCTCCTTGAGCCCTCGGCGCGGGAAATGTTCCCGCTTGGCGAGCGGCTCGATCCCGCCCCCTGGCTCGGCCGGCGGCCCTGTCTGCCCGACATGGCGCCGGTGATCGGCCCCGCTCCGCGCCACAAGGGCCTGTGGTTCGACTTCGGCCATCAGCATCTGGGGCTGACGCTCGGCCCGGTCAGCGGCCTGCTGCTCGCCCAGATGATGAGCGGCGAAACGCCGTTGGTCGATCCGGCGCCGTTTCGGGCGGATCGGTTTTAGGCGGCGTGCTCGCCCTCACCCCGACCCTTCTCCCGCGTGCGGGAGAAGGTGGCGCGAAGCGCCGCATGAGGGCCTAAGCCCGCCCATACCTCTGCTTCCAGCTCGCCAGCGCCCCCGCAAATGGCAGCACGGTCGCCTCGTAGACGCCGCGCGCGATGGCGCGGGCGAGGCATTCGGCGGCGAGCATGCCGATCTCGGTGAGATCGCGTAGGTCAGGGGTCAGAGCGGCGCGCGCGGTCGAAGCGGCGAAGACGACGTCGCCATCGGCCGGCGCATGAGCGGGCCTTAGCGCAAGCGCAAAACCGGCGCTCGCCATCCTCGCCACCCGCGTCGCCTGCGCCTTGTCGAGCGGCGCGTCGGTCGCGACGATGGCGAGCGTCGTGTTGGCCGGCTCGTCGCGCTTGAGGGCAAGCGCGAGCGCGTCCTCGCCCGGCGCGCCGAAGCCGAGGCCGCCGAACTCGGCCGCGTGCTCGTAAGGCGCGGCCCAGAAATGGGGCGTCGCGCCCCGCGTCGCGCGGCCGACCGAATTGACTGCGGCAAGCGCGCCGACGACAAAGCCGCGCGAGGTCGTTGCGCTCGCCGAGCCGAGGCCGCCTTTGAGATCGCACGTCGTCGCGCCGCAGCCAGCGCCGACGCTGCCGAGCGCGAACTCGGCCCCCGCGCGCGAAGCCGCCGCCCAGCCGAGCTCGAAATAGGGCGAGCGGCGGCCCCAGCCCTTGTCGCCGCCATTGTCGAGATCGAACAGCGCCGCGCCCGGCGCGATCGGCACGCGCGCCGCGCCGACCGCGAAGCCGCGCCCTTGCTCATGCAGCCAGGCCATCGCGCCGCCCGAAGCGTCGAGACCAAAGGCCGAGCCGCCGGAGAGGACCAGCGCGTCGATGCGCGCGATCGTCATCTCCGGCGCGAGCAGCGCCGTGTCGCGCAAGGCCGGCGCGCCGCCGGGAACGGCGAAGCCAGCGGTCGCGGGCGCATCGAAGATCACGACGCTGACCCCGGAGGCGAGCTTGAGATCCTGCGCCGCGCCCACCCTGAGGCCGGGAACGTCGGTAATGAGGTTGAACATGGCGGCGCGCCTCGAGTGATTTGCGGCGCGGTCCGGCGCGGCTTGCGAAGCTTAGGGGCTCCGATTATTCGCCGCTCGCGCCGACGCTTTGCTCGAGCGCGGGTTGCGCATGGCTCGCGGAGTTGCTCGCCGGCGCCTTGAACAGCCGCTTGGCCTTGTCGCCGGCCTTACGCGCCGCGTCGTTGATCTGGAACATTTCTAGCGAGTCATAATCGGCGGCCGAATCCGCACGCAACGCGGCGTCGGTGTAGTCGCGCGCCTTGGGATCGCGCGAAATCGCGAGTTGGATCCAATACATTTTCCAGAACTTGCGCGCGAACCGCAGATGCTTGCCCGCCAGATCCCATGCGAAGCGCGGATAGAACGTCCACGCGCTTTCGATCGGCAATCCCGGGCGTCGGTCGCGCCGCACCTTGCGGCGCTGCACGCCCGATTCGAGCGGATAGATGTTGTAGAGCTCCATGCTCGCCCAGAACCACACCATCAGGAACATGATCGTGTTGGTCCGCATTCCGCTCGCCGTCGCGCGGCGGATCACGGTGATCATATGCTCGTCGCTGTAATAGGTCCTCCACGCCTGCCGATAGGCGCCCTGCCAACTCTCGCGCGACATCGTCGGATGATCGGTGACGACATGTTCGAGATCGAACTTGTTGAGGTCGGGGTCGATCGAGGCCCCCTCGGCCGTCATCTTCTGATGGTCGGCCGATCCTGGCAGCGGCGTGAGGCAGGAAAATTCGAGAATATCGAGCGGCAGTTCGCGCTGGATGATCTTGACGTCGCGCTCGATCGATTCCGGAGTGTCGCCCGGGAATCCGACGATGTAGCCGCAATAGGTGACGCAGCCGACGTTGCGCCACGCCTGCAGCATTTCGCGATAGTCGGCGATGTGGTTTTGCTTTTTTCCGGCGCCAACGAGACTGTCGGGATTGATGTTCTCCAGGCCGATGAACACGCGATTGACGCCAGCGGCCGCCGCCTTCTCGATGAAGCGGGGAATTTTGTGGCACATCGTGTCGACCTGGATCACGAAGCGCGAGCGGATCTTCTCGCGGCGCAGCGCGATCAGCCGATCGAAGATCGCCTCCCAATTGCGATTGCGCGCGAGATTGTCGTCGGTGATCAGGAAATAGCGCACGCCTTGCGCGTGGTTGGCGCGGATGCTGCGCTCGATATCGTCCGCGGAACGAAAGCGCGACTTGCGTCCCTGCACGTTGATGATCGTGCAGAACGAGCACACGAACGGACAACCACGGCCCGCATCGAAACTCGAAAACATGCTGATCGTTCGGCTGACCTGCGCCGCCGGCAACATCGGAAACGGCGCGCCTTCGAGGCTCGGCAAGTCGCTCAGGTAGTTGTAAATCGGTTTGAGCGCGCCGGCGGCGGCGTCGCGAAGCACCTCTTCAAAACGTCCCTCGGCTTCGCCTGCGAACAACGAAATGCCAAGCGCGAGCGCGTCCTTGAGGCTGTCGGGAGTTTCGGGGAGCATGGCCAGACAGCCCGAAACGTGGAATCCGCCGATGCAGACCTGAACGCCCGCCGCCCGCAGCGGGCGGGCGAGATCCATCGCGCGCGGGAACTGGTTCGACTGCACGCCGACCATCCCGACCATGCCGAAGCCGCCCGCGGCCTTGATCATCCGCGCGATGCGGTCGGGCCTGACGCGCGCATTGGTCTCGTCGATGGTGAGAATTTCAATGTCGACGCTCTCGCCCAACGCCTGCCGCTCGGCCGCGCTTTTGGCCAGCGCATAGAGGCAAGCGAGCGAATTGGAAGGCAACGCCGAGCGCACCCACTGGATGACGTAGCCGTCATCGTCGTAGTGCGACGGCTTGACCAGAACGAGCACAAAGCGTCGCCGATCAGCCACTTCGACCATTGCCGGCTCCCGCGGGTCGATGACGGCGCCCGCAACGCCATCAGCCGCCCTCGGATTGAGAGACGACCGGCGGAATGGATCACGGTCCGCCGCACAACATGCGCAATTGACGAAGAATGGTCAATCGCCGCCCAGACCTGCGCCGCCCAGACCTGCGCCGCCCAGACCTGCGCCGCCCAAGCCTGCGCCGCCCAAGCCCATCGCCGCTTTCGCCCCTACGTGACGCAAGCCGCGGCGGGCCCTAGTATATTTGTATGTCGCCCGCCGCCACATCTTACCGCGCCGCGTCATGCTGAACGGCACGACTGTCTTCGTCGCCTCGATCGGCTATGTCGCCTTTCTGTTCGCTGTCGCCTGGCTGGGCGACCGCTATGGACGGCGCTTCGTCGTCGGCAAGCGGCGCGCGCTGGTCTATTCGCTGAGTCTCGCGGTCTATTGCACCTCGTGGACCTACTACGGCTCGGTCGGCATCGCGTCGGCCAGCGGCTTCGACTTCCTGCCGATCTACATCGGGCCGATCCTGGTCGTCGGTTTCGGCTATCGCCTGCTCGCGCGCATCAGCGCGCTGTCGCGAGCGCAGAACCTCACCACCGTCGCCGACTTCGTCTCCGCCCGCTATGGCAAATCGCAAGGGGCGGCGGCGCTCGCGGCGCTGATTGCGCTGACCGCCTCGGCCCCCTATATCGCCCTGCAGCTCAAGTCGATCACCCAGACGATGCTGATGGTGGTCGAGTCCTTCGAGCATGGCCGGCTGACGCCGGGCGCGCCGTCTGCGCCCTTCTATCTCGCGGTGACCTTGCTGCTCGCCGCATTCGCCATGGCGTTTGGCACGCGGCGGATCGACCCGACCGAGCACCAAGACGGGCTGATTTTGGCGATTTCGGTCGAGTCGGTGGTCAAACTGGTCGCCTTTCTCGCCGTCGGCGCCTTTGTCGTTTGGGGGCTGTTCGGCGGCCTCGGCGCGCTGTTCGCGATTGGCGCTAACGATCCGCGCATCGCCGAAGTGATGCGCACGCCGCCCAACCCCGCCAATTGGGTGACGACGACTTTGCTCTCCGCCTCGGCGATCCTGCTGCTGCCGCGCCAGTTCCATGTCAGCGTGGTCGAGAACCGCAACGTGCGCGACGTCGCCCGCGCCGCCTGGCTGTTTCCGCTCTATCTGGTGCTGATCAACCTGTTCGTCGCGCCGCTGGCGATCGCTGGCCTCGCGACATTTGGCGACGGGGTGATCGACCGCGACCTCACCGTGCTGGCGCTGCCGCTCAACGCCGGCGCGCACGTTCTGGCGCTGACAACCATGCTCGGCGGTCTCTCGGCGGCGACCGGCATGGTGGTGGTCGAGAGCGTCGCGCTGGCGATCACCGTCTCCAACGATCTCGTCATGCCGATCCTGCTGCGCCGCCGCGCCGCGCAGGGCGAATGGGCGGGGGCGGGCGAGATCGGCGCGCGCGTGCTCAACGTGCGGCGCCTCGCGATCCTCGGCGTGCTGACGCTTGGCTATCTCTATGCGCAGTTGATCGGCCCGGCGGCGCTCTCTTCGATCGGCCTCTTGTCCTTCGCCGCCATCGCGCAAATCCTGCCTGCGTTCCTGGGCGCGCTGATCTGGCGACGGGGCACGGCGCGCGGCGCGGTCGCCGGAATGATCGTCGGCCTCATCGTCTGGTTTTACCTGCTGCTATTGCCCTCGCTCAACAACGAGGGCGCGCTCGGCGAGTTTCTCCTCACCGGCCCACTCGGCCTCGCCTGGCTGCGGCCGGGGGCGTTGACCGGTTTTTCCGCCTATCCATTGGTGGGCGGCGTCGCGCTCTCGCTCGGCGCCAACGTGTTGGCCTTCGTCCTCGGCTCGCTGACGCGCCAGGCGACGCCGATGGAGCGGATGCAGGCGACCGCCTTCGTCGGCGCCGCGCCGAGCGGCAAGCCGCAGGCGTTCCGCCTGTGGCGCGCTTCGACCACGATGGGGGAGCTCGAAGCGACGGTCGCGCGCTATCTTGGCGCGGCGCGCGCGCGGCGCGCCTTTGAGACCTTCACGCAGGAGCGCGGGCTCGAGGCCGCCGCGAGCGATGAAGCCGACGCGCATATGATCCGCCACGCCGAGCACCTCTTGTCGCCGGCGATCGGCGCCTCGACCTCGCGCCTGGTGCTGTCGCTCCTGCTGCGCCGGCGGGCGATGTCAGGCAAGTCGGCGCTGAAACTGCTCGACGACGCCTCGGCGGCGTTCCAGTCGAATCGCGATCAGTTGCAACACGCCCTCGACCACGCGCGCCAGGGCATCACGGTCTTCGACAACAACCTCGTGCTGACCGCCTGGAATCGCGAGTTCGCCGACCTCTTCGGCCTGCCCCCGCCTATGCTTCGCCTCGGCGTCGGCCTCGACGAGATCCTTCGTTTCAATGCTTCGCGCGGCGCCTATGGGCCGGGGCGGATCGACGATCTCGTCGCCGAGCGCCTGGAAAGCCTGCTCAACCACGAAGAGCCGATCCGTCTGCGCCTGCACCCTTCGTTGCGCGTGCTCGAAGTGCGCTCGGCGCGCCTGCCCGATGGCGGCATCGTCACCACCTACACCGACGTCACTCAGACCGTGCAGGCCGAGGAAGAGCTCGCCGCCGCCAACGAGCGGCTGGAGCGGCGCGTGCAGGCGCGCACCGCCGATCTCGAACGGCTCAATCGCGAGCTGGCGCGCGCCAAGACTGCCGCCGAAGACGCCAATCTCTCCAAAACGCGTTTTCTCGCCGCGGCCGGCCACGACATTTTGCAGCCGCTCAACGCGGCGCGGCTCTACGCCAGCACGCTGACCGAATCGGTCGCCCACGGGCCGCCCGAGGAGCGGCTGGCGCTGGCGCGCAACGTCGACGCCTCGCTCGAGGCGGTCGAGGAGATCCTCGGCGCGCTGCTCGACATCTCGCGTCTTGACGCGGGCGCGACACGGCCGGAAGTGGTCGATTTTCCGATGCACGACATCTTTCGTCAGCTCGACATCGAGTTCGCGCCGACGGCGCGCGCCAAGGGGCTGATCCTGCGCTTTGTGGCGTCCTCGCTCTCGGTGCGATCCGACCGCCGGCTGATGCGCCGCCTGCTGCAGAACCTCGTCTCCAACGCGCTCAAATATACGCCCAAGGGCCGGGTGCTGGTCGGCTGCCGCCGCATTGCCGGCTCGGTGCGCATCGAGGTGTGGGACACGGGGCTCGGCATTCCCGCCGACCAGCATCGGCAGGTGTTCGAAGAGTTCCTGCGCCTCGAACAGGGCATGCGGGCGGCGCGCGGCCTCGGCCTCGGCCTGTCGATTGTCGAGCGGCTGGGGCGGGTGCTCGGCCATCCGATTGGCGTGCGCTCGGCGCCGGGGCGCGGCTCGGTCTTTTCGGTCGTCGCGCCGTTGGGCGCAGCGGGCGCGGCGCCCGCGGCCGAACCGGGTGCGCCCGAGCCCCTTCTCGCCGGCGACGCGCTGGAGGGGCTGCGCGTGCTGGCGATCGACAATGAGCCGCGCGTGCTTGACGGCATGCGTGCGCTGCTGACCAAATGGGGCTGCCGCGTCGCCCTCGCGCATAATTTGCAGGAGGCGTGCGCGGCGCTCGCTCAGCTCGACGGCGCGCCCGACGCGATCATCGCCGATTTCCATCTCGACGAGGGCGACGGCCTCGGCGCGATCGCCGAACTGCGCCAGCAACTCGGCTACAATGCGCCAGCAATCCTCGCCACCGCCGACCGCAGCCAGGAAGTGCGCGAAGCCGCCGCCCGCGCCGACGTCGCGCTGCTCAACAAGCCGGTGAAGCCGGCGCCGCTGCGCGCGCAATTGCGCCGCTGTCTGGCGCTGCGCGAGGCGGCGGAGTAGGGGGCGCCCCTTCTCCGCGCAGCGGGGAAGGTGGCCGAAGGCCGGATGGGGTGTGGAAAGCGGGGCGCGGACGTCGAGAACTCGCGGTTCGGCGGGCGCCACCCCGCCTCGGAGCGATGTCCCACACCCCATCCGTCTCGCAATAGGGCGTTCATCAGAACGCCCGTCTCCCGACGGGCTATGGCGAGCCACCTTCCCCAGCTTTGCTGGAGAAGGATCAGTCCGCTTCCTTGCCGCCAAACCCCGCCGCGTCGAGCGCCAGATGCACCTTGTTCTGGAAGCTCGCGTCCTGCCCGCTCGCCAACAACTCGGCAAAGCGCGCCGTCGCGTCGCACACCGCTTCGACCCAGCCCGCCTCCGCCTTGGCGAAATCGCCGAGCACGTAATTGTAAACCAGCGCCTTGTCGCCAGGATGGCCGATGCCGAGGCGCACCCGCTTGTAGTCATTGCCGACATGGGCGGTGATCGAGCGCAGGCCGTTGTGACCGGCAGAGCCCCCGCCGATCTTGACCCGCACCTTGGCGGGGGCGAGGTCGAGTTCGTCGTGAATGACGACGATCGATTCGAGGCCGAGCTTATAGAAGCGCATCGCATCGCCGACGCTGCGGCCTGATTCGTTCATGTAGGTCTGCGGCGCCAGCAGTGCGACCCGTTCGCCCCCGATCGGCCCCTCGGCGATCAGGCCCTGGAAGCGCGAGCGGAACGGCCCGATGCGAGACGTCTCGGCAATGCGCGTGAGCGCCATGAAGCCGATGTTGTGGCGGTTCTTGGCGTGTTCCCTGCCAGGGTTGCCGAGCCCAACGATGAGAAGCATGACCGACGCCTCGGGGTTGAAAAAAGGCCCGGCAGTTGAAAAAGGCCCGCCCGCCCAGAAGGGCGGACGGGCCTGACTTGGGTCAGGGCGCGGGGCGCCGCCGGCGCGTTACTTCTTGGTGGGGGCGGCGGGCGCAGCGCCCTTGGCCGGAGCCGCAGCGCCCTTGGCTGGCGCTGCGCCCTTGGCCGGGGCTGCGCCACCAGCGGCGGGCGCAGCCGCGCCGCCGGCAGGAGCGCCGGCGGCGGCAGCCGTCGCAGCGGCCGCTGCAGTCGCGGCGGCGGTCGGCGCCTCTTCGGTGAACACGGTCGGCGGCACGATGGTCACCACGGTGTAGTTGGTTCTGGTGTCCGCGACCCGGCAACCTTCCGGCAGGGCGAGGTCGGAAATGTGAACCGAATCGTGGAAGTCGAGGCCGGTCAGATCGATGGTGATCGACTCTGGAATGGACTCGGCCGGCGCCATCAGTTCGAGGCTGTGCAGCACGAGATTGACCGCGCCGCCCTTCTTGAGGCCGGGCGAGGCTTCGCGATTGGTGACGTGCACCGGCACCGCGATGCGGACGCGCGAACCCGCCTTAAGGCGGAAGAAGTCGACGTGCAGGGGGGTGTCGGAGACGACGTCGAGCTGGTAATCGCGCGGCAGCACGCGCTGCTTGCGGCCTTCGACATCGAGCTCGAAGATCGTGGTCAGGAAATGACCGGAATAGATAAGTTTGTGGAGGTCCTTGAAGTCGACCGAAATCGGCTCGGCTTTTTCGCCGCCGCCATAGACGACTCCCGGAACGCGGCCATCGCGACGAACAGAGCGGGAGGCCCCCTTGCCAATCCCACTGCGCGTCACGGCCGCGAGCTGCTTGATCGCTGCCATGTCGTATGTCCTTATATCAACGCGCCACGCCTCCAGGGGTGTCGGAAACGGCGCGAAGGCGGGCTTATAGTGGGGCGGCGCGGCGAGGGCAAGACTGCGTGGGGGCGCAGGATTGGCCCGTGTTAACCCGGCGGCGCCGATCTTGCTGCAGAATCTGGGCGATTCGCAGCCGGCGCACGGAGTTGCGCCGAAACGGAGCAGCAGGATGAACGGGCGAGGCCAGTCGAATACGGTCCTCATGATCCTGCATCAGGACCATTCGTCGCCCGGCCGTCTCGGCGCCGCGCTGCTGCGCCGTGGCGTGCGTCTCGACATCCGCCGCCCTTGCCTCGGCGACCCGTTGCCCCCGACCCTTGGCGACTATGCCGGCACGATCGTCTTCGGCGGGCCGATGAGCGCCAATGACGAACTCGACTGGCTCCAGCGCGAGATCGACTGGCTTGCCGTCCCCTTGCGCGAAGAGCGCCCGTTCCTTGGCATCTGCCTTGGGGCGCAGCTTCTCGCTCGCCATTTGGGCGCCCGGGTGTTCACCTATTCCGACCGACGCGGTGAGCTCGGCTATTGTGAGGTTGCGCCGACGCCTGAGGCAGACCGGCTGTGCGCGGCGCCATTCCCGCGCCATGTCTATGAGTGGCATTTTGATGGGTTCGATTTGCCGCGTGGGGCGCGCCTGCTGGCGAGCGGGGCGGGCGATTTTCCCAATCAGGCTTTCGCATTTGGTCCGCGCGCGCTGGCGGTGCAATTCCACCCGGAAGTCACCTATTCGATGATGTGCCGCTGGACGGTGCGCGGCGCCGAAAAGCTCGAGCGGCCCGGCGCCCAGCCGCGCGAGGGCCATCTCGAAGGCTGGTTCCGTTACGACCGTCCCGTCGCCGCCTGGCTCGACGCCCTGCTGTCGGCTTGGCTGGCTGGCGGGACGCAAGCTGCGCCGCTCGAAACCCGCGCGGCCGCCGAGCCGGGGCGCCGGTCTTCGTATCGCGCTGCGCCGCTGGCTGCGGCGGCGTCGGTCTAGTCGTCGCGAGCCGACACGACCTCGCCAAATCCGCGCGCGTCTGAGCCCTACTTATTTTTTCTTGCGCGCCCGCTCAGCAAGCGCGGCAGAGTTGGCCGCGACGGCGGCGCGAATGAGCCGCTTGAAGGCGGCCTCGTCGAGCGTCTCGCCCTCGCGTAGATCGATGGCGCGCCGCACGTTCCCCTCCAGGCTGGAATTGAACAGCGCCTTCGGGTCGTTGAGGGCGGCGCCGCGGGCGAAGGTGAGCTTCACGACCTGCTTGTAGCTTTCCCCGGTGCAGACGATGCCGTCATGGGACCAGACGGGCGTTCCCATCCATTTCCACTCTTCCTCGATGTCGGGGTCGGCGTCGTGGATGAGTTTGCGCACATGCGCGAGAGTTTCACCGCGCCAGTCGCCCAGCTCTTTAATCCGCGCGGTGATGTTGGCCGAAGCGGTCGCGGCGGCCGGAGGACTTGTCGCCTTCATGGTGTCTCCGACCCTCCATTGCGCGGGCGCGCGGCCGCAAATAGGCCCCGCCTCAGCTTCGCAGATAGAGATTGAACCAATCCAGCGTTCGCTGCCAAGCTTCCTTCGCCGCCGCCTCGTCGTAGCGCGGCGTGGTGTCGTTGTGAAAGCCGTGGTTGGCGCCCTTGTAGATATGCGCCTCGTGCGGAACGTGCGCTTGCGTAAGCTCGGCGTCGAACGCGGGCCATCCGCTGGTGACGCGGGTGTCGAGCTCGCCATATTGGGCGTTGAGCGGCGCAGTGATTTTCGCCGCATCGGCGGCGCTCGGCTGCGTTCCATAGAAGGGAACGACGGCGTCGAGCTCCGAGCCCAAATGGACCGCGAGCTGATTGGCGGCGGTGCCCCCGACGCAGAAGCCAACGACGCCCAGCTTGCCTGTGCTGTCGGGGCGCGCTTTCAGCCACCGCGCCGCGGCGATGAAGTCCTCCAACAGTTTGCCGGGATCAACCTGACGAAATAGCGCCGCGCCCTTCTCGTCATCGCCGGGATAGCCGCCCACCGAGGTCAGCGCATCGGGAGCAAAGGCAATGAAATTCGCCACCGCCAGGCGCCTGGCGACATCTTCGATGTATGGGTTGAGCCCGCGATTTTCGTGGATGACGAGGACGGCTGGCAGCTTATCCGTGTTCGCCGGACGGGCGAGATAGCCCTTGATCTCGCCGTTCCCGGCCGGCGAGGGAACGGTGTCGTATTCCGCCTTGATGCGTTTGTCGTCAGGGGGAACCTGCACGGCCCAAGCGTAATTGGGTCTGAGCATCTCGAAGAGCATTGCCGCGGTCATGCCGCCGACCGCGAATCTTTGGGCGCCGTCGAGAAATTCACGACGGTTCATCCGGCCATGGACGTAGCCATCAAACAGGTTGAGCAGCTCTTGCGGGAAATCGGACGCCTTTTTCCGCTCCATGCGAAGTCTCCCGACGGCTGAAGCCTTGGGCGTTCGTGGCTCCGCTCGGCCCATTTTATTCGACGCAGCGAAAATAGGGGGATGAATAAAGCGTGATCGCAGAGCGTGAGCCCCTACGCGGGGCTGTCGGTCTCGACCCAATCGGCCGAAAGCCGGAATGCAGCCTCGGCGATGATCTCGGCGCTCGAAAATCCTGCCAGCGCCGAGAACGCTCCGGCCTCCGCCACCCAGCGCTTGGTCGTGACGTCGAAGAACGCCAATGCGCGCATGTCGAGCTTTAGTGTGACGGTCTTCGTTTCGCCCGGCGCCAGCGCGAGTTTGGCGAAACCCTTCAGCTCCTTGCCGGGTCGCGACACGCTCGCCTCGGCGTCGGCGACGTAGAGCTGCAACACCGTCGAGCCGGCGCGATCCCCCGTGTTGGTCACGTCGATGGCAACCGCAAGCATATCGCCGGGCGCGAGTTCGCTCTTGTCGAGCCGGAGCCGCCCGGCGGTAAAGCGCGTGTAGGAGAGGCCAAAGCCGAAGGGGAACAGCGGCGCGATCTTCAATTTCTCTGCGTAGCGGTAGCCGACGTAAATGCCTTCGCCGTAGCGCACGCGGCCGGCTTCGCCGGGATAGTTGATCCGGGTCGGATCGTCTTCGAGACGACGCGGGAATGTCTGCGGCAATCGACCGCCGGGCTCCGCCTTGCCGAGCAGAACATCGGCGATGGCGTGGCCGACCTCCTGTCCGGGATACCAAGCCTGCAATACCGCCGCGACCTCGCCGAGCCAAGGCATCAAGGCGGGGCACCCGCTCTGAAGCACGACAATCGTGTTGGGATTGGCCGCAGCGACGCGGCGGATGAGCTCGTCCTGGCCGCCAGGCAAATCGAGATTTGGGCGATCCTTGGCCTCGGCGTCCCATTCGCCGTTGAGGCCGACGAACAGCAATGCAACGTCCGCGTCCCTGGCCAGCGCGGCCGCGCGCTCGATCGCGTCCGAGCCGACAATGCGGCTGAGGCCGATGCGCAGAACGGTCAAATTGAGCCGTTGTCGGTGAGCGGGCGAGCGCCATTCGACGATGACTTCATAGGCGCGTCCAGCTTCGAGCCGCCGCACATTGGAGACCTCGTCGCTCGCGGTGGCAAAATACTCTTCGCCAAAGGCGAAATTCCAATTGTCGACCACCAGTTCGCCATCGACATAGAGGCGCGAGGGTCCGGTGGAGATCAAGCTGAACTGGTGGTCGCCTGAGGCGTCGGGGGTCTGCAGCGTGCGCAGACGAGCGGAAAAGCTCGACGGGGAAACGCCCGGTCCCTCGGCGCCCACGAACATGAAGACGCCTTCGTCGACTTCCACCCTGCGTCGGACCGGACCGGAAAACTCGGTTCCCTCGAAGAACTCGGCAAGGATTTCGCCCTTGATCGTCGCTGCGAGCCGGCGATTGTCGGCGCCGAGTTCGTAACTCACCGCAGCGTCGGGGAGCGCCTCGCGCAGCGCGTCGAACGGCGAGACGAGATAGTGCGGATTGAGCTGCGCGCTGCCGCCGCCCATCGCCCGCGCCGATTTCGCGTTCGGCCCGATGACGGCGATCTTCGCGCCCTGGCGCGGCGCGAGCGGCAGCGCGCCTGAGTTCTTCAACAGAACGATCCCTTCCGCGCCGGCGCGGCGGATCAGCGCGCGCGTGTGCGCTCGGTCCTCGGCGCGCTCTTCGGGGACGACCGGGTCTTCGAACGCGCCCACTCTCTCGATGAGCCTCAGGATACGATGCGCCGCCTCGCGAATGGCCGCGCTGGCGACGAGGCCAGACTTGTGAGCCTCGACCAGTTTCTCGCGCCGGAAGACTCCAGGACCGGGCATTTCCAGATCGAGCCCCGCGTTCAGCGCTTCCGCGGTCGAACGCGTGCCGTCCCAATCCGACATCGCGACGCCGTCGAAGCCCCACTCGCGCTTCAGCACGCCGTTCACGAGTTCGGCGCGCTCGCTCACATAGGTTCCGTTCAAGCGATTGTAGGAGGTCATCAGCGCCCAGGTCTTTGCGCGCTTCACCGCGGCCTCAAAAGGCGGCAGGTAAATTTCACGCAGCGTGCGCTCGTCGATGTCCGAGCTGATGGTCGTGCGCTGATATTCGGATTCGTTGCCGATGAAATGCTTGACCGTCGCGCCGACGCCCCGGCTTTGCAGTCCCGATATGTAGGCGACGGCGAGTTCACTGGTGAGAAACGGGTCTTCCGAATAGCACTCGAAGTTGCGGCCATTCAGCGTCGAGCGATGGATGTTGACGGTCGGCGCGAGCAGCACGCGCGCGCCTTTCGACTTCGCCTCCTGCGCGAGATCTTCGGCGACCTCCCTGACCAGGGCGACGTTCCAGCTCGCCGCGAGCGCAATCGCTGCGGGATAGGCCGCGGCGGTGACGCCGCCGATGAAGGCGCCGCCGCCACGCGCGCCGTTGGGACCATCGGAGACTTTGATTGCGGGAACGCCGAGCCGCTCGATTGGAACCGTCGTCCAGAAGTCGCGACCCGCAAGCAGCGAAACGTGTTCCTCGACCGTCATCCGATCCAGCAGCGTCGCGATTCTCGCTTCCGTCACACTCGACTCCACAGCAGTTCAGAACGGCGAGCTCTGCCCGCCGTCGCCCGAGCGCGGCTTGCCGCGCTTTGCCGGTGGCGACGATTGCATCATAGGCGGCCTAGATGTCCGTCTTGGTCGCCGCTCGACCGAGGAGGGCCAGGATTCCCGCGAGCGCGCAGCCGGCGACAATTCCGAAAGTGAGGTTCTGCACCAGCGTCAGCCCGAAGGTTGCGAGCAGCACCACGGCTGTCCGCCAGTCGCCAAGCAACGCGGCAAACTCTTTCTTCTCCACCATGTTCCAGCACACCACCACCAGTACGCCCGCGAGCGCGCACAGCGGGACGAACGCCGCCAGCCTCGCGCCGACCAGCATGAACGCCAACAGGAAGATCGAGTGCATGATGCCCGACATCGGGCTTTTGCCGCCGGCGCGGATGTTGGTCGCGGTACGCGCGATCGTCCCTGTGACGCTGATTCCGCCGAACAGCGCGGATGCGATATTCGCGATCCCCTGCGCGACCAGCTCCATGTTGTAGCGGTGCTTGCGGGCGGTCATTCCGTCGGCCACCTTCGCGGAGAGAAGGCTCTCGATCCCTCCGAGCAGCGTGAACGACAGGGCGGTCGGCAGAATCTCCAGGATTCGATCGGGCGCCAGCAACGGCAGATGCGGCGTCGGCAGGCCATTTGGGATTCCTCCGAAGTGCGTGCCGATCGTCTCGACGGGCAATCCCAACGCCAAGACCGCCACCGAGGCCACGACAACGGCCGTCAGCATGCCCGGCCACGACGGCCACCACCAACGCAGCAGGAAAATCAAGGCAGCCGAGCCGACTCCCACGACGAGCGCGGCGGGATTGAGCGTGTCAATTGCGGAGGACAGCGCCGCCAGTTTCGCCAGCAACGGCCCCGGCTCGGCCCCCGCCAAAGTCAGACCGCCGAGGTCCTTCATCTGGCTTGCAAGAATCGTGACGGCGATCCCACAGGTGAAGCCGACGGTCACGGCATGCGGGATGTAGCGAATGAGCGCGCCGACACGAAGTGCGCCGATGATGGTGAGCATCAGTCCGGATGCCAGCACCGTGAGCAGCAGACCCTCGACGCCGAATCTGGCGACCGCTGCTGCGACGAGGACGATGAACGCGCCGGCCGGGCCGCCGATCTGAAACCGGCTTCCGCCCAGCGCCGACACGAGAAACCCGCCGACAATCGAAGTGTACAGACCACGTTCCGGCCCGACGCCCGAGGCGACGGCGATCGCCATCGACAGAGGCAGCGCGACCACCGCGACCGTCAATCCCGCTGTGGCGTCGCGCCGGAACGCGGCGACGCCATAGCCTTCGTCCAGCACGGTCACGAGCTTGGGACGATAGAGATGAGCGGTGGAGGCGCCGTCCGGCATGGCTAAGCCGTTTTCCTCGTTCTACCGTTGTGGCTCCGGGCCGGTCAGCCGGCGAATGTCGACGAATGACCGCCCAAGACCGCCAGAAATACGCCTGTCTGCGCAACCCGACAATCGCGGTCGGAGCTACCCCTTCAGAACAGCGAACCTTGCCCGCCACCGCTCGCGCGCGGCTTGCTTCGCTTCGCCGTCGGTTCAGCGCCCTGGCCGTCGGCGGTGGCGGCGATCACGTCGTCGGCGAATTGGATACGCAGGGCCTGGCCCGGCCCGATTCCCGCGGCGCGCGGAAACGGCGCATCGTTCGCGTCGCGCACCAGCGCAAAGCCGCGCGCCAGCACGTTGACATATCCGACCGCGCCGAGCAGTTGCGTCGCCGCCGTCAGTCGCGCCCCGCGTCGCTGCTGCGCCTCGGCGAAGGCGCGCCGCAGCCGGCCCTCGAGCTGGGTGACCACCCCAGCGCGTTCGGCGCCGCGCCGCCCTTCGGCACGCGTCAGCGCGGTGAGACGCCGCGCGGCGCTGGTGAGCCGCTCGCCGGTGCGTGTCGTCAGGCTGGCGCCGGCGCGCGTTAGCCGCTGACCCAGCCCGCGCCGGCGCTCGTCGAGCGCCGCCAGCCGCGCTTGCGGCGATTGGCGCGCCAGCCGGCGCGAAAGATGGGCGAGCGTGAGCGAACGCGCGTCAAAGCCAGCGCGGGCGCGCGCGCGCAGCGCGGCGCTCGCCGTGTCGAGCTGCTGGCGCGGCCCGGCGAGAATCGCCTCGCCCGAAGGCAAGGCGCGGGCGAGCGAGCGCAGTTCGGCGCGTTGGCGCTCGGCGAGCCGCAGCGCCGCGCCGGCAAGCCGTCCCTGGAAATCGGCGAGGCTCGCCAGCAGCTCGGCGCGCACGGGCGTTGCGAGTTCGGCGGCTGCGGTCGGGGTCGGCGCGCGCAAGTCGGCGGCGTGGTCGATCAGCGTCGTGTCGGTCTCATGGCCGACGGCGGAGATGAGCGGAATGTCGCTCTCCGCCGCCGCGCGCACGACGATCTCCTCGTTGAAGCTCCACAGGTCTTCGAGCGAGCCGCCGCCGCGCGCGACGATGATGAGGTCGGGGCGCGGGATCGGCCCATCGACCGCGAAGGCGTTGAAGCCACGAATCGCTCGCGCGACTTCCTCGGCCGAGGTTTCTCCCTGCACGCGGACCGGCCAGACCAGGACGTGGACGGGAAAGCGGTCGGCCAAGCGATGCAGGATGTCGCGAATCACCGCCCCGGTCGGGGAGGTCACGACGCCGATCACACGCGGCAGGAAGGGGAGCAATTGTTTGCGCGCGGGGTCGAACAAGCCCTCTTCGGCGAGCTTGCGCCGCCGCGCTTCGAGCAGCGCCATCAGCGCCCCGACGCCCGCCGGCTCCAGCGATTCGACGATGATCTGATAGGCCGATTTGCCGGCGAAAGTGGTGAGCTTGCCGGTGACGACGACTTCCAGCCCTTCCTCGGGCTTCACCCGCATGCGGCCGAACACGCCCTTCCAGATCACCGCATCGAGCCGTGCGCCCGCGTCTTTCAGCGAGAAATAGGCGTGGCCGGACGAATGGGGACCGCGATAGCCGGAGATCTCGCCGCGCACCCGCACATAGCCGAAGCGGTCCTCGATCGCGCGCTTGAGGGCGCTCGACAGTTCGCTGACTGAGAATTCGGGCGCGTTGGCGCCAGGGGGTTCGGATTCCCCGCCAGATTCGCTCATGGGCGCGACTATGCCCCGAGAGGGGCCGTTGAGGCCAGCCAAGTGTCCGCCCCTATGGCGCGGGGCCAAAAAAATGCGTAAAAGCGCCGCGCGCTGCGTCGCTCGCAGGTCATTGGGCGAGCGATTCCCAAAGCCATGATGTCGCCGCGTTGTCCGGCGATAGAACCGGTTCGTCGGGCGCGCGGGCGCAGCCTAAGTCCACAGATTCTCTTTGAGCGGCAGAATGACGAAACGCAGGATCGACGCCATCGCCCGCCGCGCCGCCTTCGGCCTGGCTTTGGTTGTCGCGGCGGCCAGCACGCTCGGCCATGTCTCGGCCCAGCAGAGCGTCGATTGCCAGCGGCTCAGGCAGTCGATCGCCGACGCTTCGCGCACCGACGCCACAGGCGAGTACCAGGCCGCCGCCGATCGTCAGCGCGCCGAACTCGACCGCACCGTCTCCTACGCCAGGTCGATCGGTTGCGAGCGCAAGCAATTCCTGTTTTTCGGCTCGGCGCCGCCAGCCCAATGTGGCGACATCAACGGTCAGATCAGCCGCATGCGCGCCAATCTCGACGAATTGCAGAACCGCGTCGGCGGCGGCCCGGGCGGGCGCGGCGATCTCGTCGCCCGTTACAACGCGCAATGCGCGACGCCGGCGCAGCCGGCCAACATTTTCGACGCGATCTTCGGCAACCAGAGGTCCAACGACGTCGAAACGATGCCGCTGTCGCCCGACACGCCGCTCGACAGCACCGAAGCCCAGGCCGGCGCGAAGGCGGTGTGCGTCAGAAGCTGCGACGGGGCGTTCTTCCCCGTCTCCTATTCGGCGAGCGCCGGACGCTTGGCCGGGCTTGAGGACATGTGCCGCGCGTTGTGCCCCAACGCCGAGGTCTCGCTCTATACTTACCCGGCCTCGGGCCAGATCGAGCAGGCGGTGTCGATCAGCGGTGGGCGCTACGTCGATAGCCCTAACGCGCTGAAGTTCCGCCAGAGTTATGATTCGACCTGTTCCTGTCGGCCGCGCGGCGAAAGCTGGGCTGACGCCTTGGCCGGCGCCGAGGCCAAGCTCGGGCGCGAGTCGAAGGGCGACGTCTACGTTACCGCCGAGAAGTCGATCGAACTGTCGCGGCCCAAGGCTGATCCCAAGCTCGATCCTAAGTCCAAGCTCAAGTCGGCGATGCAGAGTCCAGACCCGGGCGTCGACGCGCTCAGCCAGGCGGCGGCGACGATCAGTCGCGAGGCCTCGGGCATTGCCGGCGCCGCGCCGCAGACCGGATCGCGCTACGGCGAGGATCAGGGCCAGACGGTCGAGAGCGTCGGCCCCGATGGCGTCAAGCGGCGGGTGCGGCTAATCGATCCAACGCTCTGACGCGGCCGATCAGCGGCAAGAGGGCGGCGAGTTCCGGTCCCGACTCGCGCCCCGTTAGGGCCAGCCGTAGCGGATGATAGAGCTCGCGCCCCTTGCGGCCGGTCAACGCCTTGACTTGGCTCGTCCAGGCGCCCCAGGTCGTCTCATTCCATGGCTCGGACGGTAGGCAGGCGGCGGCCTGGGCGAGGAAGGCGCGGTCCTCGACGATCGGCGCGATCGTCCCTTGGATCACGCCCCACCATTCGCCCGCCTCCTCGAAGCGAGCAAGGTTGCCGCGCGCCGCCGCCCAGAACGCCTCCGCCAACGGCCCGACGATCCCGAGCGCCTCCAGCCGCTCGCGCACCGCCTCGAACGGCAAATGATGCAGGATGCGCGCCGACAGTGCGCGCAGCTCTGCTTCGTCGAAACGCGCCGCGCCGCGCGAGATGTCGGTCAGTTCAAACGCGCTCGCGAGTTCGCTCAGCGAGGCGACCGGCCTGACCGCCTCGGCCGAACCGACCAGCACCGCCAGCGCGGCGACCGCGAGCGCCTCGACGCCGCTCTCGCGCAGCGCGCGGATCGACAGCGCGCCCGTGCGCTTGGAGAGCCCCTCGCCGCTGGCGTCGGTGAGCAGGTTGTGATGGCCAAAGGTCGGCGCTGAGCGCCCGAGCGCCTCGAAGATCTGGATCTGCACCGCGGTGTTGGTGACGTGGTCGTCGCCGCGGATGACATGGGTGACGCCGAGGTCGATGTCGTCGACCACCGAGGGCAGCGTGTAGAGATAGCTGCCGTCCTCGCGTTTGAGCACCGGGTCGGATAGCGAAGCGCAATCGATGTGGCTCGCGCCGCGCACCGCATCGTCCCAACGCACGATCGTTGGTTCGAGCCGGAAGCGCCAGTGTGGGCGACGACCCTGCGCCTCCAAGCCAGCGCGGTCCGCTTCGCTGAGCGCGAGCGCCGCGCGATCGTAGATCGGCGGTCGGCCGAGCGCCTGCTGGCGCTTGCGGCGCCGATCGAGCTCCTCGGCGGTTTCGTAAGCCGGATAGAGCCGGCCCATCCCCTTCAGCGCCTCGGCCGCTTGGTCGTAAAGCGACATGCGCTCGGACTGGCGGCACTGGAAGTCTGGGGCGATTCCGAGCCAGGCGAGGTCGACGACGATCGCCTCGGCGTATTCGACGCGCGAACGCTCGGCGTCGGTGTCGTCGAAGCGCAGAATGAAGCGCCCGTCCTGGCGCAGCGCGAAGAGCCAGTTAACCAGCGCGGTGCGCGCATTGCCGATGTGGATGAGCCCCGTCGGGGAGGGCGCGAAGCGGACGGTCGGGCGGGCGGACATGCGCCTTCATAGAAGCGTCGCTTGGACGCGGCAATATGCTGCGCCGCCGATTCGCGGCGTGAACGCGGCTCGAGGACCCGGATGACCATCTCCGCCTTGGCTGCCGGCGCAGCCGGCGCCGGTATCGCGGTTCATGTTTTCAGCGCCGCCATCGCCGCCTTTCGTTGCCGTCGCGGCGGCGCTCCGCTCGCCGCCCCCGACGGCGCGCCGCCGGTTGCGATCGTCCAGCCGCTGTGCGGCGTCGAGTCCTTCTCCCAGCAGACGCTCGCTTCGATTTTCGCCCTCGACTATCCCGACTACGAGATCGTCTTCTGCGTCGCCGACGCCGCCGACCCGATCGCGCCGCTCGCCCGCCGGGCGATGGCGGCAAACCCGCGCATCCCCTCGCGGCTGTTGATCGGCGATGACCGGGTCAGCGCCAATCCCAAGCTCAACAACGTAGTCAAGGGCTGGAACGCAACCAAGCGCGATTGGGTGATCATCGCCGATTCCAACGTCTCGATGCCGCGCGACTACATCCAGCGGCTGCAGGCGCGCTGGCGCGACGACACCGGCATCGTTTGCGCGCCCCCGATCGGTGCGCAGCCCGAAAGCTTCGCCGCCGAGATCGAATGCGCGTTCCTCAACACCTACCAGGCGCGCTGGCAATATTGCGCCGAGACGCTCGGCTTCGGCTTCGCCCAGGGCAAGACGATGCTGTGGCGCCGCGCCGTGCTGGAAGCGGGCGGCGGCATCGAGGCGCTAGGGGCCGAGATCGCCGAGGACGCGGCCTCGACCAAGCTCGTCCACCGCGCCGGCCTACGCGCGCATCTCGTCAGCCGACCGTTCCAGCAGCCGCTGGGACTGCGGCGCATCGGCGACATGTGGGCGCGGCAGGTGCGCTGGGCGCGGCTGCGGCGTGCGACCTTCGCGCTCTATTTCGCGCCCGAAGTGCTGACGACCAGCCTCGTGACGCTGATCGCGGCGGGCGTCGGCGCCGAGTCGCTAGGCCTCGCCGCGCCGGTCGCCGTCCTCATCGCGGCGCTGCTCTGGTATGGCGCGGAAGCCGGGCTCGCCTACGCAGCCGGCTGGCCGCTGACGCTCTCCTCGCCCCTCGCTTGGATCGCCCGCGATGCGCTGCTGCCCTGGCTGTGGCTCGAAGGCTGGAACACCGAGCGCTTCGTCTGGCGCGGCAACGTCATGTCGGCCGACGAGGCGACGCTGGCGACCGAAGGAACGGGGACCGGCGCGGGCGGCTGAGCCGCGCCGCCGGCCGCAGCGCGATCTACCCCTCCGCGAGCGCCGGGTAATCGGTGTAACCCTTGGCTCCGCCGCCGTAGAAGGTTTCGCGCTCGGGCGATGCCAGCGGGGCGTCGCGGCGCAGGCGTTCGACCAGGTCGGGGTTGGAGACGAACGGCTTGCCGAAAGCGATGAGATCGGCGCGCCCTTGCGCCAATGTTTCGATCGCCAGTTCCCGGGTGTAGCCGTTGTTGGCGATATAGGCGCCGCTGAAGGCGCGGCGCAGCGCGAGATAATCGAACGACGCAATGTTGCGGTCGCCGCCGGTCGCGCCTTCGACGATATGGATATAGCCGAGGCGCCGTTCGCCTAGACGCGCGACGAGATAGCCGAAGATCGTCGCCGGGTTGGAATCGGCGATGTCATTGGCCGGGCTGACCGGCGCCAAGCGGATGCCCACTCGCCCTGCCGGCCAGACCTTCAATACGGCGTCAACGACCTCGAGCGCGAAGCGGGCGCGGTTCTCGACCGAGCCGCCGTAGGAGTCGCTGCGCTGGTTGGTTCCATCGCGCAGGAACTGGTCGATCAGATAGCCGTTGGCGCCGTGCAGTTCGACGCCGTCGAAGCCGGCGCGCTTGGCGTTGGCGGCGGCGGCGCCGAAGTCGGCGACGACCCCGGCGATGTCGGCGAGGCTGAGCGCGCGCGGCTCGGAGACTTCAGAAAAGCCGGTCTCGAGAAAGGTGCGGGTCTTGGCGCGGATCGCCGAAGGCGCGACCGGCGAGCCGCCGCCCGGCTGCAACGAGACATGCGAGATGCGCCCGACATGCCAGATTTGGGCGAAGATGCGCCCGCCCGCGGTGTGCACGGCGTCGGTCGCACGCCGCCAGCCCTCGACCTGCGCCTCGTTGTAAAGGCCGGGCGTCCAAACGTAGCCCTGGCCCTGACGGCTGATCTGCGTGCCCTCGGAGACGATCAGCCCTGCGCTGGCGCGCTGGCTGTAATAAGTCGCGGCAAGCTCGCTTGCGACGTCCGTGCCGTGGTTGGCGCGATTGCGCGTCAGCGGCGCCATGACGACGCGGTTGGGCAATTCAAGATCGCCGAGACGAAGGGGTTGAAAGAGTGGCGAAGCGTCCGGGGTCATGGCGATCCTTTTTTGGAAGAAAGCTCAAGCAGGCAGCGTCAGCAGTCCGGCCACGCCGCTGTCGAGGCCAATGATCAGGCGGGCGCCGGTCGCATCCCAACCCAGCGCGCTGACCGCGCCCTCGCCAGGTTGGCGCACCAGGATTTCGGCGGCGTCGACGAGGCGGCACAGCAGGACCATGCCGTCGGTGTAACCGATGGCGACGACCAGCGCGCGCGGATGAAAGGCGACCTGGGTCACGCGCGAGGAGCGCACGCCGCATTCACGCGGGGGCTTGCCCATCGGCCCGTCCTTGTCCTTGAACGGCCAGACGACGCAGGCGTCGGCGCCCGAGGTCGCCAGCCAGTGGCCGTCGTGCGACCAGGCGAGCGAGCGCGTCTTGCTGGGATAGCCGGTCATGCGCATGTTGCGCGCGTCGGCGATCCGCCAGCCGTGCAGCGCGTTCTCCTGCATCGAGGTGACGAGAAACCGCCCGTCGGGCGAAGCGCTGACGTCGAGATGCGAACCCTTCCATTCGAGCACGCTGGGCTCGGCCGCAGCGTTGGGGAACCATAACGACGCGCCATTGTAGTGAGCGAGCGCAAGGCGATAGCCCTTGGGCAGGAACGACAGGCCGCGCACGGTGGTCGGCGCGGCGAAGGACTTGATCGTCCCAGCAGGATCGCGGGCGCGCGCCTGCTTGCCGGCCGACCAGGCGATCGCGCCGGCGCGCGCGCTCAGCGCGTCGATCCAGCGCCCCTTCTCGTCGGCGATCGTCTCGAGGCGCCCGTCGGCGAGGAGCCGCACGACGCGGCCGTCGTCGCCCCCGGTCAGCAGCGCTTCGCCGTCGCGAGCGATGACCAGGATCGCGCCGTCCGGATGGGCGGCGATGCGCCGCTGCGCGCCCGGTTCGCCGACCAGCACGACGCCATCCGCCAGCGCCAGGGCCGGCTCAGAGCCCAGAAACGCGGCGGCGACGATCAGCGCGCCAGCCTCGAGCGGCCGCACGTGAGCAGTGAGCGATTGGGTCGGCTCGGCCATGTCTAACGACTTCCGCTGGCGGCGCGCGTCAGGCGGCGCAGGCGAGGAAGCCCGCGCGGATCGCCGCTTCGTCGAGATTGCGGCCGATGAACACGACCTTCGACTCGCGCGTCTCGCCCGCCTTCCACTCGCGCTGCGGCTCGCCGTCGAGCATCATGTGGACGCCCTGAAAGACGAAGCGTTTGGGATCGCCCTTGAAGGCGACGATCCCCTTGCAGCGCAGAATGTCGAGGCCGCGCTCCTGGGTCAGGCGGTTGATCCACGGCATGAACTTGTCGGGATCGACATCGCCGGCGAGCCGCGCCGAAATCGATTGCATGTCCTCGTCATGGTAGTGCTTGAGGCCGTGCCCATGATCCTGATCGTGATGATGGTCGTGACCGTGGCTGTGGTCGTGCTCGTGGTCGTCGACCTCAAGAAACTCCGGCTCGATGTCGAGGATGCGGTCGAGATCGAAGGCGCGCCGCTCCAGCACGTCGGCGATGGCGACGTCGCAGCGCTCGGCGCGGTGCAGCGTCGCGTATGGGTTGATCGCGCGTATGCGCGCCTCGACCTCGCGCAGCTCGGCGGGCGTGACGAGGTCGGTCTTGTTGAGAACGATGACGTCGGCGAAGGCGATCTGGTTCTTTGCTTCCGGCGCGTCGCGCAGGCGCTGGCTCAGCCACTTGGCGTCGGCGACCGTCACGACGGCGTCGAGGCGCGCCGCCTCGCGCACGTCCTCGTCGACGAAGAAGGTCTGCGCGACCGGCGCCGGGTCGGCGAGACCGGTCGTCTCGACGATGATGCCGTCGAACTTGCCCTTGCGCTTCATCAAGCCTTCGATGATGCGGATCAGATCGCCGCGCACGGTGCAGCAGATGCAGCCGTTGTTCATCTCGAAGACTTCTTCGTCGGCGCCGACGATCAGCTCGTTGTCGATCCCGATCTCGCCGAATTCGTTGACGATCACCGCATATTTCCGTCCGTGGGGCTCGGAGAGGATGCGGTTGAGCAGCGTCGTTTTGCCGGCGCCGAGATAGCCGGTGAGGACGGTGACGGGGATCTTGTCGAGGCTCGCGTCGGTCATGGCGGTCAAGCGCGTAAACTCCGGACAATTGGCGAAAGGCGTGGGCGGAGACAGGATATAGGTCGGGGGGGCGCCGATGGGTAGGGGCGGCAGGCGGGCAAATCCGCCCGCCGGACCGCCGACTTAAAGCTTTCCGAGCTGCACCAGCAGCGCGATCTGCCCAAGCGTCGCGCAATTCTCGGGGGCAGGGGTGAGTTCGACGCCGAGCGCTTCGCCGGCGGTCCGGTAGCGCGCGGTCAGCGCCGCCGAGCCGACGAGGGTCGCCTCGCGCGCGCCGCGTGCGCCGGCGAGGATTTCCGCGCCGATCAGCAGGCCGGAGAGATAGTCGGCGAGTGCGTCGGCGGGCAGCGCGTCGAACAGGGCGAGGGTGCGGGTCTTGAAGACGGCGCTGAGAAGATCGCCCGGCTGTTCGAGCGCTTGGGCCGCCGCGAGCCCGCGCGCGAAGCCTTCGGCGCCGCGCGCCGCATCGCTCGCCGGCGCCATCATGCGACCGAGCACGGTGTGATCCTTCAGCGCGGCGAAGATCTCGCCGGTCATGAAAGTGGCGAAGGCGACGATCCGCCCCGCTTCGACCCGCACCCATTTGGAATGCGTGCCGGGCAGCACGAACAGGCCATTGTCGCGCTTGCAGGCGACGAGTGCGCCGAATATCTGCGTCTCCTCGCCGCGCATGACGTCAGGCGCGCCTTGCGCATCAGTCGCGCTGACGCCGGGGACGACGAGCAGGCGGCCGAGCCGCGCCGTGTCGAGCTTCAGGGTTTTGGCGGCGATCTCGGCGAGGCCGGCCGGGCAGGGGACATAAGGCGCCTCGATCCAGCCCAGGCGCGCGCCGACCATGCCGCTGAGCACAATCGGCAGCCCGGGGAAGCGACGGGTCCAGTCGCTGATGCGCTCGGCGAGGAACGCCTCGTGCGCGCCGGGGGGCAAGCCGAGCGCGCCCGTGTCGCTCTCGACCGCCTCGAGCGCGCGCCCATCGGCGCCGGCAAGGCGGGCGCGAAACGAACTCGTTCCCCAGTCGATGCTGACGAGGGCTTGGGCGGGGGAAGACAAGCGGGCCTCCAAGGCTGAAGCGCGCCGCTCTCCTAGCACGGCGATGGGCGTGGGGCGCGCGGGGACGGCCGGTCGGGTCCTGTCGATCAATGGCCTGAGGAATCGCGAGGGCTGGTGGGCCGGGCAGGACTCGAACCTACAACCAGACCGTTATGAGCGGCCGGCTCTAACCATTGAGCTACCGGCCCAGGAGAGGGGCGACAGGGCACGGATTAAACCCAATCCCGCCGCGGAAGCAATCGCCCGAGGCGGCTTGGGGGTGGAAGATCGCCCTAACTTCGCCTTGGATTTCGTTTCACTGGCGCAGCGACTATGCTAGGCGACGCGGCGCGCGGCTGCGCGGGCGCCGCGCACTGACTTGAGGAAACCATGTCGGCCCCCGCAACCAGAGCGGATTGGGCGGCCCCCCGGCGTAGGTTCGCGATCGACGCGTACCCGCCCGCGGATCGCGAGGAGAGCCGTCGGCGCGCCTTCGTTGTCGCGACGCGCCACTCGCGGCTGGTCCGCATCCTGCGCGTCGCCACGCCGACGCTGACGCTGCTTGCGATCGCGGCGATGGTCCTGTTTGCCCTGTTCAACCCGTTGCGCCGCCAGGTCGGCGATCTCACGGTCGGCGAGCTCAGCGTTAACGGAACCAAGATCGTCATGAACCATCCGCGCCTGACCGGCTCAAAGCGCGATGGGCGCGGCTACGTGATTAACGCCGTCAAGGCGATTCAGGACGTCCTCCATCCTGCGACCGTCGAGCTCAGGGACATCGACGGCGACATCGCCACGGCCGACGACAGTCGTATGAAGATCACCGCCGCGAGCGGGGTCTACGACAACGTCGGCCAATCGCTAACGCTGTCGCAGGACGTGCATCTGCGCAGCCCCAGCTATGACGTTACGCTCTCCAGCGCCGACATCGACTTCAAGTCCGGCCTCTACCGCTCCAATCAGCCGGTGTCGGTCGTCACCGACAGCGGCGCGACGATCCACGCCGATTCGGCCGAAGCGCGCGACAATGGCGGCGAACTCACCTTCACCGGCCACGTGCACTCGACCTTTGCGGGCGACACCGGCGCGCCCTCGCTCAGCGACATGAAAGGCCCCGCCGAATGATCGCCTTCGATCGACGCGCCGTCGCGCTGACGTTCGCGCTGACCCTGATTGCGGCGGGTCCCGCGGCCGCCGCGACGAGCGCGGGGGCGCCGTTGCTGCCCGGCGCCAATTCGAAGGAGCCGGTGTCGATCGAGGCGGACAAGCTGGTCTATTTCGATAAAGAGCAGAGAGCGGTCTATACCGGCAATGTCGTCGTCATCCAGGGCGACACCAAAATGACCTGCTCGATGATGACGATCTTCATGGAGAAAGGCCCTGCGCCGGGCGACGCGCCGACGCCGGCCGCCGACACCGCCAAAACCGACGCGGCGAAGCCCGACCCGGCCAAGACCGACCCAGCCAAGCCCGATGCGGCGCCGAGCGCCTCTTCCAGCCACGTCAAGCACCTCGACGCGGCCGGGCCGGTGACGGTCATCTCCAAGACGCAGGTCGCGACTGGCGATCGCGGTTCTTACGACAAGGCGCAGAACAAAGTCTGGTTGATCGGCAATGTGACGCTGAGCGACGGCGGCAATGTCACCAAGGGCGACAAGCTCACCTACGACCTCACCACCGGCCAGGCGACGGTCGACACCGGCTCGGCTGGCAGGGTCAAAGGGCTGTTCATTCCCGGATCGAACGGCCCGGGCGGCGATGACAAGACCGCGGCGCCGAAGTAGAGATGGCGCCAACGCTCCCGCTTCGGACCAAAGCTATGCGCCTGCGCTCCGCCTGGATGGCAAGGACATGAGCGAGGCGCCCTCGGTTCAGCGACGCAAACGGCCGCGCGCCGCCGCCGCCCAGTCCGCGAGCGCGGAGGCCGCGGCGGGCGAGGGCTATCTCGCCGTCCACAATCTCGGCAAGTCTTACGGCGCCCGCGCCGTGGTGCAGGACGTCACCCTCTACGTTCGCCGCGGCGAGGCGGTCGGCCTGCTCGGCCCCAACGGCGCCGGCAAGACGACGGTCTTCTACATGATCACTGGCCTCGTCAAACCCGACAAGGGCGTCATCGAACTCGACGGCTATCCGGTCACCGGCTTGCCGATGTACCAGCGCGCCCGGCTCGGCATCGGCTATCTGCCGCAGGAGGCCTCGATCTTCCGCGGCCTCAATGTCGAGGACAACATCCGCGCCGTGCTCGAAGTCACCGAACCCAACCGCCGCGCCCGCGAAGCGACGCTGGATTCGTTGCTGGAGGAGTTCGACATCGCGCGGCTGCGCAAAGCGCCGTCGATCGCGCTGTCGGGCGGCGAGCGGCGTCGCTGCGAAATCGCTCGCGCGCTGGCGGGAAAGCCCTCGTTCATGCTGCTCGACGAGCCGTTCGCCGGCATCGATCCGATCGCGGTTGGCGACATTCAGGATCTGGTGCGCCACCTCAAGGGACGCGGCATCGGTGTGCTGATCACCGACCACAATGTGCGCGAGACGCTCGGCCTGATCGACCGCGCCTATATCATTCACAGCGGTCACGTCCTGACCGAAGGGCCGCCCGACGAGATCGTCGCCCATCCCGACGTGCGCCGCTATTATCTCGGCGAAGATTTCCGCATGTGAGGCCTTGGAAGTAGGCGCGCCTCGGCGTTGCTTACTCGTCCTCGTCGAAGCGGTTGGAGACCAGCGCCTCGAGCGCGTCGAGCGCCTCTTGCGCCTGGGCGCCGAGCGCGGTGACGGTGATCGTTGAGCCGATCCCGGCGCCGAGCATCAGAATGCCCATGATCGAATCGCCTCCGACGGTCTCGCCGCAACGGGTGACCTTCACCTCGGCTTCGAAGCGATCGACGCATTGCACGAACTTGGCGGTCGCGCGCGCGTGCAGGCCTTTGCGATTGACGATGTGCAGATCGCGCACGAGAGCGCCCGCCATGATCGGCGGCGGGGGACAGGGTTCGTCTTCCTCCCGCAGCGTCGTGTCGTTCATTTCCCCGCTAGCACCTTGCTCGCCACCGTAATGTATTTGCGGCCCGCGTCGCGCGCCTCCGTCACCGCATGATCGAGATCGGCGCCATCGCGCAGCGTCGCCAGCTTGATCAGCATCGGCAGATTGATGCCGCAAATCACTTCGATACGACCACCGTCCATCACCGAGATCGCCAGGTTCGAAGGCGTGCCCCCGAACATGTCGGTGAGCAAAACGACGCCGCTACCGTCCTGCACGCGCGACACTGCGCTCAGAATCTCGCTGCGGCGCTGCTCCATGTCGTCTTCGGGGCCAATCGTAATTGTTTCGAATCGCGACTGGGGACCGACGACGTGTTCGAGCGCGGCGCGAAATCCCGTGGCGAGCTGGCCGTGAGTGACCAGGACCATTCCAATCATCAATCTACCATCGTTTCGCGCGCCGCCGCCGCCCCGGCCAACGCTCTGGCATTCGCGGAGGGCGCAGTTTTGTGCACTGCGGCGCATTGTTCAAGCAAAATTAGTAACGCGCAACGACTGATCCTAAACACGGTTCATTAAGGCCTCGAGTACAACGACCGCCCGGTCGAGCGGTCCGAAGGCCGGATCGAGGGCGAGGCGGGGCATTCTGAGGCCGAGGATTTCGGTGGTCTGGTCGGCCTCTTCGGGCAGGCGCGGCGGCGCCGGCCCGGCGCGGTCGCAGAGGTCGGCGACGAGACGGATCACCGCCTCGGGCTCGCTGGCGACGTCGATCACGCCTCTGCCGCGCCGCTCGATCCGGCCGGCGAAATCGGGCGCCCCGCGCGCCAGTAGGCGGCCGGCACAGACACGCACGTAGACCCGATCGTCGCCGACCAAGGCAGAAAAAGTCACACAATTTCTGGCTGTTGCGAGCAGCGCGAGGGCGAGTGAACTCTTGCCGGCGCCCGACGGGCCGCGCAGCAACACCCCCCGCTCGCCCACCAGCACCGCGCTCGCGTGCAGCGCCGACCAGCCCGGCGGGGTCGCGCTCACGGCGCGACGGCCGGCAGCGCGATGGTGAAGCGTGCGCCGGCGCCGTGGCGCGTCGTGGCGCCCTCCTCGGTAGGGGTTGTTCCCGGCGCGGCCGGGCGGTTCTCTGCCCAGACCCGGCCGCCATGAGCCTCGACAATCTGACGCGAAATCGACAGTCCTAGTCCGGAATTCTGCCCAAACCCCTGATCAGGTCTGTCGGTATAGAAACGCTCGAAAATGCGCTCAAGCGCGTGCGGCGGAATGCCGGGTCCGTCGTCATCGACGATAACCAGCACTTCGTCGCCCGTTGCTTTCCCGTCGGCCGCCGGCCGGCCGGCAGCGCGGCGCAACGTCACGCGTACCTGGCCGCCCGGCTGCGAGAACGAGCAGGCGTTGTCGATGAGATTGGTGACGATCTGGGCAAGGCGCGAATCATAGCCGAGCACGATGAAATCGCTCGCGCGCGGCGCCGCGCGGCGCTCCACCGTCAGCTTCAGCCGCACGCCGTTGCTGCGCTGCGAATCTTCGACCATGGCGACCACCGCCTTGACGATGTCCACCAGATCGACCGGATCGGCGTCCCCGCGCGCCAACTCGGCGTCGAGCCGCGAAGCATCGGAGATGTCGCTAATCAACCGATCGAGGCGGCGCACGTCATGCTGCATGATATCGAGCAGGCGCTCCCGCGACGCGTCGGTCTTGACCCGGGGCAGGGTCTCGACCGCGCTGCGCAGCGAAGTCAGCGGGTTTTTCAATTCGTGGGCGACGTCGGCGGCGAAGCTCTCAATCGCGTCCATGCGGTTGTAGAGCGCCTGGGTCATGTCGCGCAGCGCGCCGGACAAATTGCCGATCTCGTCGGAGCGGGCGGTGAAATCAGGAATCTGCCGGCGTGACTTGATGCCGCGCCGCACGCGCTCGGCAGCCTCGGCGAGTTTGCGCACCGGCTCGGCGATGGTGTGGGCGAGCGACAGCGACAACAGGAACATCACCGCCGCCAGAACCAGGAAGAAGCGCAGCAGCGCCCAGCGTTCCGAAGCGATGACAGAGTCAATGTCGCCGCCCTGCGTCGAAAGCAGCAACGCGCCACGGATCGAATCGGCGCTGCGCTCGATCGGCGCCGCCACTGAGACGATGGTTTCGTCCGCGGCGTCGACGCTGACCGTCGCTTCGGTCTTGCCCTCGAGCGCCGCGGCGACTTCGTGCAGCGACTTGCCGTTGGTGCCCCATTCCTCGGCGGCGCGGCGCTTCTTGGCGGGTGTGAAATAGCGGCGCAGTTCGACCCACGCGCGTCGCCACCACGGCAGCTCCGCGATCGCGGCGGCGGTTGCGTCGCCGCCCAGCGTCGGGCCGCGCGTCGATAGCGTGCTGGAATCGAGCAACAGCAGCCCGTCGCGGTCGTAGATGCGCGCGCGGGTGCGGGTCGGCGTGACGAGGCGATGCAGCACCGGTCCGACGCGCTCGGGATTGATCGAGAACTCGATCGATTCCTCATCGCTCGGCGGCGGCGCCGCGGCGGGTTCGGTCGGAGCGAGCTGCAAAAGCTTTTCGGGATCGACGGTGATCGTGTCGGTCTCGACCGTGGCCGAGGCGGCGATCGCGGCGGCGATGATGCCCGCCTGGGTTTTGAGGCTTTGGGTTCGCGCGGCGATGATGTCGGCGCGAAACTGGTTGAGCAGCAGGAAGCCGACCACCAGCACCAATAGCCCGCCGAGATTGAGCACGACGATGCGGCGGGTCAGCGATGAGGAGAAGCCCGACAGCAGCGCGCGCCCGACGAAGCGCATGCGCGCACGCACGCGCGAACGCCGCCACCGCCCTTCGGCGGAGGGGAGAATGGGTTCGCTATCGACTTCGCTGCTCATCGCTGCGCGCGGCGGCGCAAACGCCGCGTCTCGGTCCTGTGGTGTGGCGTCACGCTTCCCGGAAGCGGTAGCCGACGCCGTAGAGCGTCTCGATCATCTCGAACTCGGGCTCGACGACCTTGAACTTCTTGCGCAGCCGCTTGATGTGACTGTCGATCGTCCGGTCGTCGACATAGACCTGATCGTCGTAGGCGGCGTCCATCAGTGCGTTGCGGCTTTTGACGACGCCGGGACGGGTCGCCAGCGCCTGAAGGATGAGGAATTCGGTCACCGTCAGCGTCACCGGCTCGTCGTCCCAGGTGCAGGTGTGGCGCTCTGGGTCCATCTTCAGCCGGCCGCGCTCGAGGACCTTGGCCTCGCTCTCTTTCTGGGTGGCGGCGTCTTTGGGATTGGAGCGGCGCAGGATCGCCTTGACCCGTTCGACGAGCAGACGCTGCGAGAAGGGTTTGCGGATGAAATCGTCGGCGCCCATCTTGAGGCCGAACAGCTCGTCGATCTCTTCGTCCTTGGAGGTGAGGAAGATCACCGGCATGTCCGATTTTTGGCGCAATCGGCGCAGCAGCTCCATGCCGTCCATGCGCGGCATCTTGATGTCGAAGATCGCAAGGTCGGGCGGACTGGCCTTGAGCCCGTCGAGGGCGCTGGCGCCGTCGGTGTAGGTCTGCACCCGGTAACCTTCCGCCTCCAGCGACAGGGAGACCGAGGTCAGGATGTTGCGGTCGTCGTCGACCAGGGCGATCGTCGGCATGATGCTCCTGTTTCCGTTCGCTTCAGCGCCGCATCGGCAGGCGACGGTTGCTTCCCACATACTGGGACGGCACAATAAGGGCTTTCGCGGCCGAAGTGTGACCCTCCCGGGGCCGTTCCACGGACGAGAGCGCGTCTATACAGCAACATGCGCCCGATCGAGCCCCAAAAATAGCCCGGTTTGCCAAATGATCAACCGCGCCGCGGCTTGACCGTCCCGGCGCTGCGCGGCTTCACTCCCCGAGAAGGCTGGGCGAGGAACGAGAATCATGGTGGTCGAGAGCGACCCTGACCTGCGTCCGGGCGCCATCGCCGAGGCCAAGCGCCTGTTGCGCGCTTCGCGCACGGCCGCGCTGGCGACGCTGGGGCCCGAGGGCGCGCCGCTGACCACCTGGGTCGGCTGCGCCAGCGATTTCGGCGGCTCGCCGCTGTTTCTGTTCTCCGGGCTCTCCCAGCACACCAAGAACCTCGCCGCCGATCCGCGCGGCTCGCTGCTGCTGACGGCGCGGCCGGGTCGCGGCGATCCGCTCAACCACCCACGGGTGACGCTTGGCGGGCCGATCCTGCGCCGTCCCGACCCTTACGCGCGCAAGCGTTACCTGCAGCGCAATCCCAAGGCCAAGCTCTACGCGCAGTTCGCCGATTTCGCGATTTATCGGCTGCGGATCGAAGCGGTGCATTTCAACGGCGGCTTCGGCCGCGCCGCTGCGCTCGACCCGGCCGACATCCTCGCTCCGCCGGGCGATACGGCGGCGCTGGCGGCGGCCGAGGATGAGCTGCTCGCCGACATCAACGCATCTGAGGGGATGCTGACGGAGAGGCGTAAAACGGACCGGCGCGTCTGGCGGGCGGTCGGGCTCGACGCCGAAGGGCTCGACCTCGCCGCCGGCGGCGCCACAGCGCGGATCGATTTCCCGGCGCCCGCCTTCGACCCGGCGGTTTGGCGCGAGCGGCTTGTCGAAGCGTTGGGCGCCTCCCCTTGAGCGTTCAGCCCGCCGACAGGCGCCGGCTCTCGACCGCCACTCGCCAGGCGTCGAGATCGGAGAGCATCGCGCGCGCCGCCATTTCCACCGCCCCGCGCAGCGAAGGCAGGTCCAGCGCGTCGGACATGCGCGCCTTGAGCGCGCGCAATTGCTCGGCGGTGCGGCGCGATCGGCGCGCGAGATCTTCATAGTCGCCGAACAGACGCACGCCATAGGCGGTGGTCGCCGCCGCTGGCAGAAAGATCGCCGCCGCCAGACCCCAGGCCTCGTAACTTTCGAGGGCCGCCGCGTCGATGACGGGGATCGCGAGATCGAGGGCGAGATGGGCGCAGACATAGAAGGCGTTGTTGGCGAGCGAGGCGATCAGCAGCCCGACGCCGACGATCTCGTAAGCGCGGTCGCGCCCCTCCAGCCGTTTGGCGTTGGCGAGGTGATAGGCGAGCTGCTCCTCGACTAGCGCCATGAGGATGTCGCGGATTTCGCCGAGCAGATCGGCGAGTTCGCCAGTGAACAGCGGCAGTTCGCGCGCCAGCGCTCGGGCATACCAGCCTGGCCACGCCACCTGCCTCGGCTTCAGGTTGGCCGGCCAGGCGCCGAGCAGCCATGCCGGCGGGACGACCCGCAACCGCTCCGCCACTTCGCGCGACTCGAACCACTGATGGTGCCAGCGCCGGTGGGTGGCGAACAGGACGAGCCCGCCGACCAGCGCGACGGCGATGAATTCGAACGACGCAGCCGCGAGGTGGAGCTCTCGAAAGCGCGCCGCGCCCGCGACAAGCGCGCTGGCGATCACCGTCGCCATCGAGCTGAACAGGAACAGCACGCGGTAGCGCCAGGCGTTGCGCACCGCGACGTCTTCTGCCGCTCGCAGGGCCTGCGCGTAGACCCGGGTCGCGGCGCGATTGTCGCTCGAAGCGCCGACCGCGGCGCTGACGCGCGGCCAATGCGCGCGCGGCTCGTCGAAGTCACGGCCATCGAAGACCAGGCTCGCCCGCTGGCTCGCATCGGCGCCGACCCGGCAGGCGAAGAATTCCGCGAGCCCGGCCTGTTCGCCCCTTGCCGTGGGTGGCGCGACCAAGCGAGCGATCAGCGTCGCCAGCGTCGGCTGGAGTGGGCAGGGCGGAATGTCGAGGGCGCGGCGCACGGCGTTCTCATCGGCGCTCGCTTCGGCCCATAGCAGCCGGATCGCTCCGTTCTGCGGATCGACGACGATGATTGGCGCGCCGCGCCGCGCCGCTTCTTCGACGATCTGGCCGGTGCCCCCGCGCCCTTCGGCCGGCTTGCCGTCCCACACCGTGACTAAGATGTCCGAGAGCGCGAGCATCGTCAGCCCTGCCGCCTCGAAAGCCGCGGGCAGGCGCTCGGCCAACGGCTGCTCCGCGTCGCCGGCGAGCGGCAGGACCAGACGGGCGCGCGCCTTCGCCAGAAGGGAGTTGAATTCGTCGCACGAGTCCTCGTCGACGAAACTGGTCATGTAAAGCGGCGCTGAACAGGGCAGCGCGACGTCGAGCGCGAACCCGGCCGACAGCGCGGCGCGGGCGGCGAGGCGATCCGCGCCTTCGGCGAGCGCGGAGACCAGGGTCACGATTGGCGGCGCGTCGCTGAAGCTCTGCTTGACGCCGGTCTCGATGGCGTTAAGGCCAGCGGCGACCGCGGCGCAGACTTCGTCGAGCGCCTTGGCGACGGCGCCGACATCGAAAGGGCGCGGCGCGCCTGGCCCCGTCTCGTCTGGCGTGCGCGCTCGGTTCAGGCGATGGCCGGTGACGCCGAGCGTTAGCGCCATTCGAGGCTTGGGCGGATGGCGGGTCACAGGGGCGAAGCTCCAGCGCGGGCGCTGCCTGGGGGGCGGCGCGGGTCCATCATTTCAAGCCATTTTTCACTCGACAAGCTCGCATGATTGAATTTCAAGTGAATGTCGAAATCCAGCATTACATTGAATTCGATGTCACACACTCCGCTTGCAGCGCCCGGAAAAGACGATCTGAGACTCGCTCCGGCGCTCAACCTGCTGTGGGCGGACGCCGCTGCGTCGGACGTTGCGGCGATCGGTCAGGCGGCGACGCTTCTCCAGGCCGCGGCCCATGCGGCGGCGGCGCGCTGGCCCAACGTCTACCACGAGCCGACGCGCACGCGCCTCGTCTTCCGGGGCGATGACGCGCCGCCGGCCGCCGTGCTCGAGGCGGCGGCCAAGGCTGGTCTTGAGGTCGATGCGAGCGGTGGCGGGGCGGCGATCTGCGACGCCGCGCTGACGCCGGGTTTGGATTTCAGCAAGATTCCGACTTCCCTTCCGGCGCTGGTCGCCGAGGTGGGCGCGCCGCTGCGCTTCGCCGTCGATGCCGGCGTTGGCCCGCCCCTGGATGGCGCGCCGCGCCGGCGCGGGGTTGAAGCGGCGACGCCCGAGGAACTCGCGCAGGCGCTGCTGTCGCCGCCTCGCCGGGTCACCGAACGGCGCAAGCTCGGTGAGTATCAGAGCGAGGATCAGAGCCGCCAGGCTCGACGCTTCGAATATGCGCTATTGCTGCGGCTCATCGGCGAACCGCAGGAAAGCGCGAACGGGGCGCCGGATGACGCTTGGGAGCGGGCCGTCGCGCTCGACAAGGCGGCGAGCGTTGACCGCTCCGCCGCGCTCGCCGCCCTGCGCCGCGAGCAAGAACGCGGCGACGCGCTGGCGCTGGCCTATGGTCGGCGTTGGCGCAGCAGCTTGGCGGCGCGTTCGTTGCTGCTGTTCGGCGCCAACTTCGCTTCCGGCTTCGTTGGCGCGGTGTTCCCGGTCGCGACGCCGGTCACCCTGCCGTTGCAGTTCGGCATGACAGGGCTGCTCTATCTTGACCAGCACGTCGCCAAGCGCAGCCGCTGGCGCGGCAAGTGGATCGACTACCGCCGGGTCGCCGAAGTCGCGCGCATCGCCAGATTCTGCGTGCTGGCCGGCGCGGCGCCGCCCTCGGACCCGGACGGCTCGTGGATCGACTGGCGCCTGGCGCGGGTGCTGCGCGCCGCGCCGCCAACCGCGCTCTTGCCCGAACGCGACGCGCCGGCGTTTCTCAAATATCTCAGCGAAGTCGAGATCGACCGTCAGATCGCCTATCATCGCGGCGCCTATCGGCGCTTCCGCCGGCTCAACGCGCGTCTGCGCCGCGCCGCGATGGTGATTCTGCTCGCGACCGCGGCGGTCGGAGCGTGTCTCGCGGGGATCGCGATCTCGGGGCTGGTGAAAGCGCCAGTGTCGTTGCTCAGCGCCGTCGGTCTCGCGCTCAGCGCCGGGCCGGGACTGTTCGCCGCGCTGAACGGATTGCGCAATCTGCTCGACGTCGAGCGGCAGGGGGCGCGCTCGGCCCGCATCGGCGTCGCGTTGCGCCGTCTGCGCCGCGCGCTCGACAGCGCGCCCGCCAGCGCGACGGTCGCCCGCAGCGCCGCCGCGCGCGCCGCCGAAATTATGCTCGACGACGTCTCGGCCTGGGACAGGGCGATGGAAATCGTGTGATCGAAACGGCGAAAGGAGGAGTGCATGAGCGACCCGCAGCCGACCACCCCCTCCGCCCGCGACCGCCATCTCTTCGCGCCTGGTCCCAAGCGCATCCTTGCGCTCGACGGCGGGGGCGTGCGCGGCATCGTCGCGCTCGGCTTTCTCAAGCAGATCGAATTGACGCTGGCGGAGCAAGCTGGGCGCCCGGTTCGGCTGTGCGACCATTTTGACCTGATCGGCGGCACCTCGACCGGCGCGATCATCGCCGTCGGTCTGGCGCTCGGCCATAGCGTCGATACGCTCAGCGACTTCTACCAGCGCCTCGCGCCGAAAGTGTTCCGCTCGCCAATGATGCGCCTGCCCGGCTGGAAGGCGATTTTCGACGCCGCGGCGTTGGCCAAAGAGTTAGAGACGGTGATGGGCGACCGTCAGTTTGACACCGACGATTTGCACACGGGCCTCGGCGTCACCCTCAAGCGTCTCGACACCGGCAGCGCCTGGGTGCTGATGAACAATCCGCGCTCCAAATATTGGGAGACCCCGGCCGATCGCGGGTTCCTGGGCAATCGCTATTACCGCCTCGCGCAGATTGTGCGCGCCAGCACCGCCGCGCCCCATTATTTTGATCCGCAGGAAATCGCCATCGCCGACGGCGTGCAGGGACTGTTCGTCGACGGCGGCCTGACGCCGCACAACAATCCTTCGCTCGCGTTGTTCCTCGCCGCCTATGTGCCGAGCATGGGCTTGGGTTGGGCGGCGGGGCCGGAAAACCTCACGATCGTCTCGGTCGGCGCCGGCACGTTCCGCGACCGCTTCGACACTCAGGACCTGAGCCGCGCCGCTTCGGCGCGCCTCGCGCTGCGGGCGATGATCCAGCAGATCGGCGACAGTCAGCAATTGGTGCTGACCCTGATGTCGCTGTTTGGCGAAAGCCCGACGCCCTGGCCGATCAACGCGGAACTCGGCGATCTCAGTTCGATCCCGGCGCCGCGCGGGCCGCTGTTCCGCTTCCTGCGCTACGACATCAAGCTCGACCAGGATTGGCTCAACGAACAACTCGGCGCCAAGGTCAGCCTCGATCAGGTCCGCCAGATGCGCCGGCTCGACGACGCCCGCTCGATGCCGCTGCTGACCAAACTCGCCGCCGAGGCCGCGCGCCGGCAGATCAAGCCGCACGACTGGGCGCTCTGAGCAAGGGCGCCCCGGGCGCCGCCATTTTGCGGTCGCAATTCTTTCGCTGCATTGCAATATGAGAGGCGGCCGCCGCAGTCGGCGCCGCCGTCGCACGGAGCGCCCCCCAAATGTCCCTCGCCAAGCGTCACGCCCTCGTCACCGGCTCCACCAGCGGCATCGGGCTCGCCATCGCGCGCGCCTTGGCCAAGGAAGGCGCTGACATAGTCATCAACGGCATGGGCGATGCGGCGCAGATCGAGGCCCAGCGCGCGGCAATCGAAAAGGAATTCGGCGTGCGCGCGTTTTACAACGGCGCCGACATGACCAAGCCGGCCGAGATCGCCGCGATGATCGGCGAGGCGCAGACGAAAATGGGTTCGCTCGACATCCTGGTCAACAACGCCGGCATCCAGTTCGTTTCGCCGATCGAAAGCTTCCCGATCGAGAAATGGGACGCGATCCTCGCCATCAACCTGTCGTCCGCCTTCCACGCCATCCGCGCCGCGATCCCCGCCATGAAGACACAGAAGTGGGGACGCATCGTCTCCACCGCTTCCGCCCATTCGCTGGTCGCTTCGCCCTTCAAATCCGCCTATGTCGCCGCCAAGCACGGCCTTGTCGGCCTGACCAAGACGGCGGCGCTGGAGCTCGCGACCTTCGGCGTCACCGTCAATTGCATTTCGCCCGGCTACGTCTGGACGACGCTGGTCGAGAACCAGATCCCCGACACGATGAAGGCGCGCAACATGACGCGTGAGCAGGTGATCAACGACGTGATCCTCGCCGCGCAGCCGACCAAGCAATTCGTCACCGTCGAGCAGGTGGCGGCGCTGGCCGTCTATCTCTGTTCCGACGCGGCGGCGCAGGTCACTGGCGCCAATCTGTCGATCGACGGCGGCTGGACCGCCGCGTGATGGCGGCGCGAAAGCTCGTCAATCTGGCGCTGCAGGGCGGCGGCTCGCACGGCGCCTACACCTGGGGCGCGCTCGACGCGCTGCTCGAGGACGAGCGCATCGAGATCGGCGCGATCTCTGGCGCCAGCGCCGGCGCGATGAACGCCGCCGTCTTCGCCAGCGGCCTTTTGCAGGGCGGCCGTGAGGGCGCGCGGAGCAAGCTGTACGACTTCTGGCTGTCGGTCAGCGCCGAAGGCTCGCTGACGCCGGCGCAACGCCGAATCTACGACACTTGGTTCGAGACGTGGCGCGCGGCGCTGCCGCAGGTCGGCGCGATGTGGGACACATTCTCCACCTTCGTCAGCCCTTACGACGTCAATCCGCTCGATCTCAGCCCGCTGCGCGACCATCTCGTGCGGCTGGTCGATTTCGAAGCGCTGCGCCGCGAGCCGGGGCCAGAGCTGTTCGTCGCGGCGACCAATGTTCACACCGGGCGCGGCGAAATCTTCCGCCGCGGCGTTCTCACCGCCGACCACGTCATGGCCTCGGCCTGCCTGCCGCGCCTATTCCGCGCGGTCGAGATCGACGGCGCGCCCTATTGGGACGGCGGCTATGCCGGCAACCCACCGCTGTGGCCGCTGTTTTACGAGACCGATTGTCGCGACACGGTGATCGTCCAGATCAATCCGATCGAGCGCGCTGCGACGCCGCGCACGGCGCAGGAAATCGCCGACCGGGTCAACGAGATCACCTTCAACGCCGCGCTTGCTTGGCGAATTGCGCGCCGCCGATTTCGTCGCCCGCCTGATCGAACGGGGCGCGCTGAAGGGCGACGAGTACCGCCGCGAGTTTTTGCACCGGATCGGCGGCGCCGGGGCGCTGGAGCGTTTCGGCGCCGGCTCGAAATTCGATGTGACCTGGAGCTTTCTCACCGATCTGCGCGATCTCGGCCGGCAGGGCGCGCGCGAATGGCTCGATGAGAACTTCGCGGCGATCGGCGAGCGCTCGACGCTCGACATCAGCGCGGCGCTGCGCCGCCAGCCGGAGTGGGCCGGCGAGACGGGCAAAGCCGCGCTGACGTGATTGTCGCGGGCGCTTAGCTCGCGAACGCGCCCTTGCTGGCGGCGAGCACCTCGCGCATGCCGCGCGGCGGCTTGCCGGTCAGCTTCTGCACGGCGTCGGTGCGCACATCGAGGCCGCCGGCGCGGGTGTTGCCGTCGAAGGCGACGATCAGTTCCACCAGCGCCGGCGGCAGGCCCGCGCCGGCGAGACCGGCGGCGAGCTGCTCGTCGCTGACCGCGACCACCTCGACCGGTTTGGCGAAGACCTCGGCGATGACCGCCGCGATCTCTTTGGTTGTGCGCAGCGTCGGGCCGGTGATGTCAAAACGGCCGCCCGGCGCCGCGCGTAGCGCCGCCGCAGCAGCCTCGGCCGCGTCGGCCCGCGCCACATGGGCGATCCGCCCTTCCCCTGCTGAGCTGTACCATTTGCCCGAGGCGAGCATCTGCGGCAGCGCCATGAACAGATTCTCGACGTACCAGGAGTTGCGCAGAATGGTGTGGGCAACGCCGCTCTTGGCGAGCGCCAGCTCGCTCTCATAGTGGTCGGGGGCGAAGGGAACGAGCGAGCCGGGCTCGGGCTTCGGCATCGAGGTATAGACGATGTGGCCAACGCGGGCGCGCGCCGCAGCGTCGATCGCCGCCTTGTGCTGGCGCTGGCGCATGCCGGGGACGCCAAGCGCGTCGGTCGAGATGATCAGCACCCGGTCGACGCCGGCAAACGCCTGGTCGAGCGAAGCGGCGTCGTCGAAGTCGGCGCGGCGGGTCTCGGCGCCCTTGGCGGCGAGATCGGCGAGCTTGGCGGGGTCGCGCGAGGCCGCGATCACTTTGCCGGCCTTCGCGGCGAGCAAAGCTTCGACCGCCAGCCGGCCGAAATGGCCGCCGGCGCCGGTGACGAGGAAAGTTGGGGTCGCGCTCATGATCGTCCTTCTCTAATGCTGGTCTCAAACTGAGACCTGCTATAAGGACGAGAGCGCGGCGTCTGTAAAGCAGGCAGTTTGGCGGGGGATAGGCACATGAAGGTAACCGGTCAGAGCCCGACGATCGGGCCGCCTCGCGCGCTTGGCGGGGGCCTCGACGCCTGGCGGGCGCGCTACCCCGATTTCGCCGACTGCCCGGTGCGCAGCGTGCTCGACCGCATCAGCGGCAAGTGGCACACGCTGCTGCTGATCGCGCTGGCCGAGGGGCCGCGCCGCTTTGGCGAGCTCAGACGCGGGCTGCCCGACATTTCGCAACGCATGCTGACCCAATCTTTGCGGGAGTTGCAGCGCGACGGCCTCGTCGCCCGCCGCGTCTATCCGACCGCGCCGCCGAGTGTCGATTATCGTCTGACCGACCTCGGCCGCTCCTTGCTCACCCCCTTGAGCGCGCTGATCCGCTGGGCTGAGGATCGCGGCGAAGCGATCGCCGCCGCGCGCCAGGATTTCGACGCGGCGGCGTGAGCCTTCAGCGGTTCTTGAACTGCGGCGCGCGCTTTTCGGTGAAGGCGCGCATGCCTTCCTTCTGATCTTCGGTGGCGAACAGCGCGTGGAACAGTGCGCCGCTCGAAGCGCACGCCCTCGGCGAGCGTCGTCTCGAAGGCGCGATTGACGCTCTCCTTGGCGGCATAGACCGCGGTCGCGGAAAAGCCGGCGATCGCCTGCGGCGACTTTGAGCGCCTCGGCGACCAGATCGGCGGCCGGCACGATGCGCGAGACCAGCCCCGCGCGCTCGGCCTCCGCCGCGTCCATCATGCGCCCGGTCAGGATCATCTCCATCGCCTTCGATTTGCCGACGAAGCGGGTCAGGCGCTGCGTGCCGCCGGCGCCGGGGATGACGCCGAGCTTGATCTCCGGCTGGCCGAATTTGGCGGTGTCGGCGGCGAGGATGAAGTCGCACATCATCGCCAGTTCGCAGCCGCCGCCGAGCGCGAAGCCGGCGACCGCGGCGATGACCGGCTTGCGGGCGCGCGCGAGGTTCTCCCAGCGCGAAATGAAGTCGCCGAGGAAGACGTCGGCAAAGCTCTTCTCCTGCATCTCCTTGATGTCGGCCCCGGCGGCGAAGGCTTTCTCCGAGCCGGTCAGCACCATCGCGCCGATCTCCGGATCGGCCTCGAACAGGCCAAGCGCCTGGTTGAGCTCCTCGATCAGCGCGGCGCTGAGCGCGTTCAGCGCCTGGGGCCGGTTGAGCCGGATCAGGCCGACGCGGCCGTGGGTCTCGACGAGAATATTGGCGTAAGTCGTCACGGGCGCGCCTCCAAGGATGCGGGGCGAACCTAGCGCGTCTTGGCGCCGAGGCGTAGCGCGATCGCGCGCCTCGCCGTCACCTCCCGCGTCATGGCCAGGTCAAGCCCGGCCATGACGCAAACAACCGACAGTTCTGCGCTCGGCGCCGCCTCATATGACGCCAATCGGCCTCGCCATTGACACGCCGCCGCGCCCACCCCTATGAAGCGCGCCGTGCCCAGGTGGCGGAATTGGTAGACGCACTGGTTTCAGGTACCAGCGGTGCAAGCCGTGAAGGTTCGAGTCCTTTCCTGGGCACCACTTTTCAGACGACAATTCGAGATCGTGAATGGGAGCGGTGTAAACGCTTAGGCGTGGCGCGCGTTCGATGGACGGCCTTGGGCGTTTGCAGTTGAGGTCGGCCAGATGCGCTCTTGCCGTCACGCCGGAGCCACCGCAAAGGCGCCGGCCAGCGTATGAAAGCTGCAGTCGCTCGCGGACAGCGGTCGTGATTCCGGTAATTACGCAATTGATATCATGTCCCCGCAATTCAATTGATATCATGTCCCCGCAATTCCCCCGCAATTCCGCGGCGGATCGGGCCGAGGGCGCATTTGCTTCCTTCGCCACTCTGCGGCACGCTCTCGCGCCTCCCGTTCCTGCTTGCAGGCAAACGCCTAAGACCATCGTCTGGATCGCCTCGTGCAGGCGTCGGCGGCTTCGATTTGGGTTAGCGCTGCAAGGCAAACCAAGCCAGGAGGAGCGCAGGGCGTCGATGGACCCAAATCACGCCCCTGTTTCGGTTGACTTTCTTGAGTCGGGATCGTCCGGCGAAGTCGTCATGCTGGTGCATTCCAGCGTCTCGGGCGCGCGACAGTGGCGGCGGCTGATGAACGATCTCAGCGACCGGTTCCGCGTCCGCGCCGTCAATCTGTTCGGTTACGGGAAGACCCCCTCATGGCCGGCCGAACGGCCGCAAACGCTCGACGATCAGGCGCGTCTCGTCGAAGCCGCACTTCCGGCAGGCGCCGAGCGTGTCGCCCTCGTCGGCCACTCCTTCGGTGGGTCGGTCGCCATGACAGCCGCGGCTCGGTTGAGAGGCCGCGTCGCCAAACTTGTATTGCTTGAGACCAATCCGTTCTATCTGCTCGCGCAGGCCGGTCATTCGGAAGCGTTTGCCGAGGCGATGGACTTGCGCGACTGCATTAAAGCGTTCGGGGGGCGAGGCGAATGGCAGATCGCCGCGGAACGATTTGCCGACTATTGGAACGGGCCGGGCGCTTGGAGCGATATGCCGCCGGAACGGCGCGCTCGCCTTCGCCGAATTGCTTAAGCCGAATTTCTTTGAGTGGGACGCCGTGATGTCCGAGGAGACATCGGCGGAGCAATGGGCGCAGAAGCTCCCTCAAGAGACGCTGCTCGTATGTGATCGCGGCACCGTTCGCCCGATCCGTGAGATCGCGGCCATTCTCCGCCGCGCCTGCCCGGCTTGGACATACGAGGAGATCGACGCGGGGGGACACATGGCGCCGCTTACGCATCCGGAAATCGTCAACCCGATCGTTGCGCGATTCCTCGACGCGCGACCGTAGCGACCACGCGAACTGTCCGTCGTCGACGCCGTCCACCCCAGCTATTTTGCATGGCCGTACAGCGCTCAGTACGACTCCCACCTATAGATCGCCCCGCTCAGAAACGCCGGCCAGTCGCGCTCAAAATAGGGGTACTACGTATTTTGGGGACATGATATCAGGTATTACGGCATTATTCCCGCCGCGTCATATCTGATTGGCTCATAGGCCCCGTTCGCCTCGATCGAGCGCTCCGCCGCCTCGATGATGGCCATGGCGTCGGCGGCGTCGCGCAGTGTCGAAAGCGGCGGTCCCCCCGCAACGACGATCGAAATGAAGTGCGACAGCTCGGTGTGGAAGCTATCGACGTAGTTCGTTATTCCCCAAGCAGGGCCGCCCTCATCTTCGAAAAGCGCGTCGTTCCACGTGAAGGTCGACCCGCCTCGCGTACCGAGAACCTTGTAAACGACGGTCCAAGGATCGGAGGTGCGGTCCGAGGCGGCGAAGCTGACCCACAGATTCGCCAAGGCGCCGTTCGGCATCTCGCAGACGAGCATTGCCTGGTCCTCGTCCGTCATCGATTCGTAGTGAACGCGTGACGTGTGCGCCGAGACGCGCGATGGCCTGCCAGCGAGAAAAATTAGCGAATAGGCGTGGTGAACCGCAACTTCCCGCAGGACGCCGCCATACCGCCGCGCGATCTCCTCGGGATGAAAGATATTGTAGAGAATCCAGATGCTCGCCACAGCGCCAAAGCGGCCCTCGGCAATGAGCCGCCGCATACGGATGACCGGCTCCATATAGACATAATTATGCGCGGGCATGCAGACGCGGGCCGCCGCTGTCGCCGCATGCTCCAGCATTTCGATCTGTGCGCGCGACTGCGCGATTGGCTTCTCGACCAGCACATGTTTGCCAGCCTTCAGGGATGCTTCGGCGTCCTCGAAATGCCTGGCGTTCGGGCTCAACACGAGAACGACGTCAACCTCGGCGTCGCCGAGCAATTCCTCCCGGCTTCGGTAAGCGCGCCCGCCAAGCCGTTTGGCAAAGCGTTCGGCGTTTTCGTGGATCGGATCAAAAGCCCCAGCAAACTGGGCCGCAACGCCGCGCTCGAAGGCCTTCGCATAGAGTTCCGCAACGATCCCGGCCCCAATCATCGCAACGCGCGGCTTCATGCGTCAGGCCCTCAGCTTGTAAAAGTCGATGGCGTTCTGTCCAAAGACCTTGGCCATGCGCCCATCGGATAGCTGACGATCTAAAATCGTCCGCAGCGCGTTCAGGACTTCGGCGTAGGACGCGGCAAGCAGGCACACCGGCCAATCGCTGCCAAACATCACGCGGTCTGCGCCAAATGAATCGAAGACATGTTGGACGAACGGGCGCAGGTCGGCCGGTCGCCACGATTGATGGTTCGCCTCGGTGACCATCCCGGAGAGCTTGCACCAAACCTTGTCGTGTTGCGCGAGGCGGGCAATGTCTTGCGCCCACCCTTCCATCTTGCCTTCGGCAATGGGCGGCTTCGAGACATGGTCGACGACCGCGCGCAGGTTCGGCGTCTTGTCGAGCGCTCGCAGAACGTGCGGCAAGTGCCTGGGGTAGGTCAGGACGTCGAACGGGAGGTCGAGCGCGGCGACGCGCCGGAGGTTCTCCAACACCGCTGGGCGAAGAATATAGGCGTCATCCTGAAGATCCTGGAGCATCGGGCGAAGGCCGACGAATTTGGGCCTTCGCATGAGCGCTTCGAGCTTTCGCGGAAATTCGCGGTCCTCAAAATCCAGCCAGCCGACGACCCCGAGGACGAAATCGGATTCGTGGGCAAGCGTCAAAAGGAAGTCGGTCTCCGCTTCCGTTTGCGCCGCCTGAACCACTACTGTCGCATCCACTCCTGCTCGCCGGATTATCGGCCTGAGGTCATCGGGCAGATAGTCGCGATGCAGAACGCCCACAGCGGGCGACATCCAATGATAGTCGCCGCGGTCCACGCGCCAGAAGTGATGATGCGAGTCGACGATCATGTTCGAAGCCTCAGGTGAGCACGACGTGTTTGGTCAGTTCCTCTATCGTCGTTTTATCCTTCGTCGTTTCGAAGACCTTGCGGCCGTGATTCATCACCACGAAGCGATCGCAGACGAGAAAGGCGTGATAGAGATTGTGCGTGACGAGCACGCTCGAGACATTTTCCTCCCGCAATCTTCGGATATAGGCGAGGAGATTCTCGGTCTCGCGAACCGAAAGGGCGCTTGTCGGCTCGTCAAGAAGCAGGATGCGCCGCTTGAAATGAACGGCGCGGGCGATGGCGACCGCCTGCTTTTGGCCGCCGGAGAGAGAGCCAACTTCCTTGTCGGGGCTCTCGATGCCGCTGATGTGGATCGTCGTGCGAAGCACTTCGACCGCGATATCGCGCATGGCCTGGTGGTTCAAAAATCCCCATCGATTGACGAGCTCTCGCCCCATGAAGATGTTGCGCACGATCGACATGCTGTCGACCAAGGCGGTGTCCTGATAGATCGTTTCGATGCCGATCCGTTCGCTGTCCTGGCGCGAGCGCACGATCACCGGGCGCCCGTCGGAGAGGATCTCGCCGACATCGGGAAACACAATGCCCGACATCAGTTTGATCAAGGTGGACTTGCCGGCGCCGTTGTCGCCCAACAATCCAACGATCTCGCGTTCACCAATATGGAAGTCGAGGTCGCTTAGCGCCTGAATTTTATTGTAACGCTTCGAGATTCCGCGAGCTTGATATAGAGGCGCCGTCATGACGCGGTCCTCCCCTGGACCGCCTGATTGAGGATCACGGCGAGAACGATCAAGGCGCCGACAAATATGTCGAGGTAGAATCCTGGCGCGCGCAGCAGCAGCAGAACGTCCTGGATCGTGTAGATCAATGCCGCGCCGAGGAAGACGCCGAGAATGCTGCCGCGACCTCCCGTCAGCGCGAGGCCGCCGATGACGCAGGCGGCGATCGCCTGAAGTTCAAGGCCGCCGCCTCCGACCGGGGTTATGCTGTTGACCCTTGTCGCACTGAAAATGCCCGAAACAGCCGCCATCCCGCCGGCGATGGAGAAGGCGGCGAGCTTGACCCGGCCCGGTCGAATGCCGATCGCCAGCGCCGCCGCGCGATTGCCGCCGACGGCGAACATATGGCTGCCGAGGCGGCGATGCTGCAGAATCATATGATAGGCGACGCAAAACGCGACGAGCCAGAGGAAGCTCATCGGGACGACGCCCAATGAGCCGCCGAAGATCGCCTGAAACGTGGCGTCCGGCTCGAAGCCAATCGACCTTGCGCCGTGGAGAAGCAGGATCATTCCTCGCCAAAACAGCATCGCTCCGAGCGTCACAATGAATGAAGGGATTGCAAAACGCAGTGTGATTAATCCGTTTGCGGCGCCGATCGCCGCGCCCACCACAATGGCGATCGCGCAAGCGATCCAGGCGGGCACGGAATAGCTATTCATAAGCGTCGCGGCGACAATCGCGGTGAACGTATAAACCGACCCGACGGAAAGATCGTATTCTCCCGCGATCATGAGCAAGCCGACGCCCAGCGAAATAAAACCGATCGTTGGAATCGCCTGAAGCGTCACCGCGATATTCGCGCTCGACAGGTAGCGAAAATCATTCGGAAACAAGAGGCCGCCAAGGACACATAGAAATTCGATCAAGGCGAACGCGATCAGAATATTGCCGCCTGGCGTCGTTCGCAGATAGCGGAGCAATCTCATCAAGTGTCCTTGGAGGAATGGAGCGGCCTTTCGGCCGCTCTCGTTCTTGTATTCGTCAAGGGCTGGCCGGACCCGCGGAACTCAGCGATACTTGCCGGCAAATTCTACCGCCGGTTGATAGTTGGCGCTGTCGACGAGCCCTCGTCCGCCGGTCTGCATGTCCGAGGGATAGAGGCCGTAGCGGATGTAGAGCGCCAACTGCTCGACGGCGAAATAGCCCTGCGAATAAGGCTGCTGGTCAACTGTGGCGACGATGCTATTTTGCTTGATGCCGTCGAGCACCTCAGGCGAAACATCGAACCCGCCGACCGGGACCTTAATTCCGGCCTCCTTCAGCGAAGGAAGCGACTCGATCATCGGCTGGAGACCGAGGGCGATGATGGCCTTCACGTCCTGATGTCCAATTAGATACTGCACCATCGTCGTGCGAACGGCGGGAAGGTCGCCGCCGGTTCCCACGATCTCCGATTTGGCGCCAACTTCATCGAGCGCTTTTTGGACGCCCTGGTGGCGAAGCGTCGCATAGGCCGCCTCGGGAAATTCGACCGGCGTAAACACGAGGTCGCCCTTTTTCAGATGCGCTGTCTCGACCATTCGCTTGCCGATGAGATAGCCTGCATCGACGAAATCCTGCCCGATGAACGCCAACCGGCAGCTGGCGGCCGCTCCCTTTGTGTTGTCGACGTTGAAGGCGATGACCGGAATCCCGCCGTGGACGGCGTCGCAGATGTTCTTCTCAAACGCCTTGTCGTCCCAAATCACCGTCGCGATGCCGGCGACCTTGTTCGCGATGGCGGTCTGAATCAGGTTATTCTGCTTGATCTGATCGTTGTCGGCATATTGAACGTCGAGATCGACGCCCGCCGCGCCGGCCGCGTCGTGAGCCCCTTGAAGCAGCGGATTCCAGAACGGCACGCCAGGGGCGGTATAGATAATCATCGTAATTTTGAGTTGATCGGCCGCGAGAGACTGCGCCGCCCCCGCCGAAGCCAGCGTTGCCGCGAGCAACAATGTTCCCAATCGAATTCTCATCGTTTCCTCCGCTGAAGCCCTCGCCGTCCGTGAAAGCCGTTTGGCTCCAAACGGCCGTAACACGACTGCCGTTTGCAGGCAACAGACATAATGCGAGTAGCAGAATTGATGGACATCGGCCGCATTGTGGCATAAAACCACAAATATCCCGTTGTCATGACAGATTTATGAATACAGAAAACGAAAATGAGGTTCGTCGAATGACTCGCATCTCTCGCGTCGAAGTTCACGAATTCGGCTACGATGCGGAAGGAATCGGGGTGGACGCCGGAGGGTTTGACCTCGTCCAAGCGCCCGGCAATCGACGTCGGCTAAGCAAATTCGCGATCGTCATCGAGGCCGACGACGGCTCCAGGGGCGAATATGTCGGCCTGTGGGGCGCGACGCCGATGTCGCTCTCGCAAGTCCTCTACCTCGCGCCGCATCTGATTGGCAGGGACGCCCTGCAACGCGAGCTGCTCTACGACGAATTTAAACGCGCCCTGCGGCAGTACGACCATATGGGCTACGGCTATCTCGACATCGCCCTCTGGGACCTGTTCGGGAAGCGTGTCGGAATGTCGATATCGACCCTCCTCGGGGGATGGCGGACACGACTTCCTGCATACGCGAGCACGCCTCACGGAGACCGCAACGGAGCGCTCTCGAGCGCAGAGGACTACGCGTCCTTCGCCGAGACCTGTCATTCGCTGGGATATCGCGCGTTCAAAATGCATGGTTGGTACGACGGCAATGTCCAGGAAGAGATCGAGGCCGTGCGTCTCTTGGGAAAGCGCGTCGGCGATAAGATGGCGCTGATGCTCGACCCCGCGTGCCAAATTCGCACCTTTGCCGACGCCGTCCTGTTGGGAAAGGCCTGCGATGAGGCTGGCTTCCGTTGGTATGAAGACCCTTTCCGCGATGGCGGCGTATCCGCTTTCGCCCACAAGCGGCTCCGCGAGGCTATCCGCACTCCCCTTCTGATGACCGAGCATGTTCGCGGTCTTGAGCCCAAGGCGGACTTCGTCCTCGCCGGCGGCACCGACATGCTGCGCGCCGACCCAGAGTATGACCTCGGAATCACCGGCGCGCTGAAGATCGCCCATCTCGCCGAGTCGCTTGGCATTGACGTGGAGCTCCACGCTTGCGGCCCGGCGCACCGACAGCTCATGGCGGCGCTGCGAAACACCAGCTTCTATGAGCTCGCGCTCGTCGGGCCAAAGGCGCGAAATCCTCTGCCCCCGGTCTATGCCGACGATTACAGCGATTTCCTTGAAGGCGTCGGTTCGGATGGATGCTTTCCCGTTCCCCAGGGCCCAGGCTTGGGAGTAACTTACGACTGGGATTTCATCTCGACGAATCGCACGAGGCTGCATGAGTTCAAGTGATCTCGCTTTCGGCGAGGAGCCGTCGCTTCATTTGACGGTATACCGCCTCGTGCGGGACAATATTGAATCGGGCAAGCTTCCTCCAGGCACGATCCTTACCGAATACCGACTCGCCAACCAATTTGCTCTGAGCAGAGACCCTGTCGGCCGCGCTCTGCGGCGACTGGAGGCGGAAGGGTTCGTCGCTCGCGACCAGATCCGCGGATATTCCGTCGGCGGAGAGCCTGGCCTCCCAAGCCGGGAGCTGCCCTCGCTCGACATTTCCGAAGACACGCTCGAGCTCTTTCGCGGCCGAGCCGAGTGGCGGAAGATTTGGGAGCGAGTGCAGGGCGACCTGATCGCCTGCATGCCTTTTGGCAGATATAAAATCGTCGAAATGACAATGGCGACGCATTACGGCGTCAGTCGGACGGTCACCCGCGATCTCCTCGCGCGACTTGAAACGCTCAGTCTTGTCGAACGGGAAGGCCGGTCGCAGTGCTATCTGCGTCAACTGACGCCTGAGTTGATGATAGAGCTTTATGAACTCCGCTGCCTTCTTGAGCCGCAAGCGCTGATCAAGGCTGCGCCGCTGCAGCGACGGGAGAGCTTGGAGCGGATGCGCGATGACCTCCTGGACGCCGAGCGCAGATATCCAGAGGTCGGCCCCGCCGACATGGCGCGCTATGAAGAAGACCTTCACGTCGCTTCTACTGAGGACTGCCCCAATCGAACACTGGTGGGAGCCGTCCGGCAAAACCAAATGCTGGTTCTGGCGACCAACCGCCTCATCCCGCTTTATCTTGGGATGCCTCGCAGCGAACCGTTCTTTGCCGAACACCGACTCGTGGTTGAGTTGCTGCTTAACGGGGCTCCCGAAGCGGCTGGCGTGGCGCTAGAAGCCCATCTCAAGAGCGCCGAACGCAAGCAGCTCGCGCGTCTGAGCGAACTGAGGGTGCACACCCCCGTGGTCCCGCCGTACCTCGTGGCGGCGTCTTCAACGGATCGGTAGCCGGCGTCACCCATTACCGGAGAACTAGGGCCTTCCTGGGTGTAGCGCACGCCTCGGCGGCGGCGTGAGGCGACGTGGAGCGGGCCGGCCACCGAGACCGTGGCGCCCAAATTGACTCCTGCCGGCATGACTAGCATGGTAGTCGACAATAACAGCGCGCGGGGAGAGGACGATGGCGTTCATTGTAACCGGCGCGGCCATGGGCATCGGCAAGGCGGTCGCACTGCAGCTTGCCGGCGAAGGCAAGAGCCTCGTCTTGGTCGACCGCGCGTCCGAGCCGCTGCGTGAAACACAGTCCGCGGCGAAAGCGGCAGGGGTCAAAGTTGAGGCCATTGTCGGCGATGTCGGCGACCAGAAAACCGCAGAAGCGGCAGTCGAAGTCGCGCGGCAGAACTTTGGCCGTGTCGACGGGCTTTCCCATAACGCCGGCATTCAGCGCTACGGGACGGCGGTGACGACCGCCGACGCCACATGGGACGAAGTCATCGCCATCAATCTCACCAGCGCCTTCTACTTTGCGCGTGCGGCGCTGCCGGAATTGGTGAAGACGCGCGGCGCCATCGTGATGATGGCCTCGGTGCAGGGGCTCGCCACGCAGCGGGGCGTCACCGCCTATACGGCGGCAAAGCACGGGCTGATCGGCCTGACCAAGTCGATCGCTGTCGATTTCGCCGCCGAGGGCGTGCGCGCAAACGCCGTGGCCCCAGGGTCGGTGGACACGCCGATGTTGCGCGATTCGATCGCGCTGGCGGAAGATCCGGTCGCCGTTGTGCGCGCGATCAACGCCATGCATCCGCTCGGGCGCTCGGCGCGGCCCGAGGAGGTCGCGGAATTGGTCGCCTTCCTGCTTTCACCAAAGGCCTCATTCATCACCGGCGAAGTCGTGCGGATCGATGGCGGCCTGCTGTCGATCATCGGCGGCTCACCGAAGGAGGATTGAGGCCCATGGCGATCGTCGACATCAAAGCCACGACCGTCGCGATGCCGATCGAAGCGCCGCTGCGCCACGCGGTCGGCGCCCATTGGGGCCGCTTCATCCGCACCATTGTCGAGGTCATCGACGACAGCGGCCTCTCGGGCTTCGGAGAACTCGGCGGGGGCGGAGAATCCGCGGAAAGCAGCGTCCGCGCGATGTTGCCGTATTTGAAGGGACACGATCCGCTCCAGCTCGAGCAATTGCGTTGGAAGATCATGAACCCGACGGCGAGCCTCTACAACAATCGCGGTCAGATCCATGCGGCGATCGAGATGGCGTGCATGGACGTCGCGGGAAAAAAGCTCGGCGTACGGGCTTGCGATCTCCTCGGCGGCGCCATTCGCGAAGAGGTGCCGTTCGCGTCCTATTTGTTCTATCGTTATCGCGACGGCGACAAAGGCGGCGAAACGACGGCCGAAGAGATCGCCGCGCACGCTCTGGATTTGAAAGCCAAACACGGCTTCACCGTCCACAAGCTAAAGGGTGGGCATTTCGCTCCCGATCACGACATCGCCGTCATGGAGGCGCTCGGCGCCGCGATGCCGAAGGACCGGCTGCGTCTTGATCCGAACGCGGCCTGGTCGGTGGAAGAGTCGATCCGTGTCGCGCGGGCGATCGAACATCTCAACAACGATTATTTCGAAGACCCGACCTGGGGCCTCGAAGGCATGCGACGCGTCCGCGAAGCAATCCGCATTCCGACGGCGACCAACACCGTCGTCGTCAATTTCGAGCAGCTTGCGCAATGCATCCGCCACACGCTCGTCGATGTCATCCTGCTCGACACGACGTTTTGGGGCGGGCTTCGTCAAGCTTACAAGGCCGGCACGGTGCTGGAGACGTTCCAGTTCTCCGCGGCTGTGCATTCGTCCGGCGAGCTCGGCATCCAGCTTGCCTCGATGCTCCATCTGGGCGCCGCGTTGCCCAACCTCAATTTCGCGGCCGACGCGCATTATCATCACCTCGTCGACGACATCATTGTCGGCGGCAAGATGACGTATCGCGGCGGCCGCATCGCGGTGCCGAAAGGTCCGGGCCTCGGCGTCGAAGTCGACCGCGACAAGCTGCGCCAATACGCCGAGCATTATCGCGAGGTCGGCGGCTACGCATACGACCGGGATCCCGGCCGTCCCGGGTGGTTCGCGACGCTCCCCGAGACGCGCTTCGCCGATCCGCGGACGAAATCCGCGCATCAGTTCGATCGGTCCTGACGCCATGATCGCCGCTTCATGGAGGGCCTTGAGGTGACGGGCGGATGAAGACCGGCAACGCCGCTCGAGCGTCCGCGCCATCGGGCCGCCTGCGGCCAAACATCGCGCTGTCGCGTCAAGTCTATGAGCTTCTCCGCGAACGAATTCTGACGTTCGACCTAAAGCCATTGCAGTCGATCTCCGAAAACGCGCTTGCGCTGGAACTTGGCCTCAGCCGCTCGCCAGTCCGCGAGGCGTTGGCGAGGCTTTCCGAGCTCGGCTTCGTCGACATCTTTCCGCAGAGCGGAACGGTCATCTCACCTTTGCGCCTGGCGGATCTTGAAACGTCGCAGTTTCTTCGCGAGGCTCTGGAAATGGCGTTGTTGCGCCGCGCGATGGAGCGCGGCGGACACGGCGATCTTGCGCGGCGGCTGCGCACCGATCTCGCCGTGCAGCGAACCTTCGTCGAAGCGCGTGACGCCATCCGTTTCTACGCGGCGGACGAAGAGTTCCACCAGGCGATCGCAACCCATGCCGGCATGGCGACCATGTTGCCGGAAATGGCGCGCGCCAAGGCGCATATGGACCGCTTCCGGCATCTCATGCTCACTGGCTTGGAGTCGCTTCCCATCGTCCTGGCGCAACACGAATTGATCGTCGAAGCAATCGAGGCGAGCGACCTGGAGGCGGCCGGGCGCGCTCTGCAGACGCATCTGCGGCGCATCCTGCAATTCGTTGACAAGGCCCAGTTGAAGCGCCCCGAGTTTTTTGAGCGCGACGGGGCGTCCTTGGCGCCGGATTGAGGGAGGAACTGCGAGTGGAGAAACAAGGGTTGACGGCGAGCCTTTTCTTTGACGCCCGCGACATCGTCGGGGAGAGCCTGATTTACGACGACCGCAGTGACTCGCTCGTCTGGGTCGACATCGGCGGCAAGCGGATTCACCGCCTCCGGTTGTCTGACAAACACCATGAAAATTGGCCGACTCCAGACTTCGTCACATCGATTGGGCTGCGCGCGGACGGCGGCGCCATCGTCGGCTTGCGCGACCGTGTGGCGCTGTGGGCGTTTGGCGGCCCCTTTGCGACGCTCGCAGTGATCGAGCCGGACCTTCCCGACAATCGACTCAACGAAGGGCGGGTCGCCCCAGACGGGTCGTTCTGGGTTGGGACGATGCAGAACAATCTGACGCCGGAGGGCGCGCCCAAAACGATGACCCGCGACAGCGGCGCTCTCTACCGGGTCGCTCCCGACGGGACGGTCACGCAATTGACGCCTCGCGAGTTCGGCATTTTCAACACGATGGCTTGGACCCGCGATAACCGCTTCCTATGCGCCGACACGCTGAAAAACACGCTCTACGTTTACGACTGGCGCGACGGCGCGGTGACCAACAAGCGGGCCTTCGCGGCGGCGATCGAGCGCGGTCTTCCGGACGGCTCCTGCCTCGACGCCGACGACGCCCTATGGAATTGCCGTGTCGCCGGCGGCTCTAGCGTTGCCGAGTTCGGCCCAGACGGGACGCTGCGACGGCTGATCGAACTCCCATGTTCGTGGCCGACGAGTTGCGCGTTCGGGGCGGATGGATTCGGTACGCTCTTTGTAACCTCGGCGCGCTTCACGATGACGAGTGAACATCTCGCCGCCCACGTTCAGGAAGGCGGCCTGTTTGCGCTCGATGTGGGTGTGCGAGGCCGTCCACAATACCGATTTGGCTAGTCGTTCGATCGCAGCTCCCAGCATCGCCGCCTATCAGACAGGCGCTGGCGACATATCCACCAACGTCCACTCGAGCGAGCACGTCGCTTCGGCCGCCAAATCCCGGACGGTTACGCGGCTTTCGCCAACGATCTTTGGCGAGTCCGAGGAGCCCGAAGCGGCCGCTCCATCCTTCGGCTCAACCAACTGCGGGATATTGTCGACCTTACACGTCGTAGCTGTGATACAAAACCGCCCCATTGACAACGCTGGAAACATATAGTGATAGTCACTTTGGCTCTTAGCTGTATTATAGGTTGAACATGATCGCGACAATCGTGCCGTTGGTTCAAGACGTCGATGTCGGGCTGGTCGAGAAAGTCGCGCGGTCCGTGAAACAGCGGATTCAGACCGACCGCCTCCGGATTGGCGATCCTCTGCCGGCCGAAGCGAATCTGGCGGCGGAGATGGGCGTTTCCCGGACGGTCGTCCGCGAGGCCTTTCGCGCGCTTGCGACGCTCGGAATCCTCCAGCTCGTTAACGGACGGCGGGCGCGCGTCGGCGCCATCGACGCCGACGTTCTCGGGCTCGTGCTCGACCATGCTGTGCACACTGACCAAGCCTCGATCCAGCAGATCTATGACGTTCGCCGCACCATCGAGATTCGTACGGTCGCGCTGGCGGCGTTGCGGCGCACGGAAGCGGAAGTCGACGAAATAAGATCGCACGCGGCCGCAATGCGGGAAGCGTTTCATCGGCCGAGCGAGGTCATGGAGCATGACATCGCTTTTCACGGAGCGATCGCGCGCGCCTCGCGAAATCCCCTGTTCGCGCTCATTGTCGGTTCCTTCCACGTGATCACCCGGCAGACATGGCGGATTGGCTGGGAGAGCCGTCGCACCGACGCCGAGCGTCACGCCAATGTCGAATGCCATGAAGGCATCGCGGCGGCGATTGCCGCCCGCGACCCCAACCGCGCCGAAGCGCTGATGGCCGAGCATTTCGACCACTCAGTCAAGGCGCTGCTGTCGGCCGGCGTGATCTGAGGGCGCCATGAAGATCACCGCTCTTGAGACGATCCGCCTCGCCGAATTCGGCAATCTGTTGTGGCTGAAAGTGCATACGTCGGAGGGCATCGTCGGTCTCGGCGAGACCTTCTTAGCGCCCGCGACGGTGGAAGCCTATGTTCATGAAGTCCTCGCCCCCAAGGTGATCGGCCGCGACCCTCGTCAGATCGACAAATTGTCGAGGGAGGTTCGCGGCTATCTGGGTTTCCGGTCCTCGGGCGCGGAGATGCGGGGCAATTCGGCGTTCGACATCGCGCTGTGGGACATTCTGGGAAAGGCGACCGGCCAACCCATCGCCCAATTGCTCGGCGGCTTTACGCGCGAGAAAATCCGCACCTACAACACCTGCGCCGGCGTCGCCTACATGCGCGAGAACATGAGCCAGAGCACGGCCAATTGGGGGCTCGGCGCCGGGCGTCGCGACTATGACGACCTCAATGGATTCCTGCATCGCGCCGACGATCTCGCCGAAGAGCTGCTGTCGGAGGGCATCACCGCAATGAAGATATGGCCGTTCGATCCCGCCGCGGAAAAGTCCGATGGCGAGGAGATCTCGAACGAAGACCTCAAAGCCGCGCTGAAGCCCTTCGAGAAGATCCGCAATCGCGTTGGCGACCGCATGGAGATCATGGTCGAATTTCATTCGCTGTGGCAATTGCTGCCCGCGATCCGCATCGCCAAGGCGCTCGCGCCGTTCGACACCAAGTGGCACGAAGACCCCATCAAGATGGACAGTCTTTCGAGCCTGAAGCGCTACGCCGCGGCGTCTCCGGCGCCTCTATGCGCATCCGAGACACTGGCCACGCGCTGGGCGTTCCGCGATCTCTTGGAGACCGGCGCCGCCGGAATCATCATGCTCGATCTCTCTTGGTGCGGCGGCGTCTCGGAAGCCAAGAAAATTGCGACCATGGCGGAGGCTTGGCACCTTCCGGTCGCCCCGCACGACTGCACGGGCCCGGTTGTTCTGTGCGCATCGACGCATCTCTCGCTGAATGCGCCCAACGCGCTGATCCAGGAGAGCGTGCGCGCCTATTACCGCACCTGGTACCGCGATCTCGTCACGGCGTTGCCGGAGGTAAGCGACGGTTTCATCAGCGTTCCCGCCGGGCCCGGGCTCGGGATGGAACTGGCGCCAGACATAGCGAAGAGGTTCACGGCGACAATCCGGACGTCGGACGCTGCCTAGTCAGCCGTCGCCGCCATGGACAACCAAGTAAAAAGGGAGGTTAAAATGAAAAAACTATTCGCAACAGCGAGCGCCTTGGCAATCGGCATGCTGATCGCGGGTTCCGCCGAGGCCGCGAGCGTGAAGATCGCCTTCACGATTCACTCCTCGCCATCCAACACGTTCTGGCAGGCGGTCAAGAAGGGCTTTGACGACGGGTGCAGCAAGGTCCAGGCCGATTGCCAGATGATCTTCACGCAGACCGAGGGCTCCATCGAACAGCAGGCCGCCAACATGCAGGCGGCGCTCGCGGGCAAGCCCGATGTTCTCCTGACGTCGATCGTCGACAACAACGCCTTCACTTCGATCCTTCAGGACGCGCGCAAGAATGGCGTCACCGTGATCGGCGTCAACGTCGATGCGACGCAAGGGCCAGCAAAGGAAGCTCGCCAGGCGTTCGTCGGACAGGATCTTTTCGCCGCAGGTTATGCGCTCGGCAATGCTCAGATCGCTTCGCTTCCGAAGGAAGGCCCCTTGCACATCGTCGTCGGGGTCAGCGCGCCGGGACAGAATTGGTCCGAACAGCGCGCGGCCGGAATTATGAAGGCGTTGGAGGAATTCAAGGCCGCCAATCCCGACCGCCAGATTAAGCTCGTGCGTCTCGACACCGGCACCGACCTCGCGATCGTCGCGGATCGTGTGGGCGCGTATCTCAACGCCAACAAGGACGTGAATGCCTATTTCGACACGGGCTTCTGGCACGCCGCCGTCGCGCGTGTGCTTCGCGATCGTGGCGTGCCCCCCGGCAAGGTTCTGCTCGGCGGCTTCGACCTCGTCCCTGAAGTCGTACAGGAAATGCTGTCCGGCTACGTTCAGGTGGAAGTCGATCAGCAGCCTTACATGCAGGGTTTCATTCCTGTGATGGAAGCCTATCTCACCAAGACCGATGGCCTCGCGCCGACCGATGTCAACACCGGCAAGGCGCTGATTTACCCGGCGCAGGCCAAGGAGATTCTGGACCTCGTCAAGAAGGGCCTGCGCTAGATCGATTGCATGTTGGACAGGGAGCGGGCAGCCCGGAAGGGCGCCCGCTTCACGTCTATGCGCGCGGCGTGCGCTCGGGAACAATGGGTAGAGCGAGGCGGGATGAGACGTCTTTTCAAGATCTATCTGGATAAACCGGAGCTCGCGGGCATCGTCCTGCTGGTCGTCCTGACCCTTGTTTTCGAGGCGACCTCCTCCGAGGCGTTCCTATCCTACGAGAACATGCGCGGCGTGCTCGGTCTGCTGCCTGAAATGGGGCTGGTCGCCGTCGGCGTCACGATTCTGATGATCGCAGGCGAATTCGACATTTCCGTCGGTTCGGTTTTTGCGCTGGCGCCGATGGTCATGGCGACATCGATGGTCCAGGGCCTCGCGTTCTTTCCGGCCGTGCTGCTGGGTCTCGCCGCCGCGGCCGCGATCGGGCTTCTGAACGGGTTCATCACGCTCAAGTTCGGCATTCCGTCGTTCATTACGACGCTCGGCATGCTGTTCGTCGCGCGCTCGATTACGGTCGTGATCTCGGGCGGCTTTCCGCCCGTTCTGCCGATGGACACGCCGTACTATATCTTCACGCAGTATTTCGGACTCATCCGGATGTCGATGTTCTGGTTCGCCGGCATCGCCGTCATTCTCATGGCGATGTTGTCTCTCACGAATTTTGGCAACTGGATTAAGGCGACCGGCGGGCAGATCGACGCCGCGGCCGCGCTCGGCATTCCCACGGGCTTCGTGAAGATGGTCTGCTTCGCGCTCTGCGCGGTCCTGGCGGGCTTTGCCGGCATCATTCAGGTGCTGCGTCTTGGGTCGCCATTGCCTTCGCTCGGAGAAGGGCTCGAATTGCAGGCGGTCGCGGCGGCGGTCATCGGCGGAACCTCGCTCTACGGCGGCATCGGAACGGTGCTCGGCGCCATTGTCGGCGCGCTCCTCATTCGCGTCATCGATAACGGTCTGGTGCTGTCCCACGTCGACGCCAACTGGTTCAAGTTTGCGATCGGGTCGCTTCTCATTCTCGCTGTCGTCGGCAATTCCTGGCTCCGCCGCACCTCGCGTGGCATCAAGCTGGAGACCTGATCATGGAGAAGCCGTTGATCGAGGCTCGTGGCCTCCACAAATGGTACTCGGGAGTTCACGCCCTCAAGAACGTCGATTTCCAAGTGCGGCGCGGCGAGGTCGTCGGGCTCGTCGGCGACAATGGCGCCGGGAAGACCACGCTGATCAAGATTCTTTCCGGCGTCCATCGCCCCGATGCCGGCGAGATTCGGATCGACGGCGAACTCGTCGCCATCGGGACGCCGAAACAGGCAATGAATCTCGGCATCGAAACGATCTACCAGACCAACTCCATGGTCCCGACCATGTCGATCGCTCGCAACCTCTTCATCGGCCGTGAGCCGCTCAGCTTCTCGGTCTTCGGCTTCGGCCTCATGGATCATAAGAAAATGCGCGAGGACAGCGTCAAGGCGATCTCGGACGTCGATCTGCATCTGCGTTCGCCAGACGCGTTGGTCGGCGAGCTCTCCGGCGGACAGCGACAGGGCGTCGCCATCGCGCGGGCGATGTATTTCAAGTCGAAGGTGCTGATCCTCGACGAACCGACCAACCACCTCTCGGTAAAGGAAACCAACAAAGTGATTGGCTTCGCCAAGGCGCTCAAGGGCCAGGGCGTCACCGGAATCTTTATCAGCCACAACATGCACCACGTATTCCAGTCCTGCGACCGCGTTGTCGCGATGGCGCGCGGCGAGATCGTCTACGACAAGCCGATTCAGGAAACATCGATCGACGAGGTCCACGAATATCTCTGAGGGCAGCGATGACGAATCTTTCCGGAAAAGTCGCCCTTCTCACCGGGGCTTTGGGTTCACTAGGACAAGCGCAAGCGGACGGGCTGGCGCGGGCCGGCGCGACCCTGATCTTATGGGATCGGCCGGATCGCCCGGAAGGTGAGGCCTTCGCGCGCAAGCTTTCCAGCGATCACGGCGCGCCCGCGCGCTATGTCGGAGCCGATCTCAACGATCTGGCGAGAAGCGAAGTCGTCGCGCGAGAATTGGCCGAGGCGTCGGGCGGCCTCGACATTCTCATCAATAACGCGGCGCTTATCATCAACAAGCCATTCGAGGAGTTCTCAATTCAGGAATATGAAGACCAGATTCGCGTGAACTCCTCGGCCGCTTTCGTGCTCGCTCGCGTTGCGGCTGCCGGCATGAAGGCGAAGGGCTACGGAAAAATCGTCAACTTCTGCTCGATCACGTTGAATGGGCGCTGGGACGGCTATGTTCCCTATGTCGGCTCAAAGGGCGCGCTTTACGGTCTCACCAAATCGCTCGCGCGCGAACTCGGCCCGCATGGCGTTCGTGTCAACGCAGTGTCTCCCGGCGCCGTCGTGTCGGAAGCGGAGGCGCGTGTGTTCGGCGACCGACTGGAGCAGTACAATGAGTGGATCATCGAGAATCAGTGTCTCAAGACGCGCATCGAGCCGAAGGCGATCGCCGATCTCGTGCTATTCCTGGTCTCGTCGGCCTCGGACATGATCACCGGACAGAATATCGCGGTCGACGGCGGCTGGTGAGGCGCGGATGCACTCGCGGGAAATCGTCAAGATCCACGATGCGGCCGCCGAAGTCGAGATCGCTCCCTGGCTTGGCGCGGGACTCTCACGATACGATTGGATCGGCTCGGGCGAGAGAACGCCGCTGTTTCGCGCATGCCGCGAGCCCTCGAACGCGCATCCCTTCGATCTCGCGCTGAACCTGCTGGTTCCCTGGTCCAACCGAATTTCTGGCCGGGGCTTCACCTTCGCAGGGCGGTTCCATGGCCTCGAACCCAATCTGCCGGGAGAAGAGCGCCCAATCCACGGCAATGGGTTTTCGAGCGCGTGGACTCTGGAGAGCGTTGAGGGCGCTAATGCATCGCTGACGCTGGACTCGTTCGGTCCAGGGCCGTTCCGCTACAACGCAAGCGTAACCTATGCGCTCGAAGACGGCGCGCTTTCGATCCGTCTGTCGGTGCGAAATGCAGGGGACGAGACACTACCCTTCGGACTCGGTCTTCACCCATGGTTGCCGAGGACGCCCGCGACAACGCTCATGGCGAAGGCGAGGCGTGTGGTTCGCGAAGACGCTCGTCACCTTCCCGCAGGCGTGGTCGACGTCGCCGCGCGCCCCGAGTGGGATTTTTCCTCCGAGAAATCGTTGCCGGACAGTTGGATCAACAACGCCTTTCTTGATTGGGATGGACGCGCCCATGTCCGTTGGGCCGATCGCGCGCTCGCGCTTGAAATTCTGGCCGAGCCCGCGGTGTCGACGTACATCCTCTATTCGCCGGCAGCGACCGCGGAGTTCTTCTGTTTCGAGCCAGTGACCCACGAAGTCGATGCGCACAATCTGCCGGGCGGCGCGCAAGCTCACGGGCTTGTCGCGCTGGCGCCGGGGGCGGCGATGTCTATGTCGGGGAAATTTTCACCTCAAGCGAGGCCATGAAGCCTATCCGGCCTGTCGTCACTGCAGATTGACGAACATTCCACCGTCCGCGAGCAGCGCGGCGCCGGTCACGTAGCTCGCGAGGTCCGACGCCAGGAAGACCACGCACTTGGCGATGTCGCGTGGTTCGCCGATCCGGCCGAGCGGAATGCGTTTGCGGAAATAGGCGAGCTTGTCTTCGTCCGAGAGATCCGCGCGGTTGATGTCGGTCAAAATCGCCCCCGGCAGAACAGCGTTCGCGCGAATTCCGTACGGACCGACCGCAATCGCCACCGATTGCATCAGGCTCAACACCCCGGCCTTCGTCGGCGTGTAGTGAGTCTGCATGGCGCCGCCGACAAGCGCGCTGATCGACGAAATCGCGACGATGGCGCCGCCGCGCCCCTGCGCGACCATCGCGCGCGCGGCGGCCTGCGTCGTGAGATAGGCGCCGACCAGGTTCACGTCGATCGTCCGCCGCAGCGCCGCCTCCGGCATCTCGAGGAAGCTGTGGAACGGACAGATGCCGGCGTTGGAGACATGGATGTCGACGCCCCCGAAGTTCGACTTCGCGGCGTCGACTAAGGCTTCCGCAGTCTCCGCGAGGTTGACGTCGCCGTGGACGAGCACGGCTTCGCCCTTCGCCTCCCTGACTTCGGCCAACGCCTCGCGCGCCGCGGCGCTGCCGCCGAAGCGCTCGTCCGCGCCGTCATAGTGGTTGATGACGATTTTCGCCCCGTGCCGCGCCAGTTCGACCGCCGTCGCCCGGCCGATGCCGCGCGAGGCGCCGGTGACGATCGCGACTTTGTCTTTCAGCAGCACGGGCGCCTCCTCACTTGCCAATGGGCGCCAGACCCGCGGCGTCGCGGAAAGCCGCGTCTCGGATGTCGACCTCCGCGCCAGAATATTCGTCTGATCGGCTTGTGCACAGGAATGCGATCGCTCGCGCAGGCTCGCTGGCCGGCGCCAGGCTGACGCGCGGCAACTTGCTGATGCGGTTGACGCCCGAGGCGCGGATCGCTCCCTGCATGTCCGTATCGACGAGGCCGGGCGCGAAGCCGAAGACGCGCACGCCCACGCCGCCATATTCGAGCGCGAGCGAGCGCGTCAGCATCGCCAGGCCCGCTTTAGCGGCGCAATAGGCGCTCCACCCCTCGAGCGGATTGTGCGCGGCGCCAGAAGACAGATTGACGATGCGGCCGCTTCCGCCGACGAGAAAATGCGGCAACACGGCACGGGCGCAGAACGCCGCTCCGACGAGCGTCGTGCGGATCGAGCCGGCGAAGGCTTCCGGATCGAGCGTGTCGAAACGTCCGATCGGCGCGATGACTCCGGCGTTGTTGATGAGCACGGTCGGTCGACCGAGCGCTTGCGCGGCTCGCTCGACCATCTCCTCGACTGAACCCGCGTCCGAAACGTCGCAGGCGATCGCGATTGAGCCCGGACAGTCCCGAGCGACCGCCTCCGCGTCGGCGAGCCGCCGCGCGGTCACGGCGACGCGGGCGCCTTCGGCCGCGAGACGTCGCGCCGTCTCGGCGCCGATGCCGCGCCCGGCGCCGGTGACGATCGCGATGTGCCTGGCGAGATCCATGGCTTGCGTCAGTCCATGTGCCATTGCAGCGGCAACAAGAACGGAAATCCACGGCGCGTATCGATCTCGATCTTCATGATCGGCGCCATCGAGGCGCCCCATCGCGCGTTGACGGGATCGTCCTTGAGGAAGGCGATGGTCTTTTCGAGATCGTCGGTCTCGAACGTCCCGATCAGCGTCAGGCCATAACGGAAGATGTTGTAGTTCCGGATACCCGCCTTGCGCAGCGCTTCGAGCATCTCCGGCCAGATGTCGTCGTGGCGCTTCTTGTATTCGTCCTCGTATCCCGGCCTGACCTCAAGCACCCAGGCGTGATGGCCCATCATGGCTTCCCTTCGAGATAGTCGTGAACGATCCTGCCCGGCGTCAACGTGAAATCGGCGCGCCAATGCAGGCCGTCGAGCATATCGACGACCGGCAGGCGATGCACCGGCGCCTGCGCGTTCGGGCGCAACTCCACGGTGCAGGGTCCGCCCCAGCACTCGTGCACGCGCACCTCGCTCAGGCGTCGCGCCGTGAGCTGTCGGATCGCCGGTCGCCCGTCGATATGGTCGATGACCTTCAGATTGACGTTGAGCGCGAAGTCGAAGTGGCGGTTGAGGCTCTCGAGACTGTCGGCGCGTTGCTTGGTCGGCATCGTTCCGGTCAGTATGTCGATCCCGTTGCGCTCGACGATTCCCACCGTGAGGTCGCCCCTCGTCTCAAGCCGGGGTTGGCCGAATTTCTTCGGCTGGCCGTGGACCTCGCGGCCATGCGCGACGCCGACATCGGACGAGAGAAACAAATACGGCGAATAGGACCCAACGACATCGGTTCCGGGGAGCCGGCAACCCACTGAAATGTTGCTCTCGCCATAAGCGCCGAGCCACTCGACGTCGTTCATCCGGTAGATGTGCGCGAGCACGACATCGGACGTCGGCTGCAACGGCGGGGGCAGCAGGCGCGCGACGGCCGCCTCGCTCGTTCGCCACGAGAGCGTCAGCACCTCGACGTTGCGAAACGTGAACGGGAACGGGGGAATCATCGGCGCGTCCCACGGCGTCGAGAAGCCCGGCGCCAGGATGTCTTCGATCGTCAGGCGGTCGATCCCGCCGCGACGCAGATCCTTGCCGCTCATGCCTGGTCTCCGAGGAACCGCTTTTCGATCGGCGGCGCCATGCCGTAGCCGGTGAAGCCGCCGGTGACGTTGATCGTCTCGCCGGTGACGAACGACGCGCCGGGCGAGACGACATAGGAGACCGCCGCCGCAACGTCTTCCGGACGGCACCAGCGGCCGACCGGAATTGTCTTGTGCACCTGCGCTTCGAACGCCTCCCAGCCAAGGCCGAGCTTCTCCGCCTTCTCGCGGAATTGCTTCTCCATGCCGGTGCCGGGTCCGACATGGCCGGGCGCGACGGCGTTGACGGTGACGCCATAGCCGGCGAGCTCGACCGCGAGGCATTGGGTGAGACCCAGGAGAGCGCTCTTCGAGGCCATGTAGGCGGAGGAGTAGGGATTGCCGAAGCCGAGGCGCGTGGTGATGTTGACGATCCGACCGCTTCGACGCGCCATCATCGCGCGCGCCGCCGCGCGGCACGCGAGGAACGGACCGCGCGCATTGATCGATTGAATTCGGTCCCACTCGTGCGGCTCGGTGTCGACCAGGAGCGCCTGCATATGCACGCCGGCGGCGTTCACCAGAACGTCGAGGCGCCCATGCTGCGATGCGACGCCAGTCACGGCGGCCTCGACGGATGCGGCGTCCGCGAGGTCGATGGCGACGCCTTGCCCGCCGACTTGCTCGGCGACGCGGCGTGCGGCCTCCTCGTTCTTGTCGGCGGCGACGACGAAATAGCCGTCGGCCGCGAGGCGAGCGACGATCGCCGCCCCAAGACCGCCGGCTCCTCCGCTGACGAAAGCGACGCCTTGCGCGCTCATGCGAGCCACGCCCGCACCTGGTCCCGAAGCGTCACGGTTTCAGTTAAAACGTCGTCGGTGAGCGTTCCCATGTAATCCTGATGGACGACTTCGAGTGAAATGCGGCCCGAGAAGCCAGCGTCGCGCAACGTCGCCAATTGCGCCTCGATGTTGATCGTGCCCTGACCCGCCTTGGTCTGCAATGCGCCGGGCTTGGCCTGGCGCAGATGGATATGGGCCGCGTGCTTGGCGAGCGGGTCGATTTCATCCTGTCGCCAGCCGATGCAGACGAAATGGGCGTAGTCGAGGGTCAGTTTCAGTCCGGGCACGGCGACCACCAATTCGGCGGCGAGCGCCGGGCTTTCAAGAAAGGAATGGACGTGGGGCTCGATCGTGAGCTGCACGCCCTGCGACGCGGCGATCGGCAGCAGACGACGCAGGCTCTCGGCGGAGGCGTTCAGCGCCTCGCGCCGACCCTGGCCGCGATTGCAAACGCCGGGCAGCACGAAAATCGTCGCGATCCCCGCCGCCTTGCAGAAAGCCACGGCCTGCTTGAAATCGGCTTCGTTCTGCGGGCGATGCGCAGGGTCGGCGAGATTGCGGTCGGCGAGCGTCGAGCCGAACAGGTGATAGAAGTTCGGCAGATCGACGCCGAGTTTGAGGACGCGGTCGGCGACGCGCGCGGGGTCGGCCAGCACCTGCGCTTTGTCCAGCGCGGGTCCATAGAAGTAGCCCAGATCCAGCGCGCCGATGCCGAGCGCCTTCGACACGTTCGCCGCCTCGTCGAGCGTCAAGGCGCGCAGCGACCATGAGGTCAGGGATAGTTTCATCGCCTCACACCTTCTCCAACCGGCCCGACGCCGCCGAACGATAGAGCGCGTCCAAGACCTCGACGGCGTGCATGCCGACGCGGCCCGGCGATTGGTTCTCCGTTGGCCGTCCGAGGCAGACATCGACCAGCGTCTGCAACGGTTTCTCGCACGAATAGGCGCCCGAGCCCGGCGGCATGTCGACGATCGTATCCTTGCCGTCGCGGCGCCGCACTTCGAGCCGTTCGCGTTCGATGTCGAGCAGCAACATGCCTTCGGAGCCGAACATGCGGATGTCGATCTGGAATCCGCGGTGCTTGGGCACCGTGGCGGAACCGGAAAAGCTCGCTGTGGCGCCGTTGGTGAAGCGAATGACGCCCGCATCGTAATAGTCGACGTTTGCCGGCGATTTTCCGGTGAGCGCGAAGACGGCGGCGGGCTCGAGATCGGCGATGCGAAACAGAAGCCCCAGCGCATGGACGAGTTGGCCCCAGCCGTAGCCGCCCGCGCGCGCGGGATCGGCCCAGGTCGAAGCGGGCGGCCTGAACATATGCCCCTCGGTCTCCTTCATCGCCTGCCCGGCGAAGAGATCTTCGAGCGCCGAGGCCATCTGCACGACGACGTGCTCGATCCGGCCGATCGCGCCGGACGCCACCAAATTATGGGCTTCGTCGGCCCAGGGTTTGAAGTTCCAGCCAGCAGGAACGATCACCTGCTTGCCGACGGCTTCGGCCCTGGCGACGAGCGCGCGCGCGTCCGCCGCGTTGGTCGTCATCGGCTTCTCGACGAGGAGGTTGCAACCTTTGGCCAGGGCGGCCATCGCGTGCTCGTAGTGGAGGCCATGGGGCGAGGCGATCACGACGCCATCCATCGGAACGGTCTCGAGCATGGCCCGATAGTCCTCGAATCCTTCGGCCACATCGAAGGCGCGCTGCAGCTCGGCAAGTTCCGACGCGCCGAGCCGATTGACGGCGACAATCTCGCAATCGGGGTTGGCTTTGAGGACGGGCAGATGGTTGAACGCCGCCCACCATCCGGCGCCGATCACGCCTATGCGCGCCTTTCGCGTCATCGCATCCTCGCCATGGCGTCGATTGTCGACCGATGCACGTTGCTGATGTGGCGCTCGGCGGCCTTCGCCGCCGCCTGCGGGTCCCGCGCTTCGAGCGCCGCGACGATCGCGCGATGGTCCACCAGGGATTGCGTCAGGACGCCCGGCGTCTCCGAGGCCATGCGGCGATACTCCATGCCGAGAATATATAGCGAGCCCGATGTGTGCACGAGGAACGGATTGCCGGTCGCCTCCATGATCGTGCGGTGGAACTCGAGGTCCGACACGCGGAATCCCAGCGGATCGCCGGTCAAATCCTTTTGGACGATGAGCATCTGCTTCAGACGCGCGATGTTTTCCGCCGATATCCGCTCGGCCGCCATGCGGACGATGCCGCCGTCGATCAGCACCCGCGCCTCATACAGCGCGTCGACGTTTTCTTTGTTCAACGTGATCAGAAACTGCCAGGGCGCGAGCATGTCCGCCGCTTCAAGCGAAGACACGAACACGCCCGAGCCTTGCCGCGCCCGCAGGACGCCGAGGATCTGCAAGCCGCGCACCGCTTCTCGCACGCTCGGCCGGCTGACTTGCAACATCGCGGCGAGGTCACGCTCGGTCGGAAGCATGTCGCCCGGCTTCAAATTCCGCGTCCGCACCAACTCAAGCAGCCGCTTCGCCACCTGCTCGGCGACCGAGTTGCGTTCGATGGGGGCGTAATTCTCGGCGGAGCTCAATGCGATCAATCTCCCAGCGCGCGGGTTCGGATTTGATCGAGGCTGACGGCGAGGATGAGCACGATGCCGCGGGTCACGTCTTGCCAGAAGCTGGAGACGTTGAGCAGCGTCAAGCCGTTCGCCAAGGTTCCGAGAATCAAGACCGCGAGCAACGTTCCCCATACGCTGCCCCGGCCGCCGTAGAGCGAGGTGCCGCCAAGAATGATCGCGGCGATCACGGTGAGCAGATTCTGTCCCGCTGCGTTCGGAGCGGCGGCGCCCAGCATGGCGCCGAGCACGGTCCCGCCGACGGCGCCCGCGAGCGCCGACACCACATAGAGCGTCACGATGGTTCGATCGACCGGGATGCCAATCAATCGCGCGGCGTCGGCGTTGCCGCCCGACGCGTAGACATGGCGGCCGAACACGGTCCGGCGCAGCACGATCGAGAAGCTGAGATAGGTCACGAGCATCAGGATCAGAGGGATCGGCACGCCGGCCAGGCGGCCCGACCCGATCCAGTTGAAGCCGTCGACCATGAGAAACTTGGTGAGCCCGCCCGACAGCACCAAGGCGACGCCGGAGATGATCGACATCGTGCCGAGCGTGACGATCAGCGGATTGAGCCGCAACCGCGTGGTGAGGAAGCCGTTGACGAGGCCGATGCCCATGGCGATCAGCAGCGCGAACACCACGGCGATCCAGATCGGGAGGCCGGCCGTGTGCAATAGGGAGACCAGCACGCCGGTGATGCCGGCGATCGCCGCCACCGACAGATCGAGGCCTCCCGCGATGATGAGCGGCGTGCCCGCCGCCGCCATCAAGCCGATGAATGCGACATTGCCACCGATCGTCAGCATGTTGCTCACCGACAGGAAATAGGGCGAGAGGATCGAAAACGCGACGATCATCAAGAGATAGAAGCCGAGCAGCATCGCGACGCCGGCCCAGGGCTTGGCGAGCCATTTCGCCATTTGCCCGCGCGCCGAGCCGGCTTTCGGCCCTGCTGCAGCTTGGGGCGTTGGATTTTGTGCAGTTTCGGTCATTGCGTTTGGGGTCGCCTTAAGCCGGGGAGAAAACGGGATCGTCGGCGGTCGCCGCCATCAATTGGGTCGGCGTCGCGCCGCGTTCGAAACGGCCCGCGACGCGGCCGCGGTCGAGCACGATCGAGCGATCGCTGAGCCCGGCGACTTCTTCGACGTCGGATGAAAGAACCAGCACCGCGAAGCCGCGATCGGCGAGCTGGCGCAACTTGCCGTAGATCTCCTTGCGCGCGCCGACGTCGACGCCACGCGTCGGCTCTTCGAGGATCAGGAGTTTGACGCCCTCGACCAGCCAACGGGCGAGACAGACCTTTTGCTGATTGCCGCCCGAGAGCGTGCGCACCAGTTGCTCCGTCCCCTGCGTGCGGATGCCAAGGTCGCGGATCCAGTTCTCTGCATGCGCCGCCTCCGCGCGGCGCGAAACGAACAGTCCCTCGGCGAAGCGGCGCTCGAACGGCAGCGCGACATTCTCGCGCAGCGACAGATCGGCGATGATGCCCTCATGCTTGCGGTCGGCGGCGACGAAGCCGACGCCGGCGGTCTTGGCCTCCATCGGATTGCGCGGGCGGAACACTTGACCATTGAGCCGCACGCTCCCGCTCGGCGTCGGCCCATAGACGCCATAGAGCGCGCGGCCGAGCAGTTCGACGCCAGAGCCGACCAATCCGAACACGCCGAAAATCTCTCCTGCGTGGATAGAGAAGGAGACGTCATCGAGGCGCCCTTTGAGGCTCATTCCATCGACGGCGAGAATTTCATCGCCGCTCGCCCCGGTGCGCGGCGCGGCGTAGAGGTCGCCGACCGCATTGCCCAGCATGGCTGCGAGCACGGCCTCGTGCGTCGCCTCGGCGGTCTTCCAGTCGCCGGCGTTGCGACCGTCTCGCAGCACGACGATGCGATCGGAGATTTCGAAGACCTCGGAGAGATAGTGGGAGATGTAGACGACGCCGACCGACTGTTCTTTCAGTCGGCGGATGATGCGGAAAATGAGCTTGGCTTCCTGCTCGGTGAGCGCGGCCGTCGGCTCGTCCATCACCAGAATGCGCGCCTGCCCGGCGAGCGCGCGGGCGATCTCGACGATACGCTGTTCGGCGACCGAGAGGCTCTTGACGATCGTGTCCGCGCCAATCGCCTGAAATCCGAGTTGATCGAGCAGGCCGCGGGCCCGGGCGCGCACGGCGTCGTCGTCGACAGCCGTGAACCCGAATCGGCGTTTGGTCGGCAGATCGCCCAGGCAAATGTTCTCGGCGACCGTCATGTCAGGCATCACCGAGATTTCTTGCGGCAGCAGCTTGACGCCGGCGGCCACCGCCTCGGCCGGCGTCGAGAGCGCCGCCGGGGCGCCGTCGATTTCGATCGTCCCGGCCTCGCGCGAATAGAGGCCGGTCAGGATTTTCATCAACGTCGATTTTCCCGCGCCGTTCGAGCCGAGCAGGGCGACGACCTCGCCCGGCGCGACCGTCAGCGCCGTGTCGGTCAGGACCGGCACGCCGCCGAAGGCCTTGCCGATCCCTTGCATGCGCAGGCGTGGAGTTGGGCCCATAACGCCGCTCGACTTAAGGAGAGGGGCCCGCCGGAACGGCTCCGGCGGGCGTTTGACGATCGATCAATTCGCGGGGATCAGGTTCTCGAATCCCTTGAGCTCCGGCGACACGCGGATGAGCGCGAGATACGCTTCGAACTTGGCCTGCGGGAACTCGTACTTGAGGCCGGCGTCCGACGCGCACTTCTGGTCCGGGTAGTAGTTGCAGATGTTGGCCTTCGTCACCATCACGTGGTTGACCAGCACTGTGGACGGCGTCTGTTTGCCGGCGAGCTGCATCAGGGTCAAAGGCATCAGGTAGTTGCCGTAGCGTTCCGGGAAATATCCGACCGACGCGATGAACGCGGGCTCGGCCGCGAGCGTCGCGGTCTCGTCGGCCCCCATGCCCACGACCATCAGATCCGCTTCGCGGCCGGCCTGTTTGACGGCGCGCAGGATGCCGGTAGTCGCCTGATCGTTGATCGCGGTCCCGAGGATCGGCACGCCCGCGGGGATGCGGCCGAGGATGTTGTTGGTCTGGGTGAAGCTCTCTTCCAGCGTGTTCTTGGAGTCGAACTTGATCACGTGGTCGGCGGGGAAGCCGTCGACCGTGGCGAGGAAGCCGGCGATCTGTCCGCCCGTGCGCATGGCGGGAATCGCCCCTGACTGAGGCAGTTCGCCGACGATCAGATAGCCCGTCTTGACCTTGTCGGCGCCGAACTTCGCGATCGCCGCCTGAGCGAGATAGGAGCCGCCCATGAATCCGGACTTGGGATTGTTGGCGCCGAAGAACGTGGCGCCGGGCATCGGAATATCGATCGCGATCACCTTGGTTTTCGCGTCGTTCATTTTCTGCATGATCGTCGCGCCGAAATTCGCGTCGGTCTGGAATTCGATCACCGCGTCGACCTTGCGCTGGATGAAGCTCTCGGCGTTCGCGAGCGCCGTTGCGCCGTCGAGGCGATTGTCCACCACCTCGAGATCGATCCCCGCCGCCTTGGCGTTGGCGACCAATCCGGCTTCGACCTTGGCGCAGAACGTGATGTCGCGCTGCAGATTGGCGAAGCCGACGACGATCTGTTTGCCGTTGCGCGGCGGATTCGCCGCCACGGCGTCCTTCACCATCGCCGCCAAATTTTCGGCGCTGATCATCGAGCCGTCATGGGTGGCGGGATTGAATCCGTGGAAGTCGTCGGCGAGAGCCGCGCCTCCCAAAAGCGTTGAAAGTCCGGCGACGGCCAAAACCAAGCCGGCAGGACTCATAAGTCCGCTCGTGAGTCTCATGCGTTTCCTCCTGGCGCGATCAAGCTTGATTGAATTGGCCTGACCAATTAAGAACGCTACATCCCTATAACGGGGTCGCGGCGGTGGCAAGTCTCGAGGAGCCAACCTTTTCATGCGGATTAGCGCCGTTCGCCCTTTCGTTCTGGCTTGGCCAGAGCCGAACGACTTCGACAATACCCGGATGACCGTTCTGGTCGCCGTCGACACCGACGCGGGCGTCACGGGCTGGGGCGAGGCGATCGCCATGTGGCCGGAAGCGTGCAAGGCGACGCGGACCATCATGCAGGAGGGCTTCGCGCCGCTGTTGATCGGCCGCGACCCTTGCGATGTCGCCGGGGCCTGGGCGGCGATGAAGGCGCAGAGCTGGTGGTACGGCGAGGGGGGCATCGCGACGCTCGCGCTGGCGGGCCTCGACATGGCGCTCTGGGACATCGCGGCCAAGGATCGCGGGGCGCCGCTGGTCGAACTTCTTGGCGGCCGAGCGCACGAGCGCCTGCCCGTATGCGCCAGCCTCCACGTCAATGAAGCGACGATCGGGGAGAGCGTCGAAACGATCGCCGGTCATATCGCCAAGGGCTTCCGCTCCGTGAAGCTGGGTCTGGGCAAGCGCGGCCTCTCCCGAGCCGGGCGGGACCCGGACTATGACATCGCGCTGGTCTCCGCGCTGCGCTCCGCGATCGGCGCCACGCCCGGAATCATGGTTGACGCCGGCAACGGCACGGTTTGGAGCCTGGAGACTGCGGTGCGAGTCGTTCGCGCGATGGAGAACGACGACATCGCGTGGATCGAAGAGCCCTTCCATCCCTCGCGCGTTGCCGACCACCGCGCGTTGAAAGCTGCAGTCAAGACGCCGATCGCCGCCGGGGAGCGCGAATGGTCGGTGGATGGTTACCAGCGTTGGCTCGCAACCGGCGCCGTAGACATCTTCGGCGTCGATCCGGGGCGCGTCGAAGGGGTAACCGGTTTTCGTCAGGCGCAGGTCGCGATCGAAGCGGGCGGGGGCGCCGTCAACGCCCATGCCTGGTCGACGGCCGTGCTGACGGCGGCGAGCTTGCATCTATCGCTGGCGGCGACTTCGGCGCGGCTGTTCGAACTCAAGCCGAAGCCGGGACCGATGCAATTCGAGCTCGTCGACGAGCCCTTCTGGCACGATTCCGGATGGATCGCGGCGCCGCGCCGCCCCGGACACGGCGCCGAGCCCAAACCCTCGATCGTCGCAAAATACCAAGTTCACTGAAGCCAAAAGCGTGGCGCGATGCGCCAACGGAAAGGGAGGAGAGAGTCGTGAAACGCGTCATCGTCACCGATGCGGCTTTCCCCGCGCTCGAAGCCGAGAGCGGCGCCGCCAAGCGACGCGGCGCAAGCTTTCAGGCGTTTTCCTGCCGGACGGCGGATGACGTCGCGCAAGCGGTGCGCGGCGCCGACGTCGTCGCGGTACAATTCGCTCCGCTGGGCGAGACCGCCCTTCTCGGCGTCAACCCGGGATGCCGCCTCATTCGCTATGGCGTTGGTTACGACAACATCGATCTCGCCGCCGCCAATCGGCTCGCGCTGCCGGCCGCGTATGTTCCCGACTATTGCACCGACGAGGTCGCGGATCACGCGACCGCCCTGATATTGGCCTCGCTTCGCAAGATCGGGGCGTTCGATCGTTCCGTTCGGCGCGGCGAATGGACGGCGGCCGCCGTCGGCAGGCCGATGAAGCCGTTCGCCGAGACGGCGATCGGGTTTCTCGGCTTCGGGCGAATCGGACGCGCGGTGCGCGATCGCCTCGCGCCCTTCGGCTTTCGCTTCGCGATCCACGATCCGATGGTTGATGAAGCGGAGGCGCAGGCTCTCGGCGGCGACGCCGTCGAGCTCGAGGCCCTGCTTCGCACGAGCGATCTCATCACGCTCCATGCGCCGACGACGCCGCAGACGATCCGTGTGATCAACGCAAAGTCGATCGCCCTGATGCCGTGGACGGCGATGATCGTGAACACATCGCGCGGCGAGTTGATCGACGAAGTCGCGCTGGCGAACGCGCTCAGAGAATCCCGACTTGGCGGCGCGGCGCTCGACGTGTTTGCGCGGGAGCCTTTACCGGCCGAGTCGCCGCTGCGCGATGCGCCCAACATTTTGCTGTCGCCGCACGCCGCCTGGTACTCGGACGCGGCCATCGCCAAATTGCAGACCCTGGTCGCCGACGAAATCGCGCGCGCCTTGGATGGTCTCCCGCCGCGGCGCGCGATCCCCGGCTCGACAGCCGGCGCGCGGCCATGATGGCGCGCTCCCATCGCTTTGGCGAGGGATACGAGTTGAGGCAACTCGCCTTATTCGACGCAATTGATCCGCAAACCGCAGGAGCGAACGATGTCCATCGGCGATAGGGCCATGACGATCTCCGATGTGCGGGTCTTCACGGTGCGCGCGGAGGGTTCGGGCGGCGACTATCATCGCCAGGCCAAGGGGCATTGGCTGATCGACACACAGATCGCCAATCCGATGTCGGCCTATCCGGCCTACAAGGCCAGCCGCACGTCCTGGGGCATCGCCGTGCTCGGTTCGATCGTTGTCGAGATCGAGACGACCGGGGGCCATGTCGGCGTCGCCACCGGCTTTGGCGGCCCGCCGGCGTGCTGGCTGATCCTCAACCACTTCAAACGATTTCTGATCGGCGCCGACGCGCGCAGCGTGAACCTGCTGTGGGACCAGATGTTCCGCGCCTCGATGTTCTACGGTCGCAAGGGCATGCCGATCGCCGCGATTTCGGTCGTCGATCTCGCCCTCTGGGACCTCATCGGCAAGGCGCGCGGCGAGCCGGTGTACCAATTGATCGGCGGGCTCTGTCGCAACGAAATTTCTCTCTACTGCACCGGCCCGCGCGCCGACGCGATCAAAGACATGGGGTTTTGGGGCGCCAAGGTGCCGCTTCCCCACGGGCCCGCCGATGGCGAGCCCGGCCTGCGGCGCAATGTCGAGTTTCTTGCGGCGCACCGCGCGAGCGTCGGGCCGGAATTTCCTCTCATGGTTGACTGCTACATGTCGTTGACCGTGTCCTATGCGGTCCGCCTCGCGGAGAAGTGCAAGCCGATCGACATCTATTGGTGGGAGGAGGTCCTGCATCCCGACGACATCGAGGGCTTCGCGCAACTGCGCCAGGCGCACCCGATGCTGAAGTGGACGACCGGCGAACACGAATACACGCGCTATGGCTTTCGCCGACTGATCGAGGGGCGGTTGATCGACGTTCTCCAGCCGGACGTGATGTGGCTGGGCGGATTGTCCGAACTGTTGCGCGTGGCCGCGCACGCGGACGCCTACGACCTTCCCGTCGTGCCGCATGGGTCGGGCCCGTATTCCTATCATTTCAACGCGTCGCGGCCGAGCGCCCCCTTTTGCGAATACGTCGCGGCGAGCGCGGACGGGCGATCCGTGAAGCCGGTGTTTGGCGGCTTGTTCACGGGAGAGGCGTTGCCCCGCGACGGCAAGATCGTCGTCAGCGACGCGCCCGGATTCGGCATGCAGATCGCCGATCGCTCCACCCTCGCGCTGGCGACGGCTGACGCGCTATGATGCTCACGAACCAACGCAATGAAATGGGTCTCGCTCCATGAACACAATCGATCTCGATGGGCAGCACGCGGTCATCACCGGCGGCGCGCAGGGTTTGGGCCTCGCGATGGCGAAACGGATCGTCGCCTCTGGCGCGTCCGTGACGCTCTGGGACATGGACGGTCCGCTCTTGGAGACCGCGAAAGCCGCGCTCGGCAAAGCGGCGCGTAGTGTCGTCGTCGATGTCGTCGATCCTGATGCGGTGGTAAAGGCGCACGCGGCAAGCGAGGCGGCCGGCGGCCCGGTCTCGATCCTGGTGAATTCCGCCGGCATCGCCGGACCGGCCGCCGCGCTCGACGTCTACGACGTCGCGTGGTGGAAGAAGATCATCGACATCAACCTGAACGGCACGTTCTACGTCAATCGCGCCTGCGTCCCGGGAATGAAGGCGCGCAACTACGGACGAATCGTCAACATCGCATCGGTCGCGGGCAAGGAGGGCAACCCCAACGCCTCGGCCTATTCGGCCTCGAAGGCGGCTGTGATCGGCCTCACCAAGTCGCTGGGCAAGGAACTCGCGAGCTACGACATCGCGGTCAACTGCATCACGCCCGCCACGGCGCAAACGCGCATTCTCGAGCAACTGACGCCGGAGTTCATCGAGTACATGCGCTCACGCATTCCGCGCGGCCGATTTCTCGAAGTTGATGAAGCGGCGAACATGGTCGCGTGGCTGGTTTCCAAAGAGAACAGCTTCACCACAGCGGCGACCTTCGACCTCTCCGGCGGCCGCGCCACCTATTAGGAAGCGATCTTTCGTCGGCGACGCGCCGCGTGATCCCGCGGGGCGTCGCCGGCAGACCGCGTTCGTCGCCTCGCTAAGTTGAATCAATCCCGTCATCGTAGTTGACGTGGCGCTCGCATCCGACGCACGCTCGGAAAGCCGCGAAGTGACCAAGGGCCTTTTGGCGATGTTCGAGGGGCGCGTGCTTCATGTCGTCCACGCGCTCGACCAATATCGCCCGGCCGCGGGTTGACAGGCTTGGCGGTGGATCCAACGCCTAGGAGTAAAGAGTTCATGGTCGAAGTTTCCGCTCCCGGTCTGGCCGACATCGGCGTCATCGGCCTCGCCGTCATGGGAGCCAATCTTGCCCGCAACGCTGCCCGCAACGGCTTTGGCGTCGCGTTGTTCAACCGTCATTTCGAACGCACCGAGGCCTTGATCCGGGAACATGGCGGCGAGGGGAGATTTGCGCCGGCGAAAACTCTTGCGGACTTCGTTTCGGCGCTCGCGAAGCCGCGCGTCGTTCTCATCATGGTCAAGGCCGGGGCCGCGGTCGATGAAACGATCGCCGAGCTGCTCGACCTGCTCGATCCTGACGACATCATCGTCGATGGCGGCAATTCCTTGTTCACCGACACCGCGCGCCGCTTCAAGGTCTGCGAGGCCAAGGGCGTGCGCTTCATTGGCATGGGCGTCTCGGGGGGCGAAGAGGGCGCCCTGCTCGGGCCGAGCATGATGCCGGGCGGCGATCGCGCCGCGTATGCGCGGATCGCGCCGATGGTCACCAAGATGGCGGCGCAAGTCGACGGGCAGCCGTGCTGCGTCTTCATCGGCCCCGATGGCGCTGGGCACTACGTGAAAATGGTCCACAACGGCATCGAATACGCCGACATGCAGCTCATCGCCGAGGCCTACGATCTCCTGAAGACGCTCTATGGCATGAGCGCGGAGGCGATCGGCGATGTTTTCGCACAATGGAAGGTCGGCGAGCTCGATTCCTATCTCATCGAAATCACCGCCGCGGTCCTACGCAAACGCGATTCGACCGGCGGGTCGCTGGTCGACCAGATCGCCGACGAAGCGGAGCAGAAGGGCACAGGCCGCTGGACCGCGCAATCCGCGCTCGACCTCGGCGTGCCGGTGACCGCGATCACCGAAGCGGTCTTCGCCCGCGCCGTGTCCTCCAGGCGCAGCCAGCGCGCGCTCGCTCAACGACGTTTTCCCCATGCCGCAAACGCGATTGTCAAAGCGAGCGCAACGGAAATCGACTCCGTGCGCGACGCGCTCTACGCCTCGAAGATCGTGGCCTACGCGCAAGGGTTCGAACAGATGAGCGCGGCATCGACGCAGTTCGGCTGGAACCTGAATTTTGGCGAGATCGCGACGATCTGGCGCGGCGGCTGCATCATCAGGGCGCGCTTTCTCGACCGCATCAAAGAGGGCTACGCCGCCAACCCGCAGCTCGACAATTTGCTGTTCGGCGACTATTTCGCCGACGCCGTCATCCGCTGCGAGGGCGCGTGGCGGCGCGTCGTCGGGCTGGCGGTCGCCAATGGCGTCGCGGCGCCCGCCTTTTCGTCGGCGCTGGCCTACTACGACGGCTTCCGCCGCGCTCGCGGTCCGGCCAATCTGTTGCAAGGCCTGCGCGACTATTTCGGCGCGCACACCTATCGACGACTGGACAAGGCCGGCAGCTTTCACACGCGCTGGAGCCAGGACGGCGAGGAAGTTTCGGTCTGAAACCTGACTAATTTCGGGATCGTGAAGCTGCCGAGCCCGGAAGCCGCACTTCGTCGCCCGCTGCGTCGTGTAGACCGATGACGTCGAGGACGGCCGCCAACGCGACAGCGCCGCAGACGAAGAACGCCGCGTGAAAGCTCGCGAGGCTGACCGACCCCGCGGCGTCGGAATTGAAATTGCCTGCGATCCTGAGCGCCAGAGCGCCCAAGCCGATCCCGAGCCCCATCGCCATCTGTTGCGCGATGTTGAGCAGCGTGTTGGCGCCGTTCATTTGCTCGCTGGGGATTTCCGCGAAGGCGATCGCGCCGAGCGCGGTAAATTGCATCGAGCGGGCCAATCCGCTGACGAACAAAAGCGCCGCTATCACGCTGATTGGGGTCGCCGGCGTCAGCAGGCCGCAGCCGAAGATCGCCGCCGCGTTTAAAAGCCCGTTGACAATGAGAACCCGGCGAAAGCTGAAACGGCGCAGCACGGCGGTGGTGAACGGCTTCATCCCGAGGTTGCCCGCGAAGACGGCGAGCACGAGCAGGCCCGATTTAAACGGATCGAGTCCAAAGCCGATCTGGAACAGCAACGGCAACAGGAACGGAATCGTGCCAATCGCGATGCGAAACAACGAACCGCCCAGAATCGTCACGGCGTAGCTCCGGGTTCGCAGCGCGCGAAAGTCGAGCAGGGCGTTGGGGCGGTCCTTCGCGTGGCTCGCGGCGACCGTCCCGATCGCCAACCCGGCGAGGACGCTGGTTCCCGCGATCCATCGCGGCCCGCTGTCTTGGCCGATGAGCCCGACGCCGTAGATGATCAAAAAGCACGCGGAGCCAGTCAGAATGAACCCCATCCAATCGAACTGCGTCGCTTCGCCGCGAGCGTTTGTCGGAATGATGCGCAAGGCAAGCGGCAACGCGAGTAACCCGAGCGGCACGTTGAGAAAGAAGATCCACGGCCAGGACGCATAGGTCGCGAGGAAACCGCCAAGCGGCGGCCCGAGAATCGGCGCGGCGAGGCCCGGCCAGGTGATGATCGCAATCGCGTTGAGCAAGCCGTGCTTTTCGGTCGTGCGCAAAACCGCCAGGCGTCCGACGGGCACCATCATCGCCCCGCCCGCGCCCTGCAACACCCGCGCGAAAACAAAGGACTCGAGCGTGTGACAGAGCCCGCACAGGATCGACGCGAAGGTGAAGACGGCGATTGCGGCGGCGAACACGATGCGCGCGCCGAACCGATCCGCCACCCAGCCGCTCGCAGGAATGAGGATCGCGAGCGTCAACATATAGGATGAAACGCCGACGTTGAGGTCAACAGGGTGGACGCCGAACGAAGCCGCCATCTGCGGCAACGCCGTCACGACCACTGTGCCGTCCAAATTCTCCATGAAGAAGGCGCCGGCGACCAGGAGCGATACTGCCGAGCTCCGCGAGACGTGAACCTTCATGCGAGGCTTGGCGCCAAAGGACGTTCGCCGCCCGCCACCGCCGCATGAATCTCTCTTCCGCCGCGTGTCATTCGCATACTGGCTTTCGCGTCCGCCCGCCGACATTCGTCCGTTCGGACCGCGTCAGCGAGATCGAATCGCAGGGCCGGTCCGATTCAGGCGCCGTGTCGCCGTCGAGCCTCGGCACGGACGGCGGCTCATTTTACGGCGCCGCCTTCGGCTTTTCCAATCGCGTCTTTGTGTTGGGCCCGCGGATTGACTCAATCGTCGCTGGAAACGTTGAACTTGGCCGCCGCGGACCGGAAGCAAGGTGTTCGCCAAGAGGCCAATTCCGGGTTGCTGGCGGCGCCAATCCGACTTTGTTGCAATCTCGCGTCCCATCGACGCGATGGGCGACACGCGCCAGCGCCTCACGACTCTTGACGATAGATCGCCCCGCTCAGGAACTCCGGCCAGTCGCGCTCGAAATAGGCCGGCTTGGCGCGGTCGCGGTGGCGGATAGGGCGGGAGTCGCAGACGAAGCGGTCGCCCTCTCGGCGCAAGACGATCTGGCGCGTGCGGTCGGCCTCGCGCTCGGGGATGAAGCGAGTGTCGCGCAGCGGCCCCAGGCGCGATTGCGGAATTGACGTTCCCTGCGCATCGCACAGCGCCCGCGCGCCGCGACTGCCGCCGCCGGCGGCGATATAGGCGTCGAGCGCCGTCAGCACGGCTTCCGAGACCAGCGCCATCTGCCGCCATTGCGCCGCCTTGGCGGCCTGGTCGGGGCGGGCGAGCGCGGACGCCGTGCTTGCGAATACGGGCGTTGAGTGCGCGCGCGCCTTCGAGCGCGCCACGCACGCCCTCGGCGGTGCACACGAACCCGGCGTCATCGCTCATGCGCGCCTGCACCTCGCGCTCGATGTCGCGCGGCGCGACGCCGCCCTCCTCGGGCAGCGCGCGCGTCAGTGCCGCCGACCGCCGCCTCGATCGCAGCGATCGGGATTTCGCTGCGCGCGCCGCCGCTGTGGCTCGCCGCGATATGTTCAGCGCAGCGCAGGCCGAACACCTGGCCGGCGTTGAGCGCGGCGCCGCCTGGCCGGGTCACGCCATGAGTGCCCGCGGCTTCGCCCGCCGCATAGCAGCCCGCGAGGCTGCTCGCGCCCCAGACGTCGACCGCGACGCCGCCGTTCATGTGCTGGTTGTTGACGGCGAAGGCGAGCGGCTCGCGCGTAATGTCCTTCTTGTAGCGTTTGTAGAGTTCGATCGAGAGCGGGTTCATGCGCCTGAGCCGCTCGATCGGCGTCGCCAGCAGCGCGTCGTTGTTGGCGAGATAGGCGCGCACGTCCGGGTCGAGCCGCTCGAGCGAGAACGGCGCGTCGCCGGGCACCGGCTCGGGATTGCGGTTGAAGTCCATCAGCACCGTGCGCCCCGCCTGGGTCTCGCGGAAAATCGCGAGGTCGACCAGGCTCGAGCCGAAGTCGAGCATCCGCGTGGCGTGGAACGGCCATTGGTAGCCCTTGCGGAAGACGTTGGCGGCGAGTTCCTGGGTGGTGCGATACATAGTCGGCGAGAAAGTTGAACTCGCGCCCCGCGCTGTCGCGCGAATAGATGTAGGGCATCGCCTGCGCATAGGTGCCCGACAGGTTCCAGGGAAAGCCGTCGCGGCGCGTGCCGATGCCGAACTGGCTCTCGGTGAGATTGACCGCCTCGATGCCGGCCTCCAGCGCCAGGCCGAGCGAGCCGAAGCAGTGCTTGGGATAGACGCTGTCGCGATAGAGTTCGCCCGGGCCGCCGGCGGCGAGGACCAGCGCCTCGCACAGAAAGACGACGAGCCCGAGCGGATTGTCCGGCGCTCGCGCCCGCGCTGAAATCGCGAGCAGGCCGATGGCGCGTCGCGGCGGGCCGTCGTCGATGAGAATGCTGCACGCCGATTGTGCGGTTGACCACGGGGACGCCGAGGCGCGCCGCTTCCTCGGCGAGCGCCTTGACCATCAGGCGCGAGGTGCGCGGCCCGCAACTGGTGGCGCGGCCCGCCTCGTCGTGGTCGGTCTTGTAGCGCAACGCGGCGCCGAAGCGGTCGTCCGGGATCGGCAATCCCATGAACTGCAGCGAGGCGAGCGCGCGCAGCGAGCCGACCGCCTCGACATAGGCGGTGTCCTCGTCCATCGCGCCGCCGGCGCCGAGCGCCGCGGCGAGCGCGTCGAAATCGTCGCCGCCGGCCGCTGTCGCACGCGGTGTGCAAGGTCTGCTTGTCCGAACCCGAGCAGGCGGACGTGCCGCCGTAGATGTTTTGCGTGGCGACGACGACATCGACGCCGCGCCGCTTCATCTCGACCGCGGCGCGCAAGCCCGCTGCGCCGCTGCCGAGCACCAGCGCCTCGCAGCGGTAGAGCGGCAGCGTCAGCCCGCGCGACGCGCAGGCTCTCGCGCGCGGCGCGACCGGATCGGCGCCTTGGGCATCGCGACGTCGGTCAGGGCGTCGAGAATGGATTGCGCAAGCGGAGCGGCCAAGCGCGTTTCCTCCCGCATTGGGCTGATTGACGACCGTTCGATGCGTTAGGCGTAATTTGTCACGTTCCAAATGACAAGACCAGCATGGAGACGGCGCTGCATATTTTGCGGCGCAGCCGAAGCGGCGGTTTTGTCATACGGAATAAATGGAACGTTCCAAATTTAGGGCGGAGACGATGTCCGAGGTCGACAGACTGGGAGGAGTCGGGCGAGCGTGCGGGTCGCGTGACGATCGTCGATGTGGCGCGCCGCGCGGGCGTTTCCAAATCCACCGTTTCTCTCGTTCTGGCAGGCAGCGCACTGGTCGCCGAGGCGACGCGCGAGCGCGTCAACCAGGCGATGCAGGCGCTCGGCTATGTCTATCATCGCGGCGCCGCGAGCCTGCGCGCCGCCTCCTCCGACTTCGTCGGCATGGTTATCAGCGACCTCACCAACCCGTTCTTCGCCGAACTCGCGGTCGGCATCGAGGACGCGCTCTACAAGCTCGGCTTCACGCCGATCCTCGCCAACACCAACGAGAGATCCCGAGCGCCAGGCGCAGGTGCTGCGCTCGCTGCGCGAGCACAATGTCGCCGGGATCATCATGAGCCCGGCGCGCGGCGCCGACGCCTGGACGCTGGCGCAGCAATGGCCGCAGTCCATTCCGGCCGTCATCACCATGCGGCGCATGATCGGCAGTCCGCTGCCCTACATCGGTCCCGACAATCGCAAGGGCGAGCGCGACGCGGTCGAGCACCTGCTTGCGGCTCGGCCATCGTCGCATCGGCTTTCTCGGCGGCGACGCCAGCATGACGACGCAACAGGAGCGGGTCGGGGGCTGGCGCGACGCTCTGAACGGCTGGGGCATCGCCGCCGATGACGCGCTGGTCTTCGAGTCGCCGCCGACGCGCGCCGGCGGCCGCGAGGCGATCGAACGCGCGCTGGTCGAGACGCGGCCGCCGACCGCCTTCGTCTGCTACAACGACATCGTCGCGATGGGCGCGACGCGCGCGCTCAACGCCGCGCGGCATCGTCCCGGGCCGCGACATCGCGGTGGTCGGCTTCGACGACATCGCCGAGGCCGAACACAACGCGCCGCCGCTGACGACCGTCAGCGCCGAGACACGCGACATGGGCGCGCGCTGCGCGGAGAGCCTGCTCGGCCTCATTCGGCGCGAAGACCCGGCCGGCGCTGTCGTTCTCGGGTCTCGCGCGGCTGGTCGTGCGCGAAAGCTGCGGCGCTGGGTTGCAGGGCAGGAGAGCCTCATGAGCCAGCCGCTGCGATGGGGCCTGATCGGCGCCAGCACGATCGCCGCCCAGCATATGATCGGCGCGATGCGCCGCAATGGCGGCGAGGTTGTCGCCGTGATGAGCGCCGACGCCGAGCGCGCCCACGCCTTCGCCGCCGCGCACCAAATCGCGCGCTCAGGCGACGGATCTCACCGCCTTCGTCGCCGATCCCGGCATCGACGCGGTCTACATCTCGACCACCAACGAGCTTCACCGCGATCAGCTCTTCGCCGCCGCCCGCGCCGGCAAACACGTCCTGTGCGAGAAGCCGCTCGCGCTCACGTTGCAAGACGCGCGCGCGATGGTCGCCGCCTGCGCCAATGCTCACGTCGTGCTCGGCACCAACCATCACCTTAGGAATGCGGCGACGCACCGGGCGATGCGTGAGGCGATCAAGCAGGGACGCATCGGCAAGCCATTGTTCGCTCGCGTGTTCCATGCGGTGTATCTGCCGCCCAATTTGCAGGGGTGGCGCATCGACAAGCCGGAAGCAGGCGGCGGGGCGGTGCTCGACATCACCGTTCACGACGCCGACACCCTGCGTTTCGTGCTCGACGACGAGCCGCAAAGCGTCAGCGCGATGCTTTCGCGCGGCGGCATGGGTCAGCAGGGCGTGGAAGACGGCGTCATGGGCGTCATGCGCTTTTCCAGCGGCCTGTTGGCGCAGTTTCACGATGCTTTCACCACCCGCTACGCGACGACCGGCTTCGAAGTCCACGGCGAAGCGGGCTCGCTGATCGGGCGCGATTGCATGACGCAAGCGCCCAAGGGCGAAGTGCTGCTGCGCAGCGCCGCGGGCGAAGAGATCCTGCCGATCGCGCACGAAGATCTCTACCAGCGCTCCGTACGACTGTTTCAGGACGCGGTCGCGGGACGCGGCGCGCCGGCGGCAAGCGGCGAAGACGGCGTGCGCTCGCTCGCCGTCGCGCTGGCGACGCTCGAAGCGGCGCGTTCGGCGCGCGAAACCACCATCGACGGGGCTTGAGAATCGCAGTGGCCAAACCCCGCATCCTCTCTGCCGCCGCGGCGGCTCGCCTGATCCCCGACGGCGCCGTCGTCACGGTGTCGTCGTCGTCGGGACTCGGCTGTCCCGAGGCGATGCTGGCGGCGCTCGGCGCACGTTTCGACGCGGAAGGCCATCCGCGAAATCTCACGACGCTGCATCCGATCGCCGCCGGCGATATGTGGGGCGTCAAGGGCATCGACCACATCGCCAAGCCGGGCTGTCTCGCCCGTGTGCTCGCGGGCTCCTACCCTTCCGGCCCCTCTTCCGCGACGCCGCCGCTCATCTGGACGATGATCGGTGAGAACGCCATTCCCGCCTACAACGTGCCCTCCGGCATCCTGTTTGACATGCACCGCGAGGCCGCGGCCAAGCGGCCGGGCGTGCTGACCAAGATCGGCATGGACACGTTCGTCGACCCGCAGCGCGAAGGCTGCGCGATGAACGCCAAGGCGCGCGCCGCGCCGATCGTGTCGCGCGTGCATTTTGCCGGCGACGACTGGCTGTTCTTTCCCGCCATCGTTCCCGACGTCGCGATCATCCGCGCCACCACCGCCGACGAGCGCGGCAATCTCTCCTATGAGCACGAGGGCGGCATCCTTGGGCCGCTCGATCAGGCGCTTTCCGTGCGCAACAACGGCGGGCTGGTGATCGCACAGGTCAAGCGACTGGCGGCGGCCGGATCGCTGCGGCCGCATGACGTGATCGTGCCGGGGGTGCTGGTCGACGTCATCGTCGTCGCGCCCGATCAGATGCAGACGACCCAAACGCCCTACGAGCCGGCGATTTCGGGCGAAATCTTCCGCCCGCTGGCCTCGTTCGAGACGCCGCAGTTCGGCGTCGCCAAGGTGATCGCGCGCCGCGTCGCCCAGGAATTGCGCGACGGCGACGCGGTCAACATCGGCTTTGGCATCTCCGCCAACGTGCCGCGCATCCTGATCGAAGAAGAGCAGCACGGCGCGGTGACCTGGGTGATCGAGCAAGGGCGCGGTCGGCGGCGTGCCGCTGCTCGACTTCCAGTTCGGCTGCGCTTCCAACGCCGAAGCGATCGTGCAGTCGCCCCATCAGTTCATCTATTTTCAGGGCGGTGGCTTTGACATGTCGCTGCTCTGCTTCCTGCAGATCGATCGCGCCGGCTCGGTCAACGTCTCCAAGCTCGGGGTGCGCCCGCACGTGACGGCCGGCGCAGGCGGTTTCGTCGACATCACCGCGCGCGCCAAGAAGATCGTCTACTCCGGCTATTTCACCGCCGGCGCGGGGCTCGAAATCGAGGGCGGCGCGCTGGTGGTCGCCAAGGAGGGCAAGGTCAAGAAGCTGGTCGACGAGGTCGAGCAGGTGTCGTTTTCCGGCCCGCGCGCGATCGCGCAAGGCCAGGATGTCGTCTACGTCACCGAGCGTTGCGTCATGCGACTGACGCCGGAGGGGTTGAACGTCGTCGAGGTCGCGCCCGGCGTCGATCTCGAGCGCGACGTCCTCGCTCAGTCGCAGTTCCCGCTGCGCGTCGCCGATAACGTCAAGACGATGAACCCTGCATTATTTCACCCCGAGCCGTTTGGCCTTAAGCTGAAACCCGCCCTGGAGTGCGCCCGATGAGCGCGCATGTCGAACTTCGTTTCGAGGGGCCGCTCGCCCGCATCACGCTCAAGCGCGCCGACAAGCTCAACGCGCTCGACCGCGCGATGATCGCGGCGCTCGGCGAGGCGGCGCGCGCGATCGACGACGGCGGCGACGACCCGCGTCGCGATCCTCAGCGGCGAGGGCAAGGCGTTCTGCGCCGGCGGCGACATCGCCGCCTGGGGCGGGCTGCCGGCGCTCGACATGTGGCGCGACTGGACGCGCGTCGGCCATCGCGCTTTCGAGGCGCTGGCGCGGCTGCGCGTGCCGCTGATCGCCGCGCTGACTGGGCACGCCTTCGGCGGTGGGCTGGAACTCGCCGCCGTCGCCGACATCCGCATCGCGGAAGTCGGGATCAAGCTCGGCCTGCCCGAGACGGGCCTTGGCATGGCGCCGGGCTGGTCGGGCACGCAGCGCCTGGTGCGCCGCTTCGGCGCTTCGCTGGTGCGCCGCATGGCGCTTGGGGGCAAGCAATTCAGCGCCGAAGAGGCTTTGGCGCTCGGGCTCGTCGACGAGGTCGCGGCGCCGGGCGAGGGCCTCGCGCGCGCCGAGGCGCTCGCCGCCGATATCGCCAGGCGAGGCCCGGTCGCGGTGCAAATCGTCAAAGCGATGATCAACGCCGCCGAAGGCGAGGATCGCGACGCGCCGATCGAGGGCCTCGCCGGGCGCTTTGACCGCCTCGACGCAGGATTTGGCCGAGGGCGTCGCGGCGTTCCGCGCCAAGCGCTCGCCAAATTTTTCCGGCGAATGAAAGGAACGATGCGATGAACGCCTTGACGCCGATCGTTCTCGATAACGACAGACTCGCGAAGGCGCTGGCCCTGTTCCCGCGCGAGCGGGCGATGTGGATCGATGGGCGCGACGATCTCGGCGCCGGCGAGATCATCGCCCGCAACAGTCCGGCTCACGGCGCGCTTGTCACAAAAGTTCCGCGCGGCGGAGCGGCCGACGCGGAGCGTGCGATCGCCGCGGCGCGCCGCGCGTTCGACGCCGGCCACTGGCCCCACGCGACCGCCGCTGAGCGCGCGCGCGTTCTGCTCAAGGCGGCCGACCTGATCGATCGCGACCGCGAAACGCTGGCGCTGCTCGATACGCTCGAATCGGGCAAGCCGATCGCTCAGGCCCGTTCGGAAATCGAAGGCGCCGCCGACATCTGGCGCTACGCCGCGTCATTGGCGCGCGGTCTGCACGGCGAAAGCTATTCTTCGCTCGGGCCCGACCGCCTCGGCTTTGTGCTGCGCGAGCCCATCGGCGTCGTCTCGATCATCACGCCGTGGAACTTTCCGCTGCTGATCGTTTCACAGAAGCTCCCCTTTGCGCTTGCCGCCGGTTGCACTTGCGTCGTCAAGCCGAGCGAGATGACGTCGGCTTCGACGCTGCATCTGGCGCACCTGCTCGCCGAGGCGGGGCTGCCCGGCGGCGTGTGCAATGTCGTCACCGGCTATGGGCCGGAAGTCGGCGCGCCGATGACCAGCGACCCGCGCGTCGACATGATCTCCTTCACCGGCTCGACCGCGGTCGGGCGCGCCGCGATGGCGGCGGCCTCGGCGACGCTGAAGAAAGTGTCGATGGAGCTTGGCGGCAAGAACCCGCAGATCGTCTTTCCCGACGCCGATATCGAGGCGGCGCTCGATGCCTGCCTGTTCGGCGCCTATTTCAACGCCGGCGAATGCTGCAACGCCGGCTCGCGGCTGCTGCTGCACCGCGCGATCGCCAAGGATTTCGTCGCCGCGCTCGCGGAGCGGGCGCGCGAGGCGCCAGATTGGCGATCCGCTCGATCCCGAGACCAAAGTCGGCGCCATCATCAGCGCCGAGCATCTCGCCAAGATCGAAGGCCACGTTGCGGCCGCGAAGCGGGCCGGCGCGATCGTTCGGGCAGGCGGCGAACGGCTCGCCTCCGAACGGCCTGTTTATGGCGGCGACGATTGTCGACGACGTTGCGCCCTCGATGGCGATCGCGAGCGAGGAAGTGTTCGGCCCGGTGGTCGTCGCGCTGACCTTCGACACGCTTGACGAGGCGGTCGCGCTCGCCAACGGCGCGGCCTACGGCCTCTCGGCCAGCGTCTGGAGCCGCGACATCGACACTGTGATGGGCGTCGGGCGAAGGGTGCGTGCGGGAACGGTGTGGGCCAACACGTTCATGGACGGCGCGCCGGAGCTGCCGTTCGGCGGCTACAAGCAGTCGGGGGTCGGGCGGGAGCTTGGCCGCAACGCCGTCGCCGATTACACTGAGGAAAAAACCCTCCACGTCCACAACGGTCCGCGCACGAGCTGGTGGCTCCCGCGGCGCGGCGCGGAGACATAGGATTCGGGAGTGCCGATCAAGGTTCTCTGAAACGGCGCCGGACCGTATCCGGTGGGAGAGAGACGCGTTGAAAGGGTAAAGTCATGAAGCTTCGCACCATGTTGATGGCGAGCGCGATGGCCGCTGTCGGCGGTCGGGTTCGTTGTCGCCGCTCGCGCGGCCGACAACAAGGAAGTGCAGATGCTGCACTGGTGGACCTCGGGCGGCGAAGCGGCCGCGCTGAACGTCCTCAAGCAGGATCTCGCGAAGGAAGGCTACGCCTGGAAGGACGTGCCGATCGCCGGCGGCGGCGGCGAAGGCGCGATGACCGCGCTCAAGGCGATGGTCGCGGCCGGCAATCCGCCGACCGCGTCGCAGATCCTCGGCTATTACGCGGTCGACTACGCCGAAGCTGGCAAGCTCGGCGACATCACCTCGCTCGCCAAGAAAGAGGGCTGGGCCAAGGTCGTTCCGACGGCGCTGCAGAAGTTCACCACCACCAACGGCAAGTGGGACGCCGTTCCCGTCAACATCCATTCGGTCAACTGGATCTGGCTCAACAAGGCGGTGATGGAGAAGATCGGCGGAACCGAGCCGAAGACCTTCGACGACTTCGTCGCCCTGCTCGACAAGGCCAAGGCGGCCGGAGTCATTCCGCTCGCGCTCGGCGGCCAGCCCTGGCAGGAAGCGACCCTGTTCGACTCGGTCGTCGCCTCGACCGGCGGCATCGAGTTCTACAAGAAGGCGTTCGTCGACCTCGACGAGACGCGCCCTGAAGTCGGACACGATGAAGAAGTCGTTCGACAACCTCGCCAAGCTGCGCGCCTACACCGACCCGAACTACGCCGGCCGCGACTGGAACCTCGCCACCGCCATGGTGATCAAGGGCGACGCGCTGGTGCAGGTGATGGGCGACTGGGCCAAGGGCGAGTTCCAGGCGGCCAACAAGGAAGCCGGCAAGGACTTCCTCTGCTACCGCTTCCCCGGCACCGACGGTTCGGTGATCTACAACACCGACATGTTCGCGATGTTCGATGTCTCGGCCGATCGCAAGGCGGCGCAGACTCGCGCTCGCCGACGCGACGATGAGCATCGAGCTTCCAGTCGGCGTTCAACGTCGTCAAGGGCTCGGTCCCCGCGCGCATGGACGTGCCCGACACCGCCTTCGACATGTGCGGCAAGAAGGGCATCGCCGACGTGAAGGCCGCCAACGCGGACGGCACGTTCGTCGGCTCGATGGCGCAGAACTACGCCCAGCCGCCGGCGATCGCCGGCGCCTATCATGACGTCGTGACCAAGTTCTTCCACGGCGAGATCAAGACCTCCGACGCCGCCGTGGCCGAGCTGGTCAAGGCGCTCAACGCCGCCAAGTAAGAGGCCAAGTCAGCGACAAAACAGACCGTCCCCTCTCGCCACGAGCGGGGAGAGGCGCCATAGTCGCCTAAGGAACAGGCCCCCGGGTGGGGCAGGCTTCGAGTGGGGAACGCCATGGCGCTGCAATCTGCTGCCGGAACCGCCACGCCGCGGGCAGAGCGGCGCGCCTCCCATTGGCGCGACCGCCTGCAGAACTGCGCTGCCGAAACTGGTGCTGGCGCCGTCCTTCCTGCTCGTGCTGATCTTCGTCTACGGCTTCAATCTGTGGACGTTCTTTCTCTCGTTCACCAATTCCAAGGCGTTCGCCTCGACGAAGCTCGTCGGCCTCGCCAACTACCAGAAGCTTTGGACCTGGACCTTCGAGACCGACCCGCCGTCGAGCTGGTACACGGCGCTCGTCAACATGGGGCTGTTCGGCGGCCTCTACGTCGTCTTCTGCCTCGTGCTCGGCCTGACGCTGGCGATCCTGCTCGATCAGAAGATCCGCGGCGAGGGCATCCTGCGGCCGATCTATCTCTATCCGCTGGCGCTCTCCTTCATCGTCACCGGCACGGCGTGGAAGCTGTTTCTCGATCCCGGCATCGGCCTCGAAAAGGCGGTTCACGATTGGGGCTGGACGAGCTTCAATTTCGATTGGGTCGTCAATCCGCGCATGATGATCTATTGCGTCGCGATCGCCGGCATCTGGCAGACGTCCGGCTTCGTCATGGCGATGTTCCTCGCGGGCCTGCGCGGCATCGACGGCGAAATCATCAAGGCGGCGCAGATCGACGGCGCCTCGGCCTACGCCACCTATCGGCGCATCGTCATTCCGATCATGCGGCCGGTGTTTCTCTCGGCGATGATCATCCTCACCCACATGGCGATCAAGTCCTATGACCTGGTGCTGTCCGTCACCGGCAAGAACCCCGGCGGCGCGGCCGAGCTGCCCTCGACCTTCATGTATTCCTACACCTTCACCCGCAACCAGATGGCGGTCGGCTCGACCAGCGCGGTGATCATGCTGATGACCATCGCCGCGATCATGGTTCCCTATCTCTATTCCGAGCTGAGGGAGAAGGGCCGATGAGCGCCGCCGATCTCATCATCTCGGCCCCGCGCCGCGAGCCGTCGCGCATCCTCGATCGTGACGCGGATCGTGATCTATGGGCTGCTGCTGCTGTTCGCGCTCGTCTATCTCATCCCGCTCGTCGTCATGGTGATGACGTCGCTGAAGCCGCTCGACGAAGTGACCGGCGGCAACATGTTCGCTTTGCCGCATTCCCTGACCTTCGACCCCTGGGTGAAGGCCTGGGGCGAAGCGCGCATCGGCGTTTCCGACACCGCCGGCATCAACGGCTATTTCTGGAACTCGATCAAGATGGTGGTGCCCGCCGTGGCTGATCTCGACGCATGCTCGGCGCGCTCAACGGCTACGTGCTGACCAAGTGGCGCTTTCCCGGCCACAAGCTGGTGTTCGGCATGATGCTGTTCGCCTGCTTCATTCCGTTCCAGTCGGTCATCATCCCGATGGCGGTGATCCTCGGCTATCTCGGCAGAATCGGCAATTCCGTTGAGCGACCTGACCGGGTATTCCTTCGGTTTCGGCAATCCGACCGTCAATCTCGTCATCGTCCACGTCGTCTACGGCCTCGGCTTCACCACGCTGTTCTTCCGCAACTATTACGAGGCGTTCCCGACCGAACTGGTCAAGGCGGCGCAGATCGACGGCGCCAGCTTCTTCCAGATTTTCCGCCGCATCCTGCTGCCGAACTCGACGCCGATCTTCATCGTCACCGTGATCTACCAGTTCACCAACATCTGGAACGACTTCCTGTTCGGCTCGACCTTCGCCGCCGGCGATCAGTCGCCGATGACGGTCGCGCTGAACAATCTCGTCAACACCTCGACCGGCGTCGTCGAATACAACGTCAACATGGCGGCGGCGATCATCGCCGCCGCGCCGACGCTGTTCGTCTACATCGTCGCCGGCCGCTATTTCGTGCGCGGGCTGATGGCCGGCGCGGTGAAAGGGTGACGCAATGGCCTTTCTCGAAATCAACGGTTTGCGCAAGCGTTTCGGCGCGGTGGAAATCCTCAAGGGCATCGATCTGACGCTCGACAAGGGCGGCTTCCTGGTGCTGGTCGGCCCGTCCGGCTGCGGCAAGTCGACGCTGCTCAACACCATCGCCGGCCTCGAATCGATCAGCTCGGGCGAGATCCGCATCGACGGCAACGTCGATCAACGATCTGCACCCTTCCAAGCGCGACATCGCGATGGTGTTCCAGTCCTACGCGCTCTATCCCAACATGTCGGTCGCGCAGAACATGGCGTTCGGCATGGAGATGCGCGGCGTTCCCAAGGCGCGAGCGCGACAAGGCGGTGGCGGAGGTCGCCAAGACGCTGCAGATCGAGCATCTGCTGGCGCGCCGGCCGAGCCAGCTCTCCGGCGGCCAGCGCCAGCGCGTCGCGATGGGCCGCGCGCTGGTGCGTCAGCCGCGCGTGTTCCTGTTCGACGAGCCGCTTGTCCAATCTCGACGCCAAACTGCGCGTCGACATGCGCATCGAGATCAAGCGCCTGCATCAGCGCACCGGCACGACGATCGTCTATGTCACGCACGACCAGATCGAGGCGATGACGCTGGCGACCCGCATCGCGGTGCTGAAGGACGGCGAATTGCAGCAGGTCGGCAGCCCGAGCGAGATCTACAACTCGCCCGCCAATCTGTTCGTCGCCGACTTCATGGGTTCGCCGTCGATGAACCTGCTGCAAGGCGCGGTGACGCGTTCGGACGGGGCCGCGAAGATCGTGCTCGAGCGGCCCGATCAGCCGCCGATCGTGCTGCCTGCCCCGGCGAGCGCCGACGTCGCCGCAAGCTGGCCGAAGGCGCGAAGGTCATTTTCGGCATCCGGCCCGAGGCGGTCAACGACACCGAGAGCGTCGACCGCAACGCGAAGTCGGTCGCGAAGTTCGACGCCAACGTCGAGATCGTCGAGCCGGCGGGCTCGGACACGTTCGTCGTCACCGCGTCGCCGGCAAGGACGTGACCGCGCGCATGCGCGCCGACGCCGACGTGCGAGTCGGTCACAATCACACCTTCGCCTTCAACCTCGACAAGGCGGTGCTGTTCGATCCGGCGACGAGCACGCGGCGGACTTTGAGGGCGGCACGCGAGTTGACGCCTCGATGACCGGATCAATCCTGAAGGCTGTCGACATCCTCGTCGTCGGCTCCGGCATGGGCGGGGCGAGCTGCGCGGCTGGGCTCGCGCCCTCGGGCGCTGAAATCTTCATCCTCGAGCGCGGCGAGCGTCTGCTCGACAGCCCCGAGGCGCGCGACGCGCGCGCCATCTTTCAGCGCGGCGTCTTCCGCCCGCAGGAAAGCTGGATCGATGGCGCCGGCAAAGCCGTTCAATCCCGGCAATTACTATTACGTCGGCGGCAACACCAAGCTCTATGGCGCGGTGCTGATCCGCTATCGCGAGCGGGATTTCCAGCCGATCGAGCACGGCGAGGGCGCGACGCCGGGCTGGCCCTTCGACTACGACGAATTCGAGCCCTGGTACACGCGCGCCGAGGCGCTGTTATCACGTGCGCGGCGCGCTCGGCGAGGACCCGACCGAGCCGCGCCATTCGGCGCCCTATCCTTTTCCCCCGGTGCCCGACGAGCCGGCGATCGCGGCGGCGCGCGCGCGCATGGCGCGCGTCGGCTTGCACCCATTCTCACTGCCGCTCGGCGTCGACATTGACCGCTGGCTGGCGCGCGCCAAGACGACCTGGGACGCCTTCCCCGACACCAGAACCGGCAAGATGGACGCGGAGACCTGCGCCCTCGCGGCCGCGCTCGCCCATCCCAATGTTACGCTCGAGACCGGCGCGCGCGTCGAGCGCCTGCTGACCGAACCCGACGGCAAGCGCGTCAGCGGCGTCGAATGTCGCGTTGGCGGCGAGCGCCGCGTCATCACCGCCAAAACGGTTGTGCTCTCCGCCGGCGCCGTCAATTCGGCCGCGCTACTGCTGCGCTCGTCGGATCAAGGCCTCGCCAACCGCTCCGGCATGGTCGGGCGCAACTTCATGAACCACAACACCATCCGCCGTGCTGGCGATCGATCCGCGCACGGTCAACGATTCCGTCTACCAGAAGACGCTCGGCATCAATGATTTCTACTTCGACGACGGGCGCGGCGGCCCGCCGCTCGGCAACATTCAACTGCTCGGCCGGGTCACCGCGCCGATCCTCAAGGCCAACATCAAAAGCGCGCCGGAGTGGTCGCTGCGCTGGGTCAGCCGCCACGCCATCGACTGGTACGCGATGAGCGAGGACCTGCCCAATCCCGAAAGCCGGGTGACGGTCGATGGCGAGCAAATCCACCTCGACTGGAAGCGCAGCAATTGGGGACCGCACGCTGCGCTCGTCAAGTTGCTGCGTGAGCGGCTGCGCGCGGCGGGCTATCCGATCGTGCTGACGCGCCCGTTCGATCGGCGCACGCCCTCGCATCAATCGGGCACCGTGCGCATCGGCGCCAATCCGGCGACAGCGCCGCTCGACCCCTACTGCCGCGCCTACGACCATCCCAATCTCTTCGTCGTCGATGCGTCGTTCCTGCCGACCTCGGCGGCGGTCAACCCTTCGCTGAGCGTCGCGGCGCAGGCGCTGCGGGTCGCCGACCACATCGTCAAGACCGATCTGAAGAGCTGAGGACGAGTGCATGGGCTACGACTATGTCATCGTCGGCGGCGGCGCCGCGGGCTGCGTCCTCGCCGCCCGGCTGAGCGAGGACCCCGCGCTCAAGGTGCTGCTGCTCGAAGCGGGCGGCGGCGATTCGAATCCGTTGTTCAAGATCCCGGCCGGCTTCGCCAAGATGACCAAGGGCGTGGCGAGCTGGGGCTGGAGCACCGTGCCGCAGGCGCATCTCGATGGCCGCGTGATCTGGTACACGCAGGCCAAGGTCATCGGCGGCGGCTCGACGATCAATGCGCAGCTCTACACGCGCGGCAACGCGAAGGACTACGATGGCTGGGCCGCTGACGCCGGTTGCGCTGGCTGGAGCTACAAGGAAGTCCTGCCCTATTTCAAACGCTCGGAGGACAACCAGCGCCTCGTCGACGCCTATCACGGCTATGGCGGGCCGCTCGGCGTCTCCTGGCCTGTGAGCCCGTCGCCGATCAGCTTCGCGTTCCTGCGCGCGGCGCAGGAGGCGGGCGTCCCGTTCAACGGCGATTTCAATGGCGCTGTCCAGGACGGCATGGGCCACTATCAACTGACGACCCGCGACGCGATGCGCAGTTCGACCGCTTCGGCGTTCCTAAAGCCGGCCCGGGGGCGCGCGCAATCTCACCGTGCGCACCGGGGCCGAGACGCTGAAGATCGTCGTCGAGAACGGCCGCGCGGTCGGCGTCGAGATCGCCGCGGGCGGTGGCGGGGAGACGATCCGCGCGACGCGCGAAGTGATCGTCTCTTGCGGCGCGATCGGTTCGCCGCGCCTGCTGCAACTCTCGGGGATCGGACCGGCCGACGAACTGAGGAAGGCCGGCGTGAGCGTCGTCCACGACCTTCCCGGCGTTGGCGGCAATCTGCAGGATCATCTCGATCTCTATGTCATCGCGGAATGCACGGGCGATCACACCTACGACCGCGTCGCGCGATTGGACCGCACGATCTGGGCGGGGCTGCAATATCTCTTGTTCAAGACCGGTCCGGCGAGCTCGACGCTGTTCGACTTCGGCGGCTTCTGGTACGCCGACCGCGCTGCGCGCTCGCCCGACATTCAGTTCCATCTCGGCCTCGGTTCGGGGATCGAGGCGGGCGTCGCGAAGATGCGCAACCCCGGAGTCACGCTCAATTCCGCTTTCCTGCGCCCGCGCTCGCGCGGCACCGTGCGCCTCGCCAGCGCCGATCCCGCCGCCGCGCCGCTGATCGATCCCAACTATTGGGCCGATCCTTACGATCGCCAATGCTCGATCAACGGCCTGCGTCTCGCCCGCGAGATCATGCGCCAGCCGGCGCTCAAGCCGTTCGTGCTCACTGAGCGCCTGCCCGGTGACGGGCTCGAAAGCGACGAGGAACTGGCGCAATACGCCTACCGCTCGTGCAAGACCGACCACCATCCGGCGGGAACCTGCGCGATGGGGAGCGGTCCGGATGCGGTGACCACGCCCGATCTGCGCCTGCGCGGTCTCGATGGCTTGCGGGTGGTCGACGCCTCGGTGATGCCGTTCGTTCCCTCGTGCAACACCAACGCGCCGACGATCATGGTCGCGGAAAAAGCCGCCGACATGATCCTCGGCAAGGCGCCGCTGGCGGCTGCGCAACTCTGACGCGGCGGAGCGTTTAGGCTCACGCGTTCTCAGGCGTGTAGATCTGGATCGACGTGATGACGGAGGAGGCGTCGCCCTCCAGGCGGCCGAGGAACCTCGCCATGGTCTCCGTCGCCGTGCGGGTTTCGAATTCGGGATTCTGGTCGATGATCGCGTCGATGGCGCGTTCCTGTAGCAGCGCGCGACGCTCGGCGGTCAGCTCATGGGTGATGAGGGCAACATCCTTTTCGCGGTCCAGAGCGCGCAGCGCCTTCACCACCTCCAGCGCGCCAGCCGAAGCGTGGTAGACGCCGCGAATTGCCGGGTTTTCCTTCAGCGCCTCCAAGATCAGCAGGCCGGCTCGTTCCGCGCTTTCGCCGCTTTCGAGCACTCCGGCGAAGCGGCAGCGCGGATAGTGCTCGCGCAAGACTTGGCGGAATCCATTTTCCCTCTGCTTCTGGCCTTCGATGCTGAGCAGGCCGGCGATCATGACCACGTCGCCGCCGCCATGGGCGAGAAAGCGGCCCATCAGATCCCCCGCAACGCGCCCCGCGCTTAGATCGTCAGGGCCGACATAGGCCCACCGCCCGGTGTCGGGCAGGTCGGTCACCAGCGCGATCACCGGAATCGTCCGGGCGACCTCGCGCGTGGCGGCGGCAATCTTGGGGCCATTTCGCGCGGTGATGATCAGTCCGTCGTGAGTCGCGCCAAGACTGCGGATCGCCGCGGCGATACTTGCCTCGTCGTCGGGCGGGATGTGATGCATCAGGAACTGCAGGTTGAGGTCGGCATAGACCCTGGCAGCCACCGCGAACGCGTCGCGCAGCGCCTCATGAAACGGATTCGCCGACGATTGGATCAGCACGGCGATGCGCAGCACGCGCGAATAGCGCCGCACCAGAACGCGATCCACCTTCAACTGCCGCGCGGCGGAAACCACCCGCGCTTCCCGCTCCGGCTTCACGCCGCCCCGGTCGTTGAGTACCCGGTCGACCGTTGCGGTCGAGACGCCGGCGAGCCGCGCGATATCCGCAATGTTTGGTTTTCGTGACACAGGCGCCAATCGGGGAGGGGGTGCGTTTTGATTGAAAACCCTCAAGGCGCCGCTGTCGAGTCCGCGGCGCTTCCCATACAGAGTCCTCGAGCGAACGACGGCCGGCGCTTGAATAAGCCGGTCTCGAGCCACGGGAAGCGCCGCGCCATGGGCATTTCGATCGCGACCGCTCCCTGTTGCTGGGGCGTCGACGACATCAAGAATCCCAACTTGCCGCCCTGGCGGCGGGTGTTCGACGAAGCGGCCGCGGCTGGCTACGCGGGCTTAGAGCTCGGCCCGTATGGCTATGTACCGCTCGACCTCAAGCAGGTGAGCGCGGCGCTCGCCGAGCGCGGCCTCGGCATTGTCGCCGGGACCATCTTCAACGATCTCGTGTCGCCGTCGAACCGGCAGAACCTGCTCAGACAAACCGACGAGATCTGCGCGCTGATCAGCCGCCTGCCGCCCGTCGCGCGCTTCGCGCGGCAACGCTTTGCGACGCCCTATCTGACCGTCATGGACTGGGGTCACGACGAGCGCGATTTCGCGGCCGGACATACCGAGCGCGCCCCGAGACTTTCGGACGCAGCCTGGGCGGGGATGGTCGACAACATCAACGCGATCGCAGATCTCGCGAGAACCTACGGCGTGCGGGCCGTGATCCATCCCCATGCCGGCGGCTATATCGAGTTCGCCGACGAGATCAAACGGATCGCCAAAGACATCCCGCAGGAAGCGGCCGGCTTTTGCCTTGACACTGGCCACACCCTCTACGCCGGCATGGACCCGGTGCGCACGCTCGGCGAATACGCCGATCGACTCGACTATATCCACTTCAAGGACATCGACGCGCGCGTGCTTGCCGATGTCATGGGGCGGCGCATCCGTTTCTTCGAGGCTTGCGCCGAGGGCGTCATGTGTCCGATCGGCCGCGGCGTCGTCGACTACCCGGCAATTCGCGCCGCGCTGACGCGCATCGACTATCAGGGCTTCATCACGGTCGAACAAGAGCGCGACCCCCGCAATGCGGACGGCAGCCTTGCGGACGTGAAGGCAAGCCGCGAATATTTGCGCAGCGTCGGCTTCTGACCGACTGAGGGAGAAACGCTCGATGATCACCGGCGGCAGATTGACGAAGAGCCCGATTCGCTGGGCGATGGTCGGCGGCGGCAAGAGCAGCCAGATTGGCTACAGTCATCGCTCGGCGGCGTTGCGCGATCGAACCTTCGCGCTCGTGGCGGGCGCCTTCGACATTGATCCCGAAAGGGGGCGCGCGTTCGGCGAGGAACTCGGCGTCGCCGCCGATCGCTGTTATCCTGACTACCGCGCGTTGTTCGCGGGCGAGGCCAAGCGCCCAGACGGGATTCAGGCCGTTTCGATCGCGACCCCCAACAACACCCATTATGAGATCGCCAAGGCGGCGCTGGCGCACGGCGTCCATGTCGTCTGCGAAAAGCCGCTCTGCTTCACCGTCGCCGAGGCCGAGGAGTTGCAGCGGCTCGCCGCCGAGCGCAATCGGATCGTCGGCGTGACCTATGGCTACGCGGGTTATCAGATGATCGAGCAGGCGCGGGCGATGGTCGCCAACGGCGAGCTCGGCGACATACGGCTCGTCCAGCTGCAGTTCGCTCATGGCTTTCACAGCGCGCCGGTCGAAGAGCTGAATCCTGCGATAAAATGGCGCGTCGATCCGCGCTTTGCCGGCCCGAGCTATGTGCTCGGCGATCTTGGCACGCATCCGTTTTACATTTCCGAAGTGATCCTGCCGCACCTACGCATCAAGCGACTGCTGTGCGCGCGCCAGAGTTTCGTGCCCAGCCGCGCCCCGCTGGAAGACAACGCTGTCACGCTGATGCAATACGACAACGGCGCCTTCGGCACGCACTGGTGCAGCGCCGTCAACGCTGGCGCGACGCACAGCCAGAAGGTGCGGATCGTCGGCGCGAAGGCGAGCCTCGAATGGTGGGACGAACGGCCCAACCAATTGTCGTTCGAGGTCCAGGATCAGCCCGCGCGAGTCCTTGAGCGCGGCATGAACTATCTCGCGCCGGAAGCCGTGGCGGAAGATCGCATTGGCCCCGGCCACCCCGAGGGCCTGTTCGAAGCCTGGGCCAATCTTTATTCCCGCTTCGCGATCGCGATGGACGCCGCCGATCGCGGCGACGCTGTGCGGCTCGCAGGCTTTCACTACCCCGACATCGGCGCCGGCGTCGCCGGGGTGCGCTGGGTCGAAAATTGCGTCCGCTCCGCCGACGCCGGCGGGGTCTGGGTCGACTACCGATAGGGAGAATTCGATGAAAATTGCGCTCGATCCCTACATGCACCGCCACCTCTCGCTGGAAGAGCTGCCGCGCAAGGTCGCCGAGCTCGGCTACGAATACATCGAGCTTTCGCCGCGCGAGGATTTTCTCGCCTGGTGGGTCAATCCGCGCGCCTATCCCGAGCGCATCATGAGCTTCAAGCAGGCGCTGAAGGATCACGGCGTGAAGATCGCGTCGTTATTGCCGATGTACCGCTGGGCGAGCCCGCACGAGGATGAGCGCCAGGCGGCGGTTCGTTACTGGAAGAAGGCGATCGAGATCGCCGTCGATATGGGCGTCGATACGATGAATTCGGAGTTCGGCCGCGGCCCTTCGCCCGATCGCTCGCACACCGTCAATTGTTGCGGCGGACGCTACACGGTCGAATCCAGCGAAGCGGCGTGGTGGCGTTCGATGGAAGAGCTGACGCCCATGTTCGAGAAGGAGGGGATCAACCTCCACATCGAGCCCCACCCGGAAGATTTCGTCGAGACGTTGCATCCGGCCGTCGACATGATCCGCATGATCGGTTCGAAGAACGTCAAGTTCCTCTACTGCGCGCCGCACACATTCTATTTCGGCGACGACATCGCCAAGATGATCCGCTCGGCCGGCGCCGACATCGCGCATGTCCATGTCGCCGACACCTACAATCACAAGGCTTCGTCGGGACTGCGCTACATTTGCAATCCTCCTGGCGCGAAGGTGACGGTGCATCAGCACATGGACATCGGCCAGGGCGAGGTCGATTGGGACGCGTTTTTCTCCAGCCTGGCAGCGGTCGGTTTTGACGGCATCGTCACCTCGTGCGTCTTCGCCTGGGAGGAACGGGCCGATGAGTCCGGACGCTTCATGCGCCGCGAAATCCAGCGCTATGTCGACAAATATTGGGGTGGGGGGTCCGCGAAAACAAAGAGCTAAAGCCCGCATTTGCTGGGGCGCGCGCCGTTCGTAGAATATTTATTCCGCGGTTGACCTATTTTGGAATGTTTGTTACACATAGCCAATCGAGGCGCCGGACTTGGGACTAAGACGGGCGCCGCACGGGAGGAAAAGCTAGGGAAACGATCGCCGCGCGCTCCGTAACGCCGGAGCCCACGGCCGGGTCCTCAGCAGGCCTCCCCAAAAGACCCGAGCGCTCGCAAACGGGCACGAACCAATCTCCAAGTTGGGAATCCGGCGAATTCAAAAGCGTAGCCGGGCGCAAGTGGGAGGAGAAACATCATGAAGCGTTACGTACTCGCATTCGCCGTCGCGACCATCCTGTCGAGCCCCGCCATGGCCGCCAAGATCGGCGTGTCGATGGACAAGTTCGACGACAACTTCCTGACCGTTCTGCGCAATGGCATGAGCGATTATGCCAAGACCCAGCCGGGCGTGACGCTGCAGATTGAAGACGCCAAGGACGACGTCTCCAAGCAGCTCAGCCAGATCCAGAACTTCATCGCCAACAAGGTCGACGCGATCATCGTCAATCCGGTTGACACCTCGGCAACCCCGGCGATGACCAAGCTCGCCGCCGACGCGGGCATCCCGCTCGTTTACGTCAACCGCGAGCCGGCCGACGCCGCCTCGTTCGGGCCCAAGGCCGCCTTCGTCGGTTCGAACGAAGCCGACTCGGGCACACTAGAGACCCAGGCGATCTGCAAGCTGCTCGGCGGCAAGGGCGACATCCTCGTCATCGAAGGCGAGCTGTCCAACCAAGCGGCGGTGCAGCGCACCAAGGACGTCCACGATGTGATCGCCACGCCCGCTTGCAGCGGCATGAAGATCATCGCCGAGCAGACCGCCTCGTGGGATCGCACCAAGGCCCAGAACCTGATGACCAACTGGCTGTCGAAGGGCCTGAAGTACGACGCGGTCATCTCGAACAACGACGAAATGGCGGTCGGCGCCATTCAGGCCATGAAGGCCGCCGGCATCGACACCAAGAAGGCGATCGTTGGCGGCGTCGACGCGACCCAGGACGCGCTGGCTTCAATGAAGGCCGGCGATCTCAAGGTCACCGTCTTCCAGGATGCGGCCGGGCAGGGCTCGGGCGCGATCGATGCGGCGCTCAGCATCATCGCCGGCAAGTCGGTCGATAAGAAGATCTACGTTCCCTTCCAGCTCGTGACCCCGGACAACATGGACAAGTTCGCCAAGAAGAACTGATCCCGCCAAGCGCGGCCCGGCGGGCGAACACCCGCCGGGTCGATGCCCCTTCAGGCGTTCCGCGCCGCCGCGAACTGGTCTATCAATTGCCCGACGCGTTCGCCTCGCGCGGCCTCGCGTCCTCGAAGAGAGCACAGCCGTCATGCTCAGTCCTTCGACAGCCCAAGTGGTTCGCGAAAGCGGCGCCATTCCGAACGCAGAGTACCTGCTCGAAGTCGAGAAGGTGCGCAAGGCGTTCCCCGGCGTGCTGGCGCTCGACGACGTCTCGTTCCGCCTCAAGCGCGGCCATGTTCACGCGCTGATGGGCGAGAACGGCGCCGGCAAGTCGACGCTGATGAAGATCATCGCCGGCATCTATATCCCCGACTCCGGCTCGTTTCGGCTGAAGGGCCAGGAAATCCGTCTGACCTCGCCGCTCGAAGCGTTGCAATACGGCATCGCGATGATCCATCAGGAACTCAACCTGATGAACTATATGACGGTCGCTGAAAACATCTGGATTCGCCGCGAGCCGCTGAATGGCTTCGGCTTCGTGCGACACGAAGAGATGCGCCGTCGCACCAGCGAATTGTTCGACCGGCTCGACATCAACATCGACCCGGAGGCGGAAGTGCGCGACCTCAGCGTCGCCAATCGCCAGATGGTCGAGATCGCCAAGGCGGTCTCCTACAATTCCGACATTCTGATCATGGACGAGCCGACGTCCGCGCTCACCGACCGCGAAGTCGCGCATCTCTTCAAGATCATTCGCACCCTCAAGGCGCGAGGGTAAGGGCATCATCTACATCACTCACAAAATGAACGAGCTGTTCGAGATCGCCGACGAAGTGTCGGTGTTTCGCGACGGCCGCTTCGTCGGCGAGCATCCCGCCGCCGCGGTCACGCGCGACGACATCATCAAGCTGATGGTCGGACGCGAGATTACCCAAATGTTCCCCAAGCAGACCGTGCCGATCGGCGACGTCGTGCTGTCGGTGAAGAACCTGACTCTCGGCGGGACGTTTTCGCGACATCTCCTTCGACCTGCGCACCGGCGAGATTCTCGGCGTCGCCGGCCTCGTCGGCTCGGGCCGCAGCAATGTCGCCGAGACGCTGTTCGGCGTGACGCCGGCGACGTCGGGAACAATCGCCATCAACGGCGGCGAGATCGTCATGCGCAATCCCGCCATGGCGATGGACGCCGGGATGGCTTTCATCACCGAGGATCGTAAGGAAACCGGCTGCTTCCTATTGCTCGACGTGCTGGCCAACATGCAGATCGCCGTGCTGCGCAGAGACTACGTGCGCGCCGGGTTCGTCAACGAACGCGCTGTCGAAGCGCGCTGCACGCAGCAAAAGGATCGGCTGCGCATACGCACTCCCGACCTTAACGAGACGATCATCAATCTCTCGGGCGGCAATCAGCAGAAGGTGCTGATCGCCCGCTGGCTGATGACCAATCCGCGCATCCTCATTCTCGACGAACCGACGCGCGGCATCGATGTCGGCGCCAAGGCGGAGATTCATCGGCTGATCAGCGAGCTCGCCGGCCAAGGCGTCGCGGTGATTATGATTTCCTCGGAAATGCCCGAAGTGCTCGGCATGAGCGATCGCGTGTTGGTGATGCACGAAGGCCGTATGACCGGGATCGTCGATCGCAAGGACGCAACGCAAGTCAAGATCATGGAGCTCGCTTCGCAATAGCGCGACGCCTCAACGACAGGGACGCAAACACGTGGCTATGCAACCCGCCTCCAGTCCTGCCGCGCCGAGCGAGCCCCAGCGCGCGGCGCGCCGCCGTCTACCGCCCGAGCTGAGCATTCTCGGCGTCATGGTCGGCATCATGCTGCTGTTCGAGGCGCTCGGCTGGATTTTCGTCGGCCAGAGCTTCCTCTTCAATCCGCTGCGTCTGAAGATCATGATCCTGCAGGAGGCGGTGATCGGCATCATCGCCGTCGGCGTTACGCAAACCATCATCATGGCCGGCATCGATCTTTCGTCCGGTTCGCTCGTCGGCCTGACCGCGATGCTCGCCGCGAGCTTCGCGCAGAGCGCGGGGATCTCGCACGCTATCTATCCCAGCCTGACCGGCCTGAACCCGATCATCCCGGTCGCGGTCGGCCTCGCCGCCGGCTTGCTTGCCGGCCTCGTCAACGGCACGCTGATCGCCTACACCAAAATACCGCCGTTCATCGCCACGCTCGGTATGATGGTTTCGGCGCGCGGCATGGCCGACTGGTACACGGATGGCCAGCCGATCGGCAATCTCGAGGATTCCTACGCCGCGATCGGCGCCGGTTGGTGGCCAGTCATCATCTTCCTGGCGGTGGCGGGCGTCTTCCACATCGCGTTGCGCTACACCCGCTACGGCAAGTTCACCTACGCGATTGGCGCCAACCCGCTCGCGGCGCGCGTCTCGGGCATCAATGTCGAGCGCCACATCGTGGTCATCTACACGCTCGCGGGGCTGCTTTCGGGCCTTGCCGGCGTCGTCACCACCGCCCGCGCCATCACCGGCCAGGCGGGCATGGGCGTTGGCTTCGAACTCGACGCGATCGCCGCCGCGGTGATCGGCGGCACTTCGCTCGCCGGTGGCGTTGGCCGCATGACTGGCACGGTGATCGGCACGGTGATCCTGGGCGTATTGACGTCCGGATTCACGTTCCTCAACGTCGACGCGCATTATCAGGAAATCATCAAAGGCGGCGTCATCATCGCGGCGGTCGTCACCGACCAGTACCGCCTGCGCCGACGCCTCAAGGCCTGAGTCGAGGCCTATTTCAGCGCGGCCGCCACGTAGTCGAGGCTGGCGCGAAGATCCGCCTCGATCGTCGCGCTGGCGTGGACCGAGGCGGCGAACGGCTCAAAGGAAATCGGGCCGCGATAGCCGCCCGCGCTCAGGACGCGCAGTTGCTCAAGATTGCCGATGCGATCCTTCGCGTCGACCAGGACGCGGTGCGGATCGCGCATCGTCGCGGCGGTCGCAGACGGGTCGTCGACTCCCGAAATGTGGACGAGGCCGGTGTGCTGGGGAAAGGTTTTCTTTTCGCCGGCGACGAAATGATGGAACGTGTCGTGCACCAGCTTGAACTCGCGCGCCCCGCCTATCGCCTCGATCGCTTCGACCGCCTCCTCTTTTAGGCGCAGCGAGCATTCGACGAACCCAAGCGGCTCGATGAAGCCGAGCACGCCGGCGTCGGCGAGCAGGGGCCTTAGGCCGGCGAGCGCCTTACGCAACTCCGCCTGCCGCTCGGCCGGCGATGGCGTCCAATTCACATCATTGACCGGACACAGCACCAAGACTTTCGCGCCGCTGGCCGCGCATTGGGCGATCAGCGCCTTGGCTTCAGCCGCGCGCCGTTCGTCCCAGCGGTTGAAGCGTTGCAGTGCATTGATCGAGGCGACGTTCAATCCGCGCGCCTTTGCCGCCTCGCCGACCTTGGCGGCCGGTGTGCCGTCGAGCAAGGCGACGCCAGTCAGATCGTTGCGAATCTCGACCATGTCGACGCCGAGCCGGCGAGTGAGGTCGAAAAAGGCGACGTGGTTGAGACGTGGCGCGACCATGTGGTTCAGGGAAAACGTCACCGGTTCATCTCCTCGATAAAATCTTTCGTCGGGTCGGCGGTCGTCGCGCGCCAGCGCGTCAGGGCTTGCGATAAAGCGCGGGCTGCTCGCGCAAGGCGATTGCAACGCGCTCGCCGCTCGCCAGCGCCTTCAGCGCCGCGTCGGTGACGGCGGTCGCGACATAGCCGTCCCAAGCGCTTGGGCCGGCCGCGCCTCCGTTTGCGGCGGCGGCAATCCAGGCGCGGAACTCTGCGTCGAACGCGTCGTTGAAACGCTCCTGCCAGTCGGCCGGGACGCGGCCGCTGAACACGCCGCCAGACTTGATCACCACCGAATTGCGCTCGGCGAGGGTGGCGACGCCGGTTTCGCCGACGATTTCGCCGCGGATGTCGTAGCCGTAGGCGATGTTGACCGACGTTTCGATGGTCACTAGCGCGCCGCTTCGCATCTCCAGCAGCGTGAACAGGGGATCGGCGATGGCGCCGCGGCTGTTGGCGCGCGGGACTTTGACCGAGACGGCGACCGGCTCGTCGTCGAGCAGGAAGCGCGCCGTGTCGATGTCGTGCACCGCCGTGTCGTTGAGCGCCATCTCACCGCGATAGTGCGAAGGCACGAAAGGGTTGCGGTGAACGCTTTGGAAGATCAGCGGCGCGCCGATCGTCCCGCCCGAGATTACGGCTTTGAGCGCGCGATAGTCGGCGTCGAAGCGGCGCATGAAGCCGACCTGGACCAGCCGTTTCCCCAGCGCCGCCTCGGCGTCAAGGATCGCCGAACAATCCTCTTGCGTGGTCGCCAAAGGCTTCTCGCAGAACACCGGCTTGCCGGCGCTGATGGCGGCGAGCACGTAGGCGGCGTGGGTCGCCCCCCAGGAGGTTACGACGATCGCGTCGATCTCTTTCGCGGCGATGAGGTCCTCGCCCGCGGCGTAAGCCTTGGCGCCGGGCAGGCCCGCCGCGACCTCGCTGGCGCGCGCCTTGTCGGCATCGCTGACCGCGACGACGCGGGCTCCGGTGAGCGTGGTCGTCAGCCGGCGGATATGTTCCTGGCCGATCATTCCGACGCCGATCACGCCAATGCTCAGCGTCATTGTTCCCCCCTCCGAACGGCGTCGCTTGACGCTTTTGGCCTTAAGGCCCTCGCCGGGACCCTACGCGCGCGCCATTCGTCACAATACGGCGATTTTGACGTGTTTGCCTCACGCGCGAGGAGGCAGCGACAAATCGAGCAAGGAAGCTGGAGACTTCGCCATCGCCAGCACGAGACATTTCACCGGCCGGCGCCCTTGTTTCGCGGGCGCCTCCAGCCAATACTGATCGGCGCAAGCGAAATTAGCAGCGCGCCTTCGCGGCGTGACAAGGAGGGGCAATGGGCAGGCTCGCAGCCATCGTCCTCGCTTTGGTCGGCCTGTTGGCGGCGACCGGCGCGAGAGCGGAAATGAAGTTCTGCAACGAATTCCCGCAAAAAATCTTCGTCGCCATCGCCTATTCGCAGGCCGACGGGACCTGGATGTCACGCGGCTGGTTGGAGCTCGACACCGGCGACTGCCGCGATTTCGATTCGGCCTTGCACCCTGGCTCGCTTTTTTACCGCGGCGAGAGCGTTCCCTACAAAAACCAGCAGGGCGCTTCGGTCACGCGGGTGTGGAGCACGCCCGGGCATCAATTCGCGATCTGGGAGAAGGACAACTTCAACTACTGGGGCGCGCAGGAGAAGGTCCTCAACTCGACCCTCGAGGACTTCACGCTGGTGTCGGACGAATTGGACAACGACACGTCGGTCAGCGTCACCTTCGAGGCCGACGGCATCCACACGACGACCGACGTGCGCCGGCCCCAGCCGCGCTAGGCGCGGGCAGGGCTCAGTGGGCGGCGCCGGTCAGGTCGAGCGGCTCTCCGTTGCGCCGCCATAGCTGCACACGCGCCTTGACCTTAAGCCCGGCGAGGCTGGCGGCGCGCGCCATCTCGATCCGGTCGGCGAGGCGCGCCGTGGCCGCACGCGAGCGTTGCGCCACGATTCGAGTTTCGACCGTGTCGTTCCGCTTCAGGGCGATCAGCGCCGCGACTTCCTTCGACCAGGTCCTCTCGAAAGCGACGCCCTCTTTGAGCAGCGCCGCATCGAGCGAGCGCGACGGGGCGACCATTGGGCCCAACGTGCGCCTACGGTAAGCTTCAAACCGCTCAACGCGTCCGAACAACGCCCCGAGGTCAAAATAACGGGGCTCACGGACAAGTAATCCGCAAGACATGGCGTGATCTCTCCGCAAACAATTTGAGTTACTAGTCAAGCAAGCCAACTCGGTCTCTTAGGGTCCGATGATTCTGCGCTGCACATTACTCACTGTCAACTCTATTATTCCGCAAGAATTTGGTAACTACAATATGATTTCAATGCGGTAGGGACGTTTCGATTCAAATGCAATCGAATATCCCGGCTCGCCACCCGCGCCGTTTGAGGCTGCGGAGACGCGCACGCATGGGCGCTCGCGTCTCCGCGCTTCTCGCTCAGTCTTCCCTGCTTTGGCCGGGGCGACGGTCGTCATTGTTCCAGCGGGGACCGTCCTGAGGCCCCATGCCGGCGTGGCTCATCATCGCGCCGCGCTCGCGACCGCGCTCGATCAGGCTCGCCATCAGCGGACCGAAGTGATGTCGCTGGCCGTCATCGAGGCTTTCGTAAAGCGGCTTGGCGGCGTCGGCGATCGCCTTGATCTCGGTCGAAGCCTTGGCGAGCCGGTCCGCCGCCGCGGTCATACGATCGATCGGCGAGGGCCGCTCGTCGCTGCGCCAGGACTTGCGCATGTCCCGCATCGCTTCGCGCCGCGCCTGAGCGGCGTCGCGAACCGCGCTTTCGAACGCCGCCCAGTTCTTCTCCTGGTCGGGCGTGAGCTTCAGCGCCGCTTTCATGCCGGCGAGATGCGCGTCGAGCATGAAGCCGCCCGCTTCGCTGGTGGCTTGAGCGTCGTTGGGGGAGGGGGGATCGCCCGGCGCCGCGGCGGCGCCTAGCGCTAGGACGGAGCCGCTGAGGGCGGCGGCGGCAAGAGTAACGACGACGATTCTTTTCATGGGTGCGCCTTTCCTGTGGGGACAGACCCGCAAAGGCTCCCCCTGGCGCCCATTAAAGGCAAGTTACAAGCTTTTAACGCAGGCGCGGCGCGCCGGGCGCATTGACGTCGGCTCGAGCCTGTCTCAAAGCTCCCGGCCGCTGGCGCGCGGCCCTTGGCTCCCGGCCTCTAGAGAGAAACGAAAATGAGCGAAGGCGGGGTGATCGGCAAACTGGCGCGGGGCCTCGCGGAGCCACGCGGCGTCTACATCCGCCTGGGTCGGCGCCAACGACCCGGCGATCGCCGACGCCCTGGCGCGCGAGGCCTTCGACGCGGTGACGCTCGACTTGCAGCATGGCGGCCTCGATTTCCTCGGCGCGTCCAACGCGATCCTCGCCGTCGCGCTCGCTGGCAAGCCGACGCTGGCGCGCATTCCGGTCGGCGATTTCGCGCTCGCCAGTCGTCTCGTCGACGCCGGCGCGGCGGCGATCATCGCGCCGATGATCAATGACGTCGCGGAGGCGCGCCGCTTCGCCGAGTTCGTCAAGTTTCCCCCTCTGGGCGCCCGCTCCTGGGGGCCGCGCGCCGCGCTGGCGCTGAGCGGTTTCGTCGGTCCCGCCTATTTGCACAGCGCCAACGCCGTGACGCTGGCGATCGCCATGATCGAGACGCGCGAGGCGTTGGCTTCGCTCGACGCCATTCTGGCGACGCCCGGCATCGACGGCGTGTTCGTCGGCCCCAACGATCTGTCGATCGCGCTCCATCGCGGCGCGCGTGCTCGATCCTCACGATGGCGAAGTCGAGCGCGCGCTGACCGAGATCGCCGCGCGCGTCGCCGCGCATGGCAAATTCGCCGGTCTGTTCTGCCGGGACGGGCAGCGCGCCAAGGCGGCGGCGGCGCGCGGCTTCGCCCTGCGCTCGCTATCGACCGACATCAACCTGCTGCGCGCCGCCGCCAGAGCCGAACTCGCCGCGCTGCGCTGAGCCGCTGGCTCGCCGCGTCAGGCCAGTGTCCTGGCGCGTTCCACGGCGGCGCGTTCGTTGCGGCCAGTCTCTTGTCCCCCGCCAGCGCCGCGATCGGCGCGCAGCACGAACCGCGCGCCGGGAAAATTGTCTTCGACCTTCAGGCTGAAGCCGTGCAGCTTGGCGATCGCCGCCGCGATGCTGAGGCCGAGCCCGTTGCCGCTCGCCGGACCGTTGCGCTCGCTGCGAAAGAAGCGCCGGAAAATCTTGTCGCGATCCGCCGGGGCGACACCCGGGCCGCTGTCGCTGACCACGACCCGCGCCTGGCCGCTCACGAGGTCTGCGGCGACAAGCACGCTCCCGCCTTCTGGCGTGAACTTGATCGCGTTTTCGACCAGGTTGGAGACCGCCTCGCGCAGGAGATCCTCGTCGCCCAAGACCAAGGTTGGCTCGGGCGCGTCGAGCGTGATCGCGACGCATTTGCTTTGCGCCAACGGTTCGTAGAACTCGAAGACGCCAGCGCAGACGGCGGTGAGATCGACTGGCGCGAAGCGGCCCTCGCGCCGGCCGTTTTCGACCGCGGAAACGCGCAGGAACGCGCCGATCGTCGCCGCGGCGCGGTCGAGATGGTCGAGCGCCTCGGCCATCGCCGCGCGCAACTCGTCGAGACTGGCGCCGCGCGCGAGGCCGCGCTCGATCTTGGCGCGCGCCACCGCCAAGGGCGTGCGCAAGTCGTGGGCGATGTCGTCGCCGACGTTGCGCAGCTGGTCGAGCAGATGCGTGATCTCGTCGAGCATCAGGTTGACGTCGCGCGAAACGCGGTCGACATCGTCAAACTCGGTGAGCACCGGCAGCCGCTGCTTGAGGTCGCCTTTCATGATTTCGGCGAGCGCAGCGTGGATGTCGGCAAGTCGACGATTGGCGCGACGCGCGAAGAACGCGCCGATCACGAGGATGAGAACGACCGTCGGAGCGAGCGAGATGGCGAGCGCGCTCGCCACCGACTCGCGTAGCGCGTTGATCTCGCCGAGGCTGCGCCCGAGCGCGAGGATCGAACCGTCGGCGCGCCGGACCGCGACGAAGATCGCCTCTTCGGCGCGAGCATTGCCGGGCCCCGGGATGGCGCCCACGAGATGAGGGTGGCCGTCGGCGCGGATCGGCGGCAAATTGGCGGGATCGCCCTGCTGCCGGGCGCCGTTGGCGTCGTACAGGCCAACAAAGTCGAGCCGTCGCAGATCGGAAGTCAGGCGCTGCTCGATCCGCTCGCGCAGTTCGGCGTCGCTTTCTCCGCGCGCCATGTTTGCTTCAATGGCGAGGCGGGCGCCGACGCGCGCGATCGCCGCGGCCGAGATCTGCAGATAGATGAGGGTGAAGACCACCGTCGCCGCCGCTGCGATCGCCATCGCGAAGGCCAGCGCCAGGCGGAAGGCGCGACTGCGCAGGACTTCGTTATTCGTCCACATTCAACTTGAACCCGGCGGCGCGGACGTTGACGATCAGTCGCGGCTCGCCGCCCGCGTCGATTTTGCGCCTGAGATTACCGATGTGGACATCGACGACGTTGGTCTGCGGCAGGAACTTGTAGTTCCATACGTCCTCAAGCAGCATCGCCCGCGTGACGATTTGGTTCGGCCGGCGCATGAAATATTCGAGCAGCTTGAATTCGCGCGGCATGAGTTCGATGCGTCGTTCGTCGCGCCACACGGCGCGATCGACGAGGTCCATTTCCAGCGGTCCGACGTGCAAGCGGGTGGCGCGCGTGTCGGCGATGCGCCGTGACAGCGCCTCGACCCGCGCCGTCAGCTCGCGCAACTCGAAGGGCTTGACCAGATAGTCATCGCCGCCCGCCTTCAGGCCGCGGATGCGGTCGTCGACCGAAGAGAGGGCGCTGATCACCAGGATCGGCGTCGCATTGCCTTCTTCGCGCAGGGTCGTGAGGATCGACAGGCCATCTTCGCCGTGCAGCATGCGGTCGACCACCAGCACGGCCGCCCCCCCGGCGCGCGCCGCGCGCAATCCCTCGGCGCGCGTCTCGGCGAGCTCGACGGGATAGCCCTCGGCCTGAAGCTCGTAGCGAATTTCCTCGGCGAGGCCGCGTTCGTCCTCGATGACGAGGATGGCGGGCTTGGCGCCGAGGCTGGCGGTCTGCGGCATGTCGGGGGTCCGCGGGGCGGCGCGTTGCGCGATCATCTATGCGCAGAGCGGACGCGCGCGCAAGTTCAGCGGGCGCCGGGCCGCCAGCGTCGCGTTCGGCGCGACTTGAAGACAAGCGGCGGCATTGGAGCGGGTAGAGGGAATCGAACCCTCGTATTCAGCTTGGAAGGCTGCTGCTCTACCATTGAGCTACACCCGCGCCGGGGCCGAAGGCGGTTTCTCTTAGGGGTTGCCTTGGCAAAAGGCAATCAGACCGAGCGCCAATAAAAAACCCCGGGCGCGAGGCCCGGGGTTCGAGTTCGTCGAGCGTGGGAGAACGCCTTAAGCTCAGAAGCTGACGCGCACGCCGCTGGTGAAGGCGGTGTTGTCGCTCTTGATGAAGCCGTTGGCCATCCCGCCGGCGACTTGGGAGAACATCACGCCACTGTAGACATCGACGCGCTTGACCGGGCGCCAATCGAGCAGGGCGGAAACGGCCTCGGTATGGCCGGCGCAAGCGCTGCTGTTCGAACCCTGCGGCGCCGCGCCGGGAATCGCCGAGCCGCTCGGGCCGATATTCGGGCCGCAGCCAACGCCAGTCGCCGTGCCGCCCGCAGTGTCGTATTTTGTCGCGGCGTTGGTGTAGTTGTTCTGCCACTCGTAATAATAGCCGACCGAAGCGTCGAGGTTGCTGAGAATCGCGTATTTGGCGCCGGTCCACAGGACCTGCAGATCCTTGGGATTGACGTAGGCGTTGGCCTGGACGACCCCCGGATAGCCGGCGTTCAGGGTTAAGGTGCTCCCGGTTGCGGTGGCGGTCGCGCCGAAGAGGTCGCTCGGGCTCGACAGTTGCGCGTATTCGTAGCCGCCGTAAACCGTCAACGCCTGCCACTTGTACTTGGCCGCGACCACGCCGGCGTTGATGTCGGAGAGCGTCGCCTTGAGCGTGTCGGGCGTCGGCGCTCCAGAGGTATAGGCTGACAGCGCCACCGCATCCTTGGCGTAGGCATAGATCGCGTCGACCGAGAAGCCGCCGATGTCGCCGCCAAGGTCGAATTGATAGGCGCTTTGTGCGCCGTTGCGCTGCTCCCAGCCGCCGAGCTGTGCCAGCGCCCCGGCGCGGAAGCCATTATAGGCCACCAGGTACTTCACCGAGGTGTTGTAGCGCGCGAGCTCGGTGTCGCCGTCGCCCGCCACGATGGTCGCCGAGTTGCCGATCAGCGAGAAGGCGTAGGCGCCGCCGAGCGGGTCGTAGTTCCCGACCGCATCATTGGTCAACGCATATTGCCGCCCGAAGGTCAGCGTGCCGTAGGTCGCGTTGCTCAGGCCGACATAGCCGCGTGTGTTGTCCCATTGGCCAGCGCGGCTGGAGTCGGCGTTGGACGTCTGTTTTTGCAGCGCGGTGTTGTTGTTTGCGACCAACGACCCCGGACCATCGTCCAACCGCAGCGAATAGGGATCGAAGGCGGTGTCGACATCGCCGATGAAATACCAGTTCGGCGCGATCTGCTCTTTGATCTTGACGCCGACATTGGTCTGGCTGAGCCCGTTGGGGACCAACTGCCAGCGCCCGCCATTGTTGGTCTTGTTGATCACCTCTTGGACGCCTTGGGAATATTGGGGGTTGAGACGAGAGGCCGCGCTCTCGTAGCCGCCGCCGACATCGATCAGGCCGTAGACAGTGATTCCCGCATAGGTGAGGGGGCAGTCGGCCGCCGTCGAATCGAGCCAGCTCGCGAAGCTGGCGTAGCAGTTGGGCGCGACGGGCGTCGGCGCGGCCTTCTTAGTCGGCAGGTCGGCGGCTTGCGCGGCGCTCACGGCCAGCAACCCGGCGGCCGAGGCCAGGAGAACGTAATTCAGAAATCGCATAATCAGCCCCACTCGGTTTTTATCGCTCTCGACCGCGCGGGGCTTTGCCCCCGCTTCTTTTTGTTCCCTTCGCCGGCGGCGGACATTCGGCGCCCGACCCATCCGTCCCGAGGCAACGTTTAGACGACTAAATCACTAGACTAACTTTTATAACTTCGCAACTCCACATTCGCGCGGCGGCGAAGCGCCCGGAGAGTCCTAAAATTCCTGGGGACTTGTAGGTTTATCTGAATATTTATGTGTTATTTTGGCTCGGCGATTGCGTCAGCTACGCCGGTCCGCGATGCGCCTGCTATCGGATGTGGCCTTCGCGCAACACGCTGCCCCGCCATCGTGCGGGTCTAAAAAACTCCGCCGCCGCGAGGCGCCTTTTGCCCCATAACCCGCAATCGAAGCGAGTCAACGGGTCAAACGCCTCGGCGCGCTGCTGCAAATGGGCGAATGAGCCGTCGATTTCCGAAGGAAATGAAGGCTTAGCCCTTTTGTGACATTGCTTCGTTCTTAAGTGAACTCTAACGTGGGCCAATCGCTGGCATTTCAGCGCCGGCTCGAGACCGGCCTGCGGGAGACGAGCTTGCTCAGGGATTATTCCTACCAGATGTATGAAATGGCCCACGCGGCGCTGGCGCCAGCGCGCGCCGTGTCGGACGCCGCCAATTTCGTCTTTCGCAACCCGTTCAATCCGCTGTCGGCAACCGCGTTCGGCAAGAACATCGCCGCCGGCGCGGAGCTGTTCGAGCGCATGACGCGCCGCTACGGCAAGCCGGCGTTCGGCCTCCAGAGCGTCACCGTGGATGGAGCGCCGCACGAGGTGGTTGAGGAGATCGTCTGGACGCGGCCGTTCTGCAATCTGCTGCATTTCGCCCGGCCGAGCCTGCCGGGGAGCGTACGACAGCCTAAGCTGCTGATCGTTGCGCCGATGTCGGGCCATTACGCGACGCTGCTGCGCGGCACGGTCGAAGCGTTCTTGCCGACCCACGAGGTCTACGTCACCGACTGGACCGATGCGCGCATGGCGCCTTTGGCGGTCGGCGGCTTCGACCTCGATGACTACATCGACTATCTTCAGGAAATCATCTCGTTCCTTGGCCCCGGCGCGCATACGCTCGGCGTCTGCCAGCCTGCGGTGCCGCTGATTGCGGCGATCGCGCTGATGGAGGCGGGGAACCATCCCTGCCTTCCCGCTTCGATGACCTTGATGGGCGGCCCGATCGACACGCGCCGCAGCCCGACGGCGGTCAATCAGCTCGCTGAGCAGCGCGGCGTCGAATGGTTCCGCCAGAACTGCCTGCAGAGCGTGCCGTTCCCCTATCCGGGCCTCGGGCGCGCCGTCTATCCCGGCTACTTGCAGCTTTCCGGCTTCATGGCGATGAACCTCGATCGCCACGTCAACGCGCATCTCGACATGTTTAACCATCTCGTCTCGGGCGACGGCGAGCCGGCCGAGAAGCACCGCGAGTTCTACGACGAATATCTTGCGGTGATGGACCTCGACGCCGCCTATTACATGCAGACGATCGAAACCGTGTTCGTGCGCCATCTGTTGCCCAAGGGCGAGATGACCCACCGCGGCGAGCCGATCGAGCTGGCGGCGATCCGCCGTTGCGGCCTGCTGACGGTGGAAGGCGAGAAGGACGACATTTCCGGCGTCGGCCAGACGCAGGCGGCGCAGGATCTGTGCGTGAACCTGCCCCCCGATCGCAAGCAGCACTACATGCAAGTCGATGTCGGCCATTACGGCGTGTTCAACGGGTCGCGCTTTCGCACCCAGATCGCGCCGCGCATCGCCGCCTTCCACAAGCATGTCGATGGGCTCGGCCGTTCCAAGGTCCGGGCGTAATCAGTCAGATTCGATTCACCGCGTTTACCAAACGGCGATGACCCTTGCGCCGCCGCGCGCTATGCTTGCCCCCTCATTTGGCGGTAAGCGTGGGGCGTAGCGATGTCGCGTCTGCGTAGGTTCGGACTTGGCGCTTTGGCCGCGGCGGCGCTGGGCCTGGTGTTGGCGGCGGCGCCGGCCGCAGCGCGGCCGGTCGTCGATTTCCCGTCGCCCTATTCGGCCGGCTCGATCGTCATCTCGCAGAGCGCGCGCAAGCTCTACCTCATCCTCGACGCCAACACGGCGATCGCCTATCCGGTTGCGGTCGCCAAACGCGGCAAGGAATGGAGCGGTTTCGCGCGGGTCGACGGCAAATATGTCAATCCGGCATGGTCGCCGCCCGACAGCGTCAAGCGCGATCACCCCGAGCTTCCCGACGTCATTCCCGGCGGCTCGCCGCATAATCCGATGGGCGTGCGCGCCATCACCCTCGATCGCAACGAGGTCGCCATCCACGGCACCACGGCGGCGATGCGTCCCTCGGTCGGCACCGCCGCCTCCTATGGCTGCATCCGCATGTACAACGAAGATGTGCTCGATCTCTACGACCGCGTCAGCATCGGCGCGTCGGTCTACATGGCGCCTTAAGCGGGCGCGAGACCGCTAAAAGTCCGCGGCAAGACCCTTCACTTCCCAATCGCCATAGCGCGCCGGATCGAGGCCGCCGCGTCCGTTCAACTCGCGCTCGGGGGCGGCCACGGCGGCGGCGCGCCGAGCCTCGGCTTCCGCAAGGGCGCGCCGCGCCGCCGCAGGAATCGCCGGGCCGCTTAAGTCCTTGGCCGGAGCGTCAGGCTGGGCCAAAGCCGGTTGGTCCTTGGTCATTGCAACCCTCCTCGGGTCATCGCGCAGTCCTAGCGCGCGGAAGCGTTGCGGAAAAGGGCTCGGAGAGGGCGCGATTCTAACAGCAATTTCGGTCTATAGTCGCTCCCACCCAGGCAATTCCTTGATTCGGCGGATTCGAGCGTGAACGCGAAACCACCCGGCGGGTTCGAATCGCGCGCGCAGCGCGGATCCGCGCCGCCGTTGGAAATGCCTCCGGGCCTGGCGGCCCGTATCGCCGCCGCGCAAGCGATCGCCGACGTGCTCACCTCGTTCCGGCCGCTCGAGGAGCGCTTCTCCGCCGCCGAGTTCGAATCGCGCTTTGCCGGCCTCGATGCGCGCGACCGCGCGCTGGCGCGTTCGATCGCCACCGCCGCCTTCCGCCGCCTCGGCACGATCCGCAAGGCGTTTGGCCTCTATCTGCGCAAGGGCCTGCCGCGCCGTGCCGGGCCGCTCGAATGGATTCTCATCGTCGCCGCCGCGCAGATCCTCTTTCTCGACGTGCCAGATCGCGCCGCGGTCGATCTCGCGGTCCATGCGACCCGGCTCGATCCCGGCGCCGCGCCGTTCGCCGCGCTGGTCAATGCGGTGCTGCGCAGCCTCGCGCGCGCCAAGGACGAAATCCTCGCAAGCGGCGACCCGCTCGACGACGACACGCCGCAATGGCTCGCCGTGCGCTGGCGCGCCACCTACGGCGAAGCGACGGCGCGCAAAATCGCGCGCGCCCACCGCGACGAGCCGACGCTCGATCTCACCGTCAAATCCGATCCCGAAGGCTGGGCGCAGAGGCTCGATGGCGTCGTGCTGCCGACCGGCTCGGTGCGGCTCGCGAGCCACACGCCGATCGCCGACCTGCCGGGCTACGCCGAGGGCGATTGGTGGGTGCAGGACGCCGCGGCCGCGTTGCCCGCTCGTCTGCTCGGCGCCGCGCCGGGCGATCGGATCGCCGAGCTATGCGCCGCGCCCGGCGGCAAAAGCGCGCAGCTCGCGCTCGCTGGCGCCAAGGTGACCGCGGTCGACCGCTCGGCCGAACGGCTCAAGCGCCTCGCCGCCAATTTCCAGCGGCTGCGCCTCGAGGTCGAGATCGCCGTCGCTAACGCGCTGACGTTCACCGCGTCCCCGTTCGACGCGACGCTGGTCGATGCGCCGTGCTCGGCGACCGGGACGATCCGCCGCCATCCCGATGTCGCTTGGATCAAACGCCAGGGCGATTTGGCGACGCTCGCCGCGCTGCAGAGTCGCCTGCTCGACAAGGCGGTCGCGCTGACGCGGCCGGGCGGGCTGATCGTCTATTCCACCTGCTCGCTGGAGCCGGAAGAGGGCGAGGCGCAGATCGCTGCGCTGCTGCGCCGCAATCCCGACGTGCGGCGGGTTCCCATTTCGGCGAGCGAGATCGGCGGGCTCGAAGAATGCGTCAACGCGGCGGGCGAATTGCGCGCCCTTCCGTGCCATCTGCCGGGCGCGACCCCCCGGCTTTCCGGCCTCGACGGCTTCTTCGCGGCGCGGTTGCAGCGCCGGCCGTAATCGACGCGCGGGGCGCGATCCGTGGCGGCGAAAAAATGGGCGCCGCGCCAAGTTTCCGGGTCGGCCAAAGCATGATAAGGCGCGGCCCGCGTTCCTTCCTCCAATCAGCGAGCCCCTGAATGGCCCTCGATCTCGCGCCCATCGGCCGCGCGCTCATTTCCGTTTCCGACAAGTCCGGCCTCGTCGAACTCGGATCGGCGCTGGCGGCGCGCGGCGTCGAGCTCGTCTCGACCGGCGGCACCGCCGCGGCGCTCGCGAAGGGCGGCCTCGCGGTGAAGGACGTCGCGCAGCTCACCGGCTTTCCCGAGATGATGGACGGCCGGCTGAAGACGCTGCACCCGCGCGTTCACGGCGGCCTGCTGGCGATCCGCGCCGAGCCCGCCCATCAGGCGGCGATGATCGCCAACAACATTCCGCCGATCGATCTGCTGGTGGTCAATCTCTATCCGTTCGAGGACGCGCTGCGCCGCGGCGCGCCGTTCGAGGACATGATCGAGAACATCGACATCGGCGGCCCCGCGATGATCCGCGCCGCCGCCAAGAACCACGCCGACGTCGACTGTGATCGTCGACGTCGAGGACTACGCCGCGCCTGCTCGAGGAACTGCGCCGCCAACGATGGCGCGACGCGCCTCGCCTTCCGCCGCGCGCTGGCGCAGAAAGCCTATGCGCGCACCGCGGCCTACGACGCGGCGATCTCCAACTGGCTGGCGCGCGAGACGCATCAGGCGGCGCCGGCGTGGCGCGCCTTCGGCGGCAAGCTCGCCAGCGAAATGCGCTACGGCGAGAACCCGCATCAGAGCGCCGCCTTTTACGTCGGTCCAGAGTCCCGCCCCGGCGTCGCCACCGCGCGCCAGTTCCAGGGCAAGGAACTCTCCTACAACAACATCAACGACACCGACGCCGCCTACGAACTGGTCGCCGAATTCGATCCCGACGACATCCGCGGCGGTCGCGATCATCAAGCACGCCAACCCCTGCGGCGTCGCGACCGGCGCGAGCCTGGCTCGAAGCCTATGAGAAGGCGCTCGCCTGCGATCCCGTTTCGGCGTTCGGCGGCGTCGTCGCGCTCAACCGCAAGCTCGACGCGGCGGCGGCGCGCAAGATCGTCGAGATCTTCACCGAGGTCATCATCGCCCCCGAAGCCGACGACGAGGCGCTGGCGATCGTCGCCACCAAGAAGAACCTGCGCCTGCTGATCGCCGGCGCTCTGCCCGATCCGCGCGCCGCCGACGCTCACCGTGCGCTCGGTCGCCGGCGGCCTGCTGGTGCAGGACCGCGACAACGGCGCGCTCGAAGCGAACGCGCTGAAGGTCGTCACCAAGCGCGCGCCGACCGATGCCGAGATGGCCGATCTCGCCTTCGCCTGGCAGGTCGTGCAAGCACGTCAAATCGAACGCGATCGTCTACGTGAAGGACGGCGCGACGGTCGGCGTCGGCGCCGGGCAGATGTCGCGCGTCGATTCCGCGCGCGTCGCCGTCCGCAAGGCGGACGACGCGGCGCTCGCCGCCGGCTGGCCGGAGCCGCACGACCATCGGCTCGGTCGTCGCCTCCGACGCCTTCTTCCCCTTCGCCGACGGCCTGCTCGCGGCGATCGAAGCGGGCGCGACCGCGGTCATCCAGCCCGGCGGCTCGATGCGCGACGCCGAGGTGATCGCCGCCGCCGACGCCGCGGGGATCGCGATGGTGTTCACGGGGATGCGGCATTTCCGGCATTGAGCCGCCCCTTCTCCCCTTGCGGGAGAAGGTGGATGCGCGAAGCGCGGCCGGATGAGGGGGCGCTGATATAGCGCAATTGGCGCCGCGTCCCCGTGGTCCCCCTACTTCCCCGCCGCCTTGCGCAGAGCCGCGTTGACGCGATCTTGCCAGCCCGGACCGTCTTCCTGGAAAAAATCCAGCACGTCGCGGTCGATGCGCAGCGACACCATTTCTTTGACGCCGGGAACCGACGGCGTTTTCGCAGCCGGCTGCTCGACCGGCTTGGTGGTCGCCGCCTTGAAGGCCTTCTCGGCCTCGGAGAAAGTATCGGATGTCGGTCGCCGCGCCATGCTCGAACTCATACCACGGCCGATTCAGCGGATAAACACAAACCCCTTGTATCTCCCAATTGCCCTCCTGCGCGAAGCCTGCGCCTGTTCGGACCAAGGGACGCGGCCGACGGCCGCGCCCACAATCAGCCGCCAGCCGATCAATTCGCCGCTTTGGCCGCCTTCTCGATCAGCTCGGCGACGATCGCGGGCTGCGACGCGTAAATGGCGTGGCTGCCCTTCACCTCGATCGTCGTGCTGCCGGCGCGCTTGGCCATGAAGCGTTCCAGGTCGGGATTGATCTGGCGGTCCTCGGTCGCGACCGCGTACCAGGTCGGCTTGTTGCGCCACGCGGCATTGGTGATGGTCGCGCCAATCGCGCTGGCGCTGACGGGCACCTGCGAGATCGCCATGAAGGCTGCGTCCTTCGCCGGCAGATCGGCCGCGAAATCGGCATGGAAGACCTTGGGATCGATGATCAAGAAGCCTTCACCCGCGGGGATGATGCTGCTCGCCGGCGGCGGCATCTGGTGCAGCAGGCTGCCGAGCGACTCGCCGACATCCGGCTGGAAGGCCGCGATATAGACGAGGCCGCGCACCTGGGGGTCGTTACCCGCCTCGGTGATGATGGCGCCGCCATAGCTGTGACCGACCAGAATCAGCGGCGCCTTCACACTGTCGATCACGCGCTTGGTCGCCGCGACGTCGTCGGCGAACGAGGTTTCTGGTTGTTGCACGATCGACACCGAATAGCCGTCGCGCTGCAGAATCTCTGTCACCCCGCGCCAACCGGAACCGTCGGCGAACGCGCCGTGGACCAGGACAACGTTCTTGACCGGCTCGGCCCGCGCCGGGGCGACGACGGCTGACAGAATTGCGACCCCTGCGGCCGCGACGGCAATGGCTTCAATCGACATCGAACTCTCCATGGCTATCAAATTTATTCAACCAACAAGTTGAATAAGCCGGTGAGTTGTTGGATTGTCAACCGTCGGGTAGAATATTTTTTGGAATCGATAAACTGGCGGGCAGATCGCGATGATTGAGATCCAGGCCCGCAAGAGAGCCGCGCCGGGCGCCGCGCGCCTCGATGCGGTGTTCTCCGCGTTGGCCGATCCGACGCGGCGCGCGATTATCGAACGGCTCTCGCGCAGCGAGGCGCGCGTGACCGAGCTCGCCGAACCCTTCGCTATGTCTTTGAACGCGGTGTCGAAACACATTCGCGTGCTGGAAGCGAGCGGCGTGGTGGCGCGGCGCAGGCAAGGGCGCGACCACATCCTCTCCATCAACACCCGTTCGCTGGACGAGGTCGATGGCTGGATCGAGCGGACGCGCCGCTACTGGGAGGAGCGGCTGGACGCCATGGAGCGCCTGCTGCTTGAGCTCAAGAAGGACCGCAAGTTGCGGCCAAAGGATCGCAAGCGTGACTCACGATGACACGAGCGGCCCGATCGTGCAGGTGCGCCGGCGCGTGAAGGGTGGGGCGCAGGAGATCTTCGACCTGTGGACCAGGCCCGAATTGATGGCGCGCTGGATGAGCCCGTTTCCGGGCGCGGTCGATTGCCGGGCGAGCTGCGACCCGCGCCCTGGCGGCGCCTTCAGTCTGGTCATGTCGTCGAAGGACGCGATCCGCGAAGTCTCCGGCGCCTATGTCGAAGTCGATCCGCCGCGCAAGCTTGTGTTCACCTGGATTGGCCCGCTGACCAACAATGTGACGACGCTGGTGACCGTCGAACTCACGCCGCGCGGCGATGAAACCGACCTCGTGCTAACCCACGAGCGTCTGCCGACGTCGGCAATTCATGACGGTCACACGAAGGGCTGGGGACACATATTGGACCATCTGGCGGACGCGGTTGCAAAAGACTTTTGAGTTCAACTCATCGCTGAACAGGGGCTCGGCCAAGGGGGGCTGACGTGGACGCATCCGGCTATCTCTATACAATCGCGACTGGGGGCATGACCTTCGCTGGCCTGTCCGTCCTGACCATGATCCTTCGACAAATCCTCGGGGGCCGGGTCACCAAGTGGGACAGTTTTGTCACGCGCACTTGGGTTCAACTGGGGTTCATGACGACGCTCGGCTCGATCCTGCCGCCGCTGTTGATCTTGTTTCGCGCCCCCGAGCCGACCGCTTGGCGCATTTCGAGCGGCGTCATGGCGGTCATTCTCGGCAGCTGGGCGCTGACATTTCCGCGCCGTCGGCAGGCGATCAACCCGACGCGGCTGCCGTTGCAGGTGGTGTTCTTCTCACTGTCGATGGATATCGCCGCGCTGGCTCTAGCGGCAAATGCCTTTGTCGTTCCCGGCGAGCTCTTGGTCGGCGTTTTTGCTGCAGCGGTGACCGCGATCCTGATCGCTGCCGGGATGTTGTTCCTGTTCGCGTTCGTGCACTGGTACGAACCAACACTCGATGACGACCCGCCGAAATCGTAAGTCCGGAAATCGCCCTTCCCAGACGTCCGCCGCGATCGATTTCCGCGGTGCATAGCGTCTCAGTTGGATATGCACGAAATCCATGTTTGGATTGGCGGACGGGCATTGATGCGGAGGTTGTGAGGAACTGAACCTCGACCGATCCGCCTCAATGATCCCCGCTTTGTTGGGAGGAGAGCGAAGATGTCCGATGCGCGCGTCCCTGACATGATCCTGCATCATGGCCTGATCACCACGCTCGACCGCTCGCAGCCAACCGCCAGCGCCGTCGCGATCACTGAGGGCAAGTTCTCGGCGGTCGGATCGGACGCGGAGATCGAACGCGTTGCCGGCCCGCGGACGCGCGTCATCGACCTCAAGGGCCGGCGCGTGTTGCCCGGGCTGATCGACAACCATCTGCACGTCATCCGCGGCGGGCTGAATTTCAATATGGAGTTGCGCTGGGACGGCGTGCCCTCGTTGGCGGACGCCATGGCCATGCTGAAGCGCCAGGTGGCGGTGACGCCTCCCCCGCAATGGGTGCGGGTGGTCGGCGGCTTCACCGAACAGCAATTCGCCGAGAAGCGCCTGCCCACCATCGAGGAGCTGAACGCGGTCGCGCCCGACACGCCAGTGTTCATCCTGCATCTCTACGACCGCGCTTTGCTCAACGGCGCCGCGCTGCGCGCGGTCGGATACACGCGCGATACGCCCAACCCGCCCGCTGGCGAGATCATGCATGACGCGGCGGGCAACCCGACCGGTCTGCTGCTGGCCAAGCCCAATGCCGGCATCCTCTACGCCACGCTGGCGCGCGGCCCCAAGCTGCCGTTCGACTACCAGCTCAACTCGACGCGCCATTTCATGCGTGAGCTGAACCGGCTTGGCGTCACCGGCGCCATCGACGCCGGGGGCGGCTTCCAGAACTATCCCGAGGATTACGCCGTGGTGCAGAAGCTGGCCGACGACGGGCAACTCACCGTGCGCATCGCCTACAATCTGTTCACCCAGAAGCCCAAGGGCGAAAAGGACGACTTCCTCAACTGGGTGAAGACCTCGAAATACAAACAGGGCAACGACTACTTCCGCCACAACGGCGCCGGCGAGATGCTGGTCTTCTCCGCCGCCGACTTCGAAGATTTCCGCCAGCCGCGTCCCGACATGCCCCCCGAGATGGAGGGCGAATTGGAGGCGGTGGTGCGGATCCTGGCCGAGAACCGTTGGCCCTGGCGTTTGCACGCCACCTATGACGAGACCATTTCGCGCGCGCTGGATGTATTCGAGAAGGTCCATCGCGATGTGCCGCTGACGGGGCTGCACTGGATTTTCGATCACTGCGAGACGATCTCCGATCGCTCGATCGATCGCGTCGCGGCGCTTGGCGGCGGCATCGCCGTCCAGCACCGCATGGCCTATCAGGGCGAATATTTCGTCGAGCGTTACGGCGCGCAGGCGGCGGAGCACACGCCGCCGATCGCGCGGATGATGGAGGCCGGGGTCAAGATCTCCGCCGGCACCGACGCCACCCGCGTCGCGTCCTACAACCCGTGGGTGTCGCTGGCGTGGCTGGTGACCGGCAAGACGGTTGGCGGGCTGCGGCTCTATCCCCAGCGCCACCGCCTCGATCGCGAGACGGCGCTGCGGATGTGGAGCGAGGACGTGACCTGGTTCTCCAACGAAGAGGGCAAGAAGGGCCGCATCGAGGCCGGGCAGTTCGCCGACCTGATCGTGCCCGACAAGGACTATCTGAACTGCCGCGAGGACGAGATCGCGGGCATTAGCTCCGAACTGACCGTGGTCGGGGGCCGGATCGTCTATGGCGCCGGCGCGTTCCGCAGCCATGACGAGGCCGCCCCGCCGCCCGCGATGCCGGACTGGTCGCCGGTGCGCACGTTCGGCGGCTACGGCGCCTGGGCCGATCAGACGAAAGCCAAGCCGCTCGAGATGACGGCGTGCGGCTGCGCCAGCGCTTGCTCTGTCCATGCCCACAACCATGCGGCGGCCGTCTCGGGCGCGGTCCCCGCCAGCGACTTCAAAGCGTTCTGGGGAACGCTCGGTTGCTCCTGCTGGGCGGTCTGAGATGGATGCAACGCCCGCCTTGATCACGGCCGTGCTCGACAACCCGATGGTCCTGCTGTTCGCGCGCGTGGCGATCACCCTGCCGTTCTGGATGGGGGGATTGATGAAGCTCGTGCGCTTCCGCGACGGCGAAGCCGAAATGGCCGAGGCTGGTCTTCGCCCTGCCTGGTTTTACAATTGCGCCGCGCTCGCGGTCGAACTGGCAGGGTCGGCGCTGATCATTGCCGATTGGTATCGCTGGCTTGGCGCCGGTATGCTGGGCGTGTTCACGGTGTTCTCGACACTGCTCGGCCATCCCTTCTGGAAACTGGCCGGCAAGGCGCGGGCGACCGCCTTCGACGCCTTTCTCGAACACGTCGCGATCGCCGCCACTTTCATCCTTGTCGCGGTCATGGACGTCCATGGACATGCCGTATGAGTAACGGCGAACTTGTCCCGGCCACTAGCCCCGCCGCCCCTCACTCTGCCCGCGCCACCACAACAAGCCGCTTCACGCGGCCCTGCTGATAGGCTCGCAGGAACGCGTCGTAGTCCTTGAACGACACGCAGCCGTTGGAATCGCCGCCGGGGCCGAGCATGTAGGAATGAGCGAGCAGGCCCGAGCGGCCGAAGACCGTCGCGTCGCCCCCTACCGGATCGAGTCGCAGCGCCTGCACGCCGTGGAACAGCCCGTCGCGCGACTCCAGTTCATAGACATGGGGCGGCGTCGCGCCGCGGTCGTGCTCGGCGACGTAGCGGGGATCGTCGAGCATCGGCCCCAGCCCCGAATGGGCTTCCAACTTCGTTCCGTCGGGCAGAGTGACCGTGCGCGCCGAGATATCGTAGACGGCGGTGAGATTGTCGCCTGTCGGCGGGGGCGCCGACCGGGCAAAGCTTGAGGCGCCCGACGCGCGATCCATCGCGGCAAGCGCGGGGCTCTTGGCGTCGCTCGCGGCTTGGTCGTCCGGCGCCGCGTAGGCGACGGCGCCATTGGGCGGGCGTCGCGGTTCGAACAGCTTCTGGAAAACATTGCGGTCGTCGGGCGGAGCGATCGCGCGCGCGATCGCGGTGTTGGGCGGGGGCGGGCGACGGACCGTCGGCGCGGGCGGCGCCAGCGAGGCAAACTCGGTAGGGCGAAGGGGCGGCAGCGGGGCGGTTTGGTCGATTGCGGCCTCGTCGCGTTTGGGTGGCGTTGGCGCTTCGCGCGGCAGCGCGATTGCGGAGGGAGCGGGCGGGGCGACGTCGAGACTGGCCAGCAAAGACGCCGCCGCGCGCGATGAGGTCTGAGCGGAATCGTCCAAAATCGCGGCGAGGTCGCCGTAGGGCAGGTTGGCGCGAGGATCGACCGGGCCGGCGCCGAAAGCGGCTAGGTCGCCGTAAGGATTGCCGATCGCTTTTGGCCGGACCGCCGCGACCGCGACGACGGGATGGGCGGCGACGATCGCGGCCATGTTGGCGGGGCGCATGGCGGCGGGAAGTGTGGCGGCAGGGGGCGCGAGCAGCGCGAGGGCCGCGCCGAGCGCCAGCGCGCCGCTCCACGGCAGGATCGAGAGCGACCCGCGACGAGTACCGCCGCCGCACTCGAAGGACTCTTCACAAACGATCGTCGATTGCCCGTACGCCACGTCTACGCTCACACCAGCCCAGGCGCTAAACTTAAAAGGAGAATGTTTAGAGCTGATTAACTGCGTTCGGCGGCCGGCTCTGGCGGTTACCCGATACTTCGCGGTCCGGGGCAAAACCGAACCTATGGAACAAAGGCGAGCCGGCGAGGTTTCTAAAGCATCGGCGAAGCCGCTTTCGCCCAAATGCAGGAGGTGAGGCTATGTCTATCCTCAAAATTGCCGGCTATGGGGCGTTCGTCGCCATGGCGTCGTTGATATCGATCGGTTCTACGCAGGCCGCGATGGCGCCAGCGATTCCTGGCGGAAGCCCGAATGTTCACCACGTGGATTGCGCCGTCGGTCTCCACATCGGTCCAGCGGGAGCGTGCATTCTCGGCGTCGACAATCCTCCGCCGCCGCCGCCTCCCGCGGTCGTCGTCGATCCGCCGCCGATGGTCGTGCATAACGACCAGGGCTGCGAGACCAAGTCCGTCAATCGCACGGACGCTGCGGGCGACAGCGAAACCCGAACCAAGACCAATTGCGATTGATGGTCGCGACAATCGAGAAAGGGCCGCGCCCGCGCGGCCCTTTCTTATTTTTGGCGCCTGACGAAGTTCGGGCGATGCGCAAACCTGTCATCCCCGCTTGTGCGGGGATGACGGCGTGAGTGCGCCCGCTAAACCCGCGCCTCCTCGAACGCCCGCACCCACATGGCGCAAATCCCCGAGCGCACGATGTCGGCGAGGGTGAACTCGATCACCGGCACCGGCAGGCGGCGTTTGGCGACGAGGTCGAGTGCGACGCTGAGGCCCGAAGTCTCCTCGAGGTCGCACTGGCTGACGTCGCCGTTGATCACCACGGTGCAATCCTCGCCGATGCGGGTGAGGAACATCTTGATCTCGGCCGGCGTGGTGTTCTGCGCTTCGTCGAGCAGCACGAACGCGTCCTTCCACGATCGCCCGCGCATGACTTCGAACGGCACCATTTCGATCTCGTGTCGCTTCAGCGCGATCTCGAAGGCGGCGGCGCCAATGCGCTCCTTGATCGCTTCGATCACCGGCGTCGCCCAGGGCGCGAATTTTTCTTCCAGCGAACCGGGAAAGAAACCGAGCGAGCGCCCGCACGGCACGTTGGGGCGCGTGAGGATGATCTTGCTGACCTGACCGGCGCGATAGAGATCGGCGGCGTGGGTCGCCGCGATCCAGGTTTTGCCGGTTCCCGCCGGGCCGAGCACGATCACCTGCGCGCTCGATCGCAGCGCGTCGAGATAGTCAGCCTGGGTTGGGTTGAGCGGCCGGATCGGCGGCGGCGTCCGCTCGGCGGCGTATTTGGCCTTGTAGAGGGGGATGATCTCGGCGGTCTCGGATGACCGGCCGCTGCGACGCTTGTGCTTCTCGATGCGCTTGGTCACTGGCGGAGCCCCTTCGTTGAACTGGGCGCGAAACAACGCCGCGCGCTGCGCCCAGGCGCGCGAAACGGAACGAACAGGAAAAAGGAAAGCGACAGTCGGAGACGGTTGGGGCGGACGCTTGCGTCCAGTGGCATTCGGCGTCTGCGCGATCGCCCATCGAGGCTCTGTCTCCGGCCCGTCGGATAAGGCCAGCGTCGATGATTCGTGCGACAGTTTGACTGTCGGGGGCACGATCTCATCGACCGCAGAGGCCTCTAAATTCAAATTGTCGTCAAATGGTTAGCGCTTGGTTAACGAAGCGGGTGTGGAGGACCGCGCCCCTTCCCCGCTGCGCGGGGAAGGGATTGACGGCGAGAGATAACTCTGCAATACAGAGTACTCTGATCTGGAGCTTCGCCATGACCCTCTCGCAAGCGATCCTGTGGCCTCTGGCGGCGGTCGGTCTTGCCGCCGTGCACGCTTGGCGGCATGCTCGCCGCGCCGCTCAAGTTGCCCCCGCCCTTGGTCTCGATCCACGCGGGCGCGGTGGCGATCCCACGCGACGGCTTGCCCGCGCTTGACCGCTTCCAGGCGCGCGACGGAACGCGGCTCGCCTATCGGCTCTATCCGGCGGCGAACGGAGCGAGCGATCGGCTGGCGATCCTCGCGCACGGCTCCTCGGCTTCCTCTGAAGAGATGAACGCGGCCGCGCTGGCGCTGGCTGGCGCCGGGATCGCCGCGGTTACGATCGATGCGCGCGGACACGGCGCGTCGGGCTCGCGCGGCGACATTGCCTATATCGGCCAACTCGACGACGATCTCGCCGATCTCGTCGCGCATTTGCGCGCTTCCTATCCCGCCGCGCGGCTGACGCTGATCGGCCATTCGTCGGGCGGCGGCTTTGCGCTGCGCGTCGCCGGCGAGCCGCTCGGCGCGGCGTTCGATCGCTTTGTTTTGCTCGCGCCCTATCTCGGTTACACCGCGCCGACCAACTACGCAGCCGAAGGCAAGGGCCTATGGGCCTCGCCCGACCTGCCGCGCATCGTCGCGCTGGCGCTGCTGACACGGGTTGGACTCGATTTGGGCCAGTCGCTGCCGACAATCGCCTTCGCCGTCGCGCCGGAAGCGGCGATGGCGGTGACCTCGCGCTATTCCTACCGCTTGCAGATCAACTATGGTCCGCCGCAGGATTGGCAGGGCGCGCTGCGCTCGCCGCCGGGCCGCATCGCGCTGATCGCCGGCGAACGCGACGAGTTGATGGACGCCGAAGCCTATCGGCGCGTCGTTCCGCCGCTCGGGCCGAGCGTAACTGTGTTGCCTGATGTCGATCACATGGGCATCGTCTATGCGCCCGCCGCGCTGCGCGCGCTGGTCGACGCCGTCGCCAAACCCTGACCGCCGGAGGATAGCGCCGATGACCATCTATGAAATCCTCAGCCACACGCCGATCTGGGTGTGGGCGCTGCTCGCCTTCCTCGTCTCGCGCGGGCTCAACGCGATGCAGCCAAGGACGATCGCGCCGGTCCGCGTGCTGATTATCCCTGTCGTCTTTCTCGTCTGGGAACTCGTCAGCCTCATCAGTTCCCGCGGCCTCGGCTTCGCCTTCGTGCTGTTCGTCGTCGGCGCGGCGGCTGGCCTCGCGGCGGGAAGCGCGCTCGCCGCCCTCATGCCTGCGCCGCGGCTCGACCGGCAGACGGGCCTCCTCGCCATGCCGGGCTCGCCGATTCCGCTGGCGCTGATCCTCGCCGCTTTCGTCGTCAAATATGCCGGCTCGGTCGCGCTGGTGGGCGCTAGCGATCCGGCGACGCACGCCGAGATCGCCAGCGCGATGGCGCTTATCGGCGGCGTCTTCGCCGGGCTCTTTTGGGGCCGCACGCTCGGCCAGTTCCGGCGCGCCCTGCAAGCGGATGGGCAGCCCGTCACGCTTCGCACGCTGATCGCTCTGGCGGCGGGGCGGCTCGCGTCAATTCGCCTTGGCGCCTCTCTTGAGCGCAATCCTGAAGCCAGCTCCACAACGAGGCCCCGCTGATGAATAAGCTCGCCGCCGCCGCGCGGTTCGTCGTTCTGGAATTCGGCCCGCTCGCCGCCTTCCTGATTCTCTCCGCGCTCTACGACGTCAAAGCCGCAATCGCCGGCTCGATTCTCGTCATCGTCCTTACCGCGGGGTGGCGACTAGCGCGCGGGCTTAAATTCACCCGCCTCTATCTTCTCACCAGCGGCCTGACTGTCGTGTTCGGAGCAATCGACCTGATGGCGGCGACGCCGTTCATGCTCAAGTACGAAGGCGCCGTCACCAATATCGCGACCGGCTTCGCCTTCGTGGCCGGCGCGCTGGGCGACAAGCCGCTGATCCAGGAGACCGCCGAGCAGCAGCGCGGCGCGCCATTCCCCGGCGGCGCCCAGATCCGTCGCTTCTTTCAGATCTTCACGCTGATTTGGGCGGCGTATTTCTTCTTCAAGGCGGGGTTCTATTATTGGACCGCGTTGCGCTTCCCGCTGGCCGAAGCGATGGCGGTGCGCTCCGTAGTCGGCGGCGCAAGTCTCGCTGCAATGATCGCCCTCAGCGTCACCCAAGGAAGGCGACTGTTCGCGCTGTGCATCTGGCTCGGTCTTCTGCCGCCGCCCGAGCCAGCGCCGGAAGCCGCATCCGGCGCCAGCCAACACGCGGCGCAATTGGCATGACGATCAGTCCCGATCAAGCCAGCGCCATGCTGGCGGATGTCGATGGCGTCGTGCGCCGCGTCAAGCAGTCGCGCATCTATCGGCGCTCGGGAGACATTTTCATCGTCTGGGGCGCCCTGCAATTCACGCGTGAAGCGCTGTTTGCCATCTTCCCGCGCCTCGCCGTGATCGGCTGGTTTTCTGTCGACCTCGTTGGCATAATCCTGACGGTGCTGATGCTGCGTCACGATTTTGGCCGGCGCGCGCGCCTTCCGCTGCGCGTGCTGGCGACCTTCGCGCTGTTCTATGGCTTCGGCTGGCTATGGGCCGACGTTATCGGCGCGTTCGGGCCGCGCCAGCTCGCCACCTTCTGGCCGACGCTGTTCGACTTCGGCTACGCGGTCGCCGGCCTGTGGTTCGGCGCCGCCTTCCTCGTCATCGGGCTCGGCGCGGCGGCCGCGACGGTCGCCGCCTTTCTCTGGGCGAACGACAGCTTCTGGCTCGCCCTGTCGATCATCAATGGCGGCGCGCTGATCCTGATCGGTCTATGGATGCGGCGGGCCTGAGACGATGGCGGCGCCCGACGACATCATCCACCAGCCAGTCCGCTTGCGCATCATGGCGGCGCTGAGCGCGCTGCCGCCAACCGACGAAGGCCTCGACTTCGCGCGGCTGAAATCCCTGACCGGCGCGACCGACGGCAACCTCGGCGCTCATCTCGATCATCTCGCCCGCGCCGCCTACGTCGAAGTCAGCAAGGCGTTCGCCGGTCGGAAGCCGCGCACGACCGTCAAGGCGAGCCAAGCTGGCCGGGCCGCCTTCGCCAGCCATGTGGCGTTTCTGCGCGAGCTGATTGCAGGGTCGTGAAGATAGGCGCGCGGCGCCGCCGATTCCTGATATGACGCGATCCTGACGCCGAAGCGTTGTTGGAGAGCCTCCGATGTCCGATGCTTTTCTCAGCCATCTGCGCTCGATCCTTGGCGAGATCGACGCCGCCGGGTTGTTGAAGCGCGAGCGACTGATCGCCGGGCCGCAGGGCGGGCGCATCCGCATCGCCGATGGGGGGAGCACGCGCGAGACGATCAATCTCTGCGCCAACAATTATCTCGGCCTCGCCGATCATCCGGAGGTCGTCGCGGCGGCCAAGCGCGGGCTCGACGAATTCGGCTTCGGCATGGCCTCGGTGCGCTTCATCTGCGGCGCGCAGACGCTGCACCGCGAGCTCGAACAGGCGATCGCCAAGCATCTCGGCAAGGATGACGCGATCCTGTTCGCCGCCTGTTTCGACGCCAATGGCGGCGTGTTCGAGCCGCTGCTCGGCGAAGAGGACGCGATTATTTCCGATGCGCTCAATCACGCTTCGATCATCGATGGCGTGCGGCTGTGCAAGGCGCGCCGCTATCGCTTCGCCAATGGCGACATGGACGCGCTCGAGGAGCAGCTTAGGCAAGCCGATGCGGCGGGCGCACGCTTCAAGCTGATCGCGACCGACGGCGTGTTCTCGATGGACGGCTTCCTCGCCAACCTCACCGACATCTGCGCGCTCGCCGAGCGCCACGGCGCGCTGGTGCTGGTCGACGATTGCCACGCCACCGGCCACCTCGGCGAGAAGGGGCGCGGCACCCCGGCGCTCGCTGGCGTGGGCAATCGCGTCGATATCGTCACCGGCACGTTCGGCAAGACGCTGGGGGGCGGCATGGGCGGCTTCGTCGCCGCCGCGCAGCCGATTGTCGATCTCATGCGTCAGCGCGCCAGACCTTACCTCTTCTCCAACAGCCTCGCGCCCCCAGTCGCCGCCGGCTCGCTGAAGGCGCTCGAGATCGCCATACACGCCGACGATCGCCGCGCTCTTTTGCAGGCTCACGCCCGTCGCTTTCGCGCCGGGCTGACCAAGGCCGGCTTCACGTTGCAGCCGGGCGAGACGCCGATCATTCCGGTTATGCTCGGCGAAGCGCGGCTGGCGCAAGACATGGCGAAGGCGCTCGACGAGCGCGGCGTCTATGTCGCCGGCTTCTTCTTTCCGGTCGTGCCGAAAGGGGCGGCGCGCATCCGCACGCAGATGTCGGCGGCGCTGAGCGAAGAGGATGTCGATCTCGCAATCGCCGCGTTCGTTGACGCCGGCAAGGCGCTTGGGATCATCTGATTTCGGAGGCTTTTTCGATGAAAGCGCTGGTCAAGGAGAAGCCGGAGCCGGGTCTGTGGCTGCGCGACGCGCCGACGCCCGAGATCGGGCCCGACGACGTGCTGGTGAAGGTGCATAAGACCGGAATCTGCGGCACCGACATCCATATCTACAATTGGGACGAATGGGCGCGAAAGACGATCCCGACGCCGATGACGATCGGCCATGAATACTCCGGCGAGATCGTTGCGCTCGGGGCCAATGTCCGCAGCCTTGCGCTCGGACAGCGCGTTTCCGGCGAAGGCCACGTCATCGGCATGAAGAGCCGCGCCTCCCGCGGCGGGCGCTATCATCTCGATCCCGAGACGCGCGGCATCGGCGTCAACATTCCCGGCGCCTTTGCCGAGTTCGTTCGGGTGCCCGCTTTCAACATCGTGCCGCTGCCCGACGCAGTCGACGACGAACTCGGTGCGATCCTCGATCCGCTCGGCAACGCCGTTCATACCGCGCTCAGCTTCGATCTCGTTGGCGAGGATGTGCTGGTCACTGGGGCAGGACCGATCGGCATCATGGCGGCGGCGGTGGCGCGCCACGTCGGCGCTCGCCACGTCGTGATCACCGATATCAATCCGCGCCGCCTTGCGCTCGCCGCTGAAGTCGCCGACGTCGTCCCGGTCGACGTGTCGCAGCAGGATCTGCGCGCGGTGATGAGCCGCCTGAAGATGAGCGAGGGTTTCGACATCGGCCTGGAGATGAGCGGCGCGCCCGCCGCCTTCGATCAACTCTTCGATGCGGTTCTGCCCGGCGGTCGGCTGGCGCTGCTCGGCCTACCGTCAAAGCCGACACTGGTCGACTGGAACAAGGTGATCTTCAAGCAGCTCACGATCAAGGGCGTCTACGGGCGCGAGATGTTCGAGACCTGGCACAAAATGATCGCCATGCTGCAGAGCGGCCTCGACGTGCGCAAGGTGATCACCCACCGCTTGCCGGCGAGCGACTTTCTCGCCGGCTTCGAGACGATGCGCCGCGGCGACTGCGGCAAGATCGTGCTCGACTGGTCGGGCGTCGGCTAGTTGGTGGCGGACGTCTGCGGGGCGGCCGCCGCGCCGCCCAAGCCGAAGAACGACTTCGCGCCGCCGAGAAAGCCGAGCGGCGCGGCGACAGGCGTCGCAGCAGGGGCGGGCGCAGCGACAGCAGCGGGCGCGGCGACCGGCGCGGGCGGAGCGGCGGCGACGACCTTGGCGGGGGGGAGCGGCTTGCCGGAATTGTCGAGGATGATCTCGGTCGGGCCGGCGGCGAGCGCTTCCGGCGCGCTGGCGTCTTCGTCCTTGCCGGCGAAGGCGGCGTTCTGGCCGCCGTCCTGATAGACGATGCGCACCGGCTTGACGCCTTTGGCGACGAGCGAAGCCACCGCCTTGTCGTCCTCAGTTTCCTTCTCGGCGACCGAGGCCTCGACCTGATCGTCGCGCTGCAAGTCGGCCGGGCAGGGCGCGCTCGCGTCGACGTCTTTGTCGGAATGGGCGCCGAAGACGTAGTGCTTGGCGCACACCAGCACTTCGGGCTCCGCCTTCGTCACCTCGAAATGGTCGGCGCCGTTTTTGATCTCTTTCCAGAAGGCGATGTTGGGATCGAGCCGGTGTTTGGCGAGGTTTTCGGCACTCATGCGGAACGGGAAGGACTGCATCTGAATTGCCGCCTGCCCGCCGTTGAACGCCTCGCGGGCGATCGCGTAGATCTCGGCGATCTGCGCGTCGGTCATCGAGAAGCAACCGGCCGACGAGCACATGCCGTGGACCATGATCGCGCCGCCAGTGCGTCCGAGCGCGCGATCGTAGGCGTTGGGATAGCCGACGTTGAAGGAGAGGTAGTAGTGCGAGTTGGGGTTCATCTGCGCAGGCGTGATCGTGTAGAAGCCCTCGGGCACCTGATGGTCGCCCTCGACCGTCTTGGGGCCGAGCTGGCCCGACCAGCGGCACATCGGATAGGTCTTCAGCAGCGCGTACTGACCGTCCGACTTCATCTTCCAGATTTCGAACTCGGCTTCCTGCTTATAGGTGCGGATCAGCATCGGCGCCGAGGCCGACGTGCCGAGCGTGTCCATCTTGGTCAGGGTCTCGTTCGGGATCGGGGTCAGCGACCGGCCGGAATTGTCCGGGTCGAGCGCATCCTCACATCCAGCGGCGAGCGTCGCCGCCGAAATGGCGAGGCCAACCGCGAACAATCGCTTACGCCAATCGTCCAACGTCATCGTTCCTCAATGGTTGGAACGGCTTAGCCGTTCAACCGCAAAATGTCCACCCAAAGATTAAGCTCCCTCAACCTTTCCAATGCCTTAACCGCCCGAGAGCGAGTTCAGGCCTTGCGGCCGATGGCGAGGAATTTTGCCGCCCGCGCGTCGCGCAGAGCCTCGCGCGAGAGATTGCCGAGTTGGTCGAGGGCGCCGGAGACGGCGCGTCCGACCTCGGTGATCGCTTCTTGCGGGTCGCGATGGGCGCCTCCGACCGGCTCGGGCACGATGCCGTCGATGATGCCGAACTTTAAGAGGTCCTGGGCGGTGATCTTCATGCTGGTCGCCGCGTCCTGAGCGCGCGAGGAATCGCGCCACAGGATCGAGGCGGCGGCCTCGGGCGAAGCGACGGTATAAATGGAGTGTTCGAGCATCAGCACCTTGTTGCAGGCGGCGATCGCCAGCGCGCCGCCCGAGCCGCCCTCGCCGACGACCACCGCGACGTTGGGGGTGCCGAGCGACAAGGTGACGTCCGTCGCCCTGGCGATCGCCTCGGCCTGGCCACGTTCCTCGGCGTCGATCCCGGGCCACGCGCCGGCGGTGTCGACCAGCGAGACGACGGGCAGGTCGAAGCGGTCGGCGAGCTCCATCAGCCGCGCCGCCTTGCGATAGCCCTCGGGGCGCGCCATGCCGAAATTGTGCTTGAGGCGGCTCTGCGTGTCGTCGCCCTTCTCGTGGCCGATCAGGCAGATCGCGCTGCCGCGAAAGCGGCCAAGACCGCCGACGATCGCCGCGTCCTCGCCGAACTTGCGATCGCCGGCGAGCGGGGTGAAGTCCTCGATCAGCCCTTTGACGTAATCGTTGAAATGCGGGCGCCCCTGCACGCGGGCGACCTGCGTCTTCTGCCAGGGGGTCAGGGCTGCGTAGATCTCGGCGAGGGTCTTGGCGGATTTAGCCTCGAGCTTGGCGATCTCTTCGTTGAGCGCCGCCGAATTCGCCCTTGGCCGCCATGGCGCGCAATTCGTCCACGCGCGCGTCGATATCGGCGACCGGCGTTTCAAAACTCAAATAGGAGCGCATGAGACCTTGCTACGGCGCCCGCCGGGCGAGGGCGGCGAAACTGGCGACAAGAGCCCGCGAAGTCAAGGCGGCAGGCCTGTCGCAAGCTCGGTCGGATCGCCCGAACTTGGCGGGATCAAACTGGTTGGCGCGCCCGGAGAGGTTTGAACTCCCAACCCTCGGTTTCGAAGACCGATACTCTATCCAGTTGAGCTACGGGCGCGTAGGGTCGCCCGCATAGCACGGCGGGCGCGCGGCATGAAGCTGCGGGCCCGATTCATTGATTTACCATACAAATAGCCTCATAGTGCCGGCAGGGGTCTGCCAATGGCCCGGGGAGGCGCGGCGAGGAACGGCAGAATGAGCGACAAGGAGGCGGCGAAGGCGCCAGTCAATGGCGCCAACCAGGCGAAGCGCCGGCTACGCTCGACGCAGTGGTTCGACAATCCCGAAAATCCTGGGATGACGGCGCTCTATATCGAGCGCTACCTCAATTTTGGCCTTACGCCCGAAGAGCTGACGTCCGGCAAGCCGATCATCGGCATCGCCCAGACCGGCTCGGACCTGTCGCCGTGCAACCGCCACCATCTCGAACTCGCCACGCGGGTGCGCGCCGGCATCATCGAGGCGGGCGGCGTCCCGTTCGAGTTCCCTGTCCATCCGATCCAGGAAACTGGCCGGCGACCGACCGCCACGCTCGACCGCAACCTCGCCTATCTCGGGCTGGTCGAAATCCTGATGGGCTATTTCATCGACGGCGTGGTGATGACCACCGGCTGCGACAAGACGACGCCCGCCTGTCTGATGGCGGCCGCGACCGTCAACATCCCCGCTATCGTGCTCTCGGGCGGCCCGATGAACAACGGCTGGCGCAACGGCGAACGCGTCGGCTCCGGCACGATCGTCTGGCAGGCGCGCCAGGAGCTCGCCGAGGGCAAGATCGACTACAAGGAGTTCATGGCGATCGTCACCGATTCGGCGCCCTCGATCGGTCATTGCAACACGATGGGCACCGCTTCGACGATGAACGCGCTCGCCGAGGCGCTAGGCATGAGCCTGCCGGGCTGCGCGGCGATTCCCGCTCCTCATCGCGAGCGCGGACAGATCGCCTATCGCACCGGCCAGCGCATCGTCGAAATGGTCCACGAGGACTTGAAGCCGTCCGACATTCTCACCCGCGAGGCGTTCGAGAACGCCATTGTCGTCAATAGCGCGATCGGCGGCTCGACCAACGCGCCGATCCATCTCAATGCGATCGCCCGCCACATCGGCGTCTCGCTAGCGATCGACGATTGGGAGCGCGTCGGCTACCGCGTGCCGCTGCTCGTCAACATGCAGCCGGCCGGTCACTATCTTGGCGAAGAGTTCCACCGCGCCGGCGGCGTGCCGGCAGTGGTCAACGAGTTGACCAAGCGCGGGCTCATTCACGAGGGCGCGCTGACCGTCAATGGCCGCTCGATCGGCGAGAATTGCAAGGGGACGCAATCGGGCGACGCCGACGTGATCTTCCCGATCGACGCGCCGATGAAGCGCGAGGCGGGCTTCATTGTCCTGCGCGGCAATCTCTTCGACAACGCGATCATGAAGACCAGCGTTATCGATGCAGAGTTTCGCCGCCGCTATCTCTCCAACCCGAAAGACCCCGACGCGTTCGAAGGTCGGGCGATCGTGTTCGAGGGGCCGGAGGATTACCACGCCCGGATCGAAGATCCGGCGCTGGCGATCGACGCGAACTGCATGCTGTTCATCCGCGGCACGGGGCCGATCGGCTATCCCGGCGGCGCGGAAGTGGTGAACATGCAGCCGCCGGCGGCGCTGATCAAACAGGGGGTCCACGCGCTGCCTTGTATCGGCGACGGCCGGCAATCGGGCACGTCGGGCTCCCCCTCGATCCTCAACGCTTCGCCGGAGGCGGCGGCGGGCGGCGGCCTGGCGCTGCTGCGCACGGGCGACCGGGTGCGCATCGATCTTGGCAAGCACGCCGCCAACATCCTGATCTCCGAGGCGGAGCTCGCCGATCAGGCGCGCCGAACTCGAACAGCGCGGCGGCTTTGCCTATCCCAAGAGCCAGACGCCCTGGCAGCAAATCCAGCGCGATATGGTCGCCCAGTTCGACGAAGGCATGGTGCTCAAGCCGGCAGTCGGTTATCAGCGGCTCGCTCAGACGATGGGCACGCCGCGTCACAATCACTGACGCGCTTCGCACTGACATCGCTCGCCGCAGCAAAGGGAAACGGGATGGCCAACCCCAGCGGGAGTGCGACCGCCGCACAGCCGATCGGCGCGCCGGTCGATCCGCGCCCTGCCGAGCGTCCGCAGCGGGTGACGCTGGCAGGCCAGCACGTGACGCTGGTCCCACTCGACGCCGAGCGGCACGCGAACGCTTTGTTCGCCGCGGCCAATGGGGGCGACAACGATCGACTGTGGAGCTATCTGTTCGATGGCCCCTACGCCGATCTCGCGGCGTTCAAGACCGTACTCGCCGCGCGCGCCAAGTCGGAAGACCCGCTGTTCTTCGCAATCATCGACAACGCCAGCGGCTTGCCGGTTGGCTTTCAGAGCCTTATGCGCATCGAGCCGGCGCATCGCGTCATCGAGGTCGGCGGCATCCTCTATACGCCGGCGCTGCAGCGCACGATCGGGGCGACCGAAGCGCAATATCTTTTTGCCGCATACGTGTTCGATACGCTCGGCTACCGCCGCTACGAATGGAAATGCAACGCGCTTAACGCGCCCTCGCGGCGCGCGGCGCTGCGTCTCGGCTTCACCTTCGAGGGCGTCTTCCGTCAGCACATGATCGTCAAGGGCCGCAACCGCGACACCGCCTGGTTCTCGATGCTCGATTCGGAATGGCCGCAGCGTCGCGTCGCCTTCGAGCGCTGGCTTGCGCCGGAGAATTTCGACGCCGCCGGGCGCCAGCGCGTCTCGCTCGCGAGCCTCAACGGCGCGCCGGGCGTGTGAGCGTCCCTCGCAGCGTCAATGCGGGCCGCTGCGCTGCTAAACACTGAGGGAAGACGTTGGTAACCTTCGGTTAAGGTGAATTGTTAGGGTTAAGTCTACATTAAACTCTTCATGCGAATTTTCTCTTCGATCAGAAGCGCGGCGTTTGTTGGCGCGCGTCGAACGAAGGGGTTTCGTCATGGCCAAGTTCAAGGCCCTCATTCTTGCGGGCGGCGCCCTGCTCGCACTTACGCGCGTTGTCGCCGCCGCCGATCTTCTGCCGCCTCCGCCCGCACTCGAGCCGATGCCGCCGCCGCCGATGGAATTCAACGGCTGGTATCTGCGCGGGGACGTCGGCCTTGGCCTGAATGCGACGACGCCGAGCATGGCGGTCTCGCCCAATCCGCTGGCTTCCGCCACGTTGCGACGGCGCCGCGACCAACACATTCTTCAACCCGACGATCTCCGCGTCCGGCATCTTCGACTTCGGCGTCGGCTACCAGTTCAACACCTGGTTCCGCGGCGACATCACCGAAGAATTCCGCGGCGGCAGCAGCTTTCAGACATTGGAAGTGCTCAACGAGCCCAACGTCGTCGTCCCCAATACGTCCACGCAGCAATACGCGGACTTCTATCGCGCCAATCTCGCTTCCTACGTCACGATGTTCAACGGCTATGCCGACCTTGGCACTTGGTATGGCGTCACGCCTTATGTCGGCGCGGGCGCGGGCTTCGCCTACAACAAGCTGTCCGGCATGACCGACACTGGCTTTGCCTTCAGCAACGGCAATCTCTCGCCGGTCGGCGGCTATCTCAGCGACGCCGGCAAGTGGAACTTCGCCTGGGGATTGATGGCCGGCCTGAGCTTTGACGTCACACAGAACCTCAAGCTCGATGTCGGCTATCGCTACCTCGACTACGGCAAGTTCACTTCGGGCGCGGCGCACTGCTTGAACGGCACCGGCGGCGGCGGCGGCTTCTCGTGCCAGAGCTACACCGTCTATTCCCAGAACCAACTCGCCTCCAACGACTTGCGCATCGGTCTGCGCTGGATGATCGACACCGAGGCGCCCCCCGCCCCGGCTCCGTTGGTTCGCAAATACTGATCGCCTTCTCGCAAGGCTAAAAATTTCGGGCGGCGCCGGCAAGTTCCGGCGCCGTTTTCGTTTTGTCGCCATCGCGCCGTGTTGAACGGGCGGCCGTTGCCATCGTTGGCCCGGCGCCGTATTGCGGCTTAGGCTCTGAGAACGCCGACGCCGCCTCGCCGCGCGTTGCGCAACAGGGCGCGAGGCGACGCCCTTTGACCGATCTGTCGATATCTCCCTGGGCGCGCCCGTTGCGCGCCGCCTGGGACAGTCCGATCCTGATGCTGACGCTGACCGCGCTGATCTGGGCCGGCAACGCGATCGTCGGCCGCCTGGCGGTCGGCGAGATCGCGCCGATGTCGCTCACCTTTGGGCGCTGGGCCTTCGCGATCGGGCCGATTCTTTTCGCCGCGCGCAAGACGCTGCGCGCCGATTTCGCCGTTCTGCGCCCGCACTGGCGCTACGTGGCGGCGATGGGCGCGCTCGGCTTCACCGGATTCAACGCGCTCTACTATGCCGCCGCCCATCGCACGGGCGCGATCAACCTGTCGATCATTCAAGGCGCCATTCCAGCGTTCGTGCTGATCGCGGCGCGCTTCGGCTTTGGCGAAAAGGTCGCCGCGATGCAGGCGCTCGGCGTTTTCGCCACCATGGTCGGGGTGACGACGATCGCGGCACAAGGGCAATGGTCGCGACTCGCGACGCTCGCCTTCAATTCCGGCGACCTGATGGTGCTCGCCGCCTGCTTTCTCTACGCCGGCTACACGCTCGCGTTGCGCGCTCGGCCGCGCGTCACCGGCCTTGGCTTCCTGGCCGGGATGGCGCTCGCTGCCTTTCTCACGTCGATTCCGCTATTCGCCATCGAGGTGGCCGCAGGCGACTTCATCCAGCCGGGCGCAGTCGGCTTGTTGCTGCTGCTTGCGGCCGCGCTCGGACCGGCCTTCGCCGGGCAGCTCTTCTACATTCGCGGGGTCGAGCTGATCGGGCCGGGTCGCGCGGGCGTGTTCGTCAATCTGGTTCCTGTCTTCGGCGCGCTGATGGCGGTCGCCTTGCTCGGCGAACCCTTCGCCTCCTACCATATTGTCGCATTGGCACTGGTCGTGGGCGGCATCGCGATCGCCCAGCGCGCAAAACGAAATCCGCAATAGCAAACGAGATTCGCAAGAGAAGGAGCGTTGAGCATGGGCCAGTGGATCAGGTTGAAGGCGAGCGACGGGTTTGAGTTCGGCGCCTGGCGCGCCGAGCCGCAAGGCAAACCGCGCGGCGCGCTGGTGGTCGTGCAGGAGATTTTCGGCGTCAACGCCCACATCCGCTGGGTCGCCGATGGCTTCGCCGCCGACGGCTACCTTGCGATCGCCCCGGCGATCTTCGATCGCGGCGAGCCGAATTTCGATGCGGAGGTCAACCCGGACACCATGGCGCGCGGCATGGCGCTGGCTGGGAAGATCCCTCGCGAGGCGATGATGCTCGACATTGCCGCCGCCGTTGAGGCGGCCAAGGTTGGGGGCAAGGTCGGCGTCGTCGGCTATTGCCTGGGCGGCACGCTCACCTGGCTCGCGTCCGCCAACCTCGAGGGCGTCGCTGCGGCGGTCGGCTACTACGGCGGCGGAATCCTTGGGCTGAACACGCTCAAGCCGCGCGCACCCACGATGCTGCATTTCGGCGAGAAGGACGGGCACATCCCGGTCGATGGCGTGCGCGCACTCGCCGCTGCGCATCCCGACGTTCCGGTGCACACCTATCCGACCGGCGGCCACGCCTTCAATCGCTTCGGCAACGCCGCCTACGACGCGCCCAGCGCAACGCTCGCGCGCTCACGCACGCTTGAGTTCTTCAACGCGAAATTGGGGTGAGTCAGGCGCGGCGCGCAGGCCGCGCCCAGACTTACTTGACCAGACGCGGGCCGGCGGCGGCGATCGCGCTCTCGCCTTCCTGCATCACGCCGAGGCGGCGCGCGACTTCCGTGTAGGCCTCGATCATGCCGCCGAGGTCCTTGCGGAAACGGTCCTTGTCCATCTTATCGTTGGTCTTGACGTCCCACAGCCGGCACGAATCGGGGCTGATCTCGTCGGCGACGACGATGCGCATGTTGTCGCCTTCCCACAGCCGGCCGCATTCGATCTTGAAGTCGACGAGGCGGATGCCGACGCCGAGGAACAGGCCGGTGAGGAAATCATTGACGCGAATGGCGAGCGCCATGATGTCGTCGATTTCCTGTGGGCTCGCCCAGCCGAACGCGGTGATGTGCTCCTCGGAGACCATCGGATCGTTGAGCGCGTCGTTCTTGTAATAAAACTCGATGATCGAGCGCGGCAGCTGGGTGCCTTCCTCGATGCCGAGCCGCGTCGAGAGCGAGCCCGCCGCGACATTGCGCACCACCACTTCGAGCGGAATGATTTCGACCTCGCGAATCAACTGCTCGCGCATGTTGATACGGCGCATGAAATGCGTCGGCACGCCGATTTCGTTCAGCCGCAGGAAGATGTACTCAGAAATACGGTTATTCAGAACGCCCTTGCCCTCGATGATCTCGTGCTTCTTCGCATTGAAGGCGGTCGCGTCGTCCTTGAAGTGCTGGATCAGCGTCCCCGGCTCCGGGCCCTCATAGAGGACTTTAGCCTTGCCTTCGTAGATGCGGCGGCGGCGGTTCATGCGATGCAACCGTGGCTTGAGGAAATCCATCGAGTTCGGCCTTTTCTGGTGCTGTCTCGAGCTAGTGCGCGACCGCGCCTTGCGTCGATATAGGGTCGCTGGCCGTGCGAGCCAAATGTGATACCCCCCATCCCGACCTGGGGCTAGCCCCAATTCGAACTTAGCCGATCGGCGCCCCCCTCACAAACACGGGTTCGGGCGGACCCTCGGCGGGCCGATTGTCCAGTGAATCTAGACGAAGGTTGTAGAGTCGCGCGGTCGACTGCACAGCCAAACTTCATCATTATGACGATTAACAAACGGGGAGAGAATCGTCTGCGGGCGCGGGGGCGCCCAAAAACCCATCGCGAGCGAGACCAACCGCCAACGGCGCCACAGATCGGCGCACGAGGGGCGGTTGCGCGCACAAGCGCCGCGCGACAGTTCAATTCGGGGAGGAAACAAAAATGGATGATCAGGCGGTCAAACGGATCCAAAGCGATCCCAATTACATAAAACTCGTAGCAGAGCGAAAGTCATTCGCTTGGACGCTGACGATCATCACCTTGGTGATGTACTACGGGTTCATTGCGCTGGTCGCTTTCGCGCCGGCCGTCATCGCCACTCCAGTCGCCGGGTCGATCACAGTCGGGCTGTTTCTCGGCGCCGCTCTCATCGTCGCCTCGATCGTGCTGACGGGCATCTACGTCGTTCGCGCCAACAGCCATTACGACGATTTGACCAAGGCGATCGTCAACGCCGCAATGGGAGGGAAGTGATGATTCGTCTGCTCAAATCCGGCGCCCTCGTAGCGGCGCTCATGGCGGCCTCCAGCGCGGCCTACGCCGCCGACGCCGCCCCCGTGCCGACCGATTGGAACGCCATCACCATCTTCGCCATCTTCGTCCTCCTGACGCTTGGCATCACCTATTGGGCGGCCAAGCGCACCCGCACGACGAAGGATTTCTACGCCGCGGGTGGCGGCATCACCGGGTTGCAGAACGGCCTGGCGATCGCCGGCGACTATATGTCGGCCGCTTCGTTCCTGGGCATCTCGGCGCTGGTGTTCAGCGCCGGCTTCTACGGACTGTTCTACTCGATCGGCTTCCTCGTCGGCTGGCCAATCATCATGTTCCTGATGGCCGAGCCGCTGCGCAACCTTGGCCGCTACACCTTCGCCGACGTCGCCTCCTATCGTTTGCAGGCGACGCCGATCCGCGCCATGGCGGCGACCGGCACGCTGGTCACCGTCCTGTTCTATCTGATCGCGCAGATGGTCGGCGCCGGCCAGCTCATCCAGTTGCTGTTCGGGCTGCCCTATCTCTACGCGGTTGTCCTCGTCGGCGTTTTGATGGTCATCTACGTCACCTTCGGCGGCATGATCGCCACCACCTGGGTGCAGATCATCAAGGCGGGGCTGCTGCTGGTTGGCGCGACCCTGATGGCGCTTGCTGGTGCTCGCGCAGTTCGGCTTCGACTTCAACGCGCTGATCGCCAAGGCGATCGAGGTTCATCCGCAAGCATGACAAAATCATGTTGCCGGGCGCGGCCGTCGCCAACCCGATCTCGGCGATTTCGCTGGGCATGGCGCTGATGTTCGGCACCGCCGGTCTGCCGCATATCCTGATGCGCTTTTTCACCGTCCGCGACGCAAAGGAAGCGCGCAAGTCGGTGTTCTGGGCGACGACGTTCATCGGCTACTTCTACATCCTGACCTTCATCATCGGCTTCGGCGCGATCGTGCTGGTCGGACCGGAACGCGATCTATCACGTGGGCGGCGACATCACGAAGGGCCTGCTGGGCGGCGGCAACATGCCGGCGATTCATCTTGCCGCACGCCGTCGGCGGCGACCTGATGAAGGGCTTCATCGCGGCGGTCGCCTTCGCGACGATCCTTGCGGTGGTCTCGGGCCTGACGCTGTCGGGCGCGAGCGCGGTCAGCCACGATCTCTACGCCTCCGTGTTCCGGCACGGCAATGTCGATGAGGCGACGGAAATCAGGGCCTCGCGCATCACTGTTATCGTGCTCGGCATCGTCGCCATCGTGCTCGGCGTGATCTTCGAGAAGGTCAATGTCGCGTTCATGGTCGGCCTCGCCTTCGCGGTCGCGGCCAGCGCCAACTTCCCCGTGCTGCTGCTGTCGATGCTGTGGAGAGGACTGACGACGCGCGGCGCCTTCATCGGCGGCTTCGTCGGCCTGATCGCGGCGGTGGTGCTGACGATCTTCAGCCCGTCGATCTGGGTGGCGGTGTTCGGCTTCGACAAGTCGGGCGCCTGGTTCCCCTATAGCTCGCCGGCGATCTTCAGCATGCCGCTGGCGTTCATCTGCTGCTGGCTGTTCTCGGTCACCGACAAGTCGGCGGCTGCGGCGCGAGAGCAGGCGGCGTTCGACGAGCAATATGTCCGCTCGCAGACCGGCATCGGCGCCGACAAGGCGGCGGCTCACTAACCTCGCCGCTCCGGCGAGCTGATCTCGGGCGTCCGGCTTCGGCCGGGCGCCCTTTTCATAGGCGTGTAACCCCTTCGCCCGTTTGGCGATGGCTGGCGCGGCGCCCGGACCCGGACTAACATCAGCGCTTGGCCGCCGCGTCCGCGAATCGGCCGGCGGGAGGGGGAGGTCTTCATGAACCTTGTCGAGCGTGTCAAAGCGATCATCATGACGCCGAAGACGGAATGGCATGTGATCGACGGCGAGCCGGGCGATCCGCAATACCTCTTCACCAATTACGTCGCGATCCTGGCGGCAATTCCCCCGGTCTGTCGCTTCCTCGGCATGTCGATAATCGGCATCAACATGCCGATGGTGGGGACCTTCCGCGTCGGCATCGTCAGCGGCCTGGTTGCGGCGATCGTCCAGTACCTGCTGACCTTCGTCGTGGTCTACGTGATGGCGCTGATCATCGACGCGCTCGCCCCGACCTTCGGCGGCCAGAAGAATCCGTCGAGTTCGCTCAAGCTCGCGGTCTATTCGATGACGCCGGTGTGGCTGGTCGGCGTCTTCTCGCTGATCCCCGCGCTCGGCATTCTGGGCATCCTCGGCCTCTACGGCCTCTATCTCTTCTGGCTCGGCGTGCCGACCTTGATGAAGGCGCCCGAGGACAAGTCGATCGCCTACACCGCCGCCGTGGTGGTGTGCGGCATCGTCCTGTCGCTGATCGTCGGCGCCATCATCAGCGCGATAGCGTGGGCCTGATCGTTCGCGTGTAACGGCGCGAGCGTCGTCGAGGGGTTGGAGTTCGTCACGTGCGACAGACTTGGCGCTGGTTCGGCCCCGACGATCCCGTCACTTTGGACAACGCCAAGCAGGCTGGGGCGCAGGGCGTCGTCACTGCGCTCCACCACCTCTACGATGGCCGCGCCTGGCGCATCGATGATGTCGTCATGCGCCGGCGCGCTGTCGAGGCGGCCGGGCTGACCTGGGACGTCTGCGAATCGATTCCCGTCCCCGACGCGATCAAGCTGCGCGCCGGTCCCCACCGCCAGGCGATCGAGGCCTGGAAGGACAGCCTCGTCAGCCTCGCGCGCTCCGGCGTGACGACCATCTGCTACAACTTCATGCCGGTGGTCGATTGGACGCGCACCGATCTGCGCTACCCGACCGCGGCGAAGGGGTTGGCGCTGCGCTTCGACATGCCGGCCTTCATCGCCTATGACGCGTTCGTGCTGCGCCGCGCCGGCGCCGAAGCGGACTATCCCGCCGCCGCGCTGGCCGCTGCGCGCGAGGCGCTCGCCAAGCTCGACGCGCCCGCCTTTGCCTTGATCGAGAAGAACGTCATCGGCGGCTTGCCGGCGCGCCAGGCCGAATACACCCGCGCGCAGTTTGCCGAGGCGCTCAATGCATTTGACGGACTGACCGCCGCCGATCTGCGCGCCAATCTGATCGCCTTCCTTGCCGAGATCGCGCCGCTCGCCGAGGAGCTTGGCGCGCGGTTAGCGCTGCATCCCGACGATCCGCCGTTCTCGCTGTTCGGCCTGCCGCGCGTCGTCTCCACCGCCGCGGACTATCGCGCGCTGTTTGCCGCCGTCGCCTCGCCGGCCAATGGCATAACGCTATGCGCAGGCTCGCTCGGCTCGCGCGCCGACAATGATCTCGTCGCCATGGCCGAGAGAATTTGGACCGCGCGTGCATTTCGCCCATCTGCGCAACGTCGCGCGCGAGCCAGATGGCTCATTCGTCGAGTCCGAGCATCTCGCGGGCGACGTCGACATGGTGGCTTTGATCGCAGCCTTGCTGCGCGAAGAGGCGCGTCGCCGCCGCGAAGGGCGCGCCGACCACGAGATTCCGATGCGCCCCGACCACGGCCATTTGCTCGCCGACGATGTCGCCAAGGCGCGAATCAATCCCGGCTATTCGCACATTGGGCGATTGAAGGGGCTCGGCGAACTGCGCGGCGTGATGCGCACGTTCGAATGGCTCGCCGCACGCTGAAGACGTCGCAATGACGGCGTTCGCTCGCTGTGCGTGTGGCGCGCGCTAGCGCGCTTGCGTCAGGAGGCGAGATCGAGCGCGCGGCGCGGCGCGAGATAGCGCTGGCCTCTCTCGACCGCTTCGCTGACCTCGATCTCGAAGGCGGCGGCGGGGAGGTCCAACTCGGTGGCGACAGCCGCCATTCCGACATCACGATAGAGCCGCGACAACAGCCGACTGTGACCGGCCGGGACTTCGACGACGTCGGGGACGGCGGAAAGAACGTCACGCATGGGGCACTCGACAACTCGTGCGGCGACCGGAGCGGCGACCGACCAAGTCAAATTGAAGGAAATCGGTTAAGGGCGATTTAAGCGACGCGAGCGGGTCGCGCTGAGGACGTCGGCTTTGCACATTTCGCATGGATGATCGTCGCCGTTTTTCAGAGCGCGGCGGCAACGTAAAATTCACCATATTTCCTGCATGCTGAATACGGACGGACAACTTAACCGAACGTGACTCATGCTGGCAAAATCGCCGCCTCACCACTCGCCGCTGCCGCCCGAGGATTGCAACCTCGCACACGCCTTCGCGCTGATCGGCGATCGCTGGAGCCTGATGATCCTGCGCTCGGCGCTGTTTGGCGTCAGGCGCTTTGACGACTTCGCCGCTGAGCTCGGCGCGCCGCGCACCGTGCTCGCGGATCGGCTGAAGCGCATGACCGCCGCGGGGCTTCTCGCGCGGCGCGACTATCGCGAGCCGGGCCGCCGCGCGCGCCCCGAATATTGGCTGACCCCGATGAGCGCGGCGCTGCGCCTGCCGTTTCTCGCGCTGACCGAATGGGGCGACCAATGGCTGGCGGGGGGCCGGCCGCCGCCGCTTGCCTATTGCTCGCGCGCCAGCGGCGAACCGCTGCGCGTCGCGCTGGTCGATGGCGCGGGCCACGCGGTCGCCGCCGCCGAGCAGCGGCTGACGCTGATGAGCAAAGCCTCGGCGCCGTAAAGCGCCGCACGCTCTTCGTGGTTCGAGACGCGCCGCTGACGCGGCGCTCCTCACCATGAGGGGGATTGCAGATGGACCCTCCGCGGCCGTCATCCTGAGCCGCCCGCGTCAGCGGGCGAGTCGAAGGACGAGCGGGCCCCGCTTCGTCAGTCGCCCGCCGCCGGTATCGCCGACAACGGCGTTGCGACCATTTCGAGCGGCTTGCGTTCGGCCTCGACGGCGTAGCGCGCGGCGACCCAGGCGGCGACAGCCATCAACGCCGCAGCGAACAAATAGCCGGCAAAGACGCTCGGGCGCGAGCCGCTGGCGACCAGCCAACCGAAGATGATCGGCGCCGCGACACCGCCGAGGCCAGTGCCGATCGCATAAAAGATCGCGATGGCGAGCGCGCGAATTTCCAGCGGAAAAGTCTCGCTCACCGTCAAGTAGGCCGCACTCGCGGCGGGCGAAGCGAAGAAGAAAACGATCATCCAGGCGACCGTCTGCGAGACCGCGGTCAGCAGACCCTGCTCAAACAGCGCGCCGCAGGCGACCAGCAGCACGCCCGATATGGCGTAAGTCGCGGCGATCATCTTGCGTCGGCCGAGCGTGTCGAACAGTCGTCCGAGCAGAACCGGCCCAAGGAAATTGCCGAGCGCGAAGGGCAATATGTACCAGCCGACCTCGCTCGCCGAGACGCCGTAGAACTTGGTCAGCACCAGCGCGTAGGTAAAGAAGATCGCGTTGTAGAAAAACGCTTGCGCGGCCATCAACGTCAGCCCCACCCAGGTGCGCAGCGCGTAGCGGCGAAACAGCGCGTCGAACACCTCGGCGAGCGGCGTGTGGCCGCGTGGGCGCAGGCGGATCGCCATGGTCTGGTCGACCGGTGGGAGCCGCGCCCCTGTCGCGGTGAAGCGACGTTCGATGTCCGCGACGCTCGCCTCGGCTTCGCGGGCGCGCCCATGGATGACCAGCCATCGCGGGCTCTCGGGAATCCACATGCGCATGAAGAACACGACGAGACCGATGCCCGCGCCGATCAGGAACGCCAGTCGCCAGCCAAGTTCGGGACCGAGGCGCGCGGGATCGAGCAGGATCGCGGCGACCACCGCGCCGACCGCCGCGCCGATCCAGAAGCTGCCGTTGATCATCAGATCCATGTGGCCGCGATAACGGGCGGGGATCAGTTCCTGGATGGTCGAATTGATCGCCGCGTATTCGCCGCCGATGCCGCAGCCGGTCAGGAAGCGGAAGAAGAAGAATGTGAACGGGCTCCATGCGAGCCCGGTCAGCGCCGTCGCGGTGAGATAGACGGCGATGGTGATGAAGAACAGCCGCTTGCGGCCAAGCCGGTCGGTCAGCCAGCCAAAGACCAGCGCGCCGAGGACCGCCCCAACGAGGTATGCGCTCCCCGCCGCCCCGACGTCAGGGTCGGTGAAGCGCAACGCCGGGCTGGACTTCAGCGCCGCCCCGATCGAGCCGGCGAGCGTCACTTCGAGCCCGTCGAGAATCCAGGTGACGCCGAGCGCGGCGACGACGAGGACGTGGAACCGTCCCCATGGCAACCGCTCAAGCCGCGCCGGGATCAGCGTGGTCAGCGTTTCGGGTGGGGTATGCGACGCTGCAAGGCTCATCTCCTGCGCGCCTCCCTGATCGCTCGCGTCACGATAACGCAGACGCGGCGCTGTGGGTTCAATCGGCGGGTGCGTGGTTCGAGACGCGCCGCTGGCGCGGCGCTCCTCACCATGAGGGAGATTGTGGCCCCCCCAGGCCCTCACCCTGAGCCGCCCGCGTCAGCGGGCGAGTCGAAGGGCGAGGGGAGCCGCTCTTGGCTACTCCGCCGCGGCGGGGAAGGCGTCCGGCACGTGCGCATTGCCCTGCAACTCGGCGGCGGGGCGCGGGCGTCCCGGCTCGTCCGCTTCGCCGACGAAGCGGCTGAACAGGCGCCAGCTCACGCGGCCGAGGTCGTCCATGAGGGTAAACACGGCCGGAACAAAGACCAGCGACAGCACGGTCGAGGCCATCAACCCGCCCATCACCGCAATCGCCATCGGCGAGCGGAAGCCGCCGCCATCGCCAAGGCCCAGAGCCGAAGGGAACATGCCCGCCGCCATCGCGATGGTCGTCATGATGATCGGCTGCGCGCGCTTGCGTCCCGCTTCGACCAGCGCTTCGAGGCGCGGCGAGCCGCGGCTCATCTCCTCGAGCGCGAAATCGACCAGCATGATCGCGTTCTTGGTGACGATGCCCATCAGCATCAGAATGCCGATGACGACCGGCATCGAGATCGCCTTGTGGGTCAGCAGCAGCGCGCCGATCGCGCCGCCAACCGACAGCGGCAGCGAGACGAGAATGGTGATCGGCTGGAGGAAACTGCCAAACAGCAGCACCAGCAGCGCGTAGACCATCAGCACGCCAGCGCCGATCGCCTCGGCGAAGGACTGGAACACCTCGGTCATCACTTCGACGTCGCCGGTCTCGCGGATCTCGACGCCGGGCGGCAGATGCTGCGCGGCAGGCAGCGCCTTGATCGCCGACACCGCGTCGCCGAGCGCGGCGTCGCCCGCAAGGTCGCCCTCGATGGTGACGCGCCGCGTGCGGTCGTAGCGGTTGATAGCGGTCGGGCCGTGGTCGATGACGAAATCGGCGAGCACGGAGAGCGGCGCGGCGCCGCCAGCGCTCGTGCCGACCCTGAGGTCCTGCAAGCGGCCGACATCGCCGCGCGCGCTCTGGTCGAGTTCGACGCGGATCGGCACCAGGCGGTCGCCGGCGTCGAACTTGGCGAGATTGGCGTCGATGTCGCCGAGCGTGGCGACGCGGATCGTCTCCGAGAGCGCCTCCGACGAAACGCCGAGGTCGGCGGCGAGCTGGCGCTTGGGCACGATCCGCAATTCGGGCCGGTCAAGCTCGGCGGTCGAGATCGGGTTTTCGATCGAGGGGATCGAGCGCATCTCACTGGCAAGCTGATTGGCGGTGTCGTTGATCGCCTTGATGTCGGGCCCGGCGACGATCAGCGACACGTCGCGCTGGCCGTTGTCCTTGACGAACCAGAAGCGCACATCGGGGGTCGAAGAGAGCATCGCGCCGATGCGCGCCTGCAAATCCTTTTGGCTCGCGGCGCGCTCGGACTTGTTGACGAAATTGATGACGAAGGTCGCCTTGCGCGGCTCGGCGCCGGCGCCGAGAATCTCGCCGCCATAGATCAGCACCGAGCGCACCTCCGGCATCGTCTGGAGCTGATCGGAGATGCGGCGGGTGACGCGATCGGTGTCGTCGAGCCGTGAGCCCGGCGGCAGTTCGAGCGCGAGCAGCGCGCGCGCCTGGTCGTCGGCCGGCAGGAAGCCGGAGGGCAACAGCTTGGTCGCCGCCAGCGAGGCGACGAAGATCATCGCGCCCGCCGCCAGGGTGATCCAGCGATGGCGCACGGAGGCGCGCACCAGCGTCGTGTAGGCGCGCATGATCGCGCCTTCGCGATGGACCGGCTCGTCGTGCGCGCGAAGGAAATAGGCGGCGACGACCGGCGTCACGAAGCGCGCCACCATCAGCGAGAAGACGACGGCGATGGCGACCGTCAGGCCGAATTGGCGGAAATACTGGCCGGCGATGCCGCTCATGAAACTGACCGGGGAGAAGATCGCGACGATGGTCAGCGAAATCGCGATGACCGCGAGGCCGATCTCGTCGGCCGCCTCCAACGCGGCGCGATAGGCCGACTTGCCCATCCGCATATGGCGCACGATGTTCTCGATCTCGACGATTGCGTCGTCGACCAGAATGCCGGTGACCAGCGTGATCGCCAGCAGGCTGACGAGATTGAGCGAGAAGCCGATTGCGCTCATCGCCCAGAAGGTCGGCAGGATCGACAGTGGCAGCGCGACCGCGGTGACAAGGGTGGCGCGGAGGTCGCGCAAGAAGACCAGCACGACCACCACCGCCAGCAGCGCGCCCTCGATCAGCGTCTCCATGGTCGAAGAATAATTGCCGAGCTCGTTGTCGACCTGGGTGTCGACCTTGGTGAACGCGACTTCCGGGTGGCTCGCCTGGATACGGTCGAGCCTTGCCGCGATCAACTTATCGACCGCGACGTCGCTCGCGCCCTTGGCGCGGGTAATGCCGAAGGAAACGATCGGCTCGTCGAACAGGCGGGCGAAGGTGCGCGGCTCGGCGGCGCCGTCGGTGACGCTCGCGAGCTCGTCGAGCCGCACGCGGCGCCCGCCCGGCAGCGCGATCGGCGTCGCGGCAAGTTCCGAGACACTGTGTGCGCCCGCCAGTGTGCGGATCGCCTGCTCCTGGCCGGAGAGTTCGGCGCGCCCGCCGCCAAGATCGATGTTGTCGGCGCGCACCTGGTCGTTGACCATCGCCGCGGTGACGCCGAGCGCCAGCAGCTTGTCGGGGTCGAGCGCGACGCGGATTTCGCGATCGACGCCGCCAAAGCGCCGGACTTCGCCGACGCCCTTGATGCCTTGCAGATCGCGCGCCACGACGTCGTCGACGAACCAGGAGAGCTGCTCGGCGGTCATGCCCGGCGCGGCGGCGGCGTAGGTGACGATCGGCAGGCCCTCGGCGTCGATGCGGCTGACGATCGGCTCGTCGATCGTGCGCGGCAGGTCGGAGCGGATTTTGGCGATCTGGTCTTTGACGTCGTTGAGCGCGTGGTCGACGTCGACCGAGCCGACGTTGAACTGCACCACCGTCACCGACGAGCCGTCGGTGACGGTCGAGATCATGTGCCAGACGCCGTTGACGTTTGAGACAGCGTCCTCGACCTTCTTGGTCACCTGCGATTCGAGTTCGGACGGCGCCGCGCCCGACTGCGTGATGGTGATCTGGACAATCGGAATATCGATGTTGGGGAACTTGGTCACCGCCATCTGACGAAAGGCGACGACGCCGAGCAGCGTCAGAATGATGAAGGCGACCGTGGCGGGGATCGGCCGACGGATCGACCAGGCCGAGACATTGAGCCTCATGGATTCGCTCCCTCCGCCACTGCCGGCACGGCGCGCACCCGGTCGCCGGGGCGCAGGAAAGCGGCCGCGCGCGCGACCACCGTCTCGCCGGGCGCAACCCCGCTGGCGATCTCGAGCGCATCGCCTTCCGTCACGCCGAGCGTGACCTTGCGCAGCTCGACGACGCCGTCGCGCACGATCAGCGTGCGCGCGCCGGCGGCGTCGCGCTCGACCGCGCTTGCCGGCACGCCGACGCCCTGGCTGCGCGCAACGACAATCTCGGCCGAGGCGAAGCCGCCGACATGGGCGGGCGCTTTGGGATCGAGCGCGATGCGCACCTTGCCGGTGCGGCTCGCCTTGTCGACCTCGGCGCCGATCAGCCGCACCGTGCCGGTGACCGGCTCGGCAAGGCCGGGCAGGGTCAGGCTCGCGCTCATGCCGACGGCGAGCCGAGGCAGGGCCTGTTCGGGAGCTTCGGCCTCGAGGTCGATCGCGCCATCCTTGATGATGCGGAACAGTGGCGCGCCGGCGATCGCCGCGGCGGCGCCGGCCCGCGCGTTGCGCTCGCTGACGATGCCCGCGACCGGGGCCTTCACGTCGGTGCGGGCGAGGCGCACTTCGAGTTCGCGCCGTTCGCCATCGCGGCTCTTGCGGTCGGCCTCGGCGACGGCGAGCGCGTGTTGCGCGGCGGCGAGCTGGGCCTCGGCGGTGCGCAGCGCGGTCTCGCGCTGCTCGATCGTCGCCGCGGCCATGATCTGCGGGCCGAGCTTGGCGGCGCGGTCGTAGTCGTCGTGGGCGAAGCCGAGCTGCGCCTGCGCCTGGTCGATCGCGCTCTTGGCCTGCGCGATCGCGGCGTCCGCGCGCGCGGTCGCTGCATCGTTCTGGGCGATCTGGGCGTCGATCTGGCTGCGGTCGAGCCGCGCCAGCACCTGGCCGGCGGCGACGACGTCGCCCTCCTCGGCGTCGAGCTCGACGATGGTCAGCCCGTCGATCTGCGCCGCGACCTCAGCTTCTTCGCGCGCGACCAGCGTGCCGGAAACAAACAGCCGGTCGACGAAGGGTCGGTCGATGGCGGCGACGACGCTGACAGTCGGCGGCGCGACGACGCGCGGCGCCTCGGCCGCTTGCGCTGCGGCGATGACAAAGACTGCGAACCCGGCGGCGCCGAGCGACGACGTGAGGATGCGACCCATCAGCGGGGCTCCGGCTCGGGGGAGAGGGAAATCGCGCCGGCGAACAGCGCGCGGAACAGGCCCATGGTCATCGCCGTGGCGCCGGCGACGTCGAAATCGGTCTCCAGCGCGCGGCGGCGCATCAGGCCGCCGACGAAGGTGAACATGAGCTCGGCCGCAAGGCGAGAATCGAGCGCGGCGATCGCCTGGCCGCTCGCCTTGGCGGCGTCGATGAGGCCGGCAAGGCCCTGGACGACCTCGGCGTCGATCGCCTGGCTCATCGCCGAGATGCGCGGATTGCGCGCCGCCTCGGCGCCGATCTCGAGGATCATCAGCATCTTGTGGCGCGGCTTGTTCAGCACGTGCTCGGCGAGCATCATGCCGAGAACGCCGAGAATGTCGTCGCTGGCGGCCAGCGCCTTGAAGGCGGCGATGCGCTCGCGCTGGTCGATGGCGCAGATCCCTTCGACCAGCGCCTCCTTCGAGGGGAAGTAGCGATAGAGATTGCCCGCGCTCATGCCGGCCTCCTCCGCCACCTGCTGCATCGTGGCGGCGTGGAAGCCGTGGCGCACAAAAGCGCGCTCGGCAGCGGCCGCGATCAGTTCGCGCCGGTCGCCCTCGGGGGCGGGTCGCTCGTGTGCGGACAGATCAATCGATGGACGTTCGGAAATTGGAGCGGACGGCATGAGTTCCTACTGAGAATGAACGTTCATTCCAAAATGAACGTTCATTCTCAGTGAGGGTCAAATGCGGCAAGAATGTGTCCGCGGACCGGCGCGAGGCGACGCGCTCCCGGCGGCGCGGCGCCAGGGTCATTGCTTCGCTCTGCTCGCAATGACGAGGTTGGTCAGCCCTCACGCCTTTTTGGCGCGCAAGTCCGGCAGGAAGTACGTCAGCAGCCCAATCGCCGGCAGATAGCCGCACACCGAATAGACGAAGCTGAGGCTCGTCTTGTCGGCGAGAAAGCCGAGCGCCGCCGCGCCGATGCCGCCGAGACCGAAGGACAGCCCGAAGAACAGGCCGGCCACCGCGCCGACATTGCCCGGCATCAACTCCTGCGCATAGACGACGATCGCCGAAAAGGCCGAGGACAGCACCAGGCCGATGCAGACCGTGTCGATCGCCGTGCCCAGGAGCCCGAGATGGGGCAGGGCGAGGGTGAACGGCAACACGCCGAGGATCGACAGCCAGATGACGAACTTGCGTCCGTAACGGTCGCCGAGCGGGCCGCCCGCGTAAGTGCCGGCCGCGACCGCGGCGAGGAACACGAACAGCAGCACCTGCGAGGCCTGCACCGAAACGCCGAACGTCTGGATGAGATAGAACGTGTAATAGCTCTGCAGGCTGGCGAGGTAGAACACCTTCGAGAACACCAGCACCACCAGGATCGCGATCGACAGCACGACGACCGGGCGCGCGGCTGCGGGCGCGCGCGCCGTCGCCGCCGCCGCCGTCGCCTTGCGCTTGGCGCGATGCGCGACGTGCCAGCGGGCGATGTGGGTCAGGATCACGATCGCGGCGAAGGCGAGGACGGTGAAGGCGAGCACCGAGCGCTGGCCGAACGGCACGACGATGAAGGCCGCCATCAGCGGTCCGAGCGACTGGCCGAAATTGCCGCCGACCTGAAACAGGCTCTGCGCCAGGCCATAGCGCCCGCCCGAAGCGGCGCGCGCGGCGCGCGAAGCTTCGGGATGGAACACCGCGCTGCCGACGCCGATCAGCGCCACCGAGGCGAGCAGGGTCGGATAGGAGAAGGAATAGGCGAGCGCCACCAGCCCGATCAGCGTGAACACCATCGCCGCCGGCAACGCAAAGGGCGCCGGGCGCCGGTCGATGACGAGGCCGATGATCGGCTGCAGCAGCGAAGCGGTGAGCTGGAAGGTGAAGGTGATGATGCCGGTCTGGAAGAAGGTCAGCGCGTACTCGTCGCGAAACACCGGATAGAGCGCCGGGGCGAGCGACTGCATCATGTCGTTGAGCATATGTGCGCCGCTGGCGGCGAACAGGATGCCGAAGGCGGTGACGCTGGTTGCGGCGGTTGTGCGCGAATCGGGGTTGGCGACGCCCAAACCGGCGGCGTTTTCGGCTATTGTCACGGAAATTATCTCGTTGGAATGCGCAAAAAGGCCGCGCGGGGCCTTTCCTACCGCCGCGCGAGGCGCGGCGGCAAGTCTTGTGAACGTTCGTTCAAGGGATTTTGATCGGAGACCGATTCGCCGGCGTGCTTAACGCGGCGCGAGCACCATCACCATCTGACGGCCTTCCATCAGCGGCTCGGCCTCGACCTTGGCGATCGGCGCGGTCTCGGTCTTCACCCGCTGCAGCAGCTTGTAGCCGATGTCGGTGTGGGCCATTTCGCGGCCGCGGAAACGCAGGGTCACCTTGACCTTGTCGCCTTCCTCGAAGAAGCGCTTCACCGAGCGCATCTTGACCTCATAGTCGTGGTCGTCGATGCCGGGACGCAGCTTGATTTCCTTGATCTCGACGATCTTCTGGCGCTTGCGCGCTTCGGCCGACTTCTTCTGCTCGAGGAAGCGGAACTTGCCGAAGTCGAGGATCTTGCAGACCGGCGGGCGTGGCGGTGGGGACGATCTCGACCAGATCGAGCCCGGCTTCGTCAGCCAATTGCTGCGCATCGGCGAGATTGAGGACGCCGCGGTTCTGCCCTTCGGCGTCGATCAGTTGGACTTGGACGGCGCGGATGTCGCGATTGACGCGCGGCCCGCCCTTCTCCGGCGCCGCGGTCGACTTCATGGGACGACGAATGGGCTCTCTCCTGCGTTGGTGAAAACAAAAAGGGGTTGAGACGACACGACCCCTCGCCCGGTGTCCGCCGGGGAAGGGTCGAGCGGCGGAGTGTCTATGGAACGGGGGGGCAAGTCAATTGGTGAGGGGTGTTTTGGCGGGGCGGGCTGGCAAGTGGGGCGGGCCTCCGCGCCCGCCTCACAAAGGAACGCCGGCTCAACGAACTCGCGCCACAGGATGCAACGATTCACGCTGGCGCCTCGCCGCCCGTCCGAAACCTTCGCGATCGGGATCGCTAGCGCGCGCGCCCCTGCTTGCGCTTCGACGTCTCGTCCGTCTTCGCCGGGCCCGTCTTCTCCTGGGGCGGCCGGGCTGGACCCTCGGCGTAATCCTCCTGCTCGAGCGCGTAAGGCTGCTTGCCTTCCCGCTCGTGCGTGTCGAGGTTCATCCGCTGTCCCTCCTCATGCGAGGGCGGCCGATTGCGCGTCATGTCCGGCTCCTGTGTCGCGCTTTTGAAACGCGACCACGAAACGAAAGTTCCGGCGCGAAGGCAGCGCGCTTGGCGCAAGTGGAGCGCCTCCGCTCCGCCCAGCATCGATCGGGGCCTTCAAGAAGCGGGCGCGGAGGCCGCCCCACTGCCCCGGGCGTCCAATTGCGACCCCCTCGTCTCCCGCGCGCGCGCCTATACGAAAACGCTCGGCAGAGAGCGCCGTCGACCTCATGGAAGCGCTTTTTTCCGCAGCCGAAGTCCTGTCAAGGACGCGCCGTCCGGCGCGCCGCCGCAGGCGGGCTCCGCTCCTTGACAGGACTTCGGCTGCGGAAGGTTCAGTCTCCATGAGGTCGATGGCGCGGTGGGTCGGTGAGTGGCTAAGGGGCGCGCGGCGTCCTGGCGCCCCATAGTGCACCGCGCGATCATGGCGCGTTACAAACTCCGCGGGGGTCGCGCGGCCACGAATTGACGCCGGATTCTCGACGACCCATAGACGGACTTTCGGGGAAGGGCCACCGGAGGCGATGGATTAGGCTGACTGTATAGTGATCCAAAAAGATAATTTAAAATCTCAAAATCTAATCAGAGGCGCAATTGTCAAATACAACTTCTGGAAATTCGCCCTCTCCCTGGGTATTAAAGTATTTAATATCTGCCGAGTGTGCGACGGCAAGCATTTGCGTCATTGTTCCGAAGGCTGTCGCCGCGGGCCTGATTTCTCATGGTGCTTGCGTGTTATTTCTTCCGGTTTGGCCAAATAATATTGAGTTTACGAAAGAGATGGTCGGGTTTGGGTTGCCAGAAGCTTATGTAGATTCCTTTACAATGGCGGTTTCTGCAGGAACAATTATCGCCGTAGCCTATTTCATTGTAAGGGGGATTCTTGAGATCGTGTACAATTCAAAAATTTTGGTGCCAATTAATGTTTTTTTAGCTTTGTTTGGCCTTTTTGTATGGATGTTTTACATTTGCTTCTACGCCACTGATTTTAAAAGAGGCTATCGATCCGCGATTCTCAACCCGGACTATAATTCATCATGGAATTCTTTTATGATAACGTTTTCGATTTTGGCTATGGTTTTATTCGGTTCTGAGTCTCTGTTTCAAACTATTAGGTATTTGCGATTTTATGGGCAGAACTGTCGTTCTAGAAATACGGAGTCGAATACCTAATGGTTATGGCAGCAGCAAAATAAGAATAGGGTTGTGAATGCATCCGAAATCGACATCCAAATTGTATAAGTCCGTATTGCCGTTCTTTGGGTCGGTCTTGTTTTTTTGCTGCAGTGCAAGTGCGGCTGAAGAAACAGGAACAATCTTGTGTCAGCGAGCAGTAGAACCTTATGTTGCGTTATCATTGGGTAGCTCTGTTAATCTTCACGCAAAGAAACATTATCCTATATTTGAATTGCGAAGTAAGCCGATCACCTATGAAATGGCGGGGGAGAATCCGCAAAGCAGTTGGCGCCCATGATCTTCTCGCAAATCGCGAATTTTGCAAATGCGACCAAGCTGAATTTCGAGTGGGCCGAAGATCCACAATTACTTTTTGTAACGAACGCGTGGCTCGATCTCCTCGTAGCAAGACGCTGAGACTACTTTTGGTATTGAAATTAAGCCGAAAGGACTGTCTGATTTATTGTCTAAAGCATATTTGGACGATTTCAAATTGAATGATAATATCCAATGCTTGTATCTGAAATCTCTATTCAGTAGCACGGGCATATCGCTATGTCGAGTCATTACGCTCGATTCCACTTTATCTCTGTATCAAATAGACTCCTGCTTTATAGGGCTTTATTCAACGCTTTTGAGTTTACCGTTGGGACCGAAAATAAAGATAAGGATCGGCGATATCAGACGTTGGATATGCTTATGCTATCAGATTTGTATAATTTGTCACCCGAAGACAGAAGTATAGCCAGAATTGTAAACGCTTTGGAAGACAAATTGAATAGACAATGTTCGCTGTAGCGTCGACTTAGCGCAGGGGCGAGATGGCTGATACGGGATTAAGAGATTTGGGGGACAGAGGGCACGGGGACCGGATACGAATCGGCATAATGTCCCGATCGCCTGCCAGCGCGAATTTTGCTGGCGTCGCGCTCGGCCCTGCCTACATCCAATCGCAGCGAAAGCGCTGGGCAGAGAGCGCCCTCGACCTCATGGAAGCGTCTTTTCCGCAGCCGAAGTCCTGTCAAGGACGCGCCCTTCGGCGCGCCGCCGTGAGGCGGGCGCCGCTCCTTGACAGGACGTCGGCTGCGGAAGGTTCAGTCTGCATGAGGTCGATGGCGCGGCGGGTCGGGATTCGATAAAGGGGAATTCGTATCATGTGCCCGTAATGCCCCGTAATGCCCAGCACGAATTCTGCTAACCAAAACCCGCGATAGCGTCGCTCCACTGGCCGAGAGCGCTCCGACAATTGAGCCACTGTTGTGAGATCGTGCTTATCAGTGCCGAACCTTCAGGCGCGTTAAGGAGCCAGACTGTGGCCCGGATCCTTGGGATTTACCTTCTGGTCACCGGAGGGCTCACTCTTGTCGTCCTTGCATTCCCGCAAATCATCATTCTCGGACTGCTTCTCCTCGTCTTGCCCGGCGTGCTCCTTGCGTCCGCGCCGACAGCCTTCGCATATGGCGCGACGTTCTCCTTAATTTGGGTTCCGGCTAGTCGCGGGCTCGGTGCAAGGGGCGCCTTGTTCCTCGCCCTCGCAGGCACGGTGGCGATAGCGCTCACTTTCTCCTACCAGCTCGATCGCCATCAGATCGACGCTTTGGCGAAAGCACGCGCCGGGGACAGTCTGCCGACTGCTCCCATCCGTTTAGCAGGGACCGTTCGGATCGAACGCGATGGCTCCCGTGCTCTCCTGCCTGCCCAGGGTGGCGAAGCGCATGCCTACGCCTGCGATGATCTGTGCGCCGCTGCACTTTTCACTCCCGGCGTCGAAACCGTAGTCCTCGCGGATGCCGCCGATCGCGGTCGGACAATGGACGATTTGCCAGAGGGCCAGGACCATACGGCGGTGTACAGGCTCCTGCCCGGAACCTCTTGTTCTCATCCGCTCCGGCCGACCTACTCCGGCTTCAACCTGGGTCTGACTGACTGGCGAGATGAAAACGCGCTTCATCAATCGTGGCGCGTCGCTCTGGCCACAGGGACGTGCCTTGAGCGCGTTCCTTTCAAGCCGGGCTGACGGTTCCCCCGGCCGATCGGACCCTTCGCTGGATCGATACGTCCAGATATCTCCCGCAAGGGGGATACCTCTCCGTAATCCAGCAGCGCCTAGCGCTGGATGGACTGGGCGGGCGAGTTCTTCAACAGACAATGGCAAGTGCGTTCCGCCCAGCCGTCCCCCCTTACATCAGCATTCAGGCAGGCTTTGCATTCATGTTTTGGAATATTGGCCTGGGTTCTAAATTCGACGAATCCGGAAGATCCGATCTAATGAAGGTCCTCGCAACGTATACCAATCTGGGGACTACAGTCGCTTCGTCCTCAGCCGGAAGCGTGACAGGTGAGCGCGCGCGACGTCTAATCTCAAACGCGCTTGCCGATCCGTCGACGCCATCGGACGCGCCCGCATTCGGCCTGATCGTGCCGCTCTTCACCGAAATGCAATGGCAGAACATGCCAGGTGACATCGAGTTGATCGCGCGCCTGCTCGCGGACGGGCGTGTGCGGGATCTCACCGGTCCGCAAAACCGGTCGAAGCCCTTGGGGAGGAGGCCGTCTCTTTGCGGAAACCCATGGTGGACCGACTACTCAATGCGCGTCTACCGGAAGATGAGAAGGTCGTCGAAGCGATCGGGCGCGCCCTCGAACACATGCCGCAGCGACTATTCGCAAATCCCACTCCGGAAGAGGAAAGGCTTCTCGCCGATCCTACACGTCGTTTTCTGGTCGGCGGATTTATCAAAAGACAAGCCGATCGTGGGGACGCGGCCGTCCCGGACCTTATGGCCATTATTTCTGAGGCCGGACGTGACAATCCGATAGACGGGCGCGCAGCGTTATCGGGGCTATGTCCTCCTTGGAACCACTGCTAGCGCCGCTCTGCCGGGCCTCATCACCCTTGTCGAAAAATAGGAACGGTCCGGATGTATGAATATGGAGGCAATTTGACATTCGCTCTCATTCGCCTCGGCATGGCAAAAGACGCCGCGATTGAGCTCACAAAACCCTCGAGCGAAGACAAACGATTCTTGGACGTCATGCTATCTGATGGTGAGCCGCAGCGGCATTGCGGTTGACAGCCCGACGTGAAGGATTACGGGACGGGGAATTAACGGGACGGGGAATTACGGGAATTAAGGGGACAGGGAATTACGGGGGATTACGGGGACAGAATTACGGGAATTACGGAATTACGGGAATTACGGAATTACGGGAATTACGGGGACAGGATACGAATTCCCCAATTTTCCGAACTGCTGTCGCCGCCGAACCTGAACCGCTTGCCCGCTCAACGAGGGCGGAAATATATCGGCGCGTAAGGCGCTGAAAACAAACAAGCGCCGGAAATATCGTCGGCCTCCGCCGGGCCGGCCAGCGCGTCCCACCCCGCTCCGCCGCGCCCCCCTACGCCGCCAAATCCGCCACCACCGAGTCCAGCAGCGGCATGCCCATCGCGGTCACGCGGATGCGCCCGTCCGGGCTTTCCTCGATGAAGCCGTCGGCGAGCGAGGTCGTCGATCTGGCGGCGGCTCAAGCGGTCGCCCGCTCAGCGCCTCGAAGCGCGCGCCGTCGACGCCCTCGCGCAGGCGCAGGCCCATCAGCAGGAATTCGTCGCCCTGCTCCTCGGCGCTGAGCAGCGCGTTCTCGATCAGGCCGTGGCCCTCGCTCTCGACCTGGGCCAGCCACATCTCGGGATGCTTCTCGGTCGCCTGGGCGCGCCGGCCGTCGCGGCTCGAGCGACGCGGCCATGCGCGCCGGGGCCGACGCCGACATATTCGCCGTAGCGCCAGTAGACGAGATTGTGCCGGCTCTCGGCGCCCGGGCCGGGCGTGGTTGGAGACTTCGTAGGCGGGCAGGCCGTGCGCCTCAGTGATCTCCTGCGTCGCGTCGAACAGCGCGCGGCGCGAGATCCTCGTCGGGCGTCTTGAGCTTGCCGGCGCGCCACAGCCGCTCGAAGATCGTGTCGGGCTCGATGGTCAGCTGGTAGAGCGAGAGATGCTCGCCCGCCAGCGCCAGCGCCTCGTTGCAGTTCGGCGCGCCAGGCGGCCTCGCTCTGGCCGGGGCGGGCGTAGATCAGGTCGAACGAATAGCGCGGAAAGATCGCCGCCGCGGTCTTCACCGCCGCGAGCGCCTCGGCGACGCTGTGGCGGCGGCCCGAGCGCTTTCAGGTCGGCGTCGTCGAGCGCCTGCACGCCGATCGACAGGCGGTTGACCCCGGCGGCGCGATAGCCGCGAAAGCGGCCGGCCTCGACGCTGGTCGGATTGGCCTCCAGCGTGATCTCGGCGTCGGGCGCGAGCGTCCAGGCGGCGGCGACGGCGTCGATGATCGCCTGCACCGTCTGCGGGCGCATCAGCGAGGGCGTGCCGCCGCCGAAGAAGATCGAGCGCACGACGCGCCCCGGCGTCTGGGCGGCGCGATGGGCGATCTCGGTCGCGAAGGCGGCGACGAAGCGGTCCTCGTCGATCGGCTCGGCCCGGACATGCGAGTTGAAGTCGCAATAGGGGCATTTGGCGAGACAGAACGGCCAATGGACATAGACGCCGAAGCCGGCGTCGGCCTCGCCGGCCAAGCGCGGCGCGAAAGGCTCGAGTTTTCGTCATCGCCGCCTTATGCCAGCTTGCCGGGCGGGGCGCCAGAATTCTTTGCTATGCGTGGCGCCGCGCGATTCCTGCTCCCGGTCTGCGGGGAGAAGGTTAGGATGAGGGGCCGGGTGATTGGCAGTGGCGGGAGAATAATCGCCCCGCCCCTCACCCCAGCCCTCTCCCTGTAAACGGGGAGAGGGGGCATCGGAGGAGACGCCGAATATGAGCTTGCCCGCCGCGACGCCGACGCCCCGCCGCGATGACCCCGCGCATCGCCAATGGCTGGCCGCTCAGGCCGAGGCGCTGTTCGCCTTCTTTCGAACCCGAATCTCGATCCTCGCGGCGGCGGCTTCGCCACTCTCGACGAGCGCGGCCGGCCGATGCCCGAGCACACCGAGCGGCCGCTGCACGAGACGACGCGGATGGTCCATTGCTTCGCCATCGCCCATCTGCTCGGGCGCCAGGGCGCGGCTGATTTCGTCGACCACGGGCTCGCCGCGCTCCGCAACCGCCATCGCGACGCGCGCCACGGCGGCTATTTCTGGTCGTTCGACGACAATGGGCCGCGCGAGCGCGACAAGCTCGCTTATGGCCACGCCATCGTGCTGCTCGCCGCGGCGAGCGCCAAATGCGCCGGCCATCCGCGAGGCTGACGCGCTGCATCGCCGACATCGCCGAAGTGATCGAGACGCGCTTCTGGGAGCCGCAATATGGCGCGAGCGCCGAGGAGTTCCGCGAGGACTGGACGTCGTTCAGCGACTATCGCGGCCAGAACGCCAACATGCACCTGACCGAAGCTCTGATGGCGGCGTTCGAGGCGACCGGCGAGCGCGAGTTTCTCGACCAAGGCCGAGCGCATCGCCGATCTCATCCTGCGCCGCGCGGCGGCGGACAATGGCTGGCGCGTGCCTGAGCATTACACCGCCGACGTGGACGATCGACCGCGACTACAAGGGCTCCGACATGTTCCGCCCCTTTGGCGTCACGCCCGGCCACGCGCTCGAATGGACGCGGCTCGCGCTGCAAATGTGGGAGTTAGGCGGGCGCCGTCTCGCCTGGCTGCCCGAGGCGGCGCGCGGTCTGTTCGAGCGCGCCGTGGCAGAGGGCTGGGACAAGGCGCGCGGCGGTCTCTACTACACGCTCGAATGGAGCGGCGCGCCGCGCGTGCGCGACCGGCTGTGGTGGCCGTGCTGCGAGGGGATCGGCGCGGCGACGTTCCTCGCCGCGCACGACGGCGGCGAGACGATCGAGGACTGGTACACGCGCCTCTGGGAATTCGCCGACGCGCCATTTCATCGACCATCGCTACGGCGGCTGGCGCCCGCAGCTCGACGATGCGCTGAACCCGATCGAGCGCTATTTCAAAGGCAAGCCCGACCTCTATCACGCCGTGCAAGCCTGCCTGATCCCGCTCTATCCGGCGGACGCGTCGCTGACGCGGGGGATCATGGGGAAGAAGAGCGCCGGGTGAGTCACAGCCCCTCGAACAGCGCGGTCGACAGGTAGCGCTCGGCGAAGGAGGGGATGATGATGACGATGTTCTTGCCGTCATTCTCCGGCCGCCGCCCGACGTCGAGCGCCGCCGCGACCGCCGCGCCGGAGGAGATGCCGACCGGAATGCCCTCGAGCCGCGCAACCAGACGCGCGGTGTCGAAGGCGGTCTGATTGCCCACCGTGACGATTTCGTCGATCAGGCTGCGATCGAGAATGGCGGGCGCAAACCCCGCGCCGATGCCCTGGATCTTGTGCGGTCCCGGCGCGCCGCCCGACAGCACCGGCGAATCTTCCGGCTCGACCGCGATCATGCGCACGCTCGGCTTGCGCGCCTTCAGCACCTGGCCGACGCCAGTCAGCGTGCCGCCGGTGCCGACGCCCGAGATGACGATGTCGACGCCGCCCTGCGTGTCGTTCCAGATTTCCTCGGCGGTGGTGCGACGATGAATCTCGGGATTGGCCGGGTTCTCGAATTGCTGCGGCATGACGGCGCCGGGCGTTGCGGCGATGATCTCGTTGGCCTTGGCAATCGCGCCTTTCATGCCGAGCGAGGCAGGGGTGAGCACCAGTTCGGCGCCGAGCAGGGCGAGCATCTTGCGCCGCTCGATCGACATCGATTCGGGCATCACCAGGATCAGTTTGTAGCCGCGCGCGGCGGCGACGAAGGCGAGAGCGATGCCGGTGTTGCCGGAGGTCGGCTCGACCAGCACGCCGCGGCCCGGCGTCAGGCGCCCTTGCGCCTCAAGCGCGTCGATCATCGCAACGCCGATGCGGTCCTTGACGCTCGAGATCGGGTTGAAGAACTCGAGCTTGGCAAGCAGGTGGGCACGCACGCCACGCTCCTTGGCGATGCGGTCGATGCGCACCAGCGGCGTGTCGCCGATCGTGTCGGTGATCGACGCGTAGATGCGACCGCGGCCGCGCGGCCGCGTCGCATCGCCGATCGTTTCTTTGCCGGTTGCCGACATGGACTTGAGCCTCCGTGTGGCCGCCCGCGACGTCGGGCGACCCGTTTCCGCCGACTCTAAACTATTCACCGAGTTTTTGATATGGAATTTATAGACTAACTTATTCAGATCGCGAAATCGCCGGCCGCCTTCTCTTCCTGCAGGATGTTGGCGCGCTCGGCGTCCTCGCACAACTGCTCGATGGTGATGCCGTCGAGATTGGCGAGGAAGGATTCGCCCGCGTGCCGCACGGCGGGGTCGATCACTTTCTCGAGCAGTCGGGAGTGCGAACCGATCTCGTCCGGCTCGGCGGTGCTGAGGTTGATCGAGGTGCGCACGATCTCACCGACGGTGATGCGACGGCGCTCGCGCGCCAACTCGTAGCCGCCGCGCGGGCCGCGCACGCCTTTGAGGATCTTGGCGTGAACCAACCCCTGCAACAAAGTTTCGAGATGGCGCGGGGGCAGCTTGTGGCGCGAAGCGAGCGCCTTGGCGGCAACCGGCGAGGAGCGCGAATGGAGGGAAATATCAACGACCGCCGCAATGGCGAGCAGACTGCGTCTCGAGAGGAGGTTCATTTCAGGTCTCCGCATCTGAGCGGCCGGTGGAGCCAAAGCCATTGGCGCCCCGTTCGCTCGAATTGAGCGCCTCGCCCCTAATGAGAGCGACGCGCTCGACTGGGTTGACGACGAGTTGCGCAATGCGCGCGCCCCGCCGGACAGAAAATGGATTTTGGCCGAAATTGACCAGAATGACGCCGATTTCCCCCCGGTAGTCTGAATCGATTGTGCCTGGACTGTTGAGCACCGTGACGCCCTCCTTCAGCGCCAGTCCCGAACGCGGCCGAACCTGCGCCTCGAAGCCGCTCGGCAGTTCGAGCGCGAGGCCAGTTGGAATCAGCGCGCGTGCGCCCGGATCGAGGACGACGTCCTCGCCTTCGGGCACCGCCGCAGTCAGGTCGAGGCCGGCCGCCCCCGCGCTGAGGTAGCGCGGCAGCGCCAACCCATCGGCATGAGGAAGCTGTCGGCAACGCACCTCGATCATCGTTTCTCTTTCAGCTTGCGTGCAACGAGCGCGATCAGCGCGCTCGCCACTTCCGCCTTGCTCATGCGCGGCCACGGCTCGACGCTATCGGCGGCGACGATCGTCACCTGATTGTCGGCGCCGCCAAAACCGCCGTCGGCAGCGGCGACGCTGTTGGCGACGATCAGATCGCAGCCCTTGCGCGCGAGCTTGTGGCGCGCGTTGTCGATCAGGTTCTCGGTCTCGGCGGCGAAGCCGACGACCAGCGCCGGCCGTCCTTTGCGCCGCCTCGCGACCTCGGCGAGGATGTCGGGATTCTCGATCAGCGCCAGGATCGGCGCGCCGCCGCCGCGCTTCTTGAGCTTCTGTCCCGAGGCCTCATCGCTGCGCCAATCGGCGACCGCCGCGGCGGCGATGAAGACCTCGGCCGGCAGCGCCGCGAGCACGGCCGCCTGCATTTCGCGCGCGGTCTCGACGCGAACGACCGTGACCCCAGGCGGGTCGGCGAGCGCGGTCGGGCCGCTGACGAGGATCGCCTCGGCCCCCGCCGCGTGCGCCGCGCCGGCGATCGCGTGGCCCTGACGGCCGGAGGAGCGATTGCCGAGGAAGCGCACCGGATCAATCGGCTCGTACGTCGGACCCGAGGTGACGACGACGCGCCGTCCGGCGAGCGCGCCGCTCGCGCGCGACCCGACGCCGGGTGGCAGGGGAATTGCGGTCGGCGTCGCCAGCGCGCGCTCGATAGCCGCGACAATCGCCAGCGGCTCGGCCATGCGGCCGGGGCCGTACTCGCCGCACGCCATCTCGCCATCGTCCGGCCCGACAAACAGAACGCCGTCGCCGCGCAGCGTCGCGACATTGCGCTGGGTCGCGGGGTGCAGCCACATGCGCAGGTTCATCGCGGGGGCGACCAGCGCGCGCTTGTCGGTCGCGAGCAGCGTCGTTGTCGCCAGATCGTCGGCGAGACCTTGCGCCATTCGCGCGAGCAGGTTGGCGGTCGCCGGCGCGACGACGACGAGATCGGCTTCGCGTGAGAACTCGATGTGGCCCATGCCCGATTCGTCGGTCAGCGCGAACAGATCGCTGCGCACCGGCTGGCCGCTAAGCGCTTCCAGCGACAGCGGCGTGACGAACGCCTTGGCCGCGTCGGTCATGGCGACGCGCACACTGGCGCCGCGCTCGCGCAGGCGGCGAATCAGGTCGAGCGCCTTGTAGGCCGCCACCCCGCCGCCGACGATCAACAGAATGCGGGCGTGGGCGAGGGTCTGCGTGGTCATTCCCTTGGTCTTGGTCATGCCCCTGGTCTTGCCACTGGGCCGACGCGGTGGCGGACGGTTCTGATCGCCCGGCGCCGCTACGGAGATAGCATAGGGCAAATATCAACAGTTCGGCAACGGGCAAGCAGCGCCCGGTCGACCGACGTAGGTAAAATTTTCTTGTGTCTCCCTCAGCTTAGCTGAAGTGATACGCCAGAAAAAAAAGTATGCCGACGATTGCCCAAAGCGCGAGTGGAATTGCGACTCCCCCGCGCTGCGGCGCTTCTGGCGATGCGTCGAGCCGGCTCGCTTCGTCCGCTTCGAGCTTGCGCGCCAGGCGCTCCAGCAGCGGCGGCGCCGCGGCCAGCAGCCTCGCGAACTCACCCGCCATGTGGCCGAAGTCCTCGAGCTTGCCGCGCGGCCCGAGATTGTCCTTGATCCAGCCGGCGACCACCGGTTCGGCGGTCGCCCACATGTCGAGATGCGGGTCGAGCTTGCGCGCCACCCCTTCGACAACGACCATTGTCTTTTGCAGCATCACCAGTTCGAGCCGGGTCGTCATGTCGAACAGGCCAGTGACCTCGAACAGCAGCGTCAGCAGCTTGGCCATCGAGATCTGGTCGGCGGTGCGGGCGTGGATCGGCTCGCCGACGGCGCGGATCGCTTGGGCGAAATCCTCGACGCGGTGGATTCTCGGCACGTAACCCGCCTCGAAATGGACCTCGGCGACGCGCAGATAGTCGCGCTTGATGAAGCCGTAGAGAATCTCGGCGAGGAAGCGGCGCTCCTTAAGGCCGAGGCGGCCCATGATGCCAAAATCGATGACGACAATGCGCCCCTCGGCGTCGACGAAAAAATTGCCCTGATGCATGTCGGCGTGAAAGAAGCCGTCCCGCAGCGCATGGCGCAGGAACGATTGAATGAGCGCCCGCCCGAGCTTGGGTGGATCGAAGCCCAATTCGGTGAGGCGCGAGGGATCGCTGAGCGGCGCGCCGTCGATCCACTCCATCGTCAGCACTTCGCGGGTCGTGCGGTCCCAGTCGATCTTGGGCGCGCGGAACCCCGGATCGTTCGCGAGGTTTTCGGCGAACTCCGAGGCCGCCGCCGCTTCGAGCCGCAAGTCCATCTCGATCCGCACGCTGCGCGCCAGCGTCTCGACGACTTCGACCAGGCGCAGCCGCTTCAGGCGCGGCTCGAATCGCTCGGCGCAGCGCGCGGCGTAGAACATGTCGGAGAGATCGCGCGCGAAGCGCCGCTCAACGCCCGGCCGCAGCATTTTGACCGCAACTTCGCGCTCGCCCTTGGCGTCGCGCACGCGCGCGCGGTGGACCTGCGCGATCGAAGCTGCGGCGACCGCCTCGCCAAATTCGACATAGAGCGTGTCGATCTTCGCGCCGAAAGCCGTCTCGACCGCGGCGACGGCGGTCGCGCGATCGGCTGGCGGCATGCGGTCTTGCAGCTTTTCCAACTCGCCCGCGACCTTGGCGCCGACGATGTCGGGCCGTGTGGCGAGGAACTGGCCGAGCTTGACGTAGGACGGCCCGAGCCGGTCGATCGCCGCGGCGAGCCCGTCGAGCCCGCGCGCGCCACGCCGCGCCACGAGATTGGCGAGCGCGAGCGGCAGACGGGCGAGCGGGGGCAACGTCGTCGGATCGACGCCGACGAAGGCGCCCTCGCGCGCGAGCACGAAGCCGGCCCGCGCCAGCCGGGCAACATGTCCAAGATCGGTCAGGCGGGGCAAATTCAGAGCTTCCAGCCCGAATGGATCGCGACGACGCCCCCGGTCAGCCGGCGTGAAGCCGACGCGCGCGAAGCCGGCGTCCGGAAATCATGTCGGCGAAGCGCTCGGGCGGCGGGAAACTTGCGGATCGATTCGACGAGATAGCGATAGGGCGCGCCGTCGTCGGTGACCACCTTGCCGAGCGCGGGGATGGCCGTGTTCGAATAGAAGGCATAGAGACGGTCGAACACCGGCAGATCGACGCGCGAAAACTCCAGGCAGAGGAAGCGCCCGCCGCGCTTGAGGACGCGAAAGGCCTCGGCGAGCGCGGCGCTCGATGCGCGGCACGTTGCGGATGCCGAAGGCGATCGTGTAGGCGTCGAAAGAGGCGTCCGGCAGCGGCAGCGCCTCGGCGTTGCCTTCGACGAAGCGCACGCGCTTTCCCTCGCGCCGCTTGAGCGCGCGCTCGGCGCCGACCCGCAGCATGTCGGCGTTGATGTCGACGACCGTCACTTCGCTCGCAGCTCCGCCCGCCGCCGCAACGCGGAAGGCGACGTCGCCCGTGCCGCCCGCGACGTCGAGATGTTGGAACGCGCGAGCGCGGCGGCGGGCGCAGCCTGGCGACCAGCACGTCCTTCCACAAGCGGTGGAGGCCCAGCGACATCAAATCGTTCATCAGGTCGTAGCGGTCGGCGACGTTGTGGAACACGTCGTCGACCAGGCCCTGCTTCTCGTCCAGGCGAACGGTCCGTTCGCCGAAATGGGTTTGCGCGGCCGCGCTCTCCATCGCTCCCTCCGAAGTGTGCGGCGCACCATAGACGGCCGGGCGCGGCGGGCCAAATCGCCAATATGGCTTAACCCAACGTTAAGCCTCGCGGCGGGTCGCGGGGTGGCGTCGCGCGACGTTAAGCATTGGCTTATCTCGCTTCTCCATAGTCGGGGCTACCGAACGGCGCCGGCGCACCCCGGCGACCGATGAGGACTTGGTCGTGAATCTGGGCGCCTTGTTCCACCGATTGCGCCGGGCGAGCAATCTTCCCGCCGCGATCGCCGCCGTCGTCGCCGTGCTGGTGTGCGCGATCGCCGACAACCAAAATCGCCAGCTCACGCTTGCGCGCGCGCGCGCCGAAACCACCTCCCAGCTCGGCCGGATCCACGATCGGCTGGAGGGCGACATTCGCGGCGAGGTCCAACTCGTGCGCGGGCTCGCCGCGGACATCGCCACCGAGCCGGATATCGATCAGGACCGTTTCGACCGCCTCTGCGCGCAACTGATGCGAAACGACACGCTTCTGCGCAACGTGGCGATTGCGCCCGATCTCGTCGTCGCGCTCGAGTGCCCGCGCGAGGGCAACGAGGCGGCGATCGGCCTCGACTACCGCAAGAACGACAAGCAGCGTGAGGCGGCGCTACGGGCCCGCGACAGCGGCGAGACGGTGCTCGCCGGTCCGGTCGATCTGGTGCAGGGGGGCCGAGCCTTCATCGCCCGCCTGCCGGTGTTCGTCGATGGCCCCGACGAGGAGAGCCGGCGCTTCTGGGGCATCGTTTCCGCGATCATCGACATCGACGCGCTCTATCGCGACGCGGGGCTGGCGGGGCGCGATCTGCCGATCGACGTCGCCATCCTCGGCCGCGACACGCAAGGAGTCGGCGGGTTTCGCTTCTTTGGCGATGACCGGGTGGTGCAGAGCGATCCGGTGACGATGACGGTCAACGTGCCCTCGGGCGAATGGACGCTCGAAGCCATCCCCAATGGCGGCTGGGAGGCCGCGCTTGCCGGCCGCTGGTGGATGCGCATCGGCATTCTGCTCGGCGGCGCGATGATCGTCGCGCCGGCCTGGCTCGCCGGCCGTCTGGCCAGGGAGCGGCGCGACAATTTCGACCAGCTCACCGACCGCGAACGCGAATTGCAGCGGCTATCGCGCCGTCTCGAACTGGCGCTCGATGTCTCCAAGGTTGGCGTCTGGGACTTCAACATCGACAAGCACGAGCTCGTCTGGGACGACCGGATGAACGAGCTCTACGACTACCCCTGCGACGGGGCGCGGCGCGAATATCACGACTGGCGTTCGCGGCTCGATGAAAGCGACTCCGCGCGAGCGATCGAAGATTTCGAGACCGCCATTCGCACCCGCGGCGAATACCGCTCGCAATACCGCCTCGCGCTCAGCGACGGGCGAACGCGCGTGATCCGCGCGATTGGCAGGGTCTACCTCGCACCCGACCGCTCGATGCAGATCGTCGGCGTCAATTGGGACGTCACCGCCGATGTCGCCTTGAACGAGGACCTGATCCGCTCGAAGGCGCTGACCGAAGCGCGCAACGCCGAACTCGAGGCGGCCAAGGCCCGCATCGAATTCAATTCGCTGCACGATTTTCTCACCCAGTTGCCCAACCGCATGTATCTCGAGCGCACGCTCGAAGAGCGCGCCGCGCGCGCGGCCGCCAACGGGGGTGGGGTCACGCTGCTGCAAGTCGATCTCGACGGTTTCAAGCAGATCAACGACACGCTCGGCCATTCGGCCGGCGATGCGATGCTGATTTACACTGCGGAGGCGATTCGCCGACATCTGCGTGAAGGCGATTTCGTCGCCCGCACCGGCGGCGACGAGTTCGTCATCGTTTGCGACGCTCACGACGGCATGGCCGGTTTTGACGATCTGGCGCGCCGCATCATTGACGACGTCAGCAGGCCGGTCATTTACGACGGCCACGAGTGCCGGCTGGGCATGAGCATCGGCATCGCCGGCGCCTTCGGTGCTCTGGTCGATCGCCAGCGTCTGCTGGTCAACGCCGACCTCGCTCTTTATCGCGCCAAGAGTCTCGGCCGCAATCGCTTCGAGTTCTACACCGCCTCGCTGCAAGCGGAGGTCGTCAACGCCAAACGCATCGCCGACAACATCATCGGCGGCCTCGAGCGCGGCGAGTTCATCCCTTACTACCAGCCGCAGTTCGATGCGCGCACGCACGCGATCGTCGGCGTCGAAGCGTTGGCGCGCTGGCGTCATCCGACCCGCGGCGTGCTCGACCCGGCCGAATTCATTCCGGTTGCCGAGGAGCTCGGTGTGATTGCGGCGATTGACGGCGCGGTGCTCGAAGGCGCGCTGGCCCACCATCGCGCTTGGCGCGCCGCTGGCCTCAGGCCGCCACGCCTGTCGGTCAACGTCTCGCTGCGCCGGCTGCACGAGGAAGGATTGATCGAGGCGCTGCGCCGACTAAATGTTGCGCCCGGCGAGCTGTCATTCGAGCTGGTCGAATCGATTTACCTCGACGAGCGCGACGATCGCTTCTCGCTGACCGTCGAGCAGACTCAAGGCGCTCGGCATCGACATCGAGATCGACGATTTCGGCAGCGGCTACGCCTCGATCGTCAGTCTGACCAAGATCAAGCCGCGACGGTTGAAGATCGATCGCCAGCTCATCACCCCGATCGTGCATTCACAAGCGCAGCGCCGCCTCGTGCGCTCGATCGTCGAGATCGGCCGCACGCTCGACATCGAGATCGCCGCCGAGGGCGTCGAGACGATGGCGCACGCGCGCCTGCTTCGCGAACTCGGTTGCGACATCCTGCAAGGCTACGCCTTCGCCCGCCCGATGCCGGCCGAAGAGCTCGAAAACTTCCTGCTTGCCGGCGCGCAGCGCGCCGCCTCGTAGGACCCCACGCCCTACGCCGCCAGTTGTCGCAGCACGTAGGGCAGGATGCCTCCGGCGCGGAAATAGGCAAGCTCGTCGAGCGTATCGATGCGGCAGATCAGCGGCACGCGCTGGGTCGCGCCATTGGCGGAAGTGATCAGCGCCGCTAGTTTCTGGCGCGGCTCGAGGCCAGAAGCGAGGCCGCGGATCGTCACCGTCTCGTCGCCCTTGAGGCCGAGCGACAGCCAGGAGGTGCCTTCCTCGAAGACGAGCGGCAGCACACCCATGCCGACGAGGTTGGAGCGGTGGATGCGCTCGAAGCTCTGGGCGATCACCGCCCTGACGCCGAGCAGCTTGGTGCCCTTGGCCGCCCAGTCGCGCGACGAGCCGGTGCCGTATTCGCGCCCGGCAAAGATCACCAACGGCTCAGCTTCGCTCTGATAGCGCATCGCGGCGTCATAGATCGCCATCCGCTCGCCCGAGGGCTGATGGATGGTGTAGCCGCCTTCGACCACGGCGCCGCTCGCGTCTTTCACCATTTGATTCTTGATGCGGATGTTGGCGAAGGTGCCGCGCATCATCACCTCGTGATTGCCGCGCCGCGTGCCATATTGATTGAAGTCGCTCGGGCGCACCTGATGCTCGACGAGATATTGTCCCGCCGGACTGGAGGCGCGGATCGAGCCGGCCGGTGAGATGTGGTCGGTGGTGATCGAATCGAGGAACAGGCCGAGGATGCGCGCGTTCTCGATGTCGACGATCGGCTGGGGCTCCATCGTCATGCCCTCGAAATAGGGCGGGTTCTGCACATAGGTCGAGCCCATTTCCCAGGCGTAGTTGAGGCCGGTCGGCGCCTTGACCTTGCGCCAATTGGCGTCGCCGTCGAACACCTCGGCGTACTTGCTCTTGAACATCTTGGCGGTGATCGTGTTCTCGACGATGTCCGCGACCTCCTGGCTCGAGGGCCAGATGTCCGCGAGGAACACCGGTGCGCCGCGCTTGTCCTTGCCGATCGCATCCTTGGTCAGATCGATCTGCATCGAGCCGGCCAGCGCATAGGCGACCACCAGCGGCGGCGAAGCGAGGTAGTTGGCGCGCGTGTCGGGATTGACGCGGCCCTCGAAATTGCGATTGCCCGACAGCACCGCGGCGGCGACGAGATCGTGCTTGGCGATCGCGGCCGAAATTTCCGCCGCGAGCGGGCCGGAATTGCCGATGCAAGTCGTGCAGCCAAATCCGACGACGTTGAAGCCGAGCTTGTCGAGCGAGGTCTGCAACCCCGCCGCGTCGAGATAGTCGGCGACCACCTGGCTGCCGGGGGCGAGCGAGGTCTTGACCCACGGCTTGACCGAAAGGCCCTTCTCGACCGCGTTGCGCGCGAGCAGGCCGGCCGCGACCATCACGCTCGGGTTGGAGGTGTTGGTGCAGGAGGTGATCGCGGCGATCACCACGTCGCCGTGGCCAAGGTCGTAGTTCGCGCCTTCGACCGCGTAGCGCTGGCCCTGCTTGTCGGCCTTCTTGAACTCGCCGGTCAACGCTGTGGCGAAGCCGGGCTTGGCGTCGGCGAGCGCGACCCGGTCCTGCGGCCGCTTGGGGCCGGCGATCGAAGGCGTCACTTCGCCAAGATCGAGTGCAAGCGTGTCGGTGAACACCGGATCGGGCGTCAGACGGGTGCGGTAGATCCCCTGCGCCTTGGCGTAGGCTTCGACCAGCGCGATGCGCGCGCTCTTGCGGCCCGACGATTTCAAATAGGCGAGCGCCTGCGCATCGATCGGGAACAGGCCGCAGGTCGCGCCATATTCGGGCGCCATGTTGGCGAGCGTCGCGCGGTCGGCGACCGACATCGCGTTGAGGCCAGGGCCGAAGAACTCCACAAATTTGCCGACCACGCCCTTCTTGCGCAGCATCTGGGTGACGGTCAGCACCAGATCGGTGGCGGTGAGGCCCTCGCGCAGCTCGCCTGTCAGCTTGAAGCCGACGACTTCTGGCAGCAGCATCGACAGCGGCTGGCCGAGCATCGCCGCCTCGGCTTCGATGCCTCCGACCCCCCAGCCGAGCACGGCCAGGCCATTGACCATCGTCGTATGGCTGTCGGTGCCAACCAGCGTATCGGGATAGGCGAGCTCGATCGTCTTGCCGTTGTGCTTTTCCTTGGCGGTCCACACGGTCTGGGCGAGATATTCGAGATTGACCTGATGACAGATGCCGGTGCCGGGCGGCACGACGGCGAAATTGGCGAACGCCTGCTGGCCCCATTTGAGGAAGCGATAACGCTCGAGGTTCTGCTCGTATTCGCGCTTGACGTTCTGCGACAGCGACTTGGCGGTGCCGAAATGGTCGACCACCACCGAATGGTCGATCACCAGATCGACCGGCACCAGCGGGTTGATCTTGTCGGGGTCGCCGCCGAGCGCCTTCATCGCGTCGCGCATCGCGGCGAGATCGACCACCGCCGGCACGCCGGTGAAGTCCTGCATCAGCACGCGCGCCGGGCGGAAGGCGATCTCGTGCTGCTCCTTACCGCGATTGTGCATCCAGGCGGCGACCGCCTCGATGTCCGCCTTGGTCACGGTGCGCCCGTCTTCGTTGCGCAGCAGGTTCTCCAGCACGACCTTGAGCGAGAACGGCAACTGCGCAATCCCAGCCAAGCCATTGCGCTCGGCCGCCTTCAGCGAGAAGTAGTGGTAGGTCTTGGCCCCGACCGTGAGCGTCTTGCGAGATTTAAAGCTGTCAAGGCTGACCATCGGCAGGGGCTCCGCAATCGGGTGGGAAGAATGGGCGCGCTTATAGATATATTCGCCTCAGCGAGATAGACAAACAAAAGACTGTCGGCGCCCAAAACGTAGACGCCGGCGAAGGAAAACCGATGCGTCTTGCCGCAAAAAACATCGCCATCGAACGGGGCGGGCGCACGCTCCTCGCCGACTTGAGCTTCGAGGCGCGCGCCGGGACGCCTTTGCTCATCACCGGTCCCAACGGGGCAGGCAAGTCGAGCCTGCTCAGGGCGCTCGCCGGCCTCCTGCCGCTCGCCGCGGGCGCCCTGACGCTGGAAGATGGAGCGCCGGACGCCTCGATCGGCGAACAGGCGCATTATCTCGGCCATTCCGATGCGCTGAAGAGCGCGCTGACCGCCGGCGAGAACCTCGCCTTTTGGTCCGCGATGCTGGGGGGCGGTCCCTCACCCCAACCCTCTCCCACAAGCGGGAGCGGGGGACCACCTCTTCTCCCGCTTGCGGGAGACGGTGGCGCGATGCGCCGGATGAGGGTGGCCGTCGAAGCGCTCGCGCGCCTTGGCCTCGCCCATGTCGCCGATTTTCCGGTCCGAGCACTCTCGGCCGGGCAAAAGCGCCGCGTCGCGCTCGCCCGCCTCCTCGTCGCCCACCGGCCGATCTGGCTGCTCGACGAGCCGACCAGCGCGCTCGACGCCGCCGCTCAAGCCCTTTTCGCCACGATCATGAGCGAGCACCTTGCCGGCGGCGGTCTGATCCTTGCTGCGACCCACGGGCCGATCGGTCTCGACGGCGCGGCGCAACTCACGCTCGGCCAAGCCGCCGGCGCAGGGATGGCGGCGTGAGCGGCGCGGCGGCCGCCCTCTTTTTGCGCGAATGGCGCATCGCGAGCCGCGTTGGCGGCGGCGCGTCGGTCGGCGCCGTGTTCTTCCTCATCATGGTCGCGATCATACCCTTCGCCGTCGGGCCCGATCTTGGTCTCCTGGCGCGGATCGGTCCGGCGATCCTGTGGGTGGCGGCCTTGCTCGCGACGCTGCTCGGGCTCGACCGATTGTTCGAGGGCGACAGCGAGGACGGCTCGCTCGATGTGCTCGTCAACGCCGGCCTCCCGCTCGAGCTGACAGTGCTGGTCAAATGCGCGGCCCACTGGGCGGCAAGCGCCTTGCCGCTGGTAATCCTGAGCCCGCTGTTCGGGCTGATGCTGGGCATGGGCGCCGGGCCGCTGGCGCTGGTCGCACTCAGCCTACTTGCGGGCACGCCGGCGCTCACCATGATCGGCGCGATTGGCGCGGCGCTGACCGTGTCGCTCAGGCGTGGCGGGCTGCTGCTGGCGGTCCTGGCGTTGCCGCTCGCGATTCCGGTGCTGATCTTTGGCGTCTCGGCCGCCTCGGCGGCGAGCGGCGGCCCGGCGCCCTTCGCCGCGCCCTTCCTGATGCTGTGCGCCTGCTCGCTTGGGGCGCTCGCGCTCGCGCCCTTCGCCGCTGCGGCGGCGCTGAGGCAAGTCAGGGAATAGCGGTCAGACGAGCCGCGATTCGAATTCCGCGATCGGCAGCGGCTTGGCGAACAGAAAGCCCTGGAATGAGGGGCAGCCGTGCTGTTCGAGGAACTTGCGCTGTCCCTCGGTTTCGACCCCTTCGGCGATGACGCTGAGGCCAAGGCTTTCGGCGAGCGTGATGATCGTGTGGGCCACGGCGGCATCGTTTACGCTGCCGGGCAAATTGCGGACGAAGCAGCGGTCGATCTTGATCTGGTCGAGCGGCAGTCGGGCGACATAGGCGAGCGACGAATAGCCGGTGCCGAAATCGTCCAGGGCGATGCCGACGCCGAGCGCCCTGATCGCCTTCATCTTGTCGACAGCGCAGTCGAGATCGTCGAGCACGACGCTCTCGGTCAGCTCCAGCATGAGATGGTCGGCCGGCGCACCCGTGGCGCGCAGCGCGGCTTCGACCTCGGCGACGAAATCGGGCCGATTGAACTGCTTGGCGCTGACATTGACCGAGAGATGGAGGCCGTTGGTCAGCCGATCGTCGCTCCAAGCGCGCAACCGCTCGCAGGCGGTGCGCAGCACCCAGCGGCCGATCGGGATGATGAGGTCGGTTTTCTCGGCGAGCGGGATGAAGTCGCCGGGCGCGATCAGGCCGCGCTCCGGGTGCGCCCAGCGTAGCAACGCTTCCGCTCCGGTCCATTCGCCATCGGTGTCGACCAACGGCTGGTAGTACAGCACGAATTGCTCGTCGCGGATGGCGAGGCGCAGCGCCTCCTCCGCCTCGCTGCGGGCGGTGAGCGCCGCCTGCACGTCGGGATCGAAGAAGCGCAACGTGTTGCGGCCGGCCGCCTTCGCTTCGTACATCGCGATGTCGGCCTGCTTGAGCAGTTCGTCCGACGTCGTCGCCTCGTCACTGAAGATCACGACGCCGATGCTCGGGCTGGAATGGGCGACGCGGTTGGCGAGCGCATAGGGCGCCGACAGCGCGGCGACAATCCGCTCGCCCGTTTCTTTGGCGAGCTTCGCCGCTTCGCGCGGGTCTTCGCTGAGGTTCTCGAGCAACACGACGAATTCATCGCCCCCGAGGCGCGCCGCCGCGCCGCCGATGTTGCGCACGAGTCGCTGCGCGACCTCGACCAGCAGTTGATCGCCGACCTCATGGCCGCTGGTGTCGTTGAGCTGCTTGAAATTGTCGAGATCGATGAACAGCAGCGCGCCCATGTGGCCGCTGCGCCGGCTGGCGGCGAGCGCCTGCTGCAATCGGTCGAGGAACAGGCGGCGGTTGGGCAGCCCGGTCAGCCGGTCGTAGTAGGCGAGGGTCTCGATCTCCCGCTCCGCGCGCCGGCGCTCGGCGAGGTCGGTCATCGTCGCAACGTAATGCGTGATCTCGCCGCCCTTGCCGGTGACCTTGGCGACCGTCGCCCAAACTGGAAAGACCTCGCCAGACTTGCGGCTGGCGGCGTATTCGCCGCTCCAGGCGCCCTCGCGCGCGACGACCTCGACGATTTCGGCCATGCGCCGCTCGCCGCTGGCGGCGAGCTGGGCCATCGTCTGGCCGACCGCCTCGTCGGCCTGGTAACCGGTCATGTCGATGAAGGCGCGGTTGACGCGCAGCACCGTTTGATCGACGCCAACGATCAGGATGCCCTCTTGCGCCTCGAAGGCGGTGGCGGCGATGCGCTGGCGTTCGTCGGCCCGGCGTCGTTCGGAAACGTCGCGCGCGACGCCGATGACGCCGGTCGTCCGGCCGCTGTCGTCGCGTAGGGGCGCTTTGAGCACTTCAAACAGGGCGCTCTGGCCATTGGGCAGGATCGTTTCGAATTCCGCCGAATGGACCGCGCCGGTCTCGATCGCCGTGCGGTCACCCCTGCGGTAGGCCTCCGCCATTTCACGCGGCGCCAGCTCATAGTCGGTCTTGCCGACGATGTCCTTTTCGGCGCGTCCGAGTAGGCGCCCGAAGGCGGCATTGCAGCGGGTGTAGCGCCCCTCGATGTTCTTCGACCAGATAATGTCGGGGATGGTCTGCACGAACGCGTGCAATTGTGCTTCGGCATGGTCCCGCGCCGCGCGCTGTCGCAGCGTGACGATACCGAAGGAGATGTCGGCGGCCAATTCCTCGAGCAGTCGGATTTCCTCGACGGTGAAGGGGTTGGCCTCGCCCGCGTAGAGACAGAAGACGCCGAGCACACCACCCGTTTCGTTCTTGAGCGGCAGTGCGACGGTCGCGCGAAAGTCGCGCGCCAGCGCGTCGGCGCGCCACGGCGCAACGCGCGGGTCGTTGGCCAAGTCCTGCACCCAGACGGTCGCGGCGGTGCGGATCGCCGCGCCGCTCGGGCCGCGCCCGCGCAGCGTGTCGGCCCAGGTGATGCCCGCCCGGGCGAGATAGCCGCCATCGTCGCCGGCGCCGGCGACCGGGCGCACCGTTTTGGCGGCGTCGTGCTCGGCGTAGCCGACCCAGGCCATGCGGTAGCCCGCCTCGTGGCAAACGATGCGGCAGATCTCGGCGAGCAGAGTCGGCTCATCGACCGCCCGCATTAACGTTTGGTGGCAGGAACTGATCGCCCGGAATTCACGATTGAGGCGAGCGAGCGCCGCTTCAGCGGTGCCGCCTCGAGTCGTCTCGGCCTTGAAGTCGAGCATACGCAGCAAATCCCGTCGTCGCCATTCTGGCGCCCGGAGGCGGCGATCGCCGTCGTCGAGCGACGACGCGGCGTGAATCGCGTTTTTGGGGCGAATCCGGGCTGCGACCGGGATGAACGTACGGCGTCATGCCATTGAAGCGCGCCCAAAGCCGGGGAGCGAGCGTCAACACGTCATGCTGGAACGGTCGCAGAAATGGGTAAACTTTATCTTATCGCTCAAAGCTTTGGGTCCGGCATTGCCCCTCGCGCGCGGCAAGGATAAAAGGCCCGCGATGGGCAGTCTCGCCAACCCCACAAACTTCCTCGCCTTTACGCGCCGAGCCGTGCCGTGGCTCGCCCTCGCGACCGCGGTGACGTTCGCCATCGGCCTGTGGATGAGCTTCTCCGCGCCGCCCGACTACCAGCAGGGCGAGACGGTCAAAATCATGGACATCCACGTGCCGGCGGCGTGGCTGTCGAGCCTGATCTTTGGCGTGATGGCGTTGGCTAGCCTCGGCACCCTGGTCTGGCGCCACCCGCTCGCCGACGCCGCGCAGAAGGCGGGCGCGCCGCTCGGCGCCGGCTTCACTTTCATCTGCCTCGTCACTGGCTCGCTATGGGGCAAGCCGATGTGGGGGACCTATTGGGTTTGGGACGCACGGCTGACCTCGGTGCTGGTGCTGTTCATTATTTATCTCGGCCTGATCGCACTGTGGCGCTCGATCGAGGATCAGGGCCGCGCCGCGCGCGCCGCCGCGATCCTGACGCTGGTCGGCTGCGTCGATCTGCCGATCATCAAATTCTCGGTCGATTGGTGGAACACGCTGCACCAGCCGGCCTCGGTGTTCCGCCTCGGCGGGCCGACCATCGCTCCCGAACTGCTGTGGCCGCTGCTGACGATGGCGCTCGCTTTCACACTATTGTTCGCCCTGCTGTATCTGCTGGCGATCCGCAACGAGATCCTGCGCCGGCGGCTCGCGCGCCTGACGATGATCGCGGCCGCGCAGGGCGATGCGCTCGCCCCTGCGCTGGCGAGCGGCGGCGCCGGCGCATGAGCGAAGTCCCGCACATCGGTTTCATCGTCGCCGCCTATCTGGTCGCTGGGGCGTCGATCCTCGCAATGATCGGCGCGATCCTGTTCGACTATCGCTCGCTCAGCCGCGCGCTCGCCAAGCTCGAAGCGACGCGGCGTGATTTGGAGGCCGCGTGAACGCGGGCGCCACGGCGCCGCTACGCCGGCGCCGTCTGCTGGCGATGCTGCCGCTGATCGTCTTCGTGGCGCTGGCGGGACTGTTGTTCTTCCGTCTCTACGCGGGCGACGCTTCGCGCATTCCCTCGGCGTTGATCGGACAAAGCGCCCCCCCGCTCGATCTTGCCGGCATCGACGGCGCGCCCAGCCTCAGCGACGCCGATCTGCGCCAGGGCCACGTCACCGTGGTCAACATCTTCGCTTCGTGGTGCCAGCCCTGCCATGCCGAGCACCCCTATCTGATGGTGCTCGCCGCCGATCCCGCGCTCAAAGCCAAGGGCGTCACGCTGATCGGCGTCGCGCAGAAGGACCCCGCCGAGAACGTCAAGCGCTTCCTCGGCGCGATGGGCGACCCATACACAAAGGTCGGCCTCGACCCCGACGATCGCGCCGGCATCGACTGGGGCGTCTACGGCGTGCCGGAGACCTTCATCGTGCGCGGCGACGGCTCGATCGCCTTCAAGCAGATCGGGCCGATTGACGCCGAGGCGCTGAAGGTCATGGTGAAAACGGAAATTCTCAAGGCGACCGACTGAGGCGCGCTCAGTTCACCACGCGCGGCGCGCTGGGGATGTCGAGCGAGAACGGCGGCACCGCGACTTCGAACTCTTCGCCGTCCTCGGCGACCATGCGATAGGCGCCCTGCATCATGCCGCTGGGTTCGCCGAGCGGACAGCCGGAGGTGTAGCGGAACGACTGGCCAGGTTCGAGCCGCGGCTGTTCGCCGACGACGCCAACGCCGCGCACTTCTTGTCGTCGGCCGCTCGCATCGATGATGACCCAATGACGATGAGTGAGCTGCACCGCTCGGCGTCCGAGATTGGCGATCTCGATCGTGTACAGCCAGAAGTGCAGCCCTTCGTCGGGCAGCGAGCGCTCGGGCGAGTATGAAGGTTCTACCGCGACGCGGATGTGATTGGTGACCGCGGAGTACATGACAAGAGCCTAACGCATCGCCCGCGCACGGCCAAGTGTGGCGCCGTTACGCTTCCGCCCGAGCGCAAACGTATGACGAACGCCAATTGCGCGAGCGCGAAACGGCGAACCGGCGGCGCCAGCGCGGCGATCGCCACAGCGTAGATCAGCGCGCCGACGACAATCCGCGCCGCGAGGCCAAGCGCGCCAGTCGGCGCCGGCGCGAGGCCGAGCGCCACGCCCATAATTGCGGCGGCGGCGATGATCCCCAAAATCGCGGCGACTGGAACGCGCAAGCCCATGCGCGAGATGACGAAGGTCATCGCCACCGTCGAGCCGACGCAGGTTCCCGCAAGGCAGCCGATCGCCGCGCCGACCCCGCCGCCGAGATGTTCGCCAATAGCGCCGCCGAGCAACGCCGCTACAGCGTCGAGAAAATTGAAGATCGTCATCACGCGGGTGCGGCGCAGCAGCAGCGCGGTCTGATCGCCGGTGTGGACGCGCAGCGCGCGCGCCGCGCCGGTGAAGACCGCCAGCGGCAGGATGACAATCGTCGCCGCCTGAAATTGCGCCGCGACCGCGAGCCGAACGAACGGCGCGGCGAGCAGCGCAACGCCAACCGCCGCCGGCGCCATCAGGCCGAACATCAGCGCGCCGTTGAGCGCGACCTGGCGCAACGCGCCGTCGCGGTCGCCAGCTTCAAGCCGGTCGACGGCGAGCGGGAAGGCGGCGACCGCGCACAGCGAAGCCAGCATCGCAGCGAGCCGCTGGCCGAGCCCCCAGCCGACCGAGAACAGGCCGACGCCGACGACGCCTTCGCCTGCGCCGACCAGCACGCGCACGCCATTGGCCGCCGCCCAGACGAACAGGCCAGAAAAGATCACCGGCAGCGCGAAGTCGCGCGCCTCGCGGAAGATCGCCGGATCGAAACGGCCGAGGCGCGGGCGGCGCCCGAGACCGATCGCGGTGGCGATAACGCCAATCGTCTGGCCAAGCGCCATCGCGGCGAGCGCGGTGGCGGCGTCGGCGCGCAGCACGATCGCCGCGAGGATCGACAGACCCGAGCCGAGCACCGGGCTCGACAATTGCGCCAGCGAATAGACGCCGATGCGGTGCGTGGCCCGGGCGACTTCGCCATAGTGGTTGAGCACCGCTCGGCTGGCGAGATAGGCGGCGGTCGCGGCGAACAGGGCGAGCGAAGGATCGAGGCCAACCAGCGCCAGGACCGGCAGCGCGAAGACGATCTGGCTGAGCGCGCCGCCGGCGACGACCCGCGCATCCATCGCCGCGAAGCCCTCGGGATTCGTGTCGGCGTAACGCTGGCGAAAGCGCAGCAGATAGACCGACCACCAGGCAAGGCCCAGCCCGCCGGTCAGCTCCTGAGCGGCGATGACGAAGGCGACGATGCCATAGACGGCCGGGTCAAAGAGGTGAGTCCAGACCACCGTCACGGTGAATTGCAGCAACGGCGAGACCAGTTGCACCGGCAGGTAGAGCAGGGTGTTGCGCAAGAGGCCGCCGGTCCTCACGGCGCCTCTCCCTGAGTTCGCCCGCCCGCGCGGCGATCGAAGATCACCAGCATCAGGATGGCGAACTGGTTGAACTCGAAAGATTTGACCGACAGGCTGGCGGCCGAACTCGCTTGCAGCAGGAACAGCAGGACGATCGCCCAAGCGCCCGATTTCGCCCGTCGCCACAATTCGCCGATCAGCGCGAACAGGCCGACGAGGAAGAAGGTGGTCATCAACGCGCCATACTGGAAGACGAGGCCGAGCCAGCCGTTCTCGATGCCGTATTCGACGCCGAAGGTGTTTTGCAGCGAGGCCAGGCGCTGCGGGTCGGGACCGAAAAGAACGTCCTCGGGCGAGAACACGTTGAAGAAATCGAAGATGACGAAGCGCGTATTGGCCGAGCCGCGATCGGCGGTGAAGCGTTCGAGCAGCGGCGCCAGCGCGCCGCCGAGCCAGGCGGCGGCGAACGCCGCGACAGCCAGCGGGGCGATGATCGCGGCGGCGAGCGCGGCGCGCAGGTCAAAGCGCCGCCCGCCCGCCAATTCGACAAGGCCGCGCAGCGCGCCGAAAGCGACCGCAACGCCCGCCAGCAACAACGAAGTGCGCCCACCGAAAGCGACGAGGGCGACGAGCTGGATCGTCAGCAACGCCAGCCGCCGCGGCGCGCGCAGCGTCCGGTCGGCGCCCAGGATCAGCATCGCCGCGTAGAGCGCGGTCGAACCGGCGTTGAGCAGTGGATGGCCGAACAGAGCCGTCGAGCGGTAGTCGCCAAGGATCGGCCGCCCGCCGGCGAAGTAGGGCGTCAGACGGAAGTGGAAGGCGAATTCGAGAATGCCCAGCGACGCGTTGGCGAGCATGATGACATGCAGCGCCCGCCGCAGCGCCACGCGCTCGCCTTCGCTGAAGTCTTCGTAGAGCGCCAGCAGGATGGTCGCGACGAGAAAACTGTCGATCAGCGGCGTGACCGGCTCGTGCGCGAACAGCGCCGCATAGGCGACGATCAGCGCGAGATTGACGACGAATAGCGCCGCGCCGGGGAAGCGCAGCGGCAGAGCGAGAAGATAGGCCAAGGGGCGACGGCGCGAGGCCGCCTCGAGGATCAGCGCCAGCACGGCGAGATAGGTCGCCGGATGCAGCTTGCCGAGCGCGCTGCCGCCCGGCGCGTCGTAGAGCACGCCGAGGCTATAGAGCGTCATCGACGAGACGACGAAGGCGATGATCGCCGCGGCGAAGGCGCAAGCGCGTGCGGCCGCCTTCAGGCGCGGGCGTTCGCGATCCTCCGCCGCGAAGGGGGCGGCGAGCGACAGGCTCACGCCGTCGCCCTCGGCGTCCGGGCGGGAGTGCGCACGACGCCGACGGCGAGCGCGCCGATCTTGTCGCGCTCGGCCGCCGCCGCGAGCGCGGCGGCGTCGGTCCCGGCGGCGTCAACGATCACTGCGGCGTCAGCGGTCTTTTCGAAGGCGAGCAGCGCGCCGACTCCGGTCAATGGTCCGCAGTCGAGCAGGATCCAGTCGAACCGCTCGTGCAAGCGCGCGCTCAACGCTCGCCCGCCGGGGCCGCCGAGCGGCAGGATCAACGCTTCGCCGCCCGAGCTGGCGTCGCGCGTGAGAATGCTCGCGACCTGCCCAGGCTGGTCGATGATGACCTTGCGCAGCCGGCGAGCGAAGGCGCTCAGCGTCGGCCGGCGATGATCGCAGTCGACCAGCAGTGCGCGTTTGCCCGAGGCGGCGATTGCCTGGGCGAGCGACAGCGCGATGGTGGAGCCGCCTTCGCCGCGCGCTCTGGCGATGATCGCAACGACCGGCGCCGCGCCGGCGCCGCCGATCAGGCGCTCATTGAGCCGCTCGCGAATTGCGTTGATCGCGGCGGCGTAGGCCGGATCGTCGGTCATCGCCGTTTGCGCGGCGGCAAGCCCCACGGTCTCGTCGCCGCCCTCGACGGCGTTTGGCGCCGTAAAGGCGGGCGCGGCGAGGTCGAAGCCGAAGAGGCCGGATTGCGCCGGAGTTGGCGCAGCGGCCGCCGCCACGACTGGCGCCGCAGCCGCCGCAGGCGCGACGGCGGCCATCGGCGGGTCGACCTTGGCCCGGGGCGGCTGGGCGGCGGGCACGGGCGCCCCGCGCCGCGCCGCTCGCGATACTCGGCGGCGAAGGCGGCGGCGAACCACAGGTTGAGGCCGGCGACCAGCGCCAGGAACAGAGCGAGCCGGGCGTGTGGGCTGACGCGGCCGATTTCCGCGGTCGGCGGATCGACTAGCGTGCTGTGCGGCGTATCAATGACGTCGCGGCGCACGTTCTCGCGCGAGGCCAGCGCCTTCTCGTAGCTGGCGCGCAGGGTCTTGGCGTCGCTGTCGAGCCGGTCGAGTTCGATGCGCCGATCGCCGAATTGCTGGTTGGTCGCCTCCAGCGTCGCGACCAGCTTGGCGGCGTCCTGTTCGGCGGCGCGCGCGGCTTTGAGCTCGCGCTCGCTTGACGAACGAATGCGCTTGAGTTCGGCGTCGATCGCCGCCTGTACCGATTCCAGTTGCAGGCGGGTGGTGAGATAGCTTGGATGGCGCGGCCCCAGCGTCGAGGCTTCGTAGGCTTCGTCGCGCGCGAGCGCGGCCTGGTCGGCGCGCAGCTTTTCGATCACCGGCGAGCGCAGCGCCTCGCCGACGCCGCCGGCGGATGAGGAACTCGAGGGCCGCCTTGACCTGATCGCTTTGCGCCTCCACCTCGGCCCGCTTGCCGCGCGCCACGACCAGCGCGTCGTTGGCGTCCTTGAGCTGCTGCTCGGGCGAAATGCGCCCGTCGCTGAACACGATCGCGTTGGCCTCGCGATAGTCCTGCGCGTGGCGCTCGGCCGCGTCGACCTGCGTGCGTAAATCCTCGATGCGCGTGTCGAGCCAGGCGGATTGCTTGGCGATGATGTCGTCGCCGAGCGAGCCCTGCTCGGCGAAGAACGCGTCGGCGAGGCCGCTCGCCCAGCGCACTGCCTTTTCGGGCGTCGCGGCGCGGACTTCGACGTCGAGGAGATAGTTGCGCTCGTCGCGCTTGACTGAGATGCGCTTGCCGAGCGCTTCGACCAGCGCGTCGAGCCGGGCGTCGGCGTCGCCTCCCGGCGCGCCGCGCAGCGGGCTCATCAGACCGTCAAACATCATCGCGAGCACGCCGGGCTGGAATTCTGGATCCGCCCTGATGTTCTGCGTCAGCGCGAGGCGGCGCAGGACCGCCTTGGAGACGAGGATGCGCATTTCGCTCTCGACCAGCGCGATATCGGGGTTCTGCGGCATCGGCTGCGCGTCGAGGCCGGGCTGCGGGCGCTCGCGCGGATCGACCAGGATCGACATCTCCGCCGCGTAGCGGGTCGGGGTCAGCACGATATAGGCGAGCGCAATCGCGCCGGCGATCGCCAGACAAAGCGGCAGCAGCCGCAGGCGCCGCCGGGCGATGCGCGCGAGTTCGCCGACGTCGACCATCGAGGCGGCGTCTCCGGCGTCGGCGCCCGCCATGCCGGCTCGCAGGAGAGGAGGGGCGGAACTGGCGGTCATGGAACGCACTAACTTTCTCGGGATAGCGCCGCATGGCGCGGCGCCTTCCGGGTCCATCGCCGAAAGTAGAGCGTCATGGTTACCAAACGATTGCCGGAGCCCGCCCGACGCTCAGCTTAGGGCCGGAGGGCGGGCGCAGTGGGTTTGCGCGCCGGCGCCGCGGCAAAGGCCGCAGCCATCGCCGCGGCGAACGGTTTGGGGCGCAAGGCGTCGTCGAAGGGCAGCGGGCGCGCCGGGCGGCGGGACAGCGAGCGATACCAGGAGTAGCGGTCCGACAATTGCCAGGTGACCACCATGTCGACCCCCGCAACGGCGAGGACCGGGGTCAGGAACCTCGCCGCCGTCGCCGCGACCGCGCGGTCGCGCTCGCCGACATCGTCGGCAAAGGAGGAATCGTCGACATCGAATTCGGTGATCGAGACCGAAAGGCCCCGGGCGGCGAAAGCTTCGACATAGCGCCCGAAGGCGGGATAGTCGGAGGGCCACTGCGGGCGCAAGTGGCTTTGCAGACCGATCGTGTCGAGTGGCGCGCCGGCGTCGAGCAGCTTTTCGACCAGCCCGGCGAGCAGCGGGCGGATCGAGCGGCCCCATTCGTGGTCGTTGTCACACTGCGCCTCGTTGAGCGCGAGGCGGGCGGTCTTGTCGATCGCCGCCACCCGTCGGAACGCGCGCTCGACATAGGCCGGCCCCATCGCCGCGTACCACGGCCCGTCGCGCCAGCCGCCCGGCTTGCCGCCCATCGGCCAGAACGGCTCGTTGACGACGTCCCAGGCATAGAGCTTGCCGGCGTAGCGCGAGACGACCCGCTCGATGTGCTCGTCGAAGACGCGCTCGACCTCGCGGCCCGATAGGCGTTTCAGCCAGTCGGGGGCGTTGTCGTTCCAGATCAGCGTATGGCCTCGCAGCGGCTTGCCGTTAGCGGCGGCGAAGCTGACGATGGCGTCGGCAGTCGAGAAGTCGAAGCGGTCGGACGCCGGGCGCAGCCAGTCGAACTTCATCGCGTTTTCGGTGGTCAGGATGCTGGTCTGGCTGCGGTAGAGCGCGGCGTAGGCGGGATCGTCGAGCGCCTGTTGACCGATCGCGGCGCCGTAGAGCAAGCCGGCGCCTGCGGCCGCTTCGGCAAGGCTCGCCGGCGCGGATGCGGCGCGAGTGGGGCCGGCGCCGAGCGCGCCGGCTGCGCCGGCAAGGAGCAGCGCGCGGCGCGAGATCATGTCGCAAATCCGTCGAGCCGCGCGCCGCGGGTCTGCGAGCCCGCCGCGTCGATCGCGACAAATCGCTCGGTGGCGTTGAACGAATGCAATCCGCCCGGCGGCGCGAAGCGGCGCATCGGCGTCTGCTCAAAGCGACCCGGCCCGAGCGCGTCGACCCGGCAGAAGACCAGCGCCGCGCCGTAGTCGGCCCGGCAATCCTGCGCGGGCCGCCACAGCGCCCCTTCCAGCGTGAACAGATGGCCGGCCGGGCGCGCCGCCGAGGCGTCGATCAGAGCCGGGCCGGCGAACGCCGGCGTCCACGGTCCGAGCGGGTTGGCGCTGCTAAAGATCGACAGGCTGTCCCAGGTCGAGCCGGTCGGCTCGCCGCTGGCGGCGGTCAGCCACCAGCGGCCGCCCGATTCAAAGGGCGTGGCGTCGGCGAGTTCGACGTCGCTGAGCAACACGCGGTCGAGCGTCCAGCGGTCGGGGAAATGCTGGGCGCGATAGAGTTCGAGCGTCCGGTTGGCGCCGCTTTCCGGCATCATCCAGATCTGGCCTTCGGCGCGAAAGACGAGGGGATAGGAGAGGTGATAGGGGCGCTCCAGCACCACCCGCGTCGGCCCAGGATTGCCGGCCTCATCGAGCGCGAAGACGGAAATGACCCCTCGGCCAGTCGCATAAGGGAACTCCTCGCAGAAAACGTAAGTGACGCCGCCCTCCTTGAACAGGAACGGGTCGGCGAAATAGCGCTGGCGGTCGTCAGGCAGCCAACGCCAGGGCGCGGCGTCGATCCGGTCGAGGCCAGTCAGAAGCGCATCGTTGTCCTCGCGCCGACGCAGGCCGATTCGCCAATGGCCGTCGTGGATAACGAGCCGTCGCAGCCGCCGCGCGATCGATTCAGCCAGCGAAGCGGCGGCGAAGGCGAGTGGAGCAGTCGCCAACGTGGCGAGCGGCGCGCGTGGCGGGCGGCCTATGCCAAGGCCGCTGACGGCGAGCCGGCGAACGAGCGCCGAAAGCGCGAGCGCGACTGCGGCGCGCCCGCCATTGAGCCGCCTGCCAGCCGGCAGGGCCGGCAACGCGCTGGCGTAGACCAGCGCGCCGTCGCCGCCCAAGACCGTGAGCTCGATCCAGGGCGCGCGGCCGGCGAGCAGCGCCGCGTCGCGCGCGACATCGCCCGGCGCGCCGTCGTAATAGGGGACGATCGCGTTTGGCTGGGGTTCGCTCGAGCCGGTGAGGTCGAAGACGAGATCGACGTCGCCCTCGCTTTCCGCGCTCCAGGCGCCGAGGGTCTCGGGTTCGGTCGCGCTCGGCCGACCGCCCCGGCGCAGCAGGTCCTCCAACGCTTCGATCAGCGCGGTGGCGGGCGGCGGCGCGCCGCGGCGCGGGCGTAGCGCGATCAGCACGCGGGCGCCCTCGGCGGCGATCTGTTCGGCCAGCGCGCGGTGCCAGCGCTTGAGCCCGCCCTGCGGCAATAGCAGGCGCACGGCGCTCATGGGCGCTCCTCTGAGGGGAGACTCGCCGCGACCGATTTCCCGAGCGCCGCGAACTCCGCTACAAGCTCGCCTCGATGCCGAACTCGCCCGCCCGACCTCGCGCGCTGCTGTTCTATGTCCATGCGCTGGTCGGCGGCGGCGCGGAGCGGGTATGGGCGCGCCTTGCCAGCGGCTTTGCCGCGCGCGGCGACAAGGTCACCTTCGTCGTCGATTTCGAGGCGAGCCAATCTCTTCATCTGCTGTCGCCTGACATTGTCCTCGAAGTGCTGCCGCGCGGTCATGGCCGCGCGACGCTGGCGCTCGCCCGCCTGATCGCCGCGCGCCGTCCCGACGCCAGCCTGTCGGCGCTCGCGGCCGCCAATCTCAAGCATACGGTCGCGGCGACGATCGCCGGGCGCCGTGACCGCGCCATCCTCACTTACCACGGCTTCTTCGCCAGCGAGCCGGAGCGGCTGAGCCGGATCGGCTATCGCCTGACGCCGCTCATCTCCCGCCTGAGCGCCGCGAGCGTCGCCGTTTCGAATGTCCTGCGCGATGATCTGGTCGCACGTTTCGCGGTTCCCTCCGCGCGCGCTCACGCCATCGCCAATCCCGCCGCGCCCGAGCCGTTCCCGCCCCCGCTCGACGCCGCGTCGCTTGCGGCGCGACCGCCGACCATCGTCGCGCTCGGCCGTCTCGTCCCCGACAAGGATTTCGTCACGCTGCTGCGCGCCTTCACACGGCTCGATGATGCAAAGGCGCGGCTGATCGTCCTCGGCGAAGGGCCAGAGCGGGCGCGGCTCGAAGCCGAGGCGCGCGCGCTGGGCGTGGCCGAACGGGTTGAGATGCCGGGGTTCACCTGCGATGTCGCAGCGCGGCTCGGCGCGGCGCGCTGTCTCGCGCTGTCGTCGCATCACGAAGCCTTCGGGCTCACCTGCGTTGAGGGTCTGGCGCATGGCCTGCCGGTCGCCGCCACCGCCTGTGGCGGGCCGTCGGAAATTCTCGATGCGCCCGGACTCGGGACGCTGGTTCCGGTCGGCGACGTCGAAGGCATGGTGCGCGCGCTGAACCAAGCGCTCGCAGAGCCCGGCGACCCTGCGCCGCGCCAGACGCGAGCGCGCGATTTTTCGCTCAGCGCCGCGCTCAATCGCTATGGCGCGCTGATCGACGAGGTGGTCAGTCATGCCCGTTCGCCTGGTTGAACAGATCGCGCATCTCCCTGTCGAACTTTATAAGGAAGCCTTCACCCGCAATGAATAGGAAGATCCTTCATATCGTCAACGGCGAGTTTTACGCCGGCGCTGAGCGCGTGCAGGATCTTCTCGCCGCGCGTCTGCCCGAACATGGTTACGAAGTCGGCTTCGCCTGCCTGAAGCCTGGTGAATTCGCTGCGACGCGCCACACGCAGACCGCGCCGCTGTATCCAACGCCAATGCGTTCGCGCTTCGATCCCTTGATCGGCGCGCGCCTCGCGGCGCTGGCGCGGCGCGAAGGCTATGTCGCGTTTCACACTCACACGGTGCGCTCGCTGATGGTGGGGTGGCTCGCGTCGCTGCAAGCAAATCTGCCGCTGGTGCACCACGTTCACAGCCCCGTGTCGCGCGATACCGAAAGCGCGTTGCGCAATGGCGTCAACGCGCGCGTCGAGGCGCTGTGCGCGCGCCGGGCGCTGCGGCTCTTCGCAGTTTCGCCAAGCCTCCAGCGCGAGTTGCTGTCGGCCGGTTTTCGCGAGGACAGAATTCGCCTCGTGCCCAACGGCGTGCCGAGCGTCAAACCGACCAACGACTGGCAGGCGCCAGCCCCGACCTGGACGCTCGGCATGATCGCGCTGTTCCGCCCGCGCAAGGGCGTCGAAATTCTGCTGCAAGCGGCGGCCGCCCTGCGGCGACAGAATCTTCCGGTGCGCTTGCGGCTGGTCGGCGCGTTCGAGAGCGCAGCTTACGAACGCAGCGTCAAATCGCTCGCGCATGATCTGGGGCTCGATCCTCATGTCGACTGGGTCGGCTTCGCTTCGGACGTCGCGGCGGAGCTGAGCTGCATGAATCTGTTCGTTGTGCCGAGCCTGTTCGGCGAGGGCCTGCCGATGGTTCTGCTGGAGGCGATGGCGGCGGGTCTGCCGGTCGTCGGCGCCAGAATCGAAGGCGTCGCCGACGTTCTCGGTCAAGGCGCGGGCGTGCTGGTGGAGCCCGGCGACGGCGAGGCTTTGGCGAGCGCGCTGGGCGGGATGATCGGGCAGGGCGCTGGCCTGCGCGTTCTTGCCGACAGAGGTTTTGCGCAGCAGCGCGATTTCTATTCTGACGCGGCGATGGCGGCCTGCGTCGCTGGCGTCTATCGAGAAATCGGGCTTTAGCGGACTACGCGCCCGCCTTCAGCCGCGAGACGATCGCATCGCGAACGGCGTGGGCGAGAAACACGACGCCGCCATCGACATAGCGCCGCCATAGGCGCCGTGGTTCAAGCCACAGACGGAATAGCCATTCGCCGCGCAGTTTGCGCACCAGGCGCGGCGCGCGTGGGACGGCGTTGGCGGTGAAATTGAAGAAGCTGCCGACCCCCATCGCCATCACGGCGCCGCTTGCGGCCAAGTTGTCGGCGATCCAGACTTCCTGCAAGGGATTGCCCAGCGCGACCAGAATCAGGTCGGCTTGCGCCTCGTGGATGAGGCCCGCGACATTCTTATAGCGGTAGGAATAGCCGTCGCAGGCGCCGACGATGCGATGCTGGGGAAAGTCCGCGGCCAATCGCTCGGCCGTTTTTTCCACCACATCCGGGCGGGCGCCGAGCAGGTAGATGCGCAAACGATTCTTGGTCCGCGCCAGAAAGAACGGAATGAAGTCCGTGCCGTTGAGATTGTCGGGATAGGATTTGCCGTATTTGAACAGGCTGGCGATATCGACGCCGACGCCGTCGTTGAAGACGGTGAAATCGTCCAGAACCTTGCGGAAGAAGGCGTCGCGCCGCGCCATCGTCGCCATGTGGGCGTTAAGGAAGGCGACTTTCGTGGTCTGCCGCCGCGTCATGCGGGCGTCGAGCCAGTCGGCGGCGCTTTCGCTGGTCAGCGCCTCGGTCGAGACGCCAAGGATCGTGCGTCGTTGGGGCGCGATCGCCGCCGGAGACCTGACGCTGCTCATCTGACCGACACCACGCTCGCCGCACACCCACACGGGGGACAGGCGAATTCCTACCCCGTTCGTTCTCATTCGTTTCAAATTGCTACAATTAGGGTTACCCGCCCGCAACGTTTGGTCAACCATAAGCATCGGGCCAGGAGGCGACCCGAGGTTTGACGCGTTCCGTTGAGTTAGGGAGGGGCGCGGGAAACCCGGCTCGCCTCGGCCGTTAGGCGGCGCGGGCGACCCGCCGGCTGGCCTGCCGCTCGCGCCAACGGCGGCGGATCGGCCAGGCGCAGAGGTGGGTTCCGCCCCAGCCGATGACCAGCGCGATGCCGGCGAAGACCAGCGTCTCGGCCGTGATAGGGACCGCCGGTTCGAAGTTCTGCAAAGTCTGCGACGCGATGCCGGGGTCGAAGTCGAGCGCCATGGCGAAGAGGCGCTTCATCGTCCCGGCGCTCCTCATTTCGTCATAGGCGCTCTGAAGGCGCCCCTGGCGGGCGATGTCACCTTCGATCGCCGATCCGCGCGCTTGGGCGAGCGGGTCGGGATTGCCCTCGAGGCGGGCGATCGCCTCGACCGGCGTCATCGCCTGGCGCGCCGCATCGGCGTCGAAATCGGCGACGACGCGAGTCAGTTCGTCGAGAGCGCCCCCTAGCCGTTGGCGATACTGCTGGGAAAACTCGGGGCCTTGGGCGCCGATGAGCGCAAACAGCAGGCCGATCGCCACCGCTAGGCGTCGCGTGAACATCGAGACAGAGCTCCCCCGGGGGCCGCGAGCGCGAACCTATCGCGTTGCAAGGGGTGGCGAAAGCCATTCGCCGCATTGACGGGGCGGCGCGGATTGGCCTGAATGCGACCCTTGAGGCCGCGCGACCCCGCGAGCGCCCATTCCTTGAGCGCCAACCCTGAGATGAGCGAAACGCCCGCCCTTGCGCCGCCGCGTCCCTGGCCGCTGTTCCGCTCCTTCGCCGGCTGGGGCTGGCAGGATCTGGGGCCGGACGCGATCGCCGGCTTGACGCTCGCCGCGATCGCGATCCCCGAACAGATGGCGACGGCGCGGCTCGCCGGGCTCGGGCCGGAGATCGGCTTCATCGCGCTGTTTGCCGGCGCGGTCGGTTTTGCCGTGTTCGGCGCCTCGCGGCTCGTCTCGGTCGGCGCCGATTCGACCATCGCGCCGATTTTCGCCGGCGCGCTGGCGCTGCTGGCGAACGCCGGCTCGCCCCACTACGCCGCCGACGCGGCGGCGCTGGCGCTGCTGGTCGGGCTCATCCTCGCACTCGGCGGCGCTCTCGGCCTCGGCTTCATCGCCGATCTGCTGTCGATCCCTGTCACCACCGGATTCCTTGCCGGCATCGCCGGCCATATCATTGTCAGTCAGGCGCCTGCGCTGCTCGGCGTCGCGCAGCCGTCCGGGTCGCTGGTCGTCCAGGTCGCGACGATCGCTCGCGGGCTCGGGGCGACCAACCTGCCGACGCTCGGCCTCGGTCTCGGCGTGCTGGCGATCATGCTCGTTGGCGAACGTTTGGGGCCACGCTTTCCCGGCGCGTTGATCGGGCTTGTTCTCGCCGCCGGACTGACGGCGATGCTCGGGCTAGAGGGGCAGGGCGTCGCCACGCTCGGCGCGGTGGCGGGCGCGACCCCAAAGCTGGTTTGGCCGTCGGCGGCGTTCGCCGATCTGCCGCAACTTGGGCTCCTCGCGCTGCTGATCGCCCTGGTCATCATGGTGCAGACGGCGGCGACGACGCGCAGCTTCGCCGGCAACTCCCCCGAAGGCGCGGATGTCGGGCGCGATTTCGTCGGCCTGGGCGCCGCCAATCTGGTCGCCGGGTTGGTCGGCGCCTTTCCGGTCGACGCGAGCCCGCCGCGCACCGCGGTCGTTTCCGAAACCGGCGGCGTGTCGCAGCTTGGCGCGCTGGTCTGCGCCGCTCTGGCGATCGCGCTGGCGGCGTTCGGCACCGGCCTGCTCGCCCACGTGCCCTATGCGGCGCTTGCCGGCGTGCTTCTGTTCGTCGCCCAGCGCATCATTCGCACAGCGACCATGCTCGATGTCTGGCGACGCAGCCGCAGCGAGTTCGCCCTGGTCGTCGTGACGCTGCTGGCGCTGCTCGTGCTGCCGATCCAGCAGGGCGTCGGCGTCGGCATCATCCTCTCGCTGCTGCACGGCGTCTGGATGACGACCCGCGCGCGCGTCGTCGAGTTCGAGCGCGTCCCCGGCACCTCGATCTGGTGGCCGCTGAGCGCGCTGAAAGCAGGCGAGCGCGTGCCCGGCGTGCGCGTCGTCGCGCCGCAAGCGACCCTGTCGTTCCTCAACGCCTACGCCTTCCAGCAATCGCTGCGGGCGTTCTCCGAAGCCGGCGTGCGGCTGTTGGTTGTCGAAGCTCACGCGATCGCCGAGATCGACTACACCGGGGCGACGGTGCTGGCGGCGATTATCCGCCGCTCGCGCGCCGCCGGCGTCGACGTCGCCTTCGCCCGGCTCGAGTCCGTGCGCGCCCAGGAGAGCTTCGCCCGTCAGGGGCTGGAAGCGCTGATCGGGCGCGATCATCTCTTTCATAGCGTCGAGGAAGCCATCGCAGCGCTACGCCCCACGGATGGAGTTTCTTCGTGACCGCGGTCCCAATCGGCGTCGTCACCATCTCCGACCGCGCTTCGGCTGGCGTCTACGAGGACAAAGGCGGCCCGGGGATCGAAGCGGCGCTGGCGGCGATCTTGACGACGCCGTGGCGCGCGGTGCGCCGACTCATCCCCGACCAACGCGCGACCATCGCCGCCGCGCTGATTGCGCTCGCCGACGAGGAGCGCTGCGGCCTGATCCTGACCACCGGAGGCACAGGCCCGAGCCCGCGCGACGTGACGCCCGAGGCGACCGCCGATGTCTGCGAGCGCATCCTGCCGGGCTTTGGCGAGCTGATGCGCGCGCGCAGCTTGCTCGAGGTGCCGACCGCCATCCTGTCGCGCCAGATCGCGGGCACACGCGGGCGCAGCCTGATCGTCAATTTGCCGGGCAAGCCGGCGGCGATCCGCACCTGTCTCGACGCGGTCTTCCCGGCGATTCCCTATTGTCTCGATCTGATCGGCGGCGACCGGCTGGAGACCGACCCTGCCGTCTGCCGCGCCTTCCGACCCAAGGCTTAGGCCTCGCGCTACTTCCACATCGCGCGCATCCGCGCGGCGAGATCGACCCTCGGGCCGTCGGAAAAGCGCGGCGCGGCCTGCGCGGCGATAGGCGGCCACGCGATCGGCTCAAAGTGTTTGACCAGCGATGGCGGAATGAAGCGGGTGCGGGCCGCGGAGACATAGCGATCGCCGTTCTTCGGCTGGCCATGCACGAAGAAACGCTGCGGCACGAGCAGCGCCAGCGTGTCGCGCGCGCGCGTCATCGCGACATAGAGCAGGCGGCGCTCCTCCTCGATCTCCTCCGACGAGCCGGTCGCCAGATCGGAGGGGATGCAGCCGTCGACGCAATTGAGCACAAACACCGACTTCCATTCCTGGCCCTTGGCCGAATGGATGGTGGAGAGAATGAGATAGTCCTCGTCGCGCAGCGGCGGCCCGGATTCGTCACTGGTCGCGTCAGGGGGATCGAGCGTCAGCTCGGCGAGGAAACGCTCGCGCGAGGGGAAGGTCACGGCGATGCGCTCGAGCGCGTCGAGGTCGGCTGAGCGCGCGGCGACATCGTCGTAAGTCTCCGCCAGCGTCGCCTGGCGCCAGGCGATTGCTTCGCCAAGATCGCTCGGCCAGGGGGAGGCTGCCGCGAGGCGCTGCATCAACGCCGCGAAGTCGTCGAAGGCGGCGCGCGCGCGCGAGGGCGCCTGCCAGGCGGCCAGCGTCGCGAAGCTCTCATCGACGGCCGCCGCAGCGACAATCTTCTCCGCGCTCGCCGGCCCGATGCCCGGCAGAAGTTGCGCGACGCGGAAGCCGGCGATGCGGTCGCGCGGATTGGCGGCAAAGCGCAGCAGCGCTAGCGTGTCCTTGACATGAGCGGCGTCGAGAAACTTGAGCCCGCCGAATTTGACGAACGGGATGTTGCGCCGCGTCAGTTCGAGCTCCAGCGCCGCGGAATGATGCGAGGCGCGAAACAGCACCGCCTGCGATTTGAGGCTCGCCCCGGCCTCGCGGTTCTCCAGCACGCGCATCGCGACGAAACGCGCCTGCTCGGCCTCGTCGGCGACGCTCGCCAGTTCAGGCGCCCCGCCGTTTTCGCGCTCGCTCCACAGGTTCTTGGGGAAGCGCTCGGGCGCGAGCGCGATGACGGCGTTGGCCGCGGCGAGGATCGCCTGGGTCGAGCGGTAGTTGCGCTCGAGCGTGACGACGCGCGCGGGCGGCGAGAAGCTCTGCGGAAATTCGAGGATGTTGCGCACCGTCGCGGCGCGAAACGAATAGATCGACTGGGCGTCGTCGCCGACCACCGTGAGCCCGCACCCTTCGGGCCGCAGCGCCAGCACGATCTCGGCCTGCAGGCGGTTGGTGTCCTGGTATTCGTCGACCAGCAGATGATCGAAGCGCGCGGCGAGCTCTGCGGCGAGCGCGGGCTCGGCAAGCATCTGGGCGAAATAGAGCAGAAGATCGTCGTAATCGAGCACATGCTGGCGCTGCTTGGCCTCGACATAGACCGCGAACAGATTGCGCAGCGCCGCCTCATGCGCGGCCGCCCACGGGTAGTGGCGCCCGAGCGTCTCAGAGAGTTCGCGCCGGCCGTTGACGACGCGCGAATAGATCGAGACGCAGGTCCCCTTGGTTGGGAAACGCTGCTCCTGCTGCGACAGCCCAGCCTCGTGACGGCAGAGGGCCATCAAGTCAGCCGAATCCTCGCGGTCGTGAATGGTGAAAGCAGGGTCGAGCCCGAGCCGCGTCGCATATTCGCGCAGGAGCCGCGCGCCGATTGAATGAAACGTGCCCGAGTAGGCCGGCGCCGCCGCCGCGGCGGCCTCGGGCGCAAGGCGGCGGGCGAGGATGCGCTGGACGCGGCGGTTGAGTTCGGCGGCGGCGCGGCGCGAGAAGGTCGCCAGCATGACGCGTTTGGGGTCGACGCCCGAGAGCACGAGATGGGCAAGGCGATGAGCAAGCGTCGCCGTCTTGCCGACGCCAGCCCCCGCAATCACCAGCAGCGGCCCCTCCCCATGCTCGACGGCAAGCCGCTGCGCGTCGTTGAGCTCATCGGCGGGGGCGGAGCGAATCGCGGCGAGGGACATGGCGCGAGGGGAACACGGTTCGGCGTTTGTTCGCAATGGCCCCTTCTGGCGCCACGCCCCACGCCTTCACCCCCGCCGCGCCGCCTCGATCTTGGCGACGTCGATCTTCTTCATGTCCATCATCGCGCTGAAGGCGCGCTTGGCCTCGGCGCCGCCGGCCGCGAGCGCTTCGGTCAGCACGCGCGGGGTGATCTGCCAGGAGACGCCCCACTTGTCCTTGCACCAGCCGCAGGCGCTCTCGGCTCCGCCATTGCCGACGATTGCGTTCCAGTAGCGGTCGGTCTCCTGCTGGTCCTCGGTCGCGATCTGAAACGAGAAGGCTTCATTGTGCCTGAAGGCAGGGCCGCCGTTGAGGCCCATGCAGGCGACCCCAGCGACGGTGAACTCGACCGTCAGCACGTCGCCTGCCTTGCCCGAGGGATAGTCGCCAGGCGCGCGAAGAATCGCGCCGACTGCGCTGCCCGGAAAGGTCGCGGCGTAGAAGCGCGCCGCGCCCTCGGCGTCCTTGTCGAACCAAAGACAAATCGTGTTCTTGGCCATCGCCTGTCCTTATCGCTGCAGAAACGCCTTGCGGGAGCGGATCGGATTTGCCGCCGTCGCCGCTAGCCGCATCAAAAGCGGCCAATTTGTCGCGAACGTGGCTGTCTCGATCTGTGGGGCACGGGTCGTCGCGCGCTGCGGCGCATTGCCCGGCGCTGCTCGCCGCCCCATCGTCGCCGCGGGCCGGCGGGCGTTACATTCTGGCCGCTCGTGACAAAATTTCGCTTGCGCGAGTTCGAGGGGGGACAAATCATCCCCGCTCGCGAGGCGCGATGAAACAAAAGTTGCAATGGCGGAGCGGCTTGATCTTGCTCATGGCGGCGCTCGCTGCGGGGAGACCGGCGCAAGCTTTCGATTACAATTACAACCGGGTCATGGCGACCGGCACGACCCTGCTGCTCGGCCATCTCGCCCAAGTCAATCCCGATTGCACTTCGCGCGGGGCGATCACCATCAGGGTCCTCAGCGGACCGTCGTCCGGCGCTATCCGCATCGTCCACCGAGCGGACTACGGCCATTTCACCAGCGACTTTGCGCAATGCAGCTCGCGCAAGGTTCTGGGAGAAAGCGTGTATTACACGCCACAGAATGGATTCATCGGGACGGATACAGTCCAGCTCGACGTTTTCGGTCCGTCGGGCGGTGAACTCACCATGTATTTCACCGTCACGGTAAAATAGGGACCCCGAGTCACCAAGCGCTACCAGGCGTGCGCTTCGCGCCACCTTCTCCGGCAAGCGGGGGAAGGGATTCGCGCTCGGCCTCAGCAACGGCGCCCCTCCGCGCTCGCCTTTCCCATTTCGCAGCGCCCTGCGATGCGCTAGGCATCCTGCGCCCGTGCGAGGTCGCGGGCGCTCCGCGACGAGGCCACACTGTCGCCGATGAAACTGAACAGCAATCAACTGTGGAAGCCGTGGGATCGGTTTCCCGGGCCTGCGTTGCCGATCGCCATCTGGGCGCTCGGCGGCGTGTCGCTGCTGATGGACGTCTCCTCCGAGATGATTCACGCGCTACTGCCGATTTATCTCGTCTCGGTCATGGGCGCCTCGAAGGAGACGGTCGGCGCGATCGAGGGCGTCGCCGAGGCGATCGCTTCGGTCGTCAAGGCCTTCTCGGGCGCGCTTTCGGATCGCCTCGGCCAGCGCAAGCGGCTGACCGTGATCGGCTATGGTCTGGCGGCGATCAGCAAACCAATTTTTCCGCTCGCCGGATCGCTCGGCTGGGTGGCGGCGGCGCGCTTTATCGATCGCATTGGCAAGGGCATCCGCGGCGCGCCGCGCGACGCGCTGATCGCCGATATCGCGCCGCCAATGTTGCGCGGCGCCAGCTTTGGCCTGCGCCAGTCGCTCGACACCGTTGGCGCGTTCCTCGGCCCGCTGCTGGCGATCGCCCTGATGGCGACGAGCGGGGGCAGCTTCCGCGCCGTCTTCTGGGTCGCGGTCGTGCCCGCGCTGCTCGCCGTCGCGCTGCTGGTGGCGCTGGTGGACGAGCCGCCGGCGAAAGCCGCGCCTGGGCCTGTGCGCGCGCCTTTCGATAGCGCATCGCTCGCGCGGCTCGGCGCAACCTATTGGCTGATCGTCGCCGTCGCGACGCTGTTTTCCCTGGCGCGTTTTTCCGAGGCGTTCCTGGTGCTGCGCGTTCAGAGCTTCGGTCTGCCGCTCGCGCTGGCGCCGCTGACCCTGGTGACGATGAATGTCTTTTACGCGCTCGCCGCCTATCCCGCCGGCGTGCTCTCCGACCGTTTCGACCGGCTGACAATCGTCACGATTGGCTTTTTCGTGCTGATCGCCGCCGATCTTACGCTGGCGCTCGCCGAGAGCGTCGGCTGGGCGGCGATCGGCGTCGCGCTATGGGGGCTGCATCTCGGCCTGACGCAGGGCGTGCTGGCGGCGCTGGTCGCCGATGCGGCGCCACCCGAGCAGCGCGGCGCCGCCTTCGGCGTCTTCAATCTCGTGGGCGGCGCGGCGGCGCTCACGGCGAGCCTGATCGCCGGCAGGCTGTGGGACGCGCTGGGGCCGCGCGCGGCGTTCTTCGGCGGCGCGCTCGCCTGCACCGCCGCCCTGGTCGCGCTGGCGCTGGTGCTGCGCGTCGCGCCGCACTTCGCCGCAACGCTCACCGCCGCGCCAAAGCGGCGCTAGCCGCCTCAGCGCATGTTGCCGGTGTGGCCGAGCGAGTAGCGGCCCGGTTGCGGCCAGACGGTCAGTCCGTGCGGCATGCCGCCGACGGGAATCGTCTTCACCGAGCCGTCCTCGGTGTTGAAGGCGTAGACGACGCCGTCATAGCGCCCCGACAGCCACAGATATTTGCCATCGGCCGAGACGTTGCCCATGTCGGGGCTGCCCCCGCCTGGGATGGTCCAGGTGGCGACGATCTTGCGCGTGGCGAAATCCATCACCGACACGCTGCCCTCGCCCTTGCGCACGCCGCCGAGGTTATGGGTGCCGCGGTTGCTGACATAGAGGCTCTTGCCGTCGCGGCTGGGATAGAGCCCATGCGCGCCGACGCCGGTCGGGATGAAGCCGGTCTCCTTGAACGCATCGCCGTCGATCACCACCAGCCCGTCCTTGAGCATGTCGGCGACATAGAACGCCGAGCCGTCGGGCGCGACGCGAATGTCTTGCGGGATGTGGCCTGGCGAGAGCTGCAGCACCCCGACCAGCGTGTGGTGGACGAGGTCGATCTTGGCGAGCGAGTCATCGTATTCGCAGGTGAAGATCGCGTAGGAGCCGTCGAGCGAGAAGTCGGCGTGATTGACGCCGGCGCAGCGCGGCGCCGTGATGTAGCCTTGCAGCTCCATGGTGTGGGGATCGCGGAACTCGAGCCGCCGCATCGCCTCGGCGACCACGATCGCCGAGCGCCCGTCGGGCGTGAAATACATGTTGTAGGCGTCGGGCACGTCGATCGTCTTGGTGACCTTGCCGGTCTTCGGGTCGATCGCCGCCACCGAGGCGTGGCCGCCGCGATAGCTGATGTCGCCCGAGACCCACAGCGTCTGCAAATCCCACGACGGCACGATGTGCTGCGGGCTGGGGATGGCGAAATAGGTGTCGACGAGCTGGAAGGTCTCGGGGTCGATGACGTCGACCATGCCGGTGATCAGATTGGGGGCATAGACCCGGTTCAGCGCGCCCGCGGTCGCCGGGCTGATCTTGCCCGGCGCGATCTCGGAATAGACGTTCTTGGGGTCGATGAGCGGGGGCATGGTCAGATTGGCGGGCGGCAGCTTGAACGCCTGGGAGACGCCGAGTTCAAAGCTCGCGCGCTCGATGAAGTCCTTGGCGTCGACGCCCACCTCGAACACCGCATGGCAGAGCTGGACGCAGGGCTCGCCCTCAAGGCAGATCGACTGGATGGTCAGCGACTGGGCCGGCCCGATCAGCGAATCCGAGCCGACGAACGCCATGAGCCCCAGCGCCGCGGCGCCAGTCAGAAATCGCCAGTTCATCAGCCCCACTCAAATCGCGGCGAACCCGCGTCGGATCCGCGAGCACCGCTAACCGCGAGTGTGCGTTACGTCAAATGAAGCGGGGATGAACGGAACTTGCGGCTTGGCGTAGGACGGTCACATGCGTTCGCGAAGCGGAGCCTGCCCTCGGTGGCGCGTCGCAACCGTCTGGCTGGGGCGGCGGGTCCAGAACATGCGGCCAAAGACATCGTCGCCCAGCGCCTGATGGGCGAGCGCCATGGCAGCATGGCCGATCAGGTAGGCCCACATCACATTGCCCGCCAGCTTGTGCATTCCCAAAACCACTCGGGCGGCTGGTGTGCCCTGGAAAACATAGAGCCATGCGACGCCGCTGCCGACCAAGAATGTAGCCAGTGTCAGCCCCAGCCCGTGTACGGCGCTCGCGACGGCGTCCAGCGCACGGCTCGGCCTGCGCAACTTTCTCAAGTCGCCGAAGAGATCGCCTACCTCCGCTTCCATCGCACGCAATCGCGCGGGAGAAAACCAAGGAAACAGCGCCGACAATCGCGTTTCCGAGCTGTCGCGAACCAGAGTCCACATCCAGAACAGCGCGAGAATGCCCAGCCCCGCGGACCCAATCCAAGTGTGCAAGGCGAAGGGCCAATCCGGCTCCTCGCCCGGCAGCGGCCGCTCCATGACCAGGCTGCTCAAGAGCTGGTGCGACACCGTCAGGAGGACAAGGAGATGAAGGCCGCGAGTGACGTGCGAGCGAACAGGCGACATCGAAGGAACTCTCTGATCGTTGAAATCTGGCGCGGGCTTTCGCGCAGTCAGTTTGCGTAGGCGTCGTGGCAGGAGCGGCAGTCGGCGCGCAGCTTCGAAAGGCGAGGCTTCAGATCGTCGCCGGCGCGGATCGCCGCGGCCGCGCGTTGCGCGTCGGCCGCGAAAGCCGCGAACCGCGCCTTGATGTCGGTTGCCTCGGCGCTCGACCCCCGCACGCGCGCAGCCAAAGATTGCGAATCGGCGCCGAAGCCTTGCAGAAGCCGAGCGGCCTCGTCTTTATCGAGCGTGGCGGGAGCGACCGCCATCTGCTCGAGCGTTCCTGCGTCCGCCTTCCAGGCCCGCATCGTCGCTTTCAAGGGAACGTCGGCATAGAGAGCGCCTGCTCCTGCAATCAGGATCAGAATTGCCAAACCCAGTGCCATCCGAGGCGCCATTGCTGATTCTTTCTTCCCGATGCTTGCTCCTTTCCCTCGCCTCGTTCGGAGGCCACAAAATGGCTCTAACTATACCGATCGACAATGAACGCGCCCCCTGCGGCGTGGCTCGCGTCGAAGAGCATCGCCATGGCCTCAGGCTCCCATCGGCGCGATGACGATTTGCAAGCCGGGTCGATTGTCCTCCGCGCTGACTTTGAGTGCGTGCAATTCGGCGATCGCGGCGACAAGGCTGAGGCCGAGTCCGTCGCCCGCCGTTACGCGCGCGGCATCCAGGCGGTAGAAGGGCTCAAATATACGCTCGCGTTCGGCTTCCGGGACGCCGGGTCCGTCATCGCAAATCGTCAGTGTCGCGAGGTCGTTGGCGCGTTCGCTGCGCAGCGCGATGCGCGCGCCTTTCGGCGTGTGCCTGAGCGCGTTGTCGATCAGGTTGGCGATCATCTGTTTCAGCAATTCTTCGTCGCCGGCCTGAGGCAGAGAGACGTTCGTCTCAATGGTCAGCGCTTTTCCTTCGTCGTCGGCGGCGGGTTGAAACGCCTCCGCGACTTCGTGCGCGATCGCCGCGAGATCGACCGCCTTGAAGCCAGCGCGGCGCGCCCCGGTCTCGATCTGGGCAATCCGTAGAAGCGCGTTGAAGGTTTCGAGCACGCCGTGCACATCAACAATTGCGCCTTCGACGGCCTCTTTGTAATTCGAAAGACTTGGCTCAGCGGCGCGCACGGCCTCGAGGCGACGAACGATGCGCGCCAGCGGCTTCCTCAGATCGTGCGCAATATTGTGGCTCACGTGCCGATTGGATTTGATCAGCCGTTCGATCTGTTCGAGCATGCGATTGAACGTGCGAGCCAACCGACCGAGGTCGTCGTTGGCGTTGGCCTGAGGAATGCGTTTGCGCAGATCGCCGCCCATGATTGCTTCTGCCGCGCGACTCATTTCATCGAGCCGCCGCAGGAAAATCGCGCTGATGGCCAGGCCGCCGCCGGTCCCCAGAACGAGCGTCAGCGCGAGCGCCCAGGCGAAAGCGACAAGGACCGCCCGGCGGGCTTCGTGAACGCCAGCGAGCTCTTGTCCGACGACCAGGACGTCGCCATTGGCAAGCGTCGATACGACTGCCCGCGTCCAGTCTTCGTCGGAATCGTCATCGCCGCTCTCCGGCTCGGGGATCTCGATCCATCCCTCTCTGTATCCTCCCTCTTTCGTTCTGATTGAGGGAAGATTTCCCGCCAAAAGCCCGCCGGTCCGGCTCTCTAGCCGGTAATCCAGCCCACCGGCCTGACGGGAGAGGGCTGTCACTCTTTCGACCAGCGAGCCTTCATCATGCGCTTGGGCGTAGAGGATGAGAGCGCGCGCGTCAGCCGTCACGCGCTCGTCGAATTCCGCTTCGAATTGTCTGCCGACGTTGAAATAGACGACGAAGCCCAGGACGATGACGGAGAGCGTGAACACGCCAAGATAGATGGCTACCAGCCGAAAGCCAGTGGTGCGAAAAATCGAATTAAGGCGCACGCAGCGAATATCCCAGCCCTCGGACCGTGTGAATCAGTGGGACGTTCCGGCCCTTGTCGATTTTGGCGCGGAGTCTGCTGATATGCGTTTCGACAATGTTGGTCTTCGGATCGAAATGGAAGCGCCACACTTTCTCGAGCAGCATCGTTCGCGTCGCCATTCGGCCTTCGCTGCGGATTAGAAATTCCAACAGTTGGAATTCGCGCGGCTGAAGGTCGACCAATTGGCCGCCGCGGCGCACGGTGCGACGAATCAGGTCCATTTCCAAGTCTTCCACCGTGAGTATGGTTCGCTCATCCGCCAACGGCGGTCGACGAGCAAGCGCGGTCAATCTCGCGAGAAGCTCGCCGAAGGCGAACGGCTTGACGAGATAGTCGTCGCCGCCGGCCTGAAGGCCTTCGACGCGATCGTCGACTCCCGAAAGATTGGTCAGGAACAGGACCGGCGTGGCGACGCCAGCTTCGCGCAGCGCCTTTACCACGCCCAGACCGTCAAGCGCGGGCAACATGCGATCGAGAACGATTGCGTCGTAGCGTTCGAAACTTGCGCGACGGATTCCCTCGACGCCGGTCGGCGTCCAGTCGGCGCCATGGCCGAACGCGATCAGGCCGCCGACGATGAACTCAGCGTTCTCGCGATCATCTTCGACGATGAGAATCTTCACGGGGTCCCCCGCCGGCGTCGAGCGACCGACCTCCGGTCGGACGCGCCACGGAAAATGTCATCGCTGGGGTCAGCGGGCAAGAACGAAGGCGCGGTCTCCACCCGCGATCGCCGAGACGAGCATCGAACGCAAGTATACGGATTTGTATAGTTGAAGCCGCAGTTTCGCCAGCCGAGCCGCGCGACATCGACGAAACGCCCGAACCAGGCGATTCGCTCGATGAACCTAGGCCCTCAACCCGATGTGCGGAATAGCGGTCGCAATCTCCTGGGACGAGGCCGAGCAGACCGTCGGCCGCCTGGTTGCAGGCGTGCGGCATCGCGGCGACATCGCCGACCCAATCGTCAGCCCCAGGCCGGGTTATGCAATGGGGACGCAGCGACTGAGAATCATCGACGGCGAACTCGCTGTCCAGCCCCAGCCCTCATTCGACGGCCAGATCCTCGTTGCGTTCAACGGCGAGATTTACAATCACGAGGCTCTGCGTCGCGAGCTTGAGGCGGCGGGCATCCCGTTCCGCACCAACTCGGATACGGAGGTGCTGGCGTCCGCGTTGCGCGTCTGGGGCCCGAAAGCGCTGCGGCGCATTAACGGCATGTACGCTTTTGTCGCCATCGACGCCGCCAACGGCGAGTTCCTTGCCGCGCGCGATCCGCTCGGGGTGAAACCGCTGTATCTCATCCAGTCCGAGACTGGTTTCCTGTTCTGCTCAGAAATTCGTCCACTGCTCGAGGCTTGCGATAAGGGCGACGTACTGCTGTTGCCACCGGGGCATTTCATCACCCGGACGATGCTGGGCAAGTTCGGCGCCTTTATCGAGGAGCAGGCGACGGCGCACGTTGCGCATGGGCCTGCGGCGCTCGACCGCCTCCTGCGCGGAGCGGTCCAAATTCGCGTCCCTCGCGATCTGCCTAGCGCGGTTCTTTTCAGCGGCGGCATCGACAGCACGCTCGTCGCCCATTACGCGCGAGAAATTAGAGGCGAGACGCCCGGCTATTTTCTCGGCGGTGAAGACGCACCCGACTTTGAATATGCGGCGCGCTACGCCGATATGACGGGTTTTGACCTGCGGCGCGTCGATATGGCGCAAGCAGGCGAGGGTCTTTCCGATCAGATCGACGCGGTTGTAGGGGCGGCGGAATCCTTCGAACCTTCGATGATCCGCGACGGGCTTTGCAATTTTCATCTCGCCAGGCGGATTCATGGCGACGGCTACAGGGTGGCGTTGTGCGGTGAGGGGGCGGACGAGCTTTTCGCCGGTTACGCGCCATTGGAGCTCGCCTTCGAGGATGGTGAAGCAGTCGGGCGCAATGCCCGCGAGCAGACGCTCGCGGCGATGCATCGGACGAACCTGCAACGGCTCGACCGGTTCGGCATGCGTTTCCAACTCGAACTGCGGGAGCCCTTCCTCGATCCATCGGTGATCGCCTACGCGCTCAGCTTGCCGGCCAGCGCGCTGCTGCTCACCACGCCAGAGGGAGTTCGCGGCAAGGCGCCGCTTCGCGCTCTGTGGGACTTGCATCCCGGCGCGCTTCCCACGGCAATTCGCGATCGGCGCAAAATGGCGATGCACGTGGGCTCCGGCTTTGATCGCAGCCAGAAGCAGTCGCCGTGGATTGAATTTGCCGAACAGACCATTTCCGACCGCGAATTCGCCGAGGGCAAGCTGCGCTTCCAACGCTTCGATCTGCAATCCAAGGAAGAATATCTTTATCTCGACCGGCTGGCGGCGACGCTCGACGTGTTCCGGGTTCCCCATCTCACCGCGCGGCCGTTCCTTAAAATGCCGCCGCTCAAGGATGGCCGGAACGCCCGGGAGAAGCTCGGCGACTTTCTGATCGCAAGCTGATCGAGCCTGAGCGCGCCGCCGACGCTCACCGCCCCTTATACGCAACCCGCCAGACCATGTTTCCCCCGTCGTCGCTGACGATCAGCGCGCCGTCGCGGGCGACGGCGACGCCGACCGGGCGGCCCCAGACGCCGGCGTCGTCCGCGACCAGTCCGGTGAGGAAATCCTCGTATTCGCCGGTCGGCTTGCCGTCCTTGAACAGCAGGCGCACGACCTTGTAGCCGGTTCGCTTGGCGCGGTTCCACGAGCCGTGCAGCGTCACGAACGCATCGCCCTTGTATTCGCCGGGGAACTGCGCGGCCTCGTAGAACGCCAGGCCGAGCGGCGCCGAATGGGGCTGAACCAACACGTCGGGCAAGGCGACCGCGCTGGCGAGATCGCCGCGCGCCCCGTTGAGGCGCGGGTCTGGATGCGCGCCGATGTAGAACCACGGCCAGCCGTAGAAGGCGCCTGGCCTGACGCTGGTGACGTAATCGGGCGGCAGGTCGTCGCCGAGCAGGTCGCGCTCGTTGACGGCGCACCACAGCGCTGAGGTTTCCGGCTGCACCGCCAGCCCGGAGCAATTGCGAATTCCGGTGGCGAAGACGCGCATGTTTTTGCCATCGGGATCGAAGGCTAGCACGTCGGCGCGATTCTCCTCCGCGCCCCAGGTTGCGCCGAGCGCGTGAGCCGCTTCGAAGGATGCGAGCTGATCCTTAGGGAGCGGCGGCATGTCCTCGGCTATGTTGGAGCCGGCGCCGACCGCGACGAACATCGTCTTGCCATCGGGCGAGAACGCGATGTCGCGCGTCCAATGGCCCGGGCCGGTCGGCAGGGCGGGAACGACGATTTCCCCCGGACCCGAGGCCGTCGCGTCGCCGCCTTTATAAGGGTAGCGAACGACCTTGTCGGTCGCCGCGACATAGACGTAGTGCGGGTCGGGGCCTGGCGGATAGAAAGCGATGCCGTAAGGACGATTGAGGCCGGAGGCGAAGACCTCGGACCCTGCCGCCTTTGGCGCGCCGTCGGTGGCGGTGAGCACGGTCACCCGGCCGGCGCCGCTCTCGGCGACGAAAATGTCGCCATTCGGGGCGACGCGGACGACGCGCGGCTCCTTGAGGCCACTGGCGAACTCTGTGACGACGAAGCCAGCCGGCGCCTTGGGCCAGGCGTCGGCGGGCCGCGCGACCAGCCGCGAAGCGTTCGACGTCGGACGGCTGGCGCCGAGCGCCGGCATGTCGGCTGGTGTGATCAGGCGCCGAGCCCCCGGCGCGTCGGTGCGCCAATCGCCATAGGCGGCCGCGCCGAGGCGCGTCGCGCCGCCGTCGGCGAAGGCGGTCGACGAAAGGCAAGCGAGCGCGAGGCTCGCTGCGAGCCCATGCAGGCGCATTCGGCGGCTCCTCTTCGAGGCGACCCAGCCCACGAGATTATTGGCGAGTATTCGCGCCGGCGCGAGGCAATTCAATGGAGCTCGGCCGCTGATCGCGACGATGTGACCTAACGGCGACCTACCCGGACCCACCGCGCGCCGCCGGCGCGACATAGGGGCGGAAGTTGGTCTTGTCGGTCCCGCAATCGGGGCATCGCCAGCTTTGGGGAATATCGGCGAACGGCGTTCCCGGCGCGATGTCGAGACGAGGCAGCCCCGCCGCCTCCTCGTAGACGAAATAGCAGCCACGGCAGATGAAGCGTCGCTGCGCCGTTGGCGGCGCGGGCGAGACGGCCGTGCGCGTCCGCTCGGACGTCTCGATCTCGGGCGGCTCGACGGTGTCGCCGATCGTTACGCCGCCCCCGACCCGCGTCATCAGATAGACGCCGAGATCCTTGTGGCCGAAGGCGGCGCGCAGGGAGCCGGGAATGTCGAGGTTGCGACGCCCACTGACCGGATCGACATTGGTCGCCCCGCAGCGCCCGTTGCGCCGATCGACGGTGAAGACGGCGTCGCCCAGGCGAATGTCCGAACCGACCCAGTCGAACTCCTCCCACGCCTTGGCGCCGTCGATGTAGACGTTGGCGCGAAAGCGCAACGGATCGATCTCGTAGCCCCATTGCTCTTCGAGGCTTCTGACCGTCGCGAGGTTGATCAGCGAGATGAGATTTTCCGGCTTGTCCATGAAATGGCCGTCGCGCGAGCGCACGAGGCGCGGCGCCTCGCGCAGGTTCGGCACGCGCGCATGGAAGAAAGCCTCGATCGCCGGCCAGTCGCGTTCGTCATCGAGATCGGCGGCGAGCAACTGCGTGTTGCCGTCTTTGATGGTGAGGCGCCGCGTCTCGGCGTCGAGATGTGTCTTCAGCTCGGCGAGCCCGTCATCGAGCATCAACATCAGGAACAGGCTCTTCTTCGCCCATTTCGGCGCGGCCAGATCGATCGGCGCGCCGGGCCTCGCAAGCGCGAAAACGCGATCGAACGGAAAAGCGCGGCCGGCTTCGAGATCGACGCGAGTCATCGCCTGCGGGCTCAGGCCCTTGATCGGATAGCGATAGATCGCCTTGACGCTGGGCATGAAGTCGCGGACCTCTCGCACATGGGACGGAGTCGAGCCTGCACGATGGCGCCCGCGGTCGCGTAGAGCCGGTCGTCGGCGAAATTTTGAGGCCAGATGGCCGGCGCCGGCTGCGGGCGCGTAATGCGGCGGGGTCGGCCGGGCGACGAGCTCGTCGACGTCGATCCGTCGCATGTCGACCGCCTCGTCGACCGCATCCGACAGGCGCGCGACGCCCTGTTCGATCTGGCGCGGGGTCATCGACGCGTAGCCGAGGATCAAGGCGCGCTGCGCGAGCAGCGAGGGGCGCGTTTCGAACGCCCCGCCCGAGGCCAACGAATAGACGCCGACCCGCGCGCGGCGCGCCAGCGCCTCCAGCACCATCGCGTCCGGCACGCCGGCCGGCAGGCGCCAGAACACGTGCAACCCGGCCTCGGCGCCGCTCACTTCGACCTCGCCGAAGTGGCGGCGCAAGGATTCGAGCAGACTGTCGCGGCTTTCGCCGTAGTGGGCGCGAAGGCGCGTCAAATGAGCGCGAAATCCGCCCCCGCGCATCATCTCGGCCAGCGCCGCCTGTTCGAGCCAGGCATTGCCGTTGTTGAGCAGCGCCTTCTCGGTGCGCACGGCTTCGGCGATCTCGGGCGGGGCGGCGATGTAGCCGACGCGTAAGCCCGCGCCGAGCGACTTGGAGAAGGTGCCGAGATAGAGCGCGCAATCGGGTGCGATGGCGGCGATCGCCGGCAGGGGCGAGCCTTCGTAGCGGAAGTCGCCATCGTAATCGTCTTCGAGAATGTAGCAGCCGTTGCGACGCGCCCAAGCGACGAGACGCTCGCGCCGTTCGAGCGAGAGCACGTAGCCGGTGGGATATTGGTGCGACGGGGTGAGATAGATGAGCCCGGCGGCCGCGTCGGGCAGCAGATCGACGCGGAGCCCGTCCTCGTCGATCGGCGCGCCGATCAGCTCGGCGCCCGAAGCCTGGAACGCATAGGCGGCGCCTTGATAGCAGGGCGTCTCGACCAGGCCCTTGGCGCCGGGTCCGAGAAATAGGCGCGCGGCGATGTTGATCGCCTCCTGAATGCCGTTGACGATCACGATGCAGCCAGGATCGACGACGACGCCGCGCGTTGAGGCGAGATGCGCGGCGACCGCCGAGCGCAGCGCCGTCGAGCCCGCCGGTTCGCCGTAATGCGCGAGGCCGGCCGCGCCGCCCAGCGACAATGCGCTTTGCAGCAAGCGCCGCCAGGTCTTGAGCGGAAACAGACTGGCGTTCGGCTGTCCGGGAAAGAAGTCGAAGGAGAGCCGGCTGCGATTGCGGTTGACGAGGTCGGGCGCGCGCTGTTGACGCCTGGGTGGCGGCATCGCGTTGTCGCCCTCGCGCTTGAGCGGCGGGATCAGGATCGGCGCGGGGAAGGGACTGTCGGGCAGGCGCTCGGCGACGAACATGCCCGACGCCGGCCGCGCGTCGAGATAGCCCTCGGCCACCAGACTTTCGTAGGCTCTGACGACCGTGTTGCGCGAGACGGCGAGCTGTTCGGACAATTCGCGCGACGAGGGCAGACGGGTTCCGTGAGGAATCCGGTTGCGGCGAACCGCGTCGCGGAGTTGGTCGACGAGCTGCGCGGTCAGCGTTTCCGGCCGCGACCTGTCGAGCAAAAGAGGAATCTGCATCTCGCGACCCGAGAGTTGCGACGCGTTGGCGATTGACGTCGGCGGCGCACGGTTGAGCGAGCCGACAAAAGAATTCATATCGCGAAAGCCCCGGCGCGCAAAGCATTCCGCCAATTGAGGGCGATAGAACTGGCGCCATCGACGCGCGACGATCTGGACCTACGACAGCATTGACCGGACGCCATTCGCCTAGATCGTAATCAGCGCGCGCACAAAAAGCGTGTCGCTGCGGTCGCTGCGTGGGCGCCGGTCGTTGTTTGCCGCGACGCGCGCTCGCGCACTCTGGTTCCACTGCATTTGCGGGCGATGGCTCTTGGACCGAGGAGAGCGACGACGCACGCTTGCCCATCAACCGGCGTGCGCGCATCGCGCTGGGATTGATGCCCCGACCTCGTCTATCGAATGGAGAAACCTCATGAGATTCACACGCCGCGCCGGGCTTCAAGCAGCCGCCGCGCTGCTCGTCGTCTCGGGATTGGGCGCGCCGATGGCGCACGCCGAAGACACGATCAAGATCGGCATCCTGCACTCGCTTTCGGGAACGATGGCGATCAGCGAGACGATCCTGAAAGACCTCATGCTGATGCAAGTCGCCGAGATCAACGCTCACGGCGGGTTGCTCGGCAAGCAGATCGAGCCGGTCGTCGTCGACCCGGCCTCGAACTGGCCGCTGTTCGCCGAGAAGGCCCGCGAGCTGATCAGCAAGGACAAGGTCGCGGCGGTGTTCGGCTGCTGGACTTCGGTGAGCCGCAAATCGGTGCTGCCGGTGTTCGAGGAACTTAACGGGCTGCTGTTCTATCCGCTCGAATACGAGGGCGAAGAGTCGTCCTACAACGTCTTCTACGGTTCGTCCGTGCCCGACAACAAAGCGATCCCCGCGGTCAAATATTTGATGAGCGAGGAAGGCGGCGGGGTGAAGCGCTTCGTGCTCGAGGGCACCGATTACGTGTACCCGCGCACCAGCAACAAGATCATTCGCGCCTATCTCAAATCGATCGGCGTCGCCGACGAAGACATCCGCGAGAACTACACGCCGTTCGGCTTCTCCGACTGGCAGACCGAGGTCGCCGCGATCAAGGCGTTCGGCTCGGCGGGCAAGAAGACGGCGGTCGTTTCCACCATCAACGGCGACGCCAACGTGCCATTCTACAAGGAACTCGGCGCCCAGGGCGTCAAGGCGACCGACATTCCGGTCATCGCCTTCTCGGTCGGCGAAGAGGAACTCGCCGGCCTCGACACCAAGCCGCTGGTCGGCCACCTCGCCGCCTGGAGCTACTTCGAGTCGGTCGACACGCCCGAGAACAAGGCGTTCATCGCCAAGTGGCGCGAGTATTCGAAGAAGCCGAACGACGTCACCAACGACCCGATGGAATCGGCCTACATCCTGTTCCACATGTGGGTGCAAGCGGTGCAGCAGGCGGGCACGACCGACGTCGAAGCGGTGCGCCAGGCGATGATCGGGCAGAAGTTCATGTCGCCCACAGGCGAAGTGACGATGCTGCCGAACCATCACATGGCGAAGCCGGTCATGATCGGCGAAATCCAGGCCAACGGACAGTTCGACATCGTCTACAAGAGCGATCCACTGCCCCCGCGCGCCTGGAGCCCCTATGTCGAGGCGAACAAGGGCAAGGTCGCCGACTGGGATTATCCGTGGGTCTGCGGCGGTTGCACTGCGCCGAAGTACACGAGCTTCTAGGCGCCTGACGAGACGGCCCGGCGGCGCTGCCCAGCCGCCGCCGGGCCGTCGAGTCCTCGCTGCTTCACGCCCGAACGAGACGAACGATGCCCAGACTCACATTCGTCTCGCCCGATGGCGCGCGCCGCGAGCTGGAGGCTGAAGCCGGCGTCTCGATCATGCGGGTCGCCCTCGTCAACGGCGTCGATGAGATTGTCGCGGAATGCGGCGGCTCACTCGCCTGCGGCACCTGTCACGTCTATGTCGAGCCAACGCAGCTTCACTTGTTGCCGCCGGTCAGTGCGAGTGAGGACGAGATGCTCGGCTTCGTCGCCGCCGAACGCCGCGCCGAGAGTCGATTGAGCTGCCAAATCGTCATGTCGGAGGCGCTCGACGGCCTCGTCATCCATTTGCCGCCGCAGCAGCAATAAACGCCGCCCACGCCGCCATTGGCGCATCGCGCCCGGCCGACCTCGCCCCCGCGCGAGAAGGCGGGAGCACGGCGGGCCGGGGCATCGCCGCCGTCGCGTCGCCTAAGCGTGCTTCATAGCGCCAAACGCTTGCGAATTGCGAATGGCGAACTCCCTGAACGTTGTCGGTCTGATCCCAAATCGCGAATGCGTTTCGAGGTGGATATCTGAAAGCGGTCGCTTGCGGCGTTCGATGGCCTGATCGATGAGGTCATCAACGAAGTGCGTCGGCGTTCCCGCCGACAGGAGCGCGGCGCGCCGTTCCTCCAGGCTTACGTTGACGTAGCGCACCTCCTTGCCGATCGCCGCAGAGATGCGCTCGGCGATCTCCACCATCGTAAGCGCTTCGGGGCCGGTCATTTCGAACGCCTGATTTTCGTGGCCGCCTCCCACGAGCAATGCATAGGCTGCCATCGCGATGTCGTCGATATCGACGGGCGCGAGTTCGATGTCTTCGAAGGGGAGCAGGAGCGCGCTCTGCGCCTTGATGGTGGGCGCCTCGCGCAAGTAGACCTGCATGAATTGACTGGGCCGCAAGTGAGCCCAAGCGAGCCCCGAGCGCTCGAGGTGGCGTTCGATGTCCTCGTGCATCGTGGCGTATCGGAATGCCCTGGCGTCGAAGCCGCGGCCTGACTCCTTTCCCGAGAACTTGATGACGTAGCGAACGCCGGCGCTCTTGCATGCATCAACAAATGTGCATTGGGCCTCGACCATCGCCGGATTGGCCGATGAGATCATCAGGGCCCGCTCGACGCCCGCAAACGCCCGCCCGAGCGTTTGGGGGCGTTGCATGTCGCCCTCGACCACTTCGATCCCGGGCAAACCCTCGAGCGCAATCGCCCTCGCGCGATCGCGCACGAGGGCGCGGGCAGACGTTCCATTTCTAGTCAACTCGCGGATCACCGCCGTGCCGCTTATCCCCGCAGCTCCCGTAACCAAGATCATAGCCGACTCCCCCGCAATTGGACGTGGTTGTGCGGCGGGGCGATTGCAGCCGAGCGCCGACCCCCGAAAGACGATGCGGGTCGGCCAAAGGATTCTTCGTCGAAAAAGATTCGATCGGAGAGGCGTGGCCTCGTGCTGAAATCGGTTCGCTCTCAGCCCAGCGCGAGGATCTCGGCGCCCTCGAGCGCGTAGCGCGCATGGTGGAAATCGCGAATGGCGCTGACGCGCCCGCCAGTCCAGTCGAGCGTGATGAAATTGACTGGCGCGCGAGAGGCATCGCGCAGGTCGCTGACGATCAGCGCCGGACGCCGGTCGACGAAACCAACTTGCAGACGCCAGTCGTGAAGTTTGGCGTAATTGCCAAAATATCGGCCAACCTCTGCCCGTCCGACCATGCGCGACCTGCTGACCAGATCGAGACGCACGTCGTCCGCCAGCATGTCGCGGACGGCGTCGAAGTCGCGCGCATTGAATCGATCGACATAGGCGGCAAGCCGCGCGTGATCGTCCTCGCTGAGGACAGGCGGCCGCGCCTCTTCTGGCTGGGCGATCACCTCGCGCAGGCGCTCGCGCCCGCGATGCAAGGCGGCTTTTACCGCCGGAATGCTGGCGCCGATGATGGCGCCGATTTCCGCCAGCGAATAGCCGAGCACGTCCATCAGGATGACGCTGCTGCGCTGCGTTGGCGGCAAAAGCATGAATGTCCGCAGGCCAGCAGCGACAACTTGCCTCTGGTACACCTCGTCGACCGGATCGGCGATCATCGCCATGTCCTCGTCGCTGCTAAGCTTCTGCCGGCGGGCCCGCTGCCGCAGATGGTCCATGGCCGCGTTGTGGGCGATGCGAAACAGCCATGCCTCCGCGTGGACCGGCGCCGCGCCGTGACGCGACGCCTCGACGGCCTTCACCAGCGCCTCCTGCACGACATCCTCGGCCTCGATCACTGAACCGACCATGCGCGCGCAATAGCGGTGCAGCTTCGGTCGCAGCTCCGCCAGCATCCGCTCCAAGGCTTCGGCGGCGGGAGACAGAAACACCGTCGCCTCATTGGCGGTCGGCGCCATGCGCTTTGCCCTCAGGTATCGGCAAGCATGCGATAATTGCCGATGATCGTCACTTCGAGCTGCTGCGGCTCGTCAAGGCGTCGCTCCTCGCCGCCCTGTCGAAATGCCGCAAAGGCGGTAAGGCCCGGAATCGTCTTCGAAGCGTCCTCGAAGAGGTGGCAGAACGTTCCGTCGGAGAGCTTGAGCACGAGGTAGCGCGCGTCTTTGGGCGATTTCGCCTTGAGCTCCCGGAACACTTCGCCGATCAGGCGCTCGTTTTCTTCGATTTTATCCGTCTTGACGCGGTAGCGCACCATCTTCGGCTGCATGGTTCGATCCTTTCCATTTGCGGACCCTCTTAAGACGCTCCGGCACGGGTGAAGGATTCTCTCCGAGGCAAAAATAATATCCGCGTCGCTCCGGCGCCCCGTCACCGTTGAGCCCCTCAGTGCGCCTCGTCCCAATTCGCCGCCGCGCGCGCGTCGACCGCCAGCGGCACGCCGATCTCGACGGCTGGCGCCGGCGCCTCGACCATCACCTTGGAGACGAGCTTGATCGTCGCCTCGACCTCGTCGTCGGGCGCCTCGAACACCAGTTCGTCGTGCACTTGCAGCAGCATCTGCGCGCTGGAGGCCGGCCTTGGCTAGCGCGCCGTCCATGCGCACCATGGCGCGGCGGATGATGTCGGCGGCGGAGCCCTGGATCGGCGCGTTGATCGCGGCGCGCTCGTTGAAGGCGCGCTCGGATGGGTTGGAGGCGTTGATGCGCGGGAAGTGGCACTTGCGGCCGAAGATGGTGCGCACGTAGCCGTCCGCGCGCGCCTGCTTCTTGGTCGCCTCCATGTAGTCGCGGATGCCGGGGAAGCGCTCGAAATATGTGCGGATATAGGCGCCGGCCTCCTCGCGCGGGATGCCGAGCTGGTTGGCGAGGCCGAAGGCCGAGATGCCGTAGATGATGCCGAAGTTGATCGCCTTGGCGCGCCGGCGCACCTCGCCCGGCATGTCCTTGATCGGCACGCCGAACATTTCCGAGGCGGTCATGGCGTGAATGTCGAGCCCGTCGGCGAAGGCCTTCTTCAGCGCGCCGATGTCGGCGATATGGGCGAGCAGGCGCAGTTCGATCTGGCTGTAGTCGGCCGAGATCAGCTTGCGGCCCGGCTCGGCGACGAAGGCGCGGCGGATCTTGCGGCCTTCCTCGTTGCGCACCGGAATGTTCTGCAGGTTCGGGTCGGACGAGGAGAGCCGCCCGGTGGTGGTCGAGGCCAGCGCGTAGGAGGTGTGGACCCGCTGGGTGCGCGGATCGACGAAGCTCGGCAGCGCGTCGGTGTAGGTCGACTTCAGCTTGGCGAGCTGGCGCCAGTCGAGAATGCGCCGCGGCAGTTCGTGGCCCTCCTCGGCGAGGTCCTCGAGCACGCTCGCCGAGGTCGACCAGGCGCCGGTCGCGGTCTTCTTGCCGCCGGGCAGGCCCATCTGGCCGAACAGGATGTCGCCGAGCTGCTTGGGCGAGCCGAGGTTGAACGGCGCGCCGACCAGCTCGCTGCATCTCGGCCTCGATGCGCGCCATGCCCTTGCGCGAATTCGCCCGACAGCCGCGAGAGGATGTCGCGGTCGATCGAGATGCCGCGCCGCTCCATCCGCGCCAGCGGGCACGATCAGCGGGCGCTCCAGCGTCTCGTAGACCGTCGTCATGCCCTCGGCGCACGAGGCGCGGCTTGAGCACGCGCCACAGGCGCAGGGTCACGTCGGCGTCCTCGGCGGCGTATTCGCGTCGCCTTGTCGATCGCCACCCGCGCGAAGCCGATGAAATTGCGCCCCGAGCCGGCGACCTCGGAGAAGGCGATCGGCTTGTGGCCGAGCCAGCGCTCGCGACAGCGCGTCCATGCCGTGGCCGTCGTTGGTCGCGCCCGGAATCGAGCGCGTAGGAGATCAGCATCGTGTCGTCGAACGGCGCGACCTCGATGCCGCGCTCGCGCGAACACGTGCCAGTCGAACTTGACGTTCTGGCCGATCTTCAGCACGCCGGGGTCTTCGAGCAGCGGCTTCAGCAGCGCGAGCGCCTCGGCTTCCGCGATCTGGCCTGACAGCAGGCCGCCGCCGTCGAACAGGTCGGCGGCGCCATTGCGGTGGCCGATCGGGATGTAGCAGGCCTCGCCCGGCGCGACGGCGAGCGAGACGCCGACGAGCTCGGCCTGCAGCGGATCGAGCGAACTTGTCTCGGTGTCGAAGGCGACGACGCCGGTGTCGTAGGCGCGCTCGATCCAGGCTTGCAGCGTCGCGATGTCGCTCACCGTCTGGTAGGCGGCGACGTCGAACGGCTCGGCGCGCGCTTTCGTGGCGCGGGTTGCGGCGAGCGTTTGCGGGGACGGGTCGCCGGCCTGATCGGAAGTGGCGGGCGCGGAGGTCTGTCCCCCAGCGGGCACGGAGACCCGCTCCACCGTCGGCGCCGCAGGCTCGCGGCTCGTCGGCTCGCCGTTACGGCCGCGCCAACCGCCGGCGCCGACAAAGCGCGGATCGGCTTCGATCGCATTGGCGTCGAGACCGCAGATGTCGGCGACGCGCTTGGTGATGGTGGTGAACTCCATCGCCTTGAGGAAGGCGACCAGCGGCGCGCCTTCGAGCTTGGGCATGCCCAAGCGTATCGAGCGGCGTCTCGACCGCGACGTCGCGCACCAGCGTCGACAAGCTGTCGTGAAAGGCGGATGAGCTTGACGCTCTCGGGATCGGTCAGCGTCTCGCGGCGCTTGGGCTGCTTGATCTCGCCGGCGCGCGCGAGCAGCGTTTCGAGATCGCCGTATTCGCCGATCAACTGCGCCGCGGTCTTGACGCCGATGCCGGGCGCGCCGGGCACGTTGTCGGTTGAATCGCCGGCCAGCGCCTGAATGTCGACGACCTTGTCGGCGCCGAGGCCGAAATAGTCGACGACCTCGGCCGGCCCGATGCGCCGCTCCTCGCGCTCGCCCGAGGCCGGATCGAACATCGCGACGCCCGGCCCGATGAGCTGCATCAGGTCCTTGTCGGCCGAGACGATCAGCACGTCGGCGCCGAGCGCGCGCGCCTGGGTCGCGTAAGTGGCGATCAGGTCGTCGGCCTCATAGCGATCCTGTTCGATCGGCGTGAGGCCGAACGCGCGCACCGTGTCGCGCATCAGCGGGAATTGCGGCACCAGGTCGGCCGGCGGGTCGGGCCGATGCGCCTTATAGAGCGGATAAAGCTCGCGGCGGAACGAATTCTCCGACTTGTCGAAGATGATCGCCAGATGCGTCGGCGTGATCCCCGCCGCGCCGTCGCGCAGGAACTGCAGAATCTTGGCCGCGAACAGCCGCACTGCGCCGACCGGCAGCCGGTCGGAGCGATAATTGTACTTTTGATCCTGGCGGATCGACTGGAAATAGGCGCGAAAGACGAAGGACGAGCCATCGACCAGAAAGACATGGTCGCCAGGGCCGATGGGACGGGCGGATTGGGTCATGGCGCGATTGTAGACAAGGACGGTGGCCGGGGCCACCGGCGCGAAGAAACGACGCCACCGCAGAAATCGGGTGGCGGCGGCGCAGTGGGAGGAGCGAGGTAAGCTTCCTAGCAACCGGAGGTCGCCATGAACTACCGCATCACCGGGCTTTCGCCCCAGCCGTTCCAGCATCTGTTCGGCTTGCCGGACGAAGAGTTGGCGAGGCTCAACGTCAAGCGCTTTGTCGTCGACGAGAAGCCGGGCTTTCCCGATCGCGTCACCATGCGCGACGCGGAGCTGGGCGAGACCGTGCTGCTCCTCAATCATCTCTCGCAGCCGGCGGCGTCGCCCTATCGGGCGACCCACGCGATCTTCGTCCGCGAGGGCGCAGCGCACGCTTACGATTCGGTCAACGAAGTGCCGGAGGTCATGCGTACGCGCCTGCTGTCGCTGCGCGCGTTCGACGAGGCCGGTATGATGGTCGACGCCGACGTCGCCGAGGGCGCCGCGATCGAGCCGCTCATTGCGCGGCTCTTCGCCGACCCCGCGGTGAGTTACATCCACGCCCACAACGCCAAGCGCGGCTGCTATGCCGGCCGCATCGACCGGGCCTGAATAGCCGCAGGGCGCTCCGACCGACGGGACGGGCCGATCGGGTCACGGCGCGATTGTGGACAATGCCTGCTCCGGCGGCTATCGGGGGCTGGAAATTGAAGCGCCGGTCGCCTTCTCCGCGCAGCGGGGAAGGGGCGCTCGCCTCGCCCCGAGTGTTCGCCGCGCATGACCAGCCCCCTCCTCGCCCGCTACGACGCGCTGATCGCCGAGGGGCGGATCGAGGCGGATCCGGCGCAGGCCGCGCTGATCGCTCGGCTCGATCGGCTTGCCAGTGCGCTCGCCGACTACCAGCCGGGGCGGCGGGTCGGCGCGCTCGGACGTCTGGTTGGCGCCAAGTCTACTCCGCCGCCGCGCGGCATCTACATCCACGGTGCGGTCGGGCGTGGCAAGACGCTGCTGATGGATCTGTTCTTCGAGGCCGCGCCGGTCGTGCTGAAGCGCCGCGTCCATTTTCACGCGTTTCTCGCCGATGTTCACATGCGCATCCATGTCTGGCGTCAGAAGCGCCGGCTCGGCGAGGTTATCGGCGATGACCCGATCGCCCCGGTCGCCAGCGCGTTGGCTGAGGAGGCCTGGCTGCTGTGCTTCGACGAGTTCTCGGTGCGCGACATCGCCGACGCGATGCTGCTCGGCCGGCTGTTCACCGCCCTGTTTGACGCCGGTGTGGTCGTCGTCGCCACTTCCAACGTCGCCCCTAGCGACCTCTATCGCGACGGTCTCAATCGCACGCTGTTCCTTCCCTTCATCAAGCTGCTCGGCGAGCGGGTCGATATCGTCGAGCTTAACGCGCGCGCCGATTTCCGGCTGGAGAAGTTGACCCGCGCGCCGGTCTATTATTGTCCGATCGATGCGCGCGCCAGCGCGGCGCTCGACGCCGCTTTCTTCGATCTGACGGGCGCTCGGCGCGGCGCGCCGGTCGAAATCCCGCTGCTCGGCCGCTCGCTGCGCGTTCCACAAGCTCTCGATGGCGTTGCGCGCATGTCGTTCGACGAGCTTTGCCGCCGCCCGCTCGCCGCCGCCGACTATCTCGCCCTCGCCGCGCGCTTTCCGACGCTGATCGTCGATGGAATCCCGCGTCTTGCCGCTGGGGAGCGCGACGCGGCGCGCCGCTTCATTACTCTGATCGACGCGCTTTACGACGCGAAGGTCAAGCTGATCGCCTCGGCGGCGGCCGAGCCGGCCGAGCTTTATCAGGCGGCCGAGGGCGCGGAAGCCTTCGAATACGCGCGCACCGCTTCGCGCCTGATTGAAATGCGGTCGGTCGATTATCTCGCCGAGCCGCACGGCGCGCGGCGGCGCGATTTCGAGGGCGTCATCGAGACTTGAAGCTTGTGGCGCAGCGCGAAGTTTCGTGCGACCATTCATCTCGTCGGCGAGAAGACCGAGTGGATCGAGCGGACGTGCAGCAATCGTCGAGTCCCGACACCGTCGAATCGCGCATTCTCGAAATCGCGCGCGCCCACATTCGCAAGTTCGGCGCCGGGCGGGCGACCATCGTCGGCGTCGCGCAGGACGCTGGCATGACCCATGCCAACGTCTATCGCTACTTTCCCTCCAAGGCGACGCTGTTCGAGGAAATCACCGCCTCCTGGCTGCGGCCGATCGAGAACCGCTTGCGCGAGGTCGCCGAAGGGCCTGCGCCGTCGGACGACAAGCTTGAGAGCATGTTGATGACGGTCCATCGCGCCTATCGCCAGAAGCTGGAGGGCGACGCGGCGCTATTCGACCTGCTGATCGAAGCGCTGGAGGGCGACCGCCCAGTGGCGCGCCGCCATCGCGCGCGCGTGCAGTCGGAAGTGCAGCGCGTGGTCGAGGAGGGGATCGCCACGGGCGCCTTCGCGATGAACGATCGGCGTCGCGCGATGGCGCTGATCTTCGACGCCGCGCATCGCTTCATTCATCCGGTTGCGCTCAAACTCGACAAAGAGGTCGCCGGCGCCGCGCTCGCGGCCCGCTTCGAGACCATCGTCGGCATGACCTTGCGTACGCTGCGCGCGGGGCGGGCTTAAACCCTTCTCCCGCAAGGGGAGAAGGGGCGCGCGTCCTCACACCCGCAGCGGCATCAGCACGTAGAGCGCGGGCGAGCCTTCGCGGTCCTGGATGATGGTGGGCGAGCCGGGGTCGGAGAGCTTGATCAGCGCAGTGTCGCCGGCGAGCTGGTCGGCGATGTCGAGCAGATAGCGGGCGTTGAAGCCGATCTCGATCGGCGTCGAATCGTAGTCGACCTCGATCTCCTCGCTCGCCGAGCCGGAGTCGGGATTGTTGACCGACAGCGTCATCTTGCTGTCGGCGATCGACAGCTTGATCGCGCGCCCACGCTCCGAGGAAATCGTCGAGACGCGATCGACCGCCTTGGCGAAGGCCTCCTTCTCGACAGTCGACGCGCTTGTCGTTGTGGGTCGGGATGACGCGGCTGTATTCGGGGAAGGTGCCGTCGATCAGCTTGGTCGTCAGCACCACTTCGCCGAAGCTGGAAGCGCGCTTTGGCGGGCGAGATTTCGATCGCGACCTCCTGGCGTCATGTCCTCGAGCAGCTTCAGCACTTCGGTGACCGCCTTGCGCGGCGCGATGACGCCGGGCATGCCGGCCGCGCCCTTGCGGCGCCGGCGTCTCGACGCGGGCGAGCCGGTGGCCGTCGGTCGCGACCGCGCGCAGCATCGTCGCGCCGCCCGCCTCGACCGTGTGGAAGTAAATGCCGTTGAGATAGTAGCGCGTCTCTTCGGTCGAGATCGCGAATTGCGAATTGTCGATCAGGCGCTTCAGCTCGATCGCGGGCAGGGTGAAGCGATGCGGGAAATTCGCCCGCCGTCAGATCGGGGAAGTCCGAGGCCGGCAGGCTCTGCAGGAAGAACCGGACGCGCCCCGAACGCACCAGCAGCTGGCCGGCCTCGCCGCGTCGTCTCGAGGCTGACCTGCGCGCCCTCGGGCAGCTTGCGGACGATGTCGTAGATGACATGCGCGGGCACGGTGGTTGCGCCCGCCTGCGCGACATCGGCCGGCGCGGATTCGGTCGCCTCGAGATCGAGATCGGTGCTTTTGAGCGTGAGCTGACCATCGCGCGCGTCGAGCAGCACATTGGAGAGGATCGGGATCGTGTTGCGCCGCTCGACGATGCGATGGACATGGCCCAGCGCCTTGAGCAGGGCGGTACGCTCTATGGTGACCTTCATCGCAACATCCCAGACTCTTTACGAGCACTTTTCCCCGCGGCCGGCGGATCGCGGCGCGCGCCGTTTGCGTCGCCTCCCGCAGCCGAACGCGCCACCCTATCGCGTGGGGCGCGCACTCTGGCAAGGAGGCAGGTTGCGCGCAAGGGCGGGGACCACTCGATCCCCAGGCTTTACGCGAGATTTGCCGCCGGCGCGCCGGCGATTGGGCAGGCTTAACGCGCCCTTAAATCGCCGCCATTAGCCTGGAAGGGGATCGGACGGCGGCGCGAAGTCTCCCTTACGCGAAATCTCGCTTGAGAGCCCGGCAGGATCGGAATGTTCGGCAGGGGCGGCAAGCGGAACGCGGAGCGGATCGAACCGCGCATGGATGACGCGCCTCGCCGGCGCGGCGGCGACGATCTGCGCGCCGATCCGGACGACCGGCCCTCCTCGCGCGGGCGGGGCCAGCGCAAGGGCGCACGCTCCGGGCGCGCCGCAGGCCGGCCACGCCGCTCGCTGGTCCGCCGCCTCGTCTATTGGGGGTTCGTGCTCGGCGTCTGGGGCTTTGTCGCGACCGCAGGCCTGTTCGCCTATTACGCCAGCCAATTGCCGCCGATCGACCAGCTCGCGGTGCCCAAGCGCCCGCCCAACATCGCCATTCTCGCCGACGACGGTTCGCTGATCGCCAATCGCGGCGACACCGGCGGCGCGGCGGTGCATTTGAGCGAGCTGCCGCCCTACTTGCCCAAGGCGTTCGTCGCGATCGAGGATCGCCGGTTCTATTCGCACTTCGGCGTCGATCCGATTGGCATCGCTCGCGCGGTCTTTCGCGACGTCACCGGCCGGGGCGGCATGGAGGGCGGCTCGACGCTGACCCAGCAGCTCGCCAAGAACCTGTTCCTGACTCAGGAGCGCACGCTCTCGCGCAAGATCCAGGAGGCGATCCTGGCCGTGTGGCTGGAGCGCAAATACTCCAAGGACCAGATCCTCGAACTCTATCTCAACCGCGTCTATTTCGGCTCTGGCGCGTTCGGCGTCGAGGCGGCGGCGCAGAAATATTTCGGCAAGAGCGCGCGCAACGTCACGCTGTCGGAGGCGGCGGTCCTCGCGGGGCTGATGAAGTCGCCGACCCGCCTCGCCCCCAACCACAATCTCAACGCCGCCAACGAGCGCGCCGCGCAGGTCATCACCGCCATGGCCGAGCAGGGGCACATCACCGAGGCGATGGCCAAGCTGGCGCTCGCTTCACCTGCCGAAGTCGTCCACGAGAAGGGCGCCGGGTCGGTCAACTACGCCGCCGATTACGTCATGGACATGCTCGACGACACCGTCGGCGCCATCGACCAGGATATCGTCGTCTCGACGACGCTCGATCCGCACATGCAAGCGGCGGCGGAACACGCGGTCACCGAAGAGCTCGCCGCCAAGGGCGACAAATTCGGCGTCGAGCAGGGCGCGCTGGTTGCGCTCGATCCTGACGGCGCGGTCAAGGCGCTGGTGGGGGGGCGCAACTACGCCGACAGCCAATTCAACCGCGCCGTCGCCGCCAAGCGCCAGCCAGGGTCGACGTTCAAGCCCTTCGTCTATCTTGCCGCGCTCGAAAAGGGCCTGACCCCCGACACGGTGCGCGACGACGCGCCGATCTCGGTCAAGGGCTGGAAGCCGGAAGACTATTCGCGCGACTATCTTGGCCCGGTCACGCTGACCAAGGCGCTGTCGCTGTCGCTCAACACGGTCGCGGTGCGGCTCGGGCTGGAAGTCGGGCCAAAGACCGTCGCGCGCACCGCCCATCGGCTCGGCATCAACTCGGAACTCGATCCCAACGCGACGATCGCGCTCGGCACCTCGGCGGTGACGCCGCTCGAACTGGTCTCGGCTTACGCCGCCTTCGCCAATGGCGGCATCGGCGTGCAGCCGCATGTGATCGCCCGCGTGCGCACCGCCGAAGGCAAGCTGCTCTACACCCGCAAGAACGCCAGCTTCGGGCGCGTCATCGATCCGCAGTACGTCGCGATGATGAACACGATGATGGAAGAGACGCTGCTGACCGGCACCGCCCACAAGGCCGAGCTGCCGGGCTGGCAGGCGGCGGGTAAGACCGGCACCAGCCAGGATTGGCGCGACGCCTGGTTCGTTGGCTACACCAGCGCGCTGATCACCGGCGTGTGGCTCGGCAACGACGACGATTCGCCGACCAAGAAAGTGTCGGGCGGCGGTCTGCCGGTCGAGATCTGGAGCCGCTTCATGAAGGCGGCGCTGGCTGGCACGCCGCCCGCCGACCTGCCTTCGGGCGTGTGGCGCAACGCCGATCCATCGACCCCCGACGCCGCTCAGCCGCCCCCGCCCGAGCCGGTCGGGCCGCCGCTGGCGATTGGCCGCGCGCCGCTGACCGCGTCCGCGGCGCCGCCCGCGCCCTTCGCGCCAGGCCGCCGTCCCGCCGATACGCAGGTCGGCGAGGATGCGCCGGTGCCGCCCGGGTCAATCCCCAATGTCGATGACGGCCAGCCCGGCTCGCGCGGTCGCGGCCTGCTCAACAAGCTGTTCGGCGCGATCTAAAGCTGCGGCGCTCTTACGCGCCCTGCCGATCGAGGCCGCTCAGGCGGCGGCGGTTTCCCGCGAGGGCAGCAGGCTGGCGATGTCGATAATGTTGATCAGGCGGTCGTCGACGGCAATGACGCCGCTGAGGAACAACTTGGCGGCCTCGGCGCCGATGTCGGGCGTCGGCTGCATTTGATCGGCGTTGGCGGTGAAGATGTCGGACACGCCATCGACCAGCAATCCGGCGACCTGCTTGTTGAGCTCGGCGACGATAATGGCGTGGCGTGCGGTTGGCTGGCTCGCGGGAAAGCCGAGCCGCACCGCCAGATCGATGATCGGCAGCACGACGCCGCGCAGATTGACGACGCCGAGCACGAAGGCGGGCGCGTGCGGCAGCTTCGTCACCGGCGTCCAACCGCGGATTTCGCGCACGGACGTGGTGGCGATGCAGAATTCCTGGGTTCCGATGTTGAAGGCGATCAGCTCGCCGCTCTTGCCGCCCTCGGTCCTAATGCTCTCGCTCATGGGGACGCCTGTCTTGGTTGAAACGCTCGAACGCTGCGTGCCGTCTAGAAATCCTGCCAGTCGTTGTCGTCCTTGGCCGTGCGCGATCCCGAGCCGCCGGCGGCGACTTTGACCGCCGGCTCGGCGCGGCGCCTCCGCGATGGCGCGGTTCGCGGGCGCTTGGGCCGGCGGCGCTTGCCGTGGCGCGTCGCGGAAAGCGTGCGGCGCGGTCTCTCGCAACTGCTTGCGGAGTTGATCTTCGGCGAGCGCCCGGAACTGGTAGCGTTCGACCATCCGGCCGAGCGCCTCGGTCTCGCCGGCCAGCGCGTGCGAGGCGGCGGTCGTCTGCTCGACCATCGCCGCGTTCTGCTGCGTCACTTGGTCCATCTGGTTGATCGAGATGTTGATCTGCTGCAGGCCGGTCGCCTGTTCCTGGGCGCTGGCGGCGATGTCGGAGACGATCGTGTTGATCTCCACGACGCGCGCGGCGATGCGCCCGAGCGCCTCGCCGGTCTGGGTGACGAGCAGCACGCCCTGATCGACCTGCGTGGCTGAGGCTGAAATCAGTCCCTTGATCTCCTTGGCCGCCTGGGCGGAGCGCTGGGCGAGCGCGCGCACTTCGGCGGCGACGACCGCAAAGCCTCGGCCGGCGTCGCCCGCTCGCGCCGCCTCGACGCCGGCGTTGAGCGCCAGCAGATTGGTCTGAAAGGCGATCTCGTCGATCACGCCGATGATCTGGCTGATCTGCTTTGACGACTTGTCGATGCCGGTCATCGCCTTGGTCGCCTCGCGCACCACCTCGCCGCTCTTGTCGGCGTCGACCTTGGCGGTCGCGACGACATCGCGCGCGTGTCTGGCGCCTTGTGCGGTCTTCTGGACGGTCGTGGTGACCTCTTCGAGCGCGGCGGCGGTCTCTTCGAGACTGGAGGCCTGTTGCTCGGTGCGCCGCGACAGATCGTCGGCGGCGGCGGAGATTTCGCCCGTTCCCGAGCGCAGGGCCTCGGTCTTGGCGTTGATCGTCGCCATCGAATCTTCGAGCGTCGCTAACGAGGCGTTGAAGTCGACGCGAATTTGGTCGAGCGACGGGATGAACTTGGTCTCGATGCGCTGGCTGAGATCCCCCTCGGCCAATCGGCCGAGCCCCGCCGCAACCTGCGCGACCGCCCCGACGCTGTCGGTTACGTTGGAAGAGTAAGCGACAATTTTCGTCACGCGGTCGTCGCGATCGCGGATCGGATTGTAGGACGTCTCGATCCAGATGTCCTTACCCTCGGCGTCGGCGCGTTTGTAGTGTTTGACGATGCGCTCGCCCTGGTTCAGCCGCCGCCAGAACTCGCGGTAATCCTCGGACTGCGCGTAGGGCGCGTCGACGAAAGTTTGATGATGCGCGCCGAGCACGCGCTCGTGCGCATAGCCGAAGGTCTTGAGGAAGTTCTCGTTGACCTCGAGGACCGCCGCCTCGGGAGAATATTCTGCGACGCATTGCGCGCGCGAAATCGCGTCGAGCTTGGCCGCGCTGTCGATTGCGAGCCGCCTGGCGTGCGTGATGTCGGCGGCGACCTCGACCACTTTGAGCAGCTTGCCCGAGCGGTCGAGCACCGGATTGCAGGTCGCCTGGACCCAGACCTCTTTGCCGTCCTTGCCGATCCGCTGGTAGTCGCCGGCGTCGAATTCGCCGCGGCCGAACTTGGCCCAGAGGGCGCGGTGCTCGGGGCTGGCTGCGGATTGGCGGCTGACAAAGACCGACTGCGGCTTGCCGACGATCTCGGGCAGGGTGTAGCCGAGCATCTGGCAGAAATTTTCATTGGCGGTGATGACCTTGCCGGTCGGATCGAACTCGACGATGGCCAACGCGCGGCTCAACGCGGCAAGAATACGCTTGGCGTCGCCGCCAAAATCAGCATGAAGCATCGCCACCATCTCACTTGACCCCGAGCGGCGCGCCGATCGGGGATATGTCAATTTCCGCGCCGGCTGACCCCCCGGTCGGGAGTTGAAGGCGTGAGCCGGCCCTCGATCGTTACAATTTTAGGCACCGTGCGGGCAGCCGGGTTAACAGAGCGTTGGGATTGGCGGTTTTGGCGACGAATTGCCTCGATTTGTCGCAGGTTCGGGGCGCGCCGACCGATCACGTTGGGAAAGGTTCCCCCCGGACCTTGGCGGGACGGATTTAGTTAAACTAAACAGGCGCGGAGATTTGAGTTGAACTCAATTGCCGGGCGTCTTAAGTCTCGGGCATGAAGCTCGCCCACTGGCTGGCGCGCGCCGGGGTTACGCGCGCCGAGTTCGCGCGCCGGATCGGCGTCTCGCCTGGCGCGGTGACGCAGATCTGCCGTCCCGAGGCCGCTTGGGTGTCGCGCGAAACCGCGCAGCGCATCGTCGTCGAGACCGAGGGCGCGGTGACGCCCAACGACTTCCTCGATGAGTGCGTCGTCGCAAAGAAGGGTGACGAGATGTCGAATCCGGTCGGTCAGGCCATCGAAGCGATCGCGCGGGGCGAAATCGTCATCGTCACCGACGACGACGATCGCGAGAACGAGGGCGACATGATCGTCGCCGCCTCGCTGTGTACGACCGAGAAGATGGCTTTCATCATCCGCTACGGCTGCGGCATCGTTTGCGCGCCGCTGACTGGCGATGACGCGCGCCGGCTGCATCTCGCGCCGATGGTGGCGGTGAACGACGCGCCGCTCGGCACCGCCTTCACCGTTTCGACCGACGTTCGCCACGGCATGACGACCGGTATTTCCGCCGAGCAACGCTGCAACACGGTGCGCGCGCTGGCCAACGGCAACATGGGGTCGAATGATTTTGTCCGTCCCGGCCACGTCTTCCCGCTGATCGCGCGCGAGGGCGGCGTGTTGATGCGCTCGGGCCATACCGAGGCGGCGGTCGATCTCGCGAGGCTCGCCGGGTTGCCGCCGGTGGCGGTGATCTGCGAACTCGCCAACGACGACGGCACCGTCATGGTCGGGCCCGAGATTGTGAATTTTGCCGTGAGGCATCGGCTCGCACGCATTTCGGTCGCCGACCTCATCGCGTATCGTCAGGCCCGCGAGAAGCTGGTCGAGCGCGTTGCGACCTTTCCGGTCAAAACCTCGATCGGCGAGCTGACCGGTTACGCCTATCGCACGCATTTCGACACGGTTTTGCATTTCGCTTTTGTCCACGGCGTGATCGGCGAGGGGCGGGACGTTCCGGCGCGCTTGCATCGCGCCGACATCATCGGCGACATTTTCGGCCCCGGCGTGATCGACCGCGTGCTGCAACGCTTCAAGGAGGAGGGGCGCGGCGTGCTGGTCTACTTACGCGACGGCGGCGCCGGCGTGCCCGCCAATCTGACTGGCGCGGCGACCGGCGCGGAGGGCGAGCGGGCGGCGCAATGGCGCGAGGTGGGCTTGGGCGCGCAAATCCTGCGCGATCTCGAAGTGCGCTCGATCCGCCTGCGCACCGGCAATCCGCGCAAATACGTTGGCCTCTCGGGCTTTGGCATCGAGATTTCGGCGATCGAGCCGATCGACGGCTGATGCGTCCCAACAATCGAGCGCATCAAAAGCGTCAATTGCCCATCAGCGCGCCGACATGCGCGGCGGCCGAGCGCGCGAGGCCTTCGAGATCGTAGCCGCCCTCGAGCAGCGAAACGAGCCGTCCGCCGCAGCGCCTCTGGGCGAGCGCGACGAGGCGCTGCGTCACCCAGGCAAAATCGGCTTCGTGCAAATTGAGATTGCCGAGCGGATCGCGAAAATGGGCGTCGAAACCGGCCGAGACGATCACCAGATCGGGGGCGAAGGCTTCGAGACGCGGCAGGATCGCCGCGCTGAACGCCTCGCGAAAAACCTCGCCGCCGTCGCCCGCGCTTAAGGGCGCATTGACGATCTGATCGTACTCGCCCAGCCTCGCTGCGCGCGCCAGTACCCGGATAGAGCGGCATCTGATGGGTCGAAGCGTACATGACGCTGGCGTCGCTCCAGAAGATGTCCTGCGTGCCGTTGCCGTGGTGGACATCGAAGTCAACGATGGCGATACGCTGCAGTCCGTGTACGGCCTGCGCGTGACGTGCGGCGATGGCGGCGTTGTTGAAGATGCAAAAACCCATCGGCGTCGTCGCTTCGGCGTGGTGGCCGGGCGGCCGGGTGACGACGAAAGCGTTGTCGGCCCGCGCGCCGACGACCTCGTCGACGGCGAAGGTTGCCCCACCGGCCGCGCGCAGCGCCGCTTCCCATGTGCCCGGCGACATCGCCGTGTCGGCGTCGAGCTGCACGACGCCCACGCTAGGGCTCGCCTGTTCGAGCGCCGCGACATAGTCGCCAGGATGGACGCGCGTCAGCGCCTCGAAGGTGGCGCGCGGCGCGATTTCGCGTGCAAGAAGGGGGAAGGCCGCGGCCGCCAGCGCGTGCTCGACAGCGCGGATTCGCGCCGGCCGCTCGGGATGGCCCTCGCCCATGTCGTGTCCCGCGCAGGCCGGATGCGTCACCAGCAGCGTCGTCACCAGGCGGGCCCTCTCAACAGGCTTCTATGTTGGCGAGAGCATCGCCGGAACCTCGGCGAAAGTCCACACGCCGCGCTGAGATTGCGCGTGACTATTGCGGCGGCGGCTCGGGCGCGCAGGTCATCGTCTGCGCTTCTTCCATCGCCGCTGTGTAGAGGCTCGGCAATTCGCTGAACGCGCGGAAGACCACGAAGCCTTCGTTGGTCGGCGAGACGACGCGCAGGTCTTGCGAGGGATCGTCCTCGTCGTCATGCGCGATCAGCGTGCGCAACTGGGCGGGCGTGGCGATTACCGCTTCCATCCGCCCGTGCGTCGCCGCGCGGTCGGTGAGCGCGTAGAACACCGCGCCGTGGCGCGTGTGGAACGATAGCGAGGCAAAGCCGGCGCGCCCGGTCGGCGCCTTGACGCGCACCGGACCGTTCGAGAGGTCGAAACGGCAGAAGGCGCCCGCGAGCGCGGGGTCGTCCCATGGGAAGCGGCGCTCGCTCGGCGCCGCGCGCGGCAGCGGCGTCGTAACACCCGGCGGCCCAAGTTCGGCGAGGCGCGCGTAGGCGTCGCGCGCGGCGACGGTCGGGATGACCAGCACGATGCAAAAATGGACGAGCGCAGCCACCACCAAAGTCGCGGCGACGAACAGAGCGACGCCCCCAAGCCGCGCGCCGAGATTCATGCGCACTCTTCCCGAACGATCGTCGGCGCGGTCGTCTTGTCGATGCCGCCGGCGCTGGCGGCGAGCGGCGTGTCGTAGAGGCGCAGCACCAGCGCGAAGCCGTCTGCGTGGCCGATCGGCAGCCAGTTGCCCGAATGGGCGAGCCCAGAGACGAAAATGGCGAAGCTCCCGTCGTCCTCGCGCAGGATCTCGCTGGAGCGGAAGCCGTAACGCCCGGCCGCGTTTTCGACCGGGAACCCGTCGCGGTCGACGAGGCTAAGCGTCCAGTAGCGCGCCGCCGGCGTGCGCGCGCCGACCCGGTAGAGGCAACGCCGATCGAGCTTGCGCCCGTCGCTGTCGACGCGCGCGACGAGTTGCAAGCCCTCGCCCAGCGCGAGCGGAATTTGGCCGCTGCGCTCGAGCGCCGCCCTTGTGTAGGGGTCGGCGTCAGGCGAGCCCGCCTTGGCGGCGACGCGCCAGGGGCCGATCGACAGCACGCCGAACGGCGGGTCGCGGGCGAGAATCGCCCCGCTCGCCGCTACGCCGAGCGCGAGGCCCGCCGCGCCGGCCGCGAATGCTTTGACGATCGTCGCCACTTTAGGGAGTCCTGCGCCAGCCCGGTTTTCAGAACGCCCTCGAGCCGCGGCGGGAAAGTCGCCATCCCTTCGGGCGAAGTCAAGCGCCGGTCAGGGCGCCGCGGCGCCCTCGCGCTCGATCGCGATCCCGCCCGGCGGCCCCGCCGCGTAGCGTGCGGCGGGCGTGATCGCGCCGTGTTTCTCGGCCGAGTGGAGGAAGTCGCCGATCTCGAGCATGATCTGCGCCGAGCGCGGCGACAGACCGACCTGACGCGGCGCCTCGACGATGCCAGCGCCAGTGTGCGTCGCCGTGGCGGCGGCGATCGCCGCCCCGCCGATCGGCGGCACGCCATAGGGCGGTTTGGTTTCGAGGCCCTCATGCGCGTAGGCCATGATTGCGCGCCAGGTCTGCGCCGGCAGCGCGCCGCCTTGCATACTGCCGGTCATCGTCGTGTTGTCGTCGTTGCCGAACCAGACACTGCCAACCAAATTGCCGGTGAAGGCGTTGAACCAGGCGTTGGTCGGCCCATTGGTCGTGCCGGTCTTGCCGGAAATCACCAGACCGGGAATCTGCGCCGCGCGCCCCGTGCCTTCGGTCAGCACATGGGTCATGATGTTGTTCATCTCGGCGACCTTGTCGGCCGGCAGCACCTGCAAGGGCGGCGGCCCGTCGGCCAAGTGGCTGTAGACCACGGCGCCGGCCGAATTGCGGATCTCGATCGCCGCATAGGGCGTGGCCCTCCTGCCGCCGTTCGCGAGCACGGCGTTGGCGCCGACCATGTCGATCATCTTCACTTCGTCGGCGCCGACCGGCAGCGAAACGGTGTCGGCGAGCGGCGTCGTCAGCCCCATTTTTCGGGCCGTCTCGACGATCTTGGAGCGCCCGAGCTCGGCGATCTTGCCCATGTGATAGGGCTTGCCGGTCGGCCAGTAGGCCTCGCCGATCTTCACCGACATCCAGATCGCGGCGGTGTTGTACGACTGCGCGAGCGCGACATAGAGCGGCATCGCGCCGCCGCTCTCGCCACCGAAATTATGCACGCAATAATCGCCGATGCAGATGCCACCTGCTTGCACCGTCGAGTCCTTGTGGTACTTGCCGGTCAGCAACGCGGTCATATAGACGAAAATCTTGAACGATGAGCCGGGCTGGCGCGCCGCGTCAATGGCGCGGTTGTACTGGCTCGCGCCATAATCGCGCCCGCCCACCATCGCGCGCACGAGGCCGTCGGTGTCGGCGATGACCGTCGCCGCCTGATGGGCGTTGTAGGCGGGCGCGTTGACCCGCAGCATGTCCTCGATCACCGCGTCGGCCTTGTCCTGGATGCCGGTGTCGAGGCCGGTGCGTACGGTCAGCACCCGCTCATTGCCGAGCTTGCCTGCATCTGAGAGCGCCTTGACCTCTTGATAGGCGAAGTCGAGATACCAGTCGGGGCTGGAGACGCCGTTCTGGTTGACCGGCGTCGCCGGATTGCGCCGCGCCGCGTAGACTTGCCCCTCGGTCATAAAGCCGGCGTCGACGAGGTTGCTCAGCACGTCGTTGGCGCGCGCGCGCGCGGCCGGCAGATTGACGTCGGGCGAATATTTGGTCGGCGCCTTGAACAGGCCGGCGAGCATGGCCGCTTCAGGCAGGTTGATGTCGCGCGCCGACTTGCCGAAATAGATATTGCGCCGCCGCCTGGACGCCGAAAGCGCCCCCGCCCATGTAGGCGCGATCGAGATAGAGGCCGAGAATCTGCTTCTTGGTCAGATGATGCTCGAGCCACAGCGCGAGATAGGCTTCGTTGATCTTGCGCGAGATCGAGCGCTCGTTGGTCAGGAACAGGTTCTTGGCGAGCTGCTGGGTGATCGACGAGCCGCCTTGCACCACGCCGCCGGCATGGGCGTTGACGGTGAGCGCGCGCAGCGTGCCAACGACGTCGATGCCGAAATGCTCGAAGAAGCGGCGATCTTCGGTCGCCAGCACCGCCTTGATGAAATGATCGGGCAGTTCGTCGAACGGGATTGCGTCGTCATGCTTGATGCCGCGCCGCCCGACTTCGACGCCGTAGCGATCGAGGAACGTGACCGCGAGGTCCTGACGTTTGAGCCAGTCGTCATCGCCGGTCAGGCGAAACGCCGGCTGGGCGAGCGCCAGCACGACGACCAGCGCCGACGATCGAGAGGTTGAGACCCTCGCAGGTCACATCGATCAGGAATTTGCGCGGCCCCGCGACATGCAGCCGGTCAGAGAGGGCGGCAATCGCCTTGAGCGTGCCGACCGAGCGCCGCTGTCCCTCGAACATCGACGAATCGACGAAGGCGTCGAAGGCGAGCAGCGCGCGCCTGACGCCTCTCCAGAAACGGGAGGTTCGATCCCCGTCCGCCACGCTCGCCCTCGCCTGAACTTGCCCGATCTTGCCGGCGGCCGTTCCTTAGCACGATCCGCCGCGATTTGAACGACTTGACGCGCAGCCTCAGCAGCGCCAAGCGAAGTGGCGCGAGTGGCGGGCCCACCCACGAGCGGTCGGCTCTCGCGCGAAGGGGAAGTGCATGGCGCAAAGTCCTTCGCCGGCCGCGCCGTTCTGGCGGGTCAAGACGCTCGACGAAATGAATCGCGAGGAATGGGAGAGCCTGTGCGACGGCTGCGCCCGCTGTTGTCTGGTCAAGCTCGAGGACGTCGACACCGGCGCCATCCACTTCACAGACATTGGTTGTAAATTGCTCGACGGCGAGACCTGCCGCTGCCGCGACTATCGCCGCCGGCAGAGCCGGGTCCCCGACTGCGTCAAGCTGACCCCCGAAACCGTGCGCAGCCTAAGCTGGTTGCCGGTCACCTGCGCCTATCGCCTGCGTCGCCGAGGGGCGCGACCTTGCCTGGTGGCACCCGCTCGTCTCCGGCACGCCCGACACGGTCCGCCAGGCGGGAATTTCGGTCGGCGGCCGAGTCGCCGCCAGCGAGGACGATATTCCCGAGGACGACTGGGTGGACCATATCGTCAAATGGCCAAACCGGCCCGCGCGCAAGGGGCGTCGTTGAAGCGGGCCGGCCTACCGCCCCCACCGCGCCATCGTCTTGTCGATCCACTCCCGCTGCGGCGCGAGGAGCGGTCCTTGCGTGAGCAGGCCGCAGCGTTTGCCACGCTCGGCCCCCGAGGTCCAGGCGACCAGCGCCGCGACGGTTTCGCCGTCGGCAAGGAACAGCGGTCCGCCCGAATCGCCCCCACAGGCGCCAGCGCCGGCGTCGTCCGCGTCCTCCGTCCATAGCAAAATTGACGACAGCGGCGCGCGGACCTTGAGGCGCGCGCTGCGCAACGTCCCGCCAGTCGCCGCGTCGCCCTCATGCGCGACCCCAAAGCCGGCAAGGATCGCCTCGGCGCCGACCGACGGACCCTCGCCCTCGGCGAGGCGCGCCGGAGAGAAGCGCGAATCGATCGGCGTCTCGGTCTCGACCAAAGCAAGGTCGATCGACACCTCGCGCGTGACGATCGCGTTGGCCCGGTAGAGCGGATGGGTCGCGGTTGCGGCGACCGCGATCAGCACCGGCTTGCCGACCGCGTCGCGGTAGTGGACGGCCATGTCGCGGGTCGGCCCGAGGCAATGGGCGGCCGTCAGCACGATGTGCGGTCCGAGCACGATTCCAGTGCAAAAGCCCTCGCGCTCGCCCCCGCGCGCGAGCACCATGACGACATGGTCCGCGAACCGGTCGCCGGGCTCGCTCGCGCCCACCACCGCGCCGGCTGGCGAGGAGGCGGCAAGCCACGCCGCCAAGGCGGCCCCAGCCAATCGTTTGCGTCGATTTCCCATCAAATTGTTACGATCACCGCGGCAGGCGCCCGATAGGATTGGCCGGCGCCGCGCCAGCCGTCTATAACCCGCATTCATCGCTTATTCAGGCGTGCGAGGAAAGACTGCGGCATGGCGCGTAAGTCGACGACGGTCCTCGCCCTCGCACTCGCCCTCGGCGCGCTCGGCGCCGGCGCGGCGCTGGCGAGCGAGCTCGAGGTGCGCGTCGCGGTCAGATCGACCTGCCTTTCGCCGAGCGAGACGCGCGAGGAAATCAAGAACCGTCACCTGCTCGAGCCGTTCGCCGTGCTAAAGGCGGCGGCGACGCAGTTCAAGGCCGAGGCCCTGTCGGCCAAGCTCTGCCGTTCCGGCGACGAATTGGTCTACGAGATCGCGCTGCTGCATCGCGACGGGGTGCTGTTGCACGTCGTCATGAACGCGGTGACCGGCAAGCTGATCGCGGCGCGCAACGCGCGCGAACCCATCCCCAAGAATTGAGCGTAAGAGGCGGCTGAACGACATGCGTCTGCTCGTCGTCGAAGACGATCGCGATCTCAACCGGCAGATCGTCGCGGCGCTGGAAAGCGCGGGCTACGCCGTCGATCGCGCCTTCGACGGCGAGGAGGGCTGGTTCCTCGGCGACACCGAGCCCTATGACGCGATCGTGCTCGACATCGGCCTGCCCAAGCGCGACGGCGTGTCGGTGCTCGAAGCCTGGCGCAAGGCGGGCCGCGACGATGCCGGTGCTGATCCTCACCGCGCGCGATCGCTGGAGCGACAAGGTGCAGGGCTTCGACGCCGGCGCCGACGATTATGTCGCCAAGCCCTTCCACATGGAGGAGGTGCTGGCGCGCCTGCGCGCGCTGCTGCGCCGCGCCGCCGGCCATGCCACCGAGCGAGCTGGTCGCCGGGCCGGTGCGGCTCGACGCGCGCGCCGGCCGCGTCACGGTCAACGGCGCCGCGGTCAAGCTGACCAGCCACGAATACCGCCTGCTGTCCTATCTGATGCACCACGCCGGCCGCATCGTCTCGCGCAGCGAGATCGTCGAGCACCTCTACGACCAGGATTTCGACCGCGATTCCAATACGATCGAGGTCTTCGTCGGCCGCCTGCGCAAGAAGCTCGGCGTCGACGTGATCCAGACCGCGCGCGGCCTCGGCTATATCGTCGAGCCGGACGCCGAGGCCGCGGCGGGGGTTGCGGCCGCAGCCAAGCGCAGGAGCGCCACCTGACCGCGCAGCCTCGTTCTGGCGGCTGGGGGTTCGCGACCCTGCGCAAGGCGCTCAACGCGCAATCGATCGCCTCCCGACTGTTCCTTTCCGCGGCGTTCTGGAGTTCGATCGATCCTGGTCGTCGCCGGGCTCGGCCTGTCCGCGCTCAACGCGCGCTCGGCCGAGGCGAATTTCGACGAGCAGCTCGGCGTCTATCTCAAGGCGCTGGTCGCCAATGTCGCCGCTTCAGGCGAGGAGCCGCCGGCCGGGCGCCAGCGGTGATCGACCCGCAGTTCGAGCTCGCCTTCTCGGGCTGGTACTGGCAGATCACCCGCCTCGATCTGCCCCATCCCGAGATCCACACCTCGCGTTCGCTGTTCGCCACCCAATTGCCGCAGCCTTGGCGACGACGACCCGCACGATGACCGCAAAGGCGTGCGTAGCGGCTATGTCGTCGGTCCCGGCGACAAGCCGCTGCGCATGATCGAGCGCGAAATCGACGCTGGCGACGAGGGGCGCTTTCTCGTTCAGGTCGCCGCCAACGCCGAGGTGATCGAGACCCAGATCGAGCGACTTCGAATATGCGCTGGCGGCGACCTTCTTGCATTCTGGCGGTGGCGCTGCTCGGCTCGACGGCGCTGGCGGTGCGCTTCGGGCTGCGGCCGCTGCGGCGTGCTGCGCGAGGGCGTCGCGGCGATCCGGCGCGGCGAAGCCGAGCGCATCAGCGGCGATTTTCCCGCAGGACGTCGCGCCGCTCGCCGCCGAGGTCAATCTGCTGCTCGACGCCAATCGCGAGGTCGTCGAGCGCGCGCGCACGCAGGTCGGCAATCTCGCCCATGCGCTGAAGACGCCGCTCAGCGTCATCGTCAACGAAGCCGACGCCGGCAGTCCGACGCTCGCCGAAAAGGTGCGCGAGCAGGCAGACGTGATGCGCCGGCAAGTGAGCTTCTATCTCGATCGCGCGCGCGCGGCGGCGCGCGCCGGGTCGGTCGGGCGCGGCGACCGAGGTCAAGCCGGTGATCGAGGAGCTCGTGCGCACGTTCGAGAAGGTCTATCGCGAACGCGCGGTCGAGTTTCTGATCGAGGTTCCCGACGGCCTGCGCTTTCGCGGCGAATCGCAGGACCTGACCGACCTGATCGGCAATCTGCTCGACAACGCCGGCAAATGGGCGCGCGAGCGCGTTGTCATCGCCGCAGCGCCCGAGCCGACGAGCCTCGAAATCGGCCGCCTCTATTTTGTCGCGACGATCGACGACGACGGGCCGGGCCTCGACCGAACAGGAGCGCCAGGCGGCGCTGGAGCGCGGGCGCCGGCTCGACGAATCGCGGCCCGGCTCGGGCCTCGGCCTGTCGATCGTCGTCGACCTCGCCGCCGCCTATGGCGGCTCGCTGCAAGCTCGAGGAGAGCCCGCTCGGCGGGTTGCGCGCCACCCTGCGCCTGCCGCGGCTCTAAACCACGGCGATGTTTGCCCATTTCCTGTGGGGGGCGACCTGTTCTATGACCGCGCTCGCTGGACGTGGGCGCGCGCGAGTCGCGAGAGGCCGAAACCATGTTGTGGGTCGTGCTTGCCGGGATGATGGGGCTCGCCGCGCTCTCCGCGCTGTGGCCGCTTATCTTCCGTCGTCCGGGCGCCGAGGCGGGGCCGGGCGATGCGGCCTTCTATAAGGCCCAGCTCAGCGAGATCGAGCGCGACGTGGCGCGCGGCGTGTTGCCCCCCGAGGAGGCCGCCGGCGCGCGCATCGAAGCCGCGCGGCGCCTGATCGCAGCGAGCGCGGTGACGGCGTTTGAGGGCGTCCGGCCGCAGCCGCCGCGCGCGCGAACGATTGGGGCGACGGTGATCGCGCTCGCCGTGCCGATCGTCGGGCTCGGGCTCTACGCCGCGATCGGCCGGCCCGACCTGCCCGACCAGCCGCTCGCCGCGCGCACCGTCGACGTCAAGAGCGCCGCCGGAGTCGAGGCGGCGCTGGCGCGGGTCGAGCAGCGGCTGGCGGCCACGCCCGACGACGGCCACGGCTGGGCGGTGATCGCGCCCGTCTATATGCGGCTTGGCCGTTTCGACGACGCCGCCCACGCCTACGCTCAGGCGCTGCGCGTGAATGGCGAGAGCGCGCAGACCCGCGCCGACTACGGCGAGGCGCTGGTCGGCGCCGCGGGCGGGGTCGTCACCGCCGACGCGCGCGCCGCCTTCGACAAGGCGCTGGCCCGGCAGCCGGGGCTACCGAGCGCGCGCTTCTATCTCGGTCTCGCCGCTGAGCAGGACGGCGACGCGGCGAAGGCGAGCGCCATCTACAGCGCCCTCCTCGCCGAGGCGCCGCCTGAGGCGCCCTGGAAGCAGGCCGTGCAGGCGCGCCTGGCGGCGCTGGAGGGGCAGGGGAGCGCGCTCACTCCGCAAGCAGCGCCGATCCCGCAGGTTCCCACGCCCCCGCCGGACCAGTCGCCCGCCGACCGGCAGGCGATGATCGAGGGCATGGTCGATCGGCTGGCGACGCGCCTCGCTGAGAGTGGAGGAGACGTTAACGAATGGCAGCGCCTCATTCGCGCCTATTCGGTGCTGCACGAGACGGACAAGGCGAAAGCCGCGCTCGCCTCGGCGCGCAAGGCGCTCGCGGGCGACGCCGCGGCGGGCGGGTCGCTCGACGCGCTGGCGCGCGAGCTTGGGATCGGAGGCTGATCGGTGACGCGCAGAGGCCGCAGACTGACGCTGATCGGCGTCGCCCTCGCTGTGGTCGGCGTCGCGATCGGACTCGGCCTCTATGCGATGAGCGACAGCATCGCCCTGTTCCTCAGTCCGAGCGAGATCGTTGCGAGGAATCTCGCGCCGGGAACGCGACTGCGGATCGGTGGGCTGGTCGAGGTCGGCTCGGTCGCGCGCGCCGCGACCGCGATGACCTTCACAGTGTCGGATGGCGCCAAAAGCGTCGGCGTCGATTGCGCCGGCGATTGTTTCGCCACCGTGCCGGACCTCTTTCGCGAGGGGCAGGGAGTGGTGGTCGAAGGGGTGATGGCGGGCGCTGGCCGCTTGAGCGCCGAGACGATCCTCGCCAAGCACGACGAGCGCTACATGCCGCGCGAAGTGGTGGAAGCGTTGAAGAAGCAGGGCCGCTGGCAGGAAGGGAGCGCCAAGCCGTGATCGTCGAAATCGGCCATTTCGCGCTTATCCTCGCCTTCGCGCTGTCACTGGCGCAGACGATTGCGCCGTTCGTCGGCGCGCGGCGCGGCGATGCGGCGTTGATGGGCGTTGGGTCAAGCGCGGCGCTCGGTCAGTTCGCGCTGGTCGCGCTCGCTTTCGCGGCGCTCGCCTGGGCGCATCTGACGTCCGACTTTTCCGTGGTCAACGTTGCCGAGAACTCGCACAGCCTGGTGCCGGCGATCTACAAATTCTCCGGCGTCTGGGGCAATCACGAAGGCTCGATGCTGCTGTGGTCGCTGATCTTGGCGACCTTCGGCGCCGCGCTCGCCGGCTTCGGCCGCTCGCTGCCGATGCGCCTGCGGGCCGACGCGCTCGCCGTGCAGGGGCTGATCGGCGCCGCCTTCCTCGCTTTCATCTTGCTGACCTCCAACCCGTTCGCGCGTCTCTCGCCCGCCCCGTTCGAGGGGCGCGATCTCAACCCGGTCCTGCAGGACCCCGGCCTCGCGATCCATCCGCCGCTGCTCTATCTCGGCTACGTCGGTTTCTCGATCGTCTTCTCCTTCGCCGCCGCGGCGCTGATCGAGGGGCGCATCGACGCCGCCTGGGCGCGCTATGTGCGCCCGTTCGCGCTGGGCGCCTGGGTGTTCCTGACGCTCGGCATCGCGATGGGCTCCTACTGGGCCTATTACACGCTCGGCTGGGGCGGCTTCTGGTTCTGGGATCCGGTCGAGAACGCTTCGCTAATGCCCTGGCTCGCCGGCACCGCCTTCATTCACTCGGTGGCGGTGATGGAAAAGCGCGACGCGCTGAAAGTGTGGACGATCTTTCTCGCCATCCTCGCCTTCTCGTTCTCGCTGCTGGGCACTTTCCTGGTGCGCTCGGGCGTGTTGACCAGCGTCCACGCCTTCGCCAGCGACCCGCGCCGCGGCGTCTTCATTCTCCTCATCCTCGCCGTGTTCATCGCCGGCTCGCTCGCGCTGTTTGCCTGGCGTGCGCCGACGCTGCGCCAGGGGGGGCTGTTCGCGCCGATCTCGCGCGAGGGCGCGCTGGTGCTCAACAATCTTCTGCTGACGACGGTGAGCGCGATCGTCTTCTTCGGCACGCTCTATCCGCTCGCCCTGGAACAAGTCACCGGCGAGAAGATCACCGTCGGCGCGCCCTTCTTCAACTTGACCGCCGGCGCGCTGTTGCTGGCGCTGGCCTTCGTCATCCCGTTCGGCTTTTCGATGGCGTGGAAGCGCGGCGACCTGCTCGGCGTCGCGCAGCGGCTGTTCCTCGCCTTCCTCGTCGGCTTTGTCGTCTTCGTCACGCTGATCGTGATCGTGCATGGCGGGCCGGTTCTGGCGCCGCTCGCGGCCGCGCTGGCCGTCTTCGTCATGCTCGGCACGCTGACTGAAGTTGCGACGCGCGTCTGGGGACGCGGCGGATCGCTGGCGCTCGCTGGATCGCGCGCGCTCGGCCTGCCGCTGTCGTTCTATGGCGGCGCCTTCGCCCATTTTGGTTTCGGCCTCGCGCTGCTCGGCCTCGCCTCGACCGGCTTTGGCGCCGAGACGATCGCGGCGATGCGGGTCGGCATGACGCAGCACGTCGGCCCCTATGAGATCGTCCTCGATTCGCTCGGCGATCGCGCCGGCCCCAATTATCGCGAGACGGCCGCGAAGATGACGATCCGCGAAGATGGCGTGGTGGTTGCGAGCGTCGAGCCGGCGCGCCGCCTGTTCGCCAGTCGGCAGATGTCGACCACCGAAGCCGGCATCGTCACCCTGCATTTTGGTCAGGTGTATGTGTCGATCGGCGACCCCGAAGCGGACGGAACCGTGGCGACCCGCCTCTACTGGAAGCCGCTGGTCACCTTCATCTGGCTGGGCGCCTGCCTGATGGGGCTGGGCGGCGCGCTGTCGCTCGCCGACCGCCGGCTGCGCTTTGGCGCGCCGGCCCGGGCGAAGTCGGCCGCGCCGCGCCGGCAGCGAGTTGAAGCGATGAAGGCGCTGCGCGTTGTCCTCATCGCCGCCCTCGCGCTCATCGCGGCGAGCGCCGCCGCCGTGCAGCCCGACGAGGTGATGAAGGACCCGGCGCTGGAAGCGCGCGCCCGCACGCTGTCGGCCGAATTGCGCTGCATGGTGTGCCAGAACCAGTCGATCGACGATTCCGACGCGTCGCTGGCGCGCGACATCCGCCTGCTGATCCGTGAGCGCATTTCGCCAAGGCGAAAGCAACGCAGCGGTGCGCGCCTTCCTTGTCTCGCGCTACGGCAATTTCATCCTGTTGAAGCCGCCGCTCGAGCTGGCGACCCTGTTGCTGTGGCTGAGCGGGCCGCTGACGCTGGCGCTCGGCGCGCTCGGCATCTGGTTCGCCGCCCGCCGCCGCGCCAGCCCGCCCCCCGCGCTGAGCGCGGAGGAGGAGACGCGGCTGGCGGAACTCGCCGGCGAAGACGCGCATGTGTAGCCGCGCGCGGCGAGCGCGGCGGAGCGCGGCCACCGGCGCGACCTCACCAGGGGCCCGCTACAGCTGCGCCTTGATTGCGGCTTGGGCGATCCGCTTCGCGAAGTCGTCAGTCACGGGCTCTCGCGAAAACCAGCGGCGATAAAAAAGCGGGCCGGTGAGCGCCGCGATCAGCATCGCGCCATCGGTTCCGCGCGGCAGTTCGCCTTTGCGCATCGCCCGTTGGATCACCGTCTGAAACGGCGCGGAATAGTCCTGTTGAAGTTTGCTGTACATGCCGGCGACGTCGGGGTCTCGCTCAGCCGCGTCGATAATCGAGGGCAGCACGGAGGTCCATTTGGCGGTGCGTAGCAGATGAGCGAGATTGGTCATCAGCGCCATGATGTCTGATTTGAGGCTTCCGGTGTCCGGAGTATCTAACGGCGTGCCGAGGGTCGAGCAGGCGTTTCGCAATAGGTCGGTTCGGGTCGGCCAATGCCGATAGATCGTCGTCTTCGCAACGCCCGAGCGACGCGAGATTTCATCGACGGTCGCGCCACCAAAGCCGCGCTCGAACAGCAGCTGCATCGTGGCGTCGAGCACGCTCGCCTGCGAGCGCTGGACCCGCCCGTCGAGCGCCTTGATGTCGCGCTCGGCGGCAAGCGACGGGTTTGGTTGGTCGAGGGGCGGTTTTTTTCGCATGAGCCGAGACGGTGGTTGACAGAAACACTACGATACCGTAGCGTATCGTATGTTCAAAATCAATCATAGGAGATCGTCATGAAGTTCGCATCCACGCGTCTGATCGCGGCCGACATCAAGGCGATGGTCGCCTTCTATGAAATGGTGACCGGGCTATCCGCGGAGTGGCTGGCGCCCGTATTCGCCGAAATCGTCACCGCGAAGGCGACGCTCGCCATTGGCGGGGCGGAAACGGTCGCCCTCTGGAAGGAGGGCAGCGCCGAGCCCGGCGCCAATCGCACCGCCTACATCGAGTTCCAAGTTGAGGACATCGACGCCGACTACGAGCGTCTGAAGGACAAGGTCCAACTCGTGCACGCGCTGAAGACGATGCCCTGGGGCAACAAGACGTTTCAGTTCCGCGACCCCGAAGGCACGGCCGTGTCGCTGTACATGCCGGCGACCGAGGCGGCCAAAAAGCGTTTCGCGTCGCGGTAGTCCGCAAAGCAGTCGCCTGGAAGCCGGACATCTGCGTCGATAATTCTCATCCGATACGTCGCGAATTTTGTTGGAGCCAATTTGCGCGTTACGCAGTGCGGCTATATCGGCGCGCCGGGAAATCCTGGACAGCAAATGGAAATTCCCCGACCTCAGAGCCCGTGAGTTGATCCGTCAGAGGCGAAGCGAAAAACGTTCAGGGCGTTTCGCGGCGCCACACCAAAGTGCCGACCGTTCGTTTGCCGATCAGAATGGCGCTTTGCTGCTCGGGGGTGCGAATGGTCAGTGTGTCGCCGACAAGCTCGAAGTATCTCACTTGCTCGCCGCCCCGGTAAATTTCATTCCAGGCGCCGTCGACATTGGTGATGAACTTATTCCCGTCGAGCCTGAACTTACCGGTGTAAGCGCTCATCGAGGCCAGCAACGCCGCCGCTTCAAACTCGTTGGTCGAGGGACGTCGGTCGGCCCGCGAGATAAAAACGGCGACGCGATGTTCGGGAGAAAAAATGATCCGCCCGATCGGATTGGCGCCAAATGCGTCCTTTGGCTCCCCTTCCTCCCCAACGACCTTGAGCTGAAATGAAATCAGACGCCAGGACCCGAAAAGTCTTGCGCTGACGTCGTCGTCGGCGAACGCGGATTGGGTAAGGAAAATCGCCAAAAACGCCACGATGCAACGCATGCGCTTCTCCCATGGTCGGCGTCAAAATCGACGTGCGGAATTCTTGTTTTCTGTACACTCGTCAGCACTGATGGGCGGCGTTATAGAGACAAAAGTCCTTGAGTGTTGAACGGATCGGGGGGAGAGGCAATGTCAGACGAGCATGGCGCGCTGACCGAATTGCAGAACCTGCGCCGCAGCATCGACAATATCGACGCCGCCATGATTCATATGCTTGCCGAACGCTTTCGCTGCACGCAACGCGTCGGCGCCCTCAAAGCGCGTCACGATCTACCGCCCGCCGACCCCGAACGCGAGGCCTATCAAGTGGCCAGACTGCGCCATTTGGCCGAGACCGCGCAACTCGACCCCGAGTTTGCCGAGAAATATCTCGCCTTCGTCATTCGTGAAGTCATCCGACATCACGAGGGGTTTTCACGCGCGCATAAATCTTGAAACTGCGCCGCTCGGCAACACGAGGGGCTTTCGCCTTAGCGCCGCGGAGCGCCGCCCTGGCGGGGCGCTCCGCTATCCGTCAGAGCTTGGAAAACGATCGTCGTCACGCGCCAAGCTTGCCCGGATAGGGATTGCGCGGGCCCGACGGCGGCCTAAGTGAGTTTCCGAGACGCCTGCGCCCCGACGGCCTTCTCGAAAGCGGCGGGCTCCCAGTTCTCGGCCAGCGCCTGCGTCATCAACGCCTGTTGCGTCTGGGGCGCCAGCCCGCCGATCGGCGGATCGCGGTCGAGGTTGGTCGGAAACGAATAGCCCTCCGCGCACGCCGCCACGGCGTTCGCTGTCTCATTGGCTGAGAGCGTCTTCCGCGCGGCCAAGCGCCGCAATGTCGGATAGAGCGCGATGCTCATGGCCAAGCGATCGACGCTCTCCATGGCGCGCCCGTAGGCCGACGACACCTGCAACAGGTTGGCCATGCGGCGCACGTCCTTGGAATGGTTGGTCCCCGCGCCGTGGAAAACCGCCGGGTTGAAAAACGCCGCGTCGCCCTTCGCCAGCGGCAATTGCACGCGATGCTTGGCGAAATACTCGGCGAATTCCGGTCGGCCGGTCGCGATGTAGCCTGGCAGGTAAGTCTGCGAGTAAGGCAGATAGAGCGTCGGCCCGGTCTCGAGCGGCATGTCGCAATGCGCGACGGCGCCTTGCAACGTCAGCATCGGCGACATGCGGTGGACGTGCGCGGGGTAGCGCACGATCGCCTTGGCGCTCTGGAAGCCAAGGTGATAATCGCGGTGCGCCGATTGCGACGCGCCGCCCGGATTGACGACATTGAGCTGCGAGGTGATCTGATAGGCCGGCCCGAGCCACGCTTCGCTGATCAGCGCGATAATGTCATTGCCATAGTAGGCTGCGAAGGTTTCGGGATCGCGCAGGCACAGCTTTTCCAGCGCGTTCCAAATGCGATCGTTGGCGCCCGGCTTGGCGAAATGGTCGCCCCCGCCGGTCTTGCTCGCATGCTGCTCGGCGATGATCGCACGATAATGTTCACTCGAGGCATCGATCGCGGCGTGGTCCGCGAAGGCGGCCCGGAAGACGACGACGCCGGGCCCATCCGTCATCGCCTCGACGAACTCGGCGAGAAGTTCCCTGCGCGTTTCCGGCGAGGCGGCGGCGTCGCGCACCGTTGCGGCGTCGTAGATCAACACGTTCGAGGCGACTTCGCTCGCGTAGGGGTAGTTGGCGCTGCTCGTCGAACGCTCGACGAGCGCCTTGAAGTCCTCAAGATCGCACGCGTCCTCGGTGAGCCAAACCCGGTCGCTTCTCAGTCTCGAGGCAATGTCGTCTTTCATGGTTTCCTTCCCCGGGCTTGAACATTGCCCTTGATATAGCGAGGCTGGCCGCCACAAAGATTGCCGTAACCCATCAAAAACCCATCAGATCGTTTCCGTGTCCCATCCCTTTCTGGTCAAAGAGATCGCGCTGCAGGCGGGCGTCAGCGAGGCGACCGTCGATCGCGTCCTGAACGCTCGCGAGGGCGTTCGCCGTCACACCGCCGAACGGGTGCGACAGGCCATCCGCGAACTCGAGGGGCAAAGCCAACAAGCCGGCATGGCGGGACGAAAATTTGTCATCGACGTCGTGATGCAGGCGCCTGAGCGATTTTTCGAGGCTGTTCGCGCCGCGCTGGAAGCCGAAATGCCTGCGCTCCAACCTGCCGTGTTCCGCGCCCGCTACCACTTCCGCGAGGCCGCCTCGACCAAGGACATCGTCAGCTTGATCGCCACGATCGGCCGGCGCGGAAGTCATGGCCTGTTGCTCAAAGCGCCGGACGATTTGGCGGTGGCGGCTGCCGTCGACCAGCTTTCCGCCCGAGGCATTCCGGTCGTCACCTTGGTGACCGATGTCGCCAATTGTCAGCGCGCCGCCTACGTCGGCATGGACAACCGCGCGGCGGGCGAGACCGCCGCGTATCTGATCGGAGAATGGCTGGGCGCTGGACCGGCAAAGGTGCTGGCGACGCTGAGCAGCAATCGGTTTCGCGGCGAGGAGGAGCGAGAGATCGGCTTCCGGCGCGCGCTGCGCTCGCGTTATCCGCACCTTGGCGTCGTCGATGTCAGCGAAGGCTTCGGGATCGACAAGGCGACCGGAGATCTGGTGCGCAAAGCGCTTGCCGCCAATCCTGAGATTGCGGCGGTCTATTCGATCGGCGGCGGCAATCGCGCGGTTCTGGAGGCGTTCGAGGCGATGAAGCGAAACTGCCGGGTGTTTGTCGGACACGATCTCGACGCCGACAATTTGGCGCTTCTGCGCACCGCCCGCATTTCCGCCGTCCTGCATCACGATCTCAAGTCCGACATGCGCTCGGCGTGCCGGCATCTGATGTGGGCCCATCGCGTTTTGCCGAGGCCTCCGCCATCGCTCGCCTCGCAGGTGCAGGTCGTCACGCCATTCAATCTGCCGGGCTTTTGAGCGTCGCTTGTCCGCCGCGCGCAATCGGGCCTAAAAGGACCGAGCCCAAGGGAGCCCGCTCATGCTGCATGTCGTCCCCGCCTTCTCGCGCCTCGGCGAAGAGAACGCTTTCGCGGTGCTCGCGCGCGCGACCGAGTTGCAGCGTCAGGGCCGCGACATCGTCAATCTCGGCATCGGCCAGCCAGACTTCAAAACCGCGCCGCACATCGTCGAGGCGGCGATCAAGGCCCTGCGCGACGGCGAGCATGGCTACACCGCGGCGACGGGCATCGCCTCGCTGCGCGAAGCGGTGGCGGCGGACCTGCATCGGCGCTACGGCGTCGATGTTTCGCCCGAGCTGGTGCTGATCGCGCCGGGCGGCAAGGTCACCATGTATATGGCGATCCTGATGTTCGGCGCACCCGGCGTCGACATCCTTTATCCCGATCCCGGCTTTCCCATCTATCGCTCGATGATCGAGTTCACCGGCGCGCGTCCGGTGCCGATCCCAATGCGCGAGGAGAATGATTTCGCTTTCACGGCGGAGGAGACGCTCGGGTTGATGACGCCGCAGACGCGGCTGGTCATTCTCAACTCGCCCGCCAATCCGACCGGCGGCGTTACGCCGCGCGGCGAGATCGACAAGCTGGTCGCGGGGCTCGCGCGCTGGCCCGATGCGGCGATCCTGTCCGACGAGATCTACGGCCGGATGACCTACGACAACCACGGTCACCAGACGTTGCTCGCCTATCCCGAAATCCGCGACCGGCTGATCATGCTCGATGGTTGGTCGAAGACCTATGCGATGACCGGCTGGCGTCTTGGATTCTCGGTGTGGCCCAAGGCGCTTTACAACAACGTGCGCAAGCTGGCGGTCAATTCCTACTCCTGCGTCAATTCGGCGGTGCAGTTCGCCGGCCTTGCCGCGCTGACCGGGCCGCAGGACGCGGTGACGGCGATGGTCGCAGAATTCGATGGCCGCCGCCGCATCGTCGTCGACGGGCTCAATCGCCTGCCCGGCGTGCGCTCGGCGACGCCGAAGGGCGCCTTCTACGCTTTTCCCAACATTGCGGCGACCGGCTGGAAGGCGAAGCCCCTTGCCGCTGCGCTGCTCGAGGAGGCGGGCGTGGCGACGATCGGCGGACCCGACTTCGGCGTCCATGGCGAGGGTTATCTGCGCCTCTCCTACGCCAACTCGCGCGACAATATTGTGCGCGCGCTCGAGCGGATCGACACTTTCCTACGTCAGCGCCCACCGCCGCCCTGAGCGCGGCGGGAACGATAGGCAGAGCGAGGCGTTAAGGGTAGGCGACGGGGGCGCTCATCCGTATTTCGCTTGCAGCCAAATCGCAGTATTCTCGGCGCTCAAGAGAGGGTTCTTGGCGCCAAGGAGATGCGCACTAGGCGATCGTCGCTTTCGTCGTTATGGGGTCACGCGTCCCATGGAAACTGCAACGATGCGATTCGTTCTTGTCCTTCTTGCCGCGTTCGCCGTCGCGGGGAGCGCCTCCGCCGGGGACTCACGCGCCTCGCAGATCGCCTGCGACGCCAGCAAGATCGGCGCGCGCGATCTCGCCGACTGCCTGCGCAGCAACTCCGACCGCGCCGAACGCGATCTCGCCGCCGAGACCGACGCGGCGGTCAAGAGCATCGATGGGCGCCAGGGCGTGCTCAACGCGCAAAAGGCGCGCTGGAAACGCTCGCTCAACGACGCCGAGACGCAGTGGCTGAGTTGGCGTGACGCCGAATGTCAGGACGTCGCGCCGTTCGAGGCCGGCATGAGCGCGAAGGGCGGCGACCCGCGCCTCGCCTGCATCATCGACCGCGACGCCGATCGCATCGCCGATCTCAAGGCGCGCTATCCTTAGGGCGCCTGCGGCTTGCTGCGCGGGTGCGCGAGGTAGGCGGCGAGGCGACGCTCGAAGTCCGCGGGTCGCTCCGAGAACAGACGCGCGTAGAGCCGCGCCGCGCGCCGCTCCAGCGGCCGCTGCCGTCTGGCGACCAGCGCGACGACAGCATCGGCCTCGGCAGGCGTCAACTCGGGGCGCCCGCGCGCGAATTCGGCGAGCACCGTAAGGTCGTTGTGGTCGCCGAGCGCGGCGCGCAGTCGATGCAACTCGCGCGTCGCGGCGCGCAGCATCGCCGGCCAGGCGGGCTCGAAGACGGACAGCTGGCAGGCAAGATCGACCACTCGAACCCTGAACGCATGCAGTTCGTCAGCGTCGCCGCTCGCGATGGCGGTCTCGCCTCGTCGCCGCGCCGCGCGGTAGGCGGCGCGCGTCGCCGCCAGCAAGGGCGCGGCATCGGCCGCCTCAACATCCCAGGCGGCGATCTCGGCGGCGAGCGCGCCGAGCTCTGCGGCGAGGCTGGCGACGTCGATCTCGCGATGCGCGCGCCGCGTGGTTTCTCGTTGCTCGGCGATCGCCGCGAGCAGCGCGCCGCGAATCTTGGTCGGCGGATCGACCTTCGCCAGCACGCCGGGCAACACGTCGAGGTCGCGGGCGCGACTGATGCGCTTTCGCGCGCCGTCGATCGCGGTCGAGCGTCGTATAGGCCGGCGGTCCGACGATGGCCGGTGAACAAGCGGGCGAGACCGGCCGCGCCCTTCAGCGTCTTGCGCACGTCGTGAACGCGGCTCGCCTCGTCCTCGCCGGCGCGCGGGAATTGCCGCGCGGCAAGCCGGACCGCCTGCGCCAACGCAGCGCGGCAATGGTCCGGCCACACCGAGCGGCGCGGCGGGCTCACCGCGCCGAGCCGGCCGCGATGGCGAGCTTGCGCAACGCGAACTTTTGCACTTTGCCGGTCGAGGTCTTGGGGATCTCGGCGAAGATGACGCGGCGCGGGCATTTGTAATGGGCGAGCCGCGTGCGGCACCAGGCGATCAGTCTCGCTTTCGCTCGCGCTATGGCCCGGCTTCATCTCGACGAAGGCGCAGGGCGTCTCGCCCCACTTGTCGTCGGGCGCGCGCGACCACCGCGGCGAGCTGGACGCCGGGGTGCTGGAACAATGCGTCCTCGACCTCGATCGAGGAGATGTTCTCGCCCCCCGAAATGATGATGTCCTTCGAGCGGTCTTTGAGCTGGATGTAACCGTCGCGATGCTTGACGCCGAGATCGCCCGAATGGAACCAGCCGCCGGCGAACGCCTTTTCGGTCGAGGCTCTTGTTCTTCAGGTAGCCCTTCATCACGACGTTGCCGCGAAACATCACCTCGCCCATCGTCTCGCCGTCGGCGGGCACGCTCGCCATTGTCTCGGGGTCGATGACGTCGAGCGCCTCGAGCGCGTGGTAGCGCACGCCCTGGCGCGATTTCAGCGCCGCCTGCGCGCTCGGCGTCGAGCGCGTTCCACTCCTCTTGCCAGTCGTTGACCACAGCCGGGCCGTAGGTCTCGGTGAGGCCGTAGAGATGCGTCACCTCGAACCCCGCTTCGCGCATCGCCGCCAGCACGGCGGCGGGCGGCGGCGCGGCGGCGGTGAAGAAGCGCACCACGTGCGGCAGCGGGCGCCGCTCCTCGGCGCGCGCGTTGAGCAGGATCGACATGACGATCGGCGCGCCGCAGAGGTGCGTGACGCCATGCTCGGCGATCAGGTCGTACATCGTCTTGGCGCGCACCTGACGCAGGCAGACGTGCACGCCGGCCTTGACGCTGATCGACCAGGGAAAGCACCAGCCGTTGCAATGGAACATCGGCAGCGTCCACAGATAGACCGGGTGACGGCCCATGTCGGCCGTGACGACATTGCCGACCGCGAGCAGATTGGCGCCGCGGTGGTGGTAGACGACGCCCTTCGGATCGCCGGTGGTGCCCGAAGTGTAGTTGAGCGAAATGGCGTCCCATTCGTCGTGCGGCCGGAGCCAGGTAAATTCAGGATCGCCCTCGGCGATCAATGCCTCGTAGTCGAGCGCGCCGAGCCGCTCGCCGGGGCCATCATATTCGGCGTCGTCATAGTCGATCGATCAGCGGGCGCGCCTTACAGAGCTTGAGCGCCGCGGCGATCGTGGCGGAGAATTCGCGATCGACGAACAGCGCCTTGGCCTCGCCATGGTCGAGCATGAAGGCGAGCGCCACCGCATCGAGGCGCGTGTTGAGGGTGTTGAGCACCGCGCCCGACATCGGCACGCCGTAGTGGCACTCGAGCATCGCCGGGGTGTTGGCGAGCATGACGGCGATGGTGTCGCCGCGGGCGAAGCCGCGCCGCGCCAGCGCCGAAGCGAGGCGGCGCGAGCGGGCGTAGAATTCGCGATAGTTGCGCCTGAGCGGCCCGTGGGCGATCGCCAGCCGGTCGGGGAACACCTGCGCCGCCCGCTCGAGCAGCGTCAGGGGCGTCAGCGGCTGGAAATTGGCGGGGTTGCGATCGAGATCCTGGTCGTAAGGCGAGATCGTCATGCCGGCTCTCCGGTGGCGTCGCAGGCATCATAACCCGGCCGCGCGCCGAAGCGAGAGGCGGCTTGATCAGCGGCGGAAGGCGAACCAGCGGAAGCCGGCGAAGGTGACGACCATCGCAACGCCACTGCCGACGGCGACGAACAGCGGCAAGAGGCCCGGCGTCACCGCGACGCCGACCAGCGGCGACAGGGCGACGCAGAGCGAATAGACCGGGTAATTGACCGCGAGGCCGGCCGAGGCCACCAGGCAATAGCGCAGGAACGCGCGCACCAGCGGCGTTTCGATGTGGCGGAAGGTGATGGCGCGGTTGAGGGCGAAATTGACGATCGTCGCGATGACGAATCCCGGCGGCCGGGCGATTTCAGGCGACAGGCCGAGGTATTTTGCCCCCAAATAGGTGATGCCGGCGTCGACGCAATAGCCCAAGAGGCCGATCGCCGCGAAAGAGGGGATCTGCCGATGCAGGCGATCTCCCTTTTCAATCGCCCCCTCGCCGCCCGCGTTCATGGCCCAGCCTTTCGCTCGCGCTACGCCATCAGCCCGGCCGCGCCGTCCCAGATCAGCTTCACGCCGACGAGGAAGGTGAGGACGAGCACGGCGACGTAGAAACGCTCTGACGAGACCCGCCGCACCAGCCAGACGCCGGCGAACGTGGAGGCGATCGCCACCGGCAGCAGCCAGGCCGAGGCGGTGAGGTTCTCGCGGCTGAACTGGCCGAGCAGGAAATAGGGCGTGACCTTGAGCAGGTTGACCGCGGCGAAGAAGAACGCCGAGGTGCCGGCGAAGAGGCGAGGGCTCAGCCGCTGCGGCAGCACATAGACCATCATCGGCGGCGCGCCAGCGTGGCTGACGAAGCTGGTGAAGCCGGCGACCGCGCCCCAGAACACGCCGGGCGCGACGGTCGCCTGCGTCGCCTCGGCGCCGGCGAGACGGTCGCGCAAGATCATGAAGATCACGAAGCCGACCGAGATCAGCCCGACCGCGAGCCGAACCGCCTGCTCGTCCACCCGCGCCGCCAGCAGCCAGCCGGCGGCGACGCCGATCACCGCGCCCGGCGCCAGGATCAGAAGATTGCGCGTATCGAAATCGCGGCGGAAGGCCCAGACGCTCACCCAATCCTGCACGATCAGAATCGGCAGGACGATCGCCGCCGCCTTGACCGGCGAGAGCGCCAGCGCCATCAGCGGCATCGCCAGCGAGCTGAGGCCAGAGAAGCCGCCCTTCGACAGGCCGAGCAGGATCACAGCCGGAATGGCGGTGAGAAAGAAGGCCAGTTGACTTGCCGGGGAGAGAATCATCGCCGCTCGTCTTACGCCTAAATGCTAGACCGGCGTGCATTGCCTTGGCCCGGCCGGCGGGTCAAATACTCCACAAACAACGATAAAACCACGCTCGCGCCGCGAAGGGGAGCGAAACGATGACGAGCCGCTACGCCGAGGCCTATGCCGAGTGGCGCGCCGATCCGCAAGGATTTTGGGCCAAGGCGGCCGAGGCGATCGACTGGGTCCGCCCGCCCAAGACGATTTTCGACGCCGACGCCGGCGTCTATGGCCGCTGGTTTCCCGATGCGACCTGCAACGCCTGCTTCAACGCCGTCGACCGTCACGTCGCCGCGCGCGGCGGGCAGGCGGCGATCTATTACGACAGTCCGGTCACCGGCGTTAAACGCCGCATCACTTACGCCGAGCTGCGGGACGAAGTCGCGACGCTCGCCGCGACATTGATCGAGCTTGGCGTCGAGACCGGCGACCGCGTCATCGTCTACATGCCGATGATCCCCGAAGCGATCTTCGCCATGCTCGCGTGCGCGCGGATCGGCGCGGTGCATTCGGTGGTGTTCGGCGGCTTCGCCGCCAAGGAGCTGGCGACCCGCATCGACGACGCCGAACCCAAACTGGTGCTGACGGCGAGCTGCGGCGTCGAGCCGACGCGTCTTGTCGAATACAAGCCGCTGCTCGATCTTGCGATCAGCCTCGCCAAGCACAAGCCGCAGGCCTGCGTCGTCTTCCAGCGGCCGCAGCTTGCGAGCGCGATGGTCGCGGGCCGCGATCATGACTGGGCGGCGCTGGTCGCCGCCGCGCGCGCCGCGGGAAAACGCGCGCCCTGCGTCGAACTTGCCGCCACCGACCCGCTCTATATCCTCTACACCTCCGGCACGACCGGCGCGCCCAAGGGCGTGGTGCGCGACATCGGCGGCTATCTCGTCGCGCTGAAATGGTCGATGTCGAACCTCTATGGCGTCGCGCCCGGCGAGACCTATTGGTCCGCTTCCGACATCGGCTGGGTGGTCGGCCATTCCTACGTCGTCTACGCGCCGCTGTTGCACGGCTGCGCGACCGTGCTCTACGAGGGCAAACCGATCGGCACGCCGGATGCGGGCGCCTATTGGCGCGTGATCGAGGAGTACAAGGTCGTCGCCTTCTTCACCGCGCCGACCGCCTTCCGCGCCGTGCGCAAGGAAGACCCACAGGCAAAGCTGCTGCGGCCAGAAGCGATCGCCTCGCTGCGCACGCTGTTTCTTGCCGGCGAGCGCGCCGATCCCGAAACCGTCGCCTGGGCCGAACAGGTTTTGCAACGCCCGGTCGTCGATCATTGGTGGCAGACCGAGACCGGCTGGGCGATTGCCGGCAATCCGGTCGGCCTCGGTCTGTTGCCGGTCAAGCGCGGTTCGCTCGCCGCGCCAATGCCTGGCTACGCGGTCGAGGTCGTCGACGAGGCGTGCCATCCCGCGCCCGCCGGGACGATGGGCTCGATCGTCATCAAGCTGCCGCTGCCGCCGGGGTGCCTGCCGACCCTCTATCGCCAGGACGCGCGCATGCGCGAGAGCTACCTCGCCGATTTTCCCGGCTACTACAAAACCGCCGACGCCGGCTTCAAGGACGCGGACGGTTCTCTCACCATTCTCGGCCGCACCGACGACATCATCAACGTCGCCGGCCATCGCCTGTCGACCGGCGGCATGGAGGAGGTCGTCGCCTCGCATCCCGCGGTCGCCGAATGCGCGGTGCTTGGCGTCAAGGATGAGATCAAGGGCGAGCAGCCGTGCGGCTTCATCGTTCTGAAATCCGGCGTCAACCGCCCGCACGCCGAGATCGAGGGCGAGGTGATCGCGCTGGTGCGCGAGCGGATCGGTCCCGTCGCCGCGTTCAAGCACGCGCTGGTCGTCGCGCGCCTGCCTAAGACGCGCTCGGGCAAGATTCTGCGCGGCACGATCAAGAAGATCGCCGACCGCGACCCCTGGACGATGCCCGCGACAATCGAAGATCCGGCGGCGCTGGAAGAGATCGGGGCGGCGCTGAAGGCGAAGGGGTTTTAGGGGACGGCGTTCGTGGCGCGAGCCTCCACGGCCGCGCGGGCGCGGAGGCCGGCGCCACTGGGGCGGGAAACCCTGCGCACGCAAGTTGTCGTTACAAATACATCGTCCTCATTACATTTCGGCCGCTTGACAGTGCTTCGGACGCATCGTCACCTCAAGTCATAGCGTTGCAACATCGAATGTGGGGATTTGGTGCTGCGTCTCGTCGTTCCTGCGAGCGTTTGGCTTGCGTGCGCTTCGCTGTGCGCGCGCGCCGCCGATCTGTCGGCGAGGCTTCGTCGCGACGCCTGTCGCCGCGCCGAGCCAGTGGGGGCAATGGTCTGCCGGCGTGACGGTCTTGCCGAACACGATCTCCAGTTACGTCGGCGGCAGTTACGCCTTCAATCAGAATTTTGCGTTAGACGGGTTCGTGCTCCGCGCCTCGGGCAGCGGCGGCGAGTACAGCTATCTGCGCACGCCCATGCTGAGGCAACGCGTTCCCTTCCAAAATGGCGAGCTCGCCGTCGGCTATCAGACCTACGCCAACGGCGTCCACATCACCGTTAGCCTTGGCGTAAACGTCGAAAACGATCACAACGGCGATCCGACAGCGATGGTGAAGGGGACAAAGGCGGGCGTGAAGGGCGAGGCCGACATCTACGCGCCATTGGGTAGAGCGTTCTACGCCTATGGACAGGCGAGTTATTCGACCGCGTGGTCCAGTTTCACGCTGTACGGCAAGGTCGGCTATCGCGTCGCCGACACGCTGTCGATCGGCCCCGAAGCGAGCGTCCTTGGCGACGTCGACTGGGATTGCGCCCACGCCGGCGCGTTCGTTTCCTATTCGCTCAACGCGAGCACGGATGTCAGCCTGTCTGGCGGCTACGCTCGCGACCTTCGCTCCCAAGGCGTCTACGCCGAGAGCGGCGGCTATGTCAGCCTCAACGTCGGCTCGAAATTCTGAGCGCGGTCGCATTATGAGTGGCGCGGCCCTCCGTGGCGGGGCGGGCGCGAAGGCCCCGCGGCACTGAGGCGATTGCGAACTGCCCAGTACGGCGCCAGATTGCGGCTTTCCTTAACGACGGAAGCGCGCATGCACGCGAATGATCGGCCGATCGTCACGAGAAGCGGGGCCGAGGACGGGCGCACCGGCCAATCGGGCGGCCTCGCTCTGGTCACCGGCGTCGGGCGCCAGCATACGCCGGCGACGCGGCTATGGTTCGGCAAGGCGAGCAACCGCCCAGGCTTTCGCTCGCTGCCGCACCATCATGGCGAGGCCGAAACCGGCGCCTATGTCTTGTCGGGGCGCGCGCGCATCTATTTCGGGGAAGGCTACCGGGAATTCGTCGATCTGTCGGAGGGCGACTTCATGTTCGTGCCGCCCTTCCTGCCTCATCTTGAAGCCAACATGAGCGTGACGGAAGAACTCCGGTGGATCGCCTGCCGATCGCCCGAGAACATCGTCGTCAATCTCCATGACATAGCCGACGCCTCGCTCGTCGGCTATCGCCGGGCGTGAAGAGATCGGCGTAAGGCGCGTGTCCTTTTCCGACGAAGCCGGAGAAGGGGAGCGCTAGTCGATCAGCCGATACGCCGGCAGCGTCAGGAATTCCTCGAAGGTCGGGGCGAGCGACATCTCGGAGAACAGTTTGGTCGCCTCAGCGAAGCGGCCGCCCTCGAATGCCTTTTCTCCGACGGCGGCGCGCACCTTGGCCATTTCGTCGGCGAAGGTCGCCTTGAACAACTCCGGCGTCACGAGGCGGCCGTCGTCGAGCTTGGCCTTCAGGTGCAGCCACTGCCAGATTTGCGAGCGCGAGATTTCCGCCGTCGCGGCGTCCTCCATCAGATTGTAAAGCGGCACGGCGCCGCGGCCACGCAGCCAGGCTTCGAGATATTGCACGCCGACGCGAATGTCCTCGCGCAGGCCCGCCTCGCTGCGCGCGCCATCGTGCACTTTGAGCAGGTCGCCCTGCGTCACCTTCACGTCGTCGCGCATGACGGAGAGCTGGTTGGGGCCCGGCATCAGCCGGTCGAACACTTCGCGCGCGACCGGCACGAGGTCGGGATGGGCGACCCAGGTGCCGTCGTGGCCGTTGCCGGCCTCGCGCTCCTTGTCGGCGCGCACCTTGGCGAAGGCGGCCTCGTTGGCGCTCGGGTCGCCCTTGATCGGGATCTGCGCCGCCATGCCGCCCATCGCGAAGGCGCCGCGCTTGTGGCAGGTCTTGATCAGCAGCAGCGAATAGGCGTTGAGGAACGCCTTGCCCATCGTCATCGCCGCGCGGTCGGGGGTGAGGAAGGCGGGGTTCTTGCCCAGCCGCTTGATCATCGAGAAGATGTAGTCCCAGCGGCCGCAGTTGAGCCCGACGATGTGATCGCGCAGCTCGAACAGGATTTCATCCATCTCGAAGGCGGCCGGCAGCGTCTCGATCAGGATCGTCGCCTTGAAGGCGCCGTGCGCGACGCCGAGCGTTGCTTCAGCGTGTGAGAACACGTCGTTCCACAGCCGCGCCTCGAGATGGCTCTCGAGCTTGGGTAGATAGAAGGCCGGCGTCGAGCCCTTGGCGATCTGCAGCTTGGCGCAATGGAAGACGTAGAGCCCGAAGTCGAACAGCGAGCCCGACATGACCTTGCCGTCGACCAGGACGTGGCGCTCGTCGAGGTGCCAGCCGCGCGGGCGCACCATCAGCGCGGCGGGATTGGGCTTGACGGCATAGTGCTTGCCGTTGGTCGCGTCGGTGAAGTCGATGCTGCCGTTCCACAGGTCGAGCAGATTGGCCTGCCCTTCGATCATATTGGCGAAGGCGGGCGAAGACGCGTCCTCGAAATCCGCCATGAACACTTTGGCGCCCGAGTTGAGCGCGTTGACGATCATCTTGCGATCGACCGGCCCGGTGATCTCGACCCGGCGGTCGAGCAGATCGGCGGGGATCGGCGCGACTTTCCAATCGCCCTCGCGGATCGCGCTGGTCTCGATCAGGAAGCTCGGCAACTCGCCGGCGTCGAAGCGCTTCTGGCGCTCGGCGCGGTGGGCGAGCAGTCCCTGGCGGCGCGCGTCGAAACGTCGATGCAGATCGGCGAGGAAGGCGAGGGCAGGCGGGCTGAGGATTTCGGCGCCGCGCGAGGTGGCGCCCGCGCGAAGCTCGACGCCTGGAACGGCTGTTGCGACCGGCGCGGGAGCAGTCATGGCGAAACCTCCGAACGGGCGCGAAAAGGCGCCCGCTCCAGTCCCTATACAAAAAACGCGCGCCTCGGGCATAGCCGGGCGCGCGAGAAATCTTCGAAAGTCGCTTCCTCAGAGGCGGAAACTCGCCCCGGCGGCTGCTTTCAGGCGGCCTGACCGCAATCCGGACGGCGGTACCAGGCGCGGACCGCGCGAGCCCGCGCCAGCTTCTCGCCGGGATCGTCGTCGAGCGGCAGCGCGGTGCAATCGCCAAGATCGGCGCGGAGCAGGCCGATATCGCTGAGCTCGCGGTCCGACATCTGGGCGAGCTGCGTCAGGGTGCGGCGGGCCTCGACGACCCGCGCCGGCCAGCCGAGCGCGCGCCAAAGAATGGCGCCGAAATCGCCACTGAGGGTAAGAGCGCGCGAACCACCGAACATGTGAGTATCCTCCGCTTGGGGAAGACATCGGCGCTCGCCAGCGGCTCAGAACCGCGCCGCGAACGCTGAAATCTCTCTAACACCCGCAAATATGCCGATTTTCCATTGATCGGTCCAACGAATGTTTGTAGGGTTATCCATCACAGATACGGATCGATCGCTATGCTCGACACCGACCAGCTCCGCTCCTTTCTCGCCATCGTCGACACCGGCTCCTTCACCCGGGCCGGCGAGCGGGTCCACAAGACCCAATCGGCGGTTTCGATGCACATCCGCCGCCTCGAGGAGCAGCTCGGCTGCGCCCTGTTCGTCAAACAGGGGCGCGCGGCGCGGCTGACCGAGGAGGGCGAGCGGCTGATCGATTACGCCCGCCGCATGATCCAGGTCGAAGCCGGCGCGATGGCGGCGCTGTCGCGCAAGGGGCTGCGCGGCTCGGTCCGGCTGGGCATCCCCGACGATTACGCCGAAGCGTTTCTTGCCGACATCCTGACGATCTTCAATCGCCGCCAGCCCTTGGTCACGGTCTCGGTCGTGTGCGAGAATTCGGTCGAGCTGACCGCGCAGGTCCACGCAGGCGCGATCGAACTCGCGCTGGTCACCGACCACGAAGATCTGCACGGCTTCGAGCTGGTGCGCGAGGAGCCGTTGGTCTGGGTCGCCTCCCCGCGCTTCAAGCCGCCGGACGGCGCGCCGGTCCCGCTCGCGCTCGGCAGCCCGAATTGCATCTGGGGCAAAGTGACCGAGGAGGCGCTGCGCGAATGGCCGGTCGCCACCCGCGGCCTGTTCTTTTCCAAGAACTACACCGCCGTCATCACGGTCGTGCGCGCCGGTCTCGCCGTGACTGCGCTGCCGCTGGGCATGGTCGGCGAAGATCTGTGCGTGATGAGCGAGGACGCCGGCATGCCGAGCCTGCCGCCGACCCGGATGGGCCTGATCTTCAGTCCCGGGCGCGCTTCGGCCGAAGCCAAGGCGCTCGCCGATTCAATCCGCGGCGCGATCGCAGAACGGTTCCGCAAAGCGGCGTGACGCGGGGCTACAACTCGCTGTGCGAGCGGCTCAGGTCGAGCCGGGCGGGATGAACGCGCAGTAGAGGAAGATGCCGTCGAAGACATTCACTGACCACGGGCCGTTCATGTCTTCGCCCGACGCCGACCGATAGCACAGGTGAGCGCGGTGCGAGTTGTCGCTCGGCGGATCGCCGGGCACTGGCAGGAAGGTGATGCGCTCCATCGGGATCGCGATCCAGCGCTGCTCGCGGGTCAGAAACTCGAAGTCGCCAGCGTGCTCGCGGTAGGTTGTCACGGCGCAGTCATCGCCGCCGCAGCAGAGCTGGCCATTCTTGCCGTGCACGCCGGTGTAGATGTCGTGGGCGAGCACTGTGGGGAGCGGCGCCAAGACGAGGGCGCCGCCGAACGTTGCGCACAAGAGAGCTTTCAACATGTCAACCGCTCCTGTTGGCGGCCGACCGATCGAGACGTCTGTCGATGCGATCAGGCCGTGTGCCGATCGCCTTCCAAAGGTCGTGATCCTCCCCAGGCTCCCAATCGTAGGAGCCCACGCTTGAACAGCACTCGCCGAACGCGATCCGGACGAGGCAAGCGGCGCGCGTATTGACTCACGCCACGCTTAAGCCCCGCGATCGCGGCGAGTCGGCGCCGGCCATATCCCCCAAAACGGAGGGACGGGCGCGCAAAGCGCCCCGACTCACCCAAAAGAATAGCAAATGTCGTGCCAACTTTCCGTTACTGAGCTTGTCTGAGCCTGTCCGCACCTCTCTGGGCCCTTGGGGCGAGAATCCTTGGAGCCGGATGCCCAAGCCGGGCGTTCATGGGTTCGCTGCTTGACCTGCTGTGGCGTTGTTGCTCCAACAGCTTCGCGCCGGCGCCTCGTGCCGGCGCATTCTGCGGTCGGCGCGGGCTGAGTTCCGCCAACCTCGGACGAAACGATGCAGAACTGGCAATTTGGGGAGCCGATCGGCCAAGGCTGGCTTCAGTTCGCGGAACTGGGCCTCGCACTGCTGCTTTCGGCGCTGATCGGCCTCGAGCGCGAGATCGGCCAAAAAAGCGCCGGCCTGCGCACCTACACGCTGGTCGGCATGGGCTCGGCGCTGATCGTGCTGGTCTCCAAATACGGCTTCACCAACATCCTCAGCGACGGCCGCATCGTTCTCGATCCCTCGCGCATCGCCGCGCAGATCGTGTCGGGCATCGGCTTCATCGGCGGCGGCGTCATCTTCGTGCGCAAGGACCTCGTGCGCGGCCTCAACACGGCGGCGACAATTTGGGTGACGGCGGCGGTCGGCATGGCGGCGGGGGCTGGTCTGCCGCTGCTGGCGATCGCCGTCACTGGCGCCAATTTCCTGGTGATCTTCGGCTTTCCAATCATCGAACGTCGGCTGCCCAAGTCGCGCTGGGCGCCCTCGTCGCTGCAAGTTTGCTATGCGGACGGACGGGGGCTGTTGCGCGACATTCTTGTCCTGTGCACCCAGCACGATTTCGCGATCACCCGCGTGCAGGTGGAGCGTGAAGACGGAGCGGATCGCGATCGTCGCGGCAAACAATCGGGCAAGAGCCGGGCGAAAGAGGGCGCCGACGCGTCCCCCGCGCCTGCCGATCCGTCAGGAGACCCACCCGCCGCCGCCAAGGGGCCGGTCACTGTCACGCTCGAACTGCGCGGGGCGCGGTCAATCGCCAAACTCGCCGACAAATTGAGCGAAATCGACGGCGTCATTTCGGTCAACGCCGCGGACGCGGCGCCGAACTCCGAATAGTCAGATTGCGGCTGAGTTCCGAGGCTGAATTCATTGTGGCGGGGTCTCGCCGGCAAAGCCGCAGGCCGCCAGGATTTCGCGCATATGTGCGGGGACCGGCGCTTCGACGGCGATCGGCGGGCGGTCCTTGGCGAGCGGGACCTCGACCCGGCGGGCGAGCAGTTGCAGCGGCGTTTCGTCGCGCGCGCCATAGATTGGGTCGCCAAGGATCGGCCAGCCCTCGCTGGCGCAGTGGACGCGCAATTGATGGGTGCGCCCGGTGAGCGGCTGCAACTCGAGCCAGGCGATGTCCACGCCGCGCCTTTCGCCGCGCCCCTTCACCCGCCAGCGGGTCTGCGATGGCTGGCCGGCGGGATCGACCTTCATCCACCAGCCGATCTTATCGTCGAGCCGGCCGAGCGGCTTGTCGATCAGTCCCTCGTCGGCATCGGGCGCGCCGACCACCACCGCCCAATAGGTCTTGGCGACCTTGCCCTGCTTGAACAGCAGGCCGAGCTTTTCCAGCGCCTTGTGGTGGCGCCCGAGCACCAGGCAGCCGGCGGTGTCGCGATCGAGCCGATGGGCGAGGGCGGGGTTGCGCGGCAGGCCAAAGCGCAGCGCGTCGAAATGATCTTCGAGACAGGCGCCGCCCTTGGGGCCGCGGTGAACGGCGATGCCGGCCGGCTTGTCGATCACCAGCATCAGCCCGTCGCGGTACAGCAGCCGCGCTCTTGTTTCTTCCGGGGTCATAGGATGATAGCTAGCGGCCGCGACGATCGCGGACAAGGCGGGAACGGGGCAAGTCCGACCGGCGAGGGTTCCGATCTCCCTCATCCTTCGAGACGCCCGCTTGCGCAGGCTCCTCAGGATGAGGACGACTTTGGCGTTAGGCGCGAAAGGATTGAACGTTTGAGCGGTTCTGGCGACGACCAGCCGAAAACCGGCCTGTTGCGCCGCCTCCTGGGCGGTCAGCCGCAGGCGGCGGAAGCGAAAGCGACGCCGGCGTCCGAGCCGCAGGCGCCCCGCCAAAGCTGGCTCGCGCGCCTGACCGCCGGCCTGTCGCGCTCGTCCTCGGCGCTCGGGCGCGGCGTCGTCGACATATTCGCCAAGCGCAAGCTCGACGCCGCCGCGCTCGACGAACTCGAGGACATCCTGATCCAGGCCGATCTCGGCCTCGCCGCCGCAACGCGCATCCGCGAGGCGGTCGGGCGCGGTCGCTACGACAAGACGATCGCGCCCGAGGAAGTGAAGGCGATCCTCGCCGAGGAGGTGGCGCGCGCGCTGGCGCCGGTCGCGCTGCCGCTCGTGGTCGACCCCGCCGAGAAGCCGTTCGTCATCCTGGTCGTCGGCGTCAACGGCTCGGGCAAGACGACGACCATCGGCAAGCTCGCGGCAAAATTCGCCGCCGATGGGCTCAAGGTGACGCTCGCGGCCGGCGACACGTTCCGCGCCGCGGCGACCGAGCAATTGCGCATCTGGGCCGCGCGCGCCGGCGCCGATCTCGTCGCCCGCGACCAGGGCGGCGACGCGGCCGGGCTGGTGTTCGACGCGCTGAACCGCGCCAAGGCGTCGGCCAGCGACGTGCTGCTGATCGACACCGCCGGGCGGCTGCAAAACCGCGCCGAGTTGATGAGCGAGCTCGAAAAAGTCATCCGCGTGATCAAGAAGGTCGACGCCGAGGCGCCGCACGCGACGCTGCTGGTGCTCGATGCGACCGTCGGGCAGAACGCGCTCGGTCAGGTCGAGACTTTCGGGCGCATGGCCGGCGTCACTGGCCTCGTGATGACCAAGCTCGACGGCACGGCGCGCGGCGGCATTCTCGTCGCCATCGCCGAAAAATTCGGCCTGCCGGTCCATTTTATTGGCGTTGGCGAGGGCATCGACGATCTCGAACCCTTCACCGCCGCCGATTTCGCTGCGGCGATTGCGGGCGTCGAGCGGGTAGAGGGATGAGGGGTCGCGCCGCCGGCGAAATCCTCGTCCTTCGAGGCACGCCGACCCAAGTCGGGCCTGCCCGACTTGGGCATTTGCAATGTCGATCTCGGGTAAGCCCGAGATCAATGCGGCGCTCCTCAGGATGATGATTTCGGAATTGCATTTCCCCTCATCGTGAGGAGCCGCGAAGCGGCGTCTCGAAGGATGAGGGCCGCCGCGCCTTTGTGATAAGAGAGCCCATGACCTCGACAGACACGCCGCCGCCCAAAGCGCTCCATCCCTGGCTCAAGTTCGCCCTCGAACTGGGGCCGCTGGCTTTGTTCTTTGTCGTCTACTCGCGCATCGGTATTTTCGCTGCGACCGGCGTGCTGATGGCTGGCGTGTTGGCGACGCTGGTCGTCTCGTGGACGATGCTGCGCCGCATTCCGATCATGCCACTGGTCACGGCGGTCATCGTCGTCCTGTTCGGCTCGCTGACCCTCGTTCTGCACGACGAGACGCTGATCAAGATCAAGCCGACCGCGCTCTATCTGCTGTTCGGCGCGGCGCTGTTCGTTGGCCTTGCGCTGAAGAAGCCGCTGCTCAAGATCATGTTTGACGGCGCGCTCACCGTCACCGAGGAGGGTTGGCGCAAGTTGACCTGGCGCTGGGCGTTCTTCTTTCTGGCGCTTGCGGCGCTCAACGAGCTCGTCTGGCGCACCCAGACGACCGACATGTGGGTGAACTTCAAGACCTTCGGCTTCCTGCCGCTGACCCTCGTCTTCGCGCTCGCCCAAGCGCCGCTGATCATGCGCTACGAGGTCAAGGGCGAGGCGGCGGCGAGCGAGGATTTCTGAGCCCGATCACGCCGCGCCGCGCGCGATCCCCTCATTCTCTTTGAACCACTGGTAGAGGGACGCGATTCCCTCCGGCAGCGGGACCGAGGGCGCCCATCCCATCGCGCGGATCTTGCGCGAGTCCAGCAGCTTCCTCGGCGTGCCGTCCGGCTTGGCCGGATCGCGCTCGATTCGCCCGGCAAAGCCGGTCGCCGCCGCGACCAGCTGCGCCAATTCAAGGATCGTCACGTCGGCTCCCGACCCGACATTCACGGGACCGTCACTGGAATAATGCTTCGCCAGATGAACCAGCGCGCCGGCGCAATCATCGACATGGAGGAACTCCCGTCGCGGCGCGCCCGTCCCCCAGATGGTGAACGCGCTCGCCCCCGCCGCTTTGGCGTCGTGAGCCTTGCGAACCAGCGCCGGCAGGACGTGGCTCGAATTCGCCGCGAAATTGTCGCCTGGCCCGTAGAGATTGGTCGGCATCGCCGAGATGAAATCGACGCCGTGCTGCCTGCGGTAGGCTTGGCAGAGTTTGAGTCCGGCGATCTTGGCGATGGCGTACCATTCGTTGGTCGGCTCGAGCGGGCCGGTCAGCAGCGCGTCTTCCTCGATCGGCTGAGGCGCGAATTTTGGGTAGACGCAGGACGAACTGAGGAAGACCAATTTATCGACGCCGATTTCAAACGCGGCGCGAATGACGTTGGCCCCGATCATCAGGTTGTCGTAGAGAAAATCCGCCGGGTAAGTGTCGTTGGCGAGGATGCCGCCGACCCTGGCGGCGGCCAGGAAGACGAGGTTCGGTCGCGCTTCCCGCATCCACGCGCTCACCCGAGGTTGATCGCGCAGATCGACTCGGCCGCGCTCCACGGTCAGCAGTTCGCAATCCTCTTGCGCGAGCCGGCGCATCAGCGCCGATCCGACCATGCCGCGATGGCCAGCCACCCAGACCCGCTTGCCGGCCAACGAGAATATCTCTTCTGTCACCGACGCCCCTCTGCACTGTAGACGCTGTGAACGCGCCCATCGTTCGTCGCGGTCACGGATTGGTCCGTCGCCAGAACTGTCGGAGCGACAAATCCCCGGTCGCCCGGCCGCGGCGGAAAATCTGCTGTGCTTTTCCCGCCCCGGCAAGGTTGATTCTCCGCCGGCCAGCCATAGCGCCGCGAGCCCGTTGCGGTATGGTGTCGGCGGCGCTCCTGGCGAATGAGGGCCGCAGTCACATCGTCTGCTTTCTCTCGGGCCAGCTCCGCATGACCTATGTCTGCATGAATATTCGCCACGGGCTGGGCAATCAGCTGTTCATGGCGGCGTTGGGCGTGCGCTTGGCCCACGAAAATAAAGTCAGGTTGATCTTCGATTCGTCGGCCTATCTCTCTGACCATAGTCGAAAGTATCAGCTGAACGCGTTTTCGATCGCCGCGACGACATTGAGTACTCCCAGCGTAGAAAGCCTCAAGCTGTCGCCGTTTCGCTACCTGAACCCTCAGTACCGACGCGCGCGAAGGATCGCGTCGATGAGAAGGCGGCACTACGTCAGGGAAAGGTTTTGGCAATTCGACGAGGGCATCCTCAAGCTCGCCGCCCCCGTCTACCTCGACGGCTATTGGCAGACGGAGCGCTATTTCTCGGATGTCGACGGCTTGATTCGCCAACAATTCCAGCTACGCGAGCCGATTGGGGAACGGCGCCGCGAATTGCTCAAATCGATCGGGCGCGCCGGTTCTTCGAGCGTCTCGCTCCATGTGAGGCGCGGCGACTATGTCGAGCTCGCCCAAAGCGGCGAGCTCTTCAGATTGTGTTCACTCGAGTGGTATCAACGCGCGATGGCGATGATCGCCGAAATTGTCCCCGCGCCGCAATTCTTCGTCTTTAGCGACGATCCCACGTGGGCGCGCGCCAATCTGCCCGAAAACTGGCCGCGCGTATTCGTCGAGCCCGGCGATGACGGCAAGGATTTCGAGGATCTGCATCTCATGGCGAATTGCCGCCATCACATCATCGCCAACAGCACGTTTAGTTGGTGGGGGGCGTGGCTCAACGCCTCGCGCGATAAAAAGGTGATCGCGCCAGCGGTTTGGTTCGCGACGCCGACGATCGATCAGAGCGATATCATCCCATCGACCTGGATCTCGCTGTGAGGCCCTGCGGCGCGCTGAATTGAAACCGCGCTACGAGGCCAGAGGCGCGCCAGCGCGCAAATAGTCTGTCAGGCCCGCGGCGAGCCAATCATAGAGCAGCCGAACGCGGCGGCTCGGCTTCAGGTCCTCGTGCATCGCCAGCCACACGTCGAGCCCGAAGCGCAGCGCGCCGGGCAGCACGGCAACGAGCTCTGGCGTGCGCCGCGCGATCCCCTCCTGGCAGCCGCCAATGCCGACGCCGGCGCGGATCGCCGCGATCTGCGCGAGATCGCTGTCGCAACGAAAGCGGAACCACTCGGGCGAGAACGGCGGCGGCGCTCCCCCGACCGCGCGAAGGGCGCTGTCGTCGCGATCGAAGCCGATCAGACTGTGGCCAGCGAGATCGGCGAGGGCGCACGGCGTTCCGCGCCGCGCCAGATAGTCGCGATGAGCGAACAGGCCGATCGACGTGCGCCCGAGGCGGCGCGCCACCAGCGCGCTCTGGGTCGGACGCACCATGCGCACCGCGATGTCGGCCTCGCGCCGCGCGAGGTCCTCGTTGCGATCGTTGAGCGCCAGCTCCAGTGTGATTCCCGGATGCGCCGCCGTGAAGGCGGCGAGAATCTGCGGCAACACCTCGCAGCCGATGACATGGCTCGCCGTCACTCGGACGATTCCGCGGTCTTGCCCCGCTTCGCCCGAGGTGGCGCGCTGGGCCGCATTCGCTGCGACGGTCATTGCCGCGACATGGGGCGCGAGGTCGAGCGCGGCCTGGGTCGGCGCCAGCCCGCGCGGGGAGCGGGCGAACAGCACGACGCCGAAGGACGCCTCAAGCGCATCGACGTGGCGCCCGACGGTCGGTTGGCTCAGCCCAAGCCGGCGCGCCGCCCCCGACAGACTGCCGTCACGCATCACTTCGCCGAAGCTGCGTAGCGCGTCCCAGGGCGGATCGCCTTTTGCCATTCAAATTCGTATAGCAGGAGAACAGAAATATGCAATTCCGTATGCCGCGCGATCGGCTCATGGTGTCGGGGTTTGCTAGCCTCTGGAGCCCGCCATGACCGCAATCGCTCAGACCTTTTCCTCCGCCTCCGCCTCTGCGCCCGCTCGCGGCGGACCCGCTTTGCTGTTGCGGCTCGAAGGCCTCGCGGCCTTCGCGGGCGCGCTCGCCGCCTACGCCTATCTCGGCGGCGCCTGGACGCTATTCGCCGCGCTGTTGCTGGCGCCGGACCTGGCGATGCTCGGCTACCTTGGCGGCCCGCGGATCGGCGCCGCGGCCTACAACCTCTCCCATGCCTATTTTACGCCGCTGGCGCTCGCGGCCGCCGGCCTGGCGTTCGGTGCGCCGACGGCCCTCTCGCTCGCGCTGATCTGGATCGCCCATATCGGCATGGATCGCGCGCTGGGTTACGGCCTCAAATACGCGTCTGGATTCTCCGACACCCATCTCGGCCGCATCGGCCACGCGTGAAGGAGAATCGCGCCATGCGCATCCACGCCATCCAGACCGGCCGCGTGCGGATCAAGTCGAGCCAGCTCGTCGGCCGCGGCCATGGCTGGCCGCGCCGTCTGGCGCCGATGTTCGACGCCGAATGGGCGGATTGGCTGCCGACCTACGCCTTCGCGATCGAGCATCGCGACGGCGTCATTCTCGTCGATTCCGGCGCCAACGCCGGCCTCAAGCGCCTGCCGCGCTGGCATCCCTATTTTCAGCTCGCGGTGAGGTTCGATGTCGAGCCCGAGCAGGAGGCCGCGCCGCAGTTGCGCGCATTGGGCATCGGCGCGCGCGACGTGCGGCTGATCGTGCTGACGCATCTGCACATCGACCACGACGGCGGTCTTGCCGGCTTTCCCGAAGCGCGCACGCTCGCCAGCCCCGGCGAACTCGCGGCGGCGGCCGGCGTAGGCGGGCGCATTCTCGGCTATCTGCCGCAGCGTTGGCCGAGCGGCTTCGATCCGCAACCGCTCGACTTCGCCGATGAGCCCTACAGCTCGTTCGCCCGCTCGCGCCGGCTCGTCGCCGACGGCGCCGTGGTCGCTATTCCGACGCCCGGCCATACGCCCGACCATATCTCGGTCGTTATCGACGAAGGCGACCGGCGCATCGTTCTGGCGGGCGACGCCGCCTACAGCGAGGCCAGTCTCCTGGCGGGAATCGTCGACGGGGTCGGCCCCGACGAACGCGTCACGCTCGCCACCCTCGCGGGATTGAAAGCGCTCGTCGCCGAGCGGCCGACGGTCTTCCTGCCGACCCATGATCCGCGCTCGGCCGAGCGCCTGGCGCGGCGCGAGTGCGTTGCGGTCCCGGTGCAAGTTGACGCGGTCGCCTGAGCTGCGGCCAGCCAGAAGGCGCTGCGCCTTGCGAGCCACTTGGCGCCGTGTTAAGCGGCGCGCCGACCCCGTCGGCAGGCTCTTGCCTGCAGTCGCGCCCCGCGGAGAGGTGGCAGAGTGGTCGATCGCGCCGCACTCGAAATGCGGAGTACGCGCAAGCGTACCGGGGGTTCGAATCCCTCCCTCTCCGCCACGACTTAAGTATCTGTTATTACGTACTTATTGGTTTTAGGTCGGGCCGAATCCGCGCGTAATTTCTGGACCTTGCCGACGGCGCATTTTCCGGTCCGTCAATCGAGACGTCCTTCACGCGATTTCTCCGCAACGCTATCGGTGCGGCAAGTCGTCACCGGGATGTCGCTGTCGACGCCCGAGTCGAAGGCGATGACCGGGATGTTGGCGGCCTGCGCCTTCTTCAGCAACGGGATGGCGGCGCCGAAGGCGCGCTTGCCGGTCGTTACCCGCCGTGGATCAAATCCATGATCGCGCGCGAGACCCGGTCCAGCTTGCGGTCGTTCTCGACTTCGCCAACCAGCGCGAAATCGCGCATGACCAGAACCCGATCCGCGAGCGCGACCATTTCCGGCAGGTCGCTCGAAATCAGCAACACAGAAACGCCCTCGCGCGCAATGCCGACGATCGCCTCGTGGATAGCCGCTTTGGCGTTGACGTCCACCCCAACCGTGGGCTCATCGACCAGCAGCACCTTCACCCTTGCGGCGAGCCATTTCGCGATCGACACCTTTTGCTGATTGCCGCCCGAGAGCTTGGCGACTTCTCGTTCCAGCGACGGTGTGCGCACATCGAGTTTGCGCGCGATCGGCGCGACGACGCGCAGTTCGGAGCTGCGCCGCAACAGCCCGAGTCGATTCGCAACACGTCGCCAAATCGTGGCGGCGAGGTTGGTGCGGATGGAATGCGCGAGGATCAGACCTTCGCCCTTGCGATCCTCGGACACGTAGCCGATTTTTTGTCGGTGGACCGCGTCGGCGACATTGCGCGCCACGAATGGCGCTCCGTCAGCAAGCAGTTGCCCGCCGACAATTCGCTCGGCGCCAACCAGCGCGCGGGCCAGTTCCGTACGCCCGGCGCCAACCAATCCATAGAGGCCGAGGATTTCGCCCTTCATCAGTTTGAAGTTTATTCCGACGTGACCTTGCGCGGTCGCCAGATCGCGCGCCTCCAGGGCCGGCGGACTGGAGTCGAGGACCGCACGCTCGAACTCAGCGATGCGTTCTTCGCGCCCGACCATCTCACGCACGATACGCGCGCGATCGACCTTCGCGACAGGCTCTCCCGAAAGCATGACCTTTCCGTCGCGCAGCACCGTCACGCGGTCGGCGATGGAAAGCACCTCCTCCAATCTGTGCCCGACGAAAGCGATCGCCTTTCCCTGAGCCTTCAGGCGGCGGAGGATCACGAACAGCGCCTCCGCTTCGTGGCCGGTGATCGAGGCCGTGGGCTCGTCCAGCAGCAACACGCCGCTATCGAGGGAAAGCGCCTTGGCGATCTCGACGATCTGCATCTGTGCGACCGAGAGTCTTCGCACTTCGGCGTGCGTATCTAGGGAGGAGTCGATTGCGTCGAGGAATTTTCGCGCGCGCGCGTGGATTGCGTCGAAATCGACAAAGCCGAAACGCATCGGCAGGCGTTCGAGCGCGATATTCTCTCCTACCGTGAAACGCGGCACCAGGTTGCGCTCCTGATGGACGGCGCCGATACCCGCAGCGATCGCGTCGCGCGCGGAGGCGAAGCGAGCCTCCTTGCCGTCGATTGTAAGCCGCCCGCGATCGGGTTGATAAATTCCGGTGAGTATTTTGATCAGGGTCGACTTTCCCGCTCCGTTCTCGCCGACCAGAGCGTGGATTTCGCCCGGCTCCAGAAGAAACGATACGCCGTCGAGAGCGACGACGCCTGGAAACGACTTGCCAACATTCTCGACCGCGAGGCGCATCAGCCGCCTCCAGCACGGGCGACGCGCAGCCGGTCGAGTCCGACCGCCGTGAGGATCAGCCCGCCAAGCAGGAATTGCACCCAGAAGGGATCGATCTGTTCGAGCACCAGACCGTTTTGGATCAGGGTCAACAACACAACCGCCAGCGCGGTTGCGAGGACCGAGACATAGCCGCCGCCTAGCGCCGCGCCGCCGATGATCGGCGCCGCAAAGGAGAGGATCAACCAGTCGGAGCCAATGGTCGGCTGTGCCGAACCCAATTGGGCGACGGCGAGAATCGCCGCGCCGGCCGCGAGAAGGCCCGACAAGGTGTGCGCCAACACGATGATGCGGGCTCGCGGCACCCCCGAAAGCTCGGCCGCCTGCGGGTTGCCGCCGACCGCAAGCAGATATCGGCCGAGCGAAGTGCGGGCGAAAAAGATCGCGAGCAACACCGCAGCCAGCACGGGCGGGATCAGAAGATACGGCAGCGCATGGAAGCGCGCCGTGCCGAAGGCGACCAGCGCGGCGGGCATGTTGTAGAAGGGGATCGACTTGGTGATCCCCAGATTGATCCCATCGAACACCGAGGCGGTCGCCAGTGTCACGATGAAGCCATCGATCCCGGTGCGCGTCACCAGCACGCCGTTGACGAAGCCACAGAGCGCGCCGAGCGTGAGCCCGGCCGCCAGGGCGACGCCGATCGGGACGCCGAGTTTCTCCATCAGACCGCCGACGACGATCGCCACCAAACCGCCGAGCGCGCCGATCGAGACGTTGAGCTGCCCAACCGCGAGCGTCGTCATCTGAGAGAAGGCGACAAGCAGCGAGATGCAGAACGAACGCAGCAGGACGTAGATGTTGAACTCGGTAAGGAACGCGGGCGAGGTCGCCGCGAGGAAGGCGATGCCCAAAGCGATGGCGATCGCGAGCGCCGGCCATTCCTTCTCGAAGAAGCGCGTGCTCATGCACGGGCCCTTGCGCTCTTGCGCTCGAGGTACGCGCCGCGATAGCGGTCGAGCGCGACCGAGCAGAGCAACGCAAGCCCGAGAACGAGCTGCAACCAGAAGTTCGCAACCTGCAAGGTGAGTATCCCCGCGCGCAACGTCGCGATCAGCAGGGCGCCGAGGATCGTTCCGCCTATCGACACCGCGCCGCCCGACAGCAGCGTGCCGCCGAGAACCGGGGCGAGGAAGGAGGGCAGCAGCCAATCGCGGCCAATCGCCGGAATTGCCGCGCCCAGTCGCGCCATTGTCATCAGCCCGGCGACTGCCGCCAGCAGCCCAGACAGCATATGCACGATGACAATCACACGGCCGACGCGAATGCCTGACATATGCGCCGCGCGGGTGTTGGCGCCGACCGCCAGAATCTCGCGTCCGAGCGCGGTGAAGCGAAAGAGTATCGTCAAGGCGACGCCGATCGCCAGGGCGAGCGCGAGCATCGGCGAGACGAAGCCCCAACGCATCCGGCCAAAGTCAGCAAGTCCGGGTGGCATGCCCTCAAATGGGGTGCCGTGGGTCGTTATCAGCATGGCGCCGAAGAACAGGCTGGCGCTCGCGAGGGTCACGACGAAGGCGTTGGCGCCGGTGACGACGATGGCGACGCCATTCGCCCAGCCGGACGCGGCGCCAAGCGCCAATGCAGCGAGCATCGCAAGTGGCGCCGGGACACCGACATCCTGTATCAGGTAGCCCGCGAACATGACGGCGCAAACGCCGATCGAACCGATCGCGAGGTTCATGCCGCCGGTCGCCAGCACGACCATTGTCGAAAACCCGACCACAATGTCGATGCCAAGTGAACGCGAAATCGCGAAAAGGCTGAAAGACGAGGCAATGGCGGGCGTCAAGCTCACGAAAAGCGCCCAGAGCGCAGCGACGATCGCCGCGAGCCCGAAGAGGTTCGAGCTCGCGAGCGAAAGGATCGAAATACGTTCGGCGGTTTCGGGCTTATCGACCGTCATGGTCCCGTCCGGTTCTCAGATGGTCCGCGCCGCTTCTCAACGAGGCGCGCGGCGTCTCATTTGCAGGCGAGGAACTTGTCCTTGAATCCGCTCTGGATCTCCGTCGTGACCTTCTTGAGGTCGTCCTTGTAGCTGTCGACGTTGGCCTTCTGGATCAACACTGTCCCTGAGTCGATGAACTTGGCCGTCTGCGGCGTCGTCTCGAAGGGCGCGCCGTCCTTGATCTTGCAGCCGCTGGCGAGCAGGTCGAGCGCATAAGCGCCGATGTATCCTTGGCCGTAGGCATTCTGAGCCATCGTGCCGGCGACAAACCCGTCGCGGATGCCGTCAAGCACGATCTTGTCGTCGTCCATGCCGACCAGCTTGATGCGCTTGTCGCCGAGGTTGCGCAAGGCTTTGGCGGCCACCGTCGAGGGGATATAGGCGGTGGCGATCAAGCCATCGATCTGGTCCTTCTGCGCGCCAAGCAATGCGTTGATCTTCTGGTCGGCGGCCTCCTGCGCATCGAGATCGGTGATGTGCTGGACGAGCGTGACCGCCCCGTTCGTCTCGCCGACCGCCTTCTCGATTGCCGCCATGCGAAGCTTGGTGTTGGGATCAATGACGAGACCGGCGAGATGAATAATCCGGCCCTTGCCGCCCATCGCCTTGATGAGCGCCTGCGCTCCGACATACGCCGCCTTGTAGACGTCGGTGCCGAGACAGAACGCGGCCTTGGTCGGATCTTGCGTGCACCCGGCAAGCGCTGCGGTGACGCCGCCGTTGGCGGACAGCTCCTGGAGCGTCGAATTGATGCCCACTGCGTCGCCAGGGAAGAAGCCGAAGCCAACATAACCCTGGGTGGCGAGACTCTCCATCAACTCGGTTTGCAGATCGAGTTTCCACTCGGCGGGCACTTTGTACTGAACATCCCCAATACCGAAATCCTTCTTTGCGTCTGCCGCCGCTTGCTCCCACGGCGCAAAATAGGGATGCGGCCCGCCTGGCATGAGGGCGATCTTGTTGCTCGACGCCAGCGCTGCGGCGGAATTCAGCGCCATCAGCGTCAATAGAGTCGCGGCGCCGACTGCGCACTTTGCGTAACTGACCATCGTCGTTCTCCTCCCTTTGTCAGCGGGTCGCACCCGCCCTGCTCTTGATGAACGTGGAATTGGCATTCTGATCGGCGAGCCCACCTCAGACCCGATAAAAACGCTCGCCATTGTCGGCCCAGATTTTTTGCTGATCGGCGCGCGTAAGATCGCCCAGCAGCGTTTCGACGGCGTCCACCCACCGGCCGTAGTCGGCGACCAAATTGACAACCGGCCAGTCGCTGCCGAACATCAGGCGGTCCGGGCCGAAAATGTCGATGACCGCATCGACGTAGGGGCGGATGCGTTCGACCGACCAAGCCTCGCCGTCCTCAGTGAGAATTCCCGATATCTTGCAGTGAACGTGTTTGAGCGCGCGGAACGCCTCCATCTCGCGGCGCCAAGGCTCGAATCCGGAATTGCGAATTTCAGGTTTCGCCATGTGGTCGATGACCACCATGAGATCCGGGTTGCGTTTCACGAATTCGGCGGCGTGCGTGAGATGGCGCGGCTTGACCAGGATATCGAAAGACAGGTTTGACTCGACCATCGCTCGAAGAGCCGGCGCAAGTTCAGGTTTCAGCACCCAATCGTCTTCGGGAAGGTCCTGCAGATACGGCCGGAAGCCCTTCAACTTGCGAAAGCGAGACCAGTATCGGATGTCGTCTGCGGCGCTCGGCGCCAGCATGTCGATCCACGCGACGACGCCGCGCACGTAATCCTGCGAGTCGGCAACGCCCATCAGGTAGCCGGTCTCGTGAATCGAATTGGCGGCGGCGATGAGCACGACGCCGTCGACGCCGTTTTGCGCCATCAGCGGCGTCGCGTCGCGCGGGCCGAAGTCGCCGTAAAGGCTCTTGAGCGCCGGCGTCATCCAGAGACTGTAGTAGCGCTCCAGCGCGAGCGTCCAATGGTGCATGTGGCAATCGAGTCGACGCATGGGCTTCCGTCTTTCGCTCGCGTGGTCAGAAGATGCGCAGGCCAGCGAGCAGGCCGCCGTCCGCAGTGAATTGAGACCCGGTGCAGAAGCCAGAGCGCGGGCTCGCAAGAAATGCAGCGAGCTCGGCGATCTCCCAGGCGTGGCCGAGGCGCTGTAGCGGCACGGGCCGGGCGAAGACCGCATACATCTCTTCGATACTGCGGCCGGCGCCGTTGAGCCTGGCGAAATGTTCCTGCATCGGCGTGATAATCGAGCCTGGGCAGATTGTATTGGCGCGAATGCTATATTTCGCCAGGTCGACGGCGAGCGTGTGGGTGAAGGTAAGGATCGCGCCCTTGGTCGCGGCGTAGGCGCAGACATTGGGCGTATTGGATGTCGCCTGCACCGAGGACAGCGTGATGATCGAACCACCGCCGCCTTTGATCATGTGCGGCACGCCATAGTGGCAGCACAGATACATCGATTTGACGTTGACTTCGAAGGCGCGGTCCCAGGTCGCTTCGTCGGTTTCGACCACGTCGCCGAGCGGATGGATCGCCGCCGAACACAACAGGATGTCGAGCGAATTGAACTCGGCGATCGTACGTTCGATCGCCTGACGGACGAAATCGCCTTTGCTGGCGTCGCCGACGAGGCCGACTGCTTTGCCCCCGCTATCCGATATTTTGCGCGCGACGTCGTGGGCGTCATCCGTGTGGCCAACCACCACGACATTGGCGCCCCGTTCCGCGAGCAATTCGGCTGAGGCCAGGCCAATGCCTGAGCTTCCGCCCAAGACGAAGGCGGTCTTCCCAACGAATTCTCGTTCGATCGGCGGTCGCGTCATGTCGTCTCTTCGTCCGTTGGTTTTGGGCTCTCGGCTATAGCGGCTTGGAATAGGCTGCGATGGCTTGCTTTGTGAGCGTGGCGCCGGCGCCGGGCGCTTCGGGACGCTCGTAGGCGCCGTCCCGGACTCGGATCGGCTCCTCGAAGCAGTCCTTGATCCAGGGGATGTATTCGAGCATCGCCGTCGCCGGATGCCAGAACGACAAATGCACGTGCACCTGGCCCATGTCGCCGACATGCGCGACCACCGGCAGTCCGCGACCATGCGCGGCGTGCGCGACCTGGATGTATTCGGTGATGCCGGCCAAGCGGGTTACGTCAGGCTGAACATATTGCACGGCGCCGGCGTCCATAAAGGCGTTGAAGGCGTGCAAAGTGTAGAGCTGCTCGCCGAGCGCGATCGGAATGGAAGTAGAGCTCGCCAGTTCGGCGTGTCCACGTATGTTGTCGAACCACATCGGTTCTTCGAACCAGAACACATCCAGCGGCTCCACCCGCGCGCAGAAACGCATGCAGGTGGGAAGGTCCCATTTGCCGTTTCCATCGATGGCAATTGTTACGCCGGGCCCCACCGCCTTGCGGACCGCCGCGATGCGCTCGATGTCGATCGTTGGGTCGCTATGCCCGACTTTGAGTTTCAGGCGCCGAAAGCCATCGACCTCCACGGCCGCCTTGCAGGAACCGACCATTTTCGCCAGCGGTATCGAGAGCCAGCCGACATCGGTATTGTACGCCTCCAATCGATCGACGGTCGCGCCGCCGAGCAGCTTCCACAGCGGCGCGTTCGCCGCTTTGGCGCGCAAATCCCACAGCGCGATATCAAGCGCGCCCGCTGCGATGTTGGTAATGCCGGCGCGGCCCACCCAACGCACTGGGGGATAGTAAAGAAGCTTGCGCCAGAGCCGGTCGATGTCCTGCGCGTCCTCGCCAATCAGCAGCGGGGCGTAACTCTCCGAAATGCAGCTTGTGATGAGCCGGTCGGTGGCCAGATGCGCATGAGTGCCGGTATAGCCGTAACCTTCGAGGCCGTCGTCGGTCACGACTTTCGCGCCGACCACGCCCCAGTGGGTGATCGTGTGCGTCGAATCCGAGATCGAATCCACGTTGAGCGGTGCGTGGACAATGAACGGTTCGATCGACTTGATCTTCATGGCGTTGGCTCGTTGCAAAACATGTCAGCGAATGTGTTGACGGCTTAACTGTCGGATCGATTCCAGGTTGGAGCGATCGATCAGCGCGGCGCCGGCGTCGATCGAAGCCGGCGCGAGCCCGAAGCGCAGGAACAGAGTCAACTGCACAACCGGATAGAACCCTTGCAGATAGGGTTGCTGATCGATCGTCGCGTCGATGTGGCCCTCCGCCATGAGGGTCGCGATGCCAGGCGAGAGGTCGAAGCCCGCTACATAAGGCGCGTTGGGGGCGAGCGTCCTCGCGGCGATGGCCGCCGCCTCGGTGTCGGCTTGACCGGTGCCGACAATTGCCGACGCCGGACGTGTGGCCAACGCTTCCAGGATCACCGATGCGCCGCGTTCCGGATTCAGTCCGACGCGAAGGCGCGCGACATCCGCGCCGTGCGCGTCCAGGACTTCGCGAACAGCCGCGAAGCGCTCGTCGAGGGCCGAGACGCCGTCGTCGTGGACAGTCATCAAGACTTTCGCGCCGCGCGGAATGCGGGAGACGACGCGGCGGCCGAGCACCCGGCCGGCGTGCGCAAAGTCCTGCGCGATGTGGCTAAGGGCGCCGTTTGCGCCGTTGTCAGCGTCGATGTTGAATACGACGCAAGGAACGCCCTTGGCCTTGGCTTCGGCAATTACGGCGACGAATGCGCCGGGCTCGGACACGTTGAGCGCGAGGCCGTCGACGCCCTCGTTGAGCGCCTTGCGGGCGAGCGCTACGACTGCCTGCGCGGATGTGTCGGGGGTGCCATCGAGTTCCGCTTCGACCCGCATCGCGTTCGCGGCGTCGGCCATGCCTCGCCGCACTGCTTTGAAGAGATCCTCCTCCACCGCAATTGTCAGGAGGCGAATGCGAAGCTTGCGGTTGGCAGCCTCCATGACGTTCTCCCGATGTGCGGCGCGGTGGGTCAACAAAGAGGTCCAGTGGTCCAGCCACCGGTTGATAAGACCACTAGGCCGGTTTGCAAGGGGTGTCAACGGCGGCTATTGTGCCGGACCGCAAGGCGCGATTCCCCGTTCTGCGCCTCGTAATGGTCTGAATTGACATGGAAAAACGGAACGGATCGGTGTCCGCGTCAGCCGAACGCGTCGCGGCGCCGCCGCTGCCGCAGGTTGAGCCGGTTCGGCTCTATCGGCAAATCGTGGTGCTGCTTGGCGAGAAGATTGAGCAAGGCGTGTTTCCGATTGGCACGCTGTTGCCCGCCGAGCGCGACCTCGCCCAGCAGCTTGGGGTCAGCCGCACCACCGTACGCGAGGCGCTGATCGCGCTTGAGGAGGCGGGCAAAGTCTCGATACGCGTCGGCCGCGGCGCGCAAATCCTCGAAGCCACGCCGCGTACAACCGAGCGCGACGATGTCGCCGACGTCGACGACGCCGATGTCGGTCCAATCGAACTCATGCAGGCGCGGCTGCACGTAGAGCCACGGACCGCAGAACTTGCCGCTTCCGCCCGTGGCGACGAGAATTTGGCGCGTATGCGCCAGGCCATGACCGTGCAGGCCAGCGCGCAATCCACCGCCTCGACGCAGTATCGCGATGGCGACATGCAATTCCATATCGAGATCGCTCGCGCCAGCGGCAACGCCGCCTTCGCGGTCATTGTCGGGGCGCTATGGGCCTACCCAACGAAGTCGCTCTTCGGCAAGTTCGAAGAATTGCTCACCGGCCCCGACCGTCCCGCCAGGACGATGGAAGAGCACAGGATGATCTACCAAGCGATCGCCGCCCGCGACGGCGCGGCCGCGCGCCGCGCGATGCGTCGCCACCTCAACACGGTTCTGCGCCAATTTTCGCGCGGCCTCGAGGATCGTTAGGGCGCGATCTGGCGGAACGCGGAGACGACTGGTCGCAATGGCGGCTGAAAACCAGGGGAGGCGGAATGCGGCGAGGCGATGAACGCACCGGGATGAGCGCCGAGCGCCTGGCGCGGATTGACCCCGCGATGCAGGCCTACATCGATCGGGGCGTCTATGCCGGGATCAGCACCATCGTCGCTCGGCGCGGCGAAATCGCCCATCAAGGACGATATGGCTTGCGCGACATAGAGGCAGGCTTGCCGATGACGGAAGACACGATCTTCCGTCTCTATTCGATGACAAAACCGATCGTGTGCACAGCGCTGATGACGCTGTTCGAGGAAGGCAAGTTTCATCTCAGCGATCCGATCGCGAAGTATCTGCCTGCTTTCGCGCGCGTGAAAGTACGCGAGCCCGACGGATCGCTGTCGGAGCCAAAGCGGCCAATGACCGTGCGGGACGCAATGTCGCACACGAGCGGCCTTGCCTATAATTTCGTCGACGATTCGCCGGTCTGCCGCGAATACGCGAAGGCGAGGATTTGGGACCCGAAAGTGTCGCTCGCCGACGCGATCGAGGACTTGGCGCAGTTTCCGCTCATTTGCCATCCCGGGTCGCGCTGGTTCTACAGCGTTGGCATCGACGTTGCCGCGCGCCTGATCGAGGTGATCTCAAAGCGCGAGCTGAGGGACTTCCTCAACGAGCGCATTTTTGAACCGCTTGCAATGATCGATACCGCGTTCGAGGCGCCGCAAGCCAAGCGCAACCGGCTTGCTGCGATCTATGGGCGACCGGACTTGCTTGTGACCAGCGATGCGGTCGTGAGCAGCCACCGGCAATGGCTGGAGGGCGTTAACGAACGGCGCGACGTATCGGCGACCTATCCGGTCGATATGCCGGCCACATTCCAGCGCGGCGGCCACGGCCTGTTCAGCACGGCGAGAGATTATTTTCGCTTTGCTCAGATGCTCGCCAATGGCGGCGAGCTCGACGGCGTCCGGATACTGGGCCGAAAGACGGTTGAATTCATGCACACGAACGTGATTGCGCCGGAGCTCCTGCCACTCGAGACTGGCGGCATGCCAATACCGGGCTACGGTTATGGACTCGGCTCCCGTGTGGCGCTTGATGTTGCGCAGACTGGCGCGCCGACTTCCGTGGGCGAATTCGGGTGGTCGGGCGCCGCAAAGACATATTACTGGGTCGATCCCACCGAGCAGGTCGTCGGCCTCTTCATGACGCAATCAATGCTAAGCTTCGACGCTCCCGACCTCGAACTTCGCGCTCTGGCCTATCAGGCCATCGTCGACTAACGGGCCGTTGAAGTGCTCCAGAGTCTGGCCAAATCGGCGGCCGAAACACACGAATCCCGCGATGAAGAGAACCTCGCCTCGATGACGAGAGAGAATCCTGCATAGAAGGACGAAAGTCCGCCCTGTTGAGGCGCCGCCGTCCCTCTATCTTTGGCATAGTGAGCGGAGAAAAATGCGACGAGGGAGCGCCGCCATTGGTCGACTCGACAATACTTGTAGACCCGCTGCCCCGGACGCTCGCCTTGATCATGGAGCCAGACGTGCGGGACCGACTGGAGCGTCTCGGCCGTCTTGTGATCTCCGAGGACGGGCCAATGCCCGACCACGTGATTGAGGCGCACCTCGCCGACACGGCGTTGATTATCGGACAGACGACGCTCTCGCGCGAACGGCTCGATCGGGCTCCCAAACTGAAGGGGGTCATCAACGTCGAGACCAACCTTCTGCCAAATATCGACTACCAGCGCTGTCAGGAGCGGGGCATCTGGGTTCTGACCCCGACTGCGGCCTTTGCCTCCGCCGTCGCCGAATCCGCTTTGGGCATGGCGATTGACCTCGCCCGCGGCATTACCGCCGCCGATCGCGCCTTCCGGGCAGGCGCTGAGCGCTACGGGCTCGAGGGCAACAAGAAGACTTTCCGTTTCGCCGGCGCGTCCGTTGGGATCATCGGTCTTGGCGATCTGGGCAGAAATCTCCGCGAATTGATCCGGCCGTTCCGCAACCCGGTGAAGGTCTACGATCCCTGGCTGCCACCCGACCTCATTGCGACTTTCGACTGCACGCCCGTCAGCCTTGACGAGTTGCTGTCGACCAGCCGAGTCATCTTCGTTTTTGCCAGCGTCACCAACGAGAACCAGGCGATGATCGGCGGCAAGGAATTCGCCCGCATGGCCCAGGGCGCCGCGTTTTTGTTGTTGAGCCGCGCGGCTGTCGTGGACTTCCCGGCCATGCTCGCGGCGGTGCAAAGCGGTCACATCGTCGCCGCCACCGACGTGTTTCCCGAGGAGCCGGTCGCCGCGCGTGACCCCGTTAGGCAGGCCGAAGGGCTGCTGCTCTCGGCCCATCGCACCGGCGGGACGGTGGACGCCTTGTTCGAGATCGGCCGAATGGCGGTCGCCGACGCGGAGCTCATCATGCGTGGACTGCCGCCGCAAATGTGCCGCCGGGCGGATCCGTCGGTGGCCGCTCGTCTCCGTTCCAAACCGGTTTCAATGACCTGAACGGAATATCGTTGCTGGCCTTGCAGCCTGCCCAGGATAGCCGTCCCGCATGGTTTTCCGCCCGCGCCATGGCTTCTCGCAACGACGGTTGTCGTCAGCCCTAAAAAGCGACTTGGTCGCCGCCCTTGAGCTCGAGAATCTGGCGAGCTTCGTCGGGGTTGGCGACCGACAGTCCGAGACCTTCGATGATCTGCCGCGCGGCGCGCACCTGCTCCGCGTTGCTGCTCGCAAGTCGCCCCGGGCCGGACCACAGCGAGTCTTCCAGACCGACGCGCACATTGCCGCCCATCGCCGCTGCTTGCGCGGCGATGGGAAGCTGGCTTCGCCCCGCGCCCAGAACCGACCATCTGTAATCTTTGCCGAAGAGGCGGTCCGCCGTCCGTTTCATGTGCAACACGTCCTCTGGATGCGGTCCGATCCCACCGAGGATGCCGAACACCGTCTGCACGAACAGCGGCGGCTTGACGAGGCCACGTTCGAGGAAATGTCCGAGACTGTAGAGATGCGATGTGTCGTAGCATTCAAACTCGAATCGCGTCCCGCCATCGCCGAGCGTCTGCAGCACGAATTCGATGTCCTTGAACGTGTTGCGAAACACGAGGTCGCGCGAACTCTCCAAAGCCTGCCGCTCCCATTCGTGCTGGAAGGTCTTGAAGCGACCGAGCATCGGAAACAGCCCGAAGTTCATCGAGCCCATGTTGAGCGAGGCGACTTCGGGCTTGAAAACCGCCGCGGGCCGCACCCGCTCCTCGATGGTCATGTAGGCGGCGCCGCCGGTCGTCAGGTTGATGACCGCGTTCGTCGCCTGCTTGATGCGGGGAAGAAAGCGCGCGAACGCCTCCGGGCTCTGGTCGGGACGGCCGGTCGCCTCGTCACGCGCGTGCAGATGGACGATCGCCGCTCCCGCCTCGGCGGCTTCGATCGCCGCGGCCGCGATCGCCTGCGCCGTCACCGGCAGGTGCGGCGACATCGAGGGGGTGTGAATCGAGCCGGTGATCGCGCAGGTTATGATAACCTTGTTCGAGGCCATTTCGCCGTCCTTTTAATGCCTTGTCGGCGGCCGTCGTCCGAACCCGTGCGACGTTCGCTTCGCTGTATGGTCGTCCGTCCAATTTTTTCGATTGCGATTTGGCGCTGCGCTCCCCTCGCTAACCCCTCGCGCCGGCCAACGTCAGATCGACTCGACGTTGCCGTCGACATTCAACGAGAGCCCGGAAAGATTGCGCCCCGCAGGCGACAGGAGATAGGCGACGGCCGCGGCGACGTCCTCGACGCTCACCATGCGCCGGAGCGAAATGCGGTCGAGATAGGTTCGCTCCATCTCCTCATAGGCGACGTTCATCTGTTTGGCTCTTGCCGCAATCACGCCGGTCATGCGGGGCCCTTCGACGACGCCCGGAAGGATCGCATTGACGCGAATGTTCGCCGGTCCGAGCTCCTTGGCGAGGCTCTGTGTGAAGCCGATGATGGCCCATTTGGCCGCCGCGTATGGCGTGCGAAAGGCGTAGCCGAAGCGGCCTGCGGCCGACGACATGTTGACGATCGCGCCGCCGCCTGCGGCCTTCAGCATCGGCGTCGCGTGATGGGCGCAGAGAAATTGGCCAGTCAGGTTGACGTCCAAAGTGCGCCGCCATTCCGCAGGGGAGATGTCCTCGACCGCGCCCGTCGGCCCGGCGATTCCCGCGTTGTTGATGAGCGCGTCAAGGCCGCCGAACGAGGCTCTGACGTCGGCAAACAACCGCTCGACGTCCGTGTCCGACGCGACATCGGCCTTGGTGACGCCGCACAGAGGATGAGCCGCCTTGAACTCGGCGATGAAGTCGGGGGAGACGTCGCAAATATGCACCCTCGCCCCGCACGAAACGAGAAGATCGCTGATCGCGCGTCCAATTCCCGACGCGCCGGCGGTGACCAGCACGCGCAAATCTTTTTGCGGGATAAGCGCGTCACGTGCGTCCTGCATGTTGCCCTCTCCGCGATTGCTTGGAACGCATGCCGATCACCAATGGACCATCGGCAGCCCGGCGACGGGCGACCGGAAGCAGGGAATTCGCTCTCCCTTCAGGGTGCCGATATAGACCGTTTTGAGGTCCTGCCCGCCGAACGTCACGCTGGCAAACCACGGACCAATGGCGCCCCCACAGGCCATCATCAACTCCGGCGTCACTTCATCGCGCACAAAGGCGCGCATCAGCGCCTGGCCTTGCTCGCTCTCGCGATCGTCGTCGAGAAGGATGCGCAAGTCGCCTTCGGGCGTGATTGCGAACACCCGGTCCTTGAAAATATGGGTGCCCCACAGATTGCCGTAAGCGTCGAACGCGACGCCATCGACGAAAGCGCCGTGATCGGCCGGTCCGAAGATTTCCCGATCGACCAGACTGCCATCCTCGAGAACGCGTAGCCGCGTGATGCAGGGACCGCAGGTCTCGACGACATAGAGCCATTCCTCGCGCGCATCGAAGCGGATCTCGTTGGTGAACCGAAATCCATCGGCGACGATCCGCAGCGAGGTTCCGTCATGGACGGCGACGTATCCGTCGGCGAGCGAGGGTCTGACCGCGCGCATCCAGTCCTTGATCCGGGTTGAAATCGTGAGCCACAAACGATCCTTGCTATCGCGCAGGACGAAGTTGACCTTGCCGATTGGCTCGCCGTCGATTGCGTCGATCAGAGTCCGAGTTTCGCCGGTCCTGGACATCAGCTCAAGGCGATCCGTGCCAAAGTTGGCGATGAGGAAGTCGCCGCTTCGCGCGAAAGCAAGGCCGTTGGGCAGAGTGCCGGTGACGAATCGGCTCACGTCTTCGCCGCCGCCGGAAAAGTCCTTGGCCACGCATTGGGTGATGAGTTCCTGCGCGCCGTCGGGTCGCAGATGCACGACGCCGCCTCTGGCGTCGGCGGTCCAGAGCGAGCCGTCTCGCTCGGCGAGGATGCATTCGGGTCGCTGAAGCGCATGCCCAATATACGAGACCGCGGCGCGATCGACCGTGAACCCGTCAATGGGATTTGGCGCCGCCTTCACTCGAGAACTCCTCCCACCCTGTCGCCGCCCATGGTTCCAGTTTCGGAATTGGACGATCGTCCAAAAAATACGGCCGTGCGCGACGAGTGTCAAGGCAGCAGCGGGCCAGCGGGCGAACATGCGATGATCGCATGCGCAACGAGGCCGAGCGTCGTGCGCATGTCATTCCCGCGAACGCGGGAATCCACGGACGTAGGACACGACGCTAGAAAGTCCGGATGCTCGCTTTCGCCGGCGTGACAGGGATTGATGCCCTTGCAGCAGCGGCGCGAATGGCTTCGCAGATGCGCCGCGCTATGACGACGCCATCCAATTGCAGCAGGCGCTAGACCGGCGCAGGCGCTTGGCGCCTTACGATGAGCCAGTCGGCGACCATCGCGGGCTTCTCCTGATTTTCGAGTTCTATGGTCACCGAATACCTGAACAGAATCTCGCTGGTTGAGCGGACGATCCGGCTCAGCAATCTGAAGCGCGCCCGAATCCTGGCGCCGCTCGGTATCGGCGCCGTGAAGCGCAGCCGATCGATTCCATAATTGATCGTAACCGCGGGGTTTTCCGCGCTGACGATCGCCTCTCTGAACAAGACCGGGATTAAGGAGAGGGCGAGAAAGCCGTGGGCGATCGTCGCGCCAAAGACGGATTGCGCGGCTCTTTGCGGATCGACGTGGATGAACTGATCGTCGCCCGTCACCGCGGCGAACCGATCGATCATCGGCTGATCGACGACGCGCCAATTCGAGCACAACGCCACCTCCTCCGGTCCGTCCGCGTTCGACACGGCCTCGCCTTCGTTGACGAGCGAGCGGGAGGGGTGGCCGGTCATGTTCGAGAGCGCTCCGGGCGTGGTCGTATTCGTTGAGAATTTGGACGTACGTACAACCAATATGGAACGCTGAAGATCGTGTCAAGGCGCGAGCGTGGGGTCGCGCAGCGGGAGACAGGCGCTCAAGGCGAAATGGTCCACCGCTGGCTTGGCGCAGCGAGGCGCGAGGCGCCGCTCTTGGCAATGAAGCGGCTTCTCGGAGAGACCTCGAGGCGCCGCCGAAGCGCCGGTCGCCTCACGCGCCTCGGGCCTTGGGGCCGTCGGCGGCAGCCTGTTTGGCGCGCGCCAATATGGCGTCGAAACCTCCGACCAGGAAGGCGACGAGATCGGAGTAGACCTGCTTCACGTCGTTCCCCTTCAACACGCCGCGAGACAAGGTGTCTATCCGTTCGTTACCCGCCAATTCGCTGACCATCAGTTGAATACAGAACACAAAGCACCGCGAAACCAGCTCTCTCGACATATCCGGCAATGCCGCGCTGAGCGCATTCTGAAATTCACGCGCGGTCGGGTTGAAGTATTTGTCGACCAGCGGCAGCCACCGATTGATTTGCGCCAATTGCGCGATCAGCAAGCTGTAGTTTCGCCATCCGAGGTCGCGAGAAACGCGAAGATCGAGGTATGGCTTGATAAAAGCGGTGAGGATTTGCTCGACGGATGGCTTGCCGGCATTCAGCAGTGCGTTCAGCGCCACGAGTCGCCGGTCGTTCAGCACCTCGGCGCGACGCGCGATGATCGACTCGAACAGGCTTTCTTTGGTGTTGAAGTGATAGGTCGCCAATGCGAGGCGCACGCCAGCGCGATTGGTGATGCCGCGCATGGAGACGCCGTCGTAACCATGCACCGAGAATAGGGCTTCGGCGGCGTCAAGTATAAGCGCTCTCGTATCTCGGCCGCGGGCCGATTGACGGTCAAGTGCGGGTTCGCGCGAAGCTATTTTCGGTAATGCCTTCGCTTTAGTCATAGAGCAGGCCATTAGCGCCAAACCGCATATCGGTCCAGACAAATCACAAGTCTCTGCGCGCTCAACCCGCCGGCAAGTCGCGATCCTCCGCCATCAACAATTGGCGAACCTGCATGCACTCTTGACACGCGTTGCGCACGGCCGTATCGATTGGACGACCGTCCAATTCAAGAATAACCGGCGGCGATAAGGCGGGAGGAATCCTCGAGTGGAGCTAGCGCTCATTCCCATCGACCGGTTCGCCGTGAATCGCAGCGCCATCGCGCCGCGTGGGCGTGGGCTTCAACGATCGCAACGCATCCCCGCCGAACGAGTATGCGCTATGGCGCGAGCCAACGCGCGATCGGGCTGAAACAGTGCGACGGGGCAGGGACGGGCGGCGCCACCCGCGCAACAGCGCTTCGGCGTTTTGGAATCGCAATTCGGGGAAACAATGCTCGAGCGGATGAGAGGCGTGGCGTGGAGTCAGGAGAAGATCGTCCTCTTGATTGCGATCGCGCTGTTTTGCGTTTTCTCGCTCACCCTCAGGGGATTTCTCAGCTCCGGCAATATTCTCGATCTCGTGCGCTCCGTGGCCACTCTGGGCATTCTGGGCGTCGGCATGGCGCTTGTGGTGATCGGCCGGGGCGTCGATCTGACGATCGTCACCATCTACGCGATGTCGGCCGCCTGGACGCTCCACCTCGCCGGCTCTGGCGTCGCGATGCCGCTCGCCATGCTGCTGGGATATCTGCTGGCGCTGACGGCGGGCGTAATCAACGGCGTGCTGATCGCCTATGTCGAGATTCCCGCGCTCTTCGCGACCCTCGGCATGGCCTCGCTGGTCTATGGCTTCGTCCGCTTCGCGCTCGTGCCGCTCTATGTCGTCTACATGCCCGCCAGCGGCGCCGGCATCGCCTGGATCGGCGGCGGCTTTGTCTGGGGCGTCCCCACCGCGATCCTGTTTTTCATCATCGTCGCCTTCTTCGGTTTCGCCGTGCTGCGCTTCACCAAGCTCGGGCGATTCATCTACGCCATCGGCGACAATTTCGCTGCGGCGCGGATTTCCGGCGCGCCGGTGCGCCGCGTCATCGTCGTGCAATACGCGCTTTCCGCCACGGTCGCCTATGTCGCCGGCATGATCACCGCGACCGCCGTATCCAGCATGAACACCAGCGTTTCGACCTCCTCGATGATCTACGACGTCATCCTGGTCGTCGTTCTCGGCGGCATCGGCCTCTCGGGCGGGCGGGGCGGCGTGCGCAATGTGGTCGTCGGCACGCTGCTGATCGGCATCCTGCTCAACGGCATGACGATCATGGACATTCAATACACGCTGCAGAACGTGATCCGCGGCACCATCCTGCTCGCCGCGATCATCCTCGATAGCATCGTCAATCCGCGCGACGAACAAACCGGTCAACAAGGCGACATCTAGAGCGCCGATTCGTGAAAAGGGAGAATGAAACATGAGAATCAGAAGCATTGCCGCGTTGGCCGGCTTGGCCTTGTCGCTCTCGGGGATGGCGGCTCACGCCGACGGCCAGGGGATCGACGACCCGCGACGCGCCGACTACTTCAAGGATTTCGCCGGCAAGACGATCGCTTTCGTTCCTGTCACCATGGGCATCGATCTGACCGAGGGTTGGGCCGCGGTCATGAAAAAGCAGGCCGACCGCCTCGGCATGAAGTTCGAGGTGCGCGACCCGCACTTCAGCGCCGACGCGGGCGCGCAGGCCATCACCGCCCTCATCGCGGAAAAGCCGGACGTTCTCGTCGTCCACAATCCCGACATTCAGTCCTACGCCAAGCTGCTGAAGCGCGCCGAGGAGGCGGGCATTCACGTCATCCAGGTCAATATGCGGTCGAACTACAATTCCGACGCCTATGTCGGGGCCGACTGGATCGGCATCGGCGAGGCCGAAGCGCAGGGGGTCATCGATCGGTGCGGCGCGGGGACCAGCCAGAAGGTGGCGGTGCTCGAGGGGCAGCCGACCTCCGGGTCGGATAGCGGCATGATGAAGGGCGTCGAAAACGCTCTCGCCAAGCATCCCGACATCAAGCTCGTCGCCAACCAGGCCGGCGAATGGGACGCGACAAAGGCGCACTCGGCCATCGCGACCGTGATCCAGCAGAACCCCGATCTTTGCGGCGTCATCGGCTTCTGGGACGTCATGGATCTCGGCGCGGCGGCGGCGATCAAGGAATCGGGCAAGCCAATCGTGCTGGTCACTTCGGGCGGCGGCGAGCAAATGGCCTGCGACAATGTCGAGAAGGGCGCCTTCGCCGAAGAGATCGCCTATCAGGTCATGGATCAGGGACGCGACTTGAACGACATGATCGCAACGGTGCTGGAGAACGGCGAGCCCGCCGGAAAGCTGAAGGCGGTCATCTACAGTCCGCAGCTTGTCATCTCCAAGGACACCTTGCGGCCGGGTCTGTGCTGGAGCGCGGCCGCACTCAAGAAATAGGCTTCGCCGCAGAATGTTGATCGCGCTGGGCCGCTAAAACGGCTCCGGCGCGCTTTTTTGTCGAGCTGGAACGCGTCATGACGATCGGCGAATGGGCTGCGAGGCTGCGCTACCGCTATGTGCCCGATCACATCGTTGGCGAAGTGCTCGGCAGGAGGTGGATGGACAATGTCATCCCCGTCACCCTGCTCGTTGCGCTGACGGTCTATCTCGTCGCGACCATCCCCAACTTCCTGTCGTTCGGCAATCTCTCCGACACCTCGCGGCAGATCGGCGAATTCGGCCTGATCGTGATCGGCATGACCGTCGTCATGCTGGCGGGCGGCATCGATCTCAGCGTCGGCTCCACCTTCGCGCTCGCCAACCTCACCGCGCTCGCCCTCATCAACGTCGCCAAATGGCCGGTCGAGGTCGCCATTCGTCGCGACGGTCTGCCTCGGCGCGCTGGTCGGGTCTGATCAACGGCCTGCTCATCGGCTTCCTCAGGCTGCGGGCGTTTCTGACGACGCTCGTCATGTTGACGCTGATCACGGGCGATCGTCGATTTCCTGCTGCAACTCTACTCGGTGCGGATCGCTTCGAGCGACGTCGAATTCCGATTTATGGGACTTCATCGGCGCCGGATCGGTGCTCGGCGTTCCCTTCAGTGTCGTCGCGCTCTGCCCGTCGTCGCGATCGTCGGCGCAGGTCGTCCTGACGCGGTTGCGCATCGGCTGGCGCATCGCGGCGGTCGGCGGGTCGCGCCGCGCGGCCTACAACGCCGGCATTCCGGTGCGAAGCACGGTGTGCCTGACCTACGTCGTCTCCGGCGCGCTCGCCGGTCTCGCCGGCGACGCTCTATGCGGCGCGGCTTTCCGGCGCCGGCCCGGACACCGGCCTCGGCCTCGAACTCACGGCGGTGACCGCGGCGCTGCTCGGCGGCAACAGCGTCGGCGGCGGGCGCGGTTCGATCGGCAAGGCGCTGATGGGCGCGATCATCGTCTCGCTCCTGACCAACGGCCTCGTGCGCCTGGGGCTGGAGACCGGCGCCTCCTCGATGGTGGTCGGCCTCGTGTTGCTGCTGGCGATCGCCATCGACGTGCGCTGGGTCAAGTGGCGGCACAAGTCTGCGCGCCAAGGTCTATGTGTCGCCGGCCTATCTCGCCCTGCCGCCGGCGCCGCGCTTCGACTGTCCGGCTCGTCCTCGCCCTATGCGATGAACGACCGTCTTCGCGACGTCGAGATCATCGGCCTTGGCGAGATCGACGGTCCCGAAGACGTCATTCTCGACGCCGACGACAACCTCTATTGCAGCGTGCGGCAGGGCGAGATCATCCGCTTCCTCGCGCCCGATCATGTCAAGCGAGAGGTCTACGCGCATGTCGGCGGCAGGCCGCTCGGCATGGCCTTCGACAAGGACGGCGGCCTTGTCGTCTGCATCGCTGGCATGGGCCTCTATCGCGTCGACAAAGCATCGCAGCGTGCACGAAATTGACGGCCGAGACCAATCGCTCGCCGTTTTCGATCATCGACGATTCCCGCATGCGGCTCGCCGACGATCTCGATATCGCGCCGGACGGCAAGGTCTATTTCAGCGAGGCGACGATCCGCTACGGCTTCGAGGAATGGGTGGTCGACGCGCTGGAAGGGCGCGGCAACGGCCGGATCATCCGCTACGATCCCGCGACCGGCTCGACGCGGACGATCCTGCGCAATCTTCTGTTCGCCAACGGCATGTGCATGGCGCATGACAACAAGTCGGTGCTGTTCGCAGAGACCTGGGGCTGCCGCGTCAGCCGCTACTGGCTCGAAGGCCCGAAGGCGGGAACGAGCGAGGTCGTCATCGCCGACCTTCCCGGGCTATCCCGACAACATCAATCGCGGATCGCGCGGGACCTATTGGGTGGCGCTCGCGGGCACGCGGACGCCCGACCTACGATCTGGCGATGACCATGCCGGCTTTCCGACGCCGCATGGCGCGCCGGGTCGCGGGCGACGAATGGCTGTTCCCCAACGTCAATGTCGGCTGCGTCGTGCATTTCGACGCGGAGGGCCGCGTGCTGGAAACGCTCTGGGACCTGCACGGGCGAAAACCATCCGGCGATCACCTCGATGCGCGAGCATCGCGGCTATCTCTATCTCGGCGGCGTCACCAACAACCGCATCGGGCGCATCAAGCTCGCCGACGCCGATCCGCGAATGGACCGGCCAGGCGTCCTACTGGGGAGAGCGCCAGATGATCCCGCTCAGGAAAGTCGTGGACCGTTGGCTCGGGCGCGGCGAAGCGTCGATCACGACGCCGCCGATGGACGGCGCCTTCCGTCCCAACGATCTCCTCGACTCGGCCGCGACGATCCTCGAGACGCCGGCGCCCGACTGATCTCGCCGTCACCTCGCATGGCCTCGTCGTTTCCTCGGAGCGTTCGCTGCTCCGCGTCGACAGGCCGGGTGGCGCGCCGATCGCGTCGTTCGACGCAGAGATCAGCGCGCTCGCCGGATTGCCGGACGGCGGCGCGGCGGTCGGCCTGATCGATGGCCGCATCGTCTTTGTCGGCGGCCAGCGCGAGGGCAAGACGATCGCGGCCCACCCGGAGGTGAAGTGCATCACCGCGCTGGCTGCCGTCGCGCGACGGAACGCTGCTCGTCGCCAACGGCTCGGCGACCAACGGGCCGGCCGACTGGAAGCGCGACCTGATGGAGAAGAACGCCTCCGGCTCGGTTTGGCGGCTCGACCCCGCCAGCGGCGCCTTTGCGCGCACTGGCGGGAGATCTCGCTTACCCTTACGGCCTGCTCGAGGAGGCTGGCGGCATCGTCGTTTCGGAGAGCTGGCGCAGCGCGCTGACGCGAATTTCGCCCGGCGCCCGCAACGCGCCGGTGCTGGAGAATCTGCCCGCCTACCCCTGCCGGCTGTCGCGCGACGCCGACAATGCGATCTGGCTCGCCCTGTTCGCGCCGCGCAGCCAGCTCGTCGAATTCGTGCTCAGCGAAGACCGCTACCGGCGACGCATGATCGAGCGAAATCGACGCCGACTACTGGGTCGCGCCGTCCCTTCGCGCCGGCCGCTCGCCGCTGGAGCCGACGCAGCAGGGCGGCGTCAGGCAGCTCGGCGTCTTGAAGCCGTGGTCGCCGACCCGATCCTACGGGCTCGTCGCCCGTCTCGACAGCGCCTATCGTCCGAGCGCCAGCTTTCACAGTCGAGCGAACGGACGGCGTCACGGCGTCACGAGTTGCCTCGCCTTCGAGGGACGCGTCTTTTTCGCGGCCAAGGGCGATGGCGTCGTCGCCGCATGGGCTCACGAGGGAGCGACGTCATGACCGTCCCGCCGCTCGCGCAAACGCCGCTTTTGGAGATGAAAGGCGTCGGCAAAGACTATCGCGGCGTCGCCGCGCTGAAGGACATCGACTTCGATCTGCGGCGCGGCGAGGTGCACGCCATACTGGGAGAAAACGGGGCCGGCAAATCGACCCTGGTCAAAATCCTCTCCGGCGCGGTCGCGCCGACCGCGGGCGAAATCCGCCTCGAGGGCCAGCGCATCCAGCATCGCCGGGCCAGCGCTGGCGCGGCGATACGGCATCGCCATGGTCTATCAGGAGACCAGCCTCGTCCCGACGATGACGGTCGCGCAAAATCTCTATCTCGGCGACGAGAAGTTCTTCAACCGCCTGCGTGGCACCTACATCGAGGCGCAGCAGTTTCTCCAATCGCTGAACTTTCCCGTCGATCCGACCGCGATCGTCGCCTCGCTCGGCACCGCCAAGCGGCAGATGGTCGAAATCGCGCGCGCGGTTCGCCTCAAGGCGAAAGTCATCATCTTCGACGAGCCGACCGCGACTTTGACGCCCGAAGAAAAGCATCATCTCTTCGCGTTGATCGATCGGCTGCGCAAGGACCAGGTTTCGATCATCTTCATCAGCCACGCGCTCGAGGAAGCGCTCGAAATCTCCGACCGGATCACCATTCTGCGCGATGGCGCCCATATCGTCACCGCCGACGCCAAGACGTTTTCGCGTGAAACGATCATCCGCCACATGGTTGGCCGATCGTTGACCGATGAACTCTACGGTCGCGCCACCAATAGCCGCACGCTGCGGCCCGCCGGGGAAAAAGTCCTCAGCGTGCAGAACCTGTCGATGCAGAACGTCGTGCGGAACACTTCCTTCTCGATTTTTGCGGGGCAGGTCACGGGCGTGTTCGGGCTGGTCGGCTCGGGCCGCACCGAAACGGCGCGGATCATCGCCGGCGTCGCCAAGCGCGATTTCTTTCACGGCGGCGACGTGCGGTTCGCCGGCAAGTCGGTGCGCTACCGCACGCCGCGCCAGGCGGTCAGCGACGGCGTCGTCTATGTCACCGAGGACCGCAAGGGCGACGGTTTCTTCGAGACCATGTCGATCGCCGAGAACATCTATATCGGCGAAATCTCGAGCCGCCTGTCGCGCGGCTTTGTGGTGAACATGAGCGAGACGCGCGCGCTCGCCGCCAATTGGACCAAGAAGCTCAACATCCGCGCGCTGAAGACCGACTCGCGCGTGGTCGAGCTCTCGGGCGGTAATCAGCAGAAGGTGGTCATCGCCAAGGCGCTGGTGCAGAAGCCCAAGCTGATCATTTTCGATGAGCCGACGCGCGGCGTCGACGTCGGCGCGATCGCGGAAATTCATCATCTGATCGGAGCGCTCGCCGACGAGGGCCTCGCCGTGATCGTCATATCGTCCTACCTGCCGGAGATCCTCAGTCTCTCCGACCGCATCCTCGTTTCCAGGCAGGGCCGCATCGTCGAAGAACTTTCGCCCCGCGAGGCGACCTCCGAAGCGGTGATGTTCGCCGCGGTCTACTGAGAACGCCAGTCGTAATGCGAGTGCGGTGCGCGCCTTCGGGATGACGAAGCGAACCTTCCGAACGAGAGACTTTTTAATTGCCGCGCCGTCTTCGCGTCGGCGCGGACCGCGCGCTGAGGCCGCCCTTGACACGTCTCCTGACGCCACTCTATTGTTTGGACGACCGTCTAATTCCGGTTCCTCTCACGCTTCCGATCGCTATCGCGGTCAAGCGAACTGGCGAACGGCATAGGCGCAGAGCGCGACTTCATAAGGGAGGGAGGCATGGCGGGCATGGGCGGGCGCGCACTCCGGCTCGGGCTCTTCGCTTCGGCCGCCCTGATCGCGCCCTTCTATTCGACGCTGGCGTCGGCCGCGGGCTGCGAAGACTTGAAGACCATCAAGCTCGCCGACACGACGATCGTCAGCGCCGAGGCGATCCCGGCCGGCGACCTCACGACCGTCGACAAAGTGACGCGCAAGAACATGCCGGCGTTTTGCCGCGTCGTCGCCTCGGTGAAGGACGCCCCCGACTCCGACGTTCGCGTCGAACTCTGGCTGCCGAACGAGGGGTGGAAGGGCGTCTTCCACCTTAACGGCAACGGCGGCTACGCGGGCATCCTCGCCTACAACTACGGCGCGATGGAAGCCGCCATCAAGCGCGGATACGCCTCCGCGGAGACGGACCTCGGCACAGCGCCAGCGACCCCACTGAACGGCGACGCCCTCGTCGGGCATCCGGATAAGTGGAAAGACTGGGGAATGCTGGGGACCCACGAGGCCGCGGTCGCCGGCAAAGAGATCGCCAAGGCGTTCTATGGCGCAGACGCCAAGCGCTCCTATTTCACCGGTTGCTCGACCGGCGGTCAGCAGGGGATCATTGAAGCGGAATATTTCCCCGATGACTTCGACGGCATTCTCTCCGGCGCGCCCGTCGTCAACAGGACCTGGGGACACGCCATCGCCGTGACGAGCTATCAAGCGGCGAACCTGAAGCCTGGACACAAGCTCTCCGACGCCAAGCTCGCGTTGCTCACCAAGTCGGCCGTGGCCGCCTGCGGCGCCAAGGGCGGCGGCCTCAAGTCCGATCCGTTCATCGCCGATCCGTTGGCCTGCGACTTCGATCCCGCCGCGCTGACCTGCAAAGGCGCCGCGGCCGACGATTGCCTGACCCCGGAAGAGGTCGAGGCCGCAAAGGCGATCTATCTCGGCCCCGCCGACAAGAACGGCAAAGCGCTCTTCTATGGCGAGCCGCCAGGCAGCGAGTCGGGCGTCTTCAATTGGGGCTTCCTCGAAGCGCCCGGCAACGCCCCGGGCGAGCCCGGCTTCGACGGCCTCTTCAAATGGGTGTTCGGCGCCAACTGGGATTGGCGCGCCTTCGACGTCGAGCGAGACATGGTCAAGGTCGACGCCGTGCTCGGCTCGGCGCTCAATGGCGCGGTGACGGGCGACGTCGGCAAGTTCCGCGACCGCGGCGGGAAACTGATCTTCTTCCAGGGTTGGGCGGATCCGATCGTTCCGATAGGCCAGACCGTCAACTTCTATAAGGCCCTCACGAGCAAGTTCGGCGGCGAAGAGAAGACGAAGGCGTTCGCTCGGCTGTTCATGGTTCCCGGCATGGGCCATTGCGGCTTCGGCACAGGCCCGAACCACTTCGACTCTGCCGCGTTCGGCGGAGCGCAGCCGCCGGCCTTAGACCCCGAGCACGATATTTTCACCGCGCTCTCACATTGGGTCGAAGACGGCGTGGCGCCGGCTCAGGTCATCGCGACGAAATTCGTCGACGGCGATGTATCCAAGGGAATCGAGATGCAGCGGCCGCTCTGCCCGTATCCGCAGGGCGCGTGGTACAAGGGTGATGGAGACACCAACGTCGCCGCGAATTTCGTTTGCGCCGTCGACAAGAATTGATCTGCCTGCCGATCCGCGAATCGCGCTCAGCAAGTCGATCGCTCGGGCCTTGATCGTGCTCCGCGACTCGGCCGGGGCGCGCACAGCCTCGTCAACGCTTGGCGAGTCGGACTGTAGACTGTCTTGTTTGACTTCGATCGGTAGGACCTTTGCGCGGTCCCACGAACTGTAGAGAGGAAGCCCGAGCATGCGCATAATTGTCATGACCGCCGCAATGTTGCTGCCGTTCGTCCTTGGGACGGCGCATGCGCAGGACAGCGTCAAGATTGGTTTTATTGATCCCTTGTCCGGAGGCGGCGCCAGCGTTGGCGAAGTCGGCCTCAAGACGTATCAGTACCTCGCCGATGAGCTGAACGCCAAGGGCGGCGTGCTCGGCCACAAGATCGAAATCGTGCCGCTGGACAATAAGACCAATCCGCAGGAAAGCTTGGTCCAGGCCCAGAACGCGATTGACGCCGGCATCCATTACATCACCCAGGGCAACGGCTCCGCCGTCGGCGCGGCGCTGGAGGACTTCGTCACCAAGAACAATGAGCGCAATCCCGGCAAGGAAGTTCTCTATTTCAACTACGGCGCGATCGATCCGGCCTTGACCAACGACAAGTGCAGCTTTTGGCACTTCCGCTGGGACGCCGGCGCGGACACCAAGATGGAGGCGCTCACCAATTATATGAAGGGACAGCCGTCCATCAAGAAAGTCTATCTGATCAATCAGGACTATTCCTTCGGCCAGTCGGTTCGCACTCAGGCGCGCAAGATGCTGGCCGACAAGCGGCCAGACGTCGAGATCGTCGGCGATGAGTTGCACCCGCTGCTCAAGGTCGTCGACTTCTCGCCCTACATCGCCAAGATCAAGGCGTCGGGGGCCGATAGCGTGGTGACCGGCAATTGGGGACAGGACTTCGCGCTGCTTCTGAAAGCGGCCGCCGACGCTGGCCTCAAGGTCAACTGGTACACCTACTACGCCGGCGGCGCCGGCGGCCCGACCGCGATCAAGCAGACCGGCCTGGATCACCAGGTCTTCCAGATCACCGAAGGCATCCCGAACTCCGGCGACAAAGCCGCGATGGATTTCGAGAAGGACTTCCGCGCCAAGGTCGGCATCTCGGTTTGGTACCCGCGCGCCGTCAACGAGATGCGAATGTTCAAGATCGCCGCCGAGAAGGCCAATTCGATCGATCCGGTGAAAGTGGCCGCGGCGCTCGAAGGCCTTAAGTTCGACGTCCTCGACGGCGGCCAGGGGTTCATGCGCGCGGACGATCACCAGTTCTTCCAGCCGATCTATATCTCCTCGTTCGGCAGCTTGACCGACAAGGACAAGGATCCGTTCGTCGAGGAAAATACTGACTGGGGTTGGAGCCTCGTGTCCAAGATCGACACGGCGCAGACCATCGTGCCGACGACCTGCAACATGAAGCGGCCCTGATTGGCCAGCGAAAAGGCGCCCGCGCGCTATCGTGGCGCCGGGCGCGCGCTCGTCCGACATCGACGGCCATGCCGGACGGCGCTTATGCTGAGCTTGTCGTCATCGCCCCGTAGGGTCATTCCGCGAGCGCGCCGTGCTTGAATTGGTCGTCATTTCGACTCTCAACGGCGTTCTGTTCGGGATGCTGCTGTTCCTGTTGTCCAGCGGCCTCACTGTCATCTTCAGCATGATGGGCGTGCTCAACTTCGCCCATGCGAGCTTCTACATGCTGGGAGCGTTTTTCGGTTACCAGCTCACCCGTTGGATCGGCTTTTGGCCGGCTTTGGCGCTCGCGCCGCTCTTGGTCGGCGCGGTCGGCATGGCGGTCGAGCGCTACGGCCTGCGAAACACCCACAAACATGGGCATGTCGCTGAGCTCCTGCTGACTTTCGGCCTCGCCTACGCGATCGAGGAAATCGTCTCGATGATCTGGGGCAAGAGTCCGGTCGATTACCGGATTCCGGCGGCGCTCGACTTTCCCGCCTTCACCGTGTTTTCCACCAATTATCCCGCCTACAAGATCTTCATGCTGGTGGTCTCGGCAGCGATCTTCGTGGCGCTTCTGCTCGTGCTCAAGCGGACGCGGGTCGGTCTCATCGTGCAGGCCGCGTTGACCCATCCGAACATGGTCGGCCATCTCGGCCACAATGTCGGGCGCATCTTCATGCTGGTGTTCGGCGTCGGCAGCGCGCTCGCGGGCCTTGCCGGCGTCATCGCCGGCCCCGCGCTGGTGACGCAGTCCGACATGGCTGTCCTGCTCGGCCCGATCCTGTTTGTCGTTGTCGTATTCGGCGGCCTGGGCTCGCTGCCCGGCGCCTTCATCGCTTCGCTCCTGATCGGATTGATCCAGACCTTTGCGGTCGCGTTGAACGGCTCGCTTGCGAGCGCGTTCGGGCCGCTCGACCCGAGCCTTGGCCCGTCGGTTCTGACCGATATCTGGAACGTCACCATCGCCCAGATCGCGCCGATCCTGCCCTATGTGTTGCTGGTGCTGATCCTGATCATTCGTCCCATGGGCCTCTTGGGGACGCGCGAGACGTGAGCAATGCCGCAGGCGCCGCGCCCGATATGCTGAAGGAGCAGTCAGGCGGCCGCCTGCGTTTCTACGGCGCCTGGCTGATCGCCGCGATCGCGCTTGTCGTCCTGCCGCTGGTCTTCGCCTCGGGCGGCTCGCTGACATTGTTCAGCCTGATCGGCGCCGCCATCATCTTCGCGCTTTCCTACAACATCCTGCTCGGCCAGACCGGGCTATTGTCGTTCGGTCACGCGGTTCATTACGGCCTTGGCGGCTTCCTGGCCGTCCACGTCATGAACGCGGTCGCCATTCACAACTGGCCAATCCCGCTGCCCTTCATTCCGCTGTTCGGCGGCATCGGCGGCCTTGCTTTCGCGATCGTGTTCGGCTGGGTGGTGACCAGACGCGCCGGGACCGTGTTTGCGATGATCTCCCTCGGCGTTGGTGAACTGGTCGCATCGTCGTCGCTCATCCTGCGCAGCGTATTCGGCGGCGAATCCGGCATCACCACCGACCGCACCGCCCTGCCGCACATGTTCGGCTGGACGTTCGGGCCGCAGCGCCAAGTCTATTACCTGATCGCGTTTTGGGTGATGGTCTCGGCGCTCGCGATGTACGGGCTGACCCGCACGCCGCTCGGCCGCATCTGCAACGCGGTGCGTGACAATCCGGAGCGCGTCGAGTTCATCGGCTACAATCCTCACTTCGTCCGCTATCTCGCCTACGGCTTCGCCGGCTTCTTCGCTGGCGTCGCGGGCGGTCTCACCGCCATCAATTTCGAGATCGCCAACTCCGCCTATCTTGGCGCGACCCAATCGGGCCTCGTGCTGTTCGCTGCGTTCATCGGCGGCACGGCCTATTTTTTCGGTCCGATCCTTGGCGCCATCCTCGTGACATATCTGCAACTGGAGCTCACCAGCGTAACGACGATCTGGCAGCTTTATTTTGGCGTCATTTTCATCGGCATCGTCATGTTGGCGCCAGGCGGCATCGCGGGCATCCTGATGGCGCACCGTCCGCTGATCCGCGCCAGATCGCTTGCCATGGTGATACCGTCCTATCTCGTCGCAGCGCTGCCGACGCTGGCGCTGGCGCTCGGCGTCATCCTCGCGATCGAGACAGTCGCGCGCTACACTGCGAGCGAAGGCGAGAGCAATGTCATCAATCTGCTCGGGATGCCCTTCGACGCGACGGCGCGGAGCACGTGGGTCGCTGCGGCGGTTCTCGTTGTTGGCGGTTTCCTGATCGCCCGTGTCGCCTGGCGGCGTGTCGCCGAAGCGTGGGATCGCGCCGCCACCGTGGCCCGTGATCGGGGGTATCTCGCGTGACCGCAGCCATCGCAATCAACGCCCTCGAGAAGCGCTTCGGCAATGTGAGCATTATCGACGACCTTAATCTGAGCATCGCGCAAGGTGAGCGCCACGCCATCATCGGTCCGAACGGCGCCGGCAAATCGACGACCTTCAACCTGATCAGCGGTTACATCAAGCCAAGCTCGGGCGAGATCCGACTGAATGGCGACGTGATCTCCGGACTGAGGCCGTTCGAGATCAACAGGCGCGGGCTGTCGCGCTCGTTCCAGGTCACCAACGTCTTTACCAAGATGACGGTTTGGGAAAACGTCCGCTGCGCTGTGCTGTGGGCGACCGGCCATCGCTACGCCTTCTGGAAGAGCGTCGATCATCTGCCGGAAGTCGGGCGTCGCACCGCGCGGATCCTCGAAGACATTCATCTCGGCCACCGCCGCGACGTGCCAGCCGGATTGTTGACCTATGCCGAGCAGCGGGCGCTCGAGATCGGCATCACAATCGCCGGCGACCCCAGTGTCATCCTGCTGGACGAGCCGACCGCGGGTATGAGCCGCGCGGAGACCGAACGGGCAGTCGCGCTGATCCGTCGCCTGAGCGAGGGACGCACGCTGGTGATCGTCGAGCACGACATGAGCGTGGTGTTCGGTCTCGCCGACCGTATCTCGGTTATGGTCTACGGACACATCGTCGCCTCCGGCACGCCTGAGGAAATCCGTGGCAATCCGAGGGTCAGGGAAGCCTATCTCGGCGAGGCGGCTCACTGATGCTGGAAGTCAGGGCCCTTCACGCCTATTACGGCAAAAGCCACATCCTGCAAGGCGTCGATCTCGACGTCGCCGCCGGCGAGGTCGTCAGCCTGTTGGGGCGGAATGGCGTCGGCCGCTCCACCACCGTCAAGGCAATCATGGGCGAAGTGTCGCCGCAGGGCGCGATCCGCTTCAAGGGGAAGGATATCGCGGGCCTGCCGAGCTACGAGATCGCGCGCCACGGTCTCGGCTACGTGCCCGAGCATCGCGACATCTTCCCCGGTCTCACCGTGCGTCAGAATCTTTTGCTCGGCGTCAAGGATGTCCGCCGTCCCGGCAAATGGCCGCTCGAAGGCATGCTCGAGATGTTTCCCAACCTCGCCGCGCGCGCCGATACGCAGGCCGGGTTCTTATCCGGTGGCGAGAAGCAGATGCTGACCATCTGCCGGACGCTGATGGGCGATCCGGAGCTCATTATGATCGACGAGCCGACGGAGGGCTTGGCGCCACTGATCGTGCAGCAGGTGGGCGACCTCGTCGCGCGGATCGCCGCCGCCGGCGTCGCCATCCTCCTGGTCGAGCAGAAGCTGTCGATAGCGCTGCGGATTTCGCACCGCGTCTATGTCATGGGGCATGGTCGCATCGTGTTCGAGGGCACGCCGGACGAACTGAAAGCCAACGATGCCGTTCGCAAGGAGTGGCTCGAGGTGTAGTCGGCAACCGTCCTCGCGCAGGCGCTTCAGTTACGCCCGCGCCTTCGCGCCGCTGATCCAGACGCCGAGCAATTCCAGATCCGCGCTCAAATGAACGAGGTCTGCGTGCGCGCCGGGCCGCAGCGAACCGTGCGAAGCCTCGATGCGCAAAAGCTGCGCGGGCGTCAGCGTCGCCATGCGCAAGGCGTGGCCGAGCGGCGCGCCGAGGCGCGCGACGCAATAGCGCACGGCGTCGAGCATCGTGATCGCGGCGCCCGCCAATGTGCCGTCCTCCAAGGTGAGCTTGAGTCCCGTCTGTGTGACTCGGCGGCCTTGCAACTCGTATTGCTTCGGTCCGCCCGCCGCCGAGGGCATGGCGTCGGAGATCAGCGCAATCCGCTCCGCGCCTTTTGCGCGCAAAGCGACGCGGCCGGCGGTCTCGTGGACATGGAAACCGTCAGCGATAAAGCCGCAGGTGATGCGCGGGTCGGCCAGCGCCGCGCCGACGAGGCCGGGTGAGCGATGCCCAAGCTGGCTCATCGCATTGTAGAGATGCGTGACGGATCGCGCGCCTGCGTCGAACGCCGCCAGCGCCTCTTCGGAGGTCGCCTCGGCGTGGCCGATACTGACGACGATTCCAGCGCGCGCGAGACGCGCGATCAACGCGTTCGACGCCGAAACTGGCGCCAAGGTCACAACCATCGCGCCGGCGCGGGCCTCGATCAGCGCCGCCGCGTCCGCGTCGCCTAAGGGACGTATCCATTCGACGGGATGGGCGCCCTTGCGCCGTGGATCGATGAACGGCCCCTCGACGTGGACGCCGAGCGCGCCAGGGATTGTCGCTTGCGCCTCCCGAGCCGCCGCCAGCGCCGCGCTGAGGACGCGCGGCGCGTCGGTGATGACGGTCGGCAGGAGCGCCGTGGTGCCGTAAGCGCGATGCGAAACGACGATGCGGCGAATGGTCTCAAGGTCAGGCGATTGGTTGAACAGCGCGCCGCCGCCGCCATTGACCTGCCAATCGACAAAGCCCGGCGCCAGCATGCCACTGGAGAGATCGACCGTTTCGCCGCTTGGGCGATCGGCGTGAGGGACGATCGCGCGCACGCGGCCTCCCTCGACGACGACCGCGCTGTCGTCGTGGAACCGCTCTCCGTCGAACACGCGGGCGCCGGTGAAAATTCGCATCAGAACGTTTCCGTGACTTTGCTTAGATTTTTCGGCCGGTCGGGATCGCGCCCGAGACGAAGTGCGCAGGCCTCCACCAGTCGGTAGAAGCGATGGATCATCGCAATCGCCGTCAGATAGGGATGCGCGGCGTCGGCGGCGGCCAGCCTGCCGCCGTCATCCTTGCCGCCCGCATCGATGATTAGCACCTCGGCGCCCATGCCGCGCAGCCGGCGCAGGGTCTCGTTCATGCCCTCGCGCGCTTCGTCTTGCGGCAGAAAGGCGATCACCGGAAAGCCCGGCGTCACGATCTCCGCCGGGCCGTGCAGCACCTCGGCCGACGAGAACGCTTCGGCGTGAATCGCGCAAGTTTCCTTCAGCTTTAAAGCGGCTTCCGCGGCGATCGCGAAGGTCGCGCCGCGCCCGAGAACATAGGCCGAGCGCGCGCCGGCGAGCCGCTCGACCATGGCGCCTGGGGCCGGCGCGCTCTGCTGCGTCAGCAATTCGGGCAGCGCGGCGAGCCCGGCCGCCAGGCCCTCGTCCTCGCTCCAGGCGGCGACGAGGCTCGCTGCGCCCGCCATGCCGGCGATCATGGATTTCGTCGCCGCGACGGATCGCTCCAACCCGGCGCACAGCGGCGCCAGGCGATCTGCTTCGGTTGCCAGCGGCGAGGCCTCGTCATTGACGAAGGCCAGCGTCAGCGCGCCGGCGCGCTGCGCGGCGCGTTGCATCGCGACAATGTCGGGGCTCACCCCAGACTGCGAGATCGAAATCGCCAGCGCGTCCTCGAGACGAAGCGGCGCATGGTAAAGCGAAGCGATCGACGGACCGATCGAAGCGCACGGCGCGCCGAGCGTGATCTCGATCAGATATTTGAGCGAGAGCGCGCAATGATCGGAGCTGCCGCGCGCATTGGTCACAACGACGCGCGGCGTCATCTCGCGCAGGCGCTGGCCGAGCTCGCTCATCGCGTCGCGGTTGCGCGCGAGCTGACGCGCCACGACGGCGCCCGCCTCGCCAATCTCGTTCAGCATATGCGTGGGGGAAGCCGGCATATCAGCGCTCGCTCTTTCCCTTGCGCCCAGGGCCGGACAAGGTGAGTTCGGACACGAAATCGTAAGCGTCGCCTCGGTAGTAGGAGCGCGTGAACTCGACGCATTGCCCGTCGGCAAGATAGGCGATGCGTTGGATGTAGAGCGCAGGGCTGCGGCTTTCGACCTCCAGCAATGCGGCGTCCGCGTCGCTGAGCAGGGTCGCGCGCAATCGCTCCAGCCCGCGCGCCGGCCGGAAATGACGCGCCTCCAGCGCGTCGTAGAGCGAGGCGCCGATCGCGTCGAGATCGGGCAAAAAACGGCATGGAACGACGGCGTGCTCGATCGCCATCGGTTTGTCACTCGCCAGACGTAGCCGCGAAAGCCGCATGACGCGCTCGCTCGGTCCGACGCCGAGCATCATCGCTTCTTCGGGCGTCGGTAGATAGACGCCGCGCTCCAACTCGCGCGAACTTGCCGCGAAGCCACGCAGTCGCATGTCCTCGGTGAAGCCGGTCAGGCGCGAGGTCGGTTGATCAACGCGTGGCGCGGCGCGGCGAATGAAGGTGCCAGCGCCGTGGCGATGAAACAGCAGCCCTTCGGCGACCAGTTCGACGATGGCGCGGCGCAACGTCGTGCGCGATATGTCGAACATCTCGCACAGCGTCCGCTCGCCGGGAAGCACCTGCGTCTCGGCAAAGCGTCCGCTGGCGATCTCGCGTTTCAGCGTTTCGCCGATGGTCTTGTAAAGTTTGCCGCCGCCCGACAATTGCGCCGTGCTCATTTCGCGCGCTCTCCCGTTTGCGAGGCCGGCAGAACGCCCCCGGCCAGCAGGACGGCGCCGTCGGCGGGATCGAACAGGGGGCGCAGCAAGCGTGCGGCGAGTTCGGCGGGCAGGGCCTTGCGGATCGGCTCCGCCAACCCGCCGGCGATGGCGATGCGCCGCGCCCCGCGCGCTTCGACCGCTTGAACGAGCGCCGCAATCGCCTGCGCAGCGGCGGCGACGATACCGCGCGCGCCGTCTTCGCCACGCTCGGCGGCGCTCAGCGCCAAAGGCGCGAAGGCGCCGTAGTCGCCGGGTTTGGCGGTGAGCGCCCAGCGCGTCATCGCCAGTGGGTCGTCGTCGAAATGCGCGAGAATCTCGCGCGACAGGCCGCTCATCGGCTCGAGCTGGTCGAAGGCGCGCAGCGCGGCGCGCACCGCGTCGGCGCCGATCCGCGCCGCGGCGCCATCGTCGCCGAGCAGAAAGCCGCGCCCGCCAACGATGGTCGTGCAACCATCGACCAGCGCAAGACCCGCCGAGCCGGTCCCGGCGATGATGAGGCCGCCGTCCGCTCCGGCGTGGGCGCCGAGGCAAGCCGTCACCGCGTCGTTGGCGGCGCGAACGCTCGCCCAGCCGGTGAGCGCTGCGGCGACCCGCTCCGCGTCGACTTCGCTGGAGAGACCCGCGATGCCCAGCCCCAGCGCAACGCGGCCTCTCGTCGATTCGTCGATCCCGCTCTTGCGCAACGCTTGCGACGTAACGTCGAGCACGGCCGTGAGGGCGGCGGCGAAGTCGACATAGATGTTGGCCGCCGGTCCCTCGGCTTCGCCGAGCGCTTGGCCCGCGCGATCGCGCAAACGCGCTCGGCAGCGCGTCGCGCCGCCGTCCACGCCAAGAAAATAGTCAGCCGCCGTCAAAATCGTTCCGCCGCTTTCGCTTGTCCTCGCGCCTTTCGCCCCAAAAGATTCTTGTCCGAACGGCGGCTGCGCGGGCCTAGACAAGAGGTATGCATTAGGTTAACGATAAATACAAGAGGTAGGTACCAGTGGTACTCATTTTGGTTCTTCGACGGCAAGACAGCTCGGCTTCGCCGCCGTGCGCGCCAAGCTGAAATCATGCAGGCTTTAACCGAGGGTCGAGGCCCATACTGAGGGAGAAGACGATGAAATCCACGTTCAAGCGCCTGGCCTTTGCGGGCGCCGCCGCAGCGGCGATGTTGGTGGGGTTGACCGCCGCTCAGGCGGGCGCGCTGAAGATCGAAAGCTGGCGCAACGACGACGCCGACATCTGGAATTCGAAAATCATCCCCGCCTTCAACAAGCACTATCCCGACATCAAGGTCGAGTTCGCGCCTTCGGCGCCGAAGGAATACAACGCCGCGCTTGAACGCGCGCCTCGCCGGCGGCACCGCGGGCGACCTCATCACCTGCCGCCCCTTCGACGCCTCGCTCGACCTCTACAACAAGAACCAGCTCGACGGGCTCAACGACCTCAGCGGCATGGCCAATTTCTCCGACGTCGCCAAGTCCGCCTGGACCACCGACGACGGCAAGACGACGTTCTGCGTGCCGATGGCCTCGGTCATCCACGGCTTCATCTACAACAAGGACGCCTTCGCCAAGGTCGGCGCCAAAGAGCCGAAGACGATGGCCGAGTTCCACGCCGTCCTCGACAAGCTGAAGAAGGACGGAACCTACACGCCGATCGTGCTCGGCACCGCCGACCAGTGGGAAGCGGCGACGATGGGCTTCCAGAACATCGGCCCCGACTACTGGCAGGGCGAGACCGGCCGCGCCGCTCTGATCGCCGGCAAGGAGAAGTTCACCGACCCGCAATACATCGCGGTGTTCAAGGAGCTAGCGTCCTGGGCGCCCTACATGGGCAACGGCTTCCAGGCGCAGACCTATCCCGACAGCCAGAACCTGTTCTCGCTCGGCAAGGGCGCGATCTATCCCGCCGGTTCCTGGGACATCTCGACCTTCCGCGCGCAGGCCAAGTTCCCGATGGGCGCCTTCAGGCCGCCGCTGCCGGCCGGCGAGAAGGACTGCTACATCTCCGACCACACCGACATCGCGATGGGCCTGAACTCGGCGTCCAAGAACAAGGACGACGCCAAGAAGTTCCTCGAATGGCTGGCGACGCCGGAATTCGCGACGCTCTACGCCAACGCGCTGCCGGGCTTCTTCCCGCTCAGCAAGGACGCGGTGAAGATCGACGACGATCTCGCCGCGACGATGGTCGGCTGGCGCAAGGACTGCAAGTCGACGATCCGCAATTCCTACCAGATTCTCTCGCGCGGCACGCCCAACCTGGAGAACGAACTCTGGAACGTCTCGGCGCAGGTGATCAACGGCACGCTGACGCCCGAAGCCGCGGGCAAGCAACTGCAGGACGGCCTCGACAAGTGGTATAAGCCGGCGAACTGAGCCGGCGGCGACGACAGCGCCGCGCCCCTTCCCCCCGCTTGCGGGGGAAGGCGGCCGGCCACAGTCCGTCGAAAGACGGGCGTTCTTTCAAACGCCCTTCATCCGTCACGCTTCGCGTGACGCCTTCTCCCGCACCGGGAGAAGGGAACCGCGCCGCGAGCCTCCATGGCCGACCCCGCTTCCCAAGTCGTCGTCTCCATGCCGCGGGCGCGCTTTCTCGGCCTGATGGCGCTGTTTCTCGGGCCGGCGGTCCTCATCTACACGGCCCTGTCGATCTACCCGCTGCTGGCGACCATGGGACTGTCGGCCTATACGACCGACGAGACGGGCGGCTACCATTTCGTCGGCCTCGCCAATTTCACCACGCTGTTCACCGACAGCGACTGGTCCGGGCCATTCTGGAACGCGCTGCGCAACAACTTCGTGTTCTTTCTCGTGCATATGGGGGTGCAGAACCCGATCGGCATCGCGCTGGCGGGCCTGCTCAGTCTGCCGGGCCTCAAGCTCAAGGGGCTCTACCGCACGGTCATCTTCCTGCCGACGATGCTCTCGGTGGTGATCGTCGGCTTCGCCTGGGGCCTCATTCTCTCGCCGCTCTGGGGCGTCGCCGAAGGCGCGCTGAAGTCGGTCGGACTCGGCTCGTGGTTTGCCCCCTGGCTCGGCCTGCCTTCGACGGCGCTGGTCACGCTGGCGCTGATCTCGGTGTGGCAATTCGTCGGCATCCCCCTGATGCTGATCTACGCCGCGCTGCTCAATATCCCCGACGAACTGGTCGACGCCGCGCGCGTCGACGGGCTCGGCCATTTCCGCATCTTCCTGCACATCAAGTTGCCGCTGGTGCTGCCAACCATCGGCCTCGTCTCGATCCTGACCTTCGTCGCCAACTTCAACGCCTTCGACCTCATCTACTCGGTCAAAGGCGCGCTCGCCGGGCCGAATTTCGCCGCCGACATCCTCGGCACGTTCTTCTATCGCACCTTCTTCGGCAACCAGCTTCAGCTCGGCAGTCCGACCATGGGCGCGGCGGTGGCGACGACGATGTTCTTCATCATTCTCGCTGGCGTTTGCGCCTATCTGCTCCTCCTGCAGCGGCGCATGAACCGCTACACCTTTTGAACGGGCCCGCGATGCTGCGCCAACGCGTCCAGACATTCGGCGTTCATGCGATTCTCATCGCCTATAGCGCGATCGCGCTCGGGCCGATCCTGCTGGTGGTGATGAATTCGTTCAAGGCGCGCAACGCGATCTTTGGCGCGCCGCTGTCGCCGCCCAACAACGCCACTTTCTCGCTGATCGGCTACGCCAAGGTGCTGCGCGCTTCGCATGTCGGACTCTATTTCTCCAACTCGATCGTGGTCACGCTCGCCAGCATGTTTTTCGTGCTGCTGTTCGGCGCGATGGCCGCCTGGGCGCTGACCGAATACCAGTTTCGCGGCTCGACGCCGCTCGCTTTATTCCTGGCGATCGGCGTCATGGTGCCGATCCGATTGGGCTCGGTCGCCATTCTGACGATGATGCGCGTGGCGGGGCTCAACGACACATTGACCGCACTCATCCTCGTCTACGTCGCGCAAGGCCTGCCGATGGCGATCTTCATCCTCGGCGAATTCATTCAACAGATCCCCAGGGATCTGCGCGATGCCGCGCGCTGCGACGGCGTGCCGGAAACGCGCATTTTCTTCGAGGTGATCGCGCCGCTGCTGAGGCCCGCCATCGCCACCGTCGCGGTCTTCACCGTCGTGCCGATCTGGAACGATCTCTGGTTCCCGCTGATCCTCACCTCAAGCGATTCGACCCATACGATCACGTTCGGCGTGCAGCAGTTTCTCGGCCAGTACATCACCGACTGGAATGCGGTGCTCGCCGCGCTGTCGCTGGCGATCCTGCCGGTGATCGCCATCTACGTCGTCTTCTCGCGGCAACTCATCGGCGGCCTCACCGCCGGCGCGGTGAAATAGGGTTCTCGTCCATGGCCAACCTGCGCATCGAGAATCTCGCCAAGAACTACGGCGAGACGCGCGTCCTCAGCGACATCGCGCTTACGGTCGAGGACGGCGAATTCGTCGTGCTGGTCGGGCCGTCGGGCTGCGGAAAATCGACGCTGCTGCGCATGATCGCCGGGCTCGACGCGCCGACGTCCGGCGACATCTACATCGGCGGCCGGCTGGTCAATGCGCTCGCCCCGGCCGAGCGCAAGATCGCGATGGTGTTCCAGTCCTACGCGCTCTATCCCCACATGAACGTGCGCAAGAACATGACCTTCGGCCTGAAATTCACCGGCGTCGCGCGCACGGAAATGGATCGCCGCGTCGCCGAGGCCGCGCGCATGCTGCAGCTCGAGCCGCTGCTCGCGCGCCACCCGCGCGCCCTGTCGGGCGGACAGCGCCAGCGTGTCGCCATCGGCCGCGCGATCGTGCGCGAGCCCGACATCTTCCTGTTCGACGAACCGCTCTCCAATCTCGATGCGGCGCTGCGCGTCTCGACCCGCGTCGAGATCGCCAAGCTGCACAAGTTGCTAAAGGCGACGATGGTCTACGTGACTCACGATCAAGTCGAAGCCATGACGCTGGCCGACCGCATCGTCGTGATGAACCAGGGGCGGATCGCCCAGGTCGGCAAGCCGCTCGATCTTTATTACACGCCAGCCAATTTGTTCGTCGCCGGTTTCATCGGCTCGCCGCGCATGAATTTCTTCGCGGCGACGGTCGAGCGAAAGGATGCGACTGGCGCTACGCTCGGCGGCCCGAACCTGCCGGCCTTTGTCCTCGACGCGCCGCATTTCGCCCCCACGATCGGGTCGAAGCTGACTGTCGGCGTGCGGCCCGAGCACCTCTCGACCGCCGCCGCCGGCCGCTTCCGCGTCCAGGCGACGATCGAACTGATCGAGCGGCTTGGCGAGACCTCCAACGCCTATGTGCGCTCCGGCGATCAGGGTTCGATCATCGTCGAGATCAAGGGGCGCGAGGTTCCCGAGGTCGGCGCCGCGGTCACGCTGAGCGCGGCCAATCAGGACCTGCACATATTCGATGAAACGGGCCAGCGCGTCTCGCTCGGCTGACCTGACACCATCGGGAGGCGAAGATGAAACCTGTGCGCGTGCTCGTCGTCGGCCTTGGCAATATGGGGATGAGCCACGCGCGCGCCTATCGAGCGGTCGAGGGCTTCGAAATCGCCGGCCTCTGCAGCCGCGACATCGAGGCGCGCACGGACCTCGTCGGAGAATTCCCCGGCGCGCCGCTGTTTTCGGACTACGCCACGGCGCTGGCGCAATTGCAGCCTGACGCCGTCTCGATCTGCACCTGGCCCGACACCCACGCCGCCTACGCAAAAATGGCGCTGAACGCCGGCTGCCATATCTTCATCGAGAAGCCGCTCGCCGACACGGTCGCCGAGGCCGAGGAAATTCTCGCGCTCGCCAAGGTCAAGCGGCGAAAGCTCTATGTCGGCTATATCCTGCGCGTGCATCCCTCCTGGGCCAAGTTCGTCGAGATCGGCAAGACGCTTGGCAAGCCACTTGTCATGCGCATGAACCTGAACCAGCAATCGTCGGCGGCCCAGTGGGAAACGCATAAGCGGCTGATGAAGTCGATCAGCCCGATCGTCGATTGCGGCGTGCATTACGTCGACGTGATGTGCCAGGTCACCGGCGCGAAGCCGGTTCGCGTTCACGCCATTGGCGCGCGTCTGACCGACGAGATCAGCGTAGGCATGTACAACTACGGCTGCCTGCAAGTGACATTCGACGACGGCTCGATCGGCTGGTACGAGGCGGGCTGGGGGCCGATGATGTCGGAGACGGCGTTCTTCGTGAAGGACATGATCGGACCAAAAGGTTGCGTCTCGATCGCGATGGACGAATCCAAGACAGAGTCCGCTTCGGTCGACAGCCACACCAAGACCAGCGCGTTGCGCGTGCACTACTCGGCGCTGGATACGAAAGGCCGCTTCGCCAAGCCCGACGAGATCCTGCAGATGGATGACGAGCCGGGCCATCAGGAACTGTGCAACCGGGAGCAGCGCGCCTTCCTCGCCGCCATTCGCAACGATGAAGACCTCAGCGAACACGCGCGCGGCGCGGTCGATTCGCTGCGGATCGTGCTCGCCGCCGACAAAAGCGTTCGCACCGCTGAAGTCGTGACGCTGTAAACGCGCTACCGAGCGTCACGAAACGCGCCATCGCCTTCTTGGATCACTCATGCGTTTCGGCGATCTCCGCGAGGCAGGCCTGCAAGCGGCTCTCGCCGCCCCAGGCGTCAAAGCGGACTTTGGCGAAGGCGCTGGCCCGCTCGCCCGTGACCGGATAGGGCAAGCGGTTTTCCTCGCCAGGCAGAACGAACACGATTGACGCGCTGGCCTGGAACCGCGCGTCGGCGTCGTCGCCGCTTTTCGGATTGTCCGAGCTCGCCAATCCGTTAAGGGTGCGGTTCATTGCGACCGAAGCTTCGCCAAGCTTATTGTCCGGGCCGAGATCGCCGACAATTCCAAACGCGATGCGGCGCGGCTCCGCCAGCGTCATGGCCACCGCGACGCTGCGCATCACTGCGCCGCGCTGGTTGAATTCGGAGGGGTGCGTTCGCGTCGGCGTTGGCAGGACGATTCCTGGAACCGTCAGCGCGTCGATCCACTTCGTTTGATCGCAGTCGCCCTCGCGAGTGCCACCGCCCGCGACCGCCGGCTCCGCGGTCATCGACACGATGTAATTGTCCGCGTCGATGCATGGCCGTCCCTGCTTGCCGGGCCGCCTGTCGCGCTCGATGATCTCAGGGTCTAGCACGCGCCAGACTTGCGCGACCGGCTTCCAATTCGCGGCCGCAATCGCCTCGAAATCGGAAATTGGCCGGTTGGGATCATTGAAAGCGTAGCGAATGTCGTTGATGGCGCCGTTCACGGCTCTGGGATCGTCGACTTTGTAGGAGATTCGCGTTCCGTCGGTGTTGACCTTCAAAGGCGAGACAAAGGCCAGCGGCCGCCTGCCGCCAATCGCGCTGGAGGGCGCGCCCTCGTAGACCCAGATCTTGCCGAGGCCATCCTCGTCCTGTCTGACGAAAGCGCGGTGAAATCCACAGGCGGGTTCTTGCGCGGGCGATTCCTGCGCGGGGGCGGGCGTCGCGGCAACAACAAATGTCGCCGCCATCGTTGCGGCGAGGCCACGCTTCGAGTGACGTTTCCAACGCATGTTGGCCCCTCGTCACGCGATCGGCGCAACCGGCAAGTCGTCTAGCGGGGCGTTCGAGCAAAGCGGATTGTCCTGGCTCCACCCGCGCTCTGGGCTCGCGCTACCAGCGCCGGCCCCAACCGCCTCGCCAGCGACCGCCGCCGCGAACCAGTCGAAGAATCAGGAGAAGGATGATCGCGCCGATCGTGGCGTTGATGATCGCGTTGATAATGCCGGTGGCGAGTTGGATGCCGAGACGCGGCATCAGCCAACCGCCGATGAAAGCGCCGATGATGCCGATAACGAGATCGTTGATCAGTCCGTATCCCGTGCCGTTCACGATCTGACCAGCGAGCCACCCTGCGATCAGTCCGACTACGATGATGACGAGAAGACTTTCACCCGACACGGCGCCCTCCAAATTTTTCACGGTCAAATTGTCGATGGATCAAGCCGCCAAAGTGCTGACCGTTTCGCCGCTCCTCGGCTAGCGATTCCAGCGCACGCCAGTTAACGCATTGGCGGCCAGTTCGTTCCGATTTGGCGTCAGCCCGGCGCGGCGGCGCTCCCGCCCATGACCTTGTGATAGGCGACCATCGGCCAAGTCAGGGCGCTCGGCAGCGCCTGCGCGACGCTGGTGGCGAGCTGCGAGGCCGGGACGGTGCTCCAGCTTGCCTGGAACGTCGGCGCGAGTTGGACGCCAACGCCGATCAGATAAACGATCACCACCAAGGCGATAAGCACTCTCATCGAGTCGTCCTCCAAATGGCGCCCGAGAGGGCAGTGCAGGGTGAAGCGTCGCCTGCGGCGGTCCGGCCCCGCCGAGTGGTTAACGCGGAACTTAGTGCAACGTGGCCGGTAAGACCAGCCCGCGCGATGGAGATGGCGCGGGCGGGCTTCGGCAGGCGTTTCGTCCTTGCGGGTTTCGCGCGTTTAGCCGCGAAGCTTGGCGATTTCCGCGCGAGCGGCGGTAACCAGCTCCTCGTTGGTGTGGGCGTGGCCCCACAGGCCCCAGCCGCCGACAGTCGCCTCGGTCAACAGCACCCATGTCCGTTCGCCGAGCGTCGGATCGCCCGCGGCGGTCTTGACCAACTCGGTCAACTGCGTGACGACAGCGAGCTGTTTGTCGCGGCTGAGCGCGCCCGCGTTGGTGAGAACCTGAACGCGAACGTAGTTGCTGTCGCCATCGGTGTTGGCGATCGCGCCGGCCGGCAATTCGTGGACAAAGCCGGCGGTGTTCTTGCGGAACATCGGAATGTCGGGAACCTGCTCGACCCCTTTGACGACGCTGGCCGCGTCCTTGGCGAGCTTATGGGGATCGGCGAATGTCCCTTTGGTGGCGTAAATGTCGATCATTGGCATGGCGAACACCTCCTCAACGGTCTATGACGGCCGTCATAGACGATAGAATATGATGATCGTCATAGTCAATGAGCTTGGCGGGTTGGAGGCTGGCGGGTTGGCGGACAATGTCAGGGGGCAGATGATTGCGCGCACGGCGATTCTGCTGGCCAAAAAGGGCCTGCAGGGCGCGTCGTTCAGCCAGGTGCTGGAGGCCTCGGGCGCGCCGCGCGGATCGCTCTATCACCACTTCCCCGGCGGCAAGGACGAGTTGGTTCTCGCCGCGCTCGACGCCGCTGGCGCGCACGCCATGGCGGTCCTCGACAAGCTCGAGGGTCGGCCAGCCGCCGAGGTCGCGGCGACGTTTGTCGCGCTGTGGCGCTCGGTGTTGGAAAGGTCCGATTTCAGCGCCGGCTGCGCGGTTGCGGCGGTCACCGTCGCCGCCAACGCGCCGGCGCTGCTCGAGAAAGCGGCGGACGTCTTTCGCCAGTGGCGCGCGCGCCTTGGCGCGCTGCTCGCCGCCGGCGGCGTCGAGCCGAAGCGGGCCAGCGCACTTGCCGCGACGCTGATCTCCGCTTGCGAGGGCGCCGTGATTCTTGCCAGAGCCGAGCGATCGTTCGCGCCGTTCGACCTCGTCGCCGCCGAGCAGATCGCGGCGATCCGCGCGGCGCAGACCGGCGGAGCGAAAAAACGCTAGCGCGTCAGTTCTGAGCGACGCGCGCTTCGGCTTTATGTTTGCCCGCGGCGGCGAGCCAGCCGCGCCAGCCGCCATAGGCGCCGATGTCGGGCCGCCCGAGCGTCGAGAGCGGATCGCAGAGGAAGCCAGGCAACCAGCGTCCGTCTTCGAGCGCCACCTTGCCGATCGAATGGGGTGGCTCAACGCCGGCGACGAAGGCGCCAAAGGCCGCAGCGGGCAGACGCCAGATCTCCGCCTCGATCGCCGCGCCGCCCTCTTCGACGCGCACCATGCCAGGGCGCGGCGGACTCAATTGGTTGAGCGCGTAAAGACGATAGATCGGAGCGGTGCGCACCGTCGCGATCGGCCGCCCGCCGATGCTGGCGAGCTGATAGCTGAGCGGCAGTCCCGACATATGGGCGCCGACCGCGACGAGATCGAAGCCGCCATCGCTCCACTCGCCGACCCGGCGCCCTTGCGGGGGCAGCGGCACGCCGAGGGCGCCAGTTGGCGGCGCGGCGGCGCGGTGCAGCGCGTCGCCGAGCGACAATAGCGCGCGATCGGAATGGGCCGGGCCGATCAGCGTCACGCCGGCCGGCCGGCCGCTGGCGCCGAACCCGGCCGGGACCGCGATCGCAGCGAGGTCGAGCAGATTGACGAAATTGGTGAAGGCGCCGAGGTTGGAATTGAGCTTGATCGGATCCGCGAGCACCGCCTCGACCGTGTACGCGGTTGGCGCGGTCGGCGTCAGCAGAACGTCGATCGCGCTCCACGTCGCCTCGGTGGCGCGCCTCAGCGCCTCGAGCTTGTGCAGCGCGTCGAATACGGCTGGGGCGGCAAAGCCGCTGCCTTTGTTGATGAGGCCGGCGACCGTCGCATTGGCGGCGCCGGGGTGGGCGGCAAGGAAGCCGCCGACGACAACCGTGCGCTCGGCGATCCACGGCCCTTCGTAGAGCAGCCGGGCGACTTCGAAGAACGGCGATAGGTCGACTTCGACCGCTTGCCCGCCCATCGCCGCCAGCCGCTCGACGGATTGGTTGAATAGCGCCTCCACTTCGACGTCGCCGAAGAAGAGAAGATCCTGCTTGCGCGGCACGCCGAAGCGGAAGCGGGCAGGGGGCGCCGAGAGCGGTCCGGTTGGCGGCGTCAGCGGCGCGCGGCTGTAAGGGTCGGCGGGATCGAAACCGGCCGCCGCCGCCAGCGCCGCCGACGCGTCATCGGCGTTGGTGGCGAAGATCGAGACGCAATCGAGCGACTGGCAGGCGGGCACGACGCCGGCCGCGCTGATCAACCCGCGGCTCGGCTTGAGGCCGATGAGATTGCAGAACATCGCCGGAACGCGCCCCGAGCCGGCGGTGTCGGTGCCCAGCGCGAAGCTGACGAGACCGCGCGAGACGGCGACCGCCGAGCCGGAGCTGGAGCCGCCCGAGACGAACGCGTGATCGAACGGGCTGCGCGGCGCGCCATAGGGCGAGCGCACGCCGACGAGGCCGGTGGCGAACTGGTCGAGATTGGTTTTGCCGATGACCAGCGCGCCAGCGGCGGCGAGCCGCTCGACGACGGTCGCCGAACGCTGCGGCGCATAAGAAAATTCCGGGCAGGCGGCGGTGGTCGGCAATCCGGCGACGTCGATGTTGTCCTTGACCGCGAATGGCACGCCAAACAGCGGCAGGCCGGCCGCGCCGCGCGCGTCGAGCGCCGCCGCCTCGGCCAGCAGTCGCTCGCGATCGACGCGCGCGATCCAGATTGCTGGGTCCACCGCCTCGGCGGCGGCGACGCGCGCCAGCACGGCTTCGACGACTTGTCGCACGCTCCAACGCCGCTCGGCGTATCCCTGCTGCAACGCGGCGATGGAGTGGACGGGAATGTCCAAGGCGACCCTCCGAATCCTGGAGCCTAAGCGATAAACTGATGCGTCTGGTGGGCGACGTATTCGGCGGCGGCGCCGCTCACCACCGTCAGATGTTCGCGCATTGCGCGCGCCGCGCCTTCGCCATCGCCGCGCAAGATCGCTTCGACGACCGCGTCGTGTTCGCGCCACGAGGCGGCGAGCCGCCCGAGCAGGTTGAATTGGGCGCGACGGAACGGCGCGAGACGCGCGCGCGTCGCATTGAGCAGGTCGCGCAGATAGCCGTTGTGGCAGCCGGCGTAGATCCGCGTGTGGAATTCCTGGTTGAAGCGTTCGTAGTCGTCGATGCGGCTGAAATGCACTGCGGTCTGCGAAGCGCGGTGGGAGGCGTCCAGCCCCTGGCGCTCTTCGGCGCTCATCGCGGTGGCGGCGAGCCGCGAAGCGGAAGCCTCGAGTTCCGCCATCACGGCGAACATCTCGTGCAATCGCAGCGGCGAAATGACCGCGACGATCACGCCGCGGCGCGGGCGGTGTTCGACCAGACCGGTCGCGGCGAGTTGGCCGAGCGCCTCGCGCACCGGCGTGCGCGAGACGCTGAAACGCTGCGCCAGCTCTTGCTCGTCGAGCCGCAGGCCCGGCGCCAGCCGGCCGCGCAAAATGTCGTCGGCAAGCGCCGCGGCGAGCTCGGCCGCGCGGGTGCGCGGCGGAACGCTCGAAGCGCCGCTGGACCGCGCAAAAAATGACAAATTGGCGGCGTGCATGCAGGATCGTATGCGCAGGAGCAGGGCGCCTGTCAACCTAGTATATTCAATACACAGACAATTTCTGGCCGCCTATGCCGTCCAAGGCGGCAATAGGGATTCAAAACGGTCAAATAGCGAGCAATTTGTGCGGCGTGATCACGGAATAGGCATATTTTTGGATGTCAGCCGTCCCAGAACAACCGAGAGTCGACCCGATAGTCACTCAAATAATTGAAATTGCACGATAAAAATAATGACCCCGCGATCTGGCACGCAATTTGTTTCTTGTATGCAAGAGGCGGCCGCGAGTCTGGGCCGTAACGGTCGTCCCACATCGTAGGAAAGGCATCCGCCATGAGCCAAGACTATCGTTTGTCGCGTCGCGCTCTTCTCGCTGGCATGTCCGCCGGCGCTGCATTGTCCGCTTTGCCGCTGGGTTCGGCGCGGGCCGCTGCGCCGCTGACGGTTGGATTCATCTACGTCGGCCCGAAGGACGACTACGGCTACAATCAAGCGCACGCCGTCGGCGCCGCCGCCGTCAAGGCGATGGGCGTCAAGGTGGTCGAGGAAGAACGCGTGCCCGAGACCATCGCCGTCGAGAAGACCATGGAGAGCATGATCAACCTCGATGGCGCGACGCTGCTCTTCCCGACCTCGTTCGGCTATTTCGACCCGCACATCCTCAAGGAAGCGAAGAAGTACCCGAACGTCACCTTCATGCATTGCGGCGGGTTGTGGCACGAGGGCCTGCCGGCCAACGTGCACAGCTACTTCGGCTACATCGACGAGGCGGAGTTCCTCTCCGGGATGGTTGCGGCTTACGCCACCAAGACCAAGAAGTTCGGCTTCGTCGCCGCCAAGCCGATCCCGCAGGTTCTGCGCAACATCAACGCCTTCACGCTCGGCGCGCGCTCGGTCGATCCGACCATCACCGTCCAGGTGATCTTCACCGGCGACTGGTCGATGCCGGTCAAGGAGGCGGAAGCCACCAACAGCCTCGCCGACCAGGGCGTCGACGTCATCACCTGCCACGTCGACAGCCCCAAGGTTGTGATCGAGACGGCGGAAAAGCGCGGCCTGTTCACCACCGGCTATCACACCAATCAGGCGGCGCTTGCGCCCAAGGGCTATTTGACCGGCGCCGAATGGAACTGGGAGGCGCTCTATCCCTCGCTGATCACCGATTTCGAAGCCGGCAAGACTCTTCCCGGCCTCATCCGCGGCGGCCTGAAGGCCGGCATCGTCAAGACCTCGCCTTACACCGCGATTGTCCCCGACGCCGCCAAGACCGCGGCCGACGCGGTCAAGGCGAAGTTCATGGGCGACGGTTTCGTCATCTTCGCCGGCCCGATCAAGGACAACAAGGGCAACATGGTCATCGACGCGGGCGTGATGCGCGGCCAGACCGACATCGAACTCGAGAAGATGGGCTATCTCGTCGAGGGCGTCATCGGTTCGACCAGCTAAAGGAACAACCGGCGTGGACGCCGAACCGCCGCGCCGCGCCGCTCTCGCGCGCATCCTCGATCCCCTCGCCGCGCCGCTCGCGGCGGGGGTGGCGACGGTGTTGCTGTTCGGCGCGTTCGTTAGCGTGGCCGGACGCAACCCGCTCGAGGTCTACCGCCTCATGGCGGAGGGCGCGTTCGGCTCGTGGTTCTCCTGGCAAAATACCCTGCTGCGCGCTTCGCCGCTGCTGCTCACCGCGCTCTGCGTCGCTCTGCCGGCGCAGATGGGGCTGGTGATCATCGGCGGCGAGGGCGCGTTCGTCATTGGCGGCCTCGCGTCGATCGCGGCGGGTCTGCCGCTCGCCGACGCCGGCGCGCCGGCGATCGTCGTCTGGTGCGTCATGGCGATTGCCGGCATGGCGGCGGGCGGCGCGCTGATCGCTAGCGCCGGCGCGCTCAGACACTGGCGCGGCGTCAACGAGACGATCTCCTCGCTGCTGCTCTCCAGCATCGCCATCGCCGTGATGAACCAGGTGGTGGAGGGGCCGATGCGCGACCCCGCCAGCCTCAATAAACCTTCGACCCGGCCGTTGCCCGACGCGGACCTGATCGGCAATATTCCCGGCATGGACGTCCACTGGGGCCTCGTTATCGGCTTGGTCGCCTGCGTGCTCGCCTGGCTGCTGATGCGCCGCACCACCTTTGGCTTTGCCGCCCGCATCGTCGGCGGCAATTCGCGCGCGGCGCGCATGGCCGGCCTGCCGGTCGGATTGATGATGGTCATCGTCACCGGGTTAGGGGGCGCGGCCGCCGGGCTCGGCGGCATGGTTGAAGTCGCCGCCGTGCAGGGCGACGCCAACGCCAACATCGCCGCCGGCTACGGCCTATCGGGCATTCTCGTCGCCTTCCTCGCCCGCCAGCACCCGCTCGCGGTCATTCCGGTCGCGGTGCTGCTGGGCGGCATCGGCGCGAGCGGCGGCCTGTTGCAGCGCCGCCTCGATCTGCCCGACGCCGCCGTACTGGTGCTGCAGGGCATTCTGTTTGTCGCGCTGCTTGCCGGCGAGGGGTTGCCGCCCTTGAGCGAATGGAAAGCGAAGGTGATCCGGTGAACGCCGCCAGCCTCGGACATTGGACTGTCCCGATCGCCGTCCTCGGCGGCGCGATCCGCGTTTCGACGCCGTTCCTCTTTGTCAGCCTGGGCGAACTGGTCACCGAAAAGAGCGGTCGCATCAATCTCGGCCTCGAAGGCACGCTGATCATGGGGGCGATGAGCGGCTTCGGCGTCGCCTATCTCACCGGCTCGCCCTGGCTCGGCGTGCTTGCCGCTGGCCTCGTCGGCGTGATGTTCGGCGCGCTGCATGCGGCAATCTGTTCGCTACCGCGCGTCAACGACATAGCGGTCGGCATCGCGCTGATGATTTTCGGCATTGGGCTCGCCTTCTACCTCGGCAAGCCTTTGGTGCAGCCCAAGGCGCCGACGCTGCCGGCGCTGCCGCTCGGCTTCTGGAGCGACATTCCTCAGGTGCGCGCCGCGCTCGAGGTCAACGCGCTGTTCATCGTCGGCCTGATCTTCACGCCGATATTGAGTTGGGCGCTCGCCAACACCCGCTGGGGTCTGATCGTTCGCATGGTCGGCGATTCGTCGGACGCCGCGCGCGCGCTCGGCTATTCACCGATCCGCGTGCGGCTCTACGCCACCTGCTTTGGCGGCTTCATGGCCGGCGTCGGCGGATCGTTTCTCTCGCTTTACTATCCGGGGAGCTGGAGCGAAGGCTTGTCGAGCGGGCAGGGCATCACGGCGGTGGCGCTGGTGATCTTCGCCCGCTGGAATCCGCTAGCCTGCTTCGGCGCCTCGTTGCTGTTCGGCGGCGCCGGCGCGCTTGGCCCGGCGCTGCAAGCGGTCGGCGTCACCTCCGGCACCTATCTGCTCAACGCGGCGCCCTATTTCCTGACGCTGCTGATTCTGGTTCTCTCGTCCTCGTCGCGCCGCAGGGTCGCGGGCGCGCCGGGCGAACTCAGCGTCACCAAGTAGCCCATCGCATCAGAGGAACGCGCCATGTTGAAAGTCCTCGGGTCTCACGTCGCCGCCGATCCCTATCCTTGGCCGTTCGACGGTCGCTGGAGCGCCGCCGACACGGCGCTGATCATCATCGACATGCAGATCGATTTCTGCGGCGTCGGCGGCTACGTCGACAAGATGGGCTACGACCTGTCGCTCACCCGCGCGCCGATCGAGCCGATCAAGAAGGCGCTCGCGGCCTTTCGCGCCAAGGGCTATCACGTCATCCACACCCGCGAGGGCCACCGCCCCGATCTTTCCGACCTGCCGGACAACAAACGCTGGCGCTCGCAGCGCATCGGCGCCGGCATCGGCGACGCCGGCCCGTGCGGGCGCATCCTGGTGCGCGGCGAGCCGGGCTGGGAAATCATTTCCGATCTCGCGCCGCTCGCCGGCGAGCCGATCATCGACAAGCCGGGCAAGGGCTCGTTCTGCGCCACCGATCTCGAACTGATCCTGCGCGCGCGCGGCATTCGCAATCTTGTGCTGACCGGCATCACCACCGACGTGTGCGTCCACACCACCATGCGCGAAGCCAACGACCGCGGCTTCGAGTGCCTGATGCTGGAGGATTGCTGCGGCGCGACTGATCCCGGCAACCACGCCGCCGCGATCAAGATGATCAAAATGCAGGGCGGCGTGTTCGGCGCGGTCTCCAACGCCGCCGACCTCGTCGCCGTATTGCCATGACCCAAGCGGGCGCCTTCACCCTCGAAGCGGCGGGCATGTCGAAGCGCTTCGGCGCGCTGATCGCGCTCGACAATGTTTCGATGCGGGTGGACGCGGGAACGGTTCACGCCCTGCTTGGCGAGAACGGCGCCGGCAAATCGACGCTGGTCAAATGCATCATGGGCTTCTATCGCGCCGACCAGGGCTCGCTGCTGCTCAACGGCGCCGAGGCGGAGGTGCGCAATCCGCGCGATGCTTCGCGCCTCGGCCTTGGCATGGTCTATCAGCATTTCACGCTGGTGCCGTCGATGACGGCGCTCGAAAATCTGGTCATGGCGCGCGCCGACACGCCGGCGGTGATCGACTGGAGCAGCGAGCGCAAGCGCCTGTCGCAGTTCATCGCGACTATGCCGTTCACCGTGCCGCTCGACACGCCGGTTCACGGCCTCGCCGCCGGCGAAAAGCAGAAGGCGGAAATTCTCAAGCAGCTTTACCTCGGCGCGCGCTTCCTGATTCTCGACGAGCCGACCTCGGTCCTCACCCCGCAAGAGGCCGACGAGATGCTGGGGATGGTGCGCGACATGGCGCGCGCGAAGCGCCTGACCGCGCTGATGATCACCCATAAATTCCGCGAAGTGCTCGCCTACGCCGACGCCGTGACGGTGCTGCGCAAGGGACGTCTCGCGGGGTCTGGCAAGGTCGCCGACCTCACTGTCGACAAGATGGCGGCGATGATGATCGGCGAGGATCGCCCCGCCGCGGCGGTCGAGCGATCGAACGCCGCGCCGGGCAAGGTGCGCCTCGCGGTCGAGAATCTCACGGCCGATGACGCCGACGGCGCCGAGGCGGTGCGCGGCGTCAGCCTCGCGGTGCGCGGGGGCGAGATCGTCGGCATCGCTGGCGTCTCGGGCAACGGCCAGAGCGAGCTCGTCGAGGTGCTCGCCGGCCAGCGCGACGCGACCGGCGGGCGGATGTTGGTCGAGGGCGAAGTCTACACGGCAAAGCGCGCCGAGACGCAGCGCCACCATCTCGCCCTGCTGCCCGAGGAGCCGCTGCGCAATGCTTGCGTTGGGCGCATGAGCGTCGCCGAGAACATGGCGATCCGCGATTTCGACCAGCCGCCGATCTCCAGCGGCTTCTGGCTATCGGGCGGGGCGATGCGCGAAGCGGCGCGCGCCTTGATCGTGCGCTACCGGGTGAAGACGCCAGGGCCCGACGCGCCGATCGCCAGCCTGTCGGGCGGCAACGTCCAGCGCGCGGTGTTGGCTCGCGAGCTTGGCGGCGAGGTGCACATCCTGGTCGCCGCCAATCCGGTCTTCGGCCTCGATTTTGCCGCCGTCGCCGACATCCACAGCCAGATCGTCGCCGCCCGCAATCGCGGCGCCGCGGTGCTGCTGGTGAGCGAGGATCTCGACGAGCTGCTCGACCTTTCCGACCGCCTGCTGGTGATTTCGGAAGGCCATATCGTGCTGGAAACCACCGCCGCCGCCGCTGACCGCACCGCGATCGGCCGCGCCATGGCTGGCCACTGAGCCCGGCCGTCAGCTTGCCCAGGACGCTGCGGCGGGCTAGTTTCGCCCCTTCAAGCAGGCGGTGCTCGACAAGGTGGTGGCGCAGGACGGCGTCGTCGGCTAGATCGCTCCGGTCGCCGCGATCCTGGAGGCGTTGCCCTGATTATCGCTGATCTGCTGACCAACCCTTCCGCGCTCGCCTTCGAGCCGTTCCGTGAAGGCATCGAGGCGGCGTGGTTGCATCGCGATCCCCATGGCGGGCCAGCGGCGGCGCTATTGCGCTATAGGCCGGGCGCGCGCGCGCCGCGCCATCGCCATCCCGGCTGGGAGCGGGTGATCATGATCAGCGGCAGCCAGTCGGACGCGCAAGGGCTGCTGCGCGCTGGCAGCGTCGCGCTCAACGCGCCGGGCACCGAGCACGAGGTCGTCAGCGAAGAGGGTTGCGTCGCGCTGCTGGTCTGGGAACGCCAGCCGATCATGATCGACTAACGGCCGCGCTTTTCGACTTGCCTCGGCCAGCGCTCTAAAGCGCACCTCAGTAAGATGGAGGAGGAGTCATGTCGTGCGTCGCCGCCTTCATCGCGTGGCTCGCGTCGCGTCATACGCGGGCTTGACCCGCGTATCCAAGATGAGACGGCCGGGCCGCTAACCACGACCCTCGCCACCTGGGCGCCCGGATCAAGTCCGGGCGTGACGGGAAGGTTTCATTTCATCGCCGACAGGAACGATGTTTCCATCTCACTGAGACAGGTTCTAGATTGACGCACTGCATTGAGGCGCGGAGTTCGATCATGGCGTTGGGAAAGTTCGGGCTGCTCGTCGGCCTCGGCCTCGTCGTAGCGGCTGGGCCGGTCGAAGCTGGCCAAACCCAAGTCGCCGTCGCCGCCAATTTCACCGGGCCGGCGAAAGAGATCGCCGCGCTGTTCAAGGCGAAGACCGGCGACGAGGCGCTGCTAAGCTTCGGCGCATCTGGGAACTTCTACACGCAGATCAGTCAGGGCGCGCCGTTTCAGGTGTTCCTCTCCGCCGACGCCGACCGGCCGAAGGCGGCGGTCGACGGCGGCTTCGCCGTCGCCGACAGTCGCTTCACCTATGCGATCGGCAAGCTCGTGCTGTGGAGCAAGAGCCTCGATCGTCACGCAAGGCGAGGCGACGCTCAAGGCCAATTCCTTCATCAAATTGTCGATCGCCAATCCCAAGTCCGCTCCCTATGGCGCGGCGGCGGTCGAGGCGATGAAGGCGCTCGGCGTCTATGACGCCATCGAGCCGAAGATCGTCCAGGGCGCCAGCGTCGCGCAGGCGTTCCAGTTCGTCGACACCGGCAACGCCGAACTCGGCTTCGTCGCGCTGTCGCAACTTTTCGGCGTCACGGCGGGATCGCGTTGGTTGCCGCCTCAGAGCCTCTATTCGCCGATCCGCCAGGATGCGGTGCTGCTCAAGACTGGCGCCGATGACGAAGCCTCGAAGGCTTTCATCGCGTTCTTGAAGGGCCCGGAAGCGCGGGCGGTGATCGAGCGCTACGGCTACAGCCTCGAGTGAAGCGGAGGCGCCGCGCTTGCCAGCCGACTTTCTCCAGCCGGTCGTCTTGACGATCGAACTCGCCGCGCTCTCGACCCTCGTGCTGCTCGCGATCGGCACGCCGCTCGCCTGGTGGCTGGCGCGCTCGCGCGTCTGGTGGAAGGAGGCGGTCGCGGCCATCGTCGCGCTGCCGATCGTGCTGCCGCCGACCGTGCTCGGCTTCTATCTGCTGGTCGCGCTCGGCCCGCACGGTCCCGGCGGCGCGCTGGCGAGCCTGTGGGGCGCGCCGACCCTCGCCTTCACCTTCGGCGGGCTGGTCGTCGGCTCGGTCGTCTATTCGCTACCGTTCGTCGTCCAGCCGATTCGCAACGCTTTTACCGCGGTCGGCGACCGGCCGCTCGAAGTCGCCGCAACGCTGCGCGCTTCGCCCCTGCGCGCTTTCTTCGCCGTCGCGCTGCCGCTCGCGAGCCCTGGCCTGCTGACCGGCGCAGTGCTCGGCTTCGCCCATACGGTCGGCGAGTTCGGTGTCGTGCTGATGATCGGCGGAGCGATCCCCGGGCGCACCAATGTCGTCTCGACCACGATCTTCGATTACGCCGAAACCGGCGACTGGCGCTCGGCCAACCTGCTCGCTGGCGGCATGCTTGCCTTCGCCTTCCTCGTCGTCCTGTCGATGATCGTCATCGAGCGACGGTTCGCGCGCGGTCGGCCATGAGCGAAGTCGCGGGCATCGAGGCGCGCTTTGCCGGCAAGCTCGGCGCCTTCGCGCTCGATGTCGCGCTTGACGCTCCGGCGCGCGGCGTGACGGCGCTCTATGGACCCTCGGGTTCGGGCAAGACCACCATGCTGCGCTGCATCGCCGGCCTCAACCGATTTCGCGACGGCCAATGCCGCGTCAACGGCGAGGTCTGGCAGGATGGTCAGCGCGTCTTTCTGCCGACTCACTGCCGGCCGCTCGGCTACGTGTTTCAAGAGGCGAGCCTATTCGCGCATCTTTCGGTCAGGCGTAATCTCCGTTTCGGCGCGCCGCCACGCGCGGGCTCGGGCGCCGCGGCGATCGGCTGGGATGAGGTCGTCGAACTCTTCGGCCTCGCCCGGCTGCTTGAGCGCGCGCCGCGCGATCTCTCGGGGGGCGAACGCCAGCGCGTCGCGCTCGGGCGCGCGCTGCTGTCGCAGCCCAAGCTCTTGCTGATGGACGAACCGCTGGCGGCGCTCGACGCCGCCGCAAGGGAAGAGATTCTGCCGTTCCTCGAAAAGCTACGCGATCGCCTGTCGCTGCCCGCTCTCTATGTCACGCACGACATGGCGGAGGTCGAGCGGCTGGCCGACCATCTCGTGCTGCTGGAGCACGGCCGCGTCATCGCCGCCGGACCACTCGCCGCGTTGCAGAGCGATCCCAAGCTGCCGCTCGCCGCCGCGCGCGGCGCCGCGGTCAGCCTGTCGGGGACGATCGAGGCGGTCGACGTGGCCTTCGGGCTGACGACGGTCAAAGTGCGCGGCGGATCGTTCATCGCCTCGGGCCGACCCGGCGAGGTCGGCGAACGGCGCCGGCTGCGCGTGGTCGCCGGCGACGTCAGCATCGCCAGCGCGCCGCCCGGCCCGAGCTCGATCCTCAATGTGCTGCCGGCGCGCATCGTCTCGATGAACGCGGCGGCGCCGAACGAACTGGTCGTCGTGCTGGGCCTTGGCGAGGATGGCGCCGGCGATCGCATCCTCGCGCGCATCACCCGCCGCTCGTGGGAGCGGCTCGGCTTGGCCGAGGGCGCGAGCGTGCATGCGCAGATCAAAAGCGTCGCGCTGTCGCGCGATGGCGTTGAGGCTGGCTAGCGCGGGTTGATTTTGGGTCGCGCTGCTGTCGGCCGTCATTGCGAGCGACAGCGAAGCAATCCAGACTAAGCGACCGCCGCAATCCCTAAGTCTGGATTGCTTCGCTTTGCTCGCAATGACATCGGAGACGATTCGACTTCACCGCAATGCTCTAGCTTCGCGGCTCAGCCCGGCAGCAAGCTGCGGATGTCGTTGATGGTGACGAACACCATCAGCGAGACGACCAGCGCGGCGCCGACGCGCAGGGCGACCTCTTGCGTAGCGCGGTTCAATGGGCGCCCGCGCGCCGCTTCGATTGCGTAAAACGCCAGGTGTCCGCCGTCGAGCAGCGGGATGGGCAGGAGGTTCATAAGTCCGAGCGACAGCGACAGGATCGCCGCCAGCTTGATGAAGGCGCCAATGCCGAGCTCGGCGGCCGCGCCCGACATCTTGGCGATGCGCACCGGGCCGGAGAGCTGATCGGGGGCGGAGCGGCCAACGACGACGCGCGAAAGATACTCGCCGGTCGCTGCGACGATGCGCCAGGAATCGGCGAAGCCGGACCGCACGGCGCCAATCGGGCCGGGATAGACGAGGCGCACGCTGGTCGCGTAGGCGGCGATGCCGAGCCGGCCGGCGCGCTCGGGGCCAACCGGCGTATCGATGGTGGTCAGGGCCGGGGTTGCGGTCAGCGTCAGCGGCCGCCCGTCGCGCTCGACGACGACGCTCAGCGCTTCGCCGGCGCGTAAGGTCACGATGTCGACGATGTCGTCGAAGCTGGAAACCGTCCGCCCGTTGATGCTTTCGATCACGTCGCCGGGCGCAAAGCCCGCCTGCTCGGCCGGGCTGCCGGCGACGACGCTATCGACGCGCGGCGAAAGGATGCGGTCGCCGTAGACATAGGCGAGGCCGGAGAGAACGACGACCGCCATGGCGAGATTGGCGAGCGGGCCGGCGGCGACGATCGCTGCGCGAGCCGCGAGCGGTTGGCCGGCGAGCGTCAGGCGGCGCTCGGACTTCCGGCATCGCGTCAAACGCGTCGGCGTCGCTGGCGCTCGCCGCGTTGCGATCGCCGGCAAAGCGCACATAGCCGCCAACCGGGAACGCCGACAGCCGCCAGCGCGCGCCGAGCCGGTCGGTGCGGCCGATCAGTTCGGGCCCCATGCCGATCGAGAAGACCTCGACTTTGACCCCGCACAGCCGGGCGACAAAGAAATGGCCGAACTCGTGAATGAAGACGACCACGCCCAGCAGCAAGACGAAGGAGCCGATCAGCACGGCGCCGCTGGCAAGAAAGTCGAGCATCGGCGCCATCTCTTCGCGTCCTCTCAGCGTCGTCATCGCGCCCCTGGTCGCGGGCGCGCCGGGCAGCAGACCATGGGGTGGCTAATTTCTGCTTAAGCGCGGCGGAGCGGACCCTCTAGGGCCTGGGACGCCGCGCGCTCGGCCTCCCCTTGCATGCCGCCAATCCGTGTGTTACATACTGAACCATATGGTTCAGTATTCGCAGACCCGCTTCGATGCCTCGTTCGCCGCGCTCTCGGACGCCACCCGACGCGGCGTTCTGGAGCAGCTCGGGCGTGCGGACGCTTCGATCACGGACCTTGCCGAGAAGTTCCACATGACCCTCACGGGCATGAAGAAGCATGTCGGCGTCTTGGAGCAGGCGGGGCTCGTCACCACGGAGAAGGTCGGGCGCGTGCGGACCTGCAAGCTCGGCCTGCGCCGACTGGAGGAAGAGGCGGCATGGATCGAGAGGTACCGCCAGCTCTGGGACGCACGCTTCGACGAGCTGGACAAGGTTGTCGAGGAACTGAAACGGAAGGAGAAGGTCGATGGACGCAAGAAGAGAGAGTGAGCCTACCCCCATGAAGAACCGCACGACGGTGGAACGGAAGTCCGAGCGTGAGCTCGTCGTTACGCGAACCTTCAACGGCCCGGCGCGCATCGTGTTCGAGGCGTGGACCAAGCCCGAGCTGCTCAAGCGGTGGTGGGCACCGAAGTCGACGGGCATGTCCCTGCTTTCCTGCGAGGCGGATGTTCGTGTCGGGGGCAGGTACCGTTTCGAGTTCGGCCACGAGGCCTCGAAGCCCATGGCGTTCTTCGGCAGGTACATCGAAGTGACACCGCACTCGCGCCTCGTCTGGACCAATGAGGAAAGTGACGACGGCGCCGTCACCACGGTGACCTTCGAGGAAAAAGGCGGCAAGACGCTGCTGGTCATGCACGAACTCTATCCCTCGAAGGAAGCTCTCGACGCCGCCATCGCCGGGATGGAGGGTGGGATGCCCGAGACGTTCGAGCAACTGGACGAGCTTCTCGTCACCCTGGGCGCGAGCGCGGGACGGTCATGAAGTCGTCGATCTCGCGGTCCATAGGGGCCTTTACTCGGCGCCGTGCGCCAGCGAGACGGTGATGGCCGCCGCCATGACGGCGGCGAAATAGACCGCAAGGCCGGGAATCTGCAGCGAGAAATCGACAATCGAATGCAGGCTCGCCAGCGCCAGCGCGCATAGGCCCATCGCCGGCACGAAGCGATAGCGGCGCCGGCGCGCCAAGCCGCGAACGAAGGCTGCGATGAGCGTGAGATAGCCGACCACCATGACGAGCGCGAAGGGCGCGCCGAGCCCGAGATAGCCTTCAAGAAAGACATCATGGGCTCGCTCCCAGACGCCGAATATTCCGGTGCAATCGGAATCGCGATAGACCGGAAACACGTCCTGGAATGCGCCAAAGCCGGTTCCGAGCAGCCAATTGTCGCGGATCGCGTCGATCGTCGAGCCATAGGCGCACCAGCGGCCGGCGTCGCCCCCTTCCTCGGCCATCCGGTAGGTCGAACGGCCGGCGAATAGCGCGAAGAAGCCGATGGTTGCGATCAGGCCGCCGGCGGCGACCCCATAGCGGCGCCAGGGCCTGGGCTCGTCGCTCTCCTTGTCGGCGGTCAGCTTGCGCATCAGCATCAGCACGGCGCCAAGGATCACAGCGACAAAGGTCGCGCCGACAGCGCCGCGCGACTGTGTGAGAAACAGCGCGACTGCCGTCAGCGCGCTGAGCAGCACATGCACGGTGAGCAGCCCGTGCTTGTCGCGCCAGCCGACCTCGAAGCTGGCGGCCTTCATCATCAGACTGCGAAGGTGAATCTTGCGCAGCTGGAAGAACACCAGACCGAGGTTGAGCAGCAAGGCGAGGCCAAAAAAGGTCCCCGCCGTGTTGCGATTGATGAAACTCGCCGTCAGATAGCCGACGTAGAACCGCTTGGGCTCGAACAGGATCTGCTCGGGAAAGAGCAAGTCTTGCGCGATGGCGAATGCTGCGTAACCCGCGCCGAAATAGGCCAGCGCACGCCACAGGAACAACGCTTCGTCGTCGCCCTGGAATAGCGACAGCGCGGCGATGAAGGCGAGAAACGGCAGCGCCAGCGCGCTCAGCGCGTCACGCGTCATGCCGGGAGCGACCGAGATCGCGCCCGCGACCGGACCGAGCGCATCGCGCGCCGAATTCCAGGCCGGGTTGGCGAAGTCGGGCAAAGGCAAAGTCTGCAAGAAGGCATAGGCGAAGAGCGCGGCGACGAGGACGATCGCCAGCCCCTGCACACGGGCGACGCTTGGCGCTCCGGCCGGCCAGGCGATCGTCAGCGCTGCGAGCGCCGCGAACGCCAAGGCGGCGAGGTTGGTCTGGATCGTCGACGCCGAGCCGTATGCCAGCACGGTGAGCGCCGTCGCGACAAGGAAGGCTTTGGCGAGCACGCCGCGTCGGTCGCGCGCAGGAGCCGCGCCTCCCATTGTCATTGCCCGCTCCGCTTCAACAGCCGCGGGCCGTCGGCGTCGATGCGCAGCACCGAAAGCCGGTTGGTCAGATAGGCGCCGGTGTCGATGTTGATTCGGTTGGCGTGAAACTCGACATCGTCGACCGGGCTATGGCCGTGGACGACGACCAGCCCGGCGCCGCCGGGGTGGTTGAGGAAGTCGTCGCGAATCCACGCCGTGTCGTCGATCGACTGCGCATCAAGCGGGACGCCCGGGCGAATGCCGGCGTGCGCGAAGCAATATTGCCCCAACGTGTGGATGGTTTTGAGCGACGAGAGGAAGCGCAAATGAGGGGCTGGAATCTTTTCCGCCAGGTCGCGCGGGCGAACCGCGCCGCGCGCGAGCAATGCCCTTGCGTCAACGCCATAGGAGAGAACCGTCTCCAAGCCGCCGAAGCGGCGCCAATCCTCGAATGAGGTCAGCCCGCGCAGAAACGACTCCATCATGATTTCGTGGTTGCCGCGCAGCGCCACGACGTTGGTCGCTCGGGCGCGGGCGACCAGAAGTTCGATGGCGCCCTTGGAGTCCGGCCCTCGGTCGACGTAGTCGCCGATATAGATTTCCGTCGCGGCGCCCCCGCTGCGATCCTCGTCGATCAGGGCGTGCGCGCGGCGCAGGCAATCTGAGCGGCCGTGAATGTCGCCGATCGCGTAGATGGCTTCCCCCGCTGGGGCGGCCGGATAGCGGCGCGCCGCGTTGCTCGCCCAACGCGCCAGCGAAACGAACCGAACAAAGCGGAGCCCCGCCGCAAGGAACGGCGCGCGGCCTCGGCCTCGAGGGTCCACGTTGAGGCAAGGGGAATCGGTCGCGGCGCGCATTGACGGCAAGCATAAACAACTATTGCGTGCATTCAATAGAAATGATACACCTAATAGGTGCGATCCATTCGTGCGCCGAGGAACCCCTTCGTGCAACTCGCCAGCCATGTCTCGTTTGCAGCGCCAGCGTCGCGCCGGTTGGTGATTTCGTGCCGTGCGCTGCCGGCCGTGGCGGCTGTTTTCGACCTCGCGATCTTCGCGCTCGCCGCCGTGGCAGGCGAATTTGCCTATCGTCATGGGGCTCTCGGCGAGCCCTCGACCTTAAGCGGTCTTGGCGGCGGCCTGCTGACGGGCGCGCTGTATGTTTCCCTTGCGCAATTGGCCGGGCTCTATCGTCTGCCGGCGCTGCTTGCGCCGGGCGCGAGTCTGGCGCGTCTCGTGATGACGGTGGCGGTGGCGCAGCTCGCCGCGATCTGCGTTCTGTTCCTACTCAAGTCGGGCGCCGATCATTCGCGCGGCGCAACGATCGCCGCCGCCGCATTGGCCTTGGTGCTGATTCCCGTTGGTCGGCTGGGCCTCGCCCGCCTCAGCCGTTACGCGATCCGCCACGGCGCGCTCCAGGGCTGCCGCGTGGTCACGCTTGGCGATCCCTTCGAGCTCGAGCGCCTGGACGACGCCGAGTTTCCGCAGTTCGGCATGGAGGAAGTGGCGCGCCTGCGCCTGTCGGGCGCCGCCGCCCTCGGCGGCGGTCTGATCGAGCGTGACCGCGCCCGCGTCGCGCAGGCGGTCGCGCAGGCGCGCGAAGCTCGGGCGACCGAGTTCGCCGTGGTGATGCCGTGGGGCGCGGACGCCGCGCTGTCGGAACTTTGCGCGCTGCTGAGCGTGTCGCCGCTGCCGGTGCGCCTCTACCCCGACGAGAAGATCCGCCGCGCGATGCGGCGAGGCCGTGAGAGCGGCTTGGCGGGGCGCCTTTCGGTGACGCTGCAGCGGGCGCCGCTGAGCCCGCTCGAGCGCGCAGCCAAGCGCGCGCTCGACATCGCGCTCGCCGCCGCGGCCCTGGTTGTCCTCGCGCCGGCGCTATTGGCGCTCGCCGCGCTGGTCAAGCTCGACAGCCCCGGCCCGGCGATCTTCCGCCAGCGACGCTGCGGCTTCGACAATCGGCAATTCGTCATGTTCAAATTCAGGACGATGCGCGTCTTGGAGGACGAGGGGCCGCTCGTTCAGGCGACGCGAGACGACCGGCGCGTGACCCGGGTCGGCCGCGCGCTGCGCCGCGCCAGTCTCGACGAGCTGCCGCAGATCGTCAACGTGCTGCGCGGGGAGATGTCGCTGGTGGGCCCCCGGCCGCACGCCATCGCCCACGACGACGAATTCAAGGCGCGCATCGCCAACTACGCGTTGCGCCATCACGTGAAGCCTGGCCTGACCGGCGCGGCGCAAGTCGCGGGACTGCGCGGCGCCACGCCGCATCTCTCGCAGATGGAGCGACGCGTCGAGCGGGACCTTTGGTACATCGACAATTGGTCGATGACGCTCGATCTCAAGATCATGGCGGCGACTTGCGGCGCTCTACTCAGACTCGATGCGTATTGAGCGTGCGAGCGCTCGGCGCGCCGCCTTGGGGGCATGAATGAGGGTGGGGCTGGCAGGAATGGCGACCGCGGCGGCCTTTGCGATCGCTTCGACCGGGTGCGCAATGATTCCAGATAGCGGTCCGGCGCGGCGCACGGTCGAGGCGCAGGCGACCGCGACGCTGGGCGAGTCTACGAGCGGAGCGATCCTCCAATATGCTTTGGTCGAACTGAATCGCTATGTCCTGCCGTTCATCAGCGATCCAGGCGCCGGCTCGCTGCTGCGCACCTTCGGCGCCGGTCACGGTCCGGTCCCCGAGATCAAGGTCGGCGTCGGCGACACGGTTCAAGTGACGCTGTTCGAAGCGCAAGCTGGCGGCCTGTTCATTCCAACCGACGCGGGTAGCCGGCCGGGCAATTTCGTCGCGTTGCCGGCACAGACCGTCGATAGCAAGGGCTTCATCACCGTGCCCTATGCCGGTCAGGTTCGCGTGCTGAACCGCGGCACCCCCGCCATCCAGCAGGAAATCGTCGCCAAGCTGAAGGATCGGGCGATCGAGCCCCAGGCGGTGGTGACGCTCGCCAGCCAAACCTCGACGCAAGCGACGGTGGTCGGCGACGTTGGCGCGCCGGGCCGGATCGCGATCAACCCCGCCGGCGACCGCGTGCTCGACGCCATCGCGCGCGCGGGGGGCATTCGCAATCCCGGCTATGAGGAATTCGTCACGCTGCAACGACGCGGCCTCAAGGGCACCGTTTACTTTCTCAACCTCGTCAAAGACCCGCACGAGAACATTTACGTCGAACCCGGCGACACGCTCTACGTCTATCAGTACCAGCGCGCGTTCACCGCGTTCGGCGCGACGGGCGCCAGCGGCCAATTCAAATTCCTGCAGGAAGACGTGATGCTGAGCGACGGCGTCGGCAAGGTCGGCGGCCTGCTCGATAGTCGCGCCGAACCCGGCCAGGTCTTCGTCTATCGCATCGAGACGCGCGCGACCCTGGAAAAAATGGGCGTCGATCTCGCGAACTTCGACGCCGACCGCGTCGATATCCCGACGATCTACCGGGTCAATTTTCGCGATCCCTCCGGCTTCTTCGCCGCGCGACGCTTCCCGATGCGTGATGGCGACGTCATTTACGTCGACAACGCCGATCAGGTGGAGATCACCAAGTTTCTCAGCATGATCACCACGATCAGCGGCGCCGCTTCGGGCGTCGCCGGCGATGCGGCGAACACCAAGGCCTCGGTTCTCTATCTCGGCAACCGCTGCGCGACGATGAGCGGGGTGATCAATTGCCCGTAGGTCGAAAACGAAAGATGCGGCGCGGATGGCGGGCGCGAGATGGCGCGAAAGACGGCGCAGAGTTTCGAGTATGGCCGGAGAGCGTCAGCTTGGGTTCGCGCCCGACCGCGAGCGCGTGAGACGTCAAAGAATGGAGGCAAACATGAAGTCGAGCGGCGTCAATGCACGTTCCCCGATCATAGCGCTCGCAGCCGCGGCCTTTGTCGCGCTGGCGGCGCCGAGCGTGAACGCTCAGCCGCCGGGCGCCGCCACGACGCCCGCCCTCGGCAAGCTTCCCGACGCGACGATCGCGCAATTCAAGGCGAATCCGCAGAGCCTGTTGACCACCTATGCTTCGGCTGGCCTGCCGCTGTCGACCCAAGTGCGCGGCCTCGTCCTGACCGACGCGAGCCTCGTCGCCACGCTGATCGATTTGGCGCGGAACGCTAATGACTCTCAGAAAGGGGCGATCGGCGCCGGTCTGGCGGAGGCGGCGCGCATTCTCGCGGCGAGCGATCCTGCTGAGGCGGCGCAGATTCGCCAGGCCGTGGCGGCGTCGGGATTGGCGCCGCTCGTCACCGCCTTCATGTCGCTCGCCGACGGCGCGATCGAAGCGGCGAGCGATGGTGGCGGGGCGGCCGGCAGCGGCGGCCCGGTCGGCGGCGTCGGCGGGGTCGCGGGCGGGAATGGCGGGGGAAGCCCAGGCGGCTTTTCATTCGGGCAAGCCAATGGCGCCTCGCCGTTCGGATCGATCGGCGGCCTTGGCGCGCCGGGCGGCGGGCTGACGTCGTCGACCAGTCAGTCGGTCAGCCCGTCCAAGTCGTCGATTTGAGCGCGCGATGAAACAGGCAGGGACACTGACCATGACAAGGCCCGCGCCATCTCGCAGCCGCGCCGAAAGCGGCCAAGCATGCTGAAGCGTTTGGAGGCGCACGATGGCCTTGACCTGGGACCGGGACCGGGAGCCGCCGGCCCGCGCGGGCCAATCGATTTCGATCAGTTGTTGGCGGCCGGGCGTCGCCAGGCGCGAGTGGTCGCCACGGCGGCGGCGGGCGGCCTGTTGCTCGGTTTCGCCTATGTCGTCACCGCGATTCCGCAATACACGGCCAAGACCGACATCCTGATCGACAGCAACAAGGACAAGAACGACGTATCGGCGACGATCGCCGAACTGACCTTCGACACCGGCGCCATCGACAGCCAAGTCGAGGTGCTCAAATCGGAGAAGATCGCGCTCTCGGTCATTGCGACCTTGAAGCTCACGCGCGATCCCGAATTCATGGGGTCGCGCGGCACGCTGATCGGTCAGGCGTTCAATCTGCTGCGGCTCGCGTTCGACTTCAGCGGCTGGTTTGTCAGCCGGCAGAAAACCGACGCCGAAGAAGAGGCGAGCCTTGAGCGCTCGGCGATCACCAAGCTCAACGCCAATCTCGATGTCCGCAGGGTCGCCCGCACTTACGTGCTCGGGGTCGAGTACACCTCGCCCGATCGCGGCAAAGCCGCGACGATCGCCAACGCCTTTGCCGAGGCCTATCTCACCGATCAGCTCGACGCCAAATTCGACGCGACCCGGCGCGCCGCCGGCTGGTTGCAGACGCGTCTCGCCGAACTCAAGCAGCAATCGCTTGATTCCGATTTCGCCATTCAGAAGTTCAAGGCGGACAAGGGCCTCGTCGTCACTGGCGGCGACCGTCCGGGCCTGATCTCCGATCAGCAGCTCACCGAACTCAACGAGCAGATGGTGCTCGCCCGCGCCGACACCGCCAGGGCCGAGGCGCGATACCAGCAAATTCAGGAGTTGCTGAAATCAGGCCGGGTCGGCGCGGCGGTGCCCGACTCGCTCGCCAATCCGGTTATCAACGACCTGCGCGAAAAGTTCCTCGCCGCTTCGAAGACCGAGGCGCAGCTCGAGAGCAAGCTCGGCGCCGGCCATCTCCAGGTCATCAACCTGCGACGGGAGATGGAGGAATACGAGCGGCTGATCTACGAGGAGCTGCAACGGATCGCCGAGAGTTACCGCAGCGACGCCGAAGTGGCGCGCTCGAAGGAGCAATCGCTGAACCTCTCGATGTCGGGACTGGTCGGCGAAAGCGCCCAAACCAACCAAACTCTGGTCCAGCTCCGCGAACTGGAACGAGAATCGGAGACCTACCGCACCCTTTATTCGACGTTCATGCAGCGGTACCAGGAGGCATTGCAGCAACAGTCGTTCCCCGTCAACGAGGCGCGGATCATCACCGCTGCGACCCCGCCGATCTATCCGAGCTATCCCAAACGCGGCTTGGTGCTGATCGCGGCGCTGCTTTTTGGCGCCGCTGTGGGGTCAGGAATCGGGGCGTTTCGCGAGTATCGCGATCGCGTGTTTCGCGTCGCCGCTCACATTCGCGACGAGCTCGGGCTCGAATTTCTTGGGATGCTGCAGGTCGTCGAGGCGCCGGTCATTTTCAAGACCGACAAGGACGACCATCCGGCGCCCGGCGAGATCCACCCCGCGACCTCTTTGCTACGCTACACGCTCGACCATCCGCTTTCGAGCTTCTCCGAGACGCTGCGCGCGGCCAAGATCTCGGTCGATCTTGCGCTGGGGAGTCGTCAACCGAAGGTGATTGGCATCGTTTCCGTGCTGCCCAACGAGGGCAAGTCGACGGTTTCCAAGAACTTCGCCACGCTGCTCGCGCATCTGGGCGCCCGAACGCTGCTGATCGACGGCGATTTACGCAACCCCGGCTTGACCCGAGGCCTGGCGCGCAATGCACAAGCGGGCCTGTTGGAGGCGATTCGTGGCGAGCAGCCGCTTGAAACGCTGTTGCTGAGCGAATCGGAATCCGGCCTGTTCGTGCTTCCCGCCGTCGTTAAGAAGCGCATCCAGCATTCGAGCGAGATGCTCTCGTCGGCCGGCATGCGCAACGTGCTGGTCGAGGCCGGCCGGGTGTTCGACTACATCGTCATCGATCTGCCGCCGATCGGGCCGGTCGTCGACGTCCGCGCCGCCGCGTCTTTGTTCGACGCATTCATCTTCGTCGTCGAATGGGGGCGCACGCCGCGCGTCGTCGTTCAAAACATCCTGTCGGCCGACGAGGCGCTCTACGAGAAATGCGTCGGCGCCGTCTTCAACAAGGTGAACATGAAGCGGGTCAATCTCTACGAAGGCTACGGGTCGAAGGATTACTACTACGGCCGCTACGCGAAATATTACCACAAAGAAACGGCGTGAGGCGGCCGATGACAGGCAAGCGAATCGTAACGACGTTGATCCAACTGCCCGTCGCGGCGACGCTGCTGATCGTCGCCGGCGCGGTCGCCGCATTGTCGGTGCGTGCGCTGATTGGGGCGGCCTGGAACGCCGATCTCTACGACTTGGCCGCTTCGATCGAGAGCGGCTCGCCGCCCGATGCCGCCTACCTTTCCCAATTCATCGCGAGCCATGGCCTCGATCGCGCCGCGAGCGATTGCGGCGATGCGTTCACCCGCGCCGCTCTCACCGTCAATCTCGCCGCGCTCAACGCCGCGAGCGCGGAGAACAATCTTCCCCTGGCCGACGCGGCGCTGGTCTCGGCGCTCGGGGCCGCCGGGCGCCGCCTCCGCTGCAATCCGCTCGACGGCAACGCCTGGTTGCGCGAAGCGATGCTCGAAGCGAGAGCCGGCGGCGTCTCGCCGATGGTCGTCGCGGCTCTGCAGCTCTCCTATTGGACAGCGCCGAGCGAGGCCTGGATCCTCGGGCCACGGCTCGTGTTCGCAACCAAGTTGATCGCCGCGGGCGTTTCCGGCTTCGCGCTCGAATACCAAGCCGACTTGCGCCGCTTCGCCGCGTTCGCGGCGGCTGAGCGGGTTGCGGCGGCCTATGTCGATGCGGCGGCGCCGCTGCGCGACTCGCTCTGGCCGCTGATTGCGAGCGAACCCGACAGTCGCCGGAAAGCGATGGTCGCGGAAATCGACCGTCTCGGCGTCGACTTCACCAAGGCCCAACGCCCATGACCGCCGCCGCGACCACGCTCGAACGGCCGAGCCCGCTTAGAGCCGGCGACGCGGTCGGCGCCCGGCTCGCGCTTGGGGCAGGGGAGCGCTGGTGCGTCGCTATGACAGGCCTGCGCAAGGAGCGGGTTGCCGCGGCCAATCTCGCCAATCAGGGACTGCGCAGCTTCCTGCCGCAGCAATTGACGACGCGGCGACACGCTCGCCAACTTCGCACCGAACTCGCGCCAGTCTTCCCGCGCTACCTGTTCGTGATTCTCGATCTCGAACGCGGCGCGTGGCGGAGCGTCAATGGCACGCTCGGCGTTCAATATTTGATTGCCGACGCCGACCGACCGATTGCGGTGGCCACGGGCGTCGTCGAGTCTCTGATTCAATCCACCGACCCGAGCGGCGCGCTGGTGTATCGGGTCGAGGACGTCGTCGTGGGCGCACGCGTGCGTTTGCTGGCGGGGGCGTTCGCCGGGTCGCTCGGCGTCCTGCAGCGTCTCGATGGTCCGAGCAGGGTGCAAGTGCTGTTCGAGCTGCTCGGCGGCTCCGTGCGGATGTCGGTCGCCCGAGACAGCGTCGCGGCGGCGGGCTAGTCGCGACGGGCCGGTCGCGCCCGCGCGTGACGAGACGAAAGACCGGTGATCGGCGGCGCCGATTCACCGGAACGGCGGTAGCGTGCTCGCAAACGACCTCTCTTAACAGCTTTGGCGCCAAGGATACCCAATTTGCGCGTGATGACTGTGATCGGCACGCGACCGGAGGCCATCAAGATGGCGCCGGTCATTCTCGAACTGCGCAAGCGCGCAGGAATCGAATCGATCGTCTGCGCGACGGGTCAGCATCGCCAGATGCTCGATCAGGTCATGAGTCTTTTTGGGCTAACGCCGGACGTCGATCTCGACCTGATGCGACCCGAGCAAAGTCTGAACGCGCTGACGGGAAGAATTTTCAGCCAGATCGACGCCTACATCGAGTCAATCCGCCCGGATGTCGTCTTGACCCACGGCGACACGACCACTGCGATGGCCGCGACCCTCGCCTGTTTTCATCGGCTGGTTCCCGTCGGTCACGTCGAGGCGGGCTTGCGAACCTATGACCTCGGCCGACCGTTCCCGGAGGAAATGAACCGCCGCGTGATCGACGTTATGGCGAGCTATCACTTCGCGCCGACCGAGGTCGCGAAGGGCAATCTTGTGAGCGAGCGCGTCGACCCAGAGCGAATCTTCGTCACCGGCAATACGATCGTCGACGCGCTGACCGAAATACGCGCGTACATCGAGGGCGCGCCCGCGCTACGGCTCGAGTTGGCGAACAAATACCGCCTCTTCAGCGACGCGCGCATTCGCGTCCTGGTGACCGGCCATCGGCGAGAGAGCTTTGGCGAAGGGTTTGAGAATATCTGCAACGCCATCAAGGCGATCAGCACGGCCCCGGGGGTCGAAATCCTCTATCCGGTGCATCTCAACCCAAATGTGCAGAAGCCGGTTGCGCGCATTCTGTCGAACATCGCCAACGTCACGCTCATTCCACCGATCGACTATCTGGAATTCGTCTATCTGCTGACACGGGCGGACGTGATCATCACGGATTCCGGCGGCGTGCAGGAGGAAGCGGTGTCCCTGGGCAAATCGGTGCTGGTCATGCGCGACGTTACCGAGCGCCCGGAAGGGGTCGCCGCGGGGCTGGCGACGCTGGTCGGCGCCGATCCGGCGCGAATTCTCGCCGGGTTCACAAATGCGGTGCGGCGAATGGCCTCTGGAAGCGAGGATCGCCGGCAGATCGCCGCGACCTATGGCGACGGCGAGGCCGCGCGGCGGATCGTCGATGTTCTCGACCGGAAAGAAGCGCTTCAATCGAGAATTGGGGATTTGCGCTGCGCGAGCTGATCCTCGGTACGCCCTGCGACGTCTTGACCATGAAGGAGACGCTCGCTCTGGTCGAGGCGAGCATGACAACGCGCGTGCGTCTGCACCACGTATCGATGAATGTCGCCAAGCTGGTGACGATGCGCTCGGACCCCGAACTCCGCAGCGACGTTCTGGCGAGCGACGTGATTGGGGTCGACGGCGCCGGGATCATTCTCGCCGGCCGACTGACGGGGGTCGACGTCGCGGAGCGCGTGGCGGGAATCGACCTGATGGAGCAGGTGCTGGCGCTCTGCGCGCGTCGCGGCTTCAAGCCCTATTTCTTCGGCGCCACGCCAGAGGTGGTGAGCAGGGCGGTCGAAGTCGCCAAGGCGCGGTTCGATGGGCTCGTCTTTGCGGGTTGGCGCGACGGCTATTTCCGCGCCGACCAGGAACACGAGGTGGTGGAGGGGATACGCGCCGGCCGCCCCGATTGTCTGTTCATCGCGCTGCCGACGCCGCGAAAGGAACGGTTCATGAGGGCGCACCGAGAGTCGCTCGGCGTGCCCTTCATCATGGGGGTCGGCGGATCGTTGGACGTCCTTGCCGGGACGACGAGACGCGCTTCGCCGCTCATGCAACGCCTCGGCCTGGAGTGGCTGCACAGAACGATGCAGGAGCCGCGTCGGCTGTGGTGGCGCTACGCGAGTACAAACGCCGCGCTCGTCGGGCTCGTCCTTCGCGAATGGGTCGCCCTGATCGGCCAGAGGTTGGCAAAGCCGGCGCGCTCCGCCAGGAGGACAACGTGAACGAGTTGGTCAGAACCCAAGCGCCAGCGGCGCCAAGCAGCGCGCAAGCGCCGACGCAAAGCGCGGCGCAGGAGATTGCCGCGGTCTGCGTGATGGGGCTCGGTTACATCGGCCTGCCGACCGCCGCGATCATCGCCAGTCGCGGGATCTCCGTCCACGGGGTCGACGTGCGGCAGGATGTGGTTGACCTGATCGCAAGAGGCTTGATCCCGATCAGCGAACCCGATCTCGATGGCTTGGTTCAGAAAGTCGTTCGCGATGGTGGGCTTCGTGTCGCGACGACCCCGACGGAGGCCGACGTTTTCATTCTCGCCGTGCCAACGCCGATCCGCGAGGACAAGGCGCCGGTCTTGGACATGGTGTTCGCCGCGGCGCGGGCGATCGCGCCGGTTCTGCGGGCCGGCAATCTGGTGATCCTCGAATCGACCTCGCCGGTCGGCACGACCGAGCAGGTCTCCGAACTGCTTGCCGAGCTGCGGCCCGATCTCGCGCTGCCGACGCGAATGGAACCGCCGAACATCAACGTCGCCTATTGTCCCGAGCGCGTGTTGCCGGGCCGAATCCTCGCCGAATTGGTCGACAACGCGCGCTGCGTCGGCGGCGTGACCAGCGCCTGCGCCAAGCGAGCGCAGCATTTCTACAAGCGGTTTGTTCGCGGGCCCTGCCTGGTGACGACGGCGCGAACCGCGGAATTGGTGAAGCTGGCGGAGAACGCCTATCGCGACGTCAACGTTGCCTTTGCCAACGAGCTCTCGATGATCTGCGACGATCTCAGCGTCGACATCTGGGACGTCATCGATCTCGCCAATCGCCATCCGCGCGTCAATATCTTGCGCCCGGGACCGGGCGTGGGCGGACATTGCATCGCCGTCGATCCGTGGTTCATCGTCCACTCCGCGCCCGAGCGGGCCCAGCTGATCCGCACGGCGAGGGATGTGAACAATCGCAAAACGCATCACGTTCTCGCCCGCGCGGAGGCGCTGATCGGCGAGTACCCTTACGCCAACGTCGCCTGCCTCGGCCTGACGTTCAAAGCCAACGTCGACGACCTCAGAGAAAGTCCGGCGTTGGAAGTCGCCAAAGCCTTGGCCAACAAGTATGGCGCGCGCATTCGCATCGTCGAACCCTATCTGCGCGCGTTGCCGTCCCAGTTCGAGGGGACCGGCGCGACGCTGGTCGATCTCGCCGAGGCGCTCGCGAGTTGCGAAATCGCCATCGTTCTGGTCGACCACGAGGAGTTCAAGGCGATCTCGACGAGCGAGCGTCGCCATCTCGAGGTCTTGGACAGTCGCGGCATTTGGCGCGAGCGGCGCTTGCAGCCGTGAGCGACGCGCGAATTGAACCTCGCCGCGCATGACCGCCGCGCTGTCCAGCCTCTCGGGAACCGTCGGCCGATTTGCCGCCTCGCGACTCGTTCAGAACGTCGGCGCCTTGGCGCTGGTGCAGGCGATGGCCTACCTCGTCCCGCTCGTGACGCTGCCCTATCTCACGCGCGTTCTCGGGCCGCAGGAATGGGGACGCGTCGCCTGGATGCAGGTGATTGTCGGTTATTTCACCATCGTTACCGACTGGGGATTTTCCTGGAGCGGGGTGCGCAAGATCGCCGCGCTGCGCAACGATCGCGCCGCGCTTTCGGCGTGTTTCTGCGCCGCCTGGGCAGTGCAATGGGCGCTGTGTGCAGTGGCGCTCGCTGCGATCGGCGGCCTTGCGCTCTATGCGCCCTTTTTCGCTCCGTTTCGCCCCTACGCCTTCGCCGGCGCGGGCGTGGTTGTCGCGGGCGTACTGTTTCCTGCCTGGCTGCTGGTCGGGCTGGAGCGGATGCGGGAGGTCGCGCTGGTGCAGCTCGTCGTGCGGGTCAGCGCGGCGCCGCTGATCCTGCTGTTCGTGAGGGCGCCGGAGGACGGCCCGCGCGTCCTCGCCGCCTCGGCCGTGACCGGCCTTGCCGGCGGCGCGGCGGCGCTCGCCTGGATGCGCGGCCACCTTGCGCTCGACTGGCGCTGGCCGCGAGCGCGGGCGATGCGCGATGAGTTCATGGAAAGCGGCGCAGTCTTCTTCTCGCGCGCCTGGATCGTGCTCTACACCAGCCTCACGCCGACCATCCTCGGCGCGCTGGCGGGCGCCGCGGCGGTCGGGCAATTCGTGCTGGCCGATAAGCTGCGCGGCGCCGCGCAATCGCTGCTGGCGCCCGTCTCGCAGGCGCTCTTTCCGCGCATGAGTTACCTCTTCGCCCACGATCGGCTGGCGGCGCTGCGTCTGCTGCGGCGGTCAGGCGGATTGATCGGGCTCGCGTCCGGCGCGGCGAGCCTCGCCCTGTTCGTGCTCGCCAAGCCGCTGGTCCTGCTAGCGGGGGGACGCGATTTCCTCGGCGCCGTGACGCTTCTGCGCTGGCTTGCGCCGCTGCCGTTGGTCATCGCGGCGTCGAACTTCTTCGGAGTTCAGATCCTTCTGGCGAGGGGGATGTCTCACAAGGTCAATCGCACCTTGATCGTCGTCGGAACCGTGAGCTTGACGGCCATCACGCCGTTAATCGTCTGGCGCGGAAGTCAGGGCGCGGCGATTGGAACACTGCTCGCCGAATGCATGGTCACCTGCGGGTTCGTCGCGTCCGTTGTGCAGTCCGAATGGCGGAACATATGAGGGTGCTGGCCAAAATAGCGAGCAGCTTGCCGTTCGCCTTCGCCGGAACGGCGCTGGCAAACCGCTTCCATCGGTACGTGCTCGCACGGCAGGGCGACTCGTATGATGTGCGTGTCCTAGCGAGCCTGGAGGCGGGCTGGTCGTCGGCGCAATACTTCGCAACCTTCATGCTGAAGGCGGCGCAATTCAATCGGAAACACGACTTTCTCCTCGATGCTGTCAGGCGATGCGCGATCGATGGCCTCTATCTGGAATTTGGCGTCGCATCGGGGAGCACGCTTCGCACCATAGCATCCGCTGTTCCAGAGAAGATCTATGGGTTTGATTGTTTTGAAGGGCTACCAGAGGACTGGCGTCCAGGCTTTCCAAAAGGAAGTTTCTCCCAGGCCCTACCGGTCGTGCCGCGAAACGCCGAATTGGTCGTTGGCATGTTTGACGATTCGCTGCCCAAGTTCCTCGAACTGCAGACAGCCTCGGTCGCTTTCCTCCATATCGATTGTGACTTGTACTCGTCAACCAAAACGATTTTCGATTACCTGGGAGGGCGTTTGGTTCCGGGATCGATTATCGTATTCGACGAATACATGAACTACCCAGGCTGGCGCCTCCACGAATTTAGAGCGTTTCAGGAATTCGCCCGCGACGCAAAGGTCAAATATTCCTACCAGTCGCTCGTACCAACCCACCAGCAGGTCTGCATCAGAATCGACGAAATCAATGACGGTGGGGCTCATGTCCGAACCAAGGGCGCTTCCGCCCCCATGGTATCGCTGATCGCGCAGACGTCGGCGGGATGAGATGAGGGACGAAACAATCATCGCCGTCGTCGTCACGTTCAACCGTAAGGCGCTCGCGGCGAGCGGGCTGCCGTCGTTGTTGAAGCAGGCCATGAAGGTCGACGCGATCTTATACGACAGTTTACACGCGCACGGCGACATAGGATTGGAGTTCAACACCATACGTCCGAATCTCGCACATGGCGCGCTGCCGCTTGTCGACGACATCGACCTCTGTCGGAGCCGCGCGTTTACAGGGTGCTGTTCGGAAGGAGGCATCCGCTGCACCGTGTTTGGAGAGCGTCCGGGTGTGGCAAAGATCGATACCGTCGCTACCGCGGGCGCACGCGCGTGAAATGGTTCTCGCGCGTTCATCAGGCTTAGCGGCGATCACGAATTTCAAGATCGTCGCGGTCACCCCTGCGGGTCGGCGCGCCTACCTGGACCTGTTGGCGCACTACGTCCTCAGCGAACCCAGCATCGAGGAATGGCGCTTGTGGGACAATTGTCGCGATCCCCGCGATCGGGCCTATATCGAGGAATTGGCGCGGAAGCATCGAAAAATCCGCATCGTTCGAAGCGACAACGCGAGTGGCGAAAATCGATCGATTAACGCGTTTTACGCCGGTTGCGACGACAGCGGCGCGTTCTACATCAAGATGGACGACGATCTGGTCTATCTTCAAAAGGGCATGCCGGAGGTTCTGTTGGCGGCGGCGAAGGCGAGTAGGAGCTTGTTCCTGTGGTGGTCCCCCCTCGTGATCAACAACGCGATCTGCTCCTGGGTGCTGAAGAGTCGCGGGGTTCTGGAGACGGACTATGGCCTCACCGCCCAGGCGGCCTGTCCAAGAGGGTGGAGGGATCCTCGCTTCGCCGTCAGGCTGCACAGGGCGTTTCTCGCCGACGATTGCGGCGGGCTGATTGCGCGGTCGTCGGACGCGACTGTTTCGCTCTCGCGATTCTCGATCAATTGCATTGGATTCTTTGGCGAAGATGTGAAAAGCCTCGGCGCGGCGTTCTGCCCGCTCGGAGTCGACGACGAGGAATGGCTTTCAGCGATCTTGCCGCTCAAGGTGGGTCGATTCGGACGGATCGTCGGGAAGACCTGCGTCGCTCACTATAGCTTCTTCACGCAGGAAGCTGCTCTGAACCGAACCAACATTCTCGACCGCTATTACGAACTCGCCGGGCTGAGGAGGCGCTATCCGCTGCCGCGCGCACGACAAGGTGCAATCCGGCGCCGGTTGGTGAGCGCCATCAGAGCAATTTTTTGGGGGAGTGGTGAACGCAAAACGGAAGGGCGCGATCGCCGCTCCGTGCGCTTCCGCCCCGCAGCAAGTGAACATGAACGCGAGCGAGCGCTGGCTGCAACCCCGCAGAGACAAGCGAGATGAGCGGCTGCGCCGCCACGGCGAAGTGCGAGGCGGCGAACGCCGACACGAGGAAGCACAGAATTTTTGCGGTCGTCGTCACATTCAACCGCAAGGCGCTCGTTCCGCAGACGCTTGACGCACTGAGGGCGCAGACTCGGCCCCTCGAGCGCATCATGCTCATCGACAACGCCTCCACCGACGGCACGCCAGAGGTCTTGCGCGCGCGCGGCGATCTTGACGATCCGCTCGTCGACTACATACGGATGGACACGAACACCGGCGGCGCGGGCGGTTTCCATGAGGGCATGAAACGGGCGATGGAGGCAGGCGCCGATTGGATCTGGGTGATGGATGACGACGTAGCTGCTGCGCCGGATTGCCTGGAGCAACTCCTGAAGTGGCGGCACATTTCGGAATGCCTGCATCCGCGAAGACTGTTTCAGGACGGCTCGGACATAAAGTGGGAGGGCTGGGTCGATCTCTTGACTGGGCGAGCGGCCCCGTTGCCCGCTCCGTCATTTCGCAACGGAAAAAGCGTCTACTTCACGAATATGGGATGTTTCGAAGGCCTGCTGGTGACACGGCGGATCGTGGAAATTATCGGCCTTCCGCCGCGCCACTACTACATCGCGGGCGACGACACGTTATTTGGATTGAAAGCGTCATTGCACACCAACGTAGCCGTTGTCGCCGACGCGCGGATAGAAAAACTGATCTCGGCGAAAAGACAGCGGCCGTCGTGGAAGGACTACTATCTCGTCCGAAACCACTTTTTCTTAACGGTCGATGCATACGAGCACGTGGGGTTACAGCTCGGGACCTCGAGGATCGCCTATTTCCTGGTCGTGACGATCATAAGGACGTTAGGCGTCGTCATTGCGCGGCGCGCGGGGGTCGTTGCCTCGCTTCGCGGTTTCCGAGATGGGATGCGCTACATGCTCTCCAACCGCGTCCGGCGCTTGGCGCGGCGATGATGTCGGATCCGACGAGGCTGTCCGACCCGGATCTCTGCTTTTTCAATAACGCCTTCACGGGCGCCGACGGCGTGCAGCGCTTCGTCGTGAACTTGCTCAACGCGATGGCCGCGCGCGGGTTCGTGGTCAATCTGGTCACTGCGATGGGGGCGGATGGACCCTTTCGGCCGCTTCTCCATCCGGGCGTCGGCGTCATCGCGCTCGGCAGTCCGCGCGCCGCGCTCAGCGTCTTCAAATTCGCGCGCTATCTTCGGCGCCGCCGACCCAAAGCGTTGCTGACGGCTCAAAAGCAATGCGACGTAACGGCGATCGTAGCGCGAGCGTTGGCGCGAAGCCCGGTTCGCCATGTGATCAGCATTCACAATACCCTTACCCTGCAGGCCGACAGCGATGTCGTGCGCGACAATACCATCTGGCCATTCCTGATGCGCGCTCTCTATCCACGCGCCCGGGCCGATTTCGTCGCGGTCTCTCGGGGTGTGGCCGATGACGCGGCAGACTTTATCGGACGTCCGCTGGCGAATCTGCGCGTTATCTACAATCCAATTGGCGTGGAGCCGCCGTGCGGCGACCCGCTTTCGGTCGCGCGGCAATTCATACTCGCGGCAGGTCGTCTGGACCGCCAGAAAGATTTCTCCACGCTGCTGCGAGCATTTGCGAGGCTGCGTACGAAACGGAATGTGCGGCTCGTTATATTGGGAGAGGGCCCCGAGCGCGCGTCGCTCGAAGCGCTCGCGCGCGATCTAGGCCTCGCCGACCATGTCGAACTGCCTGGGTTTTCGCCGCATATTCACGACTACATGCGTTCGGCCGCCCTGTTCGCGCTCTCGTCCCGCTTCGAGGGATTTGGAAACGTCATAGTCGAAGCCATGGCGTGCGGCGCCCGGGTGGTGAGTGTCGATTGTCCCTCCGGTCCAGCGGAGATTCTCGAGAACGGCAAATGGGGTCGTCTGGTTCCGGTCGGGGACGCTTGCGCGCTGGCTGGGGCTATGCTGAACGCGCTTGACGATCCCTCACCGCCGGACGTCCGTCGCCGTGCGGCCGATTTCGCCGTGGATCGGGCGGTCGACCAATATCTCGAAGTTCTTGGGCTGCCGCTCCGCCGGGACAATTCCGAACTCATGGGGGAAGGCTGATCGCGCGCGTGGCGTCAGGGATTGCGGGGCGGGTCGGCTCTCGCCGACTGCGCAGACTGCGCGCCTTCATCAGCCGCGATGAAATGCGGCTGAAAGCGTTTTTCTCTCCGTGAAAAGCGACCGCGACTGCGCAGGGTGACGATGCCGGAAGACGAGACACAAGCGTTCTTCGACGCGGCTGCTAACGGCTGGTCGCGGCGTTTCATCGCCGAAGAATCCTTCGCCATGCGCCTCGATCGTTTCAGAACGGCGCTGGCCGCGCGATTGGCGACCGGCGCGGATGTCCTCGATTTCGGCTGCGGTTCTGGCGACATTACCAGACACCTCGCGCGCGCGGGGTTCTCGCTGACTGGATGCGATATTTCCCAGGCAATGATCGAAGCGGCGGGGCGAAGACAAGACGGAACGGCAGTCAAATGGCTGATCCTGCCGAATTCGCAGTCCGCTATGTCTCTGCCGTTTGCGCCCGCCTGCTTTGACGCGGTGGTCGCCTCCAGCGTGCTCGAATACGTTTACGGCTGTGAGCCGGTCATGGGCGAGTTTGTCCGCATATTGCGACCCGGAGGCTGGTTGTTCGCCACCGTTCCCGACATGCGCCACAAAGTGCGCCGCCGCGAACAGTGGGTGCGGCGCGCCGCGACTGCGCCGCTCTCGTCTTTTCTGCTCGGATTGACTCCGTGGGGGTCGCGAATTCGCCGCTTGGCGATAACCGTCAATTTCCTGAGCCCGCAGTCGTGGGTGGAGATGATGCGCGGAGCGGGATTGGAGGTCGAGCCGGTCAGCCTCCCCGACGATCCATTGCTCCTGCTCATCGCGCGCCGGCCTCTGGAGGCGATGGCGAAGTGACTGAGGCTGTCACGGGAATTCGTTTCCCTGCGCTCAACCCTCACAGCGCTCGTCGCGAGAGAATCGCGAGCGGCCTGCGGCTTGTCGATTGGCTGTTCTTCTTCGCCATCATCCTGGCGATAACCTCATCAAATTATTGGAAGGAGACGTTCGGGCCGGAAGTGGTCGTCGCGATCGTCGCGACTTGCAGCCTCTACGTTGTCTACAACGCCTTCGCCCATCGGATTCGGTTCCAGAACCGGCTGCTTGCTCTATGGTCGTGCCTCGGCGTCGTCTACGTCGGGTTGTCTCTGATGCGATGGTTGCCAGGGACTCCGATCGTGTTCACGCCCGACTATGTCGTGCGGATGGGATATTTCACGTGCCTCATGTATCCGGCGACGGCGGCTTTCTATGTTTTTCTCGCCAAGGCGAGGAGCGCCGACACTTTGAAAACGGTGGCGTGGGTCTGCGTTGCGTCCTCAGTCGGCGCGTTGCTCGCGTATCATTTTTTCCCGGTGTACGACGATACGTGGCGGATCGAGGGGCAAGACGCAGGCTTCGCAAGCCAGTTGTTCACGGTTCTTGACTACGGCATCCACAATATCTCAATTCTGTTTTGGTGGGGCGCTCTGCTGCTGGCAATCGGCCGCCCGACCTGGATGGTCTGCGCGCTCGCATTCATGCTCGCTTCCGACTCGTCGCAGATGCGGCTGCTCGCCGCCGTGGTCACGCTCCTCTGGATTTGGCCAAGGCCAGCAAGGATCGTTCTCCCGCTCTCGCTAACGATCATCATTGGGTTTCCGCTCGCGGCAGCCTTGGTGGTTTGGTTGAAAACGGACTTGTCGGTGGCGCCAGATATGGTTGGCCGCGCCCGCTGGTGGATCGACTCACTCGACGCACTCATCCAAAACTATGGCTTCGGTTACGGATTCGGCGCGGATAGCGTGGTCGACTTTTCGGCCGAGGAACGTTTTCTTGGGTTGGGCAAATGGGACAAACTGCCCGTCATGGTGATTCACAATTCGTTCGTCTACGTGTTTTATTCGATGGGGGTCATCGGCGGCGTTCTGTTCATTCTGTTTTTTCTGCGGGATCTGCGACCGAAGGAAACGCATCGCCGCGATGTCGACCAGCATTCTGGAATTATGTTTCTGACGGCGTGTTTGACAACGGCGGTCAACACGACGCTGGAAAGCCCAAACTATGTTCTCGGGCTCTGCTGGATCTGCGGCTACCTGCTTGAGCTGAGCGATCGTGTGGCGGCTCGGCCATCGAAACAGGGGGCCTGATGCGGGACGCCGTCCTCGCTCTCGTCCAGCTTCCTCCGCCCCTGCATGGCGCGGCGGTCGTCAATCGCGAGGTGGTGACGTCCGCCGTTCTCAACGAATCTTTCCACATCGTCGCGGTCCCGGTGCAGCTCAGCAAGTCCAACGAAGACATTGGCGCACGCGGATTGAGGAAGGTGCTCGCCCTCGCGCGCAATGTCGCGGGAACGGCAGTCGCCTTGCGCGAGGCCAAGCCCTCACTGGTCTATTTCGCACTGCCGCCATGTGGGGGCGGATTTTACGCCAATCTACCTCTGGTCGCGCTGGCGAAACTGTTTCGCGCGCCCTTGCTTTACCACTTTCACGGTAAGGGCGTTCGCGCCGCGGCGAAATCCCGTTTGTATCGAAAGCTTTTCAAATGGGCGACCAGCGGCGCCCACGTCATTTTGTTGTCGGAGCGGCTTTTCGAGGATGTGTCGGGTGGTCTCGTCAGAGCGCAAGTCTTCTTTCTGCCGAATGCGATGTCTGCGCTTCCCGCGCAAGCGGAAGAGGAGGCGCGCGAAGTCCGGCATATCCTGTTTCTGTCCAATCTGATCGAGACCAAGGGGCCGCTCGTTCTCCTCGATGCGCTCGTTCTGCTCAAGCAGCGCGGAATTGATTTTCGCGCCAGCTTCGCGGGAGCGCCGTCCGCGACGGTCACACGTGAATCGTTCGAGACCGCAGTCAAGCGGCGCCGACTGGAAGACGCGGTACAATATTTGGGGCCGGTTTCGGGCCAAAACAAACTCGATCTGCTGCACTGCGCCGATATCCTGGCTCTTCCGACCCACTACAAGAATGAAGCGCTCCCCCTGGTCGTGCTTGAAGCGATGGGCGCGGGTCTCGCTGTGGTCGCGACGCCGGAAGGCGCCATTCCCGACATGGTGCGCGACGGCGAGACCGGCATTCTGGTTCCCCATCACGATCCAGAAAAACTCGCCGATGCATTGCAGCGTCTACTCGAGAATCCGCAGCTGTGCCGGCAAATGGGTCGTCGCGGACGGGAGATCGCGATTCGTGAATATCCGCCCGACGCCTTCCATCGCCGCATGAAAGAGATTTGGCAAACCGTCATCGGCGTTCACAGGTCGCCATGAAAATCATCGCGCAAAACTACAAGGACGGCGCCCTGACGCTGCTCGATCTGCCCGCGCCGGCGCTCAAGCCGGGCGGCCTGTTGGTGCGAAGCCGCTTCTCGGTCATTTCCGCTGGCACCGAGATGATGAAGATCGCGGAGAGCAAGCTTTCGCTGTTCGGCAAGGCGCGCCAACGGCCCGACCAGGTGCGTAAACTCGTGCAGAGCCTCGCCCAGCAGGGACCGCTCGCGACCTGGCGCAAGGCGGTGAACCGGCTCGATTCCTATACGCCGCTCGGCTACTCGCTGTCGGGGATCGTCGAGGCGGTCGGCGCGGAGGTCGAGAGTTTCGTCGTCGGCCAGCGGGTTGCCTGCGGGGGAAACCAGTTCGCGCTGCACGCGGAAATCAATTGGGCGCCGGTCAATCTGTGCGTCGTCGTACCCGACGCGGTTGCCGACGAACAGGCAGCGTTCGCGACCATCGGCGCCATAGCGCTGCAAGGGTTCCGGCAGTCGGAGCTGAAGCTCGGCGAAACCGCTCTGGTCGTCGGGCTCGGGCTGCTGGGACAGATTCTCGTCCGCATCCTCAAGGCGGCGGGCGTTCATGCGTTCGGCGTCGACATCGACGCCGCGCGCTGTCGGCTGGCCGTCGAGGGCGGCGCGCTCGCCTGCGCGGCGCCCGACACGCCGGAGTTCTCGGCGCTCATCGACGAGATGCGCAGCGCGACCGGCGAGGCCGGCGCCGATTGCGCGTTCCTCATGGTCGGAGGGAAATCCAATCGGCCGGTCGAGCTTGCGGTCGAGTGCTTGCGCGATCGGGGCCGCATTGTCGATGTCGGCAAATGCCGGCTCGACCTGCCGTGGAACGAAAGCATGCGCAAGGAAATCGAGCTGCGCTTCTCGCGCTCCTACGGCCCGGGGCGCTACGATCCGGTCTACGAGGAGCAGGGCGTCGACTATCCGATCGGCTACGCGCGCTGGACCGAGAAACGCAACATCGCGGCATTTCTCGATCTCATCGCGCGCGGGCGGCTCGATCTGTCGCCGCTGATCGACAGCGTCCACGATTTCGACGATGCGGTAAGCGTCTACGAGCGGATGAACGAAGGATCGCTGCGGGGGATCGGCGTCCTCTTCCGCTACCCCGCGCAGCCAGCGGCGCCGACGCCCGCGCCCTCCATGCCGGCAGCGATTTCGCGCAAGTCGCGCGACGTCGTGCGGATCGCCGCGATTGGCTGTGGCGCTTACGCCGCGAGCATGTTGCTGCCGCATCTCAAAGGCCGTCCCGACGTCGCGCTGGTCGAAGCGGTCACAACGACGTCTTTGAGCGCCGCCAACGCGCGGAGGAAATTTGGTTTCGAGCGGGTCTCGACCGACCCGCGCCGCGTGCTGGAAGACCCCGACATCGACGCCGTGATGATCCTCACTCCGCATGGCTCGCACGCGCCGCTCGTCGCGGCCGCGCTGCGCGCCGGCAAGGCCGTCTTCGTCGAAAAGCCGCTGGCGATTTCGCTCGAGGGACTGGGCGCGATTCTCCACGCGATCGAGGAGAGCGGCAATGATCGCCTGATGGTCGGCTTCAATCGCCGCTTTGCGCCATTGTTGCTTCAATTGCGCGCGGCCATGGGGGCGCACGCCGCCGCGCAGTTCTTTCACTACCGCGTCAACGCGGGGCCGGCTGCTGCGGAGGGCTGGCATGTCGACCGCGCTCGCCACGGCGGACGCTTCGTCGGCGAAGGCTGTCACTTTGTCGATGTTGCGGCCTGGTGGCTCGGCGCGCGGCCGGTCGCCGCTACGGCGCGCCGGGTCGGCGACGATCCTGACGACCTCGCGATAACGATCGACTTCGACAGCGGTGCGGTCGCGACGATCAATTACATGACGCACGGCGATCCGCGTTATCCCAAAGAGCTCATCGAAGTTGCGGCGCACGGCATGTCGGCGAGGTTGGACAATTTCTCTGGCGCGGAGATCTGGCGTGGCGGCGCGCGCCGGCGCTTGCGCGCGCTTGTCCCCGACAAGGGCCAGAAGGGGGAGATGGAAGCCTTCGTGAACGCAGTGCGCGAGGGCGCCCCGATGCCGATCCTGCTGGCGTCGCTGATCGACACAACTGCTGTCACGCTGGCGGTGGAACGCAGCGCCGCGAGCGGCGCACGCGTCCTGGTCGCGGAGATCATCGAACAGGCGCGTGATCTTCGCAACTCGCCGTCAGTCACCAGAGCGTTGGAAGCCGAGACGGCGTGAGGTCGCGCGTGGCGCGCAAAGAGCGGGAATGAACTTCGCCTGGACGGTCAACCGCCTGCGCGCGATGTCGCTGCCGGAAATTGCTCATCGCCTAGGTGAGAAAACCAAGAAGGTCGTCGCCAAGGAGCGGCTGGAGGGTTGGCCGCGCTATGAGAGCGCCGGTCTTGCCCCGGTCCTGCCAAGTCTGCGCGATCACGTCGCGGCGCTCGATAGCGAAACGCGGAACGAAATCGCCGACGCTGCTTCGCGGACCCTCGCTGGGCGCTTTTCGGCGCTGGGATGCGAATGGCCGCGCCGTTCCCGCGAAGACCTATTTCTCGCCGAACTGTGGCGGCTCGATCCGCTGACCGGTACGCTCTGGCCGGGAGCGGAGAGCTATTGCTTCGATATCCCGTACCGGCACGAGCGGGAGCGCGGCGACGTCAAGTATGTCTTGGAGATCAATCGCCTCCAATTTCTCCATCCACTCGCTGCGCAGGCCGTCTTCGCTGGCGACGTCGCGGCGCTTGTCGCCATCGAAGCGGCGATCGTCAGTTGGCACGCCGACAATCCGCCGTTTCGCGGCCTGGCGTGGAGCTCGGGCATCGAAATCGCGCTGCGCGCGATCAGCCTGCTGATTGTCTCGAGCCTGCTTGCCGACCGGCTCGATCGCGACGTGATCGCGAAAATTCGCGCCATCCTCTCAGCCTCGCTCTTCTGGCTGGCGCGCTATCCCTCGCAGCACTCCTCGGCAAACAATCATCGGATCGCCGAGGCCGCGGGCGAATATCTGATTGCTCTCGCGATGCCCGAGCTGGCGCGCGCGCAGCGCCTTCGCCAGAGCTCGCGCCGCGTCTTGGCGGCGGAGGCGGAGAAGCAAATCCGTGGCGACGGCGCTCCGGCCGAACAGTCGCCGAGCTATGGGGCTTTCAGCGCGGAGTTGCTGCTTCTATGTCACGCCAGCGCGCCGATTGGCGTGCAGACACGCGCCCGGCTCGATCTCTTCGCCGACTACGTCTTTTGGCTTGCCGATCGGAAGGGCCGCATTCCCGCGATCGGCGACGACGACGAGGGGCGGGTTCTCTGCTTTGCGCCGCCACATGGCGTCTACGCCTACGCCATCGCCAGCGCGATAAAGAACGCGTCGAACCCTTGCGGCGTGCGGATCTTCCGCGAGGGCGGCCTCAGCGTGATCCGCAACGCCCGTTGGCGGTTGATCTTCGATCACGGTCCGCTCGGCTATTTGGCCATCGCCGCGCACGGACATGCGGACGCGCTGTCGCTGTCTGCGTCGCTCGACGGCGAGCCGTTGCTGGTTGATCCCGGAACCTATTGCTACGCCGGCGGCGCCGAGCGCGACTGGTTTCGCGGCACGCCGGCGCACAATACGCTCAACATCGGCGGTGAGAACCAGAGCCGCATTTCTGGGCCGTTCAACTGGTCGCAAAAGGCTCGCTGTCGGTTGGATGGGGCGCATGAGGACGCGCTCTGGCGCATCGCGGCCAGCCACGACGGCTACCAAAGGCGCTTCGGCGTCCGGCATCAACGGACATTCTCGCGAAAGCGAGCGACGGATTCCGCATTGAGGATCGTCTGCTCGGCGGCGCGCGGAGAGCGGAAGTCGTCTTCCAGCTTGCCGACGATCTTGCAGTGGAGGTCGAGGGCGCCGTTTGCGGGATTTTGCGCGCCGGACGCCCGATTGCAACCTTCGCCTTCGGTTCGCCTGGCGCGCTCACGCTCGGCCGCGGCGCTGTCTCGCCCGCTTACGGCGTGAAGCTCTCCGCTCCCCGAATCGTCTGGACCGGCGAAGTCGCTGCAGGCGGCGCGCGGGTTACCGTCCTGCCGGCGTGAGACGGCGGCGTTTGCAGCGTTTTCGCCGGGCCGTGGCAGCAAACAGGGAAATTCGCGCAAGACCCCCAGCGGCGATCCTCAATTGGCGCGCACTGACGGATGCGGGCCGCTCGCTGGCGACTTTGGCGAGGGCGGGCAGGACTCGTGTTGCGACAGGCAGCGAAAATGATCGACGACGTCATTCACCCGTCGAATGGCGCTGCTGATCTGATGTTGGAGGCAATCGCGGTACGCTGCTGTCGCAGCGACGTAGCGGTCGACTTCGCTCTGACAGTTCGCGGCGCTGGCGCTCGTCGCAATATTCGCGGGCGCTTCGACGCAAGCGGGCGCGAATGGCCGGTAGCAGATAAAGCCGCCGAGCGAGAGATCGGCGTCGTCGGCGCGCGCCGCGCCGACCGCCAGCGCGAGGACCAGCGAAAGGCTGCAAACGTGAGCCAGCGCCGACACGACCGCTCCCGATAAACCACACGCAATGGTTTTAGTATGCTCGCTCTTTGGTTGAGTGCAACGCGCATCATGTCGGGTGGCCGGGCGTAGCAGCCACTTCCGCAGCGTGAGTTGAGTGGCGTTAAGAACGATCGATCAATCTTGAACGATCGGCGCGAATCCGAGATATCTCGGGGCCTCGCAACAAAGGCCCCCGATGCATCTGATCAGCGATCTTGGCGATTCCGCAGTTCTCTTGCCTGCCTCTCTCGGCCTGCTGGCCTATCTCATCGGCTTCGGCGCGCGAGCGGACGCGCTCGCCTACGCGGCGGCGCTGGTCACCGGCCTAACGGGGGCCCTCATCGCCAAGCTCGCGCTGGCGGCTTGCGGCGGCGGGCATCCACTGCTTGGCGTCGAGAGCCCGAGCGGGCATGCGGCGTTCGGCGCGATCTTCTACGGCTGCGTTGCCGTGCTGTTCGCCACCGGGCGGCCGACCGCGCTTCGCCTGGCGCTCTACGCCGGCGCGCTGTCGCTCATTGCGCTGATCGGTGTCAGCCGCGTCGCGCTTGAGGCGCACTCCGTGCCGGAGGTCGTCGTTGGTCTGCTGATCGGCGGCGTGTCGGTTGCGCTGTTCCAAGTGCTACGGGTCGAGCCGGCGCGCCTCGAGCTGTCGGCGCGTACCGTGCTGCTGATGTCGCCGCTGGCGGCGCTTTATGCTTTGTGCCTGCTGCTGCTCGCCGACCGATGGACGGCGGAGCCGATCATCGACGCGATCGCTTGGCGGATCGGCCTGCATCTGCATCTCTGCCACTGAGCGGAGCGTCAGCGCTCACAGCTCGATCGAGTCGCCCAGAGCCGGGATATCGACCTTGGCGCCGCCAAGCTTGCCGGCGAAGATATGCATCACTGCCTCTTCGCCATGAACCAGGATGGTGCGTTGCGTCTTGGTCTTGGCGCGCCAGGCGAGGAGCTCGGCGGAATCCGCATGGGCTGAGAAGCCGTTGATCGTGTGGATCTGGGCGCGCACCGCAATCGTCTCGTCGAAAATCTTCACCGATTTCGCCCCGTCGATGATCTGACGGGCGAGTGTGCCGACGCCCGCGAAGCCGACGAAGACCACGCTCGATTCGGGGCGCGCGAGATTGTGGCGCAGGTGGTGGCGAATGCGCCCGCCCGTCGCCATGCCCGATCCCGCGAGGATCACCGCCCCGCCAGTGACACGGTTGATCGCCACCGATTCTCCGCTCTCGCGCGTGAGGTGGAGCCCGGCAAAGGTGAACGGGTCGCGGTCTTGGCGCAGCAGCTCGGCGACATCCGGACCGCAGCCTTCGGGGTGGCGTTCGAAAATCTCGGTGGCTGAAATCGCCATCGGCGAATCAAGATAGACCTGCATCGCGGGGGGCAGGCGATTTTGCTCGCGCCCCTGGCGCAGGACGAACAATAGCTCCTGCGCGCGCTCGACCGCGAACGTCGGGATGACGACATTGCCGCCGCGCTGGAACGTTTCGCCGATCGCCTGATAAAGCTCCTCGATCGAGGGCGCGATCGGCTTGTGCAGGCGGTCGCCGTAAGTCGTCTCCATCACCACGATGTCGGCTTGCGGCGGATCGGCCGGCGGCCCGAGCAGCGGGCGGCCCGGGTTGCCGATGTCGCCCGAGAACAGCAGCCGCACGCTCTTCGACCCTTCCTGCAACTCCAGCAGAACGGCGGCCGAGCCGAGAATGTGGCCGGCGTCGATGTAGGTGACGGCGACGCCCGGCGCGAGCGTGAATCGCTCGTTGTAGGCGACGATGCGCCCGAACGCGTCGCAGGCGTTGAGCGCGTCGAGCATCGTGTAGAGTGGCGCGCTATCGGCCGGCGTCTGCCCGCGCGCGCGGTGTTGGGCCTGCCGCTTCGAATCCTCTTCCTGGATATGGGCGGCGTCGAGCATCACCAGCCGCGCCAACTCGCGCGTTGCGCCGGTCGAGATGATCTCGCCGTGGAAGCCGCGCTTGTGGAGCAGCGGAATGCGCCCGCAATGATCGAGATGGGCATGGGTGAGCAGGAGCGTGTCGATCGAGGCGGCGTCGAAGCCGAATGGCGCGGCGTTCTCCATTTCGAGGTCGTGCGAACCTTGAAAGGCGCCGCAGTCGATCAGAATGCGCTTACCCGCGACCTCGACCAGATGACACGAGCCGGTGACGTCGCGATCGGCGCCGTGGAAGGATATTTTCACTTCACGCTCCTTGATCGATTACCGCCGTCCGCCGAGTTCGTCGATATGGACGAGCAGGTCGGCCGGATCGTCGTAAACGCGGAAGGCGGTCGCCTGCTGCAGCTCGCTCTTGCCATAGCCGCCGCACAGTAGGCCGACGCCGAGCGCGCGGCAGCGCGCCGCGGCGAGCATGTCCCAGATGCTGTCGCCGACCACAATCGCGGTCTCGATCGGCGCGTCGAGCCGTTTGGCGGCGGCGAGAAAGAGATCGGGGTCGGGCTTGGCGTATTTGACCTGGTCGCGCGTCACCACCGGCGTCACCGCCGGATCGACGCCGAGCGCGGCAAGATTGACGGCGGCGGTTTCCAGACGCCCGCTGGTGGCGATCGCCCAACGGATGCCGGCGTTGGTGAGAAAGGCCAGCAATTCGCGCGCGCCGGGCAGCGGCCGGATCGCGGCGGACATGCCGCGGTACGCTTGCGCGTGCTTCTGGCGCAATCGCTCGAGGCGGTCGTCGTCGATCGGGTGGCCGGTCTCGCGCACCAGTTGGTTGGCGAACAGGCCGCCGCTCATGCCGATCTTGCGATGGATGCGCCAGACCGAAAGCTCGATGCCCTCGCTGTCGAGCGCCTGTTTCCAGGCGAGGACGTGCTGGTAGACGCTGTCGACCAGCGTGCCGTCGAGATCGAACAGGAAAACGGGTTCGATACGCATGGCTTCCCCCCTTTGCGCTTGATTGAAGGCAAACGCGCCAGATTCGTCGGCGGGCCGACCATACAGGGATCGGGCAGGGGGAAGAACGGCAAATTCAGTGGGTTCGGTCAGCGCGCGGGCTGCGTCGCCATCGGGCGGCGGGCTCGCCGGGTCGGCCGCTCAGGTCACGATCCAATAGGCGAGCGCGCCCGAGACGCTGGCGCCGATCACGGTTCCGGCGGCGACGTCGGAGGCGAAATGGTCGCCGACCGCCAGCCGCGCCCAGGCCATTGCCGCCCAGGTCGCCAGCCCGACCGGCCAGACGGCCGGCGCGGAGAGGACGATCGGAAACAGAGCCGCCGTCAGCGTCATCACATGGCCGCTGGGAAACGAATAACGGTCGAGCGGGGGCGCGGCGCCGGGGCAGGTGATACCAATGTCGCGCGGGCGCGGGCGCGCCGCCGATCGTTTGATCGAGGGATAGATGCAGTGCAGCAGCAAGATGCTCGCGCCGCCGCAGATCAGGATCGCTTCCGAGCCCTTGGGGCGGAAGAAGATCAGCGCAACCAGAATAAGCAGGTAAATCGGGCCATTGCCGAGCCGAGATAAGGCTTTGGCGGCAAAAACCGGCGTCCGCCAGTCGCCGCTGAGCGCCATGGCGCGTGCGATCGGCCAATCGACTGCGCCGAGTCGGTCCCAGCCCGAACGCCGGCCAATCTGCGAAACCCTCAGCCCGTCCAGCATGCGATCACGAACTTCCGCAAAGCAGGGTGCGTGTCAATGAGAGACTTCAATTAGTTCAATATTGTGGCGCGACGACGACGGTCGCTGAGTTGGCTGGCCGCCATGGGGTCAGCGGACGATTTCCGCCTCCAATTCGGGGGCCGCGTGAGCGCGGAAAATATTGTCGACGAATTGGCGCGCCGAGGCGGCGATGCTGAAGGTGAGGGCATGGGCGCGCGCTTGCTCGCGCGGGATCGCCAAGGCCGCCAGCGCGGCGCGCTTGAGGTCCCAGTCGAGCACGCCGGCCTCGCTGTCGCCCATCACGTCGAGCGGCCCGGCGACTGGAAAGGCGGCGACCGGCAGGCCGGAGGCGAGGGCTTCGAGCAGGACCAGGCCAAATGTGTCGGAAAGGCTAGGGAAGACAAAGACGTCGGCGCTGGCGTAGGCGTCGGCGAGCGCCGTCCCGAACAACTCGCCGAGGAAATGGGCGTCCGGAAAGCGCGCCTCAAGCCGGGCGCGATCGGGCCCGTCGCCAATGACCACCTTAGAGCCAGGCAGATCGAGCGAAAGAAACGCGTCGAGGTTCTTTTCGACCGCCAGACGCGCGCAGGTGAGAAAGATCGGCTGCGGCAGGTTCAGCGTGCGCCGCTCGCTCGGATGGAACAGCTCGCCATCGACCCCGCGCGACCAGCGCATGAGTCGGTCGAAGCCGCGCGCGCGCAGCTCGCGCTCCAGGGTTTGGGTCGCGACCATCACGCCGAGGCCGGCATTGTGGAAGCGTCTGAGCAACCAATAGATCAGCCGCTTCGGAGCAAGGTGGCGCATCGCCAGATATTCGGGAAAGCGCGTGTGATAACAGGTGGTGAACGGCCGTCCGGCGCGCCGGCAAGCGATCCAGGCGCAGAGGCCCAGCGGGCCTTCGGTGGCGATGTGGACGAAATCGGGGTCGGCCGCCTCGATCCGCCGCGCGACGGCGCCAGGGCGCGTCACCGCAAAGCGCATCGAGGGATAAGTGGGGATCGGCGCGGTGCGGAACGAGTCGAGGCCGAGAACCTCGATGGCGACGCCCAGCGCCGGCGCCTGATCCAGCACCGCTTCGATCGAGCGGACGACGCCGTTGACCTGGGGTAGCCAGGCGTCGGTGACGATGAGAATGCGCCTCACTCAGCCTCCCGGGCCGCGCTGGCGGCGCGGTATCGGGCGGATAGCGGCGTGGGGGCCTCGGGTCAATGGAGGCGCGGTCGCTTGAACAGGGCGCTACGCTCGGTTGAGCGCACGCGCAGCCAGACGCTGCGCCCGTCCCGCACGACTTCGATCGGGACTTCGACGCCCGCTGGACCGCGCGCCCAAATGCCGCGATAGAAGTCGGCGAGGCTGCCGACGCCCGATTCGCCCACCGCGATGACGATGTCGCCGCGACGCAGGCCGGCGCTCGCGGCGGGCCCACGATCGGCGACGCCGGCGACGACCACCCTGCCGTCGCTTTCGCCGGAATAGACGCCAAGCCAGGGTCGGGCCGGCTTGTTGACGCCGCCCCCGGCGCGCAATCGGTGCAGCATCGGCGGCAGCAGATCGATTGGCACGATCATGTTGACGTCCTGCGTTTCGCCGTCGTCATCCGCGCCCTCGACGTGCAGCGAGCCGACGCCGAGCAAACGCCCGTCGGCGCCGATCAGGCCGGCGCCGCCCCAGAACGAATGCGCCGGCGCGGTGAAGATCGCCTCTTCGAGCAGATATTCCCAGTAGCCGGCAAATTCGTGCTTGGCGGCGATCCTGGCGCTGATCGCTTGGCGTTGGCCGCCGGCCGCGACCACCACCGAATCGCCGGGCCGCGCGTCCTGCGAACGCCCGAGCGGGACCGCCGGCAGGCCGAGCCGGTCGAGCGCCTGCACCAGCGCGAAACCGCTCTCCTGGTCGAGCGCGAGTGGGTGGGCGGGAACCAGCCGGCCGCTTCGCGTCGTCAGCCAGATGGTCTCGGCCTCGGTGACGAGGTAGCCGACCGTCAGGACGAGGCCGTCTTCGTCGATCACGACGCCACTGCCAGCGCGCTTGACGCCGAGCGTCTGCGCGGTGAACGCGTCCTCGGGGATTTCCGCCTGCAGCGACACAATCGACTCGAGACTGTGCCTAACCTCAGCCGAAAGATCGTCCGCATCGGCGCGCTCGGGCGTCGCCGTCTCTCGTCTCGGCTTGTCGGCCATTGATGTCTTCCGTTGGCGAGTGCTGTTTCACCCCATTCTAACGTGGCGCGGCAGGCGCGGCAATTTGACGTCGAATGTGCGGGGAAACTGCGAGAAAGCGGGGTGAGGGTCGTCGCGCGCCCCGCCTTCGCGTCACCGCCGCGGCATCGCCACTGGCCGGCTCTCTCTCGTCTGCGCCGCGAGCCGGATCGGCGCGTTCACCGCGCCAAAACCACGATAGTCGCGGCGCTCGAGGATCTCGAAGAAGAAACGTTCGGCGAACACATGGGTGTAGGCCTGAAAAAACTCACCTTTGTCATCGCGATCATAGAGGATGTGGTGTCCGCGCATCGCGGCGATCGTCGCGGGGTCAAACGCGTATTTCGCTTCGAGATCGTCGTAATAATTGCCAGGTATGGCGAGGAGCGGCAAACTCTGCGCGTGCATCTGCGCCACGGCGGCGAAGATGTCGTTGGTGGCGAAGGCGATGTGTTGCACGCCCGAGCCGAAAAATTCCGAGAGAAAGCGCGCCGACAGCGTGCGCGTGGCGGCGGAGCCGTTGAGCACGATGCGCAGGCTGTCGTCACGATTGGCGAGCGCCTGGCTTTGGACCAGCCCGGCAGGGTCGGCGATGTCCTGGCGCGGCAGGCGCTCGAGGTCGAAAATCAACTCATAGAAGAGCAGCCACGACAGCATCTCGTCGTAGGGCATCGACTGGGCGATATGGTCGATCCGCAGCAGGCTTCCCCGTCGCGCGCCATCGACGGTGGGAACGAATTCGCGCTCCCAGACTTCGCCCAGCGGCCCCTTGCGTTCGAGGAAATAGAGCAGGCTGCCGCCAACGCCGCGGATCGCGGGAATTTCGAGCTCGCCGTGACCGACTTTTTGGCGGAAGGACTCCGCATGCAGCGCCTCGGCGCGCGCCATCGTTCGCGCGACCTCGTCCATTTGCAGGCCGACTGCACAGACGCCGGGCCCATGTGTGATGTAATGCGAATGCGCGAAGCCTTCGGGCTCGGCGTTGACGACGAGATTGATCGACCCTTGCGACCAGCGTTCGACCGCCTTCGAGCGATGGCGCCCGCTCTTGGAAAAACCGAGCCCGTGAAAGAATGCGCCGAGTTCGCGCGCGGTCGCTTCGTCCACCGCGAACTCGGCAAAAGCAAAGCCCTCGCTCGCGGTCCGTTCGGGAAGGCGGGGCGACCCCAGTCGATCCTCAAGCGCGATCAGCGAGCGCGCCCCATCGCGCGCAATGCTCGCCGCCGAACCGGCGCGGAACTGGTCGTTGAAGATCTCCAGCGACAGCGGCCCATCGTAGCCGATCGCCGCGATGGCTTGCATGAAGTCGACCACGGCGAGCTCGCCCTGACCGGGAAAACAACGAAAGTGCCGGCTCCAGGAGAGGACGTCCAGTTCGAAGCGCGGCGCGTCGGCGAGTTGGACGAGAAAGACCCGATCGCCCGGGATCGCCCGGATCGCTTCGAGCGCGGTGTTGCGCGCCAGTACATGGAATGAATCGAGGATCAGGCCGATGGCGGGGTGGTCGGCGCGGCGCACGATCTCCCATGCGTCGCGATAGTCGTTGACATGACGGCCCCAAGCCAGCGCCTCGAAGCCGACGCGCACGCCGTGCTTGGCCGCGAGCGCGCCAAGCTCACGAAAATCGGCCGCGGCGCGATCGACGCCGCCGAGCGCGATTGGCGAGACGTTGCTGCAGACGAGCAGCAACTCGGCGCCGAGCTCGCTCATCAGGTCGAACTTGCGCCGCGCGCGTTCGAAGTTGCGGGCGCGCTGGGGCTCCGGCATTCCCTCAAAGTCGCGAAACGGCTGAAACGCAGAGATCTTCAGCCCAAGGTCGTCGCAGCGGCGGCGAATCTCGCGCGGCGGTCCGTCGAACGACAGCAGATCCGCCTCGAAGATTTCAACCGAGGCGAAGCCGGCCTCGGCGATCGCCCGCAGTTTTTCGTCGAGCGTGCCGCTGAGGGAAACCGTGGCGATCGAATGGTTGCTCATTTCGCCCGCTCCATTGGTTTGCCGAGAGCTCTCGCCAGCGCCTAAGCGGCATCCCCCTCGAGGACGCCGCCGAGAAAGAGTTGCGCGACGCGAGGATCGTTCAGAACTTTCTCCGCACGGTCGAAGATGCGCGCGCGGCCAAGCTCGAGAACCAGTCCGTAGTCGGAGATCTCGAGCGCCGAACGCGCGTTCTGTTCGACCATCAACACGCTCACGCCGCGCGCGCGCAGGTCCTTGAGCATGTCGAAGGTTTGGCGCACGAGCAGCGGCGAAAGGCCGATCGAGGGTTCGTCGATCAACACCAGCTTGGGGTCGAGCAGCAGGCCGCGCGCGATCTCGAGCTGCTTCTGTTCGCCGCCCGACAGGATCGAAGCCTGCCGGTCGGCGCGTTCGCGCAGCGCCGGGAAACGGTCGAGGGCCGCCTCGACGCGCTCGGCGCGGTCGCGCAGCGACTTGGGCGCCGCGACGAGGCCGAGTTCGAGATTGTGGCGCACCGAAAGCTCGGGAAAGATGTTGCGCCCCTGCGGCACGTAGCAGAGGCCGGCGGCGATGAGCTGGCGCTGCGAGGCGCCGGCAATGTCGTGCCCATCGAACAGGATGCGACCCGAGCGCAGCTTCAAAAGACCGAACACCGCTTTGAGCACCGTCGATTTGCCGGCCCCATTGGGGCCGATCACGGTCGTGATCGCGCCGCGCGGAACGATGAACGAGGCGCCGTTGAGGATCGTCATCTTGCCGTAGCCGCCGACGAGCGCCTCGACTTGCAGGATGGGATCGTTCATCGCCGCTCCCTCAATTGCCGAGATAGGCTTCGATGACCGCCGGATTGGCGCGCACCGCGTCGGGCGAACCTTCGGCAAGCACCTTGCCCTGCGCCATGACGATGACGCGCGTGCACAGCGACATGACGAATTCCATGTTGTGCTCGATGACGACGAAGGTGGCGCCCTGTTCGCGGTTCATCGCCACGCAGGCGCTCCTTGAGATCGGCGAGCATCGTCGGGTTGACGCCGGCGGCCGGTTCGTCGAGCAACGTCAGGCGCGGCCCGGCCATGAACGCCATCGCCGCGTCGAGCAGCTTCTGCTGGCCGTAGGAGAGATCGCCCGCCAGCGCGTCGGCGAGATGATCGAGCTTGAAGAACGCCGATCATCCGCTGCGCCGCAGGGCCCAGACCTGCGTCGGAACGACCAAAGAGGCGCGACAGCATCGTGCCCTCGTGCTCCTGGCCGGCGAGGATGAGGTTCTCGCGCACCGAGAGCTGAGGGAACACCTGCAACAGTTGGAACGTGCGGCTGACGCCGAGCCGATTGAGCGCGGCGGGCCGCATGCCGGTGACGACGCGACCGTCGAGCCGCACTTCGCCCTCGCTCGGCGCAAGCTGGCCGAGGATGCAGTTGAATGTCGTCGTTTTGCCGCAGCCGTTCGGCCCGATGATGCCGAGGATTTCGCCTTCCTCGACATTGAAGCTGACGCCGTTGACCGCCGCGACGCCGCCAAAGCGTTTGCTCAAGTTCACGACCTCGAGCACGCGGGTCACGAGGCGGCCTCATCGGACAGGCCGGCCGCAATCGCCCCGCGCGACGCCGAGGCGGCCAGCGCCCTGCGGTCGCGCAGCCAGCGGTCGAGGATGCCGAGAATGCCGGTAGGCGAGTAGATCAGCAGCCCCATCACCATCACGGAATAGATGATGAGATAGTAGCCTTCGGCAAAGCGCAGCCATTCGGGCAGCAGGACCGCGATCATCGCGCCGAGAAACGGCCCGAAGAAGAAGCCCGCGCCGCCGACGATCACCATCAACAGCAGGTTGAGCGACAGGGCGAGGGTGAAGGGGGTCGGGTCGACGAATTGGACGAGCGGCGCATAGAGCGCGCCCGCCAGCCCGCCGAGCGCCGAGCCGATCGCGAACGCCATCAGCGTGTAGCGCCGCGTGTCGACGCCGAGCGAGGCCGCGCGCAGCGGGTTTTCGCGCAGCGCGATGAAGGCGCGGCCCCAGGGCGAGCGCACCAGGGCGCGAAAGGCGAGGGCGACGAGCGCCAGCGTCAGCAGGCACAAATAGTAGAACGGCAGCGGCTTGGCGGCGGAGAAGCCAAACAGGCTCGGGCGCGGCACGCCGCTGATGCCGTATATGCCCTTCGTCAGCCATTCCTCGTTGCGAAACACCAGGAACGCCAGCGTCGAGAAGGCGAGGGTGACGAAGGCGAGATAGTGATGCCGGACCCGCAGGGCGGGATAGCCGAGCAGCCAGCCGATGACGAATGCAAGCGCCATGGCGACGACAATCGCCAGACTCAGCGGTAGACCGTGGGTCGTCATCAGCGCCGCCGTGTAGGCGCCAACGCCAACGAAGGCGCCCTGCGCGAGCGAGGCCTGGCCGGCATAGCCGAGCGTCAGATTGAGGCCGACCGCGGCAATCGACATCACCGCCCATTGGCTCATCACGTAGAGGCCGTAGCGGCCGAGCCACAGCGGCGCGAGGATCAGCCAAGCGACGACGACGACAGCGCCCGCGACCACCAGAAGGCGTTGGGCGCGCGTCATATCGTGCGCTCCTCCGCCCGTCCGACCAGCCCTTGCGGGCGGAACAGAACGACGAGGATCAGCAGCACCAGCGGCACCGCGTCGCGATACTGGGTCGAGATGTAAGCGGCGGCGAGATTGTCGATCACGCCAATCGCCAGACCGCCGACGATGGCGCCGCGCACCTGGTTGAAGCCGCCGACGATCGCCGCGATGAAGGCAGCCTGGCCGAGCGCCTCGCCGGACGAGAACTTGGCAAGATAGATCGGCGTCACCAGTAGCGAAGCGAGCGCGACCAGCGCGGCGTTGACCAGGAAGGTGAGCAGGATCATCCGCTCGACCGGAATGCCGACGATGCGCGCGACGGCCGGGTTCTGCGCCGCCGCCTGCATTTGCCGGCCGGTCGAGGTCCGCTCGAGGAACAGACTGAGCGCGATCACCGCGACGATGCCGATCACGAACACGCCAAGGCTCTGCAGGGGCACGTTGGCGCCGAGGATCGACACCGAGCGGGCGGGGGCGATCGAAGGAAACGGCTGCGCCTCAGCGCCAAAGAACGTCTTGACCGATTCCTTCATCGCCACCGACAGCGCCATTGTCGCGATGGCGAGCGGCAACACGCCGTGGCGCAACATCGGATCGACCAGCAGCCGTTTGAAGGCGAGGCCAAGCAGCAACACCGACAGCGCGCCGCCGATGATGATGGCGAGCCAGAACGGCGCGCCGGCGCGCATCGCCGCCAGCATCAGGAACGCCGGCAGCATGACGAACTCGCCTTGGGCGAAGTTGATGGTCTGCGAAGTCTGCCACAACAGCGTGAAGCCGATCGCCGCCAACGCATAGATGGCGCCGGTGGCAAGGCCGGAGATCACCAGTTCGATCGGATCGACCATGCCTCGCCGCGCGTTTCTCGAGACCTTGCCCTCGCCCCGTCAGTGCAGCTTGGGCAGGATCTGCTTGACCACCTGCTTGCCATCGACCACTTCGACCAGGAAGCCCTCGCGATCGATGTCGCCATTCTGGTCGAACGTGACGTCCATCAGGATGCCCGGATCGTCGGCGGCCTTGATGGTGAGACCGTGCAGGGCGTCGGCGATGCCCTTGGGATCGACCTTGCCCATCTTCTCGGTGGCGGCCTTGACCATCTGGATGGCGAGATAGCCCTTCATGCCGTTGTGGTCAGGCACGTAGTTGTACTTCTTGACGAAGCGATCGCGGAAGGCGCGCACTGCATCGACCGGCGCGTCGGTGGTCAGCCCGACATGAGCGCGCGCGCCATTGGCGGCGTCGCCGGCAAGATCGATCACCTTCTGCCCGACCAGCGTCGTCTCGCCCATCAGCGGGATTGCGACGTTCTGCCGCTTGAACTCCTTGAGGATGCGCGCGCTCTCGTCTTCGTTGAGATAGACGAAGGCGGAGTCGGCGCCAGACGCCTGCACTTTGGCGACGTCGGCGGCGAAATCGACCTGGCCCGCTTCGGTCGAGATGTCGGCGGCGATTTTCACGCCGACCGCCTGCAAAGCCTTCTCGATCATGTCGCGCCCGCCATGGCCGAAATCATTGTTCACCCAAACGACCGCGACCGACTTCGCCTTCATGTCCTCGGCCATATATTTGGCGACCTTGGGCATCGTCGATTGCTGGCCGAACGAAGTGCGGAACAGGAATTTGTCGCCCATCTGGGTCAACTCTGCCGCTTCGCCGCCCATGATTTGGGTGACGCCGGCGTCGGCCGCGAGTGGCGCAGTCGCCTTGACCGAGCCGGAATAGCCGGGGCCGAGCAGGACGTAGGGGTTGGAGTCGAGCGCCTTCTGCACCAGTGCGCGCGCGACGCCGGGGTTGGATTGCGAGTCGGCATGGCTGACGACCAGCTTGTGGCCGAGCACGCCGCCCGCCGCGTTGATCTCTTCGACCGCGAGGTCGATGCCGTTCTTCCAGTTGGTGCCGACGGTCGCTCCGCCGCCCGACAATTCGGCGACGTCGGACATCACGATGTCCTGCGCCTTCGCCGGCGCAGCCATGGCTGCGATAAGCAGCACGAGGCCCCCAGTCAGATGCGTCTTCATCTCTTCCTCCCTCTTTCGTCGGCTTATTGCGCCGGCGTTATGTTGGCGGCGCGTTCGCGCTCCGCCATGACTTTGTCGAACGCCGCGCCCATTGCTTCGATCGGGGCGCTGGCGCCAGTGAACAGTTCGAAGGCGTCCGCCGCCTGATAAAGGGCGAGGTCGCGCCCGGTCATCGTCAGCGCGCCGGCCGCTCTAGCCCCTAGCAGCAATGGCGTCCAGAGCGGCGAATAGACGGCGTCGACGACAAACAGCCCCTTGTGCAGACATTCGGCCGGAACCGGGCTGCCGCGGTCGGGCGCCATGCCGACCGGCGTGCCGTTGATCAGGCCGACCGCACCGGTCAGCGCTTGCGCGACGGAAGCGCAGGGCGTCGTCTTGCCGAGCTGGCCGATCCGTGCGGCGAGATCGGCGGTCTTGGCGGGATCGGCGTCAAAGACGCGAATGTCGGCGACTTCAAGCTCGGCCAGCGCGAAAGCGATCGCCTTGCCGACGCCCCCCGCGCCGATCAGCGCGAGCGGACCGCGCCCCGATGCTTCGACAAGCTGGCGGACGGCGCGGCGGAACCCGGTCGCGTCCGTGTTGTGGCCGACGAGGCGCCCGTCTCGCACGACGACGGTGTTGACCGCGCCGACCGCTCGCGCGCCCGCCGACAAGTCGTCGAGCAGCCCGACCACCGCCTCCTTATAGGGAAAGGTGACATTGACGCCGGCAAAGCCGAGGCGGCGAACCCCGTGGAGCAGGCGCTCCAGCTCGCTCTGGTCGGCGCCGCCAATGTCGACGAGTTGATAATGGCAACGGATGCCCACAGCATCGCCGGCTGCCTCGTGCATCGCCGGCGATGCAGAACTGCCGATCGGCGAGCCGATCAGGCCGAGCAGCGCGTGCGGCGTGCGACGATATTGCGCCTGGATCACCGAGAGCTCTGACAAGTGCTTGATAGCAAGGGCGGACATAGCGCCGGGCGGCGCCTTCGGATGCCGACCATAGGCCGCCCCCAACCTGACTCAATTATTATTTTCGTCGAGCAGTTGAACATTATGTTAATTTCTTGCCGCCACGGCCTTCGGCGGAGCGACCGCTTCGAGGCCGCTCATTTCCGCCCGCAGGCAGGCGATGAAGTACTCGGCGTGCAGCGACAGCGGCGTGTCGCGCTTGGTCGCGACATAGGTGTCGAAGCGCGTCGGCTCGGCGATGCGCAACTGCTTGACGCCGGGAAAGCTGTTGTAGGCGAGCGTGAACTGATCGATGACGGCGATGCCGAGCCCGGCGTTGACCAGACCGCAGACCGTGGTGCCAAAGCGCGCCTTGATGCGGATGTCGTAGTCGAGCCGTCCGCGCGCGAACAGCTCGACCATGATGCGCCCATAAGGATCGTTGGGGTCGATGCCGATCAGCGGATAACGCGACATCTCGGCGGCGGTGATCTGCGCACGCGCGGCGAGTTCGTGCTCGGCCGGGACGATGCAGTAGAGCTCGCCTGAAGCGAGCGGCGCGAAATCGATGCCGGGATGGTCGAAGCGGTAGCTCATCGCTACGCACTCGCCCTTGCCGAGCAGCAAATATTCGATCGCCTCTTCGATCTTCAGGATGTTGATGTCGATGCGCAGGTCGGGATAGCGGCGGCGCACGCGCGCGATCGCCCTTGGCGCCATGGATTGCGACAGACTGGGCACCGAGCCGATACGCAACTCGGAGAGGTCGCCGCGCCCGATGCGCGACAAGATGAAATTGAGATCGTCGACCTTCTTGTAGACGCCGTTGATCTGCTCGAAGATCCGCTCCGCCTCCGCAGTCGGGAAGAAGCGGCCGCTTTTGCGCTGGAAGAAGCGCACGCCCAGGGCTCGCTCGGCGTGCTTGACGAGGCGGCTGACGCCAGGCGCCGAGACGCTGAGCAGCTTGGCGGCGCCGCTGATCGTGCCGGTGACCATGACCGCGCGGATCACCTCGATCTGACGCAATGTTATCAACTGCGCCTCCCCAAACGGCGACCGCGCTCACCATACGCGGCTCGCCGGCCAACTCAATCGTGCTTTGGTCGGCGCCGGCGAGGCAAGCGGGCCTCTCCCGCCGGCGCCGCCATTGGTCAGAACGGATAGTGCTGCGGCCCCTCGATCGTGATCCAGCGCAGCTCGGTGAACTCGGCGATCACCGCCTTGCCGCCGAACCGTCCGTAGCCCGACGCCTTGACGCCGCCGAACGGCATCTGGCCCTCGTCGTGCACCGTCGGGCCATTGATGTGGCAGATGCCGGTCTCGAGCCGTTTGGCGACGGCGAGAGCGCGCTGCACATCGCGACTGAACACCGCCGAGGACAGGCCATATTCGGTGTCGTTGGCGGCGCGGATCGCCTCCTCGTCGCCGTTGACGCGCACGACCGGCTTGACCGGCCCGAAGGATTCTTCGCCATAGATGCGCATCTTCGGCGTCACGTGGTCGACGATGGTCGCCTCGACCACCGCGCCATTGCGCTTGCCGCCGGCGACGACCTTGGCGCCCTTGCCGGTTGCATCGGCGATCAGCGCGTCCATGCGCTCGGCCGCCGCGACGCTGACCAGCGAGCCGAGCACGACGTGGCCGCGCGGATCGCCGGCGGGCAGGGCGGCGGCGCGCTTGGCAAGCTTGGCGACGAACGCGTCGGCGACCTTCGCATCGACAATCAACCGCTCGGTCGACATGCAGATCTGGCCCGGAATTCGCGAAGGCGCCGAAAATCGTCGCATCGACCGCGGCGTCGAGGTCGGCGTCGTCGAGCACGATCAGCGGCGCCTTGCCGCCGAGCTCGAGCAGCACCGGCTTGAGATGCTCGGCCGCGAGCTTGGCGATGATCTTGCCGACCCGCGACGAGCCGGTGAAGTTGACCCGCTTGACCTTCGGGATGGGCGATCAACGCGGCGACGATCTTGGGCGCGTCCTCGGGCGAATTCGAGATCACATTGACCACGCCCTTGGGGAAGCCAGCGTCGTTGAGCGTCTGGACGATCAGGCGATGCGTCGCCGGGCACGCCTCGGACGAGCGCAGAATCACCGTATTGCCGCAGGCGAGCGCCGGGGCGATCGCGCGGACGCCGAGAATGACCGGCGCGTTCCATGGCGCCATGCCAAGGACGACGCCGACCGGTTGACGCAGCGCCAGCGACATCACGCCCGGCTTGTCGGCGGGAATGACCTCGCCGACGATCTGCGTCGTCAGCGCCGCGGCTTCGCGCAGCAGCGTCGCGGCGAAGAAGCAATTGAAGCCGCCCCACGGGCCGGTCGCGCCGATCTCATCGGTCATCAGCTTGGAGAACTCGGGGGTGCGGCTCTCCAACAGATCGGCGGCCTTGTTGAGCAGCGCTCGGCGCGCGCTCGGCCCGGTCTCGGACCAGGAGGGGAAGGCGCGCGCCGCGGCTTCGACCACCTTGTCGACATCGGCCTCGCTGGCGGCCGCCGCCTCGCTCGCGACCTTGCCGGTCACCGGATCGTGGCGCTCGAACGTCGCGCCGTTGGCTGCGCCGACAGCCGCGCCGTCAATGATGAAATCGACCTTCATGTTCGTCTCCTCTCGTCATAAGTGACGCGCCCTTCGAGCGCGCCCGAAATCCAGCGGCGCGCAAGTCAGAACCCGCAGACGCTGGCGTTGATTGATGCTTCCAGCCCGCCGTCGACCGGCAGGTTGGCGCCGTTGATCCAGCGCGCGCCGTCCGAACAGAGGAACAGCGCCGGCGGGCGCGATGTCGCCGGGGGAGCCGGCGCGCCCGACGCGCGCGATGTCGTCGTCGACGCGCGGGTCGCCGAAGATCTGGCGGAACTCCTTCAGGATCGGCGTCGTCACCGGACCGGGACTGACGGCGTTGACGCGAATGCCGCGCTCGCGAAACAGCGGCTGATGGGCGGCGCGCATCGTCCACAGCAGCAATAGCTCCTTTGAGAGCGGGTAGCCCTCTTCGCCCGGAACCTTGAAGCGGGCGAGCAGCGCCGCGATATCGGGAAAGCCCGCTGGATCGACGAACGCTTTGGCGCGCTCGAGATTTGCGCGCCAGCCGTAGCCGGCGATCGAGGCGACATTGACGACTGCTCCACCTTCGCGCAGTTGCGGCGCCAGCGCTTCGCTCAGCGCGCGCAAGCCGTAAAAATTGATCGCCAGAGTCTTGGCCGCCCCCGCTACGCCCGAGACCCCCGCGACGTTGCACAAGGCGTCGATGCGGCCGGGCAGGGCGCGCGCCAACTCCGCGCCGGCGGTCGGTGAGGCGAGGTCGGCCTGGAGGAAGGCGCCGCACGGCGCGGCGGGCGCCCGGAGGTCGACGCCGATCACCTCGGCGCCGAGCGCGCTCGCCAGTTCGCCAATGCGCGCGCCGATGCCCGAGGCAATTCCCGTGACGACGATCGTCTTGCCGAGCAACATTCGCTTCCTCCCGCTTCACACGCCGCTTGGCGCCGCTTGTCGTCTCGCTCAGGGCGTCTTCGCCTTTTCGGCCGGCGCTGAGTCGCCGGCGCCAAAGTGAATGCGATAGCCGACCGGCAGCAGGCGCAGCGCGGTGCGGTCCTCGACCCAGCCCCAAATGCCGCGCGGAAAGGCGAGCGCGAAGACCAGCGCCGCGGCGCCGAGGCCAACGAGGTACCAGACGCCGGCGGCGCCGAACCACGCTTCGATGGCGAAGAAGACGACGGCGCCGATGATCGCGCCTTCGAATGTGCCGAGCCCGCCGACCAGCGCCATGAAAATCATGTAGGCGGTCCATTGCGGGCTAAAATAGGTGCGCGGCTGAAAGGTGACGGCGGTCGCAACCCACAGCGAGCCGGCGAGCGCCGCGCCGGTTGCCGAGAGCACGAACACCAGCCGTTTGGCGCGCGTCACGCGTACGCCGATCGATTCGGCGGCCGGCTCGTTGTCGCGGATCGCCTGGATTGCGGCGCCGGTCGGGCCGCGCAGCAGGAAGAAAACGATGGCGAGCAGCCCCGCCATGCCGGCGAAGGCGCACCAATAGGTCAGCGCGCGCCGCTCGCCGATCGCGTAGGCGTTGAGCGCGATCAGCGACGTGCCGGTCTCGCCGTTGATCAGCGTGTCGAGATTGACCAGCAGATGCGCGAGCTCGGCGACGACCCACATGCCGATGGCGAATTCGCCGTCCTTGAGGCGCAACATGATCGAAGACAGCGGCAGCGACAGCGCGCCGACAATGATCGCCGCAACGAACAAGGAGGGGTAGACGCTGACCCCGAGATCGGCGAGCCGCACGGCGAAATAGGCGCCAAGGCCGAAGAACGCCTGCTGGCCAATCGACACCAGCCCGCAATAACCGACCAGCGCGTTCCACATCACCGCGAGGATCACGTAGATGAACAGCGTCGTCAGCCGGTCGACGGCGTTGGCGCTGAACAGCAACGGCCCGACGATCAGCAGCGCGGCGGCGAGCGCCGCGACGGTAAGCGCGATGCGCGATTCGCGCGTCCAGCGTTCGATCCGCATGGCGGCGGGCGCGCTCATAGCGGCCTCCGCACAAAGACGCGCCGCAGGCTGGGACCGAGATCGCCGAAAAACAGCCGAAAGAACAGCGCAGCGAGGAAGGCGAAATGGCCGGCGAGGAAGAATCCCTGCGGGCTGATCGAGGCGCCGACGCTCTGGGCGACGCCGAGCACGATGCCGCCAAACAAGGTTCCCCATAGCGAGCCCGCGCCGCCGATCACCGTCGCCTCGAAGGCGAAGATGAGCTGCAACGCGCCGGCATAGGGGTTGAACGTCGCGCGCATCGCCAGGAACGCGCCCGAGATCGCCACTGTTCCCATCGCGATGCTCGCGGCGAACGCATTGACGCGCCGCGCGCTGATCCCGACCAGGCCGACCGTGTCGGCGTCCTCGGCGGTGGCGCGGATCCGCAGCCCAAGCGGGGTGTGCTTGAGAAAGAGCTGGATGCCGCCGAGCAGGACGATCGCCGTCGCCAAGGTCAGAGCCGCCAGCTTGCCGATGGCGATGTCGTCGGTGATCGCCCAACTGTCGTAGGAAAGGTCGCCGATATAGGGGGCGAGCGAGCGCGTATCGGCGCCGAACTGTTCGAACAGCAGATTGTCGATCAGGATCGACAGGCCGAAGGTCGCGAGCACCGGCACCAGCAGGCCGCCGCGCGCGCTGCGCTCGAGCACGGTGCGCTGCAGACCCGCGCCGACCAGCGCCATCGCCGGGATGACGATCACGAGGCCGAGGAACGGCGAGACGCCGAAGCGGTCGGCGAGCACATAGAGCGCATAGGCGGACAGAATCGCCAGGCTGCCGTGGGCGAGATTGATGATCCGCATCACGCCGAACATGAACGACAGGCCGCAGGCGATCAGCGCGTAATAGCCGCCGAGCAGCACGCCCTGGATGATCTGGTTGAGAAAGATCATGCCGGCGCTCTCCGTTCGCCGGCGCGGCGGAGCCCGAAATAGGCTTGCGTCACCTCTTCGCGCGTCAGCGACGTCGGTCGCGCCCCTCGACGGCGATCGCCCCTTCGAGCATGCAGATCGTGCGGCTCGCCATCGCCATCGCGCGCTTGAGGTCCTGCTCGACGATGACGATCGCGACGCCCGAGCCCTTGAGCGCTTCGAGCCGCTCGTAGACGCGATTGACGATCAGCGGCGACAGGCCGAGCGAGACTTCGTCGAGCAGGATGATCTCCGGATTGGTCATCAGCGCGCGGCCGATCGCCGTCGCCTGCTGCTCGCCGCCCGACAGCGTGCCGGCGAGATTGCGCCGGCGCGCCTTGAGATTGGGGAACGCCTCCATGACCGCCTCGAGCGTCCACGGACCGCTGCGGCGGGCCGAGCGGGCGAGCACGAGATTCTCTTCGACCGTCAGGCCGGAAAAGAGACGGCGGCCCTCCGGCACCAGCGCAATTCCCATCCTCGCCCGCGCGTCGTGCGCCGGAGCGAAGAAATGTCGGCGCCCTTGAACAGGATGCGCCCGCCCGCCAGCTTGTGCTGCGCCGGCAATTGCGCGCAGCAGCGTCGTCTTGCCGGCGCCATTGGCGCCGACCAGCGCCAGCGTCTCGCCCTTGTCGATCGCGAAGCTGACGCCGCGCACCGCCTGCAACAGGCCGTGGCGCGCCTCAACGCGGTCGATTGTCAGCAGGCTCATCCCGGCGCCTCCGCCGAGATAGGCTTCGATCACCGCCGGGTCGCGCATCACCGCGTCGGGCGCGCCGTCGGCGATGATCCGCCCGGCGTCCATGCAGATCAGCCGCTCGGCGACGCGCAGCAGGATGTGGACGATGTGTTCGATCCAGACGATGGCGACGCCGCTGCGCTTGAGTTCGAGGATCATGTCGACGAGTTCGTTGGCCTCGGCGTCGGTCAGCCCGCCGCCGATCTCGTCGAGCAGCAGCGCCGAGGGGCCGGTCGCGAGCGCTCGAGCGAGTTCCAGTCGCTTGCGGTCGATGAGGCCCAAGGTCTCGGCGCGGCGATTGGCGATGCTCGTCATGCCGGTTGTGGTCAGCGCCTGCGCGGCCCGCGCGTAGGCGGCGTCGCGACCAAGCTCGCCGCCGTGGAAGGCGGCGGTCAAGACGTTCTCGAACACGGTCATGCCCGCAGAAGGGCCGCGGAATCTGGTGGGTGCGGGCAAGGCCGCGCCGGCAGCGCTCGGCGGTCGGCAGCGCGGTCACGTCCTCGCCGCGAAAGCGCACCTCGCCAGCGGTCAGCGCATGCGCGCCGACCAGCACGTTGAGCAGTGTGGTCTTGCCCGCCCCGTTGGGGCCGACGATGCCGACGGCTTCATCGGCGCGCACAGCGAAGTCGACGCCGTCGAGCACCACCAGCGCGTTGAAGCGCTTGTGGAGCCCGCGGGCGTCGAGCAGCGGATCGCCGGCCTCGTGCGTCACGTTCGCTCTTGGCTCTCGCTCTTGGCTTTCGCTCAGCCGTTGTAGGGCAGCAGTTTGGCGCCGATCGGCACGTTGGGGTCGGTGGCGTGATCGGTGATGACGAGTCGAGCTTGAACTTGCTTCCCGCCGCCGCCTTCACCCATTGCGTGCCGATGATCGGTCCGGAGGCGACGTTGGGCACCGGCCCGCTGGTGAAGTCGACCTTGCCGGCGATGGTCGTCGTGTTGAGCCCGGCGATCGCCTTGGCGACCGCCGCCTTGTTGGTCGGCGTCGCCGCTGGCCTTCAGCGCGGCAAAGCCGGCGTCGAACAGCGCGAGCGAGGCGCCGAGCTGCTGGGTCCATTGCTTGCCCGAGCTCTTTTCGTAGCCGTCGGCGAGTTCGTCGCCGCTGACGCCGGTCAGCGAGGACTTGTAGGGGAACGCCTTGTGCCAATAGGCGGCGCTGGCGAGATTGTAGCCGAGGGCGCCGAGCGCCTCGACGCCGTCGGGGAACAGGCCGGTCTTGGCGACCTGGCAGATCTTGACCATCTTCGTGTAGCCCTGCTGCGCGGCCTGGCGCCAGAAGGCGGCGAAGTCGGGCGGGATCGGGAAGGTGTTGAAGATCTCGCACTTCTCTTTCTTGAACAGCGCGATCTGCGCCGAATAGTCGGTCGTGCCGTCCTCATACGGGCCGGGGTCGATGATGGTGAAGCCGTCCTTGGCCAAGCGCGGGCGCGAGATGCGCGCGGATGGCGTTGCCGTCGGCGTCGTTGGGATAGAGCACGCCGACCTTCTTGTTGGTCTCGAGCAGCGCTCCACTGCGAGACATAGGTCTTGTGGAACTCTTCGACGCCGAAGCCGAAATGATAGGTCCACTTGAACGGCGAGGGCGCGCCGGGCTTGGCGCCGCGGCCGAAATACCAGGCTTCCCACGGCATGACGGTCGACAGGCAGGGCACGCCCGCCGCCTCGCAGGCGTCGGCGACCGGGTTGATCGTCTCGGGCGTCGAAACCGCCAGCATCAGGTCGATCTTGTCGGAATTGATCAGGCCCTTGGCGAGCTGGCCAGCGCGCGACGGATCGGACTGCGTGTCCATGTCGAGGATCTTGACGTCGATAGGTCTTGTCGCCGACCGCGAAGCCCGTGGCGAGCGCCTTGCGCACCACGTCGAGCACGTAGCCGTCGGTCTGGCCGAAGCCGCCGAGCGCGCCGGTGCGCGGGCTGATGAAGCCGACCTTGAGCACGTTGGCGGCGCCGGCGGCGAAAGTGCGCCGGCCCCCCGCGAGCGCGAGACCGGCGGCGCCGGCGCCAGTGAGCAGCGTGCGGCGCGACAGGCCGGCGCCGGACCAAATCTGCGAACCCTTTGTCGTGTTCATCGTTTCCTCCCGTGAAAGGCCGATCCGCTCGCGGCGGCCGGCCCATTGCGCCGTGGCGCTTGTTGATGACGAATGGCGATCCTTGGCAACTCCAGTTCGGTAGTTCCTTCTTTCGTCTCAGATCGGATACCGGCTCTGGCCGGTTCCAATGGTGATCCAGCGCAGCTCGGTGAACTCGTGGATGGCGGCGGCGCCGCCGAAGCGCCCGTAGCCCGGACGCCTTGACGCCGCCGAACGGCATTTGCGCTTCGTCCTGCACCGTCGGGCCGTTGATGTGGCAGATGCCGCTCTCGATGCGGCGGGCGACCGCGAAGGCGCGGGTGAGATCGCGGCCGAACACCGCCGCGGCGAGGCCGTATTCGCTGTCGTTGGCGACCCTGACCGCTTCCTCGACGCCGCCGACGCGGATGATCGCCGCGACCGGCCCGAAGGATTCCTCGCCGTAGATGCGCATCGCCGGCGTGACATGGTCGAGCACGGTCGCGTCCATCAGCACGCCGTTGGCGCCGCCGCCGGCGAGAATGCGCGCGCCCTTGGCGACGGCGTCGCGCACCAGGCCAACGATCCGCTCCGCCGCTTCGAAGCTGACGATCGCGCCGAGCGGCGTCTTGGCCTTGCGCGGATCGCCGGCGACCAGCGTCGCCGCCTTGGCGGCGAGCCTGGCGGCGAATTCGTCGGCGATCTGCTCATCGACGATCAGCCGCTCGGTCGACATGCAAATCTGGCCCTGGTTCATGAACGCGCCGAAAGCGGCGGCGGCGACCGCCTCGTCGAGGTCGGCGTCGTCGAGCACGATCAGCGGCGCCTTGCCGCCGAGTTCGAGCAGCGCCGGCTTGAGATGGCGCGCCGCGAGCTCGGCGACCTGCCGCCCGACCCGGGTCGAGCCGGTGAAATTGACCCGCCGCACCGTCGGATGAGCGATCAGCGCCTCGACGATGCGTGAAGCATCCGCTGGCGCGTTGCTGACGACATTGACGACGCCCTCGCCTAAGCCCGCGGCGCGGAAGACCTCGCCGATCAGACGATGCGTGCGTGGGCAAATCTCGGAGCCCTTGAGCACCACGGTGTTGCCGCAGGCGAGCGGCGCGGCGATCGCGCGCACGGCGAGGATGACCGGCGCGTTCCACGGCGCGAGGCCAAGCACGACCCCGACCGGCTGGCGCAGCGCGAATGCAGTCGCGCCGGGCCTGATCCGACGGGATGATCTCGCCGGCGACCTGTGTCGTCAGCGCCGCCGCTTCGCGCAGCATCGCCGCCGCCAAGGTCACGTTGTGGCGGCCCCAGGCCTCGGTCGCGCCGGTCTCCTCCGCCATCGCCGCGACGAAATCCGCGCCGCGTCGCTCAAGCTCGTCAGCGGCCGCAGCGAGCCGCGCCCGCCGCGCGTTGGGGCCGAGCGCCGACCACAGCGAGAACGCCGCCGCCGCCGCAGCAGCCGCGCCCTCGGCGTCCTCGACGCTGGCCGCAGCGGCGCGCGTTGCGACTTCGCCGGTGATTGGATTGAGCCGTTCGAACATGAGGCCGCCGGCGGCGGGCAAGTCGCGGTCGCGCACCAGCAACGCAACGTCGGTCACGGCCTCGCCTCTTCTCAAACTTGGCCGGGCTTTGCAGCGCCGGGCCTGCGTTCCTCGCCTTGGCGGCTCTCAGGCCGCTCACGACCCCAGTAAGCCGCGCGCTCCATCGCGCGACAATGGACGATTCTCGATTTCTCTTGTACTTTTGCAGCAAGGGGAGGGGAGCGCCGACATGCTGGAATCCGGGCCGAATCGTCCACGCATTGAGGCGAGCGCCCATCGCGCGGCGCTGGTCGCGACTCGGCTGGACGCCGCGCTCGCGGATCGCGCCTGGTCGGCCGCCAGTCTCGACGGCGCGCCGTGCTTTCGCGCCTTTTTCGTCCGGCGTGGGCGCGCAGTCTTCGCGCCGCGCGAGGGCGCGCGGCTCGAATTGTCTGCGCCGCAGATTCTATGGCTGCCCTTCGCGGCGCGCGGCGAATTTCGTCTCATTGCTGGGGGCGACGGCGCAACGCTCACCGCCGCTGAGGATGTCGTCTGGCGCGCGATCGGCGACAACCCGCTCGCCGCGCAATTGCGCCCGCTGCTCGAGCGCATCCTGGTGGCGTCGGCCGCGGCCAGTCTCGCAGAGATCGAAACGCTGTTCGCAGCGCTGGCGCGCGAATTGCGCGACCCCGGTCCGGGCGCCCCGGCGATGTCGGCGCTCTATCTTGGCTTGCTGCTGATGCATCTGTGGCGCGAGGGCGGGCTCGCGCGCGCTTCCGACGCGCTCGCCGCCGGCGCTCCGACCGCGCAGCGATTCCGTCAACTCGTCGAGCTGCACTACCGCGACAATCTCGGCCTCGACGATTATGCGAACATGCTCGGGGTCGCGCGCGCCCATCTGCACGACGCCTGCGCCAAGGCGTTTGGCCGTCCGCCGCAACGCCTGGTGCATGAGCGGTTGGTCGTCGAAGCGCGCGTCCGCCTGCGCGACACGGCGCAGACCGTGGAGCAGATCGCCTTCAGCTTGGGCTTTCGCGATCCGGCTTATTTCAGCCGCTTCTTCTCGCGCCGCGCCGGTGTGTCGCCCGGCGCCTATCGCAAAGAGGCGCGCGTCGCGCCGCCGCAAGAAGCGACATCGTTCGCCGCTTGGCCGTGAAGGACTTGGCCGTGAAGGGCTTGGCGTTGATCGGCGCCGCTTGGTCGTCGCGTCGCTGCGTCAATTGCGCACGTTGCGCAGCGCGTTGAACAATTCCGCGAAAAACTGTTTGACACGCGGCGGCGGCTTTCCTATATCGCGGCACGCCGACGGCGCTGCCGCGTTCGAGCGGAAGCGGGCCCCGCGGTTTTCGGGTGAACATGTTTAGGTCTCCTCCCTGCTGAGAGGCGGGGGCGGAGCGGTTCGCACGTTTTCTAGGGGGCGGGTCGGACCGAGAAATTGAGCGCGATGCAATTGGTCGTTCGCAAGTTGCGAGGGCGGGTTCATCGGGCTTCGGGGCTTCGGCTTCGGAACGCTGTTTGACAATTGTATCGGAAGAAAGAGAGACGTGGGCGGCGGTTTCCTTGCGGGGCTTTGTTGTCTGGGTTTGGTTTTGGTTTGGCGGGTTGGGCTTGCGCGAGCGGGTTCGGTTTGTTGGGCTGGGGTCAGGCTTGGGGAGCGAAGTCCGAAGAGATACTGACGGTCACGTTTCGAAATTCATCGCGCTTGGGCATGAGCCAGTGCGGAACGTCGTGAGACGGTCTGATTGGTGTTGTGTTTGAGCGGATGTGTTTGGAACTCGTCAAGAATAAGCGGTTTCCGCGAGGGAACTGTTGAAGTGACCAGTCAGGACAAAGATCTCAATTCAACTTGAGAGTTTGATCCTGGCTCAGAACGAACGCTGGCGGCAGGCTTAACACATGCAAGTCGAGCGCTCCTAGCAATAGGGGAGCGGCAGACGGGTGAGTAACGCGTGGGAACATACCCTTCGGTTCGGAATAACTCAGGGAAACTTGAGCTAATACCGGATACGGCCGAGAGGCGAAAGATTTATCGCCGAAGGATTGGCCCGCGTCCGATTAGCTAGTTGGTGAGGTAATGGCGCACCAAGGCGACGATCGGTAGCTGGTCTGAGAGGATGATCAGCCACATTGGGACTGAGACACGGCCCAAACTCCTACGGGAGGCAGCAGTGGGGAATATTGGACAATGGGCGCAAGCCTGATCCAGCCATGCCGCGTGAGTGATGACGGCCTTAGGGTTGTAAAGCTCTTTCGCTAGGGACGATAATGACGGTACCGAGAGAAGAAGCCCCGGCTAACTTCGTGCCAGCAGCCGCGGTAATACGAAGGGGGCTAGCGTTGTTCGGAATTACTGGGCGTAAAGCGCGTGTAGGCGGGCTTTTAAGTCAGGGGTGAAATGCCAAGGCTCAACCTTGGAACTGCCTTTGATACTGGAAGTCTTGAGTCCGGGAGAGGTGAGTGGAACTGCGAGTGTAGAGGTGAAATTCGTAGATATTCGCAAGAACACCAGTGGCGAAGGCGGCTCACTGGCCCGGAACTGACGCTGAGACGCGAAAGCGTGGGGAGCAAACAGGATTAGATACCCTGGTAGTCCACGCTGTAAACGATGGATGCTAGCCGTTGGGGAGCTTGCTCTTCAGTGGCGCAGCTAACGCTTTAAGCATCCCGCCTGGGGAGTACGGTCGCAAGATTAAAACTCAAAGGAATTGACGGGGGCCCGCACAAGCGGTGGAGCATGTGGTTTAATTCGAAGCAACGCGCAGAACCTTACCAGCTTTTGACATGTCCTGGACGGATTGCAGAGATGCGATCTTCTCTTCGGAGCCGGGAACACAGGTGCTGCATGGCTGTCGTCAGCTCGTGTCGTGAGATGTTGGGTTAAGTCCCGCAACGAGCGCAACCCTCGCCTTTAGTTGCCATCATTCAGTTGGGCACTCTAGAGGGACTGCCGGTGATAAGCCGGAGGAAGGTGGGGATGACGTCAAGTCCTCATGGCCCTTACAGGCTGGGCTACACACGTGCTACAATGGCGGTGACAGAGGGATGCGAAGGGGCGACCCCTAGCAAATCTCAAAAAGCCGTCTCAGTTCGGATTGCACTCTGCAACTCGAGTGCATGAAGTTGGAATCGCTAGTAATCGCGGATCAGCACGCCGCGGTGAATACGTTCCCGGGCCTTGTACACACCGCCCGTCACACCATGGGAGTTGGTTTTACCCGAAGGCGTTTCGCTAACCGCAAGGAGGCAGGCGACCACGGTAGGGTCAGCGACTGGGGTGAAGTCGTAACAAGGTAGCCGTAGGGGAACCTGCGGCTGGATCACCTCCTTTCTGGATCGGAGACGATCAGTCACAGACGGGCTCGGCCTCGGTCGGCCCGTTTTGTCCGGCGTCAGAGAATCAGCGGCCTAGTCAGAGCCGCATTGGCGGGACGCCGCCGTCTTCGTCTCTCTTTCTTCCATCGAAGGATGGACGGGAGTCGGGTGACAGAGTCGTTGTTCGAAGCGAGCCTGGTTCGTCGCTGTTCGAGCACTGGGCGCTCTGATGCAGCCTCAGAGCTCGGGCTTGTAGCTCAGTTGGTTAGAGCGCGCGCTTGATAAGCGTGAGGTCGGAGGTTCAAGTCCTCCCAGGCCCACCAGGTGCAGCTAGCGGGTTTCGGCAGTCGGCAGCGCGCTGCTGAGCTCTGCCGTGCCACGACACTGCCGGTCTTCACGGGGCCATAGCTCAGTTGGGAGAGCGCGTGCTTTGCAAGCATGAGGTCGTCGGTTCGATCCCGTCTGGCTCCACCAGGTCGATGATCTGAGTCGGCGACGCGTGTGGACGCGTCGAGCTTCCGATCGTGTCCGATGCAATCTATCAGGTTTGAACGCCGAGCGCTGACCTTCGAAGACCAGTTGCCGGCGCCCGTGCGCGCTTTGGCGCGTAAGCGAGCCGGTTCATGTCTGACATCGTGAAGAGGAAACACATTCGGTCGAACGGATGGGGGCGAAGTGCAGCGGGAAGGTCCGTAAGGCATCTGAGTCTTGATGCTCTCGTCCGTCATCCTGATCATCGAGCATCTCAGTCGTGGGCTTCGCTTGACCGCAGGCTCCCGGATGTGTTTGAAGCAAAATGGTCTTTTCGAAAGTCAAGACGATTGACAAGGGGAGGGTCCGTAGACTGCCGAGTCGAATTGGCGATTTCTAGTCGATCGCGAGATCGCTGATGCGGAACTGACGGCGCGCGTTGGTAATGAGAACAATCAAGTGTCTTAAGGGTATCTCGGTGGATGCCTTGGCGCTGAGAGGCGATGAAGGACGTGGTACGCTGCGATAAGTCTTGGGGAGCTGCGAACAGGCTTTGATCCGAGAATTTCCGAATGGGGAAACCCACCTTCGATCTCTGTTACTCCGAAGAGACGCGTCGATGACGCTGAGCGGAGTTCACGCACAGGTCGCTTCGGGGAGGCGGGTCGGCTTGGTTCTGTGGCGAAAGCGAGCTTCGAGCGATCTTTGGACTAGCAGAGATCAAGAGAAGGTATTTATTCCTGAATACATAGGGGAATAAAAGCGAACCCGGGGAACTGAAACATCTAAGTACCCGGAGGAAAGGACATCAACGAGACTCCGTTAGTAGTGGCGAGCGAACGCGGACCAGGCCAATGCTTTTGTTTTGATGACCAGAACCGGTTGGAAAGCCGGGCCGCAGCGGGTGACAGCCCCGTATGGATAAGATGAGAGCAGAAGATATGAGTAGGGCGGGACACGTGCAATCCTGTCTGAACATGGGGGGACCACCCTCCAAGCCTAAGTACTCCTCAGCGACCGATAGCGAACAAGTACCGTGAGGGAAAGGTGAAAAGCACCCCGACGAGGGGAGTGAAACAGTTCCTGAAACCGGATACCTACAAACAGTCGGAGCCCGTCGCAAGTTGGGTGACGGCGTACCTTTTGTATTATGGGTCAGCGACTTAAAGTATCGAGCAAGCTTAAGCCGATAGGCGTAGGCGCAGCGAAAGCGAGTTTGAACAGGGCGTTTCAGTTCGATGCTTTAGACCCGAAACCGAGTGATCTAGTCATGAGCAGGTTGAAGGCAAGGTAACACTTGCTGGAGGACCGAACGGGTGCCTGTTGAAAAAGACTCCGATGACTTGTGATTAGGGGTGAAAGGCCAACCAAACTCGGAAATAGCTGGTTCTCCGCGAAATATATTTAGGTATAGCCTCGAGATGAGGCTCCAGGGGGTAGAGCACTGGATGGGCTAGGGGGGCTAAAACCCTACCAAATCTAACCAAACTCCGAATACCTGGAAGTCATTCTCGGGAGCCACACAGTGGGTGCTAACGTCCATTGTGGAGAGGGAAACAACCCAGACCAACAGCTAAGGCCCCCAATTCGTGGCTAAGTGGGAAAGGATGTGGAAATCCCAAAACAACCAGGAGGTTGGCTTAGAAGCAGCCATCCTTTAAAGAAAGCGTAACAGCTCACTGGTCTAAATAAGGGTTTCTGCGCCGAAGATGTAACGGGGCTCAAGCCACGAGCCGAAGCTTTGGGTTCGATTCTTAGCAAGATCGAGCGGTAGCGGAGCGTTCCGTAGGCTGATGAAGGGAGACCCGTGAGGGCTCCTGGAGGCATCGGAAGTGCGAATGCTGACATGAGTAACGACAAACACTGTGAAAGACAGTGTCGCCGAAAGTCCAAGGGTTCCTGCGTAAAGTTAATCTTCGCAGGGTTAGCCGGTCCCTAAGGCGAGGCCGAAAGGCGTAGTCGATGGGAATCACGTTAATATTCGTGAGCCAGCGGGTGGTGACGGATCGCGTAAGTTGTTTGGCCTTATTGGATTGGCCTGGCGGCGAAGAGGTTCCAGGAAATAGCCCCCGCATCAGACCGTACCCGAAACCGACACAGGTGGACAGGTAGAGCATACCAAGGCGCTTGAGAGAATGACGTTGAAGGAACTCGGCAATTTACCTCCGTAACTTCGGGATAAGGAGGCCCTCGGTCGAGCGCAAGCGTGTCGGGGGGGCACAGACCAGGGGGTGGCGACTGTTTAACAAAAACACAGGGCTCTGCGAAATCGTAAGATGACGTATAGGGTCTGACGCCTGCCCGGTGCCGGAAGGTTAAAAGGAGAGGTGCAAGCCTTGAATTGAAGCCCCGGTAAACGGCGGCCGTAACTATAACGGTCCTAAGGTAGCGAAATTCCTTGTCGGGTAAGTTCCGACCTGCACGAATGGCGTAATGACTTCCCCGCTGTCTCCAACGTCAGCTCAGTGAAATTGAAGTCCCCGTGAAGATGCGGGGTTCCTGCGGTCAGACGGAAAGACCCCGTGCACCTTTACTATAACTTTGCGTTGGCATTCGTTAAGTCATGTGTAGGATAGGTGGTAGGCTTTGAAGCCGGGGCGCCAGCTCTGGTGGAGCCACCCTTGAAATACCACCCTTGACTTGATGGATGTCTAACCGCGACCCCTCATCCGGGGCCGGGACAACGCATGGTGGGTAGTTTGACTGGGGCGGTCGCCTCCCAAAGAGTAACGGAGGCGCGCAATGGTTGGCTCAGACCGGTCGGAAATCGGTCGTTGAGTGCAATGGCATAAGCCAGCCTGACTGCGAGACAAACAAGTCGAGCAGAGACGAAAGTCGGTCATAGTGATCCGGTGGTCCCGCGTGGGTGGGCCATCGCTCAACGGATAAAAGGTACGCCGGGGATAACAGGCTGATACTCCCCAAGAGTCCATATCGACGGGAGTGTTTGGCACCTCGATGTCGGCTCATCACATCCTGGGGCTGGAGAAGGTCCCAAGGGTTCGGCTGTTCGCCGATTAAAGTGGTACGTGAGCTGGGTTCAAAACGTCGTGAGACAGTTTGGTCCCTATCTGCCGTGGGTGTAGGAGAATTGAGAGGATTTGCCCCTAGTACGAGAGGACCGGGGTGAACGTATCTCTGGTGGACCTGTTGTGGCGCCAGCCGCAGTGCAGGGTAGCTATATACGGAATGGATAACCGCTGAAGGCATCTAAGCGGGAAACCAGCCTCAAAACGATTTCTCCCTGAAGAGCCGTGGAAGACCACCACGTCGATAGGCCGGGTGTGGAAGCGCGGCAACGCGTGCAGCTTACCGGTACTAATCGCTCGTTCGGCTTGATTGTTCTCATTCGCCAAGCGCGTCGACAGATCGCAATAGCGATCAGAAGACGGCTCGTCAACCGCCTTCTTCGAAGCCGGATGACGACTGCGATGCCGAAAAACCATTTTGCTTCAACTCCGTCCTTTGCCGGCCTGGTGGCTCTTTGCAAGGCGATAAGACCCGATCCCATCCCGAACTCGGCCGTCAAACGCCTCAGCGCCAATGGTACTTTGTCTCAAGACACGGGAGAGTAGGTCGTCGCCAGGCCTGCAAAGAACGGACACTTCCTCTTCACAATCAGCCGTTCTGCGGCGATCATAGCGCCTGCGACGCGGGGTGGAGCAGCCCGGTAGCTCGTCAGGCTCATAACCTGAAGGCCGCAGGTTCAAATCCTGCCCCCGCAACCAAACTTCACAAAATCCCCCGACGCCCAAA
>CAWIES010000001.1:0-411482 GCA_963835215.1 uncultured Alphaproteobacteria bacterium | reverse complement strand
GCCGTAGTAAGCGCCCGGGCCGTGCTTGCGCTTGAAATGCTTGTCGCGCAGTTCGGTCTCGATCTCCTTGAGGCCGGGCGCGACCTGAAGCGACAGTAGCGCCATGTGGGCGACGACTTCGAGCGCGACCGCCGTCTCTACCGCCTTGGCGACGCTCGGCCCCCAGGTGAAGGGCGCGTGGCGGTTGACCAGCACGCCAGGACTGTCGGCCGGATCGATCCCTTTGAGCCGCTCGATGATCACCGAGCCGGTCTCCCATTCGTAGGCCGAGGCGATCTCGGCCGGCGTCATCTTGCGCGTGACCGGCACCGCGTCGTGGAAATAGTCGGCGTGGGTGGTGCCGAAGATCGGGATCGGCTTGCCCGCCTGGGCGAAGGCGGTGGCGTGCGTCGAATGGGTGTGCACGACGCCGCCGATTTCGCCAAAGGCGATGAACAGCCGGCGATGGGTCGGCGTGTCGGAGGAAGGATTGAGCTTGCCCTCGAGCTTCTTCCCCTCGAGATCGATCAGCACCATGTCGTCGGGCGTCAGCGCCGCGTAGTCGACGCCGCTCGGCTTGATCGCGAAGACGCCCTTGGCGCGGTCGATCGCGCTGGCGTTGCCGAAGGTGAGGTTGATGAGGCCCTGTCGCGGCAGGGCGACATTGGCCTCATAGGCTTCGCGCTTGAGTTCCTTGTGCATGCTCGCCCTTGTCCGCTCAGTGCTCAGGCGCGGAAGCCGCGCGCCAGGTGGTAATAGACTTCGTTAGAGCGCAAGTCCTGCTTGAAGGCGGGGATGCGCGTGTCGGCGCCGATCAATGTGAGTTCGATGCCGGCCATTGCGGCGAAGTCTTCCAGCATCTCGCTCGTCACGCTGTAGCTGAAACCCGAATGATGCGCGCCACCCGCGTAAATCCAGGCCGCGCAGGCGGTCTTGTGATCGGGCCGGCATTCCCACACCGCGCGCGCCACCGGCAGCTTAGGCAGCTTGGGATGCGCGACGACGTCGATCTCGTTGACGACGAGGCGGAAGCGATTGCCAAGGTCGATCAGGCTGGCGTTGAGCGCCGGCCCCGGCGCGGCGTCGAACACCAGGCGCACCGGATCTTCCTTGCCGCCGATGCCAAGCGGATGGATTTCCAGCGACGGCGTTCCCTTGGCGATGCTTGGGCAGATTTCCAGCATATGCGCGCCCAGCACCTGCCCCCCGCCGGCGGGCAGGTGATAGGTGTAATCCTCCATGAACGAGGTGCCGCCGGGCAGGCCCTCGCCCATCACCTTCATCGCCCGCACCAGCGCCGCGGTCTTCCAGTCGCCTTCGCCGCCAAAGCCGTAGCCTTCGGCCATCAGCCGCTGGGGCGCGAGGCCGGGCAATTGCTTGAGCCCGTGCAGATCCTCGAACGTGTCGGTGAACGCCTTGAAGCCGCCCTCTTCGAGAAAAGCGCGCAGGCCGAGTTCGAGGCGCGCGCCATAGACCAGCGACTCATGGCGCTTGCCGCCTTTGCGCAGCTCGGCGGCCACCGCGTATTGCGCCTCGTATTGCGCGGCGAGTTCTGCTGCCGCGGCGCCCGACACCTTGTCGACCTTGGCGACGAGATCGCCAACGCCATAGCCATTGGTCGAAAAGCCGAAGGTCATCTCGGCCGACACCTTGTCGCCTTCGGTCACCGCCACCTGACGCATGTTGTCGCCGAAGCGGCAGACCCTCGCCCCCTGCCAATCGTGCCAGGCGCGCGCGGCGCGCATCCAAGCGCCAAGGCGATCGTGCACCTCCGGATCGGACCAATGGCCGACTACGACCTTGCGCGCGAGGCGCATGCGGGTGTGGATGAATCCCGCCTCGCGGTCGCCGTGCGCCGACTGGTTGAGGTTCATGAAGTCCATGTCGATCGTATTCCACGGCAGCTCGGCATTGAACTGCGTGTGCAGGTGCACGAACGGCTTTTGCAGAACGTTGAGGCCTCTGATCCACATCTTCGAGGGCGAGAAGGTGTGCATCCAGAGAATCAGGCCGCCGCAATTGGGATCGGAATTGGCCTCGAGGCACAGCTTGGCGATCTCGTCGGGCGTGGTCAGCAGCGCCTTGAACACGGTCTTGAGCGGCAGGCGCGCGGACTTGGCGAGCCCCTCGGCGATCTTCTTCGCGTTGTCGGCGACCTGCTTCAGCGGCCCCGGCCCGTAGAGATGCTGCGAACCGCAGATGAACCAGATTTCGGGTTTGGCGAGGTTGATCATTTTTGTCTCGACGGGTTGGTGTTTGCTCTAGGGCGCGGCCCTGCGGTTCACGCGTGTTCGGCGTATTTGATCTCGATCAGCGCCTTCATGAAGCGCGACAGGTCGATGGATTTGTCGAGCCCGCCAAAACTGTCGTGCAACTGGCGATAGAGGACGTAGAGCTTGTCGTAGACCGCCATGTGCGCGGCGACCGGCTCGTAGCTCATGGGCGCCAGCGAGGTCATCGCTTGTGTCGCCGCCGCGAAATTGGGATGCGCGCCCGCCAGCACCGCGGCCGAGATCGCCGAACCCAGCGCGCAGCTCTGGCTGGAGCCGGCGACCAGCATCGTGCAGCCGATGACATCGGCGTAGATTTGCATCAGCAGCGGGTTCTTCTCGGCGATGCCGCCCGCGCACACGACGCGATTGACTGGCACGCCGTATTCCTTGAGCCGCTCTACGATCGCGCGCGCGCCAAAGGCGGTCGCCTCGATCAGCGCGCGGTAGATTTCCGCCCGCGTCGTATAGAGCGTCTGGCCGACGATCAGGCCGGACAGCAACTGGTCGACGAGAATGGTGCGGTTGCCGTTGTTCCAGTCGAGCGCGACCAGGCCCGCCTGCCCCGGCTTCTGCTTGGCGGCTTCCGCGCTGAGCTCGGCGTGCGTATCGGCATCGCCCCGGCATACCCATTCGACCCACCATTTGAAAATGTCGCCGACCGCCGACTGACCCGCCTCGACGCCGTAATATCCGGGCAGCACCGCGCCTTTGACGATGCCGCAAATGCCCGGGATGTCGTCGACGCTCTTTTCGGCCGAAACGACGCAGATGTCGCAGGTCGAGGTGCCGATCACCTTGACCAGCGTGCCCTCGCGAATGCCGCAGCCGATCGCGCCGTAGTGGACGTCGAACTCGCCGATGGCGATCGGAATGCCGGCGGGCAATCCCAGCCGCTTCGCCCATTCGGCGCACAAGTTTCCCGACGATTCCTGCGCGTCGTAGGCCTTGTCGTAGAGGCGGTCGCGCAGCGCGGCGAGCTTGGGATGGAGCAGCGAGAGGAATTCCTTATCGGGCAGCCCGCCCCATTCGTCGGAGTAGAGCGCCTTGTGGCCCGCAGCGCAGACGCCGCGCTTGATCTTGCGCGGATCGACGACGCCCGCCAGCACCGACGGAATCCAATCGGCGATCTCGACCCAGGAGAAGGCGGCCTCGAAGACGTCGGGAGCGACGGCGAGGCAATGCCAGATCTTCGACCACCACCATTCCGAGGAATAGACGCCGCCGCATTTGGCGATGTATTGCGGCCGATGCTTGGCGGCGAGTTCGTTGATCTTGGCCGCCTCGCTCCAACCGGTGTGGTCCTTCCACAGCCAGCATTGCGCCGCGAGATTCTCGTCCCATTTGGCGTCGAGCGCGAGCGGACGATTCTTCGCGTCGACCGGCAGCGGGCTCGATCCGGTCGTGTCGACGCCGAGCCCGACCACCTTGGCGACGTCGAAGCCGGGCTTCTTCATCGCCTCGGCCAGCGCGCCCTCGACGCTGCGCTCGAGCCCGTAGAGGTAGTCGCCCGGTCGCTGGCGGGCGAGATGATGGTCGCTGGAATCGAGCAGCACGCCTTCGTCGCCGGAAGGATAGCCAACGACGCTACTGCCGAACTCGGCTCCGTCGGCGCAGCGCACCACCAGCGCCCGCACCGAGTTGGTGCCGTAGTCGATCCCTATCGTGAACATATCCGGTCCTCTGCTGCGCGCGGCGCCTGAGTGCGAGAGCTCTTGATCGCGGCGCGGTTCGGGTTCAAAGCGCCTGTCTCCGTCGCTGCGTGCGCGCAACCGCGCGGTCGCGACGCCGGCAATATTTGCGAATGTCGTCCACCGAATCGGTGAGCAACTCGACCATACGCTGGCGCGCCTGATCGGGGGCGCCCTCGCGAATCGCGTCGAGAACGCTGCGATGCTGCAAAAGGCGGTCATCGCGGATCGCCGCCGCGCCAAGCCAGCTCAGGCGGAAGCTGCACACCATCGACGCCTGAATGAGGCCGCCGAGTGCGCGTAGAAAGTGGTTGCCGGTCGCATCGAGAATGGCGAGGTGAAAATCGAGATCGGCGCCGATCAGATCGCCGCCGCCGTTCTTGAACCGCTCCATGCGGTCATAGGCCTCGGCGATCCGCGCGACATTCGCCGCAGTGCGTCCGGCCGCTACGATCTCCGCCGCCAAAGGCTCGATCGCCCGCCGCAATCCGAACAGGTCCATGACCATCCGCTCGTCCGGCTCGTCGGTGAGATGCCAGGCGAGAACCTCCGGGTCGAGCAGATTCCAATCCGTGCGCGGGCGCACGCGGGTGCCGATCTTCGGCCGCGCGACGATCAGTCCCTTGCCGCTGAGCTTGCTATAGGCTTCACGCAACGCCGTGCGCGAAGCGGAGAAGCGTTCCTCCATCTCCGCCGAATTCGGCAGCAACGAGCCGGCCGGGTAGACGCCGCTGACGATTTCCTGTCCGAGCCGCGCCGCGAGCTGGCCCTCGCCCCGCCGCGTCGCCGGGCGCGTCTCGACCTCCACGGTCGCCGCAAGCGTAATCGCCGCACGGCGCTCGCCAACCCGGCGTTTCGGCGGTTGGCTGGTTGGCGTTGGTCGGGTCGCGCGCGCCATTGCGGTCTGGCCTCAGGCAGCGCTCCTCAGCCTGAACGAGCCGAGGAGGAAGCGCTGCAGAACGATGAACAGGAACAGCAGCACGCCGCCCACGATCATGATCCAGGCGCCATTGAGGGACCCATTGAAATTGATCAGCGTGGCGATCAGGCCGAAGATCATGCCGCCAAACAACGTCCCGACGACCAGGCCGACGCCGCCGGTCAGCAGGGTGCCGCCGAGCACGACCGAGGCGATGGCGGTCAGTTCGTTGCCGGTGCCTGCCAGCGGATAGCCTGACGAGGTGTAGAGGGCGTAGATGACGCCGCCAAGCGCGCTGTAGAAGCCGCCCATCGCGTAGATCCCCATCATGGTGCGACGCATCGGCACGCCCATCAGCGTCGCCGAAGACCGATCGCCGCCGATGGCGTAGATGTTGGCGCCGAAACGGGTGAAATGGCCGATGAACACGGCGGCGACCAGCGAAATCAGCATGACGATCGCCGAGCTGGCGAGGAAGCCCCCTCCCGGCAACGGAATGCTCGCCGACGCGAAATCCTGGACGAACGGATGGCGGATCGGCACCGCATCGAGGTTGATCATGAAGCAACTGCCGCGCAGCAGAAACAGCCCGGCGAGCGTGACGATGAACGGCTGGATCTCGCAGAAGTCGATGATCAATCCGATCAGCGCGCCGTAAGCCAGGCCAAAGATCAGCATCATCCCGCCCGAAACCAGCGGATGCCAGCCGACGACATCGAGATTGGCCATGACCACGCCGACGAAACCGATCATCGAGCCGATCGAAAGGTCGATGCCGCCCGAAATGATGACGAACGTCGTGCCGATGGCGGCGATGATGATGAAGGCGTTGTCGGCCAGGATGTCGCCGAACACCAGCGTCGAGACGAAGTTGTTGTAGAGAACGCCGCCGGTCGCAAACAGCGCCAGGAAGACGACGATCGTCGCGGTCAGCGGCAGATACTTCTCGTTCACCGCTTCCTCCTCGCGAGCATCGACACCGCCAAATTGCGGAAGTTGCTCGACTGCAGCAGCAGCACGATCACAACCACCACTGCCTTGACCACAAGATTGTATTCCGGCGGCATGCCGCTCGTCAGAATGGTCGTCGTCAGCGATTGAATGACCAGAGCGCCCAGGATCGTCATGCCGAGATAGATGCGCCCGCCCGACAACGAGCCCCCGCCAATCACCACCGCCAGGATGGCGTCGAGTTCGATGTTGAGGGCGACGCTGACGGGATCCGACGTGTGGGTGTCGGCGGTCAGGATGACGCCAGCCGACGATGCGGTCAGGCCGCAGATCACATAGGCGGAAAAGATCACCAGGCGCGCGTTGATGCCGGTCAGGTAGGCCGCCTTGGCGTTGCCGCCGACCGACTCGAGGAACAGTCCGAGCGCAGTGCGGCGCAGCAGCGCCCACAGCAGCAGCAACACGAACAGGAACACGAACAGTCGGGTCGGAATGTAGCCGATATGGCCGGTGCTAAGATTCTGCAGCAGCGGGCTGGTGAAGCTCGGGTCGGTGCCCCCGTAAAGCAGATTGATCATCAGCCCGATGCCGCGGCCCGACACCATCAGGATCAGCGTGGCGATGATCGGCTGAATGTCGAGCACCGCCACCAGGAAGCCGTTCCAGATGCCGCACAACAGGCCGACACACAGCGCGGTCAGCAGAATGACAATATGGGGATCGCCCGCGTGAATGCGCCAGGTGATCACAGCGCCGCCAATGGCGATGATCGAGCCGACCGACAGATCGATGCCCTTGGTGCCGATCACCACCGCCATGCCCAGCGCGACCAGCGCGGTCGGCATGGCGCGATAGAAAATGTCGATCACGATGCCGAACAGTCGGCCCTCGACGATGCGGATGCTGAAGAACCCGGGCGAGATGATGAAGTCGACGATGAAGAGCAGCGCCAGCGCCGCCAGCGGCCAGACCACCTTGTGGCGGGCAAGCGCGCGCAGCGCTGCCCCGAACGAGGGGGCGTTGGTCGGCGTCGTCTGAACCTGGGTCATGATTTCGCGCCGGCGATCATTTGGATGACGTTCTCGCGGGTGATGTCCGCGCCGGCGATCTCGCCGATCATATGACGATCACGCAACACCGCAATCCGGTCGCTGACCGCGACCAATTCGTCAAGCTCCGACGAAGCGACCAGCAATGCCAGCCCCTGCGCACACAGCTTGCGAATCAGGGTCACGATTTCCGCGTGCGCGCCGACGTCGATGCCGCGGGTCGGCTCGTCGAGAATGAGCACGCGCGGGCCGGAAACGAGCGAGCGCGCCAGAATGACCTTCTGCTGGTTGCCGCCCGACAATTGGCCGACCGGCTTCTCCGCATCCGGCGTGGCGATGCCGAGCGCCTTGATCATGTCGGCGGCGAGTTTTTCCTGTTCGCCGCGCGACAGGCGCCTCAGCCAACCGCGCTTGGACTGCAGGGCGAGAACGATGTTCTCGCGCACGGTGAGCTCGCCGACCACGCCCTCGACTTTGCGGTCTTCGGGGCAGAAGGCGATGCCGGCGCGCACCGAATGGCCCGGCGAGTGCGCGCGCATCGGCGCGCCGCCGATCTCGAGCGCGCCGGTGTCGGGCCTGATCGCGCCGAAGATCAGCTTGGCGACTTCGGTACGTCCCGAGCCGAGCAGTCCCGACAGGCCAACCGCTTCGCCAGCGCGCAGCTTCAGATTGAACGGCTGCATCGTCAATTTCCGCCCGAGCCCCTCGGCTTCGAGAACAGGCTTGGCGTCCGACGGCGGCGCGTCGCCGACCAGCCGCGCCTCGGCCTTCTCCAGCTCGCGCCCGATCATCATCGAGATCAGTTTTAGCGGCGGGATGTCGGCGATCTTGGAGGTTCCGATCAGGCGACCGTTGCGCAGCACCGAAATGCGATCAGAAATCGCGTAAACCTGGTCGATGAAATGGGTGATGAAGACGATCGCCAGGCCGCGCGCCTTCAGATCGCGCACGATCTGGAACAGCTTCGCCGTCTCGCTGGCGTCAAGGCTGGCGGTCGGCTCGTCCATCACCAGCACGCGCGTATCTTCCTCGAGCGCGCGGGCGATCGCGACGAGCTGCTGGATCGCCACGGAATACGAGCCGAGCGGCCGTTCGACATCGATGTCGATGTTGAGGCGCTTCAGCCGCGCCTTGGCGACTTCGCGCGCCTGGCGCCACGAAATCAGGCCAAAATTCCGCGGCTGACGCGTGAGGGTCAGGTTCTTCGTCACCGACATCGTCGGGATGAGATTGACCTCTTGGTAGACGGTGCCGATGCCCAACGCCCGCGCTTCACCCGGCGTGCCGATCGTCACCGGCTTGCCGTCGAGGCGGATTTCGCCTTCGTCGGCGCGCACCGCGCCGGTCAGCACTTTGATCAGCGTCGACTTGCCGGCGCCGTTCTCACCCATCAGGGCATGGACTTCGCCCGCTTCGAGCCGGAGGTCGACGTGGTCCAACGCCCGCACGCCCGGAAACAGCTTCGACACTCCGAGCATCTCAATTCGCGCAGTCGGCGTATCGCTCACCTAGGCATTCCCCCATTCGCCAAGCCGCGTCTCGGTTCGCCAAGTCACGGTTTAGCACGCGTCGGTCGCCCAGGCGGCTTCCGCGCTCGACATGCTGGGCGACGCCCCGCCGGACCGAAGTCCGGCGAGACGCCACAGTTCAGATGAAGATACCAGTGCGGCTCAGTTGCCTGCAACCGCAGCGCGATGCAGGTCGGACGGAATCACCACCCACTTCGGCAGGTCCTTCTTGTCCTTGAGGTACTGAAGGATGACCGGATAGATGTACTTGCCGATTGCCGAGCGCAGCTCGACCGAAGCATTCGCGTCGCCATCGGCCAGGGCCTGCTTCATCGCCGGCACGTAGTCGACCGACACCATCAGTACGTCATGACCGGGCTTGAGGCCGGCTTCCTTCATCGCCTGGATGGCGCCGAGCTGCATGTTGTCGTTGTGAGCGAACGACGCGCAGACGCCCTTCAGGTTATCAGTCGACTTGATGAAGGCTTCCATCACCTTCTTGCCGCCGTCGGTCGTGAAGTCGCCCGACTGCGACTTGATGATCTTCATGTTGGGGAAGTTGCCGATGATGGCTTCGAAGCCCTTCTTGCGCTCGATCGCGGGAGCGGCGCCGGTGGTGCCCTGCTCTTCGACGATGTTGCAATTGCCAAGGCTCGCCTGCGCCAGCCACGCGCCGGCCAGACGACCTTCGAGATTGAAGTCGGCCGAAATGCGGGTCACGAAGAGCGACTTGTCTTTGACGTCGACGTCGCGGTCAGCCAGGAACACCGGGATGCCGGCCTTCTTGGCCTCGTCGAGCACCTGATCCCAACCGGTCACGACGACCGGCGCGATGAGGATCGCATCGACCTTCTGAGCGATGAAGGCGCGAACAGCCTTGAGCTGGTCTTCTTCTTTGCCCTGAGCATCAGCGAATTTGAGGTCAATGCCCTCCTTCTTCGCTTCTTCCTGCATGTCCTTCGACCAAGCAGGACGCCAGTCGCCTTCGTCGCCAACCTGCGAGAAGCCGATCGTGACCGCCATAGCCGGCGATCCCGCCACCAACAACGCAGCGCCAACCGCAGCGCCGCTCAGCAATTTCATGAGATGCATATATTCCTCCCACCACAAGCGTTCCACCTCGGTCGCTGATTGCAGCCGGGAGACGCTTTACCGCCTCGATCGGGCGGACGCGGAATTAGTAATACAATATTACTGTAGCTGTAAAGCCTCCCCTTTGGTCGTATACGGGCGACCGGCGCCGCCCAAAGCCGCCTTGCGCGTGGGGCGAACCCAAACGACGCGAGCGGCGCGGATTGGCAGGCGTTTCCGCAAGGGCTGAGCTCAATCGCGGCGGCGAAACGAGCGCTCGGGGGCGCTCGCGGGCGATGGCGATCGAGCGATGAACGGGGCTGCGCTCACGCGCGCCCCTGCCGCCAAAGGCGGCCGGCGGATTTAACTTTCGGGGAGGCTAAGTTTCGCTTGAGAGCGCCGCGGCGGCGCTGACCGCCGCGGCCATGTCAGATTCAAATGTTGGCGCTATCGCGCGCCGATCATCAGTTGGGGAAGCAGTGGCGGCCGTAGGGGCCGGAATGGAAGCCGGGCGGGCAGGTGAACATCGGCCGACAATGGCCGTATGGCCCGCGGGTCATGCCGGGCCCGCAACCGTAAAAAACTTTGGAGATCGACGAATTGCCGCCGACCGGGTTGGTCGGAAACGGCATGGCTTGTGCGCTGATTGAAGCCAGCCCGAAGGCGGCGGCCAGAACGATCGCGGCTGAAACGCGCATGGTGCTCTCCTTTGGATGCGCCCCACTGCGAGGACCGAGGCCTCGACGCGGGACCGTGACGGCGCTTTGATATGCGCCCTTGCTTGAACCGCGGCTGAACGACGCCGCGGCTCCTTCGCCCGCATGCAAAGATCAATAACCCTGCATGCAGGAAGCGTAGCGGTCGTTGTAGTTCTCGCGCCACGCGGCCGAGCCGGTGGCGACGCCGCCGACCGCGCCGGCGCCCGCGCCGATCGCGGCGCCCGTGCCGACCGCGCGGCCGCCGCCCACCAGCGCGCCGATCCCCGCGCCAAGCAGCGCGCCGCCGACGGCGCCGCCAAACGTGTTGCCGGCCGTCTGCCCGTTGGCGTATTCGCGCGCGATACGGTCGCAATTGGCGCGCACCGACTGGGCCTCGGCGCTGGGGGCCAAGCCGCCCAGCCCGCCGACGAACACGGCGCCGGCAAGAAACGCCGCGGCGCCTCGAGCGATGATCGTCATGGCCTCTCTCCCCCTCAGCAAATCAGCGCGCACGCCACGCTACGAAAAGGTCCGCCGCGGGTCCATAGCAAAGACGATTTGTCCCCGCGGACTTGCGGCGCGCTCATCTCTTACGGGCTGGTCTTGCGGGCTGGCCGGGCGGCGGAATGGGCGCGCAGAGGTTCGACGTTTTCGCGTTTCCGGTCCGCCTCCCCTAGCCAGAACCGCCGATCTCGCTTAAGGCGCTTCGCCATGGCCTCTTCGGTCCTTTTCACCCTGGGCGCGCGCGGCTCGCCGCTCGCCCTCGCCCAGGCGCACGAGACTCGCCGCCGCCTCGCCAGCGCCCACGGCTGGGACGAAGAGCGCATCGCCATTTCCGTCATTCGCACCAGCGGCGATCTCATTCAGGATCGCTCGCTGGCCGAAAGCGGCGGCAAAGGGCTGTTCACCAAGGAGATCGACGCCGCGCTGCTCGAGCGCCGGATCGATTTTGCGGTTCATTCGGCAAAAGACCTGCCGACAGCCTTGCCAGCCGGGGTGACGCTCGCCGGCTTCCTGCCGCGCGAAGACGTGCGCGAGGCGCTGATTTGCCTGGTCGCCGGCTCGATCGCCGCCCTGCCCGCCGGCGCGCGGTTTGGCGCCGCCTCGCTGCGTCGCCAGGCGCAAGCGCGCCGCCTGCGCCCCGATCTGAGGGTCGAGTTGCTGCGCGGCAATGTCGAAACCCGGCTCGCCAAGGTCGAGAGCGGCGCGATCGAAGCGACGCTGCTGGCGCTCGCCGGCCTCAAGCGACTCGGACTTGAGGGCCGGGCCCGCGCGGTGCTCGACATCGACCATTTTCTGCCCGCCGTCGGCCAAGGCGCGATCGCCCTGTCCGTTCGCGAGGGCGACGCGCGCATCGCCGAGGCCCTGGCGCCGATCAGCGACGAGGCGACCGGGATTGCGCTCGCCGCCGAGCGCGCCTTCCTCGCCGAACTCGAGGGGTCCTGCCGCACGCCGATCGCCGGCTACGCCCGCCTCGAAGGCGGCGCGTTGACGCTGCGCGGCCAGGTGCTGCGCGAAGACGGTTCGGAGAGTTTCGAGATCAAGCGCGAGGGCGCCCCGAGCGAGGCCGCCCGCCTCGGCGTCGAGGCGGGCCGCGCCTTGCGCGCCCGCCTGCCCGAGGGCGTTTTGCCGATAGCCCGGCGCGAATAGCGCAAACGGCGGCGCCCTAAGGCGGGCGGCGCAGTTTTCTTGGCATTCTTTTCCGCTCTGGAAAGTCTTTTGGGGTAGCGAAAATCTTGCGGCGCTGGCGGGGTCCGGCGACAAAGGCGGACTTTACTCCCCGCGCTCGGCCGGTTAGGCCAGAGGATGGGAGCACTGGCGCCAGTTGGGCGCCACGAACACGGGTTAAGAGGGTCGGCGGCCGATGGATTATCAGCGTCGTTTTGTGGAAGCGATCGAACGGCTCAAGCGCGAAGAACGCTATCGCAGCTTCGCCAATCTCGAGCGCGACGCCTCCCGCTTTCCCCTCGCCATGTGGCGCCCGGCCGGCGAAGAGCACGCGCCGCGCGAAGTCACCGTCTGGTGCTCCAACGATTATCTCGGCATGGGCGGCAATTCTGAGGTGATCGAGGCGGGCGTCAGCGCAGCGCGCGCCCACGGCGCCGGGGCCGGCGGCACCCGCAACATTTCCGGCACCCACCACCCGATCGTGACGCTCGAGCGCGAGCTCGCCGACCTGCATGGCAAGGAAGCCGCGCTGGTTTTCACCTCCGGCTGGATCTCGAATCTGGCCGGCATTTCGACCATCGCCAGCCTGCTGCCGGACTGCCTCATTCTCTCCGACGCGCTCAACCACAACTCGATGATCGAGGGGGTAAAGCGTTCTGGCTGCGAGAAGAAAGTGTGGCGCCACAACGACGTCGCCCATCTCGAAGCCCTGCTCGCCGCCGAAGACCGTGAGCGGGCCAAGCTGATCGTGTTCGAGAGCCTCTATTCGATGGATGGCGACTTCGCGCCGATCGCCGACATCGTCGCGCTCGCAAAAAAATACGGCGCGATGACCTACATCGACGAAGTCCATGCGGTCGGCATGTATGGGGCGCGCGGGGGCGGCCTCGCCGAGCGCGAAGGCATGATGGGCGAGATCGACGTGGTCGAGGGCACGCTGGCCAAGGGCTTCGGCGGGCTCGGCGGCTATATCGCCGCCTCGGCGGCGCTGGTCGACGCCGTGCGCTCATACGCGCCGCAGTTCATCTTCACCTCGACGCTGCCCCCGAGCGTCGCCGCCAGCGCCTGCGCGGCCGTGCGCATCCTCAAGACATCCAGCGCAGAACGCGAGCGCCATCAGGCGATGGCCCGGCTGGTCAAGCACGCCTTGCGCGCCGCCGGCCTGCCGGTGCTCGACAATCCCTCGCACATCGTGCCGGTGATGGTGCGCGACGCCGCCAAATGCCGCGCCGCGAGCGATCTGCTGCTGCGCCGCCACGACATCTACATCCAGCCGATCAATTACCCGACGGTCGCCAAAGGAACCGAACGGCTGCGCATCACCCCGACCCCGCGCCACGACGAAGCGCAAGTCGCTGCGCTGGTGGAGGCGCTGGTCGATGTCTGGCGCACGCTCGAGCTGCCGCTCGAGGAGTCCCGGATCGTGCCGATGCGCCGCCCCGGCGCGGAAGCCGCCCAATGCGTCTATCCCGAGATGAAGAAGGCGGCCGAATAGGGCGCCCTTGCGGAACACAATCATCTCATCCTGAGGAGCCTGCGCAGCAGGCGTCTCGAAGGACGAGGATGATGGCGCACGGCGCCGACGCCGTTGGCTGCGGAGAATCCTTCCCGCGTCCTTCGAGACGCGCCGCTTCGCGGCGCTCCTCAGGATGAGGTATGGGATTTGGCGATTGGCCGCCGCTCACCCTAGCCTTGCCGCTCCCCACAGGACTCCATGACCCCCGCCCCGCCCGCGACGACCAAGCCGTTCCTCGCCGCCCTCGCCGACGTCCGGCAGGCCCGCCCGCCGCTGTGGCTGATGCGTCAGGCCGGCCGTTATCTGCCCGAATACCGCGCCATCCGGGGGCAAGCGAAGTCGTTTCTCGACTTCTGCTACAGCCCGCAACTGGCGTGCGAAGCGACGTTGCAGCCGATCCGTCGCTTCGGCTTCGATGCGGCGATCCTCTTTTGCGACATTCTCGTCGTCCCCGACGCGCTCGGTCAGCAGGTGGGCTTCGAGGTGGGCGAAGGGCCGCGCCTCAAACCGATTGAATCCCTAGCCGACTTCGCCGCACTGCATGACGAGCCCGACTGGGCGCGGCTGGAGCCAGTGTTCGAGGCGATCGAACGAGTCAAGGCGAGCTTGACGCCCGACGTCGCGCTGATCGGCTTTTGCGGCGCGCCGTGGACGGTGGCGAGCTACATGATCGCCGGGCGCGGCACCCCCGACCAGGCGCCCGCGCGCCTCTTCGCCTATCGGCAGCCCGAGCTGTTCGCAGCCCTGATCGACCGGCTGGTCGACGCCTCGGCCGCCTACCTCGAGCGCCAGTTTCGCGCCGGCGTCGAGGCGGTGCAGATTTTCGACTCCTGGGCCGGCGTGCTGCCGCCGGGGGAATTCGAGCGCTGGTCGCTGGCGCCGATCGCCCGCATCGTCGCCAAGCTGCGCGCCGCCCTGCCCGGCGCGCCGATCATCGCTTTTCCGCGCGGCGCGGCGACCCAGCTTAGCAAGTTCGCCGCGATCGACGGCCTCGCGGCGATCGGCCTCGACACGGCCGTCGAGCCGCCCGTCGCCGCAGCCGCGCTGCCCGAGCGTCTGGCGCTGCAAGGCAATCTCGATCCGCTCGCTCTGCTCGCTGGCGGCGCGGCGCTCGAAGCAGGCGTCGCGCGCGTGTTGCAAGGCTTTGCCGGCCGCGCCCATATTTTCAATCTCGGTCACGGCGTCCTGCCGCAAACGCCGATTGCCCATGTCGAGCGGCTGGTCGCGCTCGTGCGCGGCGAAAGCTGACGGCGAGCGAGGAAACCCAAGCGATGGACTCGCTCCAAGATCGCCAGCGCGCCGCCCAGACCTGGTTCGAGGCGCTGCAACTCAAGCTGATCGCCGCGATCGAGGCGCTGGAGGACGCGTGTCCGCTCGGCGCGTCGGGCGTCGCCCCTGGCCGTTTTGTCGTCGAGCCGTGGGAGCGTACCGACCATTCCGGCCAGCCCGGCGGCGGCGGGCGGATGGCGACGTTGCGCGGCCGGCTGTTCGAGAAGATCGGCGTCCACGCTTCGACGGTCCACGGAACCTTTGCGCCGGAGTTCGCCCGTCAGATGCCCGGCGCCAGCGAGGACCCGCGCTTTTGGGCCTCCGGCCTCTCGGTCATCGCCCATCCCTGGAATCCCAACGTCCCGACCGCGCACATGAACACGCGCTCGGTCGTCACCACCAAGGCCTGGTTCGGCGGCGGCGCCGACCTGACGCCGACGCTCGAAGCGCGCCGGCGCGCCGACGATCTCGATGCAATCGCGTTTCACGAGGGCCTGCGCGCCGCCTGCATGCGCCACGGCGCGGTCGCGCCCTACGACAAGTTCAAGCAATGGTGCGACGAGTATTTCTTCCTGCCCCATCGCGACGAACCGCGCGGGATCGGCGGCATTTTCTTCGACCATCTCAACAGCGCCGGCGACGCGGAGAATTCCGCGTTCGAAGCCGATTTCGCCTTCGCCCGCGACGTCGGCGAGACCTTCCTCGCGCTCTACGACAAAATCGTGCGCAGCAACTTCGCAACGCCCTGGAGCGAAGCCCAGCGCGAGGAACAACTCGTGCGCCGCGGCCGCTACGTGGAGTTCAACCTCCTCTATGACCGCGGCACGGTGTTCGGCCTGAAGACCGGCGGCAATGTCGCCGCGATCCTCTCCTCCCTGCCGCCGACCGCGCGCTGGCCTTGAAGCGTTAACGGCGCGCCCCTATCTGGCCCCTACGGCAATCGGCCGAGGGGTTCCCTGACAATGAGCGACGCAAAGCAATCGGGCGTGTTTTCGATCGGCGGCGCGATCGCCGTCAATCGCCTCGGCTATGGCGCGATGCGCATCACCGGCCGAGGCGTCTGGGGCGAGCCGGCGGACCACGACGAGGCTATCAGGGTGCTGCGCCGACTGCCTGAGCTGGGCGTCAATTTCATCGACACCGCTGATTCTTACGGCCCCGACGTGTCGGAGCGGCTGATCCGCGAGGCGCTGCACCCCTATCGCGCCGTGCATATCGCCACCAAGGGCGGCCTGACGCGCTCGGGCCCCAATCAATGGACGCCGCTCGGACGGCCCGACTACCTGATCCAGCAGGCCCATAAGAGCCTGCGCAATCTCGGCGTCGAGACGATCGACCTCTGGCAATTGCACCGCATCGATCCCGGGGTTCCACGCAAGGAGCAGTTCGACGCCATCCGCTCGCTGATCGACGACAAAGTCATCCGCTTCGCCGGCCTGAGCGAGGTCTCGGTCGAAGAGATCGAGGCGGCCTCGAAGGTCTTCCCGGTCGCGACCGTGCAGAACCGCTACAACCTCGCCGACCGCGCCAGCGAAGCCGTGCTCGACCATTGCGAGAAAAAGAACATCGGCTTCATCCCCTGGTTCCCGCTCGCCGCCGGCGACCTCGCCGGACCGGGCTCGATCCTGGCGGCGACCGCCAAGGCTCATGGCGCGAGCCCAGGGCAGATCGCCCTCGCCTGGCTCCTCAAGCGCAGCAAGGTGATGCTGCCGATCCCCGGCACGTCCAAGGTCGCCCATCTCGAGGAAAACGTCGCTGCGGCGGCGATTGAGCTGAGCGACGAGGAGTTTGCGGCGCTCGACAAAGCAGCCCGCTAAGGCGCACGCCCAGATCGTCCGCAGCGCAAGACGCCGCTTGCTCTCGCCAGCCGAAAGAGCGGGCGGCCGCGCGCAGATCAATCGCGATCGTAGCCGTAAACCTCAGGCAAGATAAAGATCGCCGCCAGCAGTCCGATCAGCGGGAAGATCGCGACCAGCAACGTCGCGGTGGCCTGCCCCACGGCCGCGAATACTGAGGGAAACAGGAAAATTGCGAGGAAGGACGGGAGCTTGACGAACATGTAGGCAAAACCGCTCGCGGTGCCCCGGTATTCCGGTTTGGCGACGACGGTCGGGATTGTCATGCAGTTGGAAGCGTCCCAGTAGTGACCCCAGAGCATCGCGGCCGCCGCGAAGGGCAAGAGCTGGATGTGCCCTGTGTAAAGGGCGCCAGCCGCGAAAAGCAGCGAAACGAACACAATGCCGAAGCCGGCGATGCTGATGCCGCGTTGGCCGATCTTCGGCGTCAGCAGCGGCCCTACCCAACCCGCGATCGCCGCAATGACATAAAGGCACATCGTCACGAGATCGACGCCCAGGATGGAAGAGACGCCCACCGTGACGAACAGGACCGGCAGATAAAACGCGAAAGTCGAAAATTCGCTGCCCTGCGCGAAGCAGGCGATCCAACCAAAAATCGTGGCGCGCCAGCGAATGGGATCCTTACGGATTTCAGCCAGGAATGCAGTGGGTCGGGGGCGCGGAACGTCAATGTCGTCGTCCGGCAGCATGTCGAGGTTGTCGCCGTACATTTTCTTCGAGACTTGCTTGGCCTCGCGGAAACGACCCTGGCGAACCAGCCACACCGCCGTCTCGGGCAAGTCGTGACGCATGATCAGAATGACCAAGGCCGGCAGGGCGCCCAAGCCCAGCGTCACGCGCCAGACGAGTTCATGCGGCAGCTCCGCCACCAGGAAGATCGCGATCACCGCGAGCGTGAGCACCTCGCCGACCGCGAACATGAACTGCCACCGGTTGCCCATCACCTCTCGCTTGCCCTTGGGCATCGATTCCATGATGTAGGCGTAGCCATTGGAGATGTCGCTCCCCAGCGGGACGCCGAGGGCAAAGCGAACGACCACCAGCCAGACGACGCTGGTCACGAACGCCTGAGCGAGCGCAAGCGCGATGAACAGGATCATCGTCGACAGAAACATCACGCGGCGACCGAGCTTGTCGGAGAGCCATCCTCCCAACAGCGCGCCGACCAAGGCGCCGCCCTGCGTTCCCGCGCCGGCCAAGCCCAGCAGCAGGGGATCGGGGTGATATTGCTCCTTGATGAAAACGAGCACGAACGCGATCGAATAGAGGTCCCAGGCTTCCACCAGAATGGAAGAGATCATCAGCCAACCCACGCGATTGCCGCTCGGGTTGTATTGTGTGACGAGATGCTGGACAGCGTCGTCCATGGCCGTCTTGTTCGTCGCCGTCATCGACAAGGCCGCTTCCCCCATTTCGTCTCTTTTGCTCGGCGCACGCCCGCCCCGACGAGATATCAGCCAAAGAGATATCGACCTGCGAATTTGTCAACCCGTGCATGAGATCGATCGCCGACTCGAGATCGGCGCGCGCACGCGGCCGCTGCGCGTTCGCCGCCCTGGACAAAGCGGGCCGCGCCGCCTGAGGGCGGACGGCCGCCATAATCTGCTGAATTGATTGGATTTTATCGGCTGCTGGAACCACGCCTCGGCTTGGCGGGTTGATGTAGCGCGCCCGCTTGGCGCGCAGGGCCCTCACCGTCCCGTAAGCGAGGGTCAGGACGGCGCGACGCCGCCACGGGGTTTCAGGAGACAAGTCATGGACCGCCAGCAGAACACCACCTCCGGTTTGACGGTCGTCGTTTCCGCCGCCCTCGCCGCTGCGCTCGCCTATTGGATCTTCAGCGCCGACGAGGCCAAGACCCTGCCCTTCGCCATCGCCCAATACGTACTGCTCGCCAGCGTGATGGTCGGCGGCTTCGGCGGCCTCGTTCCCCGCCGCGTCGCGCGCTGAGCGCGCAGGCGAGACAAGGAGGCTCCGCCTCACGCGTTCGGCAACCGCCGCGCCAGCGCTTCCAGCACCGCCATGCGCACGGCGACGCCCATTTCGACCTGCTCGCGGATCAGCGATTGCGCGCCGTCGGCGACCAGCGAATCGATCTCGACGCCGCGGTTCATCGGCCCGGGGTGCATGACAAAGGCGCCCGGCTTGGCGTAAGCGAGCTTCTCTTCATCGAGGCCGAAATAGCGGAAATATTCTTTCGTGCTGGGCACAAAGGCGCCGCTCATGCGCTCGCGCTGCAGGCGCAGCATCATAACAATGTCAGCGTCTTTCAGCCCCGACTTCATGTCGCGATGGACCTCGACGCCCATCGCCTCGATCCCCGCCGGCAGCAGAGTTCGAGGGGCCGACGACGCGCACATAGGCGCCCATCGTCGTCAGCAGAATAATGTTGGAGCGCGCGACGCGCGAATGGAGGATGTCGCCGCAGATGGCCACGCTCAGCCCCTCGATGCGCCCGAGCGCGCGGCGGATGGTCAGCGCGTCGAGCAGCGCCTGGGTCGGGTGTTCGTGGGCGCCGTCGCCCGCGTTAACCACCGAGCAATCGACTTTGCGCGCCAGCAGATGGACGGCGCCGGCCTGGCTGTGGCGCACGACGATGATGTCAGGCCGCATGGCGTTGAGCGTGATCGCCGTGTCGATCAGCGTCTCGCCCTTCTTCACGCTCGAAGCGCCCACCGCCATGTTCATCACGTCGGCGCCGAGGCGTTTTCCCGCAATCTCGAACGAGGATTGGGTGCGGGTCGAAGGCTCGAAGAAAAGGTTGATTTGCGTGCGCCCGCGCAGGGTTGCGCGCTTCTTCTCAACCTGGCGCGAGATGCCGACCGCCTCGTCGGCGAGATCGAGCAGCCCAACGATCTCCTCGCGCGACAGGCCCTCCACGCCGAGCAGGTGGCGGCGGGAGAAGGCGGCGGGCGGCGACATTGACGACATGCGAGGCCAAGCCTATATGCGCCGCGCCGCGACGGGGCAAGGACCCGCCAGGAACCGAACCAGCCGGCGCGCCGCCACAAGTCGGCCCCCGCCGACCGTTACGCGGCGGTCATTTGACACGCCGCGTCGCCTCAACCATTTTCCGCGCCCCGATCGGACTATTCGGTTTGGGCGCGATTTACGCTCCATTGCCTTCATAGCGAAGGCGCTGAAGGACCGTTACGCATGAAGGTTGTGATCGTCGAGTTGCCGACCAAGGTCAAGACGATCGGCAAGTATCTCGGCAAGGACTACGACGTCTACGCGTCGTTCGGGCATGTGCGCGATCTCGAGCCCAAAGACGGCTCGGTCGACACCGACAACGACTTCGCCATGCGCTGGGAGGTCGACCCCAAGTCGGCCAAGCGACTCAATGAAATCGCCAGCGCGGTGAAGTCGGCGGACCGGGTTATCCTCGCGACCGACCCCGACCGCGAGGGTGAGGCGATCTCGTGGCACGTTTACGAAATCCTCAAGGCTAAGAAGGTGTTGAAGGACAAGCGGGTCGACCGCGTGGTCTTCAACGCGGTCACCAAGGACGCCGTCGCCGAGGCGATGCGCCACCCCCGCGAGATCGACGAGGCGCTGGTCGACGCTTATCTGGCGCGCCGCGCCCTCGATTTTCTCGTCGGCTTCAATCTGTCGCCGGTGCTGTGGCGCAAGCTGCCCGGCGCGCGCTCGGCCGGCCGGGTGCAGTCGGTGGCGCTGCGCATCGTCTGCGACCGCGAGCTCGAGATCGAGAAGTTCGTCGCCCGCGAATATTGGTCGATCCTCGCCCATCTCGAGACCAAGGCCGGGGCTGCGTTCACCGCGCGTCTGGTCGGCGCCGACGGCAAGAAGATCACCCGCCTCGACGTCGGCTCGGGCGCCGAGGCCGAAGCGTTCACCGCGGCGCTGGAGACGGCCAAGTTCGGCGTGACCAGCGTCGAGGCCAAGCCGCTCAAGCGCCACCCCTACCCGCCTTTCACCACCTCAACCTTGCAGCAAGAGGCCTCGCGCAAGCTCGGCCTCGCGCCGGCCCGCACCATGCAGATCGCCCAGCGCCTTTATGAAGGCGTCGATGTCGGCGATGGCGCGGCGGGCCTCATTACCTATATGCGAACCGACGGCGTCGACCTCGCGCCCGAGGCGGTCGTCAGCGCGCGCAAGGTGATCGCCAAGGATTTTGGCGACGCCTACGTGCCCGGCGCGCCGCGCAAATACACCGTCAAGGCGAAGAACGCGCAGGAAGCGCATGAGGCGATCCGCCCGACCGACATGACGCTGCGGCCGCGCGAGGCGTCGCGCCACCTCGAACCCGACCAGGCCAAGCTCTACGAGCTGATCTGGAACCGCACCCTCGCCTGCCAGATGGAGAGCGCCGAGCTCGAACGCACGACCGTCGATATCCTCGCGGACGCCGGCAAGCGCCAGCTCGAATTTCGCGCCACCGGCCAGGTCGTGCGCTTTCCCGGCTTCCTCGCCCTCTACCAGGAAGGGCGCGACGACGAGGCCGACGAAGACGCTGCGCGTCTGCCGGCGATGGCCGCGGGCGAGCCGCTGAAAAAGGACCGCATCGAAGCGAGCCAGCACTTCACCGAACCGCCGCCGCGCTATACCGAGGCGACGCTGGTCAAGCGGATGGAAGAGCTCGGGATCGGGCGCCCCTCGACCTACGCTTCGACGCTCGCGGTCTTACGCGATCGCGACTATGTGCGGATCGAGAAGAAGCGACTGGTGCCCGAGGACAAGGGCCGGCTGGTCACCGCGTTCCTCGAAGCCTTTTTCGGCAAGTACGTGGGCTACGACTTTACCGCCCAGCTTGAAGAGAAACTCGACCAGGTCTCCAACAGCGAGATCGACTGGAAGGCGCTGCTGCGCGAGTTCTGGACCGACTTCTCGCTGGCGCTCGGCCGGCACCAAGGATCTGCGCACCACCCAGGTGCTCGACAGCCTCAACGAATTGCTCGGCCCCCATGTCTTCCCCGCCAAGGCCGATGGCGGCGATCCGCGCCAATGCCCGTCCTGCGGCAAGGGCCAATTGTCGCTCAAGCTCGGCAAGTTCGGCGCCTTCATCGGCTGCTCGAACTATCCCGAATGCCGCTTCACCCGCGTTCTTTCGCCCACCGGGCAAGAGGGCGGTCGAGGGCGAGCGACCGGGCGTGCGCGCGCTCGGCGTCGATCCCGTCAGCGGCGAGCCGAGTCACGCTGCGCTCGGGCCGCTTTGGCGACTACGTGCAGCTTGGCGAGGGCGAGAAGCCCAAGCGCTGCTCGCTGCCCAAGGGGCTTTCGCCCGACGACGTCACTCTGGAAAAGGCGGTGGCGCTGCTGTCGCTGCCGCGCGAGGTCGCCCGCCATCCGGAGGGCGGCGCGCCGATCCTCGCCGGCGTCGGCCGTTACGGCGCCTACGTGCAGCACGCCAAGACCTACGCCAATCTCGGCCGCGACGACGACGTGCTGGAGATCGGCGCCAATCGCGCCATCGACCTGATCGTCGCCAAGGAGAGCGGCGCCAGTCGCGGCCGCTTCGGCGCCGACGCCGGGCGCGCGCTTGGCGACCACCCGAGCCTCGGCGGGGCGATCGCGGTGCGTCAGGGCCGCTACGGCGCCTATGTCAATCACGGCAAGGTCAACGCGACGCTGCCCAAGGGAAGCGATCCCGCCTCGGTGACGCTCGAGGAAGCGGTCGCCATGCTCGCCGAGCGAGCGGCGGGCGGCGGTGGCGCAGGCGGCCGCGCGCTCGGCGAACACCCCAAGGGCGGGCCGATCACGGTGCGCGCCGGCCGCTTTGGCGCCTACGTCAACTGGGGCAAGATCAACGCGACGATCCCCAAGTCGACCCCGCCTGAGTCGATCACGCTTGTCCGAAGCGCTCGAACTGCTCGCCGAGCGCGGCGACGCGCCGGCGAGAGGCAAGAAGTCTGCGCCGCGCAAGAGCGCAACGCCAAGAAGCCGGCGGCGAAAAAGGCCCCGGCCAAGAAGGCTGCGGCGAAGAAGGCGGCGGCGCCCAAGCCCGCTGCGGCTAAGCCCGCTGCGACCAAGCCGGCCGCGGCGAAGCCGCCGGCCAAACCCGCGGCGGCCAAGGGCAAGCGCCGGGCCTGAGCGAGGGCCTGCCCGCCCCGGCTGGCGCGACCGGAACGATTGTCGTAGGGTCGCGGTTGGAAACGTCGCGGCTTTCGTCGCGGAAAACCGAGGCCAACAGGGGAGAGCGCGTCATGCCCCAATCGAGCGCAACGTCAGCGCACGCCAACATGCGCAACGAGGCCGCCTACAGCCGCTGGGCGCCGATCTACGATCTGCTGTTCGATCTGCCGTTCCATCCCGGCCGCCTTGCTGCGGCGCGGGCGGCGGCGGCGGCGGCGGGGCCCGACGGCGCGATGCTGGTCGTGGGCGTCGGCACCGGCCTCGAACTCGAGCTGCTGCCCGCCGACTTGCGCGTCACCGGCATCGACATCAGCGCCGCGATGCTCGACATCGCGCGCGAGCGCGTCGCCCGCAAGGGCGCTGCGTCAGGTGCGCAATCTGCTGGTCATGGACGCCGGCGCGATCGACTTTCCCGACGGGCAGTTCGATGTCGCGCTGGCGCCTTACGTGATGAGCGTCGTCCCCAATCCGGCACGGGTTTTAGCCGAGACCTGGCGCGTGTTGCGGCCGGGCGGGCGGATGGTGGTGATGAACCATTTCGCCGCCTCGCGTGGACCGCGCGCGGTGATCGAAGCGGCGATGGAAAAGATCGCCTCGTGGCTCGGCTGGCATCCGAAGTTCCCCTATTCGGCGATCGGCGATTGGCTCGCCAGCCAGCCCGACGCCGAGCTTGTCGCGCGACGCGAACTCGCGCCGCTCAAGCTCTTCACGCTGCTCGATATTCGTAAAACGGGCGGGTAACGGTGGGGCGGGCCTCCGTGCCCGCCTCTCCCCCTAAGAAAAAGCGGGCGCGGAGGCCCGCTCCACTGGTCCTGCCCGCTCCACTGGTCCTGCGCGCTCCGCGCTAGGGCGTAAAATCGGCGGCGACATGCTCGAGCGGCTCGGCGCCCACTGACGATGGGCCGGTGAAGGGATGGTCGATCGACACGATCACCATCAGAGCCATGAACACGAGGGCGGACAGGATGCCGGTCATCAGGACCTGGGCCGGCAGGTTTTTGGTGCCGAAAAAGAATGTAAATCCCACGGTCAAGAAGGCGCCGCTGGTCAGCACCAGCCATACGATCCCAGGGACGACGCCGGTGGCGAGGTGAAGCCGAACGCGGCGGGCCTGGGTGATCGCGTCAACCTGCTTGAACATCTCGGATAATATCGCCGGCTGCCTCAATCCGTCCGACGCCACGCGCAGGGCGGCGGCATAGACCGCGTCGAGCGCCTGCCTCGTCTCAGGGCTGGCGGCGCCCTTCGACATCGTCGGCCACTCGCTCTCGATTGCGGCGTTGAGGTAGTCGGCCAGCGCCTTGCGCGCTGCGACCATGTCGGGCTCCGGACCGGCCGAGAGCCGATAGAGCGTCGCGGCCGCGCCGGCCTCCTGGACGACTGCGAGTTCCGCGTCGTTGAACTTCTCCCACACGACGATCACGGCAAAGGCGACCATCACCGAGTAGACCACGCCGACCGTGGCGAACTTGAAGCCGGCAATTTCATTGTTGGACGCCAGTCGCTCATAGCCGTACCAGCGGCGCAGCAGGATCGGGCCGCTTGCGGCGGCGATTGTCGGCGCAATCACCAGCAAGAGCAGCTCCGCCCACAGCGGTAGCCCAGACAGGAAGTGCGAAATCATCGGCGTTCCCCAGCGCGAGGACGCGCGGCTGCGACCGTTCACCCTGCTCAGCTTTCACAGTGCTGGCAAGTCTAGGGCGGCCCTGTCGGGCGGGCCTCCGTGCCCGCATCTCAGCCAAAGAAGCCGGCGCGGAGGCCCGCTCTACTGACCCTCCACTGGCCCTGCCCGCCTTGCCGAACTTGTCAGGGCAGCCCTCGGCTCTTACATAGGGCGCAGATGGAGCGCGCCTTTGCGCTCCCGATAACAAGATCCCACATTGCCTCTCTCTCAATCGTCCAAAGGCGCCCGGCGGGCGAAGCCGCGCCGTCAGGCGCGCGCCGCCAAGCCCTCGCGCCAAATCAAACCCTCTCCTCAACCCTCTCCCGAACTCTCCCGCCAATCCCTGCCCTCGCGCGAAGAGCTGATCGCTTTCATCGCCGGCGACTCCCGTCCCAGCGCCGCGAAGTCCGCAACCCGCGTCACCAAACGCGAAATCGCCCGCGCCTTCGCCGTGAAGGGCGAGGACAAAGCCGCGCTCAAGCGCATGATCAAGGACCTCGAGACCGACGGCGCGGTGGTGCGCGGCCGCAAGGTGCTCGCCGCCGTCGGCCGCCTGCCCGCCATGGTGGTCGCCGAAATTGCCGCCCGCGATCGCGACGGCGAACTGATCGCCCGCCCGGTCGACTGGGACGGTCCCGGCGAAGCCGCCGCGCATCCTGGTGCGGCGCCCGCGCCTGCGCGCGCGAGTCCGCCCCGGCGCCTCGCCTGGGCGCCCGGGTTTTAATCCGGGTGGAATTCGACCCCGAGGCCGGCGCGAAAGAACCGGCCTATGGCGGCCGGGTCGTCAAGATCCTTGACAAGGCGCCCGGACGGGCGCTGGCGGTCTACCGCGCGCTGGATAACGGCGCCGGGCGCGCCCTGCCGGTCGAAAAGCGCGGCGTCGCGCGCGAAATTCTCATTCCCGCCGGCATGTCTGGCGACGCCGCGGAGGGCGACCTGGTCGCGGTGGAAATGCTGCGCGAGGGCGGCTTCGGTCTGCCGACGGCGCGGGTGGTCGAACGGCTCGGCTCGGTCGCCTCGGAGCGCGCGATCAGCCTGATCGCGCTCGCCGCCCACAACATTCCCCACGTCTTCAACCCCGCCACGCTCGCGCAGGCCGAAGCGGCGCGCCCCGCGAGCATGGCCGACCGCGAAGACTGGCGCGATCTCGCGTTGGTGACGATCGACCCGCCCGACGCCAAGGACCACGACGACGCCGTCCATGCCGTCGCCGACGCCGACCCGGCAAATCCGGGCGGCTTCATCCTCACCGTCGCAATCGCCGATGTCGCCTATTACGTCCGCCCCGGCTCGGCGCTCGACAAGGAGGCTGAGGAGCGGGGCAACTCGGTCTATTTCCCCGATCGCGTCGTGCCGATGCTGCCCGAGCGCATCTCCAACGACCTCTGCTCGCTGCGTCCGCACGAGGACCGCCCTGCCCTCGCGGTCAGGATGATTCTCGGCGCCGACGGGCGCAAGCGCCGCCACACATTCCACCGGGTGATGATGCGGTCGGCCGCCAAGCTCTCTTACGAACAGGCGCAGGCCGCGATCGACGGGCGCCCCGACGAGACGAGCGCGCCGCTGCTCGCAAGCGTTCTCACGCCACTCTACGCGGCTCACGCCGCGATCAAGCTCGAACGCTCGCAGCGCAGCCCGCTCGATCTCGAACTGCCCGAGCGCAAACTGGTCCTCGATGGCGAGGGCAGACTGATCGGCGTGCGCTGGCCCGAACGGCTGGAGGCGCACAAGCTGATCGAGGAATTCATGATCCTCGCCAATGTCGCCGCCGCCGAGACGCTGGAGGCGGCGCAATCGCCACTGATCTATCGCGCCCATGATGCGCCGAGCCAGGAGAAGGTCGGCGAACTCAGCGACGTTTCTCGGCACGCTCGGCGTCAAGCTCGCCAAGGGCGAACGCATGCGCCCGTCTCATTTCAACAGCGTGCTGTCGAAGGTGAAGGGCGAGCCAGCGGAGGCGCTGATCAACGAAGTCGTGCTGCGCGCCCAGTCGCAGGCCGAATACACGCACGAGAACTACGGCCATTTCGGCCTCAATCTGCGCCGCTACGCGCATTTCACCTCGCCGATCCGCCGCTACGCCGACCTGATCGTCCATCGCGCACTGATCCGCGCTTTGCGGCTTGGCGCGGGCGGCCTCGAGGACGCCGGCGCGCAAGAGCTCGCAGGCGTCGCGGAGCGCATTTCGGCCGCCGAGCGACGGGCGATGGCGGCCGAGCGCGAGACGATGGACCGACTGATCGCCGCCCACATGGCGAGCCAGGTCGGCGCGCAGTTCGCGGCGCGCATCGGCGGCGTGACGCGCGTCGGCCTGTTCGTGCGCCTGCGCGACACCGGCGCCGACGGCTTCATTCCCGCCGCGAGCCTCGGCGCGGACTATTACCGCTTCGAGGAATCGAGCCGCGCGCTGGTTGGAACCCGCACCGGCGAGACGTTCCGACTCGGCGACACGGTCGATGTGCGGCTCGTCGAAGCCGCGCCATTCGCCGGCGCGCTGCGCTTTGAAATGCTGTCCAAGGGCCCGCGCGCGTCGAGGGCCAAACGGGAGCGGCGACGATGAGCCAAGTAACCTCGAGCCAAGTAACCTCGAGCCAAGCAACAGCCTCCCCCGCCGATCCGCACGTGCGCTCGCTCGGGCTTGCAATGCGGCGCGGCTTTGCCCAGCGCTGCCCCAATTGCGGTGAGGGGCGCATGTATCGCGCGTATCTCAAGGTGGTCGACGCCTGCCCGGTTTGCGGCGAGGACTTGACGCCCCAGCGCGCCGACGATGCGCCGGCCTATCTGACCATGCTGATCGTCGGCCATTTCGTCATCGCCGGCGTCCTGACCGACGATGACTGGTGGCCGAACTCGCCGCTGCTGCTGGGCGCGCTGGTCTGGGCCGCGATGGCCGCCGCCCTGTCGCTGTTGTTGCTGCCGCGCATCAAGGGCGCGCTGATCGGCTATCAATGGGCGACGCGCATGCACGGCTTCGGCGCGCCTGAGCGCGAGCCGACTTGACCACAGCCGCCGAGGCGCATTGCGATTGAGCAAAGTCGTCATTGCGAGCGCGAGCGAAGCAATGACACGGTTGGTTTCGCCGAGAACCGGCTCGCTCCCGCCGCAGTAGCTTACGCGGCGACGCGCTTGGCGGCCGGCGCCAGCCGGGCGGCGATTTCGCGCAGCGCCTGGCGATAGGCCTCGGCGATGCGCGCCTTGCGACCGAAACGCGCCATCGCGATCTCATAGAGTTCGGAGAGAACCCGCACATCGGCCTCGATCATGCAGCTGTCGAATCCGTCAGCCGCCAGCGTCGCCACGAATTCACGTCGCAGCGTCTCGAAGCGCTGCGTGTCGCCGGCGATCAGCGCCCGCCATTGCTGCGCGTGGCGATGGGCGAGCGCACCGGCCTGCGCCTGATTGTCGATTCGGTGAGCGTAGGAATCATGGAGGCAGTCGAAGACGACCGGCTCCGACCATTCGAGCATGCCCGCCAAAGCCTCTGCAGCACCGAGCATTTCCAACGCCTTCCGCCTCTTTACAGAGGGAACTACGCCTCGCCCCAAACACAAAGGGCGCCTCGCCGCGCGAGCATCGAGACTCACACTAGGCGCGGGGGATGCGCTGCGCAATTCATAAGCAACGAAATCTTAATCACGTTGTATGTCGCGCCGCGGACCGCGCGCGCAAAGAGCGGCGCTCAAGCCGCGCCGCCGCGCGTCGTCAGCTTTTCGCCGAGCTCGATGAGCGCGAGATGGTAACTCGTCGCTGACCGTTCCGACCGTTGGAAACGCGCGAGGACAATTTCCAAGAGTTCGGCCATGGTTTGCGCGTCGGCTTGCGCCAGATCGACGACATCGAGGCCGAGGCGCTCGACGGCGCCGATCAGTTCGCTGCGAAATCGTGCAAAATTCGCCTCGTCGCCGGCGATCAGCGCGCGCCAGACGCGCGCATGCAGCCGCGCCATTGCGAGAGCGTTGGCGCCCTCGCCCAGGCGCGCGCGATAGGCGAACGAGAGGCGGTCGAAAATCACCGGCTCGGCCCATTCGATCAGGCCGCGACGCCCTTCAGCCGAGTAGAAGCTTGGCAATCCGCGCATCCTTGGCGAGATCGGACGCGCTGACGAATCAACAATGGAATCAGGGTAGTTGCGGCGCGCATAGCGCGCAATGGCGCAAAGCCGCCCCGCCGCTGCGTCAAGCGCGCGCGACAAACTCCGCCGGCCGCGTTTCGCGCGCCAACGCATCGAGCACGGCGTTGATCATGCCGCTCTCCTCGGGGCCGAAGAAGGCGGCGGCGACATCGACGTATTCGGCGACGACCACGCGCGCGGGCACGTCCGGGCGGCCCTTGAGTTCGTAAAATGCGGCGCGCAGGATCGCGCGCATCACCGCCTCGATGCGCTTCAACGGCCAGCTCTTGGCCAGCGCCTCGTCGAGGCCGCGGTCGATCGCGACCTGATCGTTCAGCACGCCCGAGACGATGTCGCGAAAGAACGCGACTTCGGCTTGATTGTACTGATCGCCCTCGACCTCGCGGCCGATCCAATGGGTTTCGAATTCGGCGAGAATGTCGGCGAGGCCCTTATCGGCGACTTCCATTTCGTACAGCGCCTGCGCTGCGGCGAGCCTTGCAGCGGCGCGACGGTCGGCCTTGCTCATTTGGGCGCGCCGCCGCGCTTGAGTGCGGCCAGCGTCAGGGCGGCGCGCGCGGCGTCGCCCCCCTTGTCGCCGCGCTTGGGGTCGGCGCGCTCCTCGGCCTGGGCGGACGTATCGACGGTCAGAATGCCGTTGCCGAGCGCGAGCCGGCGCGCAACCGCCATGTCCATCAGCGCGCGCGCCGATTCCCCCGCGACGATCTCGAAATGATAGGTCTCGCCGCGAATGACGCAGCCCAGCGCCACCGCGCCCTCGTAAGGGCGCCCGTCGGCGCTGGCGAGTTCCAGCGCGATCGCGATTCCGGCGGGGATTTCGAGCGCGCCCGGCACCCGCACAACTTCGGCCGACGCGCCCGCGGCCTCGAACGCGGCGCGCGCGCCTTCAAGCAGCAGGGCGCCGATTCCATCGTAGTAGCGCGCTTCGACGATGAGAAAGCGCGCCCCTTGCAACTGGGGCGCGACGGTATGGGCGCGCTGAGATTCAGCCATTTCGGTCCTGCGAGGCAATTGCGAGCCCCTGCCATAGAGGGGGCGGGCGCGCGAGGCAAGGCGAGCGCGCCCGGTTAGGTCGCGTGGCGCGCCACGTGGTCTAGCGCCATGTCGAAAGCAAGCTCCAGCGGGCGCGAGGCGCGGCTCACCTTGGCCAGCAGCAATCCGCCCTGGATCGCCGCGAGTACGGCGAGCGAAAGCTCTTTGGGCCTGGCGGCGGTGTCGAGCAGACCCTTCGCCTTCATCGCGCGCAGGGCGCGCTCGATGCGCGCGGCCCAGGCTTCGAGGCCGCCGGCCAGGCGCTCGCGCGCCGAGGGCGAGACTTTTGCCAGTTCGTCGGCCAGCGCGCCAATCGGACAGCCGCCGAACCCGCCCGAGGCGCGATTGCGCTCGATGAGGTCGTCGCGCCAGCGACGCAGCGACGCAAACGAATCCAGCGTTTCGAGGTGAGCGACGTTGACCGCCAAGACATGCTGGGTCTGAAACGCGATCACCTCCTCGATCAGCGCCTCCTTATCGGCGAAATAGTGATAGAGCTGGGATTTGCTGGCGCCGCAGGCGGCCATCACTTCGTCAAGATTGAGGCGCCCGGCCCCTGCGGCGTAAACCAGCGCCGCAGCCGCCTCGACGATCCTCAGCCGCGTCGCGGCGCCTTTCGCAGTCAGACGGCGACGTGATTTCGAAGAATCTTTCGCACGATTTTGCGCCACGGCGTCGTCGCTCCAAAACTGTCGTCGCTCCGGGACTGGACTTGACAGTCCATTTTACCAAGCCGAAAGACGATGCGCCAGTCCAGCTTTGCGAGGTCTCCCGTGTCGTTGCTCGAAAACAATCATGTCTTCCCCGATCTCGAAATCGCGGCGGTCGGCGGCGGAACGATCCGCCTACCGCGCGACCTCGCCGGCGCTTTCGGCGTGGTGGCGATCTATCGCGGCCACTGGTGCCCCTTCTGCAACGATCAGCTTGCGTCTCTGCAGGCCGAGAGCGCCAAATTCGCTGAGCTCGGCGTCAAAGTCGTCGCCTTTTCCGTCGATGACGAGCCGACGACCGCAGCGCTTGCCGCCAAGCTCCATCTCGGCTTTCCGCTTGGTCACAGCGCCTCGGTCGCGCCCGTCGTCGCGGCGACCGGCGCCTTCGTCGGCGAGCATGGCGGGCGCCCCATTCTGCAGCCGACGGCTTTCCTCCTGGCGCCCGACGGCAAGATCCTGATGGAGACCTACGCCAGCGGTCCGGTCGGGCGAATGACCGGCCAGGACATCGCGCGCGTCGTCGCCTACATCAAGTCGATTTCGAAGTCCTGAGCCGCTGCCGGGCGTTCGTCGCCGCCTGAAATCACGCCGGCGCTCAGCCGCCCGCGGCGAACTTCGCTTTCAGCGCGGCGACCACGTTCTGCGGCGCGAAGGCGCTGACGTCGCCGCCCATGGCGGCGATCTGGCGCACCAGCGTCGCCGTGATCGGGCGCACCGGCGAGGAAGCCGGCACGAACACGGTCTGGATCGTCGGCGCCATCGCGCAGTTCATGCCGGCCATCTGCATCTCGAAGTCGAAGTCGGTCGAGTCGCGCAGGCCCCGCACGATGATCGAAGCGCCAGCGGCGCGCGCGGCCTCGATCGCCAGCCCGGCAAAAGCGACGACGTCAAGCGCGCAGTGCGCGCCCGCCAGCACGGGCGCTGCGGCGGCGCGGATCAGCCCGAGCCGCTCCTCGACGGTGAACAGGCCGAGTTTGCTGGGATTGTCGCCAACGCCGATCGTCAGCCGGTCGCATAGCGCCGCGGCGCTGGCGATCACGTCGAGATGGCCGTTGGTGATCGGGTCGAACGAGCCCGAATAGAATGCGGTGCGCGCCATCGCCAAGGCGTAGCCCGCGCCCGCCCGGCGGGCAAGAGCCCGCTTGCGCCGCCGCCGCGGCTCACGCCAAACTGCCGCTCCAAGGAGAACGAGACCATGAATGGCGAAGACCTGCGGGCGCTCCAGGCGCCGCTGAAAGACCGCTACCGGGCCGAGCCCGACGCCGCCAAGGTAACCCTGCGCGCGCAGGGTACGCTCGACGCGGCCTCGCTCGCCTGCAAGGTCGAGACCGGGCGCGCGATCGCGGCGGCGGGTCTGCACCCGGCGACCGGCGGCAGCGGCCTCGAACTCTGCTCCGGCGATATGCTGCTGGAGGCGCTGGTCGCCTGCGCCGGCGTCACGCTGAAGGCGGTGGCGACCGCGATCGGCGTCTCGCTGCGCTCGGGCCGGGTCAGCGCCGAGGGCGACGTCGATTTTCGCGGCACGCTCGGGGTCGCCAAAGATGCTCCGGTCGGCTTTACCGATATTCGCCTGAGCTTCGCGCTCGACACCGATGCGACGCAGGAACAGCTCGACACGTTGCTGAAACTCACCGAGCGCTACTGCGTCGTCCTGCAAACCCTCAGGCGGCCGCCAACGATCGAAGCGAGCCTGACGCGGGCGGCGGCCTAAGGCGGGCGCGCCCCTCCTCCTTCGAGACGCGCCGCTGACGCGGCGCTCCTCAGGATGAGGCGGTTAGGTCGAGGCTAAAACAATGTCCTCATCCTGAGGAGCCTGCGCAAGCAGGCGTCTCGAAGGACGAGGACATCGCCGAAACCGTCCCTCAATCCCCCGTCTCGCTCGCCTCTTCCTCGGCGTCGGGCTCGGAGATGCGTTCGACCGAGACGACGCGCTCGCGCTCGGCGGTGTCGAACACGATCACCCCTTGCGTGTTGCGCCCCGCGACGCGGATGCCGCTGACCGGGCAGCGGATGAGTTGGCCCCCGTCGGTGACCAGCATGATCTCGTCGCCCTCCTCGACCGGGAACGAGGCGACCAGATTGCCGTTGCGCGCATTGACCGCCATGGCGACGATGCCCTTGCCGCCGCGCCCGGTCGCCCGGTACGCGAACGAGGAGGTGCGCTTGCCGTAGCCCTTGGCGGAGACGGTAAGGATCGTCTGTTCGGCGGCCGACATCTGCGCATAACGTTCAGGCGACAGCGAGGCGTCGCCCGCCACGACCTCGCCCTCCGCTTCGCCGTCGCCGTTCCCGTTCGGCTCCTCGCCGATCTCGCCCGCCATCGCGCGGCGCATCTTCAAATAGGCGACGCGCTCCTCGCCGCTCGCCTCGAACGGCCTGAGAATCGCCAGCGAGATGACGGTGTCGTCATCAGCGAGGCTGACGCCGCGCACGCCGGTCGAATCGCGGCCCTTGAACACGCGCACGTCGTCGACCGCGAAGCGGATGCATTGACCGAGCCCGGTCGTCAGCAGCACGTCGTCCTTCTCCGAGCAGATCTGCACGTCGACGATGTGCTCGCCCTCGTTGAGCTTCATCGCAATCTTGCCGGCGCGGTTGACCTGCGCGAAGTCGGAGAGCTTGTTGCGCCGGACCGTGCCGCCGGTGGTCGCGAACATCACGTCGAGCTTCTCCCAGCTCGCCTCGTCCTCCGGCAATGGCATGATCGTGCTGATGCGTTCGCCCGCCTCGAGCGGCAGCAGATTGACCAGCGCCTTGCCGCGCGATTGGGGCGCCGCAAGCGGCAGTCGCCAGACCTTTTCTTTGTAGACCTGGCCCTTCGAAGAGAAGAACAGCACCGGCTGATGGGTCGAGGCGACGAACAGACGCGCGACGAAATCCTCCTCGCGCGTCGCCATGCCCGAGCGTCCCTTGCCGCCGCGCCGCTGGGCGCGATAGGTCGAGAGCGGCACGCGCTTGATGTAGCCGGCGTGGCTCACCAGCACGACCATGTCCTCGCGCTGGATCAGATCCTCGTCTTCCATGTCCGAGTCGCTGTCGAGGATCTCGGTGAGGCGCGGCGAGGCGAAAGCGCTTCTGACCGCGCTCAGTTCGTCGCGGATGATGCCCATTAGGCGCGCGCGCGAGCCCAGGATGTCGAGATAGTCGGCAATTTCGACGGCGAGCTTGTTCAGCGCCTCGGCGATCTCGTCGCGCCCGAGCCCGGTCAGGCGGGCGAGGCGCAATTCGAGAATGGCGCGCGCCTGCGCTTCGGAGAGGCGCATCGTCCCGTCCTCGGCGAGCGCGTGGCGCGGGTCGGCGATCAACGCGATCAGCGGCGCCATGTCGCGCGCCGGCCAGGCGCGCGACATCAACGCGACGCGGGCGGCGGCCTGATCGGGCGAGGTGCGGATCAGCCGGATCACCTCGTCGATATTGGCGACCGCAATGGCGAGACCGACCTGAACATGCGCGCCGTCGCGCGCCTTGGTCAGCAGGAACTTTGTGCGCCGCGTCACCACCGTTTCGCGGAATTCGAGGAAGGCGGTCAGCATGTCCTTCAGCGTCAGCATTTCCGGCCGACCGCCGTTCAGCGCAATCATGTTGGCGCCGAAGCTCGCCTGCATCTGGGTGAAGCGCCAAAGCTGGTTGAGCACGACGTCGGCGACCGCGTCGCGCTTGATCTCGATGACGATGCGCATGCCGTCGCGATCGGATTCATCGCGCAGGTCCGAGATGCCCTCGACGCGCTTCTCGCGCACCAGCTCGGCGATCTTCTCGATCAGCGTCGCCTTGTTCACCTGATAGGGAATTTCGCTGACGATCAGCGCCTCGCGGTCCTTGCGCAGCTCCTCGACCGCGACCTTGGCGCGCATGACGATCGAGCCGCGCCCGGTCGCGTAGGCGGCGCGAATGCCGCCGCGGCCAAGGATCGCCCCGCCGGTCGGAAAATCGGGGCCGGGAATGATCTCCATCAGCTCTTCGAGCGAAATGTCCGGCTTGTCCATCAACGCAAACACCGCGTCGATCGCCTCGCCGAGATTGTGGGGCGGAATGTTGGTCGCCATGCCCACCGCGATGCCGCCCGCGCCATTGACCAGCAGATTGGGGAACTTCGCCGGCAAGACGCTCGGCTCAAGCTCCTTCTCGTCGTAGTTGGGCCTAAAATCGACGGTGTCGAGATCGAGATCGTCGAGCATCGCCATCGCGACCTTGTGGAGCTTGGCCTCGGTGTAACGATCGGCGGCCGGCGGATCGCCATCGACCGAGCCGAAATTGCCCTGGCCGTCGATCAGCGGCACGCGCATCGAGAAGTCTTGCGCCATGCGCACCAGCGCGTCGTAGATCGCGAGATTGCCGTGCGGATGGTATTTGCCCATCGTCTCGCCGACGGTGCGCGCAGACTTGTTGTAGCTCTTGTCGGGCGTGAACCCGAGCTCTCGCATCGCGTAGAGAATGCGCCGATGCACCGGCTTCAGCCCATCGCGCACGTCGGGCAGCGCGCGGCTGACGATCACGCTCATCGCGTAATCGAGATAGCTGCGCTTCATTTCATCGAGAATGGAGACAGGCTTGATGTCGGCGGGCCGACCGGGGGCCGGCCGCTGATCGATTGGGTCGCTCAACTTTGGGGATTCCTGACGCAAATCTTCGCTGCCATTTTGTAGCCGATTCTGTCGCGCCGCGCCACCGTCACGAAGGCCATTTCCGAGGCGTTTTTCCGCTTTAGAATCAGTTATTTACCAGGGCGCCGCGACGGGCGCCGCCGCGCGGCCTTGACGCAGGCGCGCCGATGCCGTCTTTCGCCCTTCACATGGGGGGAGCGGGGATGGCGCTCGAGTTTCTCAAGACCGCGCTTGTCACCCTGCTGGTGACGCTCGATCCGCCCGGCCTCGCGCCAATTTTCATCGGCCTGACGCTCGGCATGACGCGCGCGGCGAAGCGCGAAGTGGCGCTGCGCGGCTGCATCATCGCCTTCGCCATTCTCGCCGCTTTTGCACTTGGCGGCAGGGCGGTGCTCGACGCGCTCGGCGTTTCGATCCCCGCCTTCCGCATCGCTGGCGGCCTGCTGCTGTTCTACATCGCCTTCGACATGGTGTTCGCGCTGAGGGCTGAGCGCAAACGCGAGCTGGCGAGCGACGCGATGTCGATCGACAATATCCGCAACGTCGCCGCCTTTCCCTTGGCGATCCCGCTGATGGCGGGGCCGGGCTCGATCACCGCGACGATGCTGCTCGCCGGCCGCGCGAACGGCGACTGGCTGACGCTGACCGGCCTGCTGGCGATCGTTGCGCTGGCCATGGCGCTGAGCTTCCTCACCTTTCTCGCCGCCGCACAGATATCGCGGCTGCTCGGAACGACCGGCAACATTGTGCTCAGTCGCATGCTCGGCGTCGTGCTGGCGGCGTTGGCGGTGCAGTTCGTGATCGACGGCGCGAGCGCGGCCTGGCGTTAAGCGCGCGCTTTACTTGGCGGGTGCGGCGGCGTTGCGGCGCGCCCATTCCTCGCGCTCGTAGTCCTCGAAGGCGGCGATCAATGCGCGATAGGTGCGCTCGGCGACCGGCTCGGCGAGCCCGTCCTCGCGCGCCAACGCCTTGACCTTGAGGATGATCGCCTCGACCCGCGCCGGCGCGCTGACCGCCGCCGGATCGGCTTTGAAGCGCCCGGCCTCACCGACGTATTTGGCGCGTTCGGCCATCAGCGCGACGATCTGCCGGTCGATGCGGTCGATGTTGTCGCGCACTTCGCCAAGGCTAGCGCAACACTTGCCGCCATCGACCGAGGGCGTCCCCCAATAGGCCGGCGGATCGGTCGGCCCGGCGGCGAGCGCGCCCACCGGGGCGGCGAGCAGGACGGCGAGCGCGAGCGGACGGAGCATGATGGCTTGACCTTGTCGAGAGGAGCTGGCGAGCGCGGCGTGCTATGCCGGCGACACGCCCGCGATTTTATCGCGCCCGCGACTCGCTGGCAAAGATGTGGATGGCCGGGACAGGGGCGGCGATGATGGGTGTGGGTGGCGACGTTGCACCGAAGCCGAACCCGCGCAATTTTCTTGTACGGATTCATTCCGTATGGTATGGCGCAGCAAATGAAATTGAGAGACCCCGATGCCCCGCGCCCTGACTGACAACGGCCGAGTTGAATTGAGGCTTCGCCCCGAAGACAAAGCGACCCTAACCCGCGCCGCTTCCCTCAAGCGGCTCGATCTCACCGGCTATATCCTGGGGGCCGTCTTGCCCCAGGCGCAGGCCGATATTTCGCAAGCCGAGCGGCTCGTGCTTTCGGAGCGCGACTCCTTGCGCGTCCTCGCCCTCCTCGAAAATCCGCCTGCGGCGCCCGACCGTCTGGTGCGCGCGGCAAAGGCTGGCTTCATCCTGCCATGACCGGCCTCGCCTGGGAGGAAGCGCCGATCGACAAACGGCACGACCGCACGGCCTTCGATTGCGGCGAGCCCGATCTCAATCTGTATCTGCGGCGCTATGCCCGTCAAAATCATGAAAGCGGCGGAGCAAAATGCTTCCTCGCCACGCCGACGGCCGCGCCCCCGCGCATCCTCGGCTTCTATACGCTGAGCCCGGCCTCGCTCGACTACAGCCGCACACCGGCGCTCGCGAAGAAAGGTCTCGCCCGATACGACGTGCCGGTGTTCCGGCTCGGCCGCTTGGCCATCGACAAATCGGTTCAAGGCCGTGGACTCGGCGGCGCCCTCTTGCTGCGGGCGGCCGACCGCTGCATCCGTGTCGCTCATGACGTCGGCGGCGTCGCGCTCCTTATCGACGCAAAGAATGATCGCGCAGCCCGCTGGTACGAAAGCTACGGCGCCCTGCTCCTGATCGACGCCCCCCTATCGCTCGTGCTGCCGCTCGCGGTTGCGGCCGACGCAATGAGGCGCGGCGGTTAGGGCCGAGTTCAAATCACGGTTCGGCCGCTAACCAAGCTGGCCCCAAGCCGCCCCCTACCGTCCCCCCGCCACGTCCAGAATCGCGCCCGTCACATAGGACGCCGCGTCGCTGAGGAGGAAGACGATCGCTTCGGCGACTTCTTCGGCTGTGCCTGGCCTGCCCATCGGCGTCGTCGCGCCGACGCGGAAGGCGCGCTCGGGGTCGCCGCCGGCGGCATGGATTTCGGTGTCGATCATGCCGGGGCGCACCGAATTGACCCGCACGCCCTCGCCCGCGAGCTCCTTGGCGAGGCCGAGGGCGAGCGAGTCGAGCGCGCCTTTCGAGGCGGCGTAGTCGACATAGAGGCCGGGCGCGCCGAGCCGAGCCGCGGCCGAGGAGACCAACGCCAGCGAGCCGCCGGCGCCGCCGAGGCTCTTCGACATTCGCCGGGCCGCCTCGCGCGCGGTCAGAAAGACGCCGAGAATATTGACCTCGAACATCCGCCTCATGCGCTCGACGCTCATGTCGACGAGGCGCGAGGCCGGAGCGACAATGCCGGCGTTGGCGACGACCCCGGTGAGCGGCCCGAGCGCGTGGGCCGCGCCTTCGAACAGCGCCGCGACATCTTCCTCATTGGTGACGTCGCCGCGCAGCGCGACCGCCTTGCCGCCGCCGCGCGCGATCTCGCCCACCAGTTCGTGCGCGGCCCGCTCCTCGCGCAGATAATTGACGCCGACCGACCAGCCGCGCCGGGCGGCGAGGCGCGCCGTCGCGCGGCCAATGCCGCGCGCAGCGCCGGTGATAAGAATGGCGTTCCCCCCGCTCACGGCGCCAGTCTGCGCCCGCGGCGGGGGCAAGGCAAACGGGGCGGCGCTAAGGCGCGGCGGCGGCGCGGCGCAGGGCGGCGATATGGCTCGCGTAGGCCGCCCGCCCGCCGCCCCTGAACACTGCCGAACCGGAAACCAGCACGTTGGCGCCGGCGCGCGACCAGCAGCGGCGCGGTCTCGACCGATACGCCGCCGTCGACTTCAATATTGATCGGACGGTCGCCGATCAGGGCGCGAACCTGCGCCACCTTGTCGACCATCGCCGGGATGAACGCCTGGCCGCCAAAACCGGGATTGACGGTCATCACCAGCACCAGATCGAGCCGGTCGAGCACGAATTCGATCGCGCCGGGCGGGGTCGCCGGATTGAGCGCGACGCCCGCCTGCTTGCCCAGCGCCCGGATCGCCTGCAGCGAGCGGTCGAGATGGCGCGTCGCCTCGGCGTGGATGGTGATGCTGTCGGCCCCGGCGGCGGCGAAGGCTTCGAGGTAAGGATCGCACGGCTCGATCATCAGATGGCAGTCGAAGGTCTTGTCGCTATAGGGGCGCAGCGCCGAGACCAGCGGCGGCCCGAAGGTGATGTTGGGCACGAAATGCCCGTCCATCACGTCGAGGTGGATCCAGTCGGCGCCGGCCGCCGAAACCTCGCGCACGTTCTCGCCGAGATTGGCGAAGTCGGCGGCCAGGATCGACGGCGCTACGATGAGGGACCTGTTGAATGCGCTCATAAAGCGTCGCCTCCGGGTCGGACTGTGCGTTGCCGAGGCATTGAGATACTCGGCCGGGGTCTCGCCGCCAAGGGCGTCGTGCGCGGCGCCAGCGTCCCCCGGTCCCGTCATGGCCGTCCCCGGCCATGACGAAGGTGGTGGCGACGTTGACGCGCCCGGCGCGGCGCGGCTACAGCTTGCCGACGCCCCCATCGGCGGCAACCGGAGCGACCTTGACCGCGCCGATCGACCCCAAACTCGCCGTTTCGACCGCCGCCGCCGCTCGGCCCGACGACGCCGAGGCCGAGCGCGCCTTTCGCGACATTCTGCGCTGGATCGGTGAAGACCCTACCCGCGACGGCCTGAAGAACACCCCCGCGCGCATGGTTCGCGCCTACCGCGAATATTTCGCCGGCTATGCGAGCGACCCGGAAGACGCGCTGCGCACGACCTTCGAGGAGGTCGACGGCTACGACGAGATGATCGTGCTGCGCGGCGTCACCTTCGAGAGCCATTGCGAGCACCACCTCGCCCCGATCATCGGGCGCGCCTGGGTCGGCTACGTGCCGGACCGGCGCGTGGTCGGCATTTCCAAACTGGCGCGAATCGTCGAGATTTATGCGCGCCGGCTGCAAATCCAGGAACGGCTGACGGCGCAGATCGCCAATGCGATCGAAAGCGTGTTGCAGCCGCGCGGCGTCGCCGTGGTGATCAAGGCGACCCATCATTGCATGATGAGTCGCGGCGTCCGTAAGCACGGCGCCGATCTCGTCACCAGCCGCATGCTCGGCTGTTTCCGCGATCAGCCGATGACCCGCAGCGAGTTCCTGACGCTGGTCGACTCGCAAAGCAATTCCTGACCGCGGCAGTTTAAGCGCGCTTTGGAGGCTATTCGCCGATGCAGGACGCATTCCGCTACGAAGCCTTTGCGATCGCCTCCGCCGACGGGATGATCGCCGACGCGAGCGGCCACATGCCCGAAGCGCTGATCAACCGCGCCGACCAGCGCGTGCTTGCCGAGGCGCTCGATCGCGCTGCCGTGCTGGTGCATGGCCGGCACTCGCACGAGGGCGAGGGAAATTCCGCGCGCCGCCGGCGCGTCGTCGTCACCAGCCGGACGCCGACGATCGCCCCCGACCCCGAGACGCCCCATGGGGTGCTGTGGAACCCGCTTGGCGCGCCCTTCGCCACGGCCTGCGCGGCGCTTGGCGTCGATGGCGGCGTGGCGGCGATCCTCGGCGGGCCGCAGGTCTATGCGCTGTTCCTGAAGCGCGGCTATGCCGCCTTCCATCTCAGCCGCGTCGCCACGCTTCGGGTCCCGGGCGGCTTGCCGGTCTTCGGCCCCGACGGGAAGCCGGTCGAGCGGGCGCTGGCGGACGCCGGCCTCGCGCCGGGGCCGCAGCGCTGGCTCGATCAGGGAGCGGCGGTGTCGGTGACGACCTGGCGGCGGGAGCCCGCCGCCTGAGCCGCAAGCTTCAGAGCGCCTCGAGGAACGAGGGCGCGACGGCCGAGATGCGCCGCGCCAGCTCGAGGTCGCGTTCGGTCGTTTTGTCGCCCGCGTCATGGGTCGTCAGCAAAAATGAGACGCGATTGTAGACGTTGGCGATTTCGGGATGGTGGTTCATCGCCTCCGCTTCGAACGCGACGCGGGTGATGAAGGCCATCGCATCGCGAAACGAAGCGAGTTTGTAGGCGGCGCGAATGGCCCCGCCCTCGCGCTTCCAGTCTGGAAGCGTCTTCAGGCCGGCATCAATTTCGGCGGCGCTAAGGGCTTTCGGCTTGGCCATAACGCGACTCCTTGCGCATTCCCCCCTCTCCCCGCTTGCGGGGAGAGGGCTGGGGTGAGGGGCGCGGTGACTATTCGCCCGTTGCGGCCAATCACGAGGCCCCTCATCCTAACCTTCTCCCCGCTCGCAGGGAGAAGGGACGACCCGCCGCTCAGAACGGAATGTCGTCGTCCATCTCGCCGCCGCCCCCGCCCGACAGGGCCGGACGCTTGGCCTCGACCGGCGAAGCGCGACCGAAGCTCGGCTTGCGCTCTTCGCCGCCGCCGAAGTCCTCACGCGACTTGCCGCCCGCGCCGCGCGAATCGAGCAGCGTCAGCTCGCCGCGGAAGCGCTGCAGCACGACCTCGGTGGTGTATTTTTCGACCCCCGATTGATCCGCCCATTTGCGGGTCTGCAACTGGCCCTCAACGTAGACCTTGGTGCCCTTCTTGCAATATTGCTCGACCACCTTGCCGATGTTCTCGTTGAACACCACAATGTTGTGCCACTCGGTCTTTTCCTTACGCTCGCCGGTGGCCTTGTCGCGCCAGGTCTCCGAGGTCGCGAGCGTGAAGTTGACGACCTTGTCGCCGGAATTGAGCGACCGCACTTGCGGGTCTTTGCCGAGGTTGCCGATCAGAATGACTTTGTTGACGCTACCGGCCATGATGCTCTCCTGACCCGCCGCGCTGCGCGCGGGCGCTCCTGCTGAATGTTTCTAACCCATCGCCGCGCCGATCCCGCGCCCGGCCCAACTTGTCCACAGCCGAGGGGCTCACCGGCCGTTTGGCGAGGGCGATGTTCGACACTACATTACCCCTGCGAAGGCTGCCCGCAGCCCTTCCCAACGTTCTTTGTTTGTTCTAGCATCGACGCCGGGGCGGCGCAAGCGCTCGCGCGCGACTCGCGTCATTTCGCAAGGGTTCTCATGGCGACCGGCAAATCCATCAAGCGCGTCCGCCCTTTGGCCTCGGTCGAGGCGTTATTCGACGGCCGGGTGATCGACGTCCGCGGCGCCCGCGAGCACAATCTCAAGAACGTCGACCTGACGATCCCGCGCGACAAGCTGGTGGTCTTCACCGGCGTCTCGGGCTCGGGCAAGTCTTCGCTCGCCTTCGACACGATCTACGCCGAAGGCCAGCGGCGCTACGTGGAATTGCTGTCCGCCTACGCGCGCCAGTTCCTTGAGATGATGCAAAAGCCGGACGTCGACCAGATCGACGGCCTGTCGCCGGCGATCGCCATCGAACAGAAGACCACCTCGAAGAACCCGCGCTCGACCGTCGGCACGGTGACCGAGATTCACGACTACATGCGTCTGTTGTGGGCGCGGGTCGGCATCCCCTACTCACCGGCGACCGGCCTGCCGATCGAGAGCCAGACGATCAGCCAGATGGTTGATCGCGCGCTCGCCCTGCCCGAGCGCACGCGCTTCTACCTGACCGCCCCGGTGGTGCGCGGTCGCAAGGGCGAATACCGCAAGGAAATCGCCGACTATATGAAGCGCGGCTTCCAGCGGCTGAAGATCGACGGCGCCTTCTACGAGATCGCCGATACGCCGACGCTCGACAAAAAGCTCAAGCACGACATCGAGGTCGTGGTCGACCGGCTGGTCGTGCGGCCCGACATGGCGAGCCGGCTTGCCGAGAGTTTCGAGACGGCGCTGGAGCTTGCCGACGGCCTCGCCGTGGTCGAGTTCGCCGATCCTCCCGCCGAGGGCGGCGAGGCGCGACGCATCCTGTTCTCCTCGAAATTCGCTTGTCCCGTCTCCGGCTTCACCATCCCCGAGATCGAGCCCAGACTCTTCTCCTTCAACAACCCGTTCGGCGCCTGCCCGACCTGCGGCGGCCTCGGCTCGGAGCTGACGGTCGACGCCAGCCTGGTCGTGCCCGATCCGCGCCTGACGCTACGCAAAGGCGCCGTAGCGCCCTGGGCGAAATCGAGTTCGCCCTATTATCTGCAGACGCTCGAGGCGCTCGGCCGCCACTACAAGTTTCGCCTCGACGCGCCTTTTGCCAGCCTCTCGCAAAAAGCCAAGGACGTGATCCTCAACGGCTCGGGCGAAGACGAAATCCGCTTTTCATACGACGACGGCCTGCGCGCCTATGAGGTGAAGAAGCCATTCGAAGGCGTTGTAAAGAATCTCGAACGCCGCTACCGCGAGACCGAGAGCGAGTGGTCGCGCGAGGAGATCGAGCGCTACATGACCGCGACGCCGTGCGAAGCCTGCCACGGCTTCCGCCTCAAGCCGGAGTCGCTGGCGGTCAAGATCGACGGCAAGCACATCGGCGAGGTGAGCCTGCTCTCGGTCAAGGCGGCGATCGCCTGGGCGCGCGCCCTGCCCCAGGCGCTCGACGCCAAGCGCAACGAGATCGCCCAGCGCATCCTGAAAGAGATTGTCGACCGGCTGACTTTCTTAAGCGACGTCGGCCTCGACTATCTCACCCTGGCGCGCGGCTCGGCGACGCTGTCGGGCGGCGAGAGCCAGCGCATTCGCCTGGCTTCGCAGATCGGCTCGGGGTTGACCGGCGTGCTCTACGTGCTCGACGAACCCTCGATCGGCCTGCATCAGCGCGACAACGCCCGCCTGCTCGATACGCTGCGGCGCCTGCGCGGGCTCGGCAACACCGTCATCGTCGTCGAACACGACGAGGACGCGATCATGGCCGCCGATTTCGTGGTCGACATCGGCCCGGGCGCCGGCGTGCATGGCGGCGAGATCATCGCCAAGGGAACGCCGGAGGAGATCATCGCCGATCCCAATTCGCTGACCGGGCAATATCTCTCCGGCGTGCGCTTCGTGCCGACCCCGGCGCGCCGCCGCGTGGCCCCGCCCGGGCGCGAGCTAACCATCGTCGGCGCGCGCGGCAACAATTTGAAGGACGTCACCGCCTCGATCCCGCTCGGCGGTTTCACTTGCGTCACCGGCGTCTCGGGCGGGGGCAAATCGACGCTGATCGTCGATACGCTCTACAAGGCGGCGGCGCGCCAGCTCAATGGGGCGAACGAGCCGCCCGCGCCGCACGATCGCATCGACGGCATGGACCAGCTCGACAAGGTCATCGACATCGACCAGTCGCCGATCGGTCGCACCCCGCGCTCGAATCCTGCGACTTACACCGGCGCCTTTACGCCGATCCGCGAATGGTTCGCCGGCCTGCCCGAAGCCAAGCAGCGCGGCTATCAGGCCGGCCGCTTCTCGTTCAACGTCAAGGGCGGGCGCTGCGAAGCCTGCCAAGGCGACGGCGTGATCAAGATCGAGATGCACTTCCTGCCCGACGTCTACGTCACCTGCGACGTGTGCAAGGGCAAGCGCTACGACCGCGAGACCCTGGAAGTGAAGTATCGCGACAAGTCGATTGCCGATGTGCTTGATATGACGGTCGAAGAAGCGGGCGACCTGTTCAAGGCGGTGCCCTCGATCCGCGACAAGATGGAGACGCTGAAGCGGGTTGGCCTGGGCTACGTCAAGGTCGGCCAGCAGGCGACGACGCTATCGGGCGGCGAAGCCCAGCGCGTCAAGCTCGCCAAGGAACTCTCGCGCCGCTCGACCGGCCGCACGCTCTATATCCTCGACGAGCCGACCACCGGCCTGCACTTCCACGACGTCGCGCAATTGCTCGAGGTGCTGCACGAACTGGTCGACCAGGGCAACACGATGGTGGTCATCGAGCACAATCTCGAAGTGGTGAAGACCGCCGACTGGATCGTCGATATGGGCCCCGAGGGCGGCGACGCGGGCGGCGAAGTGGTGGCGGCGGGGACGCCCGAGCAGATCGCGCGGAACCCGAAGAGCCACACCGGAAAGTACCTGCGCTACGTGCTGGACCGCCGGCAGGCGAAGAAGGCGAAGGCGCAGGCGGCGGAGTGACGAGCCGCGGCAGCGCCGACGATTTCTGGGCTCCACTCGCGAGACACAGCACATGGGACTCTTTGAAAAGTCATCGACGATCACAGAATCGGACTTGCAGGCGCTCGTTGCGGACGGAGAAATGGAAGGAAAGACGCTCGACTATAAGCGCGACCTCGTCGGCCAGAGCGATGCGGAGCGAAAGGAATTTTTGTACGACGCATCGTCATTTGCCAACACGCTCGGCGGCAACCTCGTTTTTGGCATGGAGGAGAAGAACGGCCTGCCAACCCAGCTCATCGGGCTTTCTGGCATTAATCCAGACAAGGAAATTCTGCGGTTAGAGCAAATGCTGCGCGACGGAATTCGGCCAAACCTCACAGGCGTTAGGCCGATTCCAGTTGGGTTGGAGAACGGCAACGTTGCGATCGTGGTGCGTATCCCCAAGAGCTGGAATCCGCCTCACCAGGTGATCTTCCAAAAGGCTTTCCGATTTTACGGGCGCGACACAAATGGAAAATATCAGCTCGACGTAGACGAGCTGCGATCCGTCTTTTCGCTTTCCGCCGGCGCCGCAGAACGGCTGAGGCTCTTCCGCATTGAACGAATTGCGAAAGTTGCAGCCGGAGACGCCCCAATTCCGTTGGGCGCTGACGCAAAAATGGTCACGCATATTCTGCCGCTCGCAGCGTTCACGACCCGCGCTGGCGTCGACTTGAACGTCATATGGCGTGATACCAGCAATTTGGTCGGGCTCCTCAATCAAGGCGGAACCCCGTCCTTCAATGTTGATGGAATTTGGCTCGGCTCCCACCATGCGAATGGCTCTCGATATGTGCAGGCTTTTCGCGACGGATGCATCGAGATCGTTTCTGATTTTTCGGAGGAGGCAAGCCGGAGGGCGGACCTCCCCTGCCCAGCGTTTGAGCGGATAGTCATCAGCCAGCTTCGCCACGCTAAGGCGCTTCTCAGATCAATCGGCTTCGCGCCGCCGATTGTGATCATGCTCACCATGATCGGAATGAAGGGCTGGCGGATTGCCACAAGAAGCGACGGCTCTGCGGGACGGTTTGATCGCGATCCTCTGTTTATCCCAGAATTGGTGCTTGAAACGTTCGACGGACTGAACCAAGACGAAGTGAAGCCGCTAATCGATTGCGTGTGGAACGCTGCCGGATCGCCGTGTTCGCCCAACTACGATGCACAAGGGCGGCGCGAGCAGTACGAGACCTGACGACACCTGGAGACGATGCTCGTCAGGAGGGCGGTTGTTTGGCGCACCGATTGGTTTGAAGAGCGACTACGACTGCGGCAATGCATCCGTCTGCGCCCCTACGCCGCCTCGACCTCCGCCCTGATCTTCGCTCCCAGCCGCTTCTCCGCCATCGCCAAATCATACTGGCTCTGCAAGTTCAGCCAGAACGCGGCGCCGGGGCCGAGGTAGCGACTGAGGCGCAAGGCCGTGTCGGGCGAAATGCCCCGTTTGCCGTTGATGATTTCCGTCAGGCGATTGGCGGGCACGCGCAGCTTGAGGCCCAGCGCGTGAGCCGTCAGGCCGCGCGCGACGATCTCCTCCTGCAGGACTTCGCCGGGATGCACGGGCGCCATCGCGAAACCGTCGGGCGGCGCGTCGAAAATCTCGTGCTTCTTCGTCATCGCCTCGTTCCTCTTAGTGATAATCGACGATCTCCACCTCGAACGCGTCGCCGGACTCGAAGCGAAACACGATCCGCCACGGGCCGTTGACGCTGATCGCCCAAAAGCCGCCACGGTCGCCGGAGAGTTTATGAAGTCCGACGCTGCGCAAGCGCGACAAATCGTCCAGCTTTCGCGCCGCATTCAATGTCGAGAGGCGACGGCGCGCCAAATCGAGATCGAGCCCTGAGAACTTGGCTTTCCCTGCCTCGATGAATTGCCGCGTCGCCGTGCCCTTCACCGAGCGGATCATACGTCAAGCATAATACAGATCACGGAGTATCGCAACGCCTCCGTTCCGCGGGCGTCCAGTCCTTCCTCTTCCGCTCCGCCGCCCCAAAATCGCCCTCCTCGCCGATTTCACTCGCGTTTCTGCGCCGGCGGTTGCACGCTTGGGCGCCGGCCCACGGCCATAACGGAGGCGAGTGCATGTCGACCCCTTCTTCGCTCTCGCTCGAGCCGCAGGAAACGCCGGAGCCCAACCGGCGCGACTTTCTCTTCCTCGCCACCGCATCGGTCGCGGCCGTCGGCGGCGCCGCAACGCTGTGGCCGCTGATCGACCAGATGAACCCCGACGCGGCGACCGAGGCCGCCGGCGGCCCGATCGACATCGACATCAGCCAGATCCAGCCCGGCCAGCAGATCGTCACGCTGTGGCAGTCGCATCCCGTGTTCATCGTCAATCGCACGCCCGCCGCGCTCGACGCCTTACGCGCGCCCGCGCTGCTCGCGCGCCTCTCGGATCCGGATTCGACCGCGCTGCAGCAGCCCCCCTACGCCGCCAATTGGAGCCGCTCGGTTAAGCCGGAGTTCCTGGTGCTGGTCGGGGTCTGCACGCATCTTGGTTGCATCCCGAAATATTTCCCGACCCCCGATCCCACGAGCCCCGCCTCCAACTGGGCCGGCGGCTTCTTCTGCCCGTGCCACGGCTCGCAATATGATCTCGCCGGCCGGGTTCTGCGCGGCGTGCCGGCGCCCTACAATCTGCCGGTTCCGCCCAATCATTTTCCCGACGACAAGACGCTGCGGATCGGCGAGAACCCGCCGGGCGCGACCTTCGACTTCGGTTCGATCCTGCAGGTGTGAGGGATCAAGCGTGAGAGGACGCTCTGCCGGTCCGGCAGGCGCGCCGCCCTGACGAGCGCCGTCACGAATTCTATGCTGACGACCGCTAGCTTCGACATCGCCGCGCGACAACTCAGGGAGACGCACCAGTGAGCGAGACCAAACCCACGAGCCCCAAGGGCAAGTTCGTCTGGTGCGAGTATATGGGCGAAGATCCCAAGGGCGCCGCCGACTTCTACACCCACGTCGTCGGCTGGAGGGCCAGGGACGCGGGCACGCCCGGCATGGACTACACGCTGCTCTCGGCCGGCGATTATGGCGTCGCCGGGATGATGGCGATCCCTCCCGAAGCCAAAGCCATGGGCGCGCGCCCGTGCTGGAGCGGCTATCTCCGGGTCGAGGACGTCGACGTCGAGGCGGCGAAGCTCACCGCCGCAGGCGGTTCGGTGAAGCGGCCGCCGGCCGACATTCCCGGCGTCGGCCGCTTCGCCGTCGTCGCCGATCCGCACGGCGCGATCTTCATGCTGTTTCGCGACGCTGGCGGCAATCCGCCCCCTGCCCCCGCCCCCGACACGCCTGGCCTGGTTGGCTGGCGCGAGTTGCATGCGGGCGATGGCGCGACCGCCTTCTCCTTCTATTCCAGCCTCTACGGCTGGACGAAGCGCGCCGGCATGGATATGGGCGCCATGGGCGTCTACCAGCTCTTCGGCCTCGAAGGCGCCGACACCGACGAAGGCGGCATCATGACCCGCACGCCGCAGACGCCGGGTCCGTTCTGGCTCTATTATTTCAACGTCGCGGCGATCGACGCCGCCGCCGAGCGGGTCAGGGCGCAGGGCGGCAAGATCGTCAACGGCCCGATGGAGGTGCCCGGCGGCCAATGGATCGTCCATGGCCTCGATCGCGAAGGCGCAATGTTCGCGCTGGTCGCGCCCAGGCGTTGAAGCGGCCTCGCGCGCGCTTCTGGGCGCCTGCATTTCGTCCTATGCTCCGCCGCACGGGGCGGAGGCGGCGATGAGCAAGGGCAAGTGGGCGACGACGACGGTCAGTTTCGTCAGTCAAAAGGGCGGCGTCGGCAAGAGCGCTTTGGCGCGGCTGTTCGCGGTCGGCGCGATGCACCGGGGCAAGCGCGCCCTGCTCGCCGACTTCGACCTCGAGCAATTGACCTGCGTCGAATGGAACGCGGCGCGGCTGCGCGCGGCGATCGAGCCCGAGATCGACGCGCGCGCCTTCAGAAGCCTGAAGAAGCTGCGCAAGGCCGTCGAGGATGTCGACTTCATCGTCGCCGACACGCGCGGCCTCGCCGACGAGCTGACCAAGGAACTCGCCGAGGAGAGCGACGTCGTTTTCCTTCCGACCGGCACTTCGCTCGACGATCTCAGGCCGACGCTGGCGCTCGCGCGCAAGCTCGAAAAGCGCGGCGCCGAAGGGCGGATTGTGCTCGTGCTGTCGAAGGTCGGGCGCTCGGATGCGCAGACCACGCGCGCCCTCGAGGCGATTGCGGATGCTGGCTTCGAGCTGCTCGGCGAACATTGGCCGCTGCGCGACGGCTTCCAGGCCGATCTCGACGCGGGGCGCGCGGGGCGCGAGTCGCGCAACCCGTTCCTGCGCGAGACGGCGGAGCGGATGGAGGAAGCCCTGATGCGCCGCGCCCTCGCCGCCAAGCCGCGCGAGCGGGCGGCGGCGGAGTAAGCCCCTGGCCCGCAAGCGGGAGAGAGGGCTTTTACCCCTTCTCCCGCTCCGCGGGAGAAGGTGGCGCGACGCGTCGGATGAGGGCTCTAGCCGACGATCTCGTTGCCGGCAAAGAACAGCGCGATCTCGTCCGCCGCCGTCGCCGCCGCGTCGGAGCCGTGGACCGAGTTCTCGCCCATCGACAGCGCGAAATCCTTGCGGATCGTGCCGGGGGCGGCCTTTTCCGGATTGGTCGCGCCCATCACGTCGCGATAGCGCTGGATCGCGTTTTCGCCCTCCAGCACTTGCACGATGACCGGCTCCGCGGTCATCATCGCGACCAGCTCGCCAAAGAACGGGCGCTCGCGGTGCACGCCATAGAAAGTCTCGGCCTGCGCCCGCGTCATGTGCAGCCGCTTCTGCGCGATGACGCGCAAGCCCGCCGCCTCGATGCGCGCATTGACCGCCCCGGTCAGGTTGCGGCGGGTGACGTCGGGCTTGAGGATGGAGAAGGTGCGTTCGAGGGCCATGGGCGCTTTCGTTTCTTCGTGGTTGCTGAGGAAAATCGCCGCGCTTATAGCTGCGGCGCAGCGGAGCGGCAAGGCGGGCGGACATCGCGCGACCACCCACCCTACCCCCCGCCCCGCTCCCTCCGCAGCTTCTCCCACCACTCCAGCCGCTTCCTGATCTCGCGCTCGAAGCCGCGCTCGACCGGATCGTAGAGTTTGCGGCGGCCTAGCGCGTCGGGCCAGTAGTTCTGGCCGGAGAAGGCGTCGGGCTGATCGTGGTCGTAGAGATAGTCGGCGCCGTAGCCCTCTTCGCGCATCAGCTTGGTCGGCGCGTTGAGGATGGTCTTGGGCGGGGTCAGCGAACCATGCGATTTGGCGAGTTCCCGCGCCGCGGCGAACGCAGTGTAAACGGCGTTCGATTTCGGCGCGCTCGCCATGTAGACGACCGCCTCGGCAATCGCCAGTTCGCCCTCGGGGCTCCCGAGAAAATCATAGGCGTCCTTGGCGGCGTTGGCGACGACGAGCGCCTGGGGATCGGCGAGGCCGATATCCTCGCTCGCCATCCTCACCAGGCGGCGCGCGAGGAACAGCGGGTCTTCGCCGGCGTCCAGCATGCGCGCGAAATAATAGAGCGCCGCGTCGGGGTCGGAGCCGCGCACGCATTTGTGCAGCGCCGAGATCAGATTGTAATGGCCCTCCTGCGCCTTGTCGTAGATCGGCGCGCGCCGCTGCACGACCGCGACGAGACCGGCGGGACCGAAGATCTCGCCCTCGCGCGCCGCGCGCCACACTTCCTCGGCCAGCGTCAGCGCGGCGCGCCCGTCGCCATCGGCCATCTGCACCAGGGCCGCGCGCGCGCCCGCATCGAGCGGCAGCGGCTTGCCGACAACGCTCTCGGCGCGCGCGATCAGCTTCTCGATCGCGCCCGCGTCGAGCGAGCGGAACACCAGCACCCGCGCGCGAGAGAGCAATGCCGCGTTCAGCTCGAAGGACGGGTTCTCGGTGGTGGCGCCGATCAGCGTGATCGAGCCGTCTTCCACCACCGGCAGGAAGGAATCCTGCTGGGCGCGGTTGAAGCGATGGATTTCATCGACGAACAGCAGCGTCGCGCCACCGGTGCTGCGCCGGCCGCGCGCGGCGTCGAAGATGCGCTTCAACTCGGCGACGCCGCTATGGATCGCCGAGACCTGAACAAACTCCGCCTTGGCCTGCTTGCCGATCAGGCGCGCCACCGTCGTCTTGCCGGAACCGGGCGGTCCCCAGAAAATCATCGAGCCGAGGCTCGCGGCGCTCAGCATGCGCGTCAGCGCGCCCTCGGGCCCGGTCAGGTGCTCTTGGCCCGCGACGTCGGCAAGCGTTTGCGGGCGCAGCCGCTCGGGGAGCGGCGCCGGCGGCTCAAGTGGTGCGAAGAGATCGGAGGCTTTGGCCATCTCTTTTTCTCTACTCCGCGCCCTGGCCGTGTCTAGCCTGTCGGCCCTCTTGCCTCCCTCAGCGTCTTGGCGCCACGGCCGCGATGGCCCATCCTCGCGGTCATGACGAGCGCGCCCAATTCTCTCTATGGTCTGCCGACCGCCTCCGCTGAGGAGGCCGGCCTGTTGCGCCCGGCCCTGGCGCGGATCGGCGAGGCGATGGGGCGCGAGATCGCCGCCGGCCGCATGCCGGGCGTCTCGATGCTGATCGCGCGGCGCGGCAAGATCGCCTATGCGGAGCGCCTCGGCGCGTTGAAAGACGGCGGCCCGCCGATGCCGGAAGACGCGATCTTCCGCATCTATTCGATGACCAAGCCGATCGTGACGGTCGCGGCGATGACGCTGGTCGAGGAAGGACGGTTGCTGCTCAGCGACCCGCTCGCCAAATATCTGCCGCCCTTCGCGGCGATGAACGTCGGCGTCGAGCGTTACAGCAGGCTCGAACTCGTGCCCGCCCGCCGGCCAATCCTCATTCACGACCTGTTCCGTCACACCTCCGGCCTGACCTACAGCTTCGCCGGCGAGACAGCGGTGCAGCGGCTGCTCGCGGAAGCGGACATCGTCAATGCCGGAAAGCCGATCGCCGAGCAGATCGACCGGCTCGCCGCCCTGCCCCTGCTGCGCCATCCCGGCGAAGCGTTTGAATACGGCCTATCGACCGACGTGCTCGGCCGGGTGATCGAGGTCATCACCGGGCTTCGTCTTGGCGAATTTCTCGCTGAGCGCGTCTTGAAGCCGCTCGGCATGGTCGATACGGCGTTCTTCACGCCGCCCGCCAAGCGCGAGCGGCTGGCCGAGCCCATTTCCTACGATCTCCTCAGGACAAACAAGATCGACACGATCGATTGGAGCGCGCCCCCGCCATTCGAAATGGCGGGAACCGGGCTGGTTTCGACGATGGGCGACTACGCGCGCTTTCTCGCCATGATCTCAGGCGGCGGCGAACTCGACGGGTCCCGCATTCTCGGCCCGCGCACCCTTGCCTTCATGACGAGCGAACAACTCGGCCCAGGCGTCGACCGGAGCAGCCCCTATCTCGCGCCCGGTCACGGCCACGGGCTGGGCTTCTCGGTGCGCCTCGCGCCGGGCCTTGCGCCGGGCGCGGGATCGGTCGGCGAATTTGGCTGGGGCGGCGTCGCCGGCACAGCCTTCTTCGTGTCGCCGCGCGACGAGCTCGCCGCGATCCTGATGCTGCACGCGCCTAACGACTACCTGCGTTACCGCATGCTGTTCCGCAACCTGGTCTACGCGGCGATCCTCTAGGCGCCGTGGCTCACCAGACGCCGGTGTTGGCCATCGACGACCATGGCTCGGCCGGCGCCAGCGCCTGGCCCTTCTGCAACAGCTCAATGGAAATGTTGTCGGGCGTGCGAATGAACGCCATGTGGCCATCGCGCGGGGGCCGGTTGATCGTCACGCCGGCATCCATCAGCCGCTTGCAATAGTCGTAGATGTCGTCGACGCGATAGGCGAGATGGCCGAAATTGCGCCCGCCCGTGTAGACCTCCGGGTCCCAGTTGTGGGTCAGCTCGATCAGCGGCGCCTGGCTCGTCTCGGCCCGTTCGACATCGCCCGACGCGGCGAGGAAGACGAGCGTGAAGCGCCCCTTCTCGTTGCGTATGCGCCGCACCTCGACCATGCCCATCTTCTCGACGAAAAAAGCGACCGACGCTTCGAGGTCGGTGACCCTGATCATTGTGTGGAGATATTCCATGGTCGCACTCCCTTGACGATTTGCCACGCCGCAATCGGCGGGGCATAACAACGCGGCGCCGACGCTTGGCGGCAAGTGCACTTGCTGCGAGCGATTTGGCGGCGCGATCTCAACCATACAACGCCGCCATGTCGTCTGCCGTTCAAATTGACGCCAACGCGCGTTTGAAGCGCCGCGCCGCGATCGCCTCGATCGCGGCGAGCGTCTTGATGACGTTCATGAAATTGTTCGCCGGGCTGATGGCGGGTTCGCTCGCGTTGCTTTCCGAGGCCGGGCACAACGCGCTCGACATCGCCGCCAGCGGCCTGACCTATTTTGCCGTGCGGCAGGCCGACAAGCCGCCCGACGAGGACCACCCCTTCGGCCACGGCAAGATCGAGGCGGTGGCGGCGCTCGCCCAGACCGGCTTTCTCTTCGTGCTCGCGGTTGGCGTCGTCTTCGTCGCCGTCCAGCGGCTCGGCGGCGCGCCGGGGGCGGTCGACGCCAATGTCTACGCCTTCGCGGCGATCCTGATCTCGATCGCCATCGATCTCGCCCGCTGGCGCGGCTTGAGCGCCGTCGCCCGTCGCACCCGCAGCGACGCGCTCGCCGCCGACGCGCTGCATTTTTCCAGCGATCTCGTCGCCTCGGCGCTGGTGCTGATCGGCCTCGCGGCGACCCGCGCCGGCTTGCCGCACGCCGACGCGCTCGCCGCCATCGGCGTCGCCGGCTTCATCGGCGTCGCCGGCTTCCGTCTCGGCCGGCGCACCATCGACGCGCTGATCGACGCCGCGCCCAAAGGAGTGGCGGGCGCGCTGCGCCTCGCGGTCGAGAATGTACCGGGGGTCGCCGGCACCGATTTCATTCGCCTGCGTCGCAACGGCCCCAAGGTGGTCGGCGACCTCGGTCTGTTCGTTTCGCGCACCCTGCCGCTCGAGCGCGTCGCGGCGATCAAGCTCGACGTCGCGGCGGCGATCCACGCCAGCCTGCCCGATGTCGATGTCACCGTCACCGCCAACCCACTCGCACTCGACGACGAGACCCTGCTTGAGCTGATCCAGCTCATCGCCAGCCGCCGTCATCTGTTCGTCCACCACCTCGCAGTCCAGAACGTCGGCGAGCGCAAGTCGGTGACGCTCGATCTCGAGGTCGACGGGCGCATGACTCTCGCCGCCGCCCACGAGATCGCCAGCCAGCTCGAAGAGGCGATCGCCGCCGAGCTTGGCCGCAATATCGAGGTCGAAACGCATATCGAGCCGCTGGAGACGCAGGAAATCGGCGGTCGGGCGGCCGACCCTGCCTTCGTCGAACGGATTACCGCCTCGCTCACGCGCAACGCGGCGCTCGGCAGCGCGCTCAGGGACATTCACGACGTTCGCGTGCGCCATGCGGCGGGCGGCTATTTCGTCATCTTCCACTGTCACGCCGACCCCAGCCTAAGCGTCGCGGCGACGCACGACCGCGTCGACGCGCTGGAGCGTGCGCTGCGGGAAGAGTTCCCGGAAGTGACCCGCGTCGTCAGCCACGCCGAACCGGCGCGCTGATGCGCCGCCGCGTCACAAAAACGACGCGCGCCTTGATCCGACCTGCAAAGTCGCGTCGCGACTGATTGCGCCAGCGCGCAAAGCGATTATGGTCGCCAGATAACAATGTGGCTTGATTCGCCGCCATGGTCTTCGACGACGACGCCCCTGACCTGCGAAGCGCGCACGTAATCGTGGTGGGCAACGAAAAGGGCGGCGCGGGCAAATCGACGATCTCGATTCATCTTGCGGTCGCGCTGCTCAAGGCGGGCCATAAGGTCGCCTGCATCGACCTCGACACCCGCCAGCAAACGTTGACCCGCTTCTTTGAAAACCGCAAATCCTGGGCGGCGAATGCTTCGTGGCCGATCGAACTGCCGCGCCATTGCGCGATGGCGCGCGGCGACTCGACCGACGTGCGCGCCAACGAAGCCCACGAATTCGCGCTGTTCGCCGAGGCGATCGGCGCAGTCGAGCACGATTACGAATTCGTGGTCATCGACACGCCGGCCTCGCGATTCCTATCTGATGCGGCTCGCCCATTCGCTGGCCGACACGCTCATTTCGCCGCTCAACGACAGCTTCATCGACATCGACGTCTTCTCCCGCGTCAACCACGACCGCTCGCAGCGCGGCGCGGTCGCTCAATACGCCGAGCTGGTGCTCGAAGCGCGCCGCCGGCGGCGCCTCGTCGACAATGGAGTCATCGACTGGGTGATGGTGCGCAACCGCATGGCGTCGATCGCCAGCAACAACGCGCGCCAGATTGCGCTCAGCATCAATCGCATGGCGGGAGAACTGCGCTTTCGCGTCGCCGACGGCTTGCACGACCGCGTTATCTTCCGCGAGTTGTTCCCGATCGGGCTGACCGCGCTCGACCCGATCGAACAGGCGGCCAGCGGCCTCAGCAGTTCGCAGAACGCCGCGCGGCGCGAGATCGAGGGGCTGCTGACCTCGCTCGATTTGCCCGGCCGCGTTCCCGGCATCGAACACATGAAGGCGCGCCGCTTGTGGCACGACCGCGTCGCCAACTATTACCGCGAGCTCGGCGCCGCCGGCTGAACGCCCTTCACAGCCCGCGCGAAGCCGCTATCGTGGTGCGGACATTTCGGACCCTCGTCATGCCCAGCCGCCATCCGGCGATCTCGGTCGTCATTCCGAGCAAGAACCGCCACGCCATGCTCGCCGAGGCGGTCGCCTCGGTCCTGCGCCAGGATTTGCAAGACTTCGAGATCGTCGTGGTTGACGACGGCGCCGGCGCCGGCGATTTCCTAGCCCGGCGCTTCGCCAAGTCGCCAATTGTCCGCTGCGCCGACAACGCCGGCGCGGGTCAGGTGCGGGCGCGCAATCTCGGCGTCGCGCTCGCGAGGGGCGAGATCGTCGCCTTTCTCGACGACGACGATCTTTGGGGTTCGCCGCGTTATCTCGCCGCGGTGCACGCGGCGATCGCGGGAAAGAGCGCGGCGTCGATCGCGTCAGGCGAAATCGTCGTCGTCGATGAGCAGCGGCGCGTCGTCGAGACCATTCCCTTCCCCGCCCGGACGAGCGCGCAAGCGATCCGCGCCGACAACACAATCCTCGTTTCGGGTTTTGCCTTTGCGCGCGCGCTCAGCGAGCGCCTCGGCCCCTTCGACGAGACCATGCCGATCTACTGGGATTGGGATTGGTACTTGAGGCTGCACGAAGCCGGCGTCGCCTTCCATGACCTCGGGCCGCAGGCCGTCAAAATTTACGCCCACGCCCAGGCGACTTCGAGCGACAGTCACGCCGAACTGCGCGCGCGCGATCTCGAATGGCTCCGCGCCAAACACGGGCTCGGACCGCTGACGCTGCGCAACCACGAAAGCATCGCGCGCGACGAAGCGGCCGAAGGCTAGGCCCAGCCCGCCAAAAACGCCCTCGTGGCCGCTTCGCAACCCGGCGTTAGGGTTAATCCGAAATTAAGGACTGTCGGCCAAGTTTCCCAGTGGGCCGGCGCGACTCGCCGCGTCGCCCACCCCGAGAGGAACGAGCCGATGAAGACCCCCGTCGCCGCCGCACTCGCCAGTGTTGCGCTGGCCAGTCTCGCCCTGGCGTCGACGCCAACTTTCGCCGCCGACCTATTCGGCGCGGCGCCGCCGCCGATGTCCTTCCCCGCCAGCCAAAGCCCGACCGCCGAGGTCGGCTCGAATTGGTATTTGCGCGGCGACGTCGGGCTCGACCTCGATCAGGCCCCCAGTTTCTCGATGGCCGCCATCTCGATGCCGACCGGCGCGGGCTTCCTGCCGTACTCCACCAACGTCGGCTCGTCGCGGCCGCACGATGATTTCTCGGCCGACATCGGCCTCGGCTACCGCTACAACAATTGGCTGCGGTTCGAAGGCACTTACGAATACCGCACCGCCGCCGCCGGCAAGAACCTCAACAGCGCGCTTTGCCCGACCGCGCTGACGCCAGTCGGCGTGTCGGGCTATCTCTACGATACGAGCGGGACCAACACGAGCGTCTGCACCGGCGCGCTCGACCTCACGCGGCGCGACTCGACCGCGCTCGCCGCCGCATATGTCGACCTCGGCAACTACTGGGGGGTCACGCCCTACGTCGGCGCCGGCCTCGGCTTGAACGCCGACCAGGTCTCCGGCAACGTCAGCTACACCACGGGCGGCGGCGCCTACTCCGCCAATCTGACCGCCCCGACCACCGTCGGCTCACCGACCCAACAATGGGTCACCTCCGGGGGAGCCGCCATCAATCCGCAGCCCAATATTGCCTTCACCAATCAGAACTGGAACCGGTCGATCAGCGTGACTCATTACAGCATGGCATTTGCGTTGATGACCGGGATCGGCATCCAGATCTCGCCGAGCGCAACGCTCGACATCGGCTATCGCTACCTCAACGCCGGCACGAGCAATATATCGATCACGCCCCAGACAGGAGCGGCGCTCAAGCTGCCCAACGTGTCGCAGGACTTCCGCATCGGCATCCGCTACATGGCCGATTGAGGACGCGAGCCAAACTTCTCAGTAGCGCCTCAGGCGACCGCCGCCAGCACCAGCGAGCGCGCGCTGCGCGCCGATTTGGGCAGACTGACCAGCACCGCCGTGCCCTCGCCCGGTTTCGAGGTGATGCGCAGCGCGCCGCCATGCAATTCGATCAGCGAATTGGCGATCGCCAGGCCGAGGCCGGAACCCTTCATGCCGTTGGCCATGGTCGTGTCGGCCTGCTCGAACGGGCGTCCGAGGCGCGAGATGTCCTCGGGGGCGATGCCGGACCCTGAATCCTCGACGTAGAAATACATCTGGTCGGTGAACGCCTGGGCGCCGATGGTGACGACGCCCCCGTCAGGCGAGAATTTCACCGCGTTGCGCAGCAGGGTGACGAGAATGCGCTCGACCGCGACAAGATCGGCATCCACCGTGTCGTCGGCGTTGACCTCGATCTCGATCGCGAGGCGCTTCTCGCGCGCTGTGGCGGCGACGTCGAGAACCGCCTTGTTGACCGCCCGCTCGACCTTGAATGGCTCGAATTGCAGACGAATGCGGCCCAACTCGAGGCGCGACATGTCGAGCACGTCGGTGATGACGTTGAGCAGGTACTCGCCGCTGGCGAGAATGTGCGAGCAATAGTCGCGGTACTTGTCCGAACCGAGCGCGCCGAAGGTCTCCCCTCCCATCAGTTGCGAGAAGCCGATGATCGCGTTGAGCGGGGTGCGCAGTTCGTGGCTCATGTTGGCGAGGAATTCCGCCTTGGCGCGGTTGGCCATCTCGGCTTGCGCTTTCTGCTCGTGATAACGCTCGGCGAGATCGGCCAATTGCTGCGCCTGCGCTTCGAGCGAGCGGCGTGAATGGCGCAACTGCGCGACGGTGGCGAGCAGCAATTGCTCGGAGCGCAGCAGTTGCTGCTCGTGCTCTTTAAGATCGGTGATGTCGGTGCCGACCGACACATAGCCGCCGTCGCGCGTGCGGCGCTCGTTGACTTGCAACCAGCGCCCATCGGCGAGCCGCGCCTCGTAGGTGCGCGCGTCGCCGGCGCCGAGCTCCACCCCGCCCGGCGCGACATCGGTTGCGCGGTCGACCAACGGCGGCGCGCCGAGCGCGGCGAGTTCGGAATAGGCCGCGCCGGCCCGCGTCGCCTCCGCCGGCAGATTGTGCAGGCGCTGGTACTTCGAGTTGCACAGCACCAGGCGGTTCGACGAATCCCACAGAACGAACGCCTCGGAGATCGCTTCGATCGCCTCGCGCAGCCGCTGATCGGCGGTCGCCGACATTTCCGCGGCGCGCTTCTGTTCGGAGATTTCGACCGCGGCGCCGACCAGTCGGCGACAGCCGGTCGTGGGCTCCGCCACCAGCTCGGCGCGTTGGCGCAGCCACACCCATTCGCCCTCGCGATTGCGCATGCGAAACTCGCAATCGACCGACGGCCCGCTCGTCGCCAGCGCCCGCTCGCCGATCGCCGCCAACGGCTCATCGTCGGGATGGATCATGGTCTGCAAGTCGGCGATCGACAGCGGGCCGGCTTGCGGCGGCAGGCCGAGCAGTTCGAACATCGAGCGCGACCAGGCGACGCAGCCATTGGCGAGGTCCCAGTTCCACAGCCCGCAGCGGCCGCGCACCAGCGCGAGATCGACGTGAGCGCGCATCGTCGCCTCGGCGCGGGCGCGCGCCTGGGCGCGGCGCGCTTGGAGAGCAAAGGCGCTGGTCGAGCCGATCAAGGCGAACGACGCGGCGCCGAGCAGCAGGATCATGATCAGCGCCGAGCGGCGCCATGGCGCCAGAAGCTCGCCGATCGGCGAGACGAAGGCGATCTGGCCGGGCGCCGCGCGCAGGTTGCGCACCGCAGCGAAGGCTTCACCGCCGTCGGCCTGGTGGACCCTGAGCGCGCCGGCCCTGTCGGCGAGGATGGTGAGCTGTTCGCCGCCCAGCAAGACGGCGAGCGTCCCGCTGGTCGTCGCGTCCGGCGGGTCGGCCGCGATCACCTGGCCGTTGGCGTCGGCGAGCAGCGAGCGGCCGGGCTTGAGGTCGGGGTTAGCCGCCAGCACCGCTCTCAGCGCGTCGCCGGGCGTCTGGGTGGGGGAAGCGGCCAGCGCCGCGTCGAGGCGGTCGGCGAGGGTCGTGGCGAAGACGTCGAGGTCGCGCGCGGCGCCGGACAGGGCGCGCTCGCGCTCGGCGCGCAAATGCTCGAAGGTCAGCGCGAACAGCGCGAGGAGCAGAAGCGCGGCGAACAGGGACGGCAGCGCCGGGCTCCAGGCGCCAAGCGCCCGAAGCCCTCCCTTGCCCGGCGCCGCCGCGGGCTTGCCCTGCCCTAGACGTGAATCCTCGATTGCCGCGCTTACACGCGTCATCGCTAGCCCCCAAAACCTATCGAAGTGAAACCGGGCAACCCGCCGCTACAGCCCGAATCACCTCGATAAGAATCCTTGTGCGAATCTTTGTCCAGACCTTAATGAATCGTTGACGAAAAAATTTCGCACTTCGACCGCCGCGCCAACTCGGGGCGCGATTTCGGAGCGGATGCGACCTCGGTGAGCCGGGAGAAATTGGCGCCGCGAGGCGCCGCTCAGGCGAGCGAGCGGGCGGCGATGTCGCGCAGATCGGCCGAGAGATTGGGTTCGGCGAGAACACGGCGCAGCGCAGCCTCCGCCCGCATCTGGCGCTGCGGCTCGAGCGAGCGCCACGAACGCATCGCGGTCAGCAGCCGCGCCGCGACTTGCGGATTCGACGGATCGAGTGACAGCACGATGTCGGCGAGGAATTCATAACCGGCGCCGTCGGCGCGGTTGAATTGCGTCGCATTGGCGGTAAAGCCGCCGATCAGCGAGCGCACACGATTGGGATTGCGCAGCGAAAAGCCGTGATGGGTCATCAGCCCGCGCACGCGCTCGAGCGTCTCGCTCTCGGGGATCTGCGCTTGCAGCGTGAACCACTTGTCGAGGATCAGCGGCTCGGCGGCAAAGCGCCGGGCGAACTCGGCCAGCGCCTCCTCGCGCGGCGCGCCGGGAACGGTGGCGATCGCCGCGAGCGCTCCCAAACGCGTCGTCATGTTGTCAGCCTCGGCCCCCTGACGTTGGGCGAGCGCGCCACCCTCGATCGCCGAGCCGGCGACATACATCGCCAGCGCCACGTTGCGCAGCGCGCGCCGCCCCGCGCTCGCGGCGTCCGGCGAGAAGGGCGCCCGGTCGGCCATCGCGGCGTGCAGTGCGACCAGCGCCTCGGCGTGGGCGCGGCCGAGCGCGCCGCGCAGATTCTCGCGCGCGCGATGGATCGCGTCGGGATCGACATTCACCACCATCTCACGGGCAAGATCCGCTTCGCTCGGCAGCGTCAACGCCAGCGCCGCGTAGGCGGGGTCGATGCGGCCGGCGCGCGCGTCGGCGAGCACCGAGCCATAGGCGGCGACGAACCCCGGCGCTGGCGTCGGCGAAGCGCCGGCGCGGATCGCCGCCACGGCGCGCAAGAGCAGCCGGGTCGCCAAGGTCTGCAACGCCTGCCAGCGATTGAAACTGTCGCTGTCGCGCGCGAGGAGGACCAGCAGATCGGCCTCCTCAAGATCGTCGTCGACGCGAACCGGCGCCGAGAAGCCGCGCAGGAACGACAGCGCGGGGCGCTGCGTCAGGCCGCTGAATTCGATCGTCCGGCGCGCGCCCTCGAGCGCGAAGACGCCCGAGCGCAGTTCGGCCTCGCTCGCCTCGTTTGAGACGAGCTTGACGTCTCCCGCCTGCGGATCGACGAGGCCAAGCGCGATCGGCATCGTCATCGGCGCTTTGTCGATCTGACCGGGCGTCGGCGCCAGCGATTGGGCGATTTCGACGCGCAAGGCGCCGCGGGCGGCGTCCCAGTGCGTGCGCACGGTCAGCAGCGGCGTGCCGGCCTGCGAATACCAGAGCTTGAAGGTCGCAAGATCGCGCCCCGAGCTTTGCGCGAAACAGGCGAGAAAATCCTCGACCGTCGCCGCCATGCCGTCGCAGCGCGCGAAATAGAGATCCATGCCGGCGCGGAACGCCTCGGCGCCGATCAGCGCGCGCAGCATGCGAATGACTTCGGCGCCCTTCTGATAGACCGTCGCGGTGTAGAAATTGTTGATCTCGTGATAAAGCGTCGGGCGCACGGGATGGGCGAGCGGCCCTGCGTCCTCGGCGAATTGCGCGGCGCGCAACCCGCGCACGTCGGCGATGCGCTTGACCGGCGCCGAGCGCTGATCGGCCGAGAATTCCTGGTCGCGAAAGACGGTCAGTCCTTCCTTCAGGCAGAGCTGGAACCAGTCGCGGCACGTGATGCGGTTGCCGGTCCAATTGTGGAAATACTCGTGGGCGATGACGCCCTCGATGCCGACATAGTCGTCGTCGCTCGCCGTCTGCGGCGACGCCAGCACGTATTTGTCATTGAAGACGTTGAGCCCTTTGTTCTCCATTGCCCCCATATTGAAATCGGAGACGGCGACGATGTTGAAACAATCGAGATCGTATTCGCGCCCGAACGCGCGCTCGTCCCAGGCCATCGACCGCTTCAGCGCGTCCATGGCGTAGGCGGCGCGGTCCTCGCGGCCCGGCTCGACATAGACGCCGAGCGCCACCTTCCGCCCTGACATGGTGACGAAACTGTCGGCGAGACAGGAAAGATCACCCGCGACGACGGCGAAGAGATAGCATGGCTTCTTGAACGGATCGCGCCAGATCGCCCAGTGTCGCCCGCCTTCGCTCTCGCCCGTCGCTTCAAGATTGCCGTTGGCGAGCAACACCGGCGCTTCGGCCCTGTCCGCCTCCACGCGCACCCGGTAGGTCGAGAGCACGTCGGGCCGGTCGGGGAAGTAGGTGATGCGCCGGAAGCCCTCAGCCTCGCATTGTGTGCAATAGGCCGAGCCGGAGCGATAGAGCCCCATCAGCTTGGTGTTGGCGGCCGGATCGAGAAGGGTTTCAAAACGCAGCGTGAAAGGCTGGCGCGGCGGCTTGAGCAGCCTAAAGCTGGCCGGCGAAGCCTCGAAGGCGTCGGCGGCGAGCGTGGCGCCATCGAGCGCGGCCGAGACCAGGTTGAGTTCGTCGCCATCGAATTCCAGAGCCGCGTCGGCCTGCCCCTGCGGATGAGGGCGCACCGCGAGCGTCGCGATGACCTTGGTTGCGTGGCGAGCGAGCGAAATGTCGAGCTCGACCGAATCGACGAGGAAGTCGGGAACCCGGTAGTCCTCGAGGCGAACGGGCTGTCCCACTGCGCTGCGCATTCCGGCGGCCTTTCGATTGCTCTGGCAAGGCGATCGTGAGCGCCGGGCGACCTTTCCGTCAGATCGCCGCGACGCGCTCGCCTGCCGAGGTAGTCGTCAGGCCAAGGCGGCGCAAGGCTTTTTGCAGCGCCGGCGAAGGCGCCCGCCCGCTCGTAAAGAGGGCCGCGAAAGGCCGGCTGGCGGGGGTCGCCGGTGTGCTTACGCCAATCAGCGCGTCGACCCGGCGGGCGATCGCCGGCGCGGGATCGACGAAATTGGCCGGCCATGGGGCGAGCCGCTGCAAATGCCCAAGCAGAAGCGGGAAATGCGTGCAGGCGAGCACGATCTCATCCGTGCGCCGTCCCTCCCGCTCGACGAAACAGGGAGCGATCTCGCGCGCCACCTCGGCGTCGTCGATCGGCTCGCCGCGCAGGAAACGCTCGGCGAGCGCGGCCAGATTGGGGGCGCCGACCAGCGTCACCTCGCAGTCAGCGGCGAAATCGCGCACCAGCGCACGCGTGTAGTCGCGCGCGACCGTGCCGGGCGTCGCCAGCACGCTAATCAACCGGCTCTTGGAGGCTTCGGCCGCCGGCTTGATCGCCGGCACCGTCCCAACGAACGGCAAGTCGCGATAGGCGGCCCTGAGCGGGGGCAGCACCAGCGTCGAAGCGGTGTTGCAGGCGATCACCACGACGTCGGGCGCATGGCGGTCGATGAGTTCGCCCATCACCGCTCCGACCCGCGCGACCAGCGCCGCCTCGCTGAGCGCGCCATAGGGAAAGAACGCGTCGTCGGCGGCATAGACCAGTTCGAGATCGGGCCGCGCCTCGGCGATGCGGGCAAACACCGTCAGCCCGCCAAGGCCCGAATCGAACACCAGCGCGCGGCGCCGTCTCGTCATCGACGCTTCGCTCATGGGCGCGAACTCATGGGCGCGAACTCATGGCTTGCAGACCACCTGCGCCATGGCGCCGCGCGCGCCGGCGGCGATCACGCCGGCGTCGAGCGTTCCCGCCTGCGCGGGGGCGGCGGCGGGCGCGAGCGCGAGAAAGGCGGCGATCGCTTCGACGCCGATCAGCGCATGCGGCTCGTCTAGCGCAACGGCGCCAACGCGACGCGGCGGCGTTGCGAACGAGGCGACGAGGCCCGCCAACGCGCCGCTGCGGTCGAGAACCGGCGCGCCGCCGGCGCTCGGACCCAACGCGGCGACGATTGCGCTCCGCCCATCCGCGGGCGGCGCGAGGGCGCCAGGGCTCACTTCGAGCATCGATTTGCCAGCCGCCGCCGGGGCGAGGCTCAGCACCAACAAATCGGTCGCCCCGGCGGCGAGCGTCGGTGGCTTGGCCGCGGCGGCGAAATCGCCGCCGAGCAAGGTCAGTCCGGTTGCCGGATCTGCGCGCAGCAGCTTGGCCGGCTTGCCGTCGACCTTGGGCTCGCTGCATTTGCCCACCGGCAGCGCGGTCAGCGCCTGGCCCGGCGCAACGTAGAGCGCGGTCGCCGTCAGCTCCCCCGGCGTTGGCGCGGCGCCAGGCGAAAGGCTGGCCGTCGCCACGCCCAGCGCCGGCGCGCCGGTCGCGACGCGAACGACGTCGATCGCGGAGCGGGCGGGCTGCGCGCGCATCGCCGCCGCGCCGTGGCTCGCGGGCGTGTCGGCGAACGGATCGAAGGAGTTGGCGATCGCGAGCGAGAGCTTGTCCAACTCGCCCGCCCGGTTCGCGGGATAGGCGAAGGTGAAACCGCGCAGCGTTGGCCCCTGCGGCCAGTTGGCTGGCGCGCGTGCGAAGCGGGTGTAGAACTTCTCGCCCCCCTCCTCGCCCGCCAGCACAAAGAAGTCGCCCGCCTTGAGCGCTTTGTAAGTGATCTTGCGCCCGCTCGCCTCGGCGGTGAGCTCCCCGTAGAGCGCGGCGAGGCCCGCGTCGTCGCTTCCCTCTCGCCCCCGCTCCGCCAGCGTCAGCTCGAGGGCGCCATCGCCGCTCTGCAGCGTCGTTTCGGCGCTCGCAGGCTTCAACTTGGTCAAGAGCTTGAGCGGCGCGCCGATGCGCACGCCGGAGATGAGGTCGTCGACCGGCGCAAAATCGACCGCCGCCCGCGCCCTCTGCCCCGATGCTTTCAGCGTTTGCAATTCGGGCGGACTAACGATCCCGTCCGCCGTCGCGTTGACGCTTTGCTGGAAGGCGAGGATCGAATCGCGGGTGCGCTTGCCGAAGGTTCCGTCGATCGCGCCGTTATAGAGGCCAAGCCAGCCGAGCGCATCTTGGGTTGCCTTGCGGTCGGCGTCCGGCATGGCGAGAAAGGCGCTCTTCTGCGCGTCGAATTGGGCGTCGAGCTGAGCGTCCGGCGTGGGTTGGGGGACAGGAGGCGCGGATTGCATCACCGCCATCGCCGGCGCCCAGCCGCCCACCAAAAAGATGAGCAACCCGCCGGCCAAAAAGCGACTTTTCCTCATTCCTGCTCCCCTCGCGTCGCGCGGCCATGCTAGCATCGGCCGTCCCGTAATCACACCGTGGTTAAAGACCTTTACCGTCTGATCCACGCGACGCCTCCCCACCGTTCCCCCCGCCGCCCGTGCCGACAAGGGTCGAAACATGCTCAAGGCCACCCGCAATCTCATCGCGCTCGTTCTCATCCTTGTCGCCGGCGCCGCCGCCGTCGCCGCGCCGACAATCAAGCCCTATGTGCGCGACGATCTCGCCAGCGACGTCATTCGGCTCGCCGATACGCTGCGCAAGGAGACCGCGCAGATCGGCGCGAAGGTGAAGGGCAAGAGCAACGATGCGCTGCGCAAGGAGGCGAGCGCCGCCGTGGTCGCCGGCGACTACAAGAGCGCGAGCGCGCTGCTCGGCGCAACCATCGTCGCCGATCCGAAGGACGCCGCCGCGTGGTTGTCGCTCGCCAAGCTGAGCGCGCAAGCCGACGACGCCCAGGCCTACGGCCGCTTCGACCTCGTCGAGCGCGGCCAGACCGCCGCCTACGCCGCCTATCAGCGCGCGACCGCCGCGCCGCAGCAGGCCGAAGCTTTGGCGCTGCTCGGCAACCTGTTCGCCCGCCACGAGATGTGGCGCCCGGCGCTCGACGCCTATCGCGCCAGCCTCGATCGCCGCGACGACGAGGATACGCGCAAGGTCTACGAAGACCTGCGCGAGAAGCACGGCTTTCGCATCGTCGACTACAAGGTCGACAACGAATCGGCGTCGCCGCGCATCTGCTTCAACTTCTCCGAGCCGCTTGGCGCGCAAGACCGACTTCGCGCCCTACGTAGCGGTCGCCGGCGCCGCCGACGCGGCGATTTCCGCCGAGGACCAGCAGATCTGCGTCGAGGGCGTCAAGCACGGCGAGCGCTACGCGATCGTGCTGCGCGAGGGCCTGCCCTCGGCGGTCGGCGAGACGCTGCTCAAATCGGCCGACTACGAAGTTTATGTGCGCGACCGCTCGCCGCAGGCCCATTTCGCCGGCAAGGCCTATGTTCTGCCGCGCCAGGGCCAGCTCGGCGCGCCGCTGACCACCGTCAACACCGACAAAGTGTCGATCGACGTCTATCGCATCGGCGACCGCAACCTGCTCGCGCAAACTGGCGCGCGACGATTTCCTCAAGCCGATCACCCTGTCGCGCGCCACTGAGATCGAAACCCAGGACGGCGCAAAGGTCTGGAGCGGGTCGATGGACGTCGCCTCCGAACTCAACAAGGACGTCGTCACCGATTTTCCCATCGCCAAGGCGGTCGGCAAGCTCGAGCCCGGCGTCTATCTCGTCACCGCGCGGCCCTGGAGCGGCGCCAACGCGCCGGCGACCAACAGCGACGACAGCGACGACACGCAGCTTGCGACGCAATGGATGGTCGTCTCCGACCTCGGCCTGACGACCTTTTCGGGCGATGACGGCGTCCATGTGCTGGCGCGCTCGCTCGCCACCGCCGCGCCGCTCGCCGGCGTCGAAGTGCGGCTGATCGCGCGCAACAACGAAGTGCTGGCGACGAAATCGACCGGCGCGGACGGGCGCGCCGATTTCGATCCTGGCCTCTCGCGCGGAACCGGCGGCTCGGCGCCCGGCCTGCTGGTGGCCACGCTCGACGACGATTACGACTTCCTCAATCTCGCCCAGCCGGCCTTCGATCTCACCGACCGCGGCGTATCCGGCCGCGACTGCGCCGAGCGCGCTCGACGCCTTCGTCTACACCGAGCGCGGCGTCTATCGTTCGGGCGAGACAGTGTTCGTCACCGCGCTGCTGCGCGACGCAAAGGGCGAGGCCAAGACCGGTCTGCCGCTGACCCTCGTCGTCAAGCGCCCCGACGGCGTCGAATACAAGCGCATGCTCGTCGCCGACCAGGGCCTGGGCGGGCGCGCGCTCGCCGTGCCGCTGCTGTCTGACGCCGCGCCGGGCAAATGGACGATCGACGCCTACGCCGATCCAAAGGGCGAGCGCATCGGCCACGCCGAATTCCTGCTCGAAGACTACGTGCCCGAGCGGCTCGATTTCACGGTGAAGTCGGCGCAGACCACGGCGACGCCGGGCGAGCCGATCGACGTCTCGCTCGACGCACGCTTCCTCTATGGCGCGCCCGCCGCCGGCCTCGACGTCACCGGCGCGATCCGTCTCGAAGCGGTCGCCGATTCGGCGCGCTCGCCGGGCTATCCCGGCTATGTCGCCGGCCTGACCGACGACGAGTTCACCGCCGTCGAGAACCAGTTCCCCGACAAGGTGCAGACCGACGACAAGGGCCACGCCGATCTCTCGGTCGAGCTGCCCGACGGCGGCGCGGCCAAGCCGCTGGAGGCCAAGATCATCGTCGATGTCGCCGAGTCGGGCGGGCGCACGGTCGAGCGCGTGATGACGCTGCCGGTGCGCGCCAAGGGCGCGATGATCGGCGTCAAGCAGGATTTCGAGCGACAGCCTCAGCGAGGGCGATCTCGGCGACCTTCGAGGCGATCGCCGTCGGCGCCCGACGGCAACGCGACCGCGCGCAAGGGCGTCACCTGGTCGCTCTATCAAGCTCAGCAACGACTACCAATGGTTCAACTCCGACGGCCGCTGGAGCTACGAGCCGGTCAAGTCTCGAAGCGCCTCGCCGACGGCGACGATCGACATCGCCGCCGACAGGACCGCGCGCGATCAGCGCGCCGGTCGCCTGGGGCAGCCACCGCCTCGACCTCAAGTCGGCCGACGGCGAAGAGACCAGCATCACCTTCGATGTCGGCTGGGGCGGCACGGCCGAGCGCCGACACGCCCGACAACGTCGTCGTCACGCTCGACAAGGCGAACTACGCGCCCGGCGATGAAGCCAAGCTGCGCATCGCCTCGCGCTTCGAAGGGCAAGGCGACGATCGCGCTGGTCGGCGACAAGCTCGAGCAGTTCATCGACGTCGATCTCGTCGAGGGCGACAATGTCGTGCCCTTCAAGGTCGGCGCCGACTGGGGCGCCGGCGCCTATGCGGTCGCGCTGACCCATCGCCCGCTCGACGTCAAGGCCAAGCGCATGCCCGGCCGCGCGATCGGCCTCGCCTGGTTCTCGCATCGACGAAAGCCGCGCGCAAGCTCGATGTCGCGATTCAGGCGCGCCGGACAAGACGCGCCCGCGCGAGACCGCTGAAGCTGCCGATCAAGCTCGGCGGCCTCGCGCCGGGCGAGGAGGCGGAGGTCACGGTCGCCGCGGTCGACGTCGGCATTCTCAACCTCACCGGCTTCAAGACGCCCGACCCGCAGCGCCTATTTCTTCGGCCAGCGCAAGCTCGCCGTCGACATCCGCGACCTCTACGGCATGCTGATCGACGGCATGGAGGGCGTCGGCGGGCGCGTTCGCAGCGGCGGCGACGGCGGCGGCAGCCTCGAGGGCAATCTGCCGACGCAGCCGCCGCTCGCGCTGTTCTCGGGCGTCGTCAAGGTCGGCGCCGACGGCGAGGCCGAGGTCGCCTTCGACATGCCCGGCTTCAACGGCTCGGTGCGCGTGATGGCGATCGCCTGGTCGAAGACGCAAGGTCGGCTCGGCCGAAGCGACGGTGATCGTGCGCGATCCGGTCGTCGTGACCGGCGACGCTGCCGCGCTTCCTCGACATCTCGGCGACCGCTCGCAGATTCATGTCGACATCGACAATGTCGAGGGCGAGGCCGGCGACTACCGGCTCGATCTCGACATCCACGGCCCGCTCACCGCCGACGCCGACGCGCTGAGCCAGACGGTGAAGCTCGCCGCGCATCAGCGCGTCTCGCGTCGACGATGCCGATCGCCGCGGCCGGCGTCGGCACGGCGGCGCTCGACCTGAAGATCACCGGGCCGGGCTTCACCGCTGACGCAGCACTTCGCGCTCGGCGTCGAGGCCGGCGCGCCCGACGTCTATCGCCGCGTCGTCCAGCCGCTGGCGGCCGGGCGCAAGCGCGACGATCTCCGACGACGCTGCTCGCCGACTTCGTGCCGGGCACCGGATCGGTCTCGGTCGCCGCCTCGCCGTTCGGCGCGCTCGACGCGCCGGCGCTGCTGCAGGCGCTCGACCGCTATCCCTATGGCTGCTCGGAGCAGACGGTCAGCCGCGCGATGCCGCTGCTCTACGTCAACCAGCTCGCCATCGCTCGAACATCTCGGCGATCGATCCCGATCTCGACGGGCGCATCAAGGCATGCGATCGAGCGCGAGATGACGCGCCAGAGTTCCAACGGCGCCTTCGGCCTGTGGGCGGCCGACAGCGACGACGACGATCTCTGGCTCGACGCCTTCGTCACCGATTTCCTGACCCGGGCGCGCGAGCGCAACTTCGCCGTGCCGCAGCTCGGCTTCGATCTCGCGCTCGACCATTTGCGCAACACGGTCGTCAACGCCGACCGACCCCGGCGAAGGCGCGGGCGAGCCGCTCGCCTATGCGCTCTACGTGCTGGCGCGCAACGGCCGGCCGGTCGATCGGCGATCTGCGCTATCTCGCCGACACCAAGCTCGGCGATCTTCAAGACGCCGCTGGCGCAAGGCGCAGATCGCGGCGGCGCTGGCGATGCTGGGCGACCGCGCGCGCGCCGGCAAGGCGTTCGCGGCCGCGCTCGACGCGCTGGAGGCCGAGCAGGACAACGGCTTGTCGCGCCCCGACTACGGCTCGACGCTGCGCGACGCGGCGGCGGTGCTGGCGCTGGTCGCCGAAGCCAATCTGACCGACGGCGAATTGCCCGGCGACCCGATCGCACGCGCCGGCGCGGTGCTCGACAGCGCGCGCGCGGCGCAGCGTCTACACCAGCACGCAGGAGAACAACTGGATGGTGCTCGCCGCCGAGGCGCTGGCCGAGCACAAGACGCTGAGCCAGTTCACGCGTCGACGGCCAAGCCGGTCAAGGGCGCCGATCTACCGCAAATGGAGCGGCTTACGCGCTCGGCCAGAAGCTGGCGACGATCGCCAACACCGGCAAGGCGCCGGCCGCGCTCGTCACCACGTCATCCGGCGTGCCGCTCGCGCCCGAGCCCGCCGCGTCGCCAGGGCTATGAGGTCGAGCGCACGTTCTACAAGCTCGACGGAACCAAGATCGAGCTCAAGAGCCGTCACGCAGAACGAGCGCGTCGTCGTCGTGCTGAAAATCACCGAGAGCGAGGCGCGCTACGCGCAAGCTGCTGGTCGTCGACCGCTTGCCGGCGGGACTGGAGATCGACAATCCCGACGCTGTTCGACAGCGGCTCGATCGACGCCTTCTCCTGGCTGAAGCAGCGACATCGATCCGGTGCACACCGAATATCGCGACGACCGCTTCGTCGCCGCGTTCGACCGCGAGCCGGGCCAGTCGGCGTTCTTCACCCTCGCCTATGTCGTGCGCGCCGTCGCGCCGGGCCTCTACGTCTATCCGCCGGCGACGGCCGAGGACATGTACCGCCCCGACCGCTTCGGCCGCACCGCCTTCGGCGCGATCGAGGTGACGGCGAAGTGAGGGTCGACGCTGCCCTCATCCGGCGCTTCGCGCCACCTTCTCCCGCAAGCGGGAGAAGGGGCGCGCCCTCCCCGTCCCCTCTCCCGCTTGCGGGAGAGGGCCGGGGTGAGGGCAAGCCGCATTCTCTCGAACGCCGCCTCTTCGCCATCGTCGGCGCGCTGGTCTTCGTCTTGGGCCTCGGCGGTGCCAGCGGCGTGGAACGGCTATGTGCAAAGCCTCGGCCCGCTCGACCTTGCCGCCTCGCGCGCTGGGTTCGACGATCGTCGTCGACCGCGACGGGCGGCTGCTGCGCGCCTTCACCCTGCCGGACGGGCGCTGGCGGCTGCCGACGCGACGTCGGCGAGGTCGATCCGCGCTATCTCGCCATGCTGATCGCCTATGAGGACGGGCGCTTCTACGCGCATCACGGCGTCGATTGGCGCGCGATGGCGCGCGCCGCCTGGCCAGCTTGTCGACGCGCGGCCACGTCGTCTCCGGCGGCTCGACGCTGACGATGCAGGTGGCGCGGCTGATCGAGCCGCGCGACGAGCGCAATCTGTCCGCCAAGCTCCGACAGATCGCGCGCGCCTGGCAGATCGAGCGACCGCGTCGCCAAGGCGGGCGTGCTCGACCGCTATCTGACGCTGGCGCCGTTCGGCGGCAATCTCGAAGGCGTGCGCGCCGCCTCGCTCGCCTATTTCGGCAAGGAGCCGCGCAAGCTGACGATCGGCGAGGCGGCGCTGCTGGTGGCGCTGCCGCAATCGCCCGAAGCGCGCCGGCCGGAACGCTTCCCGGACGCGGCGCGCGCGCGCCCGCGCGCGCGTGCTCGACCGCGCCGTCGCGCGCGGCGTCATCAGCGCGGAGGAGGCGGAGGCCGGCCAAGCGCGAGCCGATCCCCGATGACGCGCAAACCGCTCCCGATGCTCGCCGCCGCACGCCGCCGAGGAGGCGGTCGCCGCCGACCCGGACGCGCATGTGCTCAAGCTCGCGATCGACGCGCGGCTGCAGGCCAAGCTCGAGAGCCTTGGCGCTCGAAGCGGTCGACGCCGCCTTGGGCCGAGGCTTTCGGCGGCGATCGTCGTCGTCGACAATGCCAGCGGCGAGGTGCGCGCGCGCGTCGGCGCCGCCGATTATCTCGACGCGTCGCGCGGCGGCGCGATCGACATGTCGCGCGCGCCGCGCTCGCCGGGCTCGGCGCTGAAGCCGTTCATTTACGCGCTCGCCTTCGAGCAAGGGCTCGCCCATCCCGAGACGGTGCTGTTCGACCGGCCGGCGCGCTACGGCGCCTATGCGCCGCAGAATTTCGATCTCGGCTATCAGGGCACGGTGACGGCGCGCAAGGCGTTGCAGATGTCGCTCAATCTGCCGGCGATCGAACTGCTCGCCGACGTCGGCCCGGCGACGTTCCTGGCGCGGCTGCACAGCGCCGGGCGCGGAGATCGCGCTGCCGAAGGATACGCCGGTCGGCCTCGCGATCGGGCTCGGCGGCCTCGGCGTTTCGCTGACCGACCTCGCGCGCCTTTATGCCGGCCTCGCGCGCGGCGGCGAGGCGCCGGCGCTCTTCGAGCGGCTAGATGGCGCGCCGCCGATGATCGGCCCCAAGCGCGTCACCGATCCGGTCGCCGCCTTTTACGTTGAGGACATCCTGCGCGGCGCGCCGCCGCCCGCGAACGCGCTCAGCGGCCGCATCGCCTTCAAGACCGGCACGTCCTACGGGTTCCGCGACGCGCTGGCGATCGGCTACGACAAGGGCACGACGATCGCGGTCTGGGTCGGACGGCCCGACAACGGGCCGACCCCGGGTCTGATCGGACGCCAGGCCGCGGCGCCGCTGCTGTTCGACGCCTTCGCGCGGCTCGGGCGCGACATCGAACTGATCCGCGCGCCCAAGGGCGTGCTGCGGGTCGCCACCAGCGCCGACCTGCCCCCGCCGCTGCGCCATTTACGCCGCGATGAGCCGAAGACGATCGCCGCCATCGGCGCCGCGCCGTTGAAGATCGCTTTCCCGCCCGACGGCGCGCGGATCGACCTCGGCCTTGGCGAGGGCGCACGCGATGAAACGCTCGCGCTCAAGGCGTTCGGCGGCGCGTTGCCGCTCACGTGGTTCGTCAACGGCGAGCCGGTCGGCGAGCCGATCGGCGAACTCGATCTTGGCCGGCAATCCGCCTGGCGTCCGGACGGCGCCGGCTTTGCGCGCGTGTCGGTGACCGACGCCAAGGGCGCTTCGGATTCGGTGCTGGTGCGGCTGGAGTGACGCGCTCCCGTCAGGCGACGAGGCGATTTTTTTCTTCGAGCATGCGGCGCGCCTCAGCTTCCGGCACCGCCGGGCTGAAGTAGAAGCCCTGCACTTCCGAGATCGTCCCGAGCCGCTCGATGAAGCGCAGTTGCAGGTCGGTCTCGACGCCCTCCACCAGCACGCTCATGCCGAGCTTGCCGCACATCTGCGCGACGCTCTCGACCAGGATCGAGGCGCGCTCCTGCAATCCCATGCCGATGGTGAACGAACGGTCGATCTTGATGCGGTCGAGCGGGAAGGCCAGCACGTAGCTCAGGCTCGAATAGCCGGTGCCGAAATCGTCGAGCGAGATGCGAACGCCGAGGCGCCGCAGCGCATCCAGCGTCTCGCGGGTAGAGCCGCGATCGTCGAGCAAGGTCGACTCGGTGATTTCGAGATCGAGCCGCTCGGCCGGCAGCTTGGCCATGGCGAGCGCATCGCGCACCGTCTCGAGAACCTGGCTGTTGCGGAACTGGACCGGCGAAAGATTGACCGAGACGCAGACGTCGCCGGGCCACGCGGCGCAGGCAAGGCACGCGCGACGCAACACGCTGGCGCCGAACTCGTCCATCAGGCCGAGCTCCTCGACGATCGGGATGAACTCGCCGGGCGAGACACGGCCGCGAACCGGGTGGTTCCAGCGCGCCAGCGCCTCGAAGCCGCCGATCTTGCCGGTCTCGACCTTGACGATTGGCTGGAAGTAAACCTCGATCGCATCGTTGGCGACGGCGGCGCGTAGATCGAGTTCGATCAGGCGGCGGATCTGGATCTTGGCGTCCATCGACTTCTCGAACGCGCGCCAATTGCCGCGTCCTTCGCCCTTGGCGGCGTAGAGCGCCATATCGGCGTTGGAGAGAATCGCTTCAGGCGTGGCGCCGTCTTTGGGGGCGCTCGCCGAACCGATGCTGGCGCCTACGATCACCTCGTAGCCGTCGATGAAGACGGGACGGCGGATTTCGCGCAAGATTGTCTCGGCGAGTTCGGCAGTCTGTTCGGAACCGCCGACCGGGCGCTGCAGGATGGCGAATTCGTCGCCGCCCCAACGGGCGACGAGATCGCCCGGCCGCACGATCGCCTGCAATCGATGGGCGATCTCGATCAGCAATTGGTCGCCGCGCGCGTGGCCAAGGCTGTCGTTGACCTGCTTGAAATCGTCGAGATCGAGAAACAGCACGTTCGCGCTGTCGCGTTCGTCGAGATGCGCGCGCAGCGTCGCCGCCAACTCTTCCTCGAAGCAGCGCCGGTTGGGCAGCTCGGTGACGGAATCGATCCGCGCCATGCGGTCGATCGCGCGGGCGGCGTTGCGGCGCTCGGTGACGTCCTGAACGACGACGACGGCGCCCTCGCTGTCCATGCGGTGAACGGTGATCTCGATTGCGCGATCGTCAAGCGTCTCGAGCGGGGCGACGACGTCGACGACGTGGCTGGCGCGTGTCAGCGCCGTCCAGACCCGCTCGATTTCTTCGCGCGCGACGATCTTGGTGCGCACCAGCTTACGCACAGCGGCGCGCAGGCTCGCGCCCGGACCGACATCGGCGTCGCTCAGCCGGAACAGGCTCTGGATCTGGCGATTGGTGACGGTGAGGCGCCCGTTGGCGTCGACCATCATCAGGCCGTGCGACATGTTGTTGAGCGCCAGATCGAGCCGGGTGGCGAGTAGCGCGGATTGCGCGCGCGCCGCCAGCACCGCGAGAAGATTGGCGCGGGCGCGGCCCGACGAGCCGATCATGAACAGGATGAGCGGAATGAAGCCAACGACGATGCCGACCGGGTACCAGCCGCCAGCGACGATCAAGCCGATGCTCAGGGGCGCGTAGGCCGCGATGAGATTGGCCGCGACGCCGCGATAGATGGCGAAGCTGCGCGTCTGCATGCCGAAGGCGTAGGCGATCGTCATCGTCGTGCCGAGCAGGCAGGGGAATCCGACCGGCGTCACCCAGAACGCGACCAGCGTCCACAGCGATAACGCCGTCAGGCTGGAAATTGCCCCGATCGCAAAGCGGCGTTCCTCGCGCCGGGCAATCTCGACCGTGCGGCTGGGCAGGTGCTGGGCGTGCAGGTTCATGAAGTAGAGCCGGCCCGCAGCGACAATCAATTGCGAGGCGGAGAGCCCCGCGAGCAGGAGACTACCGGCGGAAATCGCCCCGACGATCTCGATGACGGTGACGGCCAGCGCGGAGAGGAATACCGACTTGGCGTCGATCAGCAGCCCATCGACGAAGCTGATGTACAGTTCGTCAGGCAGGCTATCGCCAAGAGTCGGGGCGTCGCTCTGAGGGGTGGGCGTCATGGGCCTATCGGACTCGTGCTTGGAAGCCGCAATATGCGGTGCCCGGCTTAATAAGTCCTTTAAACTATTCAGACATTATCGGTCCGGGGTTCTCGCCGCGGCCGTTCGCGCGAGAGCGCGTTCGAGCCGAGAGCGTTTGATGAGCGTGTTTCAGGTGGGGTCAGGCCTCGGCGCAATTCTCCGCCCCGTGGCCCCGGTCGCAATCGGCGTCTTTTCGCGCCAAGCGTTCGCCTTCGCCCACCCGGCGTTACCGATGCTCGCCGGATACGCCGACTACGACGACTGGCTCGACCTACAGGAAGGGCGCTGGATGGGGCTCGAGCTCGGCGGCGCCGACGCCGAGCTGGTCCCCGTCACTGTGCCCGCGCTCCTCGCCTGGGCGCGCCTTAGCCAAACCGAGCCGGACGAAGAGGCGCTCGACCAATTGGCCGACTTTGCCCGCGCCGTACGCGCCGCGCCGCGCGCGACGGGTCTGGCGGCGATCACCCGTGACGATTTCACCAATCATGCCAATCGTTTGACCGAGTTCGGGTTTTGCCCCCGACTACGAGGCCTGGCGACGCGGGCGGCGAGCGCGGCGCGCCGAGCTGGCGGCGGCGGGAGCGCAAGTCTTCGACCTGCCGCTCCGACTTGAAGACGTTTTCGCCTGGTGCGATTGCCTAGACCTGCCGATTTCCGAGTCTTCGCTCGATCTCGACGCGACTCTGTTGCTCGAGCTGCTCGCGGCTGACTAATCCTCCGTCTTGGAAGCGTCACAACGCCGTCTTTTCGCGCCTCGCCGACGCGGTAACATTAACCATGCGTTACTAAATTGAGTTAACAGACCTTTACTCCCCTCCGCTCTTTGCTACGCTCGCAGCGTCGGTAAGGTTACGCGAGGGTTAAGATGCGGACGAAAACCGTTGAGGCCAACTCACGATTTTCCGAGCGGCTTCTGCGATTTCTTGAGCGGGTCGAGCATCGTGTCGCCGTCTCCGAGGCCGACCGAGAGGCGGTCTTTCGTCTGCGATATCAGGCGTATCGGCGCAACGGGCTGATGGCCGAGCGCGACGACGGGCAGCTCTACGACGAGGATTACGACGACGCGCCGAACGCCTGGTTGACGACGACGTTCGTCGACGGCGAACTCGCCGGCACGACCCGGATCAATGCCACCGGCGAGAATTACGCCAGTCTGCCGGCGGTTAACGTTTACCCTGACGTCATGCTCGGCCGCCTAACCGACCGGCCGATGATCGTCGAATTCACCCGTTTGGCGGCGCAGCTCGAACTGTCGCGCGTCTATCCCGAGCTCGCTTACCTGATCATGCGACCGGCCTATCTGGCGGCCGAGCATTTCGACGCCGACTTGGCGGTCGCCTCGCCGCGCACCGAACATCTGGCGTTTTACCGGCGCGTGTTCGACGGCGTTGCTTGGAGCGAACCGCGCGCCTACCCCGGGTTGACGGTCAAATTCGCGTGTATGGGCGCGAACTTCCGCGCCAACAAAGCGCAGATCGAGGCGCGTTACCCGTTTTATCGGTCGAGCGCCGCCGAGCGGGAGGCGCTATTTGGTCCCGCGCCCGCCCGGCGCACCGGTCGCCAGCGTTACCCCCAGTTCGAGACGCGCGTAGTCGCCTGACGATGGTTTGACCGACCCTCGCAGCGCCCCGAAAAGCTCTGGACGGCGTACACCACCTCACATAGGATTGATCTAGGCGGCCTCGATCTTTCCTTACGGGTCAGCCATAGCTTCGATGCGGCTGACGGCGTGGCTGGTTATACCATCCACTGCGCCTGACGCCGGCTGGGCGCTTCGCCCGGCGCGGCGCGCGTCGAAGGAATAGCCAAACGATGGGAATTCGAGGACTGGGCGGGGCCGCGCTTGCGGTGATCGCCGTCGCAATCGCCTACGGCGTCTACGCGCCCGATACGGCTGCGCGCTGGTTCCCCTCGATCGGACCGGCCGCCGAGAATGCCCACGCGGCCCTGTTCGCCGCAAAGCCTGCGCCGGCCCCGGCGAACGCCGTAGCCAATACGCCGGCCGCGACTGTTTCTGTGGCGCTCGTCAAGCGCGCCGACTACCCCGTTTACTTCGACAGCCTCGGCCAGGTTCAGGCCGAAAACACGGTCACGGTGCGCAGCCGCGTCGACGGCCAGATCAACAAAATCGCATTCGCCGAAGGCCAGATGGTCAAGGCCGGCGATCTTCTCGCCCAGATCGACGCGCGCCCCTTCCAGGCTGCGCTCGACCAGGCGAAGGCCAAACAGGCCAGGACCAGGCGACCCTCGCCAACGCGAAGCTTGATCTGCAGCGCTACTCCACCCTCGCCAAGCAGAGCTTCGCCACCCAGCAGCAACTCGATACCCAGAACGCGTTGGTCGACGCAGTTCATCGCCCAAGGATCGCGGCCGATGCCGCGGCGATCGCGGCGGCTCAGGTGCAACTCGACTACACGACCATCGTCGCGCCGACTCAGCGGCAGCGCGTCGGCTTCCGCCTCGTCGATCAGGGCAACATCGTCAATGCGGCGCAGCAGACCGGCATCGTGACGATCGCGCAATTGCAGCCGATCGCCGTTATCTTCACCGCGCCGCAGGACGATCTGCCGCAAGATCAACGCCGCCTTGGCGGCGGGCCCGCCGCTGACCGAAGCGCACGACCTCCGATGGCGCGACGCTGCTTGCGACAGGCAAGCTCACCGTGATCGACAATCAAGTCGACGTCACCACCGGCTCGATCCGCCTCAAAGCCGAGTTCGACAACAAGGACAACGCGCTTTGGCCGGGCCTGGCGGTAGCGACGCGCCTGCAGGTCGCGTCGACAAGAATGCGCTCGATCGTGCCCGACAGTCGCCGTCCAGCACGGCCCGAACGGTCTGTTCGTCTATCGTCGTCGACGACCGACAATCACGCGGCGCTGCGCCCGGTGACGTCTCGCCACGAGGACACCAACGTCGCCGTCATCAGCAAGGGGCTGAACGAGGGCGATAAGGTGGTGACCGTCGGCTATTTCGTGCTGCAGCCGGGCGCACGCGTCACGATCGAAACCTCCGCGGCTGGCGGGAGCTGAGACCATGAATGGCGGCGTTTCGGCCCCCTTCATCCGTCATCCGGTCGCCACCACGCTGATGATGGTGGCGATCCTGCTGATCGGCGCTCGTCGCCTATCCGCTGCTGCCGGTGGCGCCGCTGCCGCAGGTCGACTTCCCGACCATCGCCGTCGCGCCAGTCTGCCCGGCGCTTCGCCCGACACGATGGCCTCCTCGGTCGCCCAGCCGCTGGAGCGGCAGATCGCGCAGATCCCCGGCGTCTCGCAGATGACCTCGACGAGTTCGCTGGGCGCGACGGCGATCAGGTTCAGTTCGACCTCGACCGCAACATCGACGCTGCGGCGAACGACATCCAAGCCGCGATCAACGCCGCCTCGGGGCAATTGCCGAAGAACCTTCCGAGCGCCCCCACCTATCGCAAGGTCAACCCGTCGGACCCGCCAATCCTCATTCTCTCGGTCTCCTCCGACGCGGCGCCGATCACCGAGGTCGACGACGCGACCGAAAACATCCTCGCCCAGCAGTTCAGTCAGATCTCCGGCGTCTCGCAAGTGCGCGTCGCAGGCCAGCAGACGCCCGCGATCCGCATCCAGATCGACCCGGCCAAGCTGGTGGAAAAAGGTCTCCAGCTCGAGGACGTCCGGGCCCAGGTCGCCAACGCGACGGTCGACAGCCCGAAAGGCGCGATCAACGGGGTGAGGCAGACCTTCACCATCTTCGACAACGATCAGCTCACGGAAGCCAAGCCGTGGAACGACGTCATCATCGCCTATCGTAACGGCGCGCCGGTGCGCATCAGCGACGTCGGCAAGGCGGTGAGCGGGCCCGCCGACGTGACCCAGGCGGCCTGGGGCAATGGCAAGCGCGACGTGTTTCTCGTCATCTTCAAGCAGCCCGGCGTCAACGTCATCAAGACCGTCGAGAAGATCAAGCTGGCGATGGCGCGCCTGCAGGCCTCGATCCCGGCCTCGATGCACATCGCCATCCTCTCCGACCGCACCACCACCATCCGCGCCGCGGTCGCGGACGTGCAATTCACCCTGATCTTGACCATCTTCCTCGTCGTCGGGGTGATCTTCGTCTTCTTGCGAAGTTTCTGGGCGACGTTCATTCCCAGCGTCACGGTGCCGCTGGCGCTGCTGGGCGCCTGCGCCTTGATGTGGGCGGCCGGCTACAGCATCGACAATCTGTCTTTGATGGCGCTGACGATCGCGGTCGGCTTCGTCGTCGACGACGCCATTGTCGTGCTTGAAAACATCACGCGTTACATCGAGGCGGGCGAGAAACCGTTCCGCGCGGCGTTGCGCGGCGCCGGCGAGATCGGCTTCACCGTGATGTCGATCTCGATGTCGCTGATCGCGGTCTTGATCCCGCTGCTGCTGATGTCAGGGCTGATCGGGCGACTGTTCCGCGAATTCGCGGTGACGCTGGCGATGACAATCGCGCTCTCGGCGGTCGTCTCGCTGACGCTGACGCCGATGATGGCGTCGCGTTTCCTGCGCGAACACAGCCACGATCGGCACGGCAGGCTCTACATGCTGAGCGAGCGCGGCTTCAACGCGATGGCGAACGGCTATGCGCGCGGGCTCGACATCGTCCTGCGCCACCGCTTCGCGACGCTCATGGTCTTCATCGCGACCGTGATCGCGACCGGCTATCTGTTCGTCGTCATCCCCAAAGGGTTCTTCCCGCAGCAGGACACCGGCGTATTGTTTGGCACCTCGGATGCGTCGCAGGATATTTCCTTCGAGGGGATGTATAAGCTCCAGGAACAGCTCGGCGCCGTCGTCCAGTCTGATCCGGATGTCGCCACGGTCGCGATGGCGCTCGGCAGCGGCGTCGGCAGCTCGGCGCAGAACAGCGGCCGCTTCTTCATCACCCTCAAGCCGCGTGAGGATCGCGACGCCGACGCGTTCCAGATCATCGCCCGGCTGCGGCCCAGGCTCGCGAAGGTGGAGGGCGCCAAGCTCTATCTGCAGGTGGCGCAGGACGTCACCGTCGGCGCTCGCGCCGCGCGCACGCAGTTCCAGTACACGCTCCAGGACGCCAGCTCCGACGAGCTGAACACCTGGGCGCCGAAGGTTCTCGCCAAACTCGCCGCCCTGCCCCAGTTGCGCGACGTCGCCACCGACCAGCAAAACTCCGGCGCGACGCTGACGCTGACGATCGACCGCGACATGGCCTCGCGTTTTGGCATCCAACCGCAACTGATCGACGACACGCTCTACGACGCCTACGGCCAAGCGCAGGTCGCGCAGTATTTCACGCAGGTCAACACCTACGAGGTGATCGAGGAGATACGGCCCGATCTACAAGGCAAGACCCAGAAGTCTCGATCAAGCTCTACATTCGCTCGCCAACGACCGGGCAGATGGTGCCGCTCAGCGCGTTCGCCAAATGGACGACGAAACCGGTCGCGCCGCTATCGATCAGCCATCAGGCTCAGTTCCCCGCCGTCACCATCAGCTTCAATCTCGCCAACGGCGTGGCGCTCGGCCAGGCGACGGCGGCGATCCAGCAAGCCGAACGTGATCTACGCTTGCCGCCCAGCGTGACAACCACCTTCCAGGGCAACGCCCAGGCATTCCAGGATTCACTGACCGACGGTGCCCCTTCTGATCCTGGCGGCGCTGGTCGTCGTCTATCTGATCCTCGGCGTGCTCTACGAGAGCTTCATCCATCCGCTGACGATCCTCTCGACCCTGCCTTCGGCCGGCGTTTGGCGCGCTGGCGATGTTGATGCTGTTTGGCTTCGAATTCAGCCTGATTGCGCTGATCGGCCTGATCTTGCTGATTGGCATCGTCAAGAAGAACGGCATCATGATGGTCGACTTCGCCATCGTCGCCGAGCGCGACGAGCATTTGTCGACCGAGCAAGCGATCCGCAAGGCGGCGCTGATGCGCTTCCGACCGATCATGATGACGACGATGGCGGCGATGCTCGGCGGCGTGCCGCTGATGCTGGGCACTGGCACGGGCTCGGAACTGCGCCAGCCGCTCGGCTACGCGATGGTCGGCGGTCTCATCGTCAGCCAGGCGCTGACGCTGTTCACGACGCCGGTCATCTATCTCTACCTCGACCGCCTCTCCAATTGGCTGTCGCGCGGGGCGAAACACCCGCGAAGCCGACGAAGAGCCGACCGAAGAGCCGCCGCCGCACCGCAGCAACAGAGCCGGCGCGAAGCGGCGGAATGAAGAACAGGCGCCACTAGAAGGCCGTGCGCTGGCGCATCGCGGCGGCGAGCGTGCCGTCGTCGAGATAGTCGAGCTCGCCCCCGACCGGCACCCCGTGGGCAAGCCGCGTCACCTTCACCCCATAGGAACTCAAGAGCTCGGTGATGTAGTGAGCGGTGGTCTGGCCGTCGACGGTCGCGTTGACGGCGAGGATCACCTCTTTGACCCCGCCCTCGGCGACGCGGCCGATCAGGCTCGCCAGATTGAGATCGTCCGGGCCGACGCCGTCGAGCGGCGACAGCGCGCCGCCCAGCACATGGTAACGGGCGCTGGTCGCATTGGCGCGCTCGAGCGCCCAAAGATCGCCGACCAATTCGACCACCACCAGCGTCGCCCCGTCGCGCCGGGGGTCGGCGCAGATGGTGCACGGATCGCGCGTATCGACATTGCCGCAAGTCGTGCAGATGACGATCCGCTCATTGGCGACGCGCATCGCGTCGGCGAGCGGACCGAGCAGCAGTTCACGCTTGCGGATGAGATGCAGCGCGGCGCGGCGGGCCGAGCGCGGCCCGAGACCCGGCAGGCGCGCCAGGAGCTGGATCAGCCGTTCGATCTCCGGCCCGGCGACGTTTGAGGACATCCGTCAATACTCAGAACGGCAGCTTCATGCCCGGGGGCAGCGGCAGGCCGGCGGTGACGCTCTGCATGCGCTCGGCCACCAGTCGATCCGCCTTGCCCTTGGCGTCGGCATAGGCGGCGAGGATCAGGTCCTCGACCATCTCCTTGTCGGTGGGGGTGAGCAGCGAGGGGTCGATGGCCACCCCCTTCATCTCACCCCTGCCCGTCAGCGTGACCCGCACCATTCCCCCGCCCGACTGGCCCTCGACCTCGAGCAGCGCCAGCGCCTCCTGCGCTTCCTGCAACTGGGCCTGCATGGCCTGCGCCTTCTTCATCATGCCGAGAATGTCGACCATGGCGGGCTCCGATCACAATTCGTCGTTGTCGTCGTGGGCGTCGGCGTAGCGGACCTCGTCGTCGCCCGAAACCGGCGGCGGGGGCGCATCGGGCGGCGCGTCAGGCCCGCGCACGTCGACGATCTTGGCGCCGGGAAAACGCTCGAGCACTTTGCGCACCACCGGATGCTCGCCAGCGCCGCCAAATTGCTCGTCGCGGCGCGCGTTCGCCTGTTCGCGCAGGGTCGGCGCGCTGGCGCCGGCGGCGATCGTCACCATCCAACGCTCGCCAGTCCATTCCGTGAGGCGGCGCGACAGCAACTGGACGATCTCGGCGGAGGCGCCTTCGACGAGCGAGAACTCGATACGCCCCGGTTCGAAACGCGCGAGCCGGACGTCGGCCTCTAGCGCCGTCGCCAAGCGGATGTCGCGTTTGGCCCGCGCTAGCGCGACGACATCTTCGAAGCGCGCGAGGCGCGGTCCGAGCGGAGCAGGCGCGCGCTTCGCCAAAGCCTCGCTCGCCGGCGCCGGCGCGCGCAGAGCCGAACCCTCGGCCGGAAGCGCCGAAGCGCGCGGCGGCATCGGTGGCGAAGGGGCGACGGGGCGACGGGCGCGAGCCGCGGCGGCGCCCCCTCGCTGCTTTCCGCCAGGCGTCGCAGCGCATCCTCGGGCGTCGGCAGGTCGGCGGCGAAGGCGAGGCGGATCAAAGCCATTTCCGCGGAGGCGAGCGGGCGCGGCGAATCCTTAACGTCCTCGACGCCCTTGATCAGGATCTGCCAGGCGCGGGTCAGCGGCCCGAGCGCGAGCCGTTCGGCGAGTTCACCCCCGCGTCGCCGCTCGATCTCGCTGATCGCCGCGTCGTCGATCCCAGCCGGCGCCAGCTTGGCGCGGGTCACGAAATGGCAGAACTCGGCAAGCTCGATTAACAACTCGGCCGGATCGGCGCCATCGAGATACAGCCGCCCCATCAGCGCCAGCGCCGGCGCGATCTCGCCAGCCATCGCGTGAACGAAAAGGTCGATCACCTCGCTCCGGTCCGAGAGGCCGAGCATCGCGCGCACGTCGGCGGAGGCGACCCGGCTCGCCGAGCCATGGGCGATCGCCTGGTCGAGCAACGACAGCGCGTCGCGCACCGATCCTTCGGCGACGCGGGCGATCAGCGCCAGCGCGTCGGGCTCGACGGCGACGCCCTCGAGGCCACAGATCTTGTCGAGATGACGCACCATCGGCCCGGTTTCGATCCGCTTGAGATCGAAGCGGATGCAGCGCGAGCGCACCGTGATCGGCACCTTTTCGATCTCGGTGGTGGCGAACAGAAACTTTACGTGCTCAGGGGGTTCTTCGAGCGTCTTCAACAAGCCGTTGAAGGCCTGTTTGGAGAGCATGTGCACTTCGTCGATGATGTAGACTTTGGTGCGCGCCGAGACCGGGCGATAGCGCGCGTTCTCGATGATCTCGCGCACGTCGTCGATGCCGGTGTGGGAAGCCGCGTCCATCTCGATCACATCGACGTGGCGCGATTCCATGATCGCCTGGCAGTGGACGCCGAGCTCGGGCATGTCGATGCTCGGCTGGTCGATCTTGCCCGGCACAGAATAATTGAAGGCGCGCGCCAGGATACGGGCGGTGGTGGTCTTGCCGACGCCGCGCACCCCGGTGAGGATATAGGCTTGGTGGATGCGATTGGCGGCGAAGGAATTGGCCAGCGTGCGCACCATCGCGTCCTGACCGATCAGGTCTTCAAAGCGGCCGGGACGATATTTGCGCGCGAGCACGCGATAGGGCGCAGCGCCGCCCGCCGCGACGGGGGCGGGCCCCAAGTCGAACGCGGGTTCGGCGGGCGCTTTCTCGTCAGTCATTCGCCAAGGGCTCGGATGCCAAAGCCCCGCGCCGCGCCAGCTCGGGCGCGGCATAAGGGCGGTAGGAGGTTGGACAAAGACCCGCCCTGGCTCGTTAGGGCTGCTTCCTTCCGGACCTGACCCGGTTGGCGAGCGGTACGTCCTTCGCCAACCTCCCGGCGCTTATTTGGCCCATGCGGCAAGCCGGCGCAAGGGCGGATGGACCCTCACACAATTGGCGTCGGGCGCGCCGCGAAGCTTTCTCGGAACGCCGTCTTCCAGCGCGCCAAACATGACCCTCCGTTACAGAAGCGCGCCGCGCCTTCGCGCGAGCCCCAGACTGGAACGGGCGCGCTTGACAACCAACGGTTGCGGCGTGTGAAGTTCTGCGCCGAGGGGGATTGAAATGTCCGGCAATTCGACCACGTGGGCGCAGGAGGTTCGGCACACCGGTCTGAATAAGTACCAGGTGGTGCGCGGGCCGGGGCGACGTCTGGTCGAGGAAAGAGCCGCCGCCCTCGGCGCGCAATGGGACGCCGAATGGGAGCGGCGCTGCGACGTCGAACGCCGCCGTCAGGCCCGTCGGAACGACCCGCCGATCCCCGAGCTGTCGAAGCGTCAAGCCGACGAACAGGCCGACGCCGCCGTCGCGGCATTGGCGTCCCTTTCCGCCCTTCTGCTCGATGGCTGGAACGCCGACAGCCGCATCGACCGGGAGAGGGCCGAGGGCCATTCGAAATTCACCGAGCGCAGACCCGTCGAACCCGACGCTGCGCCCGTTCCACCGCCGCCCAGCAAATGCGCGCCGAGCTACCAAGCCCGGCTTGGCGTGCTCGAGTTCTTTTCAAAGCGGCGAAGGAAAGAAGCAATCGAAGCCGCTGACGAAGCATACGAAAGCGACCACAGAGCGTGGGCAGAGCAAGCGGCGAAAATCAACGCCGACAATGCAGCCCACAAGGAAGAATACGCCAACGCCATGAGGGCATGGGAAACCCGTCGCTCGCAACATCTCGCCGCGCAATGGCGCCAGCGTCTGTCGAGCGGCGATCGCGCACGAGTCGCAATCGCGGGCGACGAGGCATGGGTTGCCGAACTCATCGAACTGGCGCGGGTCGATCCGCGCGAGTGGCTCAAGACTTCTGACCGGGGCCGCCGCGTCAAAACGCATCGGACGCGCCCCTTTGGCGCCGCTCGAACCGCGGCAGGCGGCGGGCAGACGATTCATCGCCTCGCGCGACGTCGCGTCGAATGTCGATGCGGGAGCGAACATCGCCGCGATGAATTGGCGGGACTTTGAGCAGCTCGTCCGGCAGGTCTTCGAATCGGAATTCGCTTCGGAAGCGGGCGAAGTGCGCGTCACTCAGGCCAGTCGCGATGGCGGCGTCGACGCCATCGTGTTCAATCCCGACCCGATAAGGGGCGGAAAAATAATAATCCAGGCAAAGCGATACACGAACACCGTCGATGTCGGCGCGGTAAGGGACCTGTATGGCGCCGTCGTCAACGAAGGGGCGTCGAAGGGAATCCTCGTCACCACGTCGCGCTTTGGGCCAGACGCGCGAAAATTCGCGCAAGGCAAGCCGCTGACGCTTGTCGATGGCGACAACCTTCTATTCCTGCTTGAGAAAATGGGCGTCAAAGCGAGAATCGATCTCAAGGAAGCCAAATTCCTTCTGGCCAACGCGCGCTGACGGGGGCGGCGTCGCGGCGAGCGGCGCCAAGCGGCGCGTGAACCCGCCGCAAGCGGCGGCGCATTCACTCAAACCCGTCGTCTTCCCCCTCGCGTCGGCCGGGGTTTCGGCTATAGTGCGCCGCGTTCGCCGGAGCCTTTCTGTGACTGTTTTCCCTCGCAATTCGTCTTTTGGGCGCGCCGGCGCGCTGGCGCTGGTTTTCGCTATGGCGCTGCTCGCCGCCGGCTGTGGGCGCCGCGGGCCGCTTGAGCCGCCCAGCGGGGCGGCGCCGACTCCCACGCCAACGGCCGCCGCCGATCCGACCGCTCAGCTCGGACGTCCCAAAGCGACGCCGATCACGCCGCCCAAGACGCCGTTCGTGCTCGATCCGCTCCTGTAAGCGCCATGCACCATTTCGCCTATCGCGACGGCGCCCTGCACGCCGAAGACGTCGATCTGGCGCGACATCGCGCGACGAGGTCGGCACGCCGTTCTATTGCTATTCCAGCGCCGACGATCGAGCGCCATTTTCGCGTCTTCCGCGCGGCTTTCGCCGACCGGCCGGCGCTGGTCTGCTACGCGATGAAGGCCAATTCCAATCAGGCGGTGCTGACGACGCTGGCGCGGCTGGGCGCCGGCATGGACGTCGTCTCCGAGGGCGAGTTGCGCCGCGCGCGCGCCGCCGGCGTCCCGGCCGACAAGATCATCTTCTCCGGCGTCGGCAAGACGCGCGCCGAAATGGCGCTCGGGCTCGACGAAGGCATCCGCTGCTTCAACGTCGAATCCGAGCCCGAGCTCGAGGCCCTGTCCGAGGTCGCAGCGTCGCGCGGCCAGCGCGCGCCGATCGCCATCCGCGTCAACCCGGACGTCGACGCGCGCACCCACGCCAAGATCTCCACCGGCAAGTCGGAGAACAAGTTCGGCGTCCCGATCTCGCGCGCGCGCGAGGTCTACGCCCGCGCCCGCGCGCTGCCGGGCGTCGACGGTCGACCGGCGTCGACATGCACATCGGCTCGCAGATCACCGACTTGCAGCCGTTCGACGACGCCTTCGCGCTGCTCGCCGATTTCGTGCGGGCAGCTGCGCGCCGACGGCCACGCGATCGACCATCGTCGATCTCGGCGGCGGCCTCGGCATCCCCTATCGCTTCGACAACGATCCGCCGCCGCACCCCGAGCGCTACGCCGAGATCGTCGCCCGCCGCACGCGCGATCTCGACTGCGACGCTGTTCTTCGAGCCGGGCCGGCTGATCGTCGGCAACGCCGGCGTGCTGGTCGACCAGCGGTGATCTACGTCAAGCGCGGCGAGGACAAGAACTTCGTCATCGTCGACGCCGCGATGAACGACCTCATCCGCCCGACGCTCTACGACGCGCATCACGAAATTCTGCCGGTCGCCGCGCCGACGCCCGACGCACAGCGGCTGCGCGCCGACGTCGTCGGGCCGGTCTGCGAAAGCGGCGATTATCTCGCGCTCGATCGCGAATTGCCCGAGCCCAAGCCGGGCGATCGGCTGGCGGTGATGTCGGCGGGCGCCTATGGCGCGGTGCAGGCGGGCACCTACAATTCGCGGCTGCTGGTTCCCGAAGTCCTGGTCAGGGGCGACGGATTATGCAGTGGTGCGGCCGCGCCCGACCTACGCCGAGTTGATCGGCCTCGACAAACTTCCGCCGTGGTTGCGATGAGGTTAGGCTGAGAGTCGCTGGGCGAATGGTCGGCCGGCGCGGAGGCGCTTCTTGGACCTGAAGCAAGCCGAAGACCCAGAGCGCAGCGACGCGAGGCTGACGGCGCTGACCCGCCGGGCCGAGGCGGTGATCGTCTTTGAGCGCCTGTGGCCGCCGCTCGCCTGGGCCGCGACGCTGGCCGCCCTGTTTCTCGCCGTCTCCTGGTTCGGCCTGTGGGAGGCCCTGCCGCGCCTCGCGCGAATCGGCGGCGTGCTCTTGTTCGCCGCTCGCCCTCGGCTTTGCGCTGGCGCCGCTGGCGCGGCTGCGCCGTCCGACCCGCGAGGAGACCCTCGCCCGCCTCGACGGCGATTCGGGCGCGCCCCATCGCCCCGCAGCTTCCCTCGCCGACCGGCGAGCGGGCGCCGATGACGACCCCACCTCCGCGGCGCTGTGGGCGCTGCACCGTCTGCGCCTTTCGCGGCTGGTCGAGCATTTCCGTCCCGCCGCCCCCTCGCCGGGCATGGCGCGGCGCGACCCGAGCGCGTTGCGATTCGCCGCGCTGCTGGCGGCGATCTGCGCAGCGCTGATCGCAGGGCCCGAGCGTTACGGGCGACTGGCGAGCGCGTTCGATTGGCGCGGCGGCGCCAGCGCGGCGGCCGCCACGCGGCTTGACGCCTGGATCGACCCGCCTGCTTACGCCGACAAGCCGCCGATCCTCATCGCGCTCCCGGCGCCGAGCGAGGCGGCGCAGGCCATCGTCGCGCCGGAAGATTCGGTGCTGGTGGTGCGCGCCGAGGCCGGCGCCGTCGAGACCCGCATCGAAGGCGCCCTCGCACCGGTCGTCGCCGAAAAGCCAGCGGCCGATTCCGTCGTCAAGCCCGCCGCGCCGACAAGCGGCAAGCCGGGAATGAAGGCGGAGGCGAACGCCGACGCCCCGCCGACCGCCACGCCCACCGGGCCGGTCGAGAAACGCTGGACCATTCGCGGCGACGGCGCCTTCTCGGTCTGGCGCGATGGCGTGGCGCTCGGGCGTTTCACGATCCAGTCGGTCCCCGCCGGCACGCCGACCATCACGCTGCTCGAGCCGCCGCGCGCCAATCTCAGCGGCTCGCTGACGCTGCGCTATTCGCTCGCCGACCGCTACGGAATCGCCGGCGCCGAGGCCGAGTTCCTCAAGCCGTTCGGCCGCGAGGCGCCGCCGCGCACATTGGTCCCCCCGCCCAAACTGACGCTGCAACTGCCGAACGCGCCGGGCGGAACCGGCGAAGCGACGACCACGGGCGATCTCTCCGAACATCCCTGGGCCGGCGCGCAAGTCGTCATGACGCTCAGGGCGACTGGCGTTTCCGGCCACACCGGCGTCACCCCGTCGCAGTTGATCGTGTTGCCGCAGCGCCAGTTCCGCAATCCGCTCGCCCGAGCGCTCGTCGAACAGCGGCGCGCGCTGATCCTCGATCCCGATCACGAACCCCCGCGCGTCGCCAAATCGATCGAAGCGCTGATGATCGCCCCCGATCTGTTCGAGATCCCCGCCAGCGTCTATCTCGGGCTGCGCGCGGTCGATGCACGCATAACGAGCGCGCGTAACGACGCCGATTTGCTGGCGGTCGCCGATCTCATGTGGTCGATGGCGCTGCACCTCGAAGACGGCGACGCGACCCAGGCGCAGCGCGATCTGCGCGCCGCCGAGCAGAAGCTGCGCGAAGCGCTGCAACGCGGCGCCAGCGACGAGGAAGTGCGCAAGCTGACGCAGGAACTGCGCGACGCCGCCGAGCGCTACATGCGCGATCTCGCCCAGCAGAACCCGCCGTCCGACGCCGACGCCCAGGACGCCGTGCCGCAGCAGGATCTCGAGTCGATGCTCGACCACATGGAGGACACTCGCGCGCAACGGCGCGCGTCAGGACGCCGAGGCGATGCTCGACCAGTTGCAGAACATGATCGAAAATATGCAGGGTGCTCAAAACCCTCAGGAAGACGCGGCCAACCGCGAGTTGCGCAATCAGCTCGGCGAGCTGCAAAAGCTGCTGCGCGACCAGCAGGCGCTGCGCGACGACACGTTCCGCCGCGACCAGCGCGAGCAACTCGGCCGCAACGACCCGAACGACCAGGACGACGCCGGCAAGCCTTCGCTTGAAGACCGCCAACACGCGCTCGCCGACCGTCTCGCCGAATTGCAGAAGCAATTAAAATCGCTCGGCATGAAGGGCGAGAAGGGCTTCGACGACGCCGAGGGCGATATGTCGGAGGCGGAAGGCGATCTGAAGGGCGATCAGGGCCAGGGCGACGGCCAGGCCAAGGCGATACGCAGGGCAAGGACGGCGATGCGCAGGGCAAGAGTCAAGGCAGTGGCAATGGCGACGGCGACGGGATCGACGAACTGGGCCGTACCGGCAAGGGCCGCGCCGTCGAGGCGCAAGGGCGCGCTCTGGAGGCGCTCAAGCAAGGCGCGCAGGGCCTCCAGCAACAGGCCCAGGGCGGCGCCGGCGGCGGCCAAAGCGGTCGCGGCTATTCGGCGGTCAGCCGACGGCCGGGTCAAGGTCAGGGAGAAGGCGGCGGCGACCAGCTCGGGCGCGATCCGCTCGGGCGCGACACTGGCGATCGCGGCGCGCCCTTCGGCGGCGGACTGAACGGCGGCCCCGACGTCGCCGAGCGCGCGCGGCGCGTGCTCGAAGAGTTGCGCCGGCGTCTCGCCGATCCCAACCGCCCCGGCGAAGAGCGCGACTACCTCGAACGCCTGCTGCGGCGCGAGTGAGGCGCGGCGATTTGCCGCGAACCCGGCGCGGCCTATAAAGGCTGTTCGCCTGTCGGAGCCGTCATGCCTTCCCTGCCCAGCGCCCTCGTGGCGATCGCCGTTCTCGCCGTCTTCGCCGCCCTGCTGCTCGGGTTCGTCAATCTGTCGCGCCTGGGCGCGGGCGACCGTTCGCAGCGGCTGATGCGCTGGCGGGTCGGGCTGCAAGTGGTCGCGATCGCGATTGTCGTCGTCGTGCTGCTCACCCGCATGCACCACTGAGGGCGCGCGGCGATGGTCCGGCTCAACCGCATCTACACACGCACCGGCGATGACGGCACGACCGGCCTTGGCGATGGTTCGCGCCGCGCCAAGCACGACGCGCGGGTCGAGGCTTTCGGCGAAGTCGACGAGGCCAATTGCGTCATCGGCCTCGCGCGCCTCGCGATCCGCACGAGCGGCGAGCCGGCGCTTGCCCCAATCGAAGAGACGCTGGCGCGGGCTCAGAACGATCTCTTCGATCTCGGCGCCGATCTCTGCGCGCCGCCGGCGCCGGGAAAACCGGACGCGCGCCTGCGCATCGCGCCGAGCCAGGTCGAGCGGCTCGAGCGCGACATCGACGCGCTCAACGCCGAGCTCAACCCGCTGCGCTCTTTCGTGTTGCCTGGCGGGACGGCGGCGGCTGCCGCCTTGCATCAGGCGCGCACCGTTTGCCGGCGGGCCGAGCGGCGCATCGACGGCGCTCGCCGCGATCGAGGGCGAGCCGGTCGGGGAGACGGCGCTCGCCTACATCAATCGGCTGTCGGACTATCTGTTCGTCGCCGCGCGCTACGCCAACGATCGCGGACGCGCCGACGTGCTGTGGGTTCCCGGCGCCAGCCAGAGCGAGGCGTGATGTCGCGATGAGCCAATTTCTGTTCGATCCCCCGCCTCCGGCTTCCCTCATGATCGACGGCGACGATCGTCGCTATCCGGTCAGGCGAATTTTCTGCGTCGGGCGCAATTACGAAGACCACGCGCGCGAAACCGGACAGGCGATCGACCGCGAGAAGCCGTTCTATTTCTCAAAGAGCCCGACGGCGCTGAGAGAGTCCGGGGCGACCATCCCCTACCCGCCCGGCACGACCAACTATCATTTCGAATTCGAGCTGGTCGTCGCGCTCGGCGCGCCGGCGTTCAAGATCGCGCAAGACGACGCCCTGTCCGCCGTGTTCGGTTACGCTTGCGGGTTGGACATGACGCGCCGCGACCTGCAACTCGCCGAGCGCGTCAAACAGCGACCGTGGACCTTGGGCAAGGACGTCGAAGCGAGCGCGCCGGTCTCTTCCATCGTGCCGGCTCAGCGCATTGGCCATCCGACGCACGCCAAGATCGAATTGCGTCAGAACGGCGTGGTGCGCCAGTCGGGCGACATCGATGCGATGGTGTGGTCTGTCGCCGAACTCATCGCGCATCTCTCGCTGTTCTATCACCTCGGCCCCGGCGACTTGATCTTTACCGGCACGCCGGCCGGCGTTGGGCCGGTCTCGCCCGGCGATCGGCTCGAAGGCGCGATCGAGGGCGTCGGCGCGCTGACCGTTGTCGTCGGACCGAGCGTTTGAGCGCGCCGGAAGCGGAACTCTCGCTGGCGATCGGCGCGATCAGCGGCACGTCGATGGACGGCATCGATGTCGCATTATTGCGCTCGGACGGACGCGAGCGCGTCGAGCCTGGACCGGGCGCGACCTATCCCTACCCCACCGAACTCGCCGCTACGTTGCGCGCTCTCATCGCCGATCCGGAGGCGCGCGCGCGGGCCGCTAAAAGAGCTTGAGGTCGCCGTCACCGACGCCCATGTCGGCGCGATCGAAGCCTTCCTTCGCCAGTTCTCCATCGACAGGCGTAGCGTCGCCTTGGTCGGGCTGCACGGGCAGACCGTGTTGCATCGGCCGCGCGAGCGCTTCACTCGCCAGCTCGGCGATGGCGCGCGCGCCGCCGCCGCGCTTGGCGTCGATGTCGTCAGCGATTTCCGCTCGGCCGACGTCGCAGCGGGGGGCGAAGGCGCGCCGCTCGTCCCCCTCTATCACGCGGCGATGTGCGCGCCGATCGCCAAGCCGCTGACCGTGCTCAATTGGGGCGGGGTCGGCAACGTCACCTATCTCGGCGAGACCGGTGAGATCATCGCCTTCGACACTGGCCCGGCCAATGCGCTGATCGATGATTTCGTCGCCAGGCGGCGCGGCCTCTCCCACGATGAGGACGGCCGCCTGGCGGCGTCAGGGCGCGTCGATGCTGGCATCGTCGCCGCGCTGATGGACAACGACTATTTCAAACGGCCGCCGCCCAAATCGCTCGACCGCAATCATTTTCACGCGGCGCTCGGCGCGGTTGCAGCGCTCGGCGACGCCGACGGCGCGGCGACGCTCGCCGCCTTCACGATCGAGTTCGACCGCCGCGGCGGCGCGTCAATTCGGCGGCGCGCCGCGTCGCTGGCTGGTGTGCGGCGGGGGACGGCGAAACGCGACGCTGATGCGGGCGCTGTCGACCCGACTGCAGACGCCGGTCGAGCCGATCGAGGCGATCGGCTTCGACGGCGACGTCGTCGAGGCGCAGTGCTTCGCCTATCTGGCGCTGCGCTCGCGCCAGGGCTTGGCGCTCTCGCTGCCCAGCACCACCGGCGTCCCGCGGCCGATGGCCGGCGGGCGCCTATCGGCGGCGCGCTAGGCGCTTCAGGCCTTGTCGATCGCCAGCGGGCCGGGACCGGCGGCGGCGAGATAGAGGAAGGCGAAGCAGAAGAGAACCGCCGGCTCACCCTGATTGAGCACCGGGAAAAAGCTCGTCGGGAAATGCGCCATGAAGTAGGCCACCGCCATGAAGCCCGCCAGAATGAAGGCGACGGGGCGGGTGAGGAAGCCAACGACGATCAGCGCGCCGCCGACCAGCTCCAGCATTCCCGTAACGAGCAGCAGCCCGTGCGGCATCGCCTCAATACCCGGCAGAGTCGGGAAGCCGAGCAGCTTGCCCGTCCCGTGTTCAAGAAACAGCAGGCCGGTCAGGATGCGCAGAAGCGACTGCAGATAAGGCGCCCAACGGACTGGAATGATGGTCAGAGTCACGGTCGTTTTCCCTTGGTGGTCTGGTTGACGAGATTTTGCGAATGGGTTTCGGCGGATGGCGATGCCTCAGGCGAAACTGGCGATCTGGTCGAAGGCGAAGCGCGGGCTGCGCGGGAACAGCTTCGCCGCATCGCCGTAGCCGATGTTGATCAACACGTTCGACTTGATGTCGGTTCCGGCGAAAAACTCGGCGTCGAGCTTGCCGTTGTCGAAACCGGTCATCGGGCCGGTGTCGAGGCCAACGGCGCGCAGCGCCATCAGCAAATATGCGACCTGCAACGTGCCGTTCTGGAAGGCGCTGCGGGCGGCGAACTCGGCATTGCCCGAGTACCAGCTCTTGGCGTCGACATGCGGCAGCAGGAAGGGCATGTGCTCATAGAACTTGAGGTCGTAGCCGGTAATCGCGACGACCGGCGCGGCGAGCGTCTTGTCGAGATTGCCCGGGTTCAGCGTCGGGGCGAGGCGCTGCTTGGCCTCCTTCGAGCGAGCGAAGATGATGCGCAGGGGCGACTGATTGGCTGCGGTCGGCGCCATCTTGGCGAGGTCGACGGCGCGGCGCAGCAATTCTTCGGGCACCGGCTTGTCGAGAAAGGCGTTGTGCGTGCGCGCACCGCTAAACATCTGCGAAAGCGCGTCGTTGGAGAGCTGCTGGGGATGGGGGACGTGGACAGTCATGGGAGGAATTCCTTGCTCGTGGGAAGCGTGACCCTGAAATGCCCCTTGCCATCCATCTGCGCAATCGGCTAAATTATGGGTTCGTCCATCAGTTTGTGTGATCCATGCTCGATCCCCTCACCCTCGACCAAATGCGAATCCTGGTCGCCGTCGCCGAGGCCGGCAGCTTCTCGGCCGCCGCGCGGCGGTTAGGGCGCGTCCAGTCGGCGATCAGCCAGTCGATCCAGACCATGGAGGCGGCGCTCGGCGTGCCGCTGTTCGACCGCGCCGCCCGCACGCCGGTCCTGACCGACGCCGGTCAGGCGATCGTCAAGGACTCGCGCGTTGTGCTCGACGGCGCAAAGGCGATGCGCGCGCGGGCCGAAAGCATCTCCGCCGACGTCGAGCCCGAACTGGCGCTGGCGGTCGACGCGATGTTTCCGATGCCGCTGCTGATGCAGAGCCTCAACGCGCTGCGCGGCGAATTTCCGCGCCTACCTGCGATGCTGTTCACCGAGGCGCTCGGCGGCGCGGAGCAGCGCCTGCGCGAGGGCGCGGCGCGCCTGGCGATTTACACCATGCCCAGCGGCCCTCCCCCTGACCTCAGCGCTGACTTCCTGACCCGCATCGGCCTCGTGCCGGTGGTCGCCGCCGGCCATCCGCTCGCCAGCCTCGCCGGCCCGCTGACCCGCGAGGCGGTGGCGCCCTACGTTCAGCTCGTCCTGACCGACCGCACCGAAGTCACCCGCAACGTCCAGGGCGGGATCATCGGCCAGCAGATATGGCGCTTTGCCGATCTGTCGACCCGGCTCGAATTCCTGCTCGCCGGCTTTGGCTGGTGCAACATGCCGCTGCACATGGTTGAGGGCCACATCCGCGCCGGCCGGCTGAAACGACTGGAAATCGCCGGCGGACAAACGGTCGAGCTGCCGATTTTCCTCGTCCACGAGCGCGGCCGTCGGCTCGGGCGCGCCAGCCGCTGGTTCATCGACGATTTGCGCGTCCGCCTGAAAACCTGCCCCGGCGCGGCGCAGGCCGAAGGGCGGCGGCCCTCCGATCTCGTCGCTTGAGCGCCCCCTCGCCCGCCAGGAATCCGGGGCTTGCTGACGAAACGCTCAGCAATCGCCTAGCCGCCGGGGATTGCCTTTTCGCCCGGCAACCGCGATAGAGTTAATCCGCTTCAAGGGGGGACTTCACCTTGCAACGCACGGCGTTGGTAGGGCTGATCCTGTTGGGCGCCGCGAATGCCGCAGCGGGACAAACGCTGGAGGCGGTCGAGCGCCCCGGGCAAGCCAAGGCCACTTCTTACAGCGCCGTCGGCTGGGCCTCGTGGTATGGCCGCGAATTTCACGGCAAGCGCACCGCCAACGGCGAAATTTTTGACATGGGCGCGATCACCGCCGCCCACAAGACGATGCCGCTGCCGTGCTACGCGCGCGTCACCAACCTCTCCAACGGCCGCTCCATTCTCGTGCGCATCAACGATCGCGGACCTTACGTCGGCGATCGCCTGATCGACGTCTCGGCGCGCGTCGCCGATCTCTTGGATTTCCAGGGCGCGGGCCTCACGAGGGTCAAGGTCGACTATGTCGGCGTCGCGCCCGCGGGGGGCGGCGACGGGCCGGCGCTGCTTGCCAGCCTGACGACGCCGGGGCAACGCGAGGATGGCGTCACCGCCTTTGCGGCAACGCCGCCGGCAAAAGACGTCTTCGCCCAATCGGCGGCGCTTGCGGCGGCCAACCTCGCGGCCAACGGCCCGACGCGAACGGTCGCCCTCGATGCGCCCCCGCCTTCGCCATACGGGGAATTGGTTCCCTCCTCCTACGGCGATCTCGAGCCCTGGCCGGCCGACCCGGTGGCTCGGCCGTCGCTGGTCGCGGGGCTGCGCCTATAGGGCGAACTGCAGTCGCCTTCGACCATCGTCACCGCGACCGGAGCAGTTCCAGCCAATTGCCGTCAAAAAACAAAGGGCGCCCACTTGGGGCGCCCTTCGCTGTGGCCGTAACTGGCCGGCCAGCCTCACTCCGGCTTCTTCTTGTCGCGCGCCTTGAGCGCCGCGCCGAGAATGTCGCCGAGCGAAGCGCCCGAATTGGCGGAGCCGTACTGGGCGATCGCCTCTTTCTCTTCGGCCACTTCGAGCGCCTTGATCGAAACGGCGATCTTATGCGCGCGGCGGTCGAACTGAGTGATGCGGGCGTCGACCTTCTCGCCGACCGAGAAACGCTCGGGGCGCTGGTCACCGCGATCACGCGCAAGCTCGCTGCGCTTGATGAAGGCGGTCAGATCGGAGCCGGCGATCTTGACCTCGAGGCCGCCGTCCTTGACCTCGATGATCTCGCACGTGACGACCGAACCCTTGCGCAACTCGCCTTCAGCCGGCTCTTCGCCCGCTGTGCCCGCCGTCGCCTTCTTGCCAGCCGCGAACGGATCGCTGGCGAGCTGTTTGACGCCGAGCGCGATGCGCTCCTTCTCGATATCGACGTCGAGCACCTTGGCGCTGACCGTGTCGCCCTTCTTGTAGTCCTCGATCGCCTGCTCGCCGGGCTTGGCCCAGTCGAGGTCGGAGAGGTGGACCATGCCGTCGACATCGCCGTCGAGGCCGATGAACAGGCCGAACTCGGTCTTGTTCTTGACCTCGCCCTCAACGGTCGAACCAACCGGATGCTTCTCGGCGAACGCTTCCCACGGATTCTGCAGCGTCTGCTTGAGGCCGAGCGAAATACGGCGCTTGGCGGCGTCGACTTCGAGCACCTGCACCTCGACCTCTTGGCTGGTCGAGATGATCTTGCCGGGGTGGACGTTCTTCTTGGTCCACGACATTTCGGAAACGTGGATGAGGCCCTCGATGCCCGGCTCCAGTTCGACGAAGGCGCCGTAATCGGTGATATTGGTGACGCGGCCCTTGAGCTTCTGGCCGACGCTGTAGCGCGTCTCGATCGCGCTCCACGGATCTTCCTGCAACTGCTTCATGCCGAGCGAGATGCGGTGCGTCTCGTGGTTGATCTTGATGATCCGCACCTTGACCTGCTGGCCGATCGACAGCACTTCGGTCGGATGGTTGACGCGCCGCCAGGCGATGTCGGTGACATGCAGCAGGCCGTCAATGCCGCCAAGGTCGACGAACGCGCCGTAGTCGGTGATGTTCTTGACCGTGCCCTCGATCACCTGCCCCTCGGCGAGGTTGGCGACGATCTCGTGGCGCTGCTCGGCGCGGCTCTCTTCGAGCACGGTGCGGCGCGAGACGACGATGTTGCCGCGGCGGCGATCCATCTTCAAAATCTGGAACGGCTGCGGCACATTCATCAACGGCGCGACATCGCGCACCGGACGGATGTCGACCTGGCTGCGCGGCAAGAAGGCCACCGCCCCGTCGAGATCAACGGTGAAGCCGCCCTTGACCTGATTGAAGATGACGCCTTCGACCTTCTCGTTCTTCTCGAAGGCCTGTTCGAGCTTGACCCAGCTCTCTTCGCGCCGCGCCTTGTCGCGCGAAATGACGGCCTCGCCGAGCGCGTTCTCGATGCGCTCAAGGTAGACCTCAACTTCGTCGCCGACGCCCGGCGCCGGCTCGCGGCCGTGATTGGTGAATTCGCGTAGCGCGACGCGGCCTTCGGTCTTCAGGCCGATGTCGATGAGCGCCATGTCTTTTTCGATGGCGACGATGCGACCTTTGACGACCGAGCCTTCAAAGGCTTCGTCGGCGCCATAGGTCTCGTTCAAAAGGGCGGCAAAATCCTCGCGCGTCGGCGCGAAGGGCGAACTGACGGACATTGTCTCTCCTAAAGGGCCCGAATCGGGCGGCGCCGGCGGGGTTGGCGTTGACGGAAAGCTCCCGTCGCCGGAAGAGGGTCGCGACGCTCAGCGCGTCGCCCCTTCGCCGCCTCTTATCGAGACGGGCCGGCGCAGGCGCCGGCGGCGAGAACCCATGGTTTACTGCGCCCGGCCGCGGAGGGCCGTGCGCCGCGCGTCATTACCAGCAACCTAACCGACGAACAAGCGAGAATTCGCGGCGCGCTCGGCGATATGGCGCGATCGGCGATGCGCCGCGCTGACTTCGCGTCACAAGCAAATCGAGCTTTCGTCAAATCGACCCCAGTTTGGCGCCGGCGCGTTGACGATACCGAGAATTTTGCGGCGGTTTGCTGCGAAATCGGCGGGTTCGCGCGTTTTGCTGGGCGCTGCGGGCGCTCAAGCCCGCGCCGTGACATGGAGGAAGCCATGACTCTTCGTTGCACGAAGCGCTCTGCGCTCCATCAGGTGATCTGTATTTCGGTCCTCGCCGCGGTCTTCGCCGGCGCCGCCCCCGCATTCGCCAAGGGTATCGGCGTCGGCGTTGGGGTTGGCGCCAGCGGCGTGTCCGCCGGTGTCGGCGTCGGCGCCAACGGCGGCGGGGTTGGCGTGGGCGTCGGCGCGAGCGGCGCCACCGGCGTCGGCGCGAATGCTGGCGTTGGCGTGGGCGACAGCGGCGTCGGCGCAAACGCCGCCGTCAGCGGATTGGGCGCGACCGGGACTGTCGGCGTCGGCGTTGACTCTGGCGACGTCTCGGCGGCGGTCGGGGTTTCAACCGACTCCTCGACGGCGCCCGGCGCCGCCCGGCGCGCCAGCGGCAGCCGCGGACGCCGCGAGTGCCGCCGCCGCCGCGGCCCTCGCGCGCCAGGCCGAAAAGCGCCTCTGCCCAGAAATCCTCGCCGCCCCCGGCCAGTACGATTCCGACCTGGTGGTGCTGTGCCGGCACGCGAGACGGATGTGACCCTACCGACGGCGCCAGCCCCGCTCGCGCCGCCTCTCGATCGACAAGACCGCCGCCCCAAGCCGAGGCGGCGGCCCCTTCGATCGGTTGATGTCAAACTGTCACGAAGGCCACTAAACCATTATTCGCGCATCGAAGTCTCGGCGATTTGCTGCGAGCGCAAATACGGCGACGGCCGAACGCGCGCAGCGCGAGCGCGCGGAGTTCGGTCCCGTTGGGAGCCAATGTTTCGCGGCATCCATCGTTGCGAAACCGGCTGAGCCGCAACTGCACAACAATGTAGCACCTTGTTTACGTGTTGCTAATTGAGCACGCCCCCCCAGAAACCGGGCCTTTGCGGCTTGCGGACCTTTTCCGAAGCTTACGAAAGTGTTAACAAGCGAACTTGGCGGCTCGTTTTTGGGGGCGTATATCATGTTGCGAACTGGCTTACTTGCTTCAGCGGCTTTCATAGCCCTTACGGCGGGTTCATTCGCGGCCGACTTGCCGACGATGAAGGGACCGCCGCCCGCGCCGGTTGTCGCGCCTGTCTACAACTGGACCGGCTTTTATCTCGGCGTGAACGCCGGCGGCGCTTGGGGCTCGACGAGCATCAACGACCGGTGCTATCCGCTCGCTCCGCTTTTTCGGGATCCCGACATCGCAGACGCTTGGCGCCTCAGGCTTCATCGGCGGCGGCCAGATCGGTTACAATTATCAGTTCAGCGGCAATTTCGTTATCGGCGGCGAGCTTGAACTCGACGGCATGGATTTGACGGGTTCGAAGACTGTTCAGATCGCCGCTGCCATCGTTCGGCCGGCTCCGATTACCGTAAGGCCAGCGCCGATTGGCTCGGCACGGCCGGCGTGCGGCTTGGCTATGCGGCCGATCGGCTGCTGTTCTACGTCAAGGGCGGCGGCGCGGTGGCCGACTACAGCTATCGGGATCAGACGTCTTTCTTCGGTGCGGTGTACAACGACGCGACCGATGACGCGAGCCGTTGGGGCTGGATGATCGGCGGTGGCGTCGAATGGGCTTTATGCGACCAATTGGACTGCAAAGGCCGAATACGACTACATCGGCTTCGGTCGGCAAAACATAACGCTGAACGGCGTCGGTCCCGTACTTGCCACGAACATCCCCCTGGGGATCTGCGAACTCGATCTCGCTGGCCAAGATCGGCATCAACTACAAGTTCTGATGGCTGCGGCCTGAGCTTCGTTCACTGGACTCAGGCCGCCTGTCAACTGATTCGGCAATTAGGAGTTTCCGGCGAGGGCGACCCCATCGCTGCCGTTTGATGTAAGCCCCCGGGAGCGTCGTGCACGCCCTTCTTTTCCGCCGCAGTTGCCACCGCCTTTGTACGGGTTTGTCCCCGCGCGCGCCCATCATCGCTCCAACTTTTAATTTCGCCACTAATTTGCGAATCCGCTGGCGGGACCGCGGAGCACGGGGAGAAGTCAGATGGCCTGGGCGCGTTGGCTGGCCGCATTGCCGTTTCTCGGCATCCTCGTCGGGACCGCCTTCGTCAATCAGGTCGAACCGCTGGTGTTCGGCATTCCGTTCGTGCTCGCCTGGATCGCCGGCTGGGTGGTGGTCGGCGCGCTCATCATGGCCCTGGTCTACGTCCTCGACCCCGTCAGAAACGCGCCCGAAAGCGACGCCGCCGGAGAGCGCCAATGAACGCCGCTCTCGTCGTCATCGCCCTCACCGTTGTCGCCGCGCTTGGCGTCGGCATCGCCGCGCGACGCGGCGTGCGCATGACGCTCGAGCAATGGTCGGTCGCCGGGCGCACGTTCAGCGGCCCGCTGGTCTTCCTCCTGACCGCCGGCGAAATCTACACCACCTTCACCTTCCTTGGCGGCAGCGGCTGGGCCTATGGGCGCGGCGCGCCGGCCTATTACATCCTCGCCTACGGCTCGCTCGCCTACTTCACCTCCTACTGGCTGTTGCCGCCGATCTGGCGCTACGCCAAACAGCGCCAACTGATCTCGCAGCCGCATTTCTTCGCAAGCAAATACGACAGCCCGTGGCTCGGCACATTGGTCGCGATCGTCGGCGTGGTGGCGTTGGTCCCCTACCTTGTTCTGCAGTTCCAGGGGCTTGGCATCATTGTCTCCATCGCCTCCTACGGCGCGATCTCGCCGAGCGCGGCGATCTGGACCGGCGCCGTGACCGTGACGATCTACGTGATGACGTCCGGCATGCGCGGCGCGGCGTGGAACGCGGTGGTCAAGGACGCGCTGATTCTCGCCGTCGTGCTGTTCCTCGGCGTCTATCTGCCGCTTCACTATTACGGCGGCTACGCCGAGATGTTCCACGCCATCGACGCCGCCAAGCCCGGCTTCCTGAGTTTCAAGCCGACCGGCCAGAGCGTGTTGTGGTTCCAGTCGACGGTGACCCTCACGGCGCTCGGCTTCTTCATGTGGCCGCATTCCTTCGCGGCGGTCCTGACCTCGCGGCGCGAGCAGACGTTCCGCCGCAACGCCGCGCTGCTGCCGCTCTATCAGCTCATTCTGCTGTTCGTCTTCTTCTGCGGCTTCGCGGCGATCCTCCAGGTTCCTGGCCTGACCGGGCCGCAAGTCGACCAGGCGCTGTTCCGCCTCTCGATCCAGACTTTCGATCCCTGGTTCGTCGGCGTCATCGGCGCCGCCGGCGTGATGACGGCGCTGGTGCCGGGCTCGATCATCATGCTCTCGGCGGCGACGCTGTTCGCCAACGACATCGTTCGCCCGCTCCGCCCCGATCTCAGCGAGCGCGCCGTCACGATGATCGCGCGCGGCCTCGTGCCGGCGATCGCCCTGCTCGCGGTCTACTTCGCGCTGCAAAACAACCAGACGATCGTCAATCTGCTGCTGATGGGCTACGCCTTCGTCACCCAGCTCTTTCCCGCATTGCTTTGCAGCCTGCTGGCGCGCAACCCGCTGACCAAGCATGGCGCGGCGTCGGGAATCGTCGTCGGGGTCGCCGTCGTCGCCTACGTGACCATCACCAAGAGCAGCATTGCCGACCTGCTGCCGTTCCTGCCGGCGCAGATTGGCGACGTCAACAATGGCTTCGCGGCGCTGATCCTCAATGTGGCGACCGCCTTCGGGGTGAGCCTGGCGATGCGGCGCGCCGACGCGCCCGCCGCGGAGTCGATCTAAGCGGGGTCGGCCGGGCGGCCGCGCCCTAGCCGAACATCTCGCAATCGTCGCCCTCGCCTTGGGCCCGCTCGCTGGCCTTGGCGTCGCGCTGGGCCAGGCTGGTGGCAAGCTCGTGAAGGTCGATCACCAGGCTCGCGGTGCGCGAATCGGCCACCCATTCGGCGGGCATGTCATGGGCCAGCCGCTCGAGGAAGCCAGCGATGCCGGCGACCTCCTGCTTGGCGCGGTCGAGGTCCTGCAGGTCGCTGAATTGCGCGCCGCCGTTGATTGAGGCGGATTCGAAGACCATCCGGCCGACGGCCTCGTCGACTTTCTCAAGCCTTCGCGTGACTTTGCGCAACTCGTCGGCCACCCGGCGCAGAGTTTCGCTGATCGGGGATAGCGGGGGGATCTCAAACTTGCTCACTGACGCATCCTTACAAACGCAAATCGAGAATACAGCTAGGCCCTTTAGAAGAGTTCAACGTCGCCAATATTGCGGCCGAGCGGCGTCTTGATCGGCGTCTCGTCGATCCCGCCGGCCGAGACGTAACACTGGCGGGCGCGGCCGGAGACCGGCCAGTACTGCAGGCGGCGGCCCCGGTTGCCGCCGAGATCCTTGCCGACCACCGCGATGCCTTCGTGTTCGAGATAGCGCTCCGCAAATTCCGCGTTTTTCTTACCGATGTCCGACAGGCCGCCCATCATCCGGGCGCCGCCGAATAGCTTGGCCTCCAATCGGTCGCGGCTCGCGCCCTGCTTCATCAGCCCGTTGATCAGCAATTCCATGAGATAGTCGCCGTAGCGCTCCGCCTCATTTTTGTGCGAGCGCCCATCCTCCCCCGGCAACAGGAAGTGGTTCATGCCGCCAACGCCCGCCAGCGGATCGCGAATGCACGCCGCCACGCACGAACCGAGCAGGGTCGAAACCACCGCCTCGGGATCGTCGGAGACCTTGTACTCGCCCTGCACGATATGAATTTTACGCTCGGTTCGCAGCGCCTGGGTCATGCGAGCTTTCCGACCACCGCCTCGATCGCTCCGCGCAACTGAGTGACCGTGAAGGGCTTGGTGACATAGTTATTGAGGGCGAATTCCCGGCCGCGGGCGATCAGGGTCTTGTCGGCGCTGCCAGTGATGAGGATGAAGCCGATGCGCGCTGTGTTCTTGGTCTCGCGCAGCCGCTTGAGCAGCCCGAGCCCATCGAGCCCCGGCATGTTCATATCGGATATGACGAGATGCACCGGCTGGGCGATCAGCGCCTGCAATGCCGCAGCGCCATCTTTGGCGATGACCACGCCGCGAATGCCCATCTGATCGAGCGCGTCGACGATCAGAGCGCGACTGACCATCGTATCGTCGACCACCATGACTTCGGATTTTGTCCGCGATCGACATCGATCAAATCTTTCCAATGGAGGTCAGCTTCAGAATGTTGGCGTTGATGTCCTGGAGCGCCATCTGTCGCTCCACCGCGCCATATTCAAAAGCGACTTTCGGCATTCCATAAACGACGCTTGAGGCTTCATTTTGGCCGATTGTGTGCGCTCCGGCGCGCCGCATGGTGAGCAGGCCGGCCGCGCCATCGCGGCCCATGCCGGTCAGGATGACCCCGACCGCGTTGGCGCCGCTCGCTTTGGCCGCCGAACTCGAACAGCACATCGACCGAGGGACGGTGCCCATTCACCGCCGTTTCGCTCTGCAGCCGACAACGCCGGTGAACGCCGCCGGTGACTTCGAGGTGAGTGAGCGTGCCCGGCGCAAGATACACGGTGCCGATTTCGAGCGGAGCGCCGTCCTCGGCCTCCGCCACATGCGCCGCGGTCAGCCCGTCGAGCCGCCGCGCGAAGGAGCGGGTGAAGGGCGTCGGCATATGCAGCGTGATTACGGTCGGGGGACAGTTCTCGGGATAGTTGGAGATGACCGAGATGAGCGCTTCGACGCCGCCGGTTGAGGCGCCGATAGCGACGATTTTACCGTCCGGCTGGTAAGGGGTGAGGCTCTTGCGCGGGGCCGCGGGGCGCTCAACGAGGCGGCGCTGCATCTTCGCGCCGGCGGCGGCCTTTACGCGAATGGGCAGATCGGCAAATGAATCAGGATGTTCGATCGAGGGCTTGCCAATGCAGTCGATCGCGCCGAGCTCCATCGCGCGGATCGTCGCGCTCGCGCCCCGCGCCGTCAGAGTGGAGACCATCACCACCGGGAACGGCCGCAGCCGCATCACCTTGTCGAGGAATTCCAGTCCGTCCATTTTCGGCATCTCGACGTCGAGCGTCATGACGTCGGGATTGAGTTCCTTGATCGCGGCGCGCGCCTCCAGCGGATCGGCGGCCTCGCCAATCACCTCGATCTCGCGATCGGCAGCCAGCACGGCCGAAATCAGGCTGCGCATGGTGGCCGAATCATCGACGACGAGCACGCGCACCCGTTTCACACCGCCACTCCGTCCTTGAGTCGATAGGCGGTGACGCCCTCGCTGGCGAAGCGCGCCGCCGCCGGGCCCGTCACGCGCTCGGAATGGCCGATGTAGAGCCAACCGCTCCCCATGAGCTTGTCGGCGAACTTGCTCCACACCGCCTGCTGCGTCTGTTCGTCGAAATAGATCACGACGTTGCGACAGAAGATCGCGTGGAACTTGCCCGGCATCGGCCACGCGGCGTTGAGATTGAGCGTGCGGAAGACGACGAGACGGCGCAGCGCGTCGCTGACCCTCAGGCTGTTGCTGGCGTCGCCCTCGACCATCGTGAAATAGCGTTTGCGCAACACAGGGGGAACATCGGCCAGCGCCGCTTCGGGATAAACGCCGAGCCGCCCCTCCTCGACCACGCGCGGGTCGATGTCGCTGGCGAGAATGCGCAGATCGAGCGAGCCGGCCTCGGGATCAAGCCCAAGCACCGTCAGCGCCATCGAATAGGGCTCCTGGCCGGTCGAGCAGGCGGCCGACCACAGCCTGACCCGCCCGCCCCGGCGCGCCGCCTCGAGCAGTTGCGGCAGGACGTGCGCGCGCAAGTGTTCGAAGTGGTGCGGTTCGCGAAAGAAACGCGTGACGTTGGTCGTCAACGCCGAGAGCATTTCCAGGCGCTCTTTGCGCCCGGAGGCCGAGCCGACGAGGTCGCAATAGTCACGAAAACTGGCGAGGTTCAGCGTCCGCAAGCGTTTGACGAGCCGCGAGTAGACGAGCGTCGACTTCGAGGACGGCAGGTAGATGCCCGCATCGGAATACAGCATCGCGGCGATGTCTTTGAAGTCGCGGTCGGTCATCGGGAATTCGCCCGGCAGCGTCGATTCGCGAATCCGCACGCCAACCGCGGCGTTCATGCTGCTCACGCGGCCTCCTCCACCTCGTCCGACATGATGCTGTCGAGCTCGATCAGGCCAATCATCCGCCCGTCGATCGCCAACATGCCGCGCACGAAGTCCAAGACGACGTTGGTGGCGACGTCTGGCGTCGCCTGAATCATTTCGGTCGACAGTGTGAGAATGTCCGAGACGGCGTCGACCAGCAGGCCGATGATCTGCGAGCCGACCTGGACGACGATGATCACCTGGCGCGCCGACGCGTCGGTCGCCGCAAAGCCCAGGCGCTCGGCGAGGTCGATGATCGGCAGCACCGAGCCGCGCAGGTTGATGACGCCGCGCACGTAGGAGGGCGCGTGCGGCAGCGCCGTCGCTGGCGTCCAGCCACGAATCTCGCGCACCGACATGATGTCGATGCAGAACTCCTGCACGCCGACGCGAAAGGCGATGAACTCGCGCTGCTCGCTGGCCGCCAGGTTGGCCTCATTCATGATCTTCACCCCACCGCAGCGAGAAGAGGCTCGGCCGCGCTGCGACTGGTGCGCGCGACGAACGTGTCGATGTCGAGAATGAGCGCGACCCGTCCGTCGCCCAAGATCGTCGCCGCGGCAATGCCCGGCACCTGGCGATAGTTGGCCTCGAGGCTCTTGATCACCACCTGGCGCTGGTCGTGGATCGCATCGACCACCAGAGCGCAGCGCGTGCTGACTTCGGTCTCGACGACGAGGACGACGCTGCCGATCGGGTCGGCCGCATCCTTGCGATAGCCGAGCTCCTGGCCGACGTCGATCAGCGGCACGAAGCCACCGCGATCCGAGATCACGCGCGAGTTGACGCCGAGCGCATGCAAATCGCCCTTCTTGGGCCGCAAGGTTTCGACGATCGCGGTCAGCGGCACGACCAGCGTCTGGTCGGCGACTTTGACCACCATGCCGTCGAGCACCGCCAGCGTCAGCGGCAGGCTCATCGAGAAGGTCGAACCAAAGCCCGGCCGCGTCGAGATCGAGATGCGTCCCCCGAGCGCCTGGATCGAGCGTTTGACCACGTCCATGCCGACGCCGCGACCTGAAATGCTGGAGATGGTCGCCGCGGTCGAGAACCCCGGCAGGAAGAGCAAATTGTCGATCTCGTTGTCGGTGAGTTGCGCGTCGGCGGGGATGAGTTCCTTCTTGACCGCGATCTCACGCACCCGCTGCCGGTTGATGCCGGCGCCGTCGTCGGAGACTTCGATCACAATGCGCCCGGAACGGTGCGCCGCCGACAGCTTCACTTCGCCCTGCGAGGACTTGCCGGCCGCTTCGCGAACTTCGGGGCGTTCGACGCCGTGATCGACGGCGTTGCGGATCATGTGGGTGAGCGGATCGGCCAGACGTTCGATCACCGTGCGATCGACCTCGGTCGCCTCGCCTTCGGTGCGCAGCCGCACCGACTTGCCGGTGGCGTCGGTCAGCTCGCGCACGATGCGCGACATGCGCTGGAACAGCGGCTTGACCGGCTGGGCGCGGATCGCCATCACCCCTTCCTGGATTTCGCGGGTGAGCTGTTCGAGCGCGCCGAGGCCCGCAGCGACGCTCGAAGAGCGGGCGAGCCCCGCCTCCAGCACGCGCTGCGACAGCATCGCCTGGTTGATCACCAGCTCGCCGACGAGGTTGATCAGCCGATCGACACGTTCGAGATCGACGCGGATCGTCGCGGCGCTCGCCGCCGCGTCGGGCTTGGCCGCCTCGGCCTTCCCCCGCTCGGGCTCGCCGGCCGACGGATCGCCTTTCGCCTCCGGCGCGGCTTCGCCTGACGACGCGACTTGGCCTGGCGACGCGACTTGGCTTGACGACGCGACTTGCGGCGCTTGGGCGGGGGGCGCCGCGGCGACAACCTGCGGCGCAATTGCGACCGGCGCAGCGACAAAGGCGGCGGGCGCGTCGATCGGCGCCTCGGAGCGCAGGGCGACGATCTCCAGCTCGCAGTCATCGACCACGAATTCGAACAGCTCGTGAATCGCCGCCTCGTCCTCGGTGGTCGTAAGCCAGACCCGCCAGGAGAGATAGGCGCCCGCGGGGTCGAGCGCTTCCAACCCCGGCACGTGGCTGGCGTCACACTCGACGCGAATTTCGCCCATGCGCGAGAGCTCGCGCAGCAGGCGCACCGATTCGTTGCCCTTGCGATAGAGATCGGGCCAAGGGATGAACTTGATGGCGTAGCGGGCGGCTTCGGCTTCGGGCGCCGCGAACTCATCGAGCGTGAGCAAGACCGGCTGGAAGTCGAGGCCGTCCGCTTCGCCGCTGGCGGAGGCGGCCGGCGCCTGATTGGCGCCGCCAGTGCAGCCCTTCAATTCGGCGATCAGGGCGTCGACGCGCGCTTCGTCGACCGGTTCGTCGGTGCGCGATGCCTTGACGAGATCGGCGAGCAGATCGGCCGAGCGCAACATGGTGCGCATGACCATAGACGTCGGCGCGAGATGCTCGCTGCGGATCAGGTCGAGCGTGGTCTCGAAAATATGGGCAAAGCGCACCAGGCGGTCGAGCTTGAAGGCGCCGGCGCCGCCCTTGATCGAATGGACCGCACGGAAGACCGCGTTGACCGTCTCCGAGTCGGCGGAGCCCTCGTCCATCGCGGTCAAGCCGACCTCGAGTTCGCCGAGTTGCTCCTCGCATTCCTGGAAGAAGGTCTCCCGGATCGCGGCCATCGTATCCATGAAATCGGTCCCCGAACTCTTCTTAGGCGGCTACCCGGCGCACCACGTCGACCAGCTTGACCGAGTCGAATGGCTTGACGATCCAGCCCGTCGCGCCGGCGCGCCGCGCGAGGTTCTTCTTCTCGGGCGAGCTCTCGGTGGTCAGCACCAGAATCGGAATGCCAAGAAAGCGCGGGTCGCGGCGCACGCTCTCAATGAAGCCGAAGCCATCGAGCTTGGGCATGTTGATGTCGGTGATGATGACGTGCGGCGTTTCCTGCTCGAGCACCTCGAGCCCGTGCATGCCATCGACGGCCTGCACCACGCGATAGCCGGCATCCATCAGCGCGACTTTTAGCATGTCGCGCATGGTGCGCGAGTTATCCACGGTTAGTATCGTCACACTCATTGTGGTCGGTCTCCACTCACTAGCGTCGTCGCATCGATCCCAAGCAGTCTGAAGTCCTCGATCGCTCGCGGCGAGCAATTGACGATCGACAGCGGCAGGCCGTCGGCCGCCCAGGAGCGCTTGGCCGACAGCAGCACTTGGATGCATTGCGCGCCAACCTGGCTGACCGCCGAGGCGTCAATGACGATCGGCTGGCCGCGCCGCTCGATGAGCGATCTGGCGAGCGGGCGCGCGGCGGGCAAATCGAGGCAGCTCGGCAAGCGCAGCGCGCCGCTCGCCGAGATCGGCGCAGTCGGCGCGCTCGCCGCAGCGCTCGGCGGTTTAGAGATCGCAACAGGCGGCGACATGACTTCCTCCTCCTCGCGCGCCGATACGGCATCGACGACCAGCCATTCGACGCTCAGCGCTTTGACAAAAGGCGCTTCAGCGATCGGCGTTTGGGCGGTCGGGGCCTCGGCAGGCGCTACGACGCTGGTCTGCGACCACGACGACAGCAGTCTGTCCTCGAGGTCGCTCAGATCGACTTTGGGAAAGTATTCCCCCTTGGCGAACACGGTCTTCTTGGCAGTCTTCTTGCCGGCCGAATTCTTATTGGCGGCCAAACTTTTGGGCGCTCGCCGCTGCAGCTTGGACGTCGGCCTGGCCATCACGCGCTCCCGACGCAGGCGCAAGCGGCCTGCGGCGCGCGAGCGTCCAATCTCGGATCGAACCAGCGTGCAAACGAATTCATTGGCCCTCGCGAAGCGAACCCACTCCACCAAACGCACGCGCTCGTAACCGCCGCATTCTGCGACCGGCGATGCGTCTGACCGGGGTGGCGCGAAAGGCGTCGATCAGGCGAGCGCAAACCAATGCGGGCGTGGCCATGTCGGCTCGAATTCCGACGCGAGCGAGTGGCGTCATGCCGCAGACGCCGCCCATACGGGTGACGGGAGCCTGTCGATCGCACCATAAGTCCTAAACAGGATTGGTTTATCGAAACTTAAGATGCCGGCCGTTCCGGTAAGGTCGGCCTAAATAAACGATACATAATTGTTGAATTTTACGACGACCGCTCCCTCGCGCGCCTTCGCTCGCGGCGGCCATCAATCGAAGGTCAGCCGAGCGCTTCGAGTTCGCCGATCATCCGCTCGATCAGGCCGAGCCCGATGCTCCAGAACGCGGGATCGCGCGCGTCGAGGCCGAAGGGCGCCAGCAGCTCGCCATACGGCTTGGCGCCGCCGGCCGCCAGCATGGCGAGATAGCGGTCGGCGAACCCGGCCGGCGCGCGCTCGTAGACGCCATAGAGCGAATTCACCAGGCAGTCACCGAACGCATACGCATAGACATAGAACGGCGAATGGATGAAGTGGCCGATATAGGCCCAGAAGGTCTCGTAGCCCGGCCCGAGCCGGATCGCCGGCCCGAGGCTCTCGGCCTGCACGCTCATCCACGCGGCGCTGATCGCCGCCTGCGTCAGTTCGCCTGAGCGGCGTTCGATATGCACCCGTCGCTCGAACTTATAGAAAGCGATCTGCCGCACCACCGTGTTGAGCATATCCTCGACCTTGGCCGCGAGCATCGCCTTGCGCACCGCCGGATCGGACGCGCTGGCGAGCAGCTTGCGAAAGGTCAGCATTTCGCCAAACACCGACGCGGTCTCGGCGAGGGTCAAGGGCGTCGGCGCCATCAGCGCGCCGTTAGGCCCCGCCAGCACCTGATGCACGCCGTGACCGAGTTCATGGGCGAGCGTCATCACGTCGCGTGGCTTGCCGAGGTAATTGACCAGCACATAAGGATGAGCAGAGGGCGTCGTCGGGTGAGCGAAGGCGCCGGGCGCCTTGCCGGGACGCGGGGGCGCGTCGATCCAGCCCTCGTCGAAGAAGCGCCGCGCGATACTGGCCATGCGCGGCGAAAAGGCGCCATAGGCCTCGAGCACCGTGTCGCGCGCGGTGGCCCAGGGGAAGACGCGGGTCGGCGCGTCGGGCAGCGGCGCGTTGCGATCCCAATGATCGAGCTGTGTCTTGCCGAACCAGCGCGCTTTCAGCGCATAGTAACGATGCGACAGTCGCGGGTAAGCGTCGGTCACCGCCGCTTCGAGCGCATCGACCACTTCGCGCTCGACGCGATTGGCGAGATGGCGCGAATCGGCGACGTCGACGAACTTGCGCCAACGATCGGAAATCTCCTTGTCCTTGATCAGCGCGTTCATCACGAGCGCGAACAGCCGCTGATTGGCGCTGAGCGTTTTGGCCAGCGCATTGGCGGCCGCTTCGCGCGTCTTGGAGTCGGGGTCCTGCAACTTGCCGAGCAGCGGCTCGAGCGTCAGCTCTTCATTCCCAAGCGTGAAGCGCAGCGACGCGATCGTCTCGTCGAACAGCCGATTCCAGGCGGCGGCGCCCGACATCGACTTCTCCAAAAAGAGCTGCTCAAGCTCGTCCTTGAGCTGGTGCGGGCGCTCCTTGCGGATGTCGTCGAGCCAGGGCCGATAATGCGCCAGAGGCGAGTCGTGCATCGCCGCTTCGAGCAGTTGATCATCGAGCCGATTGAGCTCGAGTTCGAAGAACAGCAGCTCGCCGGCAAGCTCGGTCACCTTCTCCTGCGCGTCGCCGAAGAACTTGGCGCGCGCAGTATCGCTGGTGTCGCCAGCGTAGAGCAGCGAGGCGTAGGACATGATGCGACCCATCAGATCCTGAAGCGATTCGTAGGCGCTGACCGCCTCACACAGGCGCTCGCCCGCCGCGGCGCCCGCCCCCAGCTCTTCGAGCTTGCCCCGATAGGCGGCGGCGAATTGCTTGGCGTCGGTCGCGGCGCGCGCGAGATCGGCGGCAAAGCGCGGCGAGTCCATGCCTTCGTAGAGGTCATCGAGCCGCCACTCCGGCAGGGCGCCGAGCGCGGCGGCATCGGCCGCTTGCGGGCGGGCGCCATGGTCCAAAGCGCCGGCGAATAAAACGCGTCCGCGGACAGGCATGCCAGGAAACCTCGTGCGAAGGGGAGCGCGGCCACTATCGCCCAATGTCGGGGCATCTTCAATGTGGGGCGGCGAGCGAGCGAAATCGGCGCGTTACGCGCGCGAGCCAAATTGGGACGCCATTAACATGGCATTTACCGTCATGGCCGAGTGTTGCCCCCGATGCGACCGACGAAGGTCGCGGCAACGGAAGCCTCATGACCGCCCTGATTCTCGTAGTTGACGACGATCCGATCCAGCGCCGGCTGCTCGAGGCGATGACGCGGCGTTTTGGCTACGACGTCGAAACCGCGGAAACAGGCGAAGCCGGCCTCGCGCGTCTCGAGGCGAGCGATCGGCCTCCGGTCGATCTCGTCGTCCTCGATCTGGTGATGCCCGATCTCGACGGCATGGGCGTGCTCACCCGCATGCGCCAACGCGGCGTCGCCATTCCCGCCATCGTTCAGACCGCGCATGGTTCGATCGAGGCGGTGATCTCGGCGATGCGCGCAGGCGCCTATGATTTCGTGGTCAAGCCGGTCGGCGCCGAGCGACTGCAGATCTCGATCAAGAATGCGTTGCGGGTCGACGCGCTCGAAGACGAGCTGAGGCGGGCGACGCGCCGTCGCGTCGGCGAGCTCGGCTTTCGCGACATCGTCACCAAGGTCGAAGGCATGGCGCGCACGATCCGCCTCGCCGAGCGCGCCGCCAAGTCGAACATTCCGGTGCTGATCGAGGGCGAGTCGGGAGTCGGCAAGGAGCTGCTCGCGCGCGCCATCCAGGGCGCCTCCGATCGACGCGGCAAACCATTCGTCACCGTCAATTGCGGCGCGCTGCCGGAGAACCTGATCGAGTTGATCCTCTTCGGCCATGAGAAGGGCGCCTTCACCGGCGCCAGCGAAAAGCACATCGGCAAATTCGCCGAAGCGAACGGCGGCACTCTGTTCCTCGACGAGATTGGCGAGCTGCCGCTCGACGCGCAGGTCAAGTTGCTGCGCGCGCTGCAGGAGGGCGAGATCGATCCCGTCGGCGCGCGCCGTCCGGTCAAGGTCGATATAAGGCTGATTTCGGCCACCAATCAGGACCTGATCGAACTGGTCAAGCGCGGTCGCTTCCGCGAGGATCTGTTCTATCGGCTCAACGTGTTCCCCGTCACCATTCCCCCGTTACGCGCGCGCGCCGCCGACGTTCCCGATCTCGCGCGCCGCTTTCTTGCGCGTTTCTGCGCCGAAGAAGGCAAGCGCGTTCGCGGCATCGCCGCCGACGCGGCCGCGCTGCTGAGCGCCTACGATTGGCCCGGCAACGTGCGTCAGCTCGAGAACGCGATGTTCCGCGCGGTGGTGCTCGCAGACGGCGACGAACTGACGGTTGCGGAATTTCCTCAGATTGCGGCCCAGGTCGACGGTTTCGACGTGCGCATTCCCCCCGCCCCTCCCCCGCTCGGCGAGGCGTCGCCAACGCTTTCGGGCGAATCCGCCCATTTCGAGCCGCGCGATCCGCATATGATGCGTCTGATCGACGACACCGGCGAAGTCCGCAAGATCGACGATATCGAGGCCGAGGCGATCCGCTTCGCCCTGGCGCATTATCGTGGACAGATGTCGCAGATCGCGCGCAAACTCGGCATCGGCCGCTCGACCCTTTATCGCAAACTGAAGGAACTCGGCGTCGACGCCGATCTGCTGGGCGAGGCGGCGGCCTAGGGCGATCTTCGCCGGTTGATTGGGCGCGAATACGCGTTCGGGGGACTTCCGACCGTCTTGGCAGACCGTTAAGACTCAAGGAGTCGCCGGCGGCGCGGCGATGGAGGTTTGACGATGGGCGTGAGCTACGGTTCGCTTCGGGCCAGTGCGGCGGCGCTCGTGGCGCTTGCTTGGGTGTGCGCCCCCGCCTTCGCCGCGGAGCCCGACGCCTCCACGCCGGCGACCGCGACCCCACCCGCAGCAGCCCCAGCCGAACCCGCCAAGGACGCCGCCACGCCGGCGCCCGCCAGCGACCCGCGAACCGCCGCGCCGCAGACCCCCGCCCCGCTCGACGCCAACGGGCAGCTTGCGGCGGCCATCCCTGCCGCCCTCGACGCCCTCGACTTCAAGGCGAGCCCAGTCGGGGCCGGCGACTGGCGCGCCGCCCTCAAGGCGGTGCGTGACTTTTACGCGGGCCGCCAGTTCGCTCCGCTCTGGGTCGACGCGCACGGCCTGACGGCGAGCGGCCAGTCGGTCCTTGCCCGCCTGATGCGCGCCGACGAGGACGCGCTCGATCTTTCCCCCTTCGCCCTGCCCAAGAAGCCGTTGACCGACGCCTCGCCGGGCGATCTTGCGCAGGCGGAGGCGACGTTGACGGGCGCCGTCGTCGCCTATGCGATGCAGGCGAGTGGTTCGCGCATCGCCCCGACCAGCATTTCGCGCCTGATCACCGCTCATCCGGATGTCGCCGACCCCGCGGCGGCTTTGGCGGCGATCGCCGCCGCCGCCGATCCCGACGCGATGCTGGAGAGCTACAATCCCCAGCAAAAAGGCTATCGCGATCTGCGCGACCAATTGGCGCAGGCGCGCGCCCCGGCGCCAGCGGACCCCGCGCCCGCCCCCGCAGCCGCGCCCGCCGCGCCGCTTGCGGCCGGGGCAATCCCCGACGGACCGAGCCTCGGCCTCGGGATGCACGACCCGCGCGTGCCGCTGGTGCGCGCACGGCTCGGCGTTCCCTCTAACGGCCCGGCGGCCGACGTTTACGATCTGCCGGTCGCCGCCGCCGTGCAGGCGTTCCAGCGCGCCAATGGCCTGCCGCCCAACGGGGCTTTGACGCCGGGGACCGCCGCGGCCCTGTCGGGCGGCGTCGCCGCGCCGGCGCTCGCGCCGACCAAGGTTTCCGCCGCCCCCTCGCCCATCCGCCATGTCGGGATGATCCTCGCCAACATGGAGATGTGGCGCTGGGAGCCGCACGACATGGGTGAGGAGCGCATCGAGGTCAATATTCCCGACTTCTCGCTGCGGATGATGGACGGCGACAACCTGATGCACGCCGCGCGCGTCATCGTCGGCAAGCCCGACACGCCGACGCCGGTTTTCTCCAATTCCGTGAAATACATTCTGGTGAACCCGGTCTGGCGGGTGCCCGATTCGATCATCCGCAAGGAATTTGCGCCCCACCTCGCCGACGATCCGAACTACCTCGCCGAACGCGGTTACGAGGTGAAGGAAGTCGGCGGCCGCATGGTGGTCAACCAGTTGCCCGGCGAAGACAACGCCCTCGGCCGCATCGCCTTCATGTTCCCCAACGAACACGACGTCTATCTGCACGACACGCCCTCGCGCGGTCTGTTCGGCGTGGCCCGGCGCGCCTTCAGCCACGGCTGCGTGCGCGTGGAGCAGCCGATGCAGCTCGCTCAACTTGTGATGGGCGGCGAGAGCTCGGGCTGGACCAGCGCGCGCTTCCAATCGATGCTGGGGCAGAGCGAGCGGACGGTGATGCTGCCGCACCCGATCCCGATCCACATCGAATATTTCACCGAGTTCGTCGACGCCTCGGGCGCGCTGCAAGACCGCGAAGACATCTACGGGATCACGGCCCGCGTCGCAGGCACAATCAATAAATTGAGTCAAGATTGAACTCGTCGAGTTCTTTGACTATACGAACCGACCAGTTGTTTTGCGTGCCTATGTGCCTTTTGCGACACAGCGGCGCGGCGGCGGCGCGATGTTGCGCTCAGCCTCCCAATTGCGGACGGGTTGTTCGAGCTGCCCGTGGGGATGGAAAAAGGGATAGTCGGCTTGGGGGTTGTTCCCGCATTCGGCGCTCCGGCGCTGAGGAAAAGAGCGGTCGCGCCACTGTTGGTCGCGCCGATGCTGCTTTGCTTTGGCCTCGCGCCCAGCTCCACCGAATTGGCGTCCGCCAACGGCGACACCCGCTCCCTCTCCTTCACCGATGGCCACACCAATGAATCGGGCACGTTCACCTACATGGTGGACGGCGTCTACGACCAGCCGACGCTCGACAAGCTGAACTGGTTCATGCGCGACTGGCGGCTAAACGAGTTGGCCAAGATGGATCCCAAGCTGTTCGACATCGTTTGGGAGGTCTACCGCGAGTTGGGTTCGAAGCAGCCGATCGACGTACTTTCCGGCTACCGCTCGCCCCAGACCAACGCGCTGTTGCGCCGCCGCTCGCGCCAGGTCGCCAAATACTCCCAGCACATGGAAGGCAAGGCGATCGACGCCCACTTCATCGACGTCGACACGGCGACCATTCGCGACATCGCGATGCGCATGGAGCAGGGCGGCGTCGGCTTCTACCCCAACAGCTACACGCCGTGGGTGCACATCGACAGCGGCGACATTCGCTATTGGCCGCGCATGAATCGCAACGCGCTCGCCCGTATCTTTCCTGACGGCAAGACGGTGTTCTATCCCTCGGACGGCCAGCCGATGGCGGGTTACGATCAGGCCAAGGCCGAGATCGAAGCGCGCGGGGGCGAGGTCGCCACCGCCCAAGCCAGCAATACCGGAAGCGGCGGTCTATTCTCCTGGCTGTTTGGCGCGCACGCCGGCGGCGCTGACGACGCGGAAGAGGCGAGCGGCGACGAGGTCGCGCCGGTTGGCCGCAACGCCCGCGCCAGCGGCGTTGCAGCGGCGCAGGCGGACACGGCGCCCAGCGCCACGATCGCCGCCGCGCAGCGCAACCTGCCTCCCGGCCAGACCGCTCTCCAGCAAGGCCCGCTGCAGCCAGCTCCCGACGCCGCCGACGCCGACGCAAGCGCCGTCACCCTCACTGGCCCGATCGCGGCCGAGTTCATCGCGCCGCTGCCCCCGCCCAAGCCGATCGAAATGGCGCTGGCCGACGCGCCGACGCCGCCGACGCGCCCGACCGAACTCGCCTTTGCCTCGCCCTCGCCCGCGTCCACCAGCGCCGCCGACAGCGATCTGATCGCGGCGCTGCTCGCGCGTGGCCAACTGCCGGGCGTCATCACCCGCGGCGTCGGCGCCCCGCGCGGCCTGCTGGCGCTGGCCGAGGTCGACCCGCCCGAGCCGCCAGAGCGCCCCGCGGTGCTGGCGCGCGCCGCCGCCCTCTCAGCCCCATTGCCGCCGCTACCGCTGGGTCGCCCGGCCACGCGCGCGCTGGCCAAGGCGATTTCAAACGAGACCACGGCGACGATCCCGGCGCATTCGTTCGCGCTCAACGCGGGCAAGCCAGCCAACCCCTATGGCGGCCTCGTCACCGACGGCTTCGCCGCCGAGTCCGCCGACGCCAGCCAGATGACGGCCGCCGCCGCGCGCTGAACTTTCAGTCCCTGACGAATTCGACGCCGGGCACGCCCTGGGCATATAGCAGAGCAGTGAGGTCGCTGTGCTGGACGCGCGCGTGGGCCTTGGCGGCGACCGCCGGCTTGGCGTGAAAGGCGACGCCGAGCCCCGCTTCGAGCAGCATCGCAAGATCGTTGGCGCCGTCGCCAACCGCCATCGTCTCGTGCGGCGCGAGGCCGAGCTTGGCGGCGAACTCGCGTAAGGCCGCAAGCTTGGCGTCGGCGCCGAGGATCGGCTCGGCGACCTTGCCGGTCAGCTTGCCGTCGGCGGCGAGCAGCCGGTTGGCGCGAATTTCGTTGGCGTCGAGCAGCCGAGCGATCGACGCCGGTGAACTGCGCAAAGCCGCCCGAGACGATCGCCGTATGGGCGCCGCGCGCCCGCATCGTGCGAAACAGCACCCGCGCCCCCGGCGTCAGCGAGATGCGCCGGTCGAGCACCTCGCGCGATCACGCTCTCGGGCAGGCCGGCGAGCAGCGCCACCCGCTCGCGCAGGGCCGGCTCGAAGGCGATCTCGCCGCGCATCGCGCGCTCGGTCATCGCGGCGACGTATGCGCCGACGCCGGCAAAGCCGGCGAGTTCGTCGATGCATTCCTGGCCGATCAGGGTCGAATCCATGTCGGCGACCAGCAGCCGCTTCGCCCTGGTGGCGGCCGGCTGGACGATGACGTCGATCCGCGCCTCGTCGGCCAGCGGTTGCAGCGCCGCGCGCCCGTCGCCCGCCGTCAAAGAACAGGTCGGCCGCGACTCCCGATTTGCAGCCAGCGGCTGCCGGCAAAGCCGGGCAAGGCTTGCGCCGCGCGAGCGATCAAGGCATCGCTGAGCGCGGCTTCCTGCGGGTTCGGCGACCAGCGTGGCGACGAAGGCGGCTGACGGCATGGGCGCTGAAGACATGAGCTCCACGGACAGATTATGGACTATGGCCAGGTGAATAGCGCGCGCTTCTCATCGCAGGACCGACGGCGAGCGGCAAGTCGGCCGTGGCGCTGGCGCTCGCCAAACGGCTCGGCGGCGCGCATCGTCAACGCCGATTCGATGCAGGTCTATCGCGATCTGCGCGTGCTGACGGCGCGCCCGAGCGAGGCCGAGACGCGCGAGGCGCCGCATGTCCTGTTCGGCGAGGTCGACGGCGCCGAGAATTTTTCGGTCGGCCGCTGGCTCGAGCGCGCCCGGGCGCTGCTCGAGGAAGCGCGTGGCGTGGCCAGGCCGCTGATCTTCGTCGGCGGCACCGGCCTCTATTTTCGCGCGCTGACCGAGGGCCTGTCCGACATTCCCCGCGTGCCGGAGGAGGTGCGGGCGCGAGTGCGCGCCGAGGCGGAGGCGCTGGCGACGCCGGCGCTCCACGAGCGCCTCGCCGGCGCGCGACCCGCTGACCGCCGCAAGGCTTCGCCCGAGCGACCGCCAGCGCGTGCTGCGCGCGCTCGAAGTCATCGCCGCGACCGGCCGGCCGCTCGCCGCGTTCCAGGGCGCGCGCGAAGCCGCCCGCGCTGGCGCCGGGCGAATGGGCGGGCCTGTTCCTTGCGCCCGACCGCGACGCGCTCAACGCGCGCATCGCCGGTCGCTTCGCCGCGATGCTGCGCGAGGGCGCGCTTGAGGAAGTCGCGGCGCTGGCGGCGCGGCGGCTCGATCCTGCGCTGCCCGTGATGCGCGCGCATGGCGCGCCGCATCTGATCGCCCATCTCGCCGGCCGCCTGTCGCTCGAGGAAGCGGCGAGCGCTCGCGTCCTCGACACCCGCCGTTACGCCAAGCGGCAGTTCACCTGGGCGCGCCATCAGATGCCGGAATTCGCCTGGGTGGCGCCCGAGGCGGCCGAGACGGCGGGCGCTCAGCGCGCTCGAGCTTCCGTGGATCGGACGCCTGCGATAAATCTTCGCCCATGCGCGTAAAATCGCCCCCGCCCGAACAACTCAGCCCCGAACGAGCGCGCGCGCCGAACACGCGCCGCCTCGGCGCCGAAATCGCCGAGCACGACAAGCGCTATCACGGCGAAGACGCGCCGAGCGATTTCCGACGCCGACTATGATGCGCTGCGCCGCCGCTATACCGCGCTGGAGGAGGCTTATCCCGCGCTCGCCGACGCCGATTCGCTGAACAAGCAGCGTCGGCGCGGCGCCGTCGGAGAAATTCGCCAAGGTGCGGCACGCCGTGCCGATGCTGTCGCTCGGCAATATTTTCGCCGACGAGGAGGTCGAGGAATTTTGCGCGCGCGTGCGCCGCTTTCTCGGCCTTGCGCGAGGAGCGCCGAACTCGGCGGTGACGGCCGAGCCGAAGATCGACGGCCTCTCCTGCTCGCTGCGCTACGAGCGCGGCCAGCTGGCGCAGGCGGCGACGCGCGGCGACGGCTACGAGGGCGAGGACGTCACCGCCAACGTGCTGCACGATCGCCGCCATTCCGCAAAACTTTGCACGGCGCGCCTGACGTGTTCGAGGCGCGCGGCGAAGTCTATATGGCGCACGAGGATTTCGCGGCGATCAACGCGCGCCAGCAGGCGGCGGGCAAGCCGGTGTTCGCCAATCCGCGCAACGTCGGCGGCCGGCTCGCTGCGCCAGCTCGATCCGCGCATCACCGCCGAGCGGCCGCTGCGCTTTTTCGCCTACGCCTGGGGCGAGGTCAGCGCGCCGCTTCGCCGAGACGCAATTTGGCGCGATCGAGGCGTTCCGCCGCTTCGGCCTGCCGGTCAATCCGCTGACCCGGCTCTGCCGCATCGGCCGACGGAGATGCTCGCGCATTTCCGCGCGATCGAGGCGCAGCGCGCGACGCTCGGCTACGACATCGACGGCGTCGTCTACAAGGTCGACGATCTCGCGTTGCAGGAGCGGCTCGGCTTCGTCTCGCGCAGCCCGCGCTGGGCGACCGCGCACAAATTCCCCGCCGAGCAGGCGACGACGATCGTCGAAGCAATCGAAATCCAGGTCGGGCGCACCGGCGCGCTGACGCCGGTCGCCAAGCTGAGGCCGGTGACGGTCGGCGGCGTCGTCGTCTCCAACGCGCTCGCTGCACAACGAGGACGAGATCGCGCGCAAGGACGTGCGCGTCGGCGACACGGTGGTCGTGCAGCGCGCCGGCGACGTCATCCCGCAGATTCTCGAAGTCGTGCACGACAAGCGCCCGCCCGGCGCCGAGCCTTACGTGTTTCCGCGACGCAGCCGGCCATTCGTCTGCCCGGTCTGCGGCTCGGCGGCGTTGCGCGAGATCGACGAGAAGACCGGCGAGGCCGACGTCGTGCGCCGCTGCACCGGCCGCCTCGTCTGCGCGGCGCAGGCGGTCGAGGGCCTCAAGCATTTCGCCTCGCGCAACGCCTTCGACATCGAGGGGCTCGGCGACAAGCAGATCGAACTGTTCTTCAAGGAGGGCCTGATCAAGACCGCCGCCGACATCTTCACGTTGCAGAAGCGCGACGGCGAGGGCCGGCCGCCGCTGCAGGAATGGGAAGGCTTCGGCGAGACCTCGGCGCGCAACCTGTTCGCGGCGATCGAGGCGCGGCGGACGATCGAGGTCAACCGCTTCCTCTACGCGCTCGGCATTCGCCATGTCGGCGAGACCAATGCGCGCCGCCTCGCGCGCCATTTCGGCGATTTCGCCGCGCTGCGCGCCGCCGCGCAGGGCGCCGGAAGCGGCGGAGACGATTGCCGGCATCGAGGGCATCGGCCCGGTGGTCGCCGAGTCGCTGATCGATTTCTTCGCCGAGCCGCACAACGAAGCGGCGCTCGACGCGCTGCTCGCCGAAGTGACGGTCGAGCCGATGGAGGCGGTCGCCAGCCGGCCATCCGCTCGCCGGCAAGACCATCGTCTTCACCGGCTCGCTCGAGCGCATGACGCGCGACGAAGCCAAGGCGCTTCGCCGAGCGGCTCGGCGCCAAAGTGTCGGGTTCGATCTCCGCCAAGACCGATCTCGTCGTCGCCGGCCCGGGCGCCGGCTCGAAACTGAACAAGGCGCGCGAACTCGGCGTCGAGACGATCGACGAGGAGGAGTGGCTGCGCCGCGCCGGGCGGAGTTGAAGCGCGTCGTTAGCGCTTCGCCTCCGCCCGGCGCGGCGATTGTCGTTCAGGTATGGTCGCTCGCGTCGTTCTGGGTGGCCATCGGCGGCTCGGTCAGCGCGTCGAAGCGCGACTTCTGCGGATCGCTCAGCGAAGCATAGAAGTCATGCAGAGCGGGCTTGATCATGTCGACGCCCTTCAGCATTGCCTGCAGCCGGTCGCGCACCGCGTCGAGCCGGCCAGTCGGGGTCAGCGGCGCCTCAGCCGGGCACGAGGCCAGGATCGTCTGATCCGCCTTGTTGGCGGCGTCGCTCAGCGCGGTGAGGCTCTGCTTTTGGCTGGCGTCGGGCGCAACCGCCGCGTCGATCTTATCCGTCGCGATCACCGGGACGGCGTTTTGCGGGCCGCACAATTGCGCCAGGTTTGGCGCCGTGGCGGCGGCCTGCGTCTGCGTCTTGCGATTGTCGCCAATCGCGTTGAACGCGGCCTTCTGCTCGTCGCTCAAGGACGAATAGAAGTCGTCGAGCGGCCCGCGCACCTGGTCCAGCGACTGATCCATCGCCTGCAGCCGCGCGTCGACCGCATCGAGCCGCGCCACCGCCGTCGCCGGGACCTGCCCGCCGCATGCGTCGGCGAGCGTCTTCTCGCCATTGGCTTGGGCGGTCTTCAGCGCATCGAGCTTGGTGCTCTGGTCGGCGGTCGGATGCACCGCGTTGCGAATGTCGTCGATCGAAACGCCGCCGGCGATCGACTGATTCGACCCGCAGGCCGCGACCGACGACGAAGCCGGCGCAGCGCCGGTTGTCTGCGCCGCCGGGACCGAGGCGCCGGGCGCGACGCCATTGGTCATCGCCCCAGCGATGTAGGGCAGCAACACGCCGGCAAACAGGTCGTCGTAGCCATAGGCCCAGAACAGACCACCACCGAACCCATCGTCGTAGGGGTCGAAGGCATAGTCGAAGAGATCGTTATAGGCGTAAGGCCAGAAGGTCGAACCGGCCCAGCCGACGTTGCCGCGCTGGAAATCCCGTCCCGCGAACCATCCGTGAGAATGATCGAATCCCCGCTGGCCGCGGAAATTCGCGCCCATCGCGCCATGGGGCGCGAAATTGTTGCCAAAGCGCCCAAGCGAATGGCCCAAAAGGGCGCCCCCGCCAAACGCGCCGGCGAAGTGGCCAAAGTTGAGGCCCCGACCGGCGAAACCGCGGCCTCCGAATCCATGGCCTCCGAATCCATGCCCGGCGAACCCGTGCCCGGCGAACCCGTGCCCGCCAAAGCCGTGCCCGCCAAAGCCATGCGAGAAATGCCCGCCCCCGCCTCCGCCGCCATGGCGAGCGGGGTTAGCCGAGGCGGTGTCGAGGTTTAGCGAAGCGCTGCCGAGGAGCGCTGCGGCGGTGACGGCGACGAGAGTCCTGAACATTTCATCCCTCCTGATTTTATCGAAACAAGCGGCGCGAGCGGACCCAGCGCAACAAGGGCGCTGGTCGCGTCTGGCCTCGTACCAACAACGCGGCGGAGCGGAAGGCGTTCCAAACGCGTCTTCACAAGCGCGTGTGCTTCCTCGTCGATTTCCTCGCGACGCGACGCGTCAAGATCTCAGAGGATCATGCGGCGGCCATAGCATCGGCGCGGTGGCCAACGCGTGTCCGCGAGTTTAAGATTTTTTCATTCGGGCGGACCGAGGCGACGACGGTCGAAGCCAATAAAGCGCGCGAACCCTCGACCCGTCATGGCCGGCCACGACGATGGAGCGACGAGGTCGCCCCCGCCCCCTACCGATACAAATCCGCCCGCGTCGGCGGCAGACCGCTTGGGCCGCGCACGCGCTTTGACGCGAGCGTCTGGTAGATGCCGCAGGCGTTGCGGGAAAAGACGATCGAGCACGAGGCGAGGTAGGCGAGCCAGACGCGCGTCGTCGCTTCGCCGACCTCGCCGCACGCCTCCTCGTAGCGGGCGAGCAAGCGGTCGTGCCAGAAGCGGCAGGTGCGTTGATAGTGCTCGCGCCAACCCTCCACGTCGTGGACCTCGAAGCCGTGCGATTCGAGATTGGCGATCGTGCGCCCGAGATGATCAAGTTCGCCGCCGGGAAAAATGTAGCGCGTCAACGCGGCAAACTCCGGCCGCTTCCGGCCAGCGCTATTCTTGCCGCCCAGATCCGCGCCGCGTTTGCCCGGACGGGTGATCGCGTGATGCAGATAGAGCCCGCCCGGCTTCAGCAGGCGACGCAGGGTCTCGAAATAGGTCGAGAAGTGCGAGGAGCCGATCGCTTCGAACATGCCGACCGAGCTGATCTTGTCGAAGCGATCCCGGCCTTCCAGCAGCGCATAGTCCCTCAGCTCGAACGTCACTTGGCTTGCGAGGCCGAGACGCTCGGCCTTCTCGCGCGCGAAGGCGATCTGCTCCTGCGACAGCGTGACGCCCAAAACCTTGACGCCGTAATTGCGCGCGGCGTGGAAGGCGAGCGAGCCCCAACCGCTGCCGATGTCGAGCATCGTCTCGCCAGGCTGAAGACGCAGCTTGCGGCAAACCATGTCGAGCTTGTTGGCCTGCGCCTGCTCGAGACTGTCGCTCCAATCGTGGAAATAGCCGCAGGTGTAGACCATGTCCTCGTCGAGCCACAGCCGATAGAAGGCGTTGGAGACGTCGTAGTGGTGCGCGATGTTGCGCTTGTTTTCAGCTTCGCTGCCGTCGCTTTCGCGATCCTGGCGGGTCGCCTCCAGCGGCCACGGCCCGCCGCGCGGGGTGAACAGGAACGCCAGCCCCGTGCGCAGCGCAGCGGGATTAAGCAGGCTGCGGCGCAATTCGCGGCTGCGCGCCTTCGGCCGCTTGGCGACAAGATCGAACAGCGTGCCGTTGATGATATCGATCCGCCTCGCCGCCCACAGATTGGCGAGCGTCGGCAGGCGCGGCGCGCGCACCAGCGCCGCCACCGCGCCCTCGTCCGCGAGCGCAATCGTCAGCGCGTCCGCCGACCAATCCGCGGGGACCCGCTCGCCATCCCAAAGCCGGAAGCCGAATTCGAGGCCAAGGCGGGCGTGCGCGTTGGCAAGCAGCGTCTTGAGCGCGGCCAGCCTTTTTTCCGCCTTGCCCATCTTGTCTCCATTGCACTCAGGTCTAAGGATTGGGCCCGAGGATCGCGCGCGTCGCCGACTTTTAGGCGCGGCGCTGCGTGTAGGGCAAGGGCGGGCGATCCAGGGGACGAAGAGATGGCCACTCATGTCGCCGGCGGCATGACGATTCAGCCCGCGGCGCTTGGCGATCTCGACGCGATCGAGGCGCTTGAAACGGCAGCCTTCACCGGCGATCGGCTGTCGCGCCGCTCGCTGCGCGCCTTCGTGCGCGCCGCGCATCGGCCGCTGATGGTCGCGCGCTTCGGCGAGCGGGTCGCCGGCTATGCGCTGATCTCGACGCGCCGGGGCGGCCGCGCGGCGCGCATCTACTCGCTCGCGGTCGATCCCGCCCAAGGGCGGCGCGGGGTCGGGCGGGCCTTGCTGCAGGCCTGCGAGCGCTACGCGCGCGCGCGCCACTGCGAGACCCTGCGGCTCGAGGTGCGCTACGACAATGCCGCCGCCATCGCCCTCTACGAGAAGATGGGCTATCGCCCGTTCGGCCATCATGAGGGCTATTACGAGGATGGCGCGACGGCGCTGCGCTTCGAGAAGCGCCTCGAGGCGAGCGGCGACGCCTCAGCGGCATGAACAGGGCTAAAATCGCTCGGCAATCCCGCCCACTCCCGCTTGCGCGCGCTCCTCAGCCGACGCATGGTGGCGCGCCTGCCGAGGCGCGCCCGATTCGATAGGGCTTCGCCGCGCACAGGTTTTCGCCCTTCGTTCGGCCAGGGAACCGATCGGCCAGATGTTCGGCATTGGGTTGTGAGCCAGCGCCGCGCCACGGCGCAGATCGGGCGCCGCTCGCCATGAATGGCTGGGTCATTCTGGTCGATCACGCGCGCGACTTTCCCAACGCCGAGACGCCGCACAAGGTCATCACCACCAGCGACTATCTCGCGCGGCCCAAGCTGTTCGTCGGCGGTGGCCGCGCCAAGATCGTCAATCTGTCGCGCTCCTACAATTATCAGTCGAAGGGCTATTACGCCTCGCTGCTGGCCGAGGCGCGCGGCCACCGCGTCATCCCGACCGTCGAGACGATGCTCGAGCTGCGCGAGCACAAGCTCTATGAGCAGGCGCTGCCCGATCTGCAAGAGGCGCTGACCGCCGCCGCCCACCGCGCCCACGCCGACGAGACGACGACCTTCGATCTGCTGTTCTGCTTCGGCCTCGTCCAGGACACGCGCTTCGAGGCGTTCGGCCGGCTGCTGTTCGACTGGTATCGCTGCCCGGCGATGGAGGTGACGATCACGCCGGGCAAGCGCTGGCGGATCGACCGCCTGCGCGCGCGCCCGCTCGCCAAACTCGGCCCCGAGGAGGCGGAGTTCTTCCGCGACGCGCTGCATCGCCACACCGAACGCGACTGGCGCAATCCGCGCGCCCGCTCGGTGGCGAAATATTCGCTGGCGGTGCTTTACGATCCCGACGAGGCGCTGCCGCCATCCTCCGAGCAGTCGATCCGACATTTCCAGAAGCTCGCCGAGAAACAATCGATCGAGGTCGAGCTGCTGAACAAGCGGCAACTGGCGGAGCTCGCCGAGTTCGACGCGCTGTTCATTCGCGCCACGACCTCGATCGACAATTACACCTACCGCTTCGCGCGCCGCGCGTTGCAGGAGGGCATGCCGGTCATCGACGATCCGGTGTCGATGATCCGCTGCACCAACAAGGTCTATCTCCACGAACTGATGGAGGCGCACGGCGTGCCGATCCCGCCGACCGTGATGCTGGCCGAGGATGACGATCTCGTGCGGGCGGAGAAGCTGCTCGGCTGGCCGATGGTGGTGAAGATCCCCGACGGGTCGTTCTCGCGCGGCGTGCACAAGGTCGATGATTTCGCGGCGCTGAAGGCGTTGACCGAGCAGCTCTTCGAGGACACCGATCTGTTGCTCGCCCAGAGATACATGCCGACCGATTTCGACTGGCGGGTCGGCGTGCTCGACGGCGAGCCGCTGTTCGTCTGCCAATATCAGATGGCCAAGGGCCACTGGCAGATCATCAAGCACGAGGCCGAACGGCGCTGCGCGAAGGCGGCTTTCGCACGATGGCGATCGCCGACGCGCCCCAGCGCGTGATCGACGTCTCGCTGCGCGCCGCCAAGCGCGATCGGCAACGGGCTCTACGGCGTCGACGTCAAGGAGTCGGGCGACGCGCTGGCGGTGATCGAAGTCAACGACAACCCCAACCTCGATCATGGCGTCGAGGATCAGGTCGGCAAGGACGAGGTCTGGAGCCGCATCCTGCAGTGGTTCGTCAAGCGGATCGAGGCGTAAGACCCTCATCCGGCGCTGCGCGCCACCTTCTCCCGTAAACGGAAGAAGGGGCGATCCCTCTCTCCCGCTTGCGGGAGAGGGTTGGGGTGAACTCGCGCGGAGTTTATAAGCCGAATAGCGGCCTTCGTCGCGCCTCCCTCACCCGCCCTTTCTCCCCGCCCCGCGCCCTGCTACCCAGCGCCCATGACCCCGCATCCGCTCCCCCCGCCGCCTCGCGCAGCGCGACGCTTGTCGGCCTTGGCGCGATCGCGCTGTGGTCGGTGCTGGCGCTGCTCACCGCGTCGGCTGGCGCGATCCCGCCATTCGAGCTTGCGGCGCTGACTCTTCGCCATCGGCGGCGGCCTCGGGCTCCTCTACGCCGGCCGCGCGCGGCCGGCTCGGCGCGCTGATCCAGCCCTGGCCGGTCTGGGCGGTCGGCGTCGGCGGCCTCTTTGGCTATCACGCGCTCTATTTCGCCGCGCTGCGCCGCGCGCCGCCGGCCGAGGCGAGCCTGATCGCCTATCTCTGGCCGCTGCTGATCGTGCTGTTCTCCGGCGCTGCTGCCGGGCGAGCGGCTGCGAGCGCGCCATGTCGTCGGCGCTGCGCTCGGCTTTGCCGGCGCGGCGACGCTGTTCGTCGGCAAGGCGGGCGGCGCTCGGCTCACGCGCTCGACGCGGCGCGTCGCGCTCGGCTACGGGCTGGCGCTCGGCTGCGCCTTCGTCTGGTCGGGCTATTCGGTGCTGTCGCGGCGCCTAAAAGCCGCGCCGACCGAAGCGGTCGCCGGCTTCTGCCTCGTCACCGCGGCGCTCGCCGCGCTCTGCCATTTCGCCTTCGAGACCAGCGTCGCGCCGGCGGGCGCGGCGCAATGGGCGGCGATCGTCGGCCTCGGGCTCGGCCCGGTCGGCCTCGCCTTCTATGTCTGGGACTACGGGGTCAAGCACGGCGATATTCGCCTGCTCGGCGTCGCCGCCTACGCCGCGCCGGTGCTCTCGACGCTGATCCTGGTCGCCGCCGGGCTTTGCCCCGGCGACCGCCTCGCTCGGCCTCGCCTGCGCGCTGATCGTCGGCGGCGCATTGGTCGCGACGCGGGGCGGATGAAAACGAAAAGGCCGGCGCAACCGCCGGCCTTTCTCCACGCGAACGCTCGAAGCGCTTAGGCCTCGACGTGGCGTCTTGGGCTTGAGGACCTGGCGGCCCTTGTACATGCCGGTCTTCAGATCGATGTGGTGCGGACGGCGCAGCTCGCCCGAATCCTTGTCCTCGACATAGGTCGGCGCCTTGAGGGCGTCGGCCGAACGGCGCATGCCGCGGCGCGAGGGCGAGGTTTTTCGTCTCGGAACAGCCATAGTAACGACTCCAGCGATAGTGCAGCGACCGGCGACCCCGCCGATGCGCGAAGGAAACGGGAAGCGGGGCTCATACACGCAAAATTCGCCCGGACGCCAGCCCTCGGGGCGAGCGCCGATCAGGGCGTTTGGCCCGCCCTCAGGCGTTGCCGACGGTCTCGAAGGTCGCCAGGTCCATCGCCTCGCGGGCGCTACGGCCGGCCCACAGGACGAACTGGAACGCCTGGAAGTAATTTTCGCAGGCCGCCAGCGCCGCCTCGACGATGGTGCGGCACTGGGTGTCGCTCGGCTGGGCCCCGCCGGCCAAACAATGGGCGTGGCGGAACATGACGATGTCGTCGCGGGTCCAGATGTCGAAATGGCCGAGCCACAATTGGGCGTTGATCAGGTGAACCAGCGCGGCGATTTCGCTCCGCCGGCGCTCGGGCACCTTGAGATCGAACGAGCAGCTCACGTGCAGCGATTCGATCGCCGGCAGCCAGGTGAACGAGACTTCGTACTGGGCCCAGACGCCCGAGACGAGGATCGAAATCTCGTCTTCCTCGGCGCGGTCGAACGCCCATTCGTTCAGCGTCGCCAGCCGCTCGACCACGTCCACCGGATGTTCAGCGCGATCGAGAACCGTGTTGTCTTCGGCGATCATCGACGGGCCTTCCGATCGGTGGCGGGATTGGGGCGACGCAACGCGACAGAGTCTGGGCGGCAGGCCAGCCTAGAGAGCACCGGTAGGCTTGCGCGGGCCTGACGCGCCAAACAGGCGTCCCGAACACGAGCGAGATTCGACGATTCGTGGCTCGCGGTAAACGCGAAGTTCGCCGTCATCCACAGAATCACTCAAACGAATCAATCGCGTGGACAGAGTCCGGGATCGACCTGGAAATTAGCGGGGGTTGTGGAAATCAGGGATTGGCGATCAGCTCTTGCTGCCGCCGAGCTTGGCTTCCAGCGCCGTAATGCGGGCGGCGAGCGCGTCGTTTTCGGCGCGCGCCTTGGCCGCCATCTCCTTGGCCGCCTCGAACTCCTCGCGCGAGACGATGTCCATGCCGGACATCAGCCGCTCGAGCTGGCTCCTGACCAGCGTCTCGACCTCCCGCCGCGCGCCTTCGGCGAGGCCGGCCGCGTCAGTAACGAGGCGCGAGAGTTCATCGAACAGGCGGCCGCTGGTCTGAGGCATTGCGAAACTCCAAGGAAGACGTTCGCGGACCCTATGTGGCGTGTGGGACAGCGCCGCGCAAGCGGTCAGGTCAGGCGGTCAGCAGCGCTTTGACGATCGCGCTCGCCTTGGCGAAGTCCATCTGGCCGGGGTAGCGCTCTTTCAGCGCGTTGACCACCTTGCCCATGTCGCGCAGGCCGGTCGCACTCGTCCCGGCGATCGCCGCCTTGGCCGCGGCGGTCACCTCGTCTTCCGACATCTGCTTGGGCAGAAATTCGCCGATCACGGCGATTTCGGCGCTTTCCTGGGTCGCAAGATCCTCGCGCCCGGCCTGCTGGTAGATCGCGAGCGATTCCTGGCGCGTTTTGACCATCTTGGTCAGCAGCGCGAGTTCGTCGGCGCGGCTGACGATCTTGCCGGCGCCGCGCGCCTCGATTTCGCGGTCTTTCAGCGCGGCCATGACCAGACGCAGCGCGCCGACGCGGGTTTTGTCGCCCGCCTTCATCGCCGCTTTCATTTGCGCCGCCATCGTGTCGCGCAACGCCATCGTTTCGCTCATGGTGCCTCTGGAAATCGCCGCGATTGCGCGGCTTGACGCCGCCTGGGGCCCGCGCTTAAGCACTGGCCCATGTCAGGCGCAACGTCTTCTAGTCAAACGGTGGGGCCGGTTCAAGGCGAAGCGAGCGAGGCCGGTTGGCCTCGGCGCCGCCCGACCGCCCTGCTCGCGCTCGCCAATGGCGAGATCATCGAGGGTTTCGGGGTCGGGGCGACCGGCTCGGCGGTCGGCGAAGTCTGCTTCAACACCGCGATGACCGGCTATGAGGAGATCCTCACCGATCCTTCCTACGCCGGCCAGATCATCACCTTCACCTTCCCCCATATCGGGGTCGTCGGGACCAACGAAGACGACATCGAGACGGTTAATCTTGCCGCGACCCCGGGCGCGCGCGGGGCGATCCTGCACGCGGCGATCGGCGAAGCCTCGAACTATCGCGCGACGCGCCGGCTCGACGACTGGTTGCGCGCGCGCGGGATCATCGGCCTGACCGGCGTCGACACCCGCGCGCTGACCGCGATGATCCGCCAATCCGGCATGCCCAACGCCGTCATCGCCCACAATCCCGATGGCGAGTTCGACCGTCCCGCGCTGAGCGCGCAAGCGAAGGCCTGGCCGGGCATCGACGGCATGGACCTGGTGCCGGGCGTCACCACCACGCAGCGCTTCGACTGGGACGAGACGAGCTGGATTCCTGAGCGCGGCTACGGCCGGCGCGAGCGCGCCGATTACCGCGTCGTCGCCATCGACTATGGGATCAAGCGCAACATTCTGCGCCTGCTCAGCGACAGCGGCTGCGCGGTGACCGTCGTGCCGGCGACCGCTTCGGCCAAAGACATTCTGGCGCTGAAACCGGACGGCGTCTTCCTGTCGAACGGGCCCGGCGATCCGGCCGAGACGGGCAAATACGCCGTGCCGACCATCAAGGCGCTGCTCGAGACGCGGCTTGCCCCTCTTTGGCATCTGCCTCGGCCATCAGATGCTGGCGCTGGCGGTGGGCGGGCAGACGCTCAAAATGCCGCAAGGCCACCACGGCGCCAACCATCCGGTGAAGGACTTCACCACCAACAAGGTCGAGATCGTCTCGATGAACCACGGCTTCGCCGTCGACCCGGCGAGCCTGCCCGCCAACGCGCGCCAGACCCATGTCTCGCTGTTCGACGGCTCGAACTGCGGCATCGCGCTGACCGACCGCCCGGCGTTCTCGGTGCAGTACCACCCCGAGGCGTCGCCGGGCCCGAGGGACAGCCACTATCTGTTTCGGCGGTTTGTGGGGTTGATGGGGGAAGCGAAGAAGGCGGGGGCGTAAGCGCGCTCCCCCTTCTCCACCGAAGGCGGGGAAGACTGCCATCACACAGAGCGGACGACTAACACGCTTTCGATCCCGCATTCGTTGCTTTGTCGGGTTGTGTTGCGAGACACAATCTCACGATATGCAAACCGCGAGCAAAAATGACTGAGCTGCGGGATAAGGCGAGGCAGGAAATTGCTGCGACAGCCGCTGCTATGGTCAGCGGCAGCGTTTCATATATCGAAGGGGCCCGTCTCATCTTCGCAGCCAGCTTCGAGGCGGACATGGAAGACGACCCGGACATCTTGCCGTTGGTTGGAATCGTCTCCGAGACTGATGCGCTGCCTTTCGGCCCAGGGCGCACACAATGGAATCTGGCGCCCTTGCCGCCCTTCAGCCGGAGATTGATAGGGCGCAACTTTGGGCCGAGGAATTTGGCCGCCAACACTGCCTGAACCTCATCCAACGTTTTGAAGGCCGTGTTTAGGGCTGGGTTTGTCCTCCAGCTCCGTTGGAGAGGGAAGGCGCGTGTCCAGCCTGACGCTAGCGCCGCTCTAGAAAAACGCCCTCCCCTTCTCCACCGAAAGGTGGGGAAGGTGGCGGGCGGAGCCCGACGGATGGGGTGTGGGCCGACCCCGCGAATGTGGGCAAGCTTGCGCCCTCCTCGCAGCCAATCTCAGAGCGCCGCATCTCGCTTTCCACACCCCATCCGTCACGCTCCGCGTGACACCTTCCCCAGCGTCGCTGGAGAAGGGGGAGCGCCTTCACCCCGCCAGCTCCTCCGCCAACCCCCGCATGAACGCCACGCCGGCGGCGATCTGCGAGAGGGCGATGTATTCGTCGGGCTTGTGGGCCTGCTCGATCGAGCCGGGGCCGCACACCACGGTCGGCAGGCCGGCGGCCTGGAAATGTCCGGCTTCGGTGGCGAACGAAACGGCGCCGATCGTATTCGAGCGGGTCAGGCGGAGCGCCAGCGAGGCTGCGGCGTTGCTGGGCTGGGGCGCCAGGGCCGGCACATCGACCTCCATCGTCGTCTCGATCGTCGGGCCGCTGACGAAGCGGGTCAGGCGGGGCAGCGCGACCTCGTCGACAAAGGCCTGCACCCGCGCCGCCGCGGCCGCCGCCGGGACGCCCGGCAGGCCGCGAAACTCCCAGTCGAATTCGCATTCGCGGGCGAGGATGTTGCGCGCCGTGCCGCCATGGATGGTGCCGACCGACAGCGTCGAATAGGGCGGATCGAAACGCGGATCGCACAGCTCCGGCGCTTCGAGCGCGCGCGCCTGGCGGCCGATCTCGCTAACGATGTCGCCGGCGATCGCCACCGCGTTGGCGCCGAGCGTCGGGCGCGCCGAATGCGCTTCATGGCCAATGACGCGGGTGCGAAAGGTGGCGACGCCCTTATGCGCGTCAGCGACGCTCATCATCGTCGGCTCGCCGATGATCGCCAGCGCGGGGCGCGGCGTCTCGCGCCCGAAGCGGGCGATCAGATCGAGCGAGCCCAGACACGTCGTCTCCTCGTCGTAACTGAGCAGAATGTGGATCGGTCGCTTGAGCCCGGCGGCGAGGAACTCGGGGACCATCGCCAGAACGACGGCGTCAAAACCCTTCATGTCGCAGGCGCCGCGCCCGTAGAGGCGCCCATCCGCTTCGCGCAGCGCGAATGGATCGCTGCTCCACGCCTGGCCTTCGACCGGCACGACGTCGGTATGGCCGGAGAGGACGACGCCGCCCGCAACCGGCGGCCCGATCGTCGCCATCAGCGCCGCCTTATTGGCCGCCGCATTGGGCGCCCGCCAGACAGGGACGCCGAGCTGACCCAAATAGTCGGCGACATAGTCGATCAGCGGCAGGTTCGAGCGATCGCTCACCGTCGCGAAACCGACGAGACGCTGGAGGATGGCGCGAGCGCGCGCTTCGGTCTCGGCGCTCATCGCGTCGGCTCCTAACTGATTGGTTTGAACTCAGGCGATAACGGCGCCAATCGCCGCGACCGTCTCATCTCGCCTAGCACAATCGCCCGGCGCGACAAAGGCGCGCTCGCTCAGGAGTTCGAGGTCGAGGACGACGCGATTGCGCCCGTCCGCCTTGGCGCGGTAGAGCGCCGCGTCCGCGCGCTTGAAGAACTCGCCGGCGGTCTCGCCCGCGCGTCGACGCGCGACGCCGAACGAGGCGGTGACTTTGCCGAGAGCGACGCTGCCGCCCAGCATCCACTTCTTGCCCTCGAGCTGGCGGCGAACGTGGTCGGCGACCCGCCCCGCATCGACCGGCGAAATGGCGGGCATGACCATGGCGAATTCTTCGCCGCCAAGACGCGCGGCGAGATCGTCGCGCCGCGCCGCGGCGTTCAGGATGTCGGCGAACTGCTTGAGCACCATGTCGCCGACCGCGTGGCCGAACTTGTCGTTGATCGCCTTGAAATTATCGAGATCGCACATCAACAGGCAGACGACCGGATCGTCCTGCAGCGCGAGATCGAGTTCCTGATCGAAGAAGCGCCGGTTGCCGAGCCCGGTCAGCGCATCGCGCATCGCCTTGTCGTTGGCCTCGGCGAGATTGCCGCGCAGCTTCTCGAACTTGTTGACCAACTCATCGAGGCTCTTCGACAATTCGTCGATCTTCACTTGGACTTTGCGGTTCTCGTCGATCAGCGTCAGCACGATCGCGCGGATGTCGTCCGAATTGCGCAGTTGCGGTAAATCAGCATTGGCGCGTGTCAACTGCTCTGAATAGCTGGAATTGGCGGCCAAGTGGCTTTGCAGCAGCTTGACGACCAGCGAAATATCGGCGGCGAAGCGCTGCTCAGCGACCCTGACGACGCCATCGGCGCCGCCGCCCTCGAGCGGCGTCAGAGCAATTGGCGCCGGACCGCCGCCTTCGCCGACGCCAGCGCCGATCGCGAGCGCGGCAAGGCCGATCATGCCGAAGACACAAGCCTCAATGAAGGAATTGTCGGTCGATTGCCGCCAGACCAGACCGCCGAGCGCCACAATGCCGCACATCCCGATGATCTGCAGCGTGCGTCTGATGAAAACTATCACTGCGACCCCCCGGGAACCGGCGGCTGCCCGCTGCGGCGGAGCCGATGCAAATCGGCCGCCCCCCGCGCCCCACGCCAGTTCGACGGGCAGATGACATGCCGCAAACGGCCGGGAAACTCAACCGCCGTATCGGCCCGCGCCCGGCGGGCCTAGGCGCAGACGGCCTCGCGCGGCGCCTCGCCCCGATTTGCGCGCTCGGCGGCGCCGGTCCAAAGGAGGCCGGCTCGGCCCTAAGGACGATCTGATTCATGGCGTTTCCCGCCAACCGCGACCTCAACCGCCTCACCGTCCATGTGACGCTGCAGCAGCTCGTCTGGAGCCTCGCCGATGGCTTCTCCTCGGTCTTCCTCTACCGGCAGGGCCTGACGCCGGCGGCGATCTTCCTCTCGATCGCCGTCATCTTCTCCCTGCGCTTCCTGCTGCGCCCTTTGGTGCTCGGGGTCGTGCGCTGGATCGGGCTGAAGCGGACGATGATCGCCGGCGTCGTGCTCTCCGCGTTGCAGGCGCTGTTGCTGGCGCCGGTGCGCGGGCTCGATCTCGCGCTACTCGCCTATCTCACCGTCACCGCGCTCACGGGCGTGTTCTATTGGCCGACCTACCACGCGCTGTTTGCGACCGTCGGCGACGCCGAGCGGCGCGGCGCTCAGGTCGGATTGCGCCAGGCGCTGGTCGCCGCGGCGGGGATCGTCGGTCCGGCGGCCGGCGGGCTGGCGCTGACGTTCGGCGGCCCCAGCCTGGCGTTTGGCTCGGCGGCGCTGGCGGCGATGGTCGCCATCGTCCCACTGCTTGGCTGCGCCGACCGCCCGGTCGCGCGCGTTGCGCCAGAAGGCGCTTACCGCGCCGCGCGGCGTGGCGCGCTGCTGTTTGTCAGCGATGGCTGGATCATCGGCATCGTCGGCTGCGCCTGGGGGCTCGTCGTCTTTAAGGCGCTCGGCGAACGCTACGACGCGTTCGGCGACGTGCTCGCCGCGGCGGCGCTCGCGGGCGCCATCGGCGGCTTGGTCCTCGGCCACTCGATCGACGCTGGCGGCGCGTCGCGCGCGGTCAGCATCAACGCGCTTGTGTTGGCGGCGATCCTGATCGCCAAGGCGCTATGCGGCGAGAACGCGATTGCGGTGCTGGTCGTGGCGATCGGCGCGGCGCTGCTCGGCGGGCTCTACACGCCGTCGTTGATGACCGCGATCTACAACGAGGCCAAGGCCTCGCCCTGCCCGCTTCGCTATCATCTGGCGCTGGAGGCCGGATGGGACGTCGGCGCAGTGCTTGCGTGCCTCGCCGCGGCGGCGGTCCTGGCCTTTGGCGCCAGCCTGCAAGTCGTCATCCTGCTGGCGCTGCCGGTGGTCGCGCTGCAGGCCGTGGGCTTAAGGGCGAGCTACGCGGCGGGGAGCGAGGCGATCGGCGCGATCGGCGCTCGCACGCGAGGGCCGTAGGGACTCCGCCCTCACGCCTTGAGCCATTTCTGAAACGCTTCCGCGTGGTCGGGATGCCAGCGCGATAACGGCGGCCGGTTCTCGACGATGTCGCCTGCCGCCCAGAGGATGCGCTTCTCGTCCGTTGGCCGCGGGGTCTCGTTGTCGGGACAGAGAATGTAAAAGTCGCCGCGCTCGACCGCGTCGAAGAGAAACGCGACCGTCTCCTCGGGCGTCCACGCGCCGGCCGGTTTCTCCGCGCGGCCATGGGCCGTCAGCGGCGTGTAGACGAAGCCCGGGATGAAAAGCCGCGCATCGATGTGAACGCCCGGCATGTTGCGGAGGGCGTGCTGCAGCGCCTCGGTGAACACCCTGACCCCCGCCTTGGAGAGATTGTAGGCCGGATCGCCCGGCGGCGTGGTGATCCCCTGTTTGGAGCCAGTGTTGATGATCAATCCTGGCCGACCCGAGGCGACCATGCGCGGCCCAAAGATCTGGCATCCGTGAACGACGCCGCCGAGATTCACGCTCAGGATTTGGTCCCAAGTTCCCTCGGCGTCGAAGATCGAGCTTCCCGGCCCGATGCCGGCGTTGTTCATCAGCACATTGACGGCGCCGAAGGCGGCCTCGACCCGGTCGGCCAGCGCGACCAGGGCGCTGCGTTCGCCGACATCGGTCGGGACCGCGATGACATCCGCCGCGCCCGCGCCCTCGGCGATCAGCGCGTGGCGCGCGCGCTCCAGCGCTTCGCCCTCAAGGTCGGCGAGACAGACGCGCAGTCCGATTGCGACGAGATGACGGGCCGCGGCAAGACCAATCCCGGAGGCCCCGCCAGTGACGACGGCGACAGAACCTTTGGCGAGCGCTGGATGCATCAAGTCCTCACGCGACGCGCCAAAACGGCGGCAGGCGGCTGGTGGCGGGCACGATATCGCCGAAGGCGGCGCTTCGCATCATCTTCCCACCTTGACCTCCCCGTACTGTTCGGTATGATACCGACCAGTTGGTATGGAATTGGCTCATGACTCAATCCACGCACGGCTCGAAAACGAAGCTCCTTGAGGCGGCCAGGACGGTGATCCGCGCCAAGGGCTATACGGCAACCACAGTTGACGACATTTGCGCCGCCGCCGGCCTGACAAAAGGCAGCTTCTTTCATCACTTCGAGAGCAAGGACGAGCTCGGCGTCGCGGCGGCCGACTACTGGACGGAAACGACCGGCGCGTTTTTTCACGACGCGCCTTATCATGCTCACGCCGACCCACTCGCCCGCGTGCTCGGCTACATCGACTTTCGCAAATCGCTCCTGCGAGGGGCGATTGCCGACTACTCCTGCCTCGTCGGCACGATGGTGCAGGAGACCTATGATACGCACCCGGCGATCCGCGACGCGTGCGGGCGCTCGATCAGCGGGCACGCTGCGACGCTCGAAGCCGACATCGCGGCGGCGATGCGCCAGCGCGGCCTAAAGGTCGACTGGACCGCCGAGAAGTCTCGCTCTTCAAACGCAAGTCGTCATTCAAGGCGCGTTCATTGTCGCCAAGGCGACCGGCTGCACGGAGGCGGCGGCGGAATCGCTCGATCATTTGCGTCGCTATTTCGTGTTGCTGTTTGAAGGCGACGCGTGACCAAGCCTCCTCTCTGGACAGGTCGCAACCATGACGAAGCTTTATTACTCGAAGAATTTGAACCCTCGCGTCGCGGTCGCTGTGGCGCGGCATCTTGGTTCGAAAGTCGAATATGTTCGCGCCAGCCCGAAGGCGCCAAATGAAGAAGAGGCGTTTCGGTTGATCAACCCGAACACGCTGGTGCCAGTCCTGGTGGAGGACGACCGCGCGTTTTGGGAGACGGACGCCATCGCGTGTCGCCTTTCGCAGCTCGCGGGCTCCGACTTCTGGCGCCGCGGCGATGCGCAGCCCGAAATGATCAAATGGGTCAGTTGGAGCACGCATCATCTGACCAAAGCCGCCGCCGTCTTCTACTGGTGGAATGTGATCGTTCCGACATTTTCGGCCGAGCGCCCCATGCCTTCGGCGATCGACGAGGCGCTGGCGGATTTCCGGCGCTACGCCGCCATTCTCGAGGAAACACTCGCGGGGCGAACTTGGCTCGTCGGCGACAGTGTTTCCTACGCGGATTTTCGCGTAGCGACGCCGCTGCCATTTGCTGACAAGGCGGGTATCCCGCTCGGCGAATTTCCCAAGATCAAACGCTGGCATGATCAATTGTGTGAAATCGACGCCTGGCGTGCGCCGTTCGAGGGCTTGAGCTGAAGGCGCCGCGGAGCGCGCCTTGGCGGCTTCAAAAGAGATGCTGCGCGTGGCGATTTCAGGAGTGCGTCGATGCGAAAGTTGAAATTCGAAATGCAAGTTTCGGTCGATGGTTTCGCCGCCGACGCCAATCACTCGACCGGCTGGATGACATGGAATTGGGGAGAGAACTGGGCGTGGGACGACGCGCTGCGCGAGCTTCACACCAATCTGATCACGACCTCCGACTGTCTCTTGATCTCAGGGGAGATGGCCCGCGAGGGCTTTTTCAATCATTGGGAGGACGTGGCGCGCCAGACCGACAATCCGCAAGCCAAGTTCGCCGCCGCCGTCGTCGCGACGAGAAAGCTGGCGTTCTCGCGCACGCTTGAGACGGCGCCGTGGAAAAACACCCAGCTCGTGACTGACGACGCGGTTGAAGCGATCGCCGCTCTCAAAGCCGAGAACGGCAAGGACATGCTCGTCTTCGGCGGGCCGACTTTCGCGTCGTCCCTAGTTCGCGCCGAGCTGATCGACGAATTCAACTTCTTCATCAACCCGGTTGTGCTGGGGGGCGGCGTGTCGATGTTCAAGGACCTCGACGGATGGCGCTTCATGTCGCCGGTGAGAGCGCATGCCTACGATTGCGGGGTGGTCGTCTTGACCTATCGCCGCGACCCCTCGCGCCGGCAGGCCAATTGACGCTGAAAGATCCGCGCGCGATCGCGCTGCAGGCGCCCGCCAAGCGCCTGCAGCGGTCGGGTCTCTGGTCGCAGCGGCACGACTACGGCGTCCAATACGGGGGCACATTGTAGTAGCGGTGCAGCTCGGCCTCGCGTTCCCGGTCAGAAAAGTCGGGAAGGAAGTCGACCGGATAGCTCGGCGCCCCCTCAAGCTGAGACTTGGAGAGGTGGACGACGTAACCGCCGAGCGCCGGCCCATATTTCAACACGCCCCAGGGCAGCGGGCTGAGCTTCTTGCCGACGCCGAGAAAGCCGCCGAAGGACATCAGCGCATAGACGATCTTGCCCGAGTTCTTGTCGATCATGACGTCGTAGATCGCGCCGATATTTTCGCCCGTCGAGCTGAAGACGCTGGTGCCGGAGACCTTTCGCCCAGCAATCAAAATCGAGGTCTCTTTGACATTGTCGATGACGTTGGCCATATCGAATCTCCGTTCGTTGGCCCCCCGCGGTACAACGAGTGAGGCGTGGATCGGTTCCTTGTCGCGGTTCCTAGTTGATGGGGCGCCTTGCGAGCGGTGATTTTCGGTAAGTCGGCGCCCAGGCTCGTGGCGGATCGTTTCGGCCGCTGCTGCGTTTAGCTGCCGGTCTGTCGCGGGTCGTGACGCTCGCCGACGTCGCTGCCCTTCATCCGGTCACCTGGTAACCTTCCGATATGCGAAAATTCACCTGCCCGACCTGCGCCGGACAACTCTATTTCGAGAATTTCGCCTGCGGGCGCTGCGGGTCGGGCGTCGAGTTCAATCCGCTGTCGCAGGATTTCGAATGCGTGGACCTTCAGGGTCCTTCGCTCGCCTGCAACAATCGCCAGTCTGGCGTCTGCAACTGGCGCAAGGATTGGGACAGCGACAGCTTTTGCCGCGCCTGCAAACTCAATCGAACGATCCCGAGGTTAGACGCCGACGGCAATCTCGAATTGTGGAAGCGCCTGGAAGTCGCCAAGCGGCGCGTTCTCTATGATCTCGGCCGCCTTGGACTGACGGCGCCCCAGCGCGGAAGCGGCGCCGAGCTCGGCCTCGCCTTCGATTTTCTGTCTCCATTGGACGGCAAAGTCGTCACCGGCCATGAGTCCGGGTTGATCACCATCAACCTCGCCGAAGCAGACGATGCGCACCGCGAGCAGGTCAGAACTGAGCTGGGCGAGCCCTATCGCACGCTGATCGGCCATTTCCGCCATGAATGCGGACACTATTTGTTTGGCCGCTTTGTCGCGGGAACCGATGAACTGCCGCGATTCCGCGCAACGTTTGGCGACGAACGCCAGGACTACGCTCAAGCGTTGCAGGACTATTACGCGCGGCCGCCCGAATGGCGCGACCATTTCGTCTCCGCCTATGCGGCCTCGCACCCTTGGGAGGATTGGGCCGAGAGCTCCGCCCACTATCTCCATATCGTCTCGACGCTCGATACCTTCTTCGCTTCAACGCTGAGCGCCGACGGCTCCGCGCGGCCGATCAGCGATCCCTATCGCGAGCAGGATTTCGAGATCGTCATGCGCCAGTGGTTCCCGCTGGCGGAGCTGCTCAACGAGCTCAATCGGTCGATGGGGCTGCACGACCCCTACCCCTTCGTGTTGACCCCGACGGCGATTGAAAAGCTGCAATTGGTCCAGCAGATCCTTCATCGCGCCTCTGGCGCGTCGGCCAAAGCCGAGGCGCTCGCGCGCGAGGGCGAAATTGGGCTCGTCGCCCCGGCAGGCTGACGGCAGCGTGGGGAACCATCGTCGGCCCGCAGCGTTATCGTTTACCATTCGGAGGACGAAACGATGCGCACATTGCTCGCCCTAGCGGTCATTATCTATCTCGTTGGCGTCGGCGTGGAGCTTTCGCCGACGATCCGCACGCAATGGAACGGCGCCCGCGCGCCGGAGTTTGCGACCAACGTTGCGTTGGAACTCCCCAGGGCGCTCGCCTGGCCGGCGATGGGCTTCCAGGGCGCAAGCGAACGCGATCGCAGCCCCGCGTAAGACGCGCGGATAGGCTGGCGTCGACGCCGCTCTAGCGGCATAACGCAATCACCCGCGACAAGAAGACACGAGTGACCGGGCTCAGTCCGCGGCGCAGCGCGCTGTCGGGCGGGGCCTGGACGAGCTGGGAAAACGCCATGACTTATAGAACCATGGCTTGGAGCGCCGATGACTGAACCCGAGACTCCCATTCCGCCAGTGGTTGAGCCCAAGCCGCAGGGCGAAGAGGCTGACGTGACGATGCGCGCCCTGCGGCAGCGTATTCGCCAGCAGGAGGTTCTCGCCGAGCTCGGCGTCAGCGCCCTGCACGGGACCGGATTCGACCAACTCCTCGCCGACGCGGCGCGCTTGGCGGCGGAGGGACTGCGCGCGGAATTCTCCAAGGTGCTCGAATTCATCCCGGCCGAGAACCGCTTTCTTGTGCGCGCGGGTGTCGGTTGGGAGCCGGGCGTCGTCGGCGTCGCGACCATCGGCGCCGACCTCGCTTCGCCGGCCGGATTTGCGCTCAAGACCGGCAAGTCTGTGATTTCCAATCATCTCGAAAACGAAGAGCGGTTCCGAACGCCGGAGATCCTCGTGCGTCATGGCGTCCACCGCGCGATGAACGTCATTTTGCAGGGAGACGGCCTGCCCTACGGCGTGCTGGAGGTCGATAGCGGCTCGGAAGACAAGTTCGTCGAACAAGATCTCTCGTTCCTGCAAGGCGCCGCCAACATTCTCGGGATGGCGATCGAGCGCAAGCGGCATGAACGTAATCTCGAGGCCGCGCTGCAGCGCCACCAATTCCTGATCCGGGAGATGAATCACCGGGTGAAGAACAGCCTTGGGATCGTCGCGAGCCTGCTGCGCCTACAGGCGCGCGACCTCGAGGACAGCGACTTCACACCACACCTCGAGGAGGCCGCGAGCCGCGTCGGCGCTATCGCCAAGGCGCACGATCTCCTGTTCCAGACCCCGGATGTCGAGCGGTTGGACGTCGGTAGATACATCGCCTCAGTCTGTAAGGAGATGGACGTCAGCTTCGCCATTTCCGAGATCCGCGCCGACGCCGAGGGCGGGATCGTCATCTCGGCCGATCGCGCGATTTCGGCGGCGCTGATCGTCAACGAGTTGGTCGCCAGCGCGGTCAAACATGCCCAGCCGGGGCACGAGGTCGGTCAGATTTGGGTTCGTGTCGTCAGCCTCGCGGGCGACCAGTTCTCGATTTCCGTTCGCGGCGCGGGGCTCGAACTGCCACCGGGCTTTCAGCCGGGCAAGACGAAGGGGCTGGGCATGCGAATTGTCGCCGCGCTGATCGAGCAGTTGGGCGGCGTGTTGACCTTCTCCGCGCTGGAATCGGGAACCGAAATCGTCGTCACCGCGCCGCGCAATCCTTCCACCTAAATCCTTCTGCAATCCGAAATGCTCACTTCTCGGCGCCGCCGTCGTCGAGGCGCTTCAGGAGCTCGAGCAGGCGGTCGGGAACCGGCTGCGCGACCACTTCGTCGTACATCGCCTTGAGCTTCTGAGCGATGAACGCCTCGGCGCCAGGCGACGCATTGCGCGGCCTGTCGGCGTCCGTTCTCGTTTTCGATCGCTCGCGATCGGTCTTGTCGCCCATCGCCCAGTCTCCGTTGCGCCCTTTCCTTCAATCGCGATGCGGCGGCCGACACGGTTGAAGGAAGGGGCGCATGATACAAGAAGTTCGCGCGAACACACCAAAGAACGTGGGCGCGGCGCGCTTCACACCACCGACGTTGAGGAGGCCTGAAACTCCCAGCGGGTCTGCAGCTCCCGCAGCGGCGCGACAAATCGCCACGTCACGCCTTCGCCCTCAAAGGTCAGGGTCGAGGAGGCGTTGAGACCTTGCGCCACCATGCGCTCGATCAGAATGCTGCCAAAGCCACGGACTGACTCCGGATTCACCGCGGGTCCACCGCGTTCGCGCCAGGTCATCTCGAGAACGGGTTCGGCGCCGCGATCGTCGATCCGCCAGCGAACCGAGACTTTCCCGCTTTCACTCGACAATGCGCCATAGGCGCGCGCGTTGTTGCAAAGCTCGCGCAGCGCAAGGCCGAGCGTCTGCGCCGCGGTCGGGCTCAGAAGAATCTCCGGCCCATTCATGTCGAGACGGCCCTCGCGCTCGCTCAAAGGCAGCGTCGCCTGCGCCAGGACGAGCGCTTCGATCGGGACGCCCTGCCAATTCTGCGCGATCAGCAAATCCTGATTGGCGATCAGCCCGAGCAGCCGATCGAAGAATTTCTTCTCGAACTCGCGAAGCGTCCGCGACGTCGTCACGGTGCGGCGCGCGATCGCCAGCGCCACCGCCAGCAGATTTCGCGACCGGTGATTCACCTCGGTCATCAACAGCGTGACATTCTCCTCGCGCAGCTTCTGGTCATGAATGTCGGTGGTCGTGCCGTACCATCTGACGATCTCGCCCTCGGAATTGAACAGCGGAATCGCGCGGCTGAGATGCCAAGTGTATCCCTTCGCGGTCGCCATCAACCGGTGTTCCATCTCATAAGGGACGCCCGCCTCGCTCGCCTGCAACCAGGCCTCCGCGGTCGCGCGCCGATCCTCGGGATGGATCATCTCCGCCCAATCCGCCCGGCCCAATGCGCGCATCCCGTATCGCTCGCGCCGGGCGTTGGTGTAGTCGACGCGGCCATCGGGCCCCGCCGTCCAGACGAGCTGCGGCAGGCTGTCGGCCAAAACGCGAAAGTGCTCTTCGCTTCTTCGCAGATCGTCTTCGGCGCGCCTCTGTCGATCCGCCCGTTCGGCTAGGAGCCTCGAGGCTCTCGCCATGGCCTCCGACAAAACGTCGAACTCGCGGACGCCCGACGGCGTCGGGGCAAGGAACGACCCGCCAAAGACTTTCTCCGCCTCGCTCTGCATTTCGCTCATTTGCCTCGTCAGGCGGGCGCTGCTGAGAAACGACAGAATCAGGCTCGCGCTCAACGCGGCGCACGCCAATATCGCCATCAGGACGAATGCGCTGGAGCCAACTGCAAAGCTATTGGCGCCGGCGGCGACCCCCGCCGTCCAACCATTGGGGATGGCCGCATAGGCGGAGAGGATCGGGCGCCCCTCGCTGGAATAGTGGGCGATGATGTCGCTCGGCGCCTGCTTTGCCGCCTCACGAAATTGCGGGCTCGCGGGCATCCCCGCGAGCTTGGACTCGGAAGGGAACCTGGCGACGAACGCGCCGTTTCGATCGACAATCCCGGCCAGCCAGTCGGCGGGCAGCATTTGACTTCGGAGCAGCTCGTCGAATTGGCTCAACGAAAGAACGAGGGCGAGCTCGTAGATCGGGCGGCCTTCGCTCAGCGCCGGCGTTTCGACCGAGGCGTGCGCTTCGTGGGAGGCGGCGTCCGCGCTGACGTCGGAAAGAAAGCTGACGCCCGAATCGATCGCTCGCTTGACCAGCGAAGCGCGACCGCGCCACAGCGGCGAGTCGTCGGCGACGTGCGGGACACTGAGCAGTGGGCGCCCATCCACCCCGGACACCAGCAGCGTCACGCCAGGCATCTCCGCCAACGTTTCCTTGGCCTGCTGTTCGAAACCAGCGAGGTCGGCGCGCTGCAACGAGCTTGAATGCGACAGGGCGTTGGAGAGGACGAAATATCGGTCGATCTGCAGCGCGACTGCGTCGGCAAGCGAGTGCGCCTGGCTTACCAACAACGCTTCCTTCGCCTGACGTTCGTCGTGCGCGATCCACCCAACCATAAGCAGCGCCACCGCGATCAGTGGCAGCACCACTTTCAGCGTCGCCGCGCCCAAATGCCAGCTTAGCGGCCGCGACGCACGCTCCCTCCCCTTTGGGGACAACTTCAGCAGCCAGTCGGAAGCGGCTCGGCGCGCGCTGCGCATTGCGTCATCGCGCGACTCGACCATCATCCCCTCGCGCATGGCAGGTCTGCCAAGGAGCGTAGGAAAAGACCTAAAGTCACTCTGTTCCACCGATGCGGCGGACGGATTCGTCGTATCGCGTGTGTGCGACTGTCTCGATGTCGATCACGACCCGTTCCTATCCATCTGGCGCGAATGGGGCCCGCAAGCCGCAACCCGAGCCCGCCCGTCGACAAAATTCGCGACCCGCGGCGAGGCCATCGCGCACTACGCCCATCGCCCGAACGCCCAATGAGCGCGAAAGTTCCATGAAATGAAAATTAAATTTTGACCTCCTCTGGCCTTTCGGCCTCGGCGCGAAGGGCCGTCTCCGGCCGGCAGGGCCGCCGGGCGCAATCCAAGCGGCAGCCGGACGGCAAAAAGGCGCCATTTGTTTGGAACCAAAATCCGCCCTTCCAGTTTCAAGTTCAGAGGGCGCCATAAGGCGCATGCACTGCGGACAGGAGAGGCGACATGGTCAGGTCCCTGGGCGCCGCCGGCCTAATCTTGGCGATTTCCTCCTCATGCGCCTTGGCGGGGGGAACGAAATGCGCCGCAATCGACGTTCCCAAGCACATTATTTCCGACCACGGCGGCCATTGGGTGGAGCTCGCGCCGGCGCAGTGGCAATTCCTGCGCGGCATATACGCGGCGGATCCGACGACGCCGGCGAGCCTGCCGGTCGGCGATCGCGCGGCGCTGGCCCAGGTTACCGGGGCCGACTTCGGGTTGGTGTTCTTCCTCGACGGCGACCGAGCCTGCACGCCGATGCTGGTTTCGCACGACGTCATTGAAATGCTGCGCGATGTCGGCGCCGGCGAGATCAAGCACATCGGCGCCAACCTCTAATATTGGCCGCATGACGCTCGAAATCGGCCAAGTCAGTCGGAGAGACTCCGGATAGGTCGATGACAGAAGCTGAGACGCCGCCCCACACACCTCCCGACCACGTCGAAGACACGGTGCGATCGATCGAGCGGTTGTACGCCGAGCATCGCATCAACGCCTCGCCCCAGCAGCGGGCGGTCGCGCGAATGACCGCGCTCGTCAGCCGACCAGCGGTCGTCTTCGTCCTCGCGGCGCTGGCTGTGGGATGGGTTGGCGCAAACGCGCTTGCTTTGGCGCTCGACGCCTCGCCGCTCGACGCCGCGCCGTTTCCCTGGCTGCAGGGCGCGGCGACGCTGGTGTCGCTGTTTCTCGTCGTCCTGGTCCTTGGGGCGCAGAGACATGAGGATGAGGTGAATGAGCGCCGCGAAATGCTGACGCTGGAACTCGCAATTTTAAACGAGCAGAAGTCGGCCAAGATTATTCGCATGTTGGAAGAGTTTCGACGCGACCATCCGCAAATGCTCGATCGCGTCGATCAGGAGGCGGACGTCATGGCCCAGCCGGCGAACCCGCGCCAGGTTCTCGACGCGATCAAGGAAACGCAGAACCACGGGGGCAAGACCGACTTCAGCACGACCGAGGCGCCGCCGCGCTAGTACTCGGTCCGTCCGGTTCGGATCACGGCTCGGGCGATGGGGCGAACAACGCCCTGAGGCCGCCGAGCAGCCCGAAACGGGACCAATTGTCGGTCAGGGCCGACAAATAACTGTCCGCCCAGCGTTTGATGTCGTTGTGCAGGAGGTACTCGAGCATCGGCGCGTGGCGCTCGCGCCGTTCCTCCAGCGGCATTTCCAGCGCGCGCTTCAACGCCGCCGCCACGCCTTCCGTCTCGTGCGGGTTGACGATCAGCGCCCGGTCGAGCTTGGACGCGGCGCCGGCGAATTGCGAGAGCAGCAGGACGCCGGGATCGTCCGGATCCTGCGCGGCAAGAAATTCCTTGGCCACCAAATTCATTCCGTCGCGTAGCGGCGTCGCCATCACGACATCGGCGCCGCGATAAATGCCGGCAAGCGCGACGCGCGAGTACGAGCGATTGACATAGCGGATCGGCGTCCAAGTGGCGTCGCCAAAACGGCCGTTGATTTTGCCAATCAAGGTCGTCACCTCGGCCTCGATCTCGGCATATTCCTTGATGTCGGAGCGGCTCTTGGGCGTGATCTGCAAAAACGTGACCTTTGTGCGCCACTCGGGATTGGCCTCGAGGAACCGCTCAAAGGCCTTGAGGCGCTGCGGGATGCCCTTGGAATAGTCGAGCCGATCGACACCGAGCACCAGGCGGCATCCGTTGAGACTCTCCTTGACCTGGGCCGCCAGCGGCGAACGGGAGGCGCGGCGGGCAAGGCGCTGGTAGACCGCCGTTTCGATCCCGACGGGGAAGACGCCGAGGCGCACATGCCGCCCCCCGACCTCGTAAGTGTCACCGCGACCGCCCTTCGCGCCCTGCATCGTCAGATAGCGGGCGTAGTTGTCGCGATCGTTGTCGGTCTGGAATCCGACCAGATCATAGGCGGACAGACTGCCGAGAATGTCTTTGTGGGAGGGCAGCGCCAAGAGAATGTCGGGCGGCGCGCAGGGGATGTGGAGAAAGAAGCCGATCGAATTGTTATGGCCGCGCGCGCGCAATTCCCGCCCGAGCGGCATCAAATGATAGTCGTGAACCCAGACGATGTCGTCATCGCGCAGCAACCCGCTCAGCTTGTCGGCGAAAATGCGATTGACCCTCATGTAGCCGCTCGCGTCCGAGCGCGAATACGCCTGAAGATCGACGCGGTAGTGCAGGATCGGCCATAGCACGCGATTGGCGAGCCCATTGTAGAACTCCTGAAAGTCGGTGTCCGACAGGTCGATCAGTACGTAGGTCGTGTTGTTGACTTCGACGGTGCGGGGCTCGTTGGCGAGCGCGTCGTCGATTTTTCCGCTCCAACCGAACCATAGGCCGCTGCGCGTCTTCAGCGCCGCCTTCACGGCGACCGCTAGGCCGCCGGCCACCGGCGCCCGCTTCGACTCCGGGACCGCGACGCGGTTGGAGACAATGACAATGCGCGGACCCATGCGTTCTCCTGACTCGGCGATCGCCGGATCGCGCTCTGCGATCGGCTGTCGGGGGACGCTGCTGGCGAGTGAAAACTCCCGCTGAGCAAACGAAGCGTGCGAATGTTCGCCAGCCTCGCCCACTTGCGATCGCGCCAACTCCAAACGATTGCCGAGCTCATCGACCGCGCGGCTGCCCAATCGCGCCAACGCCTGCGCGAATTTCCGCGCCGCGATCAAACCGATTGGCGTGGGAACAACGCCGGCTGGAGACGTTGCAACATCCCCCGACGCCCGGTCGCCGATCGGCGATACGGCGGGAGACCAGGAGAAAGGCCAGACTGCTGGTTGCTCTTCCATGACGTTCTCACTTTGCCTTGTCGGGCCAAGCCGTTGCGCCGGGCTCGGCCATCATGACAACGCGCACGAGACGCGGTGAGTTCCCTGCTTGTGTTCTCCTCGCGCGGGCGAGCGATTGCTAGTGTCGCCGCGATTTGTGACAGCGCCGCGGAACGTCACATCGAGTTCTGCGTTTATTGGCTGTCATTCCTCGTGACCGGAGCACGAAAATGCGTCTTATCCTTTTGATCATTGTCGTCATCCTGCTCGTCGGCGCGTTGCCTGCGTGGCCCTACAGCACCGGTTGGGGCTACTACCCTTCAGGCGGCCTCGGCACGATTCTGATCATTCTGGTCGTCCTCGCCCTTGTCGGGGTCATATAGCCCGCCCACCGGGCGACGGCTTCGAGCGCGCAAACGGGATTGAAGCCAGGAATTGGGGCGGCGTATGCCGCCCCATTTTTTTGTCTGCGGCCCGCGATCGAAACCGGGCGCGGCGGCGCGAATGTCCCGCGCCGGGGAACTCCGATCCTCGCAATGCGTTCTATCGCCGCAAGCGGCGCCGACGACTTCGCGCCGCGGCCGGCCGGATGACTGGGCGCGCTCGCGCCGACGGCCCGCACTGCATCTGCATCAACGAAAGAAGGAGACTTGCGATGACGAACTATGCTCTCAAGTGCAGCGCATTGGCGCTCTTGGTGTTGGCCCCCGTCTGCGCGAACGCGCAGGGCGTCATGGGTGGCGCGGCCAACGGCGCGGACAACGGCGCCCGAGCGGCTGGCCCGGTGGGCGCGGTCGTCGGCGGCGTGGTCGGCGGCGTCGCCGGCGGCGTCAATGGCCTGCTCGGCGTCGACCAACGTCCACGCTTCCACGCTTACGCGCTGCACGAGCACCCGCAGTCGTTTGCATATAACGGCGAGGTCCAGGTCGGCGTCATACTCCCGCCCGACGGCGTGCAGTATTATCAGGTCCCCGCCGAGTACGGCCCGGGTGGATATCGCTACACGGTGGTCGACAACGAGGTCGTCCTCGTCGATCCGCGCACGCATGCGATTGTGCAGGTTGTCGATTGAGCGCAGCGCGCTCCAAGTGACGGTTGCGGCCCCGCTTGTCGGGGTCGCAGCTACCCGACCATCAGGCCCAGAGCCTTCGACAGCGCGTTGATCGAAAACGGCTTCCTCAGGACGATGGTGTCGCCGATTGCGCCGGCCGTTCGGGCGGACGCCTGCTCCGAGCTATAGCCGGTGGCGAAAATGAACGGAACGCCGCGCGACTTCAGCTTCTCGGCGATCGGCGTCGATGGAACGCCTCCGCCAAGGTTCATGTCAAGAATTGCGCCATCCAACGCATCGGCGGCGCTCAGCGCCAACGCCGCCTCGATGGTCATCGCCGGACCGACAGGCTGGTAGCCGAGCTCCTCAACCATGTCCTCGATCAACATCGCGAGAACCGGCTCGTCCTCGACGATCAGGATTCTTTTGCGGTCGGTCATCGCGTGTCAATCCGCTGAGAGAGCCAATCGATATCAGTCGAACGGACCGAGTCAAATTTTAGATTGGAGATCCCTGGCCCCGTCATTGAATGGGCCTGGCGAGCGCCGCGATGGCGCCGCGCCGCGCGCGGATGGGCAGGGCCGCAGGATCGCGCGCGGCGCGGCGAGAGCGCTACTTATTCGCGTTTTTCGCAGCGTCGCGCACGGCGTCCTTGGCCCCGCCGACTGCACTCTGGACCTTGCCTTGGAACTTGTCGACCTTGCCGCTGGTCTCGAGGCTGACGTCGCCCGTCGCCTTGCCAACGGCTTCCTTCACCGCGCCCTTGGCCTGGTTGCCGGCGCCCGCGATCCTGTCCTTGTCCATGGCGTGTTCTCCTCTTGATGCACGGACCGCGAATGTCGCGTGTCGCGCCCTCGCATCGGTTGCGGTTCCCCTGACGACGGGACCGTGATCGGAAAATGCGCCTGCGACCAATTCGTTCCCTCCGCTGGCGAGTTCTCGCATGAAATCATTTGTGCGCGGCGAGCCTTTTGGCGAATTGCATGAGGCTCAAGAACGCGGCCTAAGCCGAGGAACGAAATTGCAAGCGAACTCGTTTCCCTCCGTGAGAGATGGTCAACCTGGCGGCACGGAGCCAGCGCATGAACACAACGATCGAAGACGACGACATCAGGCCGCCGCCCCACTATCACGAGGGGGGACCTCCCCAAATCGTGACCGCGGACACCGCTCGACAAGGGCCGCTCGGCCGACGTGTCCTGATCGTCCTCCTGCTCAGTCTGCTCGGCACAGGCGCGGCTTGGTTGGCGATCGCAATGATCTACGGGCATGCCTAGCTATCAGCCCCGGCCATGCTCCCCGCCGCCTTGGCGCCAAAGGCGTCCCGCGCGGCGAGCGGAAGCGACAGCCGGGTGGGTGAGGCTTCACAACCGGCGGCTTCGCTCGGCGCTCGTTATGTGCGCTCGTGTTAGGAATGTGAATCGTCTTGACGCGGCCCCCGCCCAATCGGACATCCGATCCGTCGATGAGGGCTGCCCGTCTGACGGCTCGGCGGCGAGAGGCCGATCCGCCCCGCTCGCGGACGTTCAAATTCCGAGCCACTCCGTCAACTGCGCGCGCCCGCGAGATACGCGGCTCTTCACCGTGCCCATGGCGCAGTTGCAGATTTCGGCCGCTTCTTCGTAGGAGAAGCCGGCGGCGCCAACCAGGATGAGCGCCTCGCGTTGGTCGGGCGGCAGTCGCTGCAGAGCCTTGTTGAAGTCGAGGAAGTTCATGTGGTCTTCCTGCGAGGGTTGCGAAACCAATGTTGCGCAATGCACGCCGTCGGAATCGGGAACCTCGCGGCGATGCTTACGGAATTCGGAATAATAGGTGTTGCGCAGGATTGTGAACAACCACGCCGACAGATTGGTCCCTTCCGCGAATGAACCGAGGTTGAGAAGCGCCTTGGCGAGGCACTCTTGCACAAGGTCGTCCGCGCGATCGGGGTTCCCGCACAAGGACAGGCCGAACGCCCGCAACTTGGGGATCGAGTCCACCATCCGTTGCTTGATTTCTCGGTCGAGGAGCTCTGCGTCCGCCATCATTCACCGTGGGTCTTGTCGTCGAGCTGATTGAGCAGCGCGAGGAACCGATCTGGTACGGGCTGGCTAGCCACTAAGTCGTAGATAAGTTTCAAATGGCGGCCGATAAGATCCGTGGCGACGCTGTCATCCGGCTTGGACGCCGCGGATGGCTGGTCCCCGGTGCGTTGGCCGGATGCTTCGTAGCGGGGGTCGGGCGCCTTGTTTTCAGCCAATGTCGTATCTCCAGCCGAAGATCGCGGGTCTTGATCGAGGCGGCGACGGCGCATAACTAACGCGAACAACGTTTTACGGCCGTCTCGTCAATGGGTAACGCCGGCGCCAAAATTTAGTTCCCTCCCCAGGGAACACTTTTCGGCTGAGAGCGTTTATTCGTTGTTAGGAAAGTGCCGTCGCCAGGAGGATCGCTATGGCTGATTCTGCCATGATTGCCCCACATCTCCCCTTTTTGCGCCGGTTTGCGCGTGCGCTCGCCGGAACCCAGGCGGCCGGGGACGCCCACGTGGCGGCGACATTGGAAGCGATTATCGAGGATCCCAAGATCGTCGATGACAAGATGGACCCAAAAATCGCGATTTATCGTGCGTTCCTAAACACTTGGCGGCGCGTGCCGACCTCGCTTCATGTCGACCGGCCCGGTTCCGGCGCCGAGGCGGCGGCCGGCAGAACGCTCTTGGCGATCCCGATCGAACCCCGGATTGCCTTTCTGCTGAGCGCGGTGGAATCGTTTACGACCTCGCAAATTGCGCAGACGCTCGACTGCTCGCAGAGCGAAGCCGTCGAGTTGATCGATCACGCCGGCCGCGACATCGCCGAGCAGATCCGCACGACGGTGCTGATCATCGAGGATGAGCCACTCATTGCGCTCGATTTGCAAACGCTCGTCGAACAATTGGGGCACGACGTAACCACCATCGCGCGAACACACTCCGAGGCCGTGCGCGCCGCACTCAAGATTCGCCCTGGCGTCATCCTCGCCGACATTCAACTCGCCGACGGCAGCTCGGGACTTGACGCGGTCAACGAAATCCTCGGGGTGCAGGAAGTGCCGGTGATTTTCATTACCGCGTTTCCCGAACGCTTTTTGACCGGACAGGCGCCCGAGCCGGCGTTTCTGATCGCCAAGCCGTTCACCGCGGAATCGGTCAAGGCGGTGCTCAGTCAGGCGCTGTTTTTCGATCGCAAGTCGCAGCGACGCAAGGCCAAAGGACAGGCCGACCATTTCGCCGCGGGCGCCGGCGCCAATCGCGGCTTAGGATTTGCGGCCGGAGATAAAGCCGTTTAGCGCGGCCAGCATGACGAGCTGAATCGGGGTCAATTGCTTGGCGAGTTGGTCGCCCGGCGCAAACGCTCCCGATTGCGCCGCATTCCCGGCTGCGATTTTTTTCGCCAACGCGTCGGCCGTGTCTGCGCTAGCGGCCATCGGCTCGTCGGGTCGAGGATTCCCCGGCGATCGCGCCTGGGGCGCGTCGAGCGAGACGACTTTGGCGCGCCAGGCGAACAAGACGATCGCCACGACGAAATAGGCAGCCGCGATCGCGGCGGCTGCATTGGCGACTCCCCATTGTGCTTGCGTCGTCACGAACAGCGCCCAAGTCGCAAAGGCAAGCCCAATCAATCCGAACGCCGCGCCGGCGCAGGCGAGGAGGACGCCGGTGAAAAGTCGGCGAAGGCGTCGTCTGGGTTCGGCGGTCAACGCCCGCAGCATGCTCACGTCCCGATCAACGCGATCTGCTGAGGACGCCGAGCGCGAGGCCGATGCCGGTGGCGATCAGCACCGCCGTCAAGGGGTTCTTCTCGATGCTGCGCTCAAAGTCGGCCGCCACAGCGAACGCGCTGTCCTGCGCGTTGGAAGCGGCGTTCGAGACCTGGCTCTTGGCGTCTTTGGCGGCGCTGCGGATGGCCGCGCGAGCCTGACCGGCTTCGCCGCGCACGAGTTCGGCGAGCGTGTCCTTCAACTGCGAGATGTCCTCGCGCAACTGGGCGAGGTCAGTGGCAATCGCGGAAGCGGCGTCGTCCGCCTTATCGTGGGTCATGGCGATCTCCTGTTTTTGATCGGTGAGCATAGGGTAGTGAACGCCCGAGACGTGTGGAAACGCAAGCCTCGCTTCGGGCAGCCAGAAAAATCGGCGCCGCTCGCGGCCAAGCGCGGAGTCAGGCGCTGTCGACCAGCCCGAGCAGGACCATGCCCGCGGCGACCGCGACCAGGTCGCAGACACCTTCAATCAAGCCGCCGACCGGGACGATAAGGCCCAATCCAGTAACGAGCGCCGCCGAGCAGACGATGCCGCATGCTATCGCCAACGATGCCATCTGACCTTCCTCCGCCCTTGGTCGCAAAACTCCACCGCGACTTTGTCCGGTCGCTGTGTCGTTCAACGCGCGAGGAGGGTCGGAGTTCCCTGCTTAGCCTCGCCAAAATGGAGACGACGGCCGATTTCCAGACGCCACCGCGCCCCGGCGGCTTGATATCGCTCAGGCTTGGCAAAACGGACCTGCCGGCATAGGCTTCGCGCGTTCTGTGGCCATCGTTGGATTTTCTTTCGTCGCAATTGCGATTGTTCACTGCTGCACGCGTCTGCATCGACCTCGACGGCTCCGCTCCAAACTCTAGCGTCCCGTAGTGCTATTTTTCAAAGAATGTCGATGACCAGGCGCATGTCCGTCACGCCGAGCGACATCGAGCCGCAGGCGGACGCGTTGCTGCGCGGCTTGCCCGCGGGCGTCTACAAGACCGATCACGAGGGGCGGATCACCTACTACAATGAGGCCGCGGCGGCGCTGTGGGGTCGCCGGCCCGAGCTTGGCGAAAGTGAGTTTCTCGGCTCGTGGAAACTCATTCGCTCGGACGGGGCGCCAATTCCCATTGAGGAATGGCCGAGCGCGATCGCCCTCAGGGAGCGGCGGCAAATTCGCGCCACCGCGGTGGTCGCCGAGCGCCCGGACGGCGCGCGCGTCAGCTTTGTCAGCGCCTCGGCCCTGCAATTCGACGAGGCCGGAAATCTGACCGGCGCCGTGACGACGATGACCGCCATCGAAGACCGCTATCACGAGGAGCGGTCGGCGCGGCACTATGTCGCCATCGTCGAATCCTCCGACGACGCCATTCTGTCCAAGAATCTCGATGGCGTTATCACCAGCTGGAATCGCGGGGCGCAGAAGCTCTTTGGCTATACGGCTGACGAAGTCGTCGGCAAATCGGGGACGATCCTCATTCCAGCCGAACGACAGGACGAGGAGCCGTCGATCCTCAATCGCATCCGTCGCGGCGAACGCATCGACCATTACGAGACGGTTCGCCAGCGCAAGGACGGCGGATTGATCGACATCTCCTTGACCGTTTCCCCGATCAAGGATTCGTTCGGCCGGATCGTTGGCGCATCCAAAATCGCGCGCGACATCACCGATCGCAAGCGCGCGCAGGAGCAACAGCGCCTGCTGCTGCGCGAGATGGATCATCGCGTGCGCAACCTGTTCGCGATTTCCAGCGGTCTCGTGGCGCTCAGCGCGCGCTCGGCGACAACGCCCGACGAGCTTGCGACGAAAGTGCGCGAGCGTTTGGCCGCGCTGGCGCAGGCTCACGTCCTCCTTCTGTCAAAAGCCGCGGACGACTCTGGCGGCGCTGCGCCGTCGATGACGCTCCAAGAGCTGATCCGGACGATCATCTTGCCCTACGACGACCTGCAATATGGCGGGACATCGCGCGTGACGATCGGCGGGCCGGATTTGACGTTGTCAGGCGCCGAGCTCACCGGTCTCGCCCTGCTTCTGCACGAATTTGCCACCAACGCAGCCAAATATGGCGCCCTCTCAACGGCGGCCGGAACGATCGCGATCATGTGCTCGGTCAAAGGCGATATCGTTGTCCTTGAGTGGACCGAGCGCGGCGGACCTCGGGTCGCGTATCGCGGCGGGAGCGAGGGATTTGGCAGCCTGCTCGTGCGAACGACCGTTAAGCGACAGCTCGGCGGCGACTTCGAGCAAGTCTGGGCGCCGGAGGGGCTGACGATCACGCTGTCGATTCCGCGCGATCGCATCGCCGGGTAGAGGGGGCCAAGGGCCGACACTCGACGCGGGACGCGAGCTGTCGCATTCCAACGTAAGATCCGTCAGAGCTTGGTCTTGCCGCCGTTGACGGCGACGCGCTGACCGGTGACGAAGCCCGCGCCCGCGCCGCAAAGAAACGTGACGACCGCCGCGACATCGTCGGGCGTTCCCACGCGTCCCAGGGAAATATCGGCAAGGTAGTTCTTCAGGACCGGAAGCGCGGCGCCATTCTCGACACCGTGCCCTTCCCTGGCGATCCAGCCCGGCGCGACGGTATTGACCGTGATGCCGAATGGTCCGAGTTCGTTAGCCCACGACCGGGTGAGGCCGAGCATGGCGCCCTTGGCGGCGACGTATTGCCCGTTCTGCGCGTCGGCGAGATCGAACGCCTCGCTGCCGATGTTGACGACCCGTCCGAAGCCCTTGGCCTTCATATTGCCGACCGTCGCCTTGAGCAGCAGCAGCGGCGCCTTCACGCAATAATCCAAATGGCCAAGATAGTGGGCCCAGGTCTGCTGCTCCACCGGCGCCCAGGGCACCGAACCATCGAGCGCATTGTTGACAAGGATATCGACGGCGCCGAATGCGTCGCCGACCCGCAACACCAGCGTAGCGACGGCGCCCTCGTCGGTGATATCGGCGCGCACGGCCAACGCCTCGCCGCCGCTGCTCTTGATCGCGCCGACCGCGATTTGCGCCGCCTTGTCGTCGCGATGGTAGCTGACGGCGACCTTGGCGCCCGCCGCGGCGAGATGGCGCGCGATGGCGCTGCCGATCCAGCCCGAAGCGCCAGAGACCAGCGCGACTTTTCCGGTGAGAGATTGGCTATCGTTCTGCATGATGCCTCCGACGTATGATGTCAGGCGCGCAGGCTAACCGAGTTCTGTTGGCGCCGCTTGGCCCGGGCCGGATTGCTTCGCCCCAACCGATGGTTTGAAACGCGGGCCCTGCGGGTCCACCACGAGATTGATCACTCGCGGGAATTTCTCGTGCCCTTCGGGCAGCGGGCCGATATAGATGACGCAGACGTCCGCCAATTGGTCCGCGAATATCGCCGCGAGAAGCCGAGCAACTTCGGAATCGAGGGCGGCCAGTGCACGGTTGAGCACAACCCAGCGGGGTTTTTGCACCAAGACGCGAGCCACCGCCAGGCACTGCTTGTCATTGTCGCTGAGCCGCCGATCCCATCGCTCGTCGTCGTCAAGCATCGGCGCGAAACGTTCGAGACCGACTGCCTCAAGCGCTTCGCGAATGTGCGCATCGTCGTAGGTCTGGGCGGGATGGGGATAGGCGAGCGACTCGCGCAGCGACCCCGGCGGCACATAGCCGGGCGTCGGCATGAAGACGATCGACTGGCGGTGTGGACGCTGGATGCGGCCGCCGCCCCAGGGCCAGAGCCCGCCGATCGCCTGGAACAGCGCGCGTTCGGCGTCCTGCTCGCCGACAATCAGAACGTGTTCGCCCGGCTTGACCTCCAGGTGGGGTTCGCTGAGCGCGATGCGCCCGGCGGGGGTCGCAATCCAGAGATCGTCGAAAAGGATCGAAGTCTTCGTGCCGCCCGTCGAGCTCGATCCGGCTTTGGCCTTCGCCGAGCTTGTCGAGCGTCAACAGCGTCGCGCGGAAGCCGGCGACGCGCAGCAACGTCGCCCGCCAGTCGGCGATGCTGGAGAAATTATTGGCGAACCATCCCAGCGCCTGTTGCACCTGGTTGAAGGCGCCGACCTCCATCATCAGTTTGCCGAAGGTGGTGTCGCCATAGAAGTAGAACGGCGCGGCGACCAGGATCGGCGCGACGATCGCCAACCAGCCAAAGCCCGCAGTCACCGCCGTCAGCCAGGTCGTTGCGAGGACGATCTGATCGAAGATTTTGACGACGCCGCGAAAGACCAAACCCAGACGCCCCCGCTCATCGGCTTCGCCGCCGTAGAGCGTGACGCCTTCGATCTCCTCGTTCACGCGCACGAGGGCGTAGCGAAACTGCGCCTCGCGCGCGTAACGCTCGGTGTTCAGACGGATCAGCGGACGCCCAACCAGCCAGCTCGCCAGCGACGCGATCCCCGAATAGACCAGCGCGCACCACACCATGTAGCCCGGCACGACGAAGGTGTGAGCGGCGAGCGTGAAGACCATGTTGTCGGACAGGATCCACAAGACGCCGACGAAGCTCAGCAGCAGGATGGTGGACTGCAGCAAGCCAATGCCGAGATCGGTCGACAGTTCGGTCAGGTGCCTTGCGTCCTCATGGATGCGTTGGTCCGGGTTTTCGCCGATCTCGCCCGCTTGCGCGAGGCGGACGGCTCGCAGCGGCGCGAGCCACACGCCGATCAGGTCTTCGACCAGCCCCTTGCGCAGGACGAGCTTCGACTTCAGGTTGAGCCACGCTTGCGCGACGTTGAGAACGAGCAGGGCGCCGGCCAACTTCGCGAAGACGCCGAGCTGCGTGACGAACTCGGCGACGTCCTTGCGCGACAGCGCGTCGTAGAACGGCTGGTTCCAGGCGTTCAGCAGGACTTGCGCGTAGGCGCTCGCGCCGACCACCGCAATCAGGGCGATGAGCAGCGCAATCACCTTGGTGCGCTGGCGTGACGCCCATAGCGCCGCCATCATGCCCATCAATTGCGAGAACAGGCTGTCTTCGGCTGGCCCGCCGCCGTTTCCAGCGTTCGGCGTGGCTGTTTCCTCTGTCGCCATTGCCTCGCATCCGTTCGCTTCGCCTCCGGCGCGGTCTTCTCCGGGCCGGCCGCTCGACAGGATCCAGGCAGGTCGAGAGGGCGCCCGCGGAGTCGAGGCCGTTGTCATTAGCTGATTTGGCGACCAAGACAACTGACCGGCCGGCGCCGAGGGCGCGAGCGCCGCGCTTGTCCCTGCGGCGTCCGACAACTACGCTTGGCGTAGGGAGCTCAGATGAAAGTCCCGCTCAAGGGCCAATGGCGAGTCGCGGCCAGCAGCGGCGATCCCCAGCGCGGCGGTCGATGACAGCTACGCGACCGTCTGGAGCGCGCAGGCGACCGATAAGCCGTGGTTCGAGATCGACCTCGGCCAGGTCGCGACGCTCGGCGGAATCGAGGTCTATTGGGGCGAACACGCTTCAGTGAACTATCACTTCGAATCCTCGCCCGACCGAGCGGCGTGGAGCGAATTCTGCCGCACGCGCCACGGCGAGGGTGGACAGGACGTCTTCGCCTTCCCCCCGGTCGAGACGCGCTACGTTCGCTGGACCGGCGAGGACGCGGCGGGCGAGCGCGGACCGGAGATCGTCGAAATCAATCTCTACGCTCCCGAGGACGCCGCCTCGGTGCGCGAGCCCGGCCGGCTCGCCGCACTGGGTAGCGGCGCAGTCATAGTGCCCGCCGGCGAGAGCATCACGGTTGATTTCGGCGCCGTGCGCTCTCCCCTCGGCGCGCTGATCGACTGGGGCGAGGCGTACGGAACCGTATTCTCGGCGAGTCTCTCCGACGACGGCGAGAGCTTTCGCGAGATGGGCCGCATCGAGACCGGCGACGGGGGAAGCGACAGCTTCTGGTGGCGCTCGACGACCAGCCGCTATTTTCGCCTGACCGTGCTGAAGGCGAGCGCGCCCGGCGGCGCCATCGTCAACGAACTGAAGCTGCGCATCCTCAACAAGGATCGCATGCCGATCGGACAACTGGAGCGCGCGGCGCAGGCGGGGCGCGGCGAGCTCTATCCGCAATCGCTGCTCGGGCGCCAAGTCTATTGGACGGCGCTGGGGGAGTTCGATCAGGGCGAGCAGGCGCTGCTCGACGAGTATGGCGATCTGGAACCGCGGCGCGGCTCACCGCAGATCACGCCGTTGATCCGCTGCGGCGGCGCGCTGCACGGCGCGCCGGCTTGCGCGCGCGTCAGCCACGAGCTCGCTGAAGGCTCCTTGCCGATCGCGAGCGTCGCCTGGTCCGTCCAAGACCTGGAGCTGCGCACGACCGCCTTCGCCCATGCCGGTCATGCGCTCGCCGAGCATCGCATCGTCAATCGGAGCGGCGCCGTGCAGAATGGCGCACTGGTTCTTGCCGTGCGCCCGGTCCAGATCAACCCCTACTGGCAGCACGGCGGCCACGCGCTGATCGGCGCGGTCGCGGCCAATGGCAAGCAGCTATCGGTCAACGACCAGCTCTACGTCTCGTTTTCGCGCACGCCCGATGCGATGACGCTCGCCGATTTCGACGGCGGCGACGTCGTCAGGCTGATCGAGGCCGGCCCGCGCGACAGCGCCCGCAGCCTACGCTCGGTCTCCGGCCTTGCCAGCGCCGCTTGCGAATTTACGTTCTCGCTGCAACCCGGCGAGAGCATGTCGGTCAGCCTCGCCGCGCCGATGCGCGACGACGCTGCGCCGCGCACACGCATTGCGTTCGGCGCGGCGCGCGCCGGCGTCCGCCGCGCCTGGCGGGAAAAGCTTGGGCCCCGCCGGATCGTCGTTGGCGACCGGGAGGTCAGCGAAACGCTGGAAGCGCAGATTGCGTATATCCTGGTCAACGCCACCCGCCTCGCATTCAAACCCGGCCCGCGCAACTACGACCGCACCTGGATTCGCGACGGTTCCTCGCAGGCGCTCGCCCTGCTGTGGGCCGGCCTGATCGACGAGGCCAAGCGCTACGTCCTCTGGTACGCCGAGCGCATCTATAAGAGCGGCCTGGCGCCGCCGATCCTCAACGTCGACGGCACGGTCAACAAAGGCTACGGCAGCAACATCGAATATGACGCGCAGGGGGAGTTCGTTGGCATCGCCGCCGAAGTCTATCGCGCCACCAAGGACCGCGCGTTTCTCGCGACTATTTTCGAACCCGTCGTCCGCGCGACGCGGTTCATCGAAGATTTGTGTGCGCGCGGCGACGCGTTGCACGGCCCGGAAACCCGCTTCTATGGCCTCCTCGCGCCCTCGATCAGCCACGAGGGTTATAGCAAGCCGTCCTACAGCTACTGGGACGATTATTTCGCCTTGAGCGCCTGGCGCAACTGCGAATACCTCGCGCGCGAGATTGGCGAAGGCGAGACCGCGGCTCACGCGAAGGCGAAAGGCGACGCCTTCGCCGCCGCGCTGACGCGTTCGATCCGCATGACCGCGGCGGAAATGAAAACAGATGCGATCGCTGGTTCCGCCGATCGCGGGGACATCGACCCCTCGTCAACGTCAATCGCCTTCGAGCCGTGCCAGGTCGAGGACGCGCTGCCGAGCGAATTGATCGGACCAACCTACGATCGCGCCGCCCAGCGCCTCGCGTCGATTTCCGCGCCCGGCTTTACGGCCAACTACTCGCCCTATGAACTGCGCAACATCAACGCTTTCGTCTCCCTGCGGCGATACGACGACGCCTTTGGGCTGCTTGCGAAAATGCTGGAGTCCCGCCGGCCGCCGGGCTGGCGGGTCTGGGCGGAGGTCGTCTGGGCCGATGCGCGCGCGCCCGACTATATCGGCGACATGCCGCACACCTGGATCGCGGCGGAATTCGCCACCGCCATCCGCAGAATGCTGCTGCGCGAGAATGGCCGCGTGCTCGAGCTGTTCGCAGGCGCGCCGGACGCGTGGTGGGACAATGATGGCGTTACGCTCACCGACCTGCCGACCGCCTTTGGCGCCGCGAGCCTGCGGGCGCGACGCGCGCGGTCCCGGGCGACTGTCCGCCTCGCGCTATCGGGCCCCCTGCCCGACCAGATCACGTTCCGCTATCCCGGCGCCAAGCGGGCTCGCGCCGACGGCAAACCGTGCGACATTCAGGGCGATCTGATCCTGGCGCCCAACTTCGACCGTCTCGTCATCGACTTTTGACGCCGCGCGGCGTCGAAACGACCGTTTTGACATGGAAAGAACCTATGGCGGCAAATTTCAACTGTGACGCCAGGCAAAAAGGTTCGGCCCTAACGCATTTCTGGGAGCACACCGTCGGCAGCGACCACGCCGCCATGGCGTTGCGGGCGGACTGGCGAGCGCAGCTCAAGCGGGCGCATGACGAGCTCGGTTTCAGATACGTGCGCTTCCACGGCTTGCTCGATGACGACATGTCGATATTGACCGTCGAGGGCGATCAACAGATTTACTCATTTTTCAATGCCGACAGCATTTTCGATTTTCTAGTCGGGATCGGCATGCGCCCATTCGTCGAGCTGAGCTTCATGCCGTCTGCGCTGGCCTCCGGCGATAAGACGGTCTTTCACTACCGCGGCAATGTGACGCCGCCCAAGGACATCGCGGCATGGAGCGCGCTCATCGGCAAACTGCTGCAGCATTGCCTCGACCGATACGGGTCCGACGAAGTGCGCAAGTGGTATTTCGAAGTCTGGAACGAGCCCAATCTCACGTATTTCGGCAACGGCTCCATGGACGAATATTTTGAATTCTACGCGGCGACCGCCCGCGCGGTGAAGTCGGTGGACGCGCGCCTGCGCGTCGGCGGTCCCGCGACGGCGGCGAACGCATGGATCGAGGAATTCGTCGACTATTGCCGGCGCACCGGAACGCCCGCCGATTTCGTCTCCACCCATCATTACCCGACCGATTCTTTCGGCAAGCCGGGCGACGACACGATCACGCAATTGTCGCTCAGCACACGCAGCATTCTTCGCGATCAGGCCGCTGCTACGCGTAAGAAGGCTGCCGGTTTGCCGCTCTATTACACCGAGTGGTGCACGTCCTCGAATCCACGCGACGGACTGCATGACGAGCCTTACGCGGCCGCGTTCATCGTCAAGACGATCATGGAGGCGGCCGGATTGGTGGACGGGTATAGCTATTGGACCTTCTCGGATATTTTCGAAGAGAACTATTTTCCCTCCGTCCCTTTCCAAGGCGGCTTCGGCCTCTTGACGATTCATGGCGTCGCCAAGCCCGCCTACCGCGCCTTCGAACTCTTGCACCGGCTGGGCGGCGAAAGCCTCCCGGTTTCCGGCGCACACGAAACGGTCGACGTTTGGGCGGTGCGCGGCGAGCAGGAGATCAATTTGGTTCTCTGCAATTTCGCTTTGCCGCGGCACGCGATTGCAACCGAGACTGTGCGCGTTACGCTTGACGGCGGCGCCCGGCCGACCGGCGCGAGGCTGTCGCGGATCGACGCCGATCACGCCAACCCGAAGCGACGTTGGCAGGAATTGGGCGAACCCGAGTATCCGACGCCGGCCGAGATCGGCGAACTTCACGCGGCGTCCGTCCTCGAGACCATCCCTTTCGAATGCGAAATGGCGGGCGAAAGCGTCGTCGTCGCGATCGACCTGCCGCCTTTGTCGGTCGCCCTCGTCGCCTTGCGCTACGATTTGTTGGCCCATGTCTGAAGAGACGGACGAAGCCCTCCTTGAGCGGATCCAGCACGGCGCGTTCAATTATTTCATCGCTTGCGGCAACGCGGCAAATGGTCTGATCGCGGATTCGAGCGACGAAGGCTCGCCCTGCAGCATCGCCGCCGTCGGCTTTGGTCTGTCGTGTTATCCGATCGCCGTTTCGCGCGGCTGGATGCCTCGCGCCGAGGCGGTCGCCAGGACGCTCGCCGCGCTGCGCTTTTTCGCCGCCAGCGAACAAAGCCGGCGCCAAGACGCGACCGGGTTCCAAGGCTTCTACCGGCACTTTATCAATATGGCCGATGGCAAGCCCTGCTGGAACTCGGAGGTCTCACTGATCGACACGACATTGCTGCTGGCCGGCATGTTCGTGGCGAGCGCGTTCTTTGACGGCGCGGATGCGAACGAAACCGAGATCAGGACCCGCGTCGAGGCCCTTTACCGCAGAATGAACTGGGCCTGGGCCTGCGATGGCAAGCCGACGGCGCGGCAAGGGTGGCGCCCGGTCGGCGGCTTCATCCATTATGGATGGGATGGCTACGACGAAGCGACCATCCTCTATGTGCTCGGCCTTGCTTCACCCACCCATCCCCTTCAGCCCAGGAACTTCAACTCCTGGACTTGCACCTACCAATGGGAAAGCATCTACGGGTTCGAGCACCTCTACGCCGGTCCGCTTTTCATCCATCATTTTTCGCAGGCCTGGCTTGACCTTGCTGGCGTGCAAGACGCGTTCATGCGCGAGAAGAACTGCGATTACGCGCAAAACAGCCGACGCGCCACGCTGATGCAGATCGAATACGCCCGCCGCAATCCGCACGGCTTCGTCGGCTATGGCGAGACATGCTGGGGCTTTTCGGCGAGCCGCGGACCGGGATATCAGACGCGCGAGATCGAGGGTCGCACGCGCCGCTTTCTCGATTATGCGGCGCGCGGCGTCCCCTTCGGGCCCGACGACGGGACGCTTGCGCCATGCGAAATGCTGGCTTCGATCCCCTTCACGCCTGAGCTGTGCATCGCTTCGCTGCGTCACATTCTCGAACGCTATCCCGAAGTGCTGTCCGAGGGCCGTCTGGCGAGCGGCTTTAACCCAACGCTGCCGGGCCCGGGTCCCGCCGGCTGGGTCGCCAAGGGACACCTCGGGCTCGATCAGGGCATTGTCGTCCTGATGATCGAAAACTATCGCTCGGGCATGATCTGGGACTTGATGCGCCGCTGTCCCTACGTGGCGGAAGGGATGCGACGGGCCGATTTCACCGGCGGCTGGCTGGCCCCCGAGGCGAGCGCGAAATAGGAGCCGAGTTTGACCGAACTTCCCCGCGAGGCCTTGGCGCAAGACCGCTACGTCGCAGCGCGCCTCGCCAACGCGCATCCCCCGCGCTGGACCAATCCCAAAGCCGAAGGCGATTACGACCTTGTCGTCCTCGGGGCCGGCCCCGGCGGCCTTGAGGCCGCGGACAAAGCACGCCGCTTCGGCGCGCGCGTCGCCCTCATCGAGCGCGACGAGATTGGCGGCAACCGACTCGATCGCGGCTGTGTCCCATCCAAAGCGATTATTCGCACCGGGCGCGCCTATGCCGACATGCGGGCGGCGGAGCGTTTTGGCGCCCGCGCCGTCGCGGGCGCGAGCGTCGATCTGCCTTTCGTCCTCGAACGCATGCGCCGACTCCAGGCGCAGCTCAGTCGGCTGGAGAACGCGCAGCGGCTCGCCGATGCCGGAGTTGACGTCTTCTTTGGCGCGGGTTCCTTCGCTGGCCCGGACGTTCTTTCGGTTGCGGGGCAGACTCTCCGCTTCGGCCATTGCATCATCGCCACCGGCTCCCGTCCTGCGGCGCCGAAGATCAGCGGCATCGATAGCGTCGGCTACCTCTCGAACGAATCGGTGTTTTCGTTGCAAGACCTGCCGCGCCGCTTGCTGCTGATCGGCGGCGGGGCGCTGGGATGCGAACTTGCCCAGACATTCGCCCGGCTCGATATCTCGGTCGCCATCGTCGAGCGCGACCCAATGTTCCTGCCCGGCGAAGAACGCGACGCCGCGCAGATTCTCGCGGCCGCGCTCGATCGCGACGGAGTCGAAATTCATTTGAACACCGACATTCTCAGCCTGGCGAAAAACGAGAACGGCAAAGTCGCGACGTTGCGCAGCGCCGGTCAGGTCTCGACGATCGTCGCCGACGAAATCGTCATTGGCGCCGGACGCACGCCGAATGTCGATTCAATCGGTCTGCAAGAAGCGGGCGTCGAATATAGCGATGGCGACGGCGTCAAAGTCGATGATTTTCTGCGCACCAGCAATGCGCGGGTGTTCGCGGTCGGCGACGTCTGCCTTTCCAAGAAATTCGCCCATAGCGCGGTGGCGTCGGCGCGAATTGCCGTTCACAACGCGCTGCTGGGAACGCGCCAACGCCTGAGCGCGCTGATCATTCCGTGGTGCACGTACACCGACCCGGAAATCGCCCATGTCGGGCTCTACGTGCGCGAAGCGCGCGATCGGGCAATTCCGATAAAGACCTACACTGTGTTGATGCAGGACGTGGACCGCGCCGTGACGGATGGCGAGGATGAGGGCTTCGTGAAGGTCCATGTGGCGGAGGGCGGCGACCGCATCCTGGGAGCGACATTGGTCGCGCGCCACGCGGGCGAAATGATCAACTCGCTTTCGCTGGCGATCAATTGCGACATCGGCCTCAGTCGGTTGGCCGACGTCATCCACGCCTATCCAACCGTGGCGGAAGCCGTCAAAATGGCGGCAGACGCCTGTGCGCGGGAGCTTACGGGCGAAAAACTCGCATCCGAGTTCGCAGCGCGCCAACGCGCCGGAGCCATTGCATGACGATGCTATCCCTCGCCATCGCGCTCGCCACAAGGATGCTGCTGGTCGCGCTGTTCCTGCCGTTCAGCGCGCTCGACAAGATATTCAACTTTCGCGGCGCCCGGAGTCAGGCGGGCCAACTTGCGCCTGCGGGCTTGACGACGCCGCTGGTTCTCACGGGACTGTTCGTCGAGATCGTCATGTCGCTTGGCGTTCTGACCGGCGTCGCGGATCGGCTCGCCGCCGGCGTGCTGGCTTTGTATTGCTGCCTGACGGCGCTCGGCTGGAAACAGTTCTGGCGGCCTGGCGATTTCTTCAAGCCGGGCGAAAGCGCGGCGCGAAATCTGTTCTGGGATTTCTGGAAAAATCTCGCGCTCGCTGGCGGTTTTCTTCTGATCACGTTCGGAACCGGCGCCAGTGACGTCAGAATTTTCTTCGACAATCCGCTGTCTTCGACCCATCCCTATAGCGTGACGGGAGGCGATCATGAGTGAGGGGCGCGAGCCGGAGATCGCCTACTGGCGCGTCCACACCGACGCGGATGGGGTCAGCCGGCAGAAGCGCTGCAAGATGACAAAATTCGTGCTGCAGGCGATCCAGAGCGGCGCGGCGCCACAGTGGCAGGGGCCGATCGCCGACGGCGCGGCTCATGTCCTGTTCTCGGTCCTGCCGGCGAACTGGATCGGCGAATGGCACGAAAACCCCAAGCCGCAATGGATCATTCCGCTGTCGGGCCGATGGTTTGTCGAAACGATGGATGGGCACCGGGTCGAGATGGGACCGGGAGACATTTCCTTCGGCGCCGATCAGGGCGCCCGCGCGCGAGACGGTCGCAAAGGCCATCGCTCGGGCACGCTGGACGGCGCGCCTTGCGCGATGATGATCGTGCAATTCGATGACGAGGCCGCCGCAGGCCTCGGTCAAGACGAATGAGCGCCGCGCCAAATGCAACGCCGCACGCCTGGATCGATCGCATTCGGCTGAACGCGGCCGATCCCGAGGCGCTCAGCGAATTCTTCGCGGCGGCGCTCGGATTCACGCCCGCGTTCGACGGTCTGCTGCATTTGGGCGAGACGAGGCTCGAGATCGCCCGCGCGCCGCCTGGAGCGGCGCCGGCGCCGAGCAGCCTCCCGGGCGACAACCTCGCTTTCCAGCATTTCGCGATCGCGACGCCCGACCTCGACGCCGCCTACGCGCGATTGCGCGCGTCTCCCGGGTGGAAGCCGATCAGCCGCGGCGGCCCGCAGCATCTCCCGCAGCGGGAAGGCGGCGCGGTCGCGTTCAAATTTCTCGATCCCGAGGGCCATCCGCTCGAACTGATCGCCTTTCCCGGCCGCCCGCCGCGCCCGCCCTATATCGACCATTCCGCCATTTCCGTTTCGAACGGGGATGCGAGCATTGCGTTTTATGAAGGCATCGGATTTGCGTTTAACGCCGCGCAAGACAATTTCGGCCCCGAGCAAGACGCACTCGACGATATCGTCGGCGCGCGCGTGCGCGTCATCTCATTGCACGGCGTGAAGGCGCCCAACATTGAGTTGCTCGCTTACAGCGACCCACATCCGCGCGCCGCGCGGTCGTCGCCAGATGACGTTCTGGCGACACGCCTGGTGCTGGCGGCGCCCCCCGGCGGCTCTCCTGCCCGCCTGATTGAAGACCCCGACGGCCATCTTTTGCAGATCGGCGGCTAGTGGCCTCTCGGCGCTCCGGACGAAATCGACGCTCACGACTGGCGCATCCGCCGCGATTGATCCAATGTCGCCTCGGGCAATAGAGGAGCGACCCGGATGTCGTTGAACAACAAGGTCGCCATCGTCACCGGCGGCAACAGCGGCATCGGCAAAGCGATCGCCCTCGGCCTCGCCAAAGCCGGAGCGTTCATCGTCATCGACTACGTCGCGGACGCGATGGCGACCAGCGCGTTGGAAGTTGAAATCGCTGCGCTCGGGGAGCGCTCGATCGGGGTCGAGGTTGATGTCAGCAACGTCGAGGATCTGCAGCGACTGTTCGACGCCGCTGTCGCGGCGTTCGGCCGCGTCGACATCATGGTCAACAACGCCGGCGTCGAAACCCGCACCTCAGTGCTCGACACGACCGAGGCTCAGTATGACAAAGTTCTCGCGATCAATTTGAAGAGCGCTTTTTTCGGAACGAAGCTCGCCGCGCAGCAGATGATCAAGCAAGGCGGCGGCGGGCGCATCATCAACATCTCCTCGGTCCACGAGGACTGGCCAATGCCGGGCAACGCCGCCTATTGCCTCGCCAAGGGCGGGATGCGCATGCTGACCAGAACGGCGGGCGTCGAGTTGGCGCCCCATGGCGTCCTCGTCGTCGGGGTCGGCCCAGGGGCGGTCGCAACGCCGATCAACGCATCGACGATGAAAGACCCGGTCGAGTTGGCCAAGCTCAACGCCGCGATCCCAGTCGGGCGCATGGCGCAACCAGAAGAGATCGCCAACGTCGTCGTCTTTCTCGCCGGCGACGGCGGCAGTTATCTCACCGCCACGACGGTTTTCGCCGACGGCGGCATCATGCAAAACAGCGTGGGGCTTTAGGTTCTCGATGGTGGAGCGTTACGACGTCATCATCATCGGTAGCGGCGCCGGCGGGGGCACGCTCGCTCATCGCTTGGCGCCGACCGGCAAGAAAATCCTCGTGCTCGAACGCGGCGACTGGCTGCCGCGCGAGGCGCAAAACTGGCGCGTCAAAGACGTCTTCGCCGACAATCGCTACATCTCGCCCGAGACCTGGCTGACCTCGGACGGCACGCCGTTTCAGCCCCAAGTTCATTATTACGTCGGCGGCGCCACGAAGATGTTCGGCGCCGCCCTCTATCGCCTGCGCCGGGAAGACTTCGGCGAGATGAAGCACCATGACGGCGTTTCGCCCGCGTGGCCGGTCTCGTACGAAGAGTTCGAGCTCTACTATGGCCAGGCCGAACGGCTCTACCAGGTGCACGGCGCGCGTGGCGTCGACCCGACGGAACCGCCGTTCGGCTCGCCCTATCCGTGGCCACCAGTTTCCAACGAGCCCCGCATCCAGAAACTGACGGACGACCTTGCCGCGGCCGGCTATCGGCCCTTTCCGGCGCCCTCCGCCGTGATGCTGAACGAAGCGGACATGGCCCATAGCCAGTGCATCCGTTGCCAAACCTGCGACGGGTTTCCCTGCCTGGTCCACGCCAAATCCGACGCCGAGGTGATCGCGGTGCGCCCGGCGCTCGAGCACGCCAACGTGACGCTGCTCCGCAATGCGCGGGCGGTCAGGCTCGAGACCAATGCGTCGGGCCGCGCGATCGAGAGCATCGTCGTGAGCGTCGCCGGCGCCGAGCAACGCTTTGAGGCCGACATCGTCGTCGTGTCCTGCGGCGCGGCGAATTCGGCGGCGTTGTTGTTGCGCTCCGCCGACGACAAACATCCGGCGGGCCTCGCCAACGGCTCAGGGCAGGTCGGCAGAAATTACATGTTTCACAATAGTCAGGCCGTTCTGGCGCTGTCTCCGACGCCCAACGACACCGTGTTCCAGAAGACCCTGGCGCTCAACGATTTCTATTTCGGCATGGACGGTTTCCCGTTTCCCATGGGTAACATCCAGATGATCGGCAAGACGCTGGGCGGCATGTATCGCGCGCAAAAGCCATATTTGACCGCGCTGGCGCCGGGCTGGGCGCTTGACGAGATCGCCCGCCACGCGCTCGATTTCTGGCTGACGACCGAGGATCTGCCCGATCCCGACAATCGCGTGAGCGTCGATCGCGATGGCGCCCTCACGCTCGCCTACACGCCGAACAATCAGGTTCCCACCCAAAAGCTCTACGAGAAACTGCGCGACATCCTGGGCGAGATCGGCGTCGGCCCGCGCCACGTGCTGACGCGCGATATTTACATGCGCACTGACATCGCTTTGGCGGGATGCGCGCATCAGGCTGGCACCTGTCGTTTTGGCGACGACCCCGCGACTTCCGTGCTGGACCGCGATTGCAAGGCCCATGAACTCGACAATCTCTACGTCGTCGACACCAGCTTTTTCGTCAGCATCGGCGCCGTGAACCCTTCGTTGACCGCCATCGCCAACGCTTTACGGGTCGGCGACCATATCGCCCGGCGTTTGGGTTGACGACATCGCCTCGCGCAGCGCCCCAAGACCTATTCGACGACAAGAATTTCGTAGTTGACGCCCTCCCAAGTGTTCGATTCCCGCCAGAAGAACGCGAACTGAATCGTGTCGCCGGGCTTGAGTTCGCCGATCGCGAGGTCAACGGTGTGAACGCGCAGCCCGCTATCCGATGTGTCCGCGTCGCGGACATCGGACCAGCCATTGACGCCCCAATGCACCCTCGCCGCCCCCGCCAAAGCGATGGTCAAACGATGCCCGGCGCGGATGCGTTGCGGGCGATACTTCGGCCCCCAAATCACATAGTCGATCGTCGGCCGCACGCCGCCATAGCGCTTCCATGTCTCGGCCGGACGATCGACCGGCGCCCCCAATTTTTGACTGTGGCAAAGCTTGATGAATTCCGCGTGCGCCCAGACCAGCGGCATTGCCGAACCGCTGGGTCGCCCCGGTTTCAGATCGAATTCGGCGATCGGCGCCGAGTCCCAGACCTGTTCAGGAATCATCCCGAGCGGACTGCTCATCGCCATCATCGCTTCGATATAGGGCGCCACGTCCTCGCCGGCCGCCACCGCGTAGTGACCGCGCTCCCCCGTCAGCAGCGGCCATCCACGGCCGCGACCCGTGCCGTCGAAGGGACTGCCGTCTTCATGCTCGCCATAGCCGTCGTCGTTGTAGCGGCGCCAGACCGGGCCGCTGGGCGTGTCGACCTTCAGCAGTCGATCGACGACTTTGAGCGTATCGACAATCCAGGCGTCGTCCGGCCGCCTCAACCCGTAGCGCACAAGTTGCAGGAAGTCGGTGGCGATCTGCGCGTCGGCCGGCAGATTGGGGTCCTCAGCAAGATTCTTGATCGCCACCGTTTCGAGCGGCGCCCGGTCGCGCGTGAGCACGTCGGTCGGCATCGTGCGAACATAGTAGCCGCTGACATCCGCCGCGCGCGCCAAAGGCGTGTCGCTGACGAAGGACCAGTCCTCGAGATTGGCGTTCCAGCAGTCGGCGAGGCGCAGCACGAATTGTTGGGCATCGCCTTCGAGAAAAGCGCTGCCCTCGACCAGCGCCGAAATCGCCACCGCAAGCGTGAAGACGTTGATCCCCGCATCTTCCTCCCAGCGATCTTGCGCGGTGGAAGGCCCGTTGATCGCAATGTAGCCCAGCGCACGCTCGATCGCGTCCTGGGCCGGGACGCCGCCGAGCTCGCCCCTCGCACGCAGCGCCGACGCCAGGAGGACGGGAAATCCTGTTTCGTCGAGTTGCTCGCCCTGCCAAAACGGCTTTCCACCTAACCATTGGTTCTGCAGCCAATGGCCGTCGTCTTGTTGTGTGGCGATCAGATAGCGCAGGACGTCGCGCGCTTCCTCGAAGTTTTCCATGGCGACAAGCGCCCCGGCGGTCTCCACCAGATCGCGCGGCCAAACGAGATGATAGCCGCCGAGCGTGTCGCTGCTGTCGCCCCACGGCACCGACAGACTGGCGACGGTGGCGCCGCAATAGGTCAGGTCTTGATGCACTTTGAGCACCGCGGCTGAGGAAGCGAGCGCGCGATGCATATCGTCGTCGACGGCCAAATGATGCGATTTGGCCCGCCAGGCTCGCCAGGCGACGCAGTCTCTGTCCCACGCCGCCGCAAAGTCAGCCATCAGCTCGGAAATCGCCAGTGTCGCGGCCGCCTCCTTGCTCGTGCCGATCCCGAGGGCGAGCGTGGCTTCCTGCGGCAGTTCGCCCATCAGCGCGACGGCGCCAGGGCCGGCGCTGTCGTATTCCCACGTCATGCGTCCATTGCGGTTGAAGTCTTGCCACCCGTCGCTGAGTTCAGCCGAACCCACGGAGCAACGTCCCCAGGCGTCGGCGCCGTGTGCGTCGACCGCGGCGAGCGCCAATCCGAACACGCCCTGCTCGGCGCTGAGCACCGTGCGCGAGCTTTGCCGGGCGACCCACGCCGAATTGCCGCCCGCTTCGCCGCCGAGGCGCGAAGACAAAAGGGCATAGGGCCGCAGAGCTTCATCGCCCTCCAGCTTGCAATGGACCAGCAGCACGTCGCGGCGATGCGCGGGGCAGACCTTCAACGTCAGCGTGAAGCGCGGATGGCGGTGCACGACTTCAACGCTCGAGCCGCCCGCCTCCGGCTGCTTGATCTCATAGCTCTCGAGGCGGCGGACTTCGACCCAAAACCCCTTCCCGTCGGCGACGATGAAGCCCAGGTCCTTGATCTGCGGGATATCGATGCGCGGATGAAAGACCTCGGTGACGATCCCCTGCGCGAGCGTGAACCAAATTCGCGATGGCCCCAGACTCGCGCCGACCATGTCTTTGCGCGCGCTGGCCCAGGTCGGATGCGCAAAATTCGGGTTTGGCGCTTGCATGGCTTTTTCCGTTCAATGCGGCATGATGGAAGTTCGACCACGGGTTAAAGGCTTTTGGATAGGGGCTTTTGACCCTCTCGGCGCTCCTGACGGCGATTTCGCCTCGACATTCTATGCCCAAACACAAGCGGGAGGTCACGATGAAACTGCTGATCACGGGAGCGACCGGAAAGGTCGGACTCAATCTGATCAGTAAAATTCTCTCCGACCCGCAGCTCTCTGACATTCAGATTCGCGCGTTGTGTCACAATCGCGTGCTCGACGCAGGGCCCCGCATCGAAGTCGTAAAGGGCACAATTTCCGATCGCGCCTGTGTTGAGGCTGCGTTGGACGGGGTAACCCACGTTGTGCATCTCGCAACCTGTAAGGAGACGCCCGAACTCGTCATGGACGTGACAGTCAAAGGCCTCTTTTGGCTGCTCGAGTCGTTCCGGGCGAGCGCGAGCGCGGTCCAATTCATTCTCATCGGCGGCGATGCGAGCGTCGGTCATTTTTTCTACGACCATGGCGCTCCGGTGACGGAGCTCACGCCGCATATGGCCTACCCGGGCTGCTACGCCCTCTCCAAGGTGCTGGAGGAGGTTCTTCTGCAACAGGCCCATATTCAATATCAATTGAACACCTGTTGCCTGCGTGCGCCCTGGATCATGGAAAAGGACGATTTTCGCTACACGCTTTCGTTCGGCGACGATGTTTTCGGCGGTCCCGACTGGAAGACGCTCGTTGCGCCAGAGATCGCCGAACGTTGCCGCAAGGACGGGGCGGTTCCTTTGCTGCGTGACGCGCACGGACGCCCGCTGAAGCGAAACTTTGTCCATGTCGATGATCTCGTCGACGCGATCCTGGCCACCCTCGACAACCCGGCGACGAAGGGCGAACTTTACAACGTCTGCATGGACGAGCCGGTCGACTATGGCGCGCTCGCCGCCTATCTCAGAGCGACACGCGGTCTCGCCGCCATCGACATTGTGAGCGACTATCATTCCAACTGGCTGGACAATAGCCGCGCCAAATTATCGCTCGACTGGCGCCCGAAATACGACTTGGCCAAGCTGGTTGAAGCGGCATGGACCTATCAACGCGCGGCCAACGATCCGCGCAAAGTCTGGTACGCTGGATGACTCCCTTTAGCGAATTGCCGGAAAGAACCGAGCGGCCATCCGGCGCTTGCGACTTTCCTTATCGCTGCGACGACAGCGCGGACTCCTAAGAACATGGCGAGGACTCTCTCATGAGCGACGAGCATCACCATCACGACCATCCAGAGCCTGCCTGGAAAAACGACGGCGTGCGCGTGATCAAGGGCGACACGCTCGATGCGAACACCGCCCAGACGCCCGGCATGTTCCGTCAAGCCGCCATCAATCACGCTCGCGTCGGCGCCCAGAAGATTTGGGCCGGCACGGTGACAATCGCGCCGAACGCCAAGACCGGCGTCCACCATCACGGCGCCCTCGAAAGCGTGATCTTCGTCCTACGCGGTAAGGCTCGGATGCGCTGGGGCAACCGACTTGAATACGTCGCGGAAGCCGGGCCCGGCGACTTCATCTACGTGCCGCCCTACGTGCCGCATCAGGAGATCAACGCCGATCCGGCGCAGCCGCTTGAGTGCGTGCTGGTCCGCTCGGACAACGAGGCGGTGGTGGTCAACATCACCGACGTCGATCCCGTGGAAAAGCCCGAGGCCGTGTATTGGATCGATCCAATCCATAAGCACAGCCACGACTGACGCCGCGAGCAGAAAGGGGCCCGGTCAGCCGGACGATTGCTCGAGGCTGCGTCGCACCGCATTTCGCCGGCGGTAAAGCGCCAGTTGCTGATCGAGCAGCACGCCGATCAGAATCACGCCTCCCATGACGGCGAAGTTCAGCGAACTTGGGATGCCGAGCAGGTTGACCAGATTTTGGAGAATCTGGAGCAGCACCGCGCCGAGCACGATGCCGAAGACCGAGCCCTCGCCGCCGCGAAGCGAACAGCCGCCGAGCACGGCCGCGGCGATGCCGTAAAGCTCATAGAAGCTGCCGTGCGAGGCTGGCGAAATCGATCGCGTGTACATGACGAAATAGACCGACGATAGGCCAGCGATGCCGCTGCAGATCACGTAAGCGGCGGCGATCACGCGATTGGTGCGAATGCCCGAGTAGCGAGCGGCCTCCTCGTTCTTACCGACCGCATAGAGATAGCGACCGAACACCGATCGGTGCAGCACGATCCCCATTATGATCGCGACCACGATGAACATCACGAAGCTGTGCGGGACGCCATAGGTGCGCCCGGTGGTCAGCCATTCGAGCGCGGGGATGCTCTTGCCGAATTCGAACCCCACCGTGCCGTCGTCGGTGTACCAGCGCGCAATGCCGCGATAGAGCAGCAGGCCGCAGAGCGTGACGATGAACGGCTGCATGCGCATCTTCAGGATCAAGAAGGCGTGGATGGCGCCAACGAACATCCCCCCGACGACCATTGCTGCGACCGCTGGCGCCCAATCCCAGTGATAGGTGTTCAAGAGATCGAGAAAGATCACCCCAAGCAGCGCGAACAACGAGCCGACCGAGAGATCGATGCCGCCAGTGATGATGACAAAGCCTTCGCCGATCGAATAGAGACCGAAGAGGCCGATGAGATTGGCGGTGTTTGAAATGTTGATGGGCGAGATGAATCGGGGATTGATGAAGGCGGTGACGGCGCCAACAACCACGATCAGCAGGAAAAGGCCCAGGTCTTTCTTCAGCATGATAGGCCTTCTCAGTGAACGCCGGCGCCGGTGGCGAGTTGCATGATCGTCTCCTCGCTCAGCCGGTCGCGGGGCAGAATACCGGTAATCGCGCCCTCGTGCATAACCGCAACGCGGTCGCTGACGCCGATAACCTCCTCAAGATCGCTTGAAATCATCAGGATCGCGACGCCGGCGTCGGCAAGGCCGCGCATCAGGGCGTAAATCTCCGCCTTGGCGCCGACATCGACCCCCCTTGTCGGTTCGTCAAAGATGATGACCTTGGGCTTCATCGACAGCCATTTGGCGAGGACGACCTTCTGTTGATTGCCGCCCGAAAGGCTGTCGACTGGAACCATAACCGTGGGCGCTCGGATGTTCAGCTTGCGCTTCTCCGTCTCGGCATTCTGGATTTCCCGGCGCGAGCTGACGAGCCCGGCGAAAGCGAAGGCCGCCATGTTAGCGAGAGAAATGTTGCCGGCGATCGAGACGTCGAGGAGGAGCCCCGCGTGTTTGCGATCCTCGGGAACCAGGTAGATGCCGTGGGCGATCGCCTCGTGCGGGCCACCGACGCTGATCGGCTTGCCGCGAAACCGCAGCAAACCGCCGCCCAGCGGGTCAATACCAAAAATGGCGCGAGCGAGCTCCGTTCGACCGGCGCCGATCAGTCCGGCGAGACCGAGGATCTCGCCGGCGCGCAGCGAGAGGCTGACTTTCCGGTGCGGATAGCTCCCCGTGCTCACCTCGACGAGATCGAGCACGTCGTCGCCAGGTGGCGCGGCCGGCGGGGTATAAAGCGCCTTGAGATCGCGGCCGATCATCAGCCGGATCATCGCTTCGTGCGTGATCGACGCATGATCGAGATGACCCGCAATGCGCCCGTCGCGCAGCACCACGACGCGGTCGACGCATTGTTTGATTTCATGCAAGCGATGCGAGATGAAGATGATCCCGACGCCGCTGAGCTTGAGGTCACGAACGACGTCCAGAAGACGATTGGTCTCTGAGATCGTCAAGCTCGAAGTCGGCTCGTCCAAAATGACGATGCGCGCCTTGAGCGACAGCGCCTTGGCAATTTCCAGCAGTTGCCGCTGGGCGATCGAGAGATAGGCGACCGGGGTCTCTGGCGAGAAGTCGCAGCCCAGCCTTTTCAGCAGCGGGCCGACATCGGCGCGCAAGCGCTGGCGATCGACGAGCTTTAGGGGACCACCCAGCAACGGCTCGCGTCCGAAGAAGACGTTGGCGGCGGCGTCGAGGTTCTCGAATAGCGACGGCTCCTGGTGGACAAAGGCAATTCCAGCGGTCATGGCGTCGCGAACCGTCAGCGATCGCCGGTCTTGGCCGTCGATGCGGATGACTCCCGAGCTCGGCTCGACGACCCCGCCTAGCACATTCATCAGGGTGGACTTGCCCGCGCCATTCTCGCCGATCAATCCGACGACTTCGCCGGCGCCGAGGAACAGGCTGACGTCCGCGAGCGCCTGCACGCCCGGGTAGCTCTTATTGATTCGGACGAGATCGAGGATCGGATCCGTCATTTCGGCCATTTCGGGAGACGATCAACCGCGGTCGCGACGAACGCGGCAAAAAAGAAGGCGCCGGCGGCGATCGACCGCCGGCGCCAAGCGAACCCAGGGGGTGGGATTATTTGCCCTGCATCGCCGCGAGTTGCTTCGAGTAATCGTCGACGTTCGCCTTGTCGACGATCTTGGTCGGCACGATCACCAAAGTGTCCTTCGGGATGCCCGACTTGTCGCCTTCAAGGATTTTGGCCATCAGCTTCATGCCCTGATAGCCCCATTCGAAGGGCTGCTGAACGACGGTGGCGACGATCGTGCCCTCCTTGATGCCGCCGAGCGTGACCGGATCATCGTCAAAGCCGGTGACGGTGATCTTGCCCAAGGCGTTGCCTTCCTTGAGCGCCTGATAGATCTGCGGGATGTTGTAGGAGTAAATCCCGAGCATGCAGTTGACTTCAGGGTGCGCCGTCAAAGTGTCCTCGACGTTGCGCTTGGCGCGCGCATTGTCGATGTCGTCGGCGCGCACATCGACGATGGTGATCTTGGTGCCTTTGATCACGTCGTTGATGCCCTGGATGCGCTCTTTCGCGTTGTCGGCGCCGGGCAGACCCACATAGGCCATGCACTTGCCGCCATCGGGCAGCGCCTTCTTCAGGATTTCGCCGACCTGGTTGCCGGCGAGCACGTTGCTCGACCCGATGTAGGCGGCGCGCCCGCTTTTGATCGCGTCGCTGTCCGTGGTCAGCAGCAGCGTCTCCTTGGCGACTTTCGCCAGCTCATCGGATTCGGTCTTGGGATCGACGGCGCTCACCATGATGCCTGCGGCGCCGGCGGAAACCAGATCGTCCATTTCTTGTTGCTGGGTAGCGGCCGCCGAGGGGTCGGTGAATTTGAACTGCAGGGTGTAATTGGGAAGCTCGCCCTGCGCCTTCTTGACTCCGGCTTCAGCAGCTTTCCAAAATTCTGACGGGCCATTGGTGACGAAGGCCAGAATTTTCTTGTCGGCGGCGTAGGCCGACGAAACGGCGAAAACGACCGCAAGGGAAATGCTTCCCAGTAGCACGCGCTTCATGGAGTTCCTCCTCTTTAGGCCCCGAATTCGCTGCTCGTTGGGTGCTTGCCGGTTCGCCGTCGCGCGGGAAACTAACAAGGATTTCGAGCAGGTTCCGAGTTGCCATTCAATGTTCCATCTTTCCCCAGGCGAGTCAATTATATTATCATATTAGCGGCGAGACTCGCCTTATAACAATTAGTTGCACATGCTAATGATCAGCGATAATCCTAGCGTTTCGATCGACGAACCGTCCCGCCCATGATGTCAAGCAACCCAAGATCGCCAGGGAGGAAAGGCCGAACTCCCTCTCCACGGAGCGCGGACGGCCGTCGCACGCGCCCCACGATGACTGATGTGGCGCTTGAGGCTGGCGTCTCGCAGACGACTGTCTCGCTCATTCTGAACCAAGCCAAGGGCGCCCGCTTGTCGGTCGACACGCGCCAGCGCGTGCTCGCGGCCGCAAAGCATCTTGGCTATCAGGTGGTGCGCCGCTCGGGCGTCACGGCCACGACCACCCCGACGACGATTGGCTTCGTCGTCAACGAAATCTCGACCGACCCGTGGATGGCGCTTGCGCTCGATGGCGCGCGCGAGCGGGCGTGGGCGGGCGGCCTGACGATCAGCGTCGCTGTCACGCGCGGCGACGCCGCGATTGAGGAAGCGATCGTCGCGAAAATTCTCTTACAGCCGCTGCTCGGGCTCATCTACGGGACGATCCACACCCAACGCGTGGAGCCCCATCCGTTCCTCTTCCAAAAGCCGACGGTGCTTCTCAACTGCTACATCGCGGCGCGTTCGCTCCCCTCGATCGTGCCGGGCGAAGTCGTCGGCGGGCGCGTCGGCGCCGAACGCCTCATCCGAGCCGGTCACAAGCGAATCGGTTTCATCAACGGCGAACCGGGGATGGACGCTTCGCGCGATCGGCTGAAAGGATACCGCCAGGCGCTCGCCGCAGCCGATCTTGCTTTGGACGCCGACCTTGTGCGCGACGGCAACTGGGAACCCTCGGCGGGCTATGAGCACACCCGTGAATTGATGGCGTTGGCGGATCCACCGACGGCGATTTTTTGCGCCAACGATCTGATGGCGATTGGCTGCTACGACGCCTTGCGAGAACTCGGACTGTCGATCCCAAACGATGTCGCGGTTATGGGCTATGACGATCGCGAGCTCGCCCGCTACATGCGGCCGCCGCTGACGACCATCTTGCTTCCGCATTTCGAAATGGGCGCCAACGCCGTCGACATGCTGATCGACCAGGCCTCGCGCCCCGCCGCTCGCCCCGCTCAGATCAAGGAGGAGAGCCCGCTGGTCGAGCGAAGCTCTGTGTAGTGCAGGCCGGGGAAGCGTTCTAGCCGCGCCCCAGGAAAGATGGCATTTGCGTCGCCATCACCGTCACGAATTGGATATTCGCGTCCAAACTCATGTTCGCCATCAGCAATACGGTTGCGCCGACATTGGCGGCGTCCATAGTCGGCTCGACGGCGAGAGTCCCGTTCGTCTGAACGGCGCCTGACGCCATCCTGGCGGTCATCGGCGTCGCCGCATTGCCGATATCGACCTGCGAGCACACGATTTGATGCGCGCGACCGTCCAGCGCAATGCACTTCGTCAACCCCGTCACCGCGTGTTTCGTCGCCGTGTACGGCGCCGACCCGAGGCGCGGCACATGCGCCGACAAAGAGCCATTGTTGATGATGCGCCCGCCCTGGGGAGATTGATCACGCATCAGACGATACGCGGCGTTTGCGCAGAGAAACATACCGTGAAGGTTGACCGCGACCACTGCAGACCACTGCGCGAACGTCACGTCGCCGAAGTTTGTCGAAGGCAAGCCGCCTCCGGCATTGTTGAACAGCACATCGAGCCTACCAAACTCGGACCTGACCTTGTCGAACAACGCGGAAACGTCTTCAGGCTTCGAGACGTCGGTCGGCACGACCAGGCTTTGGTCACCGGCGAGACGGGCGGTCTCGTCCAGGGCCTCGCGTCGCCGTCCCGCAAGCGCAACTGCGTAACCGTCCCGCGCGAGCGCAGTCGCGACAGCGCGTCCAACGCCGCTGCCGGCGCCGGTGACGACCGCATATCTATTCGCCATGTTCGTTTCCTCGAATCAGACCTTGTCGTGTCGTTCGAACATTTTCAGCGTCGATCGTGCCGCTCGCGTTCGCTGTCAGGCGCGAAATCGATCGCGGCCGCGCGCAACGCTCCGGGCGCTTCGAACGTCGCCACTCGGATGAAACCGGCGCCGAGCGCGTGCGGCAAGTCGCGCTCGAGTGGCGCCCGCTCAGCGTTCGGAGAACGGCACGCCTGCTTTCGCCTTGGAGTCTTTTCTCGCCTCGACGATTTGCACCGTCACGGCCTCCGGCTTCGCGCCAAAATTTTTCACCACCGCGTCGGTGATGTCCTTCATCAGCGCCTTCTTTTGGTCGGCCGTTCGGCCCTCGACCGCGTAGACGATAATTTCCGGCATTGTGTAATCCTTCCCTTGGCGTTTCTCTGCGAATGCGACCTCGATCGTCGCGTCTGTCACTGACGGCGTTTGAAGCCGACGCTCACCGCTCCATCGTTGCTACGCATCCTCACGGCGAAGACATGCGGAACTCACTTGATCGAGACGCGTCATGCCCAACAGCGCCATGTCCCGATCGATTTCTTCTTTCAACAGCTCGGCCACTCGGCCAACGCCGGCAATGCCCCCTGCCGCAAGTGCGTACATGAACGGGCGTCCGACAAAGACAAACGCAGCGCCCAAAGCGAGCGCCTTGAGCACGTCGGTTCCCCTTCGGATTCCGCCGTCGATCATCAGCGGGATCTTGTAGCCCTTGGCCGCGATTTCGGGCAAAATGGCGAGCGGCGCAATCGCGTAGTCGAGCGTGCGGCCGCCGTGGTTCGACAAGATCACGCCATCGACGCCGCAATCGACGGCGATACGCACATCCTCTGGCGAGAGAAGGCCCTTTATCACCAACCTGCCCTTCCATCGCTCGCGGATGAATTTCAAATGCTCCCAGCTCAAAGCGTCGCGCCGAGAGAAATTGCGCTCCCAGTCGTTCGAAAACAGCGGCGGTCCGCGAAACGCGTCGTTGTTCTCAAAATGGAGCATGCCGTCAGCGAGCAGCGTGCGGCAGATGACGCCGAAGAACCAACGCGGATGCGTGAGCGAATCCCATGCGGCTCTTGGCGTCACGCGGAGCGGCAAACTGAATCCGCTCCGCACATTGTTCTCGCGGTTCCCGGCCACGGGCACATCGACGGCAACCACGAGCGTTTGATAGCCGCCCGCCGCGACACGATCCAACATCGGCGCCAAGCGACCGAAGTCGCCCGCGAGATAGCCTTGAAACCACGCCCTGCTGTTATCCCGTCGCACCGTTTCCAGTTTGGTAAGCGACGAGCCACTGACAACATAAGGAATGTTTGCTTCTGCCGCGGCCCGCGCCATCAGCAGGTCGCCTCCTCTCGCGACGATCGCGGCGCAAGCCATCGGCGGAATTCCGAACGGCGCGGCGTAAGACTCGCCAAGCAGCGTGCACGACTGGCTGCGCGCCGACACATCGACGAGCGCTCGCGGAACGAAGGCGTAGCGAGCGTAGGCCTCTGCCGAGCGGCGCTGCGCGGCGCCGGTCTCAACCGAACCCGAGATGAAGCCATAGAGCATGCGCGGAAGCTTGCGCCGGGCGACGGGTTCAAATTCTTCGATGTTGAGCACGCTCGAAAACGGCCGCCTCTTGTCCTGCGGTCGTTTGGTCGCTTTCTCCAGCGCGGGTCTCGTTTCGTTTATGGTCATTCGACGTCTACGGTCGGCCCAACACAAGCGGGGCCCTGAAACCGTCTACATTGGCGCCCTTTGGGCGGGCAACAAAGCGAACCACGCCAACGCGCCTCGACCGCCGCCACCAGGGCGGGAGCGCCGACGATTTTAAAGAGAACAGTCAACAACGCACCTGACCCAAGACCCTTGCTTTTTCATTGGCGTAGCGCCGCCTGCGCTCTTAGCTCAGCCCGCCCCTGCCCGATTTCGTGATTGGACAGGGATTCGAGCGCCCGCAACATTGCCGAATGATCCCAAGCCTTGCCGCCGTGCGCCGCGCATGAATTGAACAGCTCCTGCGCCATTGCGGTATTCGGCAACGACACCCCGAGCGTCCTGGCGCCCTGCAGCGCGAGGTTCAGATCCTTCTGATGCAGTTCGATGCGAAAGCCGGGATCGAAGGCGCGCTTGAGCATCCGCGCGCCGTGCACTTCGAGGACCTTCGATGACGCGAACCCTCCCATGAGCGCCTCGCGAACGCGCGCGGGATCGGCGCCCGCCTTCGAGGCGAACAGCAGCGCCTCGGCAACCGCCTCGATGTTGAGAGCGACGATGATTTGGTTGGCGACCTTAGTCGTCTGCCCGTCGCCGTTGCCCCCAACCAGGGTAATGTTCTTACCGAGTTTTTCGAAGATCGGCCTGACCTTCGCGAAAGCTTCCTCGGAGCCGCCGACCATAATCGTCAAAGTCGCCGCCTTGGCGCCCACCTCGCCGCCCGATACCGGCGCGTCGAGATAGTCCGCGCCGAGCGCATTGACTCTCGCGGCAAACGCTTTGGTCGCGATCGGCGAGATCGAACTCATGTCGACGACGATCTTGCCCCGCTCCAACCCTTCGCCGACGCCGCTCTTGCCGAACAAAACCGCTTCGACGTGCGGCGTGTCCGGCACCATGACGATGATGATGTCCGACTTCTCAGCGACCTCCCTGCCATTCGCGCAGACAACGCCGCCAGCGTTCACGAGGGCGCCCGGCGGCTTGCCGTTGGTGTGCAGAAACATCGAGTGGCCCGCCGCGAGCAGGTTGGCCGCCATGGGAGACCCCATTATGCCGAGGCCGATGAACCCAATCCTGCTCATTTCACAAACTCCAAACACGCTTCTCGAGTGAATGCAGAAAGCCCGGTCCAGCGCGGAGGCGCCTTGTCAACCCTTGTACTCGACGATGTAGAGTCCGGCGTTGAAGTCGGTGACATAGCAAAGCGCGTTCTTGTCAACGAAGACATCGGCCGAGTGGAGCACGATCGGCCGGTTCGGCCGCGGGTCCACCCACTGGGCGGGCGCGGGAGGCACGAAGCCCGCGACCTCCTTGGGCCGAAATTTGTCCTTGATATCATACACGCGCAGGCCGGCGTTCTGATAGGTCGCGAAGATCAGGTCGGAACTGACAAAGCTGCCCGGCCGATTTTCATGGATGTTGTGCGGCCCGAAATGACCGCCGACCTTGAGATAGTTCTGGTCGGAGGGCGCCGGGAAGGTCGAGATGCTGATGGGATTGGATTTGACCTGGTTGTCGAAAACCCAGATTGGCTTGAACCCATCTTCCTGATCGTCGAGCACGGTCTCGTCGACGACAATCAACAGATCGCGGTCCGGCAGCGGCAATGCGTTGTGCGTGCCGCCGCCAAACGGCGGCGCCCAGATTTTGTGGGTGATGAGTTTCGGATTGCTCTTGTCCTTGACATCGACAACGGCGAGGCACGCGTCGCGCCAGCTGCAATAGGCGATGTCGTCGCGGATGATGGCGTGATGCAGGCCGAAGCGACCGTTCTTGGATGGCCAGTTCGCCTTTTCTCCCGCCGCGACATTCATACCCGGCAGCCAGTATTTGCCGACCATCTCGGGTTTTGTCGGGTCTTTCAGATCGATGACGATCAGCATGTAGTCTGAGAAGCCATCCAGCAGCGCGGACGCATAGGCGTAGCGGCCGCCAACATACCAGATGCGATGGAGCCCGGCGCCCGCCACCGACATGAAGCCAATTTTCTTCGGCTGGTCGGGTTTGGAAATATCGTAGACGGCCATGCCGGCTGACCAGTTTTGCCCCGAGGACTCGTCCTTGGCGTGGCTATCGACCGAACCCTTGTAATAGGCCTTCTCGTCGAGCATTTCCGGCTGCGCGAACATATCCTTGTTGTGGACGACGAGAAGGAGATCGTCGAACACTTGCAGATGCAGCGTCCAGGTGTTGGGGGGCGCCGCGACGTAGTTGACGACCTTTGGGCTCGACGGGTCGCGCACGTCAAGGACCGAGAATCCCTTGGAGAAAATATGGCCGATGTAAGCGTAACCGTTCCGCACCATGATTTGCACGCCGTCGCTGCGGCCGGCTTGATCGCTATGACCGACGACGCGCATGTTGGGGGTGCAGTAGGCGGGTTTGGGAAGGCTTGTGCTGACCATCGTCTCATATCCTTCTGTTCTTGACTCTGGCGTCGCGTCGCGCACGCAGCGAGATTGCAACGCGACAATTGTCAGGCGCCGCCGCCCGGCGTGAAGCTCTTAAATTCCTTCGCCAGGCGCTCTGTGCCGCGGGCAAGAAGGGCCGAATCCGATCCGATGGCGACGAAGAGGGCGCCGAGCTCCAGGCAACGACGTGCAAACGCGCCGTCGCCGGTCAAGATCCCCGCCGCCTTTCCGCCCGCCTTGATGCGCCGAATGACGTCTTCGACAATGAGTTTGAACTTGGGATCCAATTGCCGGTCGAGATAGCCGAGCCCCGCGGACAGATCGCCCGGTCCGACGAACACGCCGTCGACGCCCTCGACCGCGACAATCTCGTCAAGATTGCGCACGCCGATCTCGGTCTCGATTTGCACGAGGACGCAAATTTCGTTCTCACAACGCGCGTGGTAATCCGGTATCCGTCCAAAGCGCGACGAGCGCGACGTTCCCGCGAACCCGCGCACGCCACGCGGCGGATAGCGGCAGGCGCTGACGGCATAGCGCGCCTCCTCGGCATTCTGGACGGTCGGCAGCAACAGCGTCTGCACGCCCGCATCCAGAAACCGCTTGATCGCCACCATGTCGTTCCACGGCGGCCGCACGATCGGCTGGACCGTATTTTCCATGCAGGCCTGAAGCTGCGAATAGACCATGGAGATTTCATTTGGCGAATGCTCGGTATCGAGCAGCAGCCAGTCGAATCCCGAACCCGCCATGATTTCCACGGAGACATGACTCGCGAGGCTGGACCAGAATCCAATCTGGGGAATCCCTGCATAGAGTCCGCGTTTGAAGTGATTGATTGGCAGCTCCAACTCAGTTCTCCTATCCATTCGGCTCCCCAGAGCCGAGTTCTCAGTCACAAATGCGCAGGCCTGTGCTTTCGTTTGTCAGCTTGAAAGCACCTCGGCGTTGACGACGTAGGCGCGATCGAGGTGGCCGCGCAGGCCATCGAGGCAATTGCGCGCCGCGGCCAGCGCCATTCGCGCCGTCCCTTCGCTCGTCAGTGACGCGACGTGCGGCGACAGCACGACATTGTCGAGCGTGAGGAGCGGGTTGTCCGACGCAACCGGTTCCGTTTCAAAGACATCGAGCGCCGCCGCGCGGATCGAGCCGTTGACCAGCGCGCGCGCCAATGCCGCCTCGTCGAGCACACCGCCGCGAGCGGTCGAGACGATGATCGCGGTTGACTTCATCGCCGCCAGCTCGAACTCGCCGATGAGACCCCGCGTCGCTGGCAGCAGCGGAACATGAAGCGTCACGACGTCGGCGGCCCGCAATCCCGCGATCAAATCCGTACGCTGCGGCCAACTGACGCCGAGCGCGCGCGCGTCCACCTGCGGATCGAAAAACTTTACGATCATGCCCAGCGCCTCGCAGAGCTTGCCGACTTTCTGTCCGATCCGCCCTAGCCCGACGATCAGCACTTCCTTGCCCATGAGGTCCGTAGCGCTCTGCGTGTCCCTGAAGCGCCAATTGCCTTGCCGGGTGGCGCGATCGTGCGGCAGTCCGGCCTTCGCGGCGGCAAGCATGAGATAGAGCGTGTGCTCGGCGACCGACACCGCGTTCTCGTTGCCGATGACAGTCAGGGGAATCCGCCGTTTCGTCAGCGCCGCAACGTCGATGTTGTCGTATCCGACGCCGTAGCGGGACACGACTTTCAGATTTGTGGCTCTCTCGATGAGATTGGCGGGAAGCAACGATGTGCGGATTAGCAGCGCCTCAGTGTCGGCGAGATGGGGTTCGATGGCGCCCTCGGCGGTCGGGTCGACCTCCATCACCGAAACGCTCGGGTCGCTACGCAGCGACGCCAGTCCGCTTTCGTGTATTTTTCCCCACACGACGATCTTCATCGGCGCCATTGCATTTCTCCAACCGTCTAACGTGTCAAACATCGAGCGCGCAAATCAGTCGTTGCGCGCACTCACCACTCCGCGCCGTAGACCCGTTCGCTGAAACTGAGCCCCAGCCCCGGCCGCTCGGGCGCGATAAATTCGCCCCGTTCGAAGGCTGGGACCTCGTCAAACAGTTCCCAGATCCAGCTTTTGTATTCGCTGAGAAATCCGTTCGGGATTGCGGCGACAAGCGGCGCCTGAATCTCCGGCAGAAGATGGCTGACGACCGGCAGGTTGAACGCCTCCGCCATTGCGGCGACTTTCAGCCAGGGCGTGATCCCGCCGACCAGCATGACGTCTATCATCAGGATGTCGACGGAATGCTCTTCGATCATGATACGGAACGGCGTGATCCCAAGGTTGTTTTCACCCGCCATGATCGGCGTCGAGAGCGCGCGGGTGACCCGGGATAGCCCACGATAGTCGTCGTGCCGGCACGGGTCTTCGATCCACGCCAGTCCGACGTCTTCGAGGCGCCGCCCGATGTCGATGGCCTCGTCCGCGCGCCAGCGTTCGTTGATGTCGCAGCCAAGTCTGACGTTTGGGCCGATGGCGTCTTGCACGAGCCTGGCGCGCTCGACCTCACGTTGCGGTGAGGCGCCAGGGAGGGCGAGATGCATCTTCGCCCATAGGAAGCCGCTTTCCGATATGCGCCGCGCGCGTTCCGCCGCCTCGTGATCGGTCAGATCGCGTCCGATCGAACCGCTCGAGTATCCCGGCACGGCTCGGCGATAGCCGCCCGCCAGGCGCCACAGCGGCAGCCCGGCGACTTTGCCGCGGATATCCCACAGCGCCATGTCGATCGAGGCGACGGCAATCAGGTACAGGCCGGAGATCCCGCCGGTCGAGGCCGCTTTGTCGAGTTTCGCTCGGATCGCTTCGATGCGGCTCGCGTCTTCACCGATCAGCAATTCGGCGAGTTCGCTCACCATCAGATGTAGCGGCTTCGCCAATCCGCCCAGAGTGAACGCCACGCCAACGCCATCGACCCCGTCCGCGACGCCCAGTCTCATCGTGACGACCGAGCGCACGCTGACCTTGCGTTGCGAGGCGCTGGCGAATGCGTCTTGGTCGTGAACCTCGACGATGCGGCTACTGACTCTTACGATCTTCAACGGACGGTCTCCGACTTCGGCGGCGTTTGGTGCGTGGACGGGTTGGTCGGGAGCGGTCATGGTTTGATCGCACTGCCGTTGCTGATTTCTGTTTTCTCCTTGGCGGGTTCGACCCTCACCTCATGTCCGCGACGTCTGCCGAGCCAGGAGCCAAGCGCGCTGCCGAGAGCGACGAGAACCCCGACAACGATCATCTGGTCCCAGAACTGAGCGCCGACAAGTTCGAGAACATTGTTCAGCATCGCGATCAGGACGCAGCCAGTGAGGGATCGAAGAATGCCGCCCTCACCCCCGCTCAGGGAATTGCCGCCGAGCACTGCCGCGCCGATGATCTGCAGCAGCAGCGGGTCTCCCGCGGTCGGCACCGCGGCGCCGAGCCGCGTCATGAAGAGGAATCCCGCGCCCCCCGCGAGCGCTCCCGCGATCAGGTAGACCTTGAACTCGATCTCGCTGATATCGACGCCGCTGTAGCGCGCCGCCACTTTGTTCGATCCGGTCAGATATAGCGTTTGGCCAAACATCGTCTTCTGCAGGAGGATGCCGACGGCGCACGCGACCGCGAGCCCAATCAAGAAGACGAGCGGGATCCGAGAAAATCGTCATCCGTCCGCTGATCAAGAGGATAGCGGGGAGCGTGCCCATGGATCGCCCACCGGTCAGCAACAGAGCGACCGCGCGCACCGTCAGCATCATCCCGAACGTCATGATGAACGGTTGCAGCTTGGCGCGTGAAATCCCGAGTCCGTTGAGCGTCCCGATCGCAAGCCCTACGCCGATGCAAGCCAAGAGTCCGAGGGATGCGGAGCCCGTCGCATGCATCGCGTAGGCGCCGCAGACCGTCGAGAGACCGATCGTGGCGCCCACCGACAGGTCAATACCGCCGATGATCAGGACGAGCGTTTCGCCGCTGACCGCCGCCAAGATCACGGAAAGCTGCCGCATGATGTTTTGAAAATTGCTCACGGATGCGAACCCGTCGATCGTGAGCGAAAACACGAGGAAGCCGACCAGGATCACCGGCAACATTGGGAGTTGCCGCGACACGCCAAGGAGGCCCGCAGTCCATGTCCTGCGAGGCGCTCCCGGGCTATCCTCGCGGCGATCCAACGCCGCGAGGTTCGGACGCTTTCCGCCGCTCTTTTTCGTTAGCGGAAGCGCCCAGTTCATTTTACGCAACCCCAGACTTTGCTCTGGTTCGCCGCAATGTTCGCCGGCGTGTATTCAAAGCCGGGGATCAGCAGGAGTCGCTTGGCGTCGTCCAGCTTTTTGCCCGACTTGGTCATGTCGATGATCACCTGGATCGTCGCACGCGTCATGTCCGCGAAAGGCTGCGCGTATCCTGCATCCATGACGCCGGTCGTGACGGCCTCACAACCTTGCGGATCGCCGTCGACGGACAGGACGATGACGTGTCCGGCCTCGCCGACCTTCTTGTAGCGATCTCGCTTCTTGAGCGCCGACCACACCGGAGGCAGAAGTCCGTCGCTCGCGCTGTAGACGACGTCGATGTCGGGGTTCGCCTGGAAGGCGTTTTCCATGCCGGCGAGCACGGGTTCGGGATGCCATTCGGTGGGAATTTCAGCCACGATCTTGATGTTCGGATGATCCTTAATGCCGAGCTTGAAGCCCTGATCGCGCCCCTGACCATTGAAGTGGCTCAAGGCGCCTTGGAGGTCGACCACTTTCGTCGGCTTGTCGCCAACGATCGAAATCAGCTTCTGGGCGGCGTGCATGCCGTCGGCTTTCGGATCTGCGCCGGTGTGAAAATCGACTGTGCTCATATCCGTCGGCGCCTGGTCCATCGTGACCAAAGGAATGCCCGCCGCGTGGGCGCGTTCGATATCCTGAAGGATGGCCTCGGCGTCCCACGGAATATCGATGATCCCATTCACTTTCTTCGCGATGCAGGTATCGATCTGCGACGACTGACGCTGCGCGTCCTCGCCCGCCACTTCCTCGATCAGCTTGACGCCAAGCTCTTCAGCCTCGGCGCGCCAGAGCTTGAGCTGCCCCTCGCGCGACGAATTCATCTTGTCGAGCGAAATGCAAATCGTGACCCCGTCGCCGGGTTTTGCGGCATAGCTGGCCGTGGAGAGCAGAACGCTCGCCCCGACCACACCGAGCCCGGCCGCTAACAACCTGTTCTTCATGCCCGTCATTTTCATCTCCTCACTGTTTCCGTCGAAGTTTTGTTGGTCTTCGTACGGTTAGTCGTGCCTCCGTATTAACGCCTGCTAAGCGCCCCGTTTGATGCGGTTGAACAAATTCACATCAATCATGACACCAACGATTAAGATTAACCCTTTCACGACGTCATAAATATACACAGATGCGTTCAACAAATTCAGACCGTTATCAATAACGACTAGCAATATCGCACCAATAATACTTCCGATAATCGACCCACGACCGCCAAGTAGACTGGTGCCGCCAACCACGACTGCGGCAATGACCGTGAATTCGAAGCCGACGCCGAGGCTGGCTTGCAGCACCCCGACGCGGCCAATCGTGATGAGAGCCGCCAGCGAGCAGCAGAAGCCTGAGAAGCCGAAGGCGATCAGCCTCATCCGCTCAACCGGAAGGCCGGTCTCGACAGCGGATCGCGGCGATCCGCCGATCGCATATATGTAGCGACCGATGGGCATCCGATTCAGCAGGATCGAGGCGAACACGGCGACGACAATCATGAGGTAGACCGGGGCCCCAATGCCGAGAAATTCCGATCTTCCCAGCGCCAGCACGGCGCTGTCCGTGAACGGCTTGTCAGTCGAGCCAACCAGTTTCCAGGCAACGCCGCGGTATGCGAACATGGTCGCCAGCGTCGCGATAAAGGCATTGATGCGCAGACCGTTGATGAGCAGGCCGTTCAGCACGCCGAGCGCGGTCCCGGTCACGATGCCGACTGGATAGACCCAGGCGTTGACGGGCGCCTCCTGACCGGCGTCGCCCGGCGTGGCGCTGAATATCCACGCGATGGTCATTGCGAGCGACATCAACGAGCCGATCGATATGTCGACTTCCGCCAATAGCAGGACGAACGTCATGCCGATGGCGGCGATCGAAGTCGCGGCCGCCTGCAGCAGGATGTTGCTGATGTTGCCCGCGCTGAGGAACGGCCGCGACAACAGAGTGAAGATGACGGCGACGACAACCAGCACCCCCAGGATGGAGTATTGTTGCATCCTGGTCGCAAAGCCGCGGCTGATCTGGGTCGAGGCGATCATGCCGCCTTCCCCGTCGACGCGATGCGGACAATCGATCCGGGATCGAATTCGTCCCTCTCGAGCTTTCCGACAATCAGTCCCTTGTGCATCACGAGGATGCGATGCGACACCGCGAGCAATTCAGGAAGATCGGAGCTGATCAGCAGGACGCCGAGACCTTGAGCGGCAAGCTCGTTGATCAGTAGATGCACTTCGGCCTTCGCCTTGACGTCGATGCCCTTGGTCGGCTCGTCGAGAATGCAGACTGCCGGCTTGGTCGCCAGCCACCGCGCGATAACGCATTTTTGTTGGTTGCCGCCCGACAGCGCCGACATCGGCGCGTCGAGTCCGGGATGGCGAACGCCAAAACTGTTCGACAATTCTTGAGCGCGTTTGCGCTGCCGCGACCTGGAAATCAATCCCCAGCCGCTGCCGAACTCCCTGATGATCGTCGAAGTCAAATTCTCGCGGACGCTGCGCCCGCCGAAGATCTGCTCAACCCGTCGATCCTCGGAAACCAGAGCGATCCCGCGCTCTTTCGCCTTGCCTGGACTGCGATCGACGAACGGCTGACCGCCGACCTCGACATCTCCGCTCGAGGGATTGAGGCCGAAGATGGCCTGCGCGATCTCGGTTCGGCCCGCGCCCAAAAGGCCACCGATCCCCAGCACCTCGCCGGCGTGCAGATCGAACGTTACGTCGCGCAAGAGTTTGCCGTCCGACAAATTTCGCGTTCGCAGCACCACCGGCGCGGAAATCGACTTCTCCGCCTGCTCGCGATGCGCGGCGAGATTTGTGTCGGCGGCCGCAAGCTCGCGGCCGACCATCAGCGTTGCGAGTTGGGCTGGAGTGATGTCAGCGGGCTTGGATTGACCGACGATTCGTCCGTCGCGCAGCACCACGATCTTGTTCGCGAGTTCGTACACTTCCTCCATGAAGTGCGTGACGTAAACCAGGGCGTAGCCGCGATCGCGCAAACTCCGGACGACGCGAAAAAGGCGCTGGCGCTCGGGCAAACTCAGCGACGTGGTCGGCTCGTCAAAGATCAGCATGGTCGAAGCGCGATGCATCGCCTTGGCGACCTCGACCAATTGCCGTTCGCCGAGCGAAAGCTGCTCGGCGAGCTGGTCGGGATCGACGGTGTCCTCGAACACCGTCTCGAGAACCTTCTGCGCTTGCGCGCGCATCTTGACCTTATCGATAACGACGCCCCGCATCGGCAGGGTGCCGACCCCGATGTGGACGTTCTCAGCGACCGAAAGATTCGGGAATAGACTGAGCTCCTGATGAATGGCGCCGATGCCGATCGAGCGAGCGAGGTCTGTTGTCAGCCGGGCGTAGCGCCGACCCTCGACGAAAATGCTTCCGCTGCTGGGGGCGACCAGACCACACAGAATGTTCTTCAAGGTCGATTTTCCGGCGCCGTTCTCCCCCATGAGCGCAACGACCTCGCCGCGTGAGACGGAGAAGCTCGCGTCAGCGAGCACTTGCACGCTGCCGTAGCTCTTCCCGACACCGTCGAGTCGAATGAGCGCACTTTCCTCGTGCATCTCGGCCACAGGCGTCTCCACTCGTTTGCCTCCCGTTTCAGGCGATCACTGCGCCAATCTTGCGGCCTAACTCTCCGCCTTCGCTTCCGTTGGTCACATACGACCAGGTCGTCTCGTCGATCGGCGCCCGCGGCTGACGCCGCTCAGACACGTGCAGGTTCGGACACCGGCAGTTTCGCGACCAACGCCGCGAGTTCGGCCAGCTCAGATTCGTTCAGATCGCTCAGCGGCGAGCGGACCGGCCCGGAATCGCGACCAATGACTTTCATTCCCGCCTTGATGATCGAGACGGCATATCCTTTCTTGCGATTGCGAAGCTCAATCAGCGGCAGGATGAAATCTCTCAACCCCGCGTCGATCGTCTTATGATCGCGCCGCCGCACGGCCGAGTAGAATTTTGTCGCGAATTCGGGGACAAAATTGAAAACCGCCGACGAGTAAGTCGTCACGCCCATGTCGAGATAGGGCAGCGCGAACGTCTCGGCGGTCGGCAGCCCCCCGATATAGGTAACGCGATCGCCGAGCTTGGCGCGCACACGCGTCATGAGTTCGATGTCGCCGATTCCGTCCTTGTAGCCGACCAAGTTCGGGCAACGCTCGCAAAGCGCGGCGAGCGTGTCGGGGGTCAGAATGGCGTTGTCCCGGTTGTACACGATCACGCCGAGTTTGGTCGACGCACAGACCGCTTCGACATGAGCGGCGAGCCCTGTCTGCTCCGAGTGCATGAGATAGGGCGGCAGCAACAAGAGGCCGTCCGCGCCGGCGCGTTCCGCGCCAATTGCGATGTCGCGTGCGATCGCGGTGCCATAGCCAGTCCCGGCGACGACGGGCACGCGCCCCTTGGTTTCATGCGCCGCGGCGGCGACGACCTTCGCGACTTCGTCGGGTGTCAGAGAGAAAAACTCGCCGGTTCCGCCGGCGGCGAACAGCCCCGCGACCTCATAACCGCATAGCCAGTCGATGTTCGAGCGATAGGTTGCTTCGTCGAACGAATGGTCCGCCTTGAACGGCGTAATCGGAAAGGACAGGAGGCCACGACCGACGCGATTGGCCATCTCCTGCGGCGCCATCCTTCCCACTGATCCGTCCCTGTGTTCTTAGGATCTTGCGGGCTCGGTTCAGCCGCAAGCATTCGCTGTCCGCTTTATAGGAGCGTCAGCGATGCGCGTCCAAACCAAAAACTGTATCGAACGATGCGCGAACGGTATCGATCGTTTATGTCGGGGGAGCGAGTTCCCGCACAATCGCGAGGAGCGAAGGCAACAGCGGGTTCTCTGAATCTCGCCGCCACGCCAAGAAAAGTTCGGACAGGGCCTGCGGCCGGAGCTTCAGAGGGCGATGCACCACGTCCGCTATCCGCAGACTGCTTGCGGCTGCGGGCACGATCGCCAAACCGAGCCCGGCGCGGACCATGGCGAGCACGGAGTGAATCTGGCTGAGATGCTGGACGTAGCGCGGCAGAACGTTCGCGCGCGAGAATTGCGCGACCAACAGGTCGTGGAAATATCGCGACTCGAAGGGGGAGTACATAACGAAAGGTTGATCGTGGAAATCTTCGATCGCCAGGATCTTGGCCGACGCCAGCGGGTGGCGCTTCGGGATCGCGGCCAGCAGCGCCTCCGCAACGACACGACGCGACGCGAATTCAGGACGTCCAATGGGAGGTCGCAACAGTCCGACATCGACTTGACCGGTTATCAGCGCTTCCAGTTGTTCGCCCGACACCATCTCCTTCAGCGACAAGTCGACCTCGGGCAGACGCACACGACAAGCGGAGATCAACGTCGGAAGAAACGCATAGGCGGCGGCGGCGGTGAAGCCGATCTTGAGCGAGCCGGTCTTGCCCTGCGCGATCCGCCGCGCGACCTGCAGCGCGCCATCCGACAGCTTGAGAATGCGCCTGGCTTCCGGGAGAAAACCGCGGCCAGCGGGGGTCAAGCGCACCGAGCGGCTGGTGCGCTCGAGCAGCGTCGCATCGACGATGTGCTCAAGCACTTGAATCTGTCGACTGAGCGGAGGCTGAGTCATATTCAGCCGCGCAGCGGCCCTGCCGAAGTGCAATTCCTCCGCCACGGTGACAAAGCATCGCAGTTGGCTCAGATCGAACATCGATGCTCATCCTGAATTGAAGAACCTCATCTTCACCGGATTTAGCATGAAAGCTGAACGAGCGGAAAATGGCGACTGGAGGACTGGCGCACGGAGGGCTGGTCGCGATCTCCAGCGCGGCGTGGCTTGGCGCTGGACTTTGGCCCCGTCCGAGTCAACATCGCCAATGGATTGGCGTGCCGATCGGCGTCTTCGTCCAGGATGGAAATGCCGACTACGAAGGCATTGCGTTGACGATGTAGCGATTGGTATGCGTGCTCGCTCCGCGCGTTGAGGCGTTGCGACGGAAGATAGAGCTAGATCGTGCGGGCGACCTTCTTGCTGAGCGCCGCCTGCGCCGCGGCGAGGCGGGCGATCGGGATGCGGAACGGCGAGCACGAGACGTAGTCGAGCCCGACCGTCTCGCAGAAGGCGATGCTCGCCGTATCGCCTCCGTGCTCGCCGCAGATGCCCATCTTGATGTTAGGGCGCGTGGCGCGGCCGCGCTCGGCGGCGATCTTGATCATCTCGCCGACGCCTTCCTGGTCGATGCTGACAAAGGGATCGGAGGGCAGCAGCCCCTTGGCGGTGTAGAAGCCGAGGAACGAGGCCGCGTCGTCGCGCGACACGCCCAGTGTCGTCTGGGTGAGGTCGTTGGTGCCGAAGGAGAAGAACTCCGCGGTCTCAGCGATGTCGCCGGCGCGCAGCGCGGCGCGGGGCAACTCGATCATCACGCCAACGGTGTAGGGGACCGTGACGCCAGTCTCCTTGGCCACCGCCTCAGCCATCGCCACCACGATCGCCTTGACCAGTTCGACCTCGGAGCGCGCCATCACCAGCGGGATCATCACCTCCGCGCTGACCGGCTTGCCGGTTCTGCGGCCAGCCTCGACCGCGCCCTCGAAGATGGCGCGGGCCTGCATCTCGGCGATCTCGGGATAGCGGATCGTGAGCCTCACGCCGCGGAACCCGAGCATCGGGTTGATCTCTTGCAGCTCAATGGAGCGCGCGCGCAGCTTGGCCGCATCGAGTTCCGTCGCCTTGGCGACGCCCGCAATTTCGGCCTCGGTGTGCGGCAGGAACTCATGCAGCGGCGGGTCGAGCAGGCGGATCGTCACCGGCAGGCCGGTCATGATCTCGAACAGGTCGGCAAAGTCCCGCCGCTGCATCGGCAGGAGCTTGGCCAGCGCGGCGCGCCGGCCTTGCTCGGTGTCCGCGAGGATCATTTCACGCATCGCGACGACGCGCTCGCCCTCGAAGAACATGTGCTCGGTGCGGCACAGGCCGATGCCCTCGGCGCCGAAGCCGCGCGCGGTGCGCGCGTCGAGCGGCGTCTCGGCGTTGGCGCGCACCTTCATGCGGCGCACCCCGTCGGCCCATCCCATCAGCGTGGTGAATTCGCCCGACGGCTCCGGCGTGCCCATCGGCAGCGCGCCAGCGAGCACTTCGCCGGTTGCGCCGTCGATGGTGATGACGTCGCCGCGCTTGAGCACGACGCCGCCGGCGGTCATCGTTCCCGCCGCATAGTCGATGCGGATCGCGCCGGCGCCAGCGACGCAGGGTTTGCCCATGCCGCGCGCCACCACCGCCGCGTGCGACGTCATGCCGCCGCGCGTGGTGACGATGCCTTCGGCGGCGTGCATGCCGTGGATGTCCTCGGGCGAGGTCTCGATGCGCACCAGGATCACCTTCTGACCGGCGGCGCGGGCCGCCTCAGCGTCGGCGGCCGAGAAGACGATCTCGCCGCATGCTGCGCCGGGCGACGCCGGCAGGCCGGTCGCCAACGGCGAACGCTTGACCTTCGGGTCGATGGTCGGGTGCAGCAACTGGTCGAGTGTCGAGGGCTCGATGCGCATGATCGCTTGTTCACGAGTTCAACAGGCCCTCGCCCACCATCTCGACCGCCACCCGCAGCGCGGCGCGCGCGGTGCGCTTGCCATTGCGAGTCTGCAGTATCCAGAACTTGCCGCGCTCGACGGTGAACTCGATGTCTTGCATGTCGCGATTGTGCGTCTCCAGCAATTGCGTCGTTTGGACGAGCTCGGCGAAGACCTCGGGCATTAGCGCTTCAAGCGAAGGCCGGTCAGAGCCAGCTGCCTTGCGCGCCCCCTCGGTGATGTTCTGCGGGGTGCGGACGCCAGCGACGACATCTTCGCCCTGAGCGTTGACGAGGAACTCGCCATAGAGTTCCTTGCCGCCAGTCGAAGGATTGCGGGTGAAGGCGACGCCGGTCGCCGAGGTTTCACCCATGTTGCCGAAGACCATCGCCTGAATGTTGACCGCGGTGCCCCAGTCGGCAGGAATGCCGTTGAGGCGGCGGTAGGTGATGGCGCGTGCGTTCATCCACGAATCGAACACCGCGCCGATCGCGCCCCAAAGCTGGTCGCGCGGGGTCTGCGGGAACGGCTTGCCGGTCGCCTTCTTCACGCTGGCCTTGAAGGCGACGACGATCTCGCGCCAGTCGGCGGCGGAAAGATCGGTGTCGAGGGTCAGGCCTTTCTCGCTCTTGTACATCTCGAGAATGTCTTCGAACGTATCGTGATCGAGCGCGAGCACGACGTTGGAATACATCTGGATGAAGCGGCGATAGCTGTCATAGGCGAAGCGCTCGTCGCCGGACGAACGCGCGAGCGTCGCCGCCGCCTCGTCGTTGAGGCCGAGGTTGAGAACGGTGTCCATCATGCCCGGCATCGAGGCGCGCGCACCCGACCGGACGGAAACGAGCAGCGGATTGGCGGGATCGCCGAAGAGATGGCCAGTCTGCCGGCTCACGCTCGCCAGCGCCGCGTCGACCTGCTCGGAAAGGTCGGCGGGATAGGTTTTGTCGTTCTGGTAGAAATAGGCGCAGACATCCGTCGTGATGGTGAAGCCGGGCGGCACCGGCAGGCCGAGCGCCGCCATTTCCGCCAAATTGGCGCCCTTGCCGCCGAGCAGATTTTTCAGCGCGCCGCGGCCATCGGTTTTTTCAGAGCCGAAGGAATAAACCCATTTCGTCATCAACCGCTCTCCAGAAATCGGACCAGGTTCGCGGCGAAGGCGGAACCGCAATTGACCCATCCGCAGTCGGTAAACCGGCGCGCTCGTCGCCCTGCGTCGCCAAGCAGAAAGGCAAGCAATCGAGCTGAGGAGAGGCTCAGCCGCGCGTTGCGGCGCGCCAGCACATCTTAGCACGAGACGTCCCGATCGCCGCGTGAACCGAGCCGGTTAGGCTCTCTCCCAAAACGGACCGCTTGCCGAATTCGCACGGTCCGCGCCTCAGGTTGGCGCGGGCGGTCAGAACTGATGAGCCTCGGTCGATTCGGCCATTGCAGTGGTCGAACTCTCTCCCGCGCTCAGCGCTGTCGCGACGGCGTCGAAATAGCTGGTTCCAACCTCGCGCTGATGACGGATAGCGGTAAAGCCGTGCGCCTCGGCGGCGAACTCGGCCTGTTGCAGTTCGGAATACGCAGCCATGCCATCCATCTTGTAGCTTCGCGCGAGATTGAAGGTGCTGAGACTCATATTGTGGAAGCCCGCCAACGTGACGAATTGATATTTGTAGCCCATCGCCGCGATCTCTCGTTGGAAGGTTTTCATCGCGGCCGCGTCCATATGTTTCGCCCAGTTAAACGAGGGCGAGCAGTTGTAGGCGAGCATTTGGTTGGGATGTGCGTGGCGCACGGCTTCGGCGAAGCGTCTCGCGTCCGCGAGATTCGGGGTCGAGGTCTCGCACCAGATGAGGTCGGCATAGGGCGCGTAGGCGATGCCGCGAGCGATTGCCGCGTCAAGGCCGCCTTTGAAACGATAAAAGCCCTCCTCTGTCCGCTCGCCAGTGACGAACGGCGCGTCGGCTTCATCAATGTCCGAAGTCAGCAGGCGGGCGGCCTCGGCGTCGGTTCGCGCCATGATGAGCGTTGGGACGCCCATGACGTCCGCAGCGAGGCGCGCGGCGTTGAGCGTGCGGATGAAACTGCGGGTGGACACCAGGACTTTGCCCCCCAAATGGCCGCACTTCTTCTCGGAGGCCAGTTGGTCCTCGAAATGCACCGCCGCCGCCCCGGCCTCGATCATCGCCTTCATCAGCTCGAAAGCGTTGAGCGGGCCGCCGAAACCCGCTTCCGCGTCGGCGATGATCGGCGCGAAAAAGTCGATGTCGGCGCCATCGACGCCCTGCAAGCGTTCCATCGCCTGGATCTGGTCGGCGCGCTCCAAAGCCTTGTTGATCCGCCGCACCACCGAGGGGACGCTGTCGACGGGATAGAGACTCTGGTCGGGATACATGTTGCCCGAAGAGTTGGCGTCGGCCGCGACTTGCCAGCCGGACAAATAGATCGCTTTGAGGCCGGCCTTGACCTGCTGCACCGCCTGATTGCCGGTGAAGGCGCCGAGCGTCGGCACAAATTCCTCGCTATGCAGAAGCCGCCACAGGCGCTTCGCCCCATTCTCGGCGAGCGTGTGCCGGATTCGCAGCGATCCAGACAGGCGCTGCACATCCTGCAAGGCGTAGCTGCGGCGAATATGCCGCCATCGGTCTGGCGCCCAGTCCGGCGCGGGGAACGAAGGGAGCGGCGTCGTTTGGCGTTCGACGGTAGTGAGCATTCGCGTGCGGTCCTGTCTGGATGTTGCGTGCGAGGGGCCGCCTCAAGCGCCGGCGCGGCGCGCGAAGGTGGCGGCGAGGAGTTGCTGGCCCTCGAACATCGCTTCGGTCTCGCCGCCCTTGGCGACCGTGAACCGATGACGTTCGATTTTGTGGACGATCGCGAATTCCCGCATCGCCAGGCCCTGCGCGCTGAAGGCATTGGCGATGTCAGCCATGCTCGCGCCGATGATGGTGATGAACTCGTCGGCGTCGCTCGGCCGTTCCTGGATTTCCATTGTTGGGCGCTCCTTGTTCCCTTGGTTCCCTTGTCCGGATGTAAAGAGTTGACAAAACGCATGGCAATGCAAGATAAATAGCAATATCAGCGTGTTAACTGGAAAACATCTGTCAAGATCGTCAGACGTTTTGTAAATCTTGAAAAGGAAAGCGCTTGGCGGAGGACAATCTCAAGATCGGCGGTCGCGTCCAGCGCATGCGGCGGCAAAGGAAAGTGTCGCAGGCCGATCTCGCCTCTGTGCTGGGAATTTCGGCGAGTTATCTCAATCTGATCGAGCACAATCGCCGTCGACTCACTGTGCCGCTGCTGCTCAAGCTCTGCGGCTATTTTGGCGTCGAAGCGGGGGAACTCGCCGAGAGCGATGAATCGCGACTGGTCGGCGATCTGATGGAAATATTCGGCGACAATATTTTCGCTGAGAACGATCTCACCAATCACGACATCCGGGATCTTGCATCTTCGAACCCGGCGGTCGGGCGCGCGATGATCCGCCTTTTTGATCGGTACCGCGCTCTGCGTCAGACTTCGACGCCGCCGGTCGAGGTCGGGCACCACGTCGAAACGGATGCGATCTCGGACTTCATCCAAGAAAGCGCCAATTACTTTCCGAGCCTGGAGGCGGAGGCGGAACGCATTCGCGGCGCCATCGATCAAGCTTCAGATACGTTCGACCACGGACTGAAGACCTATTTGCTTAGCGTCCATGGATTGCAATGGCGCCTCGCCGCTCTGCCGGCAGGGGTCGTTCTGCGGCTCGACGCGGCGAAGGGCGAACTCATCACGGCTGACGTGCTGCCGATGGAATCGTCGATCTTTGTGGTGGCCCATCAGGTCGCGCTGCTGGCAGCGGCGAGCGAGATCGATCGTCTGATCGCCAGCAGCGCGCTTGCTGCGGACGCCTACGCGCTCGCACGCAACGCGCTTGCGGCGTATTTCGCGGCCGCCCTCGTCATGCCCTATGAGCCGTTCTTAAGCGCCTGTCGCGAAACACGCTACGACATCGAGCGCATCGCGCGACGTTTCGGCGCCAGCTTCGAGCAGGTCTGTCACCGCATGACCACGCTTCAGCGGCCTACCCATTCCGGCATCCCGCTTCATCTGATCCGCACCGACATTGCCGGCAATATCTCCAAGCGATTCTCGCTTTCGGGAATCCACATTCCGCGCCACTCCGGCGCCTGCCCGCGTTGGAACGTTTACGGCGCGTTTCTTCATCCCGAGCAGATCAACATCCAGATCAGCCAGATGCCGGAGGGGCAGCGCTATTTTTGCGTCGCCAAATCGATCGCCAAGGGCGGCCACCGTCACAATGCGCCGCGTCGCTATCTGTCCATTGGTCTTGGCTGCCATATCGGCTACGCGTCCGCCATGGTCTATTCGGACGGCGTCGACGTGAGCAATCCTGCGCTCGCCGTTCCGATCGGCGTCGGCTGCAGGATCTGCCCACGGCTCGATTGCGGCCAGCGCGCGCACCCGCCGTCCGGGCACCGCGTCAGCCTTGACCAGGAACGGCGAACCGAGAACCTGTACATGACGACGTGACGAGCCGCGCCGGGATTTCTTAACTCCTGTCCTTTATGCCGCATTGCCTCTGCTCGTCGCCAGCGCGGCGACGGCGTCGGCGGTCGCGGCCGACAGAGTCCAGCCGAGATGGCCATGTCCGGTGTTGTAGAACACGCGCGGATTCCGACCGCGCATCACGCGTGGCATCATGTCCGGCATCATCGGGCGCAGACCCGCCCACGGAACGGCCTGACGCGTGCTCATGCCGGGAAAGTGCGTGCGGCACCATGAGACCAAAGGCTCAATGCGTTCGGCGCGGATATCTTTGTTGGCGCCGTTAAACTCGGCGGTGCCCGCAACGCGAAACCGCGTGAGGCCGAGACGGCTGGTGACGATTTTCGCTTTGTCGTCGAGCAGGCTTGTCCAAGGCGCCGCGGCCTGATCTTTCGCCTCGGGCAGAGCGACCGTGATCGAATAGCCTTTGACGGGATAGACGTTGACCCGGTCGCCGAGGCTATGCGCGAGATCGCGCGACAGGATGCCGCTGCAGATCACCACTTTGTCGAAGCTGTCGACCTCTTCGGGCGGCAGCTTCTCGTCAAGACGCGGCTCGGTCGACTGATGGCGGATCGTCACTCCGCCGCCGGCCGCCTTGACCGACAACACTTTCGTCGCGAGGCGCATCGTCACCCCAAGGCGCTCGCACGCTGCCGACAGGCCGTTGGCGAATTTGTGGATGTCGCCGGTAAAATCGGATGGCGTGTAGAAGCCGCCGTAGAAATCGCCTTTCAGCGCAGGCTCGATCGCCCGCATTTCCTCCGGCGTGACCGCGCGGCGCTCAAGGCCGCCTTTCGCCAGCAGGGCCGTGACTTTTGCGGCGGCGGCGAAATCGGCTTTCGTCTTATAGAAATGCAGGATGCCGCGTTCCTCGCAGTCGAAATCGATACCGGCCTCTTTGGCCATCGCCGTCAGATGCCCGCGCGCCTCGATCGCGAGCCGGGTGGTCGTGATCGTGTTGTCTTCGTGGCGGGGAATGGCGGCGATGAACTCGGCCATCCAGGACAGTTTGTGCCAGGAGGGGCTGGGATTGACGAGCAGCGGCGCGCCCGGCGTGAACATCCACTTGATGCCCTTGAACACCGTCGCCCAGCTATTCCACACCTCCGCATTCGAGGCGGAAAGTTGCCCGCCATTGGCGAACGAAGTCTCCATCGCCGCATAGGGGTGTTTGTCGAAAAGCGTGACCGTGCAGCCTCGCCGCGCGAGCTGGTAGGCCGTCGTTGTCCCGGTGATGCCGGCGCCGATAACGGCGATGCGAGTATCGGAAGAATTTGACATGAGCGCTCCTTGCCGCGCTGCGCGGCTGTGAACGCCCCCTCTGTCATTGGCCTGAGAGCATCGCCGCGGCTCATGGGCTGAGCGGCGGGTTACACCATCGGCGGGAGCATGAGGCTCCACTTTTCAGAGTTCAAAACGAATAAGCGGTCTTTTTGCCTGAGAGTTTCCGGGGCGGTTGCTCCTTCGGCGCCGCCCACGCACGTATGCATGGGCGATCTCTTCCGCTGACTGTCGGCTATACCGCTTATGCGAGCACGTCAATATCGAGTTTGCGCCACATTTCAGACCTGCGTCTAAATTGGGAGGGCGAGCCGGCGCGCGCCGGCGGGCGTCTCCAGAGTCGAATAAATCAATCCAACCGCGACGCCGGATCGATTGAAAATCACGTCGGAATTGACGTCGAATTCGCCCCCCGGATTCAAGACCCCGAGACGATTGAGAACGGCGGCGATCGTCACTTCGGCGGCTCGCGTCGATCCATCGTCGATTTTGATGGCGACGCCCAATCCAAGATCGGGGATTGCCGCCACGTAAACGCCCTCGGCGCCCATCTTGACCATGAGAGGTTTCTTCGCGCGTTGCATCAACGCGGTGCACGATCGGCCCTTGCCGGCGACGAGATACGGCTCCCGATGCATGGCCTCGACAATTCGCTTCGCAGCGACCGCGCGACGCTCCGGCAGGTCCACTGGATTACCAAGACGAGCGATTGCGGTCGCGAGGCTCTTGAGCGAGATGCCGACAACCGGAATGCCGCAGCCATCGGTTCCTTTTGGAGCCGACCTCACCTTGATCCCCGCCAATTCCTCCAGCACGGAAAACACTCGCCTCTGAACCGGGTGAGCGGGGCCGACGTATCCAAGCGTTGGCTCGCCGAGGAACCGTGCGGTCGTTAAAAATCCAACGTGATTGCCCGAACACGGGTGCATCGCGGCCGTCGCGATTGGCGCCTCTTCATCTCCACGCGCATGGCGCGCGCACTCTGGCAGACCGCATCGAAGATCTCCCAACGCTTAGACCGATGCGCGCGAGCCAATGCCCGACAATTTCGACATGCAGCGGCTCTCCCTCGTGCGATGCGCATGCGAGAGCGATTTCCCGCGCGCTCAATCCAAATTGGTCAAACGCGCCTGAACTCGAGCAGCGGAATGGCCTGGATCGGCTTTAGCGCCGAGCGAGGATAAACAACCTCGTCCACCCGCCCCCAGAAATCGGCGACAACGCCGCGGTGATCCACGATGACGACGGAGCCACGATGCACGCTCTCCACCATCTCGCCGCGAATGACTTCGACGAGAATTGGGTTGGTCGATGTCTCAAATGGATTTGCGCTCGGCATTGATTCACTTCCATTTCTGCTGGCTCTCGCGACATTTTGAAGCAGCGCCAGGCGCGGTTCCGCGTCTGAACCCGTCGTGGACGATGGTCAGGGCTGGATCGGGCGCCCGTCTTGCAACAGCATCGCTCGAGAAAGCTGATCACCGTTGCGCACGCCAATCATCGCCTGAACGTATTTGATCTCCGAGGCCAGGATTTCGATGGCGCGGCGTGCGCCGCGCGCGCCCTCGGCCGCCACCCCGTAGAGCGCCGCCCGGCCGACGAAGCAGTACTCGGCGCCGAGCGCCATCGCGATCAGCACATCCGACCCCTTCCTGATGCCGCTATCGAGAAAAACGGGCGCGCCGGGCGCAGGCTTGGGCGTCGCCTGCGCAAGCATGTCCAGCGACGCCGGAATGCAGTCGACTTTGTTGCCCCCATGATTCGAAATGGTCACCGCGTCGGCGCCAACGCCAAACGCGCGCGTCACATCGTCGGGATGCAACAGGCCCTTGATGACGAGCTTGCCGGGCCACTCGCGCCTTATCCTCTCCAGATCAGGCCAGAGGATGTTCAGCGGCCATATGCTGTCGACGTATTTCGCCACCGCCAAGCTGTCGCTGCCTTTCGGAGCGTAGCGCGCCCATCCCTCCATGCGCGGCGCGCTGCCGCCCGTCAGGTGGTTGAAAGTCCATTTGGGGTGGCGGACGAGGTCGGATAGAATTGTCCGCCACATCGTCCAATCGGCGCCGTTTGACCACGACACGCCGTGGCGCGCGGACTCCCGCGGCGGCACTGGGAAGTCAACGGTCACGACCAGGACCGAGACGCCGGCGTCGCGCGCCCGGCCGATCAAATCATCGGCGATCCTATTGTCCCTCGGCGCGTAGAACTGGCACCAGGTGTGGTCGGGCGCCAGCCGCGCGATCTCCTCAATGGCGGCGCTCGCCATCGAGGAGAGGATGAAGGGAATGTTGGCCTCGCGCGCGGTTTCGGCGAGGATCTGGTCCGCATGCCGGCGGACAAAACCGAGATTCCCCATGGCGGAGATTCCGAACGGGAGCCCATATTTCCGGCCGAAGATCGTCCGCTCAGTGACGACCGACGTCACGTCGACCATGCCGCGCGGGACAAAGGTATAGCGCTCGAAAGCGGCCAGGTTGCGCCGCTGACTGAGGCCGTCGCCGCCGCCGGTGCTGATGTAGTCTGAAATAAAATCCGGAAGATAATCGAACGCGAGCTGTCGGAAATGGTCAACACTGACCGGGCGCAAAGCCGACATCGCGAAACTTCCTTCACAAAAGACGCAAGGCGGCCAATCTTGACGAGATCGAAGGCGCCGATCGATTTTGGCCTCACGGCCGCATCATGTGCTTCGCGTTTTTCGCCTCCGCGCCCTGTGTCATCATCGTTTCGCGTCAGCCAGTCGGCGCGCCGACCTGATCGCGAGGGCCTCCACCGTCTGCGTAGGATTGACGCCGCCGCTGGTGGGGAACGTCGAGGCGCCAAGAATTGTCAGGTTTGGAACTTCGTGAGCGGCGCCAAACCCGTCAACGACGGAAACGCTCGCATCGGTTCCCATACGCGTGCCGCCATAGGCGTGAGTGCTTATGGGAGCGGGAGCGATCGGCAGATGCCAAGTCTCCGTCGCGCCGGCCGCCTTCAGCCATTGCGAGGCGCGATCCAGCAAAAACCGCGTCTGGCGCCGCTCGTTGTCGAAGTATTGATACGTGCACCGAACAAGCGGCACGCCGTTGCGATCGCGATGATCCGGATCGAGATCGAGGAAATTGGCTTCGTATGGAAGCGCGTCCGGCAGCGTCCAAATCCAGCCGATGGAATTGGCGTTGTCATGCACCCAACGCTTCCAGTCGCTCCCCCAGCGCGCTACCGACGGCGGCGTGTTGAGCGCGTTGAAGATCGCCTTGTTCTCGGCGGGCGCCATAAGGACCGAGCCGCCGAGGAAGCCCGTTTCCGCGTGGTCGAAATTGTCAGCGTCAAAGTCGGCGACCGCAGCGGCCTGCGCCGCCGTCCCTCCCCATCGGTACAGGTCGCGCCCGGGAAAGACGCCAAGGGTCATCGGAAACGCATGCGTCATAAAATACTTGCCGACGTTCCCCGCATTGTTGGCGAGCCCGCGAGGAAACGCGTCGGAGATCGACGTCAGCAGCAGGCGGACGTTTTCATAGGTGTACGTGGCCAGCACAACGTGCCGGGCGGGCTGGAAGTAGTCGCGGCCGGCCTGGACGAAGTGCACGCCCGTCGCGACGCCCTTCTGATCCGTCTCGATCCGGGTCACTCGCGCATCGGTCCGAATTTCAATCGCGCCGCTGCGTTCGGCGTCCAGGAGTCCGTGCAGCGATGGCAGGCCCTTCGCGTCTGCGACGCACCCGTTCCAGGTGCACGATCCGCAATAGGTGCATGCTCCGGCGCCCCGATATGGCGCGGAGCGGATCGACGCAGGCGTCGGAAACGGCGCCCAGCCCAGTTCGCGTCCAGCCGCCGTCATCAACTCGGTGTAACCGGTTCGCCTCAGCGGCGGCAGTGGGTACTCCCGCGAACGAACACCCTCGAACGGATTGCCTCCCGGCTGGATCGATCCCGCAATGTTGCCCGCTTTGCCCGTGATTCCGTAAATCTGCTCGACCATGTCGTAGAACGGCTCGAGCTCGTCGTACGTCACCGGCCAATCGACCAGCGCCGAGCCGGTCGGCACGGCGGTTTCGCCGTAGCGTCGCACCGTTGCGGACAGCATCTCGAAATTCCACGGCGGCATCCGCCAACTGACGTTGGTCGAGTGAACCTTCGATCCGTCGAGCCCGTTCATCATCAGGAGCCCGCGCGTGCCGGTTGCGATCTGCGCAACATCACGGCGCGTGGCGCGGACTGTCGGCACCTCGTGGTTGACTTTCGCGTCGCCCAGCACGTTGCGGCACTCGTGCATAATCTCGTCGGCGGCAAATTCCGTTGGCGAGTGACGAGGGCCCGCTTCGAGTCCGACGACTCGCAGCCCCGACTGCGCAAGAATCGTCGCGGCCAGACCTCCCGCCGCGCCAAGTCCGACGACAATAACGTCGCAATCCAACAATGTTTCACTCACGAATGTGTCTCGCTCGAATCTGGCGTGAGCCCCTGCTGGTTCGCGCTGAAGCCGCCGCTCGTCGGCACATAGCCGATGAGTTTCCAGCCCACCCGGTCATGGTTTCCCCCATGCTTGGGATCGCCGAGGAAGCCCTCGATCGTGTGTTCGCGGACGAGTTCGAAGAAGCCTTCAGCGGAATAGGCACGGGCGATCTCGGCGTCGACTTCGAGGCGTCTCAGAACGGCGTCCTGCTCCGCGCCCTTCAGTCGCGTGAAGTCCCGCCCATAGGTGGCTATCGCCAGCGCATTGAGGCCATTCAGGCCGGCGGCGTATTGCGCCGCGCAACCCGACAGTGGTCCCGCTAAAGCCAAGAGGATGTAGCGATCGGCGCGAGCCTCGGCAGCCCCCCGCCCGAGGTCGTCGTCTGGAATCAATCTTGCGACGACGGCGCCAAGAATCGCTTGAAGGTATGCATCCATGGCAGTTTGTTTTGCATTCATGCGACGCTCCTGGCGTGCGATCGCCTCGCGACCATGCAAGCGACGCGTCCTCCCCCTTCGATCGGATCGATCGTCTGTTCCGTCACCGCGCATTCGGGGAGACGCTGTCCGCAGCGGGCGTAGTAGGCGCATCCCCCTGCATGGGCGACGCGCTCGTCGAGCGCGCTCCGCGTCGCCGCGCGCTTGCGCCCGCCGACCCGCGGCTCGAGCACTGAGGCCATCAGTGCTTGGGTATAGGGATGCTTCGGTTCGTGAACGACCTGAGCGGCGCGGCCGTATTCGACGACCGCTCCGAAGTACATGACCGCAATCTCGTCGGCGATCGCCGCGACGGCGCTGATGTCGTGCGAGATCACGAGATAGCTGAGACTGAGGTCCGTTCGCAACTTGTCGAGCAGCTTGATAATCTCGCTTCGAGTCATCCAGTCGAGGGCGGAGGTGGGTTCGTCGAGAATCACCAGTTCCGGACCGCTGGCGAGCGCTCTTGCGATCCCGACGCGTTGAAGCTGCCCGCCGCTGAGCTGTTCGGGATAGCGGTCGACAAAGTCGCGGCTGAGCTGGACGCGTTCAAGCATCTCGACGGTGCGCTTTTCCGCTTGAGCCTGCGTGAACCGGCCCGACAGCAGCATCGGCTCTCGGATCGACGCGGCGACACGCATCCGTGGGTCCAGGGAATCATAGGGATCCTGCAACACCATCTGGATGCGGCCGCGCAGAGATCGCCAGTTGCGTCGGTCCTGCACGTCGAGCCCGTCGAACGTCACGGCGCCGGCCGTTGGCTCGGTGAGACCACAGATCATTCGGGCGAGCGTCGTCTTGCCGCTGCCGCTTTCGCCGACAATTCCCAGGCATTGCCCGCGTCTAAGCTCAAAGGATGTCGGCAGGACCGCGCAAACGCCGTTCGGCTGGCCGCGCTGACGGAACACCTTTGTGACGTCCCTTACGACGAGGACGCGATCGTCGGCGCGACCCGGAACCGGCGCGAGATGTGGCGACTGGCTGATCATCCGACTTTCCGCATTTCCAGCTCTTCGGCGCGCACGCACCGCCCTTGATGCAGGCCTCTGATCGTTCGCAGGGGAACCGGCGCGGCGCAGGCCTCGCGACGCCACGCGCAGCGGTATCCGAACTGACACCCGTCCGGCCGCTCTTCTAAGTTTGGCGGGGGCCCGGCGACGCTGGGACCTGCCGATCGCGAGGGATCGGCGTTCAAATCGGCCGCTTGCAATAGGCCGGCCATGTAGGGGTGAACTGGCCTCGTGAAGACGGACTTGGTCGGCCCCGAACTCGATAACTTCGCCGGCGAACATCGCAGTGGTGGTGTCGGCATAGTTTGCGACCACGCCGAGATCGTGGGTGATGAGGAGCAGCGAAGCGTTCGCCGAGCGCGTCTTGTCGATGAGCAGGTCGAGCACTTCGGATTGCACCGTGACGTCGAGACCGGTGGTCGCTTCGTCGGCGATGATGAGTTTGGGACAGTTCAGAAGCGCCATCGCGATCACGACGCGCTGCGCCTGACCTCCGCTCAACTGGTGTGGGTAGTCCTTCGCGCGCTGCGCCGGATTTCCGATTCGAACGTCGGCAAGCGCATCAATCGCCACCTCCCAGCTTCGGCGGCGCGACGATCCGGTGCGCGCGCGGTGGACGAGCGCGAGCTGACTGCCGACCGTCATTGTCGGCACCAGCGCCGAGCGCGGATTCTGTACGATGATCGCAACGTCGCGCCCTCGCACGCGCTGAAATTCTCTCTCCTCGAGATGCGTCAGGTTCGCGCCGTCGAGCACGATCGAACCGCTTCTATGGACCCCGGGCGGCAGGAGCCCGAGGACCGACCATGCGGTCAGCGACTTACCCGCGCCCGTCTCGCCGACCAGGCCGTGCACCTCACCGGAGGCGACGACCAGATCGACGTCGCGCACCAGGACCGCGCCGGTCTTGGGGACGCTCAACGTGAGGCCAGAAATCTCGAGTACCGGGCGCAGGTGGGCAGCCACGGTTGACGCGCTCGGTACCGAGTTCATTTGGCGCTACTCCGGACGATCGGCTCTTACGAGCTCGATGGAACGAGGTACTGCGTGAGGAACACGCCGTGAGGAACCCAAGTGAGGCCAGTCAGAGATTTTATGAACGCCTCATGTTGACCCTCGTTGCAGATCGGAATCCACGGAAGATCGCTCATCATGATCTTCTGGGCCTCATCCGCCAAGGCGAGCCGTTTCTGGAGGTCGGGCTCTCCGGCAAGCAAGACTGCGAGCTCCTGGATGCGCGTATTGCGGTAGTGAACGTGGTCGTTGGACCCTGGCACCTTCGAGAGCGCCAAGTCGTAGCCCGTGGTCGGCACGACCCAGGCGTAGGTGTCGTGCAGCAGGGCGGGCAAAGACGACGTAATCGCCGCCGCGGTGAAGGCCGCCGCAGGCATCTTGCGCGGCACCAGGTTGAGGCCGATCTTGGACGCCGCCGTCTGAATCGCAATCGCCACCGCCTCATGTTGCGGATTGGCGGCGGTGTAGCTGATCTCCACGGTGCTACCCGCAGCGCCGGCGTCAGCAATCAACTGCTTGGCCTTCTCGAGGTTGGTCGCATACACCCAGTATTTGTCGGTGTAGCCCTCGTATGCCGGCACCTCGACGCTCTTCAGCGGCGTGGCGAAGCCCGCATAAACCTTACTGATGATTTCGTCGTAGGGAATCGCGTAGGCGATGGCCTGACGAACGCGAACGTCGTCGAACGGCTTATTGGCGTAATGCAGGAGCAGGTAGAGACCGAAATTCCCTTCGGCCGACTGCACCCTGAGGTCTTTGGATTGGCTGACGACCTTGAGGTCGTCGAACTGCAGGGCGCGCGCCGCGCCGACCGAGCCGTTCTGCAGCAACGAGAGTCGGTTGGAGGCGTCGGGAACCTCCAACCATGTGACCTTGTCCAAGTAAGAGGCCTTGCCGTAATAGTCCGACCGGCGCTCCATGGTGAAGCTGACGCCGGGCTCCCAGGCTGTAACCCGATAGGGTCCGTATCCTGCGGTATGCCGGTTCAGCCACTCGGCGCCGAAAGGATCGGCGCTGGTCTGATGCTTCTTGAGCTCCGTCGTGTCGAAAGGACGCGACCACGCCGTGGTCATCACCTGAAGGAACATCGGCGCAGGGCCGTCGGTGACGAAATCCACGGTGTATTTGTCGACAGCCTTGATCGACACAATCTTCGCGATTTTATCCTTGAAGAAGCCGCCGACATTTTTCCGGCCGGGACTGTAGACGCTCCAGAGATACTCGACGTCGGCGCTGGTGAACTCGTTGCCGTATTCGCTCTTCACGCCTTGAACGAGCGTGAAGCGCCACGTTGTCCCGTCTCGCTGCTCCCACTTCTCGGCCAGTCGCGGCTGAAATTCGCCCGAGATCGCTTCGCGGTGCCCGTCGGGGTAGTCCTTGAACTTAAACTCGAGCAGGCCGTCGTAGCAGCCCATGATCGTGCTCTGCGACTGCACATCGGCCAGTTCCGGCCCTTCGAGGTCGCCGGTGAGCGGAGTCGCGGGCGCCGCGACCACGAGCGATTTCGGCGCCGCGCTCTCAGCGCTCGCGCCAGAGGCGCCCGCAAGCGCCGTAAGCGTCACGGCGCCCCCGGCGATCTGCAGAAACGATCGGCGATCCACCCCCGACAATGCGGCCATCGCGATCGCCTCGCGCGCCGCAGCCCCGAGCACATTCTTGGTCATGGCTATGTCCTTTCTGTTGAGGGGAAGAAGAGACGCACGCCCCCTAGGCGGTATCTGGCTCGAGTAGCGCCGCCAGCCGTTCGGACAGCAGCGCGAACCCCAAGACCGTGACTCCGATGGCAATTCCGGGAAAAACCGAGGGCCACCAAAAGCCAAGGACCAGATTCAGGGAGCCAGTCGCGATCATCGAGCCCCATTCGGGGGTCGGCGCCTGGATGCCGGCGCCGACGAAACTCAGTCCGGAGACGAGCAGGATCGACAGGCCAATCGTGATCGAGATCTGTACAAACAGTGGACCGAACGCATTGGGCAGAATGTGCCGCACGATGATGCGGATTGTGCTTGCGCCTGAAAGCCGCGCAGACTCGACAAACCCCCTGCGCGCGAGAGCCGCGCTCACGCCGTACATCAGCCGAAGATATATTGGCGCCTGAACAAACCCGACAACGAGAATGGTCTGGACCTGCCCCTGCCCGAACGCCGCGACGACCACGAGCGCAAGGACGAACACTGGGAACGTGAGAATGACGTCGCCGACGCGCACGAGCGACTCGCCAAGAGCGCCCTTGAGATAACCCGCAACGATGCCGAACGGCGTACCCACGCTCGCCGCGATCAGCGTCGCCGCGATGGCGACGACGAGGTCGATCCTCGGCGCAAAGATGAGGCGGCTAAAAATATCGGACCCGTTGCTGTCGGTGCCCAGCAGGTGCACCCAGCTTGGTGGAAGCAACTTGTCCTCGAGCGACGCATTGATCGGGTTGTAGGGCGCGATCAGCGGCGCGAATGGGATCAGCAGCATTTCGAGCAGCACGAACGACGCTGCGACCACAAGCTGCTTGTCTTGCCAGGCTCGCTCGAGCAGACCGCGGGCGCCGCCACTGGAACGTCCGCCTGCCGTCGCCAGGCCGCCGAGCACGGGTGTCGCGTGGCCGTTGGTCATTCGGCGCCTGCTGAGCGAAGTCGTGGGTCCAGAGACAGTTGAACGATGTCGGTGACGAGGTACGCGAATGCGGCCAGCGAGGAGATCGCCAGGACCACGCCCTGCATACCGGGGTAGTCCGAGACGATCGCCGCCTTAACCGCGTATCTGGCCGCGCCATTGATGCCGAAGACGGTCTCGATCAGCGCCGCCGCTCCGAGCAGGTACGCGGCGGCGATCCCCACCGTTGTCACGATCGGCGGCGAGGCCAGCCGCAGAGTGATCATCGAAACGTGGAATTCGCCGACGCCCGATGCGCGCATCAACCGGATCGAGTTGGCGTTCATAGCGTCGCGATAACTGGCGATCGTCATCTTCAGTATCGATGGCATGTAGACGATGACGATGGTGGCGATTGGCAGAACCAACTGAGCGAGCGACGCGCGTAGCGTGACCCAGTTGCCGGTCAGGATGCTGTCGAGGACGTACGAGCCGGATATGCGGGTTGGCGGCAACAACCCGATGGGGAGGCGCCCGACCGGCCCGGGGGCGATCTTCAGGCATACGAAGAAAATGAAGACCAACGCCAACGCCCACCAATAGTCGGGCTGCGAGCCCGCCAAGAGCGAATAGGCGCGAACGGCGCGTTGGGCGAAGCCGCCGTTGCGCCGAGTTGTCCAGACGCCCAGCGGGATGGCGATGAGGGTCGCCACGGTCAGACCGAGCCACACCAACTCGACGGTGGCGGGAACCCTCTGGGTGAGGTCGTCCCACACATTGCTGCCGGTTGAGAGTGAGTGACCCATGTCGCCATGAAGCAAGGCGACGACGTAGTCCCACATCTGCGCCCATATCGGCTTGTTGAGCCCGAGCTCGGCTTCGATCCGTTGGATGTTTTCCGGCGATGTGTTGAAACCAGCGATGCGATAGGCCGGATTAGCCGGGATGAGGCGGAGGATCGTGAAGGTGAGCAACCAGATCGCGGCCACCTGGAGGAAGGCGAGTCCCGTGCGTCGCAGGATGTAGGACGCCCAATTCATTTGACGGCCCGCAGCGCTTGGCCGGCCGCCGCCAGCGTCTCGTCCACGTCGTCTTCGCTGGTCGCCATACACAGGCGGCGATCCGCCAGCGCGACGAGCGGTTCGATAATCGACCGCGACCGAAGCTCGCGATTGTATTCGCTCATGCGGGCGGCATCTTGGCTTAGCGCCTCGGCATAGTTGCGCGGAGGCGCCTGCAGCATGTAGATCGCCCACGACCCGCCCGTACCCGAGACGCACGCCGTCACACCGCTGTCGGCGATCTCTCTGCGCAGACCTTCTCGCATCCGATCGCCAAGATCGCGGAGCCGCTCGATCCCGCCATCGGCCAATATGTCGAACGTCGCGATCCCCGCGGCCATCGCGTAAGGACTGGCGTTGCTCGTCCCGTCCATGACCGCGCCGGCCTCGCGCCCTGCCCGGAATCCGTCCATCAAGCCGCGCCGGCCAGCAAGTCCGCCGACTGAAAAGCCGTTGCCGAGCGCCTTGCTGAACGTGGTGATGTCAGGCGTCACGCCGCAGATGGCTTGATATCCGCCCAGGTGGTGACGGAAGGCGGTCTTCACCTCGTCGAATACCAGCGGGACGCCGGAGCGCGTGCACAACTCGCGAAGTCGTTCGAGAAAGCCGGGCGCCGCGGCTGCGCAGCCATAGCTTTGCACATACGGTTCGCAAAACGCCGCAGCAAGCTGTCCGCCGTTGGTCGAAAAGCAATCTTCAAGAGCGGCCTGATCGTTCCACGGCAGCACGATGACGTCGGCGGCGGCTCCAGGGTGGATGCCGGCGCTCTCGGGAACATTCAAGCCGACGCGATCTTCCCGTCCGGGCGCCGCGCGCACGCCCACAGCAAGCATGTCGTGCCACCCGTGATAAGATCCGTGGAACTTGAGCAGTTTTTGGCGGCCGGTCGCGGCCCTTGCCAACTGCACGGCGTGGAGCGTCGCTTCTGTGCCGGAAAGACAGAACGCGACGACCTCCGCCGACGGCATCACGTTGCAAATCCGCTCGGCAAGCTCCACCTCGCCGCGCTGCGGGCCGATGGTTGTGATGTCGCAGAGGGCGACGGCGTCGCAGACCGCGCGATTGACGCGCGGATCGCTGTGTCCGACCACCACCGTCCCCCACGCGAGGATGAAGTCGATGTGGCGTTGGCCGTCAGCCGTCCAGACATAAGCGCCTTGCGTTCGCTCGATAACTTGCATGTCGGAGCTGCGCCAACTGCCGGACGCGCCCCCGGGCAGCACGCGCTCAGCGCGTTCGACGTAGCGAGATGTCGCGTTGATATTCAAATCCGCTCCCCCGACGAGGATGCGGCGACGTTGCCAGGTGGAATCTGCCGCGCGAATGCGCGCGCGATATCGATGCGGCGCGCAATCCAAACGTCGTCGCGCTGCGCGGCGTAGTCGATCAGGCGAGCAACCGCGTCGGCGCGCGCCGGCTGTCCGGCGATGCGGGCATGCAAGCCGATCGACATCATGCGCGGAAAATCGTCGCCATCGCGGCAAAGCCGATCGATGGCGCGGCGACCATATTCGAAGAAATCGTCCGGGTTGGCGAAAGTCGGCGCGAGAAGGAAATGCGCGTCGTTGACCGTCAGTGTGTAGGGCACCACGAGATGCGATTTGCCCCCGACGCTCGTCCAATACGGCAGGTCGTCGTTGTAGGCGTCCGAGTCGTACTCAAACCCGCCATGTTCGACGAGCAGCTCGCGGGTATGGCAACTCATCTGCCGGCAATACCAGCCAAGGGGGCGCCGCCCGACCGCGGACGTCAGGGCGACGACCGTGCGGCGTATCCATTCCCGCTCGTCCTCGCGGGAGAGTTCGTAATGCTCCAGCCACCGGAAGCCGTGCGCAGCGACTTCGTCGTTTCGCGCGACGAGCTTCGCAGCCACCGCTGGATTGCGGGCGAGCGCGACAGCCGTCGCGAAGCAAGTGATCGGCGCGCCAGAATTCTCGAAGATTCTGAAAAGACGCCAGACACCCGCTCGCGATCCGTATTCGTAGACGGACTCGACATCGAGGTCTCGCTGTCCCTTCAGAACCTGGGGGAATTCGTGGAAGCCCTCGTTCTCGGCGTCTCCCATCGGGTACGAACGCTCAGACCCCTCCTCGTAGTTGAGGACGATTTGCAGTGCGAGACGCGCCCCGCCCGGCCACTCCACGCGCGGCGGCGTCGGCCCATAGCCGACAAAGTCGCGGGGTGGCCGCTGGGACGCGTCGTCGCTTTCTGCGAAGGCCTGGGCGGAGGGGATCATTGCGCCCCCTTCGCCTTCGACAGGGCGCGGCGAGCCGCCCCAATGGTCTCATCGACGTCGTCCTCGGTCATCGCAAGGCAAAGACGACGATCGCCGAGGCCAACCAGCGGCTCCATGATGCCGGCCTCGCGCATGGCGCGGTTATAGACAGTTGCCTGCTTGGCGTTGTTGAGGAGGGCCTCGCGATAGTTCTTGGGCGCGGCGGGCAGAAAGTAGACCATCCACGAGGCGCCAACGCCTGCGACAGTGGCCACAGCGCCGGTGGCGGCGATCGCTTCGCGCAGCCCTTGGCGCATGCGCTCGCCGAGCGCATTGAGACGCGCGATGCCGCCATCGCGGAGAATGCTCAGCGTCGCGAGACCCGCAGCCATCGCGTACGGGCTGGCGTTGCTGGTTCCGTCCCAGATCGCCTCCATTCCATTGTGGCCGATCTCGAAGACCGACATGATCTCGTCGCGTCCGGCGACGCCGCCGATGGCGAAGCCGTTGCCAAGCGCTTTGCTGAACGCCGTGATGTCGGGCGTCACGCCACACAGCGCCTGGTATCCGCCGACGTGATGACGAAAGCCGGTTTTGACTTCGTCGAACACGAGCGGAACGCCGTGCTTGGTGCAAAGAGCCCGGATGCCTTCGAGGAATCCCGGCGCCGGGGCGACGCAGCCGAAGCCCTGCGCGTAGGGCTCGCACACGACGCCGGCCAACTCGTCCGCGCGCGCCGCGAACACATCGGCGACGGCCGCCAGATCGTTCCACTCGACGACGATCACGTCGCTGAGCGCGCCGGGATGGAGACCAGCGCCCTCCGGCTCCGTCAGACTGCGACCACGCGCGCCGGCCGCGTTGTAGCGCACGCCGACCGCCAGCGAATCGTGCCAACCGTGGTAGGAGCCATGGAATTTCAGGAGTTTCCGCTTACCGGTAAACGCCCGGACCGCATGAACCGTATGAAGCGTCGTGTCAGTTCCCGACTGACAGAAGGCAACCTTCTCGGCGCAGGGCATCACCTCGCAGATGGCTTCGGCCAGTTCGACTTCGCCAGCATGGGGGCCGACCGCGTTCAAATCCACCGTATTGATGCTGTCGACGACGGCCTGGTTGATGCGCGGGTCGCAGTGCCCGATGACGATGGGGCCCCAAGCGCACAGGCAGTCGATGTATCGGCGGCCCTCGGCGTTCCACAAGTAAGCGCCCTGGGCGCGTACGATGGCTTCACCGTGTACGGATCGCCACGCGGAGGACGCCCCGTTGGGGATGACGCGGCGGGCGCGCGCTATTCTTTCTTCCGTCCAACCGTCCAAAACTTGCGTCGTCATCTGGGCTCCTGTTTCGCGCCGCGGATTCTTCCGCTGTGTCGTCGAAGCGCTTTGGTGCGTTTCCTGATCGATATTGGTCATCGGACTACTCTGCCGCCCTTGCGGGAGCCGCCTTGGCTGTCGCCTCCCTGGCCGCCTTGAACAACGCGAGGCGGTATTCGTCTTCGTTCTGGACAAGTCGCCATGTCGGCGCTCCGATCGTGTAGGCCGCCTCGCCGGCGATCGCGTCGCCAGAGACCGAAACCGCCAGACACGCGACGCCGGCGTCGCATTCGTCGTACTCCGCCGCCCATCCGCGCTCGCGGATGACAGCGAGTTCCTGGCGAAGCGTTTCAAAGTCGGTGATCGTCTTTGACGTACGCGCGATCAGCGGGTGAACCGCGACGTAGTTCCTGAGTTCTTTGTCGCTGAGCTCCGCGAGAAGCAGCTTGCCTGACGCTCTGGCGTGCAAATCCGTCTGCACGACGCCATTTCGTCCGCCAACCTGAAGCGGCTTGCCGCCCTCAAATACCGCGACCTCGACGATGGCGCCGTTGCGCCAGATGCACAGGTTGGTGGTCTCGCCCAGAGTGCGAGCCAACTGCGCCAGCGGCGCGAGCAGATATGGGGGCGTGGACTCCGATCGGGAGTACGCGTCCGCGATTAGGCCGGCGGTCGGGCCGAGGAAGAACCGACGATCCCGCTTCGAGAGCATGCCCTCATCGGCCAGCGTGTTGAGGATGTGATAGGCGGTCGCCAGCGAAACGCCCAGGTGCGCGCGCGCGTCTTCCGCGCAGATGCCCGACGGGTTCTCCGCCGCAAACCTGATCAATCTCGCCGCCCGCGCCACCGAACGGATGCGCGTGGCCATCGACGGCACGACGTCCCCCGCCACCTCTTCATAGTCCTCATTCGCCAATTTCGGGCTCCAAAGGTGGCATAAATTCTAGCTATATGAAATATTCTCTCGACTAGTTAGAGTTTTGCGCAACTCGCTGCGCGAGTCAAGACGCGCGGCGCGATGGGACGACGCTTGCCGGGGCGGTCTCTTCGGCGAGAGGGCGATGACGGTCAGGCGCGCGCGCGGTTCTCCCGGGCAGGCTCGTCGCCAGCGCAAGGCGCGCAATTTGCTGTCTTGGAGGCGAGATCGCGACGCTCGATTTCAAGATCGGGGACGTCTTGCGAGCGGGCGTGGCGGCGCGCGTCAGCGCCGTCAACCGCGTCGGCGTCAGCGTCTGCGTCTGCTTCCTACGAGCTTCACTGCCCGGCGTGATCCTCGAGAAGCTGGGCAAGGCGCTCAGCCTCGGCGATGTCCTCTAAGGTGTTGGCGTTGAAAAACGGGTCGACCGGCTCCGCCGGCCAGGAGACGGCGACGACTCGGTAGCGCGCCGTCCAGCTTTCGACCCTGCGAATTTCTTCGATGACAAGTGCGCGTCGTAGCTCGCGCCGCAACCCGACCGGCCAAAGGCCAATGACCGGATGTCGCTGCTTGCCCGAGGCTGCGACAGCGAGTTGCGCTTGTTCGATGACGCGCTGCTCATGAAATCGTCGAACGAGATCGCGCGGCAGAAAGGGACAGTCGCTTGCAGCGCTGACAACCCATTCCACGTCGGGTCGGTTGGCGGCCGCCCAATCGAGCGCCGAAAGCACGCCGGCGAGCGGGCCGAGATGGCCTTCGACGGCATCGGCGATAACCGGCAGGCCGAGAGAAGAAAACCGTGCGGGATCGCCGTTGGCGTTCAACACGAGCGCGTCGCACTGCGGCTTCAGCCGGGCGACGACGTGTTCAAGCATCGTGCGCCCGCCCACCTCACGCATCGACTTGTCGCCCCCGCCCATGCGGCGAGCCAGACCTCCGGCGAGAACGACGCCGATCGTCGCAGCGCGGTCTTTCGTCACGAGCGCGGCCCCTTCGCCTCAAACCATTCAAGATCGACGCGCGCCTGCGATCGATAGAGGCGGACTATCGCCTCGCGGCCGCGCCGGCTAGATTAAGCGCATGGTGCTGCGGCAATTGGAATATCTTGTGGCCTTGGCGCGCGAGAAGCACTTCGGGCGCGCCGCCGACGTCTGTCACGTGACGCAACCGACGCTTTCGGCCGCAATTCGCCTGCTGGAAGAAGACCTTGGCGCGCCGATTGTCGAGCGCGGCCATCGCTTTGTCGGTCTGACGCGGCAGGGTGAGCTCGCCCTGCAGCACGCCCATCGCATCCTCGCGGAAGCCGAGGTCATGCGCCGAGACATCGAGGCGTTGGGCAAGGGGCTCTCCGGCCGGCTGCGACTCGGCGCCATTCCAACCGCCCTGCCGATCGTCTCGCAGCTCACCGCGCCGTTCATCGCCCGCTATCCGCTCGTGACCGTCACCGTGCTGTCCCTAAACTCGCAAGGGATTCAACGCGGCATTGAGGAATTCGAACTCGACGTCGGCCTCACCTATCTCGATAGCGAGCCGCTGGAGCGCGTGAAGGTCAAGCCGATCTACCAGGAGGAATATGTCTTCCTGACCCCCGCCTCCGGCCGCTTCGCCAAACGGCGAACGATTTCCTGGAAGGAGGCTGCCGCGGAGCCTTTATGCCTGCTGACGCCCGATATGCAGAACCGGCGCATCATCGATGGCGTCTTCCGCTCGGTCGGCGAGACCCCTAGTCCCGCGGTCGAAACCAATTCGATCTTCAATCTCGTTTCGCACGCCGGGTTCGGGCAATTGTCGGCGATCGTGCCCAAACAAGTGCTGCAGTTCTTCGGCATTCCCAAGCATACCTGCGCCGTCGAACTCGTTGAGCCGCGCGCGCGGCGCACCATCGGTCTCATCATGGCCGACCGCGATCCTCCCGAGCCGCTGGCGCGCAATCTTTTCGCGATGGAGCAACCCGCCGACGTCGGCGCCCTCATCCTGGCGCCGGTCAAGGCGGAGACCGATCGATAGAAATTATCTATCGATTAGTCCAAATCTTCAATTTGCATCGCGCCCGGCGGTGGAGGAATCTTACGGTGCACGTCGGATATATCTCAGGAGAAATATTCCGGCGACGGCGAGCGCAGCGCGAAGGCGCGCGCAGACGGGAGGCTCGGAGATTACGGGCAGGACTCCTTGGAGCGTCGCCGAGGCGCGCGCCTTGATCGCGGCAAAGAGCGCCGAACCTGGCGCCGCGCTGCCGATCCTCCACGCCTTGCAGGACTGCTTTGGCTATATCGATGACGCGGCGATCCCCGAGGTCGCCGAGGCGCTCAACCTCTCCCGCGCCGAAATCCTCGGCGTCGTCAGCTTTTATCACGACTTTCGCCGCGCCCCGATCGAGGGAGCGACGCTCCAGCTCTGCCGGGCCGAATCCTGCCAGGCGCTCGGCTGCGAGGATCTGGTCGCGCATCTCGGCGCGGCGCATGGCGTTGCGGTGGATCACGCCGACGGGGCCGCGCCGCTTCATGTCAAAACCGTCTACTGCCTCGGCAATTGCGCGCTCTCCCCCGCCGCGCTGCTCGACGGCGAACCGATCGGCCGGCTCGATCGCGACAAGATCGACGCCATCGTCGCCCAAACCACGCGGCGGCGCCATTGAACCCGCGCATCTACATTCCCGCTGATTCCTCCGCGCTTTCGGTCGGCGCGGATGAGGCGGCGCGCGCCATCGCCGAGGAAGCGCAGGCGCGCGGCGTCGCGATTGAGGTGGTGCGCACCGGCTCGCGCGGTCTCGCCTGGCTGGAGCCGATGATCGAGGCGCCCACTCGCAAGGGTCGCTTCGCCTATGGCCCGATTTTGCCAAGTGACGCGCCCTCGCTGTTCGACGCCGAGTTCCTGGCGGGCGGCGCCCACCCGAAGGCGCTCGGGCTCGTCGAGGACATCCCCTATTTCAAAAACCAGCAACGGCTCATTTTCGCTCGTTGCGGTGTCGTCGATCCGCTGTCGCTCGAAGACTATGTCGCGCACGGCGGCCTCGCCGGGCTGAAGCTAGCGATCGCGATCGGGCCGGCGCACACGATCGAAGAGGTTATCGCCTCGGGCCTGCGCGGGCGCGGCGGCGCCGGGTTTCCGACAGGCGTCAAATGGCGCACCGTCGCCGGCGTCGAGGCGACGCAAAAATACGTTGTTTGCAACGCCGACGAAGGCGACAGCGGCACCTTCGCCGACCGTATGCTGCTCGAGGGCGACCCTTTCCTCTTGATCGAGGGGATGACGATCGCCGCGCTCAGCGTCGGCGCGACCAAGGGCTATGTCTATATCCGCTCCGAATATCCGCATGGCTTCCGCACGTTCGCCGCCGCCATCGCCAAGGCGCGGGCCGGCGGCGTGCTGGGCGCCGATGTGCTCGGCTCCGGCCGCGCATTCGAAATCGAGGCGCGGCTCGGCGCCGGCGCCTACATCTGCGGCGAGGAGACCTCGTTGCTCGAGAGCCTGGAGGGCAAACGCGGCCAGGTGCGCGCCAAGCCGCCGCTGCCGGCGATCAAGGGTCTGTTTGGCAAGCCGAGCGTCATCAACAACGTGCTGAGCTTCGCTTCGACGCCGTGGATTCTCGCGCATGGCGCCAAGGCCTATGCGGATTACGGCGTCGGCCGCTCGCGCGGCTCGCAGCCCTTCCAATTGGCCGGCAACATCAAACGCGGCGGCCTCGTCGAACTCGCGTTCGGCGTGACCATCCGTCGGCTGATCGAAGACTTCGGCGGCGGCACGCGCTCGGGCCGGCCGGTGCGCGCGGTGCAGATCGGCGGCCCCTTGGGCGCCTATTTCCCCGCGAGCCTGCTCGACACGCCACTCGACTACGAGGCGATGCTTGCCGCCAAAGGCATGCTCGGCCACGGCGGCATCGTCGTCTTCGACGACACGGTCGACATGGCGCGTCAGGCGCGCTTTGCGCTGGCCTTCTGCGCGGCGGAGAGCTGCGGCAAGTGCACGCCGTGCCGCATCGGTTCGACGCGCGGCGTCGAGACGGTCGATAAAATCGTCGCCGGCCAGGATCGCCAACAAAACATCGAGCTCTTGCGCGACCTCTGTGAGGTGCTGACCGACGGGTCGCTGTGCGCGCTCGGCGGACTGACGCCGCTTCCCGTGCTGAGCGCTCTCGACCACTTCGGCGAGGATTTCGCCCGCGATCCCACGCGGCTCGCGGCCGAATAGGAGTCTGAGATGCCGTTGCTGCAGGAATTCGATTCAGGGACGCCAATCCGCGCCGGCGCGGCGACGGTGACGCTGACCATCGACGGCCGGCAAGTCAGCGTACCCGCGGGGACTTCGGTGATGGCCGCCGCCGCGCTGCTCGACGCTCCGGTTCCCCGGCTCTGCGCCACCGACAATCTGGAAGCGTTCGGTTCGTGCCGGCTTTGCCTCGTCGAGATCGAGGGCCGGAGGGGGACCCCCGCTTCATGCACGACCCCCGCCGAAGCCGGCATGGTCGTGCGCACGCAGACCCCCCGGCTCGCCAAACTCCGGCGCGGCGTGATGGAGCTCTACATCTCCGACCATCCCCTCGATTGTCTGACCTGCAGCGCCAACGGCGACTGCGAATTGCAGACGCAGGCGGGCGTGGTCGGCCTGCGCGACGTGCGCTACGGCTATCAGGGCGCCAACCACCTCGACGCGCCGACCGATTCCTCCAATCCCTATTTCACCTTCGAATCCTCCAAGTGCATCGTCTGTTCGCGTTGCGTGCGCGCCTGCGAGGAGGTGCAGGGCACTTTCGCACTGACGATTCTCGGCCGCGGCTTCGACTCCAAGGTCTCGCCCGGCGGCGGCGACTTCTTCTCTTCCGAATGCGTCTCGTGCGGCGCCTGCGTGCAAGCCTGCCCGACCGCGACGTTGAACGAGAAAAGCGTCATCGCCAAGGGAACGCCGGAACGCGCGGTCGTCACCACCTGCGCCTATTGCGGCGTCGGCTGCTCATTCCGGGCGGAGCTGAAGGGCGAAGAGGTCGTGCGCATGGTGCCCGCCAAATCCGGCAAGGCCAACGAGGGCCATTCCTGCGTCAAGGGCCGATTCGCTTTCGGCTACGCCACGCACAAAGACCGCATCCTCAAGCCGATGATCCGCGCTTCGATCGAGGATCCCTGGCGCGAAGTCACGTGGGACGAAGCGGTTGGCTACGCCGCGAGCGAGTTCAAGCGCATCCAGGGCAAGTACGGGCGCGACTCGATCGGCGCGATCAGCTCCTCACGCTGCACCAATGAAGAGGTGTTTCTGGTCCAGAAATTGGTGCGCGCCGGCTTCGGCAACAACAACATCGACACCTGCGCGCGCGTCTGCCATTCGCCGACCGGCTACGGACTCTCCAAGACTTTCGGCACCTCGGCGGGGACACAGGATTTCAAATCGGTCGACCAGACCGACGTGGTGCTCATCATCGGCGCCAACCCGACCGACGCCCATCCGGTCTTCGCCTCGCGCATGAAGAGACGGCTGCGCGCCGGCGCGAAGCTGATCGTCGTCGATCCGCGCCGCATCGACATCGTGCGCATGCCGCATGTCGAAGCCGACTTCCATCTCGCCCTGCGGCCGGGGACGAACGTCGCCGTCGTCAATGCGCTGGCGCATGTCATTGTCGTCGAGGGGCTCGTCGACGAGACCTTCGTGCGCGAGCGCTGTGACGCGGCCAATTTCGAGTCCTGGGCGCGCTTCATCGCCGACGAGCGTCATTCGCCCGAGGCGACCGCGGCGGCGACCGGCGTCGCGGCGGCGGAGCTGCGCGCCGCGGCGCGCCTGTTCGCCACGGGAGGCAACGCCGCGATCTACTATGGCCTCGGCGTCACCGAGCATTCGCAGGGCTCGTCGACGGTCATGGCGATGGCCAATCTGGCGATGGCGACCGGCAACATCGGCCGCGAGGGCGTCGGCGTCAATCCGCTGCGCGGCCAGAACAACGTGCAGGGCTCGTGCGACATGGGATCGTTCCCGCACGAATTCTCCGGTTATCGCCACGTCTCGGATGACGCGACCCAGGATATTTTCCGTCGCCTGTGGGGGGTCGAACTGCTCCAAGGCGCCGGGCCTACGCATTCCCAACATGATGGACGAAGCGGTCGAAGGATCGTTCAAGGGGCTCTACATTCAGGGCGAGGACATCGCCCAATCCGATCCCGACACGCAACACATCACCGCCGGCCTCGAGGCGATGGAATGCGTGATCGTGCAGGATCTCTTCCTCAACGAAACCGCGCGCTACGCCCATGTGTTCTTCCCCGGCTCTTCGTTCTTGGAGAAGGACGGCACCTTCACCAACGCCGAGCGGCGCATCAGCCGCGTCCGCAAGGCGATCACTCCGCTCGCCGGCAAGGCCGACTGGGAAGCGACGATCGCGTTCGCGGAGGCCCTCGGCGTGCCCCTGCACTATTCGCATCCGAGCGAAATCATGGACGAGATCGCGCTCACCACGCCGACCTTCGCGGGCGTTTCCTACGCGCGGCTCGATGAGCTCGGCTCGATTCAATGGCCGTGCAATGAAGCCGCGCCCGAAGGGACGCCGATCATGCACGTCGATCGCTTCGTGCGCGGCAAGGGCCAGTTCATGCTCACCGACTATGTCGCGACCGACGAGCGGACCGGACCACGGTTCCCGTTGTTGCTGACCACTGGACGCATCCTCACGCAGTATAACGTCGGCGCGCAGACGCGGCGCACCGACAACAGCCTGTGGCACGAAGAGGACGTGCTGGAGATTCACCCCTTCGACGCAGAAAGCCGCGGCGTCGCCGACGGCGATCTTGTTTCCTTGCAGAGCCGCGTCGGCGAAGTCTCGCTACACGCGAAAATCTCCGAGCGCATGCAGCCGGGCGTCGTCTATACGACGTTCCACCACCCCAACAGCGGCGCCAACGTCGTGACGACCGAGAATTCCGATTGGGCGACCAATTGCCCGGAATACAAGGTGACCGCGGTTCAGATCAGGCGCACCAACCATTATTCCGAGTGGCAGGAGCGCGATCGCGAGGAGGGCGCCACGCGGCGCCGCATCGACGGGATTAAAATCGATGCCGCCGAATGAACCGCCGGGCGCTGTCTTCGCGACGGCGCAAACCTTCGACTACGATCGCGGCGCGTCGGGGCCGGCGCGGCAAAGCGCCATAGCGGTCGAGACGCCGATCCAACTGAGCTTTGGCGGCGCGCCGTTCGCGGTGATGATGGCCACGCCGCGCGACCTCAAGGATTTCGCCGTCGGCTTCGCCCTGACCGAGGGCATCGTCGAGCGCGTCGCGGACATTCGCGGCGTCGAAGTCGGCATCGTCGAAGGGGGCATGCGCCTCGACGTCGCCCTCACAGGGGAGCGCCTGAGCGCGCATCTGTCGCGCACGCGGGCGATGTCGGGCCGCACCGGATGCGGCCTGTGCGGCATCGAGGATCTCGCCCATCTGCCCAAGCCGCGCGCGCCCGTTCCCTTGAGCGCCCCGATCGCCCCCTCCGCGATCCGCGCCGCGCTTGAAGGTCTCGAGCGCGCCCAGCCGCTCAACGCCGAGACGCGCGCCACGCATGGCGCGGCCTGGAGCGACCGCTTCGGCGCGGTCCTGCTGACGCGCGAGGACGTCGGGCGTCACAACGCGCTCGACAAATTGATCGGCGCGCTGGCGCTGGCCTCGGTCGATCCAACGAGCGGTTTCATCGTCATCACCAGCCGCTGCTCGTTCGAAATGGTCGCCAAGGCGGCGGCGTTCGGGGCGGCGACGCTGGTGTCGGTTTCGGCGCCAACCTCGCTCGCCCTTGAGCGCGCGAAAGAGTGCGGCCTCACGCTCGTCGCGGTCGCACGCGCGGATCGCGCCACGATCTTCACAACGGCGGCCGGCGGTGTGGACGGAGGGCTGGCGGCGTGAGCGGCGCGAAAATCGACAAGCTGGCGCGCATGGCCAACCAGATCGGCGCCGCGTTCAGCGCGATGGCCGAGCCCGAGGCGGTCCGCGGCGCGGCGACGCATCTCAAGCTCTACTGGACGCCAAAGATGATTCACGAAATAGTCACATACGCGGATTCCGGCGGCGGGAGCCTCAATCCGATTGCGGCCGCGGCGGTGGCGGCGCTGAAAGAAAACGACTCCGGCTAAGCCGGCGCGAAAAAGGGCGACGCCGGGAAAATCACCGCGCGCCACAAGGGGAGGAAGCGATGTTGAAGTCCGGGCTTTCCGCGCGGGCGCCACGGCGCCAATCGCGCGCGATCAATTCGCGCATCGACGAACGACGCCTCCGAGGGGAGGCAGCGCGATGAGCGGCGCAGGACCCCTCTCCTTCCTCGATCGATCCCGCACCGTCGCCCAGCCTGGGTTCAGCCGGTGGATGGTTCCACCCGCCGCCCTCTGCATCCATCTTTGCATCGGCCAGGCCTACGCGCTCAGCGTCTTTAACCTGCCGATGACCAAGTTGATCGGCATCGATCACGCCACCCCGGACGATTGGAAGCTGACCGAGCTCGGCTGGATCTTCTCGATTGCGATCTTCGTGCTTGGCGCCGCTGCGGCTTTGTTCGGACGCTGGGTCGAGGACGGCGGCCCGCGCCGCGCGATGTTCACGGCCGGTCTATGCTGGGCGGCCGGATTCTTCGTCTCCGCGCTTGGCGTCTACCTTCACAATATCTGGATCGTCTATCTCGGCTATGGCGTGTTCGGCGGGATCGGGCTCGGCATCGGCTACATCTCGCCGGTGTCGACTCTGATCAAGTGGTTCCCCGATCGTCCGGGCATGGCGACCGGCATGGCGATCATGGGCTTTGGCGGCGGCGCCTTCATCGCCTCGCCCTTGTCGGTCTGGCTGATGCAGAGGTTTTCGACGCCGAGCCATGTCGGGGTCGCCGAAGCCTTCATCTGCCTTGGCGTCATCTATCTCTGCTTCATGTGGGTCGGCGCTGCGATCGTCCGCGTGCCGGCCGCCGGCTGGAAGCCCGAGGGCTACACGCCGCCCGTCGTCGCGCAAAAGCTGATCACCAAGAACGATGTCTACGTTTACGACGCGCTGAAGACGCCGCAGTTCTGGCTCATCTGGGCGGTGCTGTGTCTGAACGTCACTGCCGGCATCGGCGTGCTCAGCCAGGCTTCGGCGATGAGCCAGGAAATGTTCCCCGGCCGGGTCACTGCGGTCGCCGCGGCGGGCTTCGTCGGACTGCTCAGCCTGTTCAACATGGCGGGGCGATTCTTCTGGGCCTCGATCTCGGATTATATCGGCCGCAAGAACACGTACTTCTGCTTCTTCGCCATCGGAACGGTGCTCTACGCGCTCGTGCCCGCAACCGGAGCGGCAGGCAGCGTCGCGTTGTTCGTACTCTGCTTCGTCGTGATCCTGTCGATGTACGGCGGCGGCTTCGCAACTGTGCCCGCCTATCTCAGGGACATGTTCGGCACGCGCTACGTTGGGGCCATCCACGGCATGCTGATCACCGCCTGGTCGGTGGCTGGCGTCTTCGGCCCGGTGTTGGTGAACTACATCCGGCAATATCAGATCGACAACGGCGTGCCCAAGGCCCAGGCGTACAACACGACGATGTATATCATGGCCGCGCTGCTGGTCGCGGGGTTCGTCTGCAACTTCTTCATCAAGGCGGTCGACCACAGCTTTCACATGCAACCCGACCATGACGCCGAAGACGCGCAAGCCGCCGTCGCCGCCGCCGGCGATCCGTCGGGAGCCTGAGGAGAATGACGATGTCCAACACGGACCCATCGAACTCGATGACAGTGAAGCTCGTTCTCGCCTGGTGCTTTGTCGGCATCCCCCTCGCCTGGGGCGTCCTGCAGACGATCGCCAACGCGATGTCGCTGTTTCGCTAGAACCCGCGCGGGCGATAATCTCCGCGGGGAGATCGACCAGCGCGATTCAGTAAGCCGGGCGCTGTCCGAGACAAATTGAAGGTTGCCGCTGATTGTCTCCGAGATGCCCGCCGCTTCAACATGGCCCGGGCCCCGGCGTCACGCTTCGACCGAAGAGCGAGGATGAGACAACCCAGTCAGGGCAGGCCGATCTCGCCGAGCAAATCGGCGGCGGCCGCGTGGTTCGGGTCTTGCTGAAGCACGCGCTCCAGCCAGTCGCGAGCCCGCCCGGTGTCGCCGAGCAGGAACTCGCCTGGGCAAGCATGAGTTGAGCGGCGAGATCCTGGTTCTTCTGGAGATCTTGCTCAAACAGCAGCATGGTTGGCAAAGACGTTGCGAAATAGTCGATCCGTGCGGGCGTAGCGAGGAGGGCCTGAGCGTGCTCGCTGAGCCCCTTCGCCATCGCCGCGGCTTCCTCATTCCGTTCGAGGCGCTCGAGGGCCCGCGCCGAATAGTAGGTCATTTCCGAATAGGCGCGCACGCGCATGCCCTGAAAGTCCCCACGAAATTCGCCTGCGAGCGTCCAATAGCGGCGCGCCGACGCGTCGTCCTTGGCCGCGGCGCACGCGCAGCCGAGCCAGTAGTAGACGTTGCTCTGGTTCGCGAGCAGGTGCCTCGCCTCGCCCAGTGTCTCCGGGACAACAAGCGCCGCCTCAAAATGCCGGCGCGCTTGCGCCACTCGGCCTGCCGCCAACTCGCGCCGCCCGAGTGCGAGCCGGGTTCGGGTATATTGTTCAAGCGCCATCCCCTCTCCGCCCTCCCAGGGCTGGAAGCGGCGTCGGGTCAGGATTTCCAGAGCCTCCCCGTGAGCGCCGTTTTGGTTCAGCAGCGCGCAGAATTCGACGGTGAGATCGTCGCGCTGGTCGACGAGGTCTCGATGCTTGCGCAACTCGGCCAATCGATCGGCGGGAAGGCGGCCGAGCCGCCGCCAAAGTTGATCGCGTTCGTAGAGCAGCCGAGCGTCGCCGGGCGCGGCCGCGAGCGCGCGCTCATAGCAGTCCGCCGCGTGGGCCGGATCGTTGCGCACGTTGAAGGCGCCGATGCCGAGATTGCGCCAGACGATCGAAAATGTCGAGTCAAGCGTCAGCTCGAAGTCTCGCCAGTACGCGAGCGCCTCGTCATAGCGTTGGCGGTCGTAGAGAAGATTGCCGAGGTAATATTGCGCCTTCGCATCGGTCGGATCTGCGACGATGGCGCCCTGCAAAATGGCGATCTCTTCGAGTCGCGCTGGGAAGCAGTAGTCGGGGTTCGCGCCGCGCGCCTGCTCGCCATGTGCCCGCGCAGTTGAATCGTCACCCATACGTCTGGCGAAGTGCGCCATGTAGTAGTGAATGAGAGGCGCCGCGCCCGACAGCGGCTCGGCGGAGACGCCCTCGAGCGCCTTCAACGCTTCGCTGTGTAAGCCGGCGCGCGCGAAATCCAAAGCGAGGTCGAGACGGTTCTGGCTCCCGCTCGCCAACGGCTCGCCGCTAAGATATCGGGCCCAATCGTCGAGCGGATCCAGCGCCAACGTCTCGCGCAGCAGTGTCGAGGCTGCCTCCGTGCAGACCCAGACGCCGTAGTACGATCGCCTTCAGATCGCGGGCGCGAAGATTGTCCGACCCTCGGCGCAGGCTCATGTCGATGTGGTCGAGGGCATTCGGCCAGTGGCCCCGCCCACAGTCGATCTCCGCCAGAGCGTGAAAGCCAGGTCCACTCCAAGCGGCGTTCCAGGTGGCTTTGTAGAAAGCCGCGTAGGCTTCATCGTCGCGCCCAAGGTAACGCAAAGTCAGGCCGAGATTGTAGAGCGGCTCGCCGTCGTAGGGATTGGGATTGCGTCTAAGCAGTCGCTCCAGCGCGCAGCGAAAGTGAGTCTCCGCCTGAGCGAATTCGCCGCGCCGGAGACGCCGCAAACCCAGTGCGTTGTTGCAGCGACTGTCGAGCGGGTCTCGCCGCAGCGCCTCTTGCCAGTAGTCGTCCGGCGCCCGCGTCGCATGGTGATACTGCTCGATGTGCAATCCGGTCACATAAAGCTCGTCGGCGCTCGCGATATCGGCCGGCGCGGCCGGCTCGCTCGCGGCCTCCGGCGCCGCTGCGTCGGGCAGTTCAGGTCTGTAGGCAGCCACCTCCGTTCCCATCGCGTCGCACACGCGAAGGCGTAGCTCGGCGCTTGCAACGTTGGCCGGCAGCGCGAGCATCTGCGTGAAGGGCGCGTCGGGGCGAAGCGAACGTGTCCACTGCCCAAGACTGCCGTCATCCGTTTCGAGAATGATGGTGGCGTCGGCGAGAGGCGTTGGGACCGCGACGCCGATTTGAATGGCGCCTGCGCTCACCGACAGGTGCAAGGCGGCGGCGAGGTTGGCGTGTTGCACTGTGCCGATTGCCTGAATCGGATACCAGTGCTGCTGGAATTCCTTGGTCTCGCCTGGAGCGAGAAACGAGAAATCCGGCTGATTGTCGGTGTAGGCGCCAGCCATCAGTTCGATGTACGGGCGATACAGGCCCTGCTCATCGGGCTCGGTCAGATTGCGGTCCCACGCGTAGCCGAAATCCTGATTGCCCCACGTCCACTGCTTCTTGCCGGGCACAATGTGATGGTTGGCGACATGGACGATTCCAGCGGCCGCGTTGTGATCGTAGCCGCCGAAGAAATCGCCCTTCGTCCCGATACACATGTAGCTCGTCGGCGCCGGGATGTTGGCGTACCAGGAAAGGTCATTGGCCGGATATGTTCCGGGCGGCGCGAACTGGGCCGGCAGCTCCTGCTCCGGCACGCCCTCGCGGGCGCGCCTGCCATAGTCGACGCCGTAGTAGCTGCCGCGGCACAACGGAAACGCGCTGACGGCGCGCTTCGCGTGATCGGCGACATAGCCGACGTCGGCCGGAAAGAAGCTTTGATAGTTTTCGTGGACGGCGACGGCGACGTTCGCCCACCAAAGAAAGGTCTGCACCAGAGGCGTCCGATTGTAGAGACGAACCCTCAGCTCGAGTGCGGCTGACCCGGGGCGCAGGCGCACGCCATGCATGCCCTTCATCCGGTTCTTCGGCTCATGCTCGCTGAGCCACACGGTGCAACCGCCGTCGGGCTCATTCTCGATCGTGAAGTCGACTGGCATGAATGTGCTCGGCCGATGGTGCTGCGGCCAATTGAACTCGATGCCGCCGCTGATCCACGGTCCGGCCAATCCGACGAGCGCCGGCTTGATGACGTCTTGACGGTAGATGAAGTCGTAGTTGTTGGTCTTGTCACGCGCCATATGGATACGACCGCCGAGCTCCGGCAGGATCATCACTCGGATGAACTCGTTCTCCAGATGAACTGCGGCCCACGCGCGCTCGTGCGGGACGTCGGCGATACGGTCATAAAACGGCAGCGGGTACACTCTGCCGCTTGAGCCCTGATAGACTCGCTTCTCGATGAACATCGGATTGCGGTCGGGTTCGAGCGGCGCAAAGGTTGGAATCGTCACCGGCTCCGCCCAGGCCTTCACCGCGCCGCTCAGCGCTTTCGGCGCCGCAGGAAGCGATATTTGGCGCATCCTTCCCCTCTATCTCGCTGTGCTCTGGGCATCTTCCCCAATGTCGATCCAGGGGGAATGGCAGGAACGCTGGAAAACATGCACGATGCTCTGATACCCTATCGCTCCATGGAAGGTGATCAGGCGCCGCGCATTGCTGAAGGCTTTCCCGGCCAGCGCGCCATCGTTCTGCCGCGACCGGTCATCGCCGCCTGGCTGAACGCGGCGCCCCTGCTGGAACTCTCGCCAAGCGACGTCGGTCATTATCCGCACGCGCGATGGCATCATCGCGAGCGGCCGGAGGGATCGCCTGAGCTCATATTTCTCTGGTGTTTCCAGGGACAGGGGTGGCTGAAGTTGGCCGGCGAAACATTTCCCATTCACCCTGGTCAGGCCGCCGTGATCCCGCCCGGCGCCCCTCATGTCTACGGGGCGGATAACGCCTCGCCTTGGACGATCTACTGGGTCCATGCGGTCGGTCCGAAGATCGACGAGGTCTTGCGACTGCTTGGCGCTCGCCCGCGGCAGCCGATCCTGACGCTCGGCCAGGACGCAGGACTGGCGAACCTCTTCGAGCAGATGCTGAGCCTCCTCGAGCGCGGTTACAGCGCCCAGAACCTGCTCGGCGCTTCGCTCTGCCTGGCGCAGGTGGTCGCTCGTGTCGCGCTCGGTTCCAACCGGCCGAATGGAGCCGCCGAATCCACCGAAGAACGCATCGAAAACGTCATCTCGTTCATGCTGAGCAGCTTGGATCGCAACCTCTGGGTCGATGAACTGGCCGCGCACTGCAAGCTGTCGCCCTCGCACTTCGCGGCGCTGTTCAAGAAGCGGACGGGATTCAGCGCAATCGACTTTTTCCTCCGTCTCAAGATGCAGCGGGCGTGCCGCTTGCTGGAAACCTCGAACATGCCGATCAAGGAAATCGCAATCCGGCTGGGCATCGACGATCCGCTCTATTTCTCGCGCAGTTTCCATCGGATCTACGGCTGTTCGCCGACCGAATACCGCCAGCAGCACAAAGACTGAGGCGCAGCCAGTCGAAGGCTTGCCTGATCACATCGGCAGGCCAACCCCGCGAGCGCTGGCCCGACGCTGCTGGATGACGACCGCAATCACCAAGAGCCCTCCCTGGGCGATGTCCTGCCAAAAGGAGTTCACGTCAAGGATGATCAGCCCGTTCTGCAGCACGCCGAGCAGGACGACTGCGAAGATCGTGCCGACAATGGTCCCCTTACCGCCCTGCAATGAGCAGCCGCCAAGCGCCGCCGCCGTGATGCATTGCAGTTCGAGGCCCTGGCTTCCAGACGTCGGCTGACCGGAACCGGTGCGCGCCGTCAGCAGAATGCCTGCAAGGGCCGACACGAACCCGCACAGCACGTACACGCCGAGAATGTAGCGGTTCAGCGGAATGCCGGCGAGGCGAGCGGCCGTCGCGTTGCCGCCGACAGCGTAAATGTTGCGGCCGATATCGGTGTAGTGGAGCACGAGCTGCGCCAGAAGCGCGACCGCAACGAGAATCCAGATCAGCACCGGAATTCCGACGATCGTTCCGCGGGCAAGAAAGACGAATGTGTGGTCGACGCCCGTGTAACCCTGCGCCCGGCCGTTAGCGATCAGATTGGCGAGGCCACGGTAAGCGGCCAAGGTCGCCAAGGTGGCGATGACGGCGTTGACGCGGCCATAGACGATGATGACGCCATTGAGCAGACCGGTGCCGACGCCCAGCAGCAAGGCCGTCGCGATCGCCGCGGCGGCGCTTTGCGTCGCCATGAACACCATGGCCGACACGACCGAGGTGAGCCCCGCCTGGGAGCTGACCGAGATATCGAGGCCGCCCAGCAGCATCACCACGGTCTGCACGACCGAGAGAATGCCGACGATCGCGACGGTCGTGCCAATCGTCGCGATATTGCTGGAATAGAAGAAGTTGCTGTTCTGACCGCCGATAAAAGCAACGAGCATCGCCAAGGCGATCAACAGGCTGACATTCTGTACCCCGATCGCGTCGAGGATGCGTCTGACAGCCCCTCGCGGGGGAAGATGAGGCGCCGGGGCGCTCGCCTCGGGGATTGACGGGCTCATGCCGACGTCTCCAAAATCGCGAGACTGAGAACCTTCTCTTCGGTGGCGTCGGCGCGGTCGATCGCGCCAGAAACCGTTCCGCCCTTCATCACGACGATGCGGTCGGCGAGCCCGAGCACCTCCGGCAACTCCGACGAGATCACCAGCACGGCGACGCCGCGCGAGGCCAGCCGGTCGATGATCGCGTAGATGTCCGCCTTGGCGCCGACATCGACGCCGCGCGTTGGCTCGTCAAGGATCAACAGCTTGGAGTTGTATGCAAGCCAGCGCGCCAGCACGGTTTTTTGCTGGTTGCCGCCTGAAAGCGTCGCGACCTCCTGCTCGATCGAGGGCGTGCGAATATGCAGTTCGCGTACATAGCGCTCCGCGAGCTGGCGCTCCTCGCGGCGGTTGACCACGCGCCAGCGGCTCAGCCGCCGCAGCACCGCCAACGAGATGTTGTCGCGGACCGAACGCTTCATCAGCAGCGCCTGCGCCTTGCGCTCCTCCGGCGCCAGGCAAAGGCCGGCGCGAACCGCATCGCGCGGAGAGCGCAACTGCAGCGCCTGGCCGTCGACGCGGATCTTGCCGGAGGTCAGCGGCACGTCGCCGATGATGGCGCGCGCGAGTTCGGTCCGTCCAGCGCCAACCAGCCCGGCGAGCACCACCACCTCTCCGGCGTGCACCTCGAAATTGATGTCGTGCACATCGTCGCTGCTGACGTTTTCTACGCTGAGGACGGTGGGCCCTTGGGAATGAGGGGAACGCTGATAGAGAGCGCTGAGGTCACGCCCGACCATCAGCCGAACCAGATCGGCCTCGCTCGTCTCCGCGGCGAGACGTTCACCGACGGCCTCCCCGTCCCGCAGCACCAGAACGCGGGTGGCGACGCGCAGGATTTCCTTCATACGGTGCGAAACGTAGATCACCGCAATACCGGCCGCCGTAAGCCGCTTTATCAGCGCGAAGAGTGTTTCCGCCTCGTGGTCGGACAGCGACGAGGTCGGCTCGTCGAACGCGACGACGCGGACGGTTCCCGAAAACGCCCGCAGGATCTCGACGAGCTGGCGCTGCGCCGGCGAAAGGCTGTTGCCGAGCTGGTCGGGATCAATCATGCCTGAGAAGCCGTTGCGCTCAATATCCGCGGCCACCTTGGCGCGCAGCGCAGCCCGGTCGAATAGCCGGCCGCGGCGCGGCAGAACGCCGACGCAGACATTTTCCGCCACTGACACGTGCGGAATGATCTCAGGCTCCTGCGCCACCACGCGAATCCCGAGACGGCGCGCGTCCACTGGCGCTGCGATCGTCACCGGCCTGCCATCGATTTGAATGCGACCGGCGTCCGGGGCGTGGGCGCCGGACATGATTTTCAGCAGAGTGGATTTGCCGGCGCCGTTCTCCCCCATCAGTGCGAGCACCTCGCCGGCGCGGGCGGTCAATCCCACCTCGCGCAGCGCCTGAACGCCGGCAAATCGTTTGCTAACGCCTTCCATGACCAGCACGGCTGGCGACATAACGGAACCCTCGGGCATGATCTGTTCCGCGTCGCGGCCGCTGCCGACCGCGACGCGTTCCTTCTTGCTAGCTGCAGGTCCCCATCACCGCTTTCCAGTTGTCCGGCGTCACGATGGTCGTGTGGGCGATCGTCTTGGCGGGAAGCGGCTTGTGATCGCGGATCGAGGCCACGAGCACTTGCACCGCGGCGTCGCCGACGTCGCGGCCGCTGATATAGAGCGCGGCTTTGTTTCCCGTCGTCTGGCCAGCCTGCCAGTCCTTGCAAACGAGATAACCACCGAGCCCGACACCGATCACGTTCGCCGCCGGCGCGCCGGCGTTGGCGAGCGCCGTCGTAACGCCGACCAGGTTCTCGTCGTTGCAGGCCCAAGCGACCCAATGTTTGACGTCCGGATTGGCGGTGATCACGGCGCCGGTGCGGTTCTGCGCGTCGACCGTCGAGTTGTCGGTGCCGACTTTAATAATCTTCGGCAACCCCCCGACGACTTTCTCGAACGCCGCCTCTTCACCGGCCTCGCGGTCCTGGCAGACGGAAAGCTGCTGCTCATACGCGGCGATGACGCGCACGTCGTCGAGCTTCCAGCCGCTCGCCTTGAACAAATTGCCGGCCTCTTCGCCGACCTTGGAGCCCATGTCGAAGCCGTCGAAGCCGACGAACGCGGCGGCCTTCCCGTCGCCGCTCTTGATCGGATCGTCGGACGCAACAAGTGGGATCTTGGCTTGCGCCGCCATGTCGATCACCTCGGGGCCGATTTTCTGATCGGGCACGACGATGGCGATGCCGTCGATCTTCTGGCCGACCATCACGTTCATCGCGCTGATCGCCGCGTTGGCGTCCATGCTGACGTTGACGACGTTGACCTTTACGTCGCCGAGCTTTTTGGCGGCGTCGCGGGCGCCGTTGGCCTCGTCGACAAAGTATTGCTGATCGCCTTGCTTTTGGATCAGCGCGATCGTCAACGGATCGCCCGCGGCCCATACTGGCAGCGTGCCAATCGCCGCCCCGATGATCCCGGCGAACAACGCCGGTATTTGACGGCGCTTCGTGGCGCTCATGCGTTTCATATCACGCCTCCTCCCAATTTATCTGGCTTCGCAGCTTATGTGGCTGTGAGCCTAGTCGAAGGTAATGCGCCAGAACTCGCCGCGGGAATGGCGCGGACGCTGGAAAACATGGATGATACTCTGATCGCGCTGGCGCGTAGAGGCCGGTCTGGCGAGCGTCTTTTCCGCGCTGATTAGCCGAGCGCCCGAACGACAGCGCTCCCGCACGCCCTCGTTCCTGCGCGTCCGCCCAGATCGCGAGTTCTTAGGCTGGGTTCAGCCAGAACATGCTCGATCGCCTGCAAGATGTCGGCCGCGGCGGCCTTCTCGCCCAGATGATCGAGCATCATCGCGGCCGACCAGATCTGGCCGATGGGGTTGGCGACGCCTTGTCCGGCGATGTCCGGCGCCGACCCGTGCACAGGCTCGAACAAGGAGGGGAAATCGCCTTCCGGGTTGATGTTGCCCGATGGCGCAATGCCGATCGTGCCGGTGCAGGCCGGACCAAGATCCGACAGGATGTCGCCAAAGAGATTGGAGGCGACCACGACGTCAAACCAGTCAGGATGCAGCACGAAATGCGCGGTCAGGATATCGATGTGATATTTGTCCCAGGTCACGTCGGGGTAGAATTGCGCGATGGCGCTCACCCGCTCGTCCCAATAGGGCATCGTGATCGAGATGCCGTTCGATTTGGTGGCGGACGTCAGATGTTTCTTCGGCCGACGCTGCGCGAGATCGAACGCAAACTCAAGGATACGATCGACGCCGACGCGCGTCATGACCGTCTCCTGAATGACGATCTCTCGCGAGGTGTCGGCGAACATCCGACCGCCGACCGACGAGTACTCTCCTTCGGTATTTTCCCGCACGACGTAAAAATCTATGTCGCCGGGCTTACGATTCGCCAGCGGCGATGGAACGCCCGGCATCAGACGGACTGGGCGGAGATTGACGTACTGGTCGAACTCGCGCCGGAACTGCAGCAGCGATCCCCAGAGCGATACGTGATCGGGAATTTTCTCGGGCCAGCCGACCGCGCCGAAGAAGATCGCGTCGTGGGACGCGATCTGACTCTTCCAGTCAGCCGGAAGCATCGTTCCGTGCCGAGCGTAATATTCGTACGATGCGAAATCGAACGTATCGAGACTGAGATCGAAGCCGTGCTTCTTTGCGGCGGCTTCGAGAACGGCGCAGCCTTCCGGCACCACTTCTTTGCCGATCCCATCGCCCGGGATCACCGCGATCTTGAAACGGTTGCGTTGGCTGCGTTCAGACATTCTGTTTCTCGTCTGCTTGGGCAAGCGGCGCGCCGTGGGGTATGGGCCGAGCACGCACTCGGGGAGCGCCTGCCCCAGTTCCGATCGATGACCGGCTGTTCCTGAGTTCCAGCGGGCGCCACCGTTGCCGCCTGCTCGAACACGGCGCCCTCGGCGGCGACGCCGAGATCGCCGAGACCCTGGGCGAGCGTTGCGTAATACGGCTGCGCGGCCGCTGTAAAGAGCGACACGAGCAATGCAGGTCCGCGGCGAACGGCGCGACCGTCTCAGGGTGGTGGCGCCGGAGCGAATGCGCCATGCGGACAGAGCTGTAGTCACCTTCCGCAATCATGCGCGCGCGGAACATCCGCGCTGCCTCAGCCACCGGTCTTAGGAGCCGGCGGCGCGGCGTCGCTGAAAAGAACACCGCCACGCGCCTTCGAATCGCGCGGCGCTTCCACAAACTGCACCACCACCACCTCCGGCGACACGTTGAAGTTCTGTATCAGCGCGTCGCTGACCGCGCGGGCGACCTTCCGCTTCTGTTCGACGCTGCGGCCCTCGGCGACGTAGATATAGACTTCGGGCATAGGTTTCCTCTTGGGTTGCTTGTTAAGGCGGGCGGAGACCACTCAGGTCGCGATGTAACCGCATCCGACGAGCAGGTCGGCGCCAGTCATGAAGCTCGTCGCCACGCTCACAGCTGGACGCCCTTCGCAGTTGCGGCGGCGTACCAGTCCAGAATCTCGGCGCCGTTCATATGCACTACGCCCTCGCGGCTATTGATGTCGGCGTAGGCCTGCTCGAGATAGCCGATCCGATGCGGCTGCCCCATGATGTAGGGGTGCAACGCGATCGCCATGATCTTGGTGCGCTCGGCGCCTTCCTCGAGGTAGCGGTCGAGCGTGTCGCGACACTTCGTCACCCAGTAGGGCGACTCGTGATGCTGGAGAATCATCGTGGCGATGTCATGCGTCTCGAAATTGTAGGGCAGCGTCACGAGCGGTCCGTTTGCGGTGCGGATGGTGGTGGGTTCGTCGTCGTAGACCCAATCGCCGATGTATTTGACGCCCGCCTCGGTCAAGAAATCCGGCGTGTCGAGGGTTTGGGTAAGGCCCGGGCCGAGCCAGCCGACCGAGCGCTTGCCCGTGAACTTCTCGATCACGTCCATCGCCTTGTGGATCGTGCTGCGCTGGTCCTCGAGCTTGTGCATGGGAATCTGGTCATAGCCATGCGCCATGAACTCCCACCCGGCGTCACGGGCCTGCGCCGCGACGCGGCCATAGTCTTCGCAGACACGCGCGTTGCACGACAGGGTCGGACGGATGCCGAGTTTTTCGAACAGTTTGAAGTAGCGCCAGACTCCGACCCGCATGCCGTATTCGTGCCAGGCCCAGTTTGCGACGTCGGGAATCACCGTCTGGCCCGACGGCGCCGGCATCGCCTGGCGTGGCATCGGGCGAGAGATGTCCCACACCTCGAGGTTGACGATCGTCCAGACGATGACCTTGCCCCCGTTGGGCAGCTTCAGCGGCGGCCGGTCAACGATGGCGGAATAGGGACTGCGTTCGTGTGGCGTCATTGTCATCTTCTTGGTCATCTTCTTGGGTGAGCGCGTCATCGTTGGCGCCCTGGTGATGTCTCAAACTCGGACCTTATGCGTGACCGTGAAGCGAAGTCTCGGCGTGGGTGCTGCCGGCCATCGATTTTCTCACCATAGTGGGTCGATCGGGGGCCCGCCGGAGCAGACGGCGGCGACATTGTCGAGGGCTCGATTTCCCATCGCGTTGCGGGTTTCCCGCGTCGAGGTGCCAATGTGCGGCGTCAGGAACACGTTGGGCAATTGCGCGAGCCTGAGGTCGAAGTCTGGCTCCGTGGCGAAAACATCGAGACCCGCGGCATAGAGATGGTTGGAGGTCAGCGCGTCCAGCAGAGCATCCTCATCGACCAGCCGCCCGCGCGACGCGTTCACGAAAACCGCGTGCTTGGGAAGCAGCGCAAATGTCTCCGCATTCATCATTCCCTCGGTCTGCGGACCGCTCGGCAAGTGGAGCGTGAGGATTTCCGTTTGCGGCAGCATTTCCCTCAAGGTGGCGAAATACCGCGCGTCGCCTTCCAGGTCTGGCGCAAGCCGCGTCCGCGCGGTGTAGATGATTTTCATGCCAAAGCCGCGGGCGCGTCTCGCCACGGCGCGACCGATGCGGCCCATGCCCACGATGCCCAACGTCTTGCCGGCGACCTGAATGCCGAGCATCTCGTTCCAGGCGAAGGCGCGCCGCCAGCCTTCCCGCATGATCGCGCCGTACTCCGACGCCCGGCGGCATGCGCCCAGCATGAGAAGGAGGGTCAGGTCTGCGGTGCACTCCGTCACCACGTCGGGTGTGTTGGTCAGCACGAGCTGTCGCGACTTGGCGGCCGGAACGTCGAGGTGATCAAATCCGACGCTACAGGTCGCCACGATCTTCACGCTTCGAGGCAGAGCCGCGATCTGCTCAGCCCCCAACCTGACGTCCGAGGTGACGACGAGCGCCTCGGCGTCATGGGTCCTGGTGCGCTCGATCAACGTCGCGACGTCGAGGTCCGACCGTTCCGCCTGCACCGCGATGAACTCGTCCGACAGGCGGGCGGCGACGAGATCCGGCATGGGTCGGGCGACAACGACGCGTGTCCTCATCGGGTCCCTGCTGGAGGTGAGGTCGGCTGGCGAGACAAAGGTAACAGTGCAAATCAGGGCCATCGCTGACGAAATATTGTGCAATTTCTTGCTATAATGGTTGTGCTATCGGGTTGTGAGTTGGGCAGAAAGCCATGCCCTGAACATGGCCCGGAGCTTGCAGCGGCGATCTTTATTCACCGCAAGCGCAGGGACATCCAAGACATGGACCTGAAACAGTTGAAGTGTTTCGCTGCAGTCGCCGAGGACTTGCATTTTGGACACGCCGCTCAGCGCATGAATATGCTTCCGTCGGCGTTGGGCCGTCACGTCAAGCTGCTCGAAGAAGACCTTGGAACACGCCTCTTGGTGCGCTCCACGCGCCATGTCGCCTTGACGCCCGCCGGCGTCGTCCTGCGTGGCGAGGCGCGATCGATCCTCGAACAAGTCGCGGCGGCCGAACTCAAGATGCGCCAGCTTTCGAAGGTCAAGGGAACGGCGTTGCGCGTCGGGGCGATCGACAGCGCCGCAGTCGGCCTGCTGCCGACCCTGCTGGGCAAGTTCAAGGAGTTGCACCCCGAGATCGAGACACGGCTGGTCGAATGCACTTCGGCGCAGCAGCTCCATCTGCTGTTATCGGGACGTCTCGATCTCGCTTTTGTGCGTCCGCCGGTGCGCGAGAGCGGACTGCAATATGAGTTCCTAATGTACGAGACACTGGTGGTTGCCCTGCCGTCGGATCACGTGCTCGCGGCAAAGGACGGAATAGACATTCACGACCTTGCCCCGATGCCGCTGATTATCCCGGCGCGGCAGGTGAGACCTCACAGTTACAAGGCGATCATGCGCGCCTTCCATGCAGCCGGCGAAGAGGCCAAGATTGTTCTCGAGGCTGCGGAAAAGCAGACCATGGTCAGCCTCGTGGCTGCCGGGATCGGCGTCGCCCTCGTGCCGAACTGGGCGGCCAAGCTGCAGGTCCCCGGCGTGGTCTACCGTCCTCTTCGGCTCGAAACGTCTATGGAGGGACCTGAATCGGCTCTTGGCCTCGCCTGGTGTGAGGATCTCAGAAGTGGGCCGCGTCAGATGTTCGTCGATCTCGTTCACACGACCTTCGCCAAGAGAGAACAAGACCTTTGCGACCTCGAGACCTGACCGTAACCGGCGCCACGCGCGAAGGTCGCGCTCCAGGCGTCCCGTTCGACGCGAGCGCCTCTCAATCGAAAGCGCATTCGCGGTTTTCGGCGGCGCGGGACGTTGTCGGAACCGCAGCAAGCTCTGAGGCGAGACAGTGACCCGGATCGTCGTTCTGGCGACCGGGGGAACCATCGCGTCTCGCTTCAGCGCCGAACATGGCGCCGTTATCGCGGGAGTCGGGGGCGACGAACTCGTTCGCAGCCTCGCAGGCTTCGCGCCGACAGTGGAAGTCGTGACCGAACAGTTCTGCAACGTCGGCAGCTTCATGTTTACGCTCGAACTCGCCTTCGACATCGTCAAGCGAGCCGATGAACTGCTGCAGGACGCGGAGGTCGCGGGCGTTGTGGTCACCTGCGGCACCGACACGATGGAGGAGATCGCCTATATGGCCGATCTCATTGTCACTCACGACAAGCCGATCGTCTTCACGGGCGCTCAGCGACACGCCGATTTCCGCGATAGTGACGGACCGCGCAATCTCCATAGCGCCATCCTGGTCGCGGCCTCGGATGCGGCGAAAGGGCTCGGCCCGGTGATCGTCTTCGAAGACGAGATCCACGCGGCGCGCGATGCTACGAAAACTCATTCTTCGCGAGTCGGCACGTTTTCGTCGGCCGAACACGGCAAGCTTGGCGAGATCGATGGCGCGGCCGTGATCGTGTCGCGGCGGACGATCCGGCGCGATCCGATCGCCGCGGCCGCAATCGAGTCAAAGGTCGATCTGGTGAAGGCCTGCATGGGCGCAGATGGGCGGTTCATCGACTACGCGGTCGAGACCGGAAGCCGTGGCGTGGTTCTGGAAGCCTTCGGACGCGGCAATGCGACCCTCGCGATGACGCAAGCCGTCGCTCGCGCCGTCCAGCGCGGCGCTCTGGTCGCGGTCGCATCCCGCTCTCCACAGGGCCGAGTGGCGCCCACCTACACGGGTGGCGGCGGCGGCCATGATCTCAAGCGAGCGGGAGCGGTCTTCGCAGGCGATCTCAGCGGCGCGAAAACAAGAGTGCTCCTGGCGGTCCTGCTGGGCGCCGGATTGTCGCCCCGCGAGGTTTGCGAGGGCGTAGAATCGCACGGGCGGTAGTTCAGGATCGTATCGCGTCGATTTGCGCATTGTTCAATTGGATTGATGTCGCAAGGCGACGACGCGAACAATTCGAGCTCGCCGCGCCATTTCCACAACGGCGGTTTCGCTACAAGGCGTTTCTGGGCACATCTGCGCCCGTGATCAAGGTCACGACCTCGTTCATGGTCGCATCGCGGGTGAAGAGATGTCCAACCTGCTGGCCGCGGCGGAGAACGAAGACCCGGTCCGTCAGTTCGAAAACATGCGGCATGTTGTGGCTGACGAGAACGATCGCGATCCCGCGATCTCTCACTCGTCTGATGAGATCCAAGACTCCCGAAAACTCGCGCACCCCGAGCGCAGCCGTCGGCTCGTCCATGATGAGCAGCTTGTGGCCCCACGAGATCGCGCGAGCGACGGCAACGCTTTGGCGTTGGCCGCCGGAAAGCAGCCCGACTTGCTGGCGGACCGAACCCAGTCCCACCTTGAGAGAATTGATATGACGCTTGGCTTCCGCACGCATAGAGCCCTTGTCGAGCAACCATGAATTCCACCAGCGCTTGCGCCTGATCTCGCGACCGAGATAGAGATTCGCTTCGACGTCCATTTGCGGAATGATCGCGAGATCCTGATAGACCGTTTCTATCCCCATCCTGCGCGCTTCCAACGGCGACGCGATCGCCCGGGTCACTCCCTCGAATCGCAGAGTCCCGGCGGTCGGTTGCAGCGCCCCCGACATAATCTTGACGAGCGTCGATTTTCCGGCGCCGTTGTCGCCGACCAGCCCAACGATCTCCCCCGCGTCAATCCGGAATGACACGCCATTGAGGGCCTGGACGGGCCCGAATCTCATTTGGATGTCGCTCAGTTCGAGCAGCGGAGGAGATGTCGACATGGCTACATGCACCCGATCGGCGCTTCTTTGAATGCTTCGGCGGCGCCTTCGGGCGTTGACGCCTGATTCCAGCGATCGATCCAGGAATCGACGTTTTCCGCCGTGATCAGTGGCATCGATTGCGGAACGAAGTCAGGGTACTTGCAGTCGGCGGTCGTGATGAGGTTGTGGATCATGCCGATGCTTTGGTAGCCCCATCCCCAATAGTCCTGTCCGACGAGCGCTTGGACCAGGCCTTCCTTGATGTACGGCATTTGCGCCGCGGCGTTGTCCGTGGCGACAATTTTGATCTTGCCGTTGTTCTTCACCAGTTCCGGCAGCGCGGAAATCTTGCCGAACAGCGGCGTGCCCGAGGCCATCAGGATGGCCGCGGCGTCCGGATGACTGACGAGCAGTTCGTTGGTCAACGCTTGCGCTTTGAGAAGGTCATCGTGTTGGAAGAAGGGTCCGACGGTCGTGATGCCGGGATATTTCGCGAACACATCGGCGGCGCCTTTCAGCCGCGTGTTCTGGTCGACCGCGCCAGGGCTTCCGCTCTCCAAGACGACCTTGCCGCTGCCGCCGATCAATTTCGCCAGCTGCTCCGCCAGGGCGACGCCCATTTTGTAGCTGTCAACGCCGTAGAACAATTTGCGCTTGCTGCCGGGTACGTCTGAGTCCCACGTCGTGACGATCGCCCCCTGGGCCGCGGCGGCGGCGATCGGACCCGTGAGCGGCTCCGGCGCGACCGCGCTGAGCGCGATCCCATCGACATGGCGCGAAACAAGCCCGGAGACGACCTGAGCCTGCTGGTTGGCGTCCTGAATTGTCGGACCCGCCCATATGAGATCGACATCTCCGAGTTCGGCCGCGCGCTTGATGGCGCCGAAGTGACCGTAAGCGAAAACGGGCAAGTCGAGCGCCTTGGGAACCATCGCGATGGTGTAGCGGGTCGCCGCGCGGGCGACATAAGGACTGCACACGCTGCTGGCCAAAGCAGCGACGCTCGCGCTCTTGATAAAGCGCCGACGACTGATCGACGCATTCGCAATTGCTGGTCCACTCATGTTTTGACTCCCTCGATGATAAATTTCGAACTCGCGTGCATCCACGTCGTGGATTTCAGAGAAGCTTACGGGCCTGTAGCCGTCGTCTCGCCATGTCGAGCGTCGCGGCCAGCACAATCACAAGTCCGGTGATGGCTTGCTGCCAGTAGCCGTCGATGCCGAGAAGCACGATGCCGTTGTCGATGACGCCAAGCAGCGCCGCTCCAATCAGAATGCCCGGAATGGTTCCCGATCCCCCCGAAAGACTGGTCCCGCCGATAACGACGGCGGCGATCACTTCGAGCTCGTAACCGGTCGCCGCGTCAGGCAGCGCGGTTCCCGCTCGCGCCGTCAGCAGCAGGCCTCCGACCGCGGCGAGCATCCCGGACAACACGTAAAGGGTGAGCTTGACCCTATTGACGTTGAGCCCCAGCAAACGCGCGGCATTCTCATTTCCACCCACCGCGTAAACGCGACGGCCGAAAGCCGTTCCATTCAGGACGACAAGCAGCGCAATCCCAATCACCAGCATGATGAGAACCGGGATGGGCACGAGAAAAATCGTCCCGTTTCCGAGATAGGAAAATGCGGCGGCGGCGTCGGTATCGGGCAATGCGACCGAGTTGCCGCGCACGACTCCGTACGTCAGCCCACGCACGACGCTCAGCGACCCGAGCGTCGCGATGAAAGGGTTAAGTCCCAAGCGGGTGACGATCAGCCCATTGGTCAGCCCGACCGCGGCCCCCACTCCCAGTCCGCTGCAAAGCGCGAGCCAGAGCGGGACGCCGCTGCTGAGCGCCAGCGCGGCAAGGGTGCCCGAAAGCCCCATCGTCGAGCCAACCGACAGGTCCAGCCCACCCCCGATCAGGACCAGACCTTCGCCAAATCCCGAGATACATATCCAGGAGAAATACAATGCGACGGTGTAGACTATGTTATTTGCCGTGAAGAAGTATTTTGTCGCGCAACCCAATGCAACGCAGATCAAAACGAGCGAAAGTAGAACGCCAGACCAGGGAATCAGAAGAAGTTGTTCCGCGGTCTGGCTCAGAACCTTGATAAGAGTACGAGGCCTTCGCGGCGCCGGTTCATCTGGGTTAAGGCGCTCACCGATGGGCGCGTCTTCTGGCGCCCCTGCAGGGCTAATGGCGCCGACCGCGGAATGACCAATCGCTACGCCCGGCGCCGGACCGTCTCCATTGGTATGGTATCCGTTTGTAGGCGTTGAAATCATCGATCGCCCTGTCTTGATGGTTCGTTCCCGATGCTTGCAGGCGTCAGGCTTGGTATTCCATGATGTAGAGACCGCCGTTGGTGTCGGTCGAATAGATCAGGCCGCTCTCGTCGACAAAAACGTCGCAAGATTGCGTGACGCAGTCGCGGTTTGGGCGCGGATCAACGAGCTTGGAAGGCGCCGGAGGCACGAACGCGGCGACCTCCGTCGGTCGATACTGATCGCGAATATCAAAAACCCGGATACCCGCGTTGTTGAACGTCGCGAAGACGAGGTCCGAGCTTACGAAGCTTCCCGGTCGGTTTTCGTGGAGGTTGTGAGGACCGAACTTCCCTCCCACCGAGCGATAATCCGCATCGGTCGGATAGGGGCAGGTGGAGATGCTGACCGGGTTGGAGGGATCTCGATTGTCAAAGATCCAGATCGGTTTCATTCCGTCTTCCTGGCGATCCCTCTCGGCTTCATCCAGGACCACGAGCAGATTGCGATCGGGAAGAGGGAGGCAGTTGTGTGTGCCGCCGCCAAACGGCGGGCACCATTGCTTCTGGGCGATGAGTTTTGGCGCATGGCGGTCGGCGACATCGACGACCACGAGCCCGCCCGCGCGCCACGCGGCATAAGCGATGTCGCCCGCCACGATCGCGTGGTGCAGGCCGATTCTGCGATCGGACGGCCATGTCGGATGCTCGCCGGCGGCGGCGTTCATGCCCGGGAGCCAGAACCGCCCGGCGATCTCGGGCCGGGTCGGGTCGGACATGTCGACAGTCAGAAGGATGTTGTCGGTGAACCCGTCGAGGAGTGCGGAGACGTAAGCCCACCGGCCTCCGGTGTACCAGAGCCGATGCGTTCCCCCGCCCGACACCGGCATAAAACCGATCTCGCGCGGCTCCGCGGGCTTCGATATGTCGTAAACGGCAAGACCCGCCGTCCACCCGCGCTGCGACGCTGTCCGCTTTACGGTTCCGACGACGTCGCCAACCGAGCCTTGGTAATATTTAGCCTCATCGGCAAAGGCCGCATCGGCGAACATATCCTTCTCGTTGATGACGAGTAATATGTCGTCGTGGACCTGCAGATGAATATTCCAAGTCGATGCGGGCGCCGCGATGTAATTTACCGCTCGCGGAGACGTCGGGTCGCGCACGTCAATAACGCTGAACCCTCTCGAGAAATGATGACCGACATAGGCGAAGCCCCTATGCACCATCACCTGAGCCCCGTCGGGACGACCGCCTTGATCGCTGAAACCCAGCAATTTGATATTGTGAGCCCAGGTCGGGGTCGGCAGATCAACGGCGCTCAAGTGTTAGCCCCAGCGGCTTGTGGAGCCGCGGACATCGAGCGCCGCGGCCGCCGTTGAGCTTACGGGCAAGCAGCGCCGCGAAGTGCTTGCAAAAAATTGTTTAATCTATCGCAACAATCAAGGTCTAGGAGAGCGCTCTGATTGGGGCGCTGAAGTCGAGCATCTCCTGTTTCCTCCTGCTCGGCGGCTTTTGTCTTCAAGCCGTTTTCAGAATTGCGTTCGATTGCGGCTCCTCGCCAAACGAGAATTCGATGGAGCGAGATTGTCTCGATCAAAATAGAACGACGCTCCGGATGCTCTCGCCCGAATGCAGGGCTGCAAAGCCCTTGTTGATCTCATCCAGCGTGAATGTGTGGGTGATGAGGGGATCGATCTCGATTTTTCCACTCATGTACCAGTCGACGATCTTGGGAACGTCGGTGCGTCCACGCGCCCCACCGAAGGCTGTCCCCGTCCAGGTGCGCCCGGTCACCAGTTGGAACGGCCGTGTGGAGATCTCCTGGCCGGCGCCCGCGACGCCGATGACAACCGACTTGCCCCAGCCCCGGTGGGACGCCTCGAGCGCCTGGCGCATGACCTTGGTATTGCCAGTGCAGTCGAAGGTGTAGTCGGCGCCGCCGATCTGATCGCGACCGCGCTTGGTGAGGTTGATCAGATGCGGCACGACATCGCCATCGATCTCATTGGGGTCGACGAAGTGCGTCATGCCGAAGCGCTCGCCCCAACCCCGTCTCGCGCTGTTGATATCGACGCCAATGATCATGTCGGCGCCGGCGAGGCGAAGACCCTGGATGACGTTCAGGCCAATGCCGCCGAGTCCAAAAACGACCGCGGTCGCTCCGGCCTCGACCTTGGCCGTATTGAGCACGGCTCCAACGCCCGTGGTGACGCCGCAGCCGACATAGAACACCTTGTCGAAGGGCGCTCGCGGATCGATTTTGGCGACGGCAATCTCCGGGAGGACCGTATGATTGGCGAAAGTCGAGCAGCCCATGTAGTGGAAAATCGGCTTGCCTTTGTGCGAAAACCTTGACGTCCCATCGGGCATCAGCCCCCGGCCTTGTGTCGCTCGGATTGCAGTGCAGAGGTTGGTTTTGCGAGACAGACACGACGGGCATTCCCGACATTCGGGAGTGTAGAGGGGAATCACATGGTCCCCTGGCGCCACGCTTGTGACGCCCGACCCGATTTCAAGCACGACGCCGGCTCCCTCGTGGCCAAGGATTGAGGGGAACAATCCCTCCGGGTCTGCGCCCGACAGGGTAAAGTCATCGGTGTGACAGATGCCGGTCGCCTTGAGTTCGATCAAGACCTCACCCTCGCGCGGTCCATCAAGATCGACCTCGACGATCTCCAAGGGCCGGTTCGCCTCAAACGCGACGGCAGCACGTGTCTTCATTTCCGGCATCCTTCGTTAGGTAGTGATCTGCTGCGCCCGCTAGGGCGCCGCTGCCGCGCGTCGCCAAGCTCCGTGCGCTACGTCGCGGATGAAACCTCGCCAAGCGGCATTTCCTCGACCGGACGCAGACTGAGTGGGAATCGGAAATAGAGCCAGACCGCGCAGGCGATGATCTCGCCGGGGGACCGGCAACGCTTATAGCTGAAGGACGGCATGGACATTCCAGCACTGTCGGACAAAAACGACAACGTGCGAGCGGACGCGACAACGCCCCCGGCGCTGCCCAGCACGACATAAATTTAAGTAAAATCAGTCAGATGAGTGGTGGGGGAGGTAGGACTCGAACCTACGAAGGCTAAGCCAGCGGATTTACAGTCCGCCCCCTTTGCCGCTCGGGACACTCCCCCATCGGCGCTAGGCCGGGGACGAAAACGCCTCGGGGGTGCCGAGGCGAGATCGGCTGGCGTTATGTTGCGCTCGTCCCACCCTGTCAACAGCTAAGAGCGCCAGCCGCATGGGGATTCTGGCGGCCGTGCGAGCTCGCCAGCCTGAAGACTCGCCCCTGCCCTCGTCACAACAGCGCGTTGTGGAAGCCGAGCCGCTTCGCGTTCTCGCCCCAATCGATTTGCAGGGCCGCCTCGACGACGACCTCGAACGCCTCGCCGGCCTGCGCCTTCACCAAGTCAGCGAAGGCTGTGCACTCGGCGCCGCTCAAAGCGTCCCTTCCGCCGATCTCAACGACGAGCGTTGCAGGCCCGGTCTGCCGGATGCGATAGTCGTCAAACACGGCGATCGCCATCATCTCGCCGCCGGGCACATAGAACGGCGTGAGACGCCCGTCCGGATGCTTGAGCAGGCCCTTCGAGCGCCCGACCACATTCGCCAGCGTCGGACCGTCGTGGCCGCAGGGACAGCGATCGGCGAGCGAAGCCAGATCACCGACCGCGTAGCGAATGAACGGCGTCGCGTAGGCATGGAGGTGGGTCAGCAGGACTTCACCCACCGGCGCTCCGCCGATTGTCAGGTCACTCCCGCTCACGACCTCGACGATCACGTTACTGGTCGCGACGTGATAGCGCCCGGGAAAGCGTTCGCATTCCACTCCGATCGGTCCGACTTCTTCGCAGGAATAGGTTGCGCGCGCCGCAATGCCGACCGCCGAGAGCCTCTCTCTCGTGTTGGGATCGAGTGGCTCGGCGAGGAGAATGAGCATCGCGGCGCCGGCCTGTTTCAGCTCCTGCGGACTGACGTGCTGGAGCAGCCATTCGAGCAAACGGGGGGCGATCGACAGGTAGCCGATCGGATCCGCGCTCAACTCTCGCCATAGCGCGTCCACGTCCGGCCGAAGAAGTTTGATCTCTTTGTTGGCGGCGCTGCGAACGAACGGGCCAAGCGTGCCGAGCCACGTTGGCGACCGTGCGACCGAATACCCCTGCTTGGCCCGCGTTCGATCGTAATTCAGCGCCGTGCGATTGAGGGTCAGGTCGCGCCCTTCGATGAAATACTGCGCGGTCGAGCGGATCGCATTGTAATTCACGTTCATCTCGGAGACGAAGAAGCGCACCGGCGCGCCCGACGATCCCGAGGTCGAATGCGGTTGCACGCCGATGCGATCCTTCGCGTTCAGCAACGCCCCTTCAGCCTCGACCTGCTCGCGCAACTCGCGCCGGCTGAGCACGGGAAGCCCCGACAGACCGAGCGCATCGGACGATTTTTGTCCCCCGAGTTTGGCGCGCCAGAAGGGAGACCTTTCCCTAGCGTGAGCCAGCAGATTGCGCAGTTGGCTCGCCTGCCACGCCGCGCCGGCGCGCCGATTGCCGGTCTCGATCGCCGCCAGTTCGAGGATCGCCGACAAGAAGCGCATCGCCTGAGGCTCGCAGAAGGTCATCGGCTTTTCCGAGAACGCGCGATCGCTCAAGGGAAAATGCGAGAAGTCGAACTTCATTGCGCGTCCAAAGCGAGAGCGAATGTCGGGATAAGTCGCAAAAACCGCGCGGCGCGATGCGCAGCGGGCGCTATGGTAACTGACGATCCTGCGCCAGCGAAGGCGCGCGGCCAGTCGCCAGGCGACAGCGTTAGCTTGACGGACACCGCGCACGCAACTAGCGGTTGAGTCGTGCACGATTCGGGGGGCCACTCCATGCGCAGGCAAGTGTTGGCGTCGATTGCTATTCTATCCGCTTCGGCGGGCTCGGCCTTTGCCGACAATTTCGCGCCGCCGCCCGGCCCATATAGCTGGACCGGCTGCTACATCGGCGTGCATGCCGGCATAGCCGAGGGCAATTCGAACTGGACCCCGACGCCGCAAGAATGGGACGTGCTGAGCGCCAGCATGGACATGAGCGGAGCGATCGGCGGCGCGCAGGCGGGCTGCAACTACCAGATGCAGAATTTCGTCCTCGGCGCCGAAGGCGACGTGTGGGGCTCCGGCCTGACCGGCGACACAAGCTTCGCCGACTTCGAGGGGACGACGACGCTCAAAACCAAGAGCGATTTTGGCTCCGACGTCGCAGCGCGCCTCGGCTACGCCATCGATCGCGGATTGCTCTATGGCAAGATCGGCGTCGCCTGGGCCGACTATAGCTTCACCGACACCTATGACTTCGAGGGCTTCACCGAGAGCGACAAGACCACCGAGACCGGGCTCCTGCTGGGGCTCGGCGTCGAATACGCGATCGACGCCCATTGGAGCGTCACGGGCGAGTTCGACTACATCAATTTCGGCAGCCCGAGCATCGCAATGAACGGCGACACCCCTTACGTCGCCAAGATACGCAACGACCAGGACCTCTTCAAGCTCGGCGCGAACTACCGCTTCTGAGCGTAGGGCGCCCCCATTGAACGCGGCGAAATCTTCGTCGCGGTCGCAACCGCTAAATTGCAAGATAAGTTGGCTGGGCGCTGTTCACGACCCATCTCTTAGACAGATCGACGATCAGGGCGCGCCAGCAAAGCCAGGAAAACGAGATGGCGCTCGGCCGCGTTGGAGGCCTGGAATGGCGTCGCAGTCTCTCGGCGGACGGTTACACAACTTGGTATGGCGATGGTGGCCCACAGCGAACGGCGTCGTTCTTGCCGCCGTCCTGGCGGTTGCGTTTGCCGCCGCCCTAGCCGGCTGGGCCAGGTTTCCCTTTGCTCAACTTCTGAAGCTCGCAAGCCTCGAAGCAATGGCTGTGGGGCTGATATTGGCCATTGTCGGGGAAGTTCTGGAACGACTGAAATTGGCGCCGAAAACGAAATCATGGGCGGCTGAGACCAATGAACTCGAATTGGGGTCTCCACTTCCCGACTCGATTCCGATTGTCGAATTTGCCGACCCCGCAACGCGAGCTGACGAACTCAACGATCCAGGCGGACGCTGGCCCTTGCGGACCACGACTTCGGCCCTGCTCAAACCAAACCTCATTCCGCCAGAATTCGCGCATGGCGCCACAGCGGTCTGGGTGATGGACCGTTCGCCGAGCGAGGCGCCGCCGAAGTAGCGCCCCGCCCTACTCCACGTCCTCGACCGTCACCGTTCGCCCTGACAGCCGCTGGGCGAGCGAAGCCTCCATGAAGGGATCAAGCTCGCCATCGAGCACGTCCGCCGGCGTGCCCGAGGTGTAGCCGGTGCGCAGGTCCTTCACCATCTGATAGGGCTGCAGCACGTAAGAGCGGATCTGGTGGCCCCAACCGATCTCGGTCTTTGACGCGGCGTCGGCGGTCGCCTTGGCTTCCTTGATCTCGAGTTCGCGCTCGTAGAGCCGCGCGCGCAGCATGTTCCAGGCGGTCGCGCGGTTCTTGTGCTGCGAGCGCTCCATCTGACAGGCGACGACGATGCCGGTCGGCAAGTGCGTGATGCGCACGGCCGACTCCGTCTTGTTGACGTGCTGGCCGCCGGCGCCCGAGGCGCGATAGGTGTCGATCTTGCAGTCGTTCTCGTTGATCTCGATCTGGATGCGGTCGTCGACGACCGGATAGACCCACACCGAAGCGAAGCTGGTGTGGCGGCGCGCCGCCGAATCGAACGGCGAGATGCGCACGAGGCGGTGCACGCCCGATTCCGTCTTCAGCCAACCATGCGCGTTGTGGCCCTTGACCATGATCGTCGCCGACTTGATTCCGGCCTCGTCGCCGCCCGTCTCTTCGAGCACTTCGACTTCGAATTTGCGCCGCTCGCCCCAGCGCACGTACATGCGCAGCAGCATGCGCGCCCAATCGCAGCTTTCGGTGCCCCCTGCCCCAGAATGCACCTCGACATAGGAGTCGAGGCCGTCGGCTTCGCCCGACAGCAGCGCTTCGAGTTGGCGGCGCTCGCCCTCCGCTTTCAGCGCGCGGAGCTGCGCCACGCCTTCGTTCTCGGTCTCGGCGTCGCCCTCCTGCTCGCCGAGCTCGACCAGCGTCGTCGCGTCATCGAGGTCGCGCTCGATCTTCCTGACGCCGCCGAGCCGATCTTCGAGCATCGTGCGTTCGCGCATCAGCTTCTGCGCCGCTTCGGGATCGTTCCAGAGATTTGGGTCTTCGGACTTGGCGTTCAGTTCGGCGAGGCGGCGCGTCGCAGTGTCGACGTCAAAGATGCCTCCTCAGCAGTCCCACGGACTGCTTGATGGTTTCGACCAATTGCTCGGCTTCGGCGCGCATAGGAGACCTCGATTCGAGGGCGAAACTAGTTTGCGGGAGGGGCGAAGTAAACGGGCGGCGGCGGCGCGGCCCGATCGCTCAGTAGAGCCCGCCCGGCCCGGCGCCGACCGCCTTCTCGACGTCGGGCGACAGCGAGCTCGAGTCGGAAAGGTTGTCGCCCCCGACATAGGAATCGGGCGGCGAGGTGCCGGGCTTGAATGCCTCGATGATCGAGCCGGGGCCGCTCGAGCGCATGCCGGTGTGAACGTCGACCGAGATCAGCTTGATGCCAGGCGGCACGCGGAACGGCGTGTCCGGCGTGTCCTTCAGCGCCATCTTCATGAAGTCGCGGAAAATTGGCGCGGTGTAGAGCGCCGCCTGCGCGCTGTCGCCGAGCGAGCGCGGCTTGTCGTAGCCCATGAACACGCCAAAGGCGAGGTTGGGCGAATAGCCGACGAACCAAAGGTCCTTGGCTTCGTTGGTGGTGCCGGTCTTGCCCGCCAGCGTGCGGTGCAGTTCGCTGATCGCGATGCCAGTGCCGCGCGTGATGACGCCCTGCATGATCGAAGTGATCTGATAGGCCGACAACGGGTCGATCACCTGCTCGCGCTTGTCGATCAGCTTGGGCTCATCCTGATTGGCCCAGCTCTGCGCGTCGCAGGCGGGGCAGATGCGCTCGTCATGCTTGTAGATCGTATTGCCCCAGCGGTCCTGGATGCGATCGATCAACGTCGCCTTGATGCGCTTGCCGCCATTGTCGAACATCGAATAGCCGGTGACCATGCGCAATACGGTCGTCTCTCCGGCGCCGAGCGACATGGAGAGATAGGGCGGCAGATTGTCGTAGACGCCGAAGCGCTTGGCGTATTCGGTGATCAACGGCATGCCGATGTCGCGCGCCAGGCGCACCGTCATCTGGTTGATCGAATGCTCGACGCCGAAGCGCAACGTGTGCGGGCCGCCCGACTTGCCCTCGAAGTTCTGCGGCGTCCAGATTTCGCCATTGCCCTGGTCGATCGAGATCGGCTCGTCGAGAACGATCGAGGACGGCGTGTAGCCGTTGTCGATCGCGGCGGCGTAAACGAACGGCTTGAACGAGGAACCCGGCTGGCGCTGCGCCTGAGTGGCGCGGTTGAATTCGGAGAGGTCGTAGGAAAAGCCGCCAACCATCGCTAGCACGCGGCCGGTGAACGGGTCCATCGCGACGCACGCGCCTGAGACTTCCGGGATCTGCCGCAGACGGAATTGGCCGTCCTGGCCGGCGACCGGCTCGACGTAGACGACGTCGCCGGCCTTGGCGAGCGCCTTGGGCTTCTTGTTCGTCCACTTCATCCCGTCGGCGTTGACCGTTCCCGTCTCGCGCTCTGGGCCGAGCGCGCCCGACTTGTCGCGTTCCGGCTGCAAGCCGACTCTGAGCTCGGTGTCGGAAACATCGAGCACCACGGCAAGGCGCCACGGCTTGATGTCGCCGTACTCGGGAATATCGCCCAGCGCCACGCCCCAGTCCTGGCCGAGATCGATCGATTTGACCGTGCCGTGCCAGCCGTGCGCCTCGTCGTAGCGCACCAGACCGTCGACCAGCGCCTTGCGCGCCATCAATTGCAGCTTGGGATCGAGCGTGGTGTGAACGGACAGGCCGCCCTCATAGAGCTTCTGTTCGCCGTAGCGCTCGGAGAGCTCGCGGCGCACTTCCTCGGCGAAGAACCCGGCGGCGATCGTGTCGGGCGTCAGCACGCGCGGCGTGACGACGAGCGGCTCCGCGCGCGCGGCCTTCGCCTGATCGGCGGTGATGTAGCCGTCCTCGGCCATGCGGCCGATGACGTAGTTGCGCCGCTCGACGGCGCGGTCGTGGTTGCGGAACGGGTTGAGCGAGCTAGGCTCCTTGGGCAAGGCGGCAAGATAGGCGACTTCGGCGATCGACAACTCGCGCACCGACTTGTCGAAATAGCCGAGCGCCGAGGCGGCGACGCCGTAATTGCCGAGGCCAAGGTAGATTTCGTTGAGGTAGAGCTCGAGGATCTTCTCCTTCGAATAGGCCGTCTCGATACGCAGGCTGAGCAGGATTTCGCGAACCTTGCGCTCGACGGTGCGGTCGGAGGTCAGCAGGAAGTTCTTGGCGACCTGCTGGGTAATGGTCGAAGCGCCCTGCATGTGTCTGCCGCCCTGCGCGAAGACGAGGCCGGCGCGCAGGATGCCTTCGGGATCGACGCCATGATGCGAGTAGAAGTTCTTGTCCTCGGCGGCGATGAACGCTTCCTTGACCAGCGGCGGGATCGCCGCCGACGGCAGATAGAGGCGCCGCTCGCGCGCGTATTCGGCGAGCAGGCTGCCATCGGCCGCGTGGACGCGCGTCATCACCGGCGGCTCGTAGTTCTTGAGCTGCGAATAGTCAGGCAGGTCCTGCTCGAACTTCCAGATCACCGCGGCGAGGACGCCCGCGCCGATCACGAAAATGATCGCGCCCGTGGCGAACAGGAAACCGAGGAACCGGGCAATCGCGCGCATGTTTCGATCCAGCAAGGGCCCGGCGACGGTCGCCATGGGCGCCGACCCGAGAGGATGGCGCGCGCTGCTTAACCCAAAGCGCGGCCGTTGTCAGGAACATGCGGCCGACGATCGGCCCCGTCGGCCTCTGTCGGTCGGGAGTGCGGCGGAAATATGATGCCAGACCGCGTGCGCACACCGTTACGGCAGGCGCGGCGCGGCCGGTCCGGGCCCGACGGGCGCGATCGGGCCGGGCGGTTTGTCGGACGCAGCGACAGCGTCGGCCGCGGCGGCCGAGCCCGCCGCCGGGGCGAAAAAGCGATCGACCGCCTCGACCATCGCGCTCGCCGTGCGCGCGCGCCACTCGGGCGAATTCAACGCCTGAACGTCCTTGGGATTGGAAAGATAGCCAAGCTCCACCAACACCGAGGGAAAATCGGGCGCCTTAAGGACGACGAAACCGGCCGAGCGTTCGGGATTGTGGTTGAGCCGCGTCGCCCCCTGCAGCTCGCCGACCAGGCCGCGCGAGAAGATGTGGGCGTAGGCGCGGGTTTCGCGCCGCTCGAGGTCGAAGAGGATGTCGGCGACGCCGGGCGCCTGCGCCTTCGCCTCAACGCCGGCCGCCTTGTCGGCGGCGTTCTCGCGCTCGGCGAAGTGCGCCGCCTCGGCGTCGGAAGCGCGCTCCGAGCAGGTGTAGACGGTGGCGCCGGCGACGTCAGCGGGGCGCCGCCGAGTATGTCGGCGTGGATTGAGATCAGCAGCGCGGCGCGCGCCTCGCGCGCCAGACGCACCCGGTCGTCGAGCGAAACGAATTCGTCGCCATGCCTGGTCAGCACGACCTTGTAGCGTCCGGTGGCTTCGAGCTGGCGCTGCAGCTCCAGCGCGAAGGCGTAGACCAGCGTCTTCTCGACGGCGTGGCCGACCCCATAGGCGCCCCCGTCGACCCCGCCGTGGCCAGGATCGAGGACGATGACCGTCGGCCCCGGCGGCGGCCGGCCCGGCCGCGACGGTTGTGGCGGCGGCCGCCGCGCCGTCTCCCTCGCGCGCCGCCGCCGCGAAGGCGCTCGCCTCGCAACGCCTGAGCTCAATGACCAGCCGCGAGGCCGCCGCGCCCTTGGCGATCGGCGTCGTCTCGACTTTGGCGACGCAGGCCGGCCGTTCGAGATCGACAACCACGCGCGACCTGCCCGGCCCGAGCAGGCCGAAGCGGAAGCTCTTGACGATCGCCTCGGCGCGCCCGCGCGCCGGCCGGCCGAGCGCCGGATCGAGCTGGAAGTTGACCTCCGGCATATCGATCACAATTCGATCGGGATCGGTGAGGACATGCGCCACCGCGCTCACCGGGCCGGAGAGGTCGAAGGCGAGCTTGGCCGTCTCCCCGTCGTCGGCGATGCGCGCAGCGACGGCGACCGGCGGCGCGGCCTCTTGGGCGGCAAGCGGCTGAGTGGCAAGCGGCGCAAGAGTGGCGAGTAGCCCCGCGGCCATCGCGGCAAGCGCCGCCAGCGGATGTCGATTCGGCATCGGTCCTCGACGTTCGGCTCGGCAATCTTAGCGCATTAGTTCACGAACGGTTAACGAATGATGACGCGAGTTCACGCAAAAGATCGCGCCCGGCTCGCGCGCCCTCGCACGAGCGTTAAAACGGCGCGCTCGGGCCGGGAGCCGGGCGCGCCATGGCCGGGAATTCGCTTGCCAAGCCAATCGACGGCGCCTATGTAGAACATTGTCGCATTTGGGTCGTTTTCGAGTCATTGGCTCCCGATTCCCTCGCCGTAAAGGGCGATGTTGGGAGATGGGGCGAACGGAGACGATCTGACGCGCGGGCGCGCTAAGCGCCCTTTCCGCCGCCTTCCCCGCGTCTGATTTTGGGGCGTTTGCGGCCGAAAAGCGCGGTCCATGCGAGCCGTCGGCGCTCTGTGCGGCGCCCCTCGATTGGCGACGAGGCAGAGTCCGCCGAGTTTCAGGGTCGCGATGCCAGGATCGCCAGCACCAGTTTCAGCCGACGCCGTTGCGATCGCGTCGCTCGCCCGCGCCTCGTTGCGCGAACGCACGAGCGAACGCTCGCAACACGGCGGCTGACCCGTTGTCACCATTGCCATTTTCCGTAAATCCCAACCCCATCGGCGCGCCGCGCGCGACCCTGACGCCCCTATCGCGGGCATCGTGGTCCGCCCCCTCGCGCCGGCAGAGAGTTCCCCATGTCCAACAAAATGATCATCGACGCCTCCCACCCGGAAGAGACCCGGGTGGTCGTGCTGCGAGGTAGCCGGGTCGAAGAGTTCGATTTCGAATCCGCCAGCAAGAAGCCGCTACGCGGCAACATCTATCTCGCTAAAGTGACCCGCGTGGAGCCCTCGCTCCAGGCGGCCTTTATCGACTACGGCGGCAACCGCCACGGTTTTCTCGCCTTCTCCGAAATCCACCCCGACTATTATCAGATTCCCGTCGCCGACCGGCAGGCGCTGCTCGAGGAAGAGGCGCGCTCGCACCGCGAGGACGAGGACGAGCCCAATGGCGAGCGCCGCAGCCGCCGTCACCGCCGCTCACGTGGGCCGGAAGCGGAAATGCGCGCCGAGTCCGGCGAGCGGATCGCCGAGGCCGCCCCGAGCGAAGAGAGCGCCCTCCCCGTCGGAGACGCCGAGCCGACGCATGATTTGACCGGTCAGGCGCCAGAGGCGGTCGACGAGGCGCCGCCCGAGTTGCATGCCGACGCGCCGCACGAGGACGTTGAGGCGCCCGCGCCGGAAGCCGCACATGGCGAGGAAGCCGCTCCCCATACCGCCGGCGAAGACGACGAGGACGACGAAGGCGACGAAGTGACGACGATCGGCGGCGACGCCGAAGAGGCCGCCAAGCGTGCGCCCCGGCGCACCGACGACGAAGGCGAGGCGGTCGAGCAGGTCGGCGGCGACGCGATGGACGAGACGCCGCGCCGCGCGCCGCGCCTGCGCCGCCAGTACAAGATCCAGGAAGTCATCAAGCGCCGCCAGGTGCTGCTGGTGCAGGTGGTCAAGGAAGAGCGCGGCAACAAGGGCGCCGCGCTGACGACCTACCTCTCGCTCGCTGGCCGCTATTCGGTGCTGATGCCCAACACCGCGCGCGGGGGCGGCATTTCGCGCAAGATCACCAACGCTCAGGACCGCGGCCGGCTCAAGGCGATCGCCGACGAGCTGGAAGTGCCAGAAGGCATGGGCGTCATCCTGCGCACCGCCGGGGCTTCGCGCACCAAGCCCGAGGTCAAGCGCGACTTCGAATATCTGCTGCGCATGTGGGAGACGGTGCGCGAGACGACGCTCTCCTCCAGCGCGCCAATGCTCGTCTACGAGGAAGGCTCGCTGATCAAGCGGGCGATCCGCGATCTCTACTCGAAGGAAGTCGAGGAGATCGTCGTCGCCGGCGACGCCGGTTTCCGCGAAGCGCGCGATTTCATGCGCCTGCTGATGCCGAGCCACGTCAAGGTGGTGGCGCCTTACCGCGACACCCAGCCGGTGTTCGCCAAGGCCGGTATCGAGGCGCAGCTCGACGCGCTGTTCTCGAACCAGGTGACGCTGAAGTCGGGCGGTTACATCGTCATCAACCAGACCGAGGCGCTGGTCGCCATCGACGTCAACTCGGGACGCTCGACCAGAGAGCACAATATCGAAGACACCGCCGTGCGCACCAATCTGGAGGCGGCGGACGAAATCGCCCGCCAGCTTCGCCTGCGCGACCTTGCGGGACTGATCGTGGTCGACTTCATCGACATGGAGGAAGGCCGCAACAACCGCGCCGTCGAGCGGCGAATGAAGGACGCGCTGAAGAACGACCGCGCCCGCATTCAGGTCGGCCGCATTTCGCATTTCGGCCTGCTCGAAATGTCGCGCCAGCGCATCCGCACCGGCGTGCTCGAAGGCTCGACGGTGGTGTGCCAGCATTGCCTGGGCGCCGGCGTCGTGCGCTCGACCGCTTCGGTCGCGCTGCATGTGCTCAGAGTGCTCGAAGACGCGCTGATCAAGAGCGCCGCCCACGACATGACGGTGCGCGCGCGCACGCCGGTCGCGCTCTACATCCTCAACCAGAAGCGCGCCCATTTGCGCGATATCGAGCGCCGCTTCGGCGTCGCCATCCTGGTGGAGGCCGACGACACGCTGACTGGCGCCAATTATCACGCGCTGGAGCGCGGCGAACTCGCCTCCGGCGCCAAGGCCGACGAGCCGGCCGAGGCGCGGCCCGCCGGCTATGGCGCGCCCCCCGCCGACGGCGAGGACTTCGCGGTCGAAGACGAGATCGTCGCGAGCGAGGAAGACGAGGCGGGCGAGGGAGAGGCCGCGGAGGACGAGTTCGAAGGCGCCGAGGCGCACGGCGAAGGCGAGGCTGCGGCGGCGGGCGAAGGCGACGGGCCCCGGCGTCGCCGCCGGCGCCGGCGTCGGCGCGGTGAGCGTCCGGCGGGCGAAGGCTTCGCCGCCGCGGAGGCGCCGCAGCCGACCGACGCTGGACTTGCCGGCGTCGCCGAAATCGGCGGCGATTTTGTTCAAGCGGCGCGCGGCGAAAGCGAGCCCGGCGAAGAAGACGGCCGCGCCCCGAGCAGCCGCCGGCGGCGCGGACGTCGTGGTCGGCGCGGTGGCGGCGAGCGCACCGGCGCGCCGATTGCTTCCGCTGAAGGCGGCGAGAGCGAAAGCTTGAGCGAAGGTTCGGCCGAAGGCTTAAGCGAGCGTTCAGCCGAGCCGAGCCGGTTCGCCGAAGACTCGAGGGCCGAGCGGGCGAGCGGATCGACGACGGCGAGCGAGGCCGAGCCCGAAGCGGAGGCGATCCCGACCTCGTGGCGCTCCGACGAGCACGAGACGACGACGCCGAGCGCGAGTGGCGAAGCGCAACCGGCAAGCGCCGAAGCCGCGCCCAGCGACGGCCCCGCCCGCCCCCGCCGCGGCGGATGGTGGCAACGGGCAAAGCGCGACGATGACGGGGGAGTGAGAGGGGCAGGCGAAGCGCCATTCGCTTCGCCCGGCCGATCTTCTGAGCGATCCACTCGGCGCAGCGTCTCCCGTTCACGCGCGTCTTGGAAGTCGATTTTGGCAGGCGTCAGTTCAACTCTTCGGCGCAATTCTCTGACGCCGCGGCGGGCAAATCCATGAAAGTGCTGGTGACCGGCGGCACGGGATTCATCGGCCGCGCCGCCGTGGCGGCGCTGAGCCGGCTCGGCTGCGAAGTCCATGTGGTCACCCGCGGAGCTGGCGCGCAAGCTTGACGGCGTCACCCTCCATAGCGCCGATCTGCTTCAGCAAAACACGGCGCGCGAACTGATCGCAGAAACCGCCCCGCAGGCGGTGCTCCATCTCGCCTGGTGCGTCGAGCACGGCCAGTTCTGGAGCGATCCCGCCAACCTCGATTGGACCGCCGCGAGCCTGCGCCTCGCCCGCGCCGCGGCCGAGGGCGGCGTGCGCCGCTTCGTCGGCGTCGGCACCTGCTACGAGTATGACTGGCCGGCGGACGCGCCCTGCGTCGAAGGAGCGACGCCGCTCGCGACCCATACTCTCTATGACGCCGCAAAAGCTGGAACCGCAGCGATCCTGCGCCAGTATTTCGCTCAGGCAGGCGTCGGCTTCGCCTGGGCGCGGCTGTTTCATCTCTATGGGCCAGGCGAAGACCCGCGGCGATTTGTGCCGTCTGTCGCGCGGGCGCTGGCGCGCGGCGAGGAAGCGCGCTGCACGAGCGGATCGCAAATCCGCGATTTCCTCGACGTGCGCGACGCCGGCGCGGCGCTGGCCAAGCTCGTCGTCGGCGAGTATTGCGGCGACGTCAACATCGGCTCCGGCGCGCCCGTCCGCCTCGCCGACATCGCCGAGGCGCTCGCCGACATTGCCGGTCGCCGCGATCTCCTGCGTCTCGGCGCGCTGCCCGATAGCCCTGACGAGCCGCCATTCGTCGTCGCGGAAGTCAAAGTCTTGAGAAAGGCGATCGGCTTTACACCTCACTTTGATCTGAGCGAAGGATTGCGCGACACGCTTGGCGATTGGATCGCACGGAAAAATTCAGACGCACCGACGATACGTGGGGGCGACGAGTATCGACGGACGCCTTGAACAGAGGGGCCGGGCGATCGCCAGCGAGTTGCCGCGATGTTCGAGATACGTGACGCCAGCAGTGGCGCAAAACGGACGAAGTAGAGGTTTCTGGGGGGAACTACGAAAAGGCCCCCTTGCTTGCAGAGCGAAAGTCGCGCAAGCTTCCAAGACGCCAGCCAGCAAGGAAACGCAATGGTCGCCGTCAAACCCGTCCCAAGCCGCGACGAACTGATCGCCATTGTGGAGAAATCAGGTTCGGGCAGCAGCGAAGTGTTCGGCTTTCCCGAGATCCCTGATGGGCTTTATCTGCAGCAGGACTCCGAGGAGTTCGCCTCCTTTGTCCATTTCGTCGCGACGAAGTTGCCGCCCGCGAAACTGTCGCTCGACATCGGCGTCGCGTCCGGTGGACAGACCAAATTCCTGCGCGACTATTACCCCGCCGAGAAGACCATCGTGGTGGATATCGGCCAGCATCCTCAGTTCGTGCACTGGGAGCGCATCAAGCGCCAGATAAACAGCGAACTGATCCTCGAGATCATCCAGGACTCGCACGCTCCGGAGGTCGCCGAAAAGCTCGCGCCTTTCGCGCGCCAGGTCGATTTCGCCTTCGTCGACGGCGACCATAGCTATCGCGGTTTGCGCAAGGACATCTTCCTTGTGCGCGAGCTTCTCGCCCCAGGTGGATACATGGTGCTGCACGACACATTGGCCGTGCACGACTGCAGGCGTGTGCACGAGGAACTGCTTCGTTCGGGAAAATTCAGCCTTGTGCGCAATTTCGCGTTGCGGTTCGGAATTTCGATCTGGCGACTGGCCAAGACCCGCCCCACCACCGCGATCAACCGCCGTTTCGGCATCGGGCGACTCTAATCGGCGCGACAAGCAGGGACCGAGTTGGAGCGACAAGACGCCGTGCCAGAAAATTCGCAGAGAAACCACCGAGTGGCCGTCGTCTATCTCGATCGGTGGGGCAACCCGCCTCATTTCCCCAAAGCGTTTCTCGACAGCTTGCTGCGGTTTCCCGCCGGCGCCGAATTCGATCTCATCTGGCAGATGAAGGGTTACCCCGACGGCGCCTCGTGCGGGGCGCTGGCCGCGTTTCGCCAATCGTTCGGCGGCGCGATCCACGAAATGCGTTATCCCGATGATCTCTATCAGTTCAGCCTCGCGCTCGACGCGGCGCGCAAGCACGATTACGAGTTCTTTCTATTCTTCATCTCGTGGAGCAGAATTCTCGCTCGCAACTGGCTGAAATTTTACCTCGACGCTTTCGCCAATCATCCCGATTGCGGAATTGTCGGAGCGACGGGGAACTACGAGGGGCTTCCGCCAGACCAGCCCTTTCCCAACCCGCACATCAGAACCAACGCCTTCATGGTCAGGCGGGAGCTTTATCTGTCTCTCGATTTTGGCAGTCTGACGTCGAAGGCGTCAGGGAACCAGATCGAAGCGGGTCCGAACGGCATCACCCGGCAGATTGTCCTCAGAGGCCTCGCGCCACTTGTCGTCGATCGATACGGGCGGACGTTCGCTTCGCCGGATTGGCCGCGCAGCCACACCTTCCGCTCCGGCTCGCAAGAGGCTCTGCTGGTGGCCGACAACCATACGCACAATTACGCCAAGAGATTTCGCCGAGAAAAACCGACCTATTCGTCTTGGGGCAAGGGCTTTCCAATCACGAGACTGAGCCCACTCGGGCAAATCGCCGCCGAAATTCGCTGGAAATATCCTGTTCTCGCGCGGTGGTTGCGCCTTTGATTCGTGAGCAACTCGGCTTCGGCGCTGCGCGCCCGTGACGGCGCAGCGCTCAGCGCTTTCGCCTTTTGGACCGCGCCGTCGCTGCGCTTGGCGCGAAGACGAGAACGCTCGCCGAACATCACTATGCCTGTGAAGGCGTCGCGGCGCCCGTCCGCACCATCGGCAGCGCCCTGCCGACGAGCGCCGCCCAAGCCGCCAATCGCCCGACCTCGCCGCGCGGCCATGTCGTCCCCAGCAGTCGCTCGCAAGCCGCCGCCGCCGCGTCCACGTCGCCCCGGCCTGGCTCCTTCAGATGAACGACCACGCGGTCGAACGACACATAATCCCGCGTCTTGAGTTTCGTTGGCTGCTGCGGCGAGGGCGGCTCGAACGGCGGACAGCGCGCCGCCAGTTGGGCGACATCGCAAAGCTGCGGCGACAATTTGCGGTCCGCCGCGAGAGCCGCCATCGCGGTAAGAGCGGCCGGACGACGACTGTCCTCGACCTCACGCATCGAGCTCAGCGCGCGTTCGAATTCGCGCTCATAGTCGATCGCAAGCCCGCCATCGTAGGCGTAGCGGTTCGCCGCCTCCAGCAACGAAAACTCGCCGAGCTGAATGCTCGGCGCATCGGGGATCGGGTCGACCAATGCATCGAGCTTCGATTCGACCAGAAAGCGATTGTATTCGCCCTGCTTGGTCGTCGCGCTCATCATTTCGAGGAAGTTGACGCCATTGCCCTTCGGGCTGGAGGCGCCGATGAAGAATGGGTGATTGACGACGAGATGGCGCTCGATCGCCGAGGGCGCGGCAAACACGGTGTAGATGTCCGGCCAGCCGCCCATGAACATCTGCCCGGTCTTCGCTTTCAGCGCCTCGATGACGCGGCGCGAGAGCACGCCGCCATAGATGCGCGGCGCACCCCATTTGATCTTGGCGCCATTGGCGGCGAGTTCGCTCCGCAATTGCCCTCCCGAGACGATCCGCGGCTTGCCGTAGACGTTGCGCCACAGCAATTTCAGCCGCCGCACCGTGGCGACCGCCGATGGCCTGCGCCATTCGCCGGGCCAAGTATATTTCACCGCGGTCCCCGTCAGGCTGTCGGGACGGTGCTCCTCCAGGAGCGCGCGCATGTAGGGGAATTGATTGGGAATGAGCGCGTCGTCGTCGCCCATGATGAAGACATAGTCGCCGCGTGTGTGCGAAACAGCGAACTCGAAATTTTCGCGCATGCTGCATCGCTGCGGCGTGCGAACATAGCGCACGCGCGCATCCTTCGCCGCGGCGACGACATCCGCGGTGTCATCAAGACTGGCGTTGTCGCTGACGACGATCTCGATATTGTCGTCGCGAATGCGCAGGCATGCGGCGAGCGCAAAGCGAAGCGTCTCCGCGCGTTCGCGGGTCGGGATGACAATGCTGATTAACATCCGGCCGATCCTTGCAGTGCTTCTTCTTTAACGTGCGGTCAGGCGTTGCGCTCAGCATGTCCGCACGGCGCCGTCGATGATCGGGCCATAGATGGGTTGGCTCGGGCCGAATGGTCGCCGACCGCGCCCGCGCTGCACCCTTCCATCCCCTCCATAACTTGCCAGGCCGCCGCCCGCAAACAGCACGCCGACGATCGCCCTTGCCCCATCGTTACTGCTTAAGCGAGCCGATGATGTGCTGTGCTATCCTCAAGGCGCCGTATCGCGTTGGGTGCATTGTGTCCCAGACAATCATCTTGCCGGCGCTATCAAACGGCGAACAATATTTGTCGTCACAATAGAAATCTTCCATCTCGATATAATGATCAACGACATCACGCAATATCTTGAGGTCGGCGACCTCCGCCGCGTGTGACGATCTCGACACCAACAGTGGGGCGTCGCTGCCGCCGCGCCTCAAAACTTCCAGTTCATACTGCGACACGCTTTCCGGAAAGCTCGGTCCCTGCTCCAGGAAATACGTCGACTTTCCGAGCGACCGCAACTTGGACGCTGCGGCGGCGATCTGGTCGCGGACGATGGCGGGAGAGGACGGGTCGCCATCAATTTTGACATTCGACGCATGCATCGCGCCGGCGATGTTTCCGACGATCAAAATGGTCTTGAATTCCTCACCGCTCTCGATACGGCGCAATATTTCCGCGTTTGTCGCCGCCGTGCACCGAGGAACTGCGGTATTGCGCAACCCCAGCACCGGCGGGCAGCCATCGGCGACAAAGGCGACGCCTCCGATTCCCAGCTCTCTGGCGACATGATCGAGCCCGTAGAGCAGAGCGCCGCCAAGGCTGTCTCCCCATAGCACGAGACGTTTTGGCTGAGCTGGATCGCCGAAGTCACATTGCCTAAAACCATATTCAGCAACGTCGGGCGAACATTCCATTTCGACATCGCGGCGCTCGACATACGAAAGCAATTCGGGGTCGGCTCGACTCACCGCCCATTTGTACGACGGGATGAGCATTTGGTTGTCTTTGACGGCCAGTTGGAAAAAAATCGCCGCTGCCGAGACGACAATGCCGCAAGAAGCCATTGCGGAAACAAGCTGCCCAACGGTCGCTCGCCGCCGAAAAGGGCGCTCGACGAGCCAATAGCTGATACACGCCAGCCCGAAGGTCGCAAGAATGAGAATTGGCGCATATAAGTCGAACGAATGTATTCCGAATCGCTCTTTGAACAACGCGAATATTGCCTGATGCCAAAGATAGGCGCTGTAGGATATCAGTCCAACGCCAACGAGGGCTCTCTGGGAGAGCGCCTTTCCGGCGATGTTACTTTTGTTCGAAAATAGCAAGATCAGGGCGGTGCCGATCACGGGCGGCAACGCTGCTAGCCCAGGAAATACGGTCTGATTATCGTAGCCGAACACCGGGACCAAGATCAGCGCCATACCCAGTGCGGAAACCGCCGCGCTTAAGAGCGGCGGAAAAGATGCGCCTCGCGAGCGGTAGTAAAACGCTGACAAGGCGCCCGCGAGCAACTCCCAGCTTCGGTGCGGGAGCAAAAAGAACGCAGCCCTCGGCGCGTTATTCACGCTCCATTGCGCCAGAATCAAGCTGGTCAGAAAAAGAGACGCGAGGCATATCAGCGTGGCGCGTTGCCCGAAACGGCGCAGAGACATCAGAATTGGCGGATACAGTATATAAAACTGCTCTTCGACTGACAGGCTCCACGTGTGTATCAGCGGTTTCAAATCGGCCGCGGTTTGGAAGTAGTCCGTTTTTCTCCAAAATAGAACGTTTGATCCGAAGTAGAGAACGCTCCATAGACTTTGGGTAAAGTCTTTGAGCTCAGCGGGCATCAGCCAGAGCCAGGCGAAAGGAAGAGCAGTCAGTATAACAAATAGGAGCGCGGGAAGAATGCGGCGGGCGCGCCGCTCATAGAAGCGAGCAATCGTAAATCTGTTCGTCTCCATCTCGGCGCAAATGATGGAGGTTATCAGAAAGCCGCTGACTACGAAGAAAACGTCGACGCCGATATATCCGCCGGAGAACCAAGAATATCCGGCGTGATACATTATCACCACGAACACTGCGATCGCGCGCAGTCCGTCAATTTCGGGCCGGTAGCGCAGATCTCCGTGTGTTACGTCGCGCTGGTCGTTACGCGAAATTCGCTCGCGCCCCTCTCTTGAGTCGGCGACGAACAATGCGCGGAGCCTCCATTCGATCATTCGCTTGAAGCCCCCGGGCGTCACGATCGCGTTGTCGCTGACGACGATTTCACGCCGCCCGCCGCTCAAGGTTGGGAAGTGCGCCGCGAACGGTCAGCGCCTTTGCCCGCGCCAGCAGCTTTGCCCATCGCCAGGCAGATGCCGGCCAGGACTCCCGCCGCGCCAGCGAGCCAGAGCCGACGAGATATTCGAACGCCACGACAGCGTCGGCGACGTTGCCAATGAATTCGGGCGAAGTTTTCAGCTCGATCTTGCCGAGCGACGGCCGCCGGCGCTTCGGCGATGCGTTCTTCGCCAGTGGGGCAATCGCGGAGGGGTCGATGCCGCTCTGGCCGTTCTTGGCGAGCCAGTCGTTGACCATAGCCAATTGTTCGGCGTGCTCTGCTTCCGATATTGCAGCGAAGTTACCTGCGATCCGCTCTTTCCAGCGCGCGAAGTCGATCTCGAGATCGTCGAGACCGAGCAGCCGGACTGTCGTCAGCAGCCCGTCCAAGGCATGACCCGTCACCGACCGCGAGAGGACGCTGAGGTCGTTCGGCTTGGCTTCGACCGCGTTGTCTGCGACGAAGATTTTGTGACCCGCAGAGCTCGACGACGCGAGCGCTGTCGTATGGCTGGCGGAGGAGCGCCCGTACACCGTGACCGGCCGGTTGAGGTAGGGATAGCTTTTCGCGAGGCGAAGCGCGCCGTAGGCGGCCGCGTCGTGATTCAAGTAGTAAAAGTAGCGGCCGTATTGCGATCGGATTCGATCCACAATGCTTCGCGCCACGCAACCGCAGCGGATGGAATCGTTGCCCCAGGCGCCGCCGCAGACCAGCTGCATCACCTCGCGCGGATCGCGATCGGTCACGCCGCCGCGCAAGTGCCGCCGCTTGATGCCGAGCGAGCCAGGCAGCTCGGTGTCGGGCCAGAAATAGTGCGGCTCGGGCCAGTCGACGATGTCGGGGCGACGCTGCTCGAGAACCTCTATCAGATCGGCGACGCCGCTGGGAATGACCGCGTCGTCGTCGCCGACATAGAGGATGTAGTCGCCCGAGCAATTGGCAAATGCTGCCTCGAAATTCGCCGCCATCGGAATGCGATGCGGCTGGCGAACGAACTTAACCCGAGCGAAGCGCGGATCGTCGATGAAGCTCGCGTCGGCGCTGGCGTTGTCGCTGACGACCACCTCGACCTTGCGCGGATCGCAGCGCAAGGCCGTTTCCAGGCAATGCCTCAGATACTGGCCTCTGTCGCGCGTGGGAACGGCGATCGAAATTAGCGGGGCCATCGTCTCACTCTCCGCGGCGCGCCAACTTGTGACGCTACAACCATACAGCAACCTCCCGTCGCCATTGAGGGCTGACCGCCGATCCTCTCACCCGCCCGACAGCACAAATCAACCGTTGCGCTGGACGTGCCATGACGTCGAACCCGGGCTGGCGATGCCGAGCAATTCTTGGACGCCGCGGCGCAGGACCTTGGTCAGGGACGGCAGGACGAGGCGCAGGTAATAGGGCTGGCTCGCCAAGAGCGCCAGGCGCAACGCCGGCGACAGCTCGCGTTCGGCGCGCATGCGGCGCAGCTCGCGCACAAAGCTGCGTCGGATCTCCCACATGACGGCGAATGGCGTGCGCCCGCTTCGCAGCTCAGACTTGGGCGCGCGGCGGGTGCGCATGATCATGCGCGTCGCCGAGGTTGCGCGCAGCGAGCCTTCGATGATCGGGCCATAGATGGTCAAGTGATCGCTGGCGAAGGGATAGGGGAAATGGTCGAGAACGCCGAGAAAGGCGGTGCGCAGCGTCTCGCGATCCCACAGGCCGTAGTACCAAGCCGGAGAGCTGCGAAATAGGGCCCGCAGGCGATCCCTGACCGAGTCCGGGTCGAGATTGGCCGGCGGCGGCATGACCCGTTGCGGCGTCAGATCCCAATCGGCGAAGACGGCGCTCGACACCGCCAGCTTGCAGCCGGGCGATCCGCGTCGCCAGCGCGTAGAGCGCTTCGAGATAATTGTCGTCGCTGAGATCGTCGTCGGCCCGCCACATGAACCATTGCGTGTCGGCGGCGAGCAGGCAGTCGCGCATATTGGCGAGGCCGCCGACACGGCTAGGCTGGCGGCGGTAGTGGAAACGCGGATCGCGCGCGGCCCAGCTCCTGGCGATCTCCGAGGCGCCGTCAGTCGAGCCATCGTCCAGCATCAACACCTTGAAATCGCGAAACGTTTGCCTCGCCAGGCAAGCGAGGCTGCCTTCGAGGAATTCAGCGCCGTTGTAAACGGGAACGCCGATCGTGACGGAAGGCACCCGATTTTCTCCCTCGGACTGGCGCACGCCAAACTCCGGCCCGCGGCGCCCCGGCGCCCCGGGGCCCTTCCGTCCCCCTCCATAACTTGCTAAGCCCCCGCCCGCAAACAGCGTTCCGGTGGCGGCGGCATGAAAGCGGTTATATTGGCGGGGGGTCTCGGGACTCGCATTTCGGAGGAATCCCACCTCAAGCCCAAGCCGATGGTCGAGATCGGCGGCCAGCCGATTCTCTGGCACATCATGAAGCTCTACGCCCATCACGGCATCAACGACTTCGTCGTCTGCCTCGGCTACAAGGGCTATGTCATCAAGGAATACTTCTCCAATTACTTCCTGCACGCGTCCGACGTGACGATCGACGCGCGCGCCAACGGCGTCACCTACCACGACACCAAGGCCGAGCCCTGGCGGGTGACGCTGATCGACACCGGCCAGGACACGCTGACCGGCGGCCGGCTCAAGCGGGTGGCCAAATATCTCGGCGAGGGCGGCCCCTTCTGCTTCACCTACGGCGACGGGGTCGCCGACCTCGACATCGCCGCCGAGATCGCCTTCCACAAGGCGCATGGCCGCAAGGCGACGCTCACCGCCGTCATCCCGCCCGGCCGCTACGGCGCGCTCTCGCTGGCGGGCGACCGGGTCGAGCGTTTCGTAGAGAAGCCGCCCGGCGACCAGGGCTACGTCAACGGCGGGTTTTTCGTGCTCGATCCCTCGGTCGTCGAGTTGATCGCCGGCGACGATGCGTCCTGGGAGGGCGCGCCGCTCGAGACGCTCGCCGCGCGCGGCGAGTTGATGGCCTATCGCCATTCCGGCTTCTGGCAGCCGATGGACACGCTGCGCGACAAGAACCTGCTCGAGAGCCACTGGGCCTCCGGACACGCGCCGTGGAAAATGTGGGCGTGAAGGCGCCGCTCCCTTCCCCTGAGTTCTGGCGCGATCGCCGCGTGCTGCTCACCGGCCACACCGGCTTCAAGGGCGGCTGGACGGCGCTGTGGCTGAAAAGGCTGGGCGCTGAGGTCACCGGCTTCGCGCTCGCCCCTGACACAGACCCCGCGCTGTTCCATCTTGCCGACGTCGGCCGCGATCTCGATTCGCGCCTCGGCGATTTGCGCGATCCCGAGATGGTGCGCGCCGCGGTGGCGGCGGCCGACCCTGAAATCGTGCTGCACTTCGCCGCCCAGCCGCTGGTGCGCCGCGCGATCGCCGAGCCAGTCGAGACGATCGCCGTCAACGCGCTCGGCCTCGCGCATCTGCTCGATGCGCTGCGCGAGCGTCCCCGTCTCGAGCGCATCCTCGTCGTCACCTCCGACAAGGTCTACGACAATCGCGAGACCGGCCGTCCCTTCGCCGAAGACGATCCGCTCGGCGGCAAGGACCCCTACTCCGCCTCCAAGGCGGCCGCCGAAATGATCGCGCGCGCCTTCGCGCAAACCTACTTCACGCCAGAGGGCGTCGCGCTGATAACGGCGCGCGGCGGCAATGTTATTGGCGGGGGCGATTACGCTCAGGATCGCATCGTCCCCGACATCGTGCGCGCCTGGGCGACCGGCGCTCGCCCGCGCCTGCGCATGCCCGAGGCGACGCGCCCCTGGCAGCATGCGCTCGACTGCATCGCCGGCTACCTTCTCTATGTCGAGCAGGCGCATCGCGCAGCGCCACGCGCGCTCAACTTCGGCCCCGACCCCGCCCACCCCGTCACGGTCGGCGAATTGACCCGGGCGATGCTCGAAGCGCTCGGCGCGCCGCCGCTGTTCGACGTCGAGCCAGCGCCTGGCGGCCTCGAAATGCGCAGCCTCGCGGTCGACGCCGCGCGCGCCCAGGCCGAGCTCGGCTGGCGCAACCGCTTGCCGAGCGCCGAGGCGATCCGCTGGACCGCCGACTGGCACCGCCGGGTGCGGCTCGGCGAGAGCCCGCGCGCCGTCACGCTCGACCAGATCGCCGCCTATTGCGCCATCGAGACCACCCAATGAACGCCGCGCCTGCGCCCAAGTGCCGTTTCTGCGACGCGCCGCTGACGACGACCTTCGTCGATCTCGGCGAGACGCCGCTCGCCAATAGCTACGTCACACGCGGAAGATGTCGCGGCGGGACTCGAGCGCCGCTACCCTCTGCACGCGCGGGTTTGCGGCGCCTGCTTTCTCGTCCAGGTCGACGACGTCGCGGCGCCCGAGGCGATCTTTTCCGACTACGCCTATTTCTCGTCGATGTCGGATTCCTGGGTCGCGCACGCGCGCCGCTACGCCGAGGCGATGATCGCGCGTTTCGGGCTCGGTCCTAGCTCGCAAGTGATCGAGATCGCCTCCAACGACGGCTACCTGCTGCAGCACTTCATCGCGGCGAACGTGCCCGCGCTCGGCGTTGAGCCGGCGGCCAATGTCGCGGCGAGCGCGATCGCCAAAGGCGTGCCGACCGAAGTCGCATTTTTCGGCCGGGCGACCGCCAAGCTGCTTGTGGACCGCGGCTTAGGCGCCGATCTCACCGCCGCCAACAACGTGCTTGCCCATGTGCCGGACATTCGCGATTTCGTCGGCGGCTTCGCTGTGCTGCTGAAGCCCGAGGGCGTCGCAACCTTCGAGTTCCCGCACCTGCTCAATCTGATCCGCCACGTTCAGTTCGACACCATCTACCACGAGCACTTCTCCTATCTGTCGCTGACTTCGGCCGAGGCGATCTTTGCGAGCGACGGGCCTGCGCGTGTTCGATGTCGAGACCTTGCCGACCCACGGCGGCTCGCTGCGCCTGTTCGTCTGCCGCGCCGGCGCCAGTCACGGCGAAACCGCGCGGCTCGTCGCGCTGCGCGCCGAGGAGCGCGCGGCCGGGCTTGGCGCGCTCGCCGCCTATCGCGGCTTTGCCCCGCGCGTCGAAGCGGTTAAGCGCGGCTTCCTCGATTTCCTCGCCGCCGCGCGCGTTGAGGGCAAGCGCGTCGCCGCCTATGGCGCGGCGGCCAAGGGCAACACGTTTCTCAATGTCTGCGGCGTTGACGCCAAGGACATCGTCTGCGTCTTCGACCGCAGCCCGGCCAAGCAAGGCAGGCTGCTACCCGGCAGCCACATTCCAATTCTGCCGCCTGAGAAAATTCGCGAGATCAGGCCCGACTATCTCGTCGTGTTGCCGTGGAACCTGATCGACGAGATTCGCGCGCAGATGGCGGTCATCGGCGAATGGGACGGGCGGTTCGTCGTCGCCCTGCCCGAACTTCGGGTGATCGCGCCATGAAGTTTGCCGCGACCGAGCTCGCCGGCGTGAAGCGGGTTTCGCTGGAGCCGATCGTCGATGGGCGCGGCTTCTTCGCGCGTCTCCATTCGCCCGACGAGTTCGCCGCCGCCGGCTCGCCCTTCATCCCGGCGCAGACCAGCCTGTCACGCAGCGAGGCCGCCTATACGCTGCGCGGCATGCACTTCCAGGCGCCGCCCTACGCCGAAGGCAAGCTGGTGCGCGTCGTGCGTGGCAGCGTCTACAATGTGGTCGTCGATCTGCGGCGCGACAGTCCCTCGTTCAAACGCTGGATCTCGGCGAGCCTCAGCGCCGACAATGGCGAGGCGCTGCTGATCCCCGTCGGCTGCGCCCACGGCTTCCTGACGTTGGAGGACGCGACCGACGTGCTCTACCAGATCGACCGGCCCTATACGCCCGGCCACGCGCGCGGTGTGCGCTACGACGATCCCGCTTTGGCGATCGCCTGGCCCGCCGCGCCGCGCGTCATCGCGCCGGCCGACCTCGCTTGGGCGGCGCTGGGGGACTGACGCCCTACTCCACCCGAAAATCCTCGACGAAACGCATCAGCGCGGCGAGCGCCATCTCGCCGTCCTCCACGCTGATCAACTCCGCCGGGTTGTGGCTGACGCCGCCCTTGCAGCGCACGAACAGCATCCCGGCCGGCCAGCGCTGGCCCATGATCATCGTGTCATGCCCGGCGCCCGAAGGCAGCAGGCGCGGCTCGAGACCGATCGCCGCGACCGCCGCCTCGAAGCCGGCGACGATCTTGGGGTGACAGACGTAACCTGCCGCCTCGTGCGTTGGCGTCAACTCGACCGCGACGCCGCGGCGCGCCGCGATCGCCTCCATTGCGCTTGCCATTTCGGCGACGGCGCGGCGGCGCCATTCGTCACGCGGTGAACGCACGTCGATCGAAAAGCGCACCCGGCCGGGGATAACGTTGACCGCGCTGGCCTCGATGTCGAGCCGGCCGACGGTGGCGACGAGATCGCGCCCGATTTCGGCGCGCGCGCGCGCTTCGATCGCCAGGATCATCTCGGCGGCGGCGGCGAGCGCGTCGTGCCGCAAATTCATCGGCGAGGCGCCGGCGTGGCCAGCGGCGCCAAAGACAATGGCGGCGAGCCGTGTCGCGCCGTTGATCGCGTTGACGACGCCGAGTGGCCGCCCCTCTGCCTCCAGCACCGGGCCCTGCTCGATATGGACCTCGACGAATGCCGCCACACCCTCGGCATAGGCGGCGGCAAGGCGATCTGGAGCGCCGCCGAAGGCCGTCAGCGCCTCCCTCATCGTCACGCCTGCCCCGTCCTTCTGCTCCAACGCGCTCGGCTCGTTGACGCCGGCGAGCGCGCGCGAACCGGTCATGGTTCGAGGAAATCGCACCCCCTCCTCGTCGCCGAACGCGACGATCTCGATTGCGACGTCGAGCCGCCGCTTCTCAGCGGCGAGCGTCTCGACCACCGCCAGCGCGGCGAGCGCGCCGAACGCGCCGTCAAAACGCCCGGCGTCGCGCACCGTGTCGATATGCGAACCGATCATCAGCGCGGGGGCATTCGGCAGCTTGCCCTCGTAACGGGCGCGGACATTGCCGACCGGATCGATGCGCGCTTTGAGTCCGATTTCGGCCGCCCAGGCGATGAACTGGTCGGCGGCGCGCCGATGCGCGGGAGAGAGAAAGAGCCGCGTCAGTTGGGGCGGATCGTCGCTGAACTCGGCGAGCGCGTCGAGACGCGCCATCATTCGCCGAGCGGGAGTTTCCATCGCAAGCGTCATCGCAAGATTGTTCCGTCAGTTGGTCGCGACGCTGGCGCCCGCGAGCCAGCGGGCGAGGACCTGGCGTTCCGCGTCGGTCATGTCGGTCAGATTGTTGGGCGGCATGTTGTGCGTCAGCACCGCCTGCATGCGGATCGCCGGCGCCAGCGCGGCGATTCGCTCTGGCGAATCGAGCAGCACGCCCTTGGGCGCGATGCCGATGCCGTCCCACACCGGCTCGTGCGCGTGGCAGACAACGCAGCGCGTGTCGATCACCGCGACGACGTCGGCTGGGGCGCGCGGCAGAGCGAGCGCGGCGGAAACGGCCGGCGCCTCGGCGGCCCCGAGACCGATTTGCTCGCGCATGCCGGGCGAAGAGGCCATGGCGATCCAGAACGCCGTCCAGATCGCGACCGCGGCGACCAGCCAGGCCCACCAGGGCGCGGCGGCCTCTTCGGCGTGCCAGCGATTGAAGAAATAGCGCACCATCGCGCCGGCGACGATGACGCAGATGACGAGGGCGGGAATGGCGGCGCGATTGGCGAAGGTCACCGGATAGTGGTTCGACAACATCATGAACAGGACGGGTAGCGTGATGTAATTGTTGTGGGTCGAACGCTGCTTGGAGGTCTTGCCCCACTTGGGATCTGGCGTCTGCCCAGCGAGCAGCGCCGCGATCGATTTGCGCTGATTGGGCATGATGGTGAAGAAGACGTTGGCGGTCATGATCGTCGCCATCAGCGCGCCGGTGTGAATGAGCGCGCCGCGGCCTGAGAAGACGAGGGTGAAGGCATAGCTCGTCAGCACGACATAGCCGAAGCCGACCAGCGCCAGCAGCGCATCGTTCTTGGCCAGCGGCGACTTGCACAGCTGATCGTAGACCACCCAGCCGAGCGCCAACGCGCCGACGCCGATCGCCGCCGCCTGCCAGGCTTTGAGCGGCATCACGGCAGGGTCGATCAGGAACACGCTCGACTGGCCGTAATAGACCCAGCACAGCAGCGCGAAGCCGGAAATCCAGGTCCAGTAGGCCTGCCACTTATGCCAGATCAGATGATCGGGCAGGCTCGCGGGGGCGAGCGTGTATTTGCTCATCTCGTAGAAGCCGCCCCCATGCACCTGCCAGGAAACGCCGGCGACGCCTGGCTGCATGCCCTGCATTTTGCGCAGCGAGGCGTCGAGGTGCATGAAAAAGAACGAAGCGCCGATCCAGGCGATCGCCGCCGTCACATGCAGCCAGCGCAGCAGGATCGACACCCATTCCCAGACATAGGGACCCCAGGCGGCCATACTCTTTCCGCTCCCCAGCGATCGGTTTCGATTGATGACGGGGCCAGAATAGCCCGGCCCCGCTTGCTTGCCCACGGCGAATTTCGGGAATATTTTGGGGTTTGGATTGAGGGGCGCGAGCCCGCCGGCGCCTCGGTCGTGGGCCGAAGAGGCGGCATGGACGGGCTTGAGCGGGCCAGCGTGGACGCTCTTCCGTCGGAGTCTCCACTATGACGACGCCCATCCATCACACCGCCCTGATCGTCGGCGCCGGCCAGGGCCTCAGCGCCGCGCTCGCCCGGCGCCTCGCGCGCGAGGACATGCGGATCGCGCTGGCGGCGCGCAACATCGACAAGCTCGCCGGCCTCGCCGACGAGATCGGCGCAGCGGCCTTCGCCTGCGACGCCGCCGATCCTAAAGCGGTGCGCAACCTGTTCGAAGCGGTGGAGACGCGCCTCGGCGCGCCTGACCTCGTCGTCTACAACGCCGCGATGCGCGCGCGTGGGTCGATCGACGAGCTCGACCCGGCGATCGTGCGCGACACGCTGGCGGTCAACGCCTTCGGCGCCTTTCTGGTGGCGCAGGAAGCGGCGCGGCGGATGGCGCCGCGCAAAAGTGGCGCGATTTTCTTCACCGGCGCCTCGGCGAGCATCAAGGGCTACGCCAAGTCGTCGCCCTTTGCGATGGGCAAGTTCGCGATGCGCGGCCTCGCCCAAAGCCTTGCGCGCGAGCTGGCGCCGCAAGGAATCCACGTCGTCCATTTCGTCATCGACGGCGTCATCCGCAATCCCGGCCGCACCGAAGACCCGAACAAGCCGGACTCGATGCTCGACCCCGACGCGATCGCCGAGACTTATCTGCAGGCGCTGCGCCAGCCTCGCAGCGCCTGGACCTGGGAATTCGAACTGCGGCCGTGGACGGAGGCGTTCTGAGGGGGAGCGCTCCAGGGAGAGGGGGTCTATCCCCCCGTCGCCGGCGCCGCCGCGTTCGCGATTTCGGCGATCAATTTGCGGATCATCGCTTCGCTGAATTTACCGAAGTCGTCGATCGGCAGCACGAAGGCGCCGGGGCCGCCGATAACGTTGTCGCGATAATATTGCGCGAGGCCGCCCGGCGGATTGGTGTGCAGCGCCAGATAGCCGCTCTCAGCGGCCGCGCTCCGGTTGAAGATCGACAGGCCGTTGATGACCGCGCCGGCCGCGACCGCCACGTCGCGCGCTTCGGGGGCCGGGCGTCCCTGATTGCTCGTCCCGTCGCCGGAAACGTCGATCACCTTGCGGTCGGATGAAAAGCCGCTGGCGCCAATCGCGGCCATCGCAAAGTCGATCGCCGATCCGATCGCCGTGCGGCCGACAAAGGCGCGCGGCGCGGCGAGGAGCGTGGCGGCGAAGGCCTCGGCGTCGGCGGGGCCGTGCACGATCTTCCAGTCGACGACGATCTTCTGTTCGCTTGGCCCCGCCCATTCGACATAGCAAAGCGCGATTGCGCCATGCGGGCCGGCGCCGATCGCTTCGATCAGTTTGGGGCTGACGATCGCCGCCGCATAGCCGCGGCGCTGCAAGGCGAACTCGTCGTCGTTGATGCTGCGCGAGACGTCGGCGGCGAGGACAACGATGGCGTCGACCGCCTCGCCGGCGTGCGCCCGCCCGGGAAACGCGCCGAGTGCGACCAAAACGAGCGTAGCGATCAGGATGGCGATGCGCATGGGTTGCTCCTGCCAGCGCCCCTTGCCGAGCCGTCAGCAGAGCGGCGCCGGCCGGGGCGGTCAAGCCAAGATCGCGTGAGCGCGTCAGACGTCGAACTTCACCCCCTGCGCCAGCGGCACGCTGCGGCCGTAGTTCACCGCGCTGGTCTGGCGGCGCATATAGGCCTTCCAGGCGTCGGCGCCGCTCTCGCGCCCGCCGCCGGTCTCTTTCTCGCCGCCGAAAGCGCCGCCGATCTCTGCGCCCGACGTGCCCATGTTGACGTTGGCGATCCCGCAGTCGGAGCCCAGTTCGGAGAGGAAGCGCTCGACCTCGCGGATGTCGGTGGCGAAGATCGAGGACGACAGGCCCTGCGGCACGCCATTGTGCAGCGCGATCGCTTCGTCGAGGTCGCGATATTTCAGCACATAGAGGATCGGCGCGAAGGTCTCTTCGATCACCGGGCCGAGTTGCGCGGGCATCTCGACCAGCGCGGGGCGCGCGTAGAACGACGCCGAACCATTGACCTCGACTCGTTCGCCGCCATGCACGATTCCCCCCGCCGCCTTGGCGGCGACGAGCGCCCTCTGCATCGCGCTAAAGGCAGCGGCGTCGATCAGCGGGCCGACCAGCGCCGGCGAGGCCGTGGGATCGCCGACCGAAATGTTGCGGTAGACGCTGGCGAGTCTGGGGACCAGCGCGTCGTAGACGCTCTCATGGACGATCAGCCGGCGCAGCGTCGTGCAGCGCTGGCCCGCCGTGCCCATCGCGCCAAAGGCGACGGCGCGCAAGGTCAGATCGAGGTCGGCCGAAGGCGTGACGATGGAGGCGTTGTTGCCGCCAAGCTCGAGGATGGCTTTGGCGAAGCGCCGCGCCAGCCGCTCGCCGACCAGGCGGCCCATGCGCGTCGAGCCGGTCGCCGAGAGCACCGGCACGCGCGGATCGTCGACCAGCGCCTCGCCGGCCTCGCGCGCGCCGATCAGCAGCGCGACCAGGCCATCGGGCGCCTCGGGGCCGAACTTGGCGGCGGCGCGACGATAGAGCGCCTCGGTCGCCAGCGCGCTCAGCGGCGCCTTTTCCGAGGGCTTCCACACCACCGCGTCGCCGCACACCAGCGCCAGCGCGGCATTCCACGACCACACGGCGACGGGAAAATTGAAGGCCGAAATGACGCCGACGACGCCGGCGGGGCGCCAGGCTTCGGTGAGCTTGTGGTCGGCGCGCTCGGACTGGATCGTCAGGCCATAGAGCTGACGCGACAGGCCGACGGCGAAGTCGCAGATGTCGATCATCTCCTGCACTTCGCCCAGACCTTCGGACTCGACTTTGCCGACTTCAATCGTCACCAGCCGGCCGAGCGCCGCCTTCTCGGCGCGCAATTCATCGGCGAGCAGACGAACCAGTTCGCCGCGACGCGGCGCCGGCACGCTGCGCCATTTGCGGAAGGCGGCGTCGGCGCGGCCGATGATCTCGCCCGCCTCAGCGACGCTGGTCTGTCGCAGACTCGCCAGCGGCTGGCCGTCGATCGGCGAATTGACGGTGAGGCCGCCGCCCGCGAGACGCTCGGGCGCGACGCCAAGCGAGACGAGAATGCGACGAACCTCGCCGGCGAGAGGAGAAGCGGGGATGCTATCGGTCATGGCGAAACACTCGATGGGCCAGGGTCAAGCGATTGTCCGCGCGATTGCGGTCAACCGTCACGCCGCGCATCCTAACCTTTTCCCCGCCCGCGGGGAGAAGGCGCGCTGAGGCGCTTTCTCGCGCGAAGCGCCTCCGCTCTCGTCCGGGCGTCGAAGAAATGGGCGATCTGCGCTCCGAGTTCGTAATAGGGCTCGGCGGCCTTGCGCATCCATGCCGCTTTGGCCGCGCTGACCGGCAGGGGCAAGTCGGATTCCCCGATCTTGCCAAGCGCCAACTCGGCCAGCGCGCGGCCGAACACGGTTCCGGGAGCAATGCCCCGGCCATTGTAACCGCCAATCGAGATGACGTTGCGAGCCAGGCGATGAAAGTGCGGCAGATCGTCGCCGGTCATGCCGATCATGCCGTACCACTCGCTCTCGAACTCGATCCCGCCAAGGGGTGGGAACAGCTTGCCGATCGCGCGGCTTGCCCAGGCGCGATGGATCGCGGCGCCCGAGCCGCGCAGCGCGCCGACGCTGCCAAACACCAGACGTCCCAGGCGGTCGAAGCGAAACGAGCTGAGCACCCGGCGCGTGTCCCAGACCCCTTGTCGCTCCGGCAGAATGGCGTTGCGCAGATCCTGGGACAGCGGCGCGGTGGCGAAATTGAAATAGGGCATCGCGGTCAGCTCTCCGCGCAACTCGCTCCACGGCGCGACCGTATACGCGTTGGTGGCGACGATCACCCATTTGGCCCTGACGGCGCCCTGCGGCGTGCGCACGATCCAGCGATCGCCGTCCTCCTCGCAACTGACGACCGGGCTCGCGGCGAAGATGCGCGCGCCCGCGCCAATCGCCGCGCTGGCGAGGCCGCGCGCGTAAGCGAGCGGCTGGATCGTCCCGGCGCGCTTGTCGAGCAGCGAACCCGTGTAGGCGCGCGCGCCAATTTTCGTCGCCGTCTCGCCCGCGTCGAGCAGTTTGACCGGCGCGCCGCGCGCGCGCCACTGCCGCTCGCGTTCGGCGATTTCGGCGAGGCCGCTGGCGCCGACCGCGCAATGCAACGTGCCGCTGCGCCTGAGTTCGCAGTTGAGCGCGTGTTTGTCGACCAGCGCGAAAACGACGCGCGGCGCTTCGCTAAGCAGAGTTAGCAGCCTCGGCCCGTATGTGTCGCCGAGCCGCGCAGCCAGCGTGTCGGGCATGACCCACATGCCGGCGTTGACCAGGCCGACATTGCGCCCCGATCCGCCAAAGCCGACCTCGGCGCCCTCGAGCACGGCGACCGATGCGCCCGCTTGCGCCGCGTGCAACGCGGCCGACAGACCGGTGTAGCCGGCGCCGACCACTGCGATGTCGCAGTCGATTTGGCCTTCAAGTGGAGGAGTCGGGGGCGCCGCGGGAGCGGACAGCTCCCACAGCCCGTGGCTGCGCGGATCGCCCCTCATCGCGCGACGCCCCTTCGATCACTGAGCGAGGTGGAGAACCTTAGCGACCGCGGCGCGATCTAGCTTGACGAAATTGCCGACGCTGCGCGCGTCGCCATTGGTGCATTTTGTCGCCATTTCGTCGATCCGGTCGTCCTTGACGCCAAGCGCGGCAAGCGTCGTCCCCAGCCCGAGCGAGCGGAAGAAGGCTTCCATCCGGGCGATCCCTTCGGCAACGACCGCCTCGCGATCGAACACATTCAGCTCGACGTTCCACACCCGCACCGCCCATTGCACGAAGCGATCGAGGTCGTGATGCTTGACGAACTTCATCCAGGCGGGAAACACCACGGCGAGCCCGGCGCCATGCGCAACGTCATAGATGCCGCTGATTTCGTGTTCGATGTCGTGCGATCCCCAGTCGCCGACGCGGCCGGTGTTGAGCAGGTTGTTGTGGGCGATCGTGCCCGCCCACATGAATTCCGCCCAGGCGTCGTAGTCGCGCGGGTTCTTCATCACCTGGGGCGCCTTGGCGATGATCGTCTTCATCGTCGCTTCGATCAGGCGGTCGGTGAACGAGACGTTCTTCACGTTGGTGAAGTAGCGCTCCATGAGGTGCGACATAATGTCGACCGCGCCGCACGCCACCTGGAACGGCGGCAGCGTGAACGCGAGTTCCGGATTGAGGATCGAAAAGCGCGGGTAAATCAGCTCGGAATTCACCGAGCGCTTGAGGCCACCTTCTTCCTTGGTGATCACGCAGCCGGTGCTCGCCTCGCTGCCGGCAGCCGGAATGGTCAGGACGGTGCCGATCGGCAACGCCGTAACCGGGGCGCCTTTGCCGAGAAAGAAGTCCCAGACGTCTCCATCGATCTTGGCGCCCATGGCGATCGCCTTGGCCGAGTCGATGGCGCTGCCCCCGCCGACCGCCAGGATCAGGCCGAGCCCGTGCTGCTTGCTCAGGCGCACGCCCTCGTGGACCAGCGCGAGACGAGGATTGGGCAGAACGCCGCCGAGTTCCACCCACTCGACGCCCGCCTTGCGCAACGACGCCGTCACCCGATCGAACAGGCCGGAAGTCTTGATGCGCTCGCTGCCGTAGTGAAGCAGAATTTTTTTGCTGTAGGGCGCGACCTCGGCGCCCACCCTCGCCTCCGCACCGCGACCGAACACGATCTTGGTCGGATTGAGGAACTCAAAGTCGTCCATGCTTGCGTACTCCCTTGCACGGCGCCTCGGCAGCCGAGGCGGGTCGCGCTTGCGTGGTGCCGCGCAGCACCAGGCTGGGCGTCATCACCACCGTCTTGTGGCGCGGTTTTATCCCCGCGATCAGTTGCAGAAGCAATTCCGCGCCGGCCGCGCCCATCTCCTTCGCTGGCTGCGCGACCGTCGTCAACGGCGGTTCGGCGAAGCGGGCAAATTCCACGTCGTCGAACCCGACCACCTCGACCTCGTCCGGCACGCCGACGCCGACATGCCGCAACGCCCTGAGCGCCCCGAAGGCCATCATGTCATTGGCGGCAAAGACCGCATTGAAGGGCAAGCGCGGTTCGGGCGCAACGCCGTCGCCAGAGCCGACCAGTTCGGCAATCGCCCGGCGCCCCCCTTCAAGCGTGTAGTCGCCGTGGACAATGCGCAGACGCTCGCGCGGCAGGCCACTGTCGGCGAAGGCGGCTTCGACCCCGGCGCGCCGCTCGATCGAGTGCGAAAGATCGGCCGGGCCGTTGATGAAGACGAGCGAGCATCCCTCGCGCGTCAGCAAATGCTCAACCGCCTGACGCGCGCCGAGCCGATTGTCGACGAACACGCCAAAATGCGCGGCGCGCCGCCCGATCAGGCGATCGAGAAGGACGAAGGGAATGCCGGCGTCGGCGAGCAGCCGAACCTGGGAATCGTTCGGCGATCCGGTCGAATCCAGGATCACCCCGTCCACGCCCTTTTCGATCAGGATACGAATGTACCCCTCCTCCTTCGCGACATCCCGGCGGGAATTGCAGAGGACGAGACTATAGCCGGCAGCGACCAGCGCCTGCTCGGCGCCCCCGACCATCGGCGGAAAGAACGGATTGGCGATGTCGGGAATGACCAGCCCGACGGATCGCGACCGGCCGGCCGACAGGTTCCGCGCCGGCGCCGAGGGCTGAAAGCCGGCCTCGTCGAGAGCTTTCTCGATCCGCTCGCGCGTCTCCCGCCCGACGCCATCCAGCCGCTTGTTCAGCACGCGCGAAACGGTGGCCTTCGAGACACCCGCCCTGGCGGCGACATCGGAAATCGTGAGTTTGGCCATCCACCTTCCGGCATGCTGGGTTCGCAAGCCGGTTGCTTTACGTAACGTCCGTTGTCAACGAATTTTATGCCAGCGGCGTTGGCGGGCGCCACACCACACGCGTCGACCGCGGCGGCGCGCGGAATTGCGAAGCCGGCCTTTCTCGTTATGATTGTTGGCGTTTACGCCTTCGTCCGCCGGCACGCCATTTGAGCAAGGACCTTTTGATGTCGAAGCAGAGCAGCCCCTACCGCCACGTCGTCCTGTTCAAATTCAAGCCGACGGTCCCCGAAGCGACGGTCAGGGGGATCGAGGCCGCCTTTCGCGCGCTCAGCGCCGAATTGCCGTTCGTGACCGGATTCGAATGGGGCCGAAATTCCAGCCCGGAGGGCCTGGATCAGGGTTTCACCCATTGCTTCGTGGTTTCCTTCGCCGGTCCCGAAGGGCGCGACGCCTATCTGCCCCATCCCGCGCATCAGGCGTTCGTACACGACCACCTCGACGCGGCCCTCGAGAAGGTCTGCGTCATCGATTTCGCATCGAACGCCTGACCGAGCGGACACGCGCGCAGGCAAGGACGCTCGTTTTGCGACCCCGCCTCTAGGCTCTGGTGACCAAGGCGACCGGCCCGCCCCACGGACCAGCGCGCCGCGTCCAGAAGAGCGTCGGCCAGCCCGGTGAATTGACGCCGGTCGTGTTGAGCATGAACACGTCGGTCTGATCGTCTTCGCCGAAATGCTGTGAGGCGACGATATGGGTCCCGCTTGAGGTGACGCCGACCGTCCCCAACTCGCGCGGACCGTTCCAGACACCAGGGCCCTCGATCCAGAACATATCCAGCTCGCCGCTCTTGTTGACGATGAAGACGTCGGTGCGGTCGTTCATGCCGAAATGTCGCGTCGCGGCGATCGGCGCGCCGGGTGCGGCGAGGCCCGCCGGTCCCACCAGAGTGGGATCATGGCTCCAGGCGCCGGCGCCGTGAGCCCAGTAGACGTTGAGCTGGCCATTCTTGTCGACGATGAACAGGTCGGTCTGGTTGGCGAGGCCGAACTGCTGCGACGCGGCGAGAAAAGACTTCGTCGCATATTGCCCCGACTTGCCGATTTTGACCGCCGCTCCCCAAGCTCCGCCGCCGTGAACCGAGAATTCGTTCAACTGGCCGTCGTTGTCGACCACGAAGACGTCCGTTCGGTCAGGCGTGCCGAAGCGCTGGCTCGCGGCCAAAGGCGCGCCCTTGGGCGCGAAATTTGGCCCACTCACCGGCGTCGGCGCCGCGCTTGCGCCTGACGCGCCCTCGACCCAGACGAGGCTGAGCGTCTGGTTCGCGTTGACGAAGAAAACGTCGGTTCGGTTTGTGCCAATCTGGCGCGAGGCCGCGAGTTCTCCGCTCTGGACCGCGCTGTTCTTGGCCCCGCCCGAGACGCGCTTGGGGGTTGACCAGGCGCCAGCGCCGATCGCCGAGGCGACGTTGATGTAGCCGGACTGATCGATCAGGAAAATGTCGGTCTGGGCCGGCGCGCCGAAACGTTCCGACGCCGCGATCTTGGCGTAGGGGCGCGCCAGCGCGACCGGGCCGAGGCCAGTCGTCAACCGCCATGCGCCGTCGCCCTCGACACGGAAAATGTCGATCTGCCCGGTGCGCGAGGCGACATAGAGATTGGTGCGCTCGGTCCCGAATTGCCGCGAGACCGCGAAACCCCCGCCGGCCGCGTAGCTCGATCGCGGGCTGGCGCTGAACGTCTGGCGAATTTGCGTTGCGGCGCCTTCGGCCAATTCGTCGTAGGCGGCGTTCGCTTGTTCCTCGGTATCGATGTCTTGCGCCGTCGTGCACGACGGCTGAGCGCTGAGCGCCGTGAGCGGGCTGGACGCCAAATAGGTGATGGTTCCGGCGCCCGTCGGCAAATAGGTCGCTTCGCCGTTGGTCTTCCCCACGACGTTGAGCTGAATGGCGTTGATGGGCGCCAGCGCCGCCTGCGTGATCGGTTCGCTGGGATTGCCGTCGACATGCAGCGTGGTCAAGACGATCGGCCCGCTGGTGAAGACCTTCCCCTGATTGTCGGCGATCGTGAAGGTCACGCCGTTGATTGCGCCTCCCGCCTCGTTGGCGAGATCGATGCGAATTTGGTAGCCGGCCGGCAGCGCGGGGCTTGTGCCGGGAAGCGTGACCAGAGGAACGATGTGATTGATTAGATCGCCTGTGGCGCCGTCGAAGCCGGGGGCCGGCCAATTGTCGATCTGGCAGAAGATATCGGGGCTCGGTCCGCTGGAGGTGTCGAAGCCGACGACATATTGCTGCCAGACCGAATTCGCCCCCAGCGCCGACCAGCAATTCAATTGAAAGCTCAAGCCGGTGGGCGCCAGCATTGTTTCCGTGATGTCGATAATGACGGAAAGATCGGTGATCGGATTGCAGCGCGAATAGAGAAAATAATTCGAGTTGCCGGAAAGTCTTGTCGGCGGCGCAACGTTGACCATCGTATCCTCCTCAGGAAAGGCTGACGTTTATTGCGCTAGGATTTTTTCGATAGCGGCGCTCCAGCCCTATGGACCCAAGCGAACCCACGCCCGCCGCCATCTCATCTCTCGGCGCGAGGATGGGTTACGGGACGGCGTCGGCGCCTCGTCGGCCTGCCGTAACTGCAGACGAATGACGACTGACGTATCAGTCATGTGTGACGACTGTACTGTCGGATTACTTAGGAGTTTAAGAATTGTTAACCATGCCGCGCCAACGCGCGCGGCGCGGCGCGGCGGTTTCGCAGCGAACCGCCGGCGCTCAGCTCATCCAGTTGCCGCCATCGACGTTGAGCGTCTGGGCGACGATGTAGTCGGCGTCGGCCGAGGCGAGGAACACCGCTGCGCCGACGTGTTCCTCCGGCTTGCCCATGCGCCCAAACGGCACCGCCTCGCCGACCAGGCGCTTCTTTTCGCCGGGCGGACGGTGCTCGTATTTAGCGAACAGCGCGTCGACCTCGCCCCACATCGGCGTGTCGACCACGCCGGGCGCGATGCCGTTGACGTTGATGCGGTGCTTGATGAGATCGAGGCCCGCCGACTGGGTGAGGCTGATGACGGCCGCCTTGGTCGCGCAATAGACGCCGACCAGCGCCTCGCCGCGCCGTCCCGCCTGCGAAGCCATGTTGATGATCTTGCCGCCCTCGCCGCGCGCGATCATCCGCTTGGCGACGCTCTGCAAGGTGAAGAACAGGCCCTTGACGTTGACCGCGAACAATCTGTCCCAGCTCGCCTCGGTCACCTCGACGATCGGCGCGAGATCGAACACGGCGGCGTTGTTGACGAGAATGTCGATGCGGCCCCAATGGCCGATGATCGAGTCCACCGCCGCGGTGATCGAAGCCGACTTCGACACATCGAGCGACACCGCCAGCGCCGCGTCGCCATGGCGCGCCGCCGTCTCCTGCGCCTGAGCGAAGGAAACATCGGCAACCGCGACCAGAGCGCCTTCGGCGACATAACGCTCGACGATCGCCGCGCCGATGCCGCGCGCGCCGCCGGTGACGACGGCGACCTTATTCTTCAGCTTCATCGTGAGTCTTCCCTTGGATTTCCGCCGGGTCGCGTGCGCTGCGGCGGCTTGCCGCGGCTCACGGCTTTCCGGCGAGATAGTCGTCGAGCGCGGCGCGAACGCCTTGCGACCACACGGTTGCGAGCGCGTTGGAGAAAGCCGCGACATAGGCCGGCGTCTTGGCGAGCGCGCCGAAGATGTCGTGCATGGCGAGAAAGGCGCGAGGTTCGCCGCGCGCCAATCGCGAAGCGGCCTGCAAACGATCCCAGGCGGGATCGTTCGGCGCGATGAGTTTGCCGCTCTCCGATTCGCCGTAGCAGTAGCGGCACCACAAAGCCGAGACGAGCGCGAGGCCGCGAATGTCCCCGCCCCCCGCCAGCCGGTCGGCGACCGTCGGCAGGATGAACTTCGGTTGACGGTTCGAGCCGTCGAAGCACAGGCGCGCCACCGTGTCGCCGATCTTCGGATTGGCGAAGCGTTCGGCCACCTTGGCGCGATAGGCGTCGAGGACGACGCCGGGCGGCGGCGGCACGACCGAGAGCACCTCGCGTTTGGTCAGCGTCTCGAGGAAGGCCGCGATCTGCTGGTCCTCCATCGCCTCGTGGACGAAATGGATGTCGAGCAGGCCGGCGGGATACGCGATCGCCGCATGGCCGCCGTTGAGGATGCGGATCTTCATCAGCTCGTAGGGCGCGACGTCGGAAACGAAGGTAACGCCGACGCTCTCCAGCGCGGGGCGCCCAGCGGGAAAACGGTCTTCGATCACCCATTGGCGGAACGGCTCGCAGAACACCGGCCAGTTGTCCTCGACACCGAAGCGGTCGGCGAGGATTTTGCGCTCGCGCTCGCTCGTCGCCGGCGTGATGCGGTCGACCATCGAGTTGGGGAACGATACGTTGGCGCGAATCCAGCTCGCGAGTTCGGCATCGACCAGTTCGGCAAGCCCCGCCACCGCGCTCTCGCAGACATGGCCGTTGCCGGGAATGTTGTCGCACGACATGACGGTGAACGGCGCAACCCCAGCGGCGCGGCGGCGCTTGAGACCGGCGACGATCAGCCCAAAGGCCGACTTCGGCGCGTCGAAATGCGCCGCATCATAAGCGATCTCGGGATGGCGCGGGTCGAACTTCTGCGTCGCCGGATCGATGCAGTAGCCACCCTCGGTGATGGTCAGCGACACGATGCGGATCGCCGGCTGGGCTAGCCGGTCGAGCATCGTTGCGACGTCGAAGGGCCGCACGAAATCGATCATCGCGCCGGTGACGCGCGCGCTCGCCGCATGCGCGTCCTGCTCGACGACGGTCGTCAGCCAGTCTTGCGCGGCGAGCTTGTCGTGAACCTCATTGTCGAATTCGCGCACGCCCGCCCCGACGATCGCCCAATCGTGGTCGCGCCCGGTGGCGAACAGATCGTCGAGATAGACGGCTTGATGAGCGCGATGAAAATTGCCGACGCCGATGTGGACGATGCCGGGGGACAGGTCGGCGCGGCGATAGGCTGGGACGGCGACGTCGCGCGGCATCTGCTTCAACGCGGCGGCGGCAAGCTTTACGCGCATGACTGAATTTCCAATCGACCCGATTCCCGCGCCCGGCTCAGCCCAGCCTTCGGCCGTCGGGACCGAAGCGGTGCACATTCGCCTCCCTTGGCGTGACGAAGATCGTGTCGCCCGGCGCCAACGACGCCTCGCCGGCAAGGCGAATGGTCAAGGGCCCCACTCCATCGCTGTTGGCGTGCACGAACGTGTCGGAGCCCAAATGTTCGGCGAGCCGCACCTGCGCGCGCCATTCGCCGGCGGTGGTGGAAACGTCGACGTGCTCGGGACGGGCGCCGATCGTCGTCGCGCCGCGCTTGGTCGCCGACTCGCCTTTGATCAGGTTCATGGTCGGCGACCCGATGAAGCCGGCGACAAACAGGCCGTTCGGCCGGTTGTAGAGCTCCAACGGCGAACCGACCTGCGCGATCGAGCCCTTGTCGAGCACGACGATCTTGTTGGCCATCGTCATCGCCTCGACCTGATCGTGGGTGACGTAGATCATCGTCGTCTTCAGCGCGTGGTGCAGATCGCCGATCTCGAGCCGCATCTGAACGCGCAGCGCCGCATCGAGATTGGACAGCGGCTCGTCGAACAGAAACGCCTTGGGCTCGCGCACAATGGCGCGTCCGATCGCGACGCGCTGGCGCTGGCCGCCCGAAAGCTGACGCGGCTTGCGATCGAGATAGTCGGTGAGGTTCAGCGTCCCCGCCGCCTTGGTCACCTTGCGGTCGATGTCGTCGGGCTTCTGACCGGCCATCTTCAGCGCGAAGGCGATGTTGTTGCGCACGCTCATGTGCGGGTAGAGCGCGTAGGACTGGAAGACCATCGCCAGGCCGCGCTGCGCCGGACCGACTTCGGTGGCGTCGTGCCCGTCGATCAGTATCTGGCCGCCAGTGACGTCCTCGAGGCCGGCAATGAGGCGCAGCAGCGTCGATTTGCCACAGCCCGACGGTCCGACAAACACGGCGAACTCACCGTCGTCGATCGTCAGGTCGATGCCGTTGATGATGTCGAAGGCGCCGAAACTCTTGCGCACGGACTTCAGTTCGATGCTGCCCATGGTCGCGTTTCCTCAATTCCAGATTATTTCACAGCGCCGAACGTCAGGCCGCGAACGAGTTGCTTCTGCGAGAACCAGCCGAGAATCAGAATGGGGGCGATCGCCAGCGTCGAGGCGGCCGAAAGCTTAGCCCAGAATAGCCCCTCAGGCGCCGAATAGGAGGCGATGAAGGCGGTCAGCGGCGCGGCGTCATGGGTCGTCAGGTTGAGGGTCCAGAATGCTTCGTTCCACGACAGAATGACCGTCAGCAGCATGGTCGAAGCGATGCCCGGCACCGCCATCGGGGTCAACACGTAGATGATCTCGTTGAGCAGCGAGGCGCCGTCCATGCGCGCGGCTTCGAGAATGTCGACCGGGATTTCCTTGAAGTAGGTGTAGAGCATCCAGATGATGATCGGCAGGTTCATCAGCAGCAACATGAGGCCGACGCCGACCCGGCTGTCGAGCAGATGCAGATCGCGGAACCAAAGGAAGATCGGCACCAGCACGCCGACGCCCGGCATCATCTTGGTCGATAGCATCCACATCAGCACGTCGGTCGTGCGGCGCGTCATGATCCAATAGACGATCGGCAGCGCGGCGAGAAGGAAGATGGGACCGCAAACCTGCCAGTCGTAGCGCGCGTCGCCGACAGCCCACAGCGCGAGCGCGGCCAGCACGACGACGACGGCGATGATCGCATAGAGGGTTCGCGTCAGCTTGCGGTCGGGCGCGATCGTCGGCGCGAACGCCATCGACCAGGCCGCAGGTATAGCGATGATCAGGCCGACGATGTTGGCGCCGATAGACAGCACGATCGAGTTATAGGCGAACAGCAGATAGTTCGAGCGGTCCTGGACCTCGACGTAGTTCTCCAGCGTCCAATGGAAGAACAGGAACTTCGGCGGATAGGAGAACGCGTCGAGCTCGGTCTTGAAGCTGGTCAGGAACGTCCAGAGGATCGGGAAGAAAATTATGAACCCGACCGCCCACGCGGCCACGGTCACCCCGATGCGTCTGCCGGTCGATGTGCGGCGCGCCATGGCTCAACCCTCCAGGTTCTTGCCGATCATCCGCATCAGGAAGACCGCGACGATGTTGGCGAGGACGACCGCGACGATGCCGCCGGCAGACGCGCCGCCGACGTCGAAATCGAGCAGCGCCTGCTTGTAGACGAGGAAGGCGATGTTGGTGGTGGCGGTGCCCGGACCGCCCGCGGTGGTGACGAGAATCTCGGCGAAGACGCTGAGCAGATAGATCGTCTCGATCAGGATGACGACGGTGATCGCGCGCGCGATATGCGGCAGCACGATGTAGAAGAAATAGGACAAGAAGCCCGCGCCATCTAGCTGGGCCGCCTCTCGCTGTTCCTCGTCGAGCGATTGGAGCGCCGTCAGCAGAATCAGGCTGGCGAACGGCAGCCATTCCCACGCGACGATCATGATCACCGAGAGCATTGGCCAGTTGGTGAACCAGACCGGCGCGGGCAGACCGACAGAATGCGCCAGCCAGGTGAGGAAACCCGACTCCGGGTTCATCAGCAGGTTTTTCCACACCAGGGCGCTGACCGTCGGCATGACGAAGAACGGCGCGATCACCATCAGCCGCAGCACGCCCTGGCCGAACACCGGCTGATCCATCAGCAGCGCGACGAGAATTCCGCCAATCACGGTGATGACCAGCACCGAGCCGACCAGGATCAGCGTGTTGCCGAGCGCGGCGAGGAAGTTCGGGTCCGAGAGGAAATAGGTGTAATTCTGGACGCCGACGAACGCGGTGGTCGTGGGATCGAGCAGACTGTAGCGCAGCAGCGAGAAATAGAGCGTGCGCGCGAGCGGCGCGATCATCCAGGCAAAGAGCAGGATGACGGAGGGGGCGACCAACATGCGCCCGGCGGTGGTTGTCTGCTGCGTCGCCACGAACGTCGCTCCCTATCGAGATCTTGGTCTTGAGCTTGGTCGAGGTCTAGAACTTGGTCGAACCGTTGGAGCGCCTCGCGCCGCGAAGTATAACGAAACAGCAGCGCGCGCGAGCGGCTTATCGCTCTCTTATCCCCCGGCCCGGCGTCTGAGGGTCCACTTCCCCTCCCCAACGATGGGGAGGGGATGCGGATGGGGGGAGGTCACCCTTTTTTGACTTGCGGACGCGGGGCGCGTTCGCAAATCTGAAGCCTGTCGACTACTTGATGTAGCCGGCCTTCTTCATCGCGGTCTCGGTCGAGGCCTGAGCCTTGGCGAGCGCGTCGTCGACGCTCATCGATCCGGCCAGCGCCGCCGAGAAGTCCTGGCCGACTTCGGTGGCGATGCCCTGGAACTCGGGGATCGCGACGAACTGTACGCCGACGTAGGGAACCGGCTTGACCGTCGGATGGGTCGGGTCAGCCGTGTTGATCGAGTTCGATGGTCATCGTCGCCCAGGGCGCGGCCTTCACGTAGTCGGCGTTGCTGTAGAGCGAGGTGCGGGTGCCCGGGGGAACGTGCGCCCAGCCGTCCTGCGCGGCAACGAGTTCGGTGTAGTGCTTGGAGGTCGCCCAGGCGACGAACTTCTCGGCGGCGTCGATCTTCTGCGAGCCGGCGGGAACCGCGAGCGACCAAGCCCACAGCCAATTGCCGCGCTTGCCAAGGCCCGTCGTCGGGAGCGAGCGCGAAGCCGACCTTGTCGGCGACCTGCGACTGCTTGGGGTCGGTCACGAAGCCGGCGGCGACCGTGGCGTCGATCCACATGCCGCATTTGCCGGCGTTGAACAGCGCGAGATTCTCGTTGAAGCCGTTCGAGGAGGCGCCGGGAGGGCCGTCAGCCTTCATCAGCGACGACGTAGAAATCGAGCGTCGTTCTTCCACTCCGGCGTATTGAACTGCGGCTTCCACTTCTCGTCGAACCAGCGCGCGCCGAAGGAATTGGCGGTCGCGGTCAGGAACGCCATGTTCTCGCCCCAGCCCGCCTTGCCGCGCAGGCAGATGCCGTAAATCCCGCCGGCCTTGTCGGTCATCTTGTCGGCGGCTTCGCGGATGAAGTCCCAGGTCGGCTTGTCGGGCATCGTCAGCCCGGCCTTCTCCATCAGGTCGGTGCGATACATCACGAACGAGCTCTCGCCGTAGAACGGCGCGGCGTAGAGCTTGCCGTCGACCGATCAGGCCGGAGCGGATGGCGGGCAGCAGATCGTCGACGTTGTAGTCGGCGCCGAGCTTGTCGAGCGGAACGAGCCAGCCCTTCTTGGCCCAGATCGGCACTTCGTAGGTGCCGATGGTCAACACGTCGAACTGGCCGCCCTTGGTGGCGATGTCGGTCGTCACCTTCTGGCGCAGCACGTTCTCTTCGAGCGTCACCCAGTTGAGCTTGATGTCTGGATTGGCCTTGGTGAAATCGTCCGTCAGCTTCTGCATGCGGATCATGTCGCCGTTGTTGACGGTGGCGATGGTCAACGTTGTGTCGGCGAGAGCGGGGAGCGACAAGCCCGCGAGCGCCACGGCGCCCATCAGGCTCTTCACGAGCACCTTCATAGCGTATCCTCCGATGCGCAATGCCACGAATTGGGCAATTGCCATTCTTGCGGGCGAATATTCACCCGGTCAGAGCGCCGGTGTCAATCCAGAATTCGTCGCTGCAGCGCACAATGGCCTAGCGGCGCAGTAAGTGCTCAGCCGTCGCCTCGTCCGTCACCAGGCCGGAAATCAATTGCCCGGCGAGCGCGCCGCGCAGCGCGGCCCGGCGCGAGGGGCCCATCGCGACGCCGATCATCAGCCGCTTGGTCGCCTCGCGCAGCGGCGCGCTGGCGACGCGTTCGTTGGTCAGTCCCTCGATCAGCCGGCCGCGCCCGTCGAACGCCCAGCCGGTGATCTCGCCGACCGCGCCAGCGTGACGCAGCGCCTCGTTCTCATCGAAACTGATGAAGCCGTCTTTCAGCAGCGGCGTGTTCTCGCCGATCGAGCCGACGCCGACGAAGGTCACGTCGGCCTGCTCGACCAGCGCCAAAACGTTGCGGATCGACGGCAGGCTGGTCAGCAGGTCGCGCTCGGCCGACGAGCGCGCCATCACCGGCAGCGCCATTGGATAGAGCGGCGCGCGCACCGTGTCGGAGAGCCGCATGATGACGTCGTAGAACGAGGCCGAGCCGTCGATCTTGGTCGCGCCAACGAGGCCAACCAGGCGGTGCTGCGGGCATTCCATCTGCGGCACCTGGTCGGCGACGGCGCGCATCGTGCGGCCAGTGCCAATGCCGATGATGACCGGATCGGCGCGGCGCAGCCAACGCTCCATCTCGGCTGCGGCGATCTGCGCGATGCCGAGCGTTGCCGAATGCGAGGCTGAATCGCTCGGCGCGACCTCGCAGTAGCGCAGATCGTAGCGTTGGCGCAGCAAGGCGGCGAGCTCCATGCAGCGCGCGATCGGATGATCGAGCCGCACCTTGATCAGCCGCTCGCTCATCGCTAGCGACACCAGTCTTTGTGCGCTCTGGCGCGAGACGCCGAGTTTCTTGGCGATCTGATCCTGGGTGTTGCCGGCGACGTAGTAGAGCCAGCCGGCGCGGGCGGCGTCATCGAGGCGGGCGCTCTCGCCATCATTGTTTTTCGTCATCCTCGGACCCTTTTTCGCATTCGCTCACTCGGCGGCGGTGCGGCGCGCCCGTTGCTGCCGGATCAGGCGCGGCAGTTCGCGCATGTCCTCGAACGCCAGTTCCGCGCCAGCGGCGCGCAGCCGCTCGCCATGCGCGGCGCCGACGATGTGACCGCCGCCCACGAAGCCAAACACTGTCATGCCAGCGCGCGCCGCCGCTGTCACGCCGGGCACACTGTCTTCAATCACCAGGCAATCGCGCGGCTCGGCGCCCATGCGGCCCGCCGCCAGCAGAAACAGATCGGGCGCCGGCTTGCCATGCGCGACCTCGGCGGCGGAGAACAGATTGGGCTCGAACAGCCGCGAAAAGCCGACAATGCGCAACGAAGCACGCACGCGCTCGACCGAACTCGACGAGGCGACGCAGATGTCGCGTGGCCCCAGTTCGGTCAGCGCCTCGCGGATGCCCTCGACGCCTTTCAACTCGTTTTCGAAGGCGGCGAGAATGTCGCGCGTAAGATCGTCAAGGAAGCTCGGCGGCAGCGCGGCGCCAAGATCGCGCTCGGCCATGCCGCGCATCGACTGCGCGCTGACGCCGAGGAACCGCTCGCCGGTTTCTTCGAGACTGAGCGGCAAGCCATAGCGTTCGAGCGCCGCGCGGGTGCGCGTCAGAGCGATCGTCTCGCTGTCGACCAGCACGCCGTCGCAGTCGAAGATGATCAGCGTCGGCCAGGCGATCGTGCGGCTGGCGCCCGCGGCGCCGCCGGGCTCCGCGCGTCGGCCCTCTCCCGAAAGCATGATGCCGCGAATGCGTCGCTCCGCGTGTTGCAACGTTTCGAACGCCAGGCGCTTCTTGTCGTGCAGGGCCGCGATCTCGCCGCCCGCTGGCTCGTTGACGCCTTTCAGGCGCGACATCGTCGCCATCGCCTGCGCCATCGTGCTGCGCCCCGCGGCGATCGCGCCGAGCATCGCCGCGCCCAGCAGCACCGGTTCGCTGGTCTCGGGCGCGGCGATCCGTTTGCCGGTCGCGTCGGCGATGATCTGGCGCACCAGACCGCTGCCCCCTGCCCCGCCGCTGGCGACCACCAGATCGAAATCATAGCCGCCCGCTTCGAGCGAGCGGAAGATTTCGCCGAGCCCCTGCGCCAGCCCGCACAGACCGGCGACATAGAGTCTCAGCGCGCTTTCGGCGTCGTCGCGTAAGTCGAGGCCAACAATCGCCGCGCGCGTCGCCGGATCGGCGTAGGGCGTGCGATTGCCGAGGAAGTCGGGCAGAACATGCACGTCGCGAGCGAGCCGCGCCGCCGCCGATGCGCCGCCGGCGCGCGCGACGATCTCGCGCTCCAGCGTCGCGAAGTCGATCGCGCCGCTGGCGAGGTCGATGAACGCCGGGCACATCGCCATCAGCCGGTCGATTGCGCCGCCGAACGCCGATTGACCCCCTTCGACCAGCCACTGGCCCGGCGTCAGCGCCGAATAATGGGGTCCCCAGACGCGGGCGACGAAGCGCGCTTCGTCGGCCAAGGCCATGCAGCAAGCGGAGGTGCCGAGCACCAGCGCCATGCGACGGCGTGGATCGACAGGTCCCTCGCCAAGCGGCGCACCGAGCGTGGCGAGCGCGCCGGCGTGCGCGTCGATAAGCCCGGCGCCGACCGGAACGCCAGCGGGCAATCCAAATGCCTCGGCCGCCTCGGCGCACAATCCGCGCCCCAGCGCCGCGCCGGGCGCGACGATCTCGGCGCCGATGCGCCTGAATCCCGCGCCGATGAGTTCGCCAAGGCCGACGCTGGCGAAGAACTCGGTCGGCCAGCCGCCCGCGTGGACGAGGTAGTTCCATTTGCAGGCGACTGTGCAGGCCGAGCGAGCCGTAGAGCCGGTGGCGCGAAAGGTGAGGAAGTCGGCAAGGTCGAGGAAATGCCCGGCCTTGGCAAATGTGCGCGGCGCGTGACGAGCGAGCCACAGCAGCTTGGGCGCCTGCATCTCCGGCGAGACCGCGCCGCCAACCCAGCGCAGCGCGTCGTGGCCGCCGCGATTGATGGCGGCGGCCTCCTCGACGGCGCGATGATCCATCCAGGCGATGACGTCGCGCGCCGGATCGCCGCTCGGCCCGACCGGCAGCGACGCGCCATCGGGAGCGAGCGCGACCAGCGAACAGGTGGCGTCAAAGCCGATGCCGGCGACGGCGGTTGGGGCGATCCCCGAGGCCGCCACGGCCGCGCGGACGGCGGCGGCGACCGCGCGCCAGATGTCGGCCGACGATTGCTCGACGATCTCGTCGGCATCGCGCCAAAGGGCGATCGGCCGCTTCGCATAGCCAAGCAATTGCCCACGCGACGTGAAAACGCCCGCGCGCGCGCTGGCCGTTCCCACGTCGACGCCTATGAAGGCCTCGCTCATCCGATCCACGCGCTCCCCATCGCGAGTTTTCACATTTTGTTCTGCCGGCGCGCAAGCGGGCGGTTTTTTAGGTTGCGATTTGAATGTCTTGCGGGCTGGGCGCTCGCACGAGCGAGCGGCTTGGGCTGGTCAATAGCCGAGCGCCATGCCGTCCTTGCGATGATCGGAACTGCCGATCAACAGGCCGCGCGCGTTGTCGATCAGGATCGCTTGGCAACCGCCAATCGGGCCATTCGCCCACAGGGTGCGATGGCCCCTTTGCTCGAGCTCGGCGCGCACCGCCTCGCCGAAGCCGGGTTCAAGCGTCAGCGTCCCGTCGAAGGCGAAGCTGCGCGGCGCCTCGTTGGCGCGCTGCGGGTCGTAGCCGCGGTCGAGCACATGGGTGAGGAAATGCGCGTGCCCGACCGCCTGGAACTGGCCACCCATCACCCCAAACGGCATCAGCGGCACGCCGTCTTTGAGCAGCAACGCGGGGATGATGGTGTGAAGCGGGCGCTTGCGCGCGGCGACTTCGTTGGGGTGGCCGGCGATCAGGCTGAAGCCGGCGCCGCGGTTTTGCAACAGCACGCCGGATTTCGGCGCATAGATGCCGCTGCCGAAGTGGGCGAATAGCGAGTTGATCAGCGAGACGATGTTGCGATCGCGGTCGACAACGGTGAGATAGACCGTCTCGCGATGGATCGGCCCATCCCAGATCGAGGCGTCGGACGCGCGATCATGGCGGATCGGCGCGCGCAGCCGATCGATGAAGGCGTCGCTCAACACGTCTTCGACACTGACCGTCATGTTGGCGGGATCGGCGATCAGCAGATCGCGCAAGCGATAGGCGGCCTTGGTCGCTTCGGCCAACAAATGGATGCGGTCGGCCTCGCTCGCCGCGCCTTCGCTCAAATCGAAGCCGTCGAGGATGCGGGCGATCACCAGCGCCGCGAGCCCCTGCCCGTTGGGCGGACACTCGGCAATCGTATGCCCACGAAAGCCCGCGCTGATCGGCGTGGTCGCGAAGCCGCGATACTCGGCAAAATCCGCCGCGCTATGGGCGCCGCCGAGCCCGCGCAAAACCGCGACCAGTTCGTCCGCGACCGCGCCCTCGTAAAAACCCGCCCGGCCTTTGCTGGCGATCAGCCTAAGCGTCCGCGCGAGAGCGGGATTGGCGAAACGGTCGCCGGTGCCTGGCGCAATGCCGCCCGGCAGGAAATGTTCCGCCGCGGCGCCTGACGAGACCCGGCCGCGATCTCGCGTCCAGTCGAACGCCACGCGCCCAGTGACGCGAAAGCCATTCTCGGCGAGCGCGATCGCCGGGGCGAGCGTCTCGTCGAGCCCGCGAGTCCCATAGGCTTGCGACAACTGGCTCCAGGCGTCGACCGCGCCGGGAATGGTGACCGCGTGCGGCGAGGTTTCGGGAAAGCGGCTGAGCCCGCTGGCGCGTAAGTGCGCGGCTGAAATTCCCGCCGGGGCCCAGCCCGATCCGTTGAAGGCCCGCGCGGGCTTGCCAGCCGGCGCGACGATGGCGAAGCAATCGCCGCCGATGCCGGTCATCGCCGGCTCGACGACGCATTGCACGGCGACCGCCGCCAGCGCCGCGTCCATCGCATTGCCGCCCGCCTTGAGCATGTCGATCGCGGCCAGCGTCGCCAGCGGGTGCGACGTCGCCGCCATACCGTTCTCGCCGAGCGCGGCCGAGCGTCCTGGCGAGATGTAGTCCCGTTCCAGCATGGATTCCCCGCTGCGCCCGAAGTGCGCCACTAAAGTCTTGCGATCACGGCGACCGGGCCGCCGCCCGGCGGCCCCTGATGCTCGGCGCCGCCCGACACAAAGATCGCCGGGCAGCCGGTCACGCCCGCAATCAATCCGCCGACGGCGGCGCGGGCGTGGCGGGTCGCGGAAATGTCGGTGTCGTCGAGCATGATGTGGCGCCAGCCCCGCACCATGCCGTCGGGCGAAGGATCGGCTTTGGCCAGCACGTTGACGATCCGCGACACGTCCACGACGCCGACAGCGCCCAGCGCTTCGCGCACGGCCGCATTGACGGCGGCGGCGTCGATCGCGTCCTGCATCACCGCATGCGCGATGACGCAATCGCCGCTTGCCTCCTCTGAATTGCCGAGCACGAATGACGATGTTGTTCTTCAGCTCGATCCCAGCCGACGCCGAAGCGACGCCGGAGAACAGCGACCAGTCTTTCAACACCGCCTCGTCGGCGACGCGCTCCTCGATCTCTCCCATCGCAACCGCAACGCCGAGCGCCGAGGCGCCGCGCGAATAGCCCATCGACTTATAGGCGTTCTCCGTTGCCGGCTCATGGCCGGCGCGCCGCGCCGCCTCGACTCGGTCGGCGGTGAGCAGCGGGCATTTGACCTGCACCCAGTGCACATCCTCGACGCGCGCTATGCCGGCGCTGCGCATCGCCGCCTCGACGGCGGTGGTCGTCTCGACGATCTGCGGCGCGCGGCCAATCTCGTGCGGCGCGAACTCTCGTGTCGCGGCGACGCCGATCGCGAGACGCTTTTGCGCTGGCCGCCCATCGCTGCGGCGCGCCGCGGTTGGCGTCGGCACGCGCGCGAAGATCGTCGCGTGTGGACTGAGCACGCCCTCTGTGCCACCCGATACGACGATGGCGACGTTACGCTCCACCTCGGCGGGCGTACTGCGCAACGGCGCGGCGAGCATCGCGGCGATCGTCGCGCTGGCGAACTCGCGAGTGAAATCGTTGACGCCGCCATTGCCCTCGGTCTTGACCAGGATCGCAAGGATGTGGCGCGGGTCGAGCGCGCCCTCGTCGATCAAGCGGCTGAGCCCGGTGAGATCGCCGGGTCCCGACATGGCGATCCGGAATGTGTCGGTGCGAAAAGGCATACGGTTCACTCGGGTTCGTTTTGGCGCGAAAGCGGCGCGGCTCAACCGTCGGTCACGCCCCACTGCGAATTTTCACATTTTGTTCCGACGTCGCGCAAGCGCCCGTTTTATTGGACCTTTTTTGCCGAGATTGCGCTCGCCGCGCCGCCGGACGGCCGATTCGGCACGGATATTGCGGGCGCAAGGTCGCTATGACCGCAGCCAGGCCAATCGATGCGAATCGTCATTGTCGATGAGAACGCGGCGCGCAGCGCGATCATCGAGAGCGGATTGCGTGAGGCCGGCTACGACGACATCGTCCACCTGAGCGAAACGGCGGCGCTGCTCAAACGGCTCGAGAGCCTGGAGCCCGACGTCATCTTGATCGGCCTCGAGAGTCCCAGCCGCGACGCTTTGGAAGCGATGTTCACGGTGAGCCGGAGCGTGCGCCGACCCGTCGCGATGTTCGTTGACCACTCCGACGCCGCGATGATCGAGGCGGCGGTCGACGCCGGCGTCTCCGCCTACATCGTCGATGGTCTGCGCAAGGAGCGGGTCAAGGCGATCCTCGACATGGCCGTCAGCCGTTTCAACGCCTTCGATCGGCTGCGACGTGAACTTGCGGAGGCCAAGGATCAACTGGCCGAGCGCAAGGTGATCGATCGCGCCAAGGGGATCCTGATGAAAGCCAAGTCGATCTCCGAGGACGAGGCCTACGGGCTGCTGCGCAGCACGGCGATGAACGAAAATCGGCGGATCGCCGAGGTCGCGCAATCGGTCGTCACAGCGGCGGGGTTGCTACGATGACGATTCGCCTGCGCATCGGCTTTCTGCCGTTGGTCGACGCCGCGCTGCTGGTCGCCGCGCGCGAAGAGGGATTTGCCGAGGCCGAGGGTCTTGCGCTCGATCTCGTGCGCGAAGCGAGTTGGGCCAATTTGCGCGACCGCCTGTCGGTCGGGCTGCTCGACGCCGCGCAAATGCTGGCGCCGGCCGCAATCGCCGCAACGCTCGGGCTCGGGCACCTGCGCGTGCCGATGGCCGCGCCGATCATGCTGGGCATGAACGGCGACGCGATCACGGTTTCAGCGGCGCTGTTCGACGAAATGGCGGCGGCCGCGCGCGGCGATCTTAGCGACGTCAACGTCGCCGCCGCCGCCTTTGCCGCCGCAGCGGCGGCGCGGATCGCCAAAGGCGCGCCGGCGCCAGTGTTGGCGACCGTGTTCACCCACTCGACGCACACGTTGCTGATTGGCGAATTTCTGCGTCGCGGCGGCCTCGAGCCGGGCGCGGACATTCCGCTGGTCGTGCTGCCGCCGCAATACACCGCCGCCAGTCTCGCCAACGGCCAGATCGACGGCTTCTGCGCCGGCGCGCCATGGAACGCGGTCGCGGTGGTCGCTGGAACCGGCGCGATCACCGCCTTCGGCGTCGATCTCATCGCCGACGCGCCCGAGAAACTGCTGGTGATGCGCACGGCGGACGTCGATCAGCGGCGCGACGTCGCGATCGCGCTCGCACGCGCGACGCTCGCCGCCGCCCGTTGGGCCAAAGAGCCCGATCACCGCGCGCGCCTCGCGAGCCATCTTTCGCGCGCCGACTATGTCGATGCGCCGGCGGCGATGATCGAGGCGATTCTCGCCGGCCGGATCGAAATTGGCGCCGGTCGGCCGCCACGTCTGGCGCCCGACTATCTGCGCATCGATCCCACCGCGCTGGCGCCAAACTCGGCCAACGCCGAGCGGATTGTCGAGGCGATGATCGTGGCCGGCCAACTGGCGCTGAGCGCGCGGGGCGAAGCGCGACTTGTGTTCCGCGACGATCTGTTCGCGGCGGCGCGCCAGATGCCCTAAAGGCGCCGAACTGGGCGCCGTGCCAAAAAATTGTGCATTGCACACACGTCGATGGCGCGTCGGCGCCCGGGCTCGCCGCTGGCAAGCCATTGCGAAGTCGCCATTCTTTTCCGAGCGCCGGTTGGCACGGAGGTTGCTCCAAGCAGATTGAACAATGATCGGGCGGCGTCGCCCGGTTCGGCTGTCCAATGATGGACGGCATTGAGCAGAGCCGCTCACGCGTTCCCGCCCTATGCCGGCGGGAGTTCGTGAGCGGCTTTTTCGTTTGCACTCGGGCCGACGGCAAAGCGGGCGATGATGAGCGGCGATTTCACTTCCGATCAGAAGCGCTATCTCGAAGGCTTCGTCGCCGGGGCGCAGGCGATGCGCGGCGGCCAGCCCGGCGGCGCGCCGCCGGCGGCGCCGCAGCCGATAGGCCCGGACGCGGCGGGCTATGCCGCGCAGGACGCGGTTCTCGCGGCCGGGAAGAAGCTCGTCGACCAAGAGAAATGGAAGCGCGCCGAGCATCCGTTCGACGCCTACGGGCGGCTGAAGGCGCAGGCGCGAGCGGGCGCCTTCCCCAAGCCCGACGACAATTTCCGCTGGCGGTATTTCGGCCTGTTTTATGTCGCGCCGGCGCAGTCGAGCTACATGCTGCGCCTGCGCATTCCCAATGGCATCCTGTCGCACGGCCAGCTCGCCGGCCTCGCTGATTTGGCCGAGCGCTACGGCGGCGGCTACGCGCACGCGACCACCCGCGCCAATTTCCAGATCCGCGAGATCGCGCCGGCCGACGCGCCGGCGATCGTCGAGGCGGTGCAGGATCTTGGCCTGTGCTCGCGCGGCGTTGGGGCCGACAACATCCGCAACGTCACCGGCTCGGCGACGGCGGGCGTCGATCCGCAGGAACTCTGCGACACGCGCCCGCTCGCACGCGAATGGCATTTTCATGTGCTCAACGATCGCTCGCTGAGCGGGCTGCCGCGCAAGTTCAACGTCGCCTTCGACGGCGGCGGCCGGATCGCCACGCTCGAAGAGACCAACGACATCGGCTTTCAGGCGGTCGCAATTGCCGAGGGGTTCGGCGTCGAACCGGGCCTATGGTTTCGTGTCCTCATCGGCGGGATCACTGGCCACGGCGATCTCGCCCACGACGTCGGCGTGATCTGCCGGCCGGAGGACTGCACGGAGATCGCCGATGCGATCGTGCGCGTGTTCGTCGAGAGCGGCGATCGCACCGACCGCACCAAGGCGCGGCTCAAATATGTGCTCGACGCCTGGGGGTTCGACACGTTTCTCGGCGCCGTCGAGAGAAAGCTCGGCGCGCAGCTAACGCGCGTTCCCGCGGCGGCGATTGCAGCGCGCCCGCCGGTCGACCGCGCCGCCCATATCGGCGTCCACGCGCAGGCGCAGCCAGGGCTCAACTGGATCGGCGTCGCGCTGACGGTCGGCCGCCTGAGCGTCGATGAAATGCGCGGCCTCGCGCGCATCGCGAACGCGTTTGGCGACGGCGACATTCGCCTTACCGTCTGGCAGAATCTGATCCTTTCCGGCGTCGCCGACGAACGGGTCGAGGGCGCCAAGGCGGCGATTGAGGCGATCGGCCTCGACTGGCGGGCGAATGCGTTACGGGCCGGCCTGATCGCCTGCACCGGCTCGACCGGCTGCAAATTTTCCGCCGCACACACCAAGGAGCACGCGGTCGAGATCGCCGCCGCGCTCGAATCGCGGCTCTCGCTCGACGCGCCGATCAACATTCATCTCACCGGCTGCCATCATTCCTGCGCCCAGCACTACGTCGGCGACATCGGCCTGCTCGCCGCCAAGGTCAGCCGCAGCGAGGATGAAGAGCCGCTCGAAGGCTATTCGATTGTTGTCGGCGGCGGCTTCGCCGAGCGCGCCCGCATCGGGCGAGAATTGTGGCGCGACGTCCCGTTTGCCGACTGCACGGGCAAGATCGAAGGCCTGCTGCGCGCCTATATCGCCCATCGCACGGCGCCGGAGGAGAGCTTCCAGGCGTTCGCCAATCGCCAGACGCTCGATGCGCTCAAGCAGCTCGCGGAGGCGCAATGAACGCGCTGATTCCACCGCCCCGCGTGCTCCTGCCGCCGAGCGCGCCATTCTCACCCGAGCAGCAGGCGTGGCTCAATGGTTTCTTCGCCGCGATCCTGTCGGTTGATGGCGGCCCGGCGCCGCTGAGCGAAGCGCAGAACGCGGCGCTCGCCGCCTCGCCGGGGCCAGCCGCCGAACTCGCCGACAACGACGCCGCGCCCTGGCACGATCCCTCGCTGGCGATCGAAGAGCGCATGACGATGGCGGCGGGACGCCCGCCGGCGCCGCGGCTCATGGCGGCGATGGCGCAGCAGGATTGCGGCCAGTGCGGCTATAACTGCGCCGACTACGCCAACGCCATTTTCCTCAACAAGGAAGAACGGCTGACTTTATGCGCGCCGGGCGGCAAGGAAACCGCGCGCATGTTGAAGGCGCTCGCGGCCGAACTGCCCGCCGATCTCGCCACGCCGGCCCTCATCGACGCCCGCTCGCGCGAAGCGGCGCCGGCGAGCGAAGCTGGCCACTCGCGCGACAATCCGGCTGAGGCGCGGTTCCTGTCGCGCCGACGGCTCAACGGCGAAGGATCGGCCAAGACCACCTGGCACGTCGAGTTCGACTTAAGCGGGGGCGGTCTTGACTATGTCGTCGGCGACAGCTTCGGCATTTTTCCCAAGAACCACCCTGCGCTCGCCGACGCCGTCCTCGCTGCGCTGGGCGCCGATCCACGCCGGGCGGTCGGCGCCAAAACGCTACGCGATGCGCTGATCGAGGATGTTTCGCTTGGGCCGCCACCCGACAATCTGTTTCAACTCCTCTCCCATCTGCTCGGGGGCGAACGGCGCGCCAAGGCGCGGGCACTCGCCAATGGCGAGGACCCGGACGGCGACGCCGACACGCTCGACGTGCTGGCGAGCCTGCGCAAGTTCGACAGCGCGCGGCCCGACGCGGAAGCGCTGCTCGAAGCGCTCGATCCGTTGCAGCCGCGACTTTATTCGATCTCATCCTCGCTCAAGGCCAATCCCGGCCGCGTGTCGCTGACGGTCGACGCCGTGCGCTACCGCATCGGCCCGCGCGATCGTCTCGGCGTCGCCTCGACGTATCTTGGCGAGCGCGCCGCGCCGGGCGAGACGATGAAGGCCTATGTGCAAAAGGCGCATGGCTTCCGTCTGCCCGATGATCCGGAAAAGTCGATCGTAATGGTGGGGCCGGGAACCGGCGTCGCGCCTTTTCGCGCCTTCCTGCAGGAGCGCCAAGCGTGCGACGCGCCCGGCCGCAACTGGCTGTTCTTTGGTCATCAGCGTCGCCAGCACGATTTCTTTTACGAAAGCGAATTCGAGGCGCTGCGCAAATCGGGCTGCCTCACGCGCGCCTCGCTCGCCTGGTCGCGCGACGGCGACGAGAAATTCTACGTGCAGGACCGAATGCGCGAGGTCGGGGCGGAGCTGTGGCGCTGGCTCGCCGAGGGCGCGCATTTCTACGTCTGCGGCGACGCCAAGCGCATGGCCAAGGATGTCGAACGCACGCTGGTCGAAATCACCGCCGAGCATGGCGCGCGCTCGACCGAGGAGGCAATCGCCTTCGTCGCCGGCCTGAAGAAGGCCGGCCGCTATCAGGCGGATGTCTATTGATGAACGCAAGCGCGGCAGCGATAGCCGCAGAAGGAGACTGAAATGTTCAGCAAGACGCTCGACGATTTTGCCGCGCTCGCCGCCGCCAAGGCGACCTACAGTCGCGAGAAGCCGCTCGCCTTCTTCGTCTCGTCGATGATGGCGGGCGCCTATGTCGGCATCGGCATCATCCTCATCTTCACGCTCGGCCAGCAGTTCGAGCCGGCCTTGCGTCCCCTGGTCATGGGCGGCTGCTTCGGCATCGCGTTGACCCTGGTTGTCTTCGCCGGCTCCGATCTCTTCACCGGCCACACGATGTTCATGACCATTGGCCTCGCGCGCGGAACGGTCGAGCCGACGGCGGTCGCGCGGGCCTGGGTCCTGTGCTGGGTCGGCAATCTCGTTGGCTCGGCCCTGCTCGCTCTGGTGTTCTGGCTCGGGGGCGGCGGTCAGATATTGAAAGACGGCGCCGATCTGATCTTTGCCGCCTCCGCCGCCAAGATGGGCGCCTCGGCGACGGCGCTGATCGCGCGCGGCGCGCTGTGCAACTGGCTGGTCTGTCTGGCGCTGTGGACCAGCGCGCGCGCGACCAGCGACGCGGCCAAATGCATTCTGATCTGGTGGTGCCTGTTCGCCTTCATCGCCGCCGGCTTCGAGCACTCGATCGCCAACATGACGATCTTCTCGATCGCGCTGCTTGGCGCCCATCCGGCGAGCGTCACCTTCGGCGGCGCGGCTTACAATCTGTTGTGGGTCACGGTTGGCAATATCATCGGCGGCGCCGGCTTCGTCGCCGGCGGCTATCTCGCCGCCAGCCCTGGCGCGGCGCGCGCGGCGCTCGAGCCGGCCGCAACGCCAGCCGAATGAAGGCTCAGGAACGCCACTCGGCGGCGGGCGGCAGATCGCCGTTGACATCGACGCTGGCCGCGCCGCTGCCCACGCTCAGCTTCTTCTCGGTGAAGCGCAGATTGAAAACGCGCCCGTCGTCGGTCTGCAATTGCACGCCATTGCGGCCGAACACCTTCTTCAGCGTTTCGTGCGAGGCGCTGATTTCGCCAGCGCTCGTCACATAGCCGGGCTTGGCGAGAAAACCGTCGAGGTCGTAGTCGGCGCGCGCGATTTCCATGTCGCCATAGGTGAGAACGCCAGCGCCGTGAAGTCTGCCGAGATATTGCATGGAGCCTGTCCGTTGGAGACCAGCCGGCGCGAACGCCGCGACGGCTTTGCGAAAATAAAAGGCCCCGCCGCCTTTTAGAGGCGCGGGGCCAGAGGGCGCGCGGCCCTTCGCGAGGAAGGGCGCCGCATCGATCGTCTCGAGCCGTCAGTTCATCCGTGCTCGACCCAGTCGACCGATGCTGCGTTCCTGACGCTCAGGTCAGGATCTTGAGCGAATTGGCCGCCATCTTGCCGCTCTTGCGGTCGGCGACGAGCTCGAAGCTCACCTTCTGACCTTCTTGCAAGTCGGGGATGCCAGCGCGCTCAACGGCGCTGATGTGGACGAAAGCGTCGGTGCCGCCGCCGTCCGGCGCAATGAAGCCAAAGCCTTTTTGCGCGTTAAACCATTTCACGGTTCCCGTAGCCATGGGAAATTCCTTAGAAGAGAGTAAGTGCTAGCGCGCGAGCGCGCCGTCGAAATCGCGTTTTCTGGAAAGAAGATTGCGAGCTTGGCGCGACGAAAGTCGGCGCAAGGCCGAGTCATCTGGCCGTCTATCGACCGGGCCATTATAAACGTGTGACGGCGCCATTACAAGGAACGATTGCCCAATCGCCCTCTAGCGGCGCCTCCGCAAGCGGGAATTGTTAACGCGGCCAAACTCGCCCTGGGGCGCAATGTGGGCTAGGGAGAGCCGATGAGACACAAACAATCCAACCAACCTTTGATCCGGGCCGGCAAAGAGCCGCGCCCCGAACAGGCGATTCCGAGCGAAGCGGAGAAGATTATCGCTCGCCTGGCGCGCACGAACCCGAAGCTCCAGGAAGAACTGCGGCCGGGACGCGCAACCGGGCAAATTGGCCCGAAATCGCTCCCGCCCCGCCGCGGGACGGCCAAATAAGGCGATTGCCAACAAGGCCGCGGCGTCCCGAAGGAAGCGAGAATGGCGCAGCCCCTTCGTCTCTATTTCATCCGTCACGGCGAGACCGCGTGGTCGCTCACAGGGCAACATACCGGCCTCACCGACTTGCCGCTGACCGCGCGCGGCGAGGAGGAAGCGCGCGCGTTGCGGGCGTGGCTTCAGCCAATCGCCTTCGCCAGGGTATTCGTCAGTCCACGGCAGCGCGCTGGGCGCACCTGCGAACTGACTGGACTGTCGCAGACAGCGGAAATCGACGCCGATCTTCAGGAATGGAACTACGGCGACTACGAAGGACTTACCAGTCGCAGCATTGGCGCGGCGCGACCCGGCTGGGACATTTTTGCCGACGGCTGCCCCGGCGGCGAGACGCCCCAGCAAGTGTCCGACCGCGCCGATCGGCTGATCGCGCGGCTGCGCGCGCTGGAAGGAAACATCGCGCTGTTTTCGCACGGCGAGATTGGGCGCGCGCTCGCCGCCCGCTGGATCGGCGCGCCCATCGCGATCGGCCGCAACCTGGCGCTGGGCACGGCTTCGATCAGCGTGATGGCCTACCAAGTGCACCATCTTGAGAACCCGGTGATCGAGATTTGGAACGCTTCGCCGGCGAACTGGAACAGCGCAACTTTGGCGCCGGACGGCCCGAGAGGATCGACATGAAGATCGACTCAAAAGACTTTCGCGTGCGCGAAGGCGACGAGGTCGACCTCGCGAAATGGCCGACCAACGTCAAGCCGGTGTGCGACTCGAAGACCGCATATCAAAAGCTACTCGAAGCGCATGTCGAGCAGCTGAGTTCGCAGCAGCAACTGCTCTATGCGTCCGACAGCCACGCGATCCTGCTGATCTTTCAGGCGATGGATGCGGCGGGCAAGGACGGCGTCATCAAGCACGTGATGTCGGGCGTCAATCCGCAAGGCTGCCAAGTGTACAGCTTCAAACAGCCGAGCCCCGCCGAATTGCAGCATGATTTTCTCTGGCGCACGACGCGGGCGCTGCCCGAGCGCGGGCGGATCGGCATCTTCAATCGCTCCTACTACGAAGAAGTGCTGATCGTGCGAGTGCATCCTGAGCTGCTCGCCGGCGAGTCGATCGCTGAGACGCCGCATCACGACAAGAAGATCTGGCGCGACCGCTTTCGTTCGATCGTCGATCTGGAGAGACACCTCCACGCCAACGGCACGCGCATCGTCAAATTCTTCCTCCACCTCTCCGAGGAAGAGCAGCGCAAGCGCTTTCTCGCCCGCATCGACGACCCCGACAAGAATTGGAAATTCAGCCTCGCCGACATCGAGGAGCGGAAGTTCTGGAAGCGTTACATGAAAGCCTATGAGGAGTGTCTCACCGCGACCAGCACGGCGGACTCGCCCTGGCATGTCGTTCCCGCCGACGACAAGATGAACGCTCGGCTGATCGTCTCGCAGATTATCGTCGATACGCTGGAAGGCCTCAAAATGGCCTATCCCAAGACGAGCGAGGCGCGACGGCGCGAGCTGCAGGCGATCCGCAAGCGGCTCGAGACGTGAGCCGCCTAAAATCTTAGTTGCCCGCCAACGGCATGATCCCGCCGCGCGTCACGAACTCACGTGACGCGCGGCGGGTGAGATGATCCTGCCCAATCGTTCAGGCGTTGCGTTCAGGGGTGCTTGGGGCCGCCCTTAGGAGCGCCCTTGGGACCGCCCATCGGCCTGCCCATTGGCCTGCCCATCGGCCTGTTGTTGAAGTGCGGGCCGACGCCTGGCCGCCCGACCGGACGCATATTTCCGGGGCCGTGGCCTTGACGCGACCAACCGTGAAAGCCCTCGCCACCGCCCCAACCCAGCCCGCTGCGCCAAGCGTAGCCGCACCAGTACCAACCCGGGCCTTGCCAGCCACCGTCGTACCAGCAGTAGTTCTGACCGCCGAAAAAGAACTGCGCGTTCTCGATCGGAGCGATGGGATCGCGCAAGATATTGCCGCTCGCGATTCCGTCGCCGACCCCGGCCTGCGCCGCAGCGACGCCGAAGACGCCCAGCGCAGCTGCGAGCGTCGCAGTGGCGATAACATGTTTCATAGGAAGCTCCTTTTATTCATCACGAGAATTCGCGAACGAGGGGCAATCGCCATTCGCTGTGCCGCGAACGAGACCGGCGGCGAACCAGATCGACCAAGACCGGGACTGCCATAGCGCTATAACAACGCCGCGGCGATGAACCGGTTCCGTTCGATCGTTCACAATTTCGATATTGGCGGGGGCGTCGCGGAGCAGGCGAAGGATTTGCAGACGACTTAGCCGGCGCCCGCGCGACGCTTCGATCCGCGCAGGGTCCGCCAAGACCGAGAGCAAGACCTAGAGTTGACCGGTCAGCAGGAGAACGACGACGATAATCACGATGATGCCGATGACGCCGATGCCGCCATGGCCATAGCCGTAGCCATACCCGCCGAAGCGGCCGCTGAAGCCGCCAAAGAGAAAAATGACCAGGATGATGAGAAGGATGAGGCCGATCGACATAATGTTTTCCCCTGCCTAAATGTCCGGCTGCACGGATTCGGAAACGGCGCAAAATAAGCGATGCATAGTCTCCGGTCCGTCTCTTTAAACGCCCCGCGGATCGGATTGGTTCCATCCGGCGGCGTATACGGGCGCGGGGCGTCGCCGCGAAGGCTCTCTGAGATTGCGAGCCAGATGCAACCAATTGGGTCGGGCGACGTTATGGTGTGCGAGCGGCGAGCCCCCCCACTCAGCTCTCGCGTTCTTGCCCCGCCGCTCGCACAAGAAGGCGGCGGGGCTTCTTTTTGCACTCGTGCGGCAACTGAGGGTCATTTCGTCATGTCATGGTCGCGCAAGCTCGACGCGCCAATTCAGCTCGATGACGGACGGACGTTGCGGACGCTGGCGGATGTTCGCGGCCTGTTACTCTCACTCTCCCCAACGCAACAAGCCAATCCGACTTGGCAGGCCGCCGGGGAATTGCTGCTCGACGCCGCGCATGGCCGTCGCAATGTCGACCTACATGAATTGACGGCGCAGCTCTCGAAGTCTCTGGAATTGCGACGCTTGCGAGTTGAGACGCCCGAACTGCGTCGCTAACGCGCTTCATCGCGCAGCAGCGCAAATCGTCAGTCCGCCGCGATCGCGGCGAGCAGATGCGCCGCGAGCGGATTGCGCGCCGCCTTCGCCGAAGTCAGCTCGAAGGTCGTGACATTGATCCACGCTTTGCCGAGAAAGCTCCGCTTGGCGAAGGCAGCCGCGAGGTGCAACCAGCCAACCGCCATGCCGGCGTCGACCAGCCCGGCGAAAGCGGTCGAGGGAAAACCGGTCAGAACGTAGCGCGGCAGCAATCCGCTCCAATGCTCGTCGAGCATCGGGCCGCTCGGCAGATCCGCCCAGCGACCATCGGCGCGCCGCCAGGCGAAGGCGCCCATCCATTGCCCGTCCCGCGGCGTTCCCGCGCGCGGCCGCAGCAGCATCGAGGGAAAGTTGTGGCGATCGTTGAGCGGTAGATCGCGCTGCGGATCGACCAATGCGTCGTCGGTATTGGCGATCAGCACGATCCTGCGGCCGGCGAGCAACGCCTCGCGTATGGGGGTCGTCAGGCGCGTCGCGACGACGATTTCGGCATGCTCCAGCCTCGCGGCGCGGTTCGGCCAGCCAATCGCGGCGAGCGCGCCTGCAGCCGCCTCGTCGATCGCGAATAGCGACGGCTGCCGGCCGCGCACTGGCGGCACCACGCAGAACTCCAGAGCGTTGCGAGACAGGACCCTGCCCTCGCCATCGCGCGCTTCAAGCTCAAGCGGGACAATGGCGATCGCCTCGACCGCTTCGCCCGACAACGTGATCGTTAGCGGCTGAGCGCCGATCGCAACGCTGCCGCTTTGTCCGCCAAAGCGCCACATCAGGCGCGCGCCGGACGGCGGCGGCGCCGCGCCCGCGAGGCGAACGGCGACCTCGACACGCTCGCCGGGCCGGATCGTGGTTCGCGGCGTGCGGGCGATGACCAGCCAAGGTTGCTGCAGGTTGGCGAGCTGTTCGGCGAAGGCGCGCGGGCGGTTGCGCACATCCATCAGTCCGTTCGACTCCCAATGCACATCGTTGAGTTCGGTGATCACATAGCCCGAGATCGCCTGCTCCCAGCGCAGCGTCTCGATCTGGAACTTGAGCGCGCGATACTGGAACGCCTGCGCGGCGTCGACGAAACCGTCAACGTCAGTGAAGATCGGCGCGAGGCCCGCGTCGCGAAAGCGCGTCTCGATCCCATGCGGATAGGCGGCGCCCTCGTTCCAATCGTGGCCGCTCTCGAACCACCACGGCTCGCTCCCGTTCGTCTCCAGTATCTCGCTCGGGTGCGGCAGCCCCCAGACGCCGAACTCCGAACAGATTAGCGGTTCGTCGCCGCGCTTCAGAGCGTCGCCATGCGGCGACCACGCCCAGGGCGCCCGCGCCGCGAAGGCGCGCGTGGTCGCGGCGAAGACCTCGTTCTGGTGGGGGAAGCCATTGTACCAGTGAAAGTCTTCGATGTCGGTCTTGAGGTGGTAGTTGCGCGGGAAACAGGGCGAGTTGTCGATCAGCAAACTATTGGGCGCGAGCGCCTTCGCCGCATCGAAACTCTCGATCAGCCAGCGCCGGTCGTCGGGATTGTCGTCGAGATCGATCCCCCAGCCTTCGTTGAACAGCGTCCAGATGCAGACCGACGGATGATGCCCGTGATTGACGACCGCGCTGCGGAACGTCTGCTGCAACGCCTCGCGCGTCGCGGGCGCAAGGAATTGCCCGTATGGCATATCGAGCCAGACAATCAGGCCGATACGGTCAGCGAGATCGAAATAGAGTGGGTCGGGAATCTTGACGTGGCAACGCAGCGTGTTGAGCCCCATCGCCTTGGCGTTGCGAAATCGCTGTTCGAGAAACGCCTCGCTCGGCGCGCGGCACTCCTCCTCGGGATGCCAGTCCTGATCGAGTGCGCCGAACATGTAGAAGGGCTCGCCGTTGAGAAAGAGCCGGCCGTCTTTTGATTCAAAGCGGCGGAAGCCGATCGCGCGTTCGAGCGTGTCGACCACCACGCCGTCCATCAGAACTTCGAGCGCAAGACGATAGAGGCCCGGACTGTCCGGCGACCAGGCCGCCGGCTTCGTCACCGCAAGCGTAAGTTCGAACGCCGCCGAAGCGAGCGCGAATTCGGCGCTCGTCACGACCTCTTCGCCGCGCGACAGCGTCAGGCGGACTTTCGCCCCGGCCAGCGCCGACAGCTCGCCCTTGGCGATGACGAGGCCATCGGCAAGGTCATAGGCCGTGCGCACCGCCAGCGCACGGATGTGGACGGGGTCGCGCGCTTCGAGGCGCGCGGATTTCCAAATGCCGCCATGAACGCCGTACCAATCCTGCTTGCTGGCGAGCGACAGGCTGAAGCGGCCGCCGTGGCGATCGTCGGGCGTGCGCGCCTCGACGCCGAGAACGAACGCGCTTCTGCCGTCGAGCGCGTCGGTCAGGTCCACTTCGATCGGCGTCCATCCGTCGCCATGAACGGCGAGCGGCGCCTCGTCGATCAGGACGACGGATTCGTGGAACACACCCTCCAGCACGAGAACGATGCGCTTTCCCGTCCAGCCGGGCGGGAGTTGGACGGCGCGCCGGTATCGTCCGGTCCCTTGCGCGTTGCGCAGCGAGGGAAACTGGGCCTGCCAGACGCCGGGCGATCGGATGACGCTGCCTTCGCCGAGCCGCGCCGTTGGCCCCTCGAATTCAAAATCCCACAGCCCGTCCAGACTGAGCGTCGGACGGGCGCCGGCCGAGGCGCGCGGTTCTGCGGATCGCGACATGGATAGACCCTAGGATGCGAGACAAAATATCCGAAAACCTGATACAGATCGCCTCAACGGAAAATGGGGCGTAAGCGCACGATGTCGCGGAACTTTTTGGTCATCGATCCCGAGGAGCGTCCCGAGGTGCTCCATGGCCTTGCCTCGCCGGCGCGGGTGCGCATCTTGCGGCTCTTGCACAATCGCGGCGGCGTCAACGTCAACGACATCGCCGAGGCGCTCGGCCTGCCTCAATCGACCGTGTCCTCCAACCTGCAGGTCCTGGAGTCGGCCGGCCTCATTCGCACCGAAAGCCAAAAGGGACGGAAGGGCAGCCAGAAGCTTTGCTACTCGGCCTTCGACGAAGTGCTGGTGATGTTCCGCGACGATCCCGCCGGGATCAACGCCAACGGCATCGAGGTCGCGATGCCGATCGGCCTCTACACCAAATGCGAGGTCAGCGCGCCGTGTGGTCTGTGCTCGCCCCAGGGGATCATCGGCCTGCTCGATGTGCCGGGGACGTTTCTCAATCCCGATCGCATGAATGCCGGCCTGATGTGGTTCACGCACGGCTTTGTCGAATACCAGTTCCCCAACAACGCGCGCCTGGTCGGCAAGTCGGTGGGCGCGCTCGAATTCTCGCTGGAAATCTCCTCCGAGGTGCCGGGCACTTCGGCCGAATGGCCCTCCGACATCACCGTCTCGGTCAACGGCAGAGAAATCGGCATGTGGACCAGTCCGGGCGACTTCGGCGACATGCGCGGCGTCTTTACGCCGGACTGGTGGAAGCTGAAAGGCAGCCAATACGGCAAGCTCAAAAGCTGGCGCGTCACGCCGGAAGGCTCGTTCGTCGATGGGGTGAAGATCTCGTCGCTGACGCCGGGCGATCTCGACATTTCCGCCCATCATTCGATCCGGCTCCGGATCGAGGTCAAGGCGGACGCCAACCATCCCGGCGGGGTCAATATTTTCGGCCGCGGCTTTGGCAACTACGACCAGGACATCGTGCTGCGCCTGACGACCGAGCCGTGAGCGATCGCCGCGCCTCAAAGCGTCGCGCCATCCGCGCCGAACACATGCGCGTGGCTCTCGCTGAGCGACAGCCCGACTAACCGCCCGGTCTTCGCCTCAAGGCCGCCCTCGCCCTGAACGATCAATTGTCCAGCGGGCGTTTCGACATAGACCAGTGTCGAATTGCCGAGGTGCTCGACAATCCCGATTGCGCCCTGAAGCACGGCCGCGGGATCGGCCGGATCGACGACCGTGAGATGCTCGGGCCGCACGCCGAGTTCGGCGGACGCGGCGGGCGCTGAATTTCCCCTGAGCGGAACGCGCGCCGTTCGCCCGCCGGGCAACACAACGCTCGCCGCGCCGTCATTGGTCGCCGTGACATCGACGTTGAAGAAGTTCATCCCCGGCGAGCCGATGAAGGCGGCGACGAACTTGTTGGCGGGACGGTTGTAGAGCTCGAGCGGCGAGCCGATCTGCGAGATGGTTCCTCGATCGAGGACCACGACCTTGTCGGCGAGCGTCATCGCCTCGGTCTGGTCGTGGGTGACATAGATCATCGTTGTGCCGAGATCGGCGTGGAGCTTGGCGAGTTCGAGGCGCATCTGCACCCTGAGCTTGGCGTCGAGATTGGAAAGCGGCTCGTCGAACAGGAACACCTCCGGTTTGCGCACCAGCGCGCGGCCAATCGCGACGCGCTGGCGCTGTCCGCCCGAGAGCTGCGCCGGCCGGCGATCGAGATAAGGTTCGAGTTGCAGGATACGGGCGACTTCGAGCGTGCGCTCGTTCTGGACCTTGCGCGACGCCTTGGCGACCGACAGCGAGAAGGCGATGTTCTGCCTGACCGTCATGTGCGGGTAGAGCGCATAGGACTGGAACACCATCGCGATCCGCCTTTGGGCCGGCGGCGTGTCGGTCACGTCGACGCCGCCGATGAGGCATTGGCCGGAGGTGATGACCTCCAGACCTGCGATCATCCGCAGCAGCGTCGACTTGCCGCACCCCGACGGGCCGAGCAACGCGGTGAAGGAGCCATGTTCGACGGCAAGGCTCAGATCGCTGATCGCCGTCACTGGACCATAACGCTTGGTCACGTCTCTGAGTTCGACGTGCGGCCCCGATACGTCGGGGCTTCTCGCCAGTGCGTTCATCCCTTAATTCCCGCTGAGAGCGTGAGCGCTTGTGTCACACGGCGTTGAAAAAGCAAGTAAGCGAGCGCCACCGGCAGGCCCGCCAGCACCGCTCCCGCGAGAAGCCTCGCGTAGGCGACCCCAAACGTGTCCTGCACCGCCCGGATGCCGACGGTCACCGTCATCATCGTCTCGTCCTGGGCGGCCAAAAAGGGCCACAGAAAATTGTTCCAGGCGCCGATGAACGTGATGATGCCAAGAGCCGCGGTTACGCCCCAGTTCATCGGCAGGAACACCCGGAACAGCAGCTGAAACTCATTGGCGCCGTCCATGACCGCGGCCTCGCGGAATTCGCGCGGCAGTGAATCGAAGAATTGCTTGTAGACGATCACCGTGACCGGCGCGATCAGCAGCGGCAGGACGATGCCAGCGTAGGTGTTGATCAGATTCACCGAGGCGACAATGATGAAATGGTTGACGATCAGCGCCGGCACCGGGACCATGAAGCTCGCCAGGATCGTCCACCATAGCAATCGCCGGCCAGGAAATCGCAATTGCGAAATCGCGTAGGCGGCGCAAATCGACGTCGTCAGGGTGAGCACAGTGACGGCAAGGGAGACGACCGTCGAGTTGAGATAGAAAGTTGGCAGTCTCGAGTGCGCCAGAATGTAGAGATAGCTGCTCGCGGTGGGATGCTCCGGCAGGAGACTAAAACTTTTGATCGCCTCGTCGTCGGTGCGGAAGCTCGTCACCAGCGCCCAGTAGATTGGAAAGAACCAGACGCAGGCGCAGATCAAAGTCAGCGCCGTCAACAGCGCGCCGCCGACGTCGATCGTCTTGCGGCGGCGTACTTGCGGCGCGGCGGGCGGAGTCATCGTTCGCCTCGCGCGCGCAGCAGCTGATATTGAAGCACGGAAAAGCAGATGACGATGATGAAGAGCACGACCGCAATTGCCGCAGCGTAGCCACCCGAATTGTTCTGGAACGCCTGCTCAAAAATGTACTGCACGAGAACCATCGTCGCCGTGGTGCGCCCGCCAACCGCAAACAGGTAGACCTGATCGAAAATCTTAAGCTGCAGGATCAACTGAATGGTGAGACAGAGGACAGTCACCGGCCAGATCAGCGGCCAGGTCACGCGGGCGAAAATCTGCGCTCGCGAGGCGCCGTCGAGCACCGCAGCCTCGTAAATCTCTTGCGGGATGTTGCGCAGTCCGGCCAGAAACAGAAGGATCGAGAATCCGTTGGTCCACCAGATCGTGATTAGCGCAACCCATGGCATGAACCAGGGAATCGTGCGCCAAACATTGATCGGATGCCCGGCGAACGGAGTGATGAGAAATTGCAGCACGCCAAACTGCACATTCCCGAGCCAACTCCAAATCAGATAGACAACCGTCACCGGCAGCACGTAGGGCAGAAAAAACATCGTCAGGATCAGGCTCTGCAGCCGCCCGTTAAGCCGCCCGACCATGAGCGCAATGCCCAGTGAGACGGCCGTGCCCGGGATGACGGTCAGCAGCACAAAATAGGTCGTGTTCCAGACCGCGTTCCAGAACACCTTGTCGGAGGCGAGGCGCCGGTAATTGTCGAGGCCAATCCAATGGCCAGCCCCGATGAGCGGAGCGTCGGTAAGGCTCAGCTGCACCATCTTCACTGTGGGATAGACAAACATCCAGCAGTAGACGATGACAAACGGCGCAACCAATGCGGCCGCAGTCAGCGCCTCAGTGGTCCTGTTCTTGAGCATCGACGCGCCGCGCGCTTGTTGGTGCGCGGCCGCCCTCAGGGCGGCCGCGCGATGGGTCCAGCGAGCCTATTTCAGAGCGTTCATCGTTGAAACCATTTCCGCCGCGGCGTCTTTCGCCGACTTCTCACCGTTGAGTGCGGGTGTGAAGGCGTTGCCCGCCGCCTCAAACAGCGGCGAGGCGACCCCAGCGAATTTCGAACGCGGATCAAAGATTCCGTTGGCGGTCAGCTTCGCGTAGGTCGCTTGGGGCTGCATCGCCTTGTATTCGGCGCTGTCGGTCACCGCCTTGTTGGCGGGGATGTGGCCAGCCGTCGCCCAGAACAACGCGTGGGCCTCGAGCCACTTGATGGTCTCGAGCACGGCGGCATGCTTTTCAGCCGACTGCGGCTTGCCGGCGTTGTTGGGGATGGCGAGGGTGTGCGAATCCTCGTAGGTGCAAGCATGGTTGAAAAATACTGGCAGCTCGATCGCGCCCCAGTTGAAGAGCTTATGCTGCGCCTGTAGGTCGACCATGGTCGGCACTTCCCAGACGCCGTTGATCATCAACGGAGCGTCACCGGACGTGAACAGGGCGACCGTGGTCGGATAGTCTGTGTTGGGCGGATTGACGCCGGCCTTCACCCAGTCCGCCATCGTCTCGACCGCCTTGGCCAACTTGGCCTGATTGTCGCCCGGGAACCAGTCGCCGTCCTTGCCGGTTTGTCCGTCTTGCTGGCAGAGCAGCGAATAGATTGTTCGGTAGGCGAAGCTGCCGTCCGCGGTGACTGAGGCGATGCCCCACTTGCTACCGCCCGCCTTCAGTTTTTTCAGCGCGGCCATGAAATTATCGACGCCGTTGAGGCCGGTCGGAAGCCCGTCCGCGCCGATCAATCCGGCGGCGGCGAGCTTGTCCTTGTTGTAGTAGAGCACGATCGGATGGGTATCGAAGGGCACTGCGTACTGCTTGCCGTCGACATGCACCGCGTCCCAGGTCGACTTGGCGAACGAGTTCGGCCGACATGCCGATCGTCTTCATGTCCGCGTCCGTGATCTCGCTAAGGACATTCTGGCTCACACCGAGCGGAATGCGCGAGGCGTGATAGGTCATGAGGTCGGGACCCTGGCCGATCGCCGTCGACGTCTGCACCTTGGAGTAGAACGGCGTGCCCCAGTCGAGCGTCGTGCCCTGAATCTGGATCTTGCCGGCGTGGTCGGCGTTGAAGTCTTCAAGGAGCTTCTTCATCCGGACGCCGTCGCCGCCGCCCAAAAAGTCCCACCAGACCACTGTTTCCGTGGCCTGCGCCGCGCTCGCGATCAGCGTGGCGCTGACCAATGTGGCCCACATGACTTTGCGGATCATGTCGATATCCTCCCAAAATGTGCTCGGCCGCTTCCCGGCTTTCGAGCGCGCTTCACGGGATCGGTGCGTTTCCGAGAAGCCTGCGCGGGGATGGTAGCGAGGAAACGCCAAGGCGCCAAGGCTTTCCATCCGTTATTTCGGTTTTGACGACGCGCCTGTCGTCACGCCGTTCTCCCCGCGCGGCGCCGTATAAGACAGTTTCATCAACGATCTAAGATGGATGACAAGTGCGTGCGCGTGCCCCTTTCGCGCTTGACGAAGAGGTCGGAAAGGGCTCCTATATATCCAATAAGCCGATATGAATGCCCGGAGGAGACATGAAAGCCTCGGCGACCGCCCATCGCGACTATCGCATCGCCTCGATCGACGACCGGCTGTACGGCGCTTTCCTTGAGCACCTCGGGCGCGCGATCTACACCGGCATCTACGAGCCCGGCCATCCGAGCGCCGACGCCAACGGCATGCGCGCGCGACGTGATCGACCTCGTGCGCGAACTCAAGGTTCCGATCGTGCGTTATCCGGGCGGCAATTTCGTGTCGGCCTACAATTGGGAGGACGGGGTCGGGCCGCGCGAGAAGCGCCCGACACGGCTCGATCTCGCCTGGCACACCTCCGACTCGAACGCGGTCGGCGTGCACGAGTTCGCCGCCTGGTGCGACTCGGTCGGCACGGAGATGATGCTGGCGATTAACCTCGGCTCGCGCGGCCTCGACGAAGCGCGCAACTTCGTCGAATACGTCAACGGCCCGACCGGCAGCTATTGGGGCGACCTGCGCAAAGCGAACGGGCGCGCCGAGCCGTTCGGGGTCAAGCACTGGTGCCTTGGCAATGAGATGGACGGCCCCTGGCAGGTCGGCCACAAGACCGCCCACGAGTATGGCCGGCTCGCCAACGAAGTCGCCAAGACGCTGCGCGCCTTCGACAAATCGCTGAAGCTGATCGTCTGCGGCTCCTCCAACTCGGACATGAAGACCTATCCCGAGTGGGAGCGCGTCGTCCTCGAGCATTGCTACGAGGCGGTCGACCACATCTCGCTGCACATGTATTTCGCCAACCGTGCGAAAAACACTGCCGAGTACCTCGCTCTCAACGCCAAACTCGACAACTATATCGCGACCATCGCCTCGACCATCGAGTTCGTCCGCGCTCTCAAGCGCAGCCGCAAAAAGGTGACGATCTCCTTCGACGAATGGAACGTCTGGTATCACTCCAATGCCCAGGACCGCGAGATACTCGGCGGCGCCAAAGGCTGGCCGCACGCGCCGAGATTGCTCGAGGACGCCTATAATTTTGAGGACGCGCTCCAGGTCGGCTGCATCCTCAACACCTTCATCCGCCGCTGCGACGTCGTTGAGATCGCCTGCATCGCCCAGCTCGTCAACGTGATCGCGCCGATCATGACCGAGCCGAACGGCGCGGCGTGGCGCCAGACGATCTTCTATCCCTACTATCTTGCTTCCGTTTATGGACGCGGCGAGGCGCTACAGCTCAGCGTCGACTCCCCCGGCTACGACGCCGAGGTCGCCGACAATGTCCCCTATCTCGACATTTCTTGCGTTCACAACGCGAACGACCGGACGCTGACCTTCTTCGCCGTCAATCGCCACGGCGAGGAAGCGATCGATCTCGACGTCGCGCTGCGCGGCTTCGGCGCCGCCACGATCGTCGACCATCAGGTGATGACCAGCCCCGATCTCGAAGCGACCAACACACTCGCTGCGCCGTTGAGCGTGACGCCGAAGAAAGGCTCGCATGCGGCGGTCGCCGACGGCGCGCTGACCGCGAAGCTGCCGCCCTACTCCTACCAAATGATCCGGTTGAGCCTCTCATAGCGGCGACTGCGGATAAAGACGCGCCGCTCGATTTGGCGGGCGCCTTCGCCGGCTTGTACTTGTCGAAATTGCAATAAGGGCGCAGCTTTTCGCGAGACCGTGGGCATCGAGCTCCTCGGATGGACCATCGCGAAGTCGAGCGGTCGGCGATTTGAGACGGCGGGGCAGGGAGCCGGGCGAGCCGATGACGGACTCTTGGGTGGAGAGCTTACGCAAGGACGTCACCGGCGGGTTGGTGTCCGCCGCCGTCGCGATTCCGCTCGCCCTCGGCTATGGCATGTTCGTCTTCGTCACGATGGGCGACGCCTATTTCGGCGCGCGGCGCCCTCGCCGGCCTGATTTCGGCGCTCGTCGCGGGCTGCATCAGCGTCGTCCTCGGCGATCGCAGCACGACAGTCTACGCGCCGCGCGTCACCACGACGTTTTTCCTCGGCGCCCTCCTGTATTCGTTGGCGCATTCGACGGCGCCGGGGCTCGAAGGGGCTTCCATCTCTTTCACGCTCCTGGTGCTGTTCGTGATCATCGGGCTCGGCGGCGTCTTTCAGGCCCTGTTTGGCCTCCTGCGCCTCGGCACGCTGATCAAATTTGCGCCCCATCCCGTCATGGCCGGCTTTCAAAACATGGCGGCGGCGCTGCTGTTCCTCGTGCAGCTCGGCAACATCCTCGGCTACACCCGCAACGTGCCCTTCACCCGGGCGCTCGGGCAGCTCGCCGACGCGAAACCGCTGAGCGTAATCGTCGCTGCGATTACGTTCGCGGCCATGTGGCACGCGGGCCGGATCGCGACTCGCGTACCGCCGTTGCTGGTCGGCCTCGCCATCGGCGCCGCTGTCTACTACGGGCTGGCGTTTAGCGGGTTCTCGGCGGCGCTCGGCCCCACGATCGGCCTGCCCCCCGCGAGCGCAATCGTGCCGTTGCCCGCGATTGAATTGACCGACCCCGCGATCCTTTATCGCCTTGCCGCCCTAGCGGACATCATCATTCCTGGCGCGGTGGCGCTGGCGCTGATCGCGGCGATCGACGCGATGCTGTGCGCCCGGCTGGCCGGGGCGCCGGGCGAGCGGCACGCCGACAGCAACCGTATGCTGGTGCGCCTCGGCCTGGCCAACGCGGTCTCCGCGACCGCCGGCGGCATAACCAGCGGCATCAACATCGGGGCCAGCGCGACGAACCGCGCGTTCGGCGGACACTCCTGGCGTTCCGGCGTGGTCAACGCCGGGGCGCTGCTCGCGACGGTCCTGATCGGCTTCCCCCTCGTCGCCGGTCTGCCGCGCTCCGTGCTGTCCGCCGTCATCATGGTCGTGGCGGTGCGACATGTCGATCCGTGGAGCGTGGCGGCGACGCTGCGCCTGCTCAAGCGCGGCGCGGCGGGAAAGCGCGAGGTCGCGCTCGATCTCGGCGTCGCCATCGTCGTGTCGATTCTCGCTATAGCGACGAATATCGTGCTCGCGGTCTTCCTCGGGCTCGCCCTCGCGGTGTCGCTGTTCCTCCTGCGCATGAGCCGATCGAGCGTACGACGCCTCTACCGCTGCGACACCGTGCGGTCGCGCAAGGCGCGGGCGCAAGACGCGATGAAAATCCTTGACGCCGAGGGCGCTTCAATCATGGTGATCGAGTTGCAGGGCGCCTTGTTCTTCGGCAGCGCCGAGCGCCTCGCGCAGATCATCGAGGTCGAGACCGCGCACGCGACACGGACGTTGATCCTCGATTTGCGCCGCGTCACCGAGATCGACTCGACCGGCGCGCAAATCCTCGCGGAGATCGACGCCGATATCGCGCGCCGGGGCGTTGCGCTGACTCTGGTGCTGCGTCCCAATAGCGAGATCGCCGAGCGGTTGGCCGAGGCGCCGGGCCGGCGCGCTCGCGACGCCGACCGCGCCGTCGAACAGGCCGAGGACGATCTGCTCCGTTCTTGCGGTTTGGTCGAGGATGCAGAGGCCGAAACGCCGCTGGAAAAAGTCGCGCTCCTGCGGGATTTGACGCCCGATCAGATCGCGCGGCTCCGTCCCTACCTCGAGCGCCGGGACGCGCAGGCCGGCAGTACAGTCTTCAGCGAGGGCGATCCGGGATCGCATCTCTTCCTGGTGACGCGCGGACGGGCGAGCGTCCACCTTGTCTCAAACAATCGCGACATCCGCCTCGCCACCTTCGCGCCGGGAACCGTGTTCGGCGAACTTGCGATCCTTGACCGCGGACCTCGCTCGGCGACGGTCACGGCCGACGATGGATTGACCGTATTTGCGCTCGGCGCCGACGATTTTCTCGCCCTGCAGGCGAAGGAGCCGGACGTCGCCGTCAAAATTCTGTCCGCGCTCGGCCGCGAACTCAGCGTCCGCCTCCGCCAGGCGAACCGGACGATCCACCAGCTCGAAGCATGAGCCTGTCGTAGCCGCGGGGCGATTTGGCGGACTATGTCGAGGCCGACTCGACCTCGATCTCCTCACGCTTGTGCCGATGCCCGCTCATCTCCGCCCCTGCATTGCGCGGGTATCCGAAGCACACCGGGGCGGCGATGAGCGAGATCGCGGTGACGATCAGGAACGCTGTCGAGAAATCGCTGACGCTGGCGTGCGGATGTCCGGCGATGGTCCTCGACAGCGTCAGCGCCAGCGCTCCCGTGCAGATGCCAAACGACAGCACCAATTGCTGGAACGTCGTATAAAAGCTGTTGGCCGCGGCGGTGCGTTCGACGGGCATGTCGTCATAGGCCACCGTGTTGTAGGCGGTGAACTGCAGCGACATCGAGAAGCCGCAGACCGCCAGCACGACGAACATCGCCCAATGCGGCCAGTCCGCCCGGAATGCGGCGCAGACCGCGTACAGCAGACTGGACAGAATCCCGTTCCAGATCAAAGTGCGGCGAAAGCCGAAGCGCCGCAGGATCGGCGCCGCGGTCCGCCTTCATCATCATCGCGCCGCAGGCGGTCGCGAAGGTCAGCAGGCCGCTCTGCGCCGCCGACATGCCAAAGGCGAGTTGCATCATCAGCGGCAACAGAAACGGCTGGGCGCCCTGCGTGATGCGCGACAGCGACCCGGCGACCATCGACACCTGAAACGTCTTGATCCGCATCAGGCTCAGATCGAGGATCGGGGTCACGGCGCGCGCGCGCAGGGCGTAGACGACATAGGCGGCGCCGCTGACGAGGCCGGCGCCGATCAGCTCGAGCGCGATCGAGGTCTCGCCGACGCCCCGGCTCGTCATCTCGAAGCCGAACAGCAGGCAGGCCAGCGCCACCCCCGAGAGCATGAACCCCCGCACGTCGAACGGCTGGCGCGTCGGCGAGCGCGTGTTCTGGATGAACACTCTCGCCAGGACGACGCCGACAATCCCGATCGGAATGTTGATGTAGAAGATCCAGCGCCAATCGAGATAGGTGACGATCAGGCCGCCGACCGGCGGGCCGAGGATTGGACCGATCAGGCCGGGCAACAGGAACCAGCTCATCGCCGAGACGAGATCGGCGCGATCGACGCTGCGCAGCAGCACGAGGCGGCCGACCGGGATCATCATCGCCCCGCCGGCGCCCTGCAGCAGCCGGGCGACGACCAGCATGGGAAGGCTCTGCGCCTGCGCGCACAGGATCGAACTCAGCGTGAAGACGACGATCGCGCTGGAGAACACGGTGCGGGCGCCAAACCTGTCGGCGATGTGGCTGCTGGCGGGAATCAGCACCGCAAGGCTCAACAGATAAGACGTAAGCGCGATGCTCATATGCGAGGGCGAAACGTCGAAATAGCGGGCCATCGTCGGCAGCGCGGTCGCCAGCACGGTCGAGTCGAGCTGCTCCATGAAGAGCGCGCTGGCGACGATCAGGGCTGTTACGCGGTAGTTAGGCCTCGGACGGGCGAAGACCTGCGAGGACGTGAGTTCCGACATGACCGGCGGCAATTCCAAAACTCGCGGCCGGCGCCCGCGAGAGACTCGGTGGCGTAGTTCCGCGATGTGGCGCTTGGCCGATTCAAGACCGGTCGAGACACGAGACGCGATTTATATAGGCCCACATTGCGGCGCAGCAAATCGCGAAATCGGACCGATACTGGAAATGTGAACGGCCGTCGAAGGTTGGCGGGTCGGCTCGAATTTGACAGTTGTCGTCTGGGACTTGACGCCGCCGCCGTCGTAAGCGCGCAATCCGCATCTTCCCCAACGCAACGTCGAGACAATCGCCGAAGCTCGCGAGCCTCGACCCGTTACCACGACTTCAGCGTCTCGGATCGGACGTTACAAAGCCGACCGACGACGCCGCGCCCGCCTTGACGATGGCGTGGGGGCAAGGCGACCTCAGCCGCACGCAAGCGCGATCGACGCGGCTTCACTCGTCGACGGAGCCAAGGTTGCCTAGATACGCGATTGTCGGCGCGGGGTTCAGCGGCGCGACGATAGGGCGCGCGCTCGCCGAAGCCGGACACGAAGTCCTCGTCGTTGACGAGCGCAAGCACGTCGCCGGCAATTGCCACACCGCCCGCGACGCGCAAACCGGCGTGATGACGCATGTCTACGGCCCGCATATCTTTCACACCGCCAACGAGCGCGTCTGGAGTTACGTCCAGCGTTTCGCCGTCATGGAGCCCTATCGCCACCGCGTGCAGGCGGTCGCCGGCGGGCGGGTGTTCTCGCTGCCGATCAATCTTCTGACGATCAATCAGTTTTTCAACAAGACGATGTCGCCTGGCGAGGCGCGCGCCTTCCTCGCCGCGCAAGCGCGGGCGATCTCCGATCCGCGCAATTTCGAAGAGCAGGCGCTGAGCCTGATCGGCGACAAGCTCTATCGCGCGTTCTTTCGCGGCTACACGATCAAGCAATGGGGTCTCGACCCAACGCAATTGCCCGCCTCGATCCTCAAACGGCTGCCGGTGCGCTTCGACTACGACGACAGCTATTTCGCCCATCCGCATCAGGCGATCCCGCGCGAGGGTTACACCGCCATGGTGGACGCCATGCTGGCGACGCCGCGGCTCGAAGTTCGGCTCGGCGTCCGCTTCGAGGAACTCGACGAGACCTTCGCCCATATCGTCTACAGCGGGCCGATCGATCGCTTCTTCGGCTTCCGGCTTGGGCGGCTTGGCTATCGCACGCTCGATTTCGAGGTTTTTCGCAGCACTGGCGATGCCCAGGGAACTGCGGTGCTCAACTACTGCGACGAAAGCGTCCCCTTCACGCGGGTGACCGAGCACAGGCATTTCGCGCCGTGGGAAAAGGCCGACATCGAAGGCACCATCTGCTATCGCGAGTTCAGTCGCGCCTGCGGCCCAAGCGATGCGCCCTACTATCCCATTCGCCAAGTCAACGAGCAGGCGATGCTCGCGCGCTACACCCAACTCGCCAAAGCGACGCCGGGCGTCAGCTTCGTTGGGCGGCTCGGCGCCTATCGCTATCTCGACATGGACGGCGCCATCGCCGAGGCGCTGAGCGCGGCCGAGGCGATGCTCGAAGCCATCGCGCGCGGCCAAACGATTCCAACGTTCTTTGTCGAGCCGTGAAGGCGGTCAGCGGCGGCGAAGCGATGCCGCTGGCTTTGACCCGTTACCGCAACTTCGGCGTCTCGGACGAGGCGTTACAAAGTCGACCGGCGGCGGCGCGCCCGACTTGACGATCGGGAAGGGACAAGGCGACCTGAACCTGACGCGAGCGCGATTCGACGCGGCGTGAAGGCCGATTTCGAACCCTCGAGAGAGGAAGGCATGGCCTACCGGTTTGAGCCAGCTTTGACGGCGGACCTGCTGCGCGATTGCGCGGAGCGGGCGAGCGTGGTCGAGGCGCCCGCGCGCACGCCGCTGCGCTGGCTGCTGCGGCGCTGGACGGCGAGGCACATCTGGTATCGCCTGCGCCTGCCGGTGCGCCGCCGCCGCTGGGCGCGCGAGCGCGTCGCCCAAACGCTCGCCTTCGCTAGGGACGCGAACGCGCGCCCGACAAGCGGGCCGGCGCTGGTGCTAGGCGAGTTCTCCGGCGCGCACGGCCTTGGCCGCGCCGCCGCCTACGACCTCGAGCCGCTGCGGGCCAAGCACACAAAAGTGACGGCGATCGACATCGGCCCCTATCTCAAGGGCGCGCCCCCGCGCCTCCTCGACCTCGAAGGCCCAATCGAAAACGTCTATTTTCTCTGCCAGCCCGACACATTGGGCGCGATCTGCCAGTTGTTGCGCCCGGCCGACATTGCCCACGCCTGGCGGGTCGGACGCTGGGTGTGGGAGACGCCGATTTTTCCCGAGGCCTGGCGCTTTGCCGAAGACCTGGTTCACGAGGTCTGGACGCCCTCGGCGTTCTGCGCGCGCGCTTTTCGCGGCGCGCTCAAGCTGCCGGTGACGGTCGTGCCTTACGCCGTCACGCCCCCGCCCGACGCCGGCATCGACATGCGCGCGCGGCTCGGCGTCGCCCCCGACGCCTATATGGGGCTCGCGATCATGGACATTCGCTCCTGCCCGGAGCGCAAGAATCCCTGGGCGCATGTGCGCGCCTGGCGCCAAGCCTTCGGCGACGACCCGCACGCGGTGCTGGTGATGAAGCTGCGGGTTGGCAAGCGCACCTCGCGCGTGCTCGACGAACTGCGCGAGTTGATCGGCGGGGCCGGCAACATCCTCCTCCTGAGCGAGGAGCTGACCGGCGACGAGATCGCGGCGCTGCATCGGGCGTGCGACCTCTACCTTTCGCTGCACCGCTCGGAGGGTTTCGGTCTCAGCATTTACGAGGCCCTGCTGCTGGGAAAGCGGGTGGTGGCGACGCACTGGTCGGCGAATGCCGAATACGGGCCGCAGTTCCCCAATTACGTCGGCGTCCCGGCCCGCATGACGCCCTATCGCGACTGGGCCGGCCACTACCCAGAGGGCGCGTTCGAATGGGCCGAGCCGGTTGTCGACAAGCGCCACATCGTTGGGTAGGCGCGCCGCCCTCTTAAAGCGTGCGACGAAAGTAGGCGACAGTCTCCTTCAGGCCATCGCGCAGCGAGACCTTGGGCTCCCAATCGAGCGCCGCTTTCGCCAGCGATATGTCGGGCCGGCGATGCTTCGGGTCGTCCTGCGGCAGCGGCAGGAATTGGATCTTCACCTTGGCGGCAACCGTCTCCTGCACCAGCTCCGCCAGTTCGAGCATGCTAAATTCGTCGGGATTGCCGACATTGACCGGACCGACAAGGTCTGCGGGACTGTTCATCAACCGCACCATGCCGTCGATCAGGTCATCGACGTAGCAGAAGCTCCGCGTCTGCGAGCCGTCGCCGTAGATCGTGATCGGCTCGCCCTTGAGCGCCTGGACGATGAAATTGCTCACCACACGACCGTCGTTCGGATGCATGCGCGGGCCGTAGGTGTTGAAAATGCGCATGACCTTGATCTCTAGCTTCAGTGTGCCGCCAGTAATCGAAGAACAATGTCTCCGCGCAACGCTTGCCTTCGTCGTAGCAACTTCTGACGCCGATCGGATTGACGCGGCCCCAGTAGCTCTCCACCTGCGGGTGAACCTCCGGATCGCCGTAGACCTCAGAGGTCGAGGCCTGAAGAATTCGGGCTTTCAGCCGCTTCGCCAATCCCAGCATATTGATCGCGCCATGCACGCTGGTCTTGGTCGTCTGGACCGGATCGTGCTGGTAATGAATGGGCGAGGCCGGGCACGCCAGGTTGAAGATTCCGATCGACCTCGACGTAAAGCGGAAAGGTGACATCGTGTCGCATCAGTTCGAAATTCGGATTGCTCAGATGCTGGCGAACGTTCGCCTTGGCGCCGGTGAAAAAGTTGTCGACGCAGAGCACTTCGACGGCGTCGCTCAGCAGCCGGTCGCAAAGATGCGAGCCGAGAAATCCCGCTCCGCCGGTGACGAGCACGCGCCGCATGATTGTCCCCCCGTTTGCCGGCAACGTCAGGCGTCTTCGTCAACGTCCAAGCGCTACCGCTCTTTCGGCAAGCTCCGCTCCAAAGCCGTCAATCGTTCGAGTAGCTCAATCAATGGGGTCTTAAGCGCCGTCAGCATGAGTCGGCCAAAAAGCGATTGGGTGGAAAGCAGGCGCGCGCCTCGGTTGTGCCGCTTCCAGAGCCGAAATTGCGACTTCGCCTCCTCGCGCAATTCCGTGCCGCTGGTTGGCTCACGGGACTCCGCGATACGGCGAGACGCTCCAACGCCTTTTTCCGCGACTTTCCTACGCGTCTCCAACAACGCCAAAAAGCTTTGCTCTCTTCCACGCTCCACACTCGGCGCCCGTTTCGACCCGGTCTCCGCCAGGATTTGATCGATCGCCTCCACCGTCTTGTCGATAGAAAACTCGGATAAAACGCGTCGCCGACAAGACGCCGCGATATCGAAGACTCTCGGATCGGTCATCGCCCGCGTCATGGCGAGACTGAGGGACTCGACGCTCCGATCGACGCCGATGAAGTCGACGCCTTCCCGCAAAACCTCGGTCACCCCAGCGCCAATCGTGATGATCGGAACCAACCCGGCCGCGCCCGCCTCAAGCGCGACCAAGCCGAAGGGTTCGCGATTCCAAGTGGGAAATAATAGGGCGTCGTAACCGCCGATGGTCGAGAGCACCGCCGTCGGTTCGATTTTCCCCATGACTCTGACGTAAGCGCCAACGCCAAGCTCAGCGATTTTTCGCCGGTATTTCTTGGCGTCGCCGGGCCCGTAGATGTCGACTGAAAATTGCCGCCCTGACGCTGACAATCTGGCGGCGGTCTCGATAATAAGGTCGGTGCCCTTTTCTTGGCTCATACTGCCGATCGCAACGAATTTCGAGCACGCGCGATCGGTTGGCGGCGGTCGATTGAAATCGTCGACACGGCGCAGATCGACGAATCCGGGCAAAACACTGATCCCCGCCCGGAACATGACGTTTTGCTCCGACAGTTCCATCCGAAGACGTCGACTCATAAAGATCGCGTTGTCGCAAACGAACGTTCGCGTCGCTGAACACTCAAATAGGTCCAGCAACTCGGCTGGCAGGTGCGACATCAATTGGCTTGGCACACTGTCGGCGAGATACCAGACCCAAGGAACCTCACAAAAATTAAGCGTATCGACGATCTGCAATCCGCCGAGGCCGAGCAGATTGAACGCAAGAACGACATCGCATTTCGATTGTGAAACCTGCTCGTAGATTATTTTCGCGTTGTTCTCATTGATCGCCCGCGCACGGATTTGATCGGTCGCATCGATCTCGCCTTCATAGATGTTGGTAAATTCGAGACGCCTGTCGATTGCGACGTCGCCATCTTCTTTGCCGCGCGCGCCGCTTGTCAGCACAGTCACGGAATGGCCGCGCGCGCAAAGCGCTCTGGCGACGGCGCTGCAAATAAGCTCATAGCCGCCGAGAATCTCGGGCGGAAAGATATTGCTGATGACGAGGATGTTCATTCTCCGAGCCTTTTGTTATCGATGATCTGTCGATACAAAACGCCCAATCGTCGACCAACCTCGTCTTTGCCAAATCGTGCAGCGTAGGCCGTTGCGAGCCTCGGCGCCTCGTCGCTCGAGCCCGGCTTTGCGATCGCAATCTCGCGAAGAATGCTCTTGAGTTCCGCGTCACTGGAAAAGACGCGCGCGACGCCGTCGGGAGCATTCCGTACGATTTCTGGCAGCGACGTCGTGTCAGACACGATGACCTTGCAGCCGGACGCCAGCGCCTCCATCGTCGTTATGCCCATCAGTTCAGGATTCTCGTAAAACGAGCCGAAGCAATCGCGATGGGTCGAGGCGATGCAATAGAATTCGTGTGTTCGGTAGAGTTCGGTCAGTTCCAGATCGGCAGGGTTCAAGCGGAACGAGACGGTCTTGCCTTCGGCCATCGCGATCAGGTGACGAAGATAGCGTTCGTCTGCGCTGGCGCCGGCAATGGTGATTGGCAAGTCGCGCGGGGCTGCGCCGATGATTCTATCAACCCCTTTGTGCGGCAATATCCGGCCCACATATAAAACGCCCGCGCGCGCCGACGCGCCAACGTCGGAAAACCAGCGGCTTTCGACGGGGCCGATCACGACCGCGATGTGGGAACCGGGAAAAAATTCGGCCAATTGACGTTTGGAATATTCGGAGATCGCGACAATTGCCGACGCGCGTCGGAGAACGTCGATTGCAAACAGCGTTTTGCGATTCCCCGCGCCAAGGTCGGTGAGAACGAAGGGAACCTTCGATTGCGCGGCGACGACCGCCGCAGTCTGACCCGAGATCGTGAAAGGCTGATGGATATGGATCAGATCGTATGTAGGGAAGACGCGATACAGCTCGGGAGAGAACGCGGTAAAATTGGCAATCGCGTTTTCGTTCGTCGCCAAAACGCGCGATTGAACGCCGTTGACGCTGTCAACGTGTGCACGCCGGCCAAAGCCGAGCAGAGACGATGTCCAGGAATTGTCAGCGCCGCACGCGAGAACTCTCGGCGACCGAATGAACATATCGCTCGCCGCCGCCGAACAGGCCGTTGTCCCCGAATACGACTGGGGTGAATTGAAGCGCTTTCCTGGTCATTGGCTGCATGACAGATCGTTTTTAGGTCTTCGCGACGTTGCGCCCTCGCACTGCGCCCGACTTAACCCCCCAAGTTCGTCGCAAAGCGCCGCTCGATCTCGCCCCGCAAAGCCGCTCGGGCGCTTGGGAGGTCAGTCGCCGATCTTTAGGGTTCCGCTCGCGGCGGCCAGACGCAGCCCCGGCGCGCCCCGCCCCCGCCGCTCACCAACCCTTCAGGATGAAAATCCGCGCCCAGCGCCCCATCGCCAACGCGGTGGCGTAGGCAAAGCCGTCGGCGCCGCCGAAGATGTGGCGGCGCAGAACGTAATACTTGAAGAACTGAAACGGGAATTCGCCCCACATGCGCAGGAAGTCGACCCCGCGCGCCCTGATCCCCTCGACCTTTTGCAGCTCGTAATAGGCGATCGACTTGGTGACGATGTGGGCAAAATCGCGATAGCTCTTGTGCAGAATGCCGCCCTTGAGCTGCACGGCGTCCTCGGTCGCCTCGACCTCGTCGTGGGTGAGCGAATCGCGCATGCGCGTCGTCGTGCGGTTGTAGAGCCGGACGTAGTTGTGGAAGTACGCGAAAGGCGCCGGCGCGTCGCGGCGCGGGTAGACGACCCGGATGCGGGTGCGAAAGCAGCGGCTCGGCGGCTGCGGCTGCACCAGGATCTTCGCCAGCTCGTCGCGCAGTTCGTCGGAGAGCCACTCGTCGGCGTCGAGATTGAGAATCCAGTCGCAGCTTGCCTGTTCTTCGGCAAAGCGCTTCTGCGGGCCGAAGCCGGTAAAGGAATTGTGGATGACTTTGGCCCCGAGCCGCTCGCACAGCGCGACGGTGCCGTCTTGCGACCCCGAGTCGATCACCAGCACCTCGTCAACGATGCCGGCGACCGAACGAATCGTCCGCTCGATGCGATCCTCTTCGTCGAAGGCGACGATCGTGCAGGTGATGCGATTGGCCGGCCGGGTCGATGACGAGCGTGCGCCGGCGTTGGTGATTGTGACTTGTTCTTGCAACCTGCCACCCCGGAGCAATGGCGCCAGAGTGGTCGAAGCGGCGGACCGCCGCAAGCGGGAATCCCAGAGGAGGGGCAGTGCGGCCGATTCGCCGGCGCCCAAGTCGCCAGCGCGATTGAAAAACCCTCGTCGCAGCAAGTCGTAATCCCTTGACCCAGATGACCCCCGTTCCCGAGGCCGCTTCTCTCCTATTCCGTAGCACCGTCGTAATGTCGGAAGCTATTGAGGCGCGCCTGGCAGGGCCAGTTCTGTAACGCGCCAGCTTATGAAGGCGCCGCCGCCGAGGATCGCCACGGCGGCGGCCAGTCTCGGCAGAAACTCGACGAGCCAAGTCCATGTCGCAACGGCGACAGCGTCGAGATGCTGTGGCGCGATTACAGCGCCCAATGGGGCTCTACGCCGTAGTAGCGATGCACCGCAGCTTCTTGATCCCTATCGGAGAAGTCCGGAGGGAATTCGGCGGGATAGTTGGGCGCCGCCTCAAGCTGGGACTTCGAGAGTGTGACGACATAGCCGCCAAGCGCCGGGCCATATTTCAGCACCGACCACGGCAGCGGGTGCAGCTTTCGTCCGAGGCCGAGAATCCCGCCGAGCGACATCAGCGCGTAGATGATTTTGCCCGACGACTTGTCGATCATCACATCGTAGATGTCGCCGAGGTTTTCACCCGCCGGACTGTAGACGTTCGCGCCGCGGACCTTGTTTCCGGCAATCAGCGTCGGGGTCTCCGTGACATTGTCCATTTCCGCCCTCCAGATGTAAGCGCCGTCGCCACAACGACGGAAGGCGGCCGCGGGTTCCCAGCCACGGATCGCCGGCGAGCGGAACGAATCGCGGACAGCGGGCGTTTCGTGTTGGGTGACTCGACGCCGCTGCGCCGGGCGCCGAACCCAAACCTGCGCGATTTGAGGCGGATATGAGCGATCAGCAGCAGCCCAAGCCAGCGCCCGGGCCCGATATTGTGCACCCTCCGGCGCCGCCCGAGATGCAACCGCCGGACGTTCCGCTCGGCGTGCCGCTTTCGCCGCCCGACAACAGGGTCTCGCCCACACCCAACGAGACGCCGTCGCCGAACCCCGTAGAAATCCCGCTCCCCCCGCCCTCGGGGGCGGCGTAAAGACGAAACGGTTGCGCCCCGCCTTGCCTTGCGAGCCCTGAAATGCCCGGGCGCATCGAGGACTACGCCGTCATCGGCAATTGCGGAACGGTCGCCCTGGTCGGGCGTGACGGTTCGATCGACTGGCTGTGCCTGCCGCGCTTCGACAGTGGCGCGTGCTTTTCGGCGTTGCTTGGTGCGCCCGAGCACGGTCGCTGGCTGATCGCGCCGACCGCGACGCCCGCGCGGGCGACCCGTCGCTATCTAGGTGAAACGCTCATCCTCGAGACCGCTTTCGAGGCTGAAGGCGGCGCGGTCACGATCACTGATTTCATGCTTCGCCGCGACGGCCGCTCCGACCTTGTGCGCCTCGTTCGCGGCGTTCGCGGGCGGGTCGATATGCGCATGGAGTTAGTCGTACGCTTCGACTACGGCTCGATCACGCCATGGGTCGCCCGCCAGACTGACGGGCGGCTGCAATTCACCGCCGGGCCCGATCGGCTGCTGCTCGATACGAGCGCGCCGATCCACGGCGAGGACTTCCGCACCGTCGCGAACTTCACGGTCGGCGCCGGCGAGGAGGTCGGCTTCGTCTTGACCTGGTCGCGGTCATTTCGGCCGGCGCCCGCGCGTCTCGACCCGGCCAAGGCCCTCAAAGAGGCCGAGGGTTTTTGGTCGGAGTGGGCGGCGAAGTTCGATCGATCGCGGCCGTGGTCCGACGCGGTGCTGCGCTCCCTCATCACCCTGAAGGCGCTTGCCGACGCGGAGACTGGCGGCATCGTCGCGGCCGGCACGACCTCATTGCCCGAGAAGCTCGGCGGCCCGCGCAACTGGGACTATCGCTATTGCTGGCTTCGCGACGCGACCTTCACGCTCTACGCGTTGATCGGCGCGGGATTTGTCGAGGAAGCGTCGGCGTGGCGCCAATGGCTGCTGCGGGCCGTCGCCGGCGCGCCTGACGACCTGCAAGTCATCTACGGCGTCGCTGGCGAGCGCCGGCTCGACGAATACGAAATTCCCTGGCTGCCTGGCTACGAAGGCGCCGCGCCCGTCCGGGTCGGCAACGCCGCCGTCACTCAGCTCCAGCTCGACATCTACGGCGAGGTGATCGACACGCTCTACGTCGCACGGCGCGCCGGGCTTGCGCCGGACGAGGCGAGCTGGGCGTTGGAATGCGCGCTGGTCGAGCACCTCGAAAAGATCTGGCGCGATCCCGACGAGGGCATCTGGGAGGTGCGCGGCGGACGCAAGCAGTTCACCCACTCCAAGGTAATGGCCTGGGTCGCCTTCGATCGCGCCGTGCGCTCGATCGAGGAGTTTGGGCTGCCGGGCCCGCTCGAACGGTGGCGCGCGGTCCGCTCAACCATCCACGACGAAGTGTGCAAACACGGATTCGACGCGGGGCGGAACGCCTTCGTTCAGTATTTCGGCGCGAGCGAGACGGACGCCAGTCTCCTCCTGATCGCGATGGTGGGCTTTCTGCCGGCGGGCGACGCCAGGGTGCGAGGCACAGTGGCGGCGATCGAGCGTGACCTCGTTCGCGACGGACTGGTGCTGCGCTACAACACCGGGACCGGGACCGACGGCTTGCCGCCTGGCGAAGGCGCATTTCTCGCCTGCAGCTTCTGGCTGGCCGATAACTACGTGCTGGCGGGCCGCCTCGAGGAGGCTCGCGCCTTGTTCGAGCGCCTGTTGGCGTTGCGCAACGACGTCGGCCTGTTGGCGGAGGAATACGACCCATACGACCGCCGCCAGCTCGGCAACTTCCCGCAGGCGTTGTCGCATCTCGCGCTGATCAACACCGCCCACAATCTCGCCAGCGCAACCGGACCGGCGGCGCAGCGCGCCTCGCGGCCCAATGCGGAGCCTACCGCCTGAGCGTCGGCGGCAAAACAGAGTCGGATCATCGATTGTGAAAGGGCTGTAAAAAGGCCCCGCTGGTCTCGGTTAAGTGCTGGCGCGCCCGGAGAGATTCGAACTCCCGACCCCCAAATTCGTAGTCTGGTGCTCTATCCAGCTGAGCTACGGGCGCCTTTGGCGTCGCGGCGAGAGAGGCTCCCCCACGCTGCGGAGGCGCGCTCTAACTGGTTTCGCCGCCCAACGACAACGCTCCGCCGGCGCCCAACGAGAGCCCCTCGCCAAACCCCGAAGAGATTCCCGCCCAATTGCCCTCTGAGGGAACGTGACGACCCCTTGCTGCTGAGTTTCGCGATGCCCGGGCGCATTGGGGATCGCGCCGTCGTCGGCAATTGCGAAGGGGCGCGCTAGGCGGCCGCGAATCCTCTGCCGCCAGCGCGTGCTCGCCATCGCCGGCGAAACGTGGAAGAAGCGCCTGATCGCGCGCGGCGTGCGGGTGTGACACACGCCTCGCGGCGCTGCAGGCCGCCTCAAGCACGGGTCGTGAGCCAGTTTGAATTTCCGGAGTTGGCCGATTTCTGCCAGTCCGCTGTCGGCCAGCTTCGGCCAATTGCCGCCACTGCCAGCTTACAAGCCCGATGCCCGCCGCAGCGCGTCGTTGATTCGCCCCTGCCAACCCGGCCCGTCCTCTTGAAAATGCGCAAGCAGATCGCTGTCGAGCTTGATCGACACCGGTTCTTTCGAGACGGGAACGTCACCTTTTCTTTGCGCGCGGACAGGCTCGGCCGCTGCCGGCGTCGCTGGTTTGAACACAGCTTCGGCGACGGACAATGTGTCGGTCGGTCGATAGCGATGGGCAAATCCTTGCACAAGCTCAGGGGCGAGCCACGACCGAACAACTCCGAGCTTTCCCGCTGATTGCTAATCCGCAGCCTTGTTCGGATTGATGAGAAACTTCTCGCCCGTTGCGCGCTTGTTGTACGCGGCGATCGTTTGCGGCTGAAGCGCCTCCTGCAGCGACACGACCTGCGTGTAGCGGCTGGCGAACGTCGTCTTGAGTTCGGCGGCGACCCGTTGACGCAGCTTTTGCCCGTCAACGGGTCCTATTTTCTGTAAGAATGGGAACAGCAACCAGCCCCCGACGCCCCAGGCCATGCCGAAGCCCCGACTCAGTTCGGTGGGGCGCATATCAAGGCCGCCGTAGATATAGACCTGCTTGTGAACATTGGACCCATAGCGACTATAGGTCTTGGCGCTCCTGGTGACGGCGGCTTCCATACAATTCAGGATTTGGCTGACGAGCTTGCCGCCGCCGATCGCGTCGAACGCCAGTGTGGCCCCCGTTGCGACGAGAGCGCGGGTCAGGTCTTCCATGAACGTTGGCGCGGTGGAATTGCATACGTAAGCCGCGCCGATGTTGCGCAGAATGCCTTCCTGTTCCGCAGTGCGAACGATGTTGACGAGGCCGACGCCGTCCTTGACGCAGACTTTGTTGAGCATCTGCCCAAGGTTGGATGCCGCCGCCGTGTGCACCAGCGCCGAATGGCCCTCGCGACGCATCGTCTCGACCATGCCCAGCGCCGTGAGCGGATTGACGAAGCTCGATGCGCCATCGGACGGGGTGGCGCCATCCGGGAGGACAAGGCAATCGGCGACCTTGATGCAACGGTATTGCGCGTACATGGCGCCGCCAATCATCGCCACGGTCTTGCCGACCAGCGCGCGGGCCGCATCAGACGCGCCCGCCTTGACCACCACCCCGGCGCCCTCGTTGCCCACAGTCAGGGATGCGTCGAGGCGGGCCGCCATCGCTCTCATCATCGGGTCGGGGACCTTCGCCGTGACCACCGGGCTAGCTTTTGTTCCCGACAGCGTGGCCGTCGACAAATCAGCGGCTCCCAGCAGGAGGCCGATGTCGGAGGGATTGATCGGAGCCGCCTCAACTCGAACCACAACTTCATCGGCCGCCGGTTCGGGCGTCGCGACATTCAGAAGCGACAATTCGAGCTCACCACTCTTCTTGATCAAAGAACGAAGCTGAAGGCCATTGCCTATGTTCTCGTCGGTCATTGTGCCGCTCTCCCGCCCGTTGCAGCGGCATACCCGGTCAGAGGGCGCCGCGCTATCAGGAAAACCTTTTGCAGCCGATCACGCGAGGTAGCTTAGCACGGATGAAACTGCGGTTTCCGCCTTCTTTGCCGACACCGGCTCGGTAGATGGCCGCAAATCACGGTCTTGGGCGCAGCTCAAAAAAGTGGCGCGCTTAGTCACCTAGCCATAGCATGTCGGGCGTATCTAGACCCGAGAGACGGACGTCCGGCTATGACGCGAGAGTTCACCCGCCAGGAACTTTACGACCTAGTCTGGTCCAAGCCGATGAAACGGGTGGCCTCCGAACTCGGCGTTGATACATGGCCACTCACTTCATTGCTTAGGCGCGCCGGAATCCCCACTCCGCCCCCCGGCTATTGGATGATGAAAGAGTTTGGTAAGCCGGTCGTTCAGCCGCCCTTGCCGCCTGCTCCCGAGGGCATAGGCGAATCCCTAACGCTCAATTTCGGCCGTCGTCCAAAGGACTCGTCTCCCAAAAGCGAAAAGTCCAAGGTTGCTCGGGCGGAGACAGTCGCTGCAAGCGCAACGAAGGAAACACCCGAGCAGTCTGGGGAGACGGTCGCCCCGCCTCGCTCCGAGCCCCCCACGCAGCCAACGAAAGTGACGCGAGACGAACTTTACGGCGAGGTCTGGGAGACCCCCATGCGTCGGCTAGCAGAACGCTTCGGGATCAGCGGTAACGGCCTGGCGAAGATCTGTGACCGTGAAGACGTTCCGTATCCACCTCGCGGCTATTGGGCCAAACTCACGGCTGGCAAACCGGTAACGCGAGCTCCACTGCCTAAGGCAACGAGAGCACATCAGCAGATTGTCATCTGCCCTACGCCCCTTCGAACGTCGCCAGCGGAAATGCGAGAGGACGTACGTCGAGACCACGAGAATGCTCGCGAACAGGCGTCTACTGTTGCGGTCGCCGACCGCCTCGTCCGGCCGCATCCAATCGTCGCGCGCTGGTTAGCCGACCATGAAGAGAAGAAGCGCAGTGCCCGCCAAGAACGCGATCCGTGGCGAAGGAAGCTATACGATCCGGGCGACTTCAGTGACGCCGATCGACGGAAGCATCGTCTTCTCGACGCCCTTTTCAAGGCCTTCGAACGTCAGGGAGCAAAAGTTCACCAAGGGGAGCGATACGAGCTGTTTGCCGTCTCTTCAGGTGAAAAGATCGAATTCCAAATCCGCGAGAAGCAGAAGCAGGTCCGCCGTCCATTGACGGCCGATGAGCAGCGTTGGCGGATGACGGGAGATAAAGATTGGAAGCAAGAGCTCGCGCCCACTGGTCGGCTCGTGTTCGATATCAAGACCTATCTTCCGGCTGGACTTAAGCAACAGTGGGTCGAGACGGACCAGCAGACCATCGAGGACATGCTTCCCGACATAGTTGGCACTTTTATCGCTGCGGGTCCTGCCCTCGTTCAGAGACGCCGCGAGCAAGAGGCCGCGGAGCGCGAAAGGCAGCTAGCCGAGCGGCATCGTTACGAGGAACAACAAAAGCGAAAGCGAGACGCCAACCGGTGGCGAATTTTCCAGGAGATGGCTCAGGACTGGCGCGCCATGGCAACGACGCGGGATTTCTTGAACGCTCTGCGCGTTTGCACCGCTGATTCGTCAATCGAGATCGACGGCCGGAGCCTTGCGTCGTGGTTGGACTGGGCAGACGAATGGCTTGCGAGAGTCGACCCGATGAAGAACGGTGTCGGCACCGTCTTCGAACGAATAGCCGCCATCACGGAATGGTCGTACCGCGACTGACCTCCTCAGGGGAGACTACTTTCTCGAAAGCGAATTGCACGCTACACACCCAAGAGTTCTAACCTTTGTCGTCTCCTGCGAAACCAAATCGACCGATAATTCAAAGCACTGGGAAATGGCGCGCCCGGAGAGATTCGAACTCCCGACCCCCAGATTCGTAGTCTGGTGCTCTATCCAGCTGAGCTACGGGCGCCTTTGGCGTCGCGGCGGGAGAGGCTCCCTCACGCGGCAGAGGCGCGCTCTAACCGGTTTCGACCGGTCAGGCAATAGCGAGGCCGGCGTTGCGCCGTGGCGGCCTTTGCCGGGTTTCGTCAAGCCCGGCCATGACGGGATCGGGCGGCGACTGGCGCCCCTTGCCTGCCCCTCGCCGCGCGGCTATTGCGACGGGCGTGCCGTCCCCCCGCCCCATCGCCTTCCTCGACGCCCGGCTGATCGACCCGGCCGCGCTCACGCGAATCGCGCGGCGGGCTGTTGGTGGTCGAGGGCAAGATCGCCGCGCTCGGCCCGCGGGTCACGCGTCAGACCATTCCCGCCGAGGCGCTGGTCGTCGCTTGCGAGGGCGACGTGCTCAGCCCCGGCCTGATCGACATGCGCGCCTTCATCGGCGAGCCCGGCGCCGAGCACCGCGAGACGATCGCCAGCGCCAGCGCCGCCGCGGCGGCGGGCGGGGTGACGACGCTGGTCGCCCGCCCCGACACCATTCCCCCGGTCGATGACCCCGCCGTGGTCGACTTCATCCTGCGGCGTGCGCGCGCCACCGCCAAGGTGCGGGTGCTTCCGAGCGCGGCGCTGACCAAGGGGCTGGAGGGCCGCGAGATCGCCGAGATCGGCCTGCTCGCCGAGGCCGGCGCGGTCGCCTTCTCCGACGGGCCCCATAGCGTCGCCAACGCCCAGACGATGCGCCGCGCCCTCACCTACGCGCGCGATTTCGGCGTGCTGGTGGCGCCCGCTTGCGAGGATCGCGATCTCGTTGGCGAGGGCGTGATGGCCGAGGGGGAGCGGGCGAGCCGCCTTGGGCTGACCGGCATTCCGCGCGAGGCCGAGACCGTAGTGCTGGAGCGCGATCTTCGCCTCGTCGCGCTGACCGGCGCGCGCTATCACGCCGCGCTGGTCTCCAACGTCCTCTCGCTCGAAGCGATGGCGCGGGCGCGCGCCGCCGGCCTCGACGTCACATGCGGCGTCTCGATCAACAACCTGACCCTCAATGAGATCGACGTCGGCGACTACCGCACCTTCCTAAAGCTCAATCCACCGCTGCGCGGCGAGGACGAGCGCGAGGCGCTGGTCGAAGCGTTGAACAGCGGGCTGATCGACATCATCGTCTCCGACCACGACCCGCAGGACGTCGAAACCAAGCGCCTACCCTTCGGCGAAGCGGCCGCTGGCGCGATCGGCCTCGAGACCATGCTGTCGGCGAGCCTGCGCCTGGTCACCGCCGGGCGCATCTCGCTGCCGCGCCTGATCCGGGCGATGACGTTGCGACCGGCCGAAATCCTTCGGCTGCCGAGCGGCCGGCTCGCGATCGGGGCGCCTGCCGATCTTATCCGCTTCGATCCCGAGAGCCCTTACGTGCTCGATCCGGCGACACTGCATTCGCGCTGCCGCAATACGCCTTTCGACGCGGCGCGGCTCGAAGGAAAGGTCAAGCTGACGCTGGTTGCCGGAAGCATCGCGCACGAATAGGCTTTACCCGCCTCTTCCCCTTCTCACCCGAACCTCCCCCCATGGCGCTGTCTCTGGCCGATCTTTACGCCCTGGCGCTTGGCTATCTCTTTGGCTCGATTCCGTTCGGGCTGCTGCTGACGCGGGTCGCGGGCGCCGGCGACCTGCGCGCCATCGGCTCGGGCAACATCGGCGCGACCAATGTGCTGCGCACCGGTCGCAAGGATCTCGCCGCTGCGACGCTCGCGCTCGACGCGCTGAAGGCGACGGCGGCGGTGGTGGTCGCCGGCGCGCTGTTTGGCCCGGCCAGCGCGCTCGCTGGCGCCGCAGGCGCCTTCTTCGGACATCTCTATCCGGTCTGGCTGCGCTTTCGCGGCGGGAAGGGCGTCGCGACCTTCCTCGGCGGCCTTATCGGCGTGTGCTGGCCGGCGGCGATCGTCTTCGCTCTCGTCTGGCTCGCGACCGCGGCCGTGACCCGCTATTCCTCGGCGGCGGCGCTGGCGGCGAGCGTCGCGGCGCCGCTCACCGCGCTGGCGATGGGGGAGAAGCTCACCGCCTATGTCTTCGCCGTGCTGGCGGCGATCCTATGGGTTCGCCACAGCGCCAACATCGCCCGCCTGCTCGCGGGCAGCGAAACCAAAATCGGCCGGAAGGCAGAAATCGACGGGAAGGATTGAGCGATGGCGGCGGGGCTTGTCGAAGCGCGGCTCAGCGACGACGAGCGTTTCGACTGGCTGCGGCTGATCCGCTCGGAGAACGTCGGCCCACGCACCTTTCGCGCGCTGCTCGCGCGCTGCGGCGGCGCGCAGGCCGCGCTCGCCGCGCTCCCCGAGATGGCGCGGCGCGGCGGCGCCAGCCGGCCGATCCGCATCGCCGCCGTTGAAGACGTCGAGCGCGAGCTGGACCTCGCGCGCCGGCTCGACGTGCGCTTCATCGGCTTTGGCGAGCCCGAATATCCCCCTGACCTGCGTCACATCGATTCGGCGCCGCCGCTGCTCGCGCTCCTGGGTCGCGAGGAGGCGCTGCAGCAACCCTGCGTCGCCATCGTCGGCTCGCGCAACGCCTCGGCCGCCGGTCTCGCCTTCGCCGAGCGGCTGGCGCGCGGCCTCGGCGCGGCCGGCTATGTCGTCGTCTCGGGCCTCGCGCGCGGCGTCGACCAACGCGCGCACACAGCTTCGCTCGGAACCGGCACGCTCGGCGTGCTGGCCGGCGGCCACGCCAAGCCCTATCCGCCCGAAGTGGCGCCGCTGCTGCCGCGCATCGCCGAATTCGGCGCGGTCATCTCAGAAATGCCGATCGAATGGGAGGCGCGCGGGCGCGACTTCCCGCGCCGCAACCGCCTCGTCTCCGGCCTGTCGCTCGGCGTGATCGTCGTCGAGGCGGCGCGCGGATCGGGCTCGCTGATCACCGCGCGCCTCGCCGCCGAGCAAGGGCGCCTCGTCTTCGCCGTCCCCGGCTCGCCGCTCGATCCGCGCGCGGAAGGGACCAACGATCTCCTGCGCGAAGGCGCGACGCTATGCGCGCGGCTCGACGACGCGCTCGAAGCGCTCGAGACGCAAAAGGCGCGCGGCGCGGCAGACCGGCTGGAGGAGCCGCATCATGGCGCAGACTGGCGAGAGGACTGGCAAACCGGGGCGGACGGCGACGAGCCGTCGGCGGGTAACTCGAGCGACGTGGGCGGCGTCGACCAGGCGCCCGACCGCGCGCCCGTCGCCAGCGATCGCATCGCCGCGCTGCTCGGCCCGGCCCCTGTCTCGATCGACGAATTGGCCCGCGCCGCCGAGGCCGATGTCCGCGCGGTTCGCATCGCCCTGATCGAACTCGAACTCGCCGGCCGGATTGAGCGCATCGGCGGCGATCGCGTCGCGCTGCTCACTGCGTCGGAAGGGGATTAGGGCGCTCGCTGGCGCGTCTGTCTCGCTTCTGGATCGAGCGAGACAATTCCTTCGTCCTGCGTTGTCATCCCCGCGCGAGCGGGGATTCAGCCGCTCCACCTGCGCCGCGCTCGACCAACACTGGATCCCCGCCTGCGCGGGGAGGACATGGACGGGAGCGCGGCGTCGATCCGAGCCGAGCGCAGATGGAACGCTCCCGACGTGCGGCGCACGATCGCCGCCCTACGCAATTCAGCACTTCTCAACCGCTGCGCCGCCGCGCGCAGCATTCGCCTCGGCGCGGGCCATTGCGAGGAAATAGGCGAGCAGATCGAGGCCGGCTGAGCGCGCCATCGATTCGAGTTGGGTCGTCATCTCGGCGACGTACCCGGCGACCGCCGCCGCGCCGTCGGTCCGGCCGGCGTTCACTCGGCGGCGCGCTACGGCGCGCGGCTCCAGCGGCGCGCAAACTTGTTGGACCACGGCTCGCCGTTCGCCGAGCCGTCGCGCCGCATAGCTGCGCTCGCTCATCGTCTGTCTCCTGCACCCGCAAAGTGCCGCAGATCGATACTCTCATAGCGTGCATTTTCGCTCAAGGTGAACTTGGACGGGAATGTCGTCGCCTGTAACGCGGCTTCCGTTACGGCGCCGAGGTCGGCGGCGATTGGGCGCCGGGCGGCCGGGCCACGCCAGCGAGGCGGTCGAGCGCGCCCTGCAGGATGTAGGCGGCGGCCATCTGGTCGATGACTTCGGCGCGGCGGGCGCGCGAGACGTCGTTGGCGATCAGCGCGCGTTGAACCGCCGCCGTCGACATGCGCTCGTCCCAGTAGACGACCGGCGTCGGATCGAGCGCGGCGAAATTGCGCGCGAAGGCGCGGGTCGCCTGGACTCGCGGGCCCGCGCCGCCATCGAGGCTGAGCGGCAGGCCGAGCACCAGCGCAAAGGCGCCGTGAGCGCGAATTTGCGCAATCAACGCCTCGGCGTCCTTGGCGAAGCGGGTGCGCTTGATCGTGGCGAGCGGCGTCGCGATGCGCCGCTCGACGTCGGAGAGCGCGAGCCCGATCGTCTTCGTGCCGAGATCGACGCCGATCAGCCGCGCCTTCGCCGGCAGGCGCTCGGCGAGGGCTTCGATGGTGAGGGGCGGAGGCAACATCGTCCCTGCGCTAGCACGCCGCAACGCCTGGCCAAAGGCCGAAAATGCGCCTTTCGCTCAGCGTTGCCACGCGGAAACACGCGATGGTATAGGACCCGAGCGCGCCGGCCGCGGCGCGCAGCGTGGAGCCCAGATGCCTGTCGATTCCGCCACTGTCCGCCGCATCGCGCATCTCGCGCGCATCGCCATCAGCGACGCCGAGGCGCCCGCTCTGCAAGGCGAGATCAACGCGATCCTCGACTTCGTCGAGGCGCTGAGCGCGGTGGACGTCGAAGGCGTCGAAGCGATGACCTCGGTCATTCCGATCAAGCTGCCGATGCGCGAGGACGTCGTCACCGATGGCGGCATCGAAAAGCAGATCCTCGCCAATGCGCCGCTCACCGAGGACGGGTTCTTCCTCGTCCCCAAGGTCATCGAATGAGCGAGCGCGCCGTGCGCTTGCCTGCCTAAGACCTAGCCCGCCCAAGACAAGGAACCGACTTGACCGACCTGACCGCCATGACGCTCGCCGAGGCCCGCGATGGGTTGCGCGCGCGTCAATTCACCGCGCGCGAGCTGACCGAGGCGCACCTGCAAGCGATCGAGCGCGCCAAAGCCCTCAACGCCTATGTCGCGACGACGCCCGAGCGCGCGCTCGACATGGCGCGCGCCAGCGACGCGCGGCTTGCGGCGGGAACCGCCGGCCCGCTCGAAGGACTGCCGATCGGCATCAAGGATCTCTACGCCACCGTCGGCGTCCACACCCAGGCGTGCAGCCACATCCTTAGCGGCTTCAAGCCGACCTATGAATCGAGCGTCACCGCCAATCTCTGGCGCGACGGCGCGGTGATGCTCGGCAAGCTCAACATGGACGAGTTCGCCATGGGCTCGTCGAACGAGACCTCGTGCTACGGCCCCGTCGCCTCGCCCTGGCTGCCCGCCAACTGGAGCGCCGAACAGGCGCGCGCGGCGCTGAAAGCGGACAAGCGCGGGTTGCTCGCGCCCGGCGGCTCGTCGGGCGGCTCCGCGGCGGCGGTCGCGGCGCGTCTGTGTCTCGCCGCGACCGCGACCGACACCGGCGGCTCGATCCGTCAGCCCGCCGCCTTCACCGGCACCGCGGGGATCAAGCCGACCTACGGGCGCTGCTCGCGCTGGGGGATCGTCGCTTTCGCGTCCTCGCTCGACCAGGCGGGGCCGCTCGCCCGCAACGTGCGCGATTGCGCGATCATGCTGCGCTCGATGGCGGGCTATGACGCCAAGGATTCGACCTGCGTCGATCGGCCCGTGCCCGACTACGAGGCGGCGATCGGCGCCTCGGTCAAGGGCCTGACCATCGGCATCCCGCGCGAATACCGGCTCGAGGGCATGAACCCCGAGATCGAGGCGCTGTGGGCGCGCGGCGCCGATTGGCTGCGCGCGGCCGGAGCGAAGGTGGTCGACGTGTCGCTGCCCAACACGCGCCACGCCCTGCCCGCATACTATATTGTCGCGCCGGCGGAAGCTTCGAGCAATCTCGCCCGCTACGACGGCGTGCGCTACGGCCTGCGCGAAGCCGGCGCCGACATCGACGAGCTTTATGAGAACACGCGCGCCAAGGGCTTCGGCGCGGAAGTGCGCCGGCGCCTAATGATCGGCACCTACGTGCTCTCGGCGGGCTATTACGACGCCTATTATGTGCGCGCTCAGAAGATCCGCACGCTGATCAAGCGCGACTTCGAGCTCGCTTTCGCCAATGGCGTCGATGCGATGCTGACGCCCGCGACCCCCTCGCCGGCCTTCGCGATCGGCGAGAAAGGCTCGGCCGACCCGGTCGAGATGTACCTCAACGACGTGTTCACGGTGACGGTCAACATGGCCGGACTGCCAGGCCTCGTCGTCGCCGCCGGCAAGTCGGCCGAAGGCCTGCCGCTCGGCCTGCAACTGATCGGCCCGCCGTTCGGCGAGGAGACGCTGTTCTCGCTCGGCCACGCGATCGAGGACGCGGCGGGACGCGCGCCGTTCCCCGAAGCGTGGTGGGGTTGAGGCGAATGGACGCACGCAAGGGACTAGGGATCTGAAGATGTCGGCTGAAAGCGCGAACTCCAAGCTGATCAAAGGCGCGACGGGCGATTGGGAGGTCGTGATCGGCCTCGAGGTCCACGCGCAGGTGAACTCGCGCGCCAAGCTGTTCTCGGGCGCTTCGACCGAATTCGGCGGCGCGCCCAACGACCATGTCTCGCTGGTCGACGCTGCGATGCCGGGCATGCTGCCGGTCATCAACCGCGAATGCGTCGCTCAGGCGGTGCGCACCGGCCTCGCCCTCAAGGCCAAGATCAACCCGCGCTCGACCTTCGACCGCAAGAACTACTTCTATCCCGACCTGCCGCAGGGCTATCAGATCTCGCAGTACAAGAGCCCGATCGTCGGCGAAGGCGAGATCCAGGTCGACCTCACGCCCGAGCGCTCGATCAAGGTCGGCGTCGAGCGCCTCCACCTCGAACAGGACGCCGGCAAGTCGCTGCACGATCAGTCGCCGACGATGAGCTTCGTCGATCTCAACCGTTCCGGCGTCGCGCTGATGGAGATCGTCTCCAAGCCGGACATGCGTTCGGCCGAGGAAGCCAGGGCCTATGTCGGGAAGCTGCGCAGCGTTCTGCGCTATGTCGGCTCGTGCGACGGCGACATGGAAAAGGGCAACCTGCGCGCCGACGTCAACGTCTCGGTCCGTCGCCCGGGCGAGCCGCTCGGCACCCGCTGCGAGATCAAGAACGTCAATTCGATCCGCTTCATTGGCCAGGCGATCGAGGTCGAGGCGCGCCGGCAGATCGCCATCATCGAGGATGGCGGCGCCATCGACCAGGAGACGCGCCTGTTCGATCCCGCCCGCGGCGAGACGCGCTCGATGCGCTCCAAGGAGGAGGCGCACGACTACCGCTACTTCCCTGACCCGGACCTATTGCCGCTGGAACTCGACGAGACTTGGATCGACACGCTCGCCGCCGGTCTGCCCGAACTGCCGGACGCCAAGAAGGCGCGCTTCATCGCCGACTACGGGCTCTCGCCCTACGACGCGACGGTGCTGGTCGCCGATCGCGAGACCGCCGATTTCTTCGAGGCGGCGGTCAAGCACGGCGGCGCGGCGCGAGACGCCAAGGCGGTCGCCAACTGGCTGATGGGCGACCTCTCGGCCTCCGCCAACGCCCAGAATCTGCCAGTCTCCGAGGCCGGGCTGAGCAGCGCGGCGCTGGCGAGCCTGGTCGATCTGATCGGCGAGGGCGTCATCTCCGGCAAGATCGCCAAGGACGTTTTGATCATGCTGCTCGGCCCCGACAAGGGCGCCGATCCGCGCACGTTGGTCGAGACGCGCGGCCTGCGCCAGGTCACCGACACCGGCGCGATCAGCCAAGCGGTCGAGGCCGTGATTGCCGCCAATCCCGACAAAGCCGAGCAGGCCAAGAGCAAGCCCGGCATGCTCGGTTGGTTCGTCGGTCAGGTGATGAAGACGACCGGCGGCAAGGCCAATCCGCAGGCTGTCAGCGACGTCTTGAAAGCGCGTTTGGGGCTGTGATGCGCGTGTCGCGAATCGGTCGCGATGCTCGAATTCGTACGAATCGGGTCATCGCGAGTTCGCAATCCGCACGCGCGCGCGACAAAAAACTGATGCCCGTCACCAAGAAAAATTCGATTGCGATTCGGGTTCTCGCTGCATCATTCTGAAACGTGGCGATGGCGCCTAGCGCTCATATCGCGCTCCCTCGCAAGCCTTCGCGGCGGCGCGTCGAGCGCGCAACGCAGCGCTCGACGCTAGCGCAACGATTCTCTGAGCGACGCAGAAACAAAGGTTGTTCTGCGCACATGGCGCCGAGTTGCGCCGTCTATGCGCGCGCTTCGCGAGCGTGGGCGAACGCGCCCGCAATCGGCGCGCGCGCGCACTTTTCCCGGCGAGGACGAGCGGCGCGGCGGAGGCCGAGTGCGCGCGATAATTCGATAGACAACGCATTTTGCGCGCTCGCGGCCGTCCGCTGCGCTTGCTCTGCGGCGATTCAAAGTTAATTTCTCGATCGTTCTTCCATCGCGCGCGTGACGTTGCGTGCTCGGGGAGTGATCAAAAGGGACGCATCACAATGGCGAAAGCTGCTGCTAAAAAGAGACCGGCGAAGAAGTCCGCCGCGAAGAAGACCGCGAAAAAGGGCGCCCGCAAGGTGGCCAGGAAGCCTGCCAAGAAGGGCGCGCGCAAGGTCGTTGCGAAGAAGGCCACGCGGAAGTCCGCGGTGAAGAAGGGCGCTCGCAAGACCGCCAAAAAGGGCGCCCGCAAGGCCGCCAAAAAGGGCGCCGCCAAAAAGGCGCGCAAAGCCCCAGCAAAACGCAAGAAAGTCGTCCCGCCAGCGGCGGCGCCGACAGAGACTCCTTCCGCGCCCTAGCGCGGTCGCTCTCGACGAGCAACGGCTGATCAGACTTGGTGTGCGGCGTTTTCGCCCTGTCTGATCAGCCAGCTCGCGAAGCTGGCGGGCCTCACGTCCGCCTCGAGAGATTGGTTGCGGCCGGTCTCTTCAAGACGGAGCGCCGATGCGGCGGCGGCTTCGTTTGAATCGATCCGGTCTCCGGCGACCACCGCCTGCCGCTCAATCTTTTCGGCTCGCTGCGACTTGAGGCGCCCGCCTCTGCGCGCCGCCCAATCCCCACAGTTTCTGGGCGTTGCAACGGCTTGAGCCGCGGCGCTTGCAATGGCTTCGGGCGTCGGGCATACCTCCCCGCCGCAGCGCCAGTCGCTGACGCGGAGATGTGGCCGAGAGGCTGAAGGCGGCGGTTTGCTAAACCGTTATAGGGTTGTAAAGCCCTATCGAGGGTTCGAATCCCTCCGTCTCCGCCATTTCACTTGGCGCCGGCTTGCCAGCGCCGTCTCGCTCGAATTGCGGATCGGCTAGCGCTAAGCTGCGCATATTCGTCTGGCGAGCGGCGCCGTTCGGCGCGAGCTTGCGGGTGAAGGCGACAAGGCCGGGCGACAGCGACAAGGCAGGGACGGCGGCGTGACGCGGGCGGCGGCGATCGACGAGAACGCTTGGATCGGTTCGGCCGACGTTGCAGCCGCGACGCAAGGCTCGCTCGCGCCGCGACTTGCGGCTTTGCCCGGCGGCGCATCGGCGCCTGTCTCTAGCCTGCCCTCGCGCTCCCTCCTGGCGATCGCCGCTCTCGCTTCGCTGAGCGCTCACGTCGGCATCCTTCTCGCCATCGCGCTCGCCCCTCGCCCAGCACAGCCGACCGGCGACCCCGACGCGATCGCGGTCGAATTCGTGGTCGCCGACGCAGTCGCCACGCGCCCCGCGTCGGCGGCATCAACCCCCGAATCCGCGCACGAGCACGACGTCGAGGCTGCGCAACCCTCGACGCCCCCGGTGACGCCGGCGCAAGATGTTTCGCCGCCAGCCGCCCTTGCGACCGAGACTGCGCCAGTCGTCGTCGCCTCTGCACCCTCGTCCGACGCGCCGGCGCCGAGCGAAGCCACGCCACTCGCCGCGCCAAAGCCGGAGCCGACCCTCGCACCGTCCGCGGCGCCAGAGTCTGTCCCAACGCCGACGGCCGAGAACGCGCCGCGTCCCACCCTTGCAACGAAAGACGAGCCGGTCGCCGTCGCGCGGCCGTCGCCAGACGAAGCTCGGCCGAGCCCCGCGGCTGACGAAGCCCAACCGAGCGCTGCGGCTACGGTCGCATCGTCAGTTGCGCCAGAGTCGATCCCAGCGCCCCCGGCCGAGAACGCGCCGCCTCCCGCTCTTGCAGCGAAAGACGAGCCGGTCGCCGTCGCGCCGCCGCCAGCATCCAACACGACCGGCGCCGCGCCGATTGCGCCGCGCGCGATCGCGACGCCGGCGGCGCCCGCCGCGCAGCCGCCTGCCGCGCGGCCCAAGCCGAGCGCGTCGGCCTTGCCCAAATCTTCGCCGAAGCCTTTGCCCAAGCCGTCGCCCAAGGTTCCCGCCGCGCGAGCCAAGCCGCTTCCGCGCGCCGCCGCCTCGACGGCGTCTGCCGGGTCGGCTCCTGCGCGCGGCGTCGCCGATGTCGCCGCCTATCGCAATGCGCTGCTCGCCAAGATTTCGAGCGCCGTGCGCTATCCGGAAGCCGCACGGGCGCGCGGCGCGGCGGGCGTGGCGGCGGTAAGTTTCGCGCTCGACGCCGCCGGCGACGTCACCCTGGCGCAGCTTGCGCGCTCCAGCGGCGACGGGGCGCTCGACGCTGAAGCTGTGGCCGCGGTGCGCCGGGCAAGCCCGTTGCCGCCCCCGCCAGCGGACGCGCCGCGCGCCTATGTCGCGCCAATCCGCTTCGACCTGCGCTGATTGTTGTCGAACGCCGGTCGTCGTTGCGACTGCTCTCTCTTCGACGAACGAGCGAGCGCAATGCGGCGGCTCGGGACTCGCGTCTGCGCGACGGTGGTCCGCCCAAGTGCGACGCACGCGAAGCGTCACGGCGCCGCAGCTTGTCCGACAATCGCACTTGTTTGTGTGACTAAGACAACCATCCTGGGGATAACTTCCGCGCGCGCTCGATCGCCACTCATGTCTCTTTTGAGACGATGCGATGTCTGAACAGCGTCACCGGCGCCTGCCACGAATATACCGCGTGATCCCCGGATTCCGATTCGTCCCTGCCCCTGCGTTAGCCATCTAGAGCGATAGCGAACGAGACAGTTTGACAAGTCTAATTGATTTCGTTAGCTTTTTATTAACATTTAACGGTGGCTGGCGCGGAAACGACCTTATGCAACGGGAAACGGGTCGCGCAAGACTACTTGGAATTTGACGAGACTACTTCGATCTCACGGCGATTCGTTGGTGGCCAGAAAAAGGCGCTTTCGATCGCTGTCGCAGGAAGAACGCCGGAGGTTGTGTTCACGGAGTCGCGTTGTGTCGGATTTCGGTAGCGTGGTGAAAATGAACGGCGAAGCCGCCTCGCTATGGCGGCGCAAACCCGCCAGAGCCGAGCGCCAGCAATTGGCGAGTGTTGCGGCCGCCCCCGAGGGCGCCGCCCGCCGCGCGCCGGCGAAGCTGAAGAGTGCGCCCGCGAGCGCTCCCGCCCACAAGACGGTGCTGCTGATCGACGACGTTCGCTTGCGTCGCGAGTGCCTGACGCAACTGCTCAGCGCCGAGCTGCCGAGTTTCGACGTCGTCGCCGTTGGCCGCGCGCGTCCCTGGGAGGCGCGGCGCGCCGGGGCGCCGGACCTGGTGCTGATCGTTTCCTCGCCGCTTGGCGAGCCGCAGATCGACGAGATCGTCGCCTCGGTCTCGGGCGCGTCTTTGCTGCTGCTGTCCGAATCGGAGAGCGCGCTCAGCGCCGAGACGGCGGCCCAATTCGGCGTGGCCGGGTCGCTTCCCGCAAATTGCGGGGCGCCCCTGCTGATCGCAGCCATCCAACTGGTGCTGGCGGGAGGGAGGGTCCACATCCCGGTTCACCCGGCGGCAGTTTCGCAACCGCGCGCGGGAGGGCGCGCAACGGCCTGATTTTCTCGATCTTTGGCCGCGCGCGGCGGGCGCGGAGGCAGTGAACGAAGCGACCCCAAATGGTCGCTCAACAACGGCTAAGGATCCCCATGTCTGCGACCACATCGTCAATTTCCGCCAGTCGGCCGTTTCAGCGCGGTCGCAATGAGGCGATCGCTTTCGAGCCCGCCCTGGGTCGGGTGGCGCTGGTGGCGCCGCGCGGCCTGTTTCGCGACAGCCTCGCCCATGTCGTGGCGCGCTTCATCGAAGACGTTCGTCTCGAGTGCTACGAAGCCGTCGAGGACGTCGTCTTCGGGCCAGCGCGCCTCGGCCTGATCAGCTTCGACCCGCTCGTATGCGGCCGCGAGGCGCTACGGGCGCAGATCGGCGCGCTGAGCGCCCGCTGCGGCGGGGCGGCGGTCGGCGTCGTGACCCCGGACGAACGCGCGCCGGCCGCCACGGGTCTGGGCGCACTCGGCGTCGCGGGCGTCGTCTCGCTTTCGGCAGGAATGGATGTCGCGGTTGCCGCGATCCATCTGATGTCGGTTGGCGGTTACTGTCTGCCCCCTGAAATCCCGGCGCCGGCCAAGTCGACTGCGGCCACAGGGGCCTACGACGAGGCGGGGCAGCTGGTCTACGATCCGAGCGCGACCGTCGCGCGCGCGCCGTTTCGCTACGGCTTGACCGAACGCGAGTGCAACTTGACCGCTCGCGAGTACGACGTGCTGCGCAGCCTGCGCGAAGGCCATCAAAACAAGATCATCGCGCACCAGCTCGGCATTTCCGAGAGCACGGTGAAGGTTCACTTGCGCAACATCATGAAGAAGCTGCGCGCCTCGAACCGCACTCAGGCCGCGCTTGGCCTCGCCCCGATGATGTGAAGGCCCCGACCTCGCGCTGCGGGTGCCAGCGGTCAATTCTTGCCGTTCCGTTCGCGCGCTTACTTGGTCGGCGTGTTCGACAACCTTGCCGCGCTTCGGCGCGCAACCCATATTGGCGGCAGCTTGCGCGGCGAGCCCGCGATCGTCGCGCGCATCGTCGTCGCAGAAGGCCCCAGAAATGCGCGGTGCGCTGAACTACCAGGTGACGCGGTTCAAAAGTCTGGCGGTGGCGCTTAAGGAGCTTGAGCCATTCATTCGCAATAGCGAGCATATCCGCACCGGTAAGCCCTTCCGCCGGTTCGGCGGAATGCGTTCCCGCGAAGCGCTCGCCAATTGGCTGCTCTCCGTGACGGTCAACGCCGCGGACGGCCGTGCCTTGACGTTCAGCAGCGACCCGACCGGTGGCGACGGGCTCATTTGCGATCCAAAGACTGACGAGACATGGCTGACTGAACACGTCATCGTCTTGGCACCGATTGGCGCAACGGCCGACATCAGCGATCTCGCGCTCGCGGCGATCACAAAGAAGCGCGACAAGGGCGGCGCTGCCTATGCGGCGGGAAAGACGCTCGTCGTCATGATCGAAGGCGGCGGTATTTGGTACGCCAATCGCATCGCACGCAAGCTGCCCCAACCATTGCATTTCGCGGCGCTTGGGCGGTCGGGCTGAACGGGGTCGAGGACGGTCGCTACAGCTATTGGGTCGCCATGCTCGACCTTGCGGACGGCGACGCGCCGGTCTACCGCGTCGTGATCGCCAAGGACTTCGCAAGCTGGACAGTGACGCGAATCCAATAGCCCCGGCTGCGGTGCTTCGGGAGACGTCGCGCCCGCGCCCGCCAAATCGATCTTTGCGGGGGGCTCGCGACGAGGCGGGGTAGCTCGCTTGCGACCCAAGCGCCCAAGCCGCTCGCGAGTACGACGTGCTGCGCAGCCTGCGCGAAGGCCATCAAAACAAGATCATCGCGCACCAGCTCGGCATTTCCGAGAGCACGGTGAAGGTTCACTTGCGCAACATCATGAAGAAGCTGCGCGCCTCGAACCGCACTCAGGCCGCGCTCGGCCTCGCCCCGATGATGTGAAGGCCGGAGCGTTCCAAGCGCCTGCGGCAGAGTTCCAAGCGCCTGCGGCAGCGTTCCAAGCGCCTGCGGCAGCGTTACGGAAGCTCGCGGCGGCGTTTCCGACGGCTCGCGGCGCGTGGCTGAAACGCCCGCTCTGCCCTTGTCGCTTGGCGCTCCAGGAGCGTCCTTGAGATTTCCGCGCCCATTCCCCGCGCGACAATCCCTACCCGCCTTCGCCGCGCTCGACCCCGCTTGGGGCCGCCCGACGCTGGGTCTTCCCCACGAAACCGACGGTCCCGAGATCGGGACCGTCTCATTTCGAGCAATCGAGGGCCGCTAGTGGTGGCCGTGGTGCCCGTGATGGCCATGGCTGCCGTGGTGGCCATGGTCGCCATGATGCCCGTGGTGGCCGCGATCATGATCATGATCGTGGTGGTGGTCATGGTGATGATCGTTGTGATGATGGTCGTGATGATGATCATCGTGATGGTGGTCATGATGATGGTCATCGTGATGATGATCATGGTGATGATCGTCATGATGGTGGTCGTGGTGATGGTCGTCGTGGTGATGGTCGTGATGATGATCGTCGTGATGGTGGTCGTGGTGATGATCGTGATCGTGGTGGTGGTCGTGATGATGATCATGGTGATGATCATCATGGTGGTGATGATGGTGATGATGATGATGATGGTGGTGCCAATGATCGTCAGGCGGGGACGGGGGCGATCCAGGCGTATCGTCCGTATCGTCGGGCGCCACCGCCGCGTTGCCGCGCTGCACCGCGCACTTGTCATTCGTGTCGGCGGAAACGCTGGGCGCTGCGCCTGGCAAAACCGGCACGCACTCAGCGGCGGCGGGCGCGGCGAACATCAGCAGCGCTGCAACGGACACGCCGGCCATCGCCGCGAGATACAGGCTGGACGAGCGACGCAAGGGCACATTGTGCATGACGCACCTCGGGTAATGGTTAACAAAAACAAAAGTTTAGGTGCCCGATTGTGCGCTTCTGCGCCGATCTCGACAGTTGGCTTTTCGGGGTATCCGCGCCCCGCTCGGGGGAGATTCCGACTCGCGATCGAGCGGTCCGCGCCTCGCGACTACGTCGAACGAGGTAGGCTACTCGGCAGGCGGCGCGCCACGGCGGGCGCACGCGGGCGCCGGTCGAGGGCGGCGACGGCGGAACGGCTTGATCCCCGCTTACGCGGGGATGACGAGATGAGGGCGAGCAGATTGCGGCGTCGAGCCAGACGCCGAATGTTTTGGCGTCAGTGCGTCACGCTGGTTTCGGTCAGACGTCGAGGTTGGCGACGTTCAGCGCGTTGTCCTGGATGAACTCGCGCCTTGGCTCGACGACGTCGCCCATCAGCTTGACGAAAATATCGTCGGCCTCATCGACCTCGCGGATCTTCACCTGCAGCAGCGAGCGCGCCTCGCGGTCGAGGGTCGTCTCCCAGAGCTGATCCTTGTTCATCTCGCCCAGGCCCTTGTAGCGCTGGAACGTCACGCCCTTGCGCCCCGCCGCGTTGACCGTTTCGAGCAGGTCGGAGGGCCCGGCAACCGGCGTCTCGTCGCCGCGGCGCAGGAAGGTCGCGGGCGCGCGGAACGCTTCGCGCAAGGGCCGTGCGTGCTCGTCAAGGCGGCGCGCTTCGGCCGAGGCGAGAAGCCCGGCGTCGAGCGTTTCGGCCTGCTTCACGCCGCGCACCTCGCGGGTCAGCACGTAGCCGCCCGCTTCGCTGCGCGCGGCCCAGCCGCGCTCGGTTTCTTCGGAAATCGCGTTCATCCGCTGCTCGAGCAGACGCGCACGCGCCTGCCATTCGGGATCATCCTCGAGCGCGAGTGGCTTCAGCGCGCCCGACAGCGCCGCCTGCTCAACCGCGCTGGCGTCATAGCGCGAATGGAGCTGCTGCAACTGCCGGCGCATGGCGCGCGCTTCCTCAACCAGCGCGGTCAGGTCGGCGCCGGCGCGCACCTCGCCATCGGCGAGCCGCAGCGCCGCGCCCTCCAGCCCGGCGGAGACCAGATAGTCTTCGAGCGCCCGCTCGTCCTTGAGATAGAGCTCGGACTGGCCGCGCTTGACCTTGAACAGCGGCGGCTGGGCGATATAGAGGAAGCCGCCCTCGATGATCGGCCGCATCTGCCGGAAGAAGAACGTCAGCAGCAGCGTGCGGATATGCGCGCCATCGACGTCGGCGTCGGTCATGATGATGATCTTGTGGTAGCGCAGCTTTTCGAGATTGAAGTCGTCGCGCCCAATTCCCGCGCCCAGCGCCGTGATCAGCGTGCCGATCTGCTCGCTCGACAGCATTTTGTCGAAGCGGGCCCGCTCGACGTTGAGGATTTTGCCGCGCAGCGGCAGGACCGCCTGGAACTCGCGGTTGCGGCCCTGCTTGGCGGTGCCGCCGGCCGAGTCGCCCTCGACGATGAAGATTTCCGACTTGGCCGGATCGCGCTCCTGGCAGTCGGCTAGCTTGCCGGGCAGGCTGGCGATGTCGAGCGCGCCCTTGCGGCGGGTCAGCTCGCGCGCTTTACGCGCCGCCTCGCGCGCCTGCGCCGCCTCCAGCACCTTGCCGACGACAACGCGCGCGTCGGCGGGGTGTTCCTCGAACCACTGGCCGAGCAATTCGTTGACCAGGCCCTCGACCACCGGGCGGACTTCCGAGGAGACCAACTTGTCCTTGGTCTGCGAAGAGAACTTGGGATCGGGCGCCTTGACCGAAAGCACGCAGGTCAGTCCCTCGCGGCAGTCGTCGCCGGTCAGATCGACTTTCTCGCGCTTCGACAGGCCGGATTTTTCCGCGTAGCCGGTCACCTGGCGGGTCAACGCGCTGCGCAGGCCGATGAGATGGGTGCCGCCATCGCGCTGCGGGATGTTGTTGGTGAACGGCAGCACGTTCTCGTGGTAGCTGTCGTTCCACCACAGCGCGACTTCGACCGCGATGCGGTCGCGCTCGCCGCGAATGACGATCGGCTTGTCGATCAGCGGCGTCTTGGCGCGGTCGAGATAGCGCACGAAGGCTTCGAGGCCGCCCTCGTAATGCAGCTCTTCGCGCTTAGCCTCTGGCCCGCGCAGATCGCTCAGCACGATCCGCACGCCGGAATTGAGGAAGGCGAGCTCGCGCAGGCGGTGTTCGATCGTCCCGTAGTCGAATTCGATCATGGTGAAAGTTTGCGGCGAGGGGGCGAAACTCACCTCGGTGCCCCGCCTCGGCTTGCCGTTCACGATCGCCGCCGGGCCAACGACGATCAGCTTGTCGACCGGATCGCCGTGAGCGAAATGCATGACGTGCTCGAGCCCGTCGCGCCAAATGCGCAGCGTCAGGCTGGACGAAAGCGCGTTGACCACCGAGACGCCGACGCCGTGCAGGCCGCCTGAGACCTTGTAGGAGTTCTGGTCGAATTTTCCCCCGCGTGGAGCTGGGTCATGATGACCTCGGCCGCCGAGACGCCTTCTTCCTCGTGGATGCCGGTCGGCACGCCGCGCCCGTCATCGGTGACGGTGCACGAACCGTCGGCGTTGAGCGTCACCGAGACGAGATGCGCGTAGCCAGCCAGGGCCTCGTCGATCGCGTTGTCGACGACCTCGTAGACCATGTGATGCAGGCCAGAGCCGTCGTCGGTGTCGCCGATGTACATGCCCGGTCGCTTGCGCACCGCATCGAGTCCGCGCAGCACCTTGATCGAATTCGGCGTCATAAACTTCGCCGGTCGGCTCGCGCCCGCCTTCGTCGATTTCGAGCGAAGCCTTCGGTTCGTCCGTCAATTTGGAGGCCTTCTTTTCGGCTGAGGAATCCTCGCGCGGGGCTGCCCGGCGCGTGACGATTCGGGTGGCCCTGATTATAGCCCGGAGCGGCGCCCAGATGCACGTTTTTCCCACACCGCGCGAAGGGTTTCGAGGGCAGGGCAACGCTTGACAAATGAGGGGAAATTTCCCCTCGACCGGACTCGCCAAGGGGCGGAGAATGCGGCGCGGCGGGATGCTGATTCGGCTGGCGATTCCGCTACGCCAGGCGCCCCCAACCGACCGGAGCAAATTGAGCCTCGTTGCGCGATCCCGTTAACGAACCCCTCGGACAAAATCCGCCGGCGCCGCCGCGTCGCTTGGCGCTTTTGGCGCGCCTTGGCGCCGCCGCCGCCTTGCTGGCGCTGGCGATTGCGGGCGCGCAACTTCTAAAGGGCGACGGGCGACGCGGCGGCGAGCCCTATGCGGTGGCGCGGATCGAGACCGCGCCCCTGGCGGCTGCGCCAGCCGCCTCGCCCGCCGCCAATGCGGCCAAGGCCGGGCCCCCGGCGGCCGCCAGCGCCGATCAGGTCGAGGCGGCGAGCGGCGTCAAGGTCGTGCGCAGCGGCGCAAGCGGCGCCGGCGGGGCGCTGATCATCGACGTGCCTCAGGCGCTCAGCCTGAGCCTTGCCGACGCGCCCGACCCGCGCCTGGTCGAAAAGTCGCGCTACGGCCTGCTGCCTCGCATTGGCGCCGATGGCGCGCGGCCGGCCGAGGTCTACGCCCGCCCGGTGTTTGCGTCCGCCAAGCTCGCCGCGAGCGCGCCACGCGTGGCGATCCTGGTCGGCGGCCTTGGCCTCAACCCGGGAAGCACCGCAGACGCGACCGCCAGGCTGCCCGCCGCGATCTCGCTCGGCTTTGCCCCCTATGGCGACACGCTTGAGCGCGAAGCCGCTGCGGCGCGCGAGGCCGGCCATGAAACGCTGCTACAATCGCCGATGGAGCCGATCACCTATCCAACCGACAACCCCGGCCCGCACACCCTGCTGACCAGCGTCCCGGCGGGGGAAAATCTCGACGCGCTGCGCTGGCAGATGGGCCGCTTCGTCGGCTATGTCGGCGTCGTCAATCACCTAGGGGGCAAGTTCACCGCCGACGCGAGCGCGCTGTCGCCGGTCCTTGCCGAGATCGCTGCGCGCGGCCTGTTCTATCTCGATGACGGCTCCTCGCCGCTGAGCCTCGCCCGCCAGAGCGCGGCGACGCTCGGCCTGCCAGCGGCGAGCGCCGACGTGGTCATCGACGCCGATCCGACGCCGGCGGCGATCGACGCCGCCCTGATCCGGCTGGAGGGGATCGCCCACGCTCACGGCGCGGCGATCGGCGTCGCCACCGCACTGCCGACCAGCCTTGCTGGCATCGCCCGCTGGAGCGCCGGTCTGGAGGCGCGTGGGATCGCCCTCGTCCCCGTTTCGGCGCTGGCGACCCGCGCCCCCGGGCCGGCGGCTGACGCGGGACGCTGAACGCGGTAAGCAATCCCCGTGAACAAGACCCTGCCCTACCGCCCCAGCGCCGGCGTCGCGCTGATCAACCGCGCCGGCGAGGTCTTCCTCGGCCGTCGCGGGCGCAGCCGCGAGGCCAAGCTGGTCGCCGGCCACGAATGGCAGATGCCGCAGGGCGGCATCGACGAAGGCGAGGCCCCCTACGCGGCGGCGCTGCGCGAACTCCACGAGGAGACCAACGTCGCCTCGACCTCGCTGATCGCCGAGGCGCCGGACTGGTTGACCTACGATCTGCCAATAGAGGCCGGCAACCGCTGGCAGGGGCGCTATCGGGGCCAGACGCAGAAATGGTTCCTGCTGCGCTTCGAGGGAGAGGACGCCGAGATCGACATCCGCCGCCCCGCCGGCGGCGCCCACAAGCCGGAGTTCGACGCCTGGCGCTGGGAGAAGTTCGCAGCCGTGCCGGAGCTCGTCGTGCCGTTCAAGCGCCAGGTCTACGAACAGGTCGTCGCCCTATTCGCGCCGCTGGCCAAGCCCGCGTAGGACACCCCCCGCGGTTCAAATCGCCCCTTGCGCCGCCGCGCGTACCCCGGCCGCGCGCATGGCGTCGCCGTTGACGACATCGAGGCCGAGGGCGCCCATGTCGACCTGATAGAAGCCGTGAGAGTCGATCGAAACCGCGTCGCGGAATCTCGCGTCCTTCAGAAGGTCCTGCGCCATCGCGCTGACGAAATAGCGGTCGTCGCCGCGATAGCGGAACGCATAGAGCCTGATCCCGTTCGCCAATCTGCCGACGGGGCGAATGTCCTCCTTCAGCCGGCGGTCCGACACCGCCGGCGGGAGCGCCGCCGAGGTCTTCCGGTCCGCGGCGGCGATCGCACCGACAACGCCGCCCGCGATCACGACGCCCGCGATCACGCAGACGGCAGGGTTTTCTCGCAGAAACTGCCGTTTTCGGCCTTCGCGTCCATCGACTGACCGTTGATGGTGTTGCAGCCAGCGACCGACAGGCTCAGCGCCAGAACCAAAGCGATTGGCGCAGGTCGGTTGAACATTCGCGCGGCCCCCCAGCCGGAGGCGGCCATTCGCCGAAAACGACCGCCGCGCGCCAGCGTAGCTCTGCGGGCTCGCCCGCGACAAGGCCGACACGCCCGACAATTTCAATCGATCCGCCGCTTCACCGCCCCGCCTGAACCTCCGCGACCGCTTCGGCCAGCGCCGTCTCCATGCGGCGGCGGATGCGATGATCGGAGAGGTCGACTTTGGCTTTGGCGAAGTCTTCGCGCAGGCGCTCGAACAGGCGCTCGTCGTCGGGGGCTTCGACTTGCGCTCGCGCCAGCGTTTCGACGTATGCCGCGCCCGCATCGCCGGTCAGGCCGAGCAACTCGGCGCCCCAGCGGCCGAGCGCGCGATTGCGGCGCGACAGCGCCTTGAAGCGCAGCGCCTCGCCAAGCGCGAAGAAATCCTCAAAGGCGGCTTCGCGCCGATCGAACTCGCTCATCCTGCGCCTCCTCCACCGCCGCAATCACTTGGCGCAAAGTATCGCGCGCGCGAGATCGGCGCCTCAATCGAACAGGGCGCGCGCGAGTTGCTGGAAGGCGCGCGCGCGATGCGACAGTGCGAGCGACCCGTCGCTCGGCAGGCCGTGCTTCTCCTGCGCGGTCATTTCGCCGAAGCTGCGCTCATGGCCATCCGGGATGAAGATCGGATCATAGCCAAAGCCCGCCGTGCCGCGCGGGGGGAAGACGAGGCGCCCATCGACCCGGCCCTCGAAACTTGCGATTTCGCCATCGGGCCAGGCAATCGACAGCACGCTGATGAAATGGGCGCGCCACGGCGGCGCGGCGCCGCGCTGCCGCAGCTCGCGCTCGATGCGCGCCATCGCGGCGGCAAAGTCGGCGCTAGCGCCCGCCCAGCGCGCCGAATAGATGCCCGGCGCGTTGTCGAGCGCAGCGACGCAGAGGCCGGAATCATCCGCCAGCGCCGGCAAATGTGCAGCCTCCATCGCGGCGCGCGCTTTGAGCGTCGCGTTGGCGAGGAAGCTGTCGCCGGTTTCCTCCGGTTCGGCGAGGCCGAGCGCGCCGGCGCCGATCACTTCGAGCCCGTAGGGCGCGAGCAGATCGCCGAACTCGGCGAGCTTGCCGCGATTGTGGGTCGCAGCGATCAGGCGGCCAGTCAGGCGGCGCGGCGGGCCAGCGTTCATGGCGCGATGATCTTGTAGCGCTGGCCAGCAACCAGAGGCCCGTCGCGGTCGAGACTGTTGAGCACCAGGAACTGACCGACGGCGCGATCCTCGGGCGACATGCGCGCCGCCATCGTCTCGTCGGTGTCGCCCGCTTGCGCCTCGACGACCCGCAGATGCTGCGCCTGCGCCTCGCTCGCTTCCGCCGCGGTGATGCGATGGAACGAGCGGATCGAAGCGCGAAAGCGCGCGTCGACCGCCGGGGTTAGCGCATGCGCGGCGAAGATCAGGCGGAACACACGGTCGCCGACCCTGACCGCGCCGAGCCGGAAGCTCCATTGGTCACCCTGCGCGACGGCGATCGCCATCGGATAGTCGCCCCCCGAGAGCGTCTCGATCGACGAGGTTTTGACGCCGTCGATCCAGCCTGACCCAAGTTGGTCCTCGAGCGAGGTCGAGGGGCTGACCGCGACGTTGTCGAGGCGCAGCGCCAGCGCGCCCCCTTCGCCAACCCCAATCAGCGCCGCCGACTGGTTCTCGAGCGCGAAGCCGTCGGGCGCGGCGAAGGCGAAGCCGAGCTTGGCGTGCAGGAAACGCGAGCCGCGCACGAGACCCTGCGCCGGATTGTCGCCATAGGCGATGCCGTCGATGACGTTGAGATATTCGTCGCGCCCGGTCTCGCCGGCGCCTTGCGTCGCGACCTTGCGCGCTTCGACGATCGCCTGCGCGATGCGCTCGGGCGTCGAAGGATGGGTCGCCATCATGTCCGGCTTGTCGGCGGAATCGGCGCCGATCATCGCCGTGCGCAGCGCGCTCCAGCGGCCGAGCGAAGTGAGGAAGCGCGAGGCTGCGAATGGATCGTAACCGGCCCGCGCGATGACGCCGATGCCGATCTGATCGGCCTCAAACTCTTGCTGACGCGAGAACCGGGCGATCGAGAGGCTCATGCGGGCCTGCACCGCCTCCCCTTCCTGCGGCCGGTCGAGCACCTGCGACGAGACGCGCGTGAACAGCAGCGCGGTCTTCTCCAGCTCGGCGCGCTGAGCGGCGTGGCGGGCCGTGATATGGGCGATTTCATGCGCCATGACCGCCGCGACTTCCGAGGTGTCGTTGGCGAGCGTCAACAACCCGCGCGTGACGAAAATCTCGCCGGTCGGCAGGGCGAAGGCATTGACCACCGGCGAATCGAGAATCGTCACCCGGTAGGGCTCGCTCGGCGTTTCGCTCGCCTTGGCGAGGCGGGCGAGAATGTCATTGAGATAATGCTCGACCGCAGGGGCGCTGTATTCACCGCCGAAGGCGTCGATCAGGCGCTGGCGGTCGGGGTTGGTCTGGGCGCCGCCCGTCGTCTGGGGCGCGGCCTCCGGCACCAGATTGGCGGCGATCGGATGGGCCGGGGAATCCATCGCCGAGCAGCCAACGACCGCCAGCGCCAGCGCGCAGGCGAGCGCCGCCAGAGCGCGCCCGCGGGCGAGCGGCTGAACTCGCCGAACTGTGCTCTCGCCCGACAACGCGCTCATCCGCCCGGCTCGATCCCTCGCTTCGCCTCGGCCCGCCCGAGCCGCTCCAGCATGAGCGGGTCGGCGATCTCAATTTGCGGGCCGAAACGGTCGTCGAGGACGCCGCGGACCCGAATTCGTTCTCCCGCCAGCGCGCTCAGCGGGGCGCCCGCCGCCCGGAACGCGGCCTCGGTCTTACGCGAGGCGGTGACCGACAGATCACCACGCAGCCCGAGATCAAGATAGAAGCGCGAGCGGCCAAGGCCAACCCTGCTCACCACCCCTTCGACGATCACGAAGCGCCCGTCACGCCGGGCGAGTTCCGCGCCGTCATTGGCGGCGAGCACGGAATAATCGCGATCGCCCCAGACGCCAAGCTTTTTCGCGCGCGCGCCTGCTTCCAGCGCGAGCCGTGCGGGTTCGCAGGCGCGCGTCTCGAATTCCGGCCTCACCCGGGCGAGCCCTGCGGTAAGAAGCGTGTCGGCGAGCGAAACGGGCACGCCCGCGTCTTGCGGCGCGCTCAAGTCGGCCAGCGTCCGCCCCCATCGGTCAGGAGCTGTGGAAAAGACGACCAGCGCCGCCGCGCGGCCGAGGGCATGCGAGGCGATGAAATCACGCGCCAAGGGCGCCAGCGCCCCCTGCCCCGGCACGTCGAGGCCGGCAAGGCGCGCGACGCGCTGGTCGGCCAGCGCGACCTCGCCTCGCTCGGTAACCGCAACCGGCTGAACCGTCCCCGCCGCGATCCCGCAGGACGCCGCGCGGGCAAGCGACGGGGCCGCCGCCAGGGCGAGCGCAAGGGCGAAGGCCGCGCCGGCGCGGCGGGCTGGAAGCTGCGCGAAAATCGTTTTCATGTCAGGGGCGCTTTGCCGTCGAGAGGCGGTATTTAGCGGCTTCGCCTTTCGCGGTCACCCGCCCCGCGCAACGCGGCCCCGCGCCGGCCCTGGCCGGGCCTCCGGCGTCATTTTGCCGCCGCCGAACGAGGAGATAGGATGGATGAAATGTCCGGAAAATGGAGTCGGTCTTGGCGCCTCGGATCGCTACGCTGCTGGCTTTGCCGCTATTGATTGCTGGCGCAGGCGCTCTCTGGGCGGCCACGCCGTTGCAATTGACGATGCGGACATGGAACTCGGGCGCCATGACAATCGGGCCAATGGCGGCCGGCGCCCACCCGCTCGACAAAGCCGAAGCCACTCAACTCTTACAGGGGTTCGTCGCCGACGCGCGGGCGATCGCCTCGCAAACGAACGGGTCGAGCGCCGAGGACATGGACCTCAAATCGCGCTTCGAAGGATTCGCCGCCGACGCCCAGCTCACGATCGAGGCGATCCGCGCCAACGACAAGGTGAAAGTCCGCTATTCGCAGCTTCGCGCCGATTGCAGCGCCTGCCACGACGTCTACGCGAACTAGTCGCGCCGAAGATTGCTTGGATTGCTCCCGATCCCCGGAATGTCCTATATCCTGGCCTCTCCTGCCTACGAGAGCGCGTTGAAGCGCCAAAGACAGTGCGGCGAAACTCTAACGATCTGAAAACAAACAACGTCCCGGTAGCTCAGCAGGATAGAGCACAGGTTTCCTAAACCTGGGGTCAGGGGTTCGAACTCCCTTCCGGGACGCCAATCTAATCGCGAGGACGACCGACAGCTTGAACGTGTCCGCGCCAGAAATGGCGGCGGAGCCTTTGTCGGTCATCCGTCGTCGAAAACCGGCAAAGCCGCCGAACTGCCCGACAAGCCGCAAGATCAGACTGACGTGACGGCGCCGTCTGAACCAGAATTCGACGCGTGCGTTCTCTCCCGGCGTCTCGAACGCTGGGAGACCCTCCGCGGCGATTTGGCCTCGCGGCATAGTCTCGACGGCCGCCGAAGGCGGCGCGAGATATTCTCGCATTTCCGCCGACGCGTAGCTCGGCTCGGCGACCGCGGCCGCCGCTTTGACGCCCCGCTTGTCAGGCAGACTACCCCGCATGGCGGTCGTCGCGTCGAATGCGAATGCGGCTGTGGCTGAGCGGCCGATGGCGTTGACCTCGGATTCGACGCCTTTGAGATCCGCCTCGTTGATGAAGTCCATCGCCTGGCCGCGAAGCTTCGTCGACATGCGGCGCAGGTTTGCGTAGACGCGCGCCGCATTGCCCAGCACCCGCGGTAAGTCTTTCGGTCCCACCACGACCAGGGCCACGATGGCGACGAGAAGTATTTTGCTCAGGTCAAGATCGAACATGGATGTGACCCCTTCTTCGGGCATGATCGCAGCGATGGGACGGCGGTCCAGCAAACAGCGCGAGCGCGTGTTCTGGCCGGCCGTCTCTCGTGCAATCTCGCGGGCGGCGATGTAATCTTCTTCGATGCTCACGAAGCAGCAATCGGTCGAAACATTGTCTCGCGCGCTGGCGGCGCTGCGGGCAGATCGTCTCGACGAGGCAGATGCGCTCGCCCGCTCGTTGCTTCAGGCGGCGCCGCGAGATCCCGCCGCGCATCAGTTGGCCGCAAACGTCGCGTTCCGACGCGGGTTCTTTGTCGAGGCTGAGGCTCGCGCGGCTTCCAGTCTCGCGCTTCGTCCAGGACACGCGCCGACGTTGATGCTCGCGGGCCGCGCCGCGCGCGCGGGTGAAAATTCCGGGCGCGCGAAAGATTGGTTTCGCCTCGCGTCGCAAACATCCGAGGGTGGCGCCGAAGCTTGGTTTCAGCTTGGCGTCGCCGAGATCGAGTGCGACGACCCCAATGTTTCCTCGACGCTGGCGACCCTCGTGGCAAGATATCCCGGAGACGCCGCGGGCTGGCGGGAAATTGGGGGCGCCTTTATGCGCGCCCAGCATTTCGACGCCGCGCAGAGCGCCTTCGCGCGCGCAGTGGAGGCGTCGGACGATCCCTCGCATGCGCTCAATCTCGGCCTCGCGCTGCTCGCGTGCGGACGAGCGGAAGACGCGGTCGTCGTGCTTCGCCGCGTGCGCGAAGGCGCGCCGGACCGTCTGGAGCCATTGCTGCCGCTTGCCCGCGCCTTGCGCCAGATCGGCGCGCCGATTGAGGCGCGCGCGTGTCTCCTGCGACTGGTCGACGCGCGGTCCGACAATCCGCAAGTCTATTACACGCTGGGGTTGGTTTGCGACGATCAGCGCGATTGGCCAGGCGCTATCGCCGCCTATAGCCGGTGTGTTCAATTGGCGCCTGATATGCCCGAGGCTCATGTCAACCTCGGATTGGCGTTGCAAAAAACCGGCGAACTCGAGCCGGCGTTGCGATGCTACCGCCGAGCGCTTCGCCTGCGGCGCGATACCTTCGGCCGCATTGCGCAGGCGCTCCCCTCGACCGCGAAGGGGATGCTTTGGCTAAACCTTCGTCGATTGCGTCGCTCACTTGAGGATTGATCCTGTGCGTTTGACGCGAAACTTTTTGCGGTAGACGCCGGGCTCGCTCAACAGCTCGCGCGCGGTTTCGCGATAACGCGCCGCGTCTTCAGGCGAAAACGGTTCGCAGATCAACTCGAGCGCCTCGCGCGCGATCGGGAAACATTGGGCGACCGGTGTGCCGCGCGGAATCGTTCCCTCGAAATTCGGATCGAGCCAGACGGCCGGAAAGAGGACGCCCACATCGCGGAACCGGTCGCAATCGACGAGTCCTGTCAACAGACGGAACGGCAGGTCGGCGCGATTGACGGGATGAGTCGCAAACAGCGAATAACCAGGCTCTAGCTCGATCGTCCAAAAACTGTTGAACTTCACCAAGACGACGTCTCGATCGAACATCGGCGTGCCCAACGCCTGGGCGGGATCATGGAAGCTGATTGGCGAGGTGGGGTGGGCGTCGACCTCGAGCGGCGGATGGTCCCAATCCCACGACAGCGCGCCGTCATGCGCGTGGATGTCGCAGGGGAGCGGAATGACAAAGCCGTGCGACATGGCGTCGACGAATGGCGGGCATTGTTTCACCGTGCGCACGTCCAAGCCATGCGTTTCGGAGAAGGCGAGCGCAGGCATCGTGCGCAACCAATCCGGCAAGGCGCGCCGCGCCGGGATCGGCCGGGCGAGGTCGCCAGCCAGCGCGGGATCGCAGCGAAATACGACGCGCATGTCTCAGCCCGCGCTGTTTGGCGCAAGACAGCGCGAGACCGCGTCGCGCCAGCCTGCATAACGTGACTCACGCTCTTCAACCGGCATGGCTGGCGTGAACCGTCGCTCCGCGCGCCACGAGCGTTCGAATTCTTGCTGGCCAGGGTAGAGCCCCGCGCGCGAGCCGGCGAGGAACGCGGCGCCCAGCGCGGTCGTCTCGACCAGCTTTGGCCGCTCCACTGGCGCGTCGAGCATGTCGGCAAGGAACTGCATGGTCCAATCGCTGGCGCTCATGCCGCCGTCCACACGCAGAATCGGAGTTGCGGCGGCTTGCGGACGCTCGCCCGCGCTGGCCAGCATCGCCGTCACGAGGTCGCGGGTTTGGTAGGCGACGCTTTCGAGCGCGGCGCGCGCAATTTCCTTTCGGGTTGCGCCGCGAGAAAGTCCGGTGATCGCGCCGCGGGCGTCGCTTCGCCAATGCGGCGCCCCAAGACCCGTGAACGCTGGGACGAGATAGATCCTCTGGTCGGGGTCGGCCGCGGCGGCGAGCGGGCCGATCTCGGCGGCGCTCGCCACGATTCCCAGTCCATCGCGCAACCACTGGACGGTCGCGCCGGCAGAGAAGATCGAGCCCTCCAAGGCATAGACGCGCTTGCCGTTCAATTGATATGCGATCGTCGTCAACAGACGATGCCGGGAGACGATAGCGTCCGCGCCGGTGTTGAGCAGAATGAAACCGCCAGTGCCGAATGTCGATTTCGCCATGCCTGGGTGGAAACACGCCTGGCCAATCAACGCCGCCTGTTGGTCGCCGGCGACGCCGAGGATCGGAACCGACGCGCCGAAATGTTCGCTCGCTGTCACGCCGAAATCCGAGGCGCTATCGCGCACCTCAGGCAGCATCGATCGAGGGACATCGAAGAGCGCGAGCAGTTGATCGTCCCAGTCGCCCGTCGCTATGTTGAGCAGCATGGTGCGCGAGGCGTTGGTCGCGTCCGTGACATGCGCCTTGCCGTTGGTCAGGCGCCAGATCAGGAATGTGTCGATGGTTCCAAAGGCGAGTTCGCCACGTGCGGCCTGCGCGCGGGCGCCAGGAACGTTATCGAGAATCCAACCAATCTTTGTCGCCGAGAAATAGGGGTCGATCAGCAGACCCGCGCGTTCGCGCACGAGCTCTTCATGGCCGGCCGCCTTCAGCCGGTCGCAGATCGGGGCGGTGCGCCTGTCCTGCCAGACGATGGCGTTGTGCAGCGCACGGCCATCGACGCGGTTCCAGACGACTGTGGTCTCGCGCTGATTCGTGATGCCGACGCCCGCGATCTCGCTGGCGGGAAGCGCCGACTTTGCGAGGGCGTTTCGGATCGTCGAAAGCGTCGTTCGCCAAATATCCTCGGGATCGTGTTCAACGAGACCCGAGCGCGGAAAAATCTGCGGGAATTCCTCCTGGGCGATGGCGACCGGCGCCGCGTTCGCGTCGAACACAATCGCCCGGGTCGACGTCGTGCCCTGGTCGATGACGAGAACGTGTCCACCCACGGTAGGCCTCTGGCTTTTCAATCTATGATTACACGAATCCGCCATGGCCGTCATACGATTGGCGGATCAGCGCCGCGTCAGTTCAACCTCGTCATGCATGGGACGCGGCTCGATCGGACCGGGGCGGCGAACCCATTCGCGAGGAAGGACGCGCGCCTCGACACAGCGCCGCGGCCAACCAAAGGACCCGCACCCTGGACCCGACGAGCTCGGCGAGTTCCCGCTTTTGTTTCGCCACAGGCCCGGGCGAGGCGTCGGTCGCCGACGGCTGCGAGGCCGTCGGCGACTTCAGCCTTTGCGCCCGACACAAAGGTCAGGCGCGCTTTAGGACACTAGATCTTCCTGGGCGTCGCCTTCCAGGTCTTCAACAGTTCGTCGTAGTCGACCGTAACGCCTTGCGGCTTCTCGTTCGCCAGCTTGCGCTGGGGAGCGGTGTTGCCATCCTTGATCGCGCGATCGTACCAGTATTCCGGGTCCTTCTCCTCGTTGAGCTGGGGCCGCGGTCGCCTTGCACGCCCGACTTTTGCAGACGCGCCATGATCTCGTCCTGGTCGCGCGCCAAGCCGTCCATGGCTTGCTGCGGGGTTTCTTCTCCCGAGATCGCCTTCGAGACGTTCTGCCACCAAACCTGCGCCATGCGCGGATAGTCGGCGACGTTGACGCCGGTTGGGGTCCACAGCTTGCGCGCCGGGCTGCGATAGAACTCAACCAGACCGCCGACCTTGGGCGCCAGTTCGGTCATCGCGTCGGCCCAGATGTCGCTTTCGCGGATCAAGTGCAGCGAAACCAGCGACTTCTTCAGCGTCACCGTCTTCGAGGTGCAGAACTGGGCATAGAGCCAGCCGCACTTGATCTTCTCCAGCGGCGCGTATTTCAGCAACGTCCACAGACCGACGTCCTGATAGCCGAGTTTCATGCCTTCCTTCCAATAGGCGCCGTGCGGGCTCGGGGCCATGCGCCACTTCGGCGTTCCGTCGGCGTTCATGACCGGCAGACCGGGCACCGTCGACGCGTGCGTGAAGGCGCTGTACCAGAACACCTGCTGCGCGATATGGCCCTGAGCCGGCACCGCGCCCGCTTCGAGGAAGTCCATGCCCGCCGCTTCCGGCGGCGCGTACTTCTTCAGCCATTCGACGAACTTGGTCAGCGCGTAGACCGCCGCCGGTCCGTTGGCGTCGCCGCCGCGAGCTGAGCGAAGAGCCGACCGGCCGGCCGTTCTCGAGGCGGATGCCCCATTCGTCGACCGGCTTGCCGTTCGGCAGACCCTTGTCGCCGTTGCCCGCCATCGAAAGCCAAGCGTCGGTGAAGCGCCAGCCGAGCGAGGGATCCTTCTTGCCGTAGTCCATGTGGCCATAGACTTTCTCGCCGTCGATCTCCTTGACCTGGTTGGTGAAGATAGTCAGCGATGTCTTCGTAGGCCGACCAATTGACCGGCACGCCGAGCTCGTAGCCATATTTCGCTTTGAACGCCGCCTTCAGTTCAGGCCGCTGGAACCAATCGTAACGGAACCAGTAAAGGTTGGCGAACTGCTGATCGGGCAATCCATAGATCTTGCCATCGACATAGGTCGCGAAATCCAGGCCGATGAAGTCCTTCAGATCGAGCGTCGGGCTGGTGATGTCTTTGCCGTCGCCGGCCATGAAATCGGTCAGCGAGCCGTCGACGATGTCGTTGAAGCGCGGATGCGTGCCGATGTGATCGGAGTCGTTCATCCAGAAATCGTAGATCGGCTTGCCCGAGGCGATTTCGACCGCGATCTTGGAAACGAGCAGACCTTCGTTCATCAGCTCATGATTGACCTTGATGCCGGTGATTTCGGCGAACGCCTTGGTCAGGGTCTTCGATTCATAGTCATGCACGCTCAGGATTTCCGAGACCGTGCTGACTTCCATGCCCTTGAACGGCGCCGAAGCCTTGATGAACCACTCCATCTCCGCCATCTGCTCATCCTTGCTTGAGCGTGGACGGCTGGAACTCGGAGTCGACCCATTTCTTGGCGGCGTCGACCTGTTGCGCGTAGCTGGGCGTCGGGGCGATGATCGCCGCGCTGCTGACGGCCACTGTGGCGGTGGCCGCCGCGGCGCCTTTGAGTACGTCGCGTCGCTTCACATCCATTTTTCTATCCTCCCAAATCGCCGGCGCTCGCGTTATGCGACCCGGTCTCACACCGCGGATCACGCAAAAACAAACATCGCGATCCGCGTATACGAAGGATGCGGCCAAGCGGGTACCAAAGAGCCCCGCCGCCGAGCCGCATCCAAAATATGAAGATGAACGCCGAACCAACCAAGGTGACGAAAAACCGATCGCCGCGGGTTGTCGGAAATCGCAATATGCCGACACGAGGCGTTTCCGGTCGAAAGACCGCCAGCAGCGTCAGAATGATCAGCATGACGGCGACGAAGGCGAAAAATAACGCCGTCTGCCAAGTCCACGCCATCCAATCGAGCATTGTCGCACCTCCTATCAAACCCGCCCAAGGGCGAAGCCCTTGGCGATGTGATTGCGCACGAACCAGATTACGACCGCGCCTGGAATCATGGTCAGCACTCCGGCCGCGGAGAGCAGCGACCAGTCCATGCCCGATGCGGAATAAGCGCGCGTCATCACCGCGGCGAAAGGCAGCGCGTGCGCGGACGTCAGCGTCGTCGCGAGTAGTTGTTCGACCCACGAAAACATGAAGCAGAAGAAGGCCGTCACGCCGATGCCGTTGGCGATCAGAGGCAGGAAGATGCGGATGAAGAAGCGCGGGAACGAGTAGCCGTCGATCGCCGCGGTCTCGTCGATTTCGCGCGGTACGCCGCCAACGAAGCCTTCGAGAATCCAGACAGCCAACGGCACATTGAACAGGCAATGCGCGAGCGCGACAGCCCAGACCGTGTCGAATAGCCCGACGGCGTAGTAAAGCTGGAAGAACGGCATGGCGAACACCGCCGCGGGCGCCATCAGGTTGGTCAGCAGCCAGAAGAATAGGTGTTTGTCGCCGACGAAACTGTAGCGATTGAATGCGTAGGCGGCCGGCAGCGCGACGGAGACCGAGATGACCGTGTTGAGCGCAACATAGGTGAGGGAGACGCCGAAGGCGTGCACCCAGGTCGGATCGTTAAAGATCGCGGCGTATTTTTCGAAGGTGGGGTGATGCGGAAAGAACGCCAACCCCGACATGATGTCTTCATTGGTGCGCAGACTGAGGCTGATCAACCAATAAATCGGCAGCATCAGAAAGATGATGTAAGCGGCGAAGATGATCCGCGATATCCCTCCCGAGCGCATTAGGCGTCCCTCCGCCGGTCGAGCTGGGTCATGATGGTGAAAAACACGTAACAAACGGTCAGCGTGATGAGGTAGTAGACGATCGACATCGCCGCGGCGTTGCCGAGGTCGACTTGGCCAAGGGCGATCTTGTCGAGGTCGATGGAGAGGAAGGTGGTTGCGCTGCCGGGGCCGCCGCCGGTGACGACGAACGGTTCGGTGTAGATCATGAAGGTCTGCATGAAGCGAAGCAGGGTCGCTATCACCAGCACTCTTTGCAGTTTCGGCAATTCGATGTTGGTGAACACCGCCCATCGGCTCGCTCCGTCAATGCGGGCAGCTTGATAAAAGGCGTCCGGAATCGCGCGCAGGCCTGCGTAGCTGAGCAGAATGACCAGCGGCGTCCAGTGCCACACGTCGATGACGACGATGGTCACCCAGGCGGAAATCGCGTTCTGCGTCACGTTGTAGTGGAGCCCGATCCCGGTGAGCGCGGCGCCGAACAAGCCGATGTCCTCGCGCGTAAAGATTTGCCAGATGGTGCCAACGACGTTCCAGGGGATCAGCATCGGCAGCGCGATGACGACCAGAGAAAAACCGACCGCCCACCCCTTGCGCGGTACGCAGAGCGCCAGCGCAATGCCGAGCGGAATTTCAATCAACAGGCAGACGAAAGAGAACGCGAGCGTTCGGAACAGAGCATCGTTGAACCGGGCGCCGATCGTGGTCATCGGGTTCAGCAAATCGCGAAACCAGGAATCGCCGTTCCAGAAGAAGTTGTTCTCACCCATCGTGTCCTGAAAGGAGTAGTTCACGACGGTCATCACCGGGACGAGCGAGGAAAACATCACGAAGGCGACGACCGGCAGCACGAAGAACCAGGCGCGGTTGTTGATCGTCTTGCTGGTCATAGTGGGGCTCCTGCCACGCGGCGCTCATCGAGGTAGACATGCGTATGGGCGGGGTCGAACGACAGGGTTGGCTGGTCGCCCGCACTCTCCATGCCTGGCGGCATCGTCGCGACGATCGATTGGCCGGCGAGTTCGACTGTCGCGAGCCGGCGTCGCCCCAAATCGACGATGCGGCGGACTTGCACAGGCAGGCCGGCGCCAGAGGTGAGGCGCGCGAATTCCGGCCTCACGCCGATTTTCGTATTCGCCTTGTCCCCGAGCTGTGGGTAGTTCGCGCCGAGATCCACAGACAGACCGCCAATCGAAGCGCGCGAACCGTCGATCTTCGCCGCAATCACGTTCATTCCCGGCGATCCGATGAAATAGCCAACGAACGTGTGCTCCGGCCGTTCGAACAGCTCGGCCGGCGTGCCGATCTGCACAGCGCGGCCGTCGTTCATCACCACGACCTTGTCGGCAAAAGTGAGCGCCTCGATCTGATCGTGCGTCACGTAGATCATCAGGAGATCGAGCGCACGGTGGACGGCCTTGAGCTTCGAGCGCAGTTCCCATTTGAGCGCGGGGTCGATGACCGTGAGCGGTTCGTCGAACAGCACGGCTGACACGTCGGCGCGAACCAGGCCGCGCCCCAGCGAGATTTTCTGTTTCGCATCCGCGGTAAGGCCGCGCGCTCGCCGATCGAGATCGCGCGTCAGGTCGAGCATCTCGGCGATTTCCGCGACGCGGGCCTGGACCAAGGCCTTCGGCATGCGCCGGTTCTTCAGGGGGAAGGCGAGATTTTCGGCGACCGTCATCGTGTCGTAGATCACCGGAAACTGGAACACCTGCGCGATGTTGCGCTCTTCCGTCGGCAAGCCCGTCACATCGGTCTTGTCGAACAGAATGCGCCCTTCGGATGGGGTGACGAGGCCCGATATGATGTTGAGCAGCGTGGTTTTGCCGCAACCCGAGGGACCTAACAATGCGTAGGCCGAGCCCTTCTCCCAGACGTGATCGATCGGCTTGAGCTGATAGTCGTCGTCGGAACGCGGGACGCCGCCGTAGGAATGCGCGATGTGATCGAGGGTGATACTGGTCATGGCAGGACCCTCGCCGCTTGCTCGGGGACGGCGGGAGCGGTCGCGATGGCGCCGTTGAGATCGAAAACGAAGGCGCGATCGAGATCGACGCTCGCGTCGATCTTGCTGCCCGCCGGCCAATCGTGGACGCCTTCGCTGAGTGCGACCCAGACGGCCGACCCCACGTCAATATGAATGAAGCTTTCGGAGCCGCTGATTTCGGTGACCACGACGGTTCCAGGAAATGAGAGCCGCGAAGGTCCTGAACCCCCCGCCGCCACCGCCTCCGCCCGAAATCCCAGTCGGTACTTCCCGTCGCCCAACCGCGAGAGCGCCCCGGTCGCAGGCGCCGTCCGGCCATCCGGCAATTCTATCGACGATCCAGATTTGGTGAGGAGGAGTTGGTTGAGCGGCGGATCCGAAAACACCCTTGCGGCGGCGATATTCGCGGGTTCGCGATAAACCTTTGCCGTCGGCCCGTATTGGGTCACCCGCCCTTCGCTCAGCGTCGCGACGGAACCGCCAAGCAGCAACGCCTCGGTCGGCTCCGTCGTCGCGTAAACAAGGACGGCCCCCGTGCTCGCGAACATGCGAGGCAGTTCCTCGCGCAGTTCTTCGCGCAGCTTATAGTCGAGATTGGCCAGCGGCTCGTCGAGCAGCACCAGATCGGCGCGCTTGACGAGCGCGCGGGCGATGGCCGTTCGCTGTTGCTGGCCGCCCGAGAGCTGCGAGGGCATGCGCGTCAACAGTTTGTCGAGTCGCATCAAACGCGCGGCTTCGGTGACGCGGGCGTCGATTTCGGCCTTCGCGAGTCCGGCGACGCGCAGTGGCGACGCGATGTTCTCGTAGACCGTGAGCGAGGGATAGTTGACGAATTGCTGATACACCATCGCCACGGAGCGGCGGCGCACGGGCCAATCCGTGACGTCGACTCCGCGCGCGATCACGCGGCCTCGCGTCGGCTTGTCGAGACCCGCCATCAGACGCATCAAGGTCGTCTTGCCGGCAAGCGTCGGCCCGAGCAGAATGGTCATAGAACCGTCTTCGAGGCTCAGCGAGACGTCGTCGATCACGACGTCGTCGCCGATTGAGAGTCCTATGCGATCGAGTACGAACGACAAGAGCGATATCCCCCAACTTCAAGTGACGCGCTGCAACTGCCCGGTTGTTTGTTTCATGAACTCGTCCAAGTGGGCGATCTGGCCCGGCGCGAGTCGCAGTCCGAATTTTCCGCGCCGCCAAATGATATCGGCGGCTGTCGTCGCCCATTCGCGCCGTGCGAGATAACGCACTTCCGCTTCGGTCAGATCAGCGCCAAAATTCTCACCCAGATCCTCGAGGCTCTTCGCCTCGCCCAGGACTTCCGAAACCAGCGTTCCGTAAGCGCGAGTGAGGCGGCGGGCGTAGGCGGGATTGAGGAAGGGATAGCGTCGGCTCGTCACGCGCACTTGGTCTTCGAATCCGAGCGCTTCGAAATCCCCGCCCGGAAGCGGCGCGCCGCCAGTCCAGCCCGAGGCGCTGCCGGTGGGCTTGGGCAAGTGGGGCGAAAGCATCGCCAGCGCGCTTTCGGCGAGCCGCCGGTAGGTCGTGATCTTGCCGCCGTAGACACTGAGCAGAGCAGGCGCTCCGTCGGGCGCATCGAGATTGAGAACATAGTCGCGCGTCGCAGCTTGCGCTTCGGACGCGCCATCGTCGAAGAGCGGCCGCACGCCGGAGTAGGACCAATGGACTCGATCCTTGTCGATCGGCTTATCAAAATACTCGCTCGCCGACTTGCACAAATAACTGATCTCGTCGTCCGAGGCGCGCACCGCCGCCGGATCGCCGACATAATCGAGGTCGGTTGTGCCGATGAGCGTGAATTCCTGTTCGTAGGGGATGACAAAAAAGATGCGGCGATCGGCGTTCTGAAAGAAGTAGCAGCGATCATGGTCGTAGAGCCGCGGCACGACGATATGGCTGCCCTTCACGAGCCGCACGGAGACCGGCGGGCGCGCATTGAGCGCCTCGTGAGTATCGTTGACCCAGGGCCCCGAGGCATTCACGACCGCCCGCGCGCGGATCTGCCGGGATTCGCCCGTGACTTCGTCCTTCAGCGACAAAACCCAAACGCCGTCCCTGCGCACGCCGCCGACGCAGCGGGTGCGCGGCGCAATAACCGCGCCACGGTTGGCGGCGTCACGGGCGTTCAACACGACCAGACGAGAGTCTTGGACCCAGCAGTCGGAATATTCGAATCCGAGGGTGAACTTCGACTTTAGCGGCGCGCCCGCAGCGTTGGTTCGCAGCCGGAGCGTCCGCGTCGGCGGCAAGAGCTTGCGGCCGCCGATGTGGTCGTAGAGGAACAAGCCTAGCCTGAGCAGCCAGGCAGGACGCATGCCCTTGTTGTAGGGCAAAACGAAGCGCAGCGGCCAGATGATGTGCGGCGCGATTCGCCACAGCGTTTCACGCTCGAGCAGCGCTTCCCGAACCAGCCGAAATTCATAATATTCGAGATAGCGAAGGCCGCCGTGGATCAGCTTCGTCGCGGCGCTTGAGGTCGCGCCCGCGAGATCGCCTTTGTCGCAAAGGAACACGGACCAGCCGCGGCCAGCGGCATCGCGGGCGACGCCGCAACCGTTTATGCCGCCGCCGATGACGGCAAGGTCATAAACGCCATCCGTTGTGCCCCCACCACCCACCTTGGACCGTCCCCCCGAAAACGGCCAACACGCGTATGCTCGCGAGCTCGTTTTCGATTTCGGACGCTATAACGAACATTTCGCTCCTACAAGCGAAAAATTGCGCCAAGGGGAAAGTCAGCCGCCGTTTCGATTTTTTTGCGGTTCGACGAGTTCGACTTCGTTTGGGCCGCCTGTCTCGACAACCTCGACCTCACAGGCTCTGCATATTTCAACGATTTTGCTCGACGGCAGCCTATCGGTGACCAGGACGTCAATTTCGGAGAGATGCGCGATCCGAACCGGCGCGGCGCGAGAGAACTTGCTGCTGTCCGCAACCAGCACGACTTTGCGGGAGTGCTCGATGATGGCGCGCGAAATCTCGACCTCGTGAAGGTCGAAATCGAGCAAAGTGCCGCTGGAGTCGATCGCGGACGTGCCAATGATGGCGATATCGACACGAAACTGCTGAATCTGGGCGACCGTCATCGCGCCGACGATGCCGCCGTCGCCGCGTCGTATCGCTCCGCCCGTGATGATCACGTCGATCGACTTGTTGCGATGCAGTTCGACGGCGACATGGAGATTGTTCGTGATGACCAAGAGGCCGGTATGGCCCGCAAGCGCCTTGGCGACCTCCTCGGTCGTCGTCCCGATGTTGACGAACAGCGAGGCGTTGTCAGGGACCTGTCGAGCCGCCCCCTCTCCGATCAGCCGCTTGTGCTGTTGGGCGACCTGCTGGCGCGCCTCATAGGCCAAGTTGACCACGCCGGAAGCGATAATGGCGCCCCCGTGCACGCGCACGACCAGTTTTGCCTCGCTAAGTTCGTTTAGGTCTCGGCGGATGGTTTGCAGCGTGACGCCGAATTGCGCGGCGAGATCCTCGACGGCGACTCGCCCCGACTGCCGCAACGCCGCGATAATTTCGGTTTGTCGATAATTCAGTAGGCGGGACTCCGCTCCGGCCATGGATATCTTCCTGTACGTTCAGAGCCTGCAGACGATCTCAGAGACCTGCTCAAATATGGGCTAAGTCAATGAAATTTTGATGAGTCCAGCGCGCAATCCGTCGCCCGCGATTGAGCCGTCGCGCGTCTCAAATCGTTTCGCCAGCACGACATCAGTCTCCACGCCGCGTGTCAGAGACTAAGGTTAAACGCGATCGAAATGCGCAGGGCCGTGCCCCGATAAGGCCGCACCTGATGGAACAGCCACGAGGGAAAAAGCATCATCAAGCCCGGCCGGGGCCGGATCGTCTCCGCCGCGCCGACCGATGCGCCGTCTTCGCCCGCGAATTTGAGCGCCGGCGCATACATAGCGGGGCCCGGTCCTCTCGGATCGAGCATTTCGAACTCGCCGCCCAGGGTCTCGTCGGCGCCGCAGCCGCCGTCGTCGACATAATAGGTTCCAGACCAGAAGGCCCCGGCGTGGTAGTGGCACATATTGGCGTCGCCAGGTCCGTTCACGTTCGCCCAGATCGTCGGCTTCCAGAGAGGGTTTGGGTGCTTGCCGTCGCGGTCGACAGTGAGACGATTGGCGAGTTCTCGCGCGTATCCAAGGATTTCCTCGAATTCTAGGGCCGCCCCAGGTTGGAAGTTCCCGGTCCGAATGCCAGCCGCCTGCGTTCGAGGCCTGGATCGAGCGCGTCTGCGACCGCTTGGCCAGGATGATGGTCTTGAGTTCGGCATTGCGCGCTGATGCGTCCGGAACCTCCATAGCGGCAACCGGCGTGGCGAAGAGCCCCCGTACGGCCACATTTAGGCTTGTCTTCATCAGCCCAGCTCCCGTCCCTTGTTCCATTCCTGGCCGCTCGCGCTTTTTCGAGCGTAGCGATCGCCTCGGATCGGCGGGATGAACCCCACCCCCGGGGGAACGCGGGGTCCCCGAACAAACGCGCGACAAGAAAATAAACCGAAAAACGAAAAATGCGAGAGGGATCGTCGCGAAGGACGCATCACTCGCGCCCACCGTTTTTTTGCTTGCCGGCGGCTCAAAGAGTGGTTAGTTTTCGCAAACGAACAATTCGAATATAAAAACACGCAATTTATCAACGGGGGGACAATGGAATCCGCCGCCGAGACGCGCCTCGGCCCGACCGTCGTCGCACGCGGCGAGGCTATCTCGCGCACCGGCGGCGCGGGGTTGGGCGTCGGGCGCCGGCGGCGAAGCTCCCCGACAGAACTGCTGAAGAGTTCGCCGACTTCCCGCGAACCCGAGCGAAGCCTGCGGTTGCCCGCTCCCCTCTTCGAAGCCGCCACCACGGTTTTCGTCCGCTCGAGAGAGCGCAGCGTTCGCGATCGAAGCGCGGTTCACCTCTGTATTCGCGCCAGATCGCGGAGGCGAGCATGACTCCCTCGCAAATCCCTCCCTCCAGTGGCGTGGCGGCTGCGAAGCCGACGATCGTAGCGCGCGCGTCGGTCTGGGCGACCGTCGCGGCCGTATGGGGACCCGGCCTGCTGGTGATGCTGGCTGATACCGACGCAGGCAATGTCGTCACCGCGGCCCAGGCGGGCTCGCTCTGGGGCTATCGCTTGGCGCCGTTGCTGCTGCTGTTGATTCCCATGCTGATCGTCGTTCAGGACATGGCGGTGCGCATCGGCGTCTACAGTCAATGCGGGTTTGGCGATTTGATCCGCGAGCGCTTCGGACTCTGGGGCCGCTACGGCGCCGCCGCAGCCTTAATCGCGGCGACGCTAGGCTCCTTGGTCACCGAATTCACCGGCATCGCGGGCGTCGGCGAACTCTATGGCGCGTCGCGTTGGATCATCCTGCCCTTGGCGTGTGCGACGCTGATCGGGGTCGCGATCACGGGCGGATACCGACGGGTCGAGCGAATCGCACTCTTCTTCGGCCTGTTCGAGGCCGCCTTCCTGTTCGTCGCGTGGCGTTCGCATCCCGCAGGGAGCGAAATCGTTCGCGATGTCATCGATCAGCCTTGGACCGATTCGAGTTATCTCTATCTCTGCGCTGGCCTCATCGGGGCGACCTTCAATCCCTGGATGATATTTTATCAAGCTTCGGCGGTTGCGGAAAAACGGCTGACCTCGTCCGACTACAGCGCCGCGCGTTGGGACACGGTGTTTGGCGCCATTCTTACCCAGACCCTGACGGCGTCGGTTCTGGTTGCGGTCGCGGCGCTCAAGTCCGGCGTCATTGGAAAGCCGCTCGACAATATCGGTGAGATCAGTCAAGCGCTGACGCCGCTGCTCGGCGAAACCACGGGCCGCCTGGTGTTTGGGGCGGGCGTGGTCGGCGCCGCGATGGCCGCCGCCATTGTCTGCTCGCTAGCCTGCGCCTGGGGCCTGGGTGAGATATTCGGAACGCGGCGCGGGCTTGAGCGCAGCGCGAGTTATGGCCTGGGCGTAATTTCGATCTACGCCGCTTGGGTGGTCGGCAGCGCGGCTCTCGTTCTTTGCGTGTCCGATCTGGTTTGGCTGTCGGTGGGCATGCAGGTCCTCAACGCCTTCCTCTTGCCGTTCGTCGTTGCGCTGCTGGTGATCATCGCGGCGACGGTCCTGCCGGCGCCGGCGCGGATCGCGGGATGGCGTCTGTGGGCGATTGTTGTCATGGTCGCGATCGTCAGCCTGGCTGGCCTCGTTGGCGCGATCGCCGGGTTGATGTGATGGATCTCGGGTTCGATCCCACGGTCATGCTGTCGTGGCTTTTGGGGCCGCTGCAAATCCTGTTCATTAACCTGTTGTTGAGCGCGGACAACGCGCTTGTGATCGCGCTCGCCTGTCGCGGCCTACCTCTCGAGGAGCGGCGTCAAGCGACCCTGTTCGGAATTGTCGGCGCGATTTTTCTGCGCATCGCGATGGGTGGCGTCGCGCTTTACCTGTTACGCGTCACGTTGCTGCATATTGTCGCCGGAGCGATTCTGCTCGGGATCGCTGTCAACCTCTCGCTGCGGCGAGACGACGAAATCGCGCCGGAGGGGCAGGAGGAGGCGCCCTCCGACGCCGAGCGCGCCGCAAAGCGTGATCGCGCCCGGTTCCTCGGCGCAATCTGGTCGATCATCATTGCCGACACCATGATGAGTTTCGACAACGTAATCGCGATCGCGGCCGTTGCGCAGGACAGTCTGGTCTATCTCTCCTTCGGCCTGCTGATGAGCGTGCCGATGTTGGTGTGGGGCAGCGCCTTGATTCACGAACTTCTCGACGGCAACGGCTATCTCATTCTCGCCTCGGGCGCCTTTCTTGGCTGGATCGCGGGCGCGATTGCTGTCGCCGATCCGATTGTCGCGGCGCCGATCTCGGCGTACGCGCCCTTCTTGCCGATCGCTGTCCCGTTGGCCTGCGCGATTTTCGTCATATGGCAAAGCGTGATACTTAGCTCCAGACGCTCGGGAGGTCTCATTGCCGATTGAACCCGGCGACTTCGGTCCCGTCTTCGTGACCGCGGCGCAGATTCGCGGCTGGTTGACCCGATCTGTCCGGCTCGATCCGCGAGCCCAAGAAGAGGCGCCGGCGGCCCCTCGGCAATCCGATCGCTCGCCTGTGATCGGCGAGGCGCAGCCCCGGGCGCGCGCTTCCCGCTCTCCCCCGCGAACAACCGGCGCGAAACGGCCGCATTTGGTTCTGCGCGCGCACAGCATCGTCGCGACGCTCGTATTGATCGGCGCGGTGTGGGCGGCCAGCGGCTTCTATAAGGTTCAGCCCGATCAGGTCGGATTGGTTCTCAGGTTTGGCCGCTGGGTGGACACGCGGCAACCTGGTCTGAACTACCACCTCCCGTATCCGATCGAATTCGTTCTGCTGCCCAGAGTGACCGCGATCAACCAGCTCATAATCGGCAACGGCGCGCCGATGCAGATGCTCACCGGAGACGAGAATATTGTCGAGGCCACGGCGTCGATTTCATGGCGCATCAAGGACCCTGCGAAGTTCCTCTTCAGCGTCAATGACCCCGAGGGCGCCGTCAAGGTCACTGGCGAAAGCGTCGTGCGCCAGATCATCGGCCTGAACCCGATACAATCGGGACTGTCCGATCAGCGCCAGAAGATTGCCGACGAAGCGCAGACGCTGCTGCAAAGGCTGCTCGATTCCTACGACACCGGTGTGGAAGTCACGCAAGTGCAATTGCAGCGCGTCGACCCGCCTCTCGCGGTCATCGACGCTTTCAACGACGTGCAGCGCGCACGCGCCGACCAGCAGCGCGCGCGGAACGAAGCGGAGGCCTACCGCAATGACATTCTTCCGCGCGCGCGCGCCGAGGCGGACCGCTTAACCCAGGAAGCAGAGTCCTATCGCGAGGATGTCCTCAACCAGGCTCACAGCGACGCCGATCGATTCCTCGCTTTGGCCGCGTCCTACGACAAATCGCCTGAACTCACCGGGCGCCGACTCTATCTCGACACAATGGAAACCGTGCTGAAATCGGCCGGCAAGATTCTGATCGATCCCTCGGGGCACGCCGGACCCTATATCATGCCCTATCTGTCTCTTGGCGCCGCTCCGACCGCCGTGCCGCCGCCCGCAACACCCAAGGTGACGCCGTGAGCCTGCGCGCGCTGATCGTGGCGATCGCCCTGTGTGCGTTTCTCGTCTGGCTCGGCGGGCAGGGAATCTTTGTCGTGCAGCAGGCGCAAACAGCGCTGCTCACGCGCCTCGGCAAGCCGATCGAAACGCTGAGCCAGCCCGGGCTCTATTTCAAGATCCCCTTCGTCGACACCGCTGTGTTCTACGATCATCATTTGCTGTCGTTGCAGCCGCCGACCGATCAGGTGATTTTGGGCGACGAGAAGCGCATTGAGGTGGCGACGGTCTCGCGCTTTCGCATCTCCGATCCCTTGAACTTCTTCCGATCGGTTGGAACGGAAGATCAGGCGCTGTCCAATTTGTCGCAGCTGGTAAGCAGCACGGTCCGAAAGGAATTGGGCAAGGTGGCGCTTCCCGCTTTGTTGACCGAGGATCGCGACAAGATTACCGACAAAATTCGCGACGAGGTCGCGCGCCAAGCTGCCGATCTCGGAGTCGAGGTCACCGACGTGCGTATCTTGCGCGCCGAACTCCCTGCAGAGACAAGTCAGGCGATCTACGAACGAATGACCTCGGAGCGGGTGCGCGAGGCCAAGGACTTGCGCGCTCAGGGTTTCGAATGGGGCCAGGAAATTCGCTCCAAAGCCGACCGCGACCGTGAGTTTCTGCTTTCCGACGCGTTGCGCGCGAGCCAGACGAGTCGCGGCGCCGCGGATGCCGACGCCAACCAGATCGCCGTTGGCGCCTACGAACAGAATCCTGACTTCTACGATCTCTATCGCACCCTGCAGGTCTACCGCACATCCCTGGGTCAGGGATCGCCGACGCTCGTGTTGAGCCCAACGAGCGAACTGATGAAATTCTTTGATGCGGGCCCCAACCCGCGAAAGCCGGGCGCTTCCCCGACCCCCGTCGTGGCGGCGCCCAAAGCGGAGGGCGCGCCATGATCGCGTCTTTAGGCCGCCACTCCATGCGCGGGATTTCGTTTGGGCTTTTCTTCCTCTGTTTGATTTATTCGACCGCCGGACAAGCCAAGACGACGGGGGTCGACGACGACGCGGCGGTACAGACCGGCCCGTGCTATCAGACTCTCTTCGACCGCAATATCGCCCATCCGACGACGGCGCCGAACCGGGAAATCGGAGCGGCCTGCGCGGCCGAGAACGGCGATGTCGAGAAGGCCTGGGCGCGTATAATTCGCTTGTGGGGCTCCGACAGCGCCGACGTGCCCGACTACGACGCCTATGTGCGAACAGATACTCTCGGGGCGGGAGGGCCCGGCTGGATCGCCGCGGCCGTTGCCGGCATATTGCTGATTTACGCGGTCCTGGGAACGCCCATCCGCTCCGCAGCTCGCGTGATGTCGGGGGAAGAGAACGCGACCAGACGCGCGAGTGAAACTGCCGCAAGCATAGTCTCGCGCGCTCTGTTGGGTCTGCTCCTGGTTTGGTTCGCCGGCTTTTCTGTCCTGGTCCTGATTGGCGCCGTCATTTTTCTCATCCTGACCGCGCGCTGCGTCGGCGCCTCGGCGCCGCCGCCTGCGCCTTTCGACAGTCCGCGCGAGGCGCAAGGGCTGGCTGAATTCGCTGCGGAAACAATCAACGATCTCGGCGGAGCGGGTCCCGGCCTGGTCGGCATCGCGCTGTTTGCGCGGCACGACCTCAGGCTGCTCGCGGCCGGCGTTTTGCTTGCGCTCGTCGCGTCAATTCCGTCGGTCATTTTTGCGCGCCGCGCGCTCCGCTCCCGCCCTCTGGCGATGACGGTCCTGGCGACGCTTCTCGTCGCTCTTGTCGCTGAAGCCGCATATGCCGATATGCCCTTCGCCTCCCTCGTTGGCGATGGCCTCGTTGCTCGAGCGGCGGTCGGGCTGGCGTTCGCGCTTGTCGTGGCCGCTTGGGGACTGCGCAACTCGGCGAATGCGGCCGTCTCGCCGACCAGCGCAACAGTCGTCGATCGCGCTCACTTACAGTGAGTTGCGCGGCCCCGCTCGGCTCGACTTTGCTTCGCGCTCTCGCGGCGCGGCGAGAACGGGGCGAAGGTTTGCGCTCGTGCGTGAAGAAAGCGGTTCAGATGGTCGGCCGCGCACTCTCGTCGTCGTGAGTCCTTCGACGATGACTGGCTTGGCGCAAGGCGAAGCCATCTCGATTCTGCTTGCCCTTCACGTCGGGCAAAGATCGTCGGTCCATCTTGAAATCAATGCGCGTCGGTGAGCGTTTGGCCATGGGCCAGTCGCTCGCCGATTGACGCGACGACATCGGCGTCGGCGAATTTGGAGTGATTCATCGCGCTGTCGGACTTGAACGAACTGAGATCAACGACATTGACGCCCGCTCGTTCCAAATTCGACTTGAACGGCTCGACTCTCGGATCGATCCCGCCAAGACGCGGTTCGCCGCCGGCGAGGAAGCTGGAAGCGCCCAGAGCCTGGTCGTCGTTGGAGACGAACAGGGTCACCGGCGCGGCTTTGCCCGACTTCTCGATCTCGGCGATCTCGCGGCGGAACACTTCGAAGTCGATGTCGGGGGAAGCCAGCATGATGTCCTTGATCTTCAGCGGCAGGCCCTTGTCGCGGATCGCCATCTGCCGCAACGCTTCGACCGCGACAAAATTTCCCATCGAGTGGGCGAGGACGGAAATTGACCCGACCTTCGGATCGTCCACCATCGCCTGCAGCACGTCCTCCAACGCGTCGCGCGAATACAGCGCGCTGTTTTGGTCGTAGACGTAGTTGAGCAGGTCGCCGCGCGAGGGCCACGTGAACAGGAACGGCAACACCGGCGCGCCCGAGTCATGGACGATTTGCGCAAATCGATAGACGGCTTCTTCGAACTTTGTGTTGTAGCCGTGGACGAAGATCAGCACGTGCGAAGACGGTCCCTGCTGCAATCGCGCGTCAAAATCCGCCTTGAGCTCGGGAAGCTCAAGCCGGTCGGCGTGCAGCGTGACAAAACTGTGCTCGGGGTCGCCGGGGACCGAGGAAGGCCATTGCACCTCGCCGATCTTGCGATCTGCGTCCGGCGGTATCGAAATGCCGATATCGGCGAAGCGCAGGCCATGCGCGCGTTCGCCGTTGAACATGACGCCGGGATTGGGATCTTCGGCGCGGGTGGTCGCCACCAGCATCTCGACGGCGCTCGTGTCCGGCGCGGAAACGGCGACCGGCACGAGATTGCCCACGGGCCGGGTCGCGCATGCGGCCAAAGCCAAAATCGCAACCGCGATCGCCGCAAGCGGCGCAGTCCTGGTCAATCCGGCCCCCGCCAAGCCCGAGGGCCCTTGCGGCCCCAAGCAATTCCTCGTCCGCCGCGGACCTTTGCACATTCCGGCGTGCTTGGGTAGCGAGCGGAAGCCGACCCAATCTTCTGAGGGCTCAGGCCTATCCGCGGGTTCGCTCGGTCTCTCCGCGATTCAATCTCAGTTCATCTCGCGTCTAGATCTGCAACCAGTCCCCGCCCCCGACGCCAGCGAGCTCCTGGACTCGCGCCTCGTTCTCCGCCAGTTCGCGCGCCGGGCCGGAATGCACGATCGCTCCGTTTTCGAGCACATAGGCGTGGTCGGCGATCTCAAGGCTCATGAGGACATTCTGTTCGACGAGCAGGATCGAGATCCCCTCATCGCGCATCGACTGCACGATGCGAAAGACCTCGGCGACGATCAGCGGCGCGAGACCTTGCGAGGGCTCGTCGAGCATCAGCAGCTTAGGGTTCAGCATGAGGGCGCGCGCGATCGCCAGCATTTCCTGTTCGCCGCCCGAAAGCTGGCGGCCGCGATTCTGGCGCCGTTCGGCGAGCCGGGGAAAAAGCTGATAGGCGCGCTCGATCGTCCACGGGCCTTTGCGCGCGAGCGGCGTCTTGAGGTTTTCTTCGACCGTGAGATTGGCGTAGACCCGCCGCCCTTCCGGCACGTAGCCGACGCCGCTCGCCGCGATCCGGTAGGTCGGCCAGCGCGTCATATCCTCGCCGAAAATCGTGATCGTCCCGCTTCGCGCCGGCGTCAGTCCCATCAGGGTGCGCAGGGTCGTCGTCTTACCGGCGCCGTTACGGCCGAGCAATGCGGTGATCTTGCCCTCGGCGATCTCGATGTCGACGCCGTGGAGAATGTGGCTCTTGCCGTAATAGGTTTGCAGGCCCCTGGCCACGAGCGCGGCGCTCATCCCGCCTTCCCCAGATAGGCTTGCTGCACCGCCGCGTTGATCGCGATCTCCTGGGGAGATCCTTCGGCGAGCAGCCTGCCCTGATCGAGAACCGTGATGCGAGCGGCGAGACCGAACACCACGCGCATGTCGTGCTCGATCAGCACGATCGCCATTGCGCCGCCGCGATGCAATTCGCGGATCAGCCGGGTGACCGCAAAAGTCTCTTGGTCGCCCATGCCGGCGGCGGGCTCGTCGAGCAGCAGGAGACGCGGCCGCGACGTCAGGGCCATCGCGATTTCGGCGACACGCTGATCGCCGTGGGCGAGCTCCCCGACCAGCCGGTCGACCTTCCCGGCCATTCCCGAAAGATCGAGGATTTCGTCGATCTGGCGGCGAATCGCTGCTGTCTCGGCGCGGCTGATCCACGGCCGCAAGCGGTAACCGGCGGCGATCTCGGCCCCGATCTGCAAGTTCTCGTAGAGCGTGAGCTCTGGAAATATCTCGGTGATCTGGAACGTCCGCGCCATGCCCGCCCGGACCCGCCGGTATGCCGGCATCGCCGTGACGTCGCGCCCGTCGAAGATGATCTTGCCGCTGCTCGGCGGAAAAAAGCCGCTGATCAGATTGAAGAAGGTGGTCTTGCCTGCCCCGTTCGGCCCGATGATGGCGCGCAATTCGCCGCGCTCGACGGTCAGTGAGACGTCGTCGACCGCCACCAGACTGCCGAAGCGTTTGCCGACATGGACGACCTCGAGGACTTTATCGCGCGGCGCCGCCGCCTCCGCGATCGCCATTTGCCCATCAAGCGCGACGCTCATCGCGCGCTCCCGCGTTTGACGAAGCCGAGCAGGCCGCGCGGAAAGAACAGCACGATCAGGACAAAAAGGACGCCGACCCCCGACATCCAGTTGACGGTGACGCTGGAGAGATAGTCCTGCAGCACCACGAACACCGCCGCGCCGAGCAGCGGGCCCCAGAAATTGCGCATGCCGCCCATCACGGCCATCATCACAAAGTCGCCCGACTGGCTGTAATGCAGGCCGCGCGGATCGGCGAAATTGTTCACCAGCGCATAGAGCGCGCCGGCAAATCCCATGAAGAAGCAAGACAGCGTGAAGGCGATCCAGATGTGGCGATCGACCGGCAGCCCAAGAAATCGCGCCCGGCGTTCGTTCTCGCGGATGGCGACCATCGTGCGCCCGAACGGCGAGCGCAGGACGAACCCCATGATCGCGACCGCCAGCGCGAAGCAGAACAGCACGAAATAATAGAAGGCGTCGGCGTTCGACAGGATGTCGAGCGAGAATGGGCCGAGCGCGATCGGCTGGCGCGAGAACCCGCGCAGCCCGTCGTCGCCGCCAGTCACCGAGCTCCATTGGAACGCGATATAGTAGAACACCTGCCCGATCGCGATCGTCACCATGGCGAAATAGACGCCGCGCCTGCGCGCAATCACCGACCCCAAAAGCGCTCCGACGAGCCCGCCAAGCAGCATGCCGCACAGCAGCGCGAGCGGCGTGCTCGGCGCGAGGAATTTCAAGGCGAAGCCGGCGCCGTAAGCGCCAAGGCCAAAATAGGCGGCATGGCCGAAGGACAGCACCCCGGTGAAGCCGAGCAGAAAGTTGACCGACATCGCCGCGAGCGCCAGCACCAAAACGCGCGTGCCGAGCGCGGTGTAGCCCCCGAGCGGGGGCATCCAAAACGGCGCCAGCGCCAACACCGCCCATATCGCCAGTTGGAAGGCGACTTTTCGCGTCGCGAGAGACCCGCTCACGTCATCATGCCTTCCTCGCCCAGCAGGCCGCGCGGGCGCGCAAGCAGGATGATCGCCATCAGCACGTACATGATCGCCTCGCTGGCGGCCGGCTCGAACACCGCCGTCACGCCGGAGGCGACCCCGATCAGAAGCCCGCCGATCAAAGTGCCGACCAGGCTGCCAACGCCGCCGATGATGATGGCGATGAAGCTCGGCATCAGCAGCCCGGTTCCCATCGTTGGCTCGAGGCCGAGCTGCCCGGCCGCGAGCGCGCCGGCGAGCCCGGCGAGATAAATCCCGCCGGCGAAATTGAGCGATCGCAGCATCCGCACGTTGACGCCCATCGCCGCGACCATCTCGAGGTCGAGCGTGGCGGCGCGAACGCGAATGCCCAGGCGCGTATACCGCAGCACGGCGAAGATCAGCGCCACCGCGATCGTCACCGTCGCCACCATGAACACGCGATAGCCGGTGAGGAAGAAGAACTGGTGGCTCAGCGGCCGGGCGAGAAATGGCGGTATCGTCACCGGCTTGCCCTGCGCGCCCCAAATGAAGCGCGTGCCATCTTCGATGATGAAAGCCAGGCCAAAGGTCATGAGCAGGCTGTAGAGCGGATCACGGCCATAGAGCGGTCGGATCAGAACCCCCTCAACGACGAAGCCGATCATTGCAGTGAGCACCGGCGCAATCAGCAGCGCGCCCCAGAAGCCGACATAAGGCGTTATCGTATAGGCGAGGTAGCCGCCGATGACGAGAAATCCGCCATGGGCGAAATTGATCACGTTGCTCAAATTGAGGATCAGCGACAGGCCGAGCGCCATCAGCGCGTAGAACGCGCCGATGATCAGCCCATTGGTGATGTTGAAAAGCAGAAGCTGCATGACGGCGGCCTAGGTTGGCCATTGAATTGTGCAGCCTGTCTCGCCCTCGGCGGGCGCGGTCGTGTCGCCGGCGATCACATTGTCGACCCGGAACAGATCCTCGGGGTCCTTCGCGCCGTTGGATTGCGCTTCGCCAACGAAGGCCGACGTCATCAGCTGATGATCGCCCGCTCGATAATAGCACTTGTTGGGTTGCAGCTTGATCTCGGGTGGCAATTCGAAATTGCCGAGCGCTTTGGCGAGCGCGACCGAGTCGAGCGTCTTCTCGCGATTGGCGATCCCCGCGATCGTCTGCACCGAAGTGTAGCCGAACCAATGGCGCGCGGTCGGAACCTTGCCGCCGTTGACCTTGCGGACATCGGCGACGAACTTGTCGACGCCGGGAACGCCCGGCTGGTTCCAGTACCACTCGAACACCCAGATGCCGATGCGCGCCTCGGGAGGCATCGCCTCGAGCGCTTCGAGTTCCTGCTGGAGACCGGCGACGTGCATTTGCTGGTTGAGCCCGAATTGCACGATCTGTTTTAGACAGTTCACCATGTCCGAGCCCTGCGGCAGCACCAGAAGAACGTCGGGGTTCGCCGCCTGCGCTTTGATGAGGTAGGCCGAAAAATCCGTGGTGCCGAGCGGCGTCAGTTCGTTGCCGGTCACCGTGCCGCCGAGCTTGGCGAGATCGACCGCCGCCGCCTTCTGCAACGTATGGCCGAAGGCGTAGTCGGGCGTGATGAAATGCCATTTCTTGCCGTACTTGCTGAACAGTAGGTTGGAGACCGAGTTCGCCTCCATGCTGGTGGTGTTGCACACCCGGTAGACGTTCCACTTGCAGTCGTGGCCGGTGATCGAGTCCGTGTGACCGCCCGAAACAATGTGGAGGATCTTCTTTTCGTTGCTGACCTGGGCGATCGCCAGAGCGACGCCCGAGTTCACGTCGCCAATCAGGAACGACACCTGATCGCGCTCGATCAGCTTGTTGGCCTTCTGCACGCCAGTGCCGACATCGTTGGCCGAATCCTCGACCAGCAGTTCAATCGGGCGCCCGAGAATACCGCCGGCGGCGTTGAGCTGATCGACCGCGAGCTTGGCGCCCATCACCTCGTTTTGCGCCAGCGCCGCATAAACGCCGGTCAGCGGATCGATCATGCCGATCTTGATCGGCGTCTCGGCGCGCGCTGCGATGACGAACGGGGCCGCGACGCCGAAGCCGCCCAATGCGGCGGCTCCCTTGAGGACCGAGCGACGATTCATTCGAGAATATGGAAATGGCGACGCCATGGAAGTTCCTCCCGAGACCCAATGATCGCGATTTCTTTGGCGCCACGGTCCGCGATCCTAGTTCGATGCGGCGGCGCTTCGCGTTCGTCGATACTGCACATTATCGCTGTGCTAGCGCAAGCGGCGACGGCCACGGCGGCATTGAACTATCGGCCATTCCCAGGATGAGCGCGTCGAACCGACGCTTCCTAGACCTGGGGTCGGGAAAGGCGCCGCCGGGAGTTCAATTCCCCTCCAAGACGCCGCTCTCGCAGAGACTGGAGACCACCGTGGCGAATTGCCGCCTGCGGTGATCCGTTCCTATTGTGCCGACGTACCGCCTGCGGACCAGGATGAGAGGACGCCATGACGGCATTGATCGGGTACGTCGCCGCCCTTGCCGCGATGGTGGTCGCGGACATGGTCTGGCTCGGCGTGATGGTCGATCGCCTCTATCGACCGACGCTCGGCGACGTTTTGGCGGGAAGCGTCAATCTGCCGGCGGCGATCGCGTTCTATCTGATCTTTCCAGTCGGCCTGACGATTTTCGCCGTCATGCCGGGCTTGAGAAGCGGGTCGGCCTCGACCGCCGTGTTGTATGGCGCGCTGTTCGGATTCTTCACCTACGCGACCTACGACCTGACTAGCCAGGCGACCCTGCGCAACTGGACGACGCAACTCACGGTCATCGACATCGCCTGGGGCGTGGTTCTCGGCGCGCTCGCCGCAACGGCGGGCTACGCGGCCGCCAGTCGCTTCGGCGGCTAGCCGCGCGGCGCCGTCAGGCGCGGGAAGAAGATCGGCGTACGAGCCTGATAGGCGCGGAAGGCGTCGCCGCGGCTGCGCAACATGTGCGCCTCCAGCGGGGGCACGCCCGAAGCGTATCTGAGCGTCAAATACATGATTGCGGGCGCGAGTAGCGCCAAAAATCCGAGCGCCCCTGCCCCCGTCGCGTCGGCCGCGATCACGGCGAAGGCGACCCACACCAGCCATTCGAAGAAATAGTTGGGGTGACGAGATCGGCGCCACAGCCCGACGTCGCAAATCTTGCCGCGATTGGCGGCGCCGGCCTGGAACTTCGCGAGCTGCGCGTCGGCGAGGCCCTCGCCGATCACCGCGCTGACGAATAAAGCGACGCCGACGACATCCTGGACGCGCAACTGCACGGACGGCGCGTGGGCGGCGAGCGCGACCGACACAGCGAGAATGGCGCCGACCAGAGCTTGCGCCTGCAGAAACTGAAACAGCCGCCGCGGCGCGGCCGGCCCCCATTCCTCGATCAGCATGCGATAGCGCGGATCATCGCCGGCTTTGAGCGTGCGCCGAACGATATGGCCGCCGAGCCGCAGCGACCAGACTGCAACCAGCAGCGCGACCGTCGCGCGCCGCCAGATCGGCGCGTCGTTCGAACCATCCGCGACCAGCGCGAGCAGCGCGCTCATGGCGCCGACGCCGAAGGTCCAGGTCGCGTCGATCCAGCCGGAATTGCCGGTTCGCCGCTGGATCGCCCATGCGCCGGCCATGATCGCGGCGAGACCGACTTCGGCAATGATCGCGACGCAGATGAGCGAGGTCAGGGTCATGTCGGCTCAGCCGCTGCGGCGCGAGCAAACAGCCAGGCGCTCACACTCGCACGAACAGATGCGCGAGCCAGCCGACCAGTCCGCTCCATTGCAACTCGCCTTGCATCGCGACCAGACAGACGCAGTCCTCGCCGGCCTCGACGCGCGGCTCGTGGTGAACGCTCTCGTCGCCGAAATCGAAATCGCCCGGGCCATAGCGTCCGCCTTCGTGGCTGAACGCGCCAGTGAGGACGCAGGTCATCTCAATCCCGGTGTGCGCATGCGGCAGCATGCCGGTGTTCGCGGCGGACTTCAGCAAGAAGACGCGAGTCGGGCCCGGCTCGGGCAGTATAATCGGCCGCAGGCTGACGCGCGGCGCGACCCAGCGCCAGGCGCCGAAGGGGTAACTCTTGACGAATTTCGGCAGACCCGGCGGCAAGTTTCCAATCTCGCCCGCCTTCGCCGCCGGCGTCATCATCGGCGCCGGCTCGTCGAGCCGGGCGAGCGCGCGATCGAGCGCGCCCTCGGCGAGCGCCGCCGGCGCCGCTTCGGCGAGCAGCGCGCCGCCGACCCGCTCCATCGAGCGCGCCCAGTTGCGACACTGCGCGCAAGACATCAAGTGGGTGGCGATGGCGACGTGTTGGCCGAGGTCGAGCGCGCCCGCCGCATAGGTGGCCAGGATCTCTTCGCTCGGGTGATGATCGATGCTCATAGCTCTTGATCCAGGAGACCGCGCAGCCGTTTCATCGCTAAACGCAAACGCGACTTTACCGTGCCGAGCGGGATCGCCAATGTCCGGGCAATATCGGCATGGGCAATGTCTTCAAAGAACGACATTTTGACGACGCGCAGTTGATCGCCCGAGAGCTGCGCCAGCGCCTCGCGCACCCGCGCTTCCGACTGCCCCGTCGCGAGCTGCGCGTCCGCCGCCGGCGCCGGGTCGATCTCGAATTCGGCGTCGACTTCCCAGACCCGGATCGCGCCGCCGCGACGCTCGCGCCGGATCGCGTCGATGCGCGAGTTGCGCGCGATGGTGAAGATCCACGTCGCCGCCCCGGCGCTGGCGGCGTCGAACAGGGTCGCCTTGCGCCAGACGGAGAGCATCGTTTCTTGAGCGACCTCTTCCGCTTGCGCCTCGCTCGCGCCCGTCCTTTGCAGATAAGACTTCACGCGCGGCGCAAAATGCGCGAACAGCTCGGCGAAGGCCTGCCGGTCCTGCCGGGCGGCGATCGCCGCAAGGCGCGCTTCCCAACGATCGGCCTGAGCGATCGCCGGCTCCTTATCGGCCACGTTCGCCACGCGCCATAGCGCCCACAGCCGGCCGCGCGTCGCCCGCGATGGGCGAACGGGGGCTGGGGCGACAAGAAAGTCGAGAAAGACTGGCGAGGCGGACATCGCTCTTAGAACGAGCCGCGCCGCGCTTTGGATCATCGCCGAGTGATCCAAGATCGCGTTCGGGCCGTACCGATCTCGTGCAAACGCGAAGACGCCCGCGCGCCGTTCGAACGGCGCGAGCCGGCCTTGGCAAGCGCGGAAGAGTTAGTCGGACGCCCATGACCTCACGCACTCGCCTCAAAGTCGCCGTCGTCGGGACTGGAATTTCCGGGCTCTCGGCCGCATGGCTGCTCCATCCCCATCACGAAATCGTCGTCTACGAGAAGGCGGGTCGGATCGGCGGTCATTCCAACACCGTCCAAGCCTTGGTCGGCGGCAGAAACGTGCCGGTCGACACCGGCTTCATCGTTTACAATCCTGACACTTATCCCAATTTTGTCGAGCTTTTGCGAGTCCTCGACGTGGAGAGCGAAGCCTCCGACATGTCGTTCGGCGTATCGCTCGACGACGGGCGCGTCGAATATTCCGGCCATAGTCTTCTGGGATTGTTCGCGCAGCGCTCGAACCTGTTGCGGCCGCGCTTCTGGCGGATGCTCAAGGACATCTTGCGTTTCTACCGCGAGGCGCCGCTCGATGCGCGCCGCATCCGCGACGACGGCCCGACGCTCGGCGACTATCTTACCGCCGGCGGCTATAGCGCCGCCTTCCGCGATCACTACATTCTCCCGTTGGCGAGCGCGATCTGGTCGGCCGCGCCGGGTGAAATCATGGCCTATCCGGCCGCCGCGTTCTTGCGCTTTCAGGACAACCACGGGCTGTTGCGCTTGCGCGACCGGCCGAATTGGCGGACGGTCAAGGGCGGCAGCCAGAGCTATGTCAGTCGCCTGACCAAATCGTTCGCCGGCCAGATCCGCACCGACGTCGACATCGCCCGCATCGAGCGGGCGGCCGGTAAAGCGATCATCGTCGATCGCAGCGGCGCGCGGGAGACGTTCGATCATGTCATCCTCGCGACCCACGCCAACGAAGCCCTCGCCCTCTTGCCCGACGCGAGCGAGGACGAGCGGGCGCTGCTCGGCGCCTTTCGCTACAGCCGCAACGAAGCGGTCCTGCACACCGACGAGACCATGATGCCCCACCGCGGCGCGGTCTGGTCGAGCTGGAACGCCACCGGCGCCAGCGAGCCAGCGCCCGAGCGCGCCAGCGTCACCTATTGGATGAACAGGCTGCAGAACCTGCCGACCAAGAGAAACCTGTTCATCACGCTCAATCCGACCCGCGCGCTCCGCGAGGGCAGCGTGCTGCGCGTCGAGAGCTATGAGCACCCGCTGTTCGACGACGCGGCGATCGGCGCGCAAAAGCGGCTGTGGGATTTGCAGGGCGTGCGCAACACCTGGTTCTGCGGGGCGTATTTCGGCTCGGGATTTCACGAGGACGGGTTGCAGTCGGGACTGGCGGCGGCCGAGCAATTGGGCGGCGTTCGCCGTCCCTGGCGCGTCGCGGGCGAGTCCTCGCGCATTTCGCTGGCGCCGAGCGCGCCGGCCGAGCCCAATTGGGAGGCGGCGGCGTGACGCTGCACTCGAGCCTCTATGTCGGCTCGGTGTTCCATCGGCGCTTTGCGCCGAAGGCGCATTATTTTCGCTATCGCCTGTGCTGGCTGCTGGTCGATCTCGACGAACTCCCCGAGCTCGACCGCCGCTTCTGGTTCTTCTCGCACAATCGCGCCAATCTTTTCAGCCTCCATGATCGCGATCACGGCGACGGCGGCGCCACGCTGCTGCGCGCGCAGGTGGAAAAACGCCTCGCTGACAATGACATCGACATCGAGGGCGGCGCGGTGCGGCTGCTATGCATGCCGCGAACGCTCGGTGTCGGCTTCAATCCGCTGAGCGTCTATTGGTGCTATCGGCGCGATGGCGCGCTCGCCGCGCTGATCTATCAGGTCCACAACACGTTCGGCGAACGCCATTCCTATGTCCTCCCCGCGGCGCAAGCATCGGGCGAGGCGCGGCAGGGGTGCGACAAGGCGTTTTTCGTTTCGCCATTTCTGCCGATGGGTCTGCGCTACGAATTCCGCGTCAGCCCGCTCGGCGAATCGCTGGTGGTCGCGATCCGCGCAATCGGCGCGCAGGGTCTGGCGTTTCAGGCCGCGCTCGCCGGCCGGCGGCGCGAACTGAGCGACCGCGCGCTGCTGAAGGTGGGGTTCGCAACGCCGGTCGTGGCGCTCAAGACGGTCGCGGCGATTCACTGGGAGGCGCTGCGCCTCTTGATCAAAGGCGTGCCGTTTCTGGGACGCGGCGGCGCAAGCGCGCTCAAACCTCAGGTCGCTGCGGCCGGCTCGATGGTGAACAGCCCGACGTCGACCACCCCTTCGGCAAAGCCTGCTTCGCAATAGCAGAGGTAGTAGTCCCACAGCCGGCGGAAGCGCTCATCGAAGCCCTGCGCGGCGATTTCGCTCCAGCGCGCATGAAAGCGCTTGCGCCACTCGAACAGGGTTTTGGCGTAAGAGCCGCCGAAGCTTTCTCTGTGCGTCAGACGCAGACCAGCCGCTTCGATCTGCGCCAAGAGCGCGCGTCTTCGAGGGGAGAAATCCGCCGGGGAAAATATGCTTCTGAATGAAATCGGGATTGCGCCGGTAGTCCTCGAACACATCGTCGGCGATGGTGATCGCCTGGATGATTGCGCGCCCGCCCGGCTTGAGGCGCTCCGCGAGCGTCACAAAATACGCCGGCCACCACGCTTCGCCAACCGCTTCGAGCATTTCGATCGAGACGATGCGGTCGAAGCCGCCCTCGACGTCGCGGTAGTCTTGCAGGCGAAAGTCGATCGCCGGAGCGACCCGCCTTTCGGCGGCGCTTTCGCGCGCCCAGGCGAGTTGCGAGGGCGACAGCGTTATCGCGGTGACCTGCGCGCCCTTCTCAGTCGCCAGCGACGCGGCAAGGCCGCCCCAGCCGCAGCCGATCTCGAGCACGCTCTCGCCGCCCTCGAGGCGCAGCAGCTCGCCGATGCGGGCGAGCTTTTTCGCCTGCGCCGCCGCGAGGTCGGGCGTGTCGTCGTCCCACAGCGCCGAAGAATATTGCATGCCGGCGTCGAGCCACAGGCGGTAGAACGCGTTGCCGAGATCATAGTGGGCTATGATGTTGCGCCGGCTGCCGCGCCGCGAATTGTTGTGCAGGAGATGGCGGAGCCGGTTGATCCATCTGATCAGCGTCGCGCCGCGCAGGTTCTGCTTCCACGCTTCGGCGTTGCGCGATGCGAGACGAAGCACGGCGACGAGATCGGGCGTCGTCCAGTCGGCGTCGATATAGGCTTCGGCGAGCCCGACGTCGCCGCCCGTGACCAGCCGGCGCAGCCCGCGCCGGCGATGGAAGACCAGCGTCGCCTCCGGTCCTGGCTCAAGGCCGGTCCTGACGATCGCCCCGCCCGATGGCAACACGATGCGCAAGCGCCCGAATCGCACCGGCGGCAGCAAGCGGTCGAGGACGGCGGCCAGGCCAGTGACGCTCGAGGCGGCGCCATGCGGGAGGGCAAAATCCAAATGTTCCAGCTCGGTCATCGTTTGACGCTCATGCCTACGCGCTGACTGCGTTCGAGGACGCCAGCAAGCCGCATTTCGACGCATTCGTCGAATCCGCTCGCCCACCTCGCCGCTTGCATGGCGCCCTCGTCTGTGCGCCCGTGGCCGACTTCGGCTGGGACGCTACAAGCTAGTACGGAGCCGAGCGCGAAAAGGTTCACGCGGCAAGTCGAAAAAGAGCGGCGCTGGCCCGCCGCCCGCCGAACATCAGCCCGGTAGGCCGAGCAGGCTGGCGCCTTCGAGAAAACGCTCGATGACCGCCGGCGCCATGCCGACCTCATGCATGATCCTGGTGCTGAATTCCGGCTCGAGCTTACGACCCTCCCCCGCCGCCTGTTCGGCCCGATCCTGCCGACCGGCCAAAACCAGCGCGATGGCGCGGAAGAAATGGCCGGTGCTGTAATTCGGATTGATCCGCACCGCCCTGGCGAAGCACGCCGCCGCGTCTTCATGCCGCGCCTCAGTCATGGCAAGATCGCCGAGCGCGACATTGGCTTCGAAGGCCAGCGGGTCGAAGGGGCCGAGGCGGAAGGCGCGATCGGCGAACGAGGTCGCGCGCGAAGCGTCGCCGACGATCGCGTGGGCGTGGGAAGCGAGATAGAAGACCGTCGCCGAGGCGCCATTGAGCGCTGTCGCCTGCCCCATCGCTTCTAAACCTGTTTCGCGCTCGTCGCCGATGAGGCTGGTCACGAATCCGGCGATCGCCAGCGCCGTCGCGTCATCGCCGGCGCCGGCGATGGCCGCCTCGGCATGGGAAAGCGAGGCGCTGCGGTTGCGGCTATCGAATCCGCCACGGGTATATCGCCACTCGTAGCACCAAGCGGCGAGCGCATGGGCGGGGGCATAGTCGGGCTCAAGCTCCAGCGCACGCTCAAGCAAAGGCAGCGCGCGTTCGGTCCCGCGCGGCATGTGCGCAGCGGTATGGGGAATTGCACGCAAATAGAGATCGTAGGCGTCGAGCCGCTCGACCCGCTTGCGCTGGGCGCGCGCGATCTCGCTGCGGCGAAGGCGCGGCTCGACCATCGCCGCGATCTGATCGACGATCTCGTCCTGAAGCTCGAAGACGTCGTCCCTGCGTCGGCCGTAGCGATCCGCCCAGATCAGCGCGCCGGTGGTCGCGTCGATCAGCTGGGCGTTGATTTGCAAATGGCTCCCCGCCTTGCGCACGCCCCCTTGCAGCGCATAGCGCGCCCCTAGCTCCCGCCCGATCCGACGCACATCGACATTTCGGCCCTTGTAGAGGGCGCAAGAACTGCCGCCGATCACAAGCAGCCAGTCGATCCGCGACAGGCCCGCAGCGATGTCGTTGACGAGGCCATCGACGAAATAGTCGTCAGCGGGATCGCCGCCGAGATTGTGAAATGGCAGAATTGCGATTGCCGGGCGGGGGCGCGCGGCGCGCGTTTCGGGCGGCTGATCGGGCAAAGCCGTCGCGCTTGGCGACTCGGCTCTGAGCGCCTCGACGACCGCTGTCATTCAGCGCGGTGAGGCGCCGCGCGTCTTCGAGCAGGCGCTCGCCTTGCGGGGTGAGCTGCGCGCCGCACCCGCGGGCGCGCACAAACAACCGCCGACCGACCAGCGCCTCCAGCCGTTTGACCTGAAGCGAGACCGCCGACTGCGTTCGCCCTACGCGCTCGGCAGCGCGCGTGAAACTCTGCCCCTCGGCGATCAGCACGAAGGTTCGCAGCAGGTCGATGTCCAGCGCCGGGGGGCCGCCCATCGCCAAAAGATTGGCCAACCGGCCAATGAGCGCAACTCATTTCTTCGGCGCCCGCTTAGGGCTCTAGCGTGCTCAGCGCGGCGCCGATGGGCCAACCCAGTCGGGCGCGAGCAACGCCAACGGAGTGCGCCAATTCTCCCGATCCTGACCTTGACGCTCGCGGCCTTCGCCATTGGCACGACCGAGTTCGCCGTGCAGGGCCTGCTGCCAGAGATCGCCGCCGATCTTGGCGTCAGCATTCCGGCGACCGGACTGTTGGTGACCGGCTATGCGCTCGGCGTCGCGATCGGCGGCCCGATCATGACGATCGCCATCAACCGGCTCAGACGCAAGCGCGCGCTGCTGCTGCTGCTTGGCGTCTTCGTCGCCGGCCACGTTCTCGCGGCTATGGCGCCGAGCTACTCCTGGCTGCTGCTGGCCCGCGTCGTCACGTCCCTTTGCCATGGGGCCTTCATGGGCGTTGGCTCACTCGTCGCCGTCACGATTGCGCCTGAGCGTCGCCGCGCCGCGGCGGTCGCGATGATGTGGGCGGGGATCGCCTCAGCCAATATTCTCGGCGTTCCGGTCGGAACCGTGATCGGCCACGCTTTTGGCTGGCGCACGACCTTTTGGGCGATCGGCGCCCTCGGGCTCTTCGCCGCCGCTGCGATTGCATTGTGGCTCCCGGAAACAGCGCGCGGCGCGGCGACGCGCCTCGCCAGCGAGGTGCGCGTGCTGGCTCGCCCGCAAGTGCTGCTGGCGTTTGCGCTCAGCGCCTGCGTCTGCGCCGCGACCTTCAGCGTTTTCACCTATATCGCGCCACTGCTGACCGAGGTCGGCGGCGTCTCCTCCGCCTCGCTGCCGCTATACCTGCTCCTGTTTGGCGCCGGCGGCGTGACGGGTATGCAGATTGGCGGGCGCCTCGGCGATCGCAATCTGATTGCAACGATCATCGGCGGCTTCGCCGCCGACTTGGCGATCTATATCGTTCTGCTGGTCGTCTGCCGCAGCGCGTCACTGATGCTGCCGACCATTTTCCTCTGGGGCTTCGCCTTTTACTTTATCGCCGCGCCTTTGCAGCTCCTGACGGTCGACGCCGCCCGCGAGGCGCCCAATCTCGCTTCAACCCTCATTCACACCGCGTTCAACTTCGGCATCGCCGTCGGGCCATTTGTCGGCGCCGTCGCGCTCTCGGCCGGGCTGAGCTACGCGCTGCTGCCGGTCGTGCGGCGCCGCTTTGTCGGCTTTGGGCGTCGGCCTCGGGCTGTGGTCGCTCGACATGCAGCGGCGCGCACGCAGCGTCTCTTTCGCGGAGGGTTGATTGAAGATGGAAATCAGGCGCATCACGGTGGACGCTGGCGAGGACCGCAATTGGGTCTTCAGCCTCGAGACGCGCGCGAGCGCAATCGAGATCTTCGCGCAGGCAAAGAAGCTCGGCTACCTCGCCGTCCCCGCTGGGGCGCTCCGCCAGCGAGGGGACGAGGAGAGCCGCGCGCCGCGCGCCGCGTGCATCCCATTCTCGCGCATCGTCGAGGTGAGCTGACGGCCGACCCGCCCCTTTAAGGCGTCATCCTTAACCGCCCGTTATCGCCTTTTGCGCCAGACTTCGCGGTCATGTCGATCGCGCTTCACCCAGTCGCCGCGCCGCCGGCGGGCGCAACAGTGCGCCCGTTCGAGGCCGCGCCGCTGCTCATCGGCCTCGCCGTGTTCGCGCTCGCCGCCTTTTCGCCGGCCGTGCTCAACGACGGCGACACCTGGTCGCATGTCGCGACCGGCCAGTGGATCCTCGCCCATGGCGCGATCCCGCGCGTTGATCCCTTCTCGTTCTCGTTCGCCGGCCAGCCGTGGACGGCGCAGGAATGGCTGTCGGAAGTCCTGATGGCGCTCGCGTTCCGCGCCGCTGGCTGGAGCGGCGTCGCGCTGCTGACCGGCGCGGCGGCGGGCGCGGCGATCGCGATTGCGGCGCGGCGCGCGGCGCGCGATCTCACCGGCGCAGCGCTGCTTGTCCTTACCGCACTCAGCGCCTTGCTGCTCGCCCCGAGCCTGCTCGCCCGGCCCCATATCCTCGCGCTGCCGCTGCTCGCGCTGTGGAGCGTCGGGCTGCTGGGCGCGCGCGACGCCGGCCGCGCCCCGCCGCTGCCGCTGGCGCTGGTGATGACCCTCTGGGCCAATCTCCACGGCGGCTTTGCCTTCGGCCTGGCGCTGATCGCGCCCTTCGCGCTCGAGGCGCTGCTCGCCGCGTCCGCCGACGAAAGGCTCGCAGTCGCGCGCGACTGGAGCCTGTTCGCCGCAGCGAGCCTGGCGGCGGCGATGCTGACGCCGTTCGGCGTCGACGGCCTGATCTTCCCCATCCGCCTGCTCGGCCTCGCTCACCTTGGCGAGATCGGCGAATGGCGTCCCGAGAATTTCGCCCATCCCGGCCCGATGGAGCTGGCGCTGCTGGCGCTGATCGCCTTTGTGCTGATCCGCCCGACGACCCTGCCCTGGCTGCGCGCCGCGCTCCTCGTCGGCCTCATCCACCTCGCGCTGCAGCACGGGCGCCATCAGACGCTGCTCGCCATTCTCGCGCCGATGCTGCTCGCCCCCGCGATCGCCCGCGCGCTCGGCGCTTTGGCGCCCGTCAGGGGGCGACTTTCGCACGAAACGATCCTGGTCGGGGCGGCGGCGGCTCTGGCGCTGATTGGCGTGCGGATCGCGCTGCCGATCGCCCGCGTCGATTCGCCGACCGCGCCGATTTCCGCCCTGCGCGCGGCGCCGCCGGTGCTGCGGGACGCCCCGGTCCTCAACGGCTACGCCTTCGGCGGCTATCTGATCGGCGCCGGCGTCAAGCCCTTCATCGACGGGCGCGCCGACATGTATGGCGACGCTTTCCTCGACCTCTATGGCAAGATCGCCGCCGGAGATCGCAAGACAATCGAAGCGACGCTGAAGCAATACGACATCGCCTGGACCCTGCTCGCCCCCGGCGATCCGGCCAATGAAGCGATGGACGACGAGCCCGGCTGGCGCCGCCTCTACGCCGACAAGTTCGCCGTCATCCACGTCCGCGACGACGCGCCGGGCGCGGAGGGGTTGCGAGAGGGAAATTGAGGGGCGAGGGAAGCGACGTTTTCCGGCGCGATTGGCGCCCGCCTTCAAGACAAAATCTTGACTCATTGTTCTCTCTATGTTCCAATTTTGTTCTAGCGCACTTTGGAATGCGGGGACGGACTTGGGCTCATTTTGTGAGATGCGTTTCTTCCGCTTGACGGACGCCGGCGTCCGCTGCGGCGAAGACGGCCTGTTCCTTGGCGCGGTTCCGATGCTGGTGCGCTCTCCGCTGCCTGGCGGCGGTTACAGCTGGACCGTCCGCCCGACCGACGAACTCGACGACGAATTGAGCGACGTCTTCGGCCTGCCGATCGACGCCGCCGCCAAGCGCCAAGGTCTCGCCGGGGTCGCACGAGCTCTGGAACGGGGCGACCATGCGCTCGCGAAGATCGCTGCGCTCCTGCTGCGCCTTCCCGATCCGCCTTCTGTCGTCAAAGAGGGCGCATCGCTTGGCTCGTTGGAACTCGCCGAACAACTCTTTTCGAGTGGCCTGCTCAAGGATTGGGACCCGGCGAAACATCCGCGAACCCAGGCGCCGCCCAATCGCGGCTGGTTCGCCACGAAGCCGAACGCGCCGTGGGGCGGCGCGCTGACAACGCGGCCACCCGACGCCGGGGAGCCGAGATGGCGCGTGGCGATGCGCGAAGCGCGCAAATTCGTTCGCCGCGCGGCGAAGGAAGCGCTGACCGATGGTTGGGAATTCGCCACCTGGAGCAGTCCCATCCGAGCCGCCATTGAAGCCGCGCTGTACATCCTCGATTCGACGCCGACCAATACCGACGAGGACCGCGTTCTCGCCCAGTTGCGCTCAAGCCTCGATCAGCCCGAGACGTTTGAGGAGCTGCAAACGCCGCCGACGCAAAACCAGCTTGGCTATGAGCAGCATCATATTGTCGAGCAGAACCCCGCCAACATCGCCAAGTCGCCGCTGGCTGACGCCGTCGAGAAATTCGGGCGCGCGGCGATCGACGATCCCAGCAACATCGTCTGGGTTCCGCGCCTCAAGCACGAGCTGATCAGCGCCTTTTACAACAGCGCGGACAATCTCGATCAAGCTCGCCGTCTGCATAGATTGATCGTCAACGAATTGGACTACGATTCGCAATATGCGGCCGGTTTGCAGGCGCTGCGGATGTTTGGAGTGCTGCAATGAGCGCCAATGGCTATTCAGCGATGAGCGACGAAAGTCTGCTCGAAACATTCGTGGCGACCGCCAAACTGACGAGGGCAGGCCGCATCTACGAAATGTTGCGCCGAGGACCCAATGCGCCGCAGGAGGAAACGGAACACACGCCTGAAAGCCTCAAAGCCGCGGCCGACATCCGGGCCATCGGCCCTGAGTTGCGCGGGCGTCTGTCGATCGCGCAGATGCGCGGGCTAATGGACAGCGACGATCCTCATGTGCGCATGTGTGCGGCGGGCCAGTTCTTTTCCAGCGACGAGGAATGGGCGAGCTCCACGTGGGTTGCGCTCGCAGAGGAGCTTCCGACTCGTGACGTTGTAGGCTTCAGGGCGGCCGCGCGGCGGCCGCCGCCCCAGACGCCGAGCCTGCAGAACATGTCCGACGATGAGCTTCTGGCGTGTTTTAAGGATTCCGCAACGCGGCTCGACTGGGCTCGTTTCCTCGACTATGTCGAAGACCCCAGCGACCTGGAGGCGAGAAATCGCGTCATTGGCGAGGGCGTCCCCATCCTGCGCGAGATCAAGGCGCGCGGATTGCTCGAACAGCTGATCCCGCTGCTCGACGGCGCCAATGACTGCATCCGTTTCCGCGCGGCGCTAGGCTGTATGCGGATCGCCGAACCGCAGGCGATCGCCGCGCTTGAGGCGGTCGCCGCCAAGAAAAATTTCGACGCCAGCATATTCGCCAAAAGCGCGCTGCAGCACTGGCGGCAGGGTAAGACGCTGATTGACGGCTTGTAAGATTGAAGAACCGGCGGCGATGCATCAGCTCCGCGTTCGCGCTTACCGCGAGAACTTCTTATACTTCAGCCGATGCGGGATGACGCTGTCGATGCCCAGCCGTCGCTTCTTGTCTTCCTCGTAGTCGGCGAAATTGCCCTCGAACCATTCGACGTGGCTGTCGCCCTCGAAGGCCAGGATGTGGGTGGCGATGCGGTCGAGGAAGAAGCGATCGTGGCTGATGACCACGGCGCAGCCGGCAAAATCGAGCAGCGCTTCTTCGAGCGCGCGCAGGGTTTCGACGTCGAGGTCGTTGGTCGGCTCGTCGAGCAGCAGCACGATTGGCGCCCGACTTCAGCATCTTGGCCAGATGCACGCGGTTGCGCTCGCCGCCCGACAGCATGCCGACCTTCTTCTGCTGGTCGGCGCCCTTGAAGTTGAAGGCGCCGCAATAGGCGCGCGAGTTGATCTCGCGCTTGCCGAGATACAGGATGTCGGCGCCGCCGGAGATTTCCTCCCACACGGTCTTCTTGCGCGTCGAGCGTGTCGCGCGACTGATCGACATAGCCGAGCTGCACGGATTCGCCGATCGCGATCGCGCCAGAGTCGGTCGTGTCCTGGCCGGTGATCATGCGAAACAGCGTCGTCTTGCCGGCGCCGTTCGGGCCGATGACGCCGACGATGCCGCCCGGCGGCAGCTTGAAGCTGAGGCCGTCGATCAGCAGCCGGTCGCCAAAGCCCTTGGCGACGCTGTCGAAGTCGATGACGTTGTTGCCAAGGCGCTCGGCGACCGGGATGACGATCTGGGCGACGCTCGGCGCCTTGTCGTTCTGCTTCTTGACCAGATCGTCATAGGCGGCGATGCGCGCCTTCGACTTCGACTGGCGCGCCTTGGGCGAGGCGGCGATCCACTCGCTTTCCTCGGCGATGGCGCGCATGCGCGCCGCCTCCTCGCGGCCTTCCTGTTCGAGGCGCTTCTGCTTCTGCTTCAGCCACGACGAATAATTGCCCTCGTAGGGAATGCCGCGGCTGCGGTCGAGTTCGAGAATCCAACCGGTGACGTTGTCGAGGAAGTAGCGATCGTGGGTGACGATCAGGATCGCGCCGGGGTATTTGCGCAAATGGCCTTCGAGCCAATTGACCGTCTCGGCGTCGAGATGGTTGGTCGGCTCGTCGAGCAGCAAGAGCTCAGGCTGCTCCAACAACAGGCGGCATAGCGCGATGCGGCGGCGCTCACCGCCTGAGAGCGTGTCGACGTCGGCCTCATCCGATGGGCAGCCGAGCGCGTCCATCGCCTGCTCGACCTGGCTGTCGAGATCCCACAGGCCCTTGGCCTCGATCTCGTCCTGCAGGGTGGTCATTTCGTCGGCGGTCTCGTCGGAATAGTTCATCGCCAGCTCGTTGTAGCGATCGAGCAGCGCCTGCTTCTCCTTGACGCCGAGCATCACGTTGCCGCGCACGCCGAGATCAGGATCGAGATGGGGCTCCTGCGACAAATAGCCGACCCGCGCTCCGTCGGCGAGGAAGCCCTCGCCGGTGAATTCGGCGTCTAACCCGGCCATGATGCGCAGCAGCGTCGATTTGCCCGAGCCGTTGACCCCGAGCACGCCGATTTTGGCGTCCGGGTAGAACGACAAGTGGATGTTGTCGAGCACCTTCTTGCCGCCGGGCCAGGTCTTGTTGAGACCCCGCATATGATAAATGAACTGGCGGCCAGCCATGGGCGAAACGTCCTTACGAAATGGGGAGGAATTTGCGGCCTGACCTAGCAGGGGCGTGGCGCCGAGACAAGCGCAAGGACAGACCGGCGCACACGCGCGTCCGCCTGCGGCGCTGTGGGGCGACGCAGGCGGGCTGGACCGTCGAACCGGTCAGATCACGTAGGACTTGAGCGGGGGAAAGCCGTTGAAGCCGACGGCCGAATAGGTCGTCGTATAGGCGCCTGTCCCCTCGATCAGCACTTTGGCGCCGATTTCGAGGCTGACCGGCAGCAGATACGGCTCCTTCTCGTAGAGCACGTCGACCGAGTCGCAGGTCGGGCCGGCGATCACGCAAGGCGACATGACGTCGTCGTCATAGTCGGTGCGGATCGGATAGCGGATCATCTCGTCCATCGTCTCGGCGAGCCCGTTGAACTTGCCGATGTCGAGATAGACCCAACGCTGCGGATCGTCCGCCGATTTGCGCGAGATCAGCACGACCTCCGCCTCGATGACCCCCGCGTTGCCGACCATGCCGCGGCCGGGCTCGATGATCGTCTCGGGAATGCGGTTGCCGAAATGCTTGCGCAGGGCGCGGAAGATCGTCTGGCCATAGGCGCGCACGCCCGGCACCGGCTTGAGATAGCGGGTTGGGAAACCGCCGCCGAGATTGAGCATCGCGAGCTGAATGCCGCGCTCGGCGAGATCCTTGAAGATCGCCGCCGAGGCCTTCAGCGCGCCGTCCCAGGCGCGCGGATTGGGCTGCTGCGATCCGACGTGGAACGACAGGCCGTGGGCGACAAGGCCTTTGGCGTGGGCGCGCTCGAGCATCGCCGCCGCCATCTCCGGCGCGCAGCCGAACTTGCGCGACAGCGGCCATTCGGCCCCCGCGCCGTCGCAGAGGATGCGGCAGAAAACCTTGGCGCCGGGCGCGGCGCGCGCGATCTTGTCGACCTCGGCTTCGCTGTCGATCGCATAGAGCCGCACGCCGAGCGCGTAGGCGCGCGCGATGTCGCGCTCCTTCTTGATCGTGTTGCCGTAGCTGATGCGCTCGGGCGCGGCGCCAGCGGCCAGCGCCTGCTCGACCTCGGTCACCGAGGCGGCGTCGAAGCACGAGCCGAGCCGCGCCAGGAGATCGAGGATCTCGGGCGCCGGATTGGCCTTGACCGCATAGAAGACGCGGGTGTCCGGCAACGCCTTGGCGAAAGCGAAATAGTTCTCGCGCACGACTTCGAGATCGACGACCAGACGCGGTCCGTCGTCCTTGGTGCGGGCGAGGAATTCCTTGATACGATCCGTCATAGCGGCATCTCCGACGAGCGGCCGCAAAGCCGCCTGGCAAGAAGGGATCGTCGGCGATGCGCTTGACGGACCACGCGGTGGAGACGCGATCCGTCGGCGTTGACCCGCCGCCGCGACCGCACATTGCCCGCCTCGCGCGGCTGAGAGCCGCGATGAAGCGCGCGTTGACGCGGTCGGATGCTACGCCGTAGCCACTGAGCTTCGCGGGCAAGCGCCTGCAGAGCCTTTGCAGCCATCGTTCGGAGGGGAAAGTCCCTTCCGCACGCCCGGCAAGATAGACAAGCCTCTTCGGTAAGCCGACCTTTGGAGGGCCGACAGAGACCAAAAAAGCCCGGTCCGTCGTTGCTTCAAGTCGCGTCCCCCGTTTGGCGGGGTGCGCCGGTTTGCCTCCGGCTGCCGGTTTTTTCGAAGGTGGTTGACTGGCCTCTTGTCCAGATCCCCACCGACCGACACACGACCACAGGCACGTGCGTATTGGGCAAAATGTTATTTGGGCGAATCGCCTGCGAATGCAAGCGGTTTTTTCGGCGCGACTCCGCTTTTCGCGCAGTGTCGCAAATGAGTTCACAAACGACAGCCCCGCGCCGACGCCCGCCGAGACGCGGCGCAGTGTGAGCGCGCGGCGCGTGTCCGTTGCGCGCGCTAGCGTCCGACATGCTGGCGAGCGAGCGCCAGCGACCGCAGCGCGACGAAGGAGCGAACAACCGACGAGGTCCGCCGACAGGCCCCGCGACAATCAATCGAGAGGAGACGGAAAGTCATGAAGCATTTCCATCTCCGAATATTTGACTTATTTACGGACAATATCCAGCACAGTGTCGCCAAAGCATAGTGTCTAGAACGATCCTAAGACAATATAATTCACGCTATTTCAGTTCAACTACCTTCTTAGAAAGATTCTAAGAGAGCCAATATTGATTGTCCGGTCTCTTTTTCTTCGCTATAGACAGCGTAGCGACAACGGGCCCTTAACCCCGTCGGTTAGCGAGGACAAGATGAATCAGGGTGACGCCGCGCGTCGTTTCGCGGGAATTGTGCGATCGGCGCTGTTTGCGAGCGCGTGCGTGGCGAGTCTGCCGGCGACGGCATGGGCGGATGACGCCACCGCGCCTGCGAACGCGAGCGCCGCCGACGCGCCCCCGAACGCGAGCGCCGTCACGCCGCGTCCGAAAGCGGGCGCCGCCACCCCTGCCGCGAAAGCGGGCGACCCCACTCCCGCCGCGAAAGCGGCCGACGCCACAGCGGCGCCGAAACCCGACACCTCCGGCGAGTTCGTCGAGACGCCAATCGGCGCTCCCGCGGCTCCGAGCACGGCCGCCACGCCTGCGTCCGGCGATGTCGTCGCGCAGCCGGCGGGCGCGGCGCCCGCCGCCGCGACCCCGACGCTGGCGACGCCAGGGGGCCCCTTCGGCTTCCTGAGCACCGCCGGGCGCAGCTCCAATCTGCTCGGCGACATGTGGGGCCTGCGCACCGCGCTGGCCAAATACGGGATGACCCTCAGCATCGTCGAGAACAGCGAAGTGATCGGCAACGCGACCGGCGGCGTGCGTCAGGGCGCCGAATACAACGGCCTGACCACCGCGACCTTGCAGCTCGACACCCAGCGCGCTTTCGGCCTGAACGGCGGCACTGTTCAACGCCAGCGCGCTGCAGATCCACGGCGGCAATCTCAGCGCCACCAATCTCTATTCGCTGCAGACCGCCAGCGGCATCGAAGCCGATCAGCGGCACCCGCGTGTGGGAGCTTTGGTATCAGCAGAAATTCGGCGATGCGTTCGACGTCAAGATCGGCCAGCAGAGCATCGACCAGGAATTCATGGTCAGCCAGAACGCCGGCTATTTCGTCAACACGATGTTCGGTTGGCCGATGCTGCCCTCGGCCGATATGCCGGGCGGCGGCCCCGCCTACCCGCTGTCGGCCCTCGGCGTGCGCGGCAGAGCCCATATCGGCGACAACTTCACGCTGCTCGCCGGCATTTACAACGGCAGCCCAGCGCCCAACCCCAACGGCGACCCGCAAAGGGCGGATCCCTATGGGGTGAGCTTCCCGCTCAACGGCGGCGTGCTGGCGATCGCCGAATTGCAGTTCGCCTATCCCGGCCCCGGCACGCTGGTGCAGGCGGGCGAAGCCGAGCCGCTCGCGCGCACCTACAAAATCGGCGTCTGGTACGACAGCGAAGACTTCGCCGACCTGCGCTACGACAATACGGGGCTCCCGCTCGCCAACTCCGACAGCAACGGAACGCCGGCGACTCATCGCGGCGACTACGCGTTCTACGCGGTCGTCGACCAGATGATCTGGCGCTCCGAGGACCCGGATCGCAACATCAACGTGTTCCTCCGGCCGATGTTCACGCCGCTGCAGGATCGCAACCTCATCAGCCTTCAGCCTGAACGCCGGCCTGACGATGCACGAGCCGTTCTTCGGGCGCGACGACGACACGGCCGGCCTCGGCGTGGACTTCACCCAGGTCAGCAACAGCGCGACGGGGCTCGACGAGGACACGGCGGCTTCTACAACCCAGGCGTCTACTCGCCGATCCGCCACAACGAGACCGTGTTCGAGGCGACCTATCAATATCAGGTCATGCCGTGGTGGCAGGTTCAGCCTGACCTCCAATACGTCTTCAATCCCGGCGCCGGCATCGTCAATCCCAACGATCCGACGCAGAAGATCAAGAACGAGTTGGTGGTCGGGCGTGCGCACCAACATCACCTTCTGAGCGCGATCCGCCGCCAATTCTGCCCCAATGAAGGCGAGCGACATGATGAACATTCGACGATTTGGCGACGCGGCGGCGCTCGGCGCTCTGGCGACGACGCTTACTGCTGTGCGCAGCGCCGGCGCGCGCCGACGGCGTTCTCGAAGGTCTGCGCCACCACTCCGACGTTGGCTTCGACCATCACCGACAACGGCGATCTCAACCCCTACGCGGTCGTCGTCGCGCCGGCGAGCGTCGGCAAGATCCATCAGGGCGACGTGCTGGTCGACAATTTCAACAACCAGTCGAACCTGCAGGGCACCGGCGGCACGATCATCGATCTACAGCCCGTCGACCCACGCGATGACGCTGTTCGCCAAACTGCCGCAGAACCCTGCCGCAATGTCCCGGCGGCATCGGCCTCACCACGGCGATGGCCGTGCTCAAGAGCGGCTGGGTGATCGTCGGCAGCACGCCGAGCACCGACGGCACGACGGCGACCAAGGGCGCCGGCTGCTTGCTGGTGTTCGACGCCAACGGCGAGCTCGCGACCGTCTGGTCCGGCTCGCACATCAACGGCCCCTGGGGCAATATGGCGGTCGTTGACAACGGTTCGACGGCGACGCTGTTCGTCAGCATGTCGGGCTACGATCTGCCGCGCCCCGACCAAGCTCGATCCCGCCACCGGCGTGCCGGTCGTCATCAACAAGGCGACGGTGCTGCGCATCCAGCTCACAATTCCCGCCAGCGGTCCGCCCGAAGGTGACGAGCCAGACCGTGATCGCCAGCGGGTTCGTCGCAGCGCGCCGACAAGGACGTCTTCCTCATCGGGCCGACCGGGCTCGCGCTGATCGGCTCGACGCTCTACGTGTCGGACGCCATCGAAAATCGCATCGTCGCGATCCCCGACGCGCTGACGCGCACGTCGAGCGCGGGGACCGGGCGCACCGTGACCAGGGCGGGATGCTGCAGCGCCCGCTCGCGCTGTGCGTGACCGGGAGCGGCCATATCCTCGTCACCAACGGCAAGAACGGACAGGTGGTCGAGTTCGATCCCGCTTCCGGCAAGCAACTGTCGGCGCAGTGGGTCGATTCCAATCAGGCGCAGTCGCCGCCTGGCAACGGCGACCTCTTCGGCCTCGCCATTGCGCCGGACGGCAGCGGATTCTATTACGTCGAAGACGACGTCAACATGCTGGCGAAGGCGAGCGCCGTGACGGAGCGCGACACCAAACCACCGCAGGCGAGCAAGCCGCCGCAGGCAAGTCGGCGCGGTTTCCTCACCGCGACGGCAGGTCTTGCCGCGATGGCGGGCGCCAATCTTGCGCCCGGCGCAGCGCGCGCGCTCGATGCGACGCCGGACCCCGCGCCGGCCAAGACGAACGAGCCGTTCTGGGGCGAGCATCAGGGCGGCATCGTCACGCCCGCTCAGGCGCTACACCTATATCGCCGCGTTCGACCTCACGACGACCAAGCGCGCCGACGTCGAAACGCTGATGCGCAACTGGACCGAGGCGGCGCGCGGCGCTGAGCGAAGGCAAGCCGGTCGAAATCCCCGCCGAGGGCGACGACTATCAGGCGCAGGCCGACCCAGCCGACGTGCTGGGCCTTGTCGCCCTCGCGCCTGACCGTCACCTTCGGCTTCGGACTCGGCCTGTTCGAGAAGGACGGCCTCGACCGCTACGGCCTGCGCGCGCAGCGCCCGGCCGCATTCGTCGAGCTGCCCCATTTCCCCGGCGATCAGCTCGTCCCCGCGCGCACCGGCGGCGATCTCCTGGTGCAGGCCTGCGCCGACAATCCGCAGGTCGCCTTTCACGCCGTGCGCCAACTCGCGCGCCTCGCCTATGGCGTCGCCGGCATTCGCTGGGTTCAGGCGGGCTTCGTCTCCGACTACGGCGCCAAGGCAGACGCCGCGCAATCTGATGGGCTTCAAGGACGGCACCGGCAATCCTCCCGCCAGCGACCCAAAAGAAATGGACGCAGTGGTCTGGGTCGGCGAGGAAGGCCCCGACTGGATGCGCGGCGGCACCTACATCGGTGGTGCGCCGCGCCCGCATCGCGCTCGAGCACTGGGACCGGATGAAGGTCGCCTTCCAGGAGCAGACATTCGGGCGCGAGAAGCTTTCGGGCGCGCCGCTCGGCGCAAAAAACGAATTCGATCCGATCGACCTCGACGCCAAGGACGCCAACGGCGATCCGGTGATCCCCGAGAATTCGCACGTGCGGCTCGCCCATCAGATGGCGCTCGACGGCGCGAAAATTCTCCGGCGCTCCTATTCCTACAATGACGGCGCCAATTTCACCGCCGAGCGCTGGCCGCCCTGGCGCCAGGGCATGGAGTTCGACGCCGGGCTGATCTTCGTCTGCTACCAGCGCGATCTCGCCAACGGCTTCATCAAGATTTTCGAGAAGATGTCGCGCTTCGACATGATGAACCAGTTCGTCACCAATGTCGGCGGCGGCCATTTCGCGCTGCCCCGCGGCGCGGTCGAGGGCGAGTTCATCGGCCAGCGGCTGTTCGAACAGGCCTCGTGAATCACCATCGGGAGACGACCATGACCCATTCGCTCAGCGCCCGCTTGGGCGCTCTCGCCAGCGCGCTGGTTTTGACGCTCGTCGTCGGCGGCGCCGCGCGCGCCGAGGATCTGGCGACCTATTCGCTAATGCTCAAGAACCACCGCTTCACCCCCGCGGAGCTGCATGTGCCGACCGGCAAGGCGTTTTTCGTCAGTGTGAAAAACCTCGACGACACGGCCGACGAATTCGACATGCAAGCGCCGGCGGTCGAGAAAGTGATCCCGCCAGGCGAAGAAGGCAAAGTGCGAATCCGCCCGCTCGGTGTGGGGCGCTTCCCGTTCACCGGCGAATTCCACGCCGACACCGCCAAGGGCGTGTTCGTCTCGGAGTGAGGGTGAAACGCCTCGTCAAGTGAACCGATTGGACCCCAATGCTCGGCGCGCTGATTATCGTTTTCCGTGAAGTGATCGAGGCCGGCATCATCGTCGGCATCGTCATGGCGGTGACCCGGGGCGTCGCGGGCAGCCGGCTGATGGCCGCCGCCGGAGTTGCGGCGGGCGTCGTCGGCGCCTCGCTGGTCGCAGCATTCGCGAGCGCGCTCGCCGATGCGCTGGACGGCGTCGGCCAGGAATTGTTCAACGCGGCGATCCTCGCCCTCGCCGTCTGCATGCTCGCCTGGCACAACATCTGGATGGCGAGCCACGGGCGCCAACTTGCCGCCGACGCGCGCCAACTCGGTCAGGACGTTCGCTCCGGCGTGCGGCCGTTATTCGCGCTGGCGATTGTCGTCGCCGTCGCGGTGATGCGCGAAGGCTCGGAAGTGGCGCTGTTTCTCTACGGCCTGGTCGCGGCGGGCGGAACCACGGCGCGTGATCTGCTGATCGGCTCGGCGCTCGGCCTCGCCGCCGGCGTCGGCGTCAGCGCGGTCACCTATTTCGGTCTGGTGACAATTCCCGCCCGCAGCCTGTTCGCGGTGACCGGCGCGCTGATCACCTTCCTCGCCGCGGGGCTCGCCGCGCAGTCGGCGAACTTTCTCCAGGAGGCCGGCGTTGTAACGCTGGGCGGCGAAACGGTCTGGAACACGTCGGCGATCCTCTCCGACGCCAGCCTGCTTGGCCGCGTGCTGCACACGCTGATCGGCTATTCCGATCAGCCTTCGCTGCTGCAAGTCGTGGTCTATGGGTTGACGCTGGCGACGATCTTCGCGCTGACCCGGCTGTTCTCCTCGCGTCCGGGCGCGCCGCGCGCGCCGGCGGCGCAAACCGGCTGAGTTTTTCCGCTTCAGGCTTGCGCGGCCGCGCTCGGCGCGGCAGGGTCCGCGCGTCCAACCTGGAGGAAGCCCGATGGCCCGTCTCGCACGTCCGCTCGCCGCTGCGCTCACGCTTTTCTGCTTTGCGCCGCTCCCGGCGCTGCTCGCGCCCGACGTCGCGCTGGCTCAGGCCCAGCCTGCCGCCACGCCCGACGAGCAGGTTCCGCAAATGGCGCTGACCGACGCGCAGGTGCAGTCCTATCTCGCCGCCGAGGCGGCGATGGAGCCGCTGCTCGCCAAGATGCCGCAGAATGATGGGGCGCCGATCGATCCCAAGCTGCTCGCCGCACTCGATGCGGCCGCCAAGAAGCATGGCTTCGCCTCGATCGACGAGTTCCAGGATGTCGGCGCCAACATCGATCTGGTGATGGACGGGGTCGACCCGGCGACCAAGAAATACGTCGGGGCCGACGTGCTGCTGAAGCAGGAGATCGCCACGACCCAGGCCGATACGAAGATGGCGCCCGCCGACAAGAAGCAGGCGCTGGACGAGCTCGACGACGCGCTGAAATCGGCCGAGCCGCTCAAGAACGCCGGCAACGCCGACATCGTGCTGAAATACTACGACAAGCTCGCCGCCAGCGATCCACAACGCAACTAGGCCTCAGCCGAGTTCGGCGACGGTGCGCAGAATCGCGCGGATCTGCGTGGCGAATTCGCGCTCGCCGGGCGCATAGGCGCCGGCGATCGCCGCCGAGCCGACGGTGAAACCAGCAGCGCCGCCCGCCGCCGCGGCGTGCACGCGCTCGGGTTCGTCGATCGAGCCGGCGACGATCACCGGCTTGTCGACCGCTGACGCCACCGCGCGGATCAACGCCGGCGCATCGACGCCGCCGCGATAGGCGAGCAGATCGAGCCCGGCGACGCCCTCGAGCGCGCACAGCGAGCAGGCGCTGGCGACGATCTCGTCGCGCGTGCCCACCAGCACGCTCGGATGGCCGACGATCTCGCCGGGAAACGGGGCGTAGCGAAGTCCGCCCGCGCGCGCGATCGGCGCGACCTCGTCGGCCCGCACGCCGCCCAGCAACCAGTCGACGCCGAAATCGGCAGCGGCGGCCGCGGAAGCAAGTTCGCTGTCGCGGTCGAGCGAAACGACTTCGAGAAACGAGCGTCCGCCCCCCGCCCGGATCGCCCGCGCCAGTTCGTGCAGCGCCGCGCGCGGCAGGCCAACATCCTTGAAGCCGAGATTGACGACGCCCAGCGCCAGCGCCGCCTCGATATAGGCGCGCGCATCGCGCAACGTCACGTCACCCTGCGTCGCCATGAAGATGAAGCCGATCGACATCGCCATGCGCGCGCGCTCCGCTCGCGGCTTCGGCAAGCCGAACCCCGCTCGAGCAAACTAGCCGAGCTTGCCGAGCCTCGCCATGGCGCGGGCGCGCGCTGCCGTCACGCGCGGACTTGATCCGGGCGCCCAAGCGGCGACGACGGCGGCTGGCCACTGATCGTCTCACCCTGGATGCGCGGGTCAAGCCCGCGCATGACGGAGAGAGAGGGGCGCAGCTTTGATCGCGAAAAAAGGCGGCGCCTCGTCCCAGATTGCCGTTCCCGCGCAAGCGGGGATGAGCGGTGGGTTCCCACTCCCCTCACCCCATCAATGGTCCCCACGAGGGGTCGCTGGCGTACGAAGGGGTCGGCACCGGGAATTCGCCGTGACCGAAAATGTCGGCCATGTAGATCTTCGCGCCGGTCTCGCCGCCCGGATCGCGGAAGAACATCACGAACAACCCGTTGGGCGAGAAGGTCGGACCCTCGTTGTGGTAGCCCTCGGTGATGATGCGCTCGCCTGAGCCGTCGGGCTTCATCACGCCGATGGCGAAGAGATCGCCCTTCTGGCGGGTGAAGGCGATGACATCCCCTTTGGGCGACCACACCGGCGTCGAATACCGGCCCTCGCCAAACGAGATGCGCTGCGCGGCGCCGCCGGCCGCGCCCATGACGTAAATCTGCTGGGCGCCGCCGCGATCGGATTCGAAGACGATCTGCTGGCCGTCGGGCGAATAGCTCGGCGAGGTGTCGATGGCGCCGTCCTCGGTCAGCCGTGTCGTCGCCTGGCTGTGCAGATCCAGCGTGTAGAGATTGGTCGCCGCGCCGTCCGACAACGACATGATGACGCGCTGGCCGTCGGGGGAGAAGCGCGGCGCAAAGCTCATGCCGGGGAAATTGCCGAGCGGCTCGCGCTTGCCGGTCTCGAGATCGAGTAGCGTCACATGCGGCTCGCTATCGCGAAACGACATGAAGGCGACCTGCTGCGCGGAGGGCGAGAATTGCGGCGTCACCACCAGCGTGTCGCCTTCGGTGAGGTATTTGACGTTGGCGCCGTCCATGTCCATCACCGCCAGGCGCTTGCGGCGCTTCTCTTTCGAGCCGGTCTCGTCGACGAAGACGACACGAGAATCGAAGAAGCCTTTTTCGCCGGTGACGTGGCTGAAGACCGCGTCGGCGATGAGATGGCCGACCCGGCGCGAATTGGCGGCGTCGGTTGTGTACTGCTGGCCGGCGACCTGCGTGCCGCTGGCGACGTCCCACAGCCTGAACTGCGCGGCGACCTTGCCGCCCGCCCCGCCGCCCACCCGCCCGGTCAGCACGAACTGAGCGTTGATGGTCTTCCACGCGTCGATGTTCGGCCGCACGTCGGGATTGGTCACCGCCTCGGGAAAGGTGGTCGGATTGAGCGGCGAGAGAAAGATCGAATGGGCAAAATCATTGGTCGTCACGTCGCCGATCCTGGCGTCATCGCCGGCGAACGGCGTCACCGCGATGCTGACGGGGGTGAAGTTGGCGCCCGCGTGCACAATGATGTCGCCCGCCGCGCGCGCCGGGCGCCAGGCGAGGGCGAGCGGCGCGGCGGCGGCGGCGGCCAGCAGCGAGCGGCGGGTCAGGAGCGAACGACGCGGCGGGACGAAGGGCAAAGTCATCGGCATCGGTCTCGGTCAGAGGGCGAAAGAGTTCGGCGAAGCACTAGATGGCCAGCTTGGCCGCAATGTGAAGAGCGGTCTCCCCTTCCCCCCTTGCGGGGGAAGGGCAAAGCGCGCGGGCGCAGCGGCGGGGCGAAACAAGGCTCATCCCGGCGCGCTCGGCAGATCGAAAAGGATGTTCTTGCTGCGCCACTGATCGTAATAGGGCGCGTATTCGGCGGGCACGCGCAGCGGATTGCATTTCAGCACGGCGCGCACCGCGCTTTCCGCGTGCGCACGCCAGGCCGGATCATCGGGCGGATTGACCAGCACCGGGGTCGCGGCGAGTGAGCCGTCCGGATTGAATGCCACCATCACCTTGGCAACGTAGCGATCGCCTTGCGGGGTGGTCGGAGGCGGCGTCCAGCAGTTGAGATAGGCGTCGGTCAGCCACGCGTCGAGCCCCGCCGACAACGAAGGCGACATGCGCGGGGCATTCTGGCTCTGCAGGCCGCGCGGCGTCGAGGCGGTGGGCGTCGGATCGGCGTTGGCGGTCTTGGTGTCGCCGATCAGCTTGGCGATCGCGTTGGGATCGTACTGCGTCTTCTGCGCCTTGGGCGGCGGGTCGTCCTTGGCCTTCTCGATCAGCTTGGCCATAGCGTCCGGCTTCAATAATTCAGGCTTGGGTTTGGGCGGCGGCGTGTCCTTGGGTCGCACGGGCGGAGCGGGCGTCGCGGCGGGCGGCGTCGTCGGCGAGCGGCTTGGGCGGCGGCGCGGGGGGTGTCGGCTCCTGCTTGGGCGCTGGCGTTTCGACCGGCGCGGGCGGCGGCGGGGGCGCGTCGGCGGTCTTGAGCTCGGGCGGAGGGGGCGGAGGCGGCGGCGCCTCGGCGGCCGGCTTGGGCGCAGGGGTCGGGGGCGGCTCCTTCATCGGCTTGCCGTCGCGCTCGCCCTTCATGATCTCGTTGAACTGGTTCTGGGTGACGCTATCGACCGGGATCGATTCGGTCGCGTCGTCGAATTTCGGCGCGAAGGCGAAGCCGAAGACGATAAACGCCAGCAGCCCCGCGTGCATCGCGCGGAAATCCACATGCCCGTTTTTGACGGCTGGCCGTTCACCCGAGGCCTCGTCTACGGCTTGTTGTCGGGCTCGGTGACGAGCGCCACCTTCTTGTAGCCGGCCGTGGTCACCGCGCCCATGATCTCGGCGACTCGGCCGTAAGGCACGGTCTTCGAAGCGCGCACATAGACGCGCTGGTCGGTCGAGCCGTCCTTGGCGAGCGCCTTGCAGTTTTGTCGACCAGGTCGGCGTCGGCGATCGGCTCGTCCATCAGGAAGAGCTGGCCCTGGTCGTTGATCGACAGGGCGATCGGCTTCTGGTCGACGTTGAGCGCGCCAGCCTTGGCCTGCGGCAGGTCGACGGCGACGCCGCTGGTCAGCAGGGGCGCGGCGACCATGAAGATGATCAGCAGCACCAGCATCACGTCGATGAACGGCGTCATGTTGATGTCGGCCATCGCGCCGTAGCGCGGCACGCCGCGCCGGCCGCGTCCGCTCTTGCGCGCCCCTACCGACTGACATGCCCATCGGTTCGCCTCCTCTCGCCGCTACGCCTCAGGCCGCCTTGTCGCCGACAGATGCTGGTCGATCTGCCGCGACAGGATCGACGAGAACTCGTCGGCGAAGCTCTCCATGCGCGCCTGCGCCCTGGCGACGTCGCCTTGCAGCTTGTTGTAGGCGATCAGCGCCGGAATGGCGGCGAACAGGCCGATCGCGGTCGCGAGCAGCGCCTCGGCGATGCCCGGCGCGACGACCGCCAGCGAAGTGTTCTTCGAGGCGGCGATCGAACGGAACGAGGTCATGATGCCCCAGACCGTGCCGAACAGGCCGACGAACGGGCCGGCCGAGGCGACGGTGGCGAGGAAACAGCAGATTGGATTCGAGCCGCTCGACCTCGCGCGCGATCGAAACGTCGAGCACCTTGTCGAGCCGCGCGTGCAGCCCGCGGAACGAAGAGGCGGTGTTTTGAAACGAGCGCTTCCATTCGCGCATCGCCGAGACGAACAGCGTCGCCGCGCCGGAATTGGGCTCGCTGCGACAGCGAGGCGTAGAGCTCCTCGAGCGACTGGCCCGACCAGAACACCTGCTCGAAGCTCTCCATCGCCTGGCGGAATCGGCGAAACAGCAGCGTCTTGTTGACGATGATGGTCCAGCACCAGAACGAGGCGGCGAGCAGGCCGATCATCACGATCTTGACGACGAGATGCGCCGACCAGAACATCGACAGCAGCGTGGTTTCCGGGTCGGCGACGACGGCGGCCGCAGCGTCGGTGGCGTTCATGGGCGGGAAGACCTTTCGGGGGCGACGGGGGCGGTACTGACGGCGTTCACGGTCTGGCCCGGCGGCCATCGGCGCAACCGGCGATCTGCACCGCAAATGGGCCGAAACTTGGGCTCGGGCCAGACGGCTGCGGCGCGTCCGACACAAGCGATGGCGACGACACTTCTTCACTCGGCCGACGTTTCAGGGCTGTCTCAAGCCCTCGAAACGCCGCAGCGCCGCTTGGCGACAAGTCTAATGATTTGGAAAAGACCCCGATAGGGTTAAGTTTGCGTTAGCAAATCGCCGGCTCGGCAATGGGTTGAGGGTCGGTTAGAACGACCCCCTTGCGTCCAAAGACGTCGTTCAGCGGAAAAGCTTAGCAACTTCGAAGCCGACATTCCGGCGGCGCGACACGTCTACTAACCCGTGTGGATCGCCGACATTTTGCACCTAAATTTTGCACTGCCGATCGCTTTGATTTCGCAGGCGGTGCATCACCGCGCAAAATTCTTGATATTTGCGATGCGGCGCGCGGACCTGTTCTTGGTCGAGGAAGCCAGCGGCAGCGCCAGCGAAAGTTGCTCGCTTCGACCTTCACGCCATCTAGCATCAACGTTCTAGCGCGGCATTTCCAAACCGCGGCAGGAGCACCAAGTCGGCCGCTTCCTCGGCGTCTCTGAGAAGCGCCTTGCGCGGCGCGCCCATCTGCGCGCGCATCGTCAGACCTCGGACAAGGTCGAGAGTCTGGCTCGCCCGCACAGCTACAGGAAAGTCAGAGGGGATTTCTCCCGCGCCGATCCCGTCGCAGAAACGGCGCTCCACGAGCGCCATGCCCGCAGCCGCGGCGTCCCTCAAGAACTGTCCGACCTCAGCGTCGTCTATGAGTGGCGCGACGCACATGATTAGACATCCTCGCGCGGAACCCTCCTCGGTCGCAGTTTCTACGGCGTGCCTCAGGAAGCCGGCCAGCGAGGCGCGAAGAGTCGGTGGCGAGAATAGCGCCTTCGCCCCGCGAGCGCCCTTCGTCTCTGCGTACGCCCGAAGGACACGCAGGAACAACGTCCGCTTGTCCCCAAAGATGGCATAGAGGCTCGGCCGTCCCACGCCCATTCCCGCGACGAGATCGTCGATCGTCACACCGTCGTAACCCTTCGACCAAAAGACCTGCGTCGCCTTTTTCAGCGCTTCACTCTCGTCGAAGCTTCGCGGTCGTCCCCGCGGCCTGGCGGCATTCTGAAACATCCAGTCCAAAACTCCTTGACCATCACGATTTACGCCTATATGTAACCGGACAGTTCGAAAATGACAAGGTGGCCCCACTTCGCGGAGGCTCCTTCGACCTTTCTCTTCACCACGGAGCCGCGCATGGAACATTCGATCGCTCTCGTCACTGGCGCCACCTCCGGGCTCGGTCATGCGGCAGCCCGCGCTCTTGCCGAAGAGGGATGGGCCGAGATCATCATCACCGGGCGCAGCC